>NZ_CP081037.1:827500-3395000 GCF_025141525.1 Leisingera sp. M527 | reverse complement strand
GTGGGATCAGACCCGAAACCGAGTGATCTAGGCATGGCCAGGTTGAAGGTGCGGTAACACGCACTGGAGGACCGAACCCACATCCGTTGAAAAGGATCGGGATGAGCTGTGCCTAGGGGTGAAAGGCCAATCAAACTCGGAGATAGCTGGTTCTCTGCGAAATCTATTTAGGTAGAGCGTCATCCGAATACCCCGGGGGGTAGAGCACTGGATGGGTAATGGGGCCCCACAGGCTTACTGATCCTAACCAAACTCCGAATACCCGGGAGTACTAGATGGCAGACACACGGCGGATGCTAACGTCCGTCGTGGAGAGGGAAACAACCCTGACCTCCGGCTAAGGCCCCCAATTCATGGCTAAGTGGGAAAGCAGGTGAGACGTCCAAAACAACCAGGAGGTTGGCTTAGAAGCAGCCATCCTTTAAAGATAGCGTAACAGCTCACTGGTCTAATCAAGATGTCTTGCGGCGAAGATGTAACGGGGCTCAAGCCATGAGCCGAAGCCGAGGATGCACATAGTGCATGGTAGCAGAGCGTAGTGTGACATAGTTCCATGCGTCCTTATCTTCCTGCGGGAAGAATTGGACGCAAGGAGCTTTCGATGAAGCGGGCCTGTGAGGGATCCCGTGGAGAGATCACTAGTGAGAATGATGACATGAGTAGCGACAAAGAGTGTGAGAGACACTCTCGCCGAAAGTCCAAGGGTTCCTGCTTAAAGCTAATCTGAGCAGGGTAAGCCGGCCCCTAAGCCGAGGCCGAAAGGCGTAGGCGATGGGAACCACGTTAATATTCGTGGGCCAGGAGGATGTGACGGATTGTGAAGGTAGTTCATCCTTATCGGATTGAATGGGCTGCTGATCAGTCCCTGGAAATAGCCCTCCATCAGACCGTACCCTAAACCGACACAGGTGGACAGGTAGAGAATACCAAGGCGCTTGAGAGAACGATGTTGAAGGAACTCGGCAAAATACCTCCGTAAGTTCGCGAGAAGGAGGCCCGGGTCCTACGCAAGTGGAATCCGGGGGCACAAACCAGGGGGTGGCGACTGTTTATTAAAAACACAGGGCTCTGCGAAGTCGCAAGACGACGTATAGGGTCTGACGCCTGCCCGGTGCCTGAAGGTTAAAAGGAGGGGTGAGAGCTCCGAATTGAAGCCCAGGTAAACGGCGGCCGTAACTATAACGGTCCTAAGGTAGCGAAATTCCTTGTCGGGTAAGTTCCGACCTGCACGAATGGCGTAACGACTTCCCCGCTGTCTCCAACATCGACTCAGCGAAATTGAATTGCCTGTCAAGATGCAGGCTTCCCGCGGTTAGACGGAAAGACCCCGTGCACCTTTACTACAGCTTCGCACTGGTATCAGGATTGTGATGTGCAGGATAGGTGGTAGGCATCGAAACCGTGACGCAAGTCGCGGTGGAGCCTCCCTTGAGATACCACCCTTCGCACTCTTGATATCTAACCGCGGTCCGTTATCCGGATCCGGGACCCTGCGTGGCGGGTAGTTTGACTGGGGCGGTCGCCTCCTAAAGAGTAACGGAGGCGCGCGAAGGTTGGCTCAGAGCGGTCGGAAATCGCTCGTTGAGTGCAATGGCAGAAGCCAGCCTGACTGCGAGACTGACAAGTCGAGCAGAGACGAAAGTCGGCCATAGTGATCCGGTGGTCCCGAGTGGAAGGGCCATCGCTCAACGGATAAAAGGTACGCCGGGGATAACAGGCTGATACTGCCCAAGAGTCCATATCGACGGCAGTGTTTGGCACCTCGATGTCGGCTCATCTCATCCTGGGGCTGGAGCAGGTCCCAAGGGTACGGCTGTTCGCCGTTTAAAGAGGTACGTGAGCTGGGTTTAGAACGTCGTGAGACAGTTCGGTCCCTATCTGCCGTGGGTGTAGGATACTTGAGAGGAGTTGCCCCTAGTACGAGAGGACCGGGGTGAACGAACCACTGGTGGACCTGTTGTTGCGCCAGCAGCAGTGCAGGGTAGCTATGTTCGGACAGGATAACCGCTGAAGGCATCTAAGCGGGAAGCCCCCCTCAAAACAAGGTATCCCTGAGGGCCGTGGAAGACCACCACGCCGATAGGCCGGAGATGTAAGTGCAGCAATGCATTCAGTTGACCGGTACTAATCGCCCGATAGGCTTGATTTGATCCAGTAACAGACAGTGTTACGGAAAAACCAAACAAGCAAACACATCCCATAATACAAACGCTTGGACAACGTTGATTGCAGCCGAACGCATTTGGCAATGTCCCCGTGACATAACTCAGGTGCGGTCTCTCGCGCATTTACTTCGTAAATACGCTGCCGACCGCCACACGAGAAAAATCCAAATGCCTTCGGTATTTGGATTTTTCTCGGTTTGGTGGCTACAGCACAAGTGAAACACCCGGTCCCTTCCCGAACCCGGAAGTTAAGCACTGTCGCGCCGATGGTACTTGGGCTCAAGCCCTGGGAGAGTAGGTCACCGCCAAACCTAGTAAAATCCAAATATCTCTCAATACGGTCTCAAAAAAACCTGACGCGGGATGGAGCAGCCAGGTAGCTCGTCAGGCTCATAACCTGAAGGTCGCAGGTTCAAATCCTGCTCCCGCAACCAATGTTTCCGACCAAGCCTCCGCAAACAGCGGGGGCTTTTCCGATTCAAGGCCCCCCAAAGCCATGATCCCCGCCAATTCCCCAACAAGTTCAAGCTGATGGCCGCCCGGCGCAGCACTGTCGGGAACCATCCGCACCTCCGAAATCAGCGCCCGCAGCGACGCTGTCGCCTCCCGCCGCACCTCTGGCGCATTCAGGGACCCAGCCAGATCTTCGATCAGATCCCGGTACCGCGCCGACAGGCTTGGATGCAGCCGCAGGGCAGGGGGCTCCGGATTGTCCGCGATGACCGCCTCCAGGCGGGCCTTCTCACCCTCCAGCTCAGACATCTTGTCCTTCATTGAGGCAGTGTACATGCCGTCCTCAATAGCGGTCAGGATGTTGGCAATCCGGCTCTCCACCTTCCTGAGGGAGCGTTTGGCCTTCTGCCGGTCCTGGCAGGCCCCCGCGGAGGCTTCGTTGAAGGCCTTGCGGTATTCCTCCGCGAACTGCGCCAGCAGGTCCGGTGCCAGGAGGCGCTGCTTCAGCCCGGAGAGAACCCGCTCTTCCACTTCTGTCCGGCCGATGGTGGCGCGGTTGGTGCAGACCGCAGCGCCCTTGTTGCGGGCACCTGCGCAGCCGTAGCGCGTCTTGTTGATCAGCGTGTAGCTGGCGCCGCAGCAGGCGCAGCGCAAGAGGCTTGATAGCAGATACGTGGGCCGGCGCGCGCGTTCCAGCTTCGGCCGTTCCGTCAGAACACCCGCCGGGTTCATCGCTTGCCGCACCTCCCCCTGGCGCGTCTTCACCGCCTGCCAGAGCTGATCATCCAGAATACGAAGCTGTGGGACTTCTTCGGTCTTCCAGTCTTCGGGCGGGTTGAGTCGGGACAAGCGTTTTCCGTTGTCCGGGTTGGTATCATAGGTCAGCCGGTTCCAGACCAGCCGTCCGATATAGAGTTAGTTGTTCAGGATGCCGGTGCCGCGCTTGATGTTCCCGGAGACCGTTGAGGGGTTCCAGACTCCGGTGCCCTTGCCGCTCTGGGGAGCAGGCACTGCTTCGGCGTTCAGCGCGGCAGCGATTGAGCGCGCGGAAAGCCCGTCTGCGTAATCCCGGAAGATCCGGGTGATGACGGCAGCCTCGTCCGGCTCGATCTCCCGGTCGCCGGTGCTGAGCGTGCCGTCGGGCAGGATCTCACGCTTCACCCGGTAGCCGTAGGCAATCCCGCCAGCAGATTTGCCCCTGGCAATGCGCCCCTCCAGCCCGCGCCGTGTCTTCTGGGCCAGGTCCTTGAGGAACATGGTGGACACCAGCCCGCCGACGCCGACCTTCATGTCATCCAGCTCATTCTCCGAAGCCGTGTGGATCTTGACTCCGAAGAAGTTCATGCGCTTCAGCAGGCTTGCGGAATCCGCCATGTCCCGCGAGAGCCGGTTCTGGCTTTCGGCGGCAATAACGTCGATCAGGCCGCGTTCGGCTGCCTGGATCAGGCGCTGGTATCCCGGGCGCAGCGCGTTCTTACCGCTGAGCGCATGATCGGTGAAAACTTCCGTGACCTGCCACCCCTTCTGTTCACACAGGCGGCGGCACAGCCGGATCTGGTCCTCGACCGATGTGTCTTTCTGTTTGTCTGTGGAGTACCTGGCGTAGATGGCAGCGCGGAGACCGGGTGTTGCATTCATGGTTTATTCCTTCGAAGGCGGTTGGCTCCTCTGTGCCGCGATGTCTTGCTGAGCAGCCTGGCGGGCAAGGAGCTGGATGATGTGCAGAAGCGGGTCCGGGCAGTTGGCCCGGCCGTTTGTCTGAGATGTGCCGGAAAGACAGGCTGTCTCCTGGCAATTGACATAGCTCTTCTGGTCCCGTGCCATCGGCCGAGGTCTCCCGCCGCACCCGGGCCGGTGCCCGGGGCGATTTATTGATGATGCTGGTCTGGCGGGGTACTGCTCCGCCGGCTGTTGGCTTCATCATAGCGGGTGCGGGAGCTCGGCGGGCCCCGTGCAAAGGGACCGGATGCTGCTGCGCGTCGGGTTTATGTGGACAACCTGCCGTTTGAGGTGGTTTGCGGGGGGCTGCGAGTTGTGGCGGACGTCCTTACGGCCGGACCGGCGGCGTTTGCCGCGCGGGCAAAACCCTTCTGAGAGGGAATTATCCGGATTTTGCGCCAACCGAAGCCTGCACCGCCGGAGATTGCACATAAGAATTGTGCAAACTTTGCGGTGGCGCGGCTTGGTTGGCGGGCGCATCTACTGGTCCAGGACCGGCTCCGGACCATCTTTGCGCGGCACATCGCGCAGCCAGGACCGGACCGCCTTGTTATCGAACTCTCGTTTCTGCACCAGGTCTGCAGCCATGTCCTTAAGCAGTTGTTGATGGGGGTACAGCAGCGCGCGTGCGTGGTCCTCGGCGTAGTCGAGCCGCTCTTGCAGGCGCTGGCGTTCGCTGGCCGTCAGGCGGGAGGGATCCTGCGGTCCAAACCAGCCGTTGCCGAAGGCCCCTAAACCCAGTTCAAAATCCATCGCCAGAACCATCCGCGCAGCCTGTGCCAAATCGGACGTCGCGCCCCCGCCGGCCCCGCCAGAAACAGTCCCGAAGATGAGCCGCTCCGCCGCCCGCCCGGCCAGGTGAACGTAGAGCTGACGGTCGAAATCTGTGTCCAGCCCCGCGTTCGGGGGAACATCCCGCTCAATTGTGCCGCCTGAAGGAGACAGGCTGATCTGCGTGATCGTCTCAGCGAAGATCCAGGCGGCGATGGCGTGGCCAGACTCATGCACTGCGATGCGGTAAAGCAGGCCGTGGTTTTCCTCCTGCGCCATGACTTGCAAATGGCGGCGCAGAAGCTGCAGATCGAGTGGGCAGCCGCTGTGCCCGGCTTCACTGCGGGCTGAGCGCACCGCGGCGTCCACGTCGGCAGCGGTCTTTCCAATGCATTCCCGTGCCAGCTGCTGCAAATCCTCCTCTTGGACTGCGTCCTGCAGCCGCTCAGCAAGGAGGTGCTGCAGCATCGCCATGCTTGGCAGCGGCATCTCGATCTTGATGTCAAACCGCCCGGCTCTCAGCACCGCGGGGTCGATGTGCTGCGGGTGGTTGCAGGCACCAACCACCATGATCCCTGCATCCCGGCTGATGCGGTCCATCTGCTCCAAAAAGCCAGCAACCACTTGGCGCCTGTAGCTGGCACTGTTGTCGCTGGCACTGTCGCGGGAACCGATCGCGTCAATCTCATCCAAGAAAAGGATACAGGGCGCATTCTTCCGGGCTTCATCGAAGCTTCTTCGCATCGCAAGCAGGAGGTTACCCAAGTGACCGTTGGCCTGCCATTCAGCGCAGCTGGTCTCGATGCAGTTAACCTCGGCGCTTCCTCCCATTGCCCTGGCCAGATAACTTTTGCCGGTGCCCGGCAGGCCAAAAAGCAGCAAGGAGTGCGGGATCTCATTCCAGGCCACGTCGCCTTCGGCCCAGAGCCGCAGGTCTGCAACCAGTTGCCGGGCGGTGTCATAGGACGGGCCGATGCCGGTGATCTCTCTTGGTGGTGTTCCGGCTTCGGGTTCCGGCGTTGCCGGGGCGGTAAGTGCCTGGGACAGGCGCTGCGCCATCTTCTTCGCTGTGGGCGCGCGCAGGGCAAAAGAGAGTGCGGGGGTGGAGAGCTCTTGCAACTGGCCGTTCGGGGGCAGGGCGGCGCGGGCGGCGGCTTCATCAATGCGGCCCGTCCGGCTGTGCGTCTGACGCAGCAGGGCGATCAGAAAATCTGCGTCCACTTGCGGCAATGCCAGCTGATGGCAGTGCTCCGCCACCAGCGGCGCCGGCAGCGCCATCTCATCCGGCAAGCAGATCCACAAAGGCTGGCTGTGCGCCAGGCCTTTGATGATCAGATCCTGCAGGTCATCAAAGTGACCCTGGTCAATCGCGCCATCTCGGACGCTGGGGACAGCGAGGGTCACGCGCTGAGGCAGCTGCACCTGGCGCCGGGCGTCATAGGCCTGCCAGCCCGGCGGCAGCAGGGCGTGGTTGAGGAGATTTTCCACGCTTGAAAACCCGAAAGCAGGAATGTTGCGGAGGATCAGAACTGCGCCACGGGAAAGCTGCGCGTCCACTGCAGCCGGGGAGCCGAAGGCCGCGGCGATCCGCAGCAGCAGAAGCAGCTTGTCTGCCGGGAGGTCTGTGTGCGGCAGCCAGCGACCTGTCTCATCGCAGGCAAATGGGTCGGCGCCTTCCTGCTCCAGGTGTTCCCAGAGTTCTGGCGGCAGATGCCGCGCGTTCGGGTGCTCGCTCAGATGCTGCAGCAAAGAATGGGGCTGTTCCTGGGGCGTGGACACAAGCGGCTCCTCGGTGTCGGCACCGTCGGCTGGCGCGTCTTCTTTGAGTGTCTTGCGCCGCGTCTGCTGCAGCTCTTCGTAGTAGAGATGATAGCGGCGGGCGCAGTCTTCAGCGAACTTCCACCAATCGGGGCGCGCGGGGGAGTGGTTGGATTGGTTCATGGCAAGCCTCCTGTGAACAGGCAAAAGGGATCGGGCGCCCAGCGGTGCCGGGCGGAAAACAGGTCGGAAATTGAAGGGGAGGGGGGCGCTTAGGTGTCTTCTTCCGCTCGGATGGCGTCGAGCATCGCGAAGATCACCTGGGTCGCATCGGCGAAGTAGACCTCGCTTTTGACGCTCAGCTCTTCTGCGTAGAGGTCTGGCGGCGCGACGCTGTCGGGGTGCTCTGCCTTCAGCCGCGCATGCAGGCCTTTCTCAATTTGCACAGCTGTGTGGCCGGAGCTGATGGGAACTGTCCGCAGGACCTGCGCCTCCGTCTCCTTTGTCCTCAGAAGTTGGTGGTAGAGGCGGGAGACGGGATCGCGGCTGTAGCCGAGTTTGATCAGCTTGGCGCCATTGGCGAGTTTGAGCTGCATGACGTAGAGAAAGCTTGGCGCACTGCTCCAGCCCTCGCCGCAGTTGCTGCATTGAAACCGGCCAGTCTGCATGTTGGCACGGGCAATCCGCTGAACATGGCCGCAGGCCTGATGCTGGTACAGACGGTAATTCTGGTTGCCACCTGTGTCTTCTCCGATCAGGTGCCACCCCCGTTCTTCTGCTTCGGCCTGTTCTTTGTCAGCGTGGCAAATCTCGCACCGTACACTGCACAGGCCTTCGGCTGCCCGCTTCACCATCTCAAATTGCCGGCGCAAGTTATGGCCGCAGGGGGCGATATAGTGGGCATAGTGACGGTCTTCCGGGTCGCGGCCGGCCCAGTTCAGGCCGGCTGCCGCGGCATCGTCCCGCCACCGGTCTTGAATGCAGTGCGGGCACTGTGGCTGGCTGTTCATGAGAACAAAGATCTTGCTGGCATGTGCCCGTCGGCAGGTGTGGCAGGATAGGAGCAGGTGATAGCGGTCCTTGATGCGCTGGACGATTTTGAAACCTTTTGCGCTGGCGGCGGCGCGCCAGTGGGGATGGACCGTTCGCGGGAAATGTTCGCAGGTTGAGTGGGGCATGGCAGCCTCCGCATGGCATAATTGGGCAGAGCAGGCGCCGGGACTGGCGCTTGCTGAAACTTCAGAATTGGCATGGCTGAGCCGGGCGCAGCGGCGTGTCCGCCGCGGGCCGGGGTCAGAAGAATGCTGGGATGGTGGCTTAGTTGGGCAGAAAGTTCTGCGCTTCAGCCGCTAAGGAGAGTTCGACGAGTGCGTTCATCTGGCGCGCGCCGGTCTGCAGTAGGGCCTGACAATCACCATCTTCGACGGTGAACAGCTCCTGGTTCTCATGGAACAGCTGCTGAAATCTGAGAGCCTCTTCCGGCCCCGTGGACTCGATGAGGAAATGCAGCAGCATGCTCATGCGCTGCATTGGCAAATCTTCGGCACTGACCACCTGTGCCGTCAGGATGTCGCCGCTGAGTTTAAGGCAATCCTGCCACTTGGCTTCGGCGGCCTCTTGGATACCGGTGGATGCGGGATCCCACGAAAGAGCGTGCGACAGATCACGCTCCAGTTCGAGGGCTTCATCCACTGCTTTGGTCAGCGTGTCGAAGGTGCGGGTGATGAAGGTGGAACCATCATCTGCTTCGTTTGCAGGCCACAAGCCTTTTTCTGTGCCCATGCGCATGATACGGCAAATATCAGCCATAGTCGGTCTCCTCTCGCGAGATCGGTTTTGGTTAGGGTGCGGCAAGGGGTAGGAGCCTTGCTGCACCTGTAATATATGGTACCATAAAACCAAAAATCAATACGAGATTGTCAGACATGTCAAAAAAAGCGCGAGGACGCCCGGCGGTGGATACCGAAGCGGTCAATCTCCGATTGGCGCGTGGGATGATTGAAGTCATTGATAACCAGCGCCGCGAGCAAGACGATCTTCCGACACGGCCTGCTATGATCCGGCGGATGTTGAAGCAATGGTGCCAGGATCGCGGAATTGAAGTCGACGAATAGCAATTGCTGTCAGTGTAAATCTTCACCCCTTCCAGATTATCGGAAAACAATAAGTCATCCCAGGCCCCCGGCAGGGCGGGTCCAGCAGGCTGCTGGCCGCAGGAAGCTTTTGATGGCGAAGGCCTGAAACAAGCTGACGAGGAGGGGATCGAAGGGGGTATCCCCCTCGCGAACTGGTAAGTTGCAATTCCGGGGCCCAGCCCTGGATTGCAACTTGCCTAGTGAGTACAAGCCTCACAAAAACAAAAATAAGCCTATCGGGATTTTCTTCGTCTTCGCGGAGACTCGGATCAGAGAAGCAGATCCGAGCAGCAAGATGACCCTACAGCCCAAGTTCACCCAAGCCCAGCCCGTAATTCTTGATGAGGCACCGGTTGTGCTGCGCTTTGCAGGCTTGTTTCCGCAGGGCCTCGGCAAGTTCAAGATGCATGACAAGCGCGGCGGCGGCGACCTGGATCATGTCGACCAGGAGCTGTCGCGGCTGAACCAGGTGCTGGCCGGCGGGCCGGGCTGGCAGCAGCAGATACGCGGCGAAATTGCTGAGATGCGCCGTCACAATCACGAGGAGCATTTGCGTGCCCTCAGAGCTAAATCACGCATGAAGGATGCCAGGAAGCTGGAGGCGGAAGGGCCTGCAGACCCCTGGCGGTCCTGCAGCAGGGGCCCGCTGCGCGAAGGCATATTTACTGTCAACAAAGACTGGTTCGGCGGCGCAGGGCTCTCTGAATGGGATCCGGAACGTGTCTCTGCTTTCCGCAAAACCGCCATGTTGTTCCTCCGTGAAAACTTTCCAAATGGTCAGCTGCGCTACGCAAGTGCCCACGTCGATGAGGAGGCTTACCATATCCACTTTGTCGTGGCAGTTTGGACCGAGAAGCCATCCGCCAACCGCGGGCATCAGATCCTGCTGCAGGCATCTGAGAACCCGCTCATCAAAAGCTATGAGCATGCCCAGGATCTTGCCGGAGAGGCCTTCGAGACAATCGGGATCACCAGGGGGGAGCGCCGTGCCGAAGCCCGGCGCCAGGCTCGGGCAGAGGGAAAACCTCTGCCCGAGCGGCGGCAGCATGTGCCGCCGTCAAAGTGGCGTGCCGAGGAGCGCCTCAAGGCGCAGGCAGAGAAAAAACGCATCCTGGGCGATGCCCTGGATGAGGCAAAGGCGGCCGTTGAAAACGGCCGGGACCTGGCCAAGGCCACGGTCAAAAAGTCGCGCAAGCGCGCGGTGAAAGAGGCGCGGGCCCGCAAACAACGGACCGCGCGGGAAACTGCAAAGATGATCCGCCGCCGCGATGCGGCGGAGGCCCAGGCTGTGCAGTTTGAAAAAGCGGCTGACGCCGCGAATGCTCTGAAAGAGAAAATTGTGGCTGAGGTCGGGGCATTGGAGCCGAGGGTTAAGGGGTATGAGGCAAGGGCAGAAGAAGCTGAAGAAAAGTACCGGGCCGAGACGGCAGCGCGGAAGGCCGAAGAGGAAGAACGCGCGCGGGTTATCCAAGAAAGGCAACAGGCCGAGCAGGTGCTGAACGCCGCGAAGGCGGAGAAATCTGATCTGGCCGCTCAGCTGCGGCAGATGGTTCAGCTCCGCGGCCAGGAAGAGAAAGCGGCTGCTGAGGCCCGGGCTGCCCGGCTGGCTGAGGAGAAGAGGCTGCAGGAGGCAGAAGAAAAGGTCCGGTTGAAGGCTGCGGAGGCAGAGGTCATCACGGATGCGATTGAAAGCGGATTGGATCTGGTTGCTGATGGGGCGATTTGCTGGCAGGAGCCATCCCCGGACCAGAAACCACGGCTGGTATGGGGCGTTTCCGCTCCGGATACCAAAGGCGCGCGGGATGAAAAGCTGAAAGAAATCCGTCCAGCAATGCGGATGGTCACGCGCATTGCTCAACTGGTGGCGAGGACCGTGAAACGCGTCCTCGCCAAGGAACGGCAAAAGCTGAAGAGTGACGCGGATTATGTCCGCGGCCTGCGTCAGAAATGGGAACCGGAAGATGCAGCGCGGCTGTCGAGGATCACGCTTGGTGGGATAGACAGCGGACCGAAATAGGGCCGATTGCTGACTTTTGCTGCGTGAAAAGCCAAGGTTTGCTGTGCGGGACAATGCCGTCTTTTGCTCACGCGGCTATTGCTGACGCAGCATTTACTCGCAGGCGCAGCACGCTCATCGCTGCGATGATGTGCAAGTCGCCGAACCGGTCGTTCGCGGGCGAGAATTTGGCCGAAACCGAAACTGTCTTTCGCTGCACTGCTGATTGACTTTCGAGATACGGGACCTTGCTGCCGTTCGCTGCAGGCGCAGCAAGAACGACCTGGGGCGGTCGCACTGCGCAGGGAGCAGTCGGTCAATGCGCTACCTTGGACGACTAGGACTGCACCGAATGCGCATATTATTGTATGATGCTTCGTCGAGATTGCCGAGCATACGGGTTGAGAAAGCACCAAACCTCGCTCTCTGAATGAGGCATAATAATCACGATGACAATCATTCGCCCAAGTATAGTGAGGCAGCGGGCAGGCCATCAGCATGCCGTGGCGAACCGCAGGTTAATTGAGCGCATCACGCCAAATTAGCCGATCAGGATACCCTCTGAATGGCAGACTTAAGAGTTGACAACACATCCGATGGTCAGATAATCGTTTTTCGAGTTGTATATCAGCGACTTCCATGTCGCTCCTGTGCGGTGGTAGCTCAGTGGTAGAGCAACAGGCCCTATAGCCTGTGGTCGTTGGTTCGAATCCAGCCTGCCGAGAGAAGGTGTGAAATGCCTTTTCTCGCCAGGCTGGAAGGTTTGGGCAATTTCCATTGCCGCCTAAGGCTTCCAAAATACCAGAACCTCCATAAATTAAGAAGAGATATGCTGCCCTTCGAGCATCCGGTCCCTTTTCATCAATCTAATGAGTGGGGCCCGAATTGAAGAGTGGCGGTGAAAATTGTGCTGTGCGAGGAGGAGTTAGATGTCGAAAACTCAAGGCCATAGTGGTCGCTACAAATTGTCGCCTGATTCGAAGAGGTATCTAACTACGAAAGTCGGGCGCGCATTTGAAAGGCTCTCCTATTTTGATATATTCGCGGCCTTCACAATGGTTTTGTCTCTAAACGTAGTATATTTTACGTTTATTTGCCCGGATTGCGTGGACCCAAAAGGTTCAGTGTCGTCACCCTTCGATGCGCTGTATTTTTCCGTAGTTACTTTTACTACGCTAGGCTACGGCGAAATACTTCCAGTCGGTTTTGGAAGGCTATTGGCAGGCGCCACTGCTATGTCTGGACTTCTACTAGCGGCGCTCTTCATTGGGAAATTGTCATCTGAGAGGCAGTCAACACTTTTAACATTACTTTACACGAGTGATGTTGAGAAGAGGCTTTCAAAATTCAGCGAGGACCTAGCGCTTTCAGAAAGGACGCTGAGGGGCGGCGACGAGAATTCCGTGAGAGAGGCTCTTGCAAAGGTGGAAGCGACGCTAGAGGGCTCTCGTAGGTACATTCTGTTTAACTCCATGCAAGCGAGAATGGCAAAATTTGGCAATGACTCTTCATTTGCCGAGCTTTGCGCCAATGTTATAACTCTAGCGGATGCCCTACTTGCCGTCTCCCGAGATGGTCGAAGATTGCAGTACGAGAATAGTAGGCCGAAAGCCCGATCCCTAATGTCCACCTGCGAAAGCCTATTGAATACAGTGCATTACGTTCATTCTGTGGATGTACCGGATTCATACATATGCCATTGGGCCTTGAATGCATATAGATTCTCCAGAAGAGTACTCGGTAGGGGCGATGATGAGAATTCAGAGACGCCCGGCTCTAAAGCAGTGATGCGCCTTGCGGAGTTAATGGGTGGTGATTTTGAAACCTCAGAGCCTACCCACACAGTCGAGAAAATGGAATTTGTTAGGAAAAGAATGAGCCCAAAACCTCAAGGCGGATGGCGCAAGGGCATTCATAAAGAAATCGCCGAGGAGATCGGCATTTCGAACTCTGAAGTGTCAAGGTATGTAGATATCTTGATTGAAAAGAAGGCGCTCTAATGTGTGAGTTAGGGTGCCTTTTTCGCCAAATTCCGGCACCACCGACATCGTTGAGAGCGCGTCAGCTACGTTGGGGGGGGATGTTCACGGTGGGCTGGGGCCGGTCATCGACTATGCTTGGCTTGAAGGTCGGCTCAGGGCTGGTAGTGACCGACTGCGCTCGCAGCATTCCGACCGGGCGCTCACGGCAGGTATGGTGAAGGTTTTCTGATGCGGGCCGCGGTGTGAGGGTGCGGCTTGGCGCGACATCGGCCCGCGTTGGAAAACCTCCCAAGGTGGAAGCCGCGGGACTCTTGGGGCTGTCTATGGGGAAAGAGCGCAGACGGCGGGGTCTGCGGTTGGAGCCAGCGGCCAAGCCGGAGGCATTCCGATGCCGGTTGGGATGCTCTTAACGGGGGCCTCCGGACAATTGCTGCGACGAAAGCGGCGTTTCGGCGTGGTTCTGAGCTTGCAGGAGAGTACAGGCGTAAATGGAGACAGCCGGGCGGCTGCGGATGCCCGGTGTTCACAATACCGGAATGACGGGCGTTTCGTCATGCCGCCTCCTTCCGCGGTGGCGCGCGCGACCGGGGTTTTTGCCCGCGCCGGAAGATCTCGATGATATGCATTGTTCCGCCACAGCACGGGCATGGCTCACGCAGGGTGAGCGGGAGAACCTCGGCGGCTTCTGGCGGTTCTTGAGCCGGGCACCTTGTCCCGAGCAGGGCACGGCACCGGGCGATGTTGGCCTTGCGCTGCGCTGAGGCGAGCAAGCCGTAGTGCCGGATGCGGTGGAAACCAGCGGGCAGGACGTGGATCAGGAAGCGGCGGATGAACTCGGGCGTGGCCAAACGCATGACTTTCTGCCTGTCGCCGCGCTTGATCCTGTAGTCCTTCCAACGGAATGCCACGGTGCCTGCGTCGGCGCTGACGAGGCGTGCGTTCGAGATGGCCACCCGGTGGGTGTACCGGCTGAGATAGGCGAGAACGGCTTCCGGGCCTCCGAAGGGCGGTTTGGCATAGACCACCCATTCGGACTTGCGCAAAGGAGCCAGCCACTCTGCGAAGGCATCGGCCTGCGCCAGCGGTTCCAGGTCGCCGAAGAAGGCCAGCTCCCCGGCGCGGTGAAGCGCCATCAGCCCCTCCAGAAACAGCCGCCGGAACAAGCGCGACAGGACCCGCACATGCAGGAAGAACCCGGGCTTGCAGGCAATCCATCTCGCGCCGTCCAGAGACAGGCCGCCACCGGGAACGATCATATGGATGTGGGGGTGATGGGTCAGCGCCGATCCCCAGGTATGCAGCACGCTGGTCATGCCCACCCGAGCACCAAGGCGCTTGGAGTCCGCTGCGATGGTCATGACCGTTTGTGCCGACGCCCGGAACAGCAGACCGTAGACCGCCCGCTTGTTCCAGGAGGCGATCCGGGCGATCTCTGCGGGCAGGGTGAAGACCACGTGGAAATACTCCACGGGCAGCAGGTCCTCGGCGCGGGCTTCCATCCAGTCGCGCGCCGCTGGCCCTTGGCACTTCGGGCAGTGCCGGTTCTTGCAGGAATTGTAGGCGATGTGGCGATGGCCGCATTTGGCGCACCCGGCCACATGCCCGCCGAGCGCTTCGGTCCGGCAGGCTTCGATTGCCGACATCACCTTGAGCTGGGTCAGGCTGACATGCCCTGCATTGGCCCGCCGCCACGCGGCACCATGGGCACGGAATATATCAGCAATCTCCAGCCCCGGGCGGGACACCCCAGTGCCCCGTCACTTCAGGCTTCGCTTGATTGTCTGATCCTGCAACTGCTCCAGCATCTCGTAGGGGCTGACCGTGTCACGGATCGTCTTGGTGGCGACATGGGTGTATTGGGCCGTCGTGCTCAGCTTGGCATGGCCGAGCAGCACCTGGATGACCCGGACATCGGTGTTGGCCTCCAGCAGATGCGTCGCAAAGCTGTGCCGCAGGGTATGCAGAGTGGCGGCCTTTTTGATGCCGGCCATGTTCTTCGCTGACGTGAAGGCGCGGTTCAGCTGCCGTGGCGACAGCGGGTTGATCTTCGGCTTGCCGGGGAACAGCCAGCCCTCCGGCCGCGCCTCGCGCCAGTAGTCGCGCAGCAAGCTCAGAAGCCCGGGTGACAGCATCACCTTCCGGTCCTTCCGCCCTTTGCCCTGTTCGACATGGATCAGCATCCGGTTGCTGTCGATATCGCCGATCTTGAGGTTACAGACCTCGGCGGCCCGCAGCCCCGCGCCGTAGGAAATGCTGAGCGCGGCACGGTATTTGAGCCCGGGCCCCGGCGCCGCCATCAGGATGTCCGATACCTCTTCAACGCTGAAGACTACAGGCAACCTCCTGGGCTGGGTGCGGAACTGCATGTAGCGCTTCATCTCCTCGCGCCCGCAGGTCATGCCGAAGAAGAATCTGAGCGCCACGATCCTGGCGTTGAAAGTCGCCGGCGTGACCCCTGTATCCGTCATGTGCAGTTGATAGGCGCGGAGTTCCTCCGGTGAGGCGGTATCCGGCGGGTGCCCGAGGAAAATGGCGAAATCCTTGACCGCCCGGATATGCGCTTTCTGCGCCTTGTCGCCCATCCCGCGGATGCGCATGTCCTCGATCATCCGCTCTCGAAGCGGGGTTGATCTCTCCTCTGTCATGGGAGCCTCCTGTCTGATGATTGAGAAGGGCTCAATCGTCAGGCAGAAATGCCGTTCCCCAAATGCACCACTGTCAGATCATCGCTGAACATCAGCCACCCGCGCCAATGCCGCGGAGCGGCTTCGTCCTTGGGCTCGATCCCGCCAACTGCTGCGATAGGGACTGGCGGCCGGTTCGAGCCCCATTGCTGCTATCTCCACTCATCCTGCAGAAGCTCCTGAACACCCCAAAATGCTTGGCTTCACTACTTAGGAAAGCGTATTTGAAACATAGCCCTAAGCAGTTTCTCAACCATGCCACGGTACTCCACAATGTCTCGGTCGAGGATTTGGACCGATGCACGCTCGTGGATCAACTTGTTTCGAAGGCCATAATAGTATTTTAGTTTAGCTTCGGTGGACCCATCGATTTTCAGAAGGCTCTTCACCTCATTCAGCACTTTGGTTCGGTTTGTAAGAATATCTGTAAGTGCGTTTCCCTTGTATTTATGAGGTGGAAACGATTTTGTGTCATTGACAATGAACTCCTTCATGCCGATTTCCAGGTTGCTATCAAGCAAAATTAACGCAGTTCTGTTTTGGGTTTCAAAACCCTGGTCAAGTGCTATGTCGACCAGGCCCATTGCTTCGACAAGCCCTAATGTCCAGGGCTTTCTAGCAATAGTGCCCTGATTCAAGGTTAGTAGCTTCTGTGAATAAGAAAGTTTGGGTTCACGTTTGACAGGTGGCAGAACTAGCCGTTTTTTTGTTGGACTGACGGCGGGAGTGATCGGCTCAACAGTTCCGGCGTCATACTGGTAGACACTTTCTTGCCGATCCTTCTTTAGTCGGCGCGACAATTTCGAAAAATAAGTGACCAGTTCTATAATGCTGGGTCTAACTTGAACAAATGCAGCGTGACTGAAACTAATTCCGTTCTTACTACTGTTCCATGGCATTAATTCCGCCGGGCCATCCAGCTCAACTATGACGCGACAAAGCGAGCCATCGGGGTGGGGAACGCCTGCCTCAGCTGTGATGAAGTATCCAACGTCTCTTGTTTTCAGCTCTTTCAGTATGAGTCTGCTGTTGCAGTAAAAGTACACACCATAATTATCAGCTTCTGGAATTCTATCTCTTATCAGCCCACCAGTGACCTTAGCCTTTAGCATTTGGCTGGTGCTGCCTGATGGGCGAACATCAAATTCCATTTTCTTCGGTTCATGACCAGGAGGAAATGCCCAAGTGTCAAATGTTGTAATCCCAACAGGAGAGCCATTTAAAAAAATTTCACAGCCTTGTCGAATGAAATTTGCGTATGTTGCCTCTAGATGCCTGTTCAGGTCTTCCAAATCCCTTTGCGTGAAACACTGGCGAACCTGAGAAATACTGACATCAGTCGTATTGGGCGTAATGTTTGGAACTTGATTAACGTCGATCTTCCAGTCCTCATCGGCAAGCCAATCTTTAGTAATCTCAATTTGATAACTGCCTTGCCTATTGTTGCGAGAGGTGATTACAACGTGTTCGCCCAAGGCGACGCTTGCTCTTTTGCCGCCGACTCCAAAGTTCCCAATTAGATGATCTGTATCAAGAGGCCTCGTCGCCCCAGGGGCAATCAAAAGCCTGATTTGTTTCACAGGCACCCCTCCAGCGTTGTCTCGAACCGTTATTAACTGACGCTCAGCATCCAAAAATAAGTTTATTGCTGTTCCGGGTGGTTTTCCTGTGGATGTCCAATGATCAATAGCATTGTCGACCAGTTCACAGATCGCTGTCGGAAGGTCGTAATCAGCCATAATCGATAGAAACATTCGCTTCTGTGGCGTCCCGTCAATTCTATCGAAAAATTCTCGGCGAGACACGTCAGTCATGATACTTCTCAATGCAACCCCTGAGCTTGCAGACAATCACGTAACGCGAGCTTAGGCAATGGCTTCGTGCCCTAGGTTGAGTTCCACGCTGTTCCGAACATTGGGACGAACCTGATCTGGACCTTGCAGCGCACAGCCGTCTTTCCCGGACGGACCTTGCAATGACCGCTTAGCACCGTCCGCGACGTGCCGCACATGCGAGGAGGTGCCAGAGGGTGGAGGGCTGCAAAGGGCTCAAACCTCGGTTTCGCTATGCGCTGGCACAGGGACCGCTTCGCGTGAGCGAAGGGCTTCACAGGTGCGCCTCAGGCCCGCTATATCGGTTGGGTACACGAACGTTTACCAGTAATCAGAAGGTGGCCGTGGATATTCAAACGCTTGATGACTCTGACCCTCCGCTTGGCGGTTCCAAGTTGCTTGATGCGGTACAGAAAGCGATTGGTTTCGCTCAAGAAAATGACGGGATCGGCTTGACGAAAAGCAAGGCGTTCAACCGAAAGTTTGCGACATGGGCTGCCGAGAATTTCAACTGGCCTGAATACTCAGCTGACCAACTCTTGCGCATCCAGAAAGTGTTGAACGAGGAAGACGTCATACCCGTCCTGGTTTTGCACGAGTTGATGACCGCTATGAAGTTGGGACGCCACACCAAAGGCAAGTGGCGTTTCAGCAAAAAGGCGGAGGCTCTGGCTCAAGCGACTGGTGTCCTGCAAGCGGCTTTGACACAGGGCTTTTTGTTCGAGTTCGATCATAGCCGATTGCAACGCTTCCCCTTTGTTGCGCCAGGTAGCTGGGACATTTGGCTCAACGTTATTAATGTTGAAGCGCATGGCGGGGTGAGCGAGGCGGCACTTCTGAAGACCTTTTATGGCATCGAATATTCCGGTGCGGGAGATAGGGATTTTTGGAACCATGCCTCGTTTCTTATGTGGCACGTTCTGAAACCGCTTAGCTGGTTGGGTTACTTGGAGGTGACAGAACTCGATGGGCGCCATTCCCCCTCAGACCGGAAGATCTACACAAAAACACCGCTTTGGCAGAGAGTTTTCCGCCTCGACACAGACGATGAACTGCGGCCAGTCGTCGTACACTGATCTGAATGACCGCTGCCAGATGCGCTTCTTTGATTGGAATTCTGCCAGCGCATTGGGCAGCGATGAGCCCATCTTACCAACACAGAAAAGCACTGGATTCAAAGTTATGCACCGTAATTCGACGGTTCGGTGTATGGTCGGTTCAAACCGAAAAACTTTTCGGAGGGAGGTCTGCAATGAGTTTTGAAGACAGCTATCTTGGCAAGATTCGTCAGCTTGTTGGTTCTCAGCTTCTGCTTGTTCCCGGTGCCCGTATCGTCATCGAAGAACCTGATGGAAAAATACTCCTACAAAAGCGGAGTGATCTCGGCGTTTGGGGGCTCCCTGGTGGAAATGCCGAACCGGGTGAGGATTTGACATCGGTGGTTGAAAGAGAAGTCCTTGAAGAAACGGGGTTAATCATCACAGGCGCGACGCCGTTTGGTTTCGGATGCAACCCTGAAATCGAGACAGTGGAATTCCCCAACGGTGACCGTTGCCAGTTCTTTGTTCTGAACTTCTTTACCAGATCATTTTCGGGTGACCTACGCATATTGGATGGCGAGAGTCTTGCGCTCGAATGGTTTCGGATGGACAAACTGCCCCGGATGTTGCCCAACATGGAAGCAAGCGTGCGAGCCTACGGCAGTTACCGATCCAATGGTGAATTCCAGATGATCTAGTCGTTGTAGTAAAGGTCCGCTCCGTCCCGTCTGTGAATCTGCCAATTCAAAATCGCTGCGCTCAGTACGAATGGCGAGAATCATCGCCGCGCTGCGCCACGGATTTTTGCGCCTGCGCAGAAAATATGGCGCTGCATGCCCGCGCAGCAAGAAAATACAAGGTCGGGTCAGGGCTCTGCGCCCGCTTTCGCGGCGTTTTGCCCGAACGCTAGCTATGGAAGCGCCAATGTCGGCGCATCGAATGAAGTCGCAGAGCCTCAAGTACATAGCCTGCGAGGCCAACGGCAGGTTCCAATCCGCCCTCAACCTCGATCACGCCGCACTGACATTGGGCGGCTCTGAGCCCTACTGAGGCTTTCATGAGTGTCGATACACCAAATCATCTGGGTCCTGTTTTTCAGCCGTTTCGTCAAGCGCAGCTCCTAGCCTTTCTGCTAGCCCCTGCGAACGCTGATTTCTTGGATCGATGTAACTCACAAGAGTTTGCATTTCACGCTCTTCAAATGCCCAACGCCGCATCTCAGTCGCGGCTTCGAACGCATACCCCTTACCTTCTGCAGAATCGAAAACCTGCCAGCCCAGCTCTGGTTCTGGGCAACGTGGTCCATAGTTAATCTCGACTCTCCCAACACATTGATTTGTAGAAATAACCTCAATCGAAAGGCTTCCAAAACCGAACATTTGCCATTGAGCAATTCCCTGACAAAAATCGCCCCATGCATGCACCGCTGAAAAGGGGCCACCCATATACACAGATCGTTCCGATTTCATCAGATCCCAAAAGTCGGGCCAGTCGTCGAAGGTTGGAGCGCGCAGCAATAAACGTTCAGTTTTTAATGTGGGAATAACAGTCATAATTCTTGCCTGACTTACTTAGAACAAAGCTAGCGGTATTGGATGCATTCTTGCATGTGTAGCCAGACTTTGAAGGTCTGCAAAGTCCGCCACCTGTGAATTCGGGTGACAGATCTCGCTGCAGCATGCTTGAACGGCTGGTTTTCACGCCGCGCAGCGGAGCCAAAATGATGCAGTCGCGGCGATTTTGCTGCTGCGAGCGCGCGCAGCGAAAAAATCCAAGGGGCAGGTTGGGCTCAACTGCCGCCATGCGGCAGTACAGCACCGAGAAACCAGCACCAGCCTGCTCCAGGCCAGTAGCGATCGGCTCAAGCCAGCCCGAAGCGGACACGATATGCAGGTCGCTTCTAGTGGGCAGCATCCCCAGGTCGGGCGGAGAGTGACCGTTCGCTACGAGCGCGAAGACTCTTCGGCCGTGACGACAAAGCGGACGTTTATCGGCGGCAGGCAAAACCGCCCTCGGTCGCGACATCCTAGCTCAACGGTTGCCACACACAACAAGGTCATCGAATAATGGACATCCGTTCATACAAGTGGATCGATGTGAGCAACCTCCACAGCGGTCTGAGGCAAAGTAATTACGAAATGATGTCATATTATCCGACTTGGTCCATATCTCCAGCAGTGAATTGCTCTCGGTCAGCGTATCCCCCCCCGCGAGGCCGCTTTGAAAGGAGCAAGGATGCACCGAAAGGTCTTCTGAAACATACATAGAAAATCTTCCAGCATCGCATGCGTCGACCATGGTTGGATTGGCATTAGTTCGAGCAAAAACACCGCTTACACAACAAGAGTCGAAACCAACCTTCAATTTGCGCTGGTCTGAAGTTGCCAGCATGAAAAACTCATCTAGCCGATCACTGTTCCGAAGCATCTTCTTCTCAAAGACTTTCCGACCAGATGGTTTATAGTTTAAAAAGATAATGGCATTGATTTCCCGCAAGAAAACTGGCGGCTCCTTGAGCCATGCAATTGCGAGGTCAATGCTTTCAGAATCCAAAATGAAGTGAACGTTCACCTTGATACCATACGCGGCCAGTGTACCTATGGTTTCCGCTGTTTCATCGAACGGCTCATAGGCAGATACAGCTACCGCCCCGCAGTTTTTGCGTGTCGCTTCAAGAATTTCGCGACTCAGACCGCGCCCATTGGTCGTGTAGTTAGGCACTATGTCTTTTGCCGCAGTGTATTCTAATATCTCTACAAAACCGGGATGCTGGTTCGGGTTGCCACCCCCTAGAGCAACTTGAAAGACCCCCATCTCAGAAGCTTGGTCGATGACGTTCTTGTAATCCGAAAGGGCCATATGCTGCCCGTGCTTGGTAGAAGACTTGTAGCAGAAGGCACAGCCTTTATCGCACCAGTTCGTAATCGATATGTCCATCAACTCTGGTCCGTGAGGGGACCAGAACGGATCCTTCGAATCTTTGTCCGGAACACGCGCGAAGAAGCCGGTGTCCGAGTTGAAAAAGGAGGTATAGCCGAGGCTCTTGTAGCGGTGGACTTTTAGCACAGATCACCAATAATTGTTGTATGCGTTGATATAGAACGCCTCGGAATCGACCTCAAACATGGCCATGCAGAGGAGGGATTCAGCGAGAGGTCCGTCGCTGCTTAGCGACCCTGTCGAAACCCTTTTCCCTTGATCAATAGCATCTTTCATCCGCTGGATTACCTCGGGAGTGAATTCATGTGTTCCCGAAAGCTGATCGGCAGCTTCTTTAGATGTCACCGTAGCCCCCCTTTGCAGCGCATACGCAATCTCTCTATGCATCTGCACAAAAAGGTCGCCGACAGGACCGTCGCGCTCTACGCCCGCGGCTTCCAAAAAGGCATCTTCAGTCAATTCGACCTCAGAAATATACACAAATGATGTCGATGAACTGTTCGAAACGAAATCAAGTTTGATCTTCATTTTGAGACCTTTCCAGTTCTCGGATGCACTCAAACACCACGTCAAATTTATTGTTATCGTAATCTTCGTCAACGACTTGGGGAATCCAAGTTACCAGGTATACGTGGTCATGTCCCAAGTCCTCGTCGCTAAGAACTTCCCCATACCTAATCTCCATGTAGTCGGCTAAGCTTGCATACTCGACCGAGTAATACCTTTCAAACTCACTTTTGGCATCAACCGCGTAGGTGAAAAAGGCATCGTAGACGCCACCGAAGAAATGCTCACCCAAACCTCCGCTGGAAACCCCGAGTTTCGCGAGAAAGGCAGCCTTGCTTGACTTCCACGATGTCGGAAGGATCAGTTTGATCTGGTCTCTCATGTAACGGCCTGCTCATCAGTGATCTCCGCTATGCATGCCTGCACCAAGTCGGAACGCGCTTGTTGACCCAATTTGATCGCTGCATGAAATTCATGGGCCATAGCTCGGTTCGAAAAAAGATTTTTGATAGCTTCCCGTTCGTCCCAATGTGCAAACGGGGTGATATAAAGAGCAACAGCCAGTGCAGGTGAACCGATTTCAATTTGCTGGTCGTCGTCGAGTTCAAGCAGACTTTGCAACAAATGGCTCGTGCGATCCTTCCACTCACTACCTCGATAGTCTCCTGATCGCGAGAACATTGCCTTCACGAATTTTTGCAGAGAACCATCGTCCAAATCGTCCAGATGATCCAGCAGGATCATTACGTTGAGATGGTCAGAAGCTTCTCGCTTCCTAAACAAGAACCACGACAGGTGGCGTAGCTCGCGTTCTACCTTAAGACTGGACAACATGGCTTTCACCCGAGCAACGTCATCAGATGTCTGAATGTCGGCCGACAGCAGAGTTAAATTGTTGAGGTAGTGCCGGTCAAAGTCATCAGACGCTTCACACACCTCAATGACTTTGTTGCATCCGTGCTTCCTTGCTAGCACATAAGCGTAACGAAAAAAACCTTCGTAAATGGGCCAATCGCACGCGGCCTCAAATAACTCATTAATCTTCGGTGGATCTGATGGGGCCAATTCAACTACTGCGAAATGCGCAAGCAGGAAATCCCTCATTTCATCATAGGTGAATGAAATGTTTTCAACCCCTAGTGACAATAGTCCCGTTGCTGGGACCTCCCTTCTAAGAATAATGTCTTCCCCGATGAGCTTCTCGACAATCGCCATCTCTCCATCATCAAACCCCTCCAATGGAAGCTGTGAAAAGTCCTCATTCTCCAACATGCCTTCACAGATTTTGTATATAGAAGACAAAGCTTTCCGTCGGTCAGAAACTGGAAACTCCCCAATCTTCAACGTCAGATATCCTTCGAAGATATCCCCCTTGTAGATTTCAGGTACGTATCCGATGTTCTTGCCTTCGTGAATATCGCAGAAAATTCTGAGCAGAATGAGGTCGTTCTCTAAAAATTCCTTCGCTGATCTTGAAAGGCTGACACAAATACGAAAATGATCGAGATAAGAGTGAAGCAGGCGATCTTTGTTGTCGTCGGTCATCTCGTTTCGAAGATCATGAACCCGATGCAGATATTCTGCGAACTGAGGCTCAAACAATCCGGCGAACTTGTGGTCAAAAAATTCATTTCGACAAGTAATGACAACCTTAACGAAATCATACTGGCACAAAGCATCCAGGAACACTCGAAGCTCGGAAACAAATCCGTCTAAGTCACCTACTTCGTTGATCCCATCAATAGCGATGATGAAAGGTTTCCCAAAATCCTTCGCTACATTGTCAAACAAATCAAGCAAATCATGAATGTTTCGGAGTTCAGGCGCAAACCTGTTGTTTGTAATGTAGTCCTTAATTCGATTTGGGCCGGGGAAGTCGTTCAACTTCCTTGCCGGTATAAATACCGCTGGAATTTCAAACTTCCGAAACTGGTTCTCCACCAAATCGCATACAAAGTTTGTCTTTCCTTGACCGGCCATTCCGGTCACTAGGAATATTTTTGCCAGTGCCAAGTTTATCTGATCCGTGATCTCGCCCAAAGAGCGGTATACTCCGCTCCCATTTGACTCCACGTTGTGTTCAAACACAGTCCAATACCCAGTCAGATAGTCCTTCGGCACGTATCGTTCTGCACGTTCACCGTACCATGAGAAAACCGAGACTTGGTCCTTCAGACTTGAAATTTCCTCTAGTTGAGTGGCAAGGCGATTTCGCAGCTCATTCAAATTTTCGGGGGATGGCAGATTGGCCAGTGCTTTTAAGTCACCCTGCACCTCGTCAATTTTTGCCATCCTCAAGAGTTTGTTGAATTCCTCTAGATTGAAGCGACGGAGTTCGTCATCAATCTTTCTGTAAAAAAACATGGGATGCGCAAAGAAACGCATCTGCTCCTTGGGCCCAGAGGTTTCCACGAACACAGAAGGGATGTACTTTTTTGTGCGTTTCTCGTCTTCAATTTTCTGGCCACTTGCACTCAGGAAGGCATCCAGTTCCGAGCGAAATTTCGCATTGGCATCTGCTTTCTTGAACTCCCCTTCTAGAAGATCACAAACTCTTTGGATTCTTTCATTTGAAAGCTCGCCGATCAACTTGGCTAAGCTGTGGAAATCCAAGATATCGCGAGATGTACTGAATTCTATCGGCAAGCCTGTGACGGTTGCTGCGAGCGCCTTGGAATTGTAGGACTGTTGCCTCTCGGTGAGTACGTACACCAAAACCCGGTCGAAGTCCGCGTCGAGGCCGTGAGACTTGAACTTCTCTAGAGTCTCGTTGATCTTGCTGCTGGATGCATCAGAAGTTACCTGAATGGATATTCGGCCTACTTTGCATCCCAGATCTACAGCTGGGAAGTTCATTTGAATGCGATTCTGGTTTTGGAGGTTCGGGCAATCCAAAATCGTCGCAAAGATTGGCACAAGTAGATCTTCGGCAACGGTGTTGATGTCAAACAAATCTTGTGCGTTTGAAACCCGCACCTCATAGGCAAATCGTCCAAGTAGTGAGGCTGATTTCTGAAGTAGCTCTTGTCTTGTCACGGCGCCGCCAATTCGATGTGCAACTGGGATGAGAGAAGCCTGAAGCTCTTGTCACCCAAGGATTAGTTCAACCCTCACGCTAAAGATGAGGCGGATAACTGGCAAGGCGATCCCTAGCTTCAAAGGAAGGCATTTGTAAGCGCCATGACTTTCTGCCAGCCAGGCGCCTAACCCTTATGAACAACCGCTTTGGGGACCCGCGCTGCAGCGCCTCGCATTGTTGTCAATGAGTGCTATGGGCCCGGCGGGCAATAAATCCCGCCCGGCGGCCCCGACTTTGCAAAGGTCACTATTGCGCAGACCTGCCGTTAGCTGTGCGCTATCATGGGCTTATATGATTGCGGAGAGGGCAGGTAGGATACGGCGGTTGCCTGCTCCCGCAACCAACACTAATTCACAAGACATATCAAAGGCTTCAGGCGGCACGCCCGGGGCCTTCTTCGTGTTCGGACCTCCCGCACCCGCCGCCAGCCGCAGCAGCCCCGCCAGATCCCCCTCCAGCGTCAGATCCAGGCCGGTGCCTTCCGTCGCCGGCGTCAGCACAATCCGCTCCACCAGCGCCCGAAGCGCCTCCTTGGCCTCTTCCATGCTTTCGGTGGAGCCAAGGGTCGTGATCAGCCGCGACACCCGTTCGCGGTAGGCTTCCGCCATCGACGGGTGAAACACCACCGTGTCCGGGGCAGGGGTATGCTCCAGCTCCCGTTCCAGTTGCTGGCGCCGCGTGTCGAGCTCGATCATCCGGTCCTTCACCTGATCTGCGGGAATGCCTGCGATGATTGCATCCACCAGCTTCTGGTGGTCGCGCTTGGCACGGGCGAGCGCCTGTTCCTTTTCCTTGCGGTTCCCGGCGGCTGCCGCCTTCAGCCGGTTGCGCTCGGCTGTGTATTCTTCGCAGAAGAACCGTGCCCCTGCTGTGGCGGCGCGATGCGCATCATCGAGGTCTTCCGCCGCGGTCAGAAGCCGCCATCTCGAGCCCCCCCCGGGAGCAGGCCGCATGACGCAACGCCCGTCTCAAACGCGCGAAACTCACCAGCTGCCGCCCGCAGGCTGGACCGCTCCTGGCCTGCTCGTCGCCGCGCTTTGCTCAGGAAAATGCAATCAACTGTTCCGCCGGCATCCGAAACCCACGCCCCCAGTCGTCCGAGCGACCTCCAGCGATCGACACGTCCTGCCCGGTCGCTGGCCAGACCCCACCCTCGCAATCACCCGCAGCACGCTTTCCCCATAGACAGCGCCCGGGGCCCGCGGCTTCCTCCTTCCGAGGTTTGTCAACGCGGGCCGCCGACGTGTCCAACAGCAAAGTTGCACCCTGGCCCGCATCGGAAAACCTTCAGGAGATCGGAAATTTGCCACAGCTGCAAGAAGGGCAGAAACAGATCATTAAAGCAGACGCTGGATGTTGAACAATGGGCCTGAAAAACTCGCATGAAAGGCTTGCGTGGCGGCCATCATTTGATAGAAATCTTGTTCTTTTGTATCCGCTCCGGCGGTTGCCGGGGGGGGCGCGTTTCGCTGCGGCTAAAATGCAGCAGTCAAAGTGGCCGTGTCAGTGCCTTCCGTTGAAAAGATGGAGTTGCGCACAAACTCGGGCACCTCGGAATGATCGCTTTTATAGGCCCCGCAGCGTTGCAAGATTGCCCGCAAATCCGGTGATTTTCCCAAGTACTCCCATACCACACGGGTGCCATAGAGCATATGCCCGCCTTCCGGTTCGATCCCTTGGAGAAGCCCGGGAAGAAACGAGGGCTCCTCATAATCCGAGGCAATCAGGGCAGTGGTCCACATGCCGTTTCCTTGCCCCTGCTCGCGGCTGGTTATGAAGATCCGGTTGTGCGCTTCGAACACCAGGCCAGAGTGTTTGAGTGTCGAGGGGATGGCGAATTCGTCATCCTCATAGCGCTCCAGCTCCTTGGAGAACCAGTCGTGCCCGTTGCCAAAAATCCGTCCAATGCTCTTCAAGAGATAGTTTTTGGACGGGTCGGGGCTCATATATATATTATAGTAACCTGCGTGGCGCTCCAGCAGGCCGGCATTGCGGCGGTCGCGGCGGATGACCTTTTCGATCTGCTCCGAAAGCGGATCATCCGACCTGGCCAGAACCGGAGGCCGCAGCCGGACCAGTTTGGCAAAGGCCTTCTTTTCCTGCAGGATCTCGGCCTCATCCACCCCGAAAAAGTCGCAAACCCGGCGCAGCGTGGCGAGCGACGGGGCAGTCTGACCGGTGAGGTATTTGTTGAATTGCTGCCGATTGATGCCGATTCGGCGGCAGACATCCGAGACGGAACGCCCGTAGCTGCACAGCATCCTGAGATTGGCGGAGAGATTAGTTTCGGGCATGTGTTTACGCTACTTTATGCACTATAGCTGCGTCCAGCCTAATTTTGGGGGTCTAACGGTGCGTGCTTTGCAGGTCGCGCGCCCTCTAGACTGTTGGAAAAGATGCCAACAGATGGAGAGGAAGATGACCAGAATTCCGACAAAGCCGGCCCGGCAGGTTTCGATAGGCACAAGCGTGGCAGCCGCCATCTGGACCGCCGCAGCAGGCGCAGGTGCTGCTGACACCCTTCGCATCGCGGTTGCTGCCGATCCGGGCTACCTGGATCCGGCCTACTGGGGTTCCAGCTCGGAACAGCTTCTGATCGACAACCTCTATCCGCGCCTGGCGAAACATGTGCCGGGGGATAGTTGGAAGGCCGAACTGGATGCCGCGAAATCCGTAGATCTGTCCGATCCGCAGCACATCGCCTTTGAGCTGAAACCCGGCATCATGTGGTCCGGCGGCTATGGGGAGCTGACCGCGGAAGATGTAGAATACTCTTTTGAACGGCACTTGGATCAAGGCTTGGAATCCGGTGTCGCGACCGAGTTCACGCTGCTGGAGGATGTCGAAGTAACCGGCAAGTACACCGGGGTCATTCACCTGAGCGCACCGTCCCCGGCGTTCTGGTCGGCGACGCTATCCTACACTTCGGGCGCGATTATTTCCAAGGCCGCGGCGGAGGCTTCGGACGGGTATTTCGAGGCAACCCCGGTTGCAACCGCTGGCCCCTACAGGTTCAAGTCTCATGAGCCCGGCCAGGCCTTCATGTTGGAAAAGGATCCGGCCTGGACAGGCAAGGCGGCAGATTTTGAAGAAGTCGCGATCATAGCCATTGCTGATGACAACGCCGCCCGGGTGGCTTTTGATGCAGGCGAGATCGATTTTACCTATGCAGCCTCAGCGCTAGAGTACGACAGCTGGTCAACAAGCGCCGGTAATACCGAATTACGTACATCGCTGGATCCGCTTTGGTTGGGCATTTCGGAAACCTACGAGGGACTGTCGGACATCCGCGTGCGCCAGGCCATCCAGAAAGCGGTGGATGTGCCCACCATTCTGGCTGCGGTCTCGAACGGGCGGGCCGAACAGGCAACCGGTATGGTCGCCCCGGGGCTTCTGGGCCACCGCGACGTGCTACCGATCCAGCGGGACGTTGACGGCGCCCGGGCGCTGATCGCCGAGGCGGGGGCCGAAGGAACTGTCTTGCGGCTTGACTTCGTGAATACGGCCAACCGAGCCACCATTGCCCAGATTGTCCAGGCCAACCTGGCTGAGATCGGTCTGACCGTCGAGCTGAACGGGCAGGATGAAGGCAGCTTCTGGAGTGTCGATGAAACGCGTGCTGCCGACCTGCAGCTGCATGTGAAATCCTGGACCGGCAATCCCGACGGCATCTACACGATGCAGTATTTCACCTCCAATCAGGTCGGCGTCTGGAACTGGGAAGGGTTGAGCAACCCGGACTATGACGCCCTGGTCGAAAGGGCGCGCCGCAGCACCGATGACGCAGAACGCGGCCGGCTTTACACACAGATGCAGGAGATGATGGAGAAATCCGGCAACTTCCTGTTCCTGACCAACGAACCCCTGACCATCCTGTGGAACGACAAGATCGTGCCGGCCACCTTGCCCGACGGCCGTCCAGTCTTTGCCGGCTTCAAGAAGACCGCAAACTGACCTCCCTCCTGCCGGGCGGCGGCCTGCAGCCCCGCCCGGATTTTTCTTCTGAGGAAACACCGAAATGCTTGGCTATATTCTCCGCCGCACCTGTCTTGGGGTGACCGTGCTGATCCTGGCAGTCTCGACGCTGTATGTGCTGGTGCAACTGGCCCCTGGCGATCCTGCCAGCGCGATGCTGGGCCCACGGGCAACGCCAGCCATCAAGGCCGAGTTTGCCGAGCGGCTGGGGCTGGATCAGCCAATGCCAGTGCAGATCGTGAAGTATCTGGGGGCGGTGGCCCAGGGCGATCTGGGCACCGATCTGCGCAGCCGCCGCCCTGTCAGCGAAGTGCTGATGGCGCATCTTCCGCATACTGTGCAGCTGATCACGGCAGCGATGCTGCTGGCAGCAGGCCTGGGCATCCCGCTGGGCTGCCTGGCGGCGGTGCGCCGCAACGGGCTGTTTGACCGGCTTATCGGGGTGCTTTCGGTCAGCGTCATCGCGGTGCCTTCGGTGATCATTGCAATCTACGGCATGCTGCTGTTTTCCGCCCGGCTGGGCTGGCTGCCTGCCATCGGCGCGGGCGAAGGCGGCTTTGGTTCTACGCTGCACCACCTGATCATGCCAGCCGTCGCAGTTGGCATCGGCTGGGTCGGCTACCTGGCGCGGCTGGTACGCGCCTCGATGATCGAGGTGCTGTCGGCAAATTATATCCGCAACGCCCGCTCTTTTGGCCTGACCGAACCGCGCATTATCTCGCGCTATGCGCTGCGGGTGGCGGTGGCACCGACCATTACCGTGCTGGGGGTCGGGGTCGGCTACATGCTGGGCAGCGCGGTCTTTGCCGAGATCGTCTTTGCCCGGCCCGGCATCGGCAAGCTGATGTATGACGCGGTGATCCTGCGCAACTACCCGGTGACACTTGGTGCGGTGCTGGCCTCCAGCGCGCTGCTGATCGCCGCCACCACCGCCGCGGACATCCTCAACGCCATCATCGATCCCCGTTTCAAGGAGGGCCAAGAGCAATGACTGCGGCTGATATTCAACCCGTCATCAAACCGGTGCGCCCCGGCGGGTTCACCAATCTGGCCCGCGATCCGATGGGTATGCTGGGGCTGCTGCTGGCGCTGCTGCTGATCCTGTCGGCGCTGCTGGCCCCTTGGATTGCGCCTTACGGCCCCAATGCCATGGACATCCCCTCCAAGCTGCAGGGGCCAAGTGCGGCGCATTGGCTGGGCACGGATCAGCTGGGCCGCGATGTGCTGTCCCGGGCAATTTATGGCGGGCGGATCGCGCTGAGCGTGGCGCTGATTTCCACCGCGCTGTCGGTCATCCTGGGTGGCATTCTGGGCATGATGGCGGCGATGGGGCCGCGCTGGCTGGACTATGTGCTGACGCTGGGGTTTGACACCGTGCGCGCCTATCCGGTGATCATCCTGGCGCTGGCCATCGGGCCGATCTTTGGCGGCGGTATGGTTGTGCTGGTCGGGCTGCTGGTCGCAACTTCGGTGCCCTATTACGGGCGGATCATGCGGGCTTCGGTCATGGCGCAGGCCAATGCCGAATATGTTGAAGCGCTGCGCGCTATGGGGGCCGGACGCGTCCGTATCGTGGTTCGCCACATCCTGCCCAATGTGATCGGCCCGGTTCTGATCGTCGCCTCAATGGATATTCCCACCTTCATCGCCGCCGAGGCCGGCCTCAGCTTCCTTGGCGTGGGTGTTAAGCCGCCCGCCTCAAGCTGGGGTTTGATGCTGCAGGACGGGTTTGATTTTGTCGGCCACACCCCCTGGCTGGTGGTGGCGGGGGGGATCCCCTTGGTGCTGGCGACGCTCGGTTTCACCTTCCTGGGCGAAGCGCTGCGCGATGCCTTTGACCCGAAACTTGGCGGAAAGGGCTGAACCATGGCGGATATGCTTCTGAAAGTTGACGACCTCGCCGTGCGCTTTGGCCCCATTCAGGCGGTGAAATGGGTGTCTTTCACGCTGCAGAAGGGCCGCACCCTGGGCATTGTCGGTGAAAGCGGTTCCGGCAAATCCACCCTGCTGTGGGCGCTGACCCGGCTGCTGCCGGATGCCGCCACGCTGAATTCGGGCGAAGTCTGGTTTGACGGTATGGATCTGCTGCGCCAGCCGCCGGACCGGATGCGGGCGCTGCGCGGCACCCGGATTTCATACATCTCGCAGGACCCGATGACATCGCTGGCACCGGGTCTGACCATCGGCCAGCAGATGATCGATCTTCTGTACCGCGAGCCTTGGTCCAAGCGTGAGAAATGGCAGCGTGCCATAGACGCGCTGGATTGGGTCAGCCTGCCGGACCCCGCATCGCGGATGACCATGTACCCGCATGAACTGTCCGGCGGCCAGCGCCAGCGGGTCTCCATCGCTATGGCGCTGTTGCTGGGGCCGGATCTGGTGCTGGCGGATGAGCCCACCACCGCGCTGGATCCGACGCTGGAGGTGGAGATCCTTGAACTGCTGCAGCGCCTGCAAGGCGAGACCGGCTGCACCATTGTCTTTGTGACCCATCATCTGGGTGTTGTGGCGTCGCTTTGTGACGAGGTGCTGGTGATGAAATCCGGCGAGATCCGCGAGGCTGGCCCGGTGCAGGATGTCTTCGCTGACCCGCAGGATAGCTACACCAAGGCGCTGCTGCGCTGCGATCCGGCGCAGATCGAAACGCCAACCCGCAGACTCCCGACAATGAGCGAGGCGCTGGAGCAGCCGGTACAGATCGTTGATGGGCCGCCCGGACGGATAGATATCAGCGCCGCACCTGTCTTGCGTGTCGAAGACCTGTCGGTGACCTTCACCCGCAGGGGCCTGCTGCCGCCCTCATTGGGTGGTTGGCGTGATGAAATCCCGGCGGTCCGCAAAGTCAGCTTTGATATCCGCAGCGGCGAAACGCTGGCGCTGATCGGTGAGAGCGGATCAGGCAAAACCACGGTTGCGCGCAGTATCATGGGGCTGGTCCGCCCGGATGCGGGCAGTATCCGCCTCAACGGCAGCGAGCTGACCACAGCGGATGCCGCAGGCTGGGGCAAAGCACGCGAGCAAGTTGCGATGATGTTTCAGGACCCCGCCGGTTCGCTGTCTCCGCGGGTGACGATCGCAGAACAGGTGGTCGAACCACTGATTGTGCATGGCCGCCGGGCGGAGGCAACGCGCACGCGCGCCATTGAGCTGCTAACCCAGGCCGGACTGGGTGAGGCCTATGCCGACCGCTTCCCGCATGAGCTGTCCGGAGGCCAGGCGCGCCGCGCCGGTGTGGCGCGGGCACTGGCGCTGTCGCCCTCGCTGGTGGTGGCGGATGAGCCGACCGCGGGGCTGGACGTCTCGGTCCAGGGCGAGGTGGTGAACCTTCTGAACACCCTGCAGGAGCAGATGGGCCTGTCGATCCTACTGATCACCCACAACATGAGCGTCGTGCGACATGCCGCCGACCGCATGATTGTGATGCTGAAAGGCGAACTGGTCGAAACCGGACCCACCGCCCGGCTCTTTGCCGACGCCACGCATGATTACACCCGCAGGCTGATCGCAGCATCGCACCACGCCTTGCCCGAACAACAGACACCTAGCAACGAGAGAAAACTCCATGCCGTTGAATGAAACCCTTGCCATGTCCGATCTCGATCTGTGCTACCTGCCGGCGACCCGGCAGATTGCGCTGTTCAAATCCGGTGAGCTTTCCCCTGTGGATGTTCTGAAGGCGCAATTTGCCCGCGCTGAAGCTGTCGAGCCGGTGATCAACGCCTTCACCGAAACATTCGTTGATGAGGCGATGGATGCCGCCCGGGCCGCCGAGGAGGTCTACACAAACCGCCCCGGTGATGCCCGCCCGCTAGAGGGGGTCACGGTTGCCATCAAGGACGAGATGGACGTCAAAGGACAGCGCAACACGCAAGGGTCGCTGATCTACAAAGACCACATCGCCGATCAAACCCACCCGGTAGCACAGCGGCTGCGCGACGCGGGCGCGATTTTCCACGCGCGCTCGGCCACGCCTGAATTCTGCAGCGCTTGGACCACCGAAACCCGCCTGCACGGCGTGACCCGCAACCCGTGGGATCCGGCATATACCCCCTCTGGCTCTTCGGGTGGGGCCGGGGCGGCGCTGGCAGCAGGCATCACCACGCTGGCAACCGGGTCGGACATCGGCGGTTCCATTCGCGGCCCGGCGGCGATGTGCGGGGTCGTCGGCTTCAAGCCGCCCTATGGCCGGGTGCCGGATGCGGCGCCGTTCAACCTGGATCCTTACTGCCACGTCGGTGCGATGGCCCGCACGGTAGCTGACTGCGCGCTGATGCAGAATGTCATATCCGGCCACCACCCGCAGGACATTGCCACCGTGCGGGAAAAAATGACGATCCCGTTTGAATACGGCAGCCTCAAGGGCAAGCGTATCGGCTACAGCCTGGATATCAGCAACGAAGTGGTGACCAAGGACGTCGCCGATCAGACCTATAAGGTGCTTGATGCGTTGTCGGATGCCGGGGCGATCATCGAGGAGGTGAAGCTGGGCTGGGGGCAGGAAGTGCGCGACGGCTGCGCCAGCTACCTGAACCACCTGATGGGCGCCGCGCTGATCCGTGAAGTGGAGGCGCACCCGGATCTGGTCTGCGACTATACCAAGTACTTTGCCGAATGCGCCGCCAAGACCACAGCGGACGGGTTTCTGACCTCATTCGATGTTGCGGCGGATATCTACAGCCGGTTCGGTCCGATGATGGAAAACGACTACTACGCTTTCATCTGCCCTGCCTTTGCCAGCTACGAAATGTTTGCCGAGCAAAAGCCTTGGGACCGCATCACCATCGGCGATCGCGACTTTGACAGCGAATACGACCTGAACACCCTGGCTCCGTTCAACATGCTGTCGCGCCTGCCGGCGCTGGCCGTGCCTGCCGGGCTTGGCGCCAATGGGCGGCCGGTTGGGGTGCAGATCGTGGCGCGTGCCTTTGATGATCCAAGGGCGTTCCATGTGGCCTCGGTTTTGCAAGAGAAGATGCCCTGGCTGGATCAAGCCGCGCGGCGGCCAGCTCTGTAGCAGCGCCCCGCCAAGCGCAACCCTTTAACACCCAAACTGAAGCCTCCGGGAGAAAACACCTCTCCCGGCCCGGCTATTCTTGCAAAATGAGAGGCAGCAATGACCGACCTGGTAATCCTGAACGGCAAAGTTCTAACCTTCAACGGCCCAGATGCCGAGGCCCTGGCGATCAAGGACGGCCTCATCACCGCAGTGGGGACGAATGCCGAAATCCGGGCCATCGCCGGGTCGGCCCAGGTGTTTGACGCCCAAGGTAATACGGTCCTGCCCGGGTTCATCGACAGCCATGTCCACCTGTTTCAGGGCGCAGCAGAACTGGAATATCTTGACCTGACCGGCATCACTGGGCTGGACGCCCTGACCCAAGCGATCCGCTCCTATGCGGCACAGCGGCCGGATGACGTTCTGCTTTATGCTTATGCGGCCAGCTATCACGCGATGGGGGACCGGTCGCTGACCCGCCATGATCTGGATGCCGTTCTGCCGGACCGTCCGTTTGCCTGCCTGGCGCCGGACGGCCACACCGCCTGGGCGAACACCTCGGCACTGGAATCGGCGGGGATTCTGAAGGGCCGGGAAGTGGACGAAGGCTCGGAAATCGTCATGGGGCCGGATGGCACCGCTACAGGCGAACTGCGCGAGGCGGCCGCCATGGCTCCGGTGATGAAATTCACACCACTGGGCGGGCGCGATATGGAAGGGTCCCTGACCGGCGCCGATCCGGTGCCGGCGCCAACACCGGCACAGCGCGCGATCGACAAGGCAGTGCTTGAACAGGGATTGAAACACTGCGCGTCCTTCGGGATCACTGGTCTGCACAACATGGATGGCAATCTCTATCAGCTGGAGCTGCTCTCGGAACTGGAGGCGGAGGGCAAACTGCTGTGCCGGACCGAAGTGCCGCTGCACCTCAAACACACCGACCCGCTGGAACGGCTGGAAGAAGCGGCATACATGCGCCGGACCTACACCAGCAGCCATCTTTGGTCGGCCCGGGTCAAGATGTTTATCGACGGGGTGATCGAGAACAGGACCGCCTTCATGCTCCAGCCCTATCCGGAAACCGGCGGCTGCGGCGCACCGCTGTTTTCCGCTGCCCATTTCAATGAGGCCTGCATCCGCGCCGATGCCATGGGGCTGCAGATCTCTGTTCACGCCTGCGGCGATGCGGGCGTGCGGCGGACCCTGGATGCGTTTGAGGCCGCCCGGCGTGCCAATGGCGCCCGCGACAGCCGCCACAGGATAGAACATATCGAAACCATCAGCGCCGATGATATCTCCCGGTTCCGGGAGCTTGGCGTCATTGCGTCCATGCAGCCCCTCCATGCGCCGCATACATGCCCCGAAGCGATCCCGGAGCTTGAACCCTTGCTGCACGGCCACCAGATCCCAACCGCGTTTCCGTCACGGACGCTGCGCGAAAGCGGCGCCAAGGTCATTTTCTCAACGGACTGGCCGGTTGTTCCTGTGGATGTGATGCCCACCATCCAGGGCGCGGTGGCGCGCCAGCCGCTGCCGGGCAGTTGGCAAGAACAAAGCCACAGCCTGCGCGATGCCCTGGCGGCCTATACCTGTGACGGTGCTTGGGCCGAGTTCAACGAGCACCGCAAGGGCAAGCTGCGTGCGGGCATGATGGCAGATGTGGTTGTCATGGACCGCGATCTTGCGGCGCAGCGGGCGGACCAGCTCAGCTTGGCACGGGCGGCACTGACAATCTGCGGCGGTCAGATCACTTTCGAGGTTTGATGATTGCCGTTATTTTGAGCAACCCGGCTCTGCATGCTCCTGATACAGTTTTGCGGCACAACGCTTGTTTCCAATCATCCAGCTAAGGGCTCTCGCTGCGCGCTGACTCACCGCTTTGCGAAAACTAGTAGAATGGCGGCAGTTGGCCGTTCAAAGGCTATGTTGAATTTTAGTCAACCATGAGTGTGTAATTCACTTTCATTGGCTAAGCATGAGGTCACGCTGCAAACAGTTTCGCGACTGCAGTGAAAGCCTCCAACGGAGGGCTGCACAGCGGCGCCCAGGGAAACCAGTGAGTGACCGCAAAGGGCCAATCTTGCCATGGCCAACGTCAGTATTGCGAGCTTCGCGATAGTTCAAACAAGACGCAGCAATCGGTACAATGGGCTCTGACTGGGCATTCGCCGCACCAGGTGTGAATGACGGCAGGCAGCCCCAAGCGGACATGACTGGTGCAGCCGCAGCACTAGAGCCGTCCCGAAGTGAGGGCGGTTTGCACACCTTGGCCGCAGACGCGAACCTGCCGTCCACGCCAACTCGAAGCGAACCTCAATTTGCTTGAAGATAGACAATGGGACCAACTCAGCCACGAGTGCAATGATGCACTCAAGAATTCATCACGTTTCCTTGTCCAAGGGGCCGCCATGAAGGGCAAGTATCTCATCTTCAAGATCAGGCTCCATACCCATGTCGGTCATGCATTTTTGTAGCCAGTCAGTGTCGCGGATGCGTGCGATTGCTTCACCGTACGCTTTGCACGCGGTGTCTCCGTAGGCACCTTCGGCGATAGCCCACGCTTCCTCAGGGATCGGCCCCCAACGTGAAATCATCATCGACAAATCGAGAATGTCGCGGTTAAGACCTGAATCGCACCGGGTTTGCCGGAGACTGATTTCAGTTAGTTACGCGGCAATGTCCTCAGTTTCCAGAGCGGCGTAGAAATGGGCCTCTGCTTCTGCCGGCGGGATGTTCCCAATGGGTTCAAGCAGGCGGCGGTTGTTGAACCAAACCACCCATTCGAGCGTTGCGTATTCCACGTCTTCGAAGTTGCGCCAAGGGCCGCGGCGGTGAATGACCTCGGCTTTGAACAAACCGTTGATCGTCTCGGCCAGGGCGTTCTGCGCCTTCAAATGATCCCCCGGATCATTTGATCCGCTGCGCGGATCTGCTTGAACTCATAGCTGTCTCCAACGCTGCCCGCAGAGGGCTCGATACCGGCTTCGCCCAACCGCTCTGTGTATTTGATCGAAGGTATTGGCTGACCCACTGCGTGACAGGCGATGCCAGCATCGCCGAGAACGGCGGCCGGAGTGATGAACAAGCCCCATCGCCTTTGTCGGCCGCCGCTCGTGAACAGCCTGCTCCAGAGCATCCATTGCCCGGCAGGCGCATGCGAAGCATGTGCGAGAGGGGAGAACGAACCCGGCATGCGCCGAGGTGCTGACACGACCCATTGACCGGCAGGCGATTTGGCAAAGCCAAATCTGCCGAGAGGGGGCCAACGATCTTGCGGGCATAGGCATCGATAAGCGAGCCATTGAAGGCGCCATTGGTCCGAGGACAATGGCGAGCGGCGACATAGGTGAACCCCTTCCAGGTGGCAACATAGGTGAAATCGCTGACCCAGAGCATGTTGGGCGCGGGTACACGGAATTGCCGGTTCACCTTGTCCATCCACTGCCCGGCAGCACATGCGCAGCATGTGCGAGAGCGGGCACGGGGCCTTTTTGCCGGGCATCGTGGTTTTGTGCGGCTTGCCCCGGAGCGAGCTTTTGTCCGCCATTGGTCCGAGGACAATGGCGAGCGCCTTGAATACCCATGCTCTTCATCAGCCGGGCGACCGTGCAGCGGGCAACAGTGAAACCCTCCCGCTGCAATTGCCGCCAGATCTTCCGCACGCCATAGACCCGCCAGTTCTCTTCGAAAACACGCAGGATCCCGGGCCGCAATGCCGCGTCACGCCGGGCACGGTCCGGCAACCGGGCCGGATCGGCCCGCTGCGCCAGATGCTCGTAATACGTGGAAGGGGCAATCGGCAGGAATGAGCCATGTCGCGCCATTGGTCCGAGCGGCAATGGCGAATGCAGATCGGCTCGACCCCATGCTCACCGCGATGCATGTCCCCTCTCGCGCATGCTGGCATGCGCTGCCGGGCAGCGGATGAATGACACCATCCCTTCAACCGGCGGCCGAGCTCCGCCATCGCAAAGTTGACCGTAGGAACGCCACTGGTCCGAGTGACAAGGTCAACGCCGATGCCTTGCGGAGAATCTCGTTCGCCTGGCGCAGCTCGCGGTTCTCCCGCTCAAGCGCCTTCGTTTGATCGCTGCGCGAACGACCCGCACTGCCGGCGACATCAGTTGGAACACCCGCCCGCTTGCCGCTGTCGGCTTCCGCCTTCTTCACCCACTCATTCAGCGTGTGCGCCGAACAGCCGATCTTCGCAGAGACCGGCATGATTGCCTGCCAGCGGGAACTGTGCTGGCCGTTTGCCATTGGGCTCGAACCAATGGCGCCTTCAATGGCTCACTTGTCCAGCACCAGGCGCACCGCACGCTCGCCGACCTCAGGAGAATACTTGTTGGTTGTCTTGCTCATTGTGACTTCATCCTACTCAGGAGTTGAAGCCTCCGGCAAACCCGGTGCGGTTCAGTCCGCACCCTGCGGCTCAGTCTTCACGCGGCCAGCAATTGCCCGTTGCCGTACTCAGCAACAAGGCGGTCCAAGAGTTTCTGTTCGCGTGGTGTGATTGCATCTTGATTAACGAAACGCCAGTTGCGCTCATAGAGAGCGAGCGCAGTTTCAACGTCCACAACAGCATTGTTGGGACGGTTCCAGCATAGCTGGCGTAGCTGCGGTTATGTGTTCACTCTAACGTTCATAGCATCCTCGGGTGGTGTATGATCACCCATATCCATTAAATATAGGTAACTTTGCGGGAGTTGCAAAGATTCTCCGAGGGCAAGGTCAACGGCGGTCGTTTGAGCCTATGCCCTACACTAGGTTGTGTTGACAAAAGGGATTCACAACGGCCCGTTGGCGTGATTCAAGCTGGTATCTGCTATGGCGACCAGCTTGGCACGAGACTTGATGACGGATGAGGAGTGGGCGTTTTTCGAACATTTCATCCTCGCTACCCGCGCCCCGAACGGGCGCAAACCGGCCAACCATCGCCTTGTTCTGGATGGGGTTTTCTGGATCGCCCGGACAGGATCCCCTTGGCGTGACCTGCCGGAGGAGTTCGGAAAGTGGTCAAGTGTTTACCGCCAGTTTCGCCGATGGACCTTGACTGGGCTTTGGGAGGACATTCTGGATGCCCTCAACCAGAGCGGGACCGTCCCAGACGCCCTGCAAATGGTCGATAGCACTGTCATTCGCGCCCATCATCCACTGCCCGGCAGGGCATTGCGCAGGCAATGTCCCGAGAGGGAGGCAGCGGGCGCTAAAGGGGGACTCCTCGACAGGGTTTTGGCCGTTCAAGAGGTGGGTTCACGACCAAGATCCACCTCCGCGTCAACGCGCATGGCCTGCCAATGAGAACGGAAATCACGCCGGGCCAAACGTCGGGTTATCTCGGTTTCGACCTGGTCATGGCCGACAACTTGCCGGAGCCCAAGGTGCTGCTGGCAGATCGGGGTTATGACGCTGACCGTATTTGGAAAACCATGGATGAACGCGACATCCTCACTCAAATTCCAATGCGCAAGACCCGCAAGATGCGCGTGGGTGTGGATCACAGACTTTACCGGCTGCGCAACATGGTTGAGCGATGCTTCAACAAACTCAAGAATGCCCGGCGTGTCGCAACCCGCTATGACAAGACTGCTGAAAGCTTCCTGGGCTTCATCGACATCACATCTATCCGCCTTTGGCTCCGACATTTGTCAACATGACCTAGGGCTGGCGGAAAAAACAGCGAGTAACACGAGCAACCCTGTGTATATGGGATCGCTCAAAAAACTTCCACACGCGCCAAGCCGCCTTAGTTCCGAGGGTAGCGGTCCACGCTGCGACGAGTAGCGGCTTCGTCGGGCCGAGTTGCAACATCCTGAGCTGTGGACGAAGGTCTTCAATGGTGAAGGTTTTCTGATGCGGGCCGCGGTGTGAGGGTGCGGCTTGGCGCGACATCGGCCCGCGTTGGAAAACCTCCCAAGGTGGAAGCCGCGGGACTCTTGGGGCTGTCTATGGGGAAAGAGCGCAGACGGCGGGGTCTGCGGTTGGAGCCAGCGGCCAAGCCGGAGGCATTCCGATGCCGGTTGGGATGCTCTTAACGGGGGCCTCCGGACAATTGCTGCGACGAAAGCGGCGTTTCGGCGTGGTTCTGAGCTTGCAGGAGAGTACAGGCGTAAATGGAGACAGCCGGGCGGCTGCGGATGCCCGGTGTTCACAATACCGGAATGACGGGCGTTTCGTCATGCCGCCTCCTTCCGCGGTGGCGCGCGCGACCGGGGTTTTTGCCCGCGCCGGAAGATCTCGATGATATGCATTGTTCCGCCACAGCACGGGCATGGCTCACGCAGGGTGAGCGGGAGAACCTCGGCGGCTTCTGGCGGTTCTTGAGCCGGGCACCTTGTCCCGAGCAGGGCACGGCACCGGGCGATGTTGGCCTTGCGCTGCGCTGAGGCGAGCAAGCCGTAGTGCCGGATGCGGTGGAAACCAGCGGGCAGGACGTGGATCAGGAAGCGGCGGATGAACTCGGGCGTGGCCAAACGCATGACTTTCTGCCTGTCGCCGCGCTTGATCCTGTAGTCCTTCCAACGGAATGCCACGGTGCCTGCGTCGGCGCTGACGAGGCGTGCGTTCGAGATGGCCACCCGGTGGGTGTACCGGCTGAGATAGGCGAGAACGGCTTCCGGGCCTCCGAAGGGCGGTTTGGCATAGACCACCCATTCGGACTTGCGCAAAGGAGCCAGCCACTCTGCGAAGGCATCGGCCTGCGCCAGCGGTTCCAGGTCGCCGAAGAAGGCCAGCTCCCCGGCGCGGTGAAGCGCCATCAGCCCCTCCAGAAACAGCCGCCGGAACAAGCGCGACAGGACCCGCACATGCAGGAAGAACCCGGGCTTGCAGGCAATCCATCTCGCGCCGTCCAGAGACAGGCCGCCACCGGGAACGATCATATGGATGTGGGGGTGATGGGTCAGCGCCGATCCCCAGGTATGCAGCACGCTGGTCATGCCCACCCGAGCACCAAGGCGCTTGGAGTCCGCTGCGATGGTCATGACCGTTTGTGCCGACGCCCGGAACAGCAGACCGTAGACCGCCCGCTTGTTCCAGGAGGCGATCCGGGCGATCTCTGCGGGCAGGGTGAAGACCACGTGGAAATACTCCACGGGCAGCAGGTCCTCGGCGCGGGCTTCCATCCAGTCGCGCGCCGCTGGCCCTTGGCACTTCGGGCAGTGCCGGTTCTTGCAGGAATTGTAGGCGATGTGGCGATGGCCGCATTTGGCGCACCCGGCCACATGCCCGCCGAGCGCTTCGGTCCGGCAGGCTTCGATTGCCGACATCACCTTGAGCTGGGTCAGGCTGACATGCCCTGCATTGGCCCGCCGCCACGCGGCACCATGGGCACGGAATATATCAGCAATCTCCAGCCCCGGGCGGGACACCCCAGTGCCCCGTCACTTCAGGCTTCGCTTGATTGTCTGATCCTGCAACTGCTCCAGCATCTCGTAGGGGCTGACCGTGTCACGGATCGTCTTGGTGGCGACATGGGTGTATTGGGCCGTCGTGCTCAGCTTGGCATGGCCGAGCAGCACCTGGATGACCCGGACATCGGTGTTGGCCTCCAGCAGATGCGTCGCAAAGCTGTGCCGCAGGGTATGCAGAGTGGCGGCCTTTTTGATGCCGGCCATGTTCTTCGCTGACGTGAAGGCGCGGTTCAGCTGCCGTGGCGACAGCGGGTTGATCTTCGGCTTGCCGGGGAACAGCCAGCCCTCCGGCCGCGCCTCGCGCCAGTAGTCGCGCAGCAAGCTCAGAAGCCCGGGTGACAGCATCACCTTCCGGTCCTTCCGCCCTTTGCCCTGTTCGACATGGATCAGCATCCGGTTGCTGTCGATATCGCCGATCTTGAGGTTACAGACCTCGGCGGCCCGCAGCCCCGCGCCGTAGGAAATGCTGAGCGCGGCACGGTATTTGAGCCCGGGCCCCGGCGCCGCCATCAGGATGTCCGATACCTCTTCAACGCTGAAGACTACAGGCAACCTCCTGGGCTGGGTGCGGAACTGCATGTAGCGCTTCATCTCCTCGCGCCCGCAGGTCATGCCGAAGAAGAATCTGAGCGCCACGATCCTGGCGTTGAAAGTCGCCGGCGTGACCCCTGTATCCGTCATGTGCAGTTGATAGGCGCGGAGTTCCTCCGGTGAGGCGGTATCCGGCGGGTGCCCGAGGAAAATGGCGAAATCCTTGACCGCCCGGATATGCGCTTTCTGCGCCTTGTCGCCCATCCCGCGGATGCGCATGTCCTCGATCATCCGCTCTCGAAGCGGGGTTGATCTCTCCTCTGTCATGGGAGCCTCCTGTCTGATGATTGAGAAGGGCTCAATCGTCAGGCAGAAATGCCGTTCCCCAAATGCACCACTGTCAGATCATCGCTGAACATCAGCCACCCGCGCCAATGCCGCGGAGCGGCTTCGTCCATGGGCCGTGAGTGTCAGGCAGCGGGAGGCCGGATGGACCATGCGGTTTGTCTGCTTCAGCAGTTTCGCCACGGCATCTAGAGATGACGGTCAATTAGCCAGTTGCTTACAGACAAAGTCGGCGCGTGTTACAATGTCGGCGCGCGGCAGCTCCGTGATTTCGTATCCGAGGGCGGTGTAGGTCTCGCGCATGACGGCACAGGTCGCTTCGGCTTCGGCGCGAGTCTGCTTGCGTTCGGTGTCCTGCGTGAAGATCTCATCCCAGAACGGCGCCAGGAAGACGCAACGGTTGTAGCGGGCTGCCTTGGCTGCTGCGGCGACGTGGGGCGGTACGGGGAGGCCGCAGAGCTTAAAGTAGCCCAGAATGCCGGGGGTGCCGCGGTCGAAGATTACGGGACCTGAGAGCGCCTGCACGGCGCTGTAGGCGCGCAGGTCCTTTCGGCGTAGGACATACGATCCGCCCAAGGGAGGGTGTCTCCACCGCTCTGCATCTCCTCGCGGATGATCGCGCGGCCGGATTCGGGCACAGTGTGGAAGCCGCGGCAGGCAAGCTCGGTGATGAGGCTGGTCTTGCCCGCACCGGGGCCGCCCGTCACGACGAAGAAATGGTCGCTCATGGGCCATCCTCGGTTTTGACAAAGGGGAGGGCCGCGAAGCGATCAACACGCCGAAAAGGCGCGGATCAAAGCAGCATGGATTATCGTAGGGGAAATAGCACCTGTCTGCGCGACAGAGGCAAATCCTCTGGCGAAAAAGGCTGAACTATCTGGTACTTTTCACAATGAAGATTTGGTGGAGCCTAGGAGGATCGAACTCCTGACCTCCTGCATGCCATGCAGGCGCTCTCCCAGCTGAGCTAAGGCCCCAAACCTGTCCGCTTTCCAGTGTCCGTTCCGTCTCCGGTGCGGTCCGTCTTGCGGTGTGAGCGTCATTTAAGGGACGGCGGCGCAGGCTGCAAGCGTAAAATGCGCCGGGTTCCAAACTTTTTTCCGGCGCTGCCGGAGGGCTGCCCGGGGAAGGCGAGGCGCTTCCCCGGGCAGCTGGAAATGCCTTAGGAATCGTCCTCGGGGGTCGACATGTCGGCAATCTCGTCCAGCGGAACGTTGTCCTCGTCATCGTCATCGTCCAGGACATCATCGCCCAGATCAACATCGACGTCATCATCATCTTCCAGAACCGGGCTATCGCCTTCGAGGTTCTCTTTGGCCTTCAGGGTTGCCGCATCTTCGGCATCAGCCTCGATCATCCGGGTTTTGCCGGTGTCCAGCGCGACGGCCTCGCCCGTGTAGGGGCTGACGATCGGGTTCTTGTTCAGGTCATAAAAGCGCTTGCCAGTGGTGGGGCAGATGCGCTTTACACCCCATTCTTCCTTGGGCATGTGGATCCCCTTGATTAACTGGTGAGTCGTATCGACGATTCAGGTGCCTTGCCATATGAGGGGGGGACTGTCAAAGCCAAAGCCTGGAAAGGGGCGCCTATGGCCGAACACCACCTGCCCGGAAACCCGCCGGTGCCGCTGACGCTGCGGCGGTCGGCGCGGGCGCGGCGGATCAGCCTGCGGATTTCCTCGCTGGACGGGCGGGTGACACTGACGCTGCCCAAAAGCCTGCCGGAACGGGCCGCACTGGCCTTTGCCGAGGAAAAGGCGGATTGGATCCGGTCGCATCTGGAAAAGCATCCCGAGGCGGTGGAAGCGGGGTTTGGCACGGTGTTGCCGGTTGATGGCCAGAATCGGGTGGTTGAGCGCGCGCCAGGGCGGCGCATCCAGCTTGATGCGGGCCGTATTGCGGTGCCGGGGGACAGTCCGGGGCGGGTCTTGCAGCGTTACCTGAAGGAGCTGGCGCGCAACCGGCTGGCCGAGGCGTCGGATTTCTATGCCGCCCGGCTGGGCAAGGGCTACAGCCGCCTGACCTTGCGCGATACCCGGTCGCGTTGGGGGTCTTGCACCGCCGATGGCGGGCTGATGTATTCCTGGCGGCTGATCCTGGCGCCGCCCGCAGTGCTGCGTTATGTCGCCGCCCACGAGGTGGCGCATTTGCAGGAGATGAACCATTCGTCTGCCTTCTGGGCGGTGGTGGAACGCCTCTATGGCCAATACGAGCCGCCGCGCGGCTGGCTGCGCGAAAACGGCGCCGGCCTGCACCGGTACCGGTTCGGCGAATAGCGGCAAGGCTTTGACCCTGCGGATGCGCGGGCTAACCTCTTGGCAGGTACCTGTTTCCAGTTTCCCCGGTTCTTGAGGCTTGCCCGTGTCAGACAAACCGCAACGACGCCTTGCCGCCATTTTTGTGCTGGATGTCTCCGGCTTCAGCCGCTTGATGGCCGAAGATGAGGCCGGAACGCTGAACCAGGTTCTGGCGCAGCAGCAAAGCCTGATTGCCCCGGCGATCCGCAGCCATGAGGGCCGGATCATCAAGCTGATGGGCGACGGGGTGCTGGCGGTTTTTCCCAGCGTGATCTCGGCAGTAGAGGCGGCAGCCGGGATCCAGGCCGCCGCCGCCCGCAACCGGCATTTGCAGCTTCGGATCGGTATCACTCTGGGTGAAGTGCTGATTGCCCAGGGCGATATCTATGGCGACGATGTCAATATCGCCGCCCGGCTGGAGGCTTTGGCACCGCTTGGCGGGGTGGCCTTGTCGGCTGAAGCATATGGCCAGGTGCGGGGCCGTATTCCTTATGCGTTCGAGGACCTGGGCCTGCATGAGGTCAAGAACATTCCCGAGCCTGTGCAGGTCTATGTGCTCGGCGACGAGCTGACCTCGCTGCCCAGTCTGCACCCTGTGGCCGCACCAAAGGAAGCGGTCCAGGCAGCTTCGCCACCGCGCCGGCGGGCAGGGCGGCCTGTGTGGCTGGCGCTGGCTGCGTTTGCGGTCCTGGCTGCGGCGGGCGGCGGCTGGTGGGCCGCGGGCATGCCGGGTCTGCAAGGGGCGGGGCAGACGGCCAGCGGGGCGGAGCAGACGCGGCCGCTGGTTGCCGTGATGCCCTTCACGGCGGCCTCGGCATCTCCTGAACTGGCGCAGGCGCTCACCGGCGAGGTGATCCGCGCGCTTGCCGCGGTTCCCAGCCTGGCAGTGGTGGCCCCGGCCAGCAGCCGGGCGGCGGCCGGACTGCCGCCGGACCAGGCTGCGAAACTACTGGGAACAGAGTTCCTGGTCAGCGGCCACTTGCCTGCTGCTCCGTTACAGGGGATCCGGCTGGATATCCGCAGCCCGTCCGGACAGGCAGCCCTGCCGCCCCGCCCGCAATCCAGCCTGTCCGGGCTGGCACTTGCGGTGGCGGCAGAAATTCTCGGCGCCTTCAGTCTGCCAGTGGGCAGGGTTGCGGCGGCGCCGGTTCCGGATCAGGCGCTGATACAGCTGCTAGCGGCACGCAGCGAATTGGCGGCTGGACGCCAGCAAGAGGCCAGGCAAGCCGTGCATCAGACCTTGCAACTCGCCCCTGGGCTGGCAGAGGCACTTGTGCTGCAGGCAGAGCTTGACCTGGATATTCTGACCGGCCCGCTGGCTGGCCTGCCGCAGCGCGCGGCATCGGCTGCGCGGCTGCTCGAGGGGCTGCCCGAAACACCCGGAACCTTGCGCATCCGCGCCCTTGCAGCGCAGTTCAGCGGTGCGCCGGACGCCGCCTTGACCCATGCGCTGGCGCTGGAACGCTCTTTCCCGAACGATGCAGATGGCCATCTGCTGCGGGCCTGGCTCTTGCAGGTGGAGGGGCAGGGAGCCGCCGCCGAGGCCGCCTATGCCACTGCTTTGCGGCTCAACCCGGTGCCGTCTGCGCTTTATCACAGCCTGCGCGCGTCGATGCTGTTTGATGCGGGGCAAGAGGAGGCTGCCGTTGACACTGCCAGTGCGGCGCTGGCGCTGGACTCCCAGGCGCAGCTGGCCCAGGCGGTGCGCTGCGCGGGATTGGCCACGCTTGGCCGCTTTGAAGAGGCTGGCAGCGCCTGCGCGCAGCTGCAGGCCGCAGGGCTGACACTGGATCAGGCAGCGGGCGCCTTTCCCTATGGTGCCGGGGCCGGGCCCGGCAGTGCGCTGCAACGGCTGCGCACTGGGTTCAGCCTGGCAGGGCTGCCTGGCCGCCCGTGACGTGCTGCCCCGGACCTGGGGGCCGTGATCCGCGCCTGTTTCCGCTGGCCGTGATCACACGCGCGGATCTGTCCGCTTGACCGCGGCACAATTTGTGATCACTTGAGGGGATGAACCTGACTGCCCGCTCTCCCCAGGACGCTGCCGCCCCGGCCCACGACCGCGTCTACCGTGCTTTGCGCACCCGTATCATGCATGGTGAAATCACCCCCGGTGCCGCGCTGACGCTGCGCGGTATCGGCCGCGAGTTCGGCGTCTCGATGACGCCTGCGCGCGAGGCTGTTCGGCGGCTGGCCGCCGAGGGCGCGTTGTTCCTGTCTTCTTCGGGGCGGGTATCAACGCCGGAACTGACAAATGAACGGATTGAGGAGCTGGCGGCCCTGCGTGCGCTGCTGGAGGTGGAGCTGTCCAGCCGTGCCTTGCCGCGCGCGCATATGGCCCTGATCGACCGGCTGCAGATGATCAACGGAACGGTGGCCGAGATGGTCACCAAGCGTGACGCGGTCGGCTATATCCGGACCAATCTGGAGTTCCACCGCACCCTGTATCTGCGCGCCCAGGCGCCGGCCATGCTGGCGATGGCCGAGACCGTCTGGCTGCAGCTTGGCCCCACCATGCGGGCGCTTTACGGCCGGTTGCGCCGCACCGATCCGCCGCAAAACCACCGCCTGATCATCGCAGCGCTGAAGGCCGGGGATGAACCGGGCTTGCGTTTGGCAGTGCGCTCTGACGTGACGCAGGGTCTGCGGCTCCTGGCCGGGTAGCTCTGTATCCCAATCCTGCTGGCATGTACGGGGGCGGAGGCACTCCCGCCTGTTCGGGTCAATTTGGAAATTGCCCTCACAGTTGGGCGTGGCCCGGCGTCATGGCGCCGGGCCACGCCCAAGGCTGCCAGCGGCACTGGCAAAGCCGGTGCCGCGCGGGCGCGGGAGGGTCTGTGTGAACCGAAGTTGCCAAGTTCTGAATGTCCTCTGTGGGTGGCTCCTGCATTGCAAGACATTTTTGGGTGGTTTCAGCGGCGTTTTTGTCAGTACATCGTCTGTCCGGCCTGTTTTCGTGGCGGTCTGCCAATGGCCCTGATGATTTCCGCAAGCGAGGTTCCAATCGGCTCTACGGCCTCATTGTGCCACGGACATTCCCGGAGTTTTCTGGCTCTTGGTTGACTTGATTCCGCATCATCACGTCATTTGCCTTGCATCTCTGGCAGGTTGTCCGGTCAAGCGACCGGCTGCCGGTAGTCTTCCAGTCGCGTCAGCATTATCCAGATTGCACAAGCCGCCTTGTTCGCCATGGCAACGGACGCAAGCCGCGGATCATGTTCGCGGCCTGGGTTCTCTGACGGACAACAAGGTCGCGAGTGCGGTGGACTGCCAACAGGGCCTGCTGGTCCTCAGTCTTTATCCCGGCAAATCTCATCGCCGGGCGGCGCACAGCTTCGCAGATTGCCTCCGCATTGACTGCGTCCGTCTTTCCACGCTTCACATATGGCTTGACGTAAATCGCTGGCATCAAACGGACTTCGTGCCCCCGCTTGCGAAGTTGACGGCCCAATGATGAGCCGAGCCGCAGGCCTCCATGCCGGCTATGCATAACGGCAAGCTCTCAAAAAATGCCAGTAGTTTGGCGTGCTTTTTCTTGCGGTTGAAAACCTTGCGGCCCGTCTCGGAAATACCATGAACTTGAAAAACCTCCTTGGCCAGATCGAGACCTACGGTTTTAACTGTCATTGGATGGCTCCTTTCCTAGCAGTTCATGACAACTGCATTCTGGCGCGTCACGACGCCGATGGAGCAGGAGCCATCCACTTCATCCGCTTTGCATTGAGGCTGTGCAAACCTCGCCCAGCCGCCTCAAAACCGGGTGATTACGGTGGCGCCTACGGATTGGAACCGGTCCATTTCCATCAGTGAAGCCACCGATTGCTCCAAGCTGATTTCCTGGCCGACCAGCCGGCCGGGTGCCAGCTTGCCGGATTGCACCATGTCCAGCATTGCACCATAGCGATGGGCCTGCATGCCGTGGCTGCCAAGGATCTCCAGTTCATCCGCGATCACCCGCGCCATCGGAACTTGCGGCGTGCTGTGATCCGCCAGCATCAGCCCCACCTGCACATGCTTGCCGCGCTTGCGCAGGCAATTGACCGAATTGAAGCAGGTGTCCGGGTGCCCCAGAGCGTCCAGCGACACATGCGCCCCGCCGCGGGAGATCTCCCGCACCGCCTCCGCCGCATCTGCGACGGTGCTGGCATCGACCCCGGCAACCGCGCCCAGGCTGCGGGCCAGCGCCAGCTTCTCCCCGGATATATCGACAGCGATCACATTGGCGCCAAGTGCGGTGGCGATCATCACCGCGGACAGCCCAACGCCGCCGCAGCCATGCACCGCCACCCATTGCCCGCCTGAAACCCGGCCTTGATCCGCCACAGCGCGGAAGGATGTGGCAAAGCGGCAGCCAAGGCTGGCGGCAGTGGCAAACCCCATGGTTTCCGGCAGCGCTACCAGGTTCAAATCCGCATGATGGATGGATACATATTCGGCAAAAGATCCCCAATGGGTAAAGCCGGGCTGGAACTGGCTGTGGCAGACCTGCTGGTGGCCGGCGTGGCACTCCGGGCAGCTGCCGCAGCCGCCAACGAACGGCACCGTGACCCGGCCGCCGCGCCGCCATTTACTGACATCTTTGCCAACCGCGGCAACCGTGCCTGCCAGCTCGTGGCCCGGCACATGCGGCAGGGTGATATCCGCATCATGCCCCATCCAGCCGTGCCAGTCGCTGCGGCACACGCCGGTTGCCTCAACCTTGATCACCACGCCGTGGGGCGCCGGAGACGGATCCGGCAGTGAAACCACTTCAGGTGCTTCACCAAAGCGTTCATAGAGCACAGCTTTCATCGGGACAGGTTCCTTTGACGTTTGCAAGAGATAAGGCTTTTTAGCAGGCAGCTGCCGGGGAGGGCATTTCTGATGCCTCTACAGTTTTGGAAAAGTCCGGTGTAGTCTTTCCGGAAATGCCACTATTGAGCAGGAGTCTTTCGCTGTGGAGCAGATTGACGAGATAGATGCCCGTATCCTGGATTGTCTTCAGCGCGATGGCAGGCTGTCCAATGCCAAGCTGGCGGAACGGCTGTCGCTCAGTGAAACGCCCTGCTGGCGGCGGTTGAAACGGCTGAGCGAGACCGGCGTGATCGAGGGGTACCAGGCGGTCCTGAACCGCCGGGCGCTAGGGTTCGGAGTGATGGCCTTTGTCCAGCTTACCTGCACCGAGCATGACGCGGCCACGACAGCAGACTTCCAGCGCGCCATCAAGGCCAGCCCGAATGTGCTGGCCTGCCACAATACCACCGGGGACGCGGATTTTCTGCTGCAGGTGGTGGCGCGCGACCTGGATGATTACAGCCGCTTCGTTGAAGCCGTGCTGCGCCGTTTGCCGGGGGTGTCGGGGATTAAGTCCAGCCTGTCCTTGAGGGAGCTGAAGTCGTCCAGTCATTTGCCGGTGAGCGATCTGCGGATTTGAACAGCGCTGACCTGCGCAGATGGCTCCCGGCGGGCGGCTCCCGCCTGCGCAGGCCTGCCTGTCAGGCAGACCCTTGCAGTTGGGCCCGGCCCGGTGCCATGGCACCGGGCCGGGCCAAAGGCCGCCAGCGGCGGCGGCGTCAGCCGGCGGTGCGCGGGCGCGGGAGGGGCTCCGCCGCCTGCGCCCTTTTGATCCGGTGCGCCTGATCAGGCCCCGCTGCCGGTGTAGTAAGGTGAGTTCATTGCCCGGCTGGCCGCCTCGGTGATTGAGGCATCAAAGACCCGCGTGTAAAAGGCGCAGCCCAGTTCTGCCGCAGTTTCCGGGAACAGGTTCAGCGCAAAATCCAATGCAGTGTCCAGCGTGTCAAAGGCGTCGAACCCGCCCAGAGTCCGGGTCTGCAGCCCGCTCAGCCAAACCTTGTTCTGCAGACCTGGCAGCATTTTCAGCGCCGCGTTGCGCGCTTGCCAGGGGGCTTCTTCAAACGGCACCGACAGTTGCAGTTCGGTGTACACAAACGCCCCTGGAGCCGCAGCCCCGCTGTTGTAATGCGCCGCACCCATATCGCGGCTGGCCGTGGCGGTGGCCTCGGCGTCAAACACCCGCGTGTTGTGGGCGACGCCAAAACTGCGCGGCTCGCTCGGGAAATAGCCAGTCACAAAGCTGCGGGCGTTTTCAACGCTGTCAAAGGCATAAAAGCCGCCAATGGAGTTATTGCCATGGCCGGACAGCCAGGTCTTGTTCAGAAACCCTGGCTGCTGCCGGATCGAGGCGTTGATTTTCTGCAGCGGCACCTGGTCGAACGGGACCGAGATGGCGACTTCGGTATAGGCAAAGGCTTTCGGGGTCATGGCAGTTTCCTGTGTTTTGGCAAGTGAAGGCAGCAGCATCGCCCCGGCTGAGGCTGCAAGCAGCTGGCGGCGGGACAGCCGGGATCGGTCGCGGAAGGCCGCGTTGTTTTGATTGTGGGTCATGTTGGCTCCGGTTTAATAGCTTGCGTTTTGCAAGTTAATAAGGGTTCGCATGACAACTTGTGTTTTGCAAGTATAAAAACTACCAAGAGTTCATGACTGATAAGCACAGCAAATACGGGTCCGGCTGCCCGGTGGCCTATGCCCTTGATATCTTCGGCGACCGCTGGAGCCTTCTGGTGATCCGCGACATGGCGGTCAAAGGCGCGCGCACCTATGGCGAGCTGCTGAACGGCGGGGAGGGGATCTCAACCAACATCCTGGCGCAGCGGATGAAGCAGCTGGAAGAGGCGGGGATCCTGAGCAAAAGCAAGGATCCGGAAAACGGCCGCAGCTACATTTATACACTCACGCCAAAGGGCCGGGATCTGGCGCCGGTACTGGCAGATATCGCTCTGTGGAGCGCCAGATACAACAAAGCCGGCCATGCGATGACCGGCTTCAGTGACAAAGTGCAGGCGGACCGGGACGGCGTTATCACCCGGATCCGCGCAGGTAAGCTGCCTTAGGCCGCCAGCCCTTTGGAGCCGATGTCCAGGAACTTCTGGCGCCTGTCCTTGATCAGCTCGTCTGCGGTTTTACCCTTCAGCTCGTCCAGCATATCCTGGATCGCGCCGTTGACCGAGGCCATTGCCGCCTTGGCATCACGATGCGCGCCGCCCAGCGGTTCCGGGATGATCCGGTCATTGACACCCAGCTTCTGCAGGTCCTGTGCAGTCAAACGCAGCGCTTCTGCCGCTTCGCGCATCTTCTCGGCATCCTTCCACAGGATCGAGGCGCAGCCTTCAGGGCTGATCACCGAGTAAACCGAATGCTCCAGCATCGCCACCCGGTTGGCCGAGGCAAAGGCCACCGCACCGCCGGAGCCGCCTTCACCGATGATGACCGAGATCAGCGGCACGCCGATCTTCAGGCACATCTCGGTCGAACGCGCAATTGCTTCCGACTGGCCGCGTTCCTCGGCGCCTTTGCCGGGATAGGCGCCGGCCGTGTCGACCAAAGTGATCACCGGCAGCTTGAAGCGGCCGGCCATCTCCATCAGGCGGATCGCCTTGCGGTAGCCCTCCGGGCGGGCCATGCCAAAGTTACGCTCGATCCGTGATTTAGTGTCGCTGCCTTTCTCATGGCCGATCACCACCACCGGCTGATCATTGAACCGGGCAAGGCCGCCCATCACGGCCAGATCGTCGGCAAAGTTCCGGTCGCCGGCCAGCGGCGTGTATTCGGTGAACAGCGCCTTGATGTAATCCTGGCAATGGGGGCGGTCGGGGTGCCGTGCCACCTGGCATTTGCGCCAGGGCGTCAGCTCCTTGTAGAGGTCTTTCAGCAGCTGAGCCGCCTTGGCGTCCAGCGCCTTGGCCTCATCCGCCACGTCCATTTCCTCATTCGCGCGCGCCAGCGCCCGCAGTTCCTCCGCCTTGCCTTCGATTTCGGCCAGCGGTTTTTCGAATTCCAGATACTGGGTCATGTCGCCTCTGCTCAGCGGGTTTGCCGTTATATGGCCTTAGCAGCGCCAAGATGCAACTCAGCAAGATTTGTGATCTGCTGCCATGGCATGAGGGAAGAGCAGAGAGCGCAAGGGAGGCACCGCTTATGGCCGCCAGTTACGAAGACCGGATCCTGCGGGTTCTGGCCTATATCCACGGCAACACCGAGGGCGATCTGTCGCTGGACAGGCTGGCCGATGTGGCGGCGATGTCGCGGTTTCACTGGCATCGTGTGTTCCGCGCCCTGACGGGCGAAACCTGCGCCCATGCGGTGCGCCGCATCCGGCTGCACCGCGCCGCGGGCTGGCTGGTGCAGGGGGACATGCCCATCGCGCAGGTTGCGGCCCGCGCCGGCTACCCCAATCAGAACAGCTTCTCCCGCGCGTTCTCTGACTCCTACGGCAGCAGCCCGGCGGCCTTCCGCCGGGCGGGCCAATTCCGGCTGCCGAACCCAACTCTCAGAACAGGAAGTTACCCGATGTATGACGTGATCACCCGCACCGACCCTGCCCGCCGCCTGGCCGGCTTGCCGCACAAGGGCGACTATATGGAAATCGGCAAAAGCTTTGAGGCTTTCGGCGCGATCTGCGAAAGCCGCGGGCTTTGGCCGCAGCTGGGCGCCGTCACCGGGGTCTATTTCGACAGCCCGGACGCGGTGCCCGAAGCCGATCTGCGCAGCTTTGCCGGGGCGGAGCTTACCGGCGGAGCACTGCCCGAAGGGATGGAGGAAGCCAGCCTCCCCGGCGGCAAAACTGCGGTGCTGACCTACAAGGGGCCGTATTCGGGCCTGCATGCCGCCTATCACAGCCTGTTCGGCAATTGGCTGCCGCAATCGGGTGAAGAGCCGGCCGATCAGCCCTGCTACGAGATCTACCTCAACAATCCGCGCGACACCGCGCCCGAGGATCTGCTGACCGAAATCTGCCTGCCGCTGAAGTAGCCCTACGCCTGCAGCAGGATTGCCGCCAGAGACGCCAGCAGCAGCGCGGCCATAGTCCAGTTGAACGCCCGCAGCTGCGCGGGCCGGGTCAGCAGCCGCCGCAGCTGCTGGCCCAGCATTGTCCAGGTTGAGGCCGAAAAACAGCCGATCAGCAGGTAGGTTCCGGAGACCCACAGAATGGCACTCAGGTCGCGGCTGGCCGCATAAAGCGTGATTGCCCCCAGCGCCATCGCCCAGGCCTTGGGATTGACCCATTGAAAGGCGCAGGCCTGCACAAAGCTCAAAGGCCTGCCCTCGGCTGCCCCCTCCCGCGGCGGCGCGGCATTGGCGATCTTCCAGGCCAGCCACAGCATATAGGCCACTGACATCACCGTCATCACCGGGGTTAGCACCGGGAAGGCATCAAACAGGTGCATCACCCCCAGCCCGACCGGCAGGATCATCAGCGGAAAGCCGACCGCCACTCCCAGCAAATGCGGAATCGTCCGGTGAAAGCCGAAATTGGCCCCCGAGGCCATCAGCATCAGATTGTTCGGGCCGGGCGTGAAGACCGTGCCAAAGACAAAACCGGCCAGCGCAAAGAGGAGTTCATAGGTCATGGGCAAGAAGATTGCGCAATGATTGCCAAATGAAATTGCGTCTTGCAGCGTTTGCTGCGTAATTTCACAATTAATGGCGAAGAATGATAAGATAAACCAACGAATATTGCAGGAGCTCACCCGGGACGGCCGGATCAGCAACCTGGAACTGGCTGAGCGTGCGGGCCTTTCGCCCTCGGCCTGTCTTCGCCGGGTGCAGGAGCTGGAGCGCGCCGGTGTCATTACCGGTTACCGCGCCGTGCTGGACCGGCAAAAGCTGGGGATAGGCTTTGCCACCTATATCGGCGTCGGCCTGGGTGAGCACACCAAGGACGCGCAGGAGGCTTTTGAACATGCCATGCAGGCCGCGCCCGAGGTGGTTGAATGCCACAACATCACCGGCACCATTGAATACCTCCTGCGCGTCGAATGCGCCGATCTGCCCAGCTACAAGAAATTCCATACTGATATCCTGGGCACGTCTCCTTATGTCACAGCAATCACCACCTATGTGGTAATGGGCTCGCCCAAAGACTTGCGGGCATGATCCCTTGCCGGCTTTGGATTTTGCGTATTTGTAAAAAGGTGAAACTAAGAGCCTCTTCATCTTTCTCCTAAATACTCACTGCGAAGCGCCTGCTGCAAAGACAGCGGCCAGGGGTGTTGCGTGACCTGCGCACGCCCCGTTTGCACGGTTTTGGGCATTTCATGGCAGTCTTTCCCTCGATTGCAATCACCCGCCGGGGCTTGGCTCTCCGGCAGATATGGAACAGGGCTCCCGCCTGGCAGCGGGGTCATGCAGAGACAACGTTTAGCATGCGGGCGGATACGCCCGTCCGCCTCTGCCTTATTGGCGGCGCCGCCAATCCTTAACAGCCACGCTAATACGGCACTGGGAACATGAATTAGAACAGAAGAACAACCGGCGGGGCATGGGGCCTGGCCGGGCAAAACTCGTGGCCGGGGGCAACTGCTTTAGCGCTGTGCCAGCAAAACCCGCATGGCAATCTCCGGCGAGGCCAGCACCGGCACCTGGGTCTGCGCCCGCAGCACTGCTGCCGCCCCGGCCATTGAGGCCTGCGCCAGCACAACGCAGCCAAAGGCGCCATCCTTCAGCGCCATTGCAATGCTTTCTGCTATGGCAGCAGAAAAATCCGCGCCGGCGCCCGTTTCAAACAACGGCCAGTGCTGCCCTAGAAACACCGGGACCAGTTGCGGATCACAGCCGCCAAAGGCCCGCCGCAGCAGCGCTTCTGATGGGGCCGCAGTGCTGTCCAGGCAATAGGCCATCAGCACCGGCCCGCCGATCCGCGCCGCTTCCTGCATCATCGGCCAGTCGATGCGGATGGCGCCTGCCTCCTCTGCTGCCGGGCCAAGGGTGGTGCAGGTGCACAGCACCGGGCCGTCAACCGCGCTGATTGCCGCAGCAATCTCTGCCTTCAGATCCGCGCCAATGCCATCCCGCGCCCGTGCCAGCCAATCGCTGCGCACTTGCTGGTTCAGATCCGCTTCGGGTGCCAACGCCCGGAACGTCCTCGCATGCACCTCTGCCGTATGCAGCAAAGTCAATTCTGTCATCAAACTCTCCATACGGAAAAGGCGCCCCATCGGGACGCCTCTGCACTCTGTCTATGCGAACCGGCGTCAGCTGTTCGCAATCAGTTCGGCCTGGGCGACAATCACCTCAGCCTGCTTGATCGAGGCGATATCGACAAGGCGGCCCTTATATACGGTCGCGCCGGCACCCGACGCCTTGGCCTCTTCCATCGCTGCCAGGATCTCGCGGGCTTCCGTCACAGCTTCATCGGACGGGGTGAAGACCTGATTGGCCAGCGCGATTTGGCTGGGATGGATCGCCCATTTGCCAACCATGCCCAGGGTCGCGGACCGTTTCGCCTGGGCGATATAGCCATCCTCGTCCGAGAAATCGCCGAACGGCCCGTCAACCGGCAGGATGCCATGGGTGCGGCAGGCGGCGACAATTGCAGCCTGCGCCCAGTGCCAGGGGTCGGACCAATGCTTTTCGCCCTCGCGGATCATATAGTAGTTTTCCTGCGTCCCGCCGATACCGGTGGTCTGCATCCCCATCGAGGCGGCAAAATCCGCAGCACCCAGCGACATCGCCTGCAGCCGGGGCGAGGATTTGGCGATATCCTCGGCATGGGCAATGCCTGCCGCCGACTCGATGATCACCTCGAAGGAAACCGGTTTGGACCGGCCTTTGGCGCGCTCAACCGCGGTGACCAGCGCGTCCACCGCATAGACGTCTTCGGCGCAGCCCACCTTGGGGATCATGATCTGATCCAGCCGGTCACCAGCCTGTTCCAGGATGTCCACCACATCGCGGTACCAATAGGGGGTGTCGAGCCCGTTGATCCGCACCGACAGATACTTGCTGCCCCAGTCGACGCCATTGATCGCCTCGATCACATTGGCGCGGGCCTGGTCCTTGTCGGAGGGGGCCACCGAATCCTCAAGATCGAGGTTGATCACGTCAGCCGCCGAAGCGGCCATCTTCTCGAACAGTTTGACTTTGGAGCCGGGGCCGAACAGCTGGCAGCGGTTGGGACGCGCCGGAGCGGCGGGCTGGATGCGGAAGGACATGCGGAAACCTCCTGAGTAAGGAAATTGCAGAATTTTCGCTGTTCTGGTTATTAAGTTGCGCACCTTCTTGCAAGCGGATTTTGCACTTGCGGCACGAAACGCCGCGTTGCGGCAATCCCGTTTGCGCCTTTTGCGTCGCAAATCCGCGCGAAACTGCCACCGGCATGCTGCATTGCGCAAGAAATGACACGGGCGCAGATCCGTGCGGAAAAGGAGTTTCATGAAACGCGCATTGATCGACAACTGGGCCCTGTTTCTGGGCATGCTGCTGCTGATGGTCGGCAACGGGCTGCTGGTCACGCTGCTGACGATCCGCGGCTCGACGCTGGGGTTCACGGATCTTGAGATTTCCGTCATGCAGGCCTGTTATCCGCTGGGGGCGCTGGCAGGAACAATGCTGACCCCGAGGCTGATCGAGAAGGTCGGCCATATCCGGGTGTTTTCGGCGCTGGCGTCGATGGTTTCGGTCGCGGCGATTGCCCATCTGCTGACCTCGGACCCGGTCAGCTGGGCGGCGATGCGGCTGCTGGCGGGCTTTTGTTTTCCGGGCCTTTACGTGATCACCGAAAGCTGGCTCAACGCCAAGTCGGAAAACCGGATCCGGGCGCAGGTGCTGTCGGTCTATTTCATCATCCAGACGGCGGGGCCGGCGCTGGGCACCGCGATGGTCGGCCTGCCGGATCCCAGCGGCAACCTGCTGTTCGGTGTCACTTCGATCCTGTTGTCGGTGGCTATTGTGCCGCTTTTGCTGTCCAACATCCGGGCGCCGGACTACTCAGCGCCGGACCGGATGCCGGTCACGCGGCTGTACAAAGTGTCGCCGATGACGGTTCTGGGCATCGTTATCATGGGGGCGGGGGTGGTGGCCTGGTACATCAGCCTGCCGCTTTATGCACTGCAAAACGGTTTCAGCGAGGCGCAGGCCTCGGGCGCGCTGGTGATTGCGCTGATCGCCTCGGCGCTGGTGCAATACCCGGTCGGCTGGCTGTCGGACCGCACTGACCGGCGTTATGTGGTGATTGCGCTGTCGGGGATCTCGGCGCTGGTTGCGCTGTGGATGGCGGTAGACACGGCACCGTCGCGCATTGTGGTCGGGTTTTCGGTTATCGCTGCAACCACGCTGCCGATCTATTCGATCCTGGCGGCCCACGCCAACGACCAGCTGCAGCCGGGGCAGGTGGTGCCGGCCAGCGGCACAATGGCGTTCCTGCTGCAGCTGGGGCAGTTTTTCGGCATCCTGATCGGGCCGAACATGATCAGCGTCGCGGACGGGCGGGGGCTGCAATACCTGTTGATCGGGGTCGGCGTGACCGTGGTGCTGATTGCCATTGCGCGGCGCGCGACGTCAGAGGCGCCCGAGGACACCGGCGAATTCCAGGCTATGGGTGTGATCGGCGTGGCGCAGCCGGGGGTGCTGCAGGCGGAATCATGGGCAGAGGAGGAGGAAACGTCTGTAAGCAGTCGTGCTTGCGAAGAATCTTCTACTGTTTAGTATATTTATCGAAGAAAATCGTGCAGGGAGGGCGTTCCTGCGCGATTTCGAGAGGACTTTGCGCGAAATTAGCCCGATTTTAGCGCGACCAATTTAACTCGAAGGATGAGCGCGATGATCGAGACCCCTTATCTGCTGTTCCTGGGCGACGCGCCTGACATGCTGGCCGCCAAGGTTGCCATCGGTATCCGCGACTGGCGTCCGGATCACGCCGTTGGCCAGATCCGCCTGCCGGGCTGCGGCGCCGACCTGGGCCTGACTGAGATGTCCCTGGCGGAAGCCAAGGAAGCCGGCGCCAAGACGCTGGTCATCGGCGTGGCCAACCGCGGCGGCGTGATCTCTCCGGCATGGAAAGAAGTGCTGATCGCGGCGCTGGAAATGGGCTATGACATCGCATCGGGCCTGCACAATCTGCTGCGCGACGAGGGCGACCTGGTGGCCGCGGCCCAGACCCATGGCGGTACCCTGCACGACGTGCGTGTTCCCACTGTCGGCTATCCGATTGCCAATGGTGTCAAGCGCAAGGGCAAGCGCTGCCTGGCAGTCGGCACCGATTGTTCGGTCGGCAAGATGTACACCGCCCTGGCAATGGACGCGGACATGCAGGAGCGCGGCATGAAGTCGACTTTCCGCGCCACCGGCCAGACCGGCATCCTGATCACCGGTCACGGCGTGCCGCTGGACGCGGTTATCGCCGACTTTATGGCGGGTTCGATCGAATATCTGACCCCGGACAATGACGACGACCACTGGGACTTGATCGAAGGCCAGGGTTCGCTGTTTCACGTGTCTTACTCAGGCGTCACCATGGCGCTGGTGCACGGTGGCCAGCCGGATGCGCTGATCCTGTGCCACGAGCCGACCCGCACCCACATGCGCGGCCTGCCTGATTATGACGTGCCGAGCCTGGAAGAGCTGAAAGCCGTGGCCCTGCCGCTGGCACAGCGCGCCAACCCGGCCTGCAAGGTTGTCGGCATCTCGGTGAACACCCAGCACCTGTCCGAGGATGAAGCGGTCAAGTATCTGGCCGAAGTTGAAGAGCGGATGGGCCTGCCCGCCGTCGACCCGTACCGCCACGGTGCAGGCCGCCTGGTGGACGCGCTGGCTGCGGTCTGATCTAACAGCCCCGCCGGAGGTGCTTGCCGTCAGGGCAGGTGCCTCCGGCGGGAGTATTTTTTGAAAGATGAAAAGGCAGGTGCCAGGAACGCCGGGCATCGCGCCAAGGCCCGCCGCTGCGGCGCGCTGGGCCGCAGGAAAGGGCAGTTTCATGAACATCACCGTCACCCCGGACGTCTTTAAACTGGCGCAGGTTTTCACCATCTCGCGCGGTTCGCGCACCGAAGCCAAAGTGCTGACCGTGCGGGTGGAGAAGGACGGTGTCACCGGCTGGGGCGAATGCGTGCCTTATGCCCGTTACAATGAGACGCTGGAAAGCGTGGCCGCCGAGATTGAACGGCTGCCTGCTGATTTCACCCGCGCAGAACTGCAATCGCTTCTGCCCGCCGGTGCTGCCCGCAATGCGGTCGATTGCGCGCTGTGGGACCTGGAGGCGAAACAGGCAGGTAAGCGCGTCTGGGAACTGGCAGGCCTGCCTGCGCCTGGGCCGGAGATCACCGCCTACACGCTGTCGCTTGACACACCTGAAAAGATGCAGGCGCAGGCGGCAGAGAACGCCTTCCGCCCTCTGTTGAAGATCAAGCTGGGCACGCCCGATGACATGCCGCGGCTGGAAGCGGTGCGCGCCGGAGCGCCGGATGCCAAGATCATCATTGATGCCAATGAGGGCTGGTCAGCCGAAGTCTACGCTGAACTGGCGCCGCATCTGGTACGGCTGGGCGTGGAGCTGGTGGAGCAGCCGCTGCCTGCGGGCGAGGACGCGGCCCTCATTGGCATGGAGCGCCCGGTTCCTGTTTGCGCCGATGAGAGCTGCCATGACCGCGAGAGCCTGCCGAAGCTCAAGGGCAAATACGATGTGGTCAATATCAAGCTGGACAAGACCGGCGGCTTGACCGAAGCGCTGAAGCTGCGTGATCAGGCGCTGGCCGAAGGATATCAGGTGATGGTCGGCTGCATGGTCGGATCCTCATTGGCGATGGCGCCCGCGACGCTTGTGGCGCAGGGTGCGGCGGTTACGGATCTTGACGGGCCGCTCTTGCTGGCCGAAGACCGCGAGGAACCTTTGACATTTGATGCCGAAGGCGTGCACCCGCCTGTGGCTGCACTCTGGGGCTGAGGAGAATACCATGACCCGTACCGTTTATGTGAATGGCGAATACCTGCCTGAGGGGGAAGCCAAGGTTTCAATCTTTGACCGCGGCTTTCTGTTTGCCGATGCGGTTTATGAAGTGACCTCGGTTCTGGACGGCAAGCTGATTGATTTTGACGGCCACGCCGTGCGCCTGGACCGCTCGCTGAAAGAGCTGGACATGGCCTCGCCCTGTACCAAGGACGAGCTGCTGGAAATCCACCGCAAGCTGGTGGAGCTGAACGGCATTGAGGAAGGCCTGGTGTACCTGCAGGTCTCCCGCGGCTCCGACGGCGACCGTGACTTTGTGTTCCCCTCCGCCGATACCCCGCCGTCGTTGGTGCTGTTCACCCAGAACAAGCCTGGCCTGGCTGACAGCCCGGCCGCGCAGAAAGGCGCCAAGATCATTTCGATCGAGGACATCCGCTGGGGCCGCCGCGACATCAAGACCGTGCAGCTGCTGTATCCGTCGATGGGCAAGATGATGGCCAAGAAGGCGGGCTGCGACGATGCCTGGCTGATTGAGGACGGCTATGTGACCGAGGGCACGTCGAACAATGCCTATTATGTGAAGAACGGCAAGATCGTGACCCGGCCGCTGTCCAATGACATCCTGCACGGCATCACCCGCGCTGCGGTGCTGCGCCTGGCGTCCGAGGCACAGATGGAGATCGAGGAGCGCCTGTTCACCATTGATGAGGCGAAAGAGGCGGATGAGGCCTTCACCACCTCTGCCAGTGCTTTTGTGATGCCGGTGGTAGAGATCGACGGTGTGACCCTTGGTGATGGCACCCCCGGCCCGATCGCCAAGCGCCTGCGCGAGATCTATTTGGAAGAAAGCCGCAAAAAAGCAGTCTGAAACACGCGGCCTGGATTGCTGATGCCCGGATTGATGAAGGCCGTCCCAATGGGGCGGCCTTTCTGCATTTTTTGCGGATGACGAGGCTTTTACATGGTTTCAGCCGGGTGAGAATTGGCTGTCATTGGTGCCCGGGAGTCAACAATCACACGCGCGCCGGGTGAATGTCCTTGCCCGGGACTGATTGCGGCGGGATTTTAACTAATTTTACACAAAATGGGCCAGTTCCGGACGATTTAGGATAGGGTGGAGACATAGAAAGCACTGCCCGCATAACCGGGGGGATGCCAGAGTTTCACGTTAGGGAGTTGCCCAATGGATCAGACCTTTCAGCCGGAGTTCGCAGCCGTTGTGGAATGCCCGTCAGCCGAGGGCAGCGAAGCAGAAATCCTGGCGGCCGTGCGCAGAGTGCTGACGGCAGAAGAGGCCATTGACCCGGAGATTGCGCAATCGGCTGCCAAGCGCGGCTGGTTCGCAGGCCAAGCGCGGGTGTCTGAGCCTTCAGTCACAAGTTCGCTTGCAGCGCGGTTGCTTGGCCGGTTCCGCGGCTAAGCATCACCGCCCTGTCCTGCATGCAGCACCCTGCGGTGCCGGATCACTCAAAGGACTAGTCCCGGCACGGTCCCGCAACAGAAATGACAAGGCCGCCCCTGACTGGCGGCCACTTTGCTTTTCAATGGCAATGGACTGTGCCGGTTGCCGTTTCCATATGGCAGCACTGGCCCGGAGGAGAGCTTTTCCGGCAGCCTCCGCCATGCATTACAATGTCTTGCCGAACGAAACCTGCCGGCTCCAGCGTGCTGGCGAACGGGGCCGCAGGGGACAAAAGAGCGCCTGCAAGGGCCAACGCTGGTATCAAAGTCTTCATTCTCAGTCTTCCAATACTGCTCTGTGCCACGTGTATTTACCCATGGTGTAAGCCACGCAAGACTTTTCCCGCCTTGCGGGCGGGATTGGCTGCCGGGATGAAACGGCACCGGTGTGTTTACGCAGCGCGCCAGCGTGAAAAGCCACTGCGCAGCTGTCGGCAGCGCAGTGGCAGGCAGGCCCCGGAGCCGGAGGCCGGGCCTTGGTATCATTCAATGTCTCTTAGCGTATGGCGGGAATAGCCCTGATTGCGGTCTCTGCCGCGATCTTCAGCTTGGCAGGGATTTTCACCCGCTCCGTCACCGCGGCAGCCTGGATCATCATCTTCTGGCGGGGGGGCCGCAGCGGGGGTCACGCTGGCGAATTTGATCCTGGCGGAAGGTCCGGGCGTGGCAACGGTTCTGGGCGGGGCAGTGATATTCACAGCCGTTCTTTGGCCGCGAAAACCGTACCCCCGCCCGCGGTCGCCTGAAAATGCCTGCTGACCAGCCTATTGCCGGTCTGTCACGTTTTCCTTGAACGCGACCGCGAAGTCCGCCTGCTTTTCGGCGCTGGCCTCGGTCTGGTGATTGGCTTTCCACTCAGCCATGGTCATACCGTAATAGGCCTCGCGCGCTTCGGTCTTGTCCATGTCGATGCCGCGCTCGTTTGCGGCTTCCTGATACCAGCGTGCCAGGCAGTTGCGGCAAAAGCCGGCCATGTTCATCAGATCGATGTTCTGTACATCGGTGCGGTCTTCCATCAGGTGCTTTTGCAGGCGGCGGAAGGCGGCGGCCTGGATTTCGATTTCGGTTTGCTTGTCCATGGCGGTGGCTCCGGAGTTGTCTTGCGTCGCCGCAGGCCTAGCAGCCGGGACGGGGGCGGGCAATGGGCGCGGGCGGGCGGGATCAGGCAAGCTGCAGCGCCAGCCACGGCCCCAGCGCGGTGGCCAGGATCACAATCTTGTAGGTGCCAAGCCAGCGGTAGACGGTGAGGCTGACATCGGCCGGCGCCAGACCGAACATCCGGGCGTGCAGGCGCGCCACCCAGTCCTGCAGCAGCATCAAGAGGATGGCGGACAGGGTGAACAGGCCGATGTGCAAGATGGTCAGCCAGCCGAAGAAGGCGGAGAGGGTTTCCTGGGCCATGATGGCTCCTTTCCCGTTGCTGTACCGCGTTTCCAATCCTGATGTGGGGGGCGCCGGGCACCGCTGCAAGATCATGCGGTAGCGTGCCGCAGATCAGAGGCCTGAGTTTTCGAGGGCTTGAGGCAGAACCTTTGCCAGGCGTTCCGCCCATTTGCACTGGCCATCGTGCTCGGCAATCAGGTCGTTTCTGAGTTCGATCAGCGTATTGGGACGGCCTGCATGCGTGGCGTGGGTCTCAATCGCATCGCCGGGCAGATGGCCGGTGTAGGGCTCGTTGATGCCGACACACAGGCCGTCCCCGGCCTTTAATTCCTCGATCACAAAGGGCGAAAACCGCTCGCCTTCGGGAAACAGGATGCCGATCTCCCAGGGGCGCGGTTCGCGCCCGCGCAGCTGGCGGGTGAAACTGTGGACCGAGACAACCACGGTGCCGGGGCGTTCGGCCAGCCGGGCCAGGGCGCGGTGGTAAGGGCGGTAGCAGGCCTCCAGCCGCTCCTTCAGTTCTGCCGCGCCCGCGTGGCGGTTGGCGGGGATTATGGTGCCGTCGTAAAGCTTCATCAGAAGGGTCGGGTCATCCTCGCCGCGGTTGGGGTCGATCACCAGCCGCGAGAAGTTCGAGGCCACCACCGGCGCGTCCAGCATCCCGCCCAGCAGCTTGGCCACCTCATAGGCGCCGATGTCATAGGCGATGTGGCGTTCCATATCCGCACGCGGCAGGCCCAGATCGCCGCCGCCGGCGAACTCCGGCACATGGTTGGTTGCGTGGTCGCAGGTGATCAGCCAGCGGGCGGGACGGTCTGCGCCGTGAACAAAATAGGGTGTGTATGTCATGAGCCTGATATGTTTTGCCGCAAGCTGTTTACGGGAGTTGCGGCAGAATGGGAATTGGGGGATAAGCACCCTGAACGCTGTTTGCGGTAACATAAGTCAGGTCCGAAGGAGAAGACCCCTATGAAACGTTCGCGCAATGTGAAGATTGTCGCCACCCTGGGGCCGGCTTCGGAGACCTATGAAACGATCCGCGCCCTGCATGAGGCCGGCGCCGATGTGTTCCGGCTGAACATGTCGCATGGCAGCCATCCGGAGATTGCCGAAAAGCACAGGATCATCCGCCAGGTGGAGCAGGACCTGGACAGCCCGATTGCGATCCTGGCCGATCTGCAAGGGCCGAAACTTCGGGTGGGTGTGTTTGCCAATGGCGCCGAGGATCTGGTGGAAGGCGCCAGCTTCCGTCTTGATCTGGATGAGGCCGAGGGCGACACAACCCGCGTTTGCCTGCCGCATCCGGAGATTTTTCAGGCGCTGGAACCCGGTGCGCATCTCTTGGTCAATGACGGCAAGATCCGTCTGGCAGTGGATGACTGCGGAGCGGATTTTGCCAATTGCACAGTGGAAATCGGTGGCACCATTTCGAACCGCAAGGGGGTGAACGTGCCCGACGTGGTGCTGCCGCTGGCGGCGCTGTCGGAGAAGGACCGCGCGGATCTGGAATTTGTCTGCGCCTTGGGTGTCGATTGGCTGGCGCTGTCGTTTGTGCAGCGGGCCAAAGACGTGTTCGAGGCCCGCGGGCTGGCCGATGGCCGCGCCGCGGTGCTGTCAAAAATTGAAAAACCGCAGGCGGTGGAGGATTTCGAGGCCATCCTGGATGCCTCGGACGGGATCATGGTGGCGCGCGGCGATCTGGGTGTTGAGCTGCCGGTGGCGGCGGTGCCGCCGATTCAGAAACGGCTGGTGCGCAAATGCCGCGCGGCGGCCAAGCCGGTGATCGTGGCGACCCAGATGCTGGAAAGCATGATCGAAAGCCCGATGCCGACCCGGGCCGAAGTCTCGGATGTCGCCACGGCGATTTACGAGGGCACCGACGCGATCATGCTGAGCGCTGAAAGCGCGGCAGGCCAGTATCCGATCGAGGCGGTGCAGACCATGGACAAGGTCGCGGTCGAGGTCGAGGCAGACCCCACCTATACCCAGATCATCGCCGCCTCGCGCTCGGCCAAGGGCACCACCGTGGCCGATGGTATTGTGGCGGCCGCGCGCGAGATTGCGGAAAAGACCGAGATCAAGGCGATCTGCTGTTTTACCCAGTCGGGCACCACAGCACTGCTGACCGCCCGAGAGCGCCCCGGTGTGCCGATCATTGCCATGACCCCGGTCAGCGCCACCGCGCGGCGGCTGTGCCTCAGCTGGGGTTGCAAATGCGTGATGACGCCGGAACTGGACCGTTTCAAGGGCGCGGTGGTGAGTGCGGCGCGGGCGGCGCGCTCCGGCGGCTATGCCGGGGATACCGATCAGATCGTGGTCACTGCCGGCGTGCCCTTCAACGTGCCGGGCACCACCAATATCCTGCGCATTGCCCCCTGTGATGAGCGATTGATTTACAGCACCGATCCGGAATAACGGGGAGCTGCCTGTCTGCAGGCCGGCAGCGAAATTTGAAAACACCGCCCCCTCGCCTACCATTTCCTTGTGTCAGGCCGTGATGGGGGACGTGGTTTATGGGGACCGATTTGCCGCTGATAGCGGGTTTGGTGATTGCCGGGTTTTCGGTGCCGTCGATTCTGTCGGCCTTCAGCGAACAGCGGCCGCCGCGGGCATCCGTTGCAACCATTCTGATTGCCATCGGTCTGATCGCCTATGCGGTGATAATGAAACCCGGCGGCTACCGCATCGACGAGATCCCGGATGCGTTTTTCCGAGTTCTGGGACGCCTTCTGTAGAGAATCGGCTTGCCCATCGGGCAGGCATTGCGTATTGGGCAGCTCTGTTCCGCGTGGCCGGCCTTTCTTAGGCATGCCGAGTCGCGCGTCTAGCGAACCCGCATTGAAGGAGACGGAAATGCCCAAGATGAAGACAAAGTCGAGCGCCAAAAAGCGCTTTAAGGTGACTGCGACCGGCAAGGTCATGGCAGGTCAGGCCGGCAAACGCCACGGTATGATCAAACGGACCCGCAAGTTCATCCGCGATGCCCGCGGCACCACAACCCTGTCGGCACCCGACGCTAAGATCGTCAAGGGCTTCATGCCCTACGACCGCTAAGAGGAGATTGAGATATGTCCCGCGTTAAAGGTGGTACCGTCACTCACGCCCGTCACAAGAAGGTTATCAAGGCAGCCAAAGGTTATTACGGCCGCCGCAAGAATACCTTCAAAGTCGCCCGTCAGGCCGTCGACAAGGCGAACCAGTATGCAACCCGCGACCGCAAGAACCGCAAGCGCAACTTCCGCGCGCTGTGGATCCAGCGGATCAACGCTGCTGTGCGTTCGCACGACGAAGCGCTGACCTATTCCCGCTTCATCAACGGCCTGACCCTGGCCGGCATCGAAGTGGACCGTAAGGTTCTGGCCGACCTGGCCGTGCACGAACCCGAAGCTTTTGGTGCCATCGTGCGCCAGGCACAGGACGCGCTGGCAGCCTAAGGCGCCGGAGAGTTCCAAATTCAGGAAAGGCCGCTCCGGTTGGAGCGGCCTTTTTTAGTGATTGAGGTCCACTGTTCCGCACTGCGTCCAGCTGCAGCAAATGACTGTCTTGCGCGGGGGCGGCCACCGGATCAAGGGTTGAAGTGCCCGGATGACCGCCAGCCAGCGCCTGTCCGGCTGTGCTGGAAAGGATCCTGGACGCAAAGGCTGGCTGGGCAGGTTAGCGGCTCACCTTGCCAGCATCGCCTCAACTTCTGCCGTGCTTGCGGCCCCTTTCAGTATCGTGAAATCGCCCCGTTCCAGCATTGCGCGGGTGCCATCCAGGATCACCTGCTGGGTGACACGGGCCAGCCCCCCGCCGATGGAGATCCGGGCGGCACCCAATGCGCCGATTTCATCTGTTGTGAGATCGCGCATCGCACCCGCGGCCAGCAGATTGACAGGTGTGCCAGTTGCGGCAAGCGCGCGGGTGGTTCCGGCATCGGTCAGCGGGGCGTATATCACATCTGAACCTGCTTGGGCGAACGCCTGGCAACGGCGCAGCGCCTCTGCTTGTTCATAGTTATTCATAAGCCAGCCATCCGCGCGGGCAGTGAGCACGATCCCCGCAGACCGGGCTGCATCGACGGCCGCCTCTATCCGGGCCAGCGCCAGGTCAAACGGATAGGAACTTGTTCCGGGGACAGCCGTGTCCTCCACCGAAACCCCCGACAGGCCGGCCTCAGCTGCCAGTCTTACAGTCTCGGCGACAGTTTCGGGATCGTCTCCGAAGCCGTTTTCGAAATCGCCGTTCACAGGCACGTCGACCGCTGCGCAGATACTGGCAGCGTGCTGCAGGGCGATGTCGCGCGTGATCTGGCCGCCATCAGCCAGACCCAGCGTGAAGCCATACCCTGAAGAGGTCGTCGCCAGCGCCTGCGCACCCAGCTGCGCCATTACCTTTGCTGATCCGATATCCCAAGGGTTTGGCATCACCACCGGCTTGCCCGGGACGTGAAGGGCGCGGAATCGTTCCGTCAGCTCGTTGCGTCGCAAAACATGCTCCTCTCTCCGATCAGCAGAAGTGCTGATCACTATAGCGGATCTTCGCATTGGCATGCAGCACTATCAGCATTGGTGAAGGTTTTTCGATGCAGGCCGTGGTATTAGGGCGGGGCCTGGCGCGACCTCGGCCTGCGTTGGAAAACCCTTCCAAGGTGGACGCCGCGCGGGCCTGGGATCAGTCTATGGGGAAAGCGCGCCGATGGCAGGGTGAAGACCATATGGAAGTACTGCCACGGGCAGCAGGTCTTCGGCCCGCGTTGCCAACCAGCCGCGCGCCGCCGGCCCCTGGCACTTCGGGCAGTGCCGGTTCTTGCAAGAGCCATAGGCGTGAGGCTGGGATCAGGTTCACGTCGTTCACAAATCGCGGCTGTTGAGTGACAATGGGTCCAGTTACGCCTCGGGAAATCTGGCTGAATGGCTGGAAGACAAGGGCATGCAACATTCCCAGACACAGGGCAAGATTGAGCGCCGGCACCAGACCCTGAAGAACATTATCCTGCTGAAAAACCACTTCCTGCCCGGCGATCTCAAAGCCCAGATAGAAGCCTTCGTGGATCGCAACAATCACCAGAGAAATCACGAGAGCTTGAACAACGACACGCCAACCGGGGTTTACTTCGGATGTGACAAAGCCATTCTACAACAGCGAGAAAGGATCAAACGAAAGACATTCGATGCGCGACGATTGCATCACCGCAAACACGCCGCATCATCAAGCCAGCCAGATGAGCTGAACACTCTCTGATTTTAAGCCGCCTTTGGGCCCAAAAACTCTGCCGACGGACAGATTGTCTTCGGTTTTCCACGGTAATGGATCACCTATTGGAACCAGGCCGGACAGGCGGGAAATGCGGGATACATCCCCAAGATTTGCACTGCTTTCGCCGCCTGCCTGTTCCCGCAGGAGATCGAAGCGATACACGCGTGCGACGGCGGCATGATATCCTGGGTCACGCGGGCCCCGATCGAGCCCATCACCTCCTTCTTCTTCACCGGGCAAACTCAAGCCGTTGCGGGTGATTACCCGCCTGGGCTTATGTCAGCACGCAAGCAGAAGATGGCAGCGCGCTGATGACCAGCCGGGAGTTTCTGCTGGTGGTTGAAGCCTGCCTCAGGCCGGCGCCGGCGCTGTGGCGCAGCATCTGCTTCGGGAACAAAAAGCACCGTCACCGTGCATCACACCGGCTGCGGAACCGCGTGATTTACCTAGCACGGGGGAATTGGAGCCTGCACGCAGGAACACAGCGTCGGTATCGCGCCGAACGACCCAGCTGAAAGCACTTGCATCAGTGACTATGGGCATTGATCTATTGGTGGCCCATTGGCTTTCTTGGCCGCTGGAAGACCGGCTCTGCCTTGTTCCAATGTGCCCATTTGCCGAGCTGGGATTGCCCGCAACGCAGAACCAGATTCCCTGGAGGCAGGCCACGCGCACCGTCTTCCACGAGTTTACGGATTCTTTCCTGCTCTGGCGTAAAGCTCTTTGTGATACATGCGACAAGCATCGTCAGGCAGCCGGGATCCGGAGAATTTCGACTGTGCTTCCTGCGCAGTGAATTCGAAAGCGAAAAAATACTATGCCGATACCAGATTGGGTCCGTGACCTCGTAGCTTCCAAAACCGGCACGGATGCTGGTGACAAAATGGATGGAACCACCGGCGACGACACGATCGACGCCGGTGCAGGCGAGGATACCGTTGCGGGTGAAGAAGGCAGCGACCTGATTGACGCCGGCGAGGGCAACGATACCGTTTACGGCGACATGGGCGTTGGGTTCGAGCAGGGGCTGGACGCCACGCCGCTGGTGCTGGATATCAACAACATCCAGAGCATTTCCCACGACGGCTCGTTAGGATCTGCAGGCAATAATGCCGTTTTCAGCGACGTTGCCACCTTGGAGGACGGAACCAAAGTCTGGGGCAGGCTGGTGCTGGTGGAGAAATCCAACCCGGACATGACGGTGCAATTCGGCTACACAGCCGGCGCGGAAATCCTGCTGGGCGGTGACGATCCGGGTGACCAGGCGACCTTCCGGCTTGAGTTTTTTGATCCGGACACCGGTGAACCGGTCTATCTGAATTCCATGGCAACCTTCAATGATGTGGATGACAACAGCGGCTATGGCGATGCCGAGGCTGTCATAATCGACGGCAACAGCTTCACTTCATTCGGGGTGTCCTCGGACTCGTCGCTTGGTACTGCGGTTGACGGCAGTATTGTGACCGCCACCGGGTCCGATTACAATGATTACACCGATCAGGACGCCTGGTTTTCTGCTGGTTTCGAAGATAAATCGTCGATTGAATTCACGCTGCAAACACGCGAGGGCTGGGCGGGATTTACCCTTTCGGGCAGTACCATCGACGACCCGGTCACCACTGGCATCGAGCAAGGGGCCGATACCGTTCTGGCCGGTGATGGAAGTGACGTGGTCTATGGCCAGGGGGGGGATGACTCCCTGTTCGGCGAGGCTGGCGATGACAGCCTGGATGGCGGCGATGGCGACGACGTTCTGGATGGCGGCACCGGTGCGGATACCCTGATCGGCGGGGCCGGAGGCGACACACTCTCTGGCGGTGAAGGCGACGATTACATCGAAGGCGGCGCAGGCAACGACAGCCTGACCACCGGTCTTGGCAATGACACGCTGATCGGCGGCGAAGGCGACGACACGCTGATGAACTCCGCCGGTGATGACAGCCTGGTCGGCGGCGTGGGCAACGACAGCATTGTGGCAACCGACGGCAACGACACGCTGATCGGGGGGGATGGCGCCGACACCATGTACGGCGGCAACGATGACGACCTGCTGGTTGGCGGCAACGATAACGATCTGATGTACGGCGAGTCAGGCCATGACAGCCTGGAGGGCGGCGGCGGCGATGATGTCATGGACGGCGGCCTCGGCAACGACACTCTGATCGGGGGTATCGGTGCCGACACGATCGCCGGGGGCGATGGCGACGACTACATCGAAGGCGGCGATGGCGACGACAGCCTGACCACCGGTCTTGGCAATGACACGCTGATCGGCGGTGCGGGCAATGACACGCTGCGGAACTCTGCCGGTGATGACAGCCTGGTAGGCGGCGCCGGTGACGACAGCATCGTCGCAACCGACGGCAATGACACCCTCGAAGGTGGCGACGGCGCCGATACTATGTACGGCGGCAATGACGATGATCTGCTGGTCGGCGGCAGCGGCGACGATCAAATGCACGGCGAGGCTGATGCTGATACGTTCCGGATGTCCGACGGGTTCGGCAATGACACCCTGACCGGCGGCGTGGCGGGAAACGACTACGATACGGTCGACGTCTCGGCAGTTACCACCGGGGTCACGGTCACCTACACTGGCGATGAGGCCGGCACGATCACCGATGGCTCCGACACGATCACCTTTTCCGAGATCGAGGCGCTTAAGCTGACGGATCAGGGTGATGTGGTGGATGCTTCGGCTGACAGCGCCGGGGTGTCGATTGACGCCGGCGCGGGCGATGACACGGTCACGCTTGGCGCAGGTGACGATTCCATTACCACCGGGGCCGGCTATGATGAGCTGATCCTGACCGGGGCGGGCGGCATTGACACTGTCAGCGACTTCAGCATCGCCGATGATGACAGCGACGGTTTCTTCAATGACCAGCTTGACGTTTCCGATCTGACCGGCGGCACCGGACCCGACGGGGCCGTCCGTACCAGCGATATCTCGGTGACCGACGATGGATCCGGCAATGCGCTGCTCACGTTTCCAGGGGGCGAAAAGCTTGTTCTGGAGGGGGTGGCCCCGTCACAGATCACAACCACTGCACAGCTCATTTCTGCAGGCATCCCCTGTTTTACACCGGATGTTCTTCTTGCCACCAGACGCGGTGCAGTGCCTGCGGGCCGGATCCGGGTGGGCGATATGCTGCAAACCGCCGACAATGGGTTTCAGCCCGTTATCTGGGTCGGCAAACGAACGCTGAGCCCGGCAGAGCTGGCGCAGCACCCGCATCTGAGGCCGTATTGCCTCCGCCCGGGCGGTTTGCTGTCCCCGGAGCGGCCGATGCTGCTGTCCCCCCAGCACCGTCTGTTAGCCGGCCCCAAAGCATTTGGACAAGACACGCAGCTTGGCGAAAGTTTTCTCTCGGCGAAACTGCTGGCAGCAGTTGACGAAAACTGCACACAACAGGCCGGGGCAGCCAGTCCGGTCACCTATGTGCACCTCATGACCGAGCGGCATGAGGTGATTTTCGCAGAAGGTATCGCAACTGAGACATTCTGGCCCGGCCCCGAAGCCATCCGCGGGTTGTGCGCTGCAGACCGGCGGGAACTGTTCGGTCTCTTCCCTGAACTGGCTGCCGTTCATGGATTGGTTGGCGAGCACGGGCGCGGGCTGGTCCGCAGGGCTTACGGCGACCTGGCCCGCCAGGCGCTTAAGCGGCGCAACCTGCAACAGCTGCAACACCTGCACGCCGCCTGACGGCCCCCGGGCCCAGCCCTGAAGTGCCCCGGGTGGCATGCCAGGAACCTGCATTTCCGCGCTCCGGTCTGCTCAGTTGATGTTGCTGCTCCAATATTGACCCGCCGCAGGTCCAGGCCGAATTCCAGTGTCAGGCCAAGCCGAGAATTTTCCGCGCCTGGGCCGGCGTGGCGACCGGGCGGCCGTGCCGGTGGCAGATCTCTGTCACCCTTGCCACCAGTTCGGCGTTGGACGAAGCGAGCCGGTCTTTGCCGAGCCGGATGTTGTCCTCCAGTCCTGTCCGCGCGTGGCCGCCATTGGCGACGCACCATTCGTTCAGGGTCAGCTGGTCCCGGCCGATCCCCGCAGCGCACCATTCTGCACCGGGCAACAGGCGGTTTACGGTCTTCACGTAGTAGTCAAAGACGTCGCGGTCGGCGGGCATGGCGTTTTTCACCCCCATCACAAACTGAATGTACAATGGCCCCTTCAAACGCCCGTCCGCCTGCATCCGTGCAGCCTGGTGAATGTGGCTGAGGTCAAAGGCCTCGATCTCGGGTTTCACACCGTGGGTAATCATCTCTGCCGCCAGCCAGTCCACCAGATCCGGCGGATTCTGGTAGACGCGGGCGGGGAAGTTATTCGACCCCACCGAAAGCGATGCCATGTCCGGCCGAAGATGCAGCATGCCGCCCCGGGCCTTGCCCGCGCCCGAACGTCCGCCGGTGGAGAACTGGACCACCATTCCGGGGCAGTGCTTTTCCAGCCCTTCCTTGAGACGCGCGAACTTCTCCGGATCCGATGAGGGGGTCTCGTCCTCATTGCGCACATGGGCGTGGCAGATGCTGGCCCCGGCCTCAAACGCGGCATGGGTGCTCTCGATCTGTTCTTCGACCGTGACCGGCACTGCCGGGTTGTGCGCCTTGCGCGGCAGGGAGCCGGTGATCGCGACGCAGATGATGCAGGGTTTGCTCATGCCGTCAGCCCTTTGCCAGAACAAAGTCGTGCTCCACCAGATAGAAGGCCTCATCGAATCCGGCTTCCTGCAGCGCTGCCGGATCCTCGATCAGGTCGAATTTGGCCATCAGGCTTTCCTTCACACCAAAGACCGCGTCGGAGTTGATGTAGGGGTCATCCGGGTCGAAGATGTGGGTGGTCAGGCTCTCAAACCCATCAGCCTCGAGGATGTAGTGGAAATGCGCGGGCCGGTACGGGTGGCGCCCAAGGTCGCGCAGCAGCTTGCCCACCGGGCCATCATCCGGGATCGGGTAGAATTTCGGCTTTACGGCGCGAAAGCTGTAGCTGCCATCGGCACCGGTACGAAACACGCCGCGCAGGTTGAAATCGGGCTGGATACCCTTTTGCTGCACATCGTAAAACCCCTCGTCATTGGCCTGCCAGACGTCGATCTTGGCGCCCGCGACCGGGTTGCCATCGGTGTCGAGGATCCGGCCCCTGACCAGCATTGGCTCGCCCTTGCCATCAAGGCAGATGTTGGAACCCATCGGCAGCTCCGGTGCCTCGGCCACGTGGAAGGGGCCAAGCACCGTGCTTTCGGAGGCGCCGGAGGGTTTGCGGTTGTTGATCGCATCCACCAGCATGGAAACGCCCATGATGTCCGACAGCAGGATGAACTCCTGCCGCCAGTCATCGCAGGTATGGCCGGTTTCCGTCAGGAACATGATGGTCCTGAACCACTCTTCCTGGCTGGGCTCCATTTCCTTAATCGCGGCGTGGATGTGTTTCACCAGGATATTGACGCAGTCGCGCAGCCGCTCGTTTTCGGCCTTGGCATTGCGGGCGGCAACAACCTCGGCGCTGGTATCTTCTGTGAAATAACCTTTTCCGTGTTCATCAAACATATCGTTACTCCGCTGCCATGGAGGCCGCCGCGCCGCGGCCGAAAATATGGGAAAACACCCGGCGCAGTTCGCCCTTGGGATCCGAGGCCATTTCCTCGGCGCGCCAGCAGACGTGGTGGTCGGGACGGACCAGGATGCAGCCGGAATCAGCAATTTCCGAAGCCCGCGCCCAATCGCCGGTATGGTCTGCGAATTTACGCCGCGGCCCGATCAGACGCACCGTCAGCGGCAGACCGAACTCTGCCCCCACGGCCTCTGCCGCCTCTTCCCAGGCCTCGCCGCCGATGCCGGTCAGCAGGGTAAAGGCCCCCTTGCCGCATAGATCCAGGGTCGAAAGCTTTTCTCCGGTTTCAGGGTCGAACACCCAGACATGCGGCAGCCGCGCGCCCGGCCAGGTGGTGGGCTGGTAGTGCAGTTCCGCGTCCAGCTCGAATGCCGGTTCCATCTGCCCGTCGGTGACCACCGCATCGGATTTGTAGCGCTGGTTCATTTCCACCCCATGGGCGTCGAACTCGTACTTTTTGAAGGCAATCGCCTCGCGGATTGCGGCGCGCTGTTTTTCCGCCTCTGGCGTGGTTTCACAGCGGGCCGCCACACTGGAGCGGATCTCCTCAAGGCTGGTGCCGCCGGTCATGCCGAGGGTTTCAAAGATCGGGCCGAATTCGCTGATCGACTGGTTGGCGCGGGTCACGATCTGCTTGGCAACCGGTGCGCGCTCGGCGGTGTAGCTGTCCAGCAGTCCGGGGGCAGCCTGGCCATTCAGCACCGCGGCCAGTTTCCAAGCGAGGTTGAAGCTGTCCTGGATCGAAGTATTGGAGCCAAGCCCGTTCGAGGGCGGGTGCCGGTGTGCCGCATCGCCCATGATAAAGACGCGGCCATTGTGCATCCGGGGGGCATAGGCGTTGTTCACGGTCCATGTATTGGCCGAGATCAGCTCGATTTCCAGCTCCGGGTCGCCGACCAGCTGCCGCGCGACCTGTGTTGCCATCGCCTCGTCCACAACGGGTGCGGGTTCGTTGATGTCATAGCCCCAGACGATCAGCCATTCGTTCCACGGCCGCACCATGCGCACCAGCCCCATGCCGATGCCGCCGACGTCGGCGCCGGGCTGCATGACCCAGTACAGCACGCTGGGCCGGTGAGCGACGTATTTCGACAGGTCCGCGCGGAACAGGATGTTCATCGACCCGCCGACGCCCATCTTGCCTTCGATCGCAAGGTTTTCGTTCTGCGCCACCAGCGAGTTGCCGCCATCAGCACCGACAAGGTATTTTGACCGGACCGTGAATTCGCGGCCCGACAGGCGGTCGCGGCAGGTGGTGGTCACGCCCTCCGCGTCCTGCGTGTGGCTCAGGTATTCGGTGCTCATCCGGGCCTGGGTGCCGCGTTTGCAGGCGGTGGAGAACAGGATCGGCTCCATGAAGGTTTGCGGCAGGTCGTTCATCATTGTCGGGCTGGACAGCAGATGCTCGGCCTTTGACAGGGGATGGTTGCCCCAGCTTTTCATACGGCCGATTTCTTCCCCCGCAAGGCTTTCGCAAAAGACATTCTCGCCCATCAGGTCCTGGTGGGCCGCATGCATATAGGCCTCCGCTTCGACATCCTGCCCCAGATCGCGCAGCACCTCCATCGTGCGCTGATTGGTGATATGGGCGCGGGGGGTGCTGGCCAGCCAGCCGTAGCGGTTGATCGCCATATTCGCGATGCCGTAACTTGACAGAAGCGCCGCCGTTGCAGAGCCCGCAGGCCCGGTGCCGATGATAAGCACGTCGGTTTCGATCTCAGCCATGATTAATCCTCCTTGAGTGTGCCGCCGTTCAGACGCCGCTGAACGGGAAAAAGCTGAATGCCGGTCCGGTCGGAGAACCCCCCCCATAGGCCGCGCGGCGCCAGGAGCATGACCGCGATTCCGATAAGACCAAGCGTGAACAGATACCAGCTGCCAAAGTCGGCCAGCAGCGATTGCAATGCGAAGAAGATGAGAACACCCAGGATCGGGCCCTCGATGGTGCCGATGCCGCCGATCACCACGATGAAAATCACGTAAGCCGTCCAATCGGTGACGCTGAAGGCGGCATCGGGGCTGATGCGGGCTTTCTGCACATAGATAAGCGCCCCAGCCAGCCCGGTGCCAAAGCTGGCCGCCAGGAACACCAGCCATTTGATCCGGCCAGCATCGACGCCGACGGATTTCGCGGCTTCCGGGTTGTCGCGCACAGCCGACAGCGCCAGCCCGCGCCGCGAGCGCAAAAGCGCGTAGATCGCTGCGATCACCACCACCGCCAGCAGCAGTGCCAGCCAATAGGTCAGGATATCGCGCGCGGCGGCGGTTTTTACATCCAGTGCGGATTTGATCCAGTCGGTCGCCCACATCCCGCGGGTGGCGGTGCGGGGCAGGGAGGTGCCGGTGCCGCCGCCAAGTGTTTTAACCTGCGCAAGGAGCAGCCGCGCGACTTCGGCCATGACCCAGGTGCCAATGGCGAAATAGGCGCCGGCAAGGCGGAAGGCGAAATAACCCATCGGCACTGCAAGGACCGCCGCCGCCAGCCCGCCCAGCAGGATTGCAGCAATCGGATCGATGCCTGCGATGATGACGCCGCCGAACATCGCATAGGCGCCGGCGCCGACAAAGGCCTGCTGGCCGATGCTGACCAGACCGCCGTAGCCTGCAAGCAGGTTCCAAAGCTGTGCCAGCACCAGCATGGTCAGGATGAAAAACAGATCCTGGATCAGCCCGCGCCCGGCAAAGAAGGGCAAAACCGCCAACAGAAGGACCGCGCCGCAGGCCAGCAGGCCGAACAGATTGGACGCCTTTGTGCGGGTCGTCACGCGGAACGGTGCCGCCGCAGCAAGTACCGCAGAATGTGTAAGATCAGCCATCAGTCCACCGCCCTTGGAAACAGTCCGCGCGGCTTCACCAGCAGCACGAGCAGGAAGGCCAGGTGCCCGGCCAGAATTTGCCATTCGGGATTGACCGCGGCGCCCAGCGTCTGTGCGACGCCGATGATGATACCGCCCGCCAGCGTGCCCCACAGGCTGCCAAGGCCGCCGATGATCACAGCCTCAAAGGCATAAATCAGACGGGCAGGCCCGATTGCCGGATCAAAATTCGCCCGCATCCCAAGGTAGAGCGCCGCCAGCGTCACCACTAGCATGGCAATTGCCGTAGCCGTGGCAAAAATGCGCCCGGGGCGGATGCCCATCAAACTCGCCGTGACCGCATCATCCGAGGTGGCACGGAAGGCACGGCCCAGCCCGGTGCGGTAAAACAGCTGGTTCAGCCCCAGGATCACAAGAACGGCGGAGGCAAAGGTCAGAAGCGGCAGCAGCCCGAGGCTGAGATCGCCCAGCTTGATTGAAGCGGTGGCGATCGCACCGGCCGGCAGGCGCTGGCTGTCAGCGCTGAAACCCTCAAGCAGGGCGTTCTGCAGCGCGATCGACAGGCCGAACGTCACCAGCAGCGGCGGCAGGATATCCGTCCCCAGCGTGCGGTTCAGCAGGTGCAATTGCAGCAGCCAGCCGGCAGCGAACATCACCGGCGCGGCCACCAGCGCCGCCGCAAACGGCGGCAGTCCCAGAAGCGTTACCAGGACAAGGATCAGGTAGGCCGTGCATACAATCAAGTCGCCATGGGCCAGATTCACCAGCCGCATAATCCCGAAAACGAGGCTGAGACCGGCCGCGAACAGCGCGTAAAGCCCGCCCAGCAGGATGCCCTGCAGTATTGTGTCGATCCAGGTCATGCGGCGGCTCCGAAATAGGCTGCGTGAATATCCTCGCGGCGCAGATCTTCGGGACGCCCTTCAAGGGTGATGCGGCCCTCCATCATGCAGCAGACCCGGTCGGCGGCTTTCATCGCCTGGCCGATATCCTGTTCCACCACGATCAGGCTGGCGCCGCTGGCCTGGATTTTCGGCACGGCGGCATAGATGTCCCGGATCACCACAGGCGCCAGGCCAAGGCTGATTTCATCACACAACAGGACCTTGGGGTTCGACATCAGCGCGCGGCCGATGGCCACCATCTGCTGCTGCCCGCCCGAAAGCGCAGTGCCCGGATGGTGCCGCCGTTCTGCAAGGATCGGGAACAAGTCGTAGATCGCCTCCAGGCTCCAGTACCCTTGGACCTTGCGCCCGTAGGTGCCGATCAGAAGGTTCTCCTCGACCGAGAGAGAAGGGAACAGTTTGCGCCCCTCCGGCACCATCGCAAGGCCCAGCGGCATGATCTGATCCGCACTCAGGCCCCCTACGGGCCGGCCCGCCAGATGCACCATGCCGGGGGCCGATGGCAGTACACCTGCCAGCGCCCGCATCAGGGTTGTTTTTCCCGCGCCATTGGCGCCGATGATGGCAAGGGTTTCCCCTTCGTCCAGCCGCAAGTCGACGCCGAACAGCGCCTGAAAGTCACCGTAACGGGCGGTAAGGCCGCGTGTTTCCAAAATGGGCATCAGACACCGGCCCCCAGATAGATGTCGCGGACCTCGGCCCGGTTCATGATGTCATCCGGTGTGCCAAGGCCGATCACCTTGCCGAAATTCAGCACCAGGAGCCGCTCAACCACCGAGGTGAGCGCATGCAGAACATGTTCGATCCAGATAATGGTAACGCCGCGGGCATGGATGCTGCGGATGGTATCGATGAGGGACAGGCATTCGCCCTCGGTCAACCCGCCGGCGATTTCGTCCAGCAAAAGCAGCTTGGGATCCGTTGCCAGCGCACGCGCCATTTCCAGCCGCTTGCGTTGCAAAAGCGCGAGGCCGCCCGCCGGTTGGTTGGCCGCCTGCAGCAGTCCGCATTGGCTTAGAATGCGGGCGCAATCGGCCTGCACATCCCGTTCGGAGGCCTTGCGGCCATGGGTGGCGGCCACCAGCAGGTTCTCGAAGACGGTCATGTTGCCGAAGGGCTGCGGCACCTGGAAGGAGCGGCCGACACCCGCGAAACAGCGCTGCATGGCGGGGGCCGCCGTCACGTCGCGCCCGTCAAAGCGGATGGATCCTACGTCGCTGCGCAGATTGCCGGTGATGAGGTTGAAAAGCGTTGATTTCCCCGCGCCATTTGGTCCGATGATGCCAAGTGCCTGGCCCGCCGGAACCTCCAAGGTGACGTCATCAGCCACTTTCAGCTGGCCAAAGCTTTTCGACACGTTCTGCAATGAGAGAAGGGTCATGTCAGCGGCTCCGGCCATCCCATTGCAGCGATGGGGCAAATCCGGGTTCCATTCAGCATCATGAAATGGGTTCCATCACACCGCCCGCCGGCACTTCGGGCGCGGTGGAACTGTCAACGATTACAAGGTCATAGCCGCCGTTTTCCGTCAGCCGCCATTGACCGCCCACCAGCGGTGTCTTGGCCACGTTTGCCTGTGCAAAAGGCGGCAGGCCTGTGCCGTCAAAGGCGATGCGCCCGACGATGGAAGCAAGCTCGGTGGCGGCGATTGCTTCGGACACGGTATCCGCATCACCGGCATCATCCACGCGGGCCATCACATCAGCGGCCATCTCGAACAGCGCATGGGCAAAGCCGATAGGCTGGGTCCACTGCCGCCCGGTTGCGGCGGTGAAGCCGTGGGCCAGACCGGCTGCGGACTGGCCCGTCAGTGAGGAGCTGAACGGATGGTTCGGGGACCACCAGACTTCAGAGCTGAGGTTGTGGCCTGCATCCCCCAGGGTTTCGACAGCCTGCGGAAACAGGACCGCCTTGCCGATGGTGGCAGCCTTGGGCGCAAAGCCCTGCTGTTTGGCCTGGGTCCAGAATGTGGTGAAATCAGGCGGGACCGGCACGCCTGTCACGATCTCCGCTTCGGCCTGTTTGAAGGCGTTGATCTGGGCAGAGAAATCATCCGTCAGGTTCTGGTAGCGCCCAGGGTCGGTCAGCCTGTAGCCGCTCTGCTCCAGTGCCGGCGGGAAGCCCAGCACCGGGTCGCCCCAGGCATTGCCGTCGCCATCATTGGGGTACAGCGCGCCGACAGATTTGTTGGTGTCCAGCTGGCTCCACATGGCATTGAAGACCGCGATGATGTCCTCCAGCCCCCAGAAGAAGTGATAGGCATAGTGAAACCGCTCCCACGACCCCGGATCGCCGGAATTGCCCTGCTGCCCGGCGAACCAGGGCTGCCAGGGGGCAACGGTGGAGATGCAGGGGATTTCCTCAGCCTCGCAGGTTGTGGCAACCGGGTTGGTTGTTTCCGGCGTGGAGGCGACAAGCATCAGGTCGATGCCGTCATCCACGATCAGCTCGCGCGCCACATCCGCAGCGCGGTTCGGGTTCGATTGGCTGTCTTTGACGATGACCTCAAAATTCCGGCCCGCGTCGGTTGCAGCAAAGCCGTCCAGGATGAACCGGTCCGCCTCGGAAAAGGCCGCGAGCGGGCCGGATTGCGGACTGATGTAGCCCAGCTTGATTTTTGCACCCCGTGCCAAGGCGGGCGCGGCGAGTCCGCTTGTGCTCAGCAGCCCGGCAGCGGTGCCTGTTTTCAGCAATGTTCGGCGGTTGATCATGGGGTCTCCTTCCTGATGACAGCTCATGGTTCAGTTTCCCGGCGCGTCTCCTCCCCAGGCGCGCGCCAGCAGGTCCCGAATGCCGGACCGGGTGATTTCCTTTGGGTTCCAATAGGGGTTCTGCACTGCAAGAGCGGCAGCGCGGTCCAGATCCGCCTCCGCCAGCCCCAGATCGCGCAGGGCCATCGGGGCGCCGTGATCCTTGGCGAATTGCCAAAGAGCGGCCGCCGGATCGGAACTTCCAAAGATTCCGCCAACGGGGGCCAGCAGGCCGGGCACGGCAGCAGCGTTATAGGCGGCGGCATGCGGCAGCACGATGGCATGGGTTTCGGCGTGCGGCAGACCGAAGCTGCCGCCAAGTGTGTGGCAAAGCTTGTGATGCAGCGCCATGCCCACCTGGCCCAGTACCGTACCGCAGGCCCAGGCAGCCTGCTGCGTGGCAAGGCGCGCTTCCAGCCCGGCCGGATCCTCCAGCACCCGCGGCAGGGCGCCGGCAAAGATACGCAGCCCGGTCAGCGCCAGTTCAGTCGACCGTGGATTGCGGTCCTGCGCATAGAGCGCCTCGACGGCATGGGCCATGGCATTGAGCGTGCTTGTCACGGTCATCGGTACCGGAAGGGTTGCCACCAGTTCCGGGTCATAAAGCACGGTGGCCGGGCGCAGATTGCTTTCATTTACCGTGGTTTTCACCCCGTTTTCAGTCTGGCCGAGGATCGGCGTGCATTCGCTGCCGGCATAGGTCGTGGGCAGGGCAATCTGGGTGACGCCGCTGCGCAGGGCCAGTGCCTTGCCAAGCCCGATGGTCGAACCGCCGCCGGCCGCCAGCACAGTGTCCGCGCCGACATCCTGCAGATGGGCCAGGGCTTCCTCGGTCACCTCGACCGGCGTATGCATTGCGGCGCGGCAGAACACACCTGCCGCCTTGGCGCCCAGCTGCGCCGCCAGCTCAAGTCCGAGATCCGATTGATGCGGTGTGGTCAGCACCAGAACGCGGTTGGCATCCAGCGCAGAAACATGACGGTCCAGGGTACGGTGCAGCCCCGCCTCAAAGATGACGGTCTGATCTGATCCGTATTTTGCAGTGTCGAACATGCCGGGTGCCTCCAAACCGGGTGTGACACCAGTATGATGGATAATTTTTCGAACTTGATCGAACTTGAAGGCATTAATATACCCTTGTGATATGAAGCTGGATCCCCGTCATCTTGAAATGCTGTTTGCCATCGTTGATCGTGGCGGGTTGACCGAAGGGGCAGAGCTGCTTGGCAAGTCGCAGCCAAGCCTTTCGCGATCGCTTGCGATGCTGGAGGAGCGCGTCGGCGCCCCCTTGTTTGAGCCGGGCAGGCGCCCGCTGCAGCCAACCGAATTGGGCCTCGCCCTGGCAGAGGAGGGCAGAAAGGTCTTTCTGGCAGTGCGCCGCAGCGGTGCGGTTCTGGAACAGTTCCAGCGCGGCAAAAGCGGCGCAGTGCGGGTTGCCGGCACGCCGGTGTTCCTCGACGGGGTGATCTCGCCCATGATCGCCGAGTTTCAGATGGGCTACCCGGACGTGCGCATCGACCAGAGTTATGGCTACCCCGGCGATCTGATGCCGAAGCTGAAGGAGGGAACCCTTGACCTGGCCATTCTGCCGATGCGGCAGGCGTCAATTCCTGAGGGGTTTTCCTTTGACCAGATCCTGCCCGGGCGCAACGTCATCGCCTGCCGGGCAGGGCATCCGCTGGTCCGGCGCGGGGCAGTGAAGCTGCCGGAAATTGCGCAGTATTCCTGGATTGCGCCACCGGCGGACAGCCCGCTTTACCATGACCTGCGCGCGGTGCTTGAAGGGATCGGAGTGAAGGACTTCAAGGTCAGTTTCTCCGGCGGCTCCCTCAGCGCGGTGGTCAGTATCCTTACGGGGTCCGACGCTCTGACGGTGCTGCCGTTTTCCGTGGTGTTCATGATGCGGCGCCAGAAATCAATCAGCGCCCTGCCGGTCCGCATTGGCGATCCGGACCGGCATTTGGGCATTTTACGCTATGAAGCCCAGCCAATGCGGCCCTCCGTCAAGCGGTTCGCGGGCTATATCCGGAGCGAGTTCAAGACCCTGTCCGCCAGTATCACCCGTGTAGGCCAGGATGCTGTCTGGCGGCCTTAAGATGCCGGTTGCAGGCGCTGGGCATTTCCAATTCCGAACCTGGCGCCAGCACCGCAGGCCGCCAAGCGTGCCGGCGCAAACCTTACAGATGAGTCGTCATTTTATATCCGGGAGCAAAAAACAGCTTTGCCAGCGTTACAGGCTTGGTGCGCAGCCAAGTAATCCTTTCCGCAGTGAACAACGGATCCCCCAATGGGGCGTCCAGAAACTCGGACACTGTCTGATCGGCCTTGGTCGCCATGAAGCTCAGCTCAAGATTTGTGAAGGGTACTTTTTGCACCAGCCAGTCATTCGGACCGGATTGGGTGAAATCCGCCTCCAGAACGTCGGGGATGCTGTCTGTCACAACCCAGCGCACTTCATACTGGAACGGCGCATTGCCGGCATAATGCATGCATCTGATATGCAGAACCTCCTGCTTTTGAGGGATATCAAGCCGGGCTGACAGCCATGCCGGGGCGGGCATGATACGGCTTTCCACCAGGGAATACCGGTAGGCGGCGCCGGTTTCAGCGATTTCATCCCGCACCAGGGGGATGGAAAACTGGGCTTTGCGGACCGGTGAATTCAAAACCCGCGTCCCGGCCTTCCGTTTGCGTTCCAGATAGCCTTCTTCGGCCAGCTCCCGCAGCGCCCGGTTCACAGTGGTGCGCGTGCTTGAGAATTCAACAGCCAGGTCCGTTTCGCTGGGCAGCAGACTGTCCGGCGCCCAGATCTTGTTTTGGATCCGGTCCAGAACGACCTGCTTGATGTCCCTGTAGCTCATGTTTTCGCGGGGGGCTGGCATTCGGATTCCCAATTCGATTAAAAAAATTTAATGACAATATATATACACATAATGTCCGGGCAGGAAAGCGTGATAACCGGCTTAACAGCCGGTGCGGCCGGATCTGTTGCCCGGCCGAACAAGGCCCGCAGGCACACGCGCAGAAATACAGCTGGCCTTTTTCGGCAATATAGGTGGCAATGTCAATTAACGTGACGGACCGGCGCTCCCAGGTCCGCAACTCCCTGGGCTACCGGATGAGCATGGCCTCGCCGGGGCAGGCGGCGCTGCAAGCGGTCTTGCCGGTTGCGCAGGAAAACGCCGCCCATTTCGAGACCAAGCTGACCGCGCAGGAACTGGCAGCGCTGCGTCTGACCGCCGCCAAACTGCTGCTGGCCGGGCCGTGCATCGTCGCCAAGCTGCAACACATCAGCGGCAATTCCTGGGCGAACTGTTTTCCTACTGCAACCGGCCTGTGCATCTGGGCGCCTATCCGATGGACACCCTGACGCTCCTGGCAGCACTTGCGGATCTGGACAGGCTGCGGCCGCTGTCCCGGACGTCTTTCCGCCGCCCCGAAGCCGCCGGGAAGGGCACGGGCGGACGCGCAGGAACAGCGGGCCTGCTTGTGGGCGCCGGGCCAGACAATGGGTCAGACGCCGGGCCGCAAACACCGGCTGGGCCTTGGCGCTCACGCCAAAAGCGCCGCCACCCGCGACCCCTGCGCCAGGCGCCGCTTCATGGATGGCGCGCACCCGTTCGAGACCCTGAAACGCGTGGCGGATCCCGCCACCTATATCAACGAGGCGAACGCCGCCCGGGTGCCAGAATGCGCCAGCCCGTTCGCCCGCTCCCTGTTCGGTTGTCTCGGTAAGGGCCTGCAGGAGGCCGCCAATACGGCAATTACGTGCGCAATCTCGGCCATACCGCGCGGGTGCATTCGGTGATGGACGGTGGTGTGCCGCAACCGCTCTTGATCGCGGTGCTGTGCGAAGCCATTGGCAGCGGTGGCTCCAAGCTCATGCGCCGGATCTTCGAGGAAGGCTGGGTGGTGCTCAACTCCAAGCCCATCAACCACTTCGCGCTGGCCAAGGATGCCGCCAATTCTTATTTTATGGGCCATGGCGCATCGCCTGCAGGCCTTGGGTAAATACTTTGAATTCCGCTGCTCATGTTCGGAAAAGACAAACGCAGGTTTTTTTGAGGACCTGCAGGCCGTGCCCTGGGTTGAAAAAGTGTATCTGCATATCTCGGACCAATGTCTCGCGCCGGCGAACCGGACAGCGAGCAGGATATCGACTTCTATGCGCACACAAAAGTTTTTTCAAAACTTTTGTGTGCGGCAGCGGTCAATACGGCTGCCGCTCTCCCAGCAGATACCGCGCCGCATCCACATAATCAAAGACCAGCGAAATTGCGATCACTGTGCAGACAGCCAGGATGATCCGCCGCGGCCAAACGGGCATTCCAGGCTGTGCCCGCTGCCGCCACAGCCAGATCAGCAGAGGTGTCCACAGGACCACATGCGGCAGTCCCAAGAGGCGTACATATCCAAGCTGCCCGTATAACCAGTAAACTCCAGCCCCCGCCAATACACTGGCCACCACGGTGGCCAGCCCGGCCACCCGGCTGGGCTTCCAGATCAGCAGCGCCAGCGGCAGGACAAAAGCACCCAGGAACAGAATGTTGACCCAGATTTGCACCCAGAGCGGCTGGCTTGCGATCGCTTCGTTCAGTGTCATTGCAGACCCTCCCGTTCACAAGCCTAGGGAAAGGCCGGATCGTCAGCAAGAACTACAGCGGCGATCCTTCGCGCTTCTGGTCATGCTCGCCGGGCGTCGGCGTGTGGTTGAACGCATAAGCCGTGCGGCCAGCGCATCCGGGTTCGGGTTTTCACAATCGGATGGCCAGCACAACCCATCGCATCCTTGCGGTGCTCGCCGGAGATGATGGCAAGGAAATTCAGTTGCTGGCTCATAGTGCCCCTGCTCTTGACTGCCGGTCCAGACTGCAAGCGAAACACAGCAGCTGAATGCCGTTTTGCGTTATCCGGAAAGCAGAATGCACCCATAGGCCATAGCCCGTCTGCTGGTTCCAGGGTTGCGGGTTGCGATACAGGCTGCTACCCAGTTCGTAATTTTGTTATGATATAACATATGGAGATTCCGCATGACAGATAAGAGGCTGCCGGTTACGGTCCTGTCCGGCTTTCTTGGGGCGGGCAAGACCACGCTCTTGAACCACGTCCTAAACAATCGCGCGGGCCGCAAGGTTGCGGTGATCGTCAATGACATGAGCGAAGTGAACATCGACGCAGACCTGGTGCGCGGCGAGTCCGAACTGTCGCGGCAGGACGAAAAACTGGTTGAGATGACCAACGGTTGCATCTGCTGCACCCTGCGCGATGACCTGCTGCAAGAAGTGCGCCGCCTCGCGGGGGAGGGGCGCTTTGACTATCTGTTGATCGAAAGCACCGGAATTGCCGAACCCTTGCCGGTGGCCGCAACGTTCGATTTCCGGGATGCCGAAGGCGCCAGCCTGTCGGATGTTGCCCGGCTGGATACGATGGTGACGGTGGTCGATGCGGTCAACCTATTGCAGGACTTCAGCAGCCACGATTTCCTCAGCGACCGCGGCGAAAGCCTGGGCGAGGAAGATGACCGCACATTGGTCAACCTGCTGACCGACCAGATCGAGTTCGCCAATGTTATCATCCTGAACAAAGTGTCGGACGCAGGGCCGGATCAGACAGCCGCAGCCATGGCCGTCATCAAGGCGCTGAACCCGGATGCCGAAGTTATCCACGCGGATCATTCCAAGGTGGACGGCAACAGGATCTTTAACACCGGCCGTTTCGATTTCGACCGCGCCCATGAGCACCCTCTCTGGGCCAAGGAGCTTTACGGGTTTGAACACCACGTGCCGGAGACAGAGGAATACGGCATTTCCTCCTTTGTCTACCGCGCCCGGCGACCCTTTGATCCCGCCCAGATCCATGCGGCGCTGAACGGCGATCTGCCCGGCGTGATCCGGGCCAAGGGGCATTTCTGGCTGGCAACCCGCCCTGAATGGGCTGCGGAGTTTTCGTTGGCCGGGGCAATCTCCTCGGTCCGCCCGCTGGGCCTGTGGTGGGCTGCAGTGCCAACAGAACGTTGGCCCGCCCACCCCGAGGCCCGGCGCGAGTTCCTGCAGAACTGGGATGAAACCTGGGGTGACCGCCGCCAGGAGCTGGTGTTTATCGGGGCGGGGCTGGATAAAGACGCGATCACCGCCTGTCTGGATGGCTGTCTGATGCCGGAGGCACCGGGCGGCTTTGATCCCGCCTGGAACGCGCTGGACGATCCCTTCCCTGGCTGGCGCCGCAATGGCTGACGGCAAGGCAGGCCGGAATCTGAACTCCCGCTTGAAACGCCGGCGCCGGGCAGGGGACCCGATGCAGGCCTATGACGCACTGCCGCCCGGGCTGCGGCGCTGGCTGGCCTCTGCCTGCCTGCCTTGGAGTCCGGCATCGGCCCTGAAGATCTGGAACAATGCGGGCGGCAGCAAGGATCCCGGTGCCGCCGCGACCCGGCTGAACGCCGCGGAACAGTCCCTAATGCGGCGCGATGCCGGGGTCTGGAACATCCGCAAATAGCAAGCCCTCGCGGTTGGCACTGATCCGGGCACCCTGCCATTCAGTGCCATCAGGCGGATTTCTTTTCCGCCTCCGCAGCCGCATCGAACTCGGCCCGTGCGGCATCGATCACCGGCAAATGCTCCAGTGCCCAAAGCCCCAGCGCGCGCAATGGCTCGCGGAACGATTCTCCCAGCGGGGACAGCGCGTATTCCACCTTGGGCGGGATCGTCGGGTAATAGGTGCGGCTGACCAGCCCGTCGCGTTCCAGGCTGCGCAGGGTCAGGCTCAGCATCCGCTGGGAAATCCCCAGGTTCCGCTTCAGCTCGTTGAACCGCAGCACCCCGTATTGCGCCAGCGAGATCACCACCAGCACGCTCCAGCGGTCCCCGACCCGCGACAGCACCTCGTTTATGCGGCTGCAGTCCGGGCATTTGGCGGCGTCTGCCATGGCGGTTCCTTCCGTGTTACCGGGGCTCAAACCTGTGCCTTCTTGCGCCCCTTCCGGTACCCCTTAAATAGCCAGTCACAAATATATACCACCCCTGGCAGCCTGCCGAGAAAGGATCCAAGACATGAGCAAAAGCACCCTGATCGAGAAACTGAACTGGCGCTACGCAACCAAGAAGATGGACCCGGCAAAACCGGTGCCGCAGGAAAAAGTCGAGCAGATTATCGAGGCGATCCGCATGGCGCCGACCTCCTCCGGCACCCAGCCGTTTGAGGTGTTTGTCATCACCAACCCTGAAATCCGCGCGCAGATCCGCCCGCATGCCTGGGATCAGGCCCAGATCACCGACGGTTCGCATCTTTTGGTTTTTGCCGCCTGGGACAACTACTCGGAAGACCGCATCGACGCGGTCACCCGCCAGATGACCGAAGAGCGCGGCGAGATTCCGATGCTGAACCAGTACTATGATAACCTCAAGGCGACCTATCTGCCGCGTGAAGAGCGCACCAACCACGACCACGCTGCCCGCCAGGCCTATATCGCGGTGGGCTTCGCCCTTGCCGCCGCCGCCGAACTGGAGGTCGACAGCACCCCGATGGAAGGTTTCACGCCGGAAAAAATCGATGAAATCCTGGGTCTCAAGGACCGTGGCCTGCGCTCGGTCCTGCTGTTGCCGCTCGGCACCCGGGAAGAACAGGGCGACTGGCTCTTGCCGATGAAAAAGGTCCGCAAATCCCGCGACAGCATCGTGACCGAGATCGCCTGAGGCGTGAACACTGCGGCAAACGGCAATCCAGGCCGCTTGCCGCAGCTCTGATCAGCTTCCCCTTGCACGTAACCGGGAATCCGCCTATACGCGCGCTGTCGGTACAAGGGCGGTCAACGTCCGGATGACACATCTGAGCAGGGCTGAGGCACACCTCGGCCCTTTGTGTTTGTTTGATCAGATGTGATTCGGGCCACGTCCTGTGCGGCTGAACCAAGACCGGCGGAGACAACCGCATGGCCAGAAAAACCGTATGAAAAGGAAATCTGAGACCTCATGGCTCAAAACGTATCAATGGAGGACTTCGAAGCCCTCCTGAATGAAAGCTTCGAAATGGACACTCCGGACGAGGGTTCGGTTGTCAAAGGCAAAGTACTGGCAATCGAAGCCGGTCAGGCCATCATCGACGTCGGCTACAAAATGGAAGGCCGCGTTGATCTGAAAGAATTCGCAAATCCCGGTGAAGCTGCTGAAATCGCTGTCGGCGACGAAGTGGAAGTCTTCCTGCGCTCGGCTGAAAACGCCCGCGGCGAAGCCGTTATCTCGCGTGAGATGGCCCGCCGTGAAGAAGCCTGGGACCGCCTGGAAAAAGCATACGCAGACGATCAGCGCGTCGAAGGCGCGATCTTCGGCCGCGTCAAAGGCGGCTTCACTGTCGACCTGGGCGGCGCTGTTGCGTTCCTGCCCGGTTCGCAGGTCGACGTGCGCCCCGTGCGCGACGCCGGCCCGCTGATGGGTCTGAAGCAGCCGTTCCAGATCCTGAAGATGGACCGCCGCCGCGGCAACATCGTTGTCTCGCGCCGCGCCATCCTAGAAGAATCGCGTGCCGAACAGCGTGCCGAAGTCATCGGCAACCTGACCGAAGGCCAAGCGGTCGACGGTGTGGTCAAGAACATCACCGAATACGGTGCGTTTGTTGACCTGGGCGGCGTTGACGGCCTGCTGCACGTCACTGACATGGCATGGCGCCGTGTGAACCACCCCTCCGAGATCCTGTCGATCGGCGAAACCGTCAAGGTTCAGGTCATCAAGATCAACAAAGAGACCCACCGTATCTCCCTCGGCATGAAGCAGCTGCAGGAAGATCCGTGGGATCTGGTTGGCGCCAAGTACCCGCTGTCCTCGGTCCACAAGGGCCGCGTCACCAACATCACCGATTACGGTGCATTTGTTGAGCTGGAACCGGGCGTCGAAGGTCTGGTGCACGTCTCCGAGATGTCCTGGACCAAGAAGAACGTCCACCCGGGCAAAATCGTCTCCACTTCCCAGGAAGTCGACGTCATGGTTCTGGAAATCGACGGTGCCAAGCGCCGCGTGTCCCTGGGCCTCAAGCAGACCATGCGCAACCCGTGGGAAGTCTTCTCCGAAGCCAACCCGGAAGGCACCGAGGTCGAAGGCGAAGTCAAGAACATCACCGAATTCGGTCTGTTCATTGGTCTCGACGGCGACATCGACGGCATGGTTCACCTCTCCGACCTGTCTTGGGACGAGCGCGGTGAAGAAGCGATCCAGAACTACCGCAAAGGCGACATGGTTTCGGCCGTTGTTTCCGAAGTGGACGTCGACAAAGAGCGTATCTCGCTGTCGATCAAAGCTCTGGGCGGCGACAAGTTCGCAGAAGCGGTTGGCGGCGTGAAGCGCGGCTCGATCGTGACCGTGAACGTGACCGCGATCGAAGACGGCGGCGTTGAGGTGGAATACGAAGGCATGAAGTCCTTCATCCGCCGCTCCGACCTGGCGCGTGACCGTGCCGACCAGCGCCCCGAGCGCTTCTCGGTTGGCGACAAGGTCGACGTCCGCGTCACCAACGTCGACTCCAAGACCCGCCGTCTGGGCCTGTCGATCAAAGCACGCGAGATTGCAGAAGAGAAAGAAGCTGTGGAACAGTATGGCTCCTCGGACTCCGGCGCATCGCTGGGCGACATCCTGGGCGCCGCACTGAAGTCGGGCGACGAGTAATCTCCCCGGCCTCACGGCTGCTGAAAACGAAAGCCCCGCAGGTGTCTGCGGGGCTTTTTTCTTGGGTGGGAGAGCTGGTTCGAGCCCATTGCAGAAGTGCCGAATTCTCGCGGCACGCGTGCAGCGCGTCGGCCCGCTACGCTGCCGGAAACCGCCCGCCGCACGGCAAAAGGAAGTGCGGAGGGTTAGGCATGGTTCAGCGATGTTTTGGTGGGCAATGCCCGAGGCGCGGAGACGCCTTTCATTCACCGCGGCTGCAAGCAGACAGGGCAAAAGGAAACACTTTTGACACTACCCGCAAAAGCGGACCTTCCAGTTTTCAACGGGCATTGGAAAGGAGCAATGACGGGCTTGCCTGCAATGCAAGATCTCGCCTCCTAAGTCCCGCTTGAGATTGAACAGCAGTATCGGCCGCGGTTCGGCATACTCCTGTTAGGACTTAAGCCGCATCCCCGGTGCTCAAAATCAAATTTCTTCACGGGGATTTTCCGGACGTAAGCCCCTAAATTAAAACAATTGTTTTTTCATTCCATCCTGAAGCCAATCCATAGCAACCTTGGTTGAGTTTGCTTCCGCTTGACAGAACAATTCCAGTTTGCCTAAGTCCCGGACATTCTGGTCCGGCTGGGAGACCACCCGGGTAAAAGGGAACACGGTGAAGTGTAGCCAACAGGCGCTGAATCCGTGACTGCCCCCGCAACTGTGAGCGGAGAGCAATGCTGCGAGATGCCACTGCCCAAAGGGGCGGGAAGGCGCGGCAAAGCTTCGACCCGCGAGTCAGGAGACCTGCCAGGATGATCACCCTTTCCCGGTGCGGGGCGCGCCGTAGATAACGGATTTCCGTAGTGGTGGCAGTTTTCACCGTCTGCGGAGGCAAAGCCTTCCAAAGACCCGACCCGAATACACTGCCCGCTTGGGCAGTCACTTGGCCTGCGATTGTTGCGCGGGCCGGGAGGAATGGAATATGCGCAAGGCAAGCTTGACCCTGGCCGCGGCCCTGGCCGTCACCCCCGCAATCGCAACCGCCCAGGATCCAGAGGTCACCGACCTGGCGGAGATTATCATCTCCGGCGGCTTCACACCGGTTGAGGCCCGGAAATACGGCCGCTCCGTCACAGTTCTGACCAGCGAAGAGATCAAAGACCGCGGCATCACCACCGTGCAAGACGCTCTGCGTTCCGTTCCCGGCCTGATGATAAACGGCTCCGGCGACAGCTTTACCCAGGTCCGCATCCGCGGCGCCGAAGCCAATCACACGCTGATCCTGATCGACGGTGTCGAAGCCTCGGGCGGTGACAGCGAGTACATCCTGTCCGGCCTGGACACAGCCAATATCGAGCGGATCGAGGTCCTGCGCGGCCCGCAGTCGGTGTTTTACGGCTCCAACGCCTCAGCCGGTGTGATCAACATCATCACCAAGTCCGGCGGTATCGGCACGGAATACGGCGGCAGCGCCGAGGCGGGTTCGGACGACTACCGGGCGTCGGCGCGGATCTCGTCACGGATCGAGCGCGGCGGCATTTCCTTCAGCCTCGCCCATGACAATGACGACGGCTACGATGCCTCCGGCGATGGCGGTGAAGAGGACGGCATCCGCCGCAACACCTTGCAGCTGAAAGGCGATTACCTCGTCACCGACCGGCTGAAACTTGGCTTCAACGTCCGCACTTCGGATGAGCGCTATGACAGCGACAGCACCTCATTCACTGCAACGGATGCGGCTAGCTATGTCGTGGATGATCCCACGCAATTCAGTGACCGCGATGAGCAACTGGCCCAGGTCTATGCTGAACTGGACACCTTGGGCGGCCGTCTGAAGCATCGGTTGTCGCTGGAACGCACTGACTTTGACCGCTCCTTCAATGGCGGCACACCGACAGAGACCAAGACCGAAGCAGCAAAATACCTGCTGAGCTTTGGCCTGGACGGGCAGCCGGCGGATCAGGCAGACCACCTTCTGAACGCAATGCTGGAATGGGAAGAGGACTCCAGCAGCTCTAACCCGGCCTTTGCGCGCGAAACCAATTCGATTGCCCTGGAATACCGCGGCAGCTTTGCCAACGGCCTCGATCTGCAGCTCGGGATACGCCACGACAACAACAGCGTATTCGAAGACGCCACCAGCTGGACCGCCAGTGCCTCTTATACCTTCGCAGGCAGCGGCGTGCGGCTGCACAGCTCTGCCGGGACAGGGATCGTGAACCCGTCTTACTTTGAGCTGTTTGCCAGCAGTACATTCGGCGCCACCACCTACCTTGGCAATCCGAGCTTGCAGCCAGAGGAAAACCGCAGCTTCGATTTCGGGGTCGAGGTACCGTTCCTGCAGGGGCGCGGGCTGGTCGATGTGACTTATTTTGACGAAACCCTGACGGGAGAGATCGAGAGCTACATGGTGAACGCAACCACGTTCTCCTACCGCAACCAAGCCGGTGACAGCGAACGCAAAGGCGTAGAGCTGGCGGCAAGTCTGGAAGCCACCGACACACTTGATTTGCGTCTGTCCTACACCTATCTGGACGCCACCAACCCCAATGGCTCGGTCGAGATCCGCCGCCCGGAGCACGAGCTTCTGCTGAGCGCCACACTGGATACTTTCAATGGCCGCGGCTCTGTCACCGCGGACATCCGGCATGTGGCAGGCAATTGGGACAGCCAGTTCTTTGGCTCCTTTGCCACAGCTGAGCTGCCGGATTACACCACCGTTGATGTGGCTGCTCAGTATGAGCTGACGGATAACGTGGTGCTGACCGGGCGCGTCACCAACCTGTTCGACGAGGACTACGCGGACGTCTGGGGCTACGCCAAGCGCGGCCGCGCCGCCTATGTCGGCGTAAGGGCCTCGTTCTGATCCATGCGCAGGCTGTCCGGCATAGTCCTGGTCCTTTTGTGGGCCGCCACCGGTGCTTTTGCCGGGCCGTCGCGCGTGGTGTCGATGAACCTTTGCACTGACCAGCTGGCGATGCTGCTTGCGGCCCCCGGCCAGCTGGCATCGGTCTCCTACATCGCGCGGGACAATCGCGCCTCGGCCATGGCTGACGTGGCCATGGCCTATCCCGTCAACCACGGGCTGGCAGAGGAGATTTATTTGCTGCGGCCCGACCTAGTGATTGCCGGCGCCTATTCGACACCGGCCACCACGGATATGCTGCGCCGTCTTGGCGTGCCGGTGGTGGTGTTCGAGCCTGCCAGCTCGCTGCAGGATGTGCGCGCGCGCATCCTGCAGATGGGGGAGGTTCTGGGCCGTGAAGACGCGGCCCGCGCACTGCTGGCAGACTATGGCCGGCAGTTGGAAACGTTCGAGCACGCCGGGCCGGAGGCGCCGCGCGCCGCGCTTTATGCCGCCAACGGGTTCACTTCCGGCAGCATGACCTTGGCGGGCAAGATCCTGCGCGCGGCGGGGCTGCGCAATATCGCGGATGAGCTGGGCTATGGCCGCTCCGGTCATATGCCGCTGGAGGTGCTGGCGATGGCGGAACCGGACCTGCTGATCGGAACCTCTCCCTATCCGCGCGGCTCGCGCAGCGAGGAAGTTTTGCTGCATCCGGCAGTGCGCCGCCTGGCGGGCCGCAGCGGTGCCGGGCAGATTCGCGATGCGGATTGGGTCTGCGGCACCCCGCATGTGCTGCGCGCGGTGGCGGCGCTGGCCGAGGAACGCCGCACGTTTCTTGAAAAGGAGGGCCGGGAATGACCCGTCTGATGCTAATGCTTACCACGGCCGTTTTGGCGTTGTTCCTGCTGTCGCTGACCGTGGGGCCTGCGGATGTGGGCATCGGCGAAAGCCTGGCGGCCCTTTTTGACAACAGCTATGGCCCACTGACGCTGGTGATGCGCGAAATCCGGCTGCCGCGGGCGCTGCTGGCGGTGATTATCGGCGGCGGGCTGGGGCTGGCGGGGGCGGCGATGCAGGGCTATCTGCGCAATCCGCTGGCGGAGCCGGGGTTGATCGGTGTGTCCTCCTCAGCGGCGCTGGGGGCGGTGCTGGCAATCAACACCGGGCTGGCGGCCAGCCTCACCCTGGGCCTGCCGCTGGCCGCTCTGTCGGGAGCTTTGGCGGGTGTGTTTCTGGTGATGGCGCTGGCCGGACCGCAGGGCGGCTCGCTGACGTTGATCCTGGCGGGGATCGCGATCTCAGCGATGGCAGCGGCGCTCACCTCGCTGGTGCTGAACCTGTCGCCCAACCCCTTTGCCGCCAATGAGATCGTGTTCTGGATGATGGGCTCGCTGGCGGACCGCTCGATGCTGCATGTCTGGCTGGTGCTGCCCTTTGCACTGACGGGAGCCGCGATCCTGATGACGCTGTCGCGGGGGCTGGATGCGCTGACCCTGGGCGAGGATGCGGCCCAGACGATGGGAATGAACCTGAACCGGCTGCGGCTGCTGTTGGTCATTGGAACCGCCAGCATTGTCGGCGGTGCAACCGCGGTGGCCGGGGCCATCGGCTTCATCGGTCTGGTGGTGCCGCATATCCTGCGGCCCCTGGTGGGCGGACAGCCGTCGCGGCTGTTGTGGGCCTCGGCGCTTGGCGGCGCCATCATGCTGCAGTTGGCAGATATCACGGTGCGGATCATCCTGCCGTCGCGCGACCTCAAGCTGGGAGTGGTCACCGCCCTGGTCGGCGCGCCGCTGTTCCTGCATCTGATCTACAAGACGCGGAAGGGGCTGGCATGAGCGTGCTTTCGGTTCGGAACCTCTCTGTCACCTTGCGGAACCGCCCGGTGCTGCGTGATGTGTCGTTTGAAATCCAAGCAGGTGAGTTCGTCGGCCTGTTGGGGCCGAATGGCGCCGGCAAAAGCAGCCTGATGCGTGCCGCGCTGGGGCTGATCCCGGCGCAGGGGCACAGCTCGCTGGCGGCGATGAAAGCGTCGGAGCGCGCCCGCGCGGTGGCCTGGATGCCGCAATCGCGCGAGATTGCCTGGCCGATCCCGGTGGAGCGGTTGGTGGCGCTTGGCCGCCTGCCGCATCTGCCGCAGAGGCTGCGGCTGCCGCCTGGCGATCAGGCGCTGGTCGATCAGTCGATTGAGCGCATGGGACTGGATCCGTTCCGGCAGCGCGCAGCGTCGCGCCTGTCGGGCGGCGAGCAGGCCCGCGCACTGATTGCCCGCGCGCTGGCGCAGGACACGCCGCTGTTGATGGCTGACGAGCCCGCCGCCGGGCTGGACCCGGCGCATCAGATCTCCACCATGGAGGTTTTTGCAGGCCTTGCTGCCGAGGGCCGCGCCGCGCTGGTATCATTGCACGACCTTGGGCTGGCCGCACGCCACTGCACACGGCTGATCCTGCTGGCCGAAGGCGGAATACTGGCTGACGGTGCGCCCGCTGAGGTGCTGACACCGGACCTGATGGCCCACGCCTTTGGCATCTCGATCTGGCATGAACACACTGCGCAAGGGCCTGTGTTCCAGCCGCTGGAGGTACTGTGATGACTGCCGTCAACCTGGAACGCCCCTGGATCGAATTTGACCTCGGTGCCGAAATGCAGGTGCTGAGCTGGGCAGTGAACCGCCCCGGCCTTGTCACCGCCCGCCGCATCCTGTGGCGCGAAGTCCGCAACAGCGACCTGCCACCGGATCTGGATGTCACCGAGTGGTTCGCAGGTGAACTGGCGCAGAGGGGCTGCGAGGATGCCGTGGCCTTCCTCACCTCTCGCGATGTACGCCGCTATTGCGAGGCCTCAGTCACGATAGAAGGCATCAGCGCTCATGCGGTGGCCACTGTCGGCTTGTCCAATGCCGAGCGGGTTGGGAGCCGGATGGACTACGCCAGCCGTAACTGGGGGACCATCAATGTCGCACTGCGCCTCTCCGAAGGGCTGACCCACGCCGGGCTGATCGAAGCGATGAGCATCGCGGTCCAGGCCCGCACAGCGGCCGTGATGGACACTGGGATCACTTTGCCAAGCGGAACGGCGACCGGCACCGGAACCGACTGCCTCGCGCTGGCTGCCCCGACCGGCGCAAGCCCCTATGCCGGGCTGCACACCGCCACCGGCGAAGCCATCGGCAAAGCCGTTTACCAGGCCGTCCACACCGGCGCCCTGGAGTGGAAAACAACCAACAGGAGGGCAGCACATGCCTGAGATTGAACAGGTGCTGAAAGACGCGCTGATGCAGGAAGACTGCGGCTGGAACATGGGGTCTTATGGCGCCATTGGTGAGTTCCACCACGTCTATGGCGATCCGGCGCCGCAGGAACATGCCGGGCTTATGCAGGTAACCTCCCGCGGCGGCGTGCGCATCGACACATTGGAGGGCGTGCGCCCGGTTGCTTATGAAACGCTCAGCCCCAAGCCGCACCGCTGGACGCAAGCCGTGTCGCTGTGCCTGCCGCAGGCCGAGGCCGCGATGAACCGGCGCGATGTGCTGACCGCGCTTGGCCCTGACGAAGGCGCCCTGCGCGGCGAAGACCGCGGCGCTTTGCTGTTCGACATGGGCCTGGGCCAGTACCAGGCGGATTTCTGCATCCGCACCGCCGATCCGGAATTGCTGGAGGTGCTGAACAAAAACGCCGGCCGCTCGCTGTTTGAGCACGGCAATCCAGCGATGGCTGCAATCCTGAAACATCACCCACACCGGGTGCTGCTGACCCGCCTCGGCCGGGTAGAGGTTTACCAGATGATCGGCGGTCCCGACACCGGCGGCAAGTCCCCCGAAGGCCCGCATACCCATGTGCTGCCCAAATTGCTGCGCGCCGAGCGCACCCATTCCGCCAACACGCCCATCCCCGAAGGCTGGGTGCCCTGCTGCGGCGTCCATCCTGAGAACCCGGTGATTGGCCGCCTGGGCGAGGATAAGGTCTTCAACCGCGCCGCCTTTGACGCGTTCCAGAAACTGCTGAGCGCTTGGGGCGCCGAAGCATACTGCCAGGGCAAGCAGGCGGTCTGGGAGCTGCTTAATACAAAAGCCCCTGCCGGGGCGGCGGAAGAGCCGGACACCCGCGAAGGCCGGGCAGGCTGGCGCAATGGCATCCGGCAATGGCGGGTGCTGCACGGCCCCAGCCGCCTGACAGCGTCCTACACCGAGCGCTTTGACCGCGGTGCAGAGCAAACAGAACCGGAAAACCCGGGCCACTGAAGGAGGCTGCGATGTCCCTTGCTCCTTTGATCGATTTCACGGCCGCGGCGGCCCCGCCCTGTGGGTGATTGCAGGGCTGTCGGTGCTGACCCTCGCGCTATTTTTCTGGCGTGTAACCAGGCTTGTGCAGGCGGGCGCCTGGCGCAAACCGCGGACCGAAACATGGCTTGTTCAATGGGGCGAGGGGCACGCAACGCCTAGCCACCGCATGACGTACACCGCTGGACCGGGTAACGCTGTCTGCGGTGCGGGCCGTGCTGAAGCCCGAATTCACTGCGGAGAGGGCAGAAAAGGAAACCACCCGCACCGCCAAGGCGGAACTGGCGGCCCGGCATTGCGGCACGCCGCAGAATGAGGCTGGCCTTTGGACCACCGCGCTTGAAAAAAAGCGCCTCAGCCTCGCGCCAATGATCGACGTGGTGTTCCTGCTGCTGATTTTCTTCCTGCTGACCTCGCAGATCGCTCCGCGGGCACCTCTTTCGGTTGCGCCGCCCAGGCTGGAGAACGGGGACAGCGCAACACCGGGAATTCTGCACGTGAAGCCCGGTTGAAGCGACGGTGGGGTGCGGCTGTACTCTCCCGAATCGAACCTCAGATGCGGCTGCCCCGGGGAGGAGAACAGGGGACAGCAAGGGTGCGTTTAAGGGTCTCGGCCCAAGGGCAGCTGACTGCGGCGGCGATTTCCAAAAGTTCCGGCAGTTCAATTCTGGACCGGGCTGCGCTGCAGGCCGCACAGAAGGCCAGGTATCCACGCGCTTCTATGGCGCTCGCCCCTGGGAATTATGCATTCGAATTTTCGCCCCGTTTCACGAACTGGAACAAGCGCCCCGGCGCTCCCTTGCGCGGCGCGGCTTGACGCGGGCGGGAAGTTTCAGGGCATGAGGTCGTCGATGCGGCTTCTGGGATGGCCGTCGAGCAACGCGCGCAGCGTGCCGGAAAGGCAGCTGTCCTCGGCAAGTTCGGACGAACGCGGAATGCGTGACAGCCGCGCCTCGAGCCAGGGCCAGAAGGCCGCGATGACCGGCGCAGAGAGTTCGTGCCGGGCAGGCCGCGCACGGATTTCTCGACGGTATTGAGCTCGGCGATCTGGCGCAGAGTTTCTTCAGCGATCGGCAAACCGTCCTTTTCGAGTCGCTTCACGAAGCGTCGGCGCCTATGCGTCCAGCAATGGACGAGTACCCATGGCTCAGGGTCCGATCGGCCTTGGTGAGCTTCTCATAGGCTTCATAGCCGTTGCATTGCACGAATTGTCCGCGATGGTGAAGGTTTTCTGATGCGGGCCGCGGTGTGAGGGTGCGGCTTGGCGCGACATCGGCCCGCGTTGGAAAACCTCCCAAGGTGGAAGCCGCGGGACTCTTGGGGCTGTCTATGGGGAAAGAGCGCAGACGGCGGGGTCTGCGGTTGGAGCCAGCGGCCAAGCCGGAGGCATTCCGATGCCGGTTGGGATGCTCTTAACGGGGGCCTCCGGACAATTGCTGCGACGAAAGCGGCGTTTCGGCGTGGTTCTGAGCTTGCAGGAGAGTACAGGCGTAAATGGAGACAGCCGGGCGGCTGCGGATGCCCGGTGTTCACAATACCGGAATGACGGGCGTTTCGTCATGCCGCCTCCTTCCGCGGTGGCGCGCGCGACCGGGGTTTTTGCCCGCGCCGGAAGATCTCGATGATATGCATTGTTCCGCCACAGCACGGGCATGGCTCACGCAGGGTGAGCGGGAGAACCTCGGCGGCTTCTGGCGGTTCTTGAGCCGGGCACCTTGTCCCGAGCAGGGCACGGCACCGGGCGATGTTGGCCTTGCGCTGCGCTGAGGCGAGCAAGCCGTAGTGCCGGATGCGGTGGAAACCAGCGGGCAGGACGTGGATCAGGAAGCGGCGGATGAACTCGGGCGTGGCCAAACGCATGACTTTCTGCCTGTCGCCGCGCTTGATCCTGTAGTCCTTCCAACGGAATGCCACGGTGCCTGCGTCGGCGCTGACGAGGCGTGCGTTCGAGATGGCCACCCGGTGGGTGTACCGGCTGAGATAGGCGAGAACGGCTTCCGGGCCTCCGAAGGGCGGTTTGGCATAGACCACCCATTCGGACTTGCGCAAAGGAGCCAGCCACTCTGCGAAGGCATCGGCCTGCGCCAGCGGTTCCAGGTCGCCGAAGAAGGCCAGCTCCCCGGCGCGGTGAAGCGCCATCAGCCCCTCCAGAAACAGCCGCCGGAACAAGCGCGACAGGACCCGCACATGCAGGAAGAACCCGGGCTTGCAGGCAATCCATCTCGCGCCGTCCAGAGACAGGCCGCCACCGGGAACGATCATATGGATGTGGGGGTGATGGGTCAGCGCCGATCCCCAGGTATGCAGCACGCTGGTCATGCCCACCCGAGCACCAAGGCGCTTGGAGTCCGCTGCGATGGTCATGACCGTTTGTGCCGACGCCCGGAACAGCAGACCGTAGACCGCCCGCTTGTTCCAGGAGGCGATCCGGGCGATCTCTGCGGGCAGGGTGAAGACCACGTGGAAATACTCCACGGGCAGCAGGTCCTCGGCGCGGGCTTCCATCCAGTCGCGCGCCGCTGGCCCTTGGCACTTCGGGCAGTGCCGGTTCTTGCAGGAATTGTAGGCGATGTGGCGATGGCCGCATTTGGCGCACCCGGCCACATGCCCGCCGAGCGCTTCGGTCCGGCAGGCTTCGATTGCCGACATCACCTTGAGCTGGGTCAGGCTGACATGCCCTGCATTGGCCCGCCGCCACGCGGCACCATGGGCACGGAATATATCAGCAATCTCCAGCCCCGGGCGGGACACCCCAGTGCCCCGTCACTTCAGGCTTCGCTTGATTGTCTGATCCTGCAACTGCTCCAGCATCTCGTAGGGGCTGACCGTGTCACGGATCGTCTTGGTGGCGACATGGGTGTATTGGGCCGTCGTGCTCAGCTTGGCATGGCCGAGCAGCACCTGGATGACCCGGACATCGGTGTTGGCCTCCAGCAGATGCGTCGCAAAGCTGTGCCGCAGGGTATGCAGAGTGGCGGCCTTTTTGATGCCGGCCATGTTCTTCGCTGACGTGAAGGCGCGGTTCAGCTGCCGTGGCGACAGCGGGTTGATCTTCGGCTTGCCGGGGAACAGCCAGCCCTCCGGCCGCGCCTCGCGCCAGTAGTCGCGCAGCAAGCTCAGAAGCCCGGGTGACAGCATCACCTTCCGGTCCTTCCGCCCTTTGCCCTGTTCGACATGGATCAGCATCCGGTTGCTGTCGATATCGCCGATCTTGAGGTTACAGACCTCGGCGGCCCGCAGCCCCGCGCCGTAGGAAATGCTGAGCGCGGCACGGTATTTGAGCCCGGGCCCCGGCGCCGCCATCAGGATGTCCGATACCTCTTCAACGCTGAAGACTACAGGCAACCTCCTGGGCTGGGTGCGGAACTGCATGTAGCGCTTCATCTCCTCGCGCCCGCAGGTCATGCCGAAGAAGAATCTGAGCGCCACGATCCTGGCGTTGAAAGTCGCCGGCGTGACCCCTGTATCCGTCATGTGCAGTTGATAGGCGCGGAGTTCCTCCGGTGAGGCGGTATCCGGCGGGTGCCCGAGGAAAATGGCGAAATCCTTGACCGCCCGGATATGCGCTTTCTGCGCCTTGTCGCCCATCCCGCGGATGCGCATGTCCTCGATCATCCGCTCTCGAAGCGGGGTTGATCTCTCCTCTGTCATGGGAGCCTCCTGTCTGATGATTGAGAAGGGCTCAATCGTCAGGCAGAAATGCCGTTCCCCAAATGCACCACTGTCAGATCATCGCTGAACATCAGCCACCCGCGCCAATGCCGCGGAGCGGCTTCGTCCTTGGCCCTTGAGGAAGCGGAGAGCATGCCCGGCGCCCCAGCCAGGTGCGTAGCGGAACATCACCATGGGCGGGCCGGCACCGCCATTGCCCGGGTCAAGACCGGTTCTGATGAAGTTTTCTGACGCGGGCCGCGGCGCGAGGGTGCGGCTTGGCGCGACACCGGCCCACGTTGAAAAACCTCCCAAGGCGGAAGCCGCGGGGCTCTTGGGGCTGTCTATGGGAAAATGCGTTGACGGCTGAGGATGCGGCTGGAGCCAGCGCACATGCCAGGTGCATTCCAATGCTGGTTGGGCTTCAGACGCCGGTGGATCAGGAGCCATCCACTTCATCCGCTCTGGTGACACACGCTGCGTAGCGGCGGGAACCATGCCGCGCCCGCGAGCATTTTCTGCGCAAGCAATAGCCGCAAGGGCAAACGTCCGAAAAGTGCCGCACAGCGGACCTTAACAGCCACAGCAGCGGCCAGCGTTTCAACCGCGTCCTGGCCAGTGCCGCGCCTGTCCGCTGCGCCTGCTAGTTCGACCGAACGGCCACCAGCACAACGCCCAGTTCCGCTTCCAGTTCCTGCAGTTTCTTCAGCTGGTCATCGGGCAGGGGGGCGGTGTTTGCCTCGACACCCGCCAGCGCCACCACAGGGCTGCCGATGTCCTTTTCCAAGCTCTTGATCGCTTCCAGTTTGTCGGCCTCAAGCGAGGCAAGCGGGTACAGCATGGCGGTCTCCTCTCTGTTGATGAGAGTGACTATAGCCGATTCCCGCCGTATCAGGGGCGCGAACGAAAAAAGGCCCCGGCTTCCGCCAGGGCCTCTCTCCCGATCCCGGCGCGATCAGGCGCGCTGCACGCTGTCCGCGTGGGTGATGACATCCGGCTCCAGGTCCCAGACCTTGCCGTCCAGCCCGTCGATCTGGTCGTCCTCGGACACCCGCAGCCCCACGGTCCGCTCCAGGATGAAGGCCAGAACCAGCGCAGTGACAACACCGGTGCCGATGCAGACAGCCGTGCCCGCCAGCTGCATCACCAGCGAGATTTCCCCGTGCTGGAACGCATAGGCGCCTTCCTCAACCCCGAAGTAGCCGCCGCGCGGGGTGCCAGCCTTGAACAGGCCCAGCATGATCATTCCGAAGGTACCGCAGCCCAGGAACAGCGGGAACAGCTTGTGTTCGTCGATGCCGCGTTTCAGCGTGAACTCATAGACCGCATAGGCAATGAACGGCGCCACCAGTCCGACGATGAAGGCCTGCCAGGGCAGATAGACATCAAAGCCGGACGCGCCCGCGACATAGCCCGCCAGCGGGCCCAGCAGCGTATAGGCGTATTTACCGGTGGCATAGGCAATCAGCAGGCCGGTCACTGCACCGCCGGCCCAGACCAGCGCGTAATTGTTGATTGCAATGCCGACGCTGGTGTCGGCCATGGTGATGCTGACGGCCAGCGCTTCGGGATCAAAGAAAAACAGGCAAGACAGGATCACCATCGGCAAGCCGGCAAAGATCAGCAAAAGACCCGGAGCGCACAACCCGATGCTCGGCGCCAGATAGGCCGAGATCCGCGGGTGCGGCGCCATCATGCCGGGGCGTGCGCCCAGCTTGGGCGTGAATACCAGCGCCATGCCGGCCGGGAACAGATAGACGAAACCCACACCAAAGAAATCGTGGAAGCCCGCATTGGTCAGCGGCCCGACCGACCCCCAGGTTGCCCAGCTGAGGCCTGAGGACACCACCGCGGCGACAATGCAGGTGATGAAATAGGCCGAGGCCTTCATCCGTTCAGATACTGCGAAATGCAGCAGGATGTTGATGATCCCGGCAAACACCGCCAGGAAAAAGATGAAGATCTGGAAGGTGTTCAGCCCCGGAAAGGTTCCCGGGTCCGTATGGTGCGCCATCGCATTGGTCAGGGCGCCGCCCAGCCACCAATCCTTGATGGAATCCATCATGGTCGCGCCTTCCATGATGTAATACTGCCCGGCCCACAGGCCAAAACCGATGACGTAGTAGGTCGCAAACCCGAGGAAGAACCCCAGCGTCTTTTCAATCGTCGAGTTGAACAGATTCCTGCGCCGGGCAGTGCCTGCATCAATCAGCAGCAGGCCGACGACGACCAGAATGGCCCCGACGATCCCAGAAGCGTACAGAATATTCTGTACCAGTGAATTCAGCGTAACTTGCTGAGCGTGTATCGTGCTCACGTCCAATGGCATTTCCAGTTTTCTCCAAGTTGGTTTGTCTTCCCGCCGGTTGTTTGCCACCAGCTTTGACAGGCCGGGCTATGCTGCCGCCAATGGGCCGAGCATGCCGGTTCGAAACGCACCGGGCCGGTCAGGTCCTCTGACACGCCTGGTTCACGGAAAGGATGGCGGATCCAGGGCGCTTTACAACAAATAATTTTACCTTGTGGAAATAAAGTTTCATTTGCGGCATGTGCGGCGGCTGTATGCCGCATCCTGCACTGCCGGTTAAGTGAATGGTTTCGGCTTCGGCCTTCCTTGGCGGCGGAATCAACCGGTCTCAGCAGATTCTACGGCAGGGAAACATCACGCCGCTGTGGCCGGCACACCGCAGGGCTGGGCCGGGGGCCCGTGTGATCCGGGGGCTGTTTGCCGCTCCGAATCAAATCGCCGCAGCGTGCCTGGCAACGGGGAATGCCGCACTGCGGCGGCAGCTTGCCGCCCCGAAATGGCAGCCTGGAGGCGGAAAACCCGGTGAACTCCCGCCGATTTAGCTGCCGGACCCGCGGCATTTTGTTCCCCCACGCAAGAATTTTTCCTATACTCTCAAAATAATAGCCAGAACATACCGGCAGCCTGGGAGGAAAAAGAACATGATCCGCTCTGAGTTGATTCAGATGATTGCAGACGAAAACCCGCACCTGTATCAGCGGGATGTGGAGAGGATCGTGAACACGGTGTTCGAGGAAGTGACCGATGCGATGTCCCGCGGCGACCGGGTTGAGCTGCGCGGCTTTGGCGCCTTCTCGGTCAAAAAGCGGGACTCGCGGACCGGCCGCAATCCCCGCACCGGTGAAACGGTCCATGTCGATGAAAAACATGTGCCGTTCTTCAAGACTGGCAAGCTCTTGAGGGACCGCCTGAACGGGAAAGCCTGATGCGTTACATTCGCTACGCGGTTCTGGGGTCTCTGGCCATTGTGCTGGTTTCGGTTGCCCTTGCAAACCGATCTTTTGTCGAACTGAAGCTGATGCCCTCGGCGCTGGGCGAGCTTTTTGGTTTCAACTTCACCATTGCGCTGCCGCTGTTTGCGGTGGTGCTGGGCGGGGTTGGCGCCGGGCTGGTGATCGGCTTCCTGTGGGAATGGCTGCGCGAGCACAAGCACCGCAGCGAAGCCGCGCAGAAGACGCGCGAGGCGCGCAGGCTGAACCGCGAAGTGAGCAAGCTGAAAAAGCAGAAGAACGAAGGCAAAGACGAAGTTCTGGCGCTTTTGGAAGACGCGGGCTGACACCGCCATGACTGAGATCCGGGTCAAGATCTGCGGGCTTAGCGCGCCGCAGGATGTTGCGGCCGTTGCCGGGGCAGGGGCGGCTTACGCCGGTTTTGTATTTTTCCCCAAGTCCCCGCGCAACGTCAGCATCGAACTGGCTGCAGCTTTGGCCGTCGAAACCCCCGCCGGCCTGTGCAAAGTAGCGCTGACAGTAAACGCCGCAGATGCAGAGCTTGATGCGATCACAGCCGCGGTGCCGCTTGATATGCTGCAGCTCCATGGCAAGGAAAGCCCGCAGCGGGTGGCCGAGGTGCGCGCCCGCTACGGCCTGCCGGTGATGAAGGCCGTTGGCATCGCCGATGCCGCCGACCTGCCGCAGATTGCGCTTTATGAACAGGTGGCTGATCAGCTCTTGATCGACGCCAAACCACCCAAAGAGGCCGTGCTGCCGGGCGGGAATGGCCTGGCCTTTGACTGGCGGCTGCTGGCGGGCCGCAAATACTGGCAGAAACCCTGGATGCTGGCCGGCGGCCTGACCCCGGGCAACGTCGCCGAGGCGATCCGCATGACCGGTGCGCGTCAGGTCGATGTCTCCTCCGGCGTCGAAAGCGCGCCGGGGCAGAAAGACGCCGCGCTGATCGAAGATTTCACCAGGGCGGCGCACGCTTCCCGTGGCTGAAGCCCCGCGCCGCAGCAGCCGGTGCAAATGCGGAAGCCGGCGGGATTTGAGTATTTGGAGAAAGATGAAGATGCATCGTCCCGTGTCTTCATCTTTCCAAAAATACTCACTACGCGACCGCGCCTAGCTGGTATGCCTTCCGGGTGTTGCGCAGCCGGCGCACGCTGCCCTCACGCCGTCTTAAACCCGTTCTGCCATGCTTTCCCCTGATCGCGGTCACCCTGGACCTGACACTTCCGGCACTTAGGAACAGGGCCTCAATCATTGGGGGCGTGCAGAGACAACGTATAGCACGCGGGCGAATACGCCCGCCCGCCTCCGCTTGTTGGCAGCGCCGCCAAACTTATCCTCTTAATTTTCAGGACCAGCAGCAAGCGGCGGCTATCAGACATTCCGGCAGGGCAGCAGCCTTCGCAGGTCAGACCTGCGTACCAAAGCCCTCTTTACCAAGGCAGCGGCGCGCTATAGTCATTGCGGGCGCTGCGAGAGAGGGAAGAACCATGGCCGACGATCTTTTCAACAGCTTCATGAACGGTCCGGATGAACAGGGGCGTTTTGGCATCTTTGGCGGACGGTTTGTCTCGGAAACCCTGATGCCGCTGATCCTGAGCCTGGAGGCCGAATATAACCGGGCCAAGGACGACCCTGCCTTCTGGGCGGAGATGAAGGATCTGTGGACGCATTACGTTGGCCGTCCCAGTCCGCTCTACCACGCCGAGCGTCTGAGCGCAGAGCTGGGCGGCGCCAAGATCTATATGAAGCGTGACGAGCTGAACCACACCGGTGCGCATAAGGTGAACAACGTGCTGGGCCAGATCCTGCTGGCACGCCGTATGGGGAAGACCCGGATCATCGCCGAAACCGGTGCCGGCCAGCACGGTGTGGCGACTGCCACCGTCTGCGCCAAGTTCGGCCTTAAGTGCATCGTCTACATGGGCGCCCATGACGTGAAGCGCCAGGCGCCGAACGTGTTCCGCATGCGCCTTTTGGGTGCTGAAGTGATCCCGGTCACCTCGGGCCGCGGCACCTTGAAGGACGCAATGAACGACGCGCTGCGCGACTGGGTGACCAATGTGCGCGACACCTTCTATTGCATCGGCACCGCCGCAGGCCCGCACCCGTACCCCGCGATGGTGCGCGATTTCCAGTCGATCATCGGCAAGGAAGTGCGCTGGCAGCTGGCCGAGCAGGAAGGCGAGGGCCGTCTGCCGGATACTGTGATTGCTGCGATCGGCGGCGGTTCTAACGCCATTGGCCTGTTCCACCCGTTTCTGGATGACCCATCGGTGAAAATCATCGGGGTTGAGGCCGGTGGCAAGGGTGTGGATGACCGGATCCAGCACTGCGCCTCCCTCACTGGCGGGCGTCCGGGCGTGCTGCATGGCAACCGCACCTATCTGCTGCAGAATGAGGACGGCCAGATCCAGGAAGGCTATTCGATTTCCGCCGGTCTCGATTACCCGGGCATCGGCCCCGAACATTCCTGGCTGCATGAGTCGGGGCGCGCTGAATATGTCTCGATCACTGACAAGGAAGCGCTGGAAGCCTTTCAGGTCAGCTGCCGCACCGAAGGCATCATCCCGGCGCTGGAGCCCAGCCACGCGCTGGCCCATGTGATGAAGATCGCGCCCAAGCTGCCGTCGGACCACATCATTGTGATGAACATGTGCGGACGCGGCGACAAGGACGTGTTCACCGTTGCCAAGCATCTGGGCTTTGATATGTCCGACACCGAAGAAGGCCGCAGCTTCGAGGAGTAACGGCAACAACCCGGTAACACAAAAGGCGCCCCGCAGGGCGCCTTTTTCTGTTCGGGTCAGGCCTCGTGCAGGACGGTTTCGAATCCTTCGAACTGCGGATGGCCCAGGATCGGGCTTTCGCCTTCGCGCTTGCCCGCATCGCGGTGCGCAGCACGGAACTGTTCGGATTTGGTCCAGGCCTCAAAATCTTCGCGGCTGTCCCAGATCACATGGCTCGAATAGAGATGGTGGTCTGCGCCTTCCGGGCCTTTCAGCAGGCGGAATTCGCGGAACCCCTTCAGCTCTTTCAGGCGGCTTTCCCGCTGTTTCCAGATGGTCTCAAAATCGGCTTCGCGGCCCGGGCGGATCTTGAAACGGTTCATTGCGATGTAGCTCATGCAGGAGCCTCCTTGTCGGTGTGATGAAATGCAGGGAGGCTGGCGCAGGCGAGGGTCCGGCGGGCTAGCTTGACGATGCAATAACGGTTTTTCCCGCTGCCGGTCAATCGGGGAGGGCAATCCAGCAATCCGGACCGGTTCAGGCCGGATCGGCGGCATAGCTTTGCAGAATGCTGAGCGGCACAATCTCCAGTGCCTGCTGATGGGTGGCTTCCAGATGCACCTTGGGGGCGCAGCCCTCATCCGCTGCCTGCAGGAATCGGGCCGCGCACAGGCACCAGCGGTCGCCAGGCTGCAGGCCGGCAAAGCCGAACTCGGCCCGCGGGGTCGACAGGTCATTGCCGACGTATTTGCTGAACGCGAGGAATTCCGCAGTCATCACCACGCAAACTGTATGGCTGCCCTGATCCTCGGCGCAGGTGTTGCAATGCCCATCGCGGAAAAATCCGGTCACCGGCGCAGTGGAGCAAGGCGCCAGCGGGCCGCCCAGAACATTGATGCTGTCGTCTTTTTCCATGAGGCCCGTCCTTGGCGCGTTCAGGGTTAAGGATAGCGCGTTTGCGCCGCCGGTCCCGTAGGTTCCGGCTTGAAATGCCTGGTTTGCACAGGATTGCCCCAACGGGCCGTAAAACGCAAACCGCCCGCCAGACGGGCTGGCGGGCGGTTGAAAATCAAGGCTGCAATCCCCGGGTTACTTGCTGAACAGGAAGTGCAGCACATCGCCGTCTTTGACGACGTAGCTTTTGCCTTCCGCCCGCATCTTGCCGGCTTCCTTGGCGCCTTGCTCGCCATTGCAGGCGATGAATTCGTCATAGGCGATGGTCTCGGCGCGGATGAAACCCTTCTCGAAATCACCGTGGATCACGCCGGCCGCTTGCGGCGCTGCGGTGCCGCTGCGGATGGTCCAGGCGCGGGCCTCTTTCGGGCCGACAGTGAAATAGGTTTCCAGGTGCAGCAGCTCGTAACCTGCGCGGATCAATCGGTCGAGACCGGCCTCGACCAGGCCCATCTCCTCCAGGAACATCTGGGCTTCGTCGGCGTCCAGCTGGCTGATCTCTTCCTCGATCTGGGCCGAGATGATCACATGGGAGTTGCCCTGCGCCGCGGCCATTTCGGCCACTTTGGCAGAATGCGCGTTGCCCTCAACCGATTCCGATTCGCCAACGTTGCAGACGTACAGAACCGGCTTGGTGGTCAGCAGCTGCAGCATCTTCCAGGCCTTAGCGTCATCGGCGTCAACCTCGACCAGACGGGCGGGCTTGCCGTCCTCCAGCATCGCCTGGGCCGCAGCCAGCAGCCGGTCCTGCTGCAGTGCTTCCTTGTCGTTGCCCTTCAGCTTGCGCACCAGATTAGCGCGGCGTTTCTCGATGCTTTCAAGGTCCGACAGCATCAGCTCGGTCTCGATCACTTCGGCGTCAGCAACCGGGTCGACACGGCCTTCCACATGGGTCACGTCGCCGTCTTCAAAACAGCGCAGCACATGGGCAATTGCATCTGTTTCGCGGATGTTGGCCAGGAACTGGTTGCCCAGGCCCTCGCCCTGCGACGCGCCCTTGACCAGGCCGGCGATGTCGACAAATGTCATCCGGGTCGGGATGATCTGCTTGGAGCCGGCAATCGCCGCCAGCTTGTCCAGACGCGCGTCCGGCACGCCGACCTCACCCACATTGGGCTCAATCGTGCAGAACGGAAAATTGGCCGCCTGCGCCGAGGCGGTTTTGGTGAGCGCATTGAACAGCGTCGATTTACCCACATTGGGCAGGCCGACGATTCCCATCTTAAAGCCCATACCGGCCTCCTGATACCACTTGGGAGCTGCTTCTAGGCAGCATTGAGCCTGCACGCAAGGCAAGGATGGCTGACATATGTGCCACAATCGCTCTCTGTGCGGGGTCGCACAGTGAACCCTCATATTGCTTTTTCGTGAGGTGACTAGGAAAAGCATCAAATTAAAATATCTTGGTGCAAAGAAAATAATTCTGCGAGGGGCTAGAAATGAAACAGACAGCTATGCTGGCAGCCGCGTTTTGTGTTGCCGCAGCCATGCCTGCCGCCGCCCAGGAAGTGACGCTGGGGCTGGGCTATTCCAATTATTCCCGTGCGGGTTCCGAAGACAGCGCGCTGTTTACAGCGGAGTATCTGCATGCGCCGTTCCACGAGGGGCGGCTGCTGTCGACCCGGTTCGGCGCGGTGCTGGAAGTGCAGGAAACCGGCGATGTGTTCGCAGGTGTCGGCATCAGCGGCGTGGTTGACCTGAACAACAACTGGTTCATTGAGACCAGCGTGATGCCGGGCGCTTATCACGAAAGCTCGCTGGGTAATGATCTGGGCTCCACCTTTGAAATCCGCAGCCTGCTGGCGGTTGGAAAGCGGTTTCACAATGGCAAGGCGGTGTCGCTGGCGCTTAGCCACAAATCCAACGCCTCGACCGCGGACCAGAACCCGGGCGTGAATTCGCTGACGCTGCGCTGGCATATTCCGCTGAACCGCTGACCGGTGCATTCCCGGGCCTGCGCGCGGCCCGGGATTGATTTCCCGCGCAACATTCGGCACACCATGGCGGAAACCTGAATAAAAGGCCCGCCCATGACCCGCATTGATGCCAAATTCGCCGACCTGAAAGCCGCCGGAAAGAAAGCCTTTGTCACCTATGTGATGGCGGGCGACCCCGACTATGACACCTCGCTGGAAGTGGTCAAAGGGCTGCCGGGCGCCGGTGTGGACATTATCGAGCTGGGCCTGCCGTTCACCGATCCGATGGCTGACGGGCCGACCATCCAGCTGGCGGGCCAACGCGCGCTGGACGGCGGTATGACGCTGGAGAAAACACTGCAGCTGGCGGCAGATTTCCGCAAAGGCGACGACACCACGCCGATCGTGCTGATGGGCTATTACAACCCGATCTATAACCGTGGCGTGGATACCTTTCTGGAAGACGCCAAAGCGGCCGGCATAGACGGGCTGATCGTGGTGGACCTGCCGCCGGAAGAAGATGACGAGCTGTGCATCCCGGCGCAAAAAGCAGGGTTGAACTTCATCCGCCTGGCCACCCCCACCACTGACGACGCGCGCCTGCCCAAGGTGCTGCAGAACACTTCGGGCTTTGTCTATTATGTCTCGATCACCGGCATCACCGGCGCGGCAGAGGCCGAGGCCACCGACGTCGGCCCCGAGGTTGCCCGCATCAAGGCGGCCACCGATCTGCCGATTATCGTGGGCTTTGGCATCAACACGCCCCAGAAGGCGCAGAACATCGCCTCGATCTCGGACGGCGCCGTGGTGGGCAGCGCCATTGTCAGCCAGATCGGCGCAGGCAAGTCGCCGGATGAGGTGCTGGCGTTCGTGAAGTCCCTCGCGGATGGTGCGCATAAAGGCTGAGGTTCTGCAGAAAACAGGTTTGAAAAGCCGCGCCTTGGGGTGCGGCTTTTTGCGTCTCAAGGGGTGCGGCAATCGCGGCGTTGCCTTTGCTTCGGTGAATTGGTAAGAAAATATTACCAAATGAAAGCGGGAGAGAAACCGGTGCCGGTGATCACAAATATCAACGACCTGAAGCGCATCTATGAACGCCGTGTGCCGCGGATGTTCTTTGACTATGCCGAAAGCGGCAGCTGGACCGAACAGACCTTCCGCGAGAACACTTCGGACTTCGAGCAGATCCGCCTGCGCCAGCGGGTGGCGGTGGACATGACGGGGCGGACAACCGCCAGCCGGATGATCGGTCAGGATGTAGCGATGCCGGTGGCGCTGGCGCCGGTGGGGCTGATGGGGATGCAGCACGCCGATGGCGAGATCAAGGCGGCGCGGGCCGCCGAGGCATTCGGCGTGCCGTTCACCCTGTCCACCATGTCGATCAACTCGATCGAGGAAGTGGCGGAAGCGACCTCCAAGCCATTCTGGTTCCAGCTTTATACGATGAAGGACGAGGACTATATCCGCCGCCTGATCCAGCGGGCCAAGGATGCCAAATGCTCGGCGCTGGTGATCACGCTGGACTTGCAGATCCTGGGCCAGCGCCACAAGGATCTGAAAAACGGGCTGTCGGCGCCGCCCAAGCTGACCCCCGCGACCATCGCCAACCTGATGATGAAATGGACCTGGGGCTTGCAGATGCTGGGTGCCAAGCGGCGAAACTTCGGCAATATCGTCGGTCATGTTCAGGGGGTCTCCGACACCTCGCAGCTGGGCGCCTGGACGGCCGAGCAATTCGATCCGGCGCTCGACTGGGGCAAGGTCGAAAAGCTGATGGAGATGTGGGGCGGCAAGGTGATCCTGAAGGGGGTTCTGGACGCCGAAGACGCGAGGATGGCCGCCAAACTGGGCGCCGATGCCATCGTTGTGTCGAACCACGGCGGGCGGCAGCTGGACGGCGCGCTGAGTTCCATCCGGATGTTGCCGGAAATCATGGATGCTGTGGGCAGTGACGTCGAGGTGCATCTGGACAGCGGCATCCGCTCTGGCCAGGACGTGCTGAAGGCACTGGCGCTGGGGGCCACCGGCACCATGATCGGCCGCGCCTTTGTTTACGGCCTGGGGGCAAGGGGCCAGAAGGGCGTCACCGAGGCGCTGGAGGTGATTCGCAAGGAGCTGGACACCACCATGGCACTGTGCGGCGAACGTTCAGTTGATGGCCTGGGGCGTCATAATCTGCTGGTGCCGCAGGATTTCGGCGGGCGCTGGCAGGAATAACGCGGCCCCGGAACCGGGCAGGGGGCTTTGCCCCTTCCCAAATTGCCGCAAGCGGTCTATAGGCACGGCTTCACGCGGGGTGACAGCCTTGGAGGCACTCCGCCCTAGATACATTGGAGAATTGACATGGCAAAAGAGATTCCTGATCTCGTCGCCGAAGTACGTGCGGGGACGGGCAAGGGCGCCGCTCGCGCTGCGCGCCGCGCAGGCATGGTACCGGGCGTTGTTTACGGTGGTGACGTGGATCCGGTAGCGATCCAGATCCCGTTCAACGTTCTGCTGAAAAAGCTGAAAGCCGGCCAGTTCAAGTCCACCCTGTGGAACCTGAAAGTGGAAGGCCAGGACGACGTGCGCGTGATCTGCCGCGACGTTCAGCGTGATGTGGTGAAGGACCTGCCGACCCACCTCGACCTGATGCGTCTGCGCCGCACCTCGAAAGTCAACCTGTACATCCCGGTTGAGTTCATCAACGAGGACGAAGCACCCGGCGTCAAAAAAGGCGGCATGCTGAACGTGACCCGCCCCGAGGTTGAGCTGGTTGTGACCGCTGGCGACATCCCCGAGAAGCTGGTTGTCGATCTGGCAGGCCTGAACATCGGCGACGTTGTCACCATCTCGTCGATCGACCTGCCGGCCGGCGCCAAGCCGACCATCGACCGCGACTTCGTGATTGCCAACATCGCATCCCCGGGCGGCCTGACCGCATCGGATGACGAAGAAGGCGAAGAAGGCGAAGCCGAAGCAGTGGCTGCCGAAGAATAAGAACCGCGCCCATCCGGGTTTGGTTTGCGGGCTCCCATCTGGGGGCCCGTTTTTGTTTGTCCGCCCCGCAGGCAAGTGATTGACTTTTCCCTGCGCCGCTGCCCCATTTCCGCTTGAGGACAGGGGAGGGACGGGCATGGCGGATTTTGACATTGCCATAGCGGGCGCAGGCGCGGTGGGGATGAGCTGCGCGCTGTGGGCGCAGATGCGCGGGCATAAGGTGCTGCTGATGGACCCGGAGCCGCCCGGATCCGGCACCAGTTACGGCAATGCATGCACCCTGGCGACCTATGCCTGCCTGCCGGTGAATGACCCGTCGGTGCTGACCAGCCTGCCGCAGCTGATGTTCTCCAGGGACAGCCCGCTGTCGTTGTCTTATGCCCATGCGCTGCGCAATCCGCGTTGGATGCTGTCCTTTCTGGCCAATTGCCGCGCCGCACCATCGCGCCGGATAGCGGGCCATCTGGCGGATCTGCTGTCCCATGCCGATGCTGGAATAAACCCGCTGATCGAGGCGGCAGGCGCCGGCGATCTGGTGGTGGAGCGCGGCCAGCTGTCGGTGTGGTCCACGGCAGCAGCGGCTGATGCTGCCACAGCAGGGCTGGAACGCCGCCGGGCGCTGGGCGTGCCCTGGCGCGAGGTCGACCCGGAAGAAGCGCTGGAGATGGAGCCGGGCCTGCACCTGCCGGTCAAACGCGCGGTGCATTTTCACGCCGCCCGGCACTTGCGCGATCCGCTGGAATTCATCACCCGGATGCACCGGGCCTTCACGGAACTGGGCGGCACCACGCTGTGGGCCAAGGCGGAGATGGTCCGGGCCTCGGACACAGGGGTGGAACTGCAGGCAGGCGGGCAGAGCCTCACCGCCGGCCACGCGGTGATTGCCTGTGGCGCTTTTTCCAAACAAATCGAGGGCGCGGGTACGCAGAAACTGCCGCTTGGCACCGAGCGCGGCTATCATGTGATGTATGAAGGTGAGGGGCATCGGGTGACGCGACCCGTCGGTTGGGGCGAGGCCGGGTTTTATGCGGTGCCGCACGCGAAAGGTTTGCGGCTGACCGGCACGGTGGAGATCGCCGCGCTGGACGCGCCTGCAAACCCGCGCCGCCTGGATTACCTTGTCCGCAAGGGGGCAGAGATGCTGGGGTCGCTGCCGGACCCGGACAGCGACTGGCTGGGCTACCGCCCGACCATGCCGGACTCGCTGCCGGTGATTGGCCGCAGCCCGCAGTCGGACCGGGTGATCCACGCCTTTGGCCATCAGCACATCGGCCTGACCCTGGGCGGCATCACCGGGAGGCTGGTTGCCGATCTGGCGGAAGGCCGGCAGCCCAATATTGATCTGGCGCCATTCGCAGCAGACCGGGCCTTTGCCTGACGCTGGAGACCACTGGATTCCGGACGTCAAATAGGGCATCAAACGGGTCTACTGAAACGCAGATCGGGCAGAACCCATGAAACTCTTTGTCGGCCTTGGCAATCCCGGCCCGAAATACGAGCGCAACCGCCATAACATCGGCTTTATGGCGCTGGACAATATTGCCGGCGATCACGGGTTCAGCCCCTGGAAGTCGAAGTTCCAGGCGATGATCTGCGAGGGCAATCTGGGCGGCGAAAAGGTGCTGCTCTTGAAGCCGCAAACCTTCATGAACCTGTCCGGCCAGTCGGTGGGCGAGGCGATGCGGTTCTATAAACTGACGCCTGCTGATGTGGTGGTGCTGCATGACGAGTTGGACCTGGCGCCTGGCAAGGCACGCATCAAGCAGGGCGGCGGCCATGCCGGCCACAACGGTCTGCGCTCGATCCATTCCCATATCGGCGCGGACTATGCGCGGGTGCGGCTGGGGATCGGCCATCCGGGCCACAAGGATGCGGTGGCGGGCTATGTGCTGCGTGACTTCCCCAAAGCGGATGAGGGCTGGCTGGACGATGTGATGCGCGGCATCTCGGACGGCGCGGCGGACCTGGCCCGCGGCGATGGCGGCAAATTCATGAATGCGGTGGCCCTGCGCGTGGGGCCGCCGCGCAGCTCCACCACTAAGCCCAAGGCGGAGGCGAAACAGCCCGCTCAGGAGGAGCCTGCGCCCGACACCCGCACAGCGATGGAAAAGCTGATGGACAAGTTCAAGTAAGCCGGGAGGCAAGCAGATGATGAAATTGATTATCGACACCGATCCGGGCATCGACGATGCGATGGCGATCTTCTATGCCGCCGCGGCGCCGGATATTGATCTGCTGGGTCTGACCACGATCTTTGGCAATGTCACGACCGCCACCGCCACCCGCAATGCGCTGCGCCTGCTGGAGGCCGCCGGGCTGGATGTGCCGGTGGCCGGCGGTGCCACCACGCCGCTGGTGCTGCCGCCGTTCAAACCCTCGGCCTATGTGCATGGCGAGGAGGGCTTTGGCGATATCCCCGCCGCCGAGCCCAGGGGCCGGGCGCTGAACGAGGAGGCTGCGGGCTTCCTGTGCCGCATGGCGCGCGAGCACAAGGGCGAACTGGTGGTCTGTCCGATCGGACCGCTGACGAACATTGCGCTGGCAATGCAGCGCGACCCGGAGTTCATCGGGAACGTCAAATCCATCGTGGTGATGGGCGGCTCGCTGGAAGAGGGCGGCAATATCACTCCCCATGCCGAGGCCAATATCTATCACGACCCGCACGCGGCGGACGTGGTTTGCCAGGGCGGCGCCAAGGTGGTCTTTGTGGGGCTGGATGTTACCCACCGGATCCTGTGCCGGCCGGAGGATTTTACCGCCATCGCCGCCAAATCTCCGGAACTGGGCGGCATTCTGCAGCAGATGTCGCATTTCTATATCAAGTTCTACAGGGAGGTTGCGGGCCTCAACGGCTGTTCGCTGCACGACCCCGCGGCGGTGATTGCCTGTACCCACCCGGATCTGTTCGCAATGCGCGACGTGCCGCTTGAGGTGTCCTGCGAGGGCGAAACCTCCGGCGCGACCCTGGCTGCACCGGACAGCGGACGGGCGCCGGTCAAGGTCTGCATGACGGTGGAGGCGGATGCGGTGAAATCACTGTTTCTGCGGCGCCTGGCGCTGTTGCCCTAAGCAGGGACCGGACCGGGGGGAACTCCACTGTTGGGCTCTGCCCCCTGAAAACTGGACCGTTTGAAGCTGGAGTTTCCCGAAGAGAACCCCCGGCTGGGAGAGTGAGGCGGATCAGGAAACAGTCCAGAGGACTGTTTTCCCGCTGAACCGGAAACGCCTGAAGGCATCAAAGTTCACGGACGCGCAGAAGGCGTTCATCATCAAGCAGACGGAGGACGGCAGGCCCGTTGCCGAGGTTTTCCCAAAATCGATGCAGGCCCTCGGCCCGATTGAAGGCGCGCTTCGGTACTCTGTGTGGCCACCGGCCAGATGCTGCCTGGAATCTGCTGAAAACCCAAAACGCTCGACAGCCTTGCGGTTTCAGATTGCCGTTCCCTCAGATTGGTGTTCGAGGCCAACGTATGCCCCCTCAAGGGCGCGCACCTGCCAGTTGCTGACTGTGACGTTTGATCGTTGATGCTCATAACCAGCCCTCCGTTCTCTGTCTTGCCATTCGTGTGGATCGCAAGCTGAACTCAGGCAGCGTCATCGATGTCTTGAGCGGCCTGTTCATTCTGCGCGGGGCGCCGTCGTTCATTCGTTCAGACAACAGTCCGGAGTTTGTTGCTCAGGCCGTCCAGAACTGGATCAAGGCTGTTGGCGCGAAGACCGCATACATCGAACCAGGGTCTCCATGGGAGAACGGATATTGCGAGAGCTTCAACGCACGGTTCAGGGACGAGTTCTTGAACGGCGAAATCTTCTACAGCCTGCGCGAGGCGCAAATCCTCATCGAAGACTGGAGGAAACACGACAACACCAAACGCCCTCATAGTGCTCTGGGCTATCGCCCACCGGCGCCGGAAACCATCGTCCAGATGGACCCAAGGCCAGTCATGCACTAACAATCAAACTGGACCATTCAAGTGGGGCTGATCAGTGGAGCAAGGCCCGGTTTGACGAGCCGCACTGCAGCAAGAGCCAGACCCGCTCAAGGTCGGCATTGGTGAAGGTTTTCTGATGCGGGCCGCGGTGTGAGGGTGCGGCTTGGCGCGACATCGGCCCGCGTTGGAAAACCTCCCAAGGTGGAAGCCGCGGGACTCTTGGGGCTGTCTATGGGGAAAGAGCGCAGACGGCGGGGTCTGCGGTTGGAGCCAGCGGCCAAGCCGGAGGCATTCCGATGCCGGTTGGGATGCTCTTAACGGGGGCCTCCGGACAATTGCTGCGACGAAAGCGGCGTTTCGGCGTGGTTCTGAGCTTGCAGGAGAGTACAGGCGTAAATGGAGACAGCCGGGCGGCTGCGGATGCCCGGTGTTCACAATACCGGAATGACGGGCGTTTCGTCATGCCGCCTCCTTCCGCGGTGGCGCGCGCGACCGGGGTTTTTGCCCGCGCCGGAAGATCTCGATGATATGCATTGTTCCGCCACAGCACGGGCATGGCTCACGCAGGGTGAGCGGGAGAACCTCGGCGGCTTCTGGCGGTTCTTGAGCCGGGCACCTTGTCCCGAGCAGGGCACGGCACCGGGCGATGTTGGCCTTGCGCTGCGCTGAGGCGAGCAAGCCGTAGTGCCGGATGCGGTGGAAACCAGCGGGCAGGACGTGGATCAGGAAGCGGCGGATGAACTCGGGCGTGGCCAAACGCATGACTTTCTGCCTGTCGCCGCGCTTGATCCTGTAGTCCTTCCAACGGAATGCCACGGTGCCTGCGTCGGCGCTGACGAGGCGTGCGTTCGAGATGGCCACCCGGTGGGTGTACCGGCTGAGATAGGCGAGAACGGCTTCCGGGCCTCCGAAGGGCGGTTTGGCATAGACCACCCATTCGGACTTGCGCAAAGGAGCCAGCCACTCTGCGAAGGCATCGGCCTGCGCCAGCGGTTCCAGGTCGCCGAAGAAGGCCAGCTCCCCGGCGCGGTGAAGCGCCATCAGCCCCTCCAGAAACAGCCGCCGGAACAAGCGCGACAGGACCCGCACATGCAGGAAGAACCCGGGCTTGCAGGCAATCCATCTCGCGCCGTCCAGAGACAGGCCGCCACCGGGAACGATCATATGGATGTGGGGGTGATGGGTCAGCGCCGATCCCCAGGTATGCAGCACGCTGGTCATGCCCACCCGAGCACCAAGGCGCTTGGAGTCCGCTGCGATGGTCATGACCGTTTGTGCCGACGCCCGGAACAGCAGACCGTAGACCGCCCGCTTGTTCCAGGAGGCGATCCGGGCGATCTCTGCGGGCAGGGTGAAGACCACGTGGAAATACTCCACGGGCAGCAGGTCCTCGGCGCGGGCTTCCATCCAGTCGCGCGCCGCTGGCCCTTGGCACTTCGGGCAGTGCCGGTTCTTGCAGGAATTGTAGGCGATGTGGCGATGGCCGCATTTGGCGCACCCGGCCACATGCCCGCCGAGCGCTTCGGTCCGGCAGGCTTCGATTGCCGACATCACCTTGAGCTGGGTCAGGCTGACATGCCCTGCATTGGCCCGCCGCCACGCGGCACCATGGGCACGGAATATATCAGCAATCTCCAGCCCCGGGCGGGACACCCCAGTGCCCCGTCACTTCAGGCTTCGCTTGATTGTCTGATCCTGCAACTGCTCCAGCATCTCGTAGGGGCTGACCGTGTCACGGATCGTCTTGGTGGCGACATGGGTGTATTGGGCCGTCGTGCTCAGCTTGGCATGGCCGAGCAGCACCTGGATGACCCGGACATCGGTGTTGGCCTCCAGCAGATGCGTCGCAAAGCTGTGCCGCAGGGTATGCAGAGTGGCGGCCTTTTTGATGCCGGCCATGTTCTTCGCTGACGTGAAGGCGCGGTTCAGCTGCCGTGGCGACAGCGGGTTGATCTTCGGCTTGCCGGGGAACAGCCAGCCCTCCGGCCGCGCCTCGCGCCAGTAGTCGCGCAGCAAGCTCAGAAGCCCGGGTGACAGCATCACCTTCCGGTCCTTCCGCCCTTTGCCCTGTTCGACATGGATCAGCATCCGGTTGCTGTCGATATCGCCGATCTTGAGGTTACAGACCTCGGCGGCCCGCAGCCCCGCGCCGTAGGAAATGCTGAGCGCGGCACGGTATTTGAGCCCGGGCCCCGGCGCCGCCATCAGGATGTCCGATACCTCTTCAACGCTGAAGACTACAGGCAACCTCCTGGGCTGGGTGCGGAACTGCATGTAGCGCTTCATCTCCTCGCGCCCGCAGGTCATGCCGAAGAAGAATCTGAGCGCCACGATCCTGGCGTTGAAAGTCGCCGGCGTGACCCCTGTATCCGTCATGTGCAGTTGATAGGCGCGGAGTTCCTCCGGTGAGGCGGTATCCGGCGGGTGCCCGAGGAAAATGGCGAAATCCTTGACCGCCCGGATATGCGCTTTCTGCGCCTTGTCGCCCATCCCGCGGATGCGCATGTCCTCGATCATCCGCTCTCGAAGCGGGGTTGATCTCTCCTCTGTCATGGGAGCCTCCTGTCTGATGATTGAGAAGGGCTCAATCGTCAGGCAGAAATGCCGTTCCCCAAATGCACCACTGTCAGATCATCGCTGAACATCAGCCACCCGCGCCAATGCCGCGGAGCGGCTTCGTCCATGGGCCGGTCGCCTTGGGGGAGCTGATTATGGCACATAAAAGAGGGCATCATCCAGAGGTAAGGCAGATGCCTAATCTGCCGTGCCTACACCGCATTCTTCCATTTGGCCTGGGTCACGTAGACGATACTATCATCAACACTGACCATGACATCACCATCCTGAATATTGACCTGCAGCTTCATCGACCGACTTGCAAGATTTCCCAGGTCACGGGTATCCGTCTCTGAAAAATTAACAACCTGAAGGTTATCAAACCGGGTGGTGCTGTTTTTGATCTTTTCCCACCACACCTCAGCGGTCCTGCCATAACTATAGACAATCACCTCTTTGGCTTTGCCACAAGATTGACGAACAATCTTCTCGCTTGGAAGCCCTAACGCTACCCATAGTTCAAGCTCGCCACTCAAGCTTTTCTGCCAAATATCTGGCTCATCATCCGTTGAAAGGCCCTTAGTAAGTTCCAATTGCTCATGGGCATTCAGCGCAAAAGCGAGAATACGCACCATCAACCGTTCATCCGTCTCCGAAGGATGCTTGGCGACGGTCAACTTGTGGGTCTCGTAATAGTGTCGATCCATATCAGATACGGAAAGCTCTACTTTATAGATGGTGGCATTTTGCGCCATGATTTTTCCCGGACTAGCGAAGATAGGGATGTTTAGACCGCAGCATGGCTTTGCGAAAGCGGAAAGCAACTGGCATCGCTCCGCGAGGTTCCCGACCCGCCGCCGACCTTAGTAGCCATCACAGTGTTGAACTGAGCACGAATGGCTGGCCTGGGTAAGCTGCGGGCAGCGTTGAATGAGCCGGGCTAATGCGACTGTGCTGGAGAGGTCAGTCCCGGTGGATCATAGGCCGCGCATAGTGGGAATGGACTCAGCGTCGCTTGCCACGGACGTCTGGGGTCTTGTAGCCACGGGCCCTGGATCCAGAGCGTGTGTTGTTGGGATTTTCTTCGACAAGCTTGCGCCACCGGCCAAGTCGACCTGGGTCAACCGCAACCGCTGCCTGAACCTCACAGCCTGGCTCGTGTGCGTGGGTACAATCCCGAAAGCGGCACTTGGGTGCCAGCTCTGTGATCTCCGCGAACAGCATGTCCAGACCAGCCCGGACATCGCTGGCATGCAGCGTACGGATTCCCGGCGTGTCAATTGCCCAGCCGCCGCCCTTGATAGAGTGCAGGGAGCGCAACGTGGTTGTGTGGCGCCCCTTTGCATCGTCCTCCCGAATGCCGCCCGTAAGCTGTGCTTCCTCAGGTAGCTTGGCAGCAAGAGTGTTGAGCAGAGTTGACTTCCCCACCCCGGATGATCCGACAAGTGCAACAGTCTGCCCAGATCCGCACCACGGAGCTAAGGTTGTCACCGCATCATGGGTTTTCGCGTTCACCGCAACGACGGCCACTCCGCGCTGAAGATCTTCTGCTTGCTGCCGGTACGGTTCCGCATCCGCCGCTTGATCGGCTTTCGTCAAGACAATCAGGGGGTTTACGCCCGCCTCATTTGCGAGGGCCAGGTAGCGTTCCAGCCGGGCTTGATTGAAAACACCGTTGCAGGAGGTAACGATGAAGAGCGTGTCCACATTTGCGGCGATCAGCTGCGGGGTCCGGGGACCCTCGGTCCGGCGTTGCAATAGGGCACGTCTTTCCAAACGGCGAATGACTATGTGGGTCCGTGGATCCGCTAAGATCCAGTCCCCCACGGCGAAATCTGCCGTAGTAGTTTGGGCGGGCAGGTTCAGCTTCACAGGGCCCATTGCAGATACAGCAGTCATACGGGACCGGTGGACAGCCGCTATGCGCATCCGGGCAAGATCCGTTTCGTCAGGTCCCAGCTGGTTGCCAAAGAACTGAGACCAGTCGAGATCGGCCAAAGACAGAGGTGATTGAACAATGGAATGTACCACGGTGACCTTGCATGGCCACGGTATCAGGGAAAAGCAACCCCTTCCGGCCAGATCTACAGCCGGTTGGCGACAATCAAGGCCTCCTTACTTGATCGCATCCACGTTGCCAGAAATGAGTAGCGCCACACCTCGCACACCTATCAACTGTAATTGGCAAATGCTGCAAGACCGCGAATGGCAGGAATGCGTAAGCCGCACCGCAGCGTAAGCCGACCGGATGGGTTTCTCCATTGGGCTGCGGTTGGCGGACTCACCTATTGGAACAGCGATATGCTGCGCGTTATAGAAAGTCAGCTTCGAGACCAACATTTCAGCTGCTGCACAGGTAACGAACGGTCGGGACGTCGCGTCAGCGGAGGATCCGCACCGCTCCACATTTTACCTTTTGTCTATGAGGGGCTAAAAGCAACAAATCGTCTGGCGAGTGACGTCTACCAAACTTTAATGAAGGCGTCCCCATGACCACCAAGACGAAGCTACATCCCCGCAATCAACACTCACGAGGCTACGATTTTGAGCTCTTGGTGGCGCAGACACCTGAGCTTGAGGCCTTCACGATCCAAAGCCCAGCCGGTCAGGCGACGATTGATTTTCAAAACGTGCAGGCAGTCCGTATGCTTAATCGGGCGTTGCTAAAGGCGCATTACGGTATTGATTTTTGGGATATTCCCGCCGGATATTTATGCCCGCCAATCCCCGGCCGTGTCGACTACATCCACTATCTCGCGGACTTGCTTGCTGACAGCTATAACCAAGAAATCCCGCGTGGGCGCCATATCAAGGTATTGGACATCGGCACTGGTGCAAGCTTGGTGTACCCCCTTACGGGCCAGAGCGAATACGGCTGGCACTTCACTGGCGTCGATATCGACGCAGGCGCAATCAAATCGGCGCGGCAAATCTGTGAATTCAACAAGTTGGCAATTACGCTTAGGCGACAAAGAAAACTTGAGAATATCTTTCACGGTGTGATCAAGCCCAACGATGCTTTTCACTTAACCATGTGCAATCCGCCATTCCATGGGTCTATCGAGAAAGCGAAAAAGGGTACCCAGCGCAAGTGGGCGAACCTTGGCAAGGGGCGTTCAACAAAACTCAACTTTGGTGGCCAAAACGCTGAACTTTGGTGTCCCGGTGGGGAGATAAAGTTTCTCGCCTGCATGGTTGAACAGAGCATGGAGTTCGCCGGCCAGTGCCTGTGGTTTACTTCGTTGGTGTCGAAAAAAGATAACCTCCAGCCCCTCAATCGAATTCTTGGAAAAGCCAGGGTTGCTGAATGCAAAGTCGTAGAAATGGCTCAGGGGCAAAAAACCAGTCGTTTTATTGCCTGGACTTACATGAAGAAAAGTCTGCGCTCCTCCTTTGCGAAGAAAGCTCGGACGTAGGACCCCTCAATCGAAGTTCTGTTGTGCAGACAAGGTCTGCTTCGGTGAAGCAGCATCGCAGCATTCCAGGGCACCGTGGATGTCCGCTAAGTGCCTATTCTGTTGAAAAACCCGGGTTGTTTTGGGTGTTGAGTGCTGATTCACTTTCCGCGAGGCAAGCGGAGGTGCGTGGCAATGATGGGACCACGGCAGGAAGCGCAGGGCGCGCTGTTCTATGAGTTCCCGATCGAGGATCATGTCCCGCAGGATCACATGCTTCGGGCGATAGATCGGTTCGTCGACCTGTCTGGCATCCGGCGGCACCTGGCTCCTTTCTACAGTTCGGCCGGCAGGCCGCCGGTTGATCCGGAACTGATGATCCGGATGCTCCTGGCCGGTTATGCTGCAACGGCGTAAGATCTCACGCCGCCTCTCAGCGAAAACAGCATCCGTTCTTGCATGTGGTAAAAGAGCCAAGGTGAAGCGTGATGAGATCACCGCGCTCGCCGATGCCCACCAACGTGGTGTCGAGGATCGCGAGCGCTTCTTCCATGGCAGCGCTCGCCTTGGCGGCTCTCATTACGGCTGGAGCAGGGGGAATCAATTTCAGGCCGGTTGCCGTGAACATCATGCGAACACGGCTGCACGGATTTTGCACGCGATTCACGTGCAGTTCCGTAAAAGTTCCCGGAAAATCGGGGAAATCTCCCTGTTTTTCTGGCGCGGCAAAAATTTTAAAAAACGCCTTGTTTCTCTAGGCTCTGGCAAATATACGGGTCAGCGGAGACGTGGCCGAGTGGTCGAAGGCGCTCCCCTGCTAAGGGAGTAGGCCCGGAAGGGTCTCGAGGGTTCGAATCCCTTCGTCTCCGCCACCCACCATTTTCATTGAACACTATAGAACCGCTTGTTAGCGTGTAAGTCATTGAACTTATGCGCTCATCTGCATTCGCTGTTCTCATTGGCTTTGTTTCGATTGCGCTCAGTTCTGTTCACTTGGTGGTACGAAATGTGGTATAATAATGACTGAGCTAGCAATTGTCGGTAACGGATTCGAGCTGCATCACGGCTTACAGACCTCCTATGGTTCGTTTGCGCAGTTCGCCAAAGATCACTCTTCTAACGTGTACACTCTGTTGTCCGAACTATTCTTGGCCTCCAGCGAATACATGGGACTTGATCGTCCGCCTCCGACAAACGAGAAAAATTTTGTCTATGATCGGTGGTGTGATTTTGAGAGCTGTCTGGGCCTCCTTGATGATGAGGAATTTGTCCAGCGTTCTCAGGAGGGGGTGTCGGAATACATGCAAGAGCTCGGAATGGAAGAGCACCTTGTCGACGAATTCGTGCATGGCATGGCTAGTATACTCGATACGTTCCGCGATTGGGTTTTGGGCATTGATTTGCCAATGTCACACCAAAAAGGTTTCATTTTCGAACCCACGACGGTCTTCGTGAATTTCAACTACACCGAAACGTTGGAAACTTTCTACAAGGTAGATCCTGCACGCATCTTTTACATTCACGGAAGAAGAGCAAGCCAAGACAGATTGATTGTGGGACATGATACCAGCCCGCCCAAGCCTCAATCGAAGCATGACTTGCCGGACGTTCAGTTCAATCCGTTCTATGGGTATTTACGCCTTACCCGGAAGCCCATCGAGGACATCGAACCAAAACTCCGTGCGTGGTTGGTTGCATTGCCCGACATCGATAGAATTTCGGTGCGCGGCCATTCTCTTGGATTCGTTGATTTTCCGTACTTTGAGACGATTAACAAGTTGCACCCCAGCGCCACATGGAGCTTCAGCTATTTCAACGAGGAAGATCTGGGCAATATTCGGAACGTGATCCAGAGCCTAGACCTAAAACATGCTGCGGTATTGTCCGTCGCCAAGCTATCCGAGTTCGAAGTTAATCCAAACACTCAAACTAATGCTCTGCAAGCTCAACGCAGTCTCGCAGATTTGCTTAGATTTGCCGAAGGAAAGTGAACGTGTACAGCGGCAAGCTGACCAAGAATCTCGTCCGAACGCTCGGCCCTGGTCGGCATGGCGATGGCCATGGGCTCTATCTGGTGGTCGATCCATCCGGTGCGCGGCGCTGGATCGTGCGCGTGACGGTGAAGGGGCAGCGGAATCGGCAGGGAAAGCCGCTCCGCACCGATTTCGGCCTCGGCGGTGCTGATGTGGTAGCGCTCAACGTGGCTCGCGAACGCGCCCTAGAGTATCGCCGCCTCGCCAAGCAGGGCCTTAACCCGAAATACCACAAAGACCAAGATGTGCCGTGTTTCGAAGAAGTGGCTCGGCAAGTGCATGTTGAGCGCCTGCCGACTTGGAAGAACCCAAAGCACGGCCAACAGTGGATCAATACACTTGCTGACTACGCATTTCCAAAAATCGGCCGGATGCCAGTCTCGGATATCGACCAGCCTGAAATCTTGCAAGTGTTATCCCCAATCTGGACCGAGAAGCACGAAACTGCGCGAAGGGTGGCGCAACGGGTTAAGGCCGTCCTCGATGTAGCTCGGTCGCGCGGTTTCCGCGAGGGAGAAAACCCAGTGACGATCGTGTTGGATGCCCGGGTGTTGCCCCGCGTGAAGGCCAAGGTGAAGCACCACAATGCGATGCGCTGGCAAGATGTGCCCGCATTCTACGCGAAACTCTCGCAGCAAAGCGGAATGGCGGCCAAGGCATTGATGTTCACCAGTCTGACTGGTTGCCGAACCAGCGAGGTTCTGAAAGCTGTCTGGAAGGAATTCGACTTCGATGACCAGATCTGGGCGATCCCCGAGGAACGTACCAAAACGGGCACCGAACACCGCGTTCCACTGACTGATCAGATGCTGGCAATCGTTGAGCCGTTAAAAGCGCTTCGCTCTGAATGCGTCTTTGAAGGTCAGCGGCGGCACAAACCGCTCTCCAACATGTCGATGCTGATGCTGCTGCGGCGCATGAAGATCGAGGATGTGACTGTGCACGGGTTCAGGTCAGCATTTCGGGATTGGGCTGCCGAGGAAAACAATACCGCTCGTGAGGTTGCAGAAATGAGCCTAGGCCACAAAGTCGGCTCGGAAGTAGAACGTGCTTATGCGCGAAGTGACTTACTCCTCAAGCGTCGTGAGTTGATGACACGATGGTCGGAGTTTTGTGCAGGCGAGAGAACTACTACATGAAATTTGTAAAGGCACAAACCAGTGGCTGGCAGTTTATTTTGGAACCAGAAGCACGCTGGCTAGCAGTTGAATGTCTCTTAATGGCTGCCCGGTTCGAAAAGAGCTTCCATCAGCTCTATAGAGGGGCGCTGGCTGACGAAATCGTCGTCTGGCACAAGAAGCACCGCAAAACCTTAGATCTCGTTGCTCGTACTGCCTACCAAGGCATCGTTGTGTCTCTCGATGAGTCTCGCCAAGACTACCTAGCTGCTCGAAAAGAATGGCCCAAAGCGTACAGCAACGAGTTGGTCCCTCTGGGGCGAGCACTGGAATTCATGGTTTCAGGTTCGCCCAAGCAAACGGCGATACAGAAGGCGATATCCAGTTTTCGGCGCAGTCGTGCAGCTATTAACAAGGTTCATGCAGCTGGCGAGCTTGATCTACCCGATGTGTCGGGCTGGCCAGAAGGGTATCGTTTTCTCTCCGTCGATAGCTTTAGGCAGCGTTTTAAGCGCTTCGAATGTGTGCTGCCCTATGCGTACATCTACTATCGGAACAGAGATTATAACGCTTGGTCCGACGTCATCCCCGAGGAGCGGAATCCAGTAATCCTTCCTGAAGATTTCGAGGTTTGGAACGCTTACTTTTGGGGAGAGCTGACGCAGTCGCGCCGTATCAGAATGCGCCCCTCATCTCACCCATTAGGCATTAATTTTCAGTAGCTTGTAGTACGGTTTCCGCTCCCCAATACAAGCGGACGGAACTCAATGCAAATATCCAGAGACGACCGAAAGCAAGCGGAGCTGGATAGATGTCATTGCAAGTATTTGAAGCAGACCGTCTTTATGATGATGCGGACGACGAACTTAATCTGATCGCGCCTAAAGCAAAGAGGGCGCAGTGGCGGCATCGCCGCGTTGGTCCTCCTTTTCTAAAGTTTGGTAGGCGAGTGAAGTATCATGGCGCTGATCTGAACTCGTGGATTAACGGCAATCGCATCGCCACAGCCTCCCCTGAAATTCAGCAGTTGGGTTAACCCGCCACACTGTTGTGGTTGCTGGATACTTTGCTGAAAGGCGAGCACGGAAAATGACCGACCTCGAAAGTTTCAAAGCCGTCCGTATTCAATGGCACAAGGCGTTGTTTGCCAGCCCTGCTCTTACAGGTACTGAAAAGGCAATCGCAGCATATTTCATCAATGTTCGTTTGAATTGGAAAACTGGCCAGATTAACCCAGCGGTCGCTACGATTGCGCGTGACATATGTGTGGAGCCTCGAACCGTCCAGCGTGCGGTTAACAGCTTGGAACGGCTTGGGTGGTTTCATACTGATCGCGGAAACGGGCGCACTCGTTCTACCAACTACCACGTGACTGATGAATCCATAGAGATTTCTGAACAGATCAAACGGCAATGCACAGGGCGCAAGGATGACGGTGCTGTCACCCTTTCAATTGTCGAACCATGGCAGAAGCGTCGCAACGAGGTGACATCGTTGTCGCAGAAACGGCGACAGGAATGTCACTCAAAGAGTATAAAGAAAAATAAAAGAACAGGTTCGGAAGGTGCCATGCATAAAGCTTCACCTGTAGTCTTTGTTCCTGGCGGCGGAAGCGTGTTTGAGCGTGAATGGGATGACCGGCTGGCAAAGTCTGGTCGTCTGGAGCTTAGGCGTCTTCTAAGCGAAGTGCAGCACAATGGTAGGCGTGGTTATTGGCTGCCTGCCACTTGGCCAGCTCAATTTGGTAGCTCTGACCTGCACAACCAAATTCAACAAATCGAAGAATTGGCGTTAATTCCCAGTGTGGGAAGGACTGCGTGAAATGGCAGGATCTGAGCAAAGAGCAAGGCGACCCATGTCATACGCTGACGCTTCTGACACGGGGCCTTGCGAGGGGTGGCAAGCCTCCCCTTCGAACCCCACCGCCACGGGGCGAGCCCGTGCCAAGGAGTCGCGTACGGAAACCTTCGTTTTTCGGTGCACGGCGCAGGAGAAGGCCGCACTTCGAGCCAAGGCCGAAGCGGCAGGCCTGTCCGCCGCCGAACTTCTGCGCGAGGCCCTTTGGCGCGCGCAGGCACGTCGGCGTAAGCCCGCGCCTCGTGCCGATCCCTCGCTGGTTCTGGCTGTGTCTCGCTATGGCGGGAACCTCAACCAGATCGCGCGGTGGCTCAACACGGCGACCCGCGCGGGCCGGGCCAGCGAGGTCGAGGCCCTGCGCGTGGCGGCGGCGTTGGTCGGCATCGAGCGGAGGTTGGCGGAAGCCCTTGCACAGCACCGGAGGCCGCCCGGATGCTGATCAAGTTCTTCTCCAACGGCAAAGGCGGCGGTGCGGGGCCGGTCGAATACCTGACCGCCTGCACCGTGCTCGCCTATGACGGCCATCGCGACCTGATCCGCGATGCCTCCGGCCAGCCCGTGACCGTGACGCGTGCGCCACTGCCGGAGGTCGTGCGCGGCGATCCCCATTGCATGATCGACCTGATCGACGCTTGCCCGCACCAATGGACCTATCGCGCCGGTGTTGTCAGCTTCGCCCGCGAGGACGCTCCGACCGAGGACCAGCAGCAGGAAGTGATCGACTGTTTCGAGGAGATCGCCTTCGCCGGCCTCGATGTCGACCGCTATGCCTGCCTCTGGGTGCGCCACACCCATGAGGATCGCGTCGAGCTGCATTTCTGCACGCCGCGCATGGAGCTGTACGGCGGGCGCAGCCTCAACATCGCCCCGCCCGGCTATGAGCGCGCCTTCGACAGCCTGCGCGACCTGATGAACAAGACCCACGGCTGGGCCGATCCCATGGACGTGGAGCGCGCGGCCGAGGTCAAGCCGGTGTTCGAGGCGCCCGACCGCGCCGCCGGGCGCGACGGGCTCCATGCCTGGATCGGCGACCAGATTTCCCTGGGGCTGATTGAGGATCGCGCCGGACTGATCGCTGCGCTTAACGATGCAGGCTTCGAGGTGCCCCGTGCGGGCAAGAATTACCTGACCGTCAAAGATCCCGAGACCGAAGAACGGTTTCGCCTGAAAGGAGAGATTTTCCATGAAGACTGGAGAGCCGAAGCAACGGCTGAGCGAAAAACTGAACGCGGACCTGGAGCGCATCAGGTTGGAGAACGCCGCCTCGGTCGACGCACAGCTGCAGAGCTTCAGGAGCGATTTGAAGACCATTGCCGAAAGCGCGCTGGCTACAATCAAGACCGATACGGAAGGCTACCTGCTGCGCGTGAGGAAGCACCTCATGAGACAGAGCGCGAACGCAGCGCGACCGGAATGGAAGGCGCTGATGTGGCCGATGCTGGTGGCCTGCTGCCTGATGATCAGCACCGGGGTTTCGACCTGGACGGTGATGACCTGGCTGATGCCCAATCTGAACACGTTAGGGCTCAGGGTGATCGAGCGACCGGAGGCGACGTTTCTGATCCCGCGCAGCGACCGGGCGACGCTGACCCGCTGTTCGCTGGCAGGGGAGCCCGTGGATTGCCTGATGATCCCGAAGGAGTGAGCGATGGACGGTCTGACGCCACTAGAACGCGAATTGCTGAGCTACGTCGAGCAGTTGGCGGAAGCCTCCAGGGCATCCGCACAGGAATTGACCGCCTCCGGACAGGACAGGCGGACGGAACTGGATGGGTTGCGCGGCTCAATGATCGCTTTGCTGAGATCGCAGCTCTCATTGGTCGAAGCCTTGAACGGTTGGATGCCGGAATCCGGGCGGCTCAACGAGAGTATGGAACACGCGCGGAGGGCGAAGAAGCACCTCGGGACGCATTAACCGAAGATATGGAGGACAATCATGCGCTTCGGCACTAAACCGCGTTTCCCGGTAAATCCTTGGCTGACCTGGCGACCGGGCAATGATCGCGCCTTCGATGCGCTGGAACGCATAGGTGTGCTGATCCGCAGTGGCGCGATCTGGGAAGACAGCTACGCCTTCGAGTTGGGCGCGCAGGCCAGGCGCTATGCCAATCAGTGCCCGAAGGGCTTCCGCAACGGGCTTGAGATCGTGCTGAGCGAGCATGGCAACCTTGCGGCGATCCAGGGCTGGCTGAGTGCCGCACCGGATCTCGATCTTCCCCATGTCGACCAATTACCCACTAGGGTTGAGTAAATGGAGGTCTCAGAAATGAATTACCTTGCAGTTATTGTTGTGATTGCCACAGCCGCGCCGACCCATTCTGAGCAGGCCGGTTTCTCGACCGCCATTGGGCCGGGTGCTGCGGATCGCTATGGCTGTCCAATTCGCACGCGACCGGAGAGCCTGACCTTCACGGGCTTTCGTGACGCTTGGCGCTCGGTTGCCGCGAATGATCTTTACAGCCTCCGACGGCATCAGATGGCGCTAGCAGCCGACACTTGCGATTGTGAGAGCCTTTGGCCCGACTGGGCGACCATCGAGGATGAATTCGAGGAGTTGGGCTTTGCCGCCCCGACCAGCTCCGACAGCCTGCACATCGCATGGTCGGCGGAAGAATACTTCCCGATCATCTTCGATCTTCGGGATCGGTTGCGCTCCCGCTGCCAAGAGGCGGAATAATGGGAATCGTTTCATTTATTGTGGAGGCAGCCGACCAAGGCCTTGAAACCGTGGCGACGTCCCAATTCGCAGCCATTGCAGAGGTTTTCGGCACGATGATCGTCGGGGCCGCAACAATTGCGATCATTGCCCTGTTCATCAATATGGCTTGGCAAGTCCGGCCGATGGACGGTAGGGAGATGCTGGTTCTGTTGTTTAAGATCGGTCTGATAGACGCATTTGCGCTAAATTGGGCGAATTTCAACTTCGTCAGCGGAAACCTGATTGACGGTCTGGACCACCTTGCGGGAAGCCTAATTGGATCCGTTACCGGAAAGAATGGGGCGGGACCGGAGTATTTTGCCGCCCGCTTTGATCTCCAACTGGACAGGTTGGCCGAGTATGGCAATTCGGCTACCTCGCATATGGGTGCGGTTAGCAAGGCTGTGATGGGTGTATTTTTTATGGCTCTTTTGGCCGTAGTCGGCGGTGCGGCAGGTGCTGTGCTCGTGCTGGCAAAGATGATGATAACGTTCCTGATCGGCATCGCTCCCGTCATGATACTGTGCTCGATCTTCTCGGTCACTCAGGACTATTTCCATCGTTGGTTATCTTCTCTGGCGAGTTTTGCCCTTTATCCGGTTGTAGTGGCCGGGATTTTCTCGATGGTCTTCGGTCTGGTTAGCCTATTGGTTAGCGAGATTGGGTCGGCAGATTCCATCGAGCAGGTCGGCGCGACGATTCCGTTCCTGGCAGTTGTAATACTCTCGCTCGCAATGGTCGTGGCAATCCCGTTCATTGTGCCGATGATTTCTGGCAACCTGCAGGCGGGCTGGGCTGCTTCGGCGGTTGGCGGAGGAGTCAGGAGGCTTTCGCCACAACACAACTTGCAGCAACCTAGACGCCCTTCTTTGAGCACGGCAAGTGACACGAACCGAAGGTTGAATACTGGGCCGGAGGCACCGCAATCGCAAACATCTGCAAGAGATGCCCGCCCTTCCACCGCTGCAGGGGAAAAGGTACAGCGCATGAAAGACCGTGCCGACAGGCTGCGAAATTGATCGAGAGCCTGCGAGGTTATGAAATGAGGTCCTAAGCACATAGAGGTGTTGAATTAGTCAGTAGCTTTGAAGGGTGATCAGTGCTCGCAAACCTCGATGGCGTGCCGATGATGAAAGCCTCTTCATCTTCCCAAAATGCATCCTCGGGGGAGTGCCGCCAGGCACGGGGGCAGACAGCCCCTAGATTATGTGTTTGTCATTGCCGTTGATTTGGCCTGTGTCAGATTGGAGGCGGTCGGTTTTCCGGGTGGCCATCCGGGGGACTGGTGGCGGGCGGGCGACCCCTAGGAAGACCTGAAGCTGGTGGCATTACGGTCGTAAAATATCTCGCCACCCGCCACGCCATATGTCCGGCCATCCGAACGGTAGAAGGGCCTTCGCGGCCGCACATAATCAAGGATCAGGATACCAACATGAGCATTTCAACTCAATCCGCGCATGAGCACATCATTGCATTCGAAGTTTCAAAGGCTAGCCTGACGATACATCTGATGCCAGAAGATCGGCAGCTTGTCATCGACAACACCCCAAAGGCGATCAAGAAGCTACTTCGACAGATTAGCAATCTGGAAAAATCTTTCGCCATTTGCGAAGCGTCTGGCGGCTATGAGCGGCATGTCCTGGCCTGTTGTGCAGACGCCAATTTGCCGGTCCATCGCGCACACGGCACCCGTACCCGCAACTTCGCGCGTTTCCTTGGCCTCGTTTCCAAGACAGACGCCATCGACGCGCGGATGCTAGCGCTGTTTGCGCAGAAGTCAGATGGGCTGCGTCTCTGGCAACCGACCGACCCAGTGGCTGACGAACTGAGAGCCTTGCGCCGTCGCCGCGACGATCTGGCGAAAATTCTGCGTGTGGAACAGAACCGCCTTGAACATGCGACGGTCAAAACTGTGCGGCTGTCCTTGCAACGGCATGTCCGTTCCATGACGCGCGAGATGGAGGGGCTGGACAAACGGATCGCGGAGCTGGTTGCCACCACTCCTGCATTCAAACGCAAAGCCGAGCTGATGCAATCCATCAAGGGCATTGGCCCCAAGACAGCATCCGCCTGTCTGGCATACCTGCCGGAACTGGGGGCACTGACCAAAGGCGAAGCGGCGGCCATGGTGGGACTGGCCCCATACGCAAAGGATTCTGGCACATATCAGGGCCATCGCCATGTCGCGGGTGGGCGGAAGGACGTTAGAGTCAGTCTTTATATGGCCGCGCTTTCGGCCCTGCGTAGCAACCCGGCAATCCGTGACTTCGCCGCCAAACTGAAAGCGCGCGGAAAGCCATCAAAGGTGATCCTAACCGCCATCATGCGCAAGCTCATCGTGATCATGAACGCTGTGCTCAAAGAAGGGCAGGCGTCAAACCGCTACGGTGCAGTATGACGGCGACTGCTGCCGATCGCTGCGCGGATCATGAACTCGAAAGACGCGGGACAAACCCGACATTGGAATTTTGGCCATTGCTGACGCAGCATCCATTCGCGCACGCAGCGCGCCCATGGTTGCGATGCAGCGCATGTCGTCGAAGCGGTCGTTCGCGGGTGTCGATTTGACCCGAACCGAGACCGCACGTTCGCCGCAGCCCTCGCCGACAATCCAGACGCGGGACAAGGCGGTCATGCCTGTTGGGTGATCTGGCTGGAGGGATGCGAATACTCGACATATGAAATGCTGTAAGAAAATACCCTCTCCAAATCGGTTTCGGCAAAGACTGGCTCTGTTGCGCAAATCCCGTGTGGGATTCATCTCATGGATCCAGCGTGGTAGCTGAGATGTATGAGCAGACCTACACCCCCGTCCTACAAGACTAGGAACTGGCCAGCCTACAATGAAGCGCTCAAGCGCCGGGGCTCGCTGACGATCTGGTTCGACCCCGATATGAGCTGGGAGGCCGCGCCGACTGGCAGACGTGGCCGGCAGCAGACCTGCAGCGATGCCGCCATCCAGACCTGCCTTTCCATGAAGGTGTTGTTCGGCATGGCGCTCCGGCAGACGACCGGGTTCGTCGAGAGCCTGCTGCGGCTGGTTGGCCTCGACTGGACGGTGCCCGACTTCAGCACCCTGTCCCGGCGCCAGAAGACCCTGGCCGAGAACATCCCGTATCGCGGCTCCAAGAGGCCGCTGCACCTGCTGATCGACAGCACGGGTATCAAGGTCGAGGGCGAAGGCGAGTGGCACGCCCGCAAGCATGGTGGACCCAAACGGCGCGTCTGGCGCAAAATCCATCTCGGGATCGACGAGGAGACACTGGAGGTTCGCGCAGTCGAGGTCACCGGGAGCCACATCGGCGATGCACCGGTTTTACCCGGCCTGCTCAACCAGATCCCGGCGGGCCAGCAGATCGGCAGTGTCACGGCTGACGGCGCCTATGATACACGAAAATGCCACGACGCCATTGCTGACCGTGGCGCCCACGCCGTCATCCCGCCACGCAAGAACGCAAAGCCATGGAAGACCATCACCGCCGGAGCCGTGGCGCGAAACGAGGCCCTGCGCGCGGCGAAATACCTGGGCCGCGCGCTCTGGCGACGATGGAGCGGATACCACCGCCGAAGCCGCGTCGAGACGAAGATGCACTGTGTGAAGTTGCTGGGGCAGCGCCTTATGGCGCGGGACTTTGACCGTCAGGTCGCGGAACTCCAGGTCCGCATCGCCGTCCTGAACGGATACACCGCGCTCGGCATACCCGTCACGGACGCTGTGGGATAAGTCCGTCCGGGGAAAGGGGAACCTCGGCCATCACCCGATTTGCGCAACAGAGTCGTTTCGGAGCATCAACTCACTATTAGTCGTTTTGCAATCGATCCCTCATGGCTCGAGACTTCGAGCGCCAGATCGCTGAGCCCAGGTGCGTATCGCCGTGCTGAACGGATACACGGCACTTGGCCTACCAGTTACGCGGCCCGTAGAGTAAGTCCATTCCGGGAAAGGGCAAGGCCGACCCTCAACAGATTTGCGCAACAAGGCCGACCTAGACCCTATAGGCGACACACCTTGCGTACAGAGTTCAGGATACCGACCGTATCGGATAGCCTTCAAACAAGAATTTCTTCTTTGAGGCTTTCGATAAAGCCGACGACGTCGTTGAATTCCTTCTCAGGCAGATTGAATGCTTTCAAGGTCGCCTTCAGATGTCCAACAAAGACAGTCCAGTCAGCCTCGGAAATTCCCATTCCTTTGTGTGCGCGAACCATGCCGCGGCCAGTATAGTACATTGGCCCGCCGGAAACATTCGCCAGAAAATCAACCAGCAACTGTTTTTCCCGTGCAATTCCATCTGCACCACGATTTTGCCAGAAGCGCCCGAGTAACTCGTCAGCTTGCAGCCGAGGAAGCAGGTTGTCGACAACCGCACGTATCGCATCATAGCCACCGAGGCGCGTGTAGAGTGTTCCGTCGCTCATCTTGGTCTCCATATTCGTTTAGTTTCGATTGCCAGCTGAGGGTTTCGCCCGTGACTATCTATCGATAGGTTGCATGATAGCCGCAAAGACCCCGGCTTGTCAACGTCTATCTATCAATCGATAGGTATACAGCGCCCGGGACTTTGAAAAGTAGGGGAAGAACCATGGCATAGTAGAGCAATCCTGCGCTGCGTTCGAATACCTGCAGCCGCCTCTCCGGCAGAATCGGGAAGATCAGCTGCCTATCCGATGCCGGCCTTGATCTGAAGCTGGTTCGACGTCGGAACAGGGTACTTTCTGGCAGCCGGGCGCATTGACATCTTCCAAGCAGCCTACATATTAATCTACCTAACGATAGATAGTATTCACTTTGGAGCTTAAGCTATGAAACTCTCTACTACACGCCGGACCTTCCTGGGTTCCGCAACTGCCGCGGCAGGCCTTGTCTTGATGAATTCATTTGCGCTGGCATCGGACAGCGCAAATTCCAGACAGGGCCGCGAGGTCATAACAGGTAACAAGCAAAAGCGTGTTCTGCTCGTGATGTCATCGGTCGATCAAATGGGGATAAGCGGCAAACAGACAGGAACCTGGTTCACCGAGCTTGCCGCCCCCTACTACATCCTGACCGAAGCTGGTTACGAGGTTGTTTTCGCGTCGCCTAAAGGCGGTGAAGCCCCGATTGACCTGCTCAGCATGAAGGAGCCTTTTACCACCGAGCACACCGGGCGCTTCCTCAAGGACCCGGTTGCTATGTTTGCGGCGCGAAACACCATAAAGCTGCGTGAAATCAACTATGACACTTTCGACGCGGTGTTTTTCCCCGGCGGTTACGGTCTTCTTTGGGATCTGGCCTCGGATTCCTATGTCGTCAAGATGATCCGGGACTTCTACGAGACCAACCGGCCTGTTGCGATGGTTTGCCACGCGCCGGCTTTGCTCCGGGACGTCAAAACGTCAGACGGCAAGTATTTGGTCGACGGTGTCAGCTTGACGGGTTTCAAAAACGCCGAAGACACAGAGATCGAGCTGCTGCATCACCTGCTGTTCTCACTTGAGGACGAACTAAAGGGCCGTGGTGCAAATTACATCAGCAAGGCAAACTGGGAAGCAAATGTCGTTGTTGATGGCATGCTGATGACCGGCCAAAGCCCCGCCTCGGCTCCGCCGCTGGCTGAAGCTCTGCGCGACCACATGGCAACTTCCTGATTATCCATTGAGAGAGCCGCGGCGGAAATATTGCCTCGGCTCTCCGATGTGGGAACACAGGCGGAACCTAACTGTAATGCTGACCTTGCACCCACCCCTGGGTCACATGCCTGATGTTTCTCATCCTTCAAAGCCACTAAGCTGCCGGTTGCCCCAATCGGATTGAGGAGACCAAACGGCGTTACATTTCCGGTTGGGATGTGTGGCCGATTTTTTGGGGCGATGGCAGGAGTCCTCGCGTTTTGCTGCGCGGCAGCGATGGAGAAAACTTGTTCCTGGCTATTCCTTGAACCCAAAACTGGGGCCAGAACTGTTGCCGTGGGACGGGAACAGTAGATTGCAGTGAACCGGTATTCGGGCGGGGGCAGCGGATCACCGGACCTGTCAGGCCGCCGGGCTTACGCTCCGTTTTTTGCGATATCAGACGGCCTGCGGCCTGTTGTTAACTGTCTTGCCGGTAGCCTCAGCAGACTTGGCTGCCGCAGGATCGTTTTGCTGCCGTGGACCGCTGGCAGAGCTCCTTACTGCAAAAGCCAGCCGCACCAGAGACAAGGCGCAAGCCGGTTGAGCGTCTCTGGAGCGACGAAGAGCCAGGATCCGCGGCATTTCAAGAGCAGCAGGCGCCTCTACCGCAAGCACCATTAATACTTCCGGCCCCTGGGGCGAAGCTGCAGATGCTGAAAAGCCAAGATGAGCATGCCCAAGAGGTCAGCCATCAGCTTCCATCGATAGCACTGCAGTTTTTGCAGTTTGTTCTGCAGCTTCCAGTGCGCCTTCAAGGAACCCGCCGAACCCGCGTGCGGTCTCGGTTGAACAGAAATGCATGCCGTGCGCCGCTAGGCTTCTGAGACTTGAAGGCAAGCCGTAGCTGGGATGGTATCCTGATGGCACGCGGTCCTGAGCTCGCGCGATTTCCGGGACCGCCGCCCAGTCCTGCAGAACCAGATCAAGGGGGTGCGCCATTTTGGGGCCAAACATCGCTGTGAGCTGGGCCAGGGCCTGGTCCATCATGTCATCCCGCTGCGCTGCGCGCGCCTCCGCAGAGACGCCGACAAAACCGAACAGCGCATAAGGCCCGCCTTCCATCGCGGAGGCATCGTGGATTTCGGCCATGGGACCACGGTGGCTCATCGCATCGCCCGAGAGACCGGCATTGCGCCAATGAGGCTGATCATAGACGGCGAGGATCTTGGCCTGGCCGGCCATCCAAGTCGGGACATTCTTCAAGGACCGGCTTTGAGCTTCATCAAGCGCCGGCTCAAAGCTGACGGTATCCGCAATGACCCGGGGCGGGATGGCCAGCATGATTTTCTTGGCTTTCACGGTCAAAGATGCGCCATTCTGATCAAGATGCGCCGTGATGCTGCCAGGGGAATGCTGAACGGTTTCAAGCCTGGCTTGCGTCAGGATACGCCCTGCATCCAGTGATCCGGCCAGCGCACTGATTAAGGCCCCCATGCCGCCGGCAAGCCGGTAGGACCCTTCCATGGACGCAAAGCCGCGCGCCCGCTGGACCGCGCCGGACCGGTCCTGATACATCTGATCGCCGGTTGAATACTGCGGGAAGACCGGGATATCGAAACGCCGCGCCAGGGCCGCCATACGCGGCTGGCCGGGCCAGAACCAGGCCGGGCCAAGGTCGAATTTTCCACCCGACAGCTCTTTGGTCAGGATGCGCCCGCCGAGGCGGTCCTGCGCCTCGACCAGAAGGAAATCTGCGCCCTTGCGCGTCAGGTGGTCTGCGAGGGCGAGGCCGGACAGGCCGCCGCCCACGATGAGAATGTCCGTTTGCATCAGAATGCCTCCCCCATGGGTCTGAGATCCAGTTCGTGGGTCCAGGTGGATTTTGGCTGGCGGGCGAGCGCGAGATAGGTCTCTGCGATGTCTTCCGGTTGCATCATCCGTGACGGATCCATGCTGTGCAGATCCCGGCTGGCCTCTGTGTCGACGATCCCGTCCAGGATCACATGCACGACATGGACGCCCTTGGGCCCATATTCCCGGGCCAGAGACTGGGTCAACGCCCGCAAGGCCGCCTTGGCTGAAGCGAAGGCTGCAAAGTTCCTGCCGCCGCGCAGGCTCGCAGTGGCACCGGAGACGATGAACGTTCCGCCGCCGGTCCCGGCCATTGCAGGCAATACACTGCGCGCCAGATTGACAGCGGATAAGACCATCGCGCGCCAGGTTGCCTCGAATTCGTCATTGCTCGTGTCCTCGAATGGCGAAATGACAAGTTTTGCCGTGTTGTGAACCACAAGCTTGGGCGCGCCATGGGTGCAGATCATGTCCCTTAGCTTGGACCTGCTTCGGCGCGGATCGGTCAGATCAACAGCAAGTGTGGATCCTGCGCCTTGCGGCACCGTGCGGTTCAGGCCAAAGGCCGAATACCCGTTCCGGCCAAAGGAGGAAACCAGTGCCTGTCCAAGCCCGGGACCGGCACCAGCGACGATTGCAAGAGGTTTGGCCATAGTCCTATCCTTTTGCAGGGATGATCGGCGGTTCCGCCAGATGGCCGGATTTGACCCACAGGCGCGCGCCCTCGGACCCGGCCTTGGCATTCAGCGCCATTCCCGGCGGCAAACGCAGCCAGCTGTTTATCCCGAACAGTTCGCCGCCTTCGGTGAAGCTGCCTTCGATCACCAGTGCTTCAAAACCCTTGTGCCCGGTCACGTTGACTTCTTCCTCTGGGCTCCACAGCTCGATCCGGACCCGTTCACGGGAATCCTCGAAAAGCGGGATTTCGGACAGGCCCTCCGCGACAGGGCGCGGTTCCTCAGCTGTTGTGTCGATCGTCAGCTGGGTGCGGTCTTCGGGGTCGAACTGCCAAAGCTTGACAAGGATGGTTGCGCCGTCCGCCGCGCTAGGTGTGTGCGACGTGGTCGGCGGATTGCGCACGTAGGTGCCAACGGGAAAATCCCCGTGTTCGTCCTGAAAGACGCCGTCGAGCACCAGAAACTCCTCGCCCCCGGTATGGGTATGGGCCGAAAAGGCGCTGCCCGGCGCATAGCGGACAATTGTTGTTGCCCGTGCAACCTCATCGCCGATCCGATCCAGCATCCGGCGGTCGACGCCTTTCATCGGTGAGGCAATCCAGGGTTCATTTTCCGAATGGACAACCGCACGTTCATCAAAGTTTGCATTGATTTCCATGTCTTGTTCCTTTCTCAGAGATTGATCTTCATGCCGACGGCAATTGGCACGACACGCTCGCCGTATTGGCGTTCCAGCGCGTTAGTCGCGCGCCATCCGGTACAGTGGCCTGGCATGATCAGGTCGATGTCGAATTGCGCAAAGTCGGCGACGGTCTGGCCGATGATCTTTTCGTTGCCGCCGGCAAGGTGGAAGCCGCCGGTCAGGCCGTGGATTGGCACGCCGGGGAAGTCTCTTCGGGCGGCATGAAGGACATTGACGATGCCCGCATGCGAACAGGCCGAAAACACAACCAGCCCCTTGCCTGCGATGTTTACCGCGACATAGCGCTCGTCCATGAGCAGCGGGTCGTCTTCCCACCCCGTGCCGTCCTCGGTGCGGCGGACATGGCCCGGAAACCCGGCCTCGTAATCCGTGATGCGGGGAATTTCTCCCGAGACATAGAACATTTCGTCCAGCACGCTGAGCGGCTGATCGGTGACAACGGGTGTTGCCCCCTGCGCAGCCAGTTCTTCGGGCGTGGCGATTTCGCGGATTTCGATCAGCTCTCCAGACGAGAGCGGAAAAGCGCGTTTGCGGAACATGCCGGGATGCAGATAAACCGGCAGATCACCGGTCTGGCCATCCTTGCGGATCAGGTCGATGGCCGCAGGAATGCCGCCCGCATGGTCCCAGTGCCCATGCGACAGCGCGATGGCCTCGATGGAGGCAAAGGACTTGCCCAGGCGCGATGCATTGAACCCGACGGCAAAATCAACGGGGCCGGCGTCAAAGAGCAATGTATGCTCCGTATCGCCGCGTTTGGCCGTGATGATCAGCGCCAGACCGTGATTGGCACAGCATTGACCGGCGCCCGAAATCTGCTCCATCCCGGCATTGTGCAGATTGACCCATTCATGGGTGAACCCCTCGGGCACACTGGACAGGCTGTCCGTCTGGTTATCGATCAGCACCAGGATCTCGACACTGTCGATGGGTTGAAGCTTGGCGGGCATGGGTCTTCTCCGTTTCGAGTTGCCGGGGCGGACAAGTGCCCGCCCCGGCAGCCGGCGTCAGGCAGACAGGCGCTGCTTGAGCGCTTCCGCGAGCGGGGGTGCCGACGCCGGGCTCTGGCCGGTCATCAGGGCGCCATCCTCGACCACATTGGCTTCCCAGTTGGCCTTGCTGACATAGTTGGCGCCACGGCGCTTCAACTCGTCTTCCAGCGAGAACAGCAGGTGATGAAGAAGCTCGATCTCGCTGTCTTCGTCGTTCTTGAAGCCGGTCAGGCTGACGCCATCAACCAGGTAGGAGCCGTCGGATTTCTTGATGTCCCGCAGGATGGCCGGCGCGTGGCAGACCATCGCAACAGGCCGGTCGGATTCGTAGAAGTCGCGGATCATCTTGATGGTGTAGCTGTCCGAAGCCAGATCCCAGATCAGGCCGTAGCCGCCCGGCACGAAAAGCGCATCGAAGGTCGAATAGTCAATCTCGCGCAGCTTGCGGGTGTTCTGAACCGCGAACATCGCAACCGGATCGCTGAAGAAACGGTCAGTGTTTTCGGTGGTGAACGGGGCCTTCATGGACAGGAGATCAATGGGCGCATTGCCGCCAGCAGGCGATGCAAAGACAACCTCATAGCCTGCTTCTGTCAGGATATAGTACGGGGTTGCAACCTCTTCGAACCAGGTGCCGGTCTGCTTGCCCGAGATCCCCATTTCGTCAACGGAGGACATGACCAGCAAGACGCGCTTTTGTTTGTTTCCGGTAGCCATTGGGAGAGTTCCTTTCTTGAAAGCTATCTATCGGTAGGTAGAGTAAAGCTAGGAATTGATTTTCCGCCTGTCAACTGATATCTACCGATTGATAGACTGGAGGCCGTCATGCCACTGACAATGAAAGAAAAAATTCTTGCTGCTGCTGAAAAAAGGGTGCGAAGCGCTGGCTTCTCGGAGATGAGTTTCCGCGATCTGGCCAACGATGTGGGAATCAAAAGCGCCAGCGTTCACTACCACTTCCCCACCAAGCATGATCTTGGGGAGGCGCTCGTCGCCCGCTATGCTGAACGGTTCAAGGAAGATTTGGACAAGATTGATCCGGACAATCTGCAAACTGCCATAGACAGCTTTGTCGGGCTCTATTCAAATGCACTTGTGCTGAATGAATCGATTTGCCTCTGCGCTATCATGGGGGCGGAAGCCATCGGTCTACCAGAAAATGTCAATCAGCGAACCAAGGCCTTCTTCGAGATGAACAGGGCCTGGCTCACCGCCCTGTTCTCCAAGCACAAGGTCAGGGATGCGGAAGATGTTGCAAGCCTCATTGTTGCCGCCCTCGAAGGGGGCATGATCGTCGCATCGTCGTCAAACGACCGTTCCGTGTTCGAACAAGTCGCCAAAACGGCCATTCGTAGCATTGCCATAGAATGAGGCTCAGAGCTTGGAGCGGCCAGCCCGCGTAAAGCGTTATTCACATACTTAGGTATCCTGAAAATTGAGTTCGAGTGTGCGCACCCGGCTCTTTGGTCAGCGTTTGGCTCAGGCCGTTTGTATCGCCCTAGCTCTGCCAGATTGTGTTCTGGAGTCGAGCAAAACGGGCAGTGCTTGAGTTTCAACCACTCAGGGTTTACCCCACCGCAACTGGTCGCAGAGGCAGCGCAGTATAGCTTAGGGGGCTGTCAAAACGCGCTTTCCTGAATAGGAGCTTCCGTGACTCCGCGGTTTCGTTGCGAATTCACCGCTGCAGATGCAAAGGCACTCTGCGTGAATGGGCGCTGAAGTAACAAAAGACAGATGACCCCGCGACCAGTGATTTCGGGCGACAGATATTGCTGCAATATGCTTGAACGGCTGGTTTTCACGCCGCGCGACGGAGCGGGAAATGATGCAGTCGCGGCGATTTTGTTGCTGCGAGCGAGCGAAGCGAAAAATCTGCTTGTCGGCTGTGGGCTCTCTCGTTGAATCCGCCGCGCTTTGTTTGAACGGCGGCTCTGCTGAAATCGCATGGGCAAAGAGCGTTCCAATATTTGGCGTCTACACGCTCTTTGCCCATGCTATCGTTGTGACCAGGTGTTGACCGATCAAACACGGTAGATATCTCAGCTCTCTGATGGTCCTGGTGTTAGGATCCGATCATGGTAATCGATGGAAAGCAAAACATACTTCTGCTTGTCTGCGTCGATGAGATAAACAGGTTCATTGTCGGCGACCGCCAGAACTTCATCTGTAAACTGGCTCAGAAAGTTGGTCGAAATTGGGCTGCAGTTGGATGAGGGGTTGCAACCAACCTTGAGTGTAATTGTTTGCCGCACCAGTGTTTCAGCGGAGACGTCGAATGTCGCAGCCATCTCGCAAAAGCGATCATACAGTTCGTCCGGCAGATCAAGTGTCAAGTCGGGCATTTTTCGTCCTCTAACTTGAGGTTCATGTCATTTTGAGCAGCACGGGGAGTGCTTGCAAGATGCAATTCAGACCAAATGATTTGAAAAGTAGAGAAGGCGCGATGTTCCGAGCCATGTCATTGATATTGAGGAGGAAAGGAGTTTTGACTTCCTTCCCCCTGAAGTAAAATAGACAGGTCCGTGTCCTCGCTACGCTGCGGGCCGCGCCCCCCCCTGTCGATTTTTCTTCACCCCCATCCTTTCACGCTCGCCGCTCGGCAGGGGTAAGCGATCGCTTACCCAGCCCAAATTTTTTTTGAATGAAACGCTGAGCGTTTCAAATAACGGAGTGAACCCCATGCCCACACAAAAGAGATTGGAAGCAAAGGCTATTGACCTGCCCCCCGCCGGTCCCTCGCTCATAGGGAGAGTCTGCGGGTTTGATTTTGGTAATTGTCGGTCTCAGATTTGGCAAGCGCGGCGTGCGCGAAGCCCTCAAATTGCTCAAGCGCCCGACGCGCTTGCAGCGGTGTCTGGTTTCCCAAAGAAGAATGCGGCCTGACGGCGTTGTAATCATAGCGCCAGAGCGCCAGCTTTCTCCGGGCGTCATCCAGGGTGTCGAAGATCTCCTCGTTCAGAAGTTCGTCGCGCAGGCTGCCGTTGAATGACTCAATGAAGGCATTCTGCTGCGGCTTTCCGGGGTCAATGTAGTGCCAGGGCACATCGTTCTGGTCGGCCCACTTCAGGATGGCGCGGCTGGTGAACTCAGTCCCATTATCGCTGACAATGCTGCCCGGCTTTCCATAGACCCGTACCAGCGCATCCAATTCGCGGGCCACTCGTGCGCCCGAGATGCTGGTGTCTGCCACCAGACACAGGTTTTCACGGCTGCAATCATCGATCACGGCCAGTATCCGGAACTTGCGCGAAGCCCCAAAGCTGTCCGACAAGAAGTCCAGCGACCATCGAGCATTCGGACACGCAGCCCCAGGCATCGGCGTGCGAGATCCACGCGCCCGCTTGCGGCCGTGCCGTCGCTTCACAGACAGCCCTTCCTCTCGATAGAGCCGATACAGTTTCTTGTGGTTCATGATCATGCCTTTGCGCTCCAGCAGAACGCCGATCCGCCGGTAACCAAACCGACGCCGCTTTCCGGCGATCTCATGCATCTCTTTGCGGATTTCGGGGCAGTCCGGCGGGCGTTCACGCCGGACTGTCTTTGGATCGACACCGATCAGCCGACACCCATGAATCGACCTTTCTGTCACGCCTTGGTGAAACCTGTGACGATCCGCTCAGGGTTGCAAGGTGGAATGCTTGGTTTGTCCCGGAAGTTCCTACCCGAATGAACATGCAGAAAGCGATTAGGATCATCTTTAGAGCGACAAAGGTGAGCCAAATCTCACGGGGAGAAACAGCCACCACCTTACTATAAAAATGGAGATACATTTAAGCGGATTGGGCTACGTGGAGATCACCTTGCAATCCTACCATAGCCCTACCAGGTGATTATGTCTTAAATCCGAGATGCAATTCTCGCAGCTGTTCTGATGTCCGCAATCTGAACACCCGTCGATTGCAAGGTTTGTCGCATTTCATCGAAGACAAATGCCTTCTTGTCTGGGTCGCTAATGGTCAAGACAGCAGTAAACGGAATTCCTTCATCCGGTATCTCTTGGCTTGAACGGGTTAGGTATTCCACAAATAGGCGCCAGTTCGAGGACTTGCCTTTTCCTCGAGGCATGGTTTTCTCGAAACCTTTTACTGGGCTCCACTTTAGATCATGCTTGATTCTTTCGGCTTCAATTCTGTGCCCTTCAATGTCTTTGGCTGAATAGATAGGATCAAGTCGTCCCAGCCAACCCGATGTGCCATCTGCCTTTGGCTCTTCCTGCTGCAGGGTTGCGTTCAAGTTGACACGTACGAATTCGGAACCAAATCTCGAATCCAGAGGTGGAGTTGAAACAACAGTTAGCTTTGCTTTCCCTCTACACTTCCCCCCAGGGAGGACGAGGGACGCGGGCCAAGCGAAGCCAAATTCAATCTGTTGTTCCTTTTGAATTCGAGAGGCGAAGACTAAGGTAATCTGGTGATCGTTGCCCTGAAGGATTTCATCAGCCGGCGCAGTCATACCAAATCCCACGAGGTCCCTGGCTAGTGGGCGAAGGGCCTTTTCGTCCAACGCATCAGGTATGCTTGCATGATGTAATAGGAGCGCAACAAGCGTTTCTCGAGAAACATCTCCTTCAATGTTGTGGTCCAAAATGGCCGCAGTTTTCGCTACGAGTGGGGCAGCATAACTCGTGCCGCAACCATCAACTATTACCCCGTCAGGCTTAATGGACGATAACCCGTGCCCAAATGTGTGGTGCGGAGTCCCGGAGCCTCCGATTTGAGCTAGATCCGGCTTTACACCCGCACGCACGCCTGGCCCCCTGCAAGAGTAATTCGCTGGCGCATATGGTACAATGTTGTCCAAGCCGGGAGGGTTGAGTGCTGCAACCGCAACATTGCGAATACTCTCCGCAGGCATAAGTAGTCCGTCGTTCCTAGCAGAGCTCAAGTCAACAGCGGCTTGGGTGCTGTCTGTTGACCATTCCGCTCTTGTTGAATGAGGGTCGGTATTTCCTGCAGATAGCACGAAAAGCGCGTTGTGTTCTTCGGCAATTCCATCCAGAATTGAAGCGAAGCGTTCATATCGGCTTGGTGTAGCAGGCCTTTGGATATTTAAGCTCATGTTGAACACGCGAGCGCCGTGCTGTGCGCTGGTATCTCCGACAGCCTGCTCAATTTCGTCGAAGAAATCCGTCAGACCGTTTGGGTAGTAATTCTCAAATGAGCCAACAACCGCTTCGTTAGGAAGTACTGCGATATCGACCAATGCCACGCCATCGCGTTCTGGGCAGACATCAGGTCCATTGAGTGCATTGCCTGCCACGGTCAGCCCGCCAATGAAAGTCCCATGGTCAAGGTCTGAATCCACTTCAGCGAGCACATCCCACTTGTCAAGTGTCCAGGGGGCAAGGTGGTCTCCGATGCCACCATCGATAATGCCGACTACCGGATAGCTCCTGTCGGCTTCTATAGGAGGCAAGTCAAATTTCGAGCCACTCTCTACATCGACTCCAGAAGGAGTATTGCGCCGCAATGGTGAGACAGTTCGAGAAATGATAGGGGGTAACTCTACACGCCGGACGAGAGGGTGATTGTCCAGAAACTCCAGTAAAGCGGCATGCTTGCTTGCATCATCGTCGAACGGCGCCAACTCTTTGGACCGCTGTCGATCTCCCGACGGAACTGAAGACGAAATTCGAAAAGGTGACATTTGCTCAGATTGCCCAAGCCTGAATGAGAGCAGTGGAGGCTCCTCTCCGGTCATACGCAACCTGCGAACATCTAGTCCTGGCCCGACAGCTGAAAGCCCTTCGAAGAATGAAGTAAAGAGACGCCTTTTTGATGGATGTAGTAAGTCCCACTCCGCCCTTGGTGCTGGAATTTCAAAGAGATCAATGTGGTAGCTGGAGCCAGTCATTGGGTTGGAGAGCCAAGCAATGGCTTCTGACACTGTAAAGTCCCGCTTGTCAGAATGCGAAAACAGTTCGATCTTGGAAATCGCGCCGACCTCGCTTTTGAAGCTTGACGGGTTTGGCACTTCCTTTCGCTTATTCGGATCGTACTTTTCAAGCGTGTTAGTTTCAGCTTTCGAAACTGCTTGGGCGACCTGAGACAATCTCTGAGGTGTCGCCTCAAGCAAAAGCTCACCTAAATCGCCACCGCCTACCAAAGGTATACGTTCAGGTTTAAGCAGTGCCGCAAAGGGCCTATGAGACTTAGCCCAGGCGGCTTTTCTCAGAACGACCTTAATAAAGCCAGTATCCCCAGTTTCCTGCTTGGATAGAACGCTAGAAATTGAAGCAAGTTGCGAGAGGATGTTTTGCTTGTGAGACGAGAACTCTTGATCCCGATAAGCAAAAAAATCAGTTTTCGAGCCCCCAGGGGACTTGTCTCGCACTTCCTCGAAATTCTCTTGGTTCAAAACGATTTGGATCGGGCTGGCCAATATAAACTTCCTTATTTAACCTTTGTTGGAGATGTTGCTTCTATGAATGCTTCGACTAATTGTGGATTTGTTTACACCAGCGACTTGCCCAATGTCTTCAAACGACATGTTCAATTGTTCATCGCTATGCAGCGCCTTAAATAGGTTGCCTCTTTGGAAGAGTAGTTCCCTACGTTCTGAGTTGATACGTGCGCTGTTAAGGGTCGCGAAATGCTGCAGCGTTTCAAGAAGGCGCCGGTCGTTGTCTTTGTTAATTGCGAAAGATTTCTTGTAGGTGCGCACGAGTGTCTCAATTTCTGCTCCCGTCGCTCCTTCCGTAAACCATGCCAGTAACTTCACGTGGCTCTCAGGGGCATCAACTGGTGCCATGAAGCTTCTTGCAATTTCAATGCGTACTTCAAAGTCAGGGGATGGCATTTCTAATTGAACTTCGAATCTCCGCCAGACAGCCGGATCAAGTAGTCGCGGGTGGTTTGTGATTCCCATTGTAATGCCAACATCATTTCGTTCGTCCAAATTTTGGAGCAGAGAGTTCACCACCCGTTTGATTTCTCCAACCTCCTGAGGGTCATCACGAAGTTTCGCAATTGCATCAAACTCATCCAACAAGAGAACGCACTGATAGCGATTTGCAAACGCAAATAGATTTCCAATGTTTCGAGCCGTGGTGCCGAGAAACGAAGAAACTAAGCCATCAATGCGCGCAAGTAAAACTGGCAAGCCCAATTGATTGGCAAGCCAATGTGCCAGGCGCGTCTTTCCTGTTCCAGGTGCGCCATAGATCAAGCACGTCTTAGGGGGGGCAATACCGATATCGCTCAGTGCATCAATGTGGCGCCACTCCTCCAGCAGCGAGTTGATCGCTCCTTGTATAGCCTCAGGAAGGATGGGTGGTGCATCTGTCGTATCGGTCGGAAAGGTGATTGAAGCGAGCACCGCGCCGGTCTCGCGGTCAACCGGTGGCTTTGTGGCCGGTGTAAGAGTCTCTCCTGGTGCCGCGCTTTTCGACTTGGTTATTCGGCTGGGCTTCATCTCAACCGTACGTTCGGCATTAGTAAGTATGCGGCTAAGCTGCGATGCCTCTTTGGACATCCCTTCTTCGCGTAATGCGTCCCTCAATCTCTCAACTTGCTTGCGAATTGCTGGGTTTTCCTGCCCGAGGGCGGAGCGGCAGAGGGCCTGAATGATCTTGAAGTGTTCCACACGTTCCCCGTTCATCAGTGTTTGTTGCATAATACATCTGATAAGTTGCACGTCAACTTCAATTGTTGCCTAGTTTTTTGTATTGTTGCCTTTTGCGCGGCAGGGCGTGCGTTTTTTTCGCACTAAGGTCAGGACCCATTGATTTCAGCCTTTCGACATGATTCACAGGTCGAAAATCGAGCGGTGACATGAGCGACCTCTACTGGCTGGATGACCTGCAGATGGCCCGTCTGGACCCCTTTTTTCCAAAGTCCCACGGCAGGCCGCGCGTTGATGACCGGCGTGTCCTGAGCGGGATTATCTTTATCAATCGCAATGGCTTGCGGTGGCGGGACGTGCCCAAGGAGTACGGTCCGCACAAGACGCTGTACAATCGCTGGAAGCGGTGGAGCGAAAAAGGTGTCTTTGCGCGGATCATGGCAGGCTTGGCGGCGGAACACGGCGAAGAGAAGACCGCGATGATCGATGCGACTTACCTCAAGGCCCACCGGACAGCGACCAGTATGGGCGTCAAAAAGGGGGCGCGGACGCCTGATAGGCCGAACCAAGGGCGGGATGAACACCAAGCTGCACGCAATCTGCGACAGCCGAGGGCGACCGATCAGCTTCTTTGTCACTGCCGGTCAGGTCAGCGATTACATCGGCGCTCGGGCATTGGTGAGCAGCCTGCCGGACGTCGACTGGTTGCTGGGGGACCGCGGATACGACACTGATTGGTTCAGAGGCGCGTTGAAAGACAAAGGGATACGCGCCTGCATCCCTGGCCGAAAGCAACGAAAGACATCCATCAGATACGACAAGCGCCGATACAAACGGCGCAACCGCATCGAGATCATGTTCGGCAGGCTCAAGGACTGGCGTCGGGTTGCAACCCGATACGACCGATGTCCAAAGGTGTTCTTGTCTGCCATCGCTCTCGCTGCAACCGTCATCTTCTGGTTATGAAACAAGAACGAGTCCTGAGCCTAGGTTATAAGGTGCGCGCGTGAATCGAGTTTTCTTGAGTTCCGTGGTATAAATCGTGGTTTAATCTCGCTGTTTATTTTTATTACACAATATTATCAATAGCTTAAGTGTGTTACAGGGCTCCCTTCGTCTCCGCCATAACTTTATGTAAAGCATCAACTATTTCTGATCTGGAATCAGTGGATGTCTGTAATTGGACAGGTTTCGGTTCAATTGTGGTCAAGATGGCGTGAGTTCTTGCATTTAGCTATCCTAGTTCTACACCTTACCAAGGATAGTTGCTTCAGTTTTCTGCTAGCAGAACGCATCATTGCGCGGCATCTGGGATCATGCCGGGTACATTGAGTGAATGGTAGCTGGCAATCAGTTTAGCGACTCGTCGATAGGCTGCGCACGAGTCTCCAAAGTGAGTGTTTCTAGTTGCCAACCTCTTTCTCTGCTTCCAAAATAACTTGGCTCAATGGAACTCCAAGTGCCGTGCTAATTCGAATGAGCGTATCAAGCGTTGGCTGAATACGACAGTTCTCTAGTAAAGAGATGTAGCGCATGCTCCGTCCGGCTCTGTGAGCCAACTCCTCTTGAGACATATTGTTAGCAAGTCTGCGTCGTCGAACGACAACAGCCAGTGCTCTCTGCAATGGGGCGAATCTTTCGTGTGTCATTCTGAGACAAGGCAGGCAACATAAGCCTTGTGGCCATGAGGTATAATGTGAACACTAGGAAGGAACGGAGATTTGCCTTTTGCGGAGGTGCTTTGAGCAAGCGTTTCACCTAGGTACACAATTCGGAAGATTCCATATGGCTGAATACCGTCTCTCAGGCGATCAATTCTCGGCTCTTGTTCAAGAGGTTACCAAAGCGGTCCTTGTGTTGGTTGCTGAACAACCAAGGTATGAGAGATCCGCGGAGGTGAAGGTGCTATCTTCCCCAGAGGCTAGGTCTCAGCGCGGCAGGCCAAAGTCTGTGTGCACAGGCCAACTGCATATGAAAGTGCTGCAAGAAGACGAACTGTGGTTTAAGTCGCTTGCGAAGGCGCTAGAAATTCAGAATGGAAAACTCTTGAACTTGCTCCGCCGAAACTTTGAGGAACGTGAGGGTGGACTTAAAGTTGAATTGCACGCCACAGAGCTCGCGCCTAAGGTATGAGAAGTCTTTGAAGTTGTGTCTTGCTACCGACGTCAAGGTGGTGCGCTCTGCACACGCCGCGACCAACACGGCGAACCCTATCACGCCTCCTTCGAAGGGTTAGGCCAGGTGAAAAATGGCTCTCTGACAAAAGTCCGCAGAGTAGGTCAACTGCGATACATGTGCTGGCCTCAAGGCTATCTATATGTCTCCAATTGCCAGTGGGCCATCGGTTCCATATAGGCGATGCTCGATCATCATACCGATCAGATGTAAAACACATTTGCTGTTCGTATTATGTCCTTCGGAGGCTGGGTATTCGATGCGAAGGAGATCCTGAAGCTGAAGCAGATCAAGCCCCCACGATTCTGTATCGTCTTCCTTCTCGGCAATGTCAGCGCCCTATATCTCCGCTGATGTCTGTACCAACTCACTGAACTGGATTTTTGAATTTTCCAGGAAGTGAAGGAACTCAAAACTACCATCCATCAGGGCGCGAGATTGGTATGCCTCTGGCGGAGGCTGTCTGACGAGATTTCGGCGCTGGTTATAAGTCCGAACTTATGGCCGACCAAAAGTTCAGACCTGAGATTGAAGTCCTTACTGCTGCGGATACGCCGCGTCGGCGGCACTGGAGCGATGCCAACAAAATCCGGATTGTGGAGGAAAGATTCGTGGGGCATCGCCAGGTGGGGGCGACAGCGCGGCGGCATGGTGTATCTCGCTCTCTTTTGACGATATGGCGGCAGCAATACCGGCAAGTTCCCGTTGACGCTTTCGCCTGGGACGCCCGCGCCAACACCAGTCGCACAGCCTGGAGCCGACGATTTCCAACTCGAGATCGTGCGGAGGAACGGGCGCCGTCTCCTTGTCCCCTCCACAGAGGATCCCGAGAAGCTGGCCCGGCTTCTTCAGGAGCTGGAGGGGCGATGATCGCCCTCCCGGCGGGAGTACGCGTTTGGATCGCGGGCGGAGTGACCGACATGCGGCGCGGCATGCCGCCCGATACTGCTCCATCTCTGCGCGTATCTTGTCGTGCTCCTGTTCCATGACACAACGATAGAGCGGCGCTCCATCACACAACTTACCTCCCCAAAGCATGTAAACAGGCAATCCGGCGCTTTTGCCAAGAATGTCCCAGCAGGCCATATCGACGGTACTCTTGGCAAAGGAGTGACCTTCAATAGCTGCATCCATAATCCGTTCGATTTTGTGAAGCTCGCTCGGGTCCTTGCCTATCAAAGCATCAGCAAGACCGGGCAAGGCTGGGAGCGCGCCAAGATTGCTAGCACCCCAGGGACATGACTCGCCACATCCACTGATACCGGCATCTGTGTCAATAACCACAACTGTACTGTTGAAGGTATCAAAAGTCCTCGTGTGCTCCTCGGTAAGGTCACCAACGGCAAGCCCGCCCCCAAGGTACGGTAAGTCTTTCCGGTAAGCGCTTACTTTAGTGATCTTCATAATTTTCTCCCTTGCGTACGGCTCGTGCTTTGAGCATTCACGTGAGCCTACAAGTTGAACTTAAGTTTAAGTCAAGGCGTAGTTTTGGTTGCACGAAGCGAGGTAAGATATGGCAAAAAGCACCGCATATTTGACCATTGGTGACGTGGCTCGACGCAGTGGCGTAACCGCGTTAGCCCTCAGGTTTTATGAGCGCCGAGGATTGGTAAGAAGTACGCGAACTGCTGGAAATCAACGCTTGTATCACCGAGAGATGTTGCGACGAATTTCTATCATTCGCGTGGCGCAAACTCTGGGCTTGACACTTAAAGAAATCTCAGAGGCGATGAACGAACTTCCTGACCAGCGTACGCCTACGAAACGCGACTGGGAAAAGCTTTCAAAGAAATGGCAACGGGAGCTGGATGAGCGCATCGCGCAGATGCAACGATTGAGAGGCAAACTAACCCGCTTTATCGGGTGTGGTTGCCTGTCACTCAGAAGTTGTACGTTACATAACCGACAAGATCATATCGCTGCCGATGGTCCCGGCCCAAGATTTCTTCTGAGTGAACCGTCGGATTCAGAATGATATTTGGCTTTGCCCGATGACAGATAAAGCAGCCATTCATAGCGATTGCAGCATCGGTAAGTAAGGGCTCGTGGGCTAAGCCGCTCTCGCGGCATGGGCGCTTGTTTCTGATGTATCGAGCTCAGCTGAATGGATCGGATTTTGCGATGTGATGGACCTGTCTGACGATTGAGGTTTCTCAATCTGACAGGAGGATCCCATGGCACAGGAGAAGATGAGCCCGATGCGTGCGCGGATGATTGAAGATATGCGTATTCGCGGGTTGGCGGAGACGACGCAGAAAGCCCGCATCCGGGCGCTCAAGCAATTCACCGCGTTTCTGGGGCGCTCGCCGGACACGGCGACGCCGGACAACTTGCGCGCCTATCAGCTTCACATGACGGACACCGAGGTCACACCTTCGGTCTACAACGCCCGGGTCGCTGCGCTGCGATTCTTCTTCGGCATGACCTGCGACCGGGAGGATATGAAGAAGTACATACAGTTCCGGACCGAAACGCGGAAGCTGCCGATTGTGCTGAGCTTCGAGGAGGTCTCTGCGGTTCTGGCCTCGGCACCTGGCCCCGGTCTCAAGTATCGGGCGGCGATCGGCATCGGCTATGGCGCCGGGCTACGAGCATCTGAAGTAACCAACCTGAAGGTTCGGGACATCGACAGTGATCGGATGCTGATCCATGTTGAGCGCGGCAAGGGCGGCAAGGATCGCGACGTGATGCTGGGGCAGCACCGCGGCTTCAGGGCACAGGCCTCACAGTCTGGTTTGCGGGCCCGGTAGCGCAGGGTGCCGTCCTTATTGGCGCCCGATCTGGGTGTCGTGAACGCGCGCCGGTATTGCTTGAGCTCCTTGCCGCCAGGGCAGATGCAGGCGTCGTTCCCGGCATCCTAGGTGAAGCCGGCCCGTTCAAAGGTGCCGTCCTTGCGCCCGGACTTGTCCCCTCTCGGGACATTGCTGCGCAATGCCCTGCCGGGCAGTGGATCACCGGGATATGCGGGGCGATCCCGCGCTGCCGGTCCAGTCAACCGAGCATTTCGCCGGTGCCGTAAGCGGTATCGGCGATCAGGCGTTCAAGGTAACCGCCCGATTTGAACCGCCTGCTCGTGTGTCCCGGAGATTGCTAAGAGACGTCCATAAAGACGTCTTTAATGACGTCTCCTACAGGGATGGAGACAGCTGTGCGGGGCGAAATTCTGGGCTTGGAACGTCGGCGCCGATGGAGTGACGACGAGAAGTTGGCGATTGTGCTTTCGGTTGGGGGTGAACGGCGCGACCGTGTCGCAGGTCGCACAGCGCCACGAGATCAGACGGCAGCAGATTTATGCCTGGCGATACGAGCTGAGGAGGAAGGGGCTTCTGGGGCCTGACGACACCGCGCTGTTTTTGCCGGTTGATATTCCGGCGCTGCCGCCCGGTCCGCTGGAACCTTGCACCTCTGAAGCGAACTCGGCGCTGATCGAGGTGGTTTTACGCAATGGCCGCAGCTTGCGGGTCGATGCCCATTTGGACCCGGCGGTGCTGACCCGTTTGATCCAAGCGGTGGAGGCGGCATGATCGGCCCAGGCACCGGCGTTCGCGTTTACCTGGCTTGCGGTCACACTGATATGCGCATGGGTATCGCGGGCCTGTCCGCCATCGCGCAGGATGTCTTGCGGCAGAGGCCGTCAAACGGTGCCGTGTTCGCATTCCGGGGGCGCCTCGGCGACAGGGTGAAACTTTTGTATTGGGATGGCCAGGGCTTTTGCCTTTATTACAAAGTCCTCGAGAAAGGGCGTTTCCCATTGCCCGCGGCGACGGATGGCAGCGTGCGCCTGACCGCCGATCAGTTGGCCATGCTCTGGGAGGGGATCGACTGGCGCAGGCCGGATTGGGGCGCGCCACCAGCCCGGACAGGCTGATTTATCCCTCTGGAATCTCTTGTTTTTATGGTGTCTGGACTGGAGGTATGGTATCCACGGCCATGTCCGCAGAAGCCATGCCTCTCCCCAACGACCCCGCCGTTCTGAAGGCAATGATCGCCGCGTTGCAGGCGGAAAACCAGAAGATATCTGCCAGTTTGCGGGCCCATGATCTGCTGGTTCAGGCGTTGCGTGTCCGGATCGTCAGATTGCAGAAGCAGAAATTCGGCTCCAGTTCGGAAAAGATCGAACGCGAGATCGAACAACTGGAACTGGCGCTGGAAGACTTGCGGGTTGCACTCGCCGAGGCGGATGAACTGCTGTCGGATGGCGGTGAGGAGCCGGAGACGGACAGCCAGACCCCGGAACCAGCCGCGCCGCGGGACCCGAAGCGCCGCCGTCCGAAGGTGTCGAAGGACACGCCGCGCGAGCGCCGCGAGCTTGATCCCGGCGACAGTTGCCCGGATTGCGGAGGCGATCTGCGGGTGATCGGGGAGGATGTCAGCGAGTTGGTCGACATGATCGCAGCCCAGCTGAAGGTCATCGAGATCGCGCGCATCAAAAAATCCTGTCGGCGCTGCGAAAAGATCGTTCAGAACCCCGCGCCCAGCCGTCCCATTCCCCGCAGCATGGCGGGCCCGAACCTTCTGGCTTATGTGCTGACCTCGAAATTCGACGACCACGTGCCGTTGTATCGCCAGAATGAGATCTTCGCCCGCATGGGCGCGGACATCCCGGACACGACCCTGGTCGACTGGTGCGGCGGCGCGATGAGGACGCTGGCGCCGCTGATCGAGAAGATTGAGAAGATCGAGGCCGAGATCATGGCCAGCGATCTTCTGCACGCAGATGACACGCCCATCCGGGTTCTCGACCGAGGTCGGCGCGACAAGGGGCTTGGAAAGGGCGTCAAAAAAGGCCGGATCTGGGCCTATGTCCGCGATCAGCGCCCATGGGCGGGCACGGCTCCGCCCGGAGCGGTCTATCACTTTGCCCCGGACTGGAAGGAAGAGCATGTGCTTGCCCATCTTGGCGAGACCAGCGGCATTCTCCAGGCTGATGGCTACAAGGGGTATGCTAAGCTCTATGCCGCGGACCTGGACGGCAAGAGCCAGTTCCGGGAGACCGCGTGCTGGGCGCATCTTCGGCGCGACTTCCACGATGTCTGGACAGCAACGAAATCCGAAATCGCGCGTGAGGCGCTCGACCGTATCGGAGCGCTGTACGACATCGAACGGGAAATCAGCGGCAAGCCTGCCGAGTTGCGGCTGGCCGTGCGCCAAAAGGAAAGCAAGCCCAAGGCCGATGCGTTCCGGGACTGGGCCGAAAAGCAGCTCACGCGCATTCCCGGCAAGAGTGATCTGGCCAAGGCGTTCCGCTACGGGCTGAGCCGCTGGCCCTCGTTCACGCTGTTCCTGGAGGACGGGCGCGTGGCTATCGACAACAATCCCGCCGAGCGCGCGCTGAGACCCATTGGCGCCGGCAGGCGAAACTGGCTATTCGCGGGTTCGGATACCGGCGGTAACACGCTCGCCCGCGCGATGACCGTCATCGAGACGGCAAAGATGAACGGCCTCGATCCTCAGGCCTACCTTGCAGATGTCTTGGACCGCATCCACGATCACATGGTCAACCGGCTGGCCGAATTGCTTCCTTGGAATTGGAAGCCGGCAGATCAAACACGCAACGAGGCTGCGTAATGGCAGCCACGACCTACGTCTGCTCCATCGCCCATGCCGCCGACCTGCTGAGAGAAGATCCCGGACTTCTCGAGGTTATTGTTAGCAACGACGACAACCTCTCCTACGGCAACATAGTTAGCGTCCACATCGGACGCGACGACTACATTACGGCACTGACCGACGAGGGCATCCACGAATTGCGCGACATGCTGGCGTCAGCACGTGTGTCCGTTGAGACATGGCACAGCTTCCTCGATGACTTCGTCGGGGAACCGGACATTATCGCTCGGGTCAAGAACCAGCCGCTGCGGTAGAAATCGGGCGCTTACCGTTCAGGTTTCAGGTCGAAGGCATCGCTCACCCGATCCACCATTGTCCGCACGGCACCGGCCCCGGCTTGCCGGATTGAGCGGGTCGCCTCGACATCAAGGATCACGCCATTGCCGGTGTCGATCAGGTCGTTCGTGGAATAGGCAAAATAAGCGGGTCCACCCCGTGCGCCGGTCCATTGCGAGGCCGGATCGGAATGCGAGGTGAACTTCGGCTTTACCGGGCTGGCCGCGCCGAAGGCCGCATCGCCGAGCGTCGCCAGATCCTCCCTGACAGCGCGCGGCGCGTTCTCGGGGTTGATCTTCTCGGGGGCCCAGTCCGCTTGCGGCGGCGAGTTCTGCCGGTTGGCATCGGCCTGGATCAGGCTGGCATCCGCCGCAAAGCGCTGACCACTCGCCAATCCTTCCTCGATGCAGCGCGCGGCCACCGTCTCGAACAGATGCCGCAAGAGATCGCTATCGCGGAACCGGCCGTGCCGGTTCTTTGAGAAGGTCGAATGGCCGGGCACTGGGCCGGTCAGATCGAGGCGGCAGAACCAGCGATAGGCGAGGTTGAGATGCACCTCCTCGCAGAGCCGCCGCTCCGAGCGGGTGCCCATCGTGTAACCGGCCAGGAGCATCCGGATCATCAGTTCCGGATCAACCGGCGGCCTGCCGGCCGGACTGTAGAAAGGAGCCAGGTGCCGCCGGATGCCAGACAGGTCGACGAACCGATCTATCGCCCGAAGCATGTGATCCTGCGGGACATGATCCTCGATCGGGAACTCATAGAACAGCGCGCCCTGCGCTTCCTGCCGTGGTCCCATCATTGCCACGCACCTCCGCTTGCCTCGCGGAAAGTGAATCAGCACTCAACACCCAAAACAACCCGGGTTTTTCAACAGAACAGGCCCATGGCATCTTGATCCCGGATGAGGCCTGTGAAAGCAAAGTTGACCCCATGATAATGGCTGCCTTATGTGAAACCCTGGTCCACCTTAAACAGGCTGCAAACAGGTCAAAAAAGCGGGGCCATTTCTGGACGCAAGGGTTGCAGAAAACCGTCCACTCCGAGGTTCCGCGCAGCTTTGGTTGACACCGCTGCGCGGAAGGGCTCCAGGGCCTTTGCTGCCGGGGTCAGAACCGCAGGGACAGGCAGGACATGCCGCCGTCCAGTTTGGCGCAGTCGGTGTTGTCGATTTCAACAATCTGGTAACCCGCCTTGTCGAGCATGTCTGCAGTGCGCGGGAAACCTGCTGCCATCAGCACCAGATTGTTGAACCTGATGGCATTTGCCGCCGCTTCCTCACTCTCGGCCACATGCAGCACACGGTAGCCTTCGAAGCAGCCGGAGGCGTCAAGGCGCTTGGTCGACAGTATTGTCTCGGCATCCATCAGCGAACAATCGGTCTTGAAGTGCAAGACGCCTTCCGGGGTGAAGACTTCGCGCAGTGTATGGCCCCAACCGGCAGCGATTTCAGCAAGTTCGGCTACACCTGCGGCGTCGGTGCGGTCGGAGCGGCCAACCAGGATTTCCTTGCCGGTCACCAGGATGTCTCCGCCTTCGATATGGCCGGGGCCTTTGATTTCGCGGATGTCGCCGTAGCAGCCGCGCAGGGTGGGGGCCATTTCAGCCACTTCGCCCAGCCGCGAGGGTGCGCCGGGGCGCATCAGGATGGCGCCCTGCGGCAGGCACAGGGCGGTGTCCTCGACAAACTGCGCGTCGGGGAAGGCGTCCAGCGGATCCAGTTCGATCACCTCGGCGCCGGTGCTGCCCAGGGCCGTGACATAAGCCGAATGGGCAGCCAGCATGCTGTCCAGATCCGGGTTGCCGATGTCCTCGGCGCGCAGTCCTTTTGCAATGGAGGCGGCGGGGCGGCGGGTGATGGCGCGGGTGAACTCAAATGTGGGGTTTTGCATGGGGGTTACTCCTGTTCCGGAACGGGTCCGGTAATGTCGATTTCAAGAAGGCTCGGGGCGCCGCGGCTGCTAGCCTCGCGGAGTGCGGCGGCAACAGTTTGCGGATCCATGGGGACGCGGGTGAAGGGGATGCCAAAAGACTTGGCGGCGGCCTCAAAATCCGGTGGAGTCGGGTCGCAGCCAACCACCGGAACGTCCACGGCTTCCATTGAGGTAGCGATTTCGCCGTAACCGCGATTGTTCCAGAGGACAAAGGTGATGGGCAGGTCCTCGTCCACGGCAGCCATGATCTCGGGCAGGGAGAATTGCGCGCCGCCGTCGCCGGCAATGCAGATCACTGGTGTGTCCGGCGCGGCGATGGCGGCGCCGATCGCAGCGGGGATGCCAAAGCCAAGCGCGCCATAACCCGTGGCGGCATTGAACCAGCCGCCGGGACGGTCGTGGTCGTAGTAGAGGTTGCCGGCATAGATCGGCTGGGTGGAATCGCCGACCATCAAGGAACCCGGAACCGCGGCGCGCATGGCGTTCAGCACCTCGACCTGGCGGCGGTAGTCCGGTCCGATTTCCTTATAGGCAGCGGCGCGGGCGTGTTGTGCACGTTCAGCGCCCTGGCCTTGTTTCGCCGGTCCGGGCAGGGCGGAGAGAAGTGCCGCGGCGGCGTCTTCTGCGCGGCCCGTGATGGCCAGCGCGGTTTCATGCCGGGCCAGCTGTGCGGGGCAGATATCAACCCGGATCAGCCCGGCCATCCGGGGCATGCTGCCGGTGGCGTACATGTCATAGTCGGTTGGTCCCAGCTCGGTTCCCAAGGCAAGCACGCAATCTGCGTCCTCGATCAGGGCGCGGGTGGCCTGCAGGCTGGGACTGGCTGGGACTGTCAGCGGATGGCCGTGCATCATGCCGCGGGCGTTAACGGTTTGCACGACGGGAGCGTTCAGTTGTTCGGCCAGGGCCTGGAGGTTTGCACCCTCTGTTTTCGCGCCGCCGCCGGCCAGGATCACGACATTTGCTGCCGCGGAGAGCCGGTTTGCGGCTTTGGTGATCAGGGCCGGGTCCAGCTGCGGCGGGGGCGGGGCCGCTGGTGCCGGGCCATCTTCGGAGGAGGCGCCTGCGACGTCCAGCGGGACCTGTATGTGCGTGGGGCCGGGGCGGCCGGCGGAGAAGGGGGCAAAAGCGTGGTCCAGCGCTGCCTCCAATCCGGCAGGGTGCGCCACGTGTTCTGACGCCAAAGCCACGGTTTTTGCCAGGGCGTGCTGATCTGGCAGCTCGTGCAGGTGGCCGAGACCCATGCCGAGGGTGCCGCTGGCGTTGACGCCTGAGACCACCAGCATCGGAACCGAATCCGCCCGCGCCTGGGCCATCGGGGTCAGCGTGTTCGTAAGGCCGGGGCCGGTGATTACAAAGGCGACGCCCGGCTGGCCGCAGACGCGGGCATAACCGTCAGCCATGAAACCTGCGCCTTGCTCGTGGCGGGGGGTGATGTGGCGGATGCCGGAATCTGCGAGGCCGCGGTAAAGCTCGACCGTGTGAACGCCGGGGATGCCGAACACGCAGGTCACATCGCGTTTCTGCAGCCCTGTGACCAGGGCTTCACCAACTGTTTTTGCGGTCATGCGACGCTCCTTGCCTTGCGGTTTGCGTGGGCAGCGATCCGGTCCAGCGCGGTAGCAAAGCTGCTGTCGTCGATTGTAAGCGCGACGCGCACCCAGTTTTTGAGGCTGCCGCCAAAGGCGGAACCGGGCATCACGGCGACGCCGCTGTCCAAAAGATCCCAAGCGTAGGCATCACCGTCCAGGCCGGTGGCCGAGACGTCGATAAGGGCAAACATGCCGGCTTCGGGGCGGTGGACGCGCAATTCGGTCTCGCCGTGCAAGCGCTGGACTAGCAGATCGGCGCGGGCTGCAAAACGGGCGGCCATGCCAGGGGCCACGGGGGAGCCATCGCGCACGGCTTTTTCGGTCATGTCAGCGATAAAGGGCTGATTGCCGAACAGCATGGTTTCCGACACCGGCAGCAGCGCGGTGCAGAAGGCCGCAGGCCCGGCGCACCAGCCGCTGCGAAAGCCCGGTGCGGCGTGGGATTTGGAGATCGAAGAGACCGCGATCACCCGGTCCGCCAAGGCAGGATCAGAGAGCGGCGAGATGAACTCTGCGCCCTCGAAAATCAGATGCTCGTAGACCTCGTCAGAGATGATCCAAAGGTCATGCTTGATCGCCAGCGCGCCGATTTCGCGCAGGTCATCGGCGGTCAGGATGGCGCCGGTGGGGTTGTGCGGGGTGGTCAGCAGGATCGCGCGGCTGCGGGGTGTGATGCGCGCGGCGATGTCGCTGGCCTGCATCCGGAACCCGGCCTCAGGGCGCAGCGGCACCGGAACCATATCGGCACCGGAAGCGCGGATCACGCCTTCGTATGTCGCATACATCGGGTCGCCGACCAGCACCTCGGTGCCGGGTTCCGCAACACCCTGCAGAACGGCATAAAGCGCTGTCTGGGTGCCGGGGAAGCAGAGGATGTTCTCCGGCCCGAAATGACGCCCGCGGCTGGCAGTATAGGCACCGGCCAGCGCGGCGCGCAGGCGGGCTTCGCCGCGCCCGTCGGAATAGCCGGTGCGGCCGGCCTGCATTGCCTGCGCGGCGGTCTGGATCAGGTCCGGCGGAGTGGGCACGTCAGGCTCGCCGATGGTCATCTCAACCAGATCGGCACCGGCTTCGGCCAGTTGGCGCGCCTTCAGGTGCACTTCCCATTTGCCACCGCCCAATCCGGCGAGCCGCTCGGTGATTGCTGTCAGCTTCATGACGTTCCCGCCCCTTGTTCCAAATCAAGTCCTGTCATTGCGGCAATTGATTGCCGCCCGATTTCTGCCAGTTCCCCCGGTGCAAAAGCATCGGGCAGGGCACCGCCCTCCAGCCACAGCCCGTCAATCAGCGCGTTGCAGGCAATTGCCAGCTGGCGCAGCCGTGCGGGCGGGGCCGGGCGGCCGGCTTCGGCCAGCGCTGCGGTGATCAGCGCCTCCAGCTGGTCGCGGAAATAGGCATAGGTGCGTTCGTGCGTCGCCTTCATCTGCGGATCCTGCTGCACCTTGTTGAGGAAGCTGGCCCAAAGCGCGATGGCGCGCGGATCCACCACCGGCGGTGTCAGCGAGGCATTCACAAAGGCGGTGAGTCGGGCCAGTGCCGTGCCTTCGGTGCCGGCAGCCGGGGCAAAGGTTTGGTCGGTCATGGCCGTCATGTGGTGTTCGTAGGCGGCGGTGATCAGCTCTTCCTTGGAACTGAAATAATGCCGGATCAGCCCCTGGGTCACGTCGGCGCGCTCGGCAATGCCCCGCACCGTAGCCCCGCGCACGCCGTTTTCCGCCACCAGTTCCAGCGTGGCCAGAATCAGCGCTTCCTTCCGGGATTCGGCGGATTCACGTTTGAATTTGCGGCGCTCGTCGGTCACCTCAGCTCCTGTTATTTGCCTGGCATAGAAATTATACGCTTGCATAATTACGCGAGTCGCGGCTTACTGCAATCGGAAAATTCGGGAAGACGCAACTATGGACACAGCCGCTGCCGCCTCATCAGCTTTGGAAACTGTCGCGCACCGGGAGGCGATCCGGGTTGAGGATCTGCACAAGTCGTTCGGCACTCTGGAGGTGCTGAAAGGCGTGTCGCTGACCGCCCATCAGGGCGATGTGGTGGCGATCATCGGCGGGTCCGGGTCGGGCAAGTCGACCATGCTGCGCTGCATCAACTTTCTGGAGACGCCGAGTTCGGGCAAGATCGTGATCGGCGGCGAGGACGTGGCGATGCGGGGCGACGGCACCCCGGCCAATCAGAAGCAGATCGAACGCATCCGCACCAAGCTGGCGATGGTGTTCCAGCAGTTCAACCTGTGGACTCACCGGACGCTGCTGGAAAATGTGATCGAGGTTCCGGTGCATGTTCTGAAAGTGCCCAAAGCCGAAGCCATCGCCCGCGCGCATGAATTGCTGAACCGGGTTGGTTTGGGCGGTAAGGAAGACACTTATCCCGCCTATCTGTCCGGCGGCCAGCAGCAGCGGGCGGCGATTGCGCGGGCGCTGGCAGTGGACCCGTCGGCAATGCTGTTTGACGAGCCGACCTCAGCCCTGGACCCCGAACTGGTGGGGGAGGTGCTGACGGTGATCCGCGATCTGGCCGCCGAGGGGCGCACCATGCTGCTGGTCACCCACGAGATGAAATTCGCGCGCGAAGTCGCAAACCACGTTGTCTATCTGTACCAGGGCCGCATCGAAGAGCAGGGACCGCCTGCCGAGGTCTTTGGCAATCCGCAATCAGAGCGGCTGAAGCAATTTTTAAGCTCGGTCGCCTGATCCACTACCACTACAATAATAATCAACTGGGAGAGAAAAATGAAACTGAAAGCATTGCTTGCCGCGGCCACCGCAGCCGCCGCCCTGACTGCTGGCGCCGCTGCTGCGGAACAGGTAAAGATCGGCATCGCCGCCGAGCCTTATCCGCCGTTTGCGTCGCTCGACAGCTCCGGCAACTGGGTCGGCTGGGAGGTCGAGATGATCGGTGCGGTTTGCGCCGCGGCTGAGCTGGACTGCGTGATTACACCTGTGGCCTGGGACGGCATCATTCCGTCGCTGACCGGCCAGCAGATCGACGCCATTATGGCCTCGATGTCGATCACCGAGGAGCGGCTGAAGACCATTGATTTCAGCGATCCTTACTACAATACTCCGGCGGTGATCGTGGCGGATAAGTCGATGGATATCGAGGCGACCCCGGACTCGCTGGCGGGCAAGATCGTTGGCATTCAGGCCTCAACCATTCATCAGGCCTATGCGCAGGAATACTTCAAGGACGCCGAGCTGAAGGTCTATCAGACCCAGGATGAGGCCAATCAGGATCTGTTTGCTGGCCGTATCGACGCAACCCAGGCGGACAGCATTGCAATGGCGGACTTCGTGGGTTCGGATACTGGCGGCTGCTGCGAGATCAAGGGAGCGGTTGCTGATGATCCGGCGATCCTGGGCCGCGGTGTCGGCGCTGGTGTGCGGCAGGGCGACGATGCGCTGCGCGAGGCGCTGAACAAGGGTATCGCCGCGGTTCTGGCCGATGGCACCCATGAGAAGATCACTGCCAAGTACTTCACCACCAGCATCTACTAAGCTGCTGAGATGACCGGACTGTTCGAATTACTGGGCCTCGGCGCCAGCGCAGAGCTGCTGTCGCTGTCGGGCTGGGGAGGCAACCTGCTGCGCGGGCTTGCCAATTCCTTGCAAATCGCCATTGGCGCCTATGGGCTGGGGCTGGTGATCGGGCTGTTCGGAGCCTATGGCAAACTTTATGGCGGGAAGGTCACGCGCGATCTTCTCGCCATTTACACCACGGTGATCCGGGCAGTGCCGGAACTGGTGCTGATCCTGATCCTGTATTACGTGGGCAGCGATATCATCAACAAAATCTCCGAAGGTTTGGGCGGCGGCCGGGTTGAGATCAACGGTGTTGCCGCCGGCATCTGGGTTTTGGGCGTGGTGCAGGGGGCCTATGCCACCGAAGTGCTGCGCGGCGCCATCCAGGCGGTGCCGGTGGGGCAGATCGAGGCGGCGAAATCCTATGGCATGCCTGCTTTCATGATCATGCGGCGGGTGACGATCCCGGCGATGATGAGCTTTGCTGTGCCGGGGCTGGCAAACCTGTGGCTGATCGCCACCAAAGACACCGCGCTGCTGGCGGTTGTCGGCTTTAACGAGCTGACACTGGAGACCCGCCAGGCGGCCAGCAGCACGCGGGCTTATTTCACCTTCTTCCTGGCGGCCGGGTTCCTTTATCTGATGGTGACGCTGTGTTCCGGCGCGGTCTTTGCGCGGATTGAAAAATGGGCGCGGCGCGGCCAGCCCTCGCTGAGGGGGGGCACGTCATGACCGGCCTCAGGGACCTGATGCAGCCGCACCGTATTGTGATGATGCTGATCTTTGCGGCGCTGGTGATCTGGTGCGCGGTTTCGCTGCGCTGGGATTGGTTGCCGAAATATGCGCCGCTGGCGCTGGAAGGGCTATGGACCACAATCTGGATTCTGGCGGCATCCCTTGTCATCGGGTTCCTGCTGGCGGTGCCGCTGGGGTTGGCACAGGCCGTTGGCCCCTGGTATCTGTCTATTCCTGCGCGCACCTTCTGCACCATCATTCGCGGCACGCCTTTGCTGTTGCAGATCTGGCTGCTGTATTACGGGCTGGGCTCGTTGTTTCCGCAGTTCCCTTGGATCCGCTCGTCTGAGCTGTGGCCGTATCTGCGCCAGGCCTGGCCCTATGCGGTGCTTGCGCTGTCGCTGTCTTATGCGGGCTATGAGGGTGAGGTCATGCGAGGCGCGTTTTCCAGTGTTGCCAAGGGGCAGCTGGAGGCGGCGAAATCCTTTGGCATGCCGCGCTTCACCATGTTCCGCCGGATCTGGCTGCCGCAGGCGATCCGCAATGTGCTGCCTACGCTGGGCGGTGAAACCATCCTGCAGCTGAAGGCGACACCGCTGGTGGCGACAATCACGGTGGTCGAGATCTACTCGGTATCCTCCCGCGTGCGGTCCGATACATTCATTGTCTATGAGCCGTTGTTGCTTCTTGCCGTGGTCTATATGGCGATTGCGGGTGTGATAACCATGGCCTTCCGGCGGTTCGAGAAAGGCTGATCTGCCGGGTGGTTAGCCTGTCTTCCGGACCGTGGCCAATCGGTCCGGAATCTCTGATTTATCTGACATACATCAAATAACGGCACGGAAGTTACCTCTAGTGTCAGCGGCGAATGCAGCAAGAGAATCTTGTAACAGATGCCGCGCCCCTTTTTCATATCGTTCGTCTGCCGCGCCGGGTTTCTCCGGCGGCTGACCGGGCTGTGCGCCATCTTCATGCTTGTTCTGCAAGTCGCCTTTCCGGGCGCTGGGCAGGCTGCGGCGGGCGGTGATTGGATTGAGATCTGCGGCGAATTCGGCGTGGTGGAAATTCAGATCGCTTCCGAGGACAGCAGTGAGTCTCAGGATTGTCCCAAATGCAGCACCTGTCCGCTGTGCGCTGCTGAAAACGGGGCGGGGCCTGCAAGCGTCCTGCGCTCTGGCATCAGCCGGGCTGCCGACTGCGGCGTGCTGCTGCCTGCGGGAACCGCGGTGCAGCCGAACCCGGCGCAATACTGGCATGAGGGCCGCGGGCCTCCGTTGGTTACAGAAGTAGATTCCGAACGCGCCCTGCGCGCGTCCGTGGCAGCCACTCTAACGAAAGGAGAGGCGCCATGGTCCTGACACGCGCCTTCCGGGGCTGGATATCAGCCCTTGTAATGACATTAGCCGCCGTTTTTTCCGCGGTGGGTGCTGAGGCAGACAGCCTCGACTCTTTCCTGACAGAATTGACACCTGCCGACCTGGTGCCCGGCGCCGAGGCCTTTGGCCCGGTGCGCAGCGATGTGCCGGTGGCGCCGGTGCTGAAGGCGGGCGAAACAATCGCCTATGCATTTCTGACCTCGGATTTTGTCGGCACCACCGGATACAGCGGCAAGCCGATCCATGTGGTGGCCGCGATTGACACCGATGCGCTGCTGACCGGCGTTAAGCTGGTCAAACACTCGGAACCGATCGTGCTGATCGGCATCCCGAACGCCAAAATGGTCAAGCTGACCGAAAGCTACGCCGGGCTGGACCTGAAGGCCGAGGCGGCGGCGGGCGGCGATGCCCATGATCTCGACATTATCTCGGGTGCGACGGTGACCATTATGGTGATCGACGACAGCCTGGTGCGCGCCGGGATCAAGGTGGCGCGGGCGCTGGGGCTGGGCGGGCTGTCGCCGGTGCAGGCGGCCGGGCCGAAGCGCGAGGTCGATATGGCCCGCGCGGAAGTCGCGGATTGGACCGCGCTGGCAGGCGACGGCTCGGTCCGGCGGATGACGCTGGACGTAGGCCAGATCAACGCGGCCTTTGAGGCCACCGGCGACCAGCGCGCGATCAAACGGCCTGAGGCCGGAGCGCCGGACGATACTTTCATCGATATGCAAATGGCTCTGGTTTCGGTGCCGTCGATCGGCAAGTCGCTGCTGGGCGAGGCTGAGTACCGGAACCTGAAGGCCTGGCTGAAGGAGGGTGAGCACGCCCTTCTGGTGATGGGGCGCGGCAGCTACAGCTTCAAGGGGTCTGGCTATGTGCGCGGTGGCATTTTCGACCGGATCCAGCTGATCCAGGGCGATGCCTCGGTGCGGTTTTTTGACAAGCAGCACAAGCGGCTGGGGGGATTGGCCACTGGTGACAGCCCCAGCTTTGGTGAACTGGACCTGTTCAAAATCCCGGCGGATGCGGAATTTGATCCGGCCGAACCGTTCCGCCTGCAGCTTTTGGTGCAGCGGTCGGTGGGGGCGCTGGAGCGGGCGTTCCTGACCTTTGATCTGGGCTACAAGCTGCCGGAGCAATATCTGCTGCCTGCCGCGCCTGCCCCCAAGATGGTGGCGGATGACACCGGCGAGGCTGCGGCAAAGGCAGCCCTGTGGCAGCGGATCTGGAAAGAACGCACACTGGAGATCGGGGGTCTGAGTGTGATGCTGCTGGTGCTGACAGGGGTGTTCTTCTTCCAGTTCCAGGCCACCGCGAATGCGCGTGTCTTTTACTGGTTCCGCATCGGATACCTGACCGTCACCCTGGTGTTTCTGGGCTGGTACGCCAATGCGCAGCTGAGCGTGGTGAACCTGATGGCGCTGGCAGGCTCCTTGCGGAGCGGGTTTTCCTGGGATGCTTTCCTGCTGGATCCGCTGGTGTTCATCCAGTGGTTTGCCGTGGCCGCCGCGCTGCTGTTCTGGGGGCGGGGTGCCTATTGCGGCTGGCTGTGCCCGTTCGGCGCGCTGCAGGAGCTGACCAACAAAATCGCCCGTGCAGCCCGCGTGCCGCAGATCACCTTGCCCTGGGGCCTGCATGAGCGCCTGTGGCCTGCAAAATACATGATCTTCCTTGGCCTGTTCGGCGTCTCGATGGTGTCGGTTCCGCTGGCGGAAACCTATGCCGAGGTGGAGCCGTTCAAGACCGCGATCATCCTGAAGTTCGTGCGCGACTGGCCGTTTGTGGTCTTTGCGCTGGTGCTTCTGGGGCTGGGGCTGTTCGTCGAGCGCTTCTACTGCCGCTACATGTGCCCGCTGGGTGCGGCCCTGGCGATCCCGGCCCGCGTGCGCATGTTTGACTGGCTGCGCCGCTACAAGGAATGCGGCAGCCCCTGCCAGACCTGCGCCAATGAATGCCCGGTGCAGGCGATCCACCCCACCGGCGAGATCAATCCGAACGAATGCGTGAACTGCCTGCATTGCCAGGTTCTGTACCAATCCGAGGCCAAATGCCCGGTGGTGATCAAGCAGCTGAAACGCCGGGCCAGGACCGGCAGCCCGATGCCCGATATCGCCCTGGGCCGCCCGCCCGCCAATCACCCGAACGCGAACAGGACAACAGTTTCCTGAAGGAGGACACCATGTCTGAAGATCTGAAAAACAAAATGCCCGTCACGCGCCGCGGCCTGTTGGGGGCCACGGCCTCGGGCGCGGTGCTGGCAGCTACTGGTGCCGGTTCCGCGCTGCTGGGTGCCAGGCCTGCGCAAGCAGCGGAAGGCGTCAATCTGGCGCCGGGCGAGCTGGATGAATACTACGGCTTCTGGTCCTCGGGCCAGACCGGCGAGCTGCGCATCCTCGGCGTGCCCTCGATGCGGGAGTTCATGCGCATCCCGGTGTTCAACCGCTGCTCGGCCACCGGCTGGGGCCAGACCAATGAATCGCTGAAGATCCTGACCGAAGGCCTGCTGCCGGAGACCAAGGATTTCCTCGCCGCCAACGGCAAGGTTACCTATGACAACGGCGACCTGCACCACCCGCATATGTCGTTCACCGACGGCACCTATGACGGCCGTTACCTGTTCATGAACGACAAGGCCAACACCCGCGTGGCCCGCGTGCGCTGCGACGTGATGAAATGCGACAAGATCATCGAGATCCCCAACGCCAAGGACATCCACGGGCTGCGGCCGCAGAAATTCCCCCGCACCGGCTATGTCTTTGCCAATGGCGAGCACGAGGCACCGCTGGTCAACGACGGCCAGATCCTGGATGATCCGTCGCAATATGTGAACATCTTCTCGGCCATCGACGGCGACACGATGGAGGTCGCCTGGCAGGTGATTGTCTCGGGCAACCTGGACAACACGGATTGCGATTATCAGGGCAAATACGCCTACTCGACCTCCTACAACTCGGAAATGGGCATGACCCTGGCCGAGATGACCGAGAACGAGATGGACCACGTGGTGGTGTTCAACATCGAAGCCATCGAAGCGGCGGTTGCGGCTGGCGAGTACCAGGAGCTGAACGGTGCCAAGGTGGTGGACGGGCGCAAGGATGCGCCGGGCAAGCTGACCCGCTACATCCCGATCCCGAACTCGCCGCACGGCATCAACACCGCGCCCGACAAGAAGCACGTCTGCGTCAACGGCAAGCTGTCGCCGACCGTCTCGGTGATCGACGTCGAGAAGCTGGACGCGCTGTTCGATGCCGACGCCGATCCGCGCTCGGCCATCGTGGCGGAACCGCAGCTGGGCCTTGGCCCGCTCCACACCGCCTTCGACAACCGCGGCTATGCCTACACCACCCTGTTCCTCGACAGCCAGGTGGTGAAATGGGACATCGCCAAGGCGATCGAAGCCTATGCCGGGTCGGATGTGGATCCGATCCTCGACAAGCTGGACGTGCAGTATCAGCCGGGCCACAACTCCACCTCCATGGGCGAAACTTCCGAGGCGGACGGCAAGTGGCTGATCTCGATGAACAAGTTCTCCAAGGACCGGTTCCTGAACGTCGGCCCGCTGAAGCCCGAGAACGAGCAGCTGATCGACATTTCCGGCGACAAGATGAAGGTGGTTCACGACGGCCCCACCTTTGCCGAGCCGCATGACTCGATCATCGTGCACCGCTCCAAGGTGAACCCGGTCAACATCTGGGACCGCAACGACCCGATGTGGGCCGAGGCGCGCAAGCAGGCCGAAGCGGACGGGGTGGATCTGGACGACTGGCAGGACACCATCGTGCGCGACGGCGACAAGGTGCGCGTCTACATGTCCAGCCAGGCGCCGAACTTCAGCCTGGAGAAGTTCACCGTGAAACAGGGCGATGAGGTAACGGTATTTGTCACCAACCTCGATGATATCGACGACCTGACCCACGGCTTCTGCCTGTCGAACTTCGGTGTCGCAATGGAGGTCGGCCCGCAGGCGACTGCATCGGTCACCTTCAAGGCGGAGCGTCCGGGCGTGCATTGGTACTATTGCCAGTGGTTCTGCCACGCGCTGCACATGGAGATGCGCGGCCGGATGCTGGTTGAGCCGCGGAGCGCGTAACCGATGAAACGGCTCCTGCCCATATCTCTGGTTGCGGCCCTGACCGGCCTGGCGCCCGCGTGGGCGGCGGATTGGGAGGTGCCCAACCGGGCAGGGGCCATCGCTGAAACCCTGGCGCAGGCGGCGGATGGCGACACCCTCCGCCTCGCCCCCGGCGAATATGCCGAAACGCTGGTTCTGGGCCGTCCCGTCATCCTTGACGGGCAGGGCCATGCCACACTGGACGGCCGGGGGCTGGGGTCGGTCATCACGGTGACCGGCCCTGGTGTTACTGTGCAAAACCTGACTGTCATTGGCTCCGGCTCCTCGCATCAGGAGATCGACAGCGGCATCAAGCTCACCAAGACGGCGAAGGCGCCGCAGATCCTGAACAACGTGCTGCTGGGAAACCTGTATGGCGTGGATATTCACGGCGCCAAAGACAGCCTGGTGCAGGGCAACCGGATCGAAGGCCGCTTGGACCATCACATGAATTCCCGCGGCAATGGCGTCTATGTCTGGAATGCGCCGGGCGCGGTGGTGGATGGCAATGACATCCAATACGGGCGCGACGGCATTTTTGTGAACAACTCCAAGAAAAACACCTTTCGCGATAACCTGTTCCGCGATCTGCGTTTTGCGGTGCATTACATGTATGCCGACAATTCCGAGGTTTCGGGCAATGTCTCGGTCGGCAACCACCTTGGCTATGCGGTGATGTTTTCCACCCGGGTCAAGGTGACGGGAAACGTCTCGCTCAACGACCGTGATCACGGGATGATGCTGAACTACGCCAATCAGGGCGAGTTCCGCGGCAATTATGTTAAGGGCGCCAAGGGCAAATGCACTTTCCTTTACAATGCGCACAAGAATGATTTCTCCGGCAATTGGTTTGAGGGCTGCGGGATCGGCATTCATTTCACCGCGGGCAGTGCCGGCAACCGGATGGTCGGCAACGCCTTTGCCGGCAACCGGCATCAGGTGAAATTCGTCTCCAGCAAATGGGTGGAGTGGAGCGAAGACGGGCAAGGAAATTACTGGTCCGATTTCGCAGGTTTTGATGTGGACGGGGACGGCATCGCTGACGCGCCGTACCGTCCGAATGACAGCATGGATCATGTGCTGTGGACCCAGCCGGCGGCGAAGCTGCTGATGGGCTCGCCCGCAGTGCAGCTGGTGCGGTGGTCGCAATCGGCCTTCCCGGCGCTGCTGCCGGGCGGGGTGATCGACAGCCACCCGCTGATGCGGCCGGAACGGCCAGAGGCCGCCAGAAAGGTTGAACAGGATGGATAACGCAAACAGCCCGCTGCAGATCCGCGCGCTGGACAAGTTCCGCGGCAAGACACAGGTGCTGAATGGCATCGACCTGGATATCGCACCGGGCGAGCGGCTGGCTTTGCTGGGCCACAACGGCGCCGGCAAGTCGACGCTGATCAAGGCGGTGCTGGGCCTGATCCGGCATGAGGGCGGCAGCATACGCATCTGCGGTGCAGCACCCGGCAGTGCGGCAGCGCGTTCCGCCACCGCCTTTCTGCCCGAGGCGGTCAGCTTTCACCCGGCACTGACCGGGCATGAGCAGCTGTCGCTGTTTGCCCGCCTGACCGGGGAGCGCCCGGATATTGACGGGTTACTGGAGCGCGTTGGATTGGGTGAGGCCATGCACCGCCGCATCGGTGCCTATTCCAAGGGGATGCGGCAGCGGCTGGGTTTGGCACAGGTGCTGCTGGGCCGCCCGAAGCTGGCGTTGCTGGATGAACCGACCAGCGGGCTGGATCCGATCTCGCGCCAGGACCTGTACGCCATCATTAATGAATTGGCAGAGCAGGGCGCCGCAGTGCTGATCGCCAGCCACGCGCTGACCGAGGTAGAGGCACGCACCGACCGTATCGCCATTCTGCGCAAGGGGGTGAAAGTGGCGGATGACACGCTGGCAGGCCTGTCGGCGCAGGCCGGGCTGCCGGTCAAGCTGCGGGTGCAGGCGAGCAGCACGCACGCTGACCGGATTGCAATTGAAACCGGCGGGCGCCGTATCAATGGCGCCTCGGTCGAGATCCTGTGCAGCCCGCAGGACAAGATGGCCGAGCTGCGCAAGATTGCGGCCATGGGCGATGCAGTGGCGGACATCGACATGGTGCCGCCGCGGCTGGAAGACCTTTATCGCCATTACTCAGGGGAGGATCGCAAATGAGACGCGCCTTTGCCATTGCCCGCGCCGAGATGCTGATCCTGCGCCGCAACCGCTGGCTGTTCATGGCCACGCTGATCATGCTGGCCTTTGCGCTGGCGCTGTCCTTTGCCGGCTCGGCGCCGACGGGGACGCTGGGAGTGGATATGCTGACAGTGTCCGTCGCCTCGATGACCACGCTGTCGGTCTATCTGGCACCGCTGCTGGCGCTGATGATGGGGTTTGATGCGGTGGCCGGGGATCGCGACAGGGGCAGCCTTGCGCTGCTCCTGGCCTATCCGGCGGGGCGCGCAGAGATCCTGTTGGGAAAGCTGATGGCGCATCTGGCGGCGCTGGCGATTGCGATGATCATCGGTTTTGGCGCGGCGGGGGCTGTTGCCGCCTGGTTCGGCGGCGCGGGGCCTGAAAGCCTGCTGGCGCTGGGGCGGCTGGTGCTGACCTCGATCCTGCTGGGAGCCGTGTTCCTGGTGCTGGGCTATGCGCTGTCGGCGCTTTCCAGCGGCGCCACTGCCGCGGCTGGCCTGTCGGCGGGCGTGTGGCTGGTGTTTGTGGTGCTTTATGACCTCGGGCTTCTGGGTGCCGTGGTAATGGACAGCGGCGGAGTGTTCACCCAGAAAATCTTTCCTTGGGTGATGGTCGCCAACCCGGCGGATGCGTTCCGGCTGTGGAATGTCGCAGCCTCGGAAAGCGTCGCGCTGTCCAGCGGCATGGCAGGCGCTGCCAGTGCCTTGCCCGGTTGGGCCGCGCCGCTGTCATTGCTGCTGTGGCCGGCGCTGGGCTTCGGTCTGGCCTGTGCTGCGTTCCGGAGGGTAGAGCCATGAGACAACTGATCCTGGCTGCCGTGCTGATCTTGTCTGCCTGCCAGGAAGATGAGGCCAAGGTGCCGCCCGCGCCGGTGGAGCTGACGGAGGTGGCGCTGAGCTATTTCTGCCAGATGAATGTGTCCGAACATGGCGGACCCAAAGGGCAGATCCACTTGGACGGCTTTCCGGCTCCGCTGTTTTTTGCCCAGGTGCGCGATCTGGCGGCCTATGTGAAAAGCCCGGAACGGGATGCGGAGATCACCGCCATCTATGTCAGCGACATGGGTGCTGCGCCCAGCTGGGCGCATCCCGGCACCATGAACTGGATAGATGCCAAGGGCGCGCATTTCGTCGTAGGGTCGAATGTGGCTGGCGGCATGGGGGCACCGGAGGTTGTGCCTTTTGCCGCGCCTGAGGACGCCGCGCGGTTTTCTGAGCGTTATGGCGGTACTGTCGCCGGGTTTGAGACCATTCCCGACGACGCAGTGATGGGGCCGGTCGATCTGGACCGGCAACTGGAGACACCTTCCTGAACGCAATGTGCCCCTATGCAGGATAACTTCAGACCGTTTCCGGCAGCAGCCGCAGTTCGGCGGCGATGGCATGGCCCTCCATGCCTTCCATCCGGCTGATGCGGGCGGTGCGCTGGGCCAGTTCATGCGAGGCGGCGGCGTTGCAGCGCTGCCAGGTCACCGTCTTGGTGAACTTGTGCACCGACAGCCCGCCAGTATAACGCGCGGCACCGCTGGTCGGCAGCACATGGTTGGGGCCTGAGGTCTTGTCGCCAAAGGACACCGTGGTCTCCTTGCCCAGGAACAATGAGCCATAGGCCGACAGGCGGTCCAGCCACCAGCCAAGATCTTCCGCCTGCACTTGCAGATGCTCGGGGGCGTAGCGGTCGGCCACCTGCGCGGCCTCTTCGCGGCTATCGCAGAGGACCACCTCGGCGCGTTCGTGCCAGGCGCGGTGAGCGGCGGAGAGATTGGGTTCAGGCAGTTTGTCGATCAGCGCTTGCACCCGGGCCATGACACCCTTGGCCAGGGCCTCATCGGTGGTGACCAGCCAGACCGGGCTGTCGGCGCCATGTTCGGCCTGGCTGACCAGATCCCAGGCGACGGTTTCCACATCGGCTGTGTGGTCCGCAATCACCAATGAATCGGTAGGGCCTGCAAACATGTCGATGCCGACCTCGCCGAACAACATCCGCTTGGCCTCGGCCACATAAGAATTGCCGGGGCCGACTAGAATGTCGGCGGGCTGGGCGCCAAACAGACCCTGAGCCATTGCTGCGATACCCTGCACGCCGCCCAGGTTCAGGATCAGATCAGCGCCACTAAGGTCCATTGCGTAAAGGATGGCATCGGGAATGCCGGTGCCGGGGCGGGTTGGCGAAACCGCCGTGATGTGGGGGACGCCGGCCACCTTGGCGGTGGTGATGGTCATCAGGGCGCTGGCGATATGGCTGTAGCGGCCGCCCGGAACATAGCAGCCGGCACTGGAAACCGGGATCTGCTTCTGGCCCGCGATCAGACCTGGAATAATCTCAACCTCGCATTCGCCCATCGTGGCCTTCTGCGCTTCGGCAAAGCGGCGGACGTTGGCATGGGCGAACTGGATGTCTTCTTTCATCTGCTGCGAAACCCGGTTGCAGGCGGCGCGGCGCTGGGCGCCGGTTACCACAATGGGGCCGGTCCAGCCGTCCAGCTTTTCCGCGTAGCGGCGCACCGCGTCTTCGCCTTCACGTTCGATATTGGCCAGCATCCCGGCGACTGTATCGCGGATACCGCTGTTTTCGGCAGCGGGGCGGGGCTGGGCCTGCTTGAGGTAGGTGATTGCCATTGGGGTCAGCTCATTTCCATTGGAGGGCCGCCGGATGTGCCGGGGCAGCACGGCGCGGGTTGCGCCTAAAACAGCGCCGTGCCGGCCGCTCGGTCAAGCTGCGGCTTGCAGGTTTCGAAAAACACGAATGTTTGTTTCTAATTGCCGGACAGCCTAATTCCCTTTTGCAGGGAGGGTGCGGAATTCCTCGGCCAGCCAGGGGAAGCGTTCGCTGATAGGATCTGTAAAATGGTGGCGCAGGGATTTCTGCAAGGCCTGGTGGATCAGTTGCGAAGTGGCCGCAGGATAGACGCTGGTGGTGAACAGCGACACCGTGCGGGCAAAGCTCTTACCGGGGAAACGCACAACCTTGACCTTGCCGTGAAAGCGCTGGGCACGGTGGTAACTGGCAGCGGTGGTGACGGTCCAGCCGCTGCCCTCGGAGACCAGGCCGATAATTGACTGGTTGCACTCCAGCTCAAACCGGTTGGGAAGAGAGATCTTGAGCCGGGTCAGCTGGGTTTCGATCTGTTTGCCAATGGTGTGATCGCGGGAATAACGCAGGAAGGGCAGAGACGCATCGGCTTTGGTCAGGTCTTCGACGCTGCCGGAATACCCGGTGGGCACCACCAGAATGAAGGGATCGCGCATCAGCGGGTATTCGATCAGATCCGGCAGCAGCCCGGCCGGGCGGGTGGCGACGCCGGCGTCCAGTTTCTGCTCTTGCAGCTTTTCAATGATCTCGTGGCTGGGCCGGGTGTAGTGGCGGAAGCTGCAGCGCGGCAGCGCGGTAGACAGGAACTGAAACAGTTCCGGGCCGACCTCGTTATCGAAATCATCAAGCAAGGCCATCCGCAGGTCGGTGGCATGCTGCCAGCTGCCGGAGCGGATTTCCGCCTCGCCGCGTTTAAGCGTCATCAGCCCGTCAAATACGTAGCGGGCATAGACCACGCCTGCAGGCGTCAACCCCATTGGACGGCGGGTGTGGTCCACCAGATCAACACCAAGCGCGCTTTCCAGGCTGCGCAGGTGATTGGACACGGTGCTGATCGACAGGCCGGTTTCCGCGGCGGCCTTCTGTATTGATCCCGATTTGGAGATTAGCTGGAACACTTCCAGCCAGCGTAGACTCAGCGTCTTTTGCATATGCGTCCTCCCTTGCGCATTGCATATGCTATCCACTGGTTTGCGCCAATATATCCGTAAAAATAAAAACCAAGTTTTGCTTTATTCGTAAGAGTAATTTTCTGCTATAGCGAAGCGGCTTCCCGGATATGGTTTGCCGTGTAAAAATCAAAGCCATGAGGCCCGCAACGAACGGGCCCGGCGAATTAACTGGGAGACCTTATCAATATGATCAAAAAGTATCTGCTTTCAACAATCTGCGCCGCCGCTGCCTCCATCTCTGCTGTGAATGCCTCTCATTTGGATGAGATCACCGTGGCCTATTTCCTGGAATGGCCAATGCCTTTCCAGTTTGCCAAGGCCAATGGCACCTATGAGGAGGAACTGGGCGTCAAGATCAATTGGGTGTCGTTCGACACCGGCACCGCAATGTCGGCGGCGATGGCGTCCGGCGATGTGCAGATTGCCGTGAGCCAGGGCGTGCCGCCATTTGTTGTAGCAACGTCCGCCGGGCAGGACATTCAGATTGTGGATGTGGCCGTCAGCTATTCCGACAACGACAATTGTGTTGTCGCCGAGGCACTGGAGATCGACAAGACCAGCGCTGGTGAGCTGGCCGGCAAGAAAGTGGGCGTGCCGATCGGCACCGCTGCGCATTATAACTTCCTGTCGCAGATGTCGCATTTCGGTGTTGATATCGGCTCGATGGAAGTCGTCGACATGGCGCCCGCGGACGGTGCCGCAGCTTTTGCCCAGGGCAACCTGGACATGGTCTGCGGCTGGGGCGGCGCGTTGCGGCGGATGGTGGAGCATGGCAATGTGCTGCTGACCGGCGCCGAGAAAGAAGAACTGGGAATTCTGGTGTTTGATGTAACCAGCGCACCGGCAGGGTTCATCGCTGAGGACAGCGAACTGCTGAGCAAATTCCTGAAAGTGACCGCAGATGCCAACGCAATGTGGAACTCAGGGGATCACAAGGACGAGATGCTGCCGGTGATTGCCAAGGATGCCGGTATGGACCTGGGCGATGCCGAGGCCACAATAGCCACCTTCAACTTCCCCTCGGCCGAGGATCAGCTGTCCGAAAAATGGCTGGGCGGCGGCGCTCAAAACTTCATGAAGGGCGTGGCGGATGTGTTTGTGAATGCGGACAGCATCGAAGCGGCGCTGGAGTCCTATGACGGCGCCGTCGACAGTGCGCCGCTGGACGCCGCTCTGAACTGAGCCGCAACTGAATAAATGAGGTGAACGGCCCGGTTACCGGGCCGTTTGCATCCGCGGCTGAAGCAGGAAGGGGGAGAGATGTCAGGATTGGACATCAAAGGTGTCTCTATGCGTTTTGATCTGCCCAATGGCAGTTCGGTACAGGCGCTGAAAGACGTTTCATTGAATTTGAAGGCGGGTGAGCTGATGTCGGTGCTGGGGCCTTCGGGCTGCGGCAAGACCACGCTCTTGAACATTCTGGCCGGGTTTCTGGCCCCGACGGAAGGGGCGATTGAACTGAACGGCCATGGTGTCACCGGGCCGGATGCCGAACGCGGGATGGTGTTCCAGAAAGGCGCGCTGTTTGAATGGATGAACGTGCGCGACAACGTGGAATTCGGGCCGCGCATGAAAGGCATGGCGCGGGCGGAACGGGAAAAGATCTCTGACCGGCTGCTGGATATCGTCGGCCTGCAGGATTTCAAGGAAAAGGCGGTCTATGAGCTGTCGGGCGGCATGCAGCAGCGTGTGGCGCTAGCCCGCTGCCTGGCCAATGAGCCGGATGTGATCCTGATGGACGAACCGCTGGGAGCGCTGGATGCGCTGACGCGGGAGAAGATGCAAGGCCTGGTGCTGAAGCTGTGGAAAGAGACCGGCAAGACCATCATTCTGATCACCCACTCGGTGGAGGAGGCACTGCTGCTGGGCGAGCGTCTGATCGTGATGGCGCCGCGCCCCGGCCGCATTCACCGCGAATACCAGCTGCCTTTTGCGGAACGCGGGGTGAATGCCGATCTGCGCGATGTCAAGAAATCCGAAGGCTTTGCCGAGACCCGCGATGAGATCCTCTCGATGATCTGGGAGATGGAAGAGGAGATCATGGGCCGGACGGAGCAAGTGGCATGACGGTCCTTCTGTTCTATATCGCGCTGTTTGCCGGTGCTTTCTTTCTGGTTCAGCTAATCCGCAAGGGGATGCAGTCGCAGCAGGATTTCACCAGTTTGAAAACCGTAACGTTTGGCGATGAAAGTGCCGTGACGCCGGACCGGGCGGCCTCGATCATCTCGGTCCTTGTGATCTTTGTGATATGGGCGGCCTTTACCGGCTCCAAGCTGCTTCCCATTCACGTGCCGGGGCCCTTCACCGGCGAAACCGCATTCACCTACACTTTGGAGAATGCCGACGGGGCTACTGATGACGCAGACATCACAGTCAGGGTGGCCGGGTTCGGCGAGGAAAGCCCCAAGTTTGAGGTGGAGCCGGGCGACGGTTTTGCCAAGAACGATGCCCTGGCGGCACAGGCCGGGCGCTCCACCACTTTGATTTTTGACCGCAATGACGAGGTCAAGCGCAAGGAAGGCGCAAAGATCGTCGCAATCAACGGCGAACCCATCGGCCCCGGAACACAAGTGGACGCAGGCGACGGGACGGTGACGCTGACCGGCAAAGGGGCGATCAGTTTTGCCCCGCATAGCGGGTTGCAGATGAACCCGATCTGGCTGCCTGCACCGGAAACGGTGGTGGCGCGGTTCTTTGAGATTGCCTCGGAAGGTTATCAGAACTTTTCGTTGTGGCAGCATTTGGGCTGGTCGCTGACACGGGTGATCGTGGGTTTTGTGACCGGGGCGATTGTCGGCATTCCGCTGGGCTATGCCATGGGTCTGTCAGGCTGGTTCCGCGGCTGGTTCGACCCGATTGTCGAGTTCATGCGCCCGGTGCCGCCCTTGGCGCTGATCCCGCTGGTGATCATCTGGTTCGGCATCTGGGAAACCGGCAAGATCGTGCTGCTGTTCCTGGCTGCACTCTGGATCATGACGATTGCGGCGCGGGCGGGGGTTTCCGGGGTGAACATCTCGAAAATCCACGCTGCCTATTCGCTGGGTGCCTCCAAGTGGCAGATCATGCGTCATGTGATCGTGCCGAACTCGCTGCCGGAGATCTTTACCGGCGCGCGGGTGGCGATGGGCGTTTGCTGGGGCACCGTTGTGGCCGCCGAACTGGTTGCTGCGCAGAAGGGCGCAGGCATGATGATCATTGCCGCCTCAAAGTTCCAGCTGACGGATATCGTAATCATGGGGATCGTGCTGATCGGCATCATCGGCTATGGCATCGACATCCTGATGCGTATGGCCGAGAACTGGCTGGTGCCGTGGAAGGGCCGCAGCTGAACCTGTGCCGTGCCGCGCAAAAAGAGACGCCCGGGGATTTCCCCCGGGCGTCTTTTTTTGTTCGGGTGTGGCAGCGGGTGATGCGTTATCCGCGGATGCGGGCAAAGTCCGGGTCATAGGGGGAGGGGGCGATGACCCTTGCACCCACCAGATCGCCGTACATGTCGATCTGCATCGCGCTGTCTTCCGTTGCCAGTTCCGGGTCCACAAAGGCATAGGCCAGGTTCATGCCCACCCGGTGGCCCCAATCGCCGGACGTCACGGTGCCCACGACCTTGCCACCTTGCATCAGCGAGGCGCCGCCATGGGCCGGGGCGTGGGTGGCGTCGATCTGCAGCGTTACCAGCTTCTTGCGCAGCCCTTCGGCTTGACGCCTCAGCAACGCCTCCTTGCCGATGAAACCGCCTTTTTCCATCTTCACGAAACGGTCCAACCCGGTTTCAAACGGGTCGAATTCGGTGATCAGGTCGGCTTTCCAGTGCAGGAATCCCTTCTCCATTCGCATCGACTCGACTGCGCGGGCGCCAAACAGCTTCAGGCCGTGTGCCTCGCCCGCCTTCCGCAGCGCCAGGTAGGCGGCATAGAGCGAGGCGTTGGGGACGTGGATTTCATAGGCCAGCTCGCCGGAGAAGCTGACGCCCATCACCGTGGCAGGGGCAAAGCCGATGAAACATTCGCGCACCGACAGCCAAGGGAAGGCGTCACGCGACCAGTCGCCCCGGGCGCAGGCTGAGAGCACGTCCCGCGCCCGGGGGCCGGCCAGGACCAGGATGGTCTGGTCGTTGGTGAGAGAACGGATCTGCACGTCTTCATCGCTGCGGATGTGCGCCTGCAGCCAGTCCATGTCATGGTATTCGCTGGCCGCCGCCGAGCCGTACCAGACCCGCTCCGGCCCGCGGTCCGAGGCGGGGAGGTTGGCCACTGTGGCTTCGCCCTTGATCATGCCGTGGTGGTTCAGCAGGTAGCCAAGCCCGACTCGGCCCGCGCGTTTCGTCACTGTGCCGCAGAACATCCGGTCAAGGTAGCTGTGCCGGTCGGCGCCGGTGATCTCAAACCGGTTGAAGCCGTTGACCTCGGCCAGGCCGGCGTTGTCCTGAACGTTCCTTACTTCCGCCGCGATCACCTCGAAGGCTTCGTCGAAGTTGAAGGACAGCGAAGGATGGAAGTCTGGTGCTGGCTTGATGTAGTCGACCCGCTCCCAGCCGTTCACCACGGTGAACTCGGCGCCTTCGGCCGCCATCACCGGGGTCAGCGGTGTGGTTTTGGCTGGGCGGCCCGCCGGGCGGTGCTCATGCGGGAAGTGGAAGCGGAATTCGTTCTGGTAGTCTTCGATCGCCTTCAGCGCGGTCAGCTCGACATTGGTGTGGCCGGTGAAGCGGCGGGGATCAATGCACCAGGTGTCGTACTGCGCCTCGCCATGCACGATCTGCTGTGCCAAAAGCCAGCCGTGGCCGCCACCTTCGCCCAGGCCCGCCCGCAACCCGATGATGCAGAACGCGTTGCGCTTGCCTGGAATCTGTCCGACCAAGGGTGCCCCGTCGATGGTATAGGTGATCGGACCGTTGACCACGGTGTGAATGCCGGTGTCCATCAGCGCAGGCATCCGGGCAAATGCGCCTTCCAGCACATCCGTGACCCGGTCCAGATCATCGGGGCAGAGTGCGTTCACGAAATTCGGATCGATTCCGTCCATACCCCAGGTTTTGCAGTCCTGTTCGTAGAAACCTACCAGCAGGCCGTTCTTTTCCTGGCGGCAATAGTAATCGCTGATCGGGCAGCGCAACAGCGGCATCCGGTGGCCTGCGTCCTTGATCGCGGGGATCTCCTCGGTCAGGAAATACTGGTGCTCCATCGAGGCGACGGGGTGGTGCACGCCCATCATTGCGCCGACCTCGTTCACCCGGTAGCCGCAGGCGTTCACCACGATGTCGCAATCGATATCGCCGTGTTCTGTATGCACCGTCCAGGTGTCGTCCTGGTGCTGGGTGAGGGCGGTCACCGGCGTGTTGCGGTAGACCTCGGCGCCGGCCTTGCGGGCGCGCCGCGCCAGCGCCTGGCACAGCTGGGCCGGGTCAATATCGCCGTCCAGCGGGTCCCACAAGCCGCCGATCAGGTTATCGGTGGAGATCAGCGGATGGCGGCGGGCGCATTCCTCGGCGTCGATCACCTCGAACGCCACATCCATACCGCGCGCCATGGAGGTAAAGTGGCGGTAGCCCTGCATCTGTGCTTCGGTATTAGCCAGACGGATACCGCCGTCGCCGTGGTGGTAGTTGATCGGGTAATCCGGGTCTTCAGCCAGTTCCTTGTACAGGTTGATCGAGTGGTTCTTGAGGCCGACCATGGTCTGGTTCATGCCGAAATTCGTGACCTGGGCCGCTGAATGCCAAGTGGTGCCGCTGGTTAGTTCGTTGCGTTCGACAAGAACGACGTCGCTCCAGCCTTCCTGAGTGAGGTGGTAGAGGGTGGAGCAGCCTGCGATGCCGCCGCCGATCACCACAACCTTGGTGCGCGATTTCATGAAAGGGACCTCCCGATGGATTTTGCATGACTAAGCGCCCAGTCAGCGCAGGCTGCAATGCAGGGGCGTTTAATTATCAAAAATTAGAAAACTTTGTTGAATAAACGGGGAATATTGATCCGCTGATTGCCAGCCTGCGGCTGTGGCGGGATCATTGGAGCAAGATTTACCTCAGGAGGTCACAATAATGGCAGAGCAGCGAGCCAAACGGGGCGGGCGCCGGGAGCGTTTGGCGCTGAGGGCGGCAAAGCCTGCCGTGGATCCCTGTCCGCCGGGCCAGATCGGCGGAGCCTATAAGCCGCTGACGCCTGAGGAACTGCAACGGGTTTACTCCACAGCACTGGAATTGCTGGCCAAGCTTGGCATGGGGGAAGTTCCGCCCCGGCTGCACGCCGATCTGCTGGCGGCAGGGGCGCAGGACAACGGTTCCGGGCGGGTATTGTTCCCGCCGCAACTGGTGGAACAGGCGATTGACCAGGCTGCCAAAACCTTTGTTCTGCACGGGCGCGATGACAGCCGCTCAATCACAGTGGGCGGCAATGCGGTGCATTTCGGCACCGGCGGTGCGGCTGTGCAGACGCTGGATATGGAAAGCGGGGTGTATCGGCCTTCGACGCTGACTGACCTGCATGACTTTACCCGGCTGCAGGATACCCTGGTCAATGTCAGCTGGTTCACCCGCTGCTGCGTGGCGACAGATGTGCCGGATAATTACGATCTGGACGTGAACACCATCTATGCGCTGCTGAAGAACACCACCAAACCGGTGGCGACGTCGTTTACGCTGGCTGAGCATGTGGCACCGATTGTGGAGATGCTGGATATAGCTGCAGGCGGTCCGGGGGAGTTCTCCAAACGCCCCTTCGTCAAGGCGCATATCAGCCCGGTCATCTCTCCTATGCGGTATGGCGAGGATGCGGTGGACGTTGTCTATGAATGCATCAGGCACAACATTCCAATGTCCTGCATAACTGCGGCCCAGGCGGGGGCAACGGCGCCTGCTACATTGGCGGGATTTCTCGCGCAATCGCTGGCCGAGACCCTGGCCAGCCTGGTGATGGTCCACGCGATCCAGCCGGGTTTCCCGATGGTGTTCTCCAACTGGCCTTTGGTGATTGACCTGCGCACAGGCGCGTTCTCTGGCGGCAGCGGCGAGACAGCGGTGCTGAATGCGGCCTCGGCGCAGCTGTCGAACTGGCTGGGTCTGCCCTCGGGCGTGGCATGCTCAATGACCGACGCCAAAGCGATTGACGCGCAATACGGGGCTGAAAAGGGGCTGACATCGCTGGCGGCAGCGCTGGCCGGGGGCAATCTGATCTATGAAAGCTCGGGCATGACGGCGTCGCTTCTGGGGGTAAGTTTTGAAGGTTTCGTGCTGGATGACGAGATGCATTCCCACACCTACCGTGCCCTGCGCGGGATTGAGGTGAGCGAGGAAAACCTCGGGTTCGAGGCGATCTGCGCGGCGGTGCTGGGCGAGGGGCATTTCCTGGGCGGTCAGCATACTTTGGCGGCGATGGAGCGGGATTATTTCTACCCGGTGATAGCGGACCGGGACGAGCCGCGCACCTGGGCGGAAAAGGGCGGGTTGGATGCCTGGGCACAGGCACGGTTGCGGGCGCAGGAAATTCTGCGGACCCATCAGCCCGTGTATCTGACTGCAGAGCAGGACCGGGAGATCCGGGCGCGGTTCAAGATCTATTAAGAGGCCGGGCGGTCAAGAGATCAGGGTGAAACTGTCCGCAAGCCAGGGCGCGCTTTGCTGGAACGGTTTTATCGCGTGGTCGGCAATCAGTGTGCGCATCCGGTTGTCGACCAGATCAAGGATCGAGCGCGAGCAATCCGGCGTCGAAACGATGGCCAAAGTGCGCGAGAAGCTTTTGCCCGGAAAAGCGACCATGCTCAGCTTGGGCTGGAACAGCTTGGCGCGGGAAAACAGCAACGGCGTGGTGATCGTCCAGCCGGCACCCGCTGCCACCATGGCCATCAATGTCTGATTGCTGGCGCATTCGAACCGGTGCGGCAGCGACAGGCCCATCCGCCGCAACTGGGTTTCGATCTGGCGGGAAATGATCTGGTTGCTGGCAAAGCGCAGGAAGGGCAGCGTGCTGCGGCCTTCGATAACCTCCTGCAGCATGGGTTCGTCTGATTTGGGCAGCACCGCAACAAAGGGATCGCGCAGCAGCGGCCTGTCTTGAAGATCGCGCAATCGCTCAGACGGGGTGGTAGTGATGCCCAGATCCAGCTGCCGGTCGCGCAGCATGGCCAGGATCGCATGGCTGGAATCGGTCTGATACATGAAATCGCAGCGCGGCATGCTGGTGGACAGGAATACGGCCAGCTCAGGGATGATGTCGCTGTCAAAATCCTCGATCGTGCCAAGCCGAAGATAGCTGGCCTCGGAAATGTTTCCGGCCGAAGCCTCGGCCTTGGCCTTGCGGATCGTGTGCAGCGCATCGCCGATGCTGCGCAGGAAAACCTGGCCTTTGGGTGTCAGAACCATGGGGCGGCGGCTGTGGTTGAACAGCTCCACACCCAGATGATCCTCAAGATTGCGCAGATGGTGCGAGATGGTGCTGACCGACAGGCCGGTCTCCTCGGAGACTTCCTGCAAAGACCCTTTGCGGGCGGTGATCTGGAACAGTTCCAGCCCTTTCAGGCTCAGATCTTTGCGGGTGGAGTGGCTGGGCATCGAATATGTCTCCCACAATTCCGCGGCTGCGTCATGAGGCGTTTTTCAGATTTCCGTCAATTCTTGCCAATAAGCTGGACACCATGGCCGGGCCGGATACGGTTGGGTTGTTACACGGGCAATCCGCTCCTTGCGCAGCTGCTTCGTGCGCCCGCGCGGGAAATGCCGCTGCCTTGTAAAGGGTTTATGAACATTGACGCCTCGCGCCGACGGGCGCACACTGCAGCCACAGCGATGGTTTTTCAGCCGATGCATTGTCGTGGAGGATATTTAACTGCACCGAAACTGGCGTTATGCAAAGCCGGATTGCGAAAGTTCTGGCCTTATCAGTTTTGGAAACTGTCACTGTAGGCGGGGCGCATGACTCCGCAAGGTTTCACGGTTGAAACAATAAGAACAACAAACAACAGTCCAAAGGGAGATAACTGGATATGACAGCAAAGACTTCAATCAGCCGCCGCACGGTGCTCAAAAGCGCAGGCGCTGCGGCACTGGCAGCGCCGCTTTATTCAAAAAGCGCGCTGGCGTCTTCTGGCGAAGTGAACATTCTGATGTGGTCGGACTATCTGCCGCCGGAGTTCATTTCGGGTTTCGAGGCCAAGACCGGCATCAAGGTGAATTACACCGGTATCGGTTCCAACGAAGAAATCATCAACAAGATGAAGGCCACCAAAGGCCAAGGCTTTGACATCGTTTCACCGACCAACAACCGCTCGCTGCAGTGGGGGCCGCTGGAACTGCTGAAGCCGTTCGACATGAACAAAGTCAACATTGACGCGGTGAACCCGGCGATGGCCAAGATCGGCACCGACGCCTGGAACTTTGGCGGTTCGGGCGTGCATTGGCTGCCGCATATCTGGGGCACCGAGGGCATTGCATACCGCACTGACAAATGGCTGCCGGCGGGTGACGCGCCGTCTTATGGCGACGTCTGGTCGGAAGAAAATGCCGGCAAGACCATGGGCCGGGCGCATTCGATGATGCTGGGCGCGGGTCTTTACATGGAAGCCTCGGGCGAGATGGAGCCAGGCTCGATCTGGGCGGCCTATGACGACGAGGAAACCATGCGCAAGGTCTGGGGCCAGGTCACCGACTGGTGCGTGGCGCGCAAGAATCGGATCAAGCTGATCTGGAACGATGCGGACACCCAGAAAAACGGCCTGTTGAACGAGGGTGTTGTGGTTGGCCAGACTTGGGACGGCCCGCCGCTGGCGCTTAAGTCTGCTGGCGAACCTGTGCACTATCAGGCACCGGTCGAAGGCTCGATGGCTTGGGTCGACGGCATCTCGATGCCGGTTGGCGCCAAGAACGAAGAGCAGGTTTATGCCTTTGTCTCTTACGCTTACGAGCAAGAGCCGGCAGGCAAGGCAATCGACAGCCATGGCTACAACTCGCCGGTTCTGGGCGCCGACAGCCACTCGGGCGATGTCTACAAGAAGAACTTTGCCGAAGCCTATCCGGGCAACTCGCTGGCCAATCTGAACCCATGGCCGGCCGAGGCGCCGTGGTATGCGGATGTGCGGACCGAGTTCGTCAACAAGTTCAAAAGCGCCTAAGCGAAGCGCCTGATCATGCGGGCCTCCGGGAGATCTATCCCGGGGGCCGGTTTCGTGCCGCTGGCAGCCAGCCGGAACGGCGCAATCAACAATAATACAAGGGAAGCAGGTCTTGCGGGGCCGGTGGAGCGCCACCGGAATGGGGATCTGCACCCTGGGGAGAAGCCAAATGAGTGCTGGGGTCGGCGTTGATCTCGAGAATCTTTGGATCCGGTTCGGTGACTTTGTTGCCGTGCGCGATGCCAATGTGAACATCAATGGAGGGGATTTCTTCTCCTTCCTGGGGCCCTCGGGCTGCGGCAAAACCACCATCCTGCGGGCGGTCTCAGGCTTTCTTGAGCCAAGCGATGGCCGGGTGCTGATTGGCGGCAACAACATGAAAGGGATTGGTCCGAACAAGCGCCCGACTGCGCTGATCTTTCAGAACCTGGCGCTGTTCCCGCTGATGAAGGTCTGGGAAAACATAACGTTTTCCATGGAGATCAAGGGCGCCTCGGCCAGGGAACGGCGCAAGCGCGCGGATGAGCTGTTGGACATGATCGCGCTGCCGGGGCAGGGCGACAAGCTGCCGTCGGAACTGTCAGGCGGCCAGCGTCAGCGGGTGGCCATTGCGCGTGCCTTGTGCGCCGAACCGGATGTGCTGCTGCTTGATGAACCGCTGTCGGCGCTCGACCTCAAGCTGCGCCAGCACATGCGCACCGAGCTGCGCGAAATCCAGCAACGGGTCGGCATCACCTTTATCTACATCACCCACGACCAGGGCGAGGCGCTGACCATGTCCGACAATATCGCGGTTATGAAGGCCGGGGTGATTGACCAGATCGGTGATGGCAAAACCATCTATAACGATCCGGCTACTGCCTTTGCGGCGTCTTTCGTGGGCGAAAACAATGTCTTTCGCGGCAAGGTGAAGCGGGTGATGGGCGACGAGGCCCTGATCGCCACCAACCGGTCAGGCGATCTGGTGGCGCGGGTTTCCACCGCAAATCAGGGCCGCATGAAAGAAGGCGACGAGGCGATGATGTTCATCCGTCCCGAGGCCTTTGCGCTGGCGCCCGAGGGCGCGGCGGGCGACCATTTCGTGACCGCACGCGTCAACCACGAGGAGTTCGAGGGCAATAGCTTCAACATCTTCATGGAAGGCGACGGCGGTAAGGAGCTGAAGGTCTCGATCCCCAATCTGGGCCAGTCTTTTGATGACCACACCGGTCAGAACATCACCCTGGAATACGAGACGAAAAACGCCGTCTGTGTTCCGGCTGGTGACCTGGCCGCAGAATGAGGAGGCCCACGCTATGCCAAGCTTCCTGAGGGAGTTCTTTAAACGCAACGGTGTCGGCATGGGCAGCCTGATGCTGGGCCTGGTCCTGTTCTGGACCATCGGCCTGATCATCCTGCCGCAGCTGTCGATGCTCGACTTTTCCTTCCGTCCCAACCTGCCGCCGCCAGAGATCGGCGGCCCCAAGGACGTCTATACGGTCGAAAACTACAAATATCTGGTGTTCGGACCGGAGGGCGGCAGCCAAAGCTACAACGCCGTCGACCTCAATGTGTTTTTCCGTACCCTGGTGGCAGCGGTCTGCGTCACCATCTTCAACCTGATCCTGTGCTACCCGATCGCCTATTATCTGGCCCAGACCAAAGGCAATCACATCCGCATCTTCGCGCTGATGCTGATCATCCCCTACTGGATCAACGAGATCCTGCGGGCCTTTGCGCTGCGCATCATCTTCGGCGAGACCGGGGTCCTCAACAACTTTTTGGTGGGACTTGGGGTTTTCGACACTCCGTTTGACTTTATCCGCAATGACATCGCGCTTTATGCGGGTCTGGGCTATGCCTACATCCTCTTGATGATCTTCCCGATCTACAACGTGATCGAAAGCCTCGACCGCAACCAGATCGAGGCGGCGCGGGACATGGGCGCCAGCTGGGCCAAGATTCATCAGCGGGTGGTCATTCCTTATGCCAAGCCGGGCATTTCCTCGGGCTGCACAATGGTGTTCATGCTGTCGGCTGGCGCGCTGGCGGCGCCGCAGATCCTTGGCGGACCGTCTTCCCTGTGGTTCACCCAGCTAATCTATCAGCAGTTCAATGACAACTCCGACTGGCCGCAGGGCGCCGCTTATGCGGTGGTTCTTCTGGTCACCTGTATCCTGCTTGTTTTGGCGATCATGCGCCTGTTCAAGGTGAACATGGGGGATATCGGCAAATGAAGAACTTCTCCTTTATGCGCGTAAGCCTTTGGGTCTATCTGGCGATCTTCTTTGCCTACCTGCTGGGACCGCTGGTGATCATGTCGGCGACCGCATTCAACTCGCCATCGTTCCCGCGGATGACCCCTTGGGAATGCCTGACGTTCGAGTGGTTCTCGGCTCTGTTCCAGGACGAGCGGATCCTGAACGGGATCTGGAACTCGGTCCTGGTCGGGGCGGGCACGATTGTGCTGTCGGTGTCGATGGGGCTGGCAGGGGCGCTGATGCTGACCCAGATCTGGCCGAAACTGCGCGCGACCTATTACACCATCATCATCGCGCCGATCCTGATCCCCGGCGTGGTCATTGGCATCTCGACCCTGGTGTTCTGGGACCGGATCAACCGGATGCTGGGACTGGGCGCGGACAGCTGGCTGTCGAACGGTCTGTTCCTGACCATCATCGGCCAGTCCACCTTTATCGCCAGCTACTGCATGCTGGTCTTGGTGGCGCGCCTGCAGCGTTATGATATCGCGCTGACCGAGGCAGCGCTAGATTTGGGCGCCACCCATGCCCAGGCCTTCCGCAAGGTGCTGCTGCCGTTCATGCGGCCTGCCATCGCTTCGGCCGCGGTGCTGGCGTTCCTGGCCAGTTTCGAGAACTACAACACCACCACCTTCACCTTCGGCGAATACCCGACGCTGACCATCGAGCTGGCGCAAAAGGTGCGCTATGGCATCACCCCGGCGATCTCGGCGCTGGCCTTTATCATCGTGGTGCTGACGGTGATTGCGGCGCTGTTCAACGAGGCCGGCATCCGCCGCCGCGAACTGGTGGCGGCTGCGCGCAAACAGGCCACGGTGGAGGAACTGGAAAGCGGCAAGCTGCGGCTGCCGGGTTTCCTCAGCTCTAACGCTGCAGCGGTTGCGCTGGTGGTTGTGGCCTGTGCAACGGTGGCGGTGGTCGGCACCGCGACGGTCTACAGTCCGGCGCAATGTATCGCGAACGTTCAGGAGCAGAAGCAGCTGGAAGCCCAGGAACGCATCCAGGAGCTGCGCCGCCAGCGGGATCTGCGCCGTCAGCAGCAGCAAGAGCAGCAGGGCGAAGCCCCTGCACAAACTGCGCCTTCAGGTGGCAACAACTCCGGCTTTGGCGGCGTCTTTGCGCCGGGCAGCCTGTCGGGGGATGAAGAAGATGGCGCGGAGGCAGAGCAGGAGCCGCAGGGCAACAGCTCCGGTTTCGGCAATGTTTTTGACCCCGGTGCCCTCTCCAACGACGGCGAGGACAGCGGATCAGATAACTGAACCGGCTCCAAACAAACAAAAGGCGGCTTTAGGGCCGCCTTTTTTCATGAATGACCCAGTTTGTCTTCAGGCGGCGGAACCTGCCGGGTGGCTGTCCGCGTAGTATTGTTTGCGGAAGGCCTGCGGGCTGGTCTTGTATTCCCGCTTGAACCATTCGGTGAGGTTGCTGCGCGAGCCAAACCCGGTGGCGGCGACAATCTCGGCCAGTGGCAGGGTGGTGTGCAGCAGCAGCTGACGGGCCTTCTCAATCCGCAGTTTACGATAGGCAGCCAGCGGACTGGTGCGGGTCTTTTGCTGAAAGCGGCGCTCCAGTTTGCGCGGAGAGACGCCGGCCTGCTGGGCAATGTCGCGGATCAGCAGCGGCTCTTCCAGGTTCTGTTGCATCAGGTCAAGAATCTTGACAATCAGCGCGTCGCCCCCGGCGGTCTGGCGCAGTTGCAGCGATATTTTTGACTGTTCCGATGCCGGGCCAAAGGCCAGGCCGAGGTAATCACAGACCGCATCGGCGATGAACGGTCCGCGGTCGGCGCGCAGGAAACCGGCCAGCAGGCGCAGGGCGGCAAAGCTGCTGACGGCGGTGTTGATGCGGCCGGCCGCAGTTGTCAGCGTGCCTGCCGGGGCGCAGGTCAGCTGCTCTTCCTCTGCGGCGGCAGCGAAATTCGAATGCACGGCAGTCTCGAAGGCCGCCTGCAAACCGGACTCGGCCAGCAGAAAGATGGCACTGCCGGCAAACAGGCAGCGCTGGGCTTGGCGGCAGATCCGCTGCAGGCTGGCCTTTTCACCTGAGTTCAGCGGCCAGCGGCTGGAGATGCCGCCGAGGAAGATGACCGTCTGCGGTTTCCACCCCGCGGGCACGGCGCGCATTTGCGAGCTGAGATTGCGCACGGCTGTTCGGTATCCGCTGTCGGGAAACAGATCATTGGCGGCGCGGAAAACTTCGCAAATCATTTGCGCCGCGGCAGGGGGTTCTGACTGCGGCAGGATGATTTCGACGTCGTGGAAGCGGGCGTGTGCCGCGCTGTCAGCAGAGCGCTGGAAAGCTGGCACGGTCAGCGGTTCGAGACGGGACATCATTCTCTCCTCTGAGCGGGTCATGCGGGGGTGCCCTGCCGGGCGGGGCCGGCAGGGCACGGAGCCTGAAAAGATCAGGCTTCGTTTTCTTCGTAGTCCGACATCGGCGGGCAGGTGCAGATCAGGTGGCGGTCGCCATAGGCGTTGTCCACCCGGTTCACAGCCGGCCAGTATTTGTCGACACCAAGGTTGCCCGGAGGGAAACAGGCCTGTTCGCGGCTGTAGGGACGGTCCCATTCACCCACCAGGTCGCGCACCGTGTGCGGCGCGTGCTTAAGCGGGTTGTTTTCAGGATCGATCTTGCCGTCGATGATGTCCTGCGCCTCCGAGCGGATCGACAGCATGGCCTCGCAGAAGCGGTCCAGCTCATCCTTGGGCTCGGATTCAGTCGGCTCTACCATCAGCGTGCCGGCCACCGGCCAGGACATAGTCGGGGCGTGGAAGCCCGAGTCGACCAGACGCTTGGCGATATCGTCCACGGTGACGTGGCCTTCCTCATCCAGCGGGCGGGTGTCCAGGATGCATTCATGCGCCACACGGCCCGTTTCCGAGGTGTAGAGGATCTTGTAGGCATCCTTGAGGCGCGCTGCGATGTAGTTGGCGTTCAGGATCGCAACCTTGGTCGCCTGGGTCAGGCCCGAACCGCCCATCAGCAGGCAGTAGGCCCAGCTGACCGGCAGGATCGAGGGCGAACCGAACGGTGCTGCCGAAACCGGCCCCACGGCAGTGCCATATTCCGGGTGGCCTGGCAGGTGCTCGGTCAGGTGCGCCTTGACGCCGATCGGACCCATGCCGGGGCCGCCGCCACCGTGCGGAATGCAGAAGGTCTTGTGCAGGTTCAGGTGCGAAACGTCGCCGCCGATCTTGCCCGGCTGGGCAAGGCCCACCATGGCATTCATGTTGGCGCCGTCGATATAGACCTGGCCGCCGTGATCATGGGTGATCTGGCAGACCTCCTGCACGGTTTCCTCGAACACACCGTGGGTCGACGGGTAGGTGATCATGCAAGCCGCGAGATTGTCGCTGTGCTGCTCGGCCTTGGCACGGAAGTCGGCGACATCGATGTTGCCGCTGTCGTCCGCTTTGACCGGGATCACCTTGTAGCCCACCATCTGCGCCGACGCCGGGTTGGTGCCGTGTGCGGAGGTCGGGATCAGGCAGATGTTGCGGTGCGCTTCGCCGCGCGACGCGTGGTAGCTGCGGATGGTCAAAAGGCCCGCATATTCGCCCTGCGCCCCGGAGTTCGGCTGCTGGGAGATCGCGTCATAGCCGGTGATCTGGCACAGTTTGTCGTTCAGATCGTCGATCATCTGGTGGTAGCCCTGCGCCTGATCTTCCGGGCAGAAGGGGTGCAGGTTGCCGAATTCCGGCCAGGTGACCGGGATCATCTCGATGGTCGCATTGAGCTTCATGGTGCAAGAACCCAGCGGGATCATCGCACGGTCCAGCGCCAGGTCGCGGTCGGCCAGACGGCGCATGTAGCGGGTGATTTCTGCTTCGGCCCGGTTCTTGTGGAAGATCGGGTGGGTCAGATACTCGCTTTCGCGCAGCGCATAATCGGGCAGGCGGTAGGCGCGGTTTGCGACGCTATCGTCTTTCTTGTCGATGCCGAAGGCTGCCCAGACGGCTTCGATTGTCTCGGCGCGGGTCTGTTCATCCAGCGAGACGCCGATCCGGTCTTCACCCACTTTGCGCAGATTCACACCACGGGCAACAGCTGCTTCCATGACGGTTTTCTGCAGCGGGCCGACGTCGACAGTAATGGTGTCGAAGAAGACTTCAGGCTCTACCTTGAAACCGTTTTCTTCCAGACCAGCCGCCAGGCGCGAGGTCTTGCGGTGTACTGACTGTGCAATCGCCTTGATGCCGTCGGGACCATGGTAGACCGCGTACATTGACGCGATGACTGCCAGCAAAGCCTGTGCAGTACAGACGTTGGAGTTGGCTTTTTCGCGGCGGATGTGCTGTTCACGGGTCTGCAGCGCCAGGCGGTAAGCCTTGTTGCCGCGGGCGTCGACGGAGACACCGATGATGCGGCCGGGCATGGCACGCTTCAGCTTGTCGGTGGTCGCCATATAGGCCGCGTGCGGGCCGCCGTAACCCATCGGAACGCCAAAACGCTGGGTCGAGCCGATGGCGATATCCGCACCCATTTCACCGGGCGACTTCAGCAGCGCCAGAGACAGAATGTCGGCGGCGACAACGGCGATGCCCTTGTGCTCGTGGATGGCTTCGATTTCCGATGTGAAATCGCGCACATGGCCGTAGGTGCCGGGATACTGGAAGATGGCGCCAAAGACTGCGCCGGGATCCAGATCATCGGGATCGGCAACCACCACGTCGATGCCCAGAGGCTCGGCGCGGGTCTGGATCACGGCGACGGTCTGCGGGTGGCAGTTCTTGTCGACGAAGAAGGCGGCGTTGTTGGCCTTGGAGCGCGAGCCGCGGTGTGCCATCGACATGGCTTCAGCGGCGGCGGTGGCTTCGTCCAGCAGCGAGGCGTTGGCGATGTCCAGGCCGGTCAGGTCGCTGACCATGGTCTGGAAGTTCAAGAGCGCTTCGAGACGGCCCTGGGAGATTTCCGGCTGATAGGGAGTATAGGCGGTGTACCAGGCCGGGTTTTCCAGGATGTTGCGCAGGATCGGCGCCGGAGTGGTGGTGCCATAATAGCCTTGGCCGATCAGCGTGGTCAGAACCTTGTTTTTGGAGGCGATCTCTTTCATGTGGAAGAGGGCGTCGCGCTCGGTCATTGCCGGGCCCCAGTCCAGCGCCTCTTTCTGGCGGATGGCGGGCGGCACAGTGGCGTCGATCAGCTCGTCCAGGGTTTTGAAGCCGATCACCTGCAGCATGTCGGCCATCTCTTGCGGAGACGGGCCGATGTGGCGCCGGTTGGCGAAGTCATAGGCTTCGTAATCGGTAAGTTTGAAGGCCATTTCATAGGTCCTTGTCTGGGGCAATGGACCCCGCCGGGGGTGCCGGCGGGGAGGGGGTGCTTAACCGATCAGGGCTTTGTAGCCGTCCAGATCCATCAGGTCGTCCAGCTGGGACGCGTCCGACAGTTTGATCTTGTAAATCCAGGCGTCGCCTTCCGGGCTTTCGTTCAGAGCGCCGGGGTTGTCGGCCAGGGTTTCGTTCACCTCGACCACTTCACCGTCCAGCGGCGCGTAGATTTCGGAGGCTGCTTTCACCGACTCGATCACACCGATTTCGCCGCCTTTTTCGAACTCGTCGCCGGTTTCGCGCTGCTCGACAAAGACGACTTCGCCCAGCTGATCGGCGGCGTGCTGGGTGATACCCAGGGTCGCCACATCGCCTTCAACGGTGATCCATTCATGGTCTTCGGAATAATAGGTGGCCATTTTGACTCTCCTGATGATGTCTTAGCGTTTGTAGTTCTGTGTGACGAAGGGCAGGGCGACGATTTCAGCCGGCTGTGCCTTGCCGCGGATGATGAGGTTCACCTTGGTGCCTGCTGCGCTATGATCTGCCGCAACATAGCCCATGGCAACCGGGCCGCCGACGGTGGGGCCGAAGCTGCCCGAGGTGATGGCGCCAAGAGTATCACCGCCTTCGCTCTGGACTTCCACGCCCTGGCGGGCCGGTGCCCGGCCTTCGGGCTTGATGCCGACCAGCTTTTTGGCCGTGCCTTCGGCCAGTTCTTTCTGGATGCGGGCCGCACCGGGAAAGCCGCCTTCTTCGCGGCGGCGCTTTTGGATGGCCCAGTTCAGCGAGGCCTCGATCGGGGAGGTGGACTGGTCGATGTCGTTGCCATAGAGGCAAAGGCCGGCTTCCAGGCGCAAGCTGTCGCGGGCGCCCAGGCCTGCAGGTTCGCAGTCGTCATGGGCCAGGAACAGTTTGGACACACGGATGGCGTCTGCTTCGGGGATCGAAATCTCGTAGCCGTCTTCACCGGTGTAGCCGAGGCGCGAGATGCGGCATTCAACACCGCCGATGTCGGCGATGGCGGTTTCCATGAACTTCAGCGCGCGGGCAGCGGGGCACAGTTCGCCCACCACGTCCTCGGCCTTGGGGCCTTGGACGGCAACCAGCGCGCGGTCGAAGATCTCGGTTACTTCAATGCCGTCCAGGTTGGCCTGCATATGCGGGATGTCCTGGTGGCGCAGGGCGGCGTTCACCACGACAAAGTAGTGGTCACCGGCATTGGAGACGATCAGGTCGTCCATGATGCCGCCATCATCATTGGTGAAGAAGCCGTAGCGCGCCTTGCCCTCTTTCAATGTGGCAAAAGCCTGCGGGCAGAGCGTTTCCAGCTTTTCGCCCACGCCTTCGCCGCGCAGGATCACCTGGCCCATGTGGGAGACGTCAAACAGCGCGGCCTTTTCGCGGCACTGCTTGTGCTCACCCATGATGCCCATGGGGTACTGAACCGGCATTTCCCAGCCGGCGAAATCGACGATCTTGCCGCCAAGCTCGACGTGCAGGTCATAAAGCGGGGTGCGTTTGGGTGCATCGGTCATAGTCTTGAGCCTTTCAAGCGGGATCAGTCGCGGACAACCATAACGGTGCAATGCGCGTTGCGCACCACACGAGCCAGGTTCGGGCCGATTTCATAGTTCGGGAAGTCGCCCTTGGCCGAGGCCATGACGATCATGTCAAAGCCTTCTTTGTGGGCAAGCTTGAGAATTTCACGGTAAACGCTGCCTTCTTCGATATGCACCGGCACATTGGAAGCGCTGGCGTTGTCCAGGATCGCCTGCACGGCCTTGCGCACATGGTCCTTAGCGCCGGCGCCATAGTTGGCGGGCAGGTTGGGCAGTTGAATGATCTCGGGGATGACCGAAACAGCGTGCAGCTCCGCGCCGTAGAAATTGGCCTGCTCCAGAGCAAGCGGAAGCGCCTTTTTCCAGGACCGGTCATCGTTGTGATCAAGTGTCAGCAGGATTTTCGTGGCCATCTGTCATCACCTCAGGTGGTAAAATGAGTGCAAGGGGCTGGGGGGCCGTTACAGCCCCCCAAGGAGGTCGGTTACTTGGCAGCTGTGCCAGTACCTTCGGACGCGCCGCCCGAGGCAAAGAACGCTTTCGTCAGTTTGAAGACGATCGGGCTCAGCAGGGCCAGGGCGATCAGGTTCGGAATGGCCATCATGGCGTTCAGCGTATCCGCCAGCAGCCAGACAAAACCGAGGTTCGCAGTTGCGCCAAAGTAGATCGCAACAATCCACAGCACGCGGTAGGGCATCAGCGCTTTGGCACCGAAGAAGAAGCCCACGCATTTCTCGCCGTAGAAAGACCAACCGAGGATGGTGGTGAAGGCAAAGATCGACAGGGCAACTGCGATCAATGCTCCGCCCAGACCGGGCAGGGAGGTCTCAAAGGCCAGCGAGGTCAGCGCCGCACCGGATTCACCGGACGTCCAGGCACCGGATGCGATGATCGCCAGACCGGTGATCGAGCAAACGATGATGGTGTCGATGAAGGTGCCGAGCATGGCAACCAGACCCTGGTTCACTGGGCCGGCAGTCGAGGCTGCAGCATGCGCAATCGGAGCAGAGCCCAGACCGGCTTCGTTCGAGAACACGCCGCGGGCCACACCAAAGCGGATCGCCGCCCAGACCGCCGCGCCTGCAAAACCGCCTTCGGCAGCAGAGGGGGTGAAGGCATGGGTGAAGACCAGGCTCAGCGCGTCGCCGATAGCGCCTGCGTTGATCAGCAGAACCAGCAGGCCGGCGATGATGTAGCTGACGGCCATGAAGGGCACCAGTTTACCAGCCACAGCACCGATGCGGGTGATGCCGCCCAGGATCACGGCTGCGGTCAGAACCATCAGGATGACGCCGGTCACCGAGGTGTTCACGCCAAAGTTCGAGTCCAGAACCTGCGCCACGCCGTTGGCCTGCACACCGTTACCGATGCCGAAGGCTGCGATGGCGCCAAACAGCGCAAATGCACCGCCAAGCCAGGCCCATTTGGCGCCAAGGCCGTTCTTGATGTAGTACATCGGGCCGCCGACGTAGTTGCCCAGCTCGTCCTGCTCACGGTATTTCACCGCCAGAACAGCTTCGGCGTATTTGGTGGCCATGCCGACCAGAGCGGTCATCCACATCCAGAACAAAGCACCGGGACCGCCCAGGAAAACGGCGGTTGCAACACCGGCAATGTTGCCGGTGCCGATTGTGGCCGACAGCGAAGTCATCAGCGCGTTGAACGGGCTGATCTGGCCTTCACCGCTTGCTTCACGGCCTTTGAACAGCAGGCTGAAGCCCATGCCCAGTTTGAGGATCGGCATGAATTTCAGGCCGACCTGCAGGAAAAAGCCAACGCCCAGAATGAGAACCAGCATAAGCGGCCCCCAAACAATCCCGTTGATCCAGCCTACTGCATTACTTAACGCTTCCATGGGTCTCCTCCCGATAACGTCTTGGTTAAATGCCCTTCGCCAAGGCCATCTGACGGGCCTCTTTCAGGGCGGCAAAGTCTTCATCCGCGTGGAACGAGGAACGGGTCAGCGGCGTGGCCGACACGTGAAGAAAGCCCTTGGACCGGGCAATCTGTTCCAGCTGCGCGAATTCTTCCGGCGACCAGAAGCGGTCGATCGGGTGATGCTTGGGGGTGGGCTGCAAGTACTGGCCCACGGTCAGGAAATCGACCTGTGCCGCACGCAGATCATCCATCACCTGACGCACGTCGTCCAGCGTCTCGCCAAGGCCGACCATGATGCCCGACTTGGTGAACAGCTGCGGGTTGGCGCGTTTGGCGTCGTCCAGCAGCCGCAGCGAGGTATAGTAGCGTGCACCGGGACGCACGCGCGGGTAGAGGCGCGGCACGGTTTCCAGGTTGTGGTTGAACACATCAGGCGCTGCTTCAAAGACCGCATCCGCCGCTTCACCCTTGCCCAGGAAATCCGGGGTCAGCACCTCAATCGTGGTGCCCGGGTTCTGGTGGCGGGTGGCGCGGATGGTCTGGGCGATATGTTCAGCGCCGCCGTCCTCCAGATCATCCCGGTCAACTGAGGTGATCACCACATGGCGCAGGCCCAGCTTTTTGACGGCCGCCGCCACCCGGCCCGGTTCAAACGCGTCCAGCGTGTCCGGCCTGCCGGTGGTCACATTGCAGAAAGAGCAGCCGCGGGTGCAGACCTCGCCCATGATCATCATGGTGGCGTGGCGCTTGGACCAGCACTCGCCGATATTGGGGCAGGCGGCCTCTTCGCAGACGGTTGCCAGATCGTGCTCCCGCATCAGCTTGCGGGTTTCATAGTACTCGGCGCTTTCGATCTTCTTCTTGCGGATCCACTTCGGTTTGCGCGGGATCGCGCTGTCGGCCTTATGGGCCTTTTCCGGGTGGCGGGGTCTTAGCTGGATCGTCATCTGGCATATCCCTCCGGATCAGGCGTGGATGGCGCGGCCAAGTGCATCAAGGCAGGCTTCTTTCACCGCCTCACCCATCGCAGGATGCGCATGGCAAGTCCGTGCAACCTCCTCGATAGTAGCACCTTTTGTCATCGCAAGCACCAATTCGGCAATTAAATCACCGCCATGCGCGCCGCAGATATGTGCGCCCAGGATCTTGCCATCGGGTGTGGCCAGCACTTTGACTGCGCCGTCGGTCTCGCCGGTGGAGCGCGCGCGGGAGTTGGCCATGAAGGCAAACTTGCCTGTGATGTAGTTGGTGCCGGCCTCTTTCAAGGCCTCTTCAGTCAGACCGACCGAGGCAACTTCGGGATCGGTGTACACAACGCCGGGGACGGTGTTGTAATCCACATGGCCATGCTCGCCCGCGATGATTTCGACGCAGGCAATGCCGTCTTCCTCAGCCTTGTGGGCCAGCATCGGGCCGGGCACGCAGTCGCCGATGGCAAAGATGCCGGGCACTGAGGTCTGGAACGTTTCATCCACCTCGACAAAGCCGCGGGCGTTGATCGAGACACCAAGGTCTTCCAGACCCATGCCGCGGGTCACCGGGCGGCGGCCGATGGCGATCAGTACTTTGTCCGCCTCAACCTGTTCTTCCTTGTCCTTGCCGACACGGTCGAGGGTCAGGGTCAGGCCGGTCTCGCCCTTCTCAATTGATTTCAGCGCGCGGCCCAGCTGGAACTTCAGCCCGCGCTTGGACAGCGCCCGCTGGGACAGCTTGGCGATCTCGCCGTCGATGCCGGGCAGGATACGGTCGAGATACTCCACAACCGTCACTTTGGATCCGAGGCGTGACCAGACCTGACCGAGTTCAAGCCCGATCACGCCGGCGCCAATCACCACCAAGTGCTCTGGCGCGGCTTCAAGCGCCAGAGCACCGGTGCTGCTCAGCACGTCCACCTCGTCGATGTCCACGCCGGGGAGGGCGGCGGGTTCCGAACCAGTGGCAATCAGGATGTTCTTTGCTGTGTAAGCGTCGCCGCCAACCTGCACCTGGCCGGGGGCGGGGATGCTGGCCCAGCCTTCGATATGGTCGACACCGTTCTTTTTGAACAGGAAGGCGATGCCCTTGGTCAGGTCGCCGACAATCTTGTCCTTGCGTGCCATCAGCGCCCCCAGGTCCAGGTTGGTGCCCTCGACGGCAATGCCATGCGCAGCAAGATGGGACAGTTCGGCATACTTGCCAGAGGAGGTCAGCAGCGCTTTGGAGGGGATGCAGCCAACATTAAGGCAGGTGCCGCCCAGCGACCCGCGGCCTTCGACGCAGGCGACCTTAAGACCCAGTTGTGCAGCACGGATTGCTGCGACATAACCGCCCGGCCCGGCCCCGATCACAATCAGATCATATGCGCTCATGTGGATTCTCCTCCGAAATGCGGTTCAGGACCGGCACGTACGCTTCCGTATACGACGTTTCGTCTCCTATAGGAAACTTTTTCCCTCTTGCAAACAAAAAGTTCCATCACGGAAATTTTGACCCCTGAATACATCAAAGCTAAGCTGTTTGCGGAACAGGAGAATTTACACGAATGGAACCAATTCCCTCAGAAGAAACAGGGCTGGGCCCGGAGGCGATGGAGGCTCCGGACGGTGAAGTCCTGGGGAAAATGATTCGCGATGCCCGCAAGGAAAAGGGGCTGACGCTGGAGGAAGCAGCGCGCGCTGCGGCCATTGGTCGGTCGACTTTGTCGAAGATCGAGAACAACCAGACCCGCCCCAGTTTCGAGATCATCCGCCGCCTGATGCAGACGCTGGAACTGGAAACGCCGCAGTTGTTTGTGCAGTCCGGGCAAAGCGGCGTCACCGGGCGCCGGGATTTCACCCGCACGGGCCTGGGTGAGCACAAGGAAACTTCGACCTATGATCACGAACTGCTGTGCAGCGAGCTGACCAGCAAGCGCATGGTGCCGTACATCAGCACCATCAAGGCGCGCGACGTGACGGAGTTCGACAATTGGGTCCGCCACCAGGGTGAAGAGTTTATGTTTGTGCTGAGCGGCGAGCTGATCCTTTACACGGAACACTACCGGCCGCTTCGCATGGGGGCGGGGGACTCAGTCTATTATGACAGCGGTATGGGCCACGGCTGTGTGTCGGTCAGCAAAGAAGACGCCAGGGTGCTGTGGGTGTCGCTGGAAGTGTGACGGCCAAGACGACGGAAGTGGTGCAAACCCCTCTGCTGGCAGCTAAGCCGCTTTTCCGGACGGGCAGGTTCGCATACACCTGTCCGAAAGGAGAGGCATTGCGATGAAACTGGACCCGATTGATACCTCAACAGCAGCTTCGGCTTCCGCTGCAGTGTTTGAGGCGTTGCGCAGTGCGATCATCGATGGCCGGCTGGAAGAGGGCGAACCGCTGCGCCAGGAGGAAATCGCACGCCGCTTCAACACCAGCCGGATCCCGGTGCGGGAGGCAATCTCGCGGCTGGAGGAATACGGGCTGGTCAAGACACAGCGCTTCAAGGGCGCGGTTGTTGCCGGGCTGTCGGCGGATGAGGCGGCAGAGATCTTTGATTTCCGCGCGCTGCTGGAGCCGGAGATCATCCGTGATGCGGTCCCGCGGATGTCACAGGAACTGCTTGCCAGTGCGCGGTTGCATTGCGAGGCCTTTGCCGGCTGCAAGAACCCGATGGAGTGGGGTGTTCTGAACCGGGAGTTCCACGACGCGCTCTACAGTGCCGGTGCGCTGACCTATTTTCGCGAAGCAGCCCGCAGCGCGATGGACCGGATCGACCGCTACATCCGTGCGCAGCTGGTCATGAGCGACGGTATGGAGCGCGCCGAGCGGGAGCATGTTGCGATCCTGACGGCCTGCGAAGAGGGCGATGCCACTCGTGCTGCAGAACTGACCAAAGCGCATGTTCAAGCGGCCAAAACCTCGTTGCTGGCGCATTTCCCCGTTCTGATCCGGTCCTGACACCTGTTCTCAGAGTGCCGTTGCTGGTGATGTCTGGGCAAGCAGCCAGTCGCTGATAGCGCTGGTGGCATTTTCATTCGGGCCTGCTTCCGGCCGGACCAGGTAATAGGCGCGGTTCTCGCTGACGGTTGTATCGAACAACTGCACCAGCACCCCGCTTTGCAGATCGGTGTCGATCAGCGGGATCCACCCCATCACGATACCCTGCCCGGACGCAGCGGCCTGCAGTACCACATTTGTGTCTTCAATGACCGGACCGGGCAACGGGCCGTCCAGCCGGACCCCGGCCTGCATGAACCAGGCGTTCCAGCCCAGGGTGTCACGCTGGTGGATCAGAGGAAAGCGCATCAGGTCGGCGGGTGACTGCGGATGCCCCAGCCGGTCCAGCAGGGCCGGGCTGGCAACCGGTGCCGATAGCACGCTGACCAATGGTTCGGAAATCATGCCGGGAAAGCGCCCGTCGCCCCAGGTGATAAAGATATCGGCGTCCACATTCTGCGGCGAGACCATCAGCGGGGTCTGCACCAGCTTCAGTTCTACATCCGGGAATCTTGCACAGAAATCGGCAAAGCGGGGCAGCAGCCAGCGGGTGGCAAAGCTGGGGCCCAAGGCAATGCGGATCGTGGTTTTCTCGGGCCACCGGGCCGCTGAGTTCACTGTGGTCTCCAGGATCCTGAACGCCTGCGAGGCGCCATCCGCCAGCCGCGCGCCTTCGTCCGTCAGATGCACCTGGCGGCCATCACGGGTGAAAAGCCGGATGTTCAAATAGGCCTCCAGCCCGCGAATGTGATGGCTGACAGCGGTGGGCGAGACGCCAATCGCCTCAGCCGCCGCGCGGAAGCTGCCGAGACGGGCCGCGGCCTCAAACGCGCGCAGGGCGGGGAGGGAGGGAAGATTGACCATGCTTGAGTTGAATGAGTTTTTCTCATCAGTAGCAAGAGAAACTTGTTTTTGTGCCGCGGGCGGCGGCTGCGTAGCCTAAGCGCAAAGGAATTCCGCCAGGGGAAGACAATGGCTGCAAGAGCGCGCCGCCGCGGCAGAGAAGCCCGGATCGAAGCCGAAAGCGCACCGGCAGAAGACAACCCGCCGGTCTGGGGCGGCATTGAGGGCGGCCGGTTCCGGCCTCTCAGCGACGCAGATGAGGCTGAGATCAACGAGGCGGTGCTGTCGCTGCTGGAAACGCTGGGGCTGAGCCAGGCAACACCTTCGATGATCGAGAAAGTCTGCGCTGCGGGTGGCAGCTATACGCAAGACAAGCGGCTGCTGTTCCCGCGGGCGCTGGTTCTGAAAACCATCAAGGAAGCCCGCCGCGATGTGGTGCTCTATGGCCAGGATCCGCGCCATGATCTGAACCTGTCCGGCAAACGTGTCCACATGAGCTCGGGCGGCGGCGCGCCCGGGGTATTTGACCTTGAGGACGGGCGCTACCGGGATAGCACGCTGAAAGACCTCTATGACGCGGCGCGCATTTGCGATGCGATGGAAAATATTCACCATTTCAGCCGCTCGGTGGTGGCCCGCGATGTCGGGGACGTGGCGGATATGGACCTGAACACTGCCTATGCCTGCCTGATGGGCACCTCCAAACATGTGTCGGTGTCGGTTTCCGAACCGCAGAATGTGCAGCAGCTGGCGGAGATGTGCTATGCGCTGGCCGGATCCGAAGAGGCCTTTCGCGCGCGGCCCTTCCTGACCGTGATGGTCTGCCACGTGGTGCCGCCGATGCGCTTTGCCGAGGAGGCGCTGGACACGCTGGAGGCCGCGGTTCTGGCAGGTTTCCCGGTGCAGCTGATCTCGGCAGGCCAAGCGGGCGCCACCAGCCCGGCAACCATTGCGGGCTCGCTGGTGCAGGCTGTGGCGGAAACCCTGGCCGGGCTGGTGCTTGCCCGGCTCGTCGACCCGGATGCCGCCGCGATCTATGGTGCCAAGCCGCTGATTGCCGACCTGCGCACCGGGTCAATGTGCGCAGGCGGCGGCGAGCAGGCGATCCTGATGGCGGCCGCGGCACAGATGGGCCGGTTCTATGATCTGCCCGTGACCTCGATTGCCGGCATCACCGACTCCAAGACGCTGGATGCCCAGTATGGCAGCGAGAAGAACCTGGCCGTGTCTTCCGCAGCCCATGCCGGTTCCAACCTGATCACCCAGGCCTGCGGCATGCAGGCAAGCCTTCTGGGCGTGTCGCTGGAGGCTTATGTGGTCGACAACGACATGATCGGCAACATCCTTCGGACCCTGCGCGGAGTAGAGGTGAATGCGGAGAATATCGGCGCCGAGGTGATTGCCGAGGTCTGCCGTGGTGAAGGCCACTATCTGGGCCACCGCCACACCTTCAGCCGGATGAAGTCCGACTACTTCTATCCGCATCTGGGTGACCGCCAGACCCCGAGGGAGTGGGAAGAGCAGGGCGCGCGCGCGATTGGCGAAGTGGCCAGGGACAAGGCGCGGGAGCTGCTGGCCGGCCACTTCCCCGCCCATATTCCGGACGGCAAGGACCAGGAACTGCGCGCGCGGTTCAATATCCGTCTGAGCCGGGCGCAAATCGGGCGGGCGTGATGCAGGATCACCCGCTTTTTCCCCGGCAGCTGAACCTCATACCGCATTGCTGGACAGACGGCGCGGCCGCCGGTTGGTGCATTACCGAATGCCGGGACGCGGATACCACCCAGGCCATGTGCATTGCCCGCAAGGCAAAGGCCGGGCAGCTGTTCGTCAATGGCTTCCTAAAAGGCGGCGGCACCATCCCCTTCGGCGGTGTCAAGGACAGCGGCTTGGGGAGTGAAAAGGGGTTTCCCGGCATCAGTGTCTATTGCGCCATAAAACCCGTTGTTTTGAACCACTAGGAGCCGGCATGAATACCAGCCAATCCCTTGCTGAGCGCGCCCGCCTCGTGATGCCGGGCGGGGTCAGCCATGAGCTGCGCTACAAGACTCCGCATCCGGTCTATTTCACCCGCGCCAAGGGGGCTGAGAAATGGGACGCGGACGGCAAGCGCTATATCGATTTCAAGCTGGGCGCGGCCAGCCAGATTCTGGGCCACGCCCACCCTGAGATCGCCGCCGCGGTGGCAGCCCAGATGGGGCGTTTGCCCTATACCGGCGATTGCCACCCGCTGGAGGTGGAATGGGCCGAGTGGCTGAACCGTCTGTTCCCCTCGGCGGAGCGGGTGCGTTTCACCGGGTCCGGCACCGAGTCCACTATGCTGGCGTTGCGGCTGGGCCGGGCGCACTCGCGCCGCGACAAGGTGCTGCGCATCGACGGCCATTTCCATGGCTGGCACGACATGCTGATCAAGGGTGCCAAACCCGGCACCAATACCGTGCCCTCGCTGGGGGTGCCGCAGGCGGTCTGCGACCTGACCGTAGTGGCCCCGCCGGATCTGGACGCCATTGCCGCGCTGTTGGATAGCGACCCGCAGATCGGCACGGTGTTTGTCGAGGCTTCGGGCGCCAACTACGGCTCGGTGCCGCTGCCCGAGGGGTTCCTGCAGGGCATCCGCGCGCTGGCTGATCAAAGCGGCCATGTGCTGATCTTTGACGAGGTGATTACCGGTCTGCGCTGGGCGCCCGGCGGGCGTCAGGCCCGCGACGGTGTGGTGCCGGACCTGACCACCCTGGCCAAGGTGGTGACCGGCGGCCTGCCCGGCGGCGCAGTTGTCGGAAAATCGGAAATCATGGAGCTCTTGAACCCGGGCGAGACCCGCGACGGGCTGTCGCCGCCTGTCAGCCACAAGGGGACTTTCAATGCAGCCCCAATGGTCGCGGCGGGTGCCGTCAAGGCGATGGAGATCCTCTCCACCGGCGCGGTCCAAGCCCAGGCCGATGCGATGGCGGCCCGGCTGCGCGACGGCTTCAACGCTGTATTCGGCGATCTGGAGGTGCAGGCGCTGGCCTATGGCGACAGCTCCACCTGCCATATCTATTTCGGCGGCACTTCGATTGACGGGCTGGACGCGGCAACCATCCGCAAAACCCCGCCCGCCATCGTCAAGGGCCTGCGCGACGGGCTGCTGGAACGCGGCGTGGACTTCATGTCCTTCACCTCTTGCGTGACCGGCCTGCCGCATACCCCGGACCTGATCGACGAGGCTGTGGAGCATTTCCGCGGCACCCTTTCCGCGCTCATCCGTGACGGAGTACTGTAATGAGCCTTCCTTCCCACGCCCGCACTGTCATCATCGGCGGCGGTGTCATCGGATGTTCGATCGCTTATCACCTGGCCCGCGAAGGGCGGAAGGATATCGTGGTGCTGGAGCGTTCGAAACTCACCTCCGGCACCACTTGGCACGCCGCCGGGCTGGTACGCCGTCTGCGGCCTTCGGCAACGCTGACCAAGCTGATCGACTATTCCATTGATCTGTACAGAGAGCTGGAGGTGGAGACCGGCCAGGCCACCGGCTGGACCCAGACCGGCTCGCTGACTTTGGCCACTAACCCCGACCGGCTGACCAACATTAAACGCCAGGTCTCGCTGGGCCGCGCCTTTGGGCTGGAGGCGGAAGTGGTGGATGCCAAACGCGCCAAGGAGCTGTGGCCGCTGATCGAAACCGATGATGTGATCGGCGCGGTCTGGTCGCCTGCCGATGGCCGGGTGAACCCATCAGACGTGGCTTTGGCGCTGTCCAAGGGCGCGCGGGCGCGGGGGGTGCAGTTCTTTGAAGATACCGCGGTAACGGGTCTGCAAAAGAAGGGCGGGCGGATTTCCGGCGTCGAAGTGGGCGAGCATCTGATCGAGGCCGACGAGGTGGTCATCGCCTGCGGCCTCTGGTCCCGCGAGGTTGCCGCCATGGCGGGCGCCCATATGCCGCTTTACGCCTGCGAGCATTTCTACATCCTGACCAAACCATTGGAAGAGGTACAGGTGCTTGGTAAGGGCGCGCATCTGCCGACGTTGAATGACCAGGACGCCTTCCTCTATGCCCGCGACGATGTGGAGGGCCTGCTGGTCGGCTGTTTTGAGCCCCACGCCAAAGGCCTGCCCCTGGACCGTTTGCCCAAGGACTTCTCGTTCGACCTGCTGGACGAGGACTGGGACCATTTCATGCCGATGATGGAGAACGCCCTGCGCCGCATCCCGGTGTTGGAGAAGGCCGAGGTTCGGATGCTGCTGAATGGCCCCGAAAGCTTCACCCTCGACAGCCAGTTCATGCTGGGCGAAAGCCCCGAGGTGCCGGGGCTGTTCCTGATGGGCGGCATGAACTCCACTGGCATCGCACTGGCCGGCGGAGCAGGGCGCGCGATGGCGGAATGGATCATTGCGGGTGAGCCGGCGATGGAACTGAACGAGGCTGACGTCTGCCGCTTCAGCCCCGAAATGAACGTGCTGGGCGCGCTGGAGGCCCGCATCCCCGAGGTGCTGGGCCGTCACTATGACAACCCCTATCCGGGCCGCTCGATGGAGACCGCCCGCGGCCAGCGCCGCTCGCCCATCCACGCGGGTCTGGTTGCGGCGGGTGCAAGGTTTGAGAGCCGCGGCGGCTGGGAGCGCGCTGTGCACTTTGGCGGTGCGGACGCGCATCTGCCGCTGACCTTCGGCGTGCCTGCCTGGCGCGATCAGGTCGGCCGAGAGGTAGACGCCTGCCGCAACGGCGCCGCCATTCTAGACCAAAGCGCATTCGGCAAGATCATGGTGCAGGGGCCAGATGCCTGTGCCTTCCTCAACCATCTCTGCGCGGCGCAGATGGATATCGCCGAGGGCCGCATCGCCTATACCCAGATCCTGAACCGCAAAGGCGGGGTGGAAAGCGACATCACCGTGCAACGGCACAGGGCAAACGCTTACCTCATGATCACCGGCGCCGGTGAGGTGGTGCGCGACCTGAAGCGGATGCGCGAGACCAAAGATGCGTTTCACGTGGAATTCACCGATGTCACCAGCGGCTACGCGATCATCGGTCTAGCAGGCGCAAAGGCTCGCGAGGTACTGCAAGCGACCTCGAACAGCCCGGTGCCGGATTTGAAACGCTTCCAGTTCGCCCCTGTTGAGATCGGCCTGGCGCGCGGCTGGGCCGGGCGGCTGAGTTTCACCGGCGAGGAGGGGTATGAACTGTACATCCCAGCCGACATGGCCATGGCCGCCTATGAGGCACTGTTGGCAGCAGGTGCAAGCCATGCAGGTCTGTACGCCAGCGGGTCCTTGCGGATCGAAAGCCGCTTTTGCGCCTTTGGCTATGAGCTCAGCCCCGGCATCACGCCGCAGGAGGCGGGCCTGGGTGCTTTCTGCGCCTTTGGCACCGGATTTGTAGGCAAAGAAGCATTGATGTCGCACACCCCGAAGCGCCGGATTGTCTCAATCCTGTTTGATGATCCGGAGGCCATCCCGATCCACGACGAGCCGGTCTATTTCGGCGGCGATGTGGTGGGGCAGATCACCTCGGCCGCGTGGAGCTATCGCTACGGGCGTTCGTTGGCATTGGCGATGATTGATGCACCCCTGGGCCTGCTTTCCAAAAACACCGTTGTCCCGGGATTTGAGGTCGAAATCGCCTGCACCCGCTACGCCGCCAGGGCGTCTCTGCACCCCGCCAAAGAGGCGTTTGCACATGACTGACACCACCCGCACCACACAGGTTGCCATCATCGGCGGCGGCATTATGGGCGTGGCTGCTCAGTTCCAGCTGGCCGAGAACGGCTGGACCGACACGATCCTGTTCGAGAAGGCGGAACTTACTTCCGGCTCCACCTGGCACGCGGCGGGGCAGATCGCCCATGCGGTCGGCTCGCGCCTGGCGGGCTGGATCAACAAAACCTCGATCGAGACATATAAGAGGGTTGAAAAGGAAACCGGCCAAAGCATCGGCTGGCATGAGGTCGGCGGCTTCCGCATTGCCACCACCGATGACGAGGTTGATTGGATGAAGTCCATCATGGGCGTCGGCAAACTGCTGGACCTGCCAATGGAACTGGTCGGCCCGAAGGAGGTCGCCCGTGTGAATCCTTTCTACAAGACGGATGACGTTAAGGCGGCAGTGCGCACCTATGAGGACGGCCATATCGACCCCTCGTCCGTCACCATGGCGCTGGCCGCGGCCACCCGCGCGCGCGGAGCCAGGATTGAACGCCGCAATCAGGTTCTGGGCGCTTCCCGCAAGGGAGACATGTGGCTCTTGCGCACGGAAAAGGGCGATGTGCTGGCCGAACATGTGGTGATTGCCGCCGGGTCCTATGCCAATCAGGTGGGCGAGTGGTTCGGGCTGAAGATCCCCTCGGTCAGCTGCCTGCACCACTATCTGGTCACGGATACGGTGCCGGAGTTTACCGGCCGCCCGGAACTGCCGGTGATGCGCGACAACGCCTATGGCGGCTATATCCGGCAGGAGCAGAAATCCGGCCTGATCGGCATCTATGAAGGCCACGTCTGCCCCACGGTCTGGGAGATGCCAGGCGGCGCGCCTTGGGCCGCAGAGAATGAGCTGTTCGAGGCGGATTACGACTCCATCGGTGATTTTCTGATGGTGGCGTTTGAGAAGATGCCGGTGCTTGCCGAACTCGGCATCAAACGCGTGGTGCGCGGCGCTATCACCCATACACCGGATGGCGGCATGCTGGTAGGGCCGTCGGGCGCGCCGAATGTCTGGCTGTCCTGCGGGTCTTCCATTGGCCTCGCCTGGGGCGGTGGTGCTGGCAAGGTGCTGGCCGACTGGATGGTGCATGGCGAAACCCCGATCAACACCCGCGGCATGGATCCGCGCCGCTATGGCAATTTCTCGACCGATCATTTTATTGTTGAGCGCACCAAGGATGAGTTCATGCGCCGCCATGATACCCCGTGCCCCGGCAAGCAGTTCAACAGTTTGCGCCCGCTGAACCGCCATGTGCTTTATGACCGGCTGGCCGCCAAGGGCGCGGTTTTCGGCGAGGTCGCAGGCTGGGAGCGCCCGCGTTACTTTGGCGAGGTGGGCGAGACCGAGCAGATCGGCTGGGGCCATCAGCCCTGGCACGCCAATGCCATGGCAGAGGCCAAGGCGGCGCGGGAGGCAGCCGGCGTCATCGACCTTTGCGCCTTTGCCCAGTTCGAGATCACCGGCAGGGACGCAGGCGCGCTGCTGAACCGGCTGTCGGCCAACAGGATTCCGGCCAAAGACGGGCGGATGAGCCTCAACCATCTGCTGACCGAAAAGGGCCGGTTTGAGACGGAGATCACCATCTGGCGCATGGCTGAGGGCCGCTATTTCACCGGTTCGCCCATTGCCCGCGCCAATCCGGATTTCGACTGGATCAAATCGCATATCCTCGACGGTGAAGACGTGCAGATGATCAACCGCACCCACGATTGGGGCATGCTGGCGCTCTCCGGCCCAGCCTCGCGCCGGATCCTGGCGGAGCTTACCGATGCAGACCTCACGAACCAGGCTTTCCCCTGGCTGTCCGGGCAAGAGATCACCGTGGCGAGCATTCCCTGCAATGCGTTGCGGGTCTCTTTTGTGGGCGAACTCGGTTGGGAGCTGCACGCGCCGCTGGAGCAGATCGGTGAACTCTATGACGCGCTGTTTGCCGCTGGAGAGAAATACGGTCTGAGCGACCTTGGCTCCTATGCCTTCAACGGTATGCGGATGGAGAAGGCCTACCGCGCCTCCGGCGAGCTGACCACCGACGTGGGGCCGCTGGACGTTGGGCTGGAGCGGTTTGTGGTGACAGAGGGCCGGACCTTCCTGGGCAAGGAGGCCCTGCTGGCCTGCGATCCGGGCTGGGAGCTGTTCTACGCCGAACTGCATGCGGAAGGCATCGGCATCCACGGCGGCGAACCGGTGCTGCTGGATGGCAAACCCGTCGGTCTGACCACCTCGGGCGGCTATGGCTTTACCGTCGGCAAATCGCTGGGCTGGCTGTTTGTCCGCAAGGGCACCCCGCGCGAGGGCCTCTGTGTGCAGATCCTGAACCGCGAATTTCCCGTGACCGTCCACCAGAACGCAATTTTTGATCCGCAGAACCTGCGGCCCCGATCCGAGGATTAACACCATGACCATGATCAACACCAAGATCACCGGAGGCGAGGCAGCCTACCGCGTGCTGCAGGCGAATGGCATCGACACTGTGTTCGGCCTGTTGGGCGGCTCGATGCTGGAACTTTACGACGCGATGTATCAGGGCGGCGGCATCGGCTATGTCGGCGCGCGGGATGAGCGTGCGGCGGGTCATATGGCCGATGCCTGGGCGCGAATGACCGGTAAGCCCGGTGTGGTGCTGGGGGCGCAGGCAGGCCCCGGCGTGGTCAACATCGTGACCGCGGTAGCCGAGGCGCAGCTGGCCTATTCGCCGCTGGTGGTGATTGCCGGGGCCATCAGCCGCTGCGATCAGGCCAAGGATACCTTTCAGGAGGTTGACCAGGTTGCCTTATTCGCACCGATCTCGAAACGCTCGGTCATGGTCACGGATCCTGCGCGCCTGGCACCGATGCTGGAGGACGCGATCCGGCTGGCAAACTCGGGCCGCCGCGGGCCGGTGGTGCTGCATGTGCCGCGCGATCTGTTTGCCGCCGGCGTACCCGCCATCGACCCCAAGCCAGTGAACATCGCCCGCCCGGGGCCTGCGGCGCCGGAAGACATCAGCGCCATCGCTGCTTTGCTCGCAAGCGCGCGGCGCCCGGTGATCTTTGCGGGCGGCGGCTTCAAGTGGGGCAAGGGACGCGAGGCGCTGACCGCCCTGGCGGAAACGCTGGAGGTGCCGGTGGTGGCCTCGACCGGCCATGCCGACGTGATGCGTCACGGCCATCCGTGGTTTGCAGGCCAGGCCGGCCCGCGCGGCAACCGGGTGGCCAGCCGTCTGACCAAGGAAGCCGACGTGATGGTGGTGCTGGGCGCGCGGCTGGGCTTCAACTCCACCTTTCACAGCAACGATTATGTCGGTGCAGACACCCGCATCGCCCATGTGGACATCGACGGCTCTGCCGTTGGGCGCTACTTCCCGGCGGAAATAGCGGTGCAGGCCGATGCCAGGCTGACTGCCGGGGCGCTGGCCACTGCGGCGTCGAAACCTGCCGCGGATGAATGGCGCGCGGCGTTCAAGGCGGATATGGCCAGCCTCGCTTCAGAACGCGAAGAAGAAGCGCAAATCGCCACCCTGCCGATGCACCCGCGCCGGGCGCTGGGCGAAATCCGCGCAGCACTGCCCGAAAACGCAATCGTCACCCTGGACACCGGCAACACCTGCCTGCAGGCCGCCGACCGGCTGGCGCATTATCAGCCGATGAGCCTGATCACCCCGCTGGACTTTGGCCTGGTGGGCTTTGGCCTGGCTGCTGCGATCGGCGCCAAGGCCGCCGCGCCGGACCGCCCGGTGGTCGCAGTAATGGGCGATGGCGCTGCCGGTTACACCATGATCGAAGTCCAGACCGCCATTCAGCACAAGCTGCCGATTGTGGTGGTGGTCTTGGACAACGAGGCCTGGGGCGCCGAGAAAGCCTATCAGCAGGAGTTTTATGGCGGGCGTCTCTTGGGGGCTGAGATCACCTCGCCGCGCTATGACAAATTTGCGGAGCTTTGCGGCGGCAAGGGCCTCTGGGTTGATGGCCCCGGTGAAATGGGCCCGGCGCTGGAGGCAGCCCTTGCCAGCAATGAGACCACCATCATCCAGGGCAAGATCGACCCCGGCGCGCTGATGACCCTGCGCAAGGACCTGTTCAAGGCACCAAAGCAGCCCCGATGATGAGCAATCCCGATATCGTTGTGGCGGGCGGCGGCAATGCCGCCCTTTGCGCTGCGATCACCGCGGCGGAGGCGGGCAAGCGCGTGCTGATGCTGGAGGCCGCGCCCAAGCCCTACCGCGGTGGCAACTCGCGCCACACCCGCAACTTCCGCTGCATGCATGACGGGCCTCTGTCGGTGCTGACCGGCACCTACGGAGAGGATGAATATTACAACGACCTCTTGCTGGTGACAAAAGGCAAGACCGACGAACACTTGGCCCGCATGGCGATCCGCGGCAGCCAAGAAAGCCAGCCCTGGATGGAGGCGCATGGGGTACGGTTCCAGCCCTCGCTGTCGGGCACCTTGTCGCTGAGCCGCACCAATGCCTTTTTCCTTGGCGGCGGCAAGGCGCTGGTCAACGCCTATTACCGCACCGCGGAGGCGCTGGGGGTTGAGGTACTCTATGAGGCGCCAGTCACCCATATCGAACTGGACAGGGACCGGATCACCAGGGTTGATTTCACCCATGGCGGCGCGCGCCACAGTTTCAGCCCGCCGGCGGTGGTGGTGGCCTCTGGCGGTTTTCAGGGCAATATCGAGCGGCTGGTCGAGGCCTGGGGGCCGGAGGCGGAGAACTTCCTGATCCGCGGCACGCCTTACAACCGCGGCGATGTGCTGTTCAATCTGCTGGGGCAGGGGGTGCAGTCCATCGGCGATCCGACCCAATGCCACGCGGTGGCGATCGACGGCCGCGCGCCCAAGTTCGATGGCGGTATTGTCACCCGGCTCGACTGCGTCCCGTTCTCAGTGGTGGTGAACAAACACGGCGACCGTTTCTACAATGAGGGCGAGGATGTCTGGCCCAAGCGCTATGCGATCTGGGGGCGGCTGGTGGCAGCGGAACCGGAGCAGGTCGCCTATTCGATCATCGACTCGAAGTCCGAGGACCTGTTCATGCCCTCGGTCTTTCCACCGGTCACTGCGGACACGATCCCGGAACTGGCGGGCAAGCTGGGGCTGGATCCGCAGAAGCTCGCGAGGACTATCGGAACCTTCAACGCCTCCTGCCGCCCCGGGACTTTTCACCCGGCTGAGCTGGACAGTCTGGCGACCGAAGGCCTCACTCCTCCCAAGACCAACTGGGCCCGCCCGATCACCGAGCCGCCGTTTTACTGCTACTCGCTGCGCCCCGGTGTGACTTTTACCTATCTGGGATTCAAGGTGGACGAGACCGCCCAGGTACAAGGTGCGGATGGACCGGTGGAAAACCTCTGGGCCGCGGGCGAGACAATGGCCGGCTCGATCCTGGGCCAGGGCTATCTGGCCGGCTTCGGCATGACCATCGGCACGGTTTTCGGCCGTATCGCGGGCCGGGAGGCCGCCCGATATGTTTGAACAGAGCCAAATGGAGCGCAAGGCGGCGGCCCGGATCGACGAAGCCCGCCGCCAGATCGAGATCTGCAATGCCTGCCGTTACTGCGAGGGCTATTGTTCAGTCTTTCCGGCAATCATGCGCCAGCGCAGCTTTGCTGACGCCGATGTTACCCAATTCGCCAACCTCTGCCACAACTGCCGTGGCTGCTACTACGCCTGTCAATACACCGAACCGCATGAGTTCGACCTGAACCTGCCCGGTATTCTGGCAGAGGTGCGCACCGAAAGCTGGGAGCGCTTTGCCTGGCCCAGCCCCTTGGCCAGGCTGTTCCAGCGCAGTGGCACGGCGCTGGCCGTGGCCCTGATGCTGGGGTTTGCAGTGCTGTTCTGGGCCGCGCAGACGCTGCGCCCCGAAAGCGGTGAAGGTTTTTATGCGGTGATGAGCCACGGGCTGATGGTCTCGGTGTTCATGCCCGCCTTCCTGCTGCCGCTTCTGGCGCTGTTTGTGTCCTTGCGCCGATATTGGCGCCATGTGGGCGGGCAGGGGGTTGGGAGGTCCCAAATCCGTCAGGCATTGAGCCGTGCCGCATATATGAAGGACCTGTCAGGCGGTCAGGGGCAGGGGTGCAATTTTGAAGACGAAGACCGCTTTTCCAACGCACGCAGATACGCGCATCAGGCGGTGGTGTGTGGGGTCTTCATGTGCTTCGGGTCAACCGTATCGGGTACCATTATGCATTACGTTTTCGATTGGCCTGCGCCCTACGGGCTGCTCAGCCTGCCTAAGCTGCTGGGCGTTCCAGGCGGGCTGCTGCTGACTGCAGGCTGCCTGGAACTGGCCCGCCTGAAGCTTAAAGCTGATCCGGCCCTGGGAGCCAGACGGGTATGGGCCGGAGAAATGGGGTTTGTGCTGCTGCTGGGGTTCGTATCGCTCAGCGGTTTGTTGCTTTATGCTGCTGCTGGCACTGCGGCGGTTGCGGTTTTGCTGCCGTTGCATCTTGGCGCGGTGCTGACCTTTTTTCTGCTGATGCCCTACACCAAGATGGCGCATGGGTTCTATCGTCTTGCGGCACTGATCAAGGACGCGGCAGGTAATTAGCAGTCTGATAGACCGAGTAATCGCAACGCGCTGGACGATATCCTGGCCCGTTTCATTTGAACGCAGCGCAAGCTTAAAAATGTGTGCCGGAAGCAGGTTCGCCAAAAGGGGCATTAAGGAATAGTTTTCAACTCAAAGGCCGCTCGCATCACCGGACCGGCCTCTGTGATCATCGAAACGGTCAATGTCTCCGGTGCGCCGGCGGGCGAGTTGCCTTTTCTTGCAGGCTGGTAGAATGAACTTCGGCAAAGGTCTGCAAACAGCTCGAACTGCCGGACGTAAAATGCGAACGCGGTATCAAGGCGGGCTGCGTCAGGGTGCATCTAGGTGCTGGGGCGGAGGAATAGGGCGCACACAGCCTGTCTTTCCAGAGGCCCATCTGCGGGATCATTTTGGCCTTAAGCGTATCGCCGGACCTGCGGCAATATCCATAAAGAGGTTGCTGAAGAAGTCTGGCTTCAATGCGGTTCAATAAACATAGTTCTCTCTTAGCAGAATGACTACGGAGGAAATTATGCGCGGAACAGGGAAGATGAGCGGAATTCTGTTCAACAATGCCGCCATGGAAAAGCAGAGTCCTGAGCGGTCTTCTTTGCGCATCCGCTGTCGACTGTCCCAACCGGGATGACTGCTGCCGAAACAGCGGATGCGCAAGCGGGATACCCGCACCTCCGGTCACTATTGTGGTAATGTGCCGGGTCCCTTGGGGCGGCCGGATTACATCAAAGTTTTATTTGGCATTGGAACCCAGAGCAGGAAACTGCGTATTTGCTGTCCGCTCTGAAGGGGCTGGGTGAAGGGCATCTGAATGCTCTTTGGCCCTGCAGGCACCGGGCGGGGTGCAATCGTGATCTGCCTTTCCTTGTATAGTGCTGCTTGCCGTGGGAGGGAGCAATATAACAATCAGGCCGTTTCCCGTGCCAGTCCGGCCTCAAGGTCGATTGTGAAGCGGATTGTGGTGCCTGCGTCCGCCTCTGGATCGCACCAGATCGTTCCGTTGTGACGCTTGGCGATCTTGGCGCAGGTCGCCAGGCCCAGACCGCTGCCTGGTTGATCACTGCCACGCTGCAGCCGCTTGAACGGCTCAAAAATCTTTTCCCGGTATTGCGCTGGAACGCCGATTCCGTTGTCGGCAACGGATATCATCAATCCGGACCCGGCACGTTCCGCAGTCACGGAAACCTCAGCGGTTTTGCCACCGCTGTATTTGATCGCATTGCCGATCAGGTTTTGCAGCAATTGCACGATGTCCGGCGGAAAGCACAAGCCGGCCAGCCCGCCGGAATGCCATCGTATCCGGACGCCGGATTGCACAAGATCCTGGGCCATGACTGCCCGCAGGCTGTCAAAGAGGCTTTCGACGGTCACATGGGCAGGCTTGCCATTGCTGTGCGGGTTGATATGGGATGCCAGCCCTTCGATCAATTCAGACGTTTTACGCACCGATTTTTTCATCAGTTCGAATTGCCGGGCCACTTCCTCAAGATCGCCGTTCTGGTAATCCTCGTGTATCTGATCGCTAAGGAATTTTATGGCCCGGATCGGCGCCCGCATATCATGTACCAGCACATCGGAGAAAAGGCGCAGCTCGTTCTGCTGTTCCTGGATCCGCCAGCGCATGTCTGCAACTTTCTGCCCGTTCTTGATCATCCGCATCAGGGCTTCAGAAGTGATCGCAGATTTTGGGATGTAGTCACTTGCGCCGGCCAAAATGACACTTTTGGCGATTTCCTCATCCCCCTGACCGGTCGTCATGAACAAAACCGCCCGCGGCCAGGTTTCGGTCAGCCGCGCAATCAGGTCGAGTCCGGTGCCATCCGGCAGGAGATAGTCCAGCAGGATCACTTCCACAGGAAGGCCGGAGTGAGACAAGGCGGCCTCTCCGCAGTCGGCCTCAACTACATTGGCATCCGGATACAGATGCTGCAGCAGTCTGCGCGCTAGTTTCCGGTCACCGGCGTCATCATCAATGACCAGAATGTTGAGGACCGTCATCGGACACCTTTCTGACGTGGATATCGGGCAGTTCTACTATGCGCCAGTAGTTGTCGAGGGTTGCCATCAAGTCGACAAACATGCCGCCTGCATTGGACTTGAGAATGTATCCAGCGACATTGTTGGCGTAGGCGGCGGAAATATCCCGTTCGTCGGCAGAGGTTGTCAGCACGATAAAAAGGACCTTGTGCAGCACCGGATCAGCGCGGATTTCCTTCAGAAGCTCAATCCCGTTCTTGCGGGGCATATTGATATCGCTCAACACAACAAAGTTGGGCGGCGGCACTTGGTGCATTTCACCGCGCAGAAACGCCAGAGCCTCAACTCCGTCCACGAACCGTTTGATCGGGTTGGCAATCCGGGCCCGGTCGAATGCGCGGTTCAGGGCTTTTGCATCACCGTCGTCATCTTCGACAAGGATAATGTTCAGGGCCGGCCGGCTAGCGGTTTGGGAACTGGAAATCATGTCGCCATGTCCTTTATTGTCGTTTCCTGCGGCTACTTCACCCTGCAGAATGCCCCTCTGGGCCGTCCTGGTTGAGGCCCGGCATCATAGCAGCCAGACTCTGAACCCGGCATTTTGGAACGGGGTGGCCGGCAAGGGAATGTCGCGGGCGAGTGACCCGGATGGCACGAAAGAAAATGAACACAGCTTTGACCTTCAGTTTCATGAACGCCTTGGACATATCTAAGGTTCTTTTGCGCAGACCCGTGAAGCGGAATGTTATTGGAGCAGGCTGGGATTCGCCTTCGCAGTGATTTCCCGGGTGTCTGAAATGACGCTGTCCAGGTCATCCATGAACACAACCAGATCCTTGCAGCTTCGCTCAAGAAGTGAGACGTCGGACAGAATGGCGGAAGGCACGGTGTCATCCTGCCGGGCTTGTGTCTTGATCATTCGGACACCGGCAAGCGTGCGGCTCAGCAGCAGCCGAAGGTCTGGGCCGCAGCCGACAATGAAGCGCTTGAATATCCGCCGGAGCTCTTTTTCAGATGCGCGCGCGCTGCTGAGCTGGCCGTAAAGCGCCCGCCGTTCAATCGCGGAGGCGATGGATTTGATCAGCGTGTCGGCGGACAGCTCTTCTTTGACTATGTAGTCGGCGCAGCCGCGCCGCATGGCTTCAACGGCAATTTGATAGTTGGTCATGCTTGTCAGCATTATCGGCACGGCCTGAACTTGCTCTTCATGCGTCAGCAGAATTTTGAGTGCGTCAAGCCCGGTGTCCATGCCAAGGTTATGATCCAGAAACACCAGATCATATTGCTCTATCTCCAGCTGCTGGCGCATTTCTTCCAGGTTGGCAGCCTCAAAGAATTCAGCTTTCATCCCGGCTTTGCGGCATAGTTTGCTTAAGCGTAGCCTGTCGATTTCATCATCATCCACAGACAGGATGTTGAGTATGACCGGCTGCAGCGCCGGCGGGGCAGTCATGTCCGAATAGCTAGCATTTCTCATTATCTTCCCCTTGTGAAACACATTTTGCCCGGGGGTGTGAGTATCCGGGTCCACTCGTATAAGGGTAACTTACCATACGTTGACTGTCGCATAGGTTAATTACCCTGACGAATTTGACTAAAGAAATCCGAAGCTGTGGATAGAGTTTGGGATTTTTTTGCGCCAAATTGCGTTGTGACAGCCCATTTTGTGAAATTTTTGCGTTTCGGAATGTGAGCGGATTGGAAACAGCTCTGCTGCCGAGCGGGAATGGGGAGGATTTTCGGCAGTTTGGACAGAATTGCCTTTGCAAGGACGGCCTCGCCCGTTTGATTGAGCACTGTTCAGACTTGTTCAGTCGGTATGCCAGCCCGCGGGTTACAGTTTTTTGTGCAAAAAGCGGCATGTCCGAAGTCCGGACACACCGCATTTGAAAGGCGGGAACACATGAAGTCAGGCCTTTGCTGGCCTTCATGGTACTCTGTTCTTTCGGCTGGGGTTAGAAATTCTCCCACTTGGCGATACCGTCCGTTCCTGTTGCTGCAGGCGGGGCTGGCTGGTCTGTGGCGGCCATCTCCGCCCCAGCGTTGTCAGCGGAAGTGCTGTTCCGGACGGGGAACTGAATGCCCTGTGCAGTCCGGGATTGGCTGTTGATCGTGAAATGCGCCACAAGTTCTGCCAATTTGCCCGCATCACTGTTCAGCATGTGACCTGCGGCGGTTGCCTGTTCCACCATTGCCGCGTTTTGCTGGGTCACCTGATCCAGCTGAGTAACACCAGTGTTGATCTCATGCAGTCCTGTCGACTGCTCCGCAGCCCCTTCGGCAATGCCGGAGACAAGCTCTGTGATATGAGCAACCCGCGTAACAATGCTCTGCAGCGCCTCGCCGGCCTTGCCGACCAGATCGACCCCGCGTTTCACCTGTTTGGAACTGTCGCCGATCAGCGTTTTGATCTCCATTGCCGCGTCCGAAGACCGCTGCGCCAGCGCGCGCACTTCAGAGGCGACCACGGCAAACCCCTTGCCGGCTTCGCCTGCCCGCGCGGCCTCGACGCCTGCATTCAAGGCCAGCAAGTTGGTCTGGAAGGCGATGTCGTCGATGACGGAAATGATCTGGGAAATGTGGTTCGAACTCTGCTCGATCTCAGTCATTGCGGAAACGGCGTTCTGTACAACCGAGTCGCTGGTCTCAGCTTCCGAACGCGCTTCGTCCATGGTGGACTCGACGCTGCGGGCGCCGTCTGCGGCGGATTTCACCGACGCAGTCAGCTCATCCAGCGCCGCGGCTGTCTGTTCCAGCGTTGCAGCCTGGCTTTCGGTGCGGTGCGACAGATCATCAGACGCTTGACTGATCTCGGCAGCGCCGCTGCGGATACTGGCAGCAGCTTCGACAACTTTCTGCACAGTCTCGTTCAGGGTTTCGAGCGTCAGATTATAGTCATGGCGCAGTTGCTCGTGATCTTTGGGGAACGTTTCAGTTATTGGGCGGGAAAAATCCCCGGCCGATAGCCTGACCAGTCCGGCGCTGAGGCTTTCGACCACCATTTGCTGTTCCAGCTGCAGTTTGTTGCGATGCTCCTCGGCGCTGCGGGCCTGTCTAAGGTCTGATTGCATCGAGACAAGCGTCTTGCCGATTTTGCCAATCTCATCGGACCGGTGGGCCGCTTCGACATCGGTCTCCAGGTTTCCTGACGAAACCGCTTCCATATCGGTGCAAATACGGTCGATCGGCTTGGTGACTGAACGCGCCAACAGCCAGCCCGCCACCGAAACCAATGCTGCACAGCTGAGGGATATCAGGATCATCAATCGCCGTTGCGTTACTGCCGGGGTCAGAATTTCGGCCCGGTCAAGCTCTGCGACCAGCGCCCACTGGAGGTTGCGGAAAGCCACCGGCATTGAAACCGCAGCAATTTCCCGGCCATCGGCCTTGGCAATAGAAGGGTAAAATGTTCCGGCAGATGTGATTTCTTCGTCCGCGGCCGGCAGGGGCGCTGCGGCAAAGGCACCTTGGATATGGGGCAGAGGCGGCAATTCCTCCAGCAGAGCATGCCCGTCTTCAAGCCGGGAAGGAGTCCGTGCCTTGAGGTCTTGCCCGGCAAGGTAGACGTCCAGCGTGTTCAGCTCCCCAGCATAGCTGGAGGTGATCCCGGCGATGCCGTCAATTGCGGCCTGCAGCGCAAAGACACCGATGTAGCGCCCGCCGCTGTCCACGATACGGGTGGCAGCAAATGCCGCGGGGGCACCAGCACTGGGCTCATAAGATGCGATGTCGGAAAAGTAGACCGTGTCTTTCTCCCCGGCCGCAGCCAGCTGGAACGCATGGGCAAGACCAGACTCCTTGAAGGGGCCGGCAGACAAGTTCGTCGTGTAATCGGCTTCCTTGGCGACAGAAAAGATAACGTCGCCCGACGGGCTGATCAGGAATATGTCGTAAAACCCAAGCCGCTCCATCATCTTTTTGAAGGCTGGATGGTTGCGTTCGAAGTGAATGTCATAAGGCGACGCGGCAGAGGCAAACATCGAAAGGTTCTGAACCTCTTCTTGACCGGATCCTTCCCGGGTGGCCCAGGTCACGCCTAGGTCTTTCATTGCCTTGGCGGTTGATGGGACTGAAGAAATTGTCAGGATCGCGGCCTCGATAGAGGCGAGATAGGATTGAAGCGCCGCCTCGCGGTCCTGTATCATCGATTGCATGAATATTTCGGCATCGTGAACAACACTGCGACGGAAGTAGCTGCTGCTGAAAGCAATCAGGACAATTGTCAGGGTAAGTGCAGAGCCGATGACAAGCATTGGCAGCTTGTGAGCCAGTTTCAAGGAACGGAACATTTCTAACTTTGCGACCTCCGGAACGCATCCGCCGGGCAGTGGATGCAAGCATTGATATTGTCCCTGATACAACGCCAGATAGATTTTCGATCTGTTAAGACACCTGCAATTTCCAGAAATGAGCTGGGCAGGCAGCATCGGTCCCGGACAGATCGCGTTAACCATTTGGGCGGTCTCGCAGCCAGCGGGCTGATGTGCCCAGTGCACCGTTCTGCTTCGAAAACACGGAAAACGTTAACGTATCAGAAAATCGGGAGCCTCGATTCGGGGGGGTGCAGTCCAGATCCAGGGGGCTCAAGCCGGTGAACGGCTGCGGAATTCTCTTTGTTTGTTCATGGTTTGGAAAAAATATTAACGAATTGTTTACTTTCCCTAGCGCTGCGGGGGGCTTTTTTGCCATGGTTAAGCATCAATAACCGGGGGGTTAGGGAATTGTTAACGCTGCCACATTCTGTCCATGAATCTGTCTCGGCCTGGCAACATTGGGCCTCATTCCAGCCGCACGCCTGAATAACGATGCGTCTGTGGGAAGCTGGAGTGGATAATGAGACTTCTTATTGCTGCGATTGCGGCGTGCCTGTCATTGGGCATGCCCGATGGCGTGGCTGCGGATGATTCGCGGTCCAACGTCAGATCAATGGAAGGATGGGAAGCCGTGGGACGGCTGAACATCTCCAACAAAAACATGTGCACCGGGGCGCTGGTTGCACCGGACTTGGTGCTGACAGCGGCGCATTGCCTGTTCGATCCCAGGACGGGGGCGCGGGTTGACCCGTCCACGATCCGGTTCGAAGCGGGTCTGTCCGGGCGGCAGGCCGTGGCCCTGCGGCAAGTGGTGAAAGCGGTGATGCATCCGCAGTACCGGTACCGGCCTGCAGGCACCCATCAGATCGGCAGCGATCTGGCGGTGCTGAAACTTGACCGGCCGATCAGCGGCAGCCAGGTTCAGCCGCTGACAATGTCCAGCGGCGCGGCGCGGGGGGATATCCTGGGGGTTCTGTCCTATACCCGCAGGCATGCGACCCGGCCAAATCTGGAGCGGTCCTGCAGCGTCCTGGCGCGGCAGAGCCGGACCTTGGTAATGTCCTGCCTGGTGGATTTCGGTGCTTCAGGCTCGCCGGTGCTGGAAATGCGCCCGGGATTGCCGCCGCGGCTGGTTTCGGTCATCTCGGCCAAGGCCGCTATGGGCAACCGCCGGGTGTCGATTGGAACGGCGCTGGATTCAACGCTGCGGGATCTGATGCGGCGGGCGGGCTAAGGACCCCATTCAGAGACAGGACCGCTTTCTGCCTGCCGCCGTTCTGGGGGCAGGCGTTTTCCTTGGCATCAAGGCTCGCGCAGGGCTTCGCGGGACTTGTAAAGCGGTTTCAGCAGATACTGCAGCACGGTCTTGGCGCCGGTCTGCAGTTCCGCTGTTGCCCGCATTCCCGGGCGGATTTCGATGGTTTGCTGGCGTTCGGTAAAGCCGGATTTGTCGACCCGGACGGTTACCCGGTAATAAGGTTCGGCGCGCGGATTGCGTTCGTCTTCGAAAGTGTCGGCGGAAACGAAATCCACCTTGCCGCGCAGGGAGCCGTAGATGGTGTAATCATAGGCTGAAAGCTTGATCGTGGCGTCCTGGCCAGGCTGCACACTGGCGATATTTTCAGGCTTGATGCGGGCCTCGACAAACAGCTCTTCGCCCAGCGGGATGATCTCCAGAATTTCTTCGCCGGGACGGATCACACCGCCGATCGTGGTGACGGACAGGCTGTTGACGATACCGGCCATCGGCGAGGTGATGATGGTGCGGTTCAGCTGATCCACCGCCAGCCGCTGTTCCTGGCGCAGGGTGGTCAGCTCGCGCAATGTCCGGGAGTATTCCTCGGCCTGTTCCAGCTCTGCCTGGGTGCCGATCTCGTTGTATTTAGCGCGGGCGTCGGTGGACAGTTTGCGGGCCTTGTTCACTTCGATCAAGGCCACGATCTTCTGCTTGTAGAGCCGCTCCATATTGGCCAGCTCGGCATTTTGCTGGTCGAGGATCTGCTTGGCGCTGTCACGGCGGCTGGTGAAATCGGTCTGGCGGGCAGTCAGCAGTCCGCGTTCAGAGGACAGGATGCCGGGGGACCGCTGCGCCAGCATCTCCGGCACGGCAAATTCAAAGGCGCCCTTCATTTGCGCCTCCAGCCGGTAGCGTTTGATTTCCAGCGCATCGATCTGGTTTTGCAGCTCATCAGCCGCGGCGCGGAATTTGGTGTCCTGCAGCTTGGCCAGCACCTGGCCTGCGGTGACGATGTCGCCCTGGCGCACCTGGAGTTCAGCCAGGATGCCGCCTTCGAGGTTCTGAACGATCTGGGCGCGCGATGAGGACACCACCTGGCCTTCGCCGCGGACAATTTCGTCAATTGAGGCAAAAGCCGCCCAGATCAGGAAGGTGAGCAAGGCGGCAAGCACCAGATAGATGATGCGGCTGGCACTGCGCGGAGTCTCGGCGTTGCCGTAGGGGTCGTGCAAAGACATGGTCATTTGCCCTCTCCAGCGGCCAGATGGGCCAGGACCTGGTCCCGCGGCCCGTCCACAACCATCCGGCCCGATTGCAGGATCAGGGTGCGGTTGGTCAGTGACAGGATCGGCATCCGGTGGGTGGCGATCACAGCGGTGCGGCCGTCCAGCCAGGTTTCCAGGCGGCTGACAAGGGTACGCTCCAGTGTTTGGTCCAACGCAGCGGTGGGCTCGTCCAGCAGTACCACCGAAGGATCCTGCAGCCAAAGCTGTGCCCAGCCGATGGATTGGCGCTGGCCGATCGACAGACCATGGCCGCCATCGCTGATTTCCAGATCCAGACCCTTGTGGTGGTTGCGCACATGGGCGCCGAGGCCGGCAAATTCCAGCGCTTCCATCAGCCGGTCGTCATCACGCTCCAGCTGGTTAAGGTTCAGGTTGTCGCGCAGGGTGCCGGCAAACAGGCGCACGTCCTGGCTGAGATATCCGATGTTTGCGCGCAGGTCGCGCGGGTCGATCTGCGCCATGTCAGTGCCATCCAGCAGGATCCGGCCATGATCGGGCGCATAAAGCCCCGACAGCAGTTTGAGCAGGGTGGATTTGCCTGAACCATTGACACCCAGAACGGCAACCCGCTGACCAGGGGTGACTGCCACCGCCTGCACATCCAGCGTCGGTGCGGCGTCGTCCTCATAGCGGAACAGGATCTCGCGCAGGTCGAACCGGCCCTCGATTTTCTGACGGCGCAGGTAGGTGCGTTCCTTCTCCTTCTCCTGCGGCGCCTGTGCAATCGCATCCAGCCCTTCGAGTGCGGCCTTGACGTTGCTCCAGCGCGCCAAAGTGCCGGCAAACTGCGTCAGCGGCGCCAAGGTGCGGCTGGTCAGGATGCCGGTGGCGATAATGGTGCCGACGGTGAATTCGCCGGCGAAAACCAGCAGGGTGCCCAGCACCACAGCGGTGATATAGGTCGCCTGCTGCACCCCTTGCGACCAGTAGGTGAGGGCGCTGGACAGTTTGCGCTGCTCGGTCGCGGAATGGGAGGACAGCGTGTTCAGCTCATCCCACAGCCGCAGCACCCGCTCCTCGCCGCGCTGGGTTTTGACGGTGTCGAGTTCCGTTACCACCTCATGCAGCAGCCGCCCGGCCTTGGCATTGGCGCCCTGGGTCTGGCGGGTCAGGGCGATCATCTTCTTCTGCATGAAATAGGCAGGCAGCAGCATCAGAACGCCGCCCGCGACAATCACCCAGACCACCGGCCCAGCGATGGAGGCAACCAGCAGCAGGAAGACCGCGATAAACGGGATATCGGCCAGGGTGGAGATGGTGGAGGAGGTAAAGAACTCCCGCACCGAGCCGAAATCGCGCATCGCGGCAAACAGGCCGGACGGCGGCAGCGGCTTCTTGTCCGAGCGCATGCCGATCAGGCGGCGCATCAGGTTGTGCTGCACCGACAGCTCGATCTGGCGGCCGGCGGCATCGGTCAGCCGGGCACGGGCCAGCTTCAGCATCGCCTCCAGCGCAATTGCCAGAAAGGCACCGACTGCAAGCACCCACAGTGTGGCTTGCGACTGATGCGGCACTACGCGGTCGTAGACCTGAAGCGAGAACAGCGCGACCGAAACCGCCAGGATGTTGGCGACCAGCGATCCCAGCATGATCTCGCCCACCTGGCGGCGGTATTTCGGGAACTCGCTCCAGAACCAATGGCCGGGGTCGATCTGCGGCGTGTGTTTTGCCGCCATCTGCTTCAGCGAGGGGCGGGCCGAAAGCACGGTGCCGGTGAAATAGGGGCCGAATTCACCCAGCGGCACTTCGGTGCGGTTGTCCGCGCAGGCGGTGTCGTAGATGGTGAGTGTTTCTTCGGTCTGGCTCAGCACCAGCACGCATTGGCCGCCGGACATGACCGCAAGCGCAGGCCAGAGGGCCGGGTTCAAGGTTTGCTTTTCCAGGATCTTCGGCTGCAACCCGGTCGTGTGCAGCGCCTTGGCCAGTGAATGCAGCGACAGGTCGCCGGGTGTTTCACTCCACAGGAAGGCGGCGACGTCGCTGACCGGCACTTCACTGCCCTTCAGAGCGGCCAGGGTGGCAATCAGGCTGGCGCGGTGCTGAATTCGGGTTGCTGCGCCCTCCAGCAGCGAGCCGACTTCAGGCTGGGTGTCCTGCGGCGGGGCTTTTGGCAGCGGATTGGCGTCCGGAACGGGGACGGGCGCAGAGGCGGGCGTGTTGGCCGGCTGCATCGCCTCCGGTGCTCCGGTTCCGGATACAGGCACCGCCCGCAGCACCGGCTTTTTGCCGGCAGCGGACAGCGGGCGGGGCGGATTTTGGGTCGTGTCGGTCAAATCTTGTCCCCATCGGCCAGCAGCCCCAGGTCGCGTGCCAGCTGCAGCTGAATCAGCACCGCCTCATATTTCGCGTCGATATAGGCCTGTTCACGGCGCACCAGCTCTTCGTAGACCTGGATCACCTCCATCACCGGGCGCTGGCCCGCTTCGAACTGCTTCTGGAACAGGCCGTAGGTCTCGCGGCTGCGGCGCACCAGCGCGGCGGTCTCGCCCTCCTGGCGCTGGTAGGATGCAATTTGCTGGACCTGGCGGCTGTACGTGCGGCGGGCAATCTCTTCGGTCTCGCCAATCTGGCGGGTGGCGGCCTCCTTGGTGGCCTCCAGCGCTTGAATGGCGGCGGGTGTGCCCAATCCCAGCGGCTGGCCAACGCCCAGCGTCAGCCCGGCACCGGATCCGTCGGAGGTCACATTGCCCGATGCCGCGATCTGCGGCAGCAGCCCGGCGCGGCCGGACTTGGCCTGGGCAATGGTGCGGTCCGCTTCGGCGCTGGCCTTCAGCACGGCCAGGAACTGCACCTGCTCCGGCGGCGTGGCTATGCCCAGATGCGAGGGTTTCTGCGCAAAGGACTGGCCGGTCATCGCCTGCAGTTCCGCGCGTGCGGTGGCGGCGGCGTCATGGGCGGTGGCTGTGGTCGTACGGATGCCGCTGATCTTGCTGTCCACCACATTGAGGTCGGCGCGGTCCGACACGCCGCCATCGACACGGCCCTGCACGATGCGGCGGAATTCCTGCATCCGGCGCAGGGCGCGGTTGCCATAGGCGGCCTTTTCATCGCCGCGCAATGCCGCTGCATACAGCCCGACAGCGGTTTCGACGCGGCTGTTCATGTCCTCGGACAGGCTGACGGCGGCCACTTCGACATCGGCGGCGGCAAAGGCGCGTTCGGCCTTGCGGCGGCCATTGTCAAACAGGACCTGCTCAATCAGCAGGCCGGCCACCAAATCCCCCAGATCGGTCAGGCTGACGGATGGGCCAAGGGTTGGCAGCCAGTTCTTTGAGGCCGCCTCGGCGCGCAGCTTGGCGCCGATCAGCTCTGCTTCGGCAGCGCGGGAAGAGGCGGCAATTGCGGCCTCGGCCACTTGCCCATAGGCGCTGTCCTGCGCCAGCAAGGAGCGGCGCTCCATCAGCTTGTGGATCACCTCGGAGGAGGCCTCGCCGGATTGTGCGAAATTGCTGCGCGGCGCGGTTTCTGCGCTTTCTCCGCCGCCGAACGGCAGCGTATGGGCGCAAGCCGACAGGCTGCACGTCACTGCGATGGCGCAAAAAAAGCGTCCCGGTTGCATCCTGCCATATGCCCTTTTGTTTTAGGCTTTTGATGTATTGGGCCCGGCAGAAATGACTGCCGGGCCGATAGATCAGATCACAACGTTGACGTCTTCATCCACGGACAGCGTGGTGCCGTCATCGCCGATTGTATAGACATTGTACGTCTCGCCATCGACAGTCTCGGTTCCCGCGGCGGTTGCCCCGGTTATGGTGAGCGTGTCGTCAGCTTCCCCATGCACAGTGAGCTTGTCGGAATTGCCTGACAGCGCATTGATATCGGCCTCGGTCAGGGTCAGATCGACGGCGTCGGCATGAACCAGGTTCAGCTCGTCGATGTTGAACTGCGAGAGGCCCGAATGATCCAGCACAGATGCGCCGGCGCCGTCTTCGAGCACCACCATTGTGCCAGAGCTGTTGCCAGCGTCATCCACCCGGTTCACAACAAGATGCGAGCCGTCCGGCACGTCTGCATCGAAGTCGTACAGGGTCTGGCCGTTGCCAAGATCGGTTTCGGTGCCGCTGACATCCGAGACACTGCCAGTGCTGGTCAGCTCATGGATTGTGTCGCCGGCCTCGAAATCGTCGCTGAAAACGCCGCTGACACTGGTGCCGGTGCTGATCACATCGCCAATGTTGGGGGCATCGTATTCAGTGTCGACGCTGAAGCCCTCGGTCAGGGTCTGCGTGTTGCCTGCCGGGTCCGTGGCCGTGATTTCGGCTGTGGCCTCATAGGTGCCCTCGCGCAGGTCGCCGGGTTCAAACTCGGCAGTCCAGTTGCCGTCCGCATCCACCAGCGCGTCCCGGGTTACACCTTGAATGGTGACTTGTACTGCCGATCCGGGTTCGACGGTGCCGGACATTGAGAGGCCCGCAGCACTTTCCGCGAGGCTCACCACATCATCATCGGTCACGCTGTCCGAGGTGAATGGCACCACCTCGGTGTCGATGGCCAGAGTGTCAGTGATTTCCGACGTATTGCCCACGGCGTCCGTGGCGGACACCACCACTGCTGCATCGTAGCTGCCCTCGGCAATGTCAGCGGCAGCAAAGGATGCGCTCCAATTGCCATCGGCATCAACTGTGGCAGTTTCGGTTGCATCACCCAGTTGCACAACAACCGTCGAGCCCGGCTCAACCGTGCCGGTCAGGGTCACCCCGTCGCTGCGTTCGGTCTCGTTGACGATATTGTCGCCTTCGATGCTGCCGGAATTCAGGGTGAGGGGATCGACCACAGTGTCCACATGCAGATCCGCCGTGGCGGTTGCCGTGTTGCCGGCTTCGTCGGTGGAGGTCACGCTGACAGTGGTGTCGTATTCACCGGCAGGCAGGGAGCCGGCTTCGAATTCTGCGGCCCAGTTGCCGTCTGCATCCACGGTCGCGGTGCGGGTCACGCCCTCAACGGTGACGCTGACACTTGCGCCGGCCTCGCCGGTTCCGGTCAATGTCAGACCAGCGGTAGCTTCGGCGTTGCTGACAATGTCATCGCCGCCCGCTTGGCCATTGTCGATTTCCACAGCCGTGGTCGTGTCTACGCGGATTGTGCCGGTGACGCTGTCCGTATTGCCGAAAGCATCGGTCGCGGTGACGCTGACTTCTGAGTCGTATTCCCCGGAGGCAATTTCCGAAGCTGCGAAGTCAGCGCTCCAAGTCCCGCTTTCGGTTGCGGTAACCGTCCGGGTCACACCCTGAAAAGTGACTTCCACTGTGGCGCCCGCTTCGGCGGTTCCGGTCAGGGTAACGCCATCAGCTGCTTCGGCGGCATTGATCATGTCGTCGCCGCCTGCCTGGCCCTCGTCGAGGCCGACAGTGGCAACCGTGTCGATTACGACAGCGGGGCCATCCAGATCGAACTCAGTCCCGTTCGGGTCAACCACATGCACAGTTGTGTCATAATTGCCGTCCTCCGGCAGATCATCGACCGGGAAGCTGACGCTCCAATTGCCGTCGTCATCAACGGTTGTGGTGGCTGTGGAGGTGCCGACAGTGACAGTCACATCGGATCCAGGCGCACCGGTGCCGGTGATAACCACCGGTTCGGTGGTGGAGTCAGAAACCGGGTAGCTGGCATCGGGGTTGTCGACCGTTGGCACAATGCCACCTGTCCCTTCGCCGCCGTCACCGCCGCCTCCGCCGGCAATTACAGCCGCACCAACGACGCCCGCCGCGGCCCCGGCCGCACCCAGCCCGCCGAACAGCGGCGCGGCCAGCGGTGCAACCACCGGTTCGATACGGTCAACGTCCAGGAACACCATCTCATCGTAGGCGCTCCACTTTCCGGTCAGATCCAGCGGCTCGTATGTGGCAAAGAGCATGCCGCTGGATTTGTCTTCCAGGACAACTTCGGTGAATTCGCCGTCCTGGCTGAGGAACAGGTTCTTCCCGCCGGATGAGCCGTAGGAATAGTAGTTCTCAATCACCAGTTCCTGGCCATCGGCCAAGGCGATGTGCAGGTTGCCGCCCTGGCGGGAATAGCTTTCGACATCCGCAGGGCTGAGGTTCAGCGAGATATCCTTGGCATGGGCGGCGTCAATACGTGCCGGGGTGCCTTCGGAAAAGTTCCCATGCTGTGTAGTGCCCGCCATATCGCGGGTAATAAATGCGACCGTGCTCATTGTAATACCACTCATCTGTGCGCTGCGCCGCCGTAATCTGGCGGGTGCCGCGTCGTTCCGTTGCCTGTACGTTTGCCCATCGGCCGTCTTTTGCGGCCATTTTGAGGCCATACTGTGATGATTTTTATTGTCCTGTCCAGTGCATCAGGGACGGGATTCATGCAGTTTGGGCGGCAACCGTGTCCTGAGTGCCGCAGAATTTCTAAGGTTTTTCACGCAGCCGTGATATGGGGCGGGCGTATGGCTGGCGCGGGAGAATTGGCCGTCTTACCTTGCCGTATGCACTGCTAACCCTGTTGCCTGGACTTCAGAAGCAGAAGGGGAAAGCCCCCTGCATCCCTCTGATCAACAGTGGACGCGCGGCTGGAGGCTCTTGATTTGCCGCGGCGCGTAAGGCGGCCGCAACAACAGTGATCGCCGCGATGTGATGAAAATTTCCCGCAAAAGTTTCTGGCAATTAATTAAAAGTACACCACTTTCAGATAGTAAGAAGTACGTAATTGGTGTAAGCTTGAGAGTAAGCAACACGCCGCCAGCCTGGTATCCGGGCGCAGGCCGCCGCAAAGAGCGGCCAGCCGGACGTAGAACGCCAGAAACGGCGCCGAGCAGAAATCAGAACTCAACACTAACGCGGACATCCATGCCCACGTACCGGGCGCAGTCTGTCTGTTCGCGAGCTAAAACGCCAGGAGGAACGGCGCCAGATAACCAGGAGGCTTGATTCAAGATGAAAGACATTGCCGAACTTTTTGCAGAGCAGTACGGCGAAACCCGCGAGCAGGAGATGCCGCTGCAGGATTATTTGAACGCCTGCCGCGACGATCCAAGCATGTACGCCAACGTCGCCGAGAGGATGTTGAAGGCAATTGGCGAAGAGGAACTGGTAGACACGTCCAAGGACGCGCGGCTCGGGCCGATCTTTCAGAACCGGACAATCAAGCGCTACAGCGCTTTCCACGACTTCTACGGCATGGAAGACACCATCGAACGGATCGTCGGCTATTTCCGCCACGCCGCGCAAGGCCTGGAAGAGCGAAAGCAGATCCTTTATCTCTTGGGCCCGGTCGGCGGCGGCAAATCGTCTCTGGCGGAGCGGCTGAAACGCCTGGTCGAAGAACAGCCGATCTATGTGCTGAAAGCCGGTGATCAGATCTCGCCGATTTTCGAAAGTCCGCTGGGCCTGTTTGATCCTGTCCGCATGGGCAAGGTTCTGGAAGAGGAATACGGCATTGTCCAGCACCGGCTGCCGGGGCTGATGTCGCCTTGGGCTGTCCAGCGGCTGGATGAATTTGAAGGCGATATAAACAAGTTTTCTGTTGTTCGCATGTACCCTTCCCGCCTGCGCCGCATCTGCGTGGCCAAAGTGGAGCCGGGTGATGAGAACAATCAGGACATCTCCACCTTGGTTGGCAAGGTTGATATCCGCCAGCTGGAGCATTTCAGCCAGGACAACCCGGATGCCTACAGCTTCTCCGGCGGGTTGAACCGGGCGAGCCAGGGTGTTCTGGAATTTGTCGAGATGTTCAAGGCGCCGATCAAGATGCTGCACCCGCTGCTGACGGCGACACAGGAAGGCAACTATATGGGCACCGAAAGCTTTGGTGCGATCCCCTTCAACGGCCTGATCCTGGCGCACTCCAACGAGAGCGAATGGCAGTCGTTCAAGAATAACAAGAACAACGAGGCCTTCATCGACCGGGTGTCTATCGTCAAGGTGCCGTATTGCCTGCGGGTCTCGGATGAATCCTCAATCTACGAAAAACTGATCGAGTTCAGCGAATTGCGGGATGCGCCCTGTGCGCCGGAGACGCTGAAGATTCTTAGCCGCTTCTCGGTGCTGACCCGCCTGAAGCCGCATGAGAACTCAAACCTTTACTCCAAGATGCGGGTCTATGACGGCGAAAGCCTGAAGGACACCGACCCCAAAGCCAAGACCGTGCAGGAGTATCAGGACCGCGCCGGCGTGGACGAAGGGATGAACGGCATCTCAACCCGCTTCGCCTTCAAGGTGCTGTCCACTACTTTCAACTTCGACACGGACGAAGTGGCAGCGGATCCGGTGCATCTGATGTATGTGCTGGAGCAGATGATCAAGCGCGAGCAGTTTCCGCAGGAGACCGAGCAGAAGTACCTTGAGTTCATCAAGACGGAACTGGCGCCGCGTTATGAAGAGTTCATCGGCAACGAAATTCAGAAGGCGTACCTCGAAAGCTATACGGAGTACGGCCAGAACGTCTTTGACCGCTATATCTCCTACGCTGATGCCTGGATCGAAGAGCAGGATTACAAGGATCCTGATACCGGTCAGCTCTATAACCGCGAAGTGCTGGATGCGGAGCTTTCAAAGATCGAAAAGCCGGTTGGCATCGCCAATCCCAAGGACTTCCGCAATGAGGTCGTGAAATTTGCCCTGCGCCATCGCGCAAACACTGGCAGAAACCCGGCCTGGAACTCCTATGAAAAGCTGCGCGATGTGATTGAAAAACACATGTTCAGCCAGGTCGAGGAGCTGCTTCCGGTGATCAGTTTCGGCAGCAAGAAGGACAGCAAGACCGAAGGCAAACATCAGGAGTTCGTCGAGCGTATGCGCAGCCATGGCTATACCGACCGCCAAGTGCGGCGTCTGGTCGAATGGTACATGCGCGTTAACAAGGCGGGCTAAAGAGGAGCGCTGTGGCATATGCATCATTTCATCGACAGGCGCGCCAATCCGAAGGGCAAGAGCCTCGGGAACCGCCAGCGGTTCCTGCGGCGGGCCCGGGAGAACATTAAAGAACGCGTCGATCAGTCGGTCCGGGGGAAATCGATCCAAAGCGGAAGCGGTGTCCCGGACGAAGGCGAAAAGGTCACTATCCCGACCAGAGGGCTGAAGGAGCCGCGGTTCTTTCACTCTTCCAAGGGCGGCATGCGCCGTCATGTTCTGCCCGGCAACAAGGATTTTGTTGTCGGCGACACCATCAAACGCCCGGACGGCGGTGCGGGCGAGGGCGGCCGCAAGGCCTCCGAGGACGGGGATGGTGCGGACGAATTTTCCTTCACACTCACGCAGGAAGAATACCTGGAAATCCTGTTTGAAGGGCTGGAGCTGCCGGACCTGGTGGAAAAGGCCACGGTGGAGACCGAAACCATCGGCACCCGCCGGGCGGGCCTGACCACTGCGGGCACACCCAACAACCTCAATCTGGTGCGCACCATGCGCAATTCTCTGGGGCGCCGGATCGCGTTGCAGCGTCCGACCACCAAGTCGCAGCGGGATTTGGAAGAGCAGATCGCCGAGCTGGAAGCGCTGGAGGAACGCAGCCCGCCGCAAGAGGCATTTCTGGCCGAATTGCAAAAGAAACTCGAAGGCATTCTCCGCAAGCGCAAGGTCGTCGGCTATATTGACCCGCTGGACCTGCGGTATGATACTTTTGTACCAGAAAAGATCCGCAATTCCCGTGCGGTGGTATTCTGTCTGATGGATGTCTCAGGCTCCATGCAGGAAAGGGAAAAGGATCTGGCCAAACGGTTCTTCCTGCTGCTGCACCTGTTCCTGGAACGCTGCTATGAGCACACCGAGCTGGTGTTTGTGCGTCACACTCACCACGCTCAGGAAGTCGACGAGGAAACCTTCTTCTATGCCCGGGAAACCGGCGGCACCATTGTGTCCACCGCGCTGGAGAAAATGAAGGAGATCATTGAGGAGCGCTACCCGCCGGATGAGTGGAACATCTACGGCGCGCAGGCCTCGGATGGCGAGAATTTCGGCAATGACTCGGTGCGCTGCAAAAATCTGCTGCTGAACGACCTGCTGCCGGTCAGCCAGTTTTATGCCTATGTGGAAATCGTCGATGAGGCGGCGGAAATGCTGCTGAACAATCCCGAAGCAGGCGAAGACCTGTGGCAGAACTACCGTGACGTGAAGGGCCAGGCGCAGCATTTTGAAATGCAGCGTGTCTCGCAACCCGGCCACATCTATCCGATTTTCCGGGAGTTCTTCCTCCCCAAGGTAAAAGGGGCGCAGTATGCAGGCAGCTGAAAAGGCGCGCAAGCCGCTGTTCGACGGGCCGGAATGGACCTTTGAATTGATGGAAACAGCGCGCGACGCGATCGAGGAGATCGCGCTGGGCGACCTTGGGCTGGATGTTTATCCCAATCAGATCGAAATCATTTCGGCTGAGCAGATGCTGGATGCATACTCCTGTGTCGGCCTGCCGCTGATGTATCAGCATTGGTCATTCGGCAAGCATTTCGCCCGCGACGAGGCGCTGTACCGCACTGGCCGCCAGGGTCTGGCCTATGAAATCGTCATCAATTCGAACCCCTGCATCAGCTACAACATGGAAGAAAACACCATGGCGATGCAGACGCTGGTGATGGCGCATGCGGCATTCGGGCATAACCATTTCTTCAAGAACAATTATTTGTTTCAGCAGTGGACAGATGCCGCTGGTATTCATGACTACTTGGCCTTTGCCAAGAATTACATCGCCGCTTGCGAGGAACGGTATGGCCCTTGTGCGGTCGAAGAGATTCTGGACGCGGCCCATGCGCTGCAATCCCAAGGCGTGTTCCGCTACGGACGCCCGCCCAAGCCGACCGCCGAAGAGCTGGTGGCGATGCAAAAGGTGCGCGAAGGGTATGAAAGCAGCCAAAGCGTGCTGGATATCTGGACCGACACGACCCTGGGCCGCGACAAGCTGGAACTGGTCGAGGATGCTGATTTCAGTGCGCGCCGCAAGCAGATGAATCTGCCGCAGGAGAACGTGCTTTATTTCCTGGAAAAGCACAGCCCGGTGCTGGAGGCCTGGCAGTGTGAGCTGCTGCGCATCGTGCGGATGCTGGCGCAGTATTTTTACCCGCAGAAACAGACCAAAGTGATGAACGAGGGCTGCGCGACCTTCGTGCACTACTACATCATTAATAAACTTTATGAGCAGGGCCAAATCACCGAAGGCGCCTTTATGGAGATTATGCACAGCCACACCAATGTGGTGCTGCAGCCGGAATTTGACGATCCGCGTTTCTCCGGTCTTAATCCTTATGCGCTGGGGTTTGCGATGATGCAGGACATCCGCCGGATCTGTCAGGACCCGACTGATGAGGACCGCGAATGGTTCCCCGATTTCGCCGGTGATCCCGACTGGCGGAAAGTGATGCGCGATGCATGGGCGAATTACCGCGATGAGAGCTTTATCCAGCAGTTCCTGTCGCCGCATCTGATCCGTAAGTTCAAGCTGTTCACGCTGACCAACGACGCCGACCTGCCCAACCTGGTGGTGAGCCAGATTCATAACCGCGCGGGATACAAGGCGATCCGCCGCGATTTGGCAAAGCAGTATGATCTGGCTTACTTGGAACCTGATATTCAGGTGACAGACGCGGATCTGCGCGGTGACCGGGAATTGAAGCTGACCCATACTGTGCGGGATGGCATTCATTTGGATGAGGAGGATCAGGAAGAGGTGCTGAAGCACTTGCGCCGTCTTTGGGGGTATGATGTCAGCTTGGACGCGGTGGAGACCGCCTTCGAAAACTGACGCTCTCCACAGGGCCGGATCCGGCTTTTGGCGGTAGCTTTTCAGCCTTGCCGCGGAAACGAAAACGCAGGCCCCAGGGCCTGCGTTTTGCTGTTTGCGAACTGGATAGGGCTTAGAATTCCACTACGGCGCGGATGGATTTGCCTTCGTGCATCAGCTCGAAGCCTTCGTTGATCTGATCCAGCGTCAGCTTATGGGTGATCATCGGATCGATTTCGATCTTTCCGTCCATGTACCAGTCCACGATCTTGGGTACGTCAGTACGGCCCGAGGCGCCACCGAAGGCGGTGCCGCGCCAGGACCGGCCGGTGACAAGCTGGAACGGCCGGGTAGAAATCTCGGCACCGGCGGGCGCCACACCGATGATGATCGATTCCCCCCAGCCTTTATGCGCCGCTTCCAATGCGGTGCGCATGACGTTGACGTTGCCGGTCGCGTCAAAGGTATAGTCCGCGCCGCCGCCAGTTACCTCGACCAGATGCGCCACCAGATCGCCTTCGACCTCGGCCGGGTTCACGAAATGGGTCATGCCGAATTTCTCAGCCATCTCTACTTTGCCCGGGTTCAGGTCGACACCGACGATCTGGTCGGCGCCGGCCATCCGCAGGCCCTGGATCACGTTGAGGCCGATACCGCCGAGGCCGAAGACTACCGCGCGGGAGCCGATTTCCACCTTGGCGGTGTTGATCACCGCGCCAATGCCGGTGGTGACGCCGCAGCCGATGTAGCAGACCTTGTCGAACGGTGCGTCCTCACGGATTTTCGCCAGCGCGATTTCCGGCACCACGGTGTGGTTGGCGAAGGTCGAGCAGCCCATGTAATGGTGGATCGGCGTGCCATCCAGCATCGAGAACCGGGTGGTGCCGTCCGGCAGCAGGCCCGCGCCTTGGGTCGAGCGGATCGATTGACACAGGTTGGTTTTGGGGTTGAGGCAGTATTCGCACTCGCGGCATTCCGGGGTGTAAAGCGGGATGACATGATCGCCCGGCTTCAAGCTAGTCACGCCTTCGCCGACCTCAACCACGACGCCTGCGCCCTCATGGCCCAGGATCGCCGGGAAAATGCCTTCGGGGTCATCGCCCGAACGGGTGAATTCGTCGGTGTGGCACAGGCCGGTTGCCTTGATTTCCACCAGAACCTCGCCCGCTTTCGGGCCTTCGAGGTTCACTTCCATGATTTCCAGCGGTTTGCCGGGGGCAACCGCAACGGCGGCGCGGGTCTTGATCATGTGACTGGTCCTTCGTCCAAATTCTGCGGGGCCGGGCCGCCGCGAAGCGGATCCGGTTGAATGCGTAGCCAGCAGCAAGGCCGCGGGCCGGAATGACCCAGCGTTACATTTGCAGGCTGGCGCACGCAAGCTTTGCCTCGGCACACTATCAGGAGCAGGGTATCGGGCCTTGCCCTGAATGCGACAGCCGGCCAACGGTCCGCGCCATTCCCGCGTGATGAAAAACTGCCGGTTCCCAGCAGCTTGCTGGAAAGATTCCAGTTATGGGAAGGAAATTGAATGCCGGGTCTTGACCTTCCCCTCGCTGGAACCCTCATATCTCTTGTCAAAGGACCAGAAGCGGCAGGATTCCGATGTCTGAACTTAGCAGGATTTCACTGAATATCACCGGCCTCAGCTGTGCGGGCTGTGCAGGGCGTGCTGAGCGCGCCTTGGCGGCGGTCGAAGGCGTGCAGAGCGCCTCCGTCAACCTTGCCAATGCCACCGGCCAGGTAGAGGCTGCCGCGGAGGTTCCGCTGATGGATCTGACCGCGGCCTTGACCTCTGCGGGTTATCCGGCGGCAGAGGCGCAAGCTTCCCTGGTGATCAGCGGCATGAGCTGCGCGTCCTGCGTGGGCCGGGTGGAACGGGCGCTGCTGGCGGTGCCGGGGGTGCTATCGGCCAGCGTGAACCTGGCGAATGAGACGGCACAAATCCGTTATTTAACCGGCATGGCCCGCGCCGCCGATCTCGCCCGCACATTGTCGGATACCGGCTATCCGGCCCGTCTCAGCGGCGCGGCAGAGGATGAAGCGGAGCAGGCCGGCCGCCGCAACGCGGATGAGATTTCCGCACTGGGCCGGCAGGTGATGATCGCCGCGCTTCTGACACTGCCGGTGTTCCTGATCGAAATGGGCGGCCACATGGTTCCGGCGCTGCATCATTGGGTTATGGAAAATATAGGCACGCATAACAGCTACTTGCTGCAATTCGCCCTGGCTACCGCGGTGCTGGCCGGGCCGGGCCGGCAGTTCTATGCTAAGGGTTTTCCGGCCTTGCTCCGCGGCGCTCCCGACATGAACGCGCTGGTGGCGCTGGGGACCTCCGCGGCCTATGGGTTCTCGGTGATTTCCACCTTCGCGCCCAGGCTTCTGCCCGCGGGCACCGCCAATGTCTATTACGAGGCGGCGGTGGTGATCGTCGCCCTTATTCTCACGGGCCGCTTCCTGGAGGCCCGCGCCAAGGGCCGCACCGGCGCCGCGATCCGCAAGCTGGCCGGGCTGCAGCCGAAAACCGCCATGGTGGTCTCGGGCGGGGATGCAATTGAAACTCCGGTGGAAGAAATCGGCCCAGGCGACCTGATCCGGGTCCGTCCGGGAGAGCGCATCGCGGTGGATGGCGAGATCACCTCCGGCAGCTCCTACATCGACGAAAGCATGATCAGCGGCGAGCCGGTTCCCGTCGCCAAGTCCCGCGGTGATGAAGTGACGGCGGGCACCATCAACGGCAATTCTGCGCTGGAATTCCGGGCCACCCGAGTTGGCCGCGACACGGTACTGGCGCAGATCATCCGTATGGTCGAGCAGGCGCAGGGTGCCAAGCTGCCGGTGCAAGGGCTGGTCGACCGTATCACACTGTGGTTTGTACCCGCAGTGATCGCGGTTGCGGCGCTGACCGTGCTGGTGTGGTCTCTGTTCGGCCCTGCGCCGGCCCTGCCGCTGGCCCTGGTGGCCGGTGTTTCGGTGCTGATTATCGCCTGTCCCTGCGCCATGGGGCTGGCGACGCCGACCTCTATCATGGTCGGCATCGGCCGCGCGGCGCAGATGGGGGTTCTGTTCCGCAAGGGCGATGCGCTGCAGCACTTGCAGGAAGCACGCGTGGTGGCGCTCGACAAGACCGGCACTTTGACTGAGGGCCGGCCGGTGCTGACCGAATTGATCTGCGCCGAAGGATTCACCCGCGACGAGGTGCTGCGCCTGACCGGTGCCGCTGAGGCGCAGTCGGAACACCCCATCGCCCGCGCTATCACGGCAGCGGCGGGCAAGGGGCTGCCCAAGGCGGACGCTTTCAAGGCTATCCCGGGCTATGGCCTGTGCGCAGAGGTCGAGGGGCGCGTGGTGCTGGCCGGCGCCGCCCGGCTGATGGCGCGCGAAGGCATTGTGCTAGGCGCGCTGGAGGCGGAGGGGCTGAAACTGGCAGAGCGCGGCGAAACCCCGCTTTTCGCCGCCGTTGACGGCCAGGCGGCGGCGGTGATTGCGGTGGCGGATCCGATCAAGCCGGGTACCCCGGCGGCGATCAAAGCCTTTCATGACCAAGGATTGAAGGTGGCAATGATCACCGGTGATGCTTTGGCGACGGCGCGGGCGATTGCCGCGCGGCTGGGTATTGATGCAGTGAAGGCCGAATGCCTGCCTGCTGATAAGGTTGCCGCGATCCAGGAGCTGCAGGCAGAGCATGGCGCGCTGGCATTTGTGGGCGACGGCATAAACGACGCCCCGGCGCTGGCGGCGGCGGATGCTGGAATTGCCATCGGCACCGGCACCGATGTGGCGATCGAGGCGGCGGATGTGGTGCTGGTCTCGGGTGATCTGCGCGGGGTGGTGAACGCGCTGACCGTCAGCCGCGCCACCATGCGCAACATCCGCCAGAACCTGGGCTGGGCTTTTGGCTATAACGTGCTGCTGGTGCCGGTGGCGGCTGGGGTTCTGTACCCTCTTGGGGGGCCTCTTTTGTCGCCGGCACTTGCGGCAGGCGCAATGGCACTGTCGAGCGTGTTTGTCCTGTCCAATGCCCTGCGCTTGCGCCGCCTGAAACCGGCCCTGGATGAAGGACAGGCCGGGCCGGCGGTCCTTGCGGCCGGCAAGCAGGAGGTGCGCGCATGAATATCGGAGATGTATCCCGCCGCTCCGGCCTGCCAGCCAAGACCATCCGCTATTATGAGGACATCGGGCTGATCAAACCGCATCGCAGCGCCAATGGCTATCGCTGCTTTGCCGGGACTGATCTGCATAAGCTGGCCTTTTTGGGCCGCGCCCGGGCGCTGGGCTTCACCATCGAGGACTGCCGGACCCTGATGGCGCTTTACGAGGACGAAACCCGCGCCAGCGCCGATGTGAAGCAACTGGCGCTGGAGCATCTGGCAAAGATCGAGGAGAAGATCACCGATCTGCAGGCGATGCGCGGCACATTGAGAGAGTTGGTCAAAGGCTGTGCAGGCGACAGCCGTCCGGATTGCCCGATCCTCAAGGATCTTTCCGGCGGGAGTTGACCAGCACCAGTTGACCGGCGCCAGTTGGCCAGCCAGGCAGAAGGGGGGCTCCCGCGCCCGCGGCTGCCCTGACGGGCCGCCTGGCGGCCTTGGGCGTGGCTTTGGCCCTGCGGCCCGAAGCGGGCGGCATCAGCCGGGCCGGAGTTCCAGGATCTCGCGGGCCTGCTGCCAGGTGGCGACAGGGCGTTCGTAGGATTCGCACAGCGCCGCTGCCCGCCGCACCAGCGCGGCATTGGAGGGCGCAAGGGTGTCGCGGTCGAGCCGCATATTGTCCTCCAGCCCGGTGCGGGTATGGCCGCCCGCGGCGACCGACCATTCGTTGACCAGGATCTGCCCCGGCCCGACACCGGCGCCGCACCACTGGGCCTCCGGTGCCAGCCGCTGCATGGTTTTGACATAGTAATCGAACACATCCCTATCGACCGGCATCGCGTTCTTCACCCCCATCACGAACTGCACGTAAAGCGTGCCGCCAATGCGCCCCTCGCGGTTCATCTTCACCGCCTGGTGGATGTGCGACAGGTCAAAGGCCTCGATCTCGGGTTTTACTTCGTAAGTGCGCATCTCCGAGGCCAGCCAGTCCACCAGATCGGGAGAGTTCTCATAGACCCGGGTAGGGAAGTTGTTGGAGCCAACGGACAGAGACGCCATATCAGGGCGCAGGGGCAGCATGCCGCCGCGCTCGTGTCCGGCGCCGGAGCGGCCGCCGGTCGACAGCTGCACGATCATGCCGGGGCAGTGCTTGTGCAGGCCTTCCATGAGGCGGGCGAACCGCTCCGGGTCCGAGGTCGGCGTCTGGTCGTCGTTGCGCACATGGCAATGAGCGATGGAGGCGCCGGCTTCAAACGCCTCCTGGGTGCTTTCGATCTGCTCGGCGATGGTGACGGGCACTGCCGGGTTGTTCGCCTTGGTCGGGACCGAGCCGGTGATGGCCACGCAGATGATGCAGGGTTTACTCATGATTGATCCCCTTCAGATGTCGAAAAACACTGTTTCATCGTCGCCTTGCAGGCGGATGTCGAAGCGGTAGATCGCCAATCCGTCCCGCTCGCTGCGCCTGGCAATCAGGGTGGCGCGGCGGCGCTCCCATTCTATCACATTCAGCACGGGGTCGGTGGCATTGGCCTCTGCCTCGTCCTCAAAGTAGACCCGCGTGTTCAGCCCCACGTTGATGCCGCGTGCCACGATCCACAGGTTGATATGCGGGGCCATCATCTGGCCGCCCCGACCCTTCACCGGCCCGGGTTTCACGGTGCCGAACCCCCATTCTCCGGTTTCAAAATCGGAGATCACCCGGCCCCAGCCGCGAAAGCCGTCCTCAACCGCGCCGCCATCTTCGGGGTGGGCATAGACGCCGTTCGCATTGGCCTGCCAGACCTCCAGCAGCACGTCCTTGACCGGCAAGCCAGTGCCGTCGATGACCATGCCCTCGACCCTGATCCGTTCTCCTTCGGCGTTGGGGCTGGCAATGTCCCAGCCAAGTTCCTGATCGTAGATCCGGAACCCCGCAGCACCGGGTGCGAGGCCGATGTGGACATAAGGCCCGGCGGTTTGCGAGGGGGTTTCTTTCAGATAATCGAAACGCTGACGCATCAATTCCCCTCCAGCCGGTTTTCAAACAGGGTGGACCGCCGTCCGCGCAGCACGATGTCAAAGCGGTAGGCGATTGTGTCGAGCGGAATGGTTGCATTCATGTCGAGCCGCGCGATCAGCATCTCCACCGCCTCCGGGTCCGGGATGGTGTTCACGATCGGGCATCGGGCAACCAGCGGGTCGCCCTCGAAATACAGCTGGGTGATCAGCCGTTGGGCAAAGCCGGTGCCAAAGACCGAGACGTGGATATGCGCGGGCCGCCAGTCGTTCACCCGGTTGCGCCAGGGGTAGGCGCCGGGTTTCACGGTGCGGAAGTGGTAGCAGCCGTTTTCATCCGTCAGGGTCCGGCCGCAGCCGCCGAAATTCGCATCCAGCGCGCCGAGGTAGGTGTCCTTTTTGTGCCGGTAGCGGCCAGAAGCGTTGGCTTGCCAGATCTCTACCAGCGTATTCGGCACCGGCCGCGCGTTTTCATCCAGCACCCGGCCATGCACGATGATGCGCTCACCGATCGGGCTTTCACCAGGCTGGGCAAAGTTGGTCAGCAGGTCATTGTCGGTGGCAGCGATGTCGTTGTGGCCAAACGCCGGGCCGGTGATCTCGCTGGCGGTGTTTTCCAGGCTGATCAGCGGATATTGCGGCGCGCGGGTGACCGAGGTCTTGTAATCTTGCGACAGCGCGGGCGGATGCCAGCGGCGGTCGCGCTGGTAGAACTCCCCCTGTTCCGGTGGTGTGCTCATGCGGGTTTCCCTCCCTCAGCGGCCATTTCGGCATAGGTTTCCTTGGCCAGCTTCAGGGCACGGTTTGCGCACGGCACCCCGGCATAGATGGCCGCATGCTGGAAGGCCTCCAGCACATCTTCCTGGCTGGCGCCGGTGCGGGCGGTGGCGCGGATGTGCATCGGAATCTCGTCGAAATTCCCAGTGGCAGCCAGCAGTGCCAATGTCAGCATGGACCGTTCCCGCAGCGAAATCCGGTCAGAGGCCCAGACCGTGCCCCAGGCAGCTTCGGTGATCAGCTCCTGAAAGGGGGCGTCCAGCGCGGTTTTGCCGGCTTCGGCGCGCTCCACATGGGAGTCGCCAAGCACCTTGCGCCTGATTTGCATGCCTTGGCTGTACCGGTTCTGCTGCGTCATCCTGGTCTCCCCGTGCTGGATAAAGTATCGCATACCGGAGCTGATCTGTATAATCTTGAATTATACATGTAATCATAACCGGAGTGATATGCGGCTATCGTCTTCTTTGAAACTGCGCCATCTTGAGGTGTTCGTCGAAGTGGCCCGCAAGATGAGCGTCACCCAGGCCGCGGGGGCCTTGGGCATGACCCAGCCTGCGGTGACACGGGCGCTGCGCGAACTGGAGGAAGTTTGCGGCAAGCCGCTGGTCGAAAAACATGGCCGCGGTATCCGGCTCAGCGGGTATGGCGAGCTGTTCCGGGACCATGCCGGGCGCAGCCTGGCGCTGGCTCGCGACGGGGTGGCGCTGTTGCGTGGCCTGGACGCGGCAGATGGACCGCTGGTTTCCATTGGCGCACTGCCCACCGTCGCCGCCGATCTGGTCCCTGACACGCTGGCGCAACTGCGCTGCGGTGGCGCGCCGGGGCGGTTCATGGTGATGTCCGGAGGCAATCAGTACCTGATCGACCAGCTGCGCCGGGGCGGGCTTGATTTGGTGGTTGGCAGGATGCCTGCGCCGGAAGCCATGGCGGGCGTGGAATTCGATCCGCTGTACCGCGAGCGGGTGGCCGTTGTTGTCGCGCGGAACCATCCTATGGCTGGCGCCGTGCATGTGCCGCCTACAGCATTTGAGGACTACCCGGTGCTGATGCCGTCTGAAGGATCGATCATCCGGCCGATGGTTGAGCGGATGTTTCTTGAGCAGGGGCTGGCACTGCCCAGTTTTCCGATCGAAACCGTTTCCGCCACATTCGGGAGGCGCTTTGTCCTGGCGCATCAGGCGATCTGGATCATCAGCCACGGTGTGGTGCGGCCGGAGCTGGAGGCTGGCAGCATGGCAGCGTTGCCCTTGAATACGGACAGCACCCTTGGCCCCGTGGGTCTGTGTGTCCGGCGGGAGCACCGGCTTTCGGCCGCCGCCCAGCGGTTTTGTGCGGCCCTGCGCAGGGCTTGCGCCGCGCAGGGGCTGACTTAGGTGCCGCCTGTACTCCGGCATGCCGGGTTGCGGCATCGCCGTGTGTTTCCCTTAGTGCTGTGATGAAGTAATATTCATCAAACATTATTTGTGCATTTGATTGCGCGGCGATAGGGAAAGGAAACGGTATGGGGTTCACCAGGCGTGATTTTGGCTTGTCGGCTGCAGCGGGGCTGGCTGCTGCTGCTGTCCCCGGCTGGGCTTCGGCGCGGATCAATTTAGGCAACAAGCGGATTGAGACAGTTTCAGACGGGTATCTCACTTTGCCGCCGGAGTTTCTGTTTGACGGGCTTGAGCCGGACGCTTTGCAGCAGGCGTTGGAACAGTACGGGCTTCCAGCCGGGCCGCTGACGCCGGAGGTGAATGTAACTTTGCTGCGCGAAGAAGGCCGAGTTGTCCTGTTCGATGCCGGCGCGGGGCCGGGGTTTCAGGATAGTGCGGGAAATCTGTCCGGCGCGCTGGAGGTTCTTGGTGTCACACCTGACCAGGTGACGCATGTGGTCTTTACACATTGCCATCCGGATCACCTGTGGGGGGTGCTGGATGATTTTGACGATCTGCTGTTCCCTGGCGCGGCCTATCTGATGGGGCAGGGAGAATGGGAGTACTGGTTCGACCCGAAGACTGCAGACAGCATCGGCAGCAGCAGGACAGCCATGGCCATTGGAGCCCGGCGCCGGATGGAGCAGCTGGAAGACAAGGTGCAGCTTTTCCGGGACGGCGAGGAGATCCTGCCGGGAGTCGCTGCTCATGCCACGCCAGGCCACACGCCGGGGCATATGTCATTTGAAGTCCGGGATGGCAGTAACAGTGTCCTGGTTCTAGGGGATGCAGTGGGCAATCATCATGTGAGCTTCGCTGACCCTGGCAGGCCGGTTGGTGCTGACCAGGAGCCGCAAGCGGCTGCTGCGGCCCGTATGCGTTTGCTGGACCGGCTTGCCGCCGAGCAAATGCAGCTGATTGGCTATCATCTGCCCGGTGGCGGTATCGGGCGGGCAGAGCGCATTGGCAGCGGCTACCGTTTTGTGCCAGCGGTTTAGGGGCAGGTGCCAAAACAACACAGGCCGAGGGCTTGATAATCGATACCGGCAGCCAGTCCCGTTGTTCCAATTAGATAATCAATTACAGTTTTTGCGTGTGTGGTTGTTCTTTCTAGCTGATCAGGTCATGGTTGTTGCAAAGGACCCGCGCTGCTGCACTAAAGCAGTCTGCTCCATGTGGCCGGTTTACTGTGCCTTGACGTGTGCGCTGTTATGATCGCCGTCAGATGTGCCCGAAGGTTGTCAGGCGTTGCTTTTGAAATGAATTGTGAAGTTAATGCAATCAGTAATTGCAAAACATATTGCGGCAATGCAGTGTAACGTTACTTTAATTTCAAGTGCGACACGGATTATTGTGGGGTTTACGGATGACGGTCTTTCTGAAGATATGCCGGTTTGGCGCGTTTGGCGTCTTTCACGCAGATGGAACCAATGTTCAGCTTGGGGCGAAACATCAGGCGCTGCTGGCGCTTTTGTCCTCAGCTGATGGCGGGATCCGCACGCGGGCGTTTCTGGAGAAGACATTGTGGTGCCTGGCGCAGCCCGAACAGGCAAAGGCAAGCCTGCGGACAGCCTTGTCGACGTTGCGACGGCATCTGGGTCCCGAAGCGGCCAAGCTGCTGTATGCAAACCGGGAGCGGGTTATCCTCGACCTGACCCGGGTGGAATTGGACAGTTGCGCAGGCAATGCGAATTTCATGGAAGGGTTTGAGCTGCCTCATGAGACCGCTTTTAACGCTTGGCTGAATGAAGCCCGGGCGGAGTTCGCCCGCGGTGCTGCCCGGCCTGGACCGCAAGCAGGAACATCGCCGGGCCGTGTAATCCTGGATGGGCTGCTGCCTTCCATTGCGGTGCTGCCCTTTGTGCATCGTGCCCCGGGCGACGCGGTTGTGCCGCTGGGGTCGCTGATGTCTGAAGAATTGTCACGGTACTTGTCGCGCAGCTGGGCGTTTTCGGTCACCTCATATCTGGCTTCGCGGCAGTTTGATCCGGAAACAGTGCGTCCAGCCGAAGTGTCTTCAGTCGCGGGCGTTGATTACTTGGTGTCGGGCACCGTCAGCTGCGACGGCAACCGGTTCCGGGTTGAGATCGATCTGCATGATGCTGTCCGCGAAAAAGTAATCTGGTCCCGCAGTTTCGAGGGCAGCAAAGGCAGCCTGATGGAGGGCCGCAGTGCCGTGCTGCGCAATGCCACCCAGCAAATCGGACAGACCGCTGCGGGCGAAGCTGTCCGGCTGGCGGGTTTCAAGCCGCTGTCCACCCTGGAAAGCCATACCCTGTTGATGGCGGCGATTTCACTGATGCAGGAAATGGACGCGCGCAAATTCCAGCAAGCACATGAGATCCTGTCGCATCTGCTTGAACGGGAGCCAAAACATGTGCTGCCGCTGACCTGGATGGGGTTCTGGCACGTGATGCGGGTCGAAAAGGGCTTGTCTGTGAACCGTGGAGAGGACAGCCGCCTGGCCAGCCGGATGGCAGAGGCCGCCATCGAAGCTGCACCGGGTTTCTCATTGGCTCATACGCTCAAGGGGCTTATCTCCAGCCATCTGACGTTCCGCTTCGATCTGGCACAGGACGCCTATGACCTGGCGCTGCGCGACAATCCCAACGAAGCGCTGGCGCTGCTTTTGAAAGGGGCGACGCTGGCCTATCAGGACATGCCGGATGAGGCGGTGCAAATGACCGACGCGGCCCGGCGGCTGACGCCTTTAGGACCGCAGCGGTACTATTTTGATGCGCTCTCGGCGCTGGCGTATTTGTCTGCCCGCAACTTTGCCCGTGCAATTGAACTTTCCGAGCGGTCGCTTGAAGCCAAGGGCGCCTTTCCAGTGCCGCTGCGGTCCAAGGCGATCGCCCTGCAAATGTCCGGCCGGGGCGCTGAAGCCCGCAGCACAGTCCAAAAACTGCTTGAGGCCGCGCCGGAGTTCTGCCTGTCGCAGTTCCAGCGCGACAATCCTGCAGCGATGAGCCCGGCGGGACAGGAATGGGCTTCTGCCTTGCGCCAGGCGGGCGTGCCGGAATAGCCAGTCAGGCGATTGTGCAAAAGCCACTGTGACGTTGTGTAACCTGCATTCCCAAATTATCTTTTGTGCAGGAAGCAGTTGTGCGTGCTAGGCTTTGCCGGAACCAGCAGCAAACCGGGCAGTTTGGCCCTGAACCAAGGTCTAGGAGGCGGAGTGCCGGAAAATCTGTCTTTCGAACGCCGGTTTTCGGAATTCGGCCCGGGCGTGCAGCCAGAGGAGCGGACGCAAGAGATCCTGGACGTTGTTGAGGGTTTCATGCACCGCTGGGGTTATTCGGTGCAAAACCTTATCGGTGCCGATCTGACGGTTGAGCATCTGGGAGGCGGGCCAAGCGAGGTGCCGGATCTGATCTTCAGAATGGCAGCGCTGGACTACTTCGAGATTGTCATCCGCAGCGGCAGCGGGGCCGTCAGCTATGGCGGCTGGTTGACAGGCACTTTGCCGGTTACTGTTTCCGGCCAGCAGGTGAATGGCCGTCCGGTGCTGCTGACCACTTGCCGCGAGGGCGGGCAGATCCGGCATATATTTGATCCGCTTTCCGGTTACCGGCCTGTTACCGAAACCACAAATTTACCCCTGCACGCGGCGCGCCGTCTCTCCGGAGAGATCTGACCGGTAGTGTTGAAACGGCCTTTGCAGCGGGCTGCTTTCTCTGCCAGTCGATAAAATTCAACAGATTTCCCGATTGCCGCTCATATTTTTTTTACGTTCTTGCGTCCCTTTTGTTTGGGAGATGCGGGCAGCTGTGCGGCAGCGGCCCTGCGCCATTGAATGCCTGACCAGCCGATAACGGCGGTGGGGCCGGCTGCTTGTCCGGTCTTGGCACGGAATATGGGCGGATGCCTTGGGTGATACTATGACTGCAAAGAAAAAATTTCCCGCCAAGCGCGGTTTCCGTTTGTTTTCCAGCATTGGCGCAAAAATCACGCTGATCCTGATGGCGATGGGGGCTGCTATTGCTGTTGGCGGTGTCATGGTTACGCTGGTCTTTTCCCAGACCGGCCGCCAAATGGAGGTTTTGACGGAACAGAAGGTGCCCCGGCTGGAGCTGAGCGGCCGTCTTGTCAAGGCGGGAAGCCGGGCAAAGGATGCGATGATTGCGGTCTTGCAAGCTGGATCAGTTGACGAGCTGGTCCAGGCCGAGACTGAGGCGGTTGCAGCGATAGCACATCTTGAAAACAGCCTGGCTGAACTGCCTGCGGCAGAGCGGGCCATGTTCAGGCAGGAGGCTGACGCGGCCTCCGAAATGCTCAGCAATCTGATCGCGGCCCGCAAAGGCGCCTTTCGAAACCTGGCCTGGATCGACTCCCAGACCGGCAGCCTGCAGACACTTAGCCAAACGGTGCAAGCGAAGCTTGTGCAGGTCGCGTCCGAGGCCAGCGACAGTTTGATGGCAGGCGGCGAGGACACAATCGGCCAGGTTGATGAGGTGCTCAAAAATCTGGTTGAGCAACAGTTCGGCAGCTTGCAAACGCTGCTGGAAACCCGCGCTGATATCAGCATTTTGTCTGGTGCGGCTCTGGCTCTGGGCCATGTGCGCGACGTGCCCACCAAGCGGGCGCTCAAAAAAATGGCCAATGACGCTTTGAGCCGGCTGGAGCCGGTCATGGGGCGGCTTGAAGAGCTGGGCCTGGATGCCTTCAGGGCCAAGAAGGTCCGCGCGGGTGTGGAACTGTTCCGCTATACCCTCACCGCGAGCCGCAAGGAGCTGAAGGACAGCCGCAAAGAAGTTCTGAGCGCCCGCAATGCCAGCGTGCGCCCGCTGACCCAGGCGATGGAGCGTATGGTGTTCACCCTGTCTGTTGCGGCAACCCAGGCCAGTTCCGATAACCGGACGGCGATCCAGGGGCTGCTGGACAACCAGGTTGGCGTGCTGCAGCAGCTGCTGGAGATCAATGGCTGGATCAGCGCCTTCCAGGTGGCGGCGCTGGATGTGGCGGCCGCACATGATATTGATGCCGCAGATGCCGCTGCTGCCCCGCTTCAGGACGCTGCCAAGGCGCTGCAGGGTTATGCCGGTTTCAATAACGGGGTATTTGCGCAGGAGCTTAAGGATCTGGTGGGCCTGGCCGATCCGTCGGAGGGATTGCCGGTCTTCAAGGTGGCGTCGCTGGAGGCCACAGCTGCGGCTGCTGCGGCGTCGCAGGCAACTGTGGATGCGGTGCTGGAATTTGCACATCACGCAACCAGTCTGGGGGCCGAAAGCCGGCTGGAGATCGCGTCCATTGCGGGCGGTCTCGCGGCTGAGGTGAAGGCAGCGCAGCAACAGCTGCAAATCCTGGCGGCTGTGGCTGCCGGTGTCTTCCTGGCGTCTCTGGTTCTGACCCGGATCCTTATCCTGCGCCCTCTGGCTGATATCAGCGGCACTACCGAGCGGCTGGCTGCCGGCAATCTGCGCCCGGTAACAGGGTACGACCGGGCGAGTGATGAAATCTTCCGGATTGCCACGGCGCTTTCGGTGTTTCGCGACGGGCTGGTGGAGAAGGCAGAAGTCGAGGCCGCAGCGGATGCGGAACGTGACGCCCGCCTGGCAGAGCAGACGGCGGCAGTGACGGCCATTGGCGAGGGTTTGGAGCAACTGTCGCAGGGCGATCTTACAGCCCGGATCCACGGGGAAATGGGCGAGGGCTATACCAAGCTGCGGGATGATTTCAATGCGGCGCTGGAAAAACTGGAGGCCTCTGTCAGCAGCCTTAGCACCAGCGGCCAGTCGATTGCCGGCGGCAGCACCGAAATCTCCTCGGCGTCCCGCGATCTGTCCGAACGCTCGGAGCGTACTGCGCAGACGCTGGCAGGCACGGCTGCTGCCGTGAACCAGCTCTCGGTTTCCATTACCGGCACCGCCCAGGCCTCGGGAGAGGCGTCCGCTTCTGTTGAAGCGGCACGCGAGAATGCCAGTGCCAGTATTGAGGTGGTGAAGCGGACCTACGGCGCAATGGAAGCAATCAAGGAAAGTTCAGAAAAAATCTCACGGATCATCGGCATGATCGAAGCGATTGCCCAGCAGACCAACCTTCTGGCGCTGAATGCCGGGGTTGAGGCGGCACGTGCTGGCACTGTTGGCAAGGGCTTTGCGGTGGTGGCCTCGGAAGTGCGGACCTTGGCGCACCGGTCGAAAGAAGCTGCGACTGAAATTTCGGCTCTGGTGGATGAAGCCGGCCAGAATGTCGAACTTGGTGCGGATCTGGTTGAACAGACCCGCACGGCAATTGGTGAAATCTCCGCCTCTGTCGACAGCGCAGCAGATCTGATGAAAACTATTTCCCAGGCCTCTTCCGAGCAATCCGGCAGCCTGCAGGAGATCAATTCGGCAATGTCCAATCTTGACGATGCCACCACCCGCAATGCGGCCCTGTTCGAGGAGGTCACCTCCTCAAGCCTGGGTCTGTCCAAAGAAGCGCAGGCCATGGCCGGGGCCATCGGCGCCTTCAGGACAAATGCAGGTTCCGATGCGGTTTCAGGTAGTCTGGAACAGGAAGACCCCTGGAGGCTGCAAGCCTGACAATCTGCAGCCTGCTGGCTGGCCGGCGTTTTGGGTCTGCCCCGTTACCTGTTGCGCAGCCTGCGCATACCTTCGCTGGCGATGCCCTGCAGCTTTGCCCCCCAGCCATAGTGCCGGCTGGCCAGCACGGCGCCGATACCGTTATAGAAATCCAACCGGGCACGGATCTTGCCGGCGGCTTGTGTCATCTTCCTGACAACCGGCGAATTTTCCGCCAGGCCAAACGTTCTGGCATCCGCAAGGCGCTGTTCCAAGACGGCCAGTTGCCCTTTCAGCATCCTTGTCCGGCGCTCCTGATTGGTCAGAGTGCTGATCTTTTTGGTCAGCTGGGCTGAGATGCCGACGTCTTCTTTGTAGATCACCAGCTTCTCGGGAATGTAGTGCAGGCCGTCCTCCAGCAGAGCGCGGAAGCCGAGAATCAGATCCTCATAGGCGCTGTCCTCGGGGAGGCCGCCGTATTTTTGGTGCAGATCCTTGTGCCAGGCTGCTGTCGCGCCCAAGAACAGAGAGAAAGATGTTGCCGCATCGAGCATTGTGAAGCTCCTGTAGAACAGCGCGCGGCGGTAAGCGTCTTTGCCAGGGCTATTTGTCGGGTCCGACCGTTTCTGCATCGGAGTAGATGAGCTTGGCGCCGGTTTGCCGGTAGGAATCGATAACTTTTTGGGCCCGGCCCGGGGCGTTTCGATCATCTCCGGCCGCCCAGATCATCAGGTCTGAGGTCGCAAGGGATACGGAGCGTGCAATGTGGCGGTTGAGGCCAAGGTTGACTTCATTGCGCCGTGCTAAAACAGGATGCGGGCCACGGTAGTCCTTTATCACTTCCTGAATTTTTTCAAAGGTCCCGTCGGTCGAGGCGTCATCTGAAATGATAATCTCGATCGGCTCGCACTTCTGGTTCAGCAAGGACTGTACGGCCTCGGTGATCGTGTCCTCCTGGCAGTAAGACAACAGGATGAAGCTGGCGGCGGGTGTCTGTGTCATGTATCGTCCTTTTCTTTAGCCTGCGTCGCATTTCTCGTTTTGGGGGCTTAGGCGCAGGCCGGGGGGGCAGTGGACGTTTGTGTCAAGTGGGTTGGCCGTCGTTCTGATAATAAACGGTGATGCGGGTGGTGAACAACTCTTTCGGCCATGGCTGGCTCGCGTTCCAGGAGAACCACTTTCCGGCAGCCGAAATGCCAAAACCGGGTCAATTCCGTTTCGGAATACCCCTTTGCGGATGACACCCGATCAGACTGACAGCGGCTTTCAGCGTGTGCGGTGGGTGCCCGATACAGGGGTAGAATCAGCGCCAATGTCTAGGTGGGAATTAGCTGCAGAGCACGCGATGCGATTTGAGCTGGCCAGCGCTCTTTTCCCGGAAAGATGACCAAGCCGCCTTCGGGAAGATGAAAAGCCGGTCCAGGTCCGTTTCCCCGGCCTCGATCGCTCCAGAGCGCAGATGGAAATTTATAACCTTGCTATTGCCTTTTCTGACATCGAAATGGGCTTGTTCAAAGCCCAGGGTGTCGAAACCAATTTCATAGATCATCACCGCTGAAAATGTGACAAGGCCAGCTGGGCGTTCGGGTTTGACTATCCAGCTTCCCCAGGAAAATGAGCGCGGGTTGCTGCGGAAGTCATACATTCGTATGACGCCGAAATCCGTTTCATTGCTGGAGATTACAAAGTAGTATTCTTCGCTGTGTTTTTCTCTCTCCTTGTAGCGTTCAATCCACTTGGTCTGTTCAAGCACGTCATTTGGCGACGGGCTGAGATGCCGATTTAGGGCCGGGTCTGCGCGAAGCTGGCAGACAAAAGCGGCATCGTATGGTTCAACCAATCTCAGGTATGACTGAAAATTCGGGTCAAGCGCCGGGGATTTCAATAAACTACTTACCGACATCAGTGTGTCATCCTTCAAGGAGTTGGTCAGTTACTATGTGTTTGCATGTGTGTGTGGCAAGGTGGTTTCCATACTGACTTCGCGGATTGGATGGCAAAAAAGCACTTGGTGCACACTGGGTTTTAGTACAATCAATATTAAGCCGGTGTCTGCTGGCTGGCACAGTCAATGCTAAGATATTGACAACGTCATCGAGCAAGCCCGGGATACCGCGCAAGCCTCCCAATCGTCGCATGCAGGTGAGCCGACAGGCATCCCTTTCCCAAAACGCCCGGACTCGCTTCAGCCTGGAAACGAGAGGCCCAGCCCGCGTCTCTGCATCGGTTGCGGGGTATTCTATCTTCGCGCGTTTTTGCGCCTGCACAGTTAAGCCAAATACCTCCTTTGAATTCATCTGTATGACCTCAACCGCAAATTCAGTCGCTATCGACGGTAAAGTATTCATAGGCGATGTCGGCGAATTCACCCGCACCGATGATCAGTAGCTTTTTGCTCATGGGAGGGACGTTGTCCTTGATTGAGGCGGCCCTGGCGGCCGGCGCTGCTTGCTGGTCCGGTTCAGATGTGCATATACACAAGGGACATTCAAATGCGAAGGCGGTTTCCGTGCCTCTGACTGACTGCAAAATCATTGACTTGCCCAAGATAACAGACGTGCGGGGCAACCTGACCTTTGTTGAGGGCGGCAGCCATATCCCCTTTGATATCAAACGGGTATATTACTTGTATGACGTGCCGGGCGGGGCCGACCGCGGCGAGCACGCGCATAAGGCGCTGCATCAATTCATTATCTGCATGTCGGGCAGTTTCGATATCCTGCTGGACGACGGTTTTGAGACCAAGCGTTTCCATCTGAACCGCTCCTACTACGGGTTGTATGTCTGCCCGATGATGTGGCGCTACCTCGACAACTTCTCCTCCGGGGCGGTTTGCATGGTGCTGACTTCCGAGGTTTATGACGAAGCGGATTACATCCGCGACTATGATGAATTCAAAACCGCTGTAGGTGCAGCGTGAAGGTTCCTTTCCTCGATATTGCGGGCGCCCATGCCGAAATTCAGGGCCAGCTGGAGGCAGCTGTGCTGCGGGTTGCGCGGTCCGGGTACTTCATTCTGGGTCCTGAGGTTGAAGCATTTGAGGCCGGTTTTGCCCGTTACACCGGTGCGCCGCATTGCCTGGGCACTGGAAACGGCCTGGACGCGCTGATCCTTGCGCTGAAGGCAATGGGGATCGGCCCGGGCGATGAAGTGATCGTGCCCGCGAACACATATATTGCGACCTGGCTGGCAGTCAGCTTTTGCGGAGCAACCATCGTTCCGGTGGAACCGCTGGAAGCCACCCACAACATCGGCCCGGAGGCGGTGGCCGCTGCCATCACGTCCCGCACCAAGGCAATCATTCCGGTCCATCTTTATGGTCAGCCAGCCGACATGGATCCGCTGATTGAGCTGGCCGGACAGCACGGGCTGCACCTTCTGGAGGACGCCGCCCAGGCGCATGGCGCCAAATACAAAGGCAAGCGGATCGGCAGCTTCGGCGAGGCCGCTTGCTGGAGCTTTTACCCGGGTAAGAACCTGGGTGCGCTGGGGGATGGCGGCGGGTTTACCACCACCTCGCCGGAGCTGGCAGAGCGGGTGTCGATGCTGCGCAACTATGGCTCGGCGGTTAAATACGAGCATGAGCTGGCTGGCCAGAACAGCCGTCTGGATCCGATGCAGGCAGCGGCGCTGCAGGTGAAGCTGCAAGTGCTCGATGATTGGAACACCCGCCGCCAGGCCATTGCCGCCCGTTACCTGGACGCACTGTCAGTGGCCGGGCTGGTACTGCCTGCGGTGCCGGAATGGGCGGACCCGGTATGGCACCTCTTTGTGGTGCGCCATCCGGACAGGGATGCTTTCCGCACCCGGCTGGAGGCTGCGGGAGTCGGCACCGTCATCCACTACCCCAAACCGCCGCATCTGCAGAACGCCTATGCCGGGCTTGGCTATGGCAAGGGTGCTTTCCCTGTTTCTGAGACGTTGGCTGCGCAGGTGATCAGCCTGCCGATCGGGCCTGCTCAGACTGAAGCGCAGACCGAATATGTAATCGAGCAGGTGCTGAAACTGGCGTGACCGGCCCGCCCGGATTGTCTGATATCTCGCGCATTGGATCTGCTAGCGGGTTAGGATGGCGGACGGGAGAGCCGGCCATCGCATCAATTGGCAGCCGAAACTGACCATTGCAAAGCCAGCAGTTGGATCATTGTCTGCGTTTGGGAGACAGCTGTGTGGAAATTGTATTGCGAAATCGGGGTCATCACTTGTAAAATGTCGCATGACAATTTGGCATCCTGATCCCTCCGCCTTGACCTCCCCCCTGCATGCGAGCCTTGCGCTGGCCATTGCCAGGGCAATCTCAGACGGCAAGCTGCCGAAGGGGACGCAGCTGCCGACCCATCGCAAAATGGCCGATGATCTCGGTCTCAGCGTCCACACCGTCAGCAAGGCATATGAAAGTTTGCGGCGGCAAAGGCTGATTGATGGCCAGGTCGGCCGGGGCAGCTACGTTCTGGATCCTGACAAGTCCAACGATCAGCCGTTTCAGCTGAGCTCTGAACGCGGTGGCGGTTTCGACCTGTCGATTTCACGCCCGGCAATCTCGCAGCAGCATGCTGAGCGGTTCGAGCAAGCGCTGAGGGAGCTGCCGGAGGGGTTGGACCCGAGCTACTATCTGTCCTGCCGCCCGAATATCGGTCATGACGCCCACCGTGCCGCCGGATCGCAATGGCTGCGGCATTGCGGTTTGGAGGTGCCGCCGGAGCGGATCATTATGACCAATGGGGTCAGTCATGGCATGTCAGCGGCGCTGTCGGCGCTGACCCGGCCCGGCGACACGGTGGTGTCAGACAAGGTCACGCATCATTTGCTGGTTTCGGGGTGTTCTTATTTGGGTTTGAACCTTGCGGGGGTTGATGTGGATGCGGATGGTATCCTTCCGGACGCGCTTGAGCGATATTGCCAGGAAAGCAACCCTAAAGTTTTGTTTTTGCTTCCGTCCTTGGCCAACACGACAGCGTGTATGATGACTGAGGAACGCCGCCGCGCGCTGGTGGATGTCGCCCGCAAACACGATCTGCACATCATCGAAAACGATGCCTTTGGTCCGGTGGCCGAGGGGCGTCCGGTGGCGGTTACTGCTCTTGCGCCAGAGCGTTCAATCTATTTGACTACCTTTACCAAATGCACTGTGTCGGGGCTGCGCGCAGGTTACATGGCGGCGCCGGAGCATCTGCTGCCGGCATTGACCGGGCGGATTGTCGTGTTTGGTTGGATGGCGACGCCGCTGATGTGCGAACTGGCCACCCGCTGGGTGCAGGACGGCACCGCGTTGGAGCTGGCGCAGTGGCAGCGATCTGCGCTGGCCGAGCGCCATGGCATCGCCGCTGAGGTGCTGAAAGACTGGCACTGGCAGGGCCACCCCTCGGCATTGCATCTATGGCTGCCGCTGCCCAAGGGCTGGAGCACCAGCAGTTTCGTGTCTTACGCGCGTGAGTTGAAAGTCGCGGTGGCGCCGGATGCGCCGTTCTTGCCCCCCAAGACACCGCCGCAGAATGCTGTGCGCCTGTCGCTTGGCAGCATCCAGGATCTGGGGCGTTTCAGGCAAGCGTTGGAGTTGATCGCCGGAATGCTGGGCCGCCTGCCGGAGGGGGTTGCGCCTTTCACATACTGATTGTCCTGCAACAATAAAAAAATTGACATGCAGTACAATTCCTCTCAAACCTGTCGCAGCGGTGCGCAGGCACCCAAGAGACTTGGGAGGAAAACATGGCTCAAACTGTCAAAATCACCTTCGGTGCCCTTGCGGCAGCGGGGATTGCCCTGGCAGGCAGTGCCGCGCAGGCGGACACCTGGCGCTATGCCTTTGAAGAGGCAATGACCGATGTGCAGGGTGTTTATGCGCAGAAATTCAAGGCAGAGATCGAGGCGAACTCGGATCACGAGATCCAGCTGTTCCCCTATGGCACATTGGGTGAATCGGCCGACATCATGGAGCAGACCCAGGACGGCATCCTGCAGTTTGTGGACCAATCGCCGGGCTTTACCGGCTCGCTGATCCCGGAGGCGCAGGTGTTTTTTGTGCCCTACCTGCTGCCAACCGATCAGGATCACCTGGCGCGCTTTTACAAGGAAAGCAAGGCGATCAACGGCATGTTCAAGCCGCTTTATGCGGATCAGGGGCTGGAACTGTTGAACATGTTCCCCGAGGGCGAAGTGGCGATGACCACCAAGACTCCGGTGACCACCTGCGCCGATCTGGACGAAGTGAAGTTCCGGGTGATGACCAACCCGCTGCTGGTCGAAAGCTACAAGGCCTTTGGCGCCACCCCGACACCGCTGCCCTGGGGCGAGGTTTACGGCGGGCTGCAAACCAATGTGATCCAGGGGCAGGAGAACCCGACGTTCTTCCTCTATTCAACCAAGATCTATGAGGTCACAGATTACATCACCTACGCCGGCCACAACAATTTCACCACCGCGGTGATGGCCAACAAGGACTTTTACGACGGCCTCAGCGCCGAGGATCAGCAACTGGTGCAGAACGCGGCGCAGGCCGCCTATGACCACACCGTGGTTTATCAGCAGCAAGCGGCGGAAACCGAGCTGGCCAAGATCATGGAAGCCAAACCAGAGATGCAGGTGACGGTGCTAAGTGACGATCAGCGCAGCTGCTTCATGGCGGCGGCGGCTGAGGTCGAGGCCAAGTTCATTGAGATGACCGGTGATAGCGGTGCCGCGATCCTGGAACAGTTGAAGGCTGACCTGGCGGCCACTGCCAACTGACGCCTCTCCTGCAAACAGTGCTGAGCGGTTCCTGCCTGCTCAGCAGCTTCCGGGCCTGGGGAGGAAGGAATGCAACAGTCACACGAGTCAGCGCTGCCTGGGTTTCTGGGTGTGATCGACAGCGCCATCAGCCGCATTGAATCATTCCTGCTAGCGGCAGGGGTTCTGCTGATGGCCGCCAATACCGTGGCCAATGTTGTGGGGCGGTTCGTGCTGGGGAACTCCATCTTCTTTACCGAGGAGCTGAACCGGATCCTGATCATCCTGATCACCTTTGCCGGCATCAGCTATGCCGCGCGCAACGCCCGCCACATCCGCATGTCGGCGATTTATGACCTGCTGCCGCCGCATCTACGCAAGGTGATGATCGTGGTGATTTCCATAATCACCGCTGGTTTCATGTTCCTGCTGTGCTTTTACGCGGTGAAATACATCGGTTCGCAGGCCGCGCGCGGACGGGTGCTGCCCGCACTGCAGATCCCGGTCTGGGTCATCCTGGTCTGGGTGCCTGCCGGGTTCTTCATGACCGGCGCCCAATACCTGCTGACCGCCGTGCGTAATCTGACATCTCCCGGCATCTATCTCTCGACGCATGTGCAAGAGGGATACGAGGACGCAGAAGAAATCGAAATCTGAGGGCGAACCCGTGGCTGCAACAATATTTTTGACCATGATCACCCTGCTGCTGCTGGGCTTTCCGATGATGATCCCGCTGATTGCCGGCGCCTTTATCGGATTTCTGATGCTGTTCGGCGATCTGGCCCGGACCGAGACAATGGTACAGCAGATGATGGCAGGGATCCGGCCCGCCTCGCTGATTGCGGTGCCGATGTTCATCTTTGCAGCCGATATCATGACCCGCGGCCAGTCGGCCGGGCGGCTGATCAATGTGGTGATGGCCTATATCGGCCATATCCGCGGCGGGCTGGCGATTTCCACCGCAGCCGCCTGCACCATGTTCGGGGCGGTGTCCGGATCGACCCAAGCCACCGTTGTGGCGATCGGTTCGCCGCTGCGCCCGCGGATGCTGCAGGCGGGCTACAAGGACAGCTTTGTGCTGGCGCTGATCGTGAACGCCAGCGACATCGCCTTTCTGATCCCGCCCTCCATCGGCATGATCATCTACGGGGTGGTCTCCAGCACCTCGATTGCCGAGCTGTTCATTGCGGGCATTGGTCCCGGCCTGCTGATCCTGCTGCTGTTTTCCACCTACGCCTATATCTACGCCGTGCGTAACAACGTGCCGACCGAGCCCAAGGCCACCTGGCGCCAGCGGCTGCAGACCATGCGTGCCGCACTTTGGCCGATGGGGTTTCCGGTGATCATCATCGGCGGCATCTACGGCGGCGTCTTCAGCCCGACCGAGGCCGCAGCGGCCTGCGTTCTCTATGCGCTGATCCTGGAGGTCGCCGTGTTCCGCTCAATGGCGCTGGCGGATGTCTATGAAACCGCAAAATCCACCGGGCTGGTCACCGCCATCGTGTTCATTCTGGTGGGGGCAGGGGCTGCGTTTTCCTGGGTAATCTCATTCGCTCAGGTGCCGCAGCAGATCCTTGGCGCCATAGGGATTGCCGAGATGGGCGCTATAGGGGTGCTGTTCGTGATCTCCATCGCGTTTTTCATCGGTTGTATGTTTGTCGATCCCATCGTGGTGATCCTGGTGCTGGTGCCGGTTTTTGCGCCAGTGGTGAAGTCGGTGGGGCTGGACCCGGTTCTGGTTGGCACAATCATCACCCTGCAGGTGGCTATCGGATCGGCCACACCGCCGTTCGGCTGCGATATCTTCACTGCCATTGCCGTGTTCAAACGCCCCTATGCCGAGGTGGTGCGCGGCACGCCGCCCTTCATCCTGATGCTGCTGGGGGTGTCGGTGGCGCTGATCTTCTTCCCGCAGATTGCGTTGTTTCTGCGCGACCTGGCCTTTGCAAAATAACGAGGCGCTGAGATGTTCACATCCATTCTGGTGCCCTTCGACGGCTCCCAAGGCGCCGAGGCCGCGCTGGCCAAGGCGGCGGAGCTGGCGCAGCTGTGCAGGGCTGGGCTGACCTTGCTGACGGTCTACCGCCACCATTCGCTGCTGGAGGCCTCGATGCATATGGTGCGTCCGGATCAGCCGGAGGACTTGGACGAGATCATGCGCAGCCACGCCAAGCAGGTGGCCGAGCGCGGCAAGGCGCTGGCGGCGGCGGGCGGCGTTCAAAGCCCCCGCGCCTTTGTCAAAGCCGGCCCGGTGGCGCGCACCATCACGGGGTTTGCCAGGGAGCACGGGCATGACCTGATCGTGATCGGCAGCCGCGGCCTTGGCTCGCTGGAAGGGGTGCTGCTGGGCAGTGTCTCTCACAAGGTGACGAGCCTGGCCGAAACCCCGGTTCTTGTTGTTTAGGAAAACTGAAAATGGCTCTTGATATCCATTCCACGCCGTCGCGGGTTCCTGCCATGCTGGACGACCGTCCGGTCAAAAAGCGGATCGCGCTGGTGGCGCTGGCGACCGACCACACGTCTGAGCGCGACTTTGCCCGGATCTGCAACCCGGACCGGGTCGGCGTCTACACAAACCGCATCGCGTTTGAGAATCCGACCACTAGGGAAACTCTTCTGCAGACCGGCCCGCGGCTGACCGAAGCCGCGGCGCAAATCCTGCCAGAGGAAGAGGTGGACGTGGTGGCCTATGGCTGCACCGCGGCCTCTATCGTCTTGGGCAATGACGCAGTCACCCGCTATCTGAACGCCGCCAAGCCGAAGACGCCGTGCGTCACCCCAAGCTCTGCCGCCTTTGATGCGTTTGAGGCGCTGGGTGCCAATCGGGTTTCGCTGCTCACCCCCTACAGCCCCGAGGTGACGGATGAAATGGCGCAGTATTTTGCGGCGCATGGCCCAGCGGTGGTCAGTGCTGCCTGCTTTGGCCTGACAGATGACCGCCAGATGGCGCGGATTTCCGAGAATAGCATCATCGAGGCCGGGATCGCCGCCTGTGATGAGGGCGCGGATGCGCTGTTTCTGTCCTGCACTGCGCTGCGGGCGGCACCTTGCGTGCAGCGGATCGAGGACCGGCTGGGCAAGCCGGTTGTCAGCTCAAACCAGGCGATGGTCTGGCGCTGCCTGCGCCTGGCCGGGATCGCGGATCCGGTGCCGGGCTACGGCAGGCTATTTGAACTCTAACAAGGCTAAACAGGTCCAATGACTGACAACATCACCCTTCAGGACAGCTATCAGGCCCGGGCGCGGATTGCCGGGCGTATCCGGCAGACGGCACTGGTATCTTCGCCCTCTCTCAGCGCGCGTTGCGGCGGAGAGGTTTCGTTGAAGCTGGAAAGCACCCAGATCACTGGCAGTTTCAAACTGCGCGGTGCCACCAACGCGGTTTTGTCGCTGACCGATGAACAGCGCATGGCGGGTGTGGTTGGCGTGTCCACTGGCAACCACGGGCGCGGGCTGGCCTACGCCGCAGCGCAGGCCGGAGTGCGCTGCATCATCTGCATGTCGGAGCTGGTGCCGCAAAACAAGGTCGAGGGCATAAAATCCCACGGCGCCGAAGTGCGCATTGCGGGCCGCTCGCAGGACGATGCCCAGGTTGAGGTCGACAGGCTGGTGGCGGACGGCATGACCATGCTGCCGCCCTTTGACCACCGCGACATCATCGCGGGCCAAAGTACGGTAGCGCTGGAAATGCTGGAACAGATGCCGGATCTGAACACCGTGCTGGTGCCGCTGTCCGGCGGCGGGCTGATTTCCGGCGTGGCGATGGTGATGAAGGCAGTGAACCCGGAAATCCGCGTGATTGGCGTGTCGATGGAACGTGGCGCGGCAATGTATGAATGCCTGCAGGCCGGTAAACCGGTCCTGGTTGAGGAAAAAGCCACGCTTGCGGATTCTCTGGGCGGCGGCATTGGGCTGAATAATGCCTATACCTTTGAAATGACAAGGGCTTTTGTCGATGATGTGGTGCTGGTGTCCGAGACGGAAATCGCCGCCGCCATCCGTCATGCCTATTTCGAAGAACGCCAGGTGATCGAAGGCTCCGGCAGCGTCGGTATCGCTGCCCTGCTGGCGGGCAAGATCGAAAATCCCGGCCGCTGCGTCTCATTGGTCAGTGGTCAGAACATCGACATGACCCTGCACAAACGCATCATCAACGGAGAAGATGTCAATGTGGAAGCCGAAACCAAGGGGGGCGCAGATGCCTGACATCAAGATCCTGACTGAGACGGAGCTGCGCGATCTGGTGCCGCTGGATAAGGACGCGGTGGATTGTGTCGAGCGGGGCTTTACCACGCTGGCCGGGGGCAAGGTGGTGATGCCGCCGATCATGACGCTGCCTGTGCCGGATCAAAACGGCGAAGTCTGTGTCAAAACGGCCTATGTGCCGGGGATCGGCAGTTTCGCCATGAAGATGAGCCCGGGATTTTTCGACAACCCTAAACTCGGCCTGCCGAGCACAACCGGGCTGATGGTGGTGTTTTCCAGCAAGACCGGCATGCTTGAGACGCTGCTGCTGGACAATGGCTACCTCACCGATGTGCGCACCGCCGCTGCGGGTGCTGTCGCCGCGCGCCATCTGGCGCGTGCGGACGCGGCGCGTGTCTGCATCATCGGCGCCGGCGTGCAGGCGAAGATGCAGTTGAAGGCTATGACCCTGGTGCGCGAAATCAAAAGCGCCGTGATCTGGGCACGGGATATTGCCAAGGCTGAGGCCGCTGCTGCCAGCCTGCGCGAAGAGCTTGGGTTTGATATCACAGCCGGCACGGACGCCGCGCAGGCGGTCTCCTCGGCTGATATCGTCGTCACAACAACACCTGCAGCTAAGCCAGTGATCAAGGCGGAGTGGCTGCGGCCGGGCCAATTGGTCATCGCCATGGGGTCGGATCAGGAGCACAAGTGTGAATTGGACCCCGCTTGCCTGCCCAAGGCAGACGTGTACGTGCCTGACAGCCAGGCGCAGTGTGCCGTCAAGGGCGAGCTGCGCAGTGCCATCAAGGCGGGGCTGATCACAAATGACCGCAGTTTCACCGAACTGGGAGATGTCACCTCAGGCAAGGCCGCCGGACGCCAGGCGGACAGTGATCTGATCATTGCAGACCTGACCGGCACCGGCGTTCAGGACACCGCCATCGCAACTCTTGCAGGCAACCGCGCAGATGCGGCGGGTGCCGGCTCCACTTTCACCAGCTGATCAACCAGGAACCACGCATATGGCAGACCCCAAGCTGTATTTCTCCCGCTCTGAATACCAGGCGCGTATCGACAAAACCCGGTCCGGGATGGCCCGCCGCGGCATCGACCTTCTGATCGTCACCGATCCCTCGAACATGAACTGGCTGACCGGCTATGACGGCTGGTCCTTCTATGTCCATCAATGCGTTGTGCTGGGCCTTGAGGGTGAGCCGCTCTGGTACGGCCGCGGCCAGGATGCCAATGGCGCCTTGCGCACCTGCTTCATGGAACCCGCCAGTATCATTGGCTATCCGGACCATTACGTGCAATCGACTGACCGCCACCCGATGGATTACCTGTCGGCGCAGCTGGCGGACCGCGGGCTGGACGGCGGCACTATCGGCGTTGAAATGGACAACTACTATTTTACCGCAGCTGCCTATGCCTCGCTGCAGGCGCACCTGCCGAATGCCCGTTTTGCCAACACCAACGCGCTGGTCAACTGGCAGCGGGCGGTGAAATCCGAGGCTGAACTCACCTATATGCGCCAGGCCGGCAAGATCGTTGAGCGCATGCATCAGCGGATCTTTGAGCGTGTCGAGCCAGGGATGCGCAAATGCGATCTGGTGGCAGATATCTATGACGCCGCCCTTCGTTATGACGAGGGTCTGGGCTTTGGCGGCGACTATCCCGCCATTGTGCCGCTGTTGCCGTCAGGACCGGATGCAGCCGCGCCGCATCTGACCTGGGACGACCTGCCGATGAAATCCGGCGAGGGTACTTTCTTTGAGATCGCAGGCGTTGTGCACCGCTACCACTGCCCGTTGTCGCGCACGGTGTTCCTAGGCAAGCCGACACAGACCTTTCTTGATGCGGAAAAGGCAGTGCTGGAAGGCATGGAAGCGGGTCTGGAAATGGCAAAAACCGGCAACACATGCGAAGATATTGCCAAGGCGTTCTTCAAGGTACTGAAGAAATACGGCATCGAAAAAGACAACCGTACCGGCTACCCGATCGGCGTCAGCTACCCGCCGGACTGGGGCGAGCGCACCATGTCGCTGCGTCCGGGCGACACCACCGTTCTGGAAGAAAATATGACCTTCCACTTCATGACCGGCCTCTGGATGGAGGACTGGGGTTTTGAGATCACTGAAAGCATCCGCATCGGGAGAAATGGGCCGGAGTGCCTGTCGGATGTGCCGCGCAAAATGTTCGTGAAGGACTGATCTATGAAGCCAAATCCGATTTCCCCCACCATCCCGCTGGACCGGAACGGGGTGCACCACGGTTTCCTGAAACTGCCCTACAGCCGGGATGACTCGGCCTGGGGGTCAGTGATGATCCCGTTGACGGTGATCAAGAACGGCGACGGCCCGACTGCGCTGCTGACCGGCGCCAACCACGGCGACGAATACGAAGGCCCGATTGCCCTGCATGAGCTGGCTGCCACCACGGCGGCAGAGGATGTGACCGGGCGGCTGATCATTGTGCCGGCCTTCAACTATCCGGCATTCCGGGCCGGCACCCGCACCTCGCCCATCGACAAGGGCAATATGAACCGGTCGTTCCCGGGCCGCCCCGATGGCACCGTAACCGAGAAGATCGCCGATTATTTCCAGCGCACGCTTTTACCGATGGCGGATCTGGCGGTGGACTTCCACTCCGGCGGCAAGACGCTGGATTTCGTGCCTTTTGCCGCGGCGCACATCCTGGAGGACAAGGCTGCGCAGGAGGCCTGCTTTGCCGCCATGAAGGCGTTCAACGCGCCTTATTCGGTGGAGCTTTTGGAGATCGACAGCGGCGGTATGTATGACACCGCGGTCGAGGAAATGGGTAAGGTTCTGGTCACCACGGAACTGGGCGGCGGCGGGTCGTCCTCCGCGCGCAGCAATGCCATTGCCAAGAAGGGGCTGCGCAATGTGCTGATCCACTTCGGCATCCTGCAGGGTGAGATGCAGCTGGATGAGACCGTGAACCTGACGATGCCGGATGACGATTGCTTCCTGTTCAGCGAGAGCGACGGTCTTTATGAGATGATGGCCGATCTGGGCGAAACGGTTGCCAAGGGTGATCTCGTGGCCCGTGTGTGGCCGCTCGACCGCACCGGGCAGCAGCCGGTAGAATACCGCGCCCGCCGCGCAGGGCTGGTGATCAGCCGCCATTTCCCCGGCCTGATCAAATCCGGTGACTGCGTGGCAGTTGTCGGCGTGGCCGGCGCCTGATAGGGCAAGCCTATGCAACTGGACCAGCGCGATCTCGACATTCTGCGCGTGCTCTCAACCGAGGGCCGCATCACCAAGGCCGCGCTGGCCGACCGGATCGGCCTGTCGCCGACCCCCTGCTGGGACCGGCTGAAAAAGCTGGAACAGGCCGGTCTGATCGAGGGCTACGGCGCCCGCATCAACCTCAAGAAACTGGCGCCGCATCTGACTGTGTTTGTCGCCGCTGAGATTGCTGACCACACCGCTGCCAGTTTCCGCGCGTTTGAAACGGCGATGCAGCGCTATGACGAGGTCACCGCCTGCTGGGCGCTGGCAGGCGGCTTTGACTATCTGCTGCAAATAGTTACCCGAGACATCGATGCTTACCAGCGGCTGATCGATGAGATGCTGGACGCCCGTATCGGCCTTAGCCGCTATTTCACCTATGTTGTGACCAAGCCGGTCAAAGGGGCCGGGGCGCCGCCTCTGGATATACTGCTGGGGCAGGGGTGAACCCCGCACGAAAGCACCAGCCTGGCAGCTGTTTCCTCTGCAAGCCCGGCAAACTTCAGCCACTTCCTCTGCCGTGAACAAGCACACTCCTCTGCAAGACATGAGGAGGACATCATGACAGAGACCGCGCTCTCAGCCCGTGCCGAGATTGCCGACAAGGCCCTGGTGCGCTCATTTTCCTATATCGGCGGCAAATGGTGCGCCGCTGTCAATGGCGAAACCTTCCCGGTTTGCGATCCGGCGGACGGCACCGAACTGGGCCATGTGGCCAGCCTGTCAGCAGAGGAATCTTCTGCCGCCGTGGACGCGGCTCAGGCCGCATTCGCCGCCTGGGCAGGTCTCTTGCCGCAGCAGCGCGCCGCCATCCTGCGGCGCTGGTATGAGTTGCAGCTGGAACACAAGGAAGACCTTGCCCGCATCATGGTGCTGGAACAAGGCAAGCCCCTCTCCGAGGCGCGCGGCGAGATAGACTATGGCGCTGCCTTTGTGGAATTCTACGCTGAAGAGGCCAAACGCCCCAACATCGAAGGCGTGACCAGTCATTTGCCCGACGCCGAAGTGGAATTGTGGCGTGAACCGGTGGGCGTGGCGGCGCTGATCACGCCCTGGAACTTCCCCTCTGCCATGCTGACCCGCAAAGCAGCGGCGGCGCTGGCGGCGGGCTGCACCGTGGTGGCGCATCCTTCGGCTGAGACCCCGTTCAGCGCGCTGGCGCTGGCGGAGCTGGCCGAGCGTGCTGGCGTCCCTGCAGGCGTGTTCAACGTGGTGACTGGCCATGCCCCCACCATCGTTGAACCCTGGACCCGCGACACAAGGGTGCGGGCGCTATCCTTCACCGGCTCCACCAAAATCGGCAAGCTTTTGTACCGCCAGTCGGCCGAAACTGTGAAGCGGCTGGTGATGGAGCTGGGCGGCCATGCGCCGGTGATCGTCTTCAAAGGCTGTAATCTGGACAAGGCGGTGGAGGAAGCGATCAAGGCGAAATTCGCCACCTCCGGCCAGGACTGCCTGGGCGCCAACCGGATCTTTGTCGAACGCCCGGTCTATGCGGAGTTCTGCGCTAAGTTCATTGAGGCTGCCAAGGCACTGAGCATCGGCAAGGGTATGGATGACTGCGATCTCGGGCCGCTGATGAACGAAAAGGCGATGCAAAAGCAGGAGCAGCATGTGGCGGATGCGCTGGCCAAGGGCGCAACACTGGCTTGCGGCGGCAAGCGCCACGCACTTGGGCCGTTGTTTTATGAACCCACCGTGCTGACCGATGTTCCCGCAGATGCGCTGATCATGTCCGAGGAAACCTTTGGCCCGGTCGCTCCCGTCACCCCTTTCGATACCGAGGAAGAGGTGGTGGCCCGGGCCAATGACAGCGAGTACGGGCTGGTGGCCTATCTCCACAGTCACGACCCGCGCCGGATCTACCGCCTCAGCCGGGCGCTGCAGTACGGCATGGTTGCTGTGAACCGCACCAAAGTCACCGGCGCGCCGATCCCCTTTGGCGGCACCAAGCAATCCGGCCTTGGCCGCGAAGGCGCCCGTCTTGGCATGGAAGAATTCACCGAAATCAAATACATATGCCGCGACTGGGCCTGAACCCCGCAGGCAAGAGAAAGGACGAACGATGCTGAAGAACGACCAACTCGACCAGTGGGACCGCGAGAATTTTTTCCACCCCTCGACCCATCTGGCCCAGCACGCCCGCGGGGAAAGCCCGAACCGGGTAATCAAGACCGCATCCGGTGTCTTCATCGAAGACCGCGACGGCAACAAACTGCTGGACGCCTTTGCCGGTCTCTACTGCGTGAACGTGGGCTATGGCCGCCAGGAAATCGCCGAAGCAATCGGGGACCAGGCCAAGGAGCTGGCCTATTACCATTCCTATGTTGGCCACGGTACCGAAGCCTCGATCACATTGTCCAAGATGATCCTGGACCGGGCGCCTGCGAACATGTCCAAGGTCTATTTCGGCCTCGGCGGTTCGGACGCCAATGAAACCAACGTCAAGCTGATCTGGTATTACAACAACATCCTGGGCCGCCCGGAGAAGAAAAAGATCATCTCCCGCTGGCGCGGCTATCACGGCTCGGGGCTGGTCACCGGCTCTTTGACCGGGCTGGAGCTGTTTCATAAGAAGTTCGACCTGCCAATCGAACAGGTGATCCACACCGAAGCGCCGTACTATTTCCGACGCAACAACCTGGACCAGACCGAAGAACAGTTCACCGCCCATTGCGCCGCCGAACTGGAGGCACTGATTGAGCGTGAGGGCGCAGATACTATTGCTGCCTTCATCGGTGAGCCGGTTCTGGGCACCGGCGGCATCGTACCGCCGCCCGCAGGCTACTGGGCCGCCATTCAGGCGGTGCTCAAGAAGCACGACATCCTGCTGGTTGCTGATGAGGTCGTCACCGGCTTTGGCCGTCTTGGCAGCATGTTCGGTTCGGACCATTACGGTATCGAGGCTGATATTATCACCATCGCCAAGGGCCTCACTTCGGCTTATGCGCCGCTGTCCGGCTCCATCATTTCGGACAAGGTCTGGAAGGTGCTGGAACAGGGCACCGATGAAAACGGCCCGATCGGCCACGGCTGGACCTATTCGGCGCACCCGATCGGTGCAGCAGCGGGTGTTGCCAACCTCAAGCTGATCGATGAACTGAACCTGGTGCAGAACGCAGGCGAGGCCGGCGCCTATCTGAACGCCACCATGGCAGAGGCACTGTCCGGTCACGCCAATGTGGGCGACGTGCGCGGCGAGGGGATGCTGTGTGCTGTGGAATTTGTGAAGGACAAGGACAGCCGCACGTTCTTTGATGCCGCAGACAAGATCGGACCGCAGATCTCGGCCAAACTGCTGGAACAGGACAAGGTCATCGCCCGCGCCATGCCGCAGGGGGATATTCTGGGCTTTGCGCCGCCGTTCTGTCTCAGCCGTGCGGAAGCTGATCAGGTGGTGGCAGCGGCGCTGCGGGCGGTACAAGCTGTATTGGGATGAAACTGCTTCCGAGCCTGCAGCAGCACAAGCACGATAAATGGTTCGAATGCCCCATGTTTCTGTAACCATGGGATTTGCGGTGCTGGCTTCATCTGATGAAAGCAGGTGGTGGCTCTGGCCGGATTGATGCAAATTCATCAGCCGGCTTGGTCGTATAGGTGGAGGCCATGTCCTTGACGGTCCATACGGAGAAGTCGAGTTGACCGAATGAAGTATATGAACGCCGAACTTCAAGAGGCGTAGTTGCAGAACTCTGACTTCTGAGGTTTCACATCAGGAGCATTCAGAAGTCAGAGTTCTGCAGATTCACATCAGGAATCCATGTGCTTACACGGCCCGCTTGAACAAACCATCCGCCTCCCGCTATCACACGCCGAACCGGTCCAGCTGCAACGCCGCGTTGCGCAAGCAGGGCTCGCTGCTGATCCGGGTGGACTAGAGCATGACCTGGCGCACGCCGCAGGAACGCCGCTCAGGCCGCCCAGCGGTCTTTTCCGGCGCGGCGATCCAGTTCTGTCTGCCCATCAAAGTGCTGTTCAAACTGTCCTTGCGACAGACCGCCGGGATGGTGTCGAGCCCGCACCGGTTGGCAGGTCTGGATTGGCCCGTGGCCGGCTTCGCCACCTTTTACTGCAGGCAGAAGACACTGGCTTTCACAGACGGTATGCAGTTTGGTATTCATGCCACCATTGGTTCTACGGATCAGACGGCCACGCCCCCCTTTTTCGCGGCCATACTGGTCGCGGTGCGGTGTGCCTTGAGATAGGTCGTGTTCACTGCCGGGCAGGGCATGTGAAGCATGCCTGAGAGGAGGCGCTTCCACCGGCTGTAGAGCGTTCACCGGGCTTACGCCGCCGCGCTGGGGCGACGGTCTAGCAAGTGCGTCGCGAAGCTGTGGCGCAGCGTGTGCAAGGTGGCAGGCTTGCTGATCCCAGCCATGAGCTTGGCGGATGTGAAAGCTCGGTTCAACTGGCGCGATGAGATCGGATTGATCTTAGGCTTTCCCAGGAATAGCCAGCCTTCGGGCCGTGCTTCTTTCCAGTACTCCCGCAACAGGCCCAGCAGACCGGGTGACAGCATCACCTAGCGCCCCTCAGTCAGAGGTGCTGGCTGGGATGTTCGGCTGGCGTCAGTACTGCTCCCACCGCCAACTCCCGATGGCGCCCGGAGAAGTCATCCGTCCACTGCGCGGGGCGTATCCGCAGAGGCGGGTGCAGTAGGTCGGGGCAGATGAGAGGTGTTACCGTTTTCCAGCCCAATGCTGAGTGCCGCCTTCGCGGATTGTATAAGCCGTTGATGTATTCGAAGATTGCCATTTCTGGTAACCGTTTGGTCTGACCGCTCTGCCGCTGTTCGCTATGCCTAGATACTGTCCAGTAAGAAGATAATGGACAGCAAGTGGAGCATTAATGGGGAAGAAGCGGCACCGTCGGAACTGGTCCGACGAAGAAAAGCGGATGATATGCGCGCAGACGAAGTTACCCGGTGTCTCGGTGAGCCAGGTTGCACGGCGTTATGGTGTGAATGCCAATCTCGTGTTCATCTGGCTTCGGGACGAGCGGTATCAGGTAGAACCGGATGAGGCTGATGCCGTCCGTTTTCTGCCGGTTGAAGTCATTGATACGGCCCCGCCGCCGCTGTCTGAGCAGGCAGATCCCGAGATTGAGATCACACTTGCAAGCGGCCAGGGTATTGCCGTGTGGGGAGCCTGGCTTCAGTTGGAGCTCTTCCGAGATGACCAGCTTGCTTGTTGGCAACGGCCTGTTGAACCGCTGAACCAGTTTGGCGATGCTGTTCTGAGTAATCGAGTTTTCTTCACCAAACAGCTTAGAGATCAGCTGGTAAAGCGTACTCTTCCCAGTCCCCTTCCTGCGAGAGTACAGGAACATGGCAAAAGCAGGCTTATCCGCCTCGTTCTGCAGGCCCCACGAGAGCCAATCTTTTAACACGCGACGATCAGCTTCGTGACGGAAGATCCGTGCCAGGAAGTCGTCGAGCATCCCAGTGTCGCCACCAGAAACGGCTCTTTTTCGATAGGCTGGCTCCTTCCAGGTGTTCAGAGTCACCAGTTCCTCATCAGGGACCATGGCATCAGCATTTCCCGCAAAACAGCAAATGGAACCATTCCAGATCGGAATAGACTGCGAAGGATCGTCATGAGTCTCTGCGATTGCGCGCTGAAACACCGCCCGGAGCAACTCCGAGGTGGGTTCTATCCAGGAAAACCGCTCCCTGACCCGACGAAGGAAGGTAGTTTGTACTTCCTTCTGGGTTAGAGATGTAGTTGGTCGCCTGACATCATGAAAATGGTTCTTAGTCCGGACGAACCACTTGCTGATCTGCTTGCACAGAAAGGCAACCTGATCGTCGAAGCTGTCGGCCTCTTGCGTAGGGGCCTCGTCTTCGCGGACAGACTTTTCAATCACCTCCGTCACAGGCTCTTTGGGCGCCGAGGCGGACCGCTTTCTCTTGCGGCGATCCTGGCGGCTCAGCAGCTATTCGCCTTCTTCTGATTTCGTGCCTTTGATTAGTTCATTCAGAGTCGAGTTCATTCATTAGCCCTTTGTTGGGTTAGTTGGTTTGGTTGAGGAAGTTTTGAGCCACAGACGGACTCCTTCCATGCGAATTGGTGCGCGAACTAAACGCGAATTGAGATTGGAGGGTGAGACAGCGCTCATTGGGGAGGGGCAATGAAACAGCAAGCCGAAGGCACATGCTCAAAAACACCCAAGTCTGGGTGGTTTAAACGTTGCAGGGCTTGTGTCGGGATCCTTCTACCCGCCCTGTTTTCATTATGTACCGGGCGAGCGTGGCCGCGAAGGAGCTAACACGCAGTGTAGGCAATTGCCCAATCTAGGATGGCGCCGATTAGTGCTAGCGCCGACTAACAAGGAAGTAAGCTCCTAGTAGCTGTCCCTTGCGGTTAAAGGCAGTCAGATTTCTCCGATCTACCTCCTAAAGATCAGGGCGCTCGAAACTGCTCCAAAGCGCCCCGGAAAGGTGTCAGATACCCGATGATTGTTTAGGTATCCGATGATTTGAGAAGTAGAGAAATCTCATCCGGTGCTGAACTTGTCAACCGGTTTGCCGCCACCCGCGCCCAAGTGATCCGTCATCGGTGTCATAACCGGCGCTGCGTGAACCCCCGCCATTTGATCGAAGGCACGGCGGAAGATAATCGCAGAGACGAGTGGGACCGGAGAGGAGGAGGTGTTGACTATCGGTTGCTATGACCGTGGCCATGCCTAATTCCCGGACCTGAAAACAGCTAACCCGCCTCTCCCGCAACTAGGGAGGGGCACCCCCGCCATACCCGCAAAAGGTGAAGGCGGGTGTCAGGGGTTGGGGCAGAACCGATCACAGGAAGCGGACAGAACAACTGGTCGGAATCACGCCAGCTCAACCGCTAAACACTGGGGCCGAAAACGGGGGCAATCCGGCTCTCTCGAGCTCGTCAGCGTCTTATTCTATTGGAGGAAAGGCCGATGGCTGGGGTGGTAGGAGATCTTGCCCACCGATCCGGACCATCGACTTAGCCGCCCCGCTAGCAAACCTGGGGCCGTTCCTGGGGCGAAACGCAGTGAAGCCTGGGGCCTTTCCGCTAGCTAGCGACCCGTCTCCGGGCCGCTAGCAACCCGCTCCCCTACTTCCCAGCGCCTACATCCCAGCCTAGAACCGTGGTCGAGCGGCTACCAACATCCCAGCTACCCGCTGACGAGCGGTGACGGTGGAGACCCGGTGGTGGCGAGGGGCGGTGGTGTGGAGTTAGACGGGGGCGTCTTTGAATTCGTCGGTCGGAACGAGAAGCAGATATGTCGCAAGGCGACGGAATAACTTCAGGTTGCAGCTGAGGGTGACGGTGATACTTTTGGGTGCAAAATTTGAGAGAGAAACATGGTAGCGGCTCACTACAAAACGATTTTGACACGCAGTGAAGAAGCATTGGACGCGTTGGCGGCAGACGAAGGTAATCTGTCCAGCTTTACGACCGCACACAACTTTGCTGAAGACCTAGACGCTCTAGAGGCTTTAGTACAAGGCAGACCAGAAGAAAAAATGTTCAAGCTTGCGAGGGTTGAGTATCAGCACGCTCTATACTCCGCAGCGGTTGCGCAGTACAGGCAAGCACATGTAAGCCTTCGCCTGTTCTTTGAATTGTCCCTTTGTTCAGTACTGTTCTCGGCTCATGAGATAGATACGAAGCTATGGCTGAAGGGTCAAATGGACTCCAATTGGTCTGCAATCAACTGCAAAGAAAAGGGGGTCTTCTCCAAGTACTTTGTCGGGGCCTTCTTTGAGGAGATGAAGGAGTATAGCCCTCAATACAATGCCTTAGCAACTAAGCTCTATAGAGAATGCTCAGAGTTTGTGCACGGAAACCGACAATCCTACGATGGCTTGGACGGCCAGATTGCTTACAATGCGGAAATTCTGGAACGATGGTCGGATCGGGCAGATACAGCTCGATTGGTTGTGAAGTTTGCCTTTGTGTGCAGATATCTGATGGGCGCAACAACCGAAACGAAAAATGATCTTGAGAGCTTGGCTCTAGAAAACTTCGGAGAATTACCCCCCGTGCAAGCAATTTATAGCGGAGTGGCTGAATGAGTGAGTTCTTCTATCGGACCGAGGATATCGGGCCTTCAGACATTCTAAGGTACTTCGTTGAAACTGATGAAGACAGAGCTGCAATAAACCAACTGAAGGGTCGTAACCCTACGATCCTGGTAGGTAGCCGCGGCGTGGGTAAGTCATTTCTGATGCGGGTCGCAGAACAGGAGCTTCTAGCGGATTTCCCTGAATCCAGAGTCCTGCCAGTCTACGTCACATTTGTAAGCAGTTCTCTTCTAAGAACGAGTGACCCTGAGCAGTTTCGCAATTGGATGATGGCGCGGATCTGTATGGCGATACTTAGAGCCGTTCGCAAGAATGGGCTTATGCCAGCGACTCCGAGTAGCGCGAAAATCCTTGCTGGCTTGCCGTCAACACATAGCGACTTGGACACACTGCAGTCCATTGTCACTCGATACGAGGCTTCTTGGAAAAATCCTGGGCAAGACATTGATACTTCCGATATTCCAGACATAGAGGATGTCAAGTTTGCTCTAGAAGACCTTGCCGAGGAGCTTGATATCAGTCGCTTCTCGATCTTCATGGACGAAGCAGCTCATATTTTCTTGCCAAGTCAGCAGCGGCAATTCTTCTCTCTCTTCAGAGACTTAAGGAGCTACTGCGTTACTTGCAATGCTGCAGTATATCCAGGCGTAACAAGCTACGGGGATACCTTTCAGCCAACTCATGATGCCTCAATGGTCTCTATCGATCGTGATGTTTTGCAAGATGACTATGTCAGTAGCATGAGGAGGATCGTCGAAAAACAGGCTGATTCAGGTTTGCTGAAGGCCATCGCGAAGAACGGTCAAAACTTTGCGACACTCGCGTATGCTGCGACAGGGAACCCCCGCCTTCTGCTAAAAACTGTGTTTGAAGCTCCTAAGATGACCTCAACAGAAGTAAACTTGGTCGTTAGGAACTTCTACCGAACTGGCATATGGGCAGAGCATTCTGGCCTTTCGGAAAAGTACGTTGGTCACAAGGCCATTGTTGATTGGGGGCGAGTTTTCCTTGAGGACTTTGCCCTGCCAGAGCTGAAACAAAAGAACGACGCAAGCCTTTCGCAGGGTAGAAATTCTTCGGCATTCATCTGGATCCACCGGGACGCACCGGAAATCGTTAAAGAAGCCCTCAGGGTGCTTTGTTACACAGGTGTCCTTACTGAACATGCTAGTGGAATTCGTGCTACGCGAAGCGAGATAGGAAAAAGGTACATAGTCAATCTCGGTTGCCTGTTCGCGCTAGAGACAACCCCAGCTGTAACTGCTTTCGGGATCGCCTCGTCCTTAGCAACAAAAGGTCTTGTCCATTTCGGAGCAAATCACCCTACCTTTGCCAGGCTAACCGTTCAGAATGTAGACGTTTCTGAAATTCAGGAAGGCTTCGATCTCAGTGCACAGCTTGCTAAGCCAAACACTGTTCTTGATATCACTCCATACCAAAGGGGTAAGTTAGATGAGCTCCAACTACGAACAGTTGGCGATGTGCTAGCAGCGACGGAAGATAAACTGAAGGAAGCACACTACATAGGCGACGTTCGAGCCCGCCGCATGCGAAATGCAGCGATTGCTTCAGTTTTGGAGTACCTTTCCGGCTGATTTGAACCACAGCGTTCAACGAACTTCTTTGGCCTGAAAACCTTGTTGCCCCTGGCTTTTCGCTGGGGGTTTTCATTATCCATGTCTGAAAACCGAGAACCCCTCCGTATCTAAATCGATAGCAACTACGGAGGTTTATCATACTGTCTCATATACTTGCGAAGTACCTGCTAGCAGCCAAGCCGATCAAGGCCAGACGGTCCAGCAGCGGCGAAATCGTCATAGGCAAGATCATCATCGTCCTGTTTGCCAGGATCGACTGATGGTCGAGTATCAACCCGACGACATTGTGATCATCCGCGCATCTGAAGACTGTAAGCGCTTCGGCGCCCCCCTACACGGCGCGGCTTGACGAGAGAGAGAAGTTCCAGGGCATAAGGTCGTCGATGCGGCTTTTGGGATGACCGTCGAGCAACGCGCGCAGCGTGTCGGAGAGGTAGCTGACCGGATCGACGTCGCACATTTTGCAGTTCGCGATCAGGCTGGCGAGCAATGCCCAGTTTTCAGCACCAACCTCATGCCCGGCGAAGAGCGCATTTTTCCGTGTTAGAGCAATTTTCCTGATCTGGTTCTCGACCGGGTTGGTGTCCAGTTCCAGACGGCCATCTTCCAGGAACCGCGTCAGTCCGGGCCAACGCGTCAGGGTGTAGCGGATGTCCTCGGCAAGCTTGGACGAACGCGGAATGCGCGACAGCTGCGCCTCGAGCCAGGGCCTGAAGGCCGCGATGACCGGCGCGGAGAGTGCGCGCCGGGCGGCAAGCCGGGCTTCAGCAGGCAGGCCGCGCACGGATTTCTCGACGGCATAGAGCTCGGCAATCTGGCGCAGAGCTTCCTCTGCAATCGGTGAGCCGCCCTTTTCGAGCCGCTTCACAAAGCGCCGGCGCACATGCGTCCAGCAATGGACGAGCATCCATGGGCCCTCGGCCCGGTCGACCTTGGTGAGCTTATCATAGGCTTCATAGCCGTCGCATTGCACGAATTGCCCGCGATAGCCCTCGAGGAAACGGAGCGCATGCACGGCGCCCCGGCCGGGCGCGTAGTGGAACATCACCACGGGCGGGTCGGCACCGCCATGGCCCCGGTCATCGGCAACGATGGCCCAAAAATAGCCGGTCTTCGTTTTTCGCCGCCCAGGATCGAGTACCGGCGCGCGGGTTTCATCCATGAATACCCGGTCCGCGCCCTTCAGCCGCTCCTTCAGGTGATCTGCAATGGGGCGCAGGTGGAAACAGGCGCGCCCCACCCAATTGCCAAGCGTCGCCCGGTCCAGCGTGATCCCTTGCCGAGTGTAGATTTCCGCTTGGCGGTAAAATGGAAGGTGGTCGCCGAACTTGGCCACCATGACCTGTGCGATCAGCGCTTCGGTGGGCAGGCCGCCGGGCACGACATGTTCCGGCGCATGCGCCTGGACCACCGCGCCGGAACAGCGGCGGCAGGCATATTTGGGGCGCCGTGTGACCAGCACGCGGAGCTGGGCGGGCACAACGTCCAGCCGTTCGGAAACATCCTCGCCGATCCTGGCCATCTCGCCGCATCCGCAGGGGCACAACGTGCTCTGTGGCTCGATGATCCGCTCCACGCGGGGCAGATGCTTTGGGAGATGCCCGCGGTTGCGGTTCGGCGGGCCGCTCTCGGCAACGCCTTGCCCCTTCAGCGCGCGCCGCGCCTTCTCCTGCGCCGCTTCCAGCACGCCCTGTGCCAGTTCCACATCTTCAAGCGGCAGATTGAACTGCTCCGGATCGAGCTTTTCGGATTTCCGCCCGAACGTCTCCCGGCGCAGCTCGCTGACAATGCTCTCCAGCCGTTTCTGGGCCTCAACCGCATCCGCCAGCGCCGCCTCGGTCTCGGCGAGGCGGGCCTTCAGACGGGCGTTTTCTTCGGCCAGGGCGGTGTCGGTCATGGCTGCGATCAAGCACATGGGCGAGATTGCCACCACCGTCAAAACAAGGCTGAGTCACTCAGCCGCAGCTATCCTGCCAGTTCCGGCCGCCGCACGCGCTCGGGGCGGACAAGCCGCCAGTCGAGCCCCTCGAACAGAGCCGAGAACTGCGCGGGAGACATCTTCATCACACCGTCCTGTGCCTTGGGCCAGACGAACTTCGCGCCTTCCAGGCGCTTGTGGACCAGCACGATACCGGTCTGGTCCCAGACCAGGACCTTGATGCGGTCGGCCCGTTTGGCGCGGAATACGAAAGCCGCGCCGCTGAACGGGTCGAGTCCCATCGTCTCCTGAACCAGCAGCGCCAGGCCGTCTATGCCCTTCCGGAAATCCGTCGGGCGCGTGGCTACGTAGATGCGCAGCCCACCAGCCGGCGAGATCATTGTGTTGCCGCCCGGATCGCGCGGATCATCCGGGTCAAATGCGCTTCGCCGATGTCCGGCGGCACCCGCAGGGTCACGCCGTCCACCACCATCTCGATCCTGCTGGACTTAGCCGCGCCGCCGCGCCGTTTCGGGCTGGGCTCAGGTCGCGCCGGCTTCGGCTCCACAACAAGCGCCGCGAACATCGGTTCGGCAGCCGTCTCTGCGGGCAGAGCCAGCGCGCCGGCCATCAGCTTCTTGCGCCAATCATAGACCTGCCAGCGGGTCACCGCGTGCCGCCGCGCAACATCAGCAACCTTTGTTCCGGGCACCATGCTTTCCACAGCGATCCGCGCCCGCTCAGCCTCGCTTCGGAAACGCCGGCCCGACCGTCCTTCAAAAACTTCCATCCTGCCCGCGTAGCCATCCGTTGAGCCGTCTAAAGAGACGTCCATTTTGCCGTCCTATCCTGTCTCACTTCGACAGCAGGACTCGCACAGCCAGCGTCAGCGCGGCAGGAGGGGATCGACGAAGCGCTTACTGAAGACTGGCCGGAGCTTCTGTTCCGGATCACCGAAGTCTTTGACGACTGCGTGGGCGGCTATTCACTGAATGGACCACTGGAAAGGCGAATACGGCGAGCCCGACTTCGACCTGATCCTGAGGGTCTACGAGGGCGACTGACGCCCTTTCTTCCCAATCTCAAAACCAAAAGGAGGAGACGCTATGTCTGCTCAGATCAAGTATGCGTATTTGAAAGGTCACACGTGGCTCTACAGACGCCATTACCCGAAAGACGTGGCTCTGGCTCTTGGCCAGCAAGCACTGAAACAGTCGCTAAAAACGAGAGACGCTGCTACCGCCCGTGTTCGGGCAGCTGAATTGAACGCTCGCTTTGAAACGCAGGTGGCTGAGGTTCGGTCATTAGCAGAAGAAGCCCTGAGTACCCCAAGGAGCAGCAGAACCGCCCCGGCATGGTCCGCTAATCCAGAAGGCGCCCTCGACCGCCTGCGGGCCTCTCTGGCCGACTCTGGCGCTGTTATTGACCGGCCTGACTTCAATCGGTTAGCCGCGAAGGAGAAGATCCTGACCGGTGACCGGGCCGACCAGTATCTGCGGCACCGGAGCAGTCAGCTTCGCCATGGCGGGTTCAAATCGGTTCGCTATTCGGTTGAGCTGTTCGCCAGCAAGTACGGTGAACGGTCGCTCTGCAGCCTTGGGCGGGACGACGGCAGGGAGTTTCTTGGGTCAATCGCCAAGCTTTCCCCACTAGTCGGTAAGTCAGCGTCAACGAGAGGGCTGAGCCTGGACGGTCTGCTGTCTTTCTCGGAGAACTGCGCCGCCAAGATTACGGTCAGAACTCAGAAGCGTATCTGGTCGCAGGTGAACCATTTCCTCGACTGGTGCGTCTACGAGGGGGCTCTAGAAGCCAATCCCTTCAAGTCAGTGCTGTTTGACCATAAGGTACGGCCCAAACCCTATGCTGTTCCTACTGACGAGGAAGTGCGGCGGCTGCTGGCTGATCGTGACGGCGATCTGCACCCAGTGTTTCTGACTTGCTTGTTGTCGGGGATGCGTGCCGGAGAGGCGGCTGGCTTGCTTCGGGAAGATCTGGTGGTGAAGGGAAACCTTGGGTCGTTTGCTTGGATCAGACCAAATGAGCTGCGTTTGCTGAAGACCGACGCTGCAGAACGGCTGGTTCCGGTTCACCCGGTGCTGGAGGAACTGTTCTCGGGCTTGCCTGAGTTCGGCCCGCTATTCCCTGGCCTGAACGTCAATCAGATCACCAAAGCGTTTGCTAAGGCCCGTCGACGGTTGCATCTGGAGCGTCCAGGGCTGGTTTTCCACTCCACCCGGAAGTGGTTCATCACCCAGTGCGAGCGAACAGGCGTGCCGGAGCACTTCACGGCATCTCTGGTGGGGCACAAGTCGGCTCGATCGGAGAACGGGATCACCTACGGCATCTACTCCGCAGGGATCAGTGACGAGCAGAAGCGGTCCATCATCGACCAGATACGGTTGCCGGTGCCGGGATGAGCATTCCTAACATTGAGGAGTTCGAGGAGAGGGCCGCTATCGTTGAATACGATGGCGGTCTTTCTCGTAGGGCTGCTGAAGATCTGGCGGCTCGATCTCAGGGCTTCGCTGGCGCTGAAGACTACTGGCGCTGGCTGGCCGAATACGTGCTGACCCGCAAGATACCATAGTTAACCCCCGGCTGGCTTCGCGCTGGCCGGGGATCGCTTTGCTTTTTTTTGACAATTGGAACCCAATATTTATCACAGATATGACCGGAGGCTTGATGGGGAAGAGGGGGCACCGTTCTGGATGTTTTGTGCAACCTATCGCAGGCCATCTGGTTGTGTTGATTGGCGGCTTTTCAATTGATAAGTTGGTTGCGTGGCTTAACGAGGTTTCGAGTTTATGGCTTTTCTTGATCGAGAGTGGACAGACCTAGAAAAGTGGGCAATGAGAATTGTCTCAGCGTTAGTTATCGCTGGGATCGTCGCCTTAGCATCTCGATCACCAGAGCCATCTAGGACACCAATAGCCCTTGTTGCTGGATACGACTCTGCCTTTGCGCTCGCTATGAGCAATCAAGGAAGTGACATCACTAAGACGAGGGCCGAGATTGACGCTAGGATCAAACAGTTAGGAATGGACGATCTAGCTTACCCGCGCGACCCTGGTGACGGAGGGCCTGTAGCTGCGTTTGCCAATCAGGTCATCGGCTTTCTTTCAGCAACGAGCAAGGCCCAAACTTGCGCATTTCAGCTAGGATTTGCGGGGCTGGTCGAAACAAACACTCCAGGGACCTACCCGAACTTTTCCATCAGAGAAACCGCCAACTGCGCGGGTTTTCCTGATATGTCAACTCAGTCCGACACAGAGTATTTTATAGGGTTAGTTGAGGCTGCGAGAAAAGCAGGCGGTTAACTCGATCTCTTTTCAAGACCAACACTCAGCAAGTTGCAGTACCTGTCTAGGGGTGCTTAGCCGCTGAGTATTGCCTCTTTGCGAACGGTGGAAGTCTAAACTTCAATAGTCGTCGATCTATAGGTCTTGATCTGCTTCGGGAACCAGCAGCCTCCAAGCAGGGACGCCTAGAGGTTCCGCAAGCTTCTCCAGAACCACGATAGTTGGATTTCTCACGCCTCGCTCGACGCCGCTGACATAAGTCCGGTGCAGGCCGCACTCAAAGGCCAAAGCCTCCTGCGAGAATCCCGCTTCCTCCCTGAAACGCTTCAGATTTCGTCCAACTAGCCTGCGTATCGCCATGCTCGGAGAGAGCAGTCTTGTAGACTTATAATCTACAGACTATGAGTCTCATTTGCCGGGCGCTTCAATACTACGCGGCGCTAAGGGACGAGAAAGTGGGCAGACTTACGCCTCCATCCATCATTGAACGAGGAAGCTTATGGAAAGCACTTTCAGAGGATTATTTTGGGCTGGAGCCGCCGGGGGCGTGGCTTGGTTTTGGTACGTGGTATTACAGCCAATGACATTGCTAGTGGAATCTGTCGGGGTGTCGATTGCGGCTCTTACCGTGATCGGATTGGTGGGATGGCTATTCCTTAGAGGGCAGCGGATGCTGAAACAGCCAGAAGTGGCCGAGAAAGTCCGCAAGGTGGCTGGCGAAGCCGCTACCGTCTCCGAGGAGCTTTCACAGGTAGGCTCGGACGTCCTGAAGGAAGCAGGCAGCACGTTGGGGCCGGTGTTGAGCTATGTGTTTGGTTTCTCAGGTCGAGTATCAAGGAAAGAATATCTGATAGTGCAAGTGGTGACCGGGCTGCTGACGCTGGTGCTGTTCACGCTGTTTCTGATGGAGCCTGATAGCTGGCTGGGCGTCCTATCGCTTCTGGCAATGGGCGCGGTTGCAGCAGTCCTCCTCGCCTTCGGGGTTCGCCGGACCCGAGACACAGGAGTAAATCAATGGTGGTTCCTATTGGTTCTCGTGCCGCCAGCCAACCTCGCTCTCCTTGTGTTCCTGCTTCTCGTCCCTACCGACGAGTTCAAGGACGCCCCTGTCTAAGCCTCCAACGGAGATCCGCCACCACCGGGTCTCCACCGTCACCGCTCGTCAGCGGGTAGCTGGGATGTTGGTAGCCGCTCGACCACGGCGGGTTGGCTGGGATCTTGGGTGAGCGGGTTGCTAGCTGCCCGGAGACGGGTCGCTAGCTAGCGGAAAGGCCCCAGGCTTCACTGCGTTTCGCCCCAGGAACGGCCCCAGGTTTGCTAGCGGGGCGGCTAAGTCGATGGTCCGGATCGGTGGGCAAGATCTCCTACCACCCCAGCCAGTCCTCCTGACATCAAGGAAACAAGCACCCGGCGCACCCGTTAGCCCCGAGAAGGCCCCCGTTTTCGGCCCCAGTGTTTCGTGGGTGAGTTGGCGTGTCGGGTTAGCTGTTTGCTGTGATCGGTTCTGCCCCAACCCCTGACACCCGCTTTCACCTTTTGCGGGTATGACGGGTGTGCCCCTCCCTAGTTGCGGGAGAGGCGTTTGCTTGGATTCGGTCAAATCAGTGCATAGCCACGGTTATAGCTGGCGATAGTCCACCCCGTTAGCCTGTCGATCCCACTCATCCATCAGATTGTCCCGTCGGTCTCCGATGGTCAGATGACGCGGGTTCACACAGCACCTCTTATGGCACCGATGTCTGATGACCTGATCGCGGGTGGCGACAAGCCGGTTGACGGTGTTCGCACCTTATGACAGAAATCCCGCTTACGATGGTGCGGACCACGTTCTGGTGACGCCGATTGCAGCACAGTGTGGAGCGCATATTGCGACGCTCCTTTCACTAAGCTTCGGTCGTCGCCATAGGTGGGAAACATCCAGCGTCTACATTCAGAGAAAAACTAAGGTCTCGGACAGCTGGCAATTGCATTGCTAGTGGAATGTAGGCGTTGGCTATTGGTGCATGTGCATCAGCTAGTCATCACCCCCCCTCATCCATGTTGTTTTGGGAAGAACGCGACGCAAGGTCGGCGGTCTTAGACCTTCATTGTTTCAACACGCTGCTCATGACCGCACTCAGCTGCAGTCATTTCGCGAAAGGAGACTCAATCGAGCAGCGCCAAACCTTAACCAATGAAGTTCGAAGAGAACAAAGGAGCATGTGTATGAGCGAAAGCTTGACCAATATCTTCAAGGGTGCAACTCACGATGGCCCTCTAGACCGCCCTGCTCGGCGGAAGAAAAAGCTGCCTGGCGCGACCTTTAAAGTGGGGCGTGGAGAGCTGGCAATTGAGGTGGCAGATGAGCCAGCTAACGGGATCACTGTTTTTTCTTGTGCTGCCAACGATACTAATGACCGGTATACTTCTGAGACTTCGACCACTGAAGCGGAAGTGGTTGAAGACGCTAAAGATCGGCCGGAAGAGGAAAACCCACACGAGGTAGCGAAAGCAACCTTGTGCATGGACCTCGCGAGCAAGTTCGTTCGCAAAGAGGGGCGTTTCTATCGGATTGAGGACCCGAGCAGCTCCATGTCAGCAACGGACCTGAAGCGTGTCTATGCTGTCGATCTCCCGGAAACCTTTCCGGATATCGAAATGACCGATGAGCTATGGCGTGATGTTGTTCAGAATGCCGTGGAAAAGGTTCATTCTAACCGTTCTCAGACTATTGCAGTCTGGGATGGCAGAGTGGAGTGCAACCCGGGCCTGTCTGAAGGGATAATCTGGCATAAGGGATCAGCAACCATCAACTCGTGGATAGTGCCAGCGTACCGGAATCTGGGCATCCAGGAAACTGATTGCGCCCTATTCGATGAGCTTCTGGAACGGATCTTCGTGCAGCCTACAGATCGGGGCTATTTCAAAGATTGGCTTTCTTCGGGCTTTCAGAACGAGCACCTGAAGCCTGGATGGGCGTTCTTGCTGTATTCCCAAAACAAGGGAACCGGCAAGAGCACACTGCTGCAGACTGCTGCCCAGCTCTTCGGCGCTAAGAACTCTATCACGGTCAATGGCCTTCAGAAGCTGACGTCCCGGTTCAACCAAACCCTGATGTCCAAGAAGTTCGTTGGCTGCGAAGAGGTCAAGCTGAAGCCTGGCACGGACGCGGGCAATGCCATTAAGGCACTGATCACCGAAAGCAATGTCGCAGTAGAAGGTAAAGGAAAGGAGGTCACTCAGGTAAACAACGTCACTTCCTATGTGATGACCACGAACCACTACCCGCACTGGATCGAACCTGATGATCGCCGTTGGTATGTTGCTGACGCTAATCACTCAGGACATGCTTCCGGTCCAGATGCGGCTGACTTCCAGTCGTTCATGACTCATTTCCACGAGCAGATGTCTCGGCGGGAAGTGCTGGCTCGTCTGTATAACGCCCTCCTGGAGCACAAGCAGTCGAACAGCTTTAACCCGCGGTCGATGAACATGGCGGCAATTGATACCCCGATCATGCGGCGTCTTTCGGCTGGCGCTGGAGAGGTGCTGCAGCAAGAGCTTGTCGAACTTCTCGCTGGTCGGGAGTTGAGGGCCGTTGCTCAGACGACACTGCGCAGGCTGTTCACCGTGGAGCTGAAGGCTAACCCGAACCGTATCACTCACTTCATGAATGAGCTCGGTTGGCATGCTGAAAAGGTCAAATGGGGTGGAGCTGACTATACCCGCGTGGTGTGGGTTCATCCTGATTACCAGGTCGCGAATGGCCGGGTGATTGGGCCGGACGGTTACGATCAGCCAATAGATAAAGGTGAAGATGGAGTGGAAATCATATGAGAGCGCCCGTCAGATTTGTTGCGCGTGATAGGTCCATGGTTTGGTATCAGGACATCCTGGACAACCATCTGGATCAGGCAATGCTGCGCGTAGAGGGAGTGCTGAACAGTGCTGAAAGAGATGATGACGGTTGCTTGGTAACGCCGACCAAGGAGCCTAGGAAACTGCGTTTCAATGGAGGTCAGGACCGTGCTTATCGGTTTGTCTACTGTATTACTAACCGGCTTGTCGCCACCCGCGATCAGGTCATCAGACATCGGTGCCATAAGAGGTGCTGTGTGAACCCGCGTCATCTGACCATCGGAGACCGACGGGACAATCTGATGGATGAGTGGGATCGACAGGCTAACGGGGTGGACTATCGCCAGCTATAACCGTGGCTATGCACTGATTTGACCGAATCCAAGCAAACGCCTCTCCCGCAACTAGGGAGGGGCACACCCGTCATACCCGCAAAAGGTGAAAGCGGGTGTCAGGGGTTGGGGCAGAACCGATCACAGCAAACAGCTAACCCGACACGCCAACTCACCCACGAAACACTGGGGCCGAAAACGGGGACCTTCTCGGGGCTAACGGGTGCGCCGGGTGCTTGTTTCCTTGATGTCAGGAGGACTGGCTGGGGTGGTAGGATTCGAACCTACGATACACAGTACCAAAAACTGCTGCCTTACCACTTGGCTACACCCCATCGGTGAGGCGCTGTCTAAAGTTTGTTGCGGGGGGGTGCAAGAGGGTTTTTTAAAAAAATGCAGTTCCTGTCCCGCTCTCCTTGGAAAATCTGCATGGCCCCAAGCTTTCATCGGCTGGCGGCAACCCGATGCCCTTGGAAACCGTATTTACCTTAAGGGTTTACGGATCTTTTGCATGACATGTTTTGTGCGCCTGCCAAGTGCCGGAACGAACAGCCAGACCGGTTCTCCGGCGCGCGCGGACGGGTGCGGAAGGGGTAGCCAGCCCGATACGGGCTGGCGCGGGCTTGTGTCCGCTTCAGGACCCCCAAATGGCCTGATGCGCTTCTTCGCCGCTCTCGAAAATATGCGGCTGCACGCTGCGGCTGGCGAGGGTGCCTTGCATCTTCAGGCGCATGAAGGCGCTGGTGGTGTAGTGGGCGATCGACGCGCTGTGGCGTTCCAGTGTCCGGCCGACCGATGCCGCATAGGCATCCTGCAGATCCTCGGCAATGCGGAAGCCGTTCTGGTTCATCACCATGTTCACATCCTGGCCGCTTTTGGCAAAGGCATCCTGCAAGACCCGGGTCAGGTCCTCGATGTCGCGCTTTTTCTTGACGCTCCAGCCTTCGAGGTTGAGGAACATGGTGTGGCGCGCGGCATCATAAGTGACCCGCTCCGACAGGTTCAGGTTCAGCAGGTCGTTCATCAGTCCCATCTGCTCATCCCGGAAGATGCGCGGGTCCATCTGGGTGACGTTTTCGATGATCGGCTTGAATTCCATCTGATCCAGGATATCGCGCTGCAGGTCGATGCCGGGCGCAATCTCGATCAGTTCCAGTCCCTTGGGCGTCAGCTGCAGCACGCAGCGTTCGGTCACGTAAAGCACCGGCTGCGAGCGCTGCGAGGCGTAAGGGCCGGAGAAGGTGATCTGTTCGATCAGGCGCACGAACTTCTTGTTGCGGCCCTCCTGGACGATGCGCAGGTTGCCATCTTCGACAGCCACCTTCAGCCCGCCGGCGGTGAAGGTGCCGGCAAAGACCACGGCGCGGGAGTTCTGCGAAATGTTGATGAAGCCGCCGCAGCCGTTCAGCCTGCCGCCAAAGCGCGAGGCGTTGACGCTGCCCTCGGCGTCGCATTCCGCCATGCCGAGGCAGGTGAGGTCGAGGCCGCCGCCGTCGTAGAAGTCGAACATCTGGTTCTGGTCGATGATGGCATCGGCATTGGCTGAGGAGCCGAAGCTGGAACCGCCTGCAAGCACGCCGCCGACCGCGCCGGCTTCGGTTGTGAGGGTGATGTAAGGGGTGGCTTTTTCTTCATTTGCCACCGCCGCCACACCATCGGGCGCGCCGACACCGAGGTTCACCGCACCGTTGGGCGGCAGTTCAAAGGCGGCGCGGCGGGCAATGATCTTGCGCTGATCCAGCGGCATCTTGGCGATACCCTCAACCGGCACCCGGATTTCTCCCGACAGCGCCGGATTGTGCTGCACACCATAATTCATCCGGTGCATGTCCGGATCATCGGCAACGCAGACACAGTCCACCAGCAGGCCGGGGATCTTGACGTCCTTGGGCTTGATCGAGCCGTCCTCGACGATGCGCTCGACCTGGGCGATGACGATGCCGCCGTTGTTATGGGCGGCCATGGCCTGGGCCAGGCAGTCCAGCGTCAGCGCTTCGCGTTCCATGCTGATGTTGCCAGAGCGGTCGGCGCTGGTGCCGCGAATAAAGGCGACGTCGATCTTGGTGGCCTTGTAGAACAGCCATTCCTCGCCATCGACTTTGTGGTAGCGGACGATGTCCTCCTCGGTCACTTTGTTGACCTTGCCGCCGCCATGGCGGGGATCGACATAGGTGTGCAGGCCGACCTTGGAGAACAGCCCCGGCTGGCCCGCCGCACAGGCGCGGTAAAGCTGCGAGATCACCCCCTGCGGCAGGTTGTAGCCGCAGATCTTGTTCTCTTGTGCGGCCTGCGCAACTTTGGGCATGCGGCCGAAATTGCCGGCAATCACCCGGCGCAACAGGCCGTCATGGTGCAGCCGTCCGGTCCCCAAACCCTTGCTGTCGCCGGCGCCTGCGCACATGATCAGTGTGAGGTCACGGGGCGCGCCTTCCTCGATGAACCGCTTTTCCAAGGCCGCGTGCAGCATTTCCGGGATGCAGCTTTGCACAAACCCGGTGGTGGTCACGACATCCCCGTCCCGGATCAGTGCCATGGCCTGTTCGGTGGTGGTTGTCTTGTCTTTCATGGCGGCGCGTCCTCCCCGATGCCTGTCGCCTTCCGCTTGGGCATTGCGGCCTTGCGGAAACTGATCGGGCATTCTAGCCGCGCGCCAGACGGTGCCTGTCCTTTGATTGCGTCAGCGGATGGGGGACATACGACATCACGCCCCGCGGGCCGGGGCAATGTTTCCGATCGGCGGCCGGCTGTTGCCGATGCGGCGGGCGGCGGGTCTCATCCAGGTGGCCGTGCATCAGCCCGGTTGCGGTCAGAACAGGCTGTCGCCGGATTGAAACCAGTCGCCCATGCTGATGTCCTCCAGCAACACGGACCAGTTTGCACCATCCGAGAATTTCAGACCACCTTCTGTGTCCTCAATAGACAATGAATGGCGCATGGGCCCTGTAACCTTGATTTCGTCCAGACCAAGTTCAAAATCCGTGATGGTGTCGTTCCCGTGATGCCGGGTCCGGAACAGAAAACAGTCGCCGCCAGCGCCGCCGGTCAGCAAATCATCCCCGGTGCCACCGGTCAGAGTGTCAGCATGCAGGCCGCCGTCAAGCGTGTCGTTGCCCTTGTTCCCGGACAGCCTGTCCATGCCGCGCCCGCCTGACAGGCTGTCGTTGTCCTGCCCCCCTGTGATTTTATCCTTGCCAGTGCCGCCAAAGATGAGATCTTCCCCGGATCCGCCATTCAAGCGGTCCCGGCCAGCGCCGCCGTCCAGGCAATCGTCCCCCTGGTTGCCAGCAAGCGTGTCCTTGCCGCGCCCCCCCTGAAGGTCATCGCCGCCGACCCGGCCAGCCAGGCTGTCTGCGCCATCGCTGCCGAACAGGAAATCGCGTCCGGCACCGCCTTCAAGGGTGTCATCGCCGATTGTGCCGGCAGCCCTATCCATCGCCGTAAAAATGTCCTTTTGAATGGCGCCGATATCAGTGTTGCGAAAAATTATTTCGGACAGGCTTGTGTCCCACAGCGCCTTCAACTCGCTGGCGGGAATGCCATCGCGTCCTTCACTCCAGAATGGATCGCCGTCGCGCAGGCGGGTGAACTGGTCCACCATCACCGTGGTAAAGGTTTCCCCAAGCAGCCCGCTGCCGGACGGGTCTTCGGCCAGCCCGCCAACCCATGCATCGACCAGATCGGTCTCGCCATAGGCCTCTTCCAGCCTGGCTGCCAAACCGGCATCCTGTGTTACATCGGAAAAGTTTTCTGCCCTGCCAAGGCCAAGCGCTTCCCGCAGATCGTTATAGCTGGCAACCCCCAGATCGCGCCCGCGTTGAATGTTCAGCGCCGCCAGGTCAAGCCCGCCGGCGCCAGGCGGTCCGAACAGGAACGAGCGCACATCCTCGACCACCAGTGTGTCAACGGCTTCGGACGCTTGGGTTGCAGCACCGCGCATGACGTTTTCGATCATATCCGGTTCCTTCAGCAGGTGTGGCTGAAAGAACGCGTCCCGCAACGCCAGCAGGTCGGCGGTTCCGTCAGCTGCCACCAGCTGCAGATTGGCCGGCAAAAGCGTATGCCCCAGCCGGAACACGGCAGTAGAAAACTCGATTGCAATGCCAGGGTTCACGTCAGGGTCATAGCCCCGATAGGCCCCAAGCGCGTCTTGGCCGATCAAAAGGGGGAGAAACTCCTTGAAGGTGACACTCTGCACCAGCGCTTCGACCCTGGCGCGGGCGGCCTCAAACAACTGGTCATCTGTCAGATCGGGATCCCTTGCAGCCAGTTCCCCGGCCAGCCGGTTGTGCTCGCGGGTGAAAATCGTGTGCATCGAGGACAGGGCCACATTTTCTGCGGCGCGGACGTCCCCGGTCAGGAAACCGTCGCCATCCCGGTCCAGATACCCGTCCTTGGTCATCCGCAGCCTGCCGCCTTCGTCCCGCATTGCTGCGACAGTTTCCATCGTCGAGCCATAGATCATGGAGGCATCGATAAATGCGGTGATCTCATTGAGGTACTCACCAGCCTGCTGTGCCACGCGGGTAAAGGGAATGACGGCGTCACCGGTGCCGAATGGATCGAAAAACGGATCTCCCGCCGGGACTTCGATATCTGCCCCGGTCTCGCTTTCGGCCCCGGTCAGCGACAGGTCATGGTCCAGAAACTGCCCCCAGATCCACAGGAAATCCGACGCGCCCGCCGCATTTGCAGTGCTGCCGTCTTGTGCAGAAAGGATATTGGAAATCTCACGCGGGTTGGGCCGGTCTGCCCCGGCCATGCCGCCATCAGATGTCAGGCCGCTGGGCGCCAAATGCAGCAGACCTGTGCCAGTTGCCCCCCAAGTTGGATTTTCGGAATGTGCGGCATAGCCATCGGCGGGGCGTGCGGCCCCGATCTGTAAACTGGACATGTGATCCCCCAATCACTCATTAACTTTCACCAAAACTGCCATTGTGTGCGGCTCGCCATCCCCGTGCAAGCGGTGCCGGCAAACGCCTTCCCAGGTTCCGGAAATGCACTCAAACCGGGGCACAGACAGGCGCCCACTATATCACGAATTAGTGTGATTTTGTGTATTGTCGTGATTTTCATGGCGGATCAGCGCCATTGCGTCACAGGTAAAGCAAAAGGTTGGGACTCTGCGTGTCAGGCTTGCCGGGCCTGCAGCGTTGCATCAGTGGCAGACGGCGTATCAGTCCACTTGGCAATTTGTTCCAGCAGCAGCTGCTTGCGCATCGGCTTGGAAAGAAACTCAACCATGCCTGCGGCGCGGCAGGCCGCTTCGTCGGTGCTCAGCACATTGGCGGTCAGCGCAAGGACCGGGCAGGGCGCCCGGCCGTTCTCCCGCTCCCAGGCCCGCAGGCGCCGGGTGGCTTCAAGGCCATCCATCACCGGCATCGACATGTCCATCAGCACCAGATCGAAACGTTGTGCGGTAAATGTATCCACGGCTTCTTGCCCATTGCTGCAAATGGTCAGCTGAATGCCGGTAGGGGCCAGCATTTTCTGCAAAACCAGTTGGTTGGTACGGTTGTCCTCTGCTGCCAGCAGGCGCAAGTGGCTGAATTGCCCGGCTGTCTGTCCGGCGCTTGGCAGCTCTGCGGCGGCCGGCAGAACACCAATGTTCAAGACCTCCCGCAGGGTCTGCAAAAGCAGTTTGTTTCGCGCCGGTTTCATCAGCACACGCAGAGTTTTGCATTCCTTCAGCACTTCATATTCGGCCAGCATCTGGCCGCCGGTGCAGAAAACGATCGGCATTTCCCTGCACCCTGGCAAACTGTGCAGGTTCCGGCACAGGCTTCTGGCTTGCTCCAGCGGCAGGCTGGTTTCAACCAGCACCAGATCCGGCTGCCGCTGTTCCGCAGCCATTGCGGCCACTTTTTCCAGCAGACCGTCCATGCCGTGAAGCGCGATTGTGTCTGCCCCCCAAAGAGCCAGCTGGCGCTGCCGCACGTCGCGGGCAAAGGCCAGATCCGCAGCCACAGCCACCAGTTTGCCCGCAAGCGGCCGGGAAAGGGCGGACGCCGGAGCCGCAACCGGCAGCGTCAGGCAAACAGTGAAGCAAGACCCGGTGCCGGCCTCAGAGTTCACATCAATCCGCCCGCCCATGGCCTGCGCCAGGCGCGACGAGATCGCCAGGCCCAGACCGGTGCCCTCAAATCGCCGGGCGGTGGTGCTTTCGACCTGCTCGAAAGCGTGAAAGATTTGGCCGATGCTGCCTTCGGGGATGCCGACCCCGGTATCACGTACATCGATGCACAGAGGAATAGCATGGCTGGCGTCGTAGTTCAGGGTGATGCTGATGTAACCTTCCAGAGTGAACTTTACCGCGTTGCCCACCAAGTTCATCAGAATTTGCCGCACCCGGCCGCTGTCGCCGGTAAAGACGGCAGGCGTGTTCTCCGGAATGTCGATACAGATCTCCAGCCCCTTGGCGGATGCGCTGGGCGACATCAGCGTGGCGACGTCATAAATCACGTCGCGCAGGTTAAAGGGCTGCTCCAGCATCTGCTCTTTTCCGGCCTCCAGCTTGGAGAAATCGAGAATGTCGTTGACGATGCGCAACAGCGCCTCGGACGATGCCAGAATGGTGCCGGTGCAGGATTTCTGTTCAGATGTCAGGCTGGTTTCATTCAGCACTTCCGCCATCCCCAGAACCCCGTTGATTGGCGTACGGATCTCGTGGCTCATGGTTGCCAGGAAGCGGGATTTGGTCTCGGTGGCAGCTTCTGCCCGGGCTTTTTCCTGCTGCAACCGCTCGGCGATCCGCTTCTTTTCCACCAGACTGGTTTCCAGCGTATTCAGCGCCGCAAATACGGCAGAAATCTCACTTGCTTCCTGTGAAGGCGCAAATTGCTCGCGGCTTGCCAGCCGCCGCAGCTTGGAAGCCGCCAATTGCATCGCGCTTGAGACTGCATGCGCCTTGCGAATGGCAAAAATCAGTGCCGCAAGCATAAGCAGTGCGGTGCCGGTCAGCCCCAGAACAAAAATACGGGACAACGCCCGGTTCGCCGCCGCAACGGCCTGTTCCGCATGCACAGCCGCCAGGCCGGTCACGGTGGCAGCTTGCCGGGTAACCGCCTCGCTGCTCATCATCAATGTGCTTAGAGTGGGAATGTCCTTTGCAGGTTTGATGCCCAAAAGCACAACCGCCAATTCGCACCACTCTGTCAGCGTATGATTCAGGGTTTCAGCCTCGGCCCGCAGCGGCCCAGGCAGCGGTTGCTTCAGCAAGGCGCTGAGATCGCTGTTGATTTCATTGAGGTAAGATTGAAACTGGCTGGCCACTTCTTCCTGCGGGATCAGCCGCGTCATCGCCAGAACGTCTTGGGCATAAACTTCGGCGGCCGTGATGCCGGTGCTGACGCCGCTGGCGCGCCGGGTCACCTCAAGCGAGGCTTCCAGCACCGCGTCTTTCCGGCTGGAGGCATACATCGCCATGCTGCCGATCAGCAGTGCCGCAAGCAGTGCCGCAACCGCAATCACCAGAACCGGCAGCACGGTGGACCGTTTGATATTCATAAGCGGGGACCCTCAGCCATGCGCATCAGTTCGCCGGCAGAATAGGGGTTGGCACATTGGTATCGGTATCCGTCAGCGTCTGCAGAAAGGCGATCAGGTCGGTGATTTCCTCTTCGGTGGCTAAAAAACCTTCGATATCCGGCGTCCGGGTTGCCTTGGCGCCGCCGCCGCCGGCATAGTGGCGGACCACCTCGCGCAACGAGGTGAGCGAACCGTCGTGCATGTACGGCGCCCGCAGAGCGATGTTGCGCAGTCCGGGGGTCTTGAAGCGGTAGTTCAGCTCCGGGTCCGGCGGTGTCAGGCCGCCGCCGCCAAGATCGGTTGTTTGAATTCCGATGTCATGCAGCTGGTTGTCCGTGAACATCCAGCCGGAATGACAAGACACGCAATTCGCCCGTCCGTTAAACAGTGCAAAGCCGCGTTTGGCGGACTCTGGCACTGCAGTTGCATCCCCGCTTACCCAGCGGTCGAAACTGGCCACGCCGCTGACAATCGTGCGCTGGTAGGTGGCGAGTGCGGTCAGGACGGTCTCCTTGCTGATCCCCCGCCCGGGGAACAGACGCTCGAACCAGGTTTTGTATTCATGTACCGCAGTCAGGCGGGCTGTGATGCCGTCAAAGGTTGCGTTCATCTCATCCGGAGCGGTGATCGGCCCAATGGCCTGCGCTTCCAGGCTGTCCGCGCGCCCGTCCCAGAACAGCGGGGTGATCCAGGCCGCGTTCAGGAGTGTCGGCGCATGGCGGCGCACGGGTTTGTTTGCCGCGCCAATAGCTTTGGGCACCGGGGTTTCCCAACCGAAAGAAGGGTTGTGGCAGCTTGAGCAGCTGATGTTCTGGCCGCCGGACAGGCGCGGATCAAAGAACAGCATCTTGCCTAAGGTGGCAATTTCACGGCTGTAGGGCGCAGCTTCCGGGAATGGCACGGCAGCGGGCCGCTTGAATGCTTCAAGCCCGGCGGGTTGCGCCAGGCTCTGGACGGCCCATAGCAGCAGCGGCACTACAGCAGCGGCAGCAGCTTTCCACTGCATTTAGGACCTCCCCACACTATCCAAAGCCTAGTTACCCGGAATATCACTCTCTGAGAAGGCCGTTAAATTTGCGTAAGCTTTGCCGTCATTACGGCCTCATGTGTGCTCTAGGTCCGGTGCCCGGCCCGCGTTCCTGACACTTTCTTGGATCCCGCACGCCGGGTTGCCAGCCATGGCCCGGTTTTCAGCACCATCAGCGCAAACCCAGCGGTCCATAAACCTCCGGAAACGGTGATACCGGTCCAGCCCGCGGCCAGTTCAGTGCTGCCTGCAACCCGCAAAGCGGCAGACGCTATGACCAGTGCGAAGGCAGCGGTCAGAGCCGGGCCTGCAACCAGCGGCCTGCCGCTGTGGCCCATGGTGGCGCGCATCATGACGGCCAATGTCATGCCGCCAACGGCGCCGATACCCAGGATATGCGCGGCTGCGGCGGGTTCGAGCAAGCCAAATGGCACTGCCGCGGCGGCAATCAGCCCTGCAGGCACCAGCGCATAGGCCGCATGCAGCATGAACAGCAGCGGCTCACCCAGGCTGGCCAGCCCGCACCAGCGTGCCAATCGCAAGACGTGCAGCAGCCCGGCAGCCAATAACAGCACACCGCTGACGGCAGCCCAGGGCGCTGCGGTCCAGGCGAGCAAAGCGGCAGCTCCCGACGCGAGGGTCACGGCATCGAATTTGCCGAATGGGACCGGCATCTTCTCTGCGCCGTGCTTGGCCAGCCAATTGCGGGTAAAACTGGGGATGATCCGCCCGCCGATCAGCATGATCAGAAAGATCAGCACGGCAATTCCCAAACGGCGCGAGATATCAGCCGCCCCCTCGGTCATCGCCTCAATATGGAAGCAGGCATTGGCCACCCCCAGCAGGGTGATCGGCACCAGAACCTTGAGGTTGCGCCAGTTCTCACCCGCGATGATTTCGCGCGCGATCATCACAACCACAGCGGCCAGAAAGGCGCAGTCCGCAACCATCACCCCAAGCGCCGGCAGCCCCAGCCAGCCGGCAGCGGCGATCCGGCCCAGCAGCCAAAGGCCTGAAACCAGCGCCAGCGGCCAGCCGCGCGCCGGCATCCGCCCGGTCCAGTTGGGCACGGCAGTGAACAGGAAACCCGCCACGACCGCCGCGCCGTAGCCAAAGATCATCTCATGAATGTGCCAGTCGGTTGGCAGAAACGGTCCGCTGTACTCCAGCGTGCCCTGCCAGATCAGCAGCCAGGCGGGGATCGCCAGCAGGGCAAACAGGCAGGCCCCAAGAAAGAACGGCCTGAAGCCAAAGGAAAAAAGGACGGGTCCAGAATAGTCGGTTCGCGCAGCCATTTCGGCCTCCAAGTGTCCAATCAAAGAAAGGCGGGCGGCACTGGTCAGGTGCCGCCCGCCGGTTCAGCGCAAGGGACGCAATCTTTCGCCGAACCCCGTGGATCAGCACCGGCGGGCAGGGAGGAGGGAGGCTCCCCCAATTCCGGGTTCCCGTTTTTCCCGCACGGTTGTTTCCTCTGGCGTCACTATGCGATAACGGCAGGGTCATCTCTTTGTCCTTCAGCAAACTTGCGGTGCATTCTTGTCCAAGCTCGACGAAAGCCTCCTGACCGGGCTGCCGCCCTTCAGCCTCCTGGAGCGCGGCCAGATCCGCGAGATCCTCGATCAAGCACTGCCCAAGCGCTATGACGAGGGCAATGAGGTTTTTCACGAAGGCCATGACGCCGACCGCTTCCACCTGCTGCTGGACGGTTACATCCGTGTTGTGAAAACCACCGAGGGCGGCGAGCAGATCATCGCGCTGCATATCTCGCCGGGCCAGCTGTTCGGCATTGCGCCCGCGCTGAACCGCGACACCTATCCGGCGACGGCTGTGGCGGCTTCGGAATCGCTGGCGCTGTCCTGGCCGGTGCGGCTGTGGGGCGAGTTCACCGCCAAGTACCAGGGCTTTGCCACCGAGAGCTACAGCACCCTGGGCCAGCGGTTGGGCGAGATGCAGACGCGGATCACCGAACTGGCGACGCAAGCGGTGGAGCAACGGGTGGCGGCGGCGCTGCTGCGGATGGTGACCCAGTCGGGCCGCAAGGTGGAGGAGGGGATCGAGATCGCTTTTCCAGTGACCCGCCGCAACATCTCCGAGATGACCGGCACCACGCTGCACACCGTCAGCCGCCTGCTGTCGGCCTGGGAGAAGGACGGCATCGTTCATTCCACCCGCAAGCATATCGTTGTCACCGACCCGCACCGGCTGGTGGTCCTGAGCGGCGCGCAGGGGTAGGGGCGGCTGAAAAACCGGGAGGTGTCCCGCTGGCAGCGCAGGCAACTTTTAGGGCAAGAGGCCGGAACGCCAAGCGGGGAAGGTTTCGTTGGTGCGCAGGCAAACTGCACCCAGAAACTGCACAGGCCATTCGCTGCGATTGCCGCCCTGACCGGCCTGTGGGCGGGCTATGCCCAGTGTTCAGCAGGCACGAGCCTTCTTGACCGGTGTCTTCATTATTGAGTGTCTTCGGGCTGCTGACTACCGTGCTCATATTGAAGCCGGGTCCGTTTAAGGCGCTCAATTTTTCTGCGCCGAAGCTCGTTTTCGTCGTCGAGGATTTCACGCGCTGCACGTGAGGTCTTTTCGATCGCTGTTTCCTTGCGGGATAATCCGGCCAGGCCCAGCCCCTCGATTTTCAGCTTAGTCATGTTGTCACTCTTACTGGTTTGATTTCGGGGCAGGGTTTACACTCGCGGGCGAACGCTCAGCTTCGGCTGTTTCTCTGCTGCGGCAGGAACCGATGCGTGAGGCGCGGCGATCTAAGCAGCAGCAAGGGTTTCCGGGTGAAACCCAGCAGTGTCAACAGCAGAGAGGAAAGCTGCGCGTGCGGCGCCGACGGGGGCGAGACAGTCCATGACGGCATCAATTTTCTCAAGCGCAATGTTTCTGTTGCGATCGGAAACCGGCCAGGCTTTCTGCAGCCAGAAGTGGGCTTGTTCAATCGTCGAGATTTTTTGTGTCCGGCCTTCCGAGGGCAGGAAAATGGTCATGGGAGAACCCCAAGAGATTTCTATCAAGTTTGTTCTTTCGGTAATTTTGGAAGGAACCGCATCTGCAGGTTAAACAGGGCAGATGCAGGAAACGGGGGCATCGCAAGAATGCTCCCGTCAATAGTTCATGCCTGCAAAGGCTTACGCAAGCGCAAGGTTGCTGGCGGACTCACGTCCGTCGCGGCCGCTTTCGATGTCGAAAGTCACGGCTTGGCCATCGTCAAGCTGCTGGATGCCGGCGCGTTCCAAAGCGGAAATGTGGACAAAGATGTCCCGCGATCCCTGCTCGGGCGCGATGAAACCAAAACCTTTTTGCGAGTTGAACCATTTCACGGTGCCATTGGCCATCGTGTCGTCTCCTTAATAAATGCCATCCGCAACACGCGATAGCCCGGCCCAGTGTCGACATAGGAACAACTGGGGCCGTTAGGAAACAGAAGGTCTAAGAAGAAGCTTTGCTGGACCGAGATGGGGTATGCGATCCATGATTGCAAGAGAACAGCAGCGATATCTTGAAAATAGTTTTATTTGGCTCCCATCACCCCCCGCAACTGCTCCCGAAAATCCATCTCCTCCAGCCCGTATTCCTCACAGGCGTCGATCAGTGTGTGAAAGGGGGCGATCGGGCAGCCGGGGCAGATCATCTGGCGGCGCATGAACTCAGCCGCGCAGGCGGGCCAGTGATGAAACAGGTCTGACAGGGGCAAATCCGGATTGTCGAAATCGGGGCGTCGCATGGCGTGTCCTCCTTTTCTTGCATCTTGCGTGCAGCAATGGGTCCGGTCTTTGCGCTTTAACAACATACGCGGCGGTGCGCGGGTTTAGGCAGACCCTATCCGCAACTGTACTCAGGACCGCGATATGTCAGAGATACTTACCAAGTCGCGGGCCAGGAACGTGTTCTACGGGGGCTCCTTGTTCTTCGTTGTCGTGTTCGTGGCCATGACCGCGCACAGCCACCGCTACATCGTCAAGACATCCACTGCTGGCATGGAACTGACCGACGCGGTGCGGCTGGGAAAACATGTGTGGGAGCGTCACTCCTGCATCAATTGTCACACCCTGCATGGCGAGGGCGCCTATTTCGCCCCTGAAGTCGGCAATGTGATGACCCGCTGGGGCGTGCTGGACGAACCCGAGGACGCCTATGAAATGCTGAACGGCTGGATGGAAGCCCAGCCGTCCGGTGTCGAGGGCCGCCGTCAGATGCCGCATTTCGATATCACCGAGGAAGAAATGCGCGGCCTTTCTGAATTCCTGCGCTGGGCGGATCAGACCGATACCCAGAACTGGCCTCCGAATGACGCGGGCTGAGGGAGAAAAACAATGAAGTATCAATCACAAAAGGTGGCCTATGCCTATTTCATGGTGGCAATGGGCCTGTTTGCAATCCAGGTCCTTGGCGGGCTTTTGGCCGGCTGGATCTATGTCTGGCCCAACACACTGAGCGAGCTGCTGCCCTTCAACATCGTGCGGATGCTGCACACCAACGCGCTGATCGTCTGGCTGCTGCTGGGCTTCTTCGGTGCTGCCTATTACCTGGTGCCGGAAGAATCCGAGCGTGAGCTGTTCTCAGTCAAGCTGGCCTATATCCAACTGGCCATTCTTGTCGTCGGCACCCTGGGCGCGGTCGGATCTTACCTCGTCGGCATCCACGGCGGGCGGGAGTTCCTGGAACAGCCCCTGTGGGTCAAGTTCGGCATTCTTGTTGCGGCGGTGATATTCCTCGTGAATATCTCCCTGACCGTGCTGGCGGGCCGCAAAACCGCGATCACCAACATCCTGCTGATGGGCCTGTGGCTGCTGTCGCTGTTGTGGGTCTTTGCCTTTATCAACCCGGACAACCTCAGCCTTGATAAAATGTACTGGTGGTTTGTTGTGCACCTCTGGGTGGAAGCCACCTGGGAACTGGTGATGGCCGCGATCCTTGGCTACCTGATGCTGAAACTGACCGGTGTGGACCGCGAAGTGGTGGAGAAATGGCTCTATGTCATCGTTGCCCTGGCGCTGTTCTCCGGCATCCTCGGCACGGGCCACCATTTCCTCTGGATCGGCACACCGGGTTACTGGCAGTGGGTCGGCTCGATCTTCTCAACCCTTGAAGTGATCCCGTTCTTCGCAATGATGAGCTTTGCCTTTGTCATGGTCTGGAAGGGCCGCAAGAACCACCCGAATAAGGCCGCACTTCTGTGGTCGCTGGGTGCTTCGACCGTGGCTTTCTTTGGCGCTGGCGTCTGGGGCTTTCTGCACACGCTGCACGGGGTGAACTACTATACCCATGGCACCCAGATCACCGCCGCCCACGGGCACCTCGCGTTCTACGGCGCCTATGTTGCGATGAACCTGGCGATGTTCACCTATGCAATGCCGCATCTGCGCAACCGCGATCCCTATAACCAGGTGCTGAACATGGCGTCCTTCTGGCTGATGACCGGCGGCATGGCCTTTATGACCTTCGTGCTGACTTTTGCCGGCACCATCCAGACCCACATGCAGCGCATTGTCGGCGACTATTACATGGATGTGCAGGACCAGCTGGGACTGTTCTACCTGATGCGCCTCGGCTCTGGCGTCGTGGTGGTCCTGGGCGCGCTCTTGTTCATCTACGCAACCGTCGTGGTCCGCCGCGAAGTCATCAAACCCGGCCCCGCGGCCGTACCGGGAGAGTAAGCCATGAACGCGATGAACATGCCTTCCGTGCCCTTCTACCGGCCAGCAGGCGATGAATGCACCGTCTTCGAGATGGCCCAAGCCAACGGTCTGCCCCTTCTTCTGAAGGGGCCGACCGGCTGCGGCAAGACGCGGTTTGTGGAACATATGGCTGCCCGTCTGGGCCTGCCGTTGCACACCGTTGCCTGCCACGATGACCTGTCCGCCGCCGACCTGATCGGGCGCTACCTGCTGAAAGGCGGCGAAACCGTCTGGGTTGACGGGCCGCTGACCCGCGCCGTGCGCGAGGGCGGCATCTGCTACCTGGATGAAGTGGTTGAGGCGCGCAAAGACGTGGCCGTGGTGCTGCACCCTTTGACCGACGACCGCCGCCGCCTGGTGATCGACCGCACCGGCGAGGAACTGTCAGCCCCAAAACCCTTCATGCTGGTCGCCAGCTACAACCCTGGCTACCAGAACATCCTGAAAAAGCTGAAACCTTCGACCCGGCAGCGGTTCCTGTCGATCAGCTTCGACTTCCCCGAAGCCACTGCCGAAACCGCCGTGGTTGCGTCTGAAAGCGGGTTGGACGCGGACCGTTCTGCCGCGCTGGTGCGGCTGGCGGGCCATATCCGCAAGCTGTCGGGCATGGATCTGGAGGAAGGGGTCTCCACCCGCCTGCTGATCTATGCCGCGACGCTGATTGCCAAAGGCATGAGCGTGGAGCGCGCGGTGGAGGCCGCCATCATCGAACCCCTCAGCGACGAGGCAGACGTGAGCCAAGCGCTGCGCGACCTCGCCGCCAGCGTCTACGGGTGATGCCATGATCCACGCTCTCGACCTTCTGGAACCCGAAGAAACGGTTGGCAACCTGTGGCACGGCATGGCCACACGGATCGGCGCCGCCGGGGACGAAGCGGAACACACCGTCCGGTTTGAGGACATGCGCGCCAGCCTGGCAGCGCTGTTCCGGGCGCTGGGCGGGGCCGGGGGCGTGGAAATCCAACCGGCGCCCTCGGTTCTGTCGGACCACCGTCCGGACCGGCTGCGCCGCATCGGCACTCCGCGGGAGATGACGCATATGGCCAGCTTCGACGGCGAGCGCCTGCGCCTGCCGCCGGAAATGGCTGCCTTCCCCAGCCGCGCGCTGAACCGCAAGGCTTATCTGTGGCTGGCGGCGATGGCCGCCACTATAGACCTGCCGGAACGCATTGAAGACCGCTATCAGGCCGACCAGCTGGAGATCGCGGCCAATGCCCGCGCGGCCGATAAGGTGTTTGCCGCCTGTCCGGGGCTGCGGTCGGCCTATGGCGCGTTCTGCGCCCATATTGCCGAAACCCGCAAGCGCAGCGGCCTGCCGCGGTCCGAGGCCCGGATTGAGCGGATGGTGCTGGACCAGATCGGTTCCGACTGCCGGATCGCCGAACCCTGCACTTGCACCGAACCGCGCGGTTACCGGACCTATCAGCCGGTGCCGTTCTGGCTGCGCCTGCCAGTGCCGCAGGCGGGCAGGGGGGCAGCGCCTGAGGCGGAAGAGATGAAAACCCCCGGCCTCGCCGTCTCCACCCGCAAAACGGCCAAACGGCAGGATCAGGACCAGACCACCCGCAAGGACAGTTTCATCGTCCACCGGTTTGAATCCATCCTGTCCTGGGCCGAAAGCCTGAACATCAACCGCATGGTGGATGATGACGACAACGAGAACGCCCAAAAAGCGGCAGAGGATCAGGATAACCTCACCCTCTCGCAGCATATGAAACGCGCGGCCTCGCGGTTGCGGATCTCGCTGGACCTGTCGCCGCAGGACGCCGAACACGAACGGCTGGCGGGCCAGTTCACCTATCCTGAATGGAACCACCGCCTAGGCAAGCACATGCCCGATCACACCCGTGTTCTGGAGGCCGAAGGCAAGCCCGCCGACAGCTTCCAGCCTGACCCCAAACTTGTCGCCCGCGTGCGCCGCCAGTTCGCGCCTTTGCACCCGCGCCGGGTGATGCTGCCGCGGCAGCTGGACGGCGATGAGCTGGACCTTGAGGCGGTGGTGAAATCCCACGTCGACCTCGCCTGCGGCCAGCAGGGCAGCGACCGGGTCTGGCAGGCCAGCCGCCCGATGGCCCGCGATCTCAGCGTGGCGGTGCTGATGGACTGCTCCCGCTCCACCGAGGCCACTGTCGGCGACCGCCCGGTGATTGAGACGGCGCGGGAATCCCTTGCTGCCCTGGCAGGCGGCATTGCCACTGCGGGCGACCGGCTGGGCATCTGGGGGTTTTCCTCCCTGCGCCGTGACCGGGTGTTCCTGACCCGCGCCAAAGGGTTCGAGGATCCGATGTCCGAGGCGGTAACCGCCCGCATCGGCGGCTTCAAACCCGGCCACTACACAAGGCTCGGCGCCGCCATCCGCCATGCCTCCGCCCAATTGGCCGAAGAAGGCGCCGAACGCCGCCTGCTGCTGGTGCTGACCGATGGCAAGCCCAACGACCTGGACCATTACGAAGGCGTTCACGGCATCGAGGACAGCCGCATGGCGGTGCGCGAGGCGCGCGCCCTGGGCCAATCGGTGCATGGTGTGGTGATCGACGCCGACGGGCAGGACTGGTTTGCCCGCATCTTTGGCCGCGCCGGTTTCACCCTGCTGCCCGACCCGGCCCGGCTGCCGCGCGCCTTGCCGGAAATTTATCAATCCCTGACCACGGAGCACTGAGATGAAACGCTTCTTTGCCCTCGCCCTGCTGGCCCCTTCCAGCGCCTTTGCCGCCGGTTTCGAGCGCCCGATCCCGCAGCCGCAGACAGAAATGGCGGAATTCTGGTTCCTGGCCGCTTCCATCGCACTGATCATCAGCCTTGGCGTGGTGCAATACCTGGTGAGCCGGCGATGACACCGCAGCCCTCCTGGCGGCTGCTGGCAGCGCTTTACCCGTTCGGCGCGGGTGCTGCGGCAGTCAACATCTTCTTTGCCTCGCTGATAGGCAGCTGGATCGGCTGGCGGGTGCTCAGCCCCTATGAAGCGGTCGCCTGGGGGCTGCTGCTGGGCCTGCCCGCCACATTTATCTTCGCCCGCCACATTGCCCGCCTGATGCAACAGGCTGATAAGGGCTAAACAGCATCATCCCACGTAAAAGGCCCCGCAACGCGGGGCCGTGTCACCATTTAACAGTGGGGGAGACACAAAGTGGCAAGGCGGCCCGGTTTCGGGGGGGAGAGCCGCCTTGCCGCGGGTTCAGCCGGCCGCTGCCAGCAGGCCGGCATCCGCCGCTGCCTTCACCTCGGCCAGGTCAGCCTCGCCATCAGCATTGGCGTCGATGGTGGCAAAGGTTTCTGCAGTCAGATCAGGAAACGCCACCTGCAGCTCTTCCAGCGAATAGGTGCCATTGCCGTCCACGTCGGCCTCGGTGATGGATTCCATTGCGGCCAGCGGCGCAGCGGTCAGAACAGCAAAGGCGGCGGCGGTCAGTGCGAATTTTTTCATGTGAGACACTCCATTCGTTTGTTTGGTTCGTTACCAGCGGCCACGGTGTTCCGTGTGCCGTGGCATAGAGCTAGGCCGCCGCAGGGCCAGGTTCTATCCCCTTGAGCCATAGGCGCAATTTCCGGCGCCGGACTGCCTGAACACGCCTGTGCCTTAGGCGCTTTGCCGCCCTGGATTGTTCCTGGTCCTTTCTCCGCTCAAGCGCCGGGGCCGCTCCTGCAGAAATCTGCCTGTGCCGGCTGTGATGCCTGTTCGCGTCTTGAAATCTAAGAGCGGGGAACTGCCGTGCCCTGTCTGGGACGGGGGCGCCAAGCAACCGTGGCCGGGCACTAAATGCCGAACAGGCAGTGCATTTCTGAAATGTTGGACGGCTGTACCTGGCCGGAACCGGAAACCGGCTGCTTACTGGGCGGGGACAGCAAAACCGCCGTTCAGCGCGCTGACGGCAAGTGCAGGTGACGTGCTGCGGCTGGCCATGCGTTCCAGGTTGACGATGGTCGACAGCATGATGCGGTCATGGCTCCAGTCGCTGGGACGCTGCAGCAGCATGGCTGTGGCCAGCACCGCCCCGGCCATGGTCAGGTACACCAGGCCCCAGCCCAGCGAGTTTTGCCCCTGCGGCTGAGCGGCAGTAACCGCAATGATACGGCGTTGCAGCGAGGCGCCGCGGCGGGTTTCGCGGCGGTCGACCAGGGCCACTGCCGGGCTGCGGCGGGTAAACAGGGCCGGGCCGCGGGCGGCATGGGCGCAGGCGCGGATCAGGCACTCGCAATAAGCACGAACCTCAAACCGGGGCCGTGCCATCAGCGCCTGATCGCAGGCAAACTCGCGCAGCAGCCGCACCTCGTGCCGCCACAGATAAAACGCCGGATTCCAGAACAGCAGCGGGCGCAGCATCTCCAGCAGGAACTCGCATTCGATATCCCGCTGGCGGAAGTGCTGCAGCTCATGCGCAACGGTCAGGCGCAGATCGCGCGGATCGCTCAGCAGAGCCGAAGGCAGCACCACATAGCGGCAAAACAGACCGCGGGTGGAATAGGCAACGCGGACTGTGTCGGAGACCATCAGCTGCACCCGGCCGATCCGTTTCCAGACAAAGGCGCAGCCCAGGTTCTGGCGCAGGCGGAAGATGGAAACGGCCACATGGGCGAGGCAGATCAGCGCTCCGGCTGCAAACGCGGCGGACAGGGCCTGGGCCCAAAACGGCTGCAGGCTGGTGAGGCCGCGCATGGCATCCTCACGCAAGCCCAGAAGCGACTCAAACGTGCCTGCGCTCATGCTGACATTGCCCTGCAAATACTGCGAGACCAGCATGTCGGAGAAATTCGGCGGATGGGGGGTGACGAAATGCGTGAAGGCAATGATCAGCACTGGCGTCGCGGCCAGCAGCACTGTCATTCCGTTCAGCAACCGCAATTGCGGCCGGTAAGCGCGGCCAAGTTTGCTGCGCGCCAGCAGCTTGCGGGCTAAGAGCCACAACGCAGCCCCTGCCAGCAGCAGGATATTCAGGTCAAAATAGGCATTCAGCAGAGCATCAGTTGGCATTGTCCCCCAGCCTTTCCTCCAAGAGCGCCCGCATCTCCTCGAGCATCTCGTCGGTCACATCCTCATCATCGACCAGCCGCGCCACCAATGCGGCGGGCGCGCCGTTGAAAAGCTTGCTCGAAAGGTTTTTCAGAGATGTTTTCTGATACTCTGCCTTGGGAACGACGGGGCGGTAAACCAAAGAGCGGTCCTTGCGCTCGCTGGTGAGGAAGCCCTTTTGCTCCATGATCTTCAGAACCGTGGCCACCGAGGTATAGGCGCGTTCCTGCACCTTGTTCAGCTTGGCCAGAATGTCGCGCACAGTGCCGCCGCCCATGTCCCAGACGGCGGTCATGAACTCCAGCTCCACTTCGGTCAGCAGGGAATTGTCGTGTTTCTTGCGCATTGCCTCGGCTGTCCGGCTCATTTGTTGGTTCCAGTCATGCTAGGGGAAGGGGAGGCTGGTGAAAACTATTTTTTTAGGAGACGTGCGGCGGCTGGGGCGTTTGTTGTCAAATTGAGCGCTGCCGCGCGAGTCGTCTCAGCAGGTTGCGGGGTGATGGGCTAGTCTTTCGGGCGGTGCCTGGCGCATCGGTTCGAGGGTTTGGCTGAGACGGGCCTTGAAGGGCAGGTTTGCCTTCAAGGCCTGTCTCAATTTTTTTAAGTCTCGCGCGTCAAGGACAAGCCGCTGCGCGGGGCCTTCGGCCTCCTTGACCCGCAGGGGCAGCATCAGAACTGACCCGCAGGTGTCAGACCTTCCAGAAGCAGAAGACGCCCCAGGCGATTGCCAGCCCCAAGGGCCACCAAAGCGGCATTCCCACCAGTCCCAGCCAGGCCAGGAAGATATAGGAGGTGCCAAGCAGGCTGATGAACAGCCGGTCGCCGCGGGTGGTGGTGAGGCCAAGCACGCCCTTGCGGGCCGCGCCGCCGGGGTGGCGGATTTCCACCGCGATCAGCACGCCGATGGCGCTGAAGATGCCGATGAAAAGCAGGGCTGTGGGCCAGGTCCAGGCCATCCATGAAAACATTACACCCTCCCCATCGCGAAACCCTTCGCGATGTAGTTGCGGACAAACCAGATCACGATGGCGCCCGGAATGATTGTCAGAGTTCCCGCAGCCGCCAAGAGGCCCAGTTCATAGCCCGCGGAGGACGCGGTTTTGGTCATGGTGGCGGCGATCGGTTTTGCGGCGACGGCGGTCAGGGTTTTGGCCAAGAGCAGCTCCACCCAGGAGAACATGAAGCAGAAGAATGCCGCCACACCTACGCCAGCCTTGATCGACGGGATGAAGATCGTCGCAAAGAAGCGCGGGAAGGAATAGCCGTCGACAAAGGCGGTCTCGTCCAATTCCTTGGGGATGCCGCCCATGAAGCCTTCAAGGATCCAGACCGCCAGCGGGATGTTGAACAGGCAATGCGCCAGCGCCACTGCCAGATGGGTGTCGAACAGTTCAACGGCGGAGTAGAGCTGGAAGAACGGCAGGGCAAACACCGCCGCCGGTGCCATCCGGTTGGTCAAAAGCCAGAAGAACAGCTGCTTGTCGCCTAGGAACCGGTAGCGGCTGAAGGCATAGGCCGCAGGCAGCGCCACCGCGATCGAGATACCTGTGTTGATCGTGACGTACAGGATCGAGTTGATGTAGCCCCAGTACCAGCTGGGATCGGTGAAGATGGTCGCGTAATTCTCCAGCGTGAAGGTCTGCGGGAACAGCGAGAAGCCCGACAGGATTTCGTTGGTGGTCTTGAAGCTCATTGCTACCAGCCAATAGATCGGCAGCATGAGGAACAGGATGTAGATAATGGGGACGATGGATCGTTTCTGCATGTTCCCCTCCTTTAGTTCAGATCGTCCTTGGTCATCAGCGTATAGAACAGCCAGGAGACCAGGAGCGTGATTGCGAAATAGATGAGCGACATGGCGGCTGCGGGGCCGAGGTCGAACTGGCCAAGCGCGATTTTCACCAGATCGATGGACAGCAGCGTGGTGGAATTGCCGGGTCCGCCGCCGGTGAGGACAAACGGCTCGGTGTAGATGTTGAAGCTGTCCATGAAACGCAACAGGATGGCGATGGTCAGAACCGTCTTCATCTTGGGCAGCTGGATGAACCGGAACACCGCCCAGTTCGAGGCGCCGTCGATCTTGGCCGCCTGGTAATAGGCGTCAGGGATCGAGACCAGGCCCGCGTAGGACAGCAGCACCACCAGCGAGGTCCAATGCCAGACATCCATGGTGACAATGGTGACCCAGGCCGCAATGGGATCCTGTGTCATGTCATAGTTGATGCCCAGCGTGTGGTTCAAAAAGTACCCCAGCAGGCCGATGTCGGGCAGGGTGAAGATGTTCCACATTGCGCCAACCACGTTCCACGGGATCAGCATCGGCAGCGCCATCAGCACCAGGCACACCGGCACCCAGAAGCCGCTGCGCGGCATCGACAGGGCAATAGCGATGCCCAGCGGCACTTCGATGATCAGGATCAGGAAGGTGAACATGAACTGGCGGCCAAGCGCTGCGTGGAAGCGGTCCGACCGCAGGATCTGCTGGAACCAGTCCAGCCCCTGCCAGAAGAACACGTTGTCGCCAAAGGTTTCCTGCACCGAGTAGTTGACCACCGTCATCATCGGAATAAGCGCGTTGAAGGCGACCAGCAGCAGCACCGGCAGCACAAAGAACCAGGCTTTCTGGTTTTCGGTTTTCATCAGGCTGCTCCTTGTTCGTCTGCAGCGGGGGAGGTGGCAAGCCAGCCATCCACGTAAAGCCGGGTCATGTCCTGGCGGAAGGCGAGGTGCACGGCGCTGCCCTTGGCCGGGGCGTTGGCTTCGACAACGGCATTGACGCGCTGGCCGCCGGCCTCGCATTCCACCACTGTATGGCGGCCCACGTCGGAAACCTTGGTGACCGTGGCGGGCAGGCCGTGGTCTGCCAGCGCGACAAACTCCGGACGGATGCCGATTTCTGTCTTGCCGTTCGCAGCGCCCTGAATAGGGCCTTCCAGCGCAACGGCCTTGCCGGCAAACATCGCAGCGCCATTCTGCAGCTCGCAGGGCAGGATGTTCATCCCCGGTGAGCCGATGAAATGGCCGACAAACGTATGGGCGGGACGCTCGAACAGCTCCACCGGGGTGCCGATCTGCACCACTTCGCCCAGCTGCATCACCACCACCTGATCGGCGAAAGTCAGCGCCTCGGTCTGGTCGTGGGTGACGTAGATCATCGTCGCCTTCACCCGCTGGTGCAGCTCCTTCAGCTTGGAGCGCAGTTTCCACTTCAGGTGCGGGTCGATCACGGTGAGCGGTTCGTCGAACATTACCACGTTGACGTCTTCGCGCACCAGGCCGCGGCCCATGGAGATCTTCTGCTTGTTGTCGGGGCTGAGGCCGGCCGCCTTCTGCTCCAGCATTTCGGTGACTTCCAGCATCTCGGCAATTGCCATTACCCGCTGGTGCACTGTTGCCTCATCCCGGCCGCGGTTGCGCAGCGGGAAGGCCAGATTGTCGTAGACCGTCATGGTGTCGTAAATCACCGGGAACTGGAATACCTGCGCGATGTTGCGCTGGTCCGGGGGCAGGGCTGTCACGTCGTTGCCGTCAAACAGGATCTGGCCCTCGGAGGGCACCAGCAGGCCCGAGATGATATTAAGCAAGGTGGATTTGCCGCAGCCCGACGGACCCAGCAACGCATAGGCGCCGCCATCGTTCCAATCCAGATCGATCTCCTTCAGCGCATAGTCCGAGTCGGACTTTGGCGTTGAAAGATAGCTGTGGCGCAGTTTTGAGAGTGTTATTTTAGCCATTGATGCCTCACGCCGCGCGGCTGCCGTCAGGGGCAAAGTAGTAAGCCTGCGCGGGGTCCATGTAAAAATCGTGCAACTCACCCACGCGGTAGGGGTGAACGCCGTGGGCCAGTGAGACCCAGCTGCCGGTGTCCGATCCGGTGCCCATGTCGAAATGGGCTGAGCTTTCAGAGCCGGACAGCTCGGTTACCTGAACTTGGCCCGACAGCTGCACCTGGGCGCCGTTTTTCGCCACAGGCAGCACGTGATGCGGGCGGATCGCGATGGTGTAGGTGCCATCGCTGAGGTTCGCTGCATCGCCGTTCAGTTCCCAGGTGACGCCTGCACCAAGGCGGGCCATGCTGCCCTGCTTGATGATCTCGGCGGTGTTGATCGGCGGGTCCGAGAACACCCGCGCCGCATCGACATTGCCCGGGTTGCGGTAGATCTCGGCGGTGGGGCCGAACTGGGTGACACGCCCGTCGCGCATCAGCGCGGTCTTGCCCCCCAAAAGCAGCGCCTCTTCCGGTTCCGAAGTGGCATAGACCACCACGGCGCCGCGGCCGGCAAACAGCTCGGGCAGCTGGTCGCGCAGCTCCTCGCGCAGTTTGTAGTCAAGGTTGGCCAGCGGCTCGTCCAGGAACACCGCGCGGCTTTCCTTGGCAATCGCGCGGGCCAGCGCGCAGCGCTGCTGCTGGCCGCCCGACAGCTCATGCGGGCGGCGGTGCAGCATCGGCTTCAGCTGCAGAATGTCTGCGGCTTCCTCAACCCGGCCGGCAACTTCCGACTTGGCCATACCGGCCACTTTCAGCGGCGAGGCGATGTTCTCATACACCGTCATATGCGGGTAGTTGATGAAAAACTGATGCACCAGGCTGATGTTGCGTTTCTGGGTGCTAAGACGGCTGACATCCTCGCCGTCCATTATCACCTGTCCGCTGGCCATCGGGTCGAGGCCCGCCATCAGTTTGATCAGTGAGGTCTTACCGGAGCCGGTGGCGCCGAGGAGAACGTTAAAATGACCGGGTTCCAGCACCAGCGAGGTGTCCTTGATGTGCTGAATAGCGCCGACGCGCTTGGTCACACCCTTAAGTTCGAGTGCCATCTTGCTTTGACTTTCTGGCAGGCGGCCTGTTTGCGCCCAGGTGCAAATGGGGGCAGGGGCGCGCAGTCTTTTGGGAAGAAGGCCCCGAAGACGGGAAAGTGTCTCCGGGGCCTGGGTTCAGCCCGGCCGGGCGATGGGGAGCCTGGCCGGACCGGGAGGAGAGGCTTACTCAGTCGCCCAGCGGGCCACCAGCTCGTCATAGTTGACGGTCTGGCCTGCGGGTTTCTCGTTCTCCAGCGGCGGCTTGGCGCCGCCATTGGCGTACCACCACTCTGCGTCTTTCTCTTCGTTCAGGCGCGGGCCGCAGCCGCCATAGACGCTGGCCTGCTCGTCCGCACGCTGCATCCGGGCCATGGTGATGTCCATTTCCTCGGCCAGACGGTTCATCGCTTCCTGCGGGGTGAAGGCGCCAGAGTTGACGTCACCGATCTGCTGCCACCAGATTTGGGCCAGTTTCGGATAGTCAGGCACGTTCACGCCGGTCGGCGACCATGCCACACGGTCGGGCGAGCGGTAGAACTCGACCAGGCCGCCCAGTTTCGGTGCACGCTCGGTGAAGCTTTCGTGGTTGATCGAGCTGTCACGGATGAAGGTCAGACCCACATGCGATTTCTTCACGTCCACGGTTTTCGACACCACGAACTGGGCATAAAGCCAGGCCGCCTGCGCACGGTCGACGGGCGTGGACTTCAGGAAGGTCCAGGATCCCACGTCCTGATAGCCGACCTTCTGGCCTTCTTCCCAATAGGGGCCATGCGGGCTCGGCGCCATCCGCCACAGCGGTGTGCCGCTCTCGTCAACGGTGTTGTTGCCTTCGGACTGCGGTTTCACCATGTCGGCGGTGAATGCGGTGTACCAGAAGATCTGCTGCGCCACATTGCCCTGTGCCAGTGCCGGCAGCGACTGGTAGAAGTCATAAGACGCCGCACCGGGAGGGGCGTATTTGCGCAGCCATTCGTCCCATTTGCGGATCGCATAGACCGCTGCCGGGCCGTTGGCAGCACCGCCGCGGCTGACGCTGGCGCCCTGCGGGTTGCAGGTACCGGCTTCCATGCGGATGCCCCATTCGTCGATCGGCACACCGTTCGGCTCACCCTTCGATCCGGCACCGGCCATCGACAGCCAGGCATCGGTCATCCGCCAGCCAAGGTCAGGCGCGCGCTTGCCGTAATCCATGTGGCCATAGATCGCGGTGCCGTCGATTTCCTTCACCTGCGTGCTGAAGAACTCGGCGATGTCCTCATAGGCGGACCAATTGACCGGCACACCCAGGTCATAGCCGTATTTTTCCTTGAACGCGGCCTGCAGGTCTTCGCGGTCGAACCAGTCTTTGCGGAACCAGTAAAGGTTCGCAAACTGCTGGTCAGGCATCTGGTACAGGTCGCCATCCGGGCCGGTGGTGAACTGGGTGCCCATGAAGTCATCCAGGTCCAGATCCGGGTTGGTCACGTCCTTGAAATCGCCTGCCATCATGTCGGTCAGGTTATAGGCCAGCTGCAGACGCGAATGAGTGCCGATCAGGTCGGAGTCATTGACATAGGCGTCATAGAGATTCCGCTTGGTCTGCATCTGGGTCTGAACAGCCTGAACCACTTCGCCCTCGCCGAGGATCTGGTGGTTCACCTTGATGCCGGTGATTTCCTCAAAGGCTTTGGTCAGCACTTCGGATTCGTAGGAATGCGTCGGGATGCCTTCCGACAGCACGTTGATTTCCATGCCGCTGAACGGCTGGGCTGCCTGAATGAACCACTGCATCTCAGACAGCTGTTCATCCTTGGTCAGCACCGATGGCTGGAATTCTTCATCAATCCATTTTTTGGCCGCCATTTCGTCGGCATAGCCATTTGATCCGGCAACCATCGCGCAAACGGCGGCTGCGGACAAAAGATACTTACGCATCTTTTCCTCCCTGAAAGTCGCTTAAGGCCAGTTGTGCGTGATCTGCACCTGACTGCTATAGAGCTTTCATAGGTTGGAATATCTTGTCAAACTAATTTTTTAGTAATGCGTATGCAGCTGTTTTTATTTGGAATTTACAACTCCATCCGGTCGGGGGAGGTGAGGGTTTGGAATGCCGCATTGCAGCATCAACGGTTGTGACGCCACGGTACTTTCCGCTTATGCGGTTGCGGAAAAAACAGTCGCCGTGCGCAGGCTTTGCAGCTAAGGAGGCGGCATGACGCAAGAAAGCACATTTGAGATATTCCTGACCGCACCGCCGGGACTGGAACAGGCGCTGCTGGCCGAGGCCAAGGAGCTGGGATTTGCCGCACCCAAGGCGGTTCCCGGCGGGGTTACAGTGCAAGGGGATTGGCCCGAGGTCTGGCGCGCCAACCTGTCGGTGCGCGGCGCCGCGCGGGTGCTGGCGCGGATCGGTGAATTCCGTGCCTTCCACTTGGCCCAGCTCGACAAACGGTCGCGCAAATTTCCCTGGGGCGACGTGCTGCGCCCGGATGTGCCGGTCAAGGTTGAGGTCGCGACCAACAAAAAGTCCAAGATCTACCACGCCGGCGCCGCCGCCCAACGGGTGGAAAAGGCCATCGCGGAAACCCTTGGTGCGCCAGTGACCAAGGACGCGGAACTGACGGTGAAGCTGCGGATCGAGGACAACCTCTGCGTCTTCAGCGTCGACACCTCGGGCGAGGGCCTGCACAAGCGCGGCCACAAATCCGCTGTCGGCAAGGCGCCGATGCGCGAAAACCTTGCGGCGATGTTCCTGCGTGAATGCGGCTATGACGGGGCTGAGCCGGTGGTGGACCCGATGTGCGGCTCCGGCACCTTTGTGATCGAGGCGGCAGAGATCGCCAAGGGCCTGTTGCCCGGCCGCAGCCGCAGCTTTGCCTTTGAAAAACTGGCCACATTTGACGCCGAGGCCTGGGCCGCGCTGAAACAGCAAGGTGAGGCCCGCGAAACAGATCTGCTGTTCCACGGCTCCGACCGCAACGAGGGCGCGGTTGAGATGGCCGCGGCCAATGCGGACCGCGCCAGCGTGGCGGATTGCACCCGTTTTGCCCAAGCCGCAGTCAGTGATCTGCAGCGCCCGGACGGCCCGCCCGGCCTGGTCATCGTCAATCCGCCTTATGGCGCGCGGATCGGCAACAAAAAGCTGCTGTTTGCGCTGTACGGCGCCTTGGGGCAGGTGCTGAAGGAGCGGTTCTCCGGCTGGCGCGTCGGCATTGTCACCTCGGAAACCGGGCTGGCCAAGGCTGCAAACCTGCCGTTCCTGCCCTTTGGCGCTCCTGTGGCGCATGGCGGCTTGAAAATCCGCTTGTTCAAGACGGATCCGCTGCCCTGACAATGCATTAAACGTCAAGAGGGCGCCCTGCTGCGCCCTCCTGCTGGAGGTGTGGAATAGGTCAGGCCGGCTCAGGCGATCTCATATAGATCTTCGGCACCGCCTTCGGTTCCGCTGCCGGGCATGGTGCCGCCCACCGGTTGGTTCATCAGTGCCATGATATCCTCGGTGCCGGGTTCGCTGCCGCCCTGGAACTGGCCTGCCAGATTGGCATCATACCAATTGCTCAGCCCGTCCCCGGTCACCCCGCCATTGGCATAAGATGCACCGCTGCTGGCCGCAGCTGCCGGATCATAGCCGCCCTCCAGAACGTGCTGCGAGCCGTCCGGGTTGCTGACCACCAGCGACATGCTGCTAAGGTCGATGTCCTCCAGCGTCAGCCCGGCATCGGACCACAGGGTGAAATTGGCATTGGTGACAGTGCCGTCGGTGCTGTCCGGCGCCTGGCCGAATTGCACCATGCCGTCAAAATTGCCGGGCACGGTGGTGCCGGTGTCCAGCGCATTGACGGCGTTGGCACTGGCCGCGTGGCCGGTGACCGGCAGCGCATTTTCATCCGGAAAGAAATTCAGACCGTCGACGCTGGAGTCTTCCGCCATGTTGAAGAACAGCCCGTCGATATCGGCAACCTCGCCATCCCAGGACGTTGGCTCCATCTTGATGAACAGCTGCCCCTGCGGGGTTTGCAGGACCTCGACCGAGACGCTGGGGTCGCCATTGCCGCCGATCTCAAACGTGACCGAGGTTTTGCCGGTATCGCCGCCGCCATTGCCACCGCCATCTCCGGTGCCCTTGGTCCCGCCTGTTGCCTTGGTCCCGCCGGTCCCATTGGTGCCGCCCGTACCCGAACCGCCCGTACCCGAACCGCCTGTGCCCTTGGTGCCGGTGCCGCACCCGTGCGTGCCGCCGGATCCACCGGAACCTCCGGTGCCGCCCGATCCTCCGCTTCCATTGCTGTTCCAATCGTCTTCTTCGCGGTGCCACCAGTGTTTCTTGCCGTGATGGCCCCTGCCGCCCCAGCCCTTGGATCCACCACAGCCTTTTGTACCGCCCGATCCTTTGGTGCCACCAGAACCTTTGGTGCCACCTGATCCATTGGAGCCGCCAGACCCATAGGAGCCGCCAGATCCCTTTGTGCCGCCAGACCCATAGGAGCCGCTGGACCCCTTGGTGCCTCCGGTTCCGTCCGGGTCCTTGTCTTGCCACCAGGTTTTGCTGCCCTTGCCCTTCCAGCCATAGCGGTCAGACAGGGTGCTGTCGTACCAGCGGCCGAAATGCCCGCCTTGCACGCCGCCATTGTAATAGCTGTTGCCGCCGCAAGCCTGCTTGCCGCCCCAGGATGCATTCCCGCGCCCCCAGCCATATGAAAAATGTCCCCGGCCCATGTTTTTCTACCCCCAGAAAAATCTTGAATCACAGTGGCGCTGCAGCTTTCCGCCAGCCGCAAACGCGCATTGAACGAGAGTAGGGAAACGGGCTGGAAGGGCCAAACTTCCACCGCATTTTAGTCAATATTTCAACGAAGGAGACCGGGGGCGGAAACAAATGGCCCGATAGGGGCGTCATTGTTTTATTACCATCTCCAATTAACCCCTGCGCCCCGGTTGCTGCCGTCCGAATCAGCCAGTGGAGAGCGGGAATTGCCCAAATCTGTCCCGAAAAGCGCCGCCTTTTGCCGCCAGGGTGTTAACTCACAAAAGGGAATCCGCGCCGGTTACGGGCGGCAGGCTGGGATAGGGTGCCGGGAATGGCTGATGGCAGATTTGACGAACGCTCAGCATATATTGCGGGGGCGGCCTGGGAGGTCCTGGGCGAAGAGCCGCGGGAAATCTCGGCGCCGGGGGGGAAGTCGCGGTCCTCCTTGCGGCTGCATTTCAAGGATCGCACCGTGATCGCCACCCTGCGCGCCAACTTCCGCCGCACCCATCTGGAGGCCTTTGTGCTTGAGCAGCTGGCGCCCCATTGCGATGACATTCCGCAGGTGCTGGGCGTTCACAACGATGTGCTGTTTCAATCAGACACCGGTCAGGTCCGGCTCAGCGAAGAGATTATCGAACATGCGCCGGGCGACCAGCTGGAACTGGCGGCAGAGGCCTGCGCCGCAATCTTCCGCATCCAGGCAGCCGCCCGCAAAACTGAACTGCACACCGTCCTGCCGCATCTTGGCGCCAACCGCAGCTGGATCCGCAATTTTGTCAGCTCAGCCGGCGCACTGGAAGCCTATTCCATGGGCATCCCCGCTTCATTCGACTATCCGGCAGTCGCCGAATTCATGGAGCAGCCCGGAGTTCAGTTTCTGAAATGGGATTGCCGTGCAGGCAATGCCGCGATCGGGGACGACGGGTTTGTGCGCTGGTTTGATTTCGAATATGCGGGCCTGCGCCACGGGGCCGAGGATTTCGCCTGGCTGATCGGCGATGAGACCTGGCCCATCGCCCCCGATCAAATGGCCGATGTGATGATTGAGACTTTTGACCCTGGCTGCGGCCATGAAATCGGCGCTTATCTTGAGTATCTCTCGGCCTATACCGCCTTGCATTGCATCCAGCGGCTGGAGCTGATCCAGAAAGAGGTCAAGAGCCGTGGCTGGCTTAGCCAGGAGCGGGTGCGCAAGTTTGATGACGCCGGGGTGCACCCGGAGTTTGCCGCGCAGCTGTGTCGCACCGGTGCCTACTATGCCGCGCAGTCCAAGCTTACCGCGCCGCTCTGCCGCAACTTCGAGGCTGCCGGGCGCGCGTTCCAGTCAATATCCGGGGTTTGAACGCCTTTCTTCCGTTTGTGACGTGCGGTCCAGGGTTCTGGCCTGATGGCCTGGCCGCTAGTCTGCGGCCGGACACAACCGGGGAACAGATATGCAGCAGGCCGAAGATTTCCGTGCCGAAAGCCGCGCCTTGGCGGCCATTCTGGAGGATCTGCCAGAGGCGGAGTTCCACCGTGCGACCCAGTTCAAGGGTTGGACCATTGATCACGTGCTGGGGCATCTGCATCTATTCAACGCCGCGGCAGAAGCAGCGTTGCAAGGAGATGAGGCATTTGCCGCCTTCATCGCCCCGGTGCTGCGGCACATGCAGGCGGGCAAACCCATCCTGGACTGTCAATTTCCCTGGTTGAACGGCCTGTCAGGCCGGGCACTGTATGAAGCTTGGCGGCTCGGGGCGGAGTCCTGCGCCGATGCCTTTGCCAAGGCGGATCCAAAACAGCGGTTGAAATGGATCGGACCGGACATGAGCGCGCTCAGTTCGGTCACTGCCCGGCAGATGGAGACCTGGGCGCATGGCCAGGAAGTGTTCGATCTTTTAGGGCTGGAGCGGCAAGAGCAGGACCGCATCCGCAACATCGCGCATCTGGGCGTGGCGACCTACGGCTGGAGTTTCCGCAACCGCGGGCTGGCGGTGCCGGAGCCTGCGCCGTATGTGCAGCTGACCGGGCCGTCCGGAGCAGTCTGGGACTGGAACGCGCCGCAGGACAGGGAATTTATCAAAGGCTCGGCGGTGGAATTTGCCCAGGTGGTCACGCAGGTGCGCAGCATTGCAGACAGCGGGCTGCAGCTGTCAGGTGAAACTGCCGTCAGCTGGATGAACATCGCCCAGTGTTTTGCAGGCCCGCCGGAAACTCCGCCCGGCAAGGGAATTCGTTACAAGACAGAAACTTGAAATGTCCCGGCATCCGCGGAGCGCTCCCGCCCGGCTTCGGCCTTCCTGACGGAAAGCCTGTGCCCGTTGGGCGTGGCGCCGCACTTTGTGCGGCGCCACGCCCAAGGCTGCCAAGGGGCCCCGGCACAGCCGGGACACCTGCAGGCGCGGGAGCACTTCGGATGACCTTGAAACACCTTGGTTTGCGGCCCTTATGATGCGGTCCCGCTGGCGGACTGCCAGGGCAGCGAAGGCTGGCAGGCGGTACACCTAACCTGGCCAGGCGCCGATCAGCCCTTGCAGCGTCATGCGGCCAGGATCCGCCAAGGTGACCGGCAGTGCTTGCGCGTCCAATGCCGCGGCATAGAAAGCCTGCAGAGACGGGTCGGCGATCAAGGCCAGGTTCTGGCCCAGCCAGTAAGGCCGGGCAGCCGCCAGTTCGGCGCCCAGAAAATAACCCCAGATCTGCGCCCGCGCAGCTTCAGCGGGCAGCTGTCCCAACGCCGCAGCCGCCTGAACCGAAGCCAGCCGCGCTGCCAGCTGCTCGGGTTTGGCAATGCCGTCTGCCACCGCCTCTGCTAATACAGCCTTGTCCCAGGCGCCTGCCGCCTCCAGTGCCATGCCCTGTATCGCAACCTGTGCCAGCTGGGCGGTCAAAGCACTTTGAAAACTGACAGCTTCCCGGGCGCTGATCTGCACCCAATGGGTCACCATGCCCGGCAGGCAGATCACCCCGTCCCAATCCGGGTTCAGCCGCAAGAAGCCGCTGACCGCAGCCGCGGCACCCTGCATCAACCCGCAGGGTGCGGCCTGGCTCAGCCCTGGCAGCACGTGAACCGGCATGCCGTCCAACTCCGTTTTTGCCACCGGCAGCCCGGCCGGCCGCACCGGAACCGGATGCGGCGGCGCCAGGGCAGTGCCGCCCAGCAGCACCGGGCGCGGCGCGCCGCCCAGCACCTGCCGCAACGCTGCCGCCAGCGCGGGCGGACGGCTGTCCTGCAGGCGCAGCACTTGGGCCGGCCCCGCTGTGCTGCCGGCCATTTCCCAGGCTGAAAGCGTGTCTCCGTCCAGATTTGCGGCCAGCCAGCCGGTGCCGTTGCGGGGAGGCTGCATGATGCCCTCACTTCCTTTGCCATTGCGTTACCGGGCTTATGGCGCTGATTCTCTGCTCCGGCAAGCGGGCGCTCCGCCCGCCGGTATGGGGCTGAATACCCGTATGGCGAAGGTACTGTCCGAACGTATGCGCGTCATGGGCTAACGCGCGCAGGATTTGTGCAAAAGACAGCCTATCCAGCTCTGCGCCCGATCCCCAAAATCCATTAGAGTTCAGGCACCGGCGGCCCTTCGCCCGCCAGAGACGGCGGCGCGGAATACGGGAACCGGCAGCCCGGTGGATTGTGCCGCGCCGGAACAAGGCGGCGCACGCGTAACAGTGACAGGAGGTACTGCAAATATGCCCGGCACTCCGGCACCTCATAATGCGATTTTTGCCCAGTTGGCCGCGCGCCATCTTCTGGCCCGTGACTATACACCTGCGGCAGTATTTGCGGGAACCGGTTTCGGCCAGGCGCTGCTGAGTAAGGAAGACCCCGCAGCACCGTTTGCGGCAATCGCGGGCTTCTTTGAACGTGCGGCGGAACTGACCGGCGACCCGTTGTTCGGCTTCCGTCTCGGCTGTGCAACGGATTTGCGGCAGGCTGGGCTATTGGGCTACATCGCGCGGAGTTCGCCGACTGCAGGCTGTTTTTTGCGCAACATCGCGCGTTATGCCGGCGTCATGAGCGAGGTCTGGGAATTGGAGACCTCCCGGCTTGCCTCGCACGGCGAGTTCACCTGGACGTGCAGAGCGGAGCCCGGTTTGCACGCGCAGCAGTACATTGAATTTCTGGCAGCGGTGTTCTTTGCCGCCCTTCGTGACGGAACTGAATCCCGGATTGAACCGCAAAAGGCAGCCTTCAGCCATCAGCGCCGCGGCGGAAAGGATGAAGTCTCGGCATTCTACGGCTGCCCGGTGGAGTTCGGCGCCCCGGCCAGCCGGTTTGTCTTCAGGCCTGAAGATCTGGAGCTGCCGCTGGCCGGCGCCGACGGTGTTCTGCTGCGCGTGCTGCGGTCTTATGGAGATCAGCTTCTGGCGGGCCAGGCTCGGGGCCGCAAAAATACAGGTCTTGCAGCACAGGTCGAAGACGCGGTTTCTGCGCGGCTGTCCAGCGGCTCGGCCACGCTTGGCACTGTGGCGGCGGATCTGGGGATGAGCCCGCGGACCCTGTCGCGCAAACTGGCGCAAACGGGAACCAGCTACTTCACCATTCTTGAAGAACTGCGCAAGGCGCTGGCAATTCGCTATCTGCGTGAAAGCGGCCTGGCCCTGGCCGAAATCGCCTTTCTCCTGGGTTACTCCGGGCTGAATAGTTTCAGCGATGCGTTCCGGCGCTGGACAGGCCAAAGCCCGGGGCAGTTCCGGGGTAAATAAACCGGCCCGTGGCTCCGCAGATCCCCGCAGCCCGAACAAGCAAAGCGCTCCCGCGTGAACAATGGCTTGCAAGAGGTGCGAATTGTCTCCGGGCAATCTCTATTCAAATGGGGTTTCCGGGTTTTTTCCGGCCTGTTTTCACATTTTGTGCGGAATTTCTAAAATTTGCTTTAAATAAGACGGGCTGCAGAAAAGTGCGGCACTGAACTGCCGCCGGGGAATTGGGCGGTTTCCAAAATAGATGCGGGCGCGTGGGGGCGTGGCCGGTTCTGAATCTGAAAATCAGTAATGGCATTTCGCTGTCAAAGATTTGCGGAATGCGGGGTTGAGTTTGAACGGCCGTCTATTGAGGCGGCGGTCCAGCAGGATTTAAGGCTGGAGAGCGGGGGTTTTCGAATGAAAGACATGGTTCCCGGAGGGGCGGGGCTGTCTTTTATGCGGGCTGAAATCGAACGGCAGCGGCCAGCAATGGCCGCGCAACAGATGCAAGCAGCCAACATAAATGCGGCTTTGAAGGGCATCGCTCAGGCGCGACGGTCCAGGCAGGGGTCAGGCGGTGCCTATGCCGCGGCAGGCAAGCGGGGGCTGGACCTGCTGCTGGTGATTCTAAGCCTGCCGCTGGTACTGCCGCTGATTGCGCTGTGTGCGGCAGCGCTTTGGCTGGAGGGCGGCCGGCCGTTTTACACCCAGGCCCGTCTGGGCCGCGGCGGGCAGGTCTTCCGCATCTTGAAGCTGCGCACCATGGTGCGCGATGCAGACCACCTGCTGCAGTATTATCTTGAGGCTGACCCGGCGCTGCGCCAGGAATGGGATGACACCCAAAAGCTGAAGAACGATCCGCGTATCACAGAGGTTGGCCGCTTTCTGCGTGCGACCTCGCTGGATGAGCTGCCGCAGCTGTGGAACGTGGCGGTTGGCGATATGAGCCTGGTCGGCCCGCGCCCGATGCTGCCGGAACAGCTGCCGCTGTATGGCGATGCCGGCGCTTATAACGAACTGCGTCCAGGTATCACCGGCATCTGGCAGGTTTCGGTCCGCAATGAGGCCGGCTTTGCCAGCCGTATGCACGCGGATTTCGAATACCGGCGCAGCCTGTCGCTGGGCCGGGATCTGGGGCTGATCTGGCGGACCGCAGGCGTGGTGCTGAAAGGGACGGGATATTAATTATTGTCTGATCCGCTGCAGACCCCGGCCCGAGTGCCCGCTGCAGCGCGGTCAGCCATTGCGGGGAACGCGGTTGTGAAGCATTTTGCACGATCAGGGGCATGTGCTGCCAGTCCGGCAGGCAGCCCGCAGGAGGGGGAACAGAACGGCATGAGCGAGCAGGGCTTCAAACGGTTCCGCCGCCGCGGCGCTCCGGCGGATGCCATGCCTTTTGCCACTGAGGATGGCGGCCGCCAGCCTTCAATGGCGCCTCTCGCGGCCACTGTCTCTTCTGCTGCGGCGCCTGCGCAATTGCCTGCGACCCTGCCAGACCCCTGGGACAGGATCCGCCAGGTGCCATTTGACACCGCAGCACAGGCACAGGCGCGGCTGCCTCTGGTCAGCCGGTTCCGCGCAGATCCTGCGGCCAAGTCGTTTGACCTGCTGCGCACCCGGCTGTTGCACACGCTGAAGGCCCGCGGCTGGAAACGGGTTGCCCTGACGGCGCCCGCCGCCGGCTGCGGCGCCACCTTTACGGCCGTGAACCTAGCGCTGAGCCTGGCACGGGTGCCGGACAGCCGCACGGTGCTGATGGATATGAACTTCCGCCGCCCCGGTGCCGCGAGGGCCTTGGGAATGACAGCACCTGGGCAACTGGCGGGCTTTTTGTCCGGACGCGTTCAATTGGAGGATCAGCTGCTGCGCCCGCTGCCCTCGCTGGCTGTCGGCCTGAACAGCGCCGCGGATCAGGATGCCGCCGAAATCCTGCATGGCCGCAGCTGCGCCGGGGTGCTGGAGGACATGATGCTGCGGTTGGGCGCCGATACCGCTCTGTTCGACCTGCCGCCGGTGCTGGAGCATGACGACACCGCCGCCTTCCTGCCGCAGGTGGACGGGGTGCTGCTGATTGCAGATGGCACCAGCACCACTGCCGCCCAGCTAGCGGCTTGCGAGAAGATGCTGGCGGGCCATACGCAAATGCTGGGTGTGGTTTTGAACCGGGCACGCAAGGCGGACAGCCCGCTGAACTGACGGCCACGCAGCCGGGGGTCATAGTTTTGCCCGGTTGCTGTGGTCAAAATACGGGCTACGGCGGCCGGCGGGCTGCCTGAAAACATGGATGGCAACCGGCTGGCGAACACCAGCCGCAAGAGAGCAGACAGATGGGGCCGATATACTCGCTTGGCGATTTCCTGGATATGGTGCGGCGCAGGCTGTTCACCATCGCTTGCGTCTTTGTTCTGGGCTGCCTGCTGTCGCTTTGGATTGCCGCCCGGCAGCAGCATGAATTTGAGACCGCCGAGGTGCTGCAGGTCACCCAGCCGCAGATCGCCGGTGAACTGGCGAAATCAACGGTCGAAGGCTCCTCTGCCCGGCGGATGCAACTGATCGAACAACGTCTGATGGCGCGCGGCACGGTGCTGGAAATCATCGAAAAATTCGGTCTTTACGCGGACATGGCCGCACTGACCCCCTTGCAGAAAGTGGCGCTGCTGCGGGGCTCGGTCCGCATCACCGGCGTCGCCGCCGCGCGTGAAGGCTTTGCCGATGACGGCACTATTTCGGTGCTGACCATCACCGCCCGGATGCCCACCGCCGTGCAGGCGCAGCAGGTCGCCAGCGAATTCGGCCGCCGCACCATCGAACTCAGCGTCGCCACCCGCATTGACCAGGCCCGCGAGACCCTCAGCTTCTTTGCCGAAAAGGAGGCCGCACTGGCGGATCAGATTGCGGCCCTGGAAGACGAAATCGCGGCCTACCGGAATGAAAACGACGTGACCTTGCCCGGCACCATCGAATTCCGCCGGGCCGAAATCGCCACGATGAACGAGGGGCTGCTGGAGATCGCCCGTGAACGCATCGAAATCCGCCGCGCTGCCGATCAGGCCCAGGCCACGGAACGCCCGGCCACGGCCCGCCGGTTGCTGGCGGAGGCGGACCAGCAACTGGCCACGCTGGACGCCCAGGAGCAGCTCTTGTCCCAGCGCAAGACCGGTCTTGAGGCCTCCTTGCAGACCACGCCCGAGGTTGAACGCCGGCTAGGCGCTTATGACCGCCGCCTGGAGCAGGCGCAGGGAGAACTGTCGCAAATGACCGCCCGCCGCAACGAGGCCGAGGTCGGCTTTCGCCTGGAAACCGGCCGTCAGGCCGAGCGGCTGACAGTGATCGAACCCGCACCGCTGCCGGACTTTCCTGTAACCGGCGCCCGCAAGACCAAGGCCCTTTTGGGCGCCGCGGCTAGTGTTATCGCGGCGCTTTTGGCGGCCTTCCTGCAAGAGCTGCGCCACCCGGTTTTGCGCACTGCCGCGCAGATGGAGCGGGAAACCGGCCTGATGCCAGTGGTCTCAATCCCGGTAATGGACGCCCGGCGGCCCCAGCGCGGGCTGTCCAGGCTGTTCAGGCGCGGGGCCTGAGGTCAGGAAAAGCTCATCGCGGCTGCCATGGCCGTTACAGCATCCCAGTGCCAGAGCAGGGCCGCACCCCCGGCCGCAAGGGTCAGCAGCCCATAGACCGCATCATGCAGCGGATCCCAGACATGATGCCTGCGCGCCAGCTGCACCAGCAACGGATAGGCCGCCAGCATCGCCAGCCCCAGCGCCGCAATGCCGCCCGCCAGCCCGAACCAGGCCACCCCGCCCAGGAACATGCCCGTTTGCAAGCAGGCCCGCGCAGCCGAGAACACAAAAAAACCGCGGCTGTCGCCTGCTGCCAAGGCTGCCTGATCATAGGTCATGGTGATCACTGCAGGCGCCAGCGCCAGCGCAATCAGCACGATCATCGGCCCCGCTTGCAGGTACCGGTCATCATACAGGAGCTGCACCAGCAAGGGGCCGGCCCAGGCCATCGCAATCAGTATCGTCAGGATCCCCGCCGTCAGCCCCATGCGCAGCTGCCGCTGCCGCCGCAGATTCGCCGCCCCTTCCTTTGCGGGCTTGCCGCGGTAAACCGGGATCATCAGCCGCTGGTTCACCGCATGGCCCAGCAGCATCGGAAAACTCGCCAGGAAATAGCCGATGTTGTAGATGCCCAGCACCTCCAGCGGGACAAACTTGCCCAGGATCGCCCGGTCGCCTTGCGAGGTCAGAAACCAGAAGGCGGTCGACAGGAAAATCCACTTGCCGAAATGAATGAGCTCGCCCGCTGCGGCCCGTTCCCAGCGGAACCGGTTTGCAGCACCGGGCAGGCCGTAGTGGCACAGCAGCAGCTTGGCCGCCGCCTGGATCACCCCGCCCAGCACCAGCGCGATCACCGACTGGGTGGCCAGTGCCAGCGCAATCATCGCCGCCAGCCCGATGACCTGGCCCGCCAGATCCAGCACCGTGACCCGCCCTGCCAGCAGATGCCGGTGCGCGGTCTCGATCCTTGTCGGGTTGAAGCCGGCAATTGCCAATCCGGCGCCGGCAATGGGCAGATAGATCAGCAGCTCCGGCGCCCCATAAAACTGCGCGGCAGGCCAGGCCAGCAGCACCGTCAATGCCCACAGGCCAAAACCGCGGATCACCTGAATGGTCCAGGCCGTGTCCAAGAATTCCGGATCATCACCGCGCGGGCTCTGGGCGATCGATGGCCCGATACCAACGTCTGAAAACAGCGACAGCCCCACCGTCACCACCGAGACCAGCGCCATCAGGCCAAAGGCCTCGGGAAACAGGAGGCGGGTCAGGATCAGGTTTGAGGCCAGCCGCAAGGCCTGGCTGCCGCCATAGCCGATCATCAGCCAGGAGGCTGAGCGCAGCACCCGCGCCATCATCCCCTGACCGGTAAAGAGCGAAGTAACCCGCTGCATATCCACGCCAATCCCCAAACGTCCGGTTCCGCAGGCTAGGCGGCAGGGCAGGGGGCGTCAATCACAGGGCCGCTTGCAACAGGAATGCGGGATTGAGGGGCGGAAATATTTTAACAATCATCGCCCCCGCAGCCCATTCTCCACATCTGTGCGACAAGCGCAACAGGACGCTGGGCAAGCTGCTCAACCGCCGTTAACCTGCCGCAGACCCAAGATTTGCACGGAACCAGCCGCGTTGAAAATTGCCTATGTCCTGAACACTTACCCCCAGCCCTCGCACAGTTTCATCCGGCGTGAGCTGCAGGCGCTGGAACATCAGGGCGTGGAGATCCTGCGCCTGGCAATGCGCCCTTCGGCTGCGTCTTTGGCGGATCCGCAGGATCAGGCTGAGGCAGCCCGTACCGGCTACGTGCTGCAGGCCGGCGCCGGGCGCCTGCTTGCTGCCCTCGCCAGGGAGGCCGCAGCCCCCGCCCGCTTTGCACAAGCGCTGCGGTTGGCGGCGAAATTGGCTCGCGCATCGGACAAGGGCCTCCTGCGGCACCTGATCTATCTGGGTGAGGCTGCCTATGTGAAACAGCGCTGCGCCGCGGAAGGCGTGCAGCACATGCATGCCCATTTCGGCACCAACGCTGCCGCTGTGGCGATGCTTGCCCATGCGCTGGGCGGGCCTGGCTACAGTTTCACCGTGCACGGGCCCGAGGAGTTCGACGCGCCGCAAGCGCTGTCGCTGGGCGACAAGATCAACCGTGCGGCTTTTACTGTGGCTGTCAGCAGCTTTGGCAAAAGCCAGCTGAGCCGCTGGGCCGCTTTCGGTAAGTGGGACAGTCTCAAAGTGGTGCATTGCGGGATTGAGCCGGAACGGTTTGCAGATCCTGCGCCGTTGCCGCAGGGGCCGCTGCGGCTGGTGGCGATCGGGCGGTTTGTGGAGCAGAAAGGCCAGATGGTGCTGGTGAAAGCCATGGCACGGCTGGTGCAGGAAATCCCGGACTTGCATCTGTCGCTGGTTGGTGATGGCGGTATGCGGCCTGCGCTGGAGGCCGCAATTGCAGCGCATGGTTTGCAGGGCAGCGTCACCCTGACCGGCTGGCTTGCCGAAACCGAGGTGCAGGCAGAGCTGGCAAACTCCCATGCGCTGGTGATGCCATCATTTGCCGAAGGTCTGCCGATGGTGGTGATGGAGGCAATGGCCGCCGCGCGCCCGGTGATCGCGACATATATCGCAGGCACGCCCGAACTGGTGGTGGCAGGACAAACGGGCTGGCTGCTGCCGGCCGGGGATGAGGACGCCCTGGCACAGGCCGTCCTCACCCTTGCACAGACCCCGCACCAGCAGCTGACCGGCATGGGCGAGGGGGGCCGCAGGCGCGTGCTGAAACGTCATGACAGTGCCGCAGAGGCCGCCAAACTCGCCGCCCATTTCCGCAAGGCCATCGCCGGGTAAAACCGGCGCACTCCCGCCCGGCGCCGGTGCATCTGCAGATGCACCGCTTCCGTTGGGCGTGGCCCGGCGCCAAGGCGCCGGGCCACGCCCAAGGCCGCCAAGGGTGCGCTGGCGCAGCCAGGGCACCCTGCGGGCGCGGGAGCACCACCGGGACAGGCCAGCGGCAAAACCCAGGCCTCAGCGGCCGCGGGTCCAGCGGCTGGCTGAAGCAAACAGCGGTGTTTTTGTGGCCAGGCCGACCATTGCATAGACCGCAAAACCAGCTGGATCCGACAGCAGAAGCTTCAGCACGGCGCCGGCGCTTGGCGGGATTTTGTCCTCGTTCTGCAGCAGGCCTGGGTATTTGCTTGCCACCTCAGCCACGCCTGCGTTTTGCCGCCGCCGCACCCGGACCAGATTGCGGAAACCCTCCACCATCGGCCAGCTGTAGACAGCCGGCACTTTCACCCGTTCAGACGGTGCAAAATTCAGCCGGGCAAAGATGTCATCGGCGATGATGTCCGGCCAATCCCCCCAGCGCTGCCGTCCGGCCCGGGTCATGGCGAATACGCCAAACCCGGGCACGCCGCCGGTGACAAACGGCAGCCGGGTCCAGAGCCGTGCATAGGCACGGGTCACCGCACTGCGCGCCAGTGCCACCTGCGGGCAGCCACTGGCGTAAAGCGGCACGTCCTGCGACAGTGCTGCGGCAAGTTGCGGGATCAGCGCCGGGCTGACTGCAACATCCGCATCCAGATAGATCAGGATACCGCCGCGGGCTGCCGCATCGCCGGCATTCAGCGCCCCGAGCTTGCCGCCCTCCGGCAACTCCAGAATCCGCAGATCCCAGCCAGCAGGAGGCTGCTGAACCCGCGCCAGCGCGGCGGTCTCATCGCGGCACCCATTTGCCAGCACCAGAACCTCAGCGGCCATGCCCGCAGGCAGCGGATCCGAGGCAAACACCGCTTGCAGACACCCGGCGATATACTCTGCTTCATCATGGGCCGGGATCAGGACCGAAACACCTCTGGTCACTTCACTGCCTCCAGCGCGTCCCAGCGCGGGTTCTCATCACTTAGAACCCGCAAGGCACCCCAGCTGCCCCACTTACCGGGCACGCCAACATCGGCATAGGCGGTGAACAGACCCCCGCCAAGGGCGCTCCAGCCTGACAGGAGTTCCCGGTACAGCCTGCCCATCTCGGGCGTATAGTTGAAGTGGGTGAAGAACCGGGTCAGTGTTTCATCCTCCACCAATGGGCCGATACCGACCACATGGCTGCCGCCTTCATACATGATCAGCTCCAGCCCGTGTTTTTGCGCAACCTGGGCATGATAGGGCAGCACACGCCCCAGTAAGTCGGTCAATGTATCGGTGCCGTCCCCCGAGATCAGCCCGTCGCGCAACTCCGCTCCGGCCTGGGCAGAGGCTGCATCATATTGATGTTCCTTTGCAAATGCGCTTGCCGCCGGGCCGGTCAGCCCGCGTTCCGCCGCCACCGCCCGGGCCTGCTCCCGGCTGTCGGCGATCCAGGCGCGGACGTGCCCGGCGCGTTCCGGGATGCCAAGGATGCCGCCGAAGTACCCCGTCACCGCATAGGCATCGAAATAGGCAGCAGGGGCTTGGCGCCGCGCCTGTTCCGCCTTCCAAAGCGGCGCCGTCAGAACCTGCTCTTCCAATCCCAGCCAGCCGGTCTGCGAGGAGATCACCCGCACCAGCCGCTTGCTGTCGGCGCCAAAAACCTGCGTCCAGATCTGCGCAATCTCGGCGGCACGGCCGCCGTAGAACTGCATCCACAACCCATCGCCGCCCCAGCGCGCCTGCGCCTGCGCATCGGCCCAGGCCGCTTGCTGGAACTGCCAGTTCCAAACCTCGTTGGAATACTCCACATAAGCGCGCAGATCCTCATCCAAGCCGCGCTCTGCTGCCCGTGCAAACTGGCGGACATAGGTGTCATCCGCCATATGCGGCATGGTGAACCAGGGATCGGCCCCCAGCGTGTTGGCCAGCGCCAGCATGATCTCGGCCGGAACGCCCTTCAGCGCCCAAGTATATTCAGGAACCCGCGGCCGGTCCTCCCAGCCGGTTTGCTCTGAATCATTGGCGGCCATCCAATCCATGAACCGCAGCGCGGCAAACCCGTCCAGCCGGTCCAGCCACAAGGGGTTGAACAGCGCGCCTTGCTCATAGGCCTCCAGATGCTCTTCCTTTACCACCCGGATGTTGCGCACATAGTCATCGCCGTTCCCGCCGCGCCGCCCTGTCCGCTGGATGCGGATTTCCACCGGACCGGGGCCGGGGGTATAGTCAAACCGCACTTCGCCCTTGCCGTAGCGCACATTCTCTGCCCGGCCCGCAACCTCGACAATGCCCTGGCCCTCGAACCGCAGCACATAGCGGCCCGCCAGCGAGACGGCTTCCGCAGGCAGGTCGGTCAGGATCACCGTGCCGATTGATGTCAGCTCAGGCGGGATTGCGGTGGGCCAGCCTTCCGGGTCCAGATACCCGGCGGCCAGCAGATCCTGGTGGTCCGCACCGCCCCAGCGTTTCGGCAGATGCCCGATCCAGGGGCGCGCGGTTTTGAAATGATCCAGGAACGGCGCCTGGGTGCTCCAGTCGGCAATGGCTGCCAGGTTGATGGCGACGGGTTGCCGGATGGGGTTGGCCAGTGGGGCGGTCCTGACAGCCTTGTCAGCGTCCATCACCGAGTTGAGCGCAGGCAGCGCCGCCTCCCGCGGCAGCGCGGCAGGATCCGGCGGCAAAGCGGCGGTGCGCACATCGGTTCCTTGGGCCGCAGCCCAGGCAATGTCCTGCAGCCGCGCTGCCAGGTCCGGCGGCGGCGCGGGATAGGGCTTGCCCCAGCGGTCGCTCAGCTGATGCGGCAGGCCTGCCGGGTCCTGCCCGGTCAGCACCGCAAATTGCAGCAGCGTCAGGAAGTAAAACCCAGTGGCATTGGGATGGATATCATCGGCAAACACATCGCGGATGCTGCTGAGACCGGGCATGGTGCCGGCCAGGATCGCATCCTCCAGCCGTGCCATGGCCTGCCCGGCAGGCAGCAGTTTCACGGTGCCGCCGGTGGCTGTGTTAACCTCATCAACTACCGCTTGCCAGCGCGGCAGGTCCTGGGTGATCCTTTCGCGCCAGGGCACATCCGCCCCCTTGTCAAAGGGCACCTCGGCGCCGGTGCCGCTGTTCAGACTGTGCCAGGTTTCCTGCAGATAAAAATCCACATCCGGGTTTGCGGCCCGGGCCAGCTGGTAAAACCGGGTGACAGCGCCTTCGGTATCGCTCCACTTCAGGTGGTTGGCCAGCGGTATCGCTTCGGTCACGATCACCGCATCCGCCGGGCGGCGCAGTCTTTCACGTGAATCAACACCCTCGGCGGTGCTGCTGTGCTGCCAGTTATAGCTGAGCGGCGCGCCATTGATGATCTGCGCCTCCACCGTTGGCCCCGCTGCGGCCTGCCCGCGCGCATTCAGAAGCTGGTCCAGCATCTGCGGGTTGTCCGGCCCGAACAGCGAATGGCCGATCATGACCACAGAGGTAATCAGCGCCTCCAGCTTCATGACGGTGCTCCCCCGGTGGCGATACCTGTACGGGGCAGGGCGCGCACCACCTCCCAGACGATCTGCTGCACCCTGGCCGCGGCGTCCGCCGGGAACGCCTGCGCCGGGCTGCCATCGGCGCGGGTCAACTGATGCGGCAGCCCAATGGGCGTACGCTGGTACAGAACCGCGTAATGGGTCAGGGCAACCGCATAGGCCCCCAGATCATTGACATGTATGGTGTCCAATTCCCCTGCCGGCGTGCGGGCAAACAGCGATTCACGTGAAGCCAGGCCAGGGATCTCCCCGGCCTCCGCCGCCCGCGCCACCGCCGCCAGCACCTGACCGCCGGGGATCAGATAGACCGGGTGCTGCGGGTTGCGGCGGCTGTCCGGACCCAGCAGCTTAGTCACCCAAAGCGTTTCAAGATCGCCGTCGATCCGGGCCAGCCAGCCGTCCGGGTCGTCCAGCCTGTGCCAGGTTTCATATAGATATATGCGTGTGCCGGGTGACGCCGCCCGCGCAAGCCCGGCCCAATTCGCGACGTACTCAGCAGCGCCGAAATAGCGGAGGGCATCGCGCAGCTCGACCATCTCGGTCAGCACCACGGCATTGTATTCACCAGACCCGACGGCCTCCCGCGCGTCCCGGTAAGCGGGCGGTTGGTTGGCGGTTGCGAAATCGAGGATGTCTTCACCAGGCTCCCAATGCGCCCGCAGCGATGTGCCCGAGCCCAGCTGACTGTTGTACCCATGCCCCGCAGGCGCCAGCTGCGCCAGCATATGCGGCATGTCAGACCCGACCAGCGAATGACCCAGGTGAAACACCTTCAATGGTGCCTCAGGCGGCGCCAGCGGCGGCGGAACCGGTACGCCGCGGCTGCGTGTTGCAAAGGCCATCAGCCCCAGAGCCGCACTCAGCGCGCCACAAACCAGAAACCCGCGCCGCCCCATCATCCGCGCCCCCGGATTTCCGCCGTGGTGATGATCAGGCCGGCACCAACCGCAAAACCTCCGCTGACAGCTTCTCCGCGCACAAAAGGCGGCCGGTCAGCAGTAAACACGGCCCGGTACGCGGCTGCCGCCAGATCAAACTCCAGCTCCATCCCGTCAAAGCCAAAAAAAGCCCGGCTCAGCGTGTACTGGCATTTATAGGCCGCTTCCTTGGCGGAAAAGATCACCTTGGCCATCTGTCCGGGATTGTCCTGCCGTTTCAGCCAGGCCTGTTCCCGCTCCGAGCAGATTGCAGGCAGCAGTTCGTCCTTCAGCGGCGTGTCCTCTTCCACGTCGATCCCCAGACCCTGAACGTCGCCCTCATGGGCCAGCACGGCCATGGCGCAGCTCTTGGTATGGGTGATTGAACCAACCAGCCCCTTGGGCCAGACCGGCGCCCGGTCGCGGCCCACGGGCACAGGAGCAGGCGCCAGCCCAAGCTGCTGCATCGCCTGATGCACCGCCGCGCGGCCCGCGGCAAATTCGGTGCGCCGTTTGGCGACCGCATTCGGCGACAGCCCCACGGCTTCCTCTGACAGCGGCGCGGGCGGGGCGCCCAGCGGATCTGCCCCGGCCAGCGCCACATCGGCGGCAAAAAGCGGCCGGACCAGTGCCAGCCGCTTTGCCAGTTTGTTTTCGGCTTCTGTCATCCGGTCCTTGCTCTGCGGTTTGCACGCATGGCCCGCCGTTTCGACATGGTGCCGGCGCGGTCGGGTCCTTCGCTGTCCTGCGGCTGTTGTTCCGCATTTGCAGGTGTGCCTGCAAGCCCTTCGATATGGGCCGCCAGACCGGCCAGCGTCGGGAAGCGGAAGATATCCGTGATCGACAGGCTCGCAGTCCCCAGTGTTTCGCCCAGTTCGTCGCGCAATTCCCGGTGCACCTGTACCGCCAGCAGCGAATGGCCGCCAAGCGCAAAGAAGTTGTCCTGCGCGCCAATGCCGCTAATGCCCAGAATGCGGCTCCAGACGGTTGCGATCCTGGCTTGCGCGCCTGCATCCAGCGCAACAGCCGCAGGGGTTTCGGCCCGTGCCGGCTGCGGGTCAGGCAGTGCGTTGCGGTCGATTTTCTTGTTTGGTGTCAGCGGGAAAGCCTCTAATGTGACGATCCGTGCGGGCACCATCGCCTCGGCCAGTCTGGCCGCCAAGGCTTGTTTCACAAGGCTCTCGTCAACAGGTGCAGCGGCGGTGAGATAACCTGTCAGTTGCTCGCTGCCGGCATCGCCGCGGGGCACAACCACTGCCCCCGTCACACCGGGGAAGGCGGCCATTGCGGCTTCGATCTCGCCCAGCTCAATCCGCTGGCCGCGGATTTTCACCTGATGGTCGGTGCGGCCCAGAAAGGCCAGCGTGCCGCCGGCTGTCCAGCGCACCAGATCCCCGGTGCGGTAAAGGGGGGTGTCAGCGAACGCTGTGTTTACGAACCGTTCAGAGGTCAGCTCTTCCCGCTGCCAGTAGCCGACTGTGACACCCGCGCCGCCGATATACAATTCACCGGGCGTCCCCGCGGGGACAGGCATCTGTTTTTCGTCCAGAACGTAAACCTGCGTATTGGCAATCGGCGTGCCGATCCCGGTTGTCCCCGCCGGGACAGCCATGACTTTCTCCACCGTCGACCAGATCGTCGTCTCGGTCGGGCCGTACATGTTGTGGATCTCCGCGCAGGTTGCCTCGCGCAGCGCTTGCACCAGATCCCCCGGCAAGGCCTCGCCCCCCACCAGCAGATGCTGCAATTGTGCCAAACAGGCGCCGGCGTCTTTATCCGCGGCAATCATCCGCGCCATTGAAGGCGTGCACTGCATATGGCTGACGCCGTGGCGCACGATCTGTGCAGCCAGCGAGAAGTCATCCGCCGCCAGCTCTTGCGGTGCGTTCGACAGGCGCAGCACTTCGGCCAGCGGCCTTAGCCCCTCCAGTACCACATCCGGTGCGATGCCATAGTCGATCAGGCAGGCGATCTCATCCACACCGATGCGCTTCAGCTGCTCGACCCGCAGGCAGGCGTCCTGAATGGTGCCGAACAGGCCGGAGTCCTCAAAATACCGCTCGAAAGCGAAGTCGAGGATCGCTTCCAGTTCCTCCTCCGACAGCGATCCCAGATCCATCTCGAACGGGTTCTTTACACCTTCGGGTTTCTTGAAGGCCGGGAAGGCCCAGGCATATTGCTTGATCAGGCCGGCGGCCGAGCGCAGGTAGTCCTTCATCGGCTCGCGCGCCACTTGGCGGGCTTCCTCGCGGGTGGCTGCCAGATAGCTGTGCAGCATCAGGGTAACCTTGAAATCCGCGGGGTCATGGCCGGCATCGCGCAAAGCGTCATGATAGATACGGATTTTGCCCGCGACCTCGTCGATGCTTTGGCCCAAGAGATGGGTCAGCACGTTTGCCCCGATCGCCCCGGCCTCGCGCCAGGTCTCGGGGTTGCCCGCGGTGGTGACCCAGACCGGCAGTTCGGCTGAGACAGGACGGGGCTGGGTGACCACGCGATGATCGCTGCCATCCTTGCGGGCAAAGGCAACCTCTTCGCCGCGCCAGAGTTTGCGCACGGTTTCAATGCTCTCAAACAACGCCGGTTTGTTTGCAGGCGGCGTGTTTTCGGGCCGCAGGATGAAATCATCCGGCTGCCAGCCTGAGGCAAAGCCGATCCCGGCGCGGCCTGCTGTCAGGTTGTCGATCACCGCCCATTCCTCGGCGATCCGCGCGGAATGGTGCAAGGGGGCCACGCAGGAGCCGGCCCGCACGCCAATGTTTTGCGTCACCGCTGCCACCGCAGCACCGGTTACCGACGGGTTCGGGTAGGGTCCGCCAAAAGCGTGGAAATGCCGTTCCGGCGTCCACACCGCGTTGAAACCGTGGCTATCGGCAAACTTGGCGCCTTCCAGCAGCAGGTGGTATTTCTGCGGCCCCGGCCCATCATCATTGCCCCAGTAGAACAGGTTGAAATCCATCTTGCGGTCGCTGAGGGCCACGGGCCCCTTGGACAGCTCCAGCCGGCTTTCATCGCTGGACAAGACCAGCTTCAGCCCGCGCGACAGGGTCCAGAACAGCTCCAGCACCGAGATGTCAAAGCTAAGGCTGGTCACCGCCAGCCAGGCATCGCCGGGCTGATGCGGGATGCGCTGATCCATGCCGGCAAAGAAGTTCGCGACATTGGCATGGGTGACCATCACCCCCTTGGGCAGGCCGGTGGAACCGGAAGTATAGATCAGATAGGCGAGATCACTGCCGGCCGCACCGCCATTGATGTTATCTTCGGCTGTCCCCGCGGGGACGGTTTCGATTTCCAGCACTTGCGCGGCTGAGGCGGGCAGGGCGCTGGCCAGTGCGGATTGCGTCACGATCACCTGCGCCTGGCTGTCGCTGATATAGTGCGCAATCCGGTCTGCAGGATAGGCCGGGTCGAGCGGCACAAAGGCGCCGCCGGCCTTCATCACGCCCAAGGCGGCAAAGACCAGCTCGGGCGCGCGGCGGATATGGATGCCTGCATGTGCACCCGGTTTCACGCTCATTTCACGCAGGCGTGCGGCCACGGCATTGGCGCGGGCGTTGACCTCGGCGTAGGTGAAGCTTTGGTCCTCGAACACCAGTGCAGCGGCGTCCGGGGTGCTGGCTGCCTGGGCCTCGAAAGCGGCGTGAATGGTCAGATCTGCGGAATAGTCCGCGGCGGTCTGATTCCAATCCTCCAGCAGCAGCTTGCGCTCGGCTTCGGGCAGGATGGGGAGGGTTGCGACCTCTTGGTCCGCATCACCGGCGAGGGCGCCCAGCACCAGTGCCAGCCGCGCGGCCAGCAATTCTGCGGCCTGTTCGTTCAGCTGGGCGTTGTCCGTGTGCAGCGCCAGTGCGCCATCGCAGAAAGCGACGGTGGCGGCGCAGCCTGAAACCGGGTTGTCCCTGTCCAGAGACAGGCCTATGGCCGGTTTAGAGAACGCCGAAATCTCGGGTGCTCGCGCGACCAAGTCCTCGGCAAAACCACCGTATTCCCGTGCTTTTTCAATGCCCTGAATTGCTTTCGCCTGGAGGCCGGACACGGTTTGTGCCCGCCGCGCCTGCAGCGGTACCCAATCGGATATCAGCCCTGGAACCGCGTTCATACCGGCGATGGACAGCGCCACATCAGCGGATTTCTCGCCGCTGCTGAGCAAGGCCCAGATCAGCACCCCGGCGGCGGCCTGTTCCTCGCTGAGGGGGGCAGGCATGGCGATCTTCCGGCGGGTTACCCCTGCGCCGCCGGTATCTGTGGCAAGCGGTACATGGACCGGCTGCATCGCGGCAAGCGCTTTGCGCCAGTGGCTTTCGCCGCCCTGCGCAGCGGCCATCTGTGCAGTGAGGGTCCCGGCGTCTTCCCCGGTTAGCGCCGGCAGCACATCGCCGGCTTTGACCAGCCCGGTTGCGTCCAGCGGTTTGCCTGCCGGCGTGGTCAGCCGCGACAGCATCAGCGCGCCGTCTGCGGTGGCGATTGTCACGCTGTCTTTGCGGACGTCAAGCACTGTGCCGGGGGCGCCGGAGCCTACTGCTGGTTCCGCGGCTCCGGTGAGAGCGACCTGCCCGCCAATCCGCAATTTGGCGGCGCACAGCGGGTTCCAGTATCCGCCGGTGTCCAAGGCACGGACCAGCCGCGCCAGTTCGGCGGCGGGGCGGGAGATGTCCAGCAGCCCCCCTGCGGCGGGGCGGTCGGATCTGGCGAACACGCGGCGCTGGCTCAGGTCCTGCGGCTGGCGGTTCAGATCGCCGGTTTCCAGCTGCGCCATCACCTCGCCAAAGCTGTCCATCGCGGCGGCGTAGCATTTGGAATTCAGGCTGAACGCGGTTTCATCCGCCGCCACATCGAACAGCCGCTGGGCCAGGATGTCGCCCTCATCGACGCCACTGGTCACCAGGTGCCAGGTGATGCCGTGCTGTGGCTCGCCATTGATCAGCGCCCAGTTCGGGGTGTTAAGGCCCGCGTAATGGGGCAAGGGGCCGTCGTGAAAGTTCACCGCGCCTTTGGCGGCCTGTGCCAGAACCTTATCAGGGATCACTGTCAGGTTGGCGATTGACAGCAGCCAGTCGAACCCGCCTGGCAGCTGCTGCTGGGTGTCCAGCAGGGGCAGGCCCTTGCCATCGGCCCAGCTGCGGATATCGGGATCTTGCGACACGACGGCCCGGATCTGGTGGCCGCGTGCCAGCAGTGCCTCGGCGCAGCCGATCAGAAGGGATTCATTGCCAATCAGGGCACATGTGAAGGACGTCATTTCTGCTCCTTTGCGATCGGAGAGGGCGCGCGCGTTTCTTTTGATGGTTTTGGCCGCGGTGCAAATGCCGCACGCAGGCTGTACAGGACCAGATCGCGCAGGAAATGCGGCGGATCCGCCTGTGGTTTATCCGAGGTCAGGCGGCGCAACCCATAGATCAGGCTGCCGGTGATCCGTGCCAGCGTGGCGGCGGCGGCGTAGGCATGCCCGTGGTGTTTCACGAAGTAATGCCGCCGCGAGTCGAACCAGTATTGCGGCGTGCGCTGCCAGGCCTTCATGCCGGTGGACGCCGACCCCACGTGGGCGATTTCGCTGGTTGGCACATAGTGGGTGCGCCAGCCCGCGCGGGCGGCGCGGCGGCAGAGGTCGGTTTCCTCAAAATACAGAAAGAAGGTTTCATCAAAGCCGCCAACGGCCTCGATGACTTCGCGGCGGATCATCAGGCTGGCGCCGGCGGTCCAGTCAACCTGCAGCTCGTCCTGCGGCATGTCCATGGCGACCACCCAGGGTTTCAGCAGGCGGGTGAAAATGCCGGTGCGTACGCTGGCCTCGAACTCACCCGCGATGGAGGGGAAGCGGAAGGCGGTGCGATGCGGCACACCGTCGGTGCCGCGCACGTATGAGCCTGCCAGACCGGCGCCGGGACGTTCCAGCAGGAAGTCGCGCAGGGTGCGGATGGTGCGGCCCTGCACAAAGGCGTCGGAGTTCAGCAGGTAGTAGAATTCCGGCACGCTGTTGTCGTGGAGACCGGCTTTAATACCGATGTTCATGCCCGCACCAAAGCCGCCGTTCATTGGCGAGGCGATTACCCGGAGCCGTCCGCTGCCAAGCCAGCCGCGTTTGTCTGCTTCGGCGCGGATCTGATCATAGGAGCCGTCGCCGGATCCATTGTCGATGACCAGCAGTTCGCCCGGCAGGTCCTCCATTTCGCGCAGTGCGGCCTCGGCGGCCTGCAGGGTCATTTCCGGCGTGCGGTAGTTGAGGAGGATGGTGAGGATGCGTTGCGGGTTCATGGGTGTCACTCCGCGGCCGCGGCATAGCGGGGCCGGCCTGCCGCCGCATCGGCGGCGTCGAGCCGGGCTTTGACGCCGGCGGCCAGCACGCTGACATTCGGCACCAGAACCATGCTGTCGTGATCGCCCGGCACCTCGGCCACCTCTGTCTGCGCAGCCCATCGGGTCCAGTCGTTGTCATCAAACACATATTCGCGCGCGGCGCTGACCCAATTGCCGCCGCTGACCTGCCATTTGCGGTCCAGCGGCGGGCGGAACAGGGTGAACGGGCCGGTCCAAGGGCGCAGGGGGTAGGTTTCAACGGCGGTGCGGAAGGCCAGCTCAATCTTGCGGTTGTTGAATTCGGGCAGGGTGCCGGTCTCAGCCGGGGCAGTGCGGCGCTTCTCAACCTCCCAGGCGATGCGGTTTCTGGCCCATTCGCCAATGTAGACGGCCCCTTTGCTGCGCAGTTCTGCCAGTTTGATCAGTGCCTTGTCGCGGCGGCTGAGCGGCGGGCGGACGGGCAGGGGCGTATCCAGCAGGATCAGCGCGGCGGTTTCCTGGCCCTGATCCTTCAATTGCTGCGCCATCTCATAGGCGGTGATGCCGCCGCCGGAAAAGCCGCCCAGAAGATAGGGGCCCTCGGGCTGGATCCGGCGGATCTCGCCCAGACAGCTTTGGGCTGCGTCCTCAATCCGGCTGTGCGGGGCGTCATTGCCGACCAGCCCTTTGGCCTGCAGTCCATAGACCGGGCGGTCCTTCCCCACGAGCAGGGCCAGTTGGCGCAGGTTCAGAACGTTGCCGAACATGCCCGCCACCAAAAAGAAGGGCCGCCGCCCGGTGCCGTCGCCCGGATGCAGCGGCACCAGATGGGTGAAGGATGGTGCGTCCTCCGCAGTTGCGGCAGGTGCTCCTGGTTCCGCAGCAACGCCGCCACCGGTGCGGTCTATGATCCGTTCTGCCAGCAAGGCGACGCTGGGGGCCTCGAACAGCACCGACAGGGGGAATTCCACACCAAAGCCGCGTTTGACCTGGGCAAACAGCCGCACCGCAATCAGGGAATGGCCGCCGAGGTCAAAGAAACTGTCCTTGATCCCCACTTGCGACACCCCAAGGAGGGCGGCAAAGAGGCCGGCCAGTTCCTCCTCTACCGGGTTGCGGGGGGCTGCATAATCAGTGTCGAGCTGCGGGCGTTCAAACGTCTGCGCCTCCTGGGCGGGGGCGGCTGTCTGCCCTGCTTGTGCGATCAGTGCGGGCAGGTCCAGAGAGGATACCACCACCTGCGGCAGGCCGGTGGCCAGGGCGCGGGCCAGCACCTCGCCGCCTTCCGCGGATTTGATGCCGTTGGAGATGTTCAGCTGCAGGCGCCGTTCCTCGGGGGACAGGGGATGCGTGCCGGCGGCAGGTTCCAGGCCCAGCTCTGCGGCGGTGGCGTCGGCTTGCCCTTCGGCTGCTGCGGCGTCGAACCCGCTGGTCAGGCGCTGCATCCGGAAGCCTTCGATCCGGACCAGCACAGTGCCGTCCGGATCTGTCAGCGTGATATCAAAACCGGCAGAGCTGCCATCCGGCGCATCCGCCAGCCGCACATGGCTGCAGATGCTGGAGGTGAGCGGGGCAAAGATCCGGATCAGGTGGTAGGACACCGGCACCCAAAGCGCGCTGGCGTCATAACCGGGGATCAGACCCATCGCCCAGCCGGTGGCCAGGTCCAGCAGGCCGGGATGCAGCAGACAGCCGTCCTGCGCCGCGATGTCCGGCAGTGAGAGAGTGGCGAGGCCCTCGCCATTGCCCAGTGCCGCGCGCCTTAGCACATGCCAGCGCGGACCAAAGCGCAGATGCACCTCCTGCGCGGAGCACAAGCGCCCGTTGATTGGCGCCTGCTCCTCCGGGCATCGGGTGAAAATCTTCTGGAGGTTGAGTGCAGCGGGGCGTTCTGCCGCCGCCGCTGAGGCCAGCATAGCCTGACAATTTAGAGAGTAACCATTTGTACATGCCGAGTAAACAAACAGTTCATAACCATTTTCATTAGCTTCGAGTTTCACCGCAAGCTTTGCCGGGGCTTCATTTTTTGCAACCAGGGGGCGCATGAAGTACAGGTCGCGGATTTCAACCGGCCCTTCAAAACCGGTTTCTGACAGCGCTTCTGCCGCCATTTCGATGTAGCCGGTGCCGGGCACCAGGGCGGTGCCATCGGCGGTCCGGTGTTCGTCCAGAAGCCAATCAGCGGTTTCAAAACGCGGTGTGAAGATGCGGTTGCCGGCCGTGTCATAGCCGCATTGCTGTAACAGCGGCTGGGGACAGGGGGCCATCGTGCCGGCAGCGGTGGCGCCGTTGCGGCTGGCCATGGCGTCGGCGGCCATGCCGGTATCGGACCAGACGCCCCAATCAACGGCCATCACACGGGTAAGGCCGCCGGTGCGGTCCTTGGCCCAGGCGTTGAGGAATTCATTGGCGGCAATGTAATCCACTTGGCCCGCAGGCCGGGTCACGGCGGAGGAGGAGGAAAACAACACCATCAGCTCCAGGCTGCCATCGGGGAAGACCGCATCAAGCGCGCGCAGCCCGCTGACCTTGGGGGCCAGCACCAGAGCGATCTGGTTCTCGTCTTTGGCCAGCAGCGGGCCGTCATCGATGACACCGGCGCCGTGGATCACCCCGGTGACGGGACCAAAGGCAGCTTCGCCTTGCGCGCGGGCGCGGCGCAGCTCGCCGCTGTTGCAGACGTCGGCGGCCAGCGGCAGGATCCGGCCCTTTCCGGTCTCCTCAAGCGCCATTACCGCGCGGATGCGCAAAGCGGTGCGGTTGGCCGGGCTGTGGCTGCGCAAATAGTGCTCCCAGGCGGCGCGCGGGGGCAGTCCTTCGCGGGAGATCAGCGAGATATTGGCGCCGTATTCGCGCATCAGATGGCCTGCGATGGTCAGGCCGATGCCGCCATAACCGCCGGTTATCAGGTAATGGCCGCCCGGTTTGAATGGCGGCGTTTCCGGCGCGGGCAGCGGCAGCGGGCGCCACGTGAGTTCATACCGCTTTTCACCGCGCCAGGCGGCGGAGGTGTTCGCGGGGTCCGCCATCAGCTCTTCCAGCAGGCGCGGGGTGATGTCCGCTTGTGCTGGTTTGCGGCGTGCAAACAGCGCCTTGGGCGGCTTTGGCAGTTCGATGTCGATGGCGGCGCAGGTGATGCCGGGCAGCTCACGCGGGATCACCCCCAGCGGCCCCGCGATCATCGCCTTTTCGGGATAGAGCAGCGTTTCGCTGCGGACCTGTGCTGCGCCGGTGGTGAAGACGTTGATATGCAGTGGGCCGGGCAGATCGGCATTGCCCAGTTCCTGCGCCAATGCGGTAAGGGAGTGAAAGCCCATCTCCAGATTGCGGTCAAAGAAGGAGGAGCCGGGGCGATAGGTTTCTTCCCCGGTCACCAGCCAGAAATGGGCGATGCGGTCCGGCAGCAGCCCGGCGCCTGCCAAGTCTGCCAGCAATGCGCCATAGGCGGCGCGGCCCTGTTCCGGCGGCAGGATGTATGAGGCCGGGGACAGTTGCGCATAAGTGTCGCCAGCGCGGACGCGGGTGACGCTGTGGCCTGCGGCCTGCAGCTGGTCTGCGGCGCGGGTGGCGTGACCTGTTTCATCTTCGAAAATCAGCCAGTTGTGCGGTGCTTGGTCCAGTTCATGTTCCACGTCCAGGGTGCAATCGGCGAACCTGGGCCGCCAAGCGGGGCGGTAGCCCCAATCGGTCAGATCTTCGTGCCGGGCCGGGGGCGTGTCTTGTTCAACTGCGGGTTTGCCGGGCTCGATGAAATAGCGGCTGCGCTGAAAGGCGTAACCGGGCAGGGGCAGGCGGTTGCGCCGTGCCTCGCCCCAGATCTGCTGCCAGTCGGCCTCGACTCCGCAGGCCCAAAGCCGGCCGATGACGCCGAAGAAGTAGCTGTCATCCATCACGTCCTGATCCGGGTGGCGCAGCGAGCTGAGCACCTGGCCCGGTTGCACGGCGGGCGACATTTGTGCCAGAGCGCTGAGGGCTTTGCCGGGGCCGGCCTCAAGGAACACACGGTTCGGGGTTTTGGCGAGGGTTTCAATGCAATCGGCATAGCGCACGGTGTTGCGCAACTGGCCGACCCAATAATCGGCGCTGGTGGCCTGTTCCGCAGTCAGCGCAGCACCGGTGCGGTTGGAGATCACCGGCAGGTTTGGCGCCGACAGGGTCAGCGAGCGGATGAAATCGCCATACTGCTGCAGGATGCCGTCCAGCATCCGCGAATGGGCGGCAATGTCGATCTGGATGCGCTGGTGGTCGACCTCGCGCGCGGTCAGGTCGGCGGACAACCGGTCCAGCGCGTCTTGCGGGCCGGAAACGGCAGTCAGCGCGGGCGCGTTGACGCTGGCAATGTCCAGATCATCGCCGATGATCGCCTCAACCTCGGCCAGCGGCAGGGCGATAGACAGCATGCCGCCTGCGGGCACGGTATCAAACAGCCGTCCGCGCAGCAGGACCAGATCAATGCAATCCTCGAAACGCATAACCCCGGCCAGGCAGGCGGCAGTGTTTTCGCCCATCGAATGGCCCGCAAGTGCTGCGGGTTTGATGCCCCAGCTGATCCACAGCTGCGCCAGCGCATACTCCACGATCATGATCAGCGGCAGCTGCACCGAAGGCTGTTGCAGCCTGGCGTTTGCCGTATCCTCGCCACCAACTTCGGGCAGCCAGATGGCGCGGATGTCGTAATCCAGGCTCTGTTGCAGGTGGTCCAGCCCGCGGTCCATCCAATCGGCAAAGACCGGTTCAGTCTCGTACAGATCGCGGGCCATGCCGGCATATTGCGCGCCGCCGCCGGGGAAAAGGAAGACCACCTCGGGCGCGTCGTCGAGGCGGTCATGGGTGAAGACCTTGCGCGGGTCGTTTTCTGTCAGAAGATCAGCCGCTTCGGCGGCGGTTTCCGCCACCAGAACGCGGCGTTTGGCAAAGCCGCGGCGGCCTTCTTTCAGCGTATAGGCCACGTCGGCCAGATCGGCCTCGGGGTTGGCGTGGAGATACTCGGCGAGTGTCTGGGTATTAGCGTCCAGCGCGGCCTTTGACTGTCCTGAGATGCACAAGATCTGGAACGGAAAGTCGCTTTCTTCCGAGGCTGCGCGCTCTGGCGCTTCCTCAAGGATCACATGGGCATTGGTGCCGCCGACACCCAGTGAGTTGATGCCCGCGCGCCGCGGCCCCTTGTGCGGCTGCCATGGTGTCAGGGCAGCGTTCACGCGGAACGGCGAGCTGTCGAAATCTATTGCCGGGTTCGGCGTCTCAAACCCTAGCGAGGGCGGGATTTCCCTGTGGTGCAGCGCCAGCGCCGTTTTGGTCAGGCTGGCAACCCCCGCTGCGGTGTCCAGATGGCCGATGTTGGTCTTGACCGAGCCGATGCGGCAATAACCGTTGTCCTGCGTGGTGGCGCGGTAGGCGTCGGTCAGGGCTGTGACCTCAATCGGGTCGCCCAGATAGGTGCCGGTGCCGTGGCATTCGACGTAATCTATGGTCTCTGCCGGGGTGCCTGCGGCCTGCAGCGCGGCCTGCACCGCCGCCGACTGGCCGCCGACCGAGGGCGCCAGATAACCGGCCTTGTCCGCGCCGTCGTTGTTGATGGCGGAGCCTTTGATGACAGCCCAGATGTGATCGCCGTCGGCGATGGCATCCTCCAGCCGCCGCAGCGCCACGGCACCGGCGCCAGAGCCGAAGACGGTGCCTTGCGCGCGGTGATCAAAGGCGTGGCAATGGCCATCCGGGGACAGGATTTCGTTTTCCTTGTACAGGTAGCCACGGCCCTGCGGCAGCTCGATGGTGACGCCGCCTGCCAGCGCCATATCGCATTCGCCTTCCCGCAGCGCCTTGCAGGCGTAATGCACCGCAACCAGCGAGGTGGAGCAGGCGGTCTGCACGTTGACCGAGGGCCCGTGCAGGTTGAACACATGGCTGACGCGGGTCGATAGGAAGTCTTTGTCGTTGCCGGTATGGCGCAGCAGGAACATGCCCACATCGTCCACAAGGGCCGGATTCGAGCAGATGTTGAAGTAGAAATAGCTGCCCATGCCGCAGCCTGCATAAACGCCGATGGGGCCAGCGATGCTTTCGGGCGGGTGGCCCGCGTTTTCCATGGCACCCCAGGCCACTTCCAGGAATTTGCGGTGCTGGGGGTCGAGGATGGCGGCTTCCTTGGGGCTGAAGCCAAAGAACTCGGCATCGAATTCATCAAACCCCTGCAGCCGGGCTGAGGCAGGCACATAGTCCGGGTCGGCCAGCACAGACGCCCGTTCGCCAGCCGCCAGCAGGGTGTCCCGGTCCAGAACCTCAATCGATTCAATGCCGTCGCGCAGGTTCTGCCAGAAAGCGTCAGCAGAATTTGCGCCGGGGACAGTCACTGACAACCCGACAATTGCTATATCTCCGGCAGCGCCCCCCGCTGCGGGTTTCCCATCCTGCATCGCCAATACCTGACCCACTGGCCCCTTAAAAACAGCCCGGCACAACGATGCCAGACTGCTTTGCAGAGCTGGCAAATGCCCGCCGGACGGGTTGATTTATGGTGCCGGAGTTCTCCCCGGCGGGTTATCCCGGCCTTGCAGCACCAGATCCCCATCTGTGCTGCAACCCGGAGTCAATCATTTCATTTTCGTCAATCCATAGGGCCAGCCTGTGGACGCAATGTGTTGAATTGGGCCTGAAAAGCGGAAAGATTGCGGCATCACAGAATACTTCGCTTCTCCGGTCCGGCGGTGTCAGGCATCAGCGCCTGCGCCCCGCCGAACAGGGCAGGTTTCCTGCTGAAAAGGTTCGGGTAGAGCAACCGCTCAGCGTAGCCCAGCACCGAGCCGGCGCACATCCAGGTGATCGGGATCAGAGTCGCGTTGAGCAGCATATCCACCATGGTTGCGGCCAGGATGAGGGCAATCGGCGCGGCAAACGGCGAGACACTGCCCTGCGGCGCGTGCCGCGCGGCCTGTGCCAGTAGAACCAGCGGCGCTGCCAGCAAGCCCATCTCAGCGATGTATCCCAGCCAGCCGAAGGTGCCGAACACAATGATCCAGCGCCCGTCCGGGATTGACAGGATCTGCCCGGTCTCGGCGTGGCGCACCAGGTTGCGGCCCCAGCCGCCCCAGCCGAACCAGGGTTTTTCCGCAGCCTGCGCCAGCAGCTGTGTCTCGTTCTCAAACCGGTAGTTCAGCGATTGCGCCCGCTCGGCGCTGATTGCCTCGGCCTGCGCCACCAGCGCTTCGGTCGGCACCAGCCCGGTGTTGCGCAGCATCGGATAGACCACTGCGATCAGCGCCAGCAGCAGCGCCGCCCGCAGCTGCCAGCGCAGCGGCGCCAGCGCCACCACAGGCGTGAAGGCCAGCGCATAGGCCAGCGAGGCAAGGCTCTTGCAGAGCACCAGGACGGCAAACAGATATACCGCCGCCAGGATCAGGCGAAGCCTCTGGCCGGAAGCGGCCGTGCGGGCCAGGGCTGTGGCGGCCAGCAGCGCCGACAGCATGAAGAACGCCAGCCACAGCGCATGCGGCAGGAACACGATGGGGCGGAAGCCGCCCTGGCGGATCATCTGGCTGAAATCATGCTGGAAGAAGCCGTAGATCCAGACGTTCATCTGCGGGCTGAGCCGGATTTCAATCAGCGACGGGACGGTATAGGCCAGTCCGCCGATCATCAGCGCCAGCAGCAGCTCGCGCTGCGCTTCGGGGGTGGAGAGGTAACGCCGCGCCAACAGAAAAGGTATCAGCACGATCATCTGGTTGATGATCACGGATCCCAGATCGCGCCAGCGCAGTCCCGGAAGCTGATCGGTCAGAAATATGATCGGATCGGAATTGGCGATCCTGCGGAACAGGACCGGCTCGCCATTGGTCAGCACCGTGGGGATGACGCCGAACACAAACAAAAGCGCCAGCAGCCGCACCGCAGGGTGCCGCGGCAGCAGCGGCACCGGCCTGTGCAGCAGCAGCAGGCACAAAAGGAACGCCATCACCGAAGGAATGGCGAATTTGTCCATATCCGGCACCAGCGGCAGGTCGAACTCGGCCAGCGGCGGCAGCAGCAGATAGCCTGCGATGATGCACCACAGGATTGCCCGCTCCAGCGGCAGGCGCCGGAACAGGATCAGGCTGGCCAGCGGCCAAGCCAGCAGCATCAGATAGGCCAAAGTGTTGGGCAAAGCCTTCGTGCCCCCTCAATTCCCCGGATTTGCATCAAAGTTTACCGGTTGCGGACGTCCCTGTCCCGCGGATTTGCAAGAAGAGGTAAACAGCGTGCAGCTTTGCCACGCTCAGGGCGCAGCGGATGCGGGTCTGCTGGCCTGGCCGCCGTGCCGGCGGTATGAGGAGGCGGCATTGTTGTTGGAGGCTGCATTGTATTTCGAATTTCACGGCCGCCGGGTTGCGGTGACCATGCCGGCGCGTTCCATGCTTGAAGCCGAGGTCCGGGCCCGGTTCAAGGCCTCGCAGGGGTTTGCCTTGGCCACGGTAAATCTGGACCACCTGGTCAAGATGGCGGAGTCCCCGGGCTTTCTGGCGGCCTATCAGGCGCAGGACCTGGTTGTTGCAGACGGGCGTCCGGTTGTCTGGCTGTCGCGGCTTGCCCGCCGCCCGGTGGAATTGATGCCCGGCTCGGACATGGTGCTGCCGCTGTGCCGCCTGGCGGCAGAGGCCGGGGTTCCGGTGGCCCTCGTGGGCAGCACGGATGCGGCGCTGCAGGACGCCGAGGCCGCTTTGCTGGCACAGGTGCCGGGACTGGACATTGCCTGGGTCCATGCGCCATCAGGCGGGTTTGACCCGGACGGGCCAGAAGCGGATCAGATCCTGCACCGCCTGGAAGGGACCGGCGTTGCATTGTGCTTCCTGGCGCTGGGCGCGCCAAAGCAGGAACGGTTTGCCCAACGCGGCCGCCGGATGTCGCCGCGCACGGGGTTTGCCTCGATCGGAGCCGGGCTGGATTTTCTTGGCGGCCATCAGAAGCGGGCGCCCGCCTGGGTGCGGGCGGTGGCGATGGAGTGGCTGTGGCGGGCGTTGTCCAGCCCGGCGCGGCTGCTGCCGCGCTATGCCAAATGCCTGATGATCCTGCCTGGCCAGATGCTCAGGGCTTGGCGCATCCGGGCGCGGTGACGGGCGGCAATGCCCAGCCTTTTGGCGAGGCTATGCCGCGTACTCAGGGAAGATTAAGGGCCAGATGAGGACCTGGGCCCTTTATTCTTCTGGCCGTAAATATCCTGGGGTGAATTGGCCGCGAGGCGAAGAGGGGCAAAGCCCCAGCCGGCGCTACTTATACTCGAGAATGCCGCGAGCCCTGCCATGCCAGCGGCGCCAATAGAACTCCACAGCGCCGGCAGCTTCGGCGAATTTTCCGATGACGGCAAACAGCGCCTGCGTGTATCCCATGCGACGGGCCAGGCGCAGAAACTGCGCCGGGTAGATCAGTATAGCAATCATCAAGAACGGGTTCATCAGACCAGCCAGGATGATACCTGCCGGCAGTGCCGTCCCCCAGAACAGCGCGCGGCGGGTTTCGGCGGCCCAATGGCGTTCCGGTCCCGCCCCATGCAAGGCGGCGCCTTCGGCGAATGCATGGCCGGCCCGGCGGCTGCGCCGCCACCACTGGCCAAAGTGCTGCATCTGCGCGTCATGCAGGGTCATTTCCGCATCAATCCGCCAGATCCGCCACCCGTCCCGCCGCAGCCGCAGGCACAGTTCCGGCTCTTCCCCGGCGATCAGGCTGCCGCGGTATCCGCCCGCCGCACGGACCGCCGCAACCCGCATCAGCGCGTCGCCGCCGCAGGCCTTGGCTTCGCCCAGGGGGGTGTCCCATTCCGCATCGCACAGCCGGTTGTAGACCGAGGCATCGGGGAACCGCTCCCGCCGCCGCCCGCAAACCACGGCCGCTTGGGGATGCGCCTGCAGGAACGCTGCTGCAGTGGTGATCCAATCCGTGTCCACCTCGCAATCGCCGTCCACGAACTGCACGCAGCCGGCTCTCTCACCCAAAACTGCCAGCCCGGCATTGCGCGCACGCGCCGCCGTGAACGGCTGGGACAGGTCCAGATCAACCACTTCGGCGCCCAGTGCCCGGGCGGCAGCTGCCGAGCCGTCGCTGGAGCCGCTGTCCACATAGATCAGCGGCTGCGCCTGGCCTTGCAAGGAGCGTAGGCAGCGGATCAGGCGCTCGCCCTCATTGCGGCCAATGACCACCGCCGCGATGGCATGCGGCGGTGCCCCGATGGACGGTTCATCCTTGGGCATATGCGGCTGAAAATGCAGCGAATTTTTGGGAGCGGATCAAAAATCCTTTTTTATACAGGTCTTCAATGCCGGAGTATTCCTGGGCCTGGGGGGTGTGAAGCGTCAGGTCGTCCTGCTGGTCCAGGACGGCCAGGCGCAATTTGTCTGCTCCATGCGGGATAATGCCGTCATGGACGGATTGCCGGTCCCGTTCGATGGGGCTGTTGCAAAATTTATAGTGACGCAGCAAGGCAGTGAAATCGGCACACCGCACCCGTGCTGAACAATGAGGATGCACGCCGGCCTCAACGCCGGGTCCCAGGAAAACCAGAGGATGCTTTGTCAGGCAGCACTGTTCCCCGAAGATCTTGTTTCGAATGCCGCCGAACAGGAACTGAATGTGCTCTCCAGGAACGCTGTTGTGTTGCAGAAAATAGGAGAACCCGGCAGTCAGCGGATGGCTGTTCTGGTGATAGGGCACTGTTTCGATCGCTTCGAGATCGAAATACCGGTACTCTTTCAGCACCTTGGAAAAAGGCCAGTCAGACGCTTCGCGAAGTGTCGCGGCGGGAAACAGATCTAGCATCTGGGCGGCCAGCGCTGTGTAGCCGTTCGCATTCATATAATGGATGAGGCAATTCAAACCGGTGTCTTCGCGGCCGTCAAAGTCAAACAGCTCATCAATGTCAGCGTAAAGGCACCATCTGCCGGTGCAGTACCGTTCAGCGGCATAGCGCCGGAAATCAGGTTCGAATTCCGCAGTCGGCAATGCAGACTGCAGGACAACCGTGCCGGGCTCCTGTTGTATTCGCCTGATTGTCCCGTCAGATGAGCCATTGTCGACAAAGACAAAGTGGCGGATGCCCATTGACCGGTAATGGGCAAAGAACTCATCCAGGAAAAACCGCCCGTCCTTGACGACTGTCACCACTGTCACATCGTCAGCTGCTGCATACTGGTGGCGCGGTCCGTGCAAGTGCCGCATTGATGCCCGCAGCCGCATTTTCTTTTTCACGCGCTTTGCCTTGCCGGCAATACGCGGCATCAGTGAATGCCAGGGGGCGGGTAAAGTCATGCAGGCCAGAACCAGTTTTGTGTCAATTGATATCGGAGGTCTTATTTTTGCAGCGTTTCGGCTATCTGTCCAAATGCCAGGGGACGATTGCACTTCTGCAGCTCAATTGCAATTGCGGCGGGATTGCTGCAGTCTTGATCGTACGAAATTGATCAGAAAAGGACCGCGGCAGATGGCGGCTGAGCTGACCGTTTTGGCTGGCGATGTTGGTGGCAGCCGGACCCGGCTGGCTTTGGCTGCCCCTGGCATCGGGGTCACAGCATTGCAGAGCTTCGCCAATAGCAGTTTCGCCAGTTTGGAAGATGTGCTGAAGGCCTATTGCGCGCAGCCGGGGTTTCCGCCCCTGCAGGGGGCTTGCCTGGCGGTGGCAGGTCCGGTCCGGGAGGGGCAGTTTCACCTCAGCAACCGCAATTGGCAGGGCGATACAGGCAGCATAGCCGCCGCATTGCAACTGCCAGCAAGTGCCAAGGCCAGTATAATCAACGATCTTGCAGCCCAGTGCCATGCCTTGCCTGCGCTGATCCCGGGACAGCTGTCCTGTCTGCACCCGGGGCGGCATAGCGGCGGCCAGGCACTGGTTGCCGGCATCTGCACCGGGTTCAATGTCTCAGCTTCGCTGAACGGCGAGGTGCTGGCAGCCGAACTTGGCCGCGCCAGCCTGCCGCAAGCCGTGCACCGCCGCCTGCAGGGGGTGCTGGGCCATGAGCCGGCGAATGCGGCCAGCACCGAAATGCTGTTCTCGGGTGCTGGTCTGGTGCGGTTTCACCAAGCCCTGACCGGCTCGGCAGCCAGCAGTGCCGAGGGGGTTGTGGCCGCCTGCCTGGCAAGCCCGGACTCGCCCGAGGCACGGACGGTCTGCGAATGGGCGCATTTACTGGGTCTGATGGCGCGCGAGCTGACAGCGGCCTATCTGCCGGCGCAGGGTCTGTTCTTTGCCGGAAGCGTCGCGCGCGGTGTGCTGAACTCCCCCGCGCGGCCGCATTTCCTGGAGAGCTATACGGCGCCGGGCGGCCAGCTGGGGGCTGTCTGTGCCGGTACGCCGTTGTGGCTGATCACGGATGATGCTGCGGGTGTCGGCGGGGCTGCGCGGGTGGCGCTGGCCGCCGCCGGGGCAGACGTGTGAAACACGCCGCCGGGCCATCCGTCAGTAGTCGCGTTTGAAGAACAGGCCAAATCCGGTTTCGCCCTCGCTGTCCACCGTGCCTTGCACCGTCAGGCTGTCGGTCATGTCGAGGTTAATGCTCAGCTCGCTGTCGCCGCGGGTGTTGACGTTGAAATCGGTATAGACGTTTTCCGCCACATAGCCGCCGAGGCTCAGCTGCCCGGATCCCAGATTGTCGGCACCGATATCGACGTCATCCGCTCCGGTAGCGTTGCGCAGCTTGTTTTGCGCACCGCCGCCGCGTCCGCTGAGGGTCAGCGCTGACCCCGCCAGACGCGCCAGCGCCAGCGGCGAGATGTCCTGGATATTGTCGCCGAACAGCAGCAGCGCCAGGGCTTCCTCGCTGGGGCGGGGCGGGTCCGAGGTGACCTTGATCTCGGGCGCGTCGACCCGGCCCGAGATTTCCAGCGTTGCGGTGCCTTGATCCGTGGCCGCCGAGGATTTGAACTCCAGATAGGGTTTCAGATCCCCCAGCAGGGTGATCCGGCCTTCATCCAGCTCCAGCCGCCGCCCCAGAATATCAAAAGTGCCGCGGATCAGGCTGATCTGGCCGGAGGGCGACAGCCGTGCGGTGGTGCCGCGCAGGCGGATCTCGCCGCCCAATTCCGAGCGCAACCCGCGGCCGCGGGCAAAGATCCTGGAGGGCGCGCTGATCAGAATGTCCAGCTCGGTTCTGCCGGAGCCGCCACCGCCGCCGCTGCTGCCGGTCAGCCCGGCGCGGGCCAGGGTCTGGCGCACATCGCGCGGGGTTCCGATATGGCGGATTGGAGGGATCGGCGCCGCTGAGACCGAACCGCCGGCGGTATTCAGGTTGATATTGGTCTCGCCCACATCGATCCGCCCCTCGATCCGGTTGTTGCCCGCCATCGCACCTGACATCGCCAGGCTGCCGTTCAGCAGGGTTTCGTAAGACAGGTGGTCGGTCACCACCACATCGCCGATGGCAATCTGCAGGTTGCCGTTGAACGGGGGCAGCAGCCCGACCGGCCCGCTGATCCGCACCGTGCCGCCGTCACGCGGGCGGGCCGAGACCTGCAGCTGCGCGCTGGAGCGGGCGATGGAAACAGTGGCGTTGATATCGTCCACCCGCTGTGCTGCCGCCGGAATGGCCAGCGAGGCGCCGGGCACCGAGATGGTGCCGCTCACGCCGTCCAATGCCGGAGTGCCTTTCAGCGCAAGGTCAAAGTTTGCTGGACCCTGCAACAGGTTGGGAGAGATGAACGGGTTAAGCCCCTCCAGCCGCAGCGTGCCCTTGGCGGTCACATCTGCGGTGCCCTTGGCCTCGCTCCAGCTGCCGGCAACGCGGCTGTCGATGCCTGCGGGGCCGCTGGCGGTGCTGTCGATGGTCCAGGTGCCGTCCCGCCGCGCCGCGGTGCCCTTGGCAGCGAGGCGGCCGGGCAGGTCAGGGACCAGCCGCTGCAGCTGGCCGATCGCCGCATCAAAGCGCAGATCTGTGCTGCCGTTGTTTTCCATAAAGCGGCCCTCGATATCCGCGGTGATGGCGGCAGGACCTGCAGCCTGACCCGCAATCTGCCATTCCCCGTTGCGGCGCGCGGCGGTGCCTTGGGCGGTCAGCTTGCCCGCCAGCTGCGGCACAAACCGCTCCAGCTCGTTCAGGGCGGCGGCAAAGGTGAAATCGGCATCGCCTTCCAGCGTGACGGAGCCATCCAGTTTGGCGCTGGAGGTATGCGGCCCTTTCAGCTCTGCCACCCCATCCAGGGTATCGCCATTGCGGATGAGGGTGGTGGCCAGCTCCAGCGCGCCGGGCGTTTGCGGCAGCAGCACCTCCAGCCGGTTCAGCCTGGCGGTGATCTCCATCCGCCCGGCATCGCTGTTGAGCGTGCCTGCGGCGCTGGCCAGCAGCGCGCTGCCCGCCAGCTCAAAGCGGTCGATTGCGATGCCGTTCTCATCCCGCGCCGCCTTCAGCGCCAGCGTGGTTGTGCCCTTCAGCAGCTCATCAGCCTGGGCAATGCCTGCCGACAGGTCCTGCGCCCGCATCGACAGATCGGTGTTAAACGCCCCCGAAAGAGGCGTGAAGGAACCTTTGACCTTGGCCTGCACCGCGCCGCCCAGCGGGCGCCCGGCCAGATCGGAAAACCGGGCCAGATCAGCCAGGCCCGCAGTCAGGTCGGCACTGACTTTCAGGCCGTCTTCCAACCCGTCAAAACCCACATCCCCCGCGGCCTGATAGTCGCTGCCCCGCAGTTCCATATCCGTGATCTGCAGCGCGCCGGGGCCTTCGGTGCTGAGCGTGCCTTCAAAGCGGATTTCATTGCCGGTGGCCTTGGCCAGTGCCGGATCACGCGGCTGTAAACCGCTGAGGCCGGCAGTCAGCCGTCCCTTCAGTGCAAAGCCGGTGCTTTGGTCCAGCGTGCCCTGTCCGGAAATCTCGGCCCGGCCCACCAGGGCGCCGGGGTGGCTTAGCTGGTCCAGCACCCCGTCCAGGGTCCAGTTGCCCCCGGCGGTCTTTTTCAGTTGCAGGTCTGCCGCCGCCAGCGTCGTCAGCCCGCCGCCAAAGGGCAGGGTGACAGCTGCCTGGCCGGCAGGCGCGGTGATGGCCGTTTTCAGATTTGCAGTGTCCAGCTTGCCGCCCGCATCCAGCGCTGCTGCGCCGGTGACCTGCAACGCATTGGTGCGCAAGGCCAGCGTGTCCAGCGCCACCGCGCCGCTGCCTGCGCGCGTGCCCTTTACATTGAGCCGCAGACCAGGGCCAAAGAACGGCCGGTGCACCGGCGGCAGCAGCACGTCGATATTGCCGCCCAGGTCGGCAGAGAAGCCGATATCGCGCGGCGCTTCGGGTGCGGCGTCAGCGGGCAGAGGCACAGCCGCCAGCACCACCTGGCCTGTCAGCCGTTCCGCGCCATTGGTGCTGAACCGGATATCGGCGGTGAAATCACTGACCGGGCCGCTGCCTTGGGCAGTCAATTGCAACTCGGGGCTGCCCGGCAGATCCAGGCTGCGCGAAATCAGACCGCCCGGGCTTTCCTCTACTGCCAGATCCAGGGTGATTTGCCGGGTTTCATTGGCAAACCCTGCCTCCAGCCGGAAATGATCGCCGGGTTTGTCCAGCCGGGTTGCCGCCAGCTTGGTATCCAGCGTTCCGTCCGCCAGCATCAGCGAGCCCTCGACCGACAGGGTGGCCGCCGAACCGGCCAGGTCCTCGCCCAGTTCGATCCGGGCTGCCTTGATCTGGCCCAGCTCAATTGCCACCGGCAGCTCCGGCAGCGCAAAGGGCGTGGCCTCTGGCTCCGGCAATTCAGGATCCGGCGGCAGCGGTTTGGGCGCGCGCGCCACCTTGATGCGTTCAGCCGACAGCTCATTGACAGAAAACCGCCCGCTTAACAGCGCCAGCCGGTTCCAGTCCAGTTCGGCGCCCTCAACGGTCAGCCAGATACCGTCTTCATCCGCCACCGTGATCCGCTTGATCTTGGCCTGCGAGGAAAACGCGCCCTCAAGACCTGTCACGCTGATATAGCGGCTGTCGCCGGACAGGGTGTCCTCCAGGAAATCCACCAGCAGCCCGCCGGCATCCTCCGTCGTGGTGTCCTGCGCCGCTGCCGGTGCAACCGTCAGCCCAAGGGCCAGGGCAAGGCCAAGAAACTGTCTCAAAACGCTTGTCCGATCCCGATATAGAATTGCAGCCCGTCCTCGGACCCGCCGTCCACCGGATAGGCGAGGTCAAGCCGGATCGGGCCGATGCCCGCAACATCATAACGCAGGCCAAAGCCAGCCCCGGCGTGGCGCGCGGATGAGCCGGAAACAAAACTGTCTGCATCGACAAATCCAAGGTCGTAAAACCCGACCAGCGAGATCTTGTCGGTGACTTTGCCCCGCACCTCGCCCGAAAGCGCTAGAAAACCGCGCCCGCCGGCGGTGCCGCCATTGGCAGGCACGCCCAGCGACTGGAATTCATGCCCGCGCACCGATCCGGCGCCGCCGGAAAAGAACAGCAGGGTGGGGGCGGTCCCGCTTAGGGACGGTCCGATCACCGACCCCATCTGCAGCCGCCCGGCCAGCACGATCCGGTCATCGGCGCCCAGCCCGTAATAGGCGCGCCCGTCAGCCTTAATCTGCAGGCCGGAGTCGTTGCCGTCAATGCCGATGAAAGGGGTTGCGCCGCCCTGCAGGAAATAGCCGCTGGCGGGGTTCACCCGGCTGTCGCGGCCATCGTATTCCGCCCGGATCCGGCCTGCCAGGTATTTGAAGCGCCGCTTGCCGAATACATCCTCTGCCAGGATGGACGTCACGCCCAAGGCGGCCTCGGCATAGAAATGGTCCGAAAACGTCCGCCGCATGCCGATGGCGCCCAGCAGCTGGGTGGCGCTGTAGTGTTCCTCGTCCAGCCGTTCGGCCTCGGCCAAATAGAAGATACTGTCATCCGGACCCAGTGCTGCGGGCCGGTCCAGACGCACCGCAATGCGTCCGTCAATGTCATTGCTGCTGCCGATACCGCTGAGCCGTGCCTCGATCCGCAGTTTTTCCGCGGCACCGAACAGGTTCCTGTGCATCCAGCTGCCCGACAGTTCAATTCCGTCGGAGGAGCTGATCTCGGCCCCGAAAGTTAAGCGGCGCGGCGGCAGATCCTCGACCCGGGCTGTAAAGTCCAAGGTGCCGTCCGCATTCGGTTGCTCAGCCTCGCGCAGGACCACGGTGGAAAACGTGCCGGTGCGGCGCAGCCGGGTCGCGGATTTGGAGACCAGATCGGGGTGGAACGCGTTGCCTTCCGGGAACCCGGCGATCCGGCGTATGGCGTCCTCGCGGACGTTGGTGTCGCCGGTGATCCGCAACTGCCCGAACCGCAGCTGCGGCCCTGGCGCCAGCCGGAGTTCTGCATCCAGCCGGGCTTGAACATGGTTGGCGGTGATCTTCTGGTCCGCCACCGTTGCCTTGGCGTGGCCGCTGCGCCGCCAGGCCCGCACGCCGGCAATTGCCGCGTCGCGGATCGCGCCGGTGCTGGCGGGCTGGCCAGGGGCAAAGCCCGCAGGGATCTCCACGTCACTGGATTGCGGCAGCGGCGCCAGCTCTGCCGTGCCAAAGCTGAACCGCGGGCCGGGCTGCACGGTGATTTCCACCTTGCTGACGTTCTTTGGCGGGTTCAGCGGCTGGATCCGCGCCGCCTCGCGCCCGTCCAGGCGGATATTCACCACCGGCGAAAAATGACCCGCATCATACAGCACCTGCACCAGAGTGCGGTAATCCGACAAAGCTGCCGCCAGCAGCTCCTGCACATTGGTTTCGCCGCTGGCGGCCACCGAAGACGAGGCGCCGCGCAGCCGCCCGGCCAGGGCTTCATCCGCACCGGGCGCCTGCAACGTGGCCTCGGCGCCAAAGGCGGCAGGCGGCAGAAAGGTCAGCAGGCTGAAGGCAATGGTGCTCGCCAATAGTCGCGGGCGGAAAGGAAAATTCATGTCTGCTCCCGGCGGCGGGCGGAAAATCGGCCTCTAAGCCCGGCAGGGCCGCAGGCGGCTGGGTCAAAGCCTAACACGGGAAATTTGCAGGATGGAACCGGTAAAGCAGCAGCTTTCCGCCGGGATTCGGTCTCCACCGGCCAGCAGCGGATTGCCGCGCATGGCGGCGGCTGGCAGGCGGCGGCACTGGAGGAAGAGTGCAAAGCCGCGGGCGCAATCCTGCCGGTTTGGCGTGTGCGCGGTGAAATTGGCTGCAAAGGTGGTTGGAAACCGAAAAAGAAACTGTACTATTCAGTTCAGCTCCGGCAGTTGAAGCTGCCGGAGCTGGCACTGGTTAACAAAGCTACTTCGAGTAAACGTCAGACGCAGCCACCACTCACATGCAGCCTAGTCTGACGGGAATGATACCACGCGGAATTGTTCTGTCCAGATAATTGTCGGATTGATAATTTTCGCGTGGTGTCATCTAATGCTGGCAGATTAAATGGTGCTGAAGCAGCAGCTTGTGTTCCCCGGAGGTACAATTGTGGATCGGTTAAAGTCAATTTTTGAACTTCGGGATATGCTCCATAAGATGGAACGCGACCTTGGCCTGGACCGGTTGAACAGGGCCGAACGGGATGTGCTGCTGGCCGCGCATGCGCTGACCAGCGTGCCAGGCGCCCCGGTTCAGTCCGAGCAAATCCGCAGCCACCGGCTGGTGACGGAAATTGCCCAGGCGACTTTTCACCGGACACTGAAGTCGCTGCTGGCCTTAGGATTACTGGAGCGGGCGGGCGGCAGCAAGGCCAAGCATTACGTGGTTTGCTTTGATCCCGCCGCAAGGTGATCGCAGCCTGTCAGGCGTCGAACATCCGATTGCAGCTTCCCTGCACGCTGTCTAAACGGGCGGCATGATACGAGTATTGCAGTTCCTGCCCGGGTTTCAGAGTTTTGCGGTGATCGCCGCGGCTTATGTCATTTGCCATGGTCTGACGGCCTGGGCCGTCACGCCGGTGCAGAATCTGTTCCTGCCGGAGATCACCGTCTTTGCCAGCCTGATCTACTTGCCGCACGGGGTGCGGGTGCTGAGCGTCTGGCTGTTCGGCTGGAGAGCGGTTCTGCCTCTTGCCAGTGGCGCGTTTCTGTCTGAGCTGATGTTCACGTCATCCAACGTTCAGCAGCTAATGGAGCCGGTGCTGCTGGAATCCATCGCTGTCGGCGCCTTTGCCGCATTTGCGGGTTTTAAAATCGCATGGCTATTCGGCTGGGATCTTTCTGCCGGCCAAGCGCGCCGGATCGCCTGGACCGGGCTGCTGGCCGTGGGGGCGCTGGCCTCTGTCATCAATTCGCTGGGGCAATCGGTGGTGTTTTCCGGTCTGATCTTTCCCAGTGATCAGCTGCCGGTCATGGCTGTTTATGCAGCTGGAGATCTGATCGGTCTTGCGGTCTGCATGGTTGCGCTGATGCTAATTTTCCGCTGGATCCGGCTGTCTGGAGCAGGGCGGAAACCGCAGGAATAGCCAAGCCCGCCAGTGGCGGGCTTGCAAACCGGTCTTCGGACAAGGGCAGATCTTATTCCGCCATCAGCCTGGCTACATCCAGCATCCGGGCCGAAAAGCCCCATTCATTGTCATACCAGCCGAACACCCGCGCCTGATGCTCGCCGGCCATGCGGGTTTCGGGCCCGGCAATCACCAGCGATTCAGGCCGCGCCCGCAGGTCCGAGGAGACCAGCGGCATATCGGTCCAGCCCAGCACCTTGGATGCTGCCACGCCTTCGCGCAGGGCGGCAGTGAACGCGTCTTCGCTCATCGGGGTTTTCAGCTGCGCGACCAGATCCACGGCGGAAACGCTGGCCGTCGGCACCCGCACTGCGGCACCGCTGACCCGGCCTTTCAGATGCGGCAGCACCTCGTCGATCAGATGCATCGCCGAGGTCGTTGTGGGGACCATTGATTGCGCGCCGCCGCGCGAACGGGCAAAATCACCGCGCGGTGCGTCCACCATCGGCTGCGAGTTGGTGTAGCAGTGGATCGTGGTCATATGTGCCGTATCGATGCCGGCGATCTGGTCCAGCAGCTTGACCAGCGGAGTGAGCCCATTGGTGGTGCAGGAGGCGTTGGAGACGATGCGCGCATCGCCCAGCTGCTCTTCGTTGGCGCCCAGCACCACGGTCAGCTCGGCGGCGGGGGAGGGGCCGGAGATCAGCACCTTGGACGCACCTGCCTTGATGCCGCGCTCGGCGACATCAGACGTCCGCGCAATGCCGGTGCATTCCAGCACCAGATCAACGCCTGACAGGTCCACCGATGTCAGATCCGGCGCATGACTGACGGGGATCGAGCGCCCCATTACCTGCAGCGCTCCGCCGCCATGCTCCACCGGATGGGCAAAGGGGCCGAAGGTGCTGTCGTACTGGAACAGATAGGCGCACATATCCAAGGGTGCGATATCGTTGATCCGCACCACGTCGATGCCGTCTCCGCGCGGGGTCGTCAGAATCTGGCGCAGGATGGCGCGGCCAATGCGGCCGAATCCGTTGATTGCAAGTCTCATGCGCAATCTATGGCAGGCGCGCCGGGGCCGCTCAATCCATGGCCTCCCGGAAAATGATCACATTTCCCAAGAGGATGTTTCAGAAATACGCCGCAAAACTGCAGGGCCGTCAGCCATGCCCCTATTTGCGGCAGATCACATGGGCGTAATAGGTGCTGTTGATGCTGCGCACCATCGTGTCCATGTTGACGCTGCAGCCGGTGGCAGTGCGCAGGGCCTGCACTGCCTGGCGCGCGGTCAGCACCGCAGGCGGGCGGAACGGCAAATGCTCCAGATTCATCCGCGTGGCGCTGTAGCGGCCCGGTGTGTCCGCGACCGGGAAAACCGCCCAATCGCGGCCCAGAACGGTGACCATGGTGCCTTCGGCGTCCGTGGCCGATGCAGCCGGGGCAAGCGCGGCGCACAGGGCCGCTGCCAATGCAGTCTGTTTGATCATCAAAATGCTCCTGCGGAAATATCTTGCTTCAGCCTAGCAAGGGCGGCGTGCAATGCAAAGCAGGCTTTCCCGCAAGGCGCGGTTACAGGTGGTCCACGGCCTCGGCCTGGCGCAGCTCTGCGGCGCAGAGCTGCAACCCGCGCAAAAGACGCTCGGCGTCCGCCTCCGGCTGCAGTCCGCGCGGTGCTGAACAGCCCGCAACTATCGGCGTCTGGCCGGGCCGCGAGACGGGCACGGCGTAACCGGTGATCCCGGCCTCGAATTCGCCGCTGGTGAGGCAATAGCCCTGCGTGCGGGCCTCACCCACGCAGTCCAGAATGCGGCCGGGATCGGTGAGCGAGGCCTCGGTATGGCGCGGGATTTCTGTTGCGGCCAGCACCGCAGCCGCCGCGGCCTCCGGCAGTCCGGCCAGCAGCATCCGCCCCAGGCTGGTATGGGCCAGCGGAATATGGGAACCTGCAGTGAAGCCATAAGTAATATGGCCATGCTCGACGGTGGATTGCGCCAGCAGCAGCACCCGGCCCTGATCCAGCATTGCCAGCGTCACCTCGATCTCCATTTGCCGGGCGTGGCGGTTCAAAACCGGCTGCACCCGGCGCCCGAACTGATTGGCCTGCAGGAAACCGCCCGCCAGCGCCAGCACCCGCGGGGTCAATGACAGCATCCGCCCGTCCTGGCGCAGATAGCCTGCCTGCACCAGCGTCAGCGCGCCGCGCCGGGCAGTGGCCCGATCCTGGCCGGTGCGCCGGGCGATCTCGGCCAGGGTCATGCTGGGGGAGGCCGCGTCAAACACCGCCAGAACTGCCAGCCCTTTGGCAAAGCTCGACGAAATATTCCTGTCCTGTTCAACTGCTGTCATCTGAAACCGCTGTCCTGATCTTGAATGGCACCGCTCGGGGCAGTGGCTTTGTGCGAATGTTCGACACAATGTTCGCCCTGCGAATGCTGTCAAGGCGCAAAACCCCCGCAATATCCGGATTGCGCACCGGGTTGCGTCAAAATCTGCCGTGGACTGGACGCCGGGGTATTTCCGGTGCAATTTCAAACAGCTCGCTACCCAGGAGGCCGCCCATGGCACAAGAATTCACATCCGGCAAACTGGCCCGCCTGGGGCTGCTGTCGTCCGAAGATTGCCGCAAGGCAGCCGAGATCACCTCCCGCGCGCAGTTCGACGGGATAGAAACCGTGCGGGTGCTGTTCCCCGACCAGCACGGGATCCTGCGCGGCAAGACAATGATGGCCGAGGCCTTTGCCAGCGTCTTTGACCGCGGGCTCAACATGCCGGCGACCTTGCTGCTGAAAGACACGTCCCACCGCAATGCCTTTCCGGTCTGGGACGGCGGCACCGGCCTGTCCGGCCCGATGCAGGGCGCCGGCGACGTGCTGCTGGTGCCGCGCCCCGAGACCTTTCGCGCGCTGCCCTGGTCCGGCCATTCCGCCTGGATCTTCTGCACGCCGGTCTATCCGGATGGCAACCCGGTCCCGTTTGCGTCCTGCGGCGTGCTGCAGCGGGCAGTCGATGCGCTGGAGGTGCAAGGGATGGCAGCCATCTTTGGCTTGGAGGTGGAATTCCACATTTTCGAGCTGGCGGACAAGGCATCGGCCCATGAACAGGCCACTTGCCCCGGCGCGCCGGTTCAAACCCGCAACCTGACGCAAGGGTATCAGTACCTGAGCGAAACCCGCTATGGCGAAGCGGAGGGGGTGCTGGACCTGTTGCGCCGCAACGCCCAGAAACTGGGGCTGGTGGTGCGCTCGGTGGAAATTGAAATGGGGCCCAGCCAGGTTGAATTCACCTTTGCACCGGATGGCGCCATGGCCCAGGCCGACGCGATGGTGATGTTCCGCACCATGGTCAAGGAGGTCTGCGCCCGCAACGGGCTGCACGCCAGCTTCATGGCCAAACCGCGGCTGGCGGGTGCCATGGCCAACGGCTGGCACGTGCATCAGTCGCTGCTGGATCCGGCCTCGGGGCGCAATCTGTTCATGCCGGAAACCGCCGGGCTGCTGTCTCCGCCTGCCAGTGCCTGGATAGCGGGGCTGCTGAAATACGCCCCTGAGACCTCACTGCTGATCGCGCCGACGGTGAACAGCTACAAACGCTATCTGCCGTTCCAGCTGGCCCCGAACCGCATCGGCTGGGGCGAAGACAACCGCGGCGCCATGCTGCGGGCGCTGATGCAGCCGGGCGATACCGCCAGCCGGATCGAGAACCGCGCGCCGGACAGCACTGCCAATCCTTATTACGCGCTGGCCGCCCAGATCATCGCAGGCATGGCCGGCATCAAAGAAGGGCTGGAGGCGCCCAAGCCCACAGTGTCGCCCTACAGCGAAGACGCGGAGCGCCTGCCGCGTTCGCTGGGCCAGGCACTGGAGGGGTTCGGCGGCTCGCAGATGTGCCGTGCAGCGCTGGGGGAAGAGACCGTCAGCTATTTCCTGCAGCTCAAGCAGTTCGAATGGGAACGTTACCTGGACACAGTCAGCGAATGGGAGCAGGCGGAGTATTTCAATCTGTTCTGACCGAACAGGACGTTCGAGGCCTGTGCCCATAAAAATGCAAGACCCCCATAATTTGCCATCTTGATCGGAGACCGGCACCGTTGTTAGCGTATACCCGCGCATGCAGGGCCCGGCAGGACCGGCTTTCTTCTTCCCGCGGTATCCGTTACGGCGGCACAACCCGCACTAAGTACCAACCCGCACTGAAAACCCAAGCCTCTTCCAAGGGAATAAACGATGATGAAATACACCGAAGAACACGAGTGGCTGCTGCCCGAAGACGATCTGATCACCGTTGGCATCACCGCCCATGCCGCCGAACAGCTGGGCGAAGTCGTCTTTGTTGAGCTGCCGGAAGTGGGCACCGAGGTCTCCAAGGATGAAGAAATCGTGGTGATTGAATCGGTCAAAGCCGCCTCCGACATCCTGTCGCCGCTGGACGGTGAAGTGGTTGAGGTGAACGAGGCGCTGACCGATGATCCCGGCAAGGTGAACGAAGACCCCGAGGGCGGCGCCTGGTTTTTCAAGCTGAAGCCCTCGGACTTGTCACCGATGGACGACTACATGGATGAAGCCGGCTACAAGAAGTTTATCGGCTGATCCCCTGCGGCCCCGTTTGGGGCCGCTTTGGAATCCCGGTGCGGGTTCCTGGAAGGGAGCAAAGCGCAGCCTCAAAAAAACAAGGATGGAACGTTGCTGCCTGTGATAGGGGCGCGTACCTGGCGGTTTTGCGTCTGTTCAGGGCCTTTTTCGACTTTGCTGGAGGGGCAGGCTATCCACGCCCAATCAGCAGGTGCCTGCTAGGAGGCCTCTTCACGAACTCGTCTTCAATCCAGCGAAGAACGCGCCTTTGCCCGCCAAAGGCAACCATTTCTGCCGCTTCATCAAAACTCACCCAGCAGTAATCACTGTGTTCGTGGTTCAAGGTTACTCTAGCGGTGTTTTCGATGAAGCCGGCAAAGACCGGAGCGAGCGTTATGCTATCCCTGTCCGCTTCATAGAATTGCTCGCAGGTATCAGCTGAATACAAGGCAGTAGGCTTCAGGCCAGTTTCTTCTTCAAGCTCGCGCAAAGCGGCCTGCCAAGCGGTTTCCCCCTCTTCAATGCTTCCTGCTACCTGGCACCACTCGCCGGCCAGCGTCTGGGTGCGTTTGAGCAGAAGCACCTCATGCCGGACATTGGTTTTCCTGATGGCGACAAGGGAGACAAGGAACGCGCGTATTGGAATTTCCGGCATGATCAATCTCCTTCCAAGTACAGTACCGTTTCGGATTTCAGGTGATCACGGACAAAGTTGCCAAGGCCGGGTTTGCCCCGCTCAGCTGACTTTGCCTGGATGCGCCTAAGTCTGAACACCGGAAGTTTGCTCCGCTGGACTTAGCGGAGCGGATTTTTCTTCAGCGCCACCGTCTGAAAAGACGGGGCAGGGTGCCAGGATCAGTAGCCCCGCTGCCGGTCCACCTCGTGCAGCAGATCTTTCCCGGCCTCCAGCCGCCGGTAGTTCTCCACCACATCTCGCAGCGCATCGCCCAGATGCCAGCCTGACACATGCGGGGTGACCGTGACCTGCGGATGCGTCCACAGCAGGCTGTCTGCGGGCAACGGTTCCTTACTGACTACATCCAGAACCGCATGGCCCGGGGTGCCCTTGTCCAGCGCTGCCAGCAAGGCAGCTTCATCGACCAGATCGCCGCGGCCTGCGTTGATCAGCGTCGCGCCCGGTTTCATTGCGGCCAGCATTCCCGCATCCATCAGCCCGCGGGTGGCCGGGGTGGACGGCAGGATCGCGCAGACATAGTCGCATATCCCCAGCATCTGCGGCAGCGCCTCTGCGCCATGGCGGCAGTCCACACCGTCGATTTCCTTGGGGGAACGGCTCCAGCCCAGCACCCGGAACCGCATGTCGCGCATCAGCCGCGCGGTCATGCCGCCGATATGGCCAAGCCCCAGCACGCCTACGGTGGTTTCCGCCGGGCGCCCCGGCGCCCGCGGCTCCCAGGCGCTGCGGGATTGGGATGCTGCGTGGGCAGACATGTTGCGCTGACCGCGCAGCACATAAGCCAGGCAGTAATCTGCAATCTCATATGCCGGCTCTTGCGGCTTCAGGCGGGCTACACGCACATGCGGTGCGACGCTGGGGTGCGCCACGATGCTGTCCACACCGGCGCCCAGTTTCTGCACCAGCTGCAGGTTCGGCAGCTGCGCGGCCAGATCGCCCTTCAGTGCAGAGACCGCCAGCATGGTGATGTCTTCCAGATTGCCGGGGTCGGAAACGGGCCGGATGTCGGCCCCGGGGGCAACCGAGCGAAGCTCATCTGCCAGCTGTTCCTCGGTGTACCAGCCGTCGTGGCCGATGCTGATCAGCAATGCCATGCGCGTTCTCCCTGTCCGCGTCCCATTTGCCGGACTAAGCCACGGTTCAGGACCAAGGGAAAGCGGTATTTGCCGCAGGTATTCCGGCAGCGCCGCGGCGCGTCAGTCCAGCCGCCGGACCAGAATCTGGTTGCCGTCGCCGCGCTTGGTCTCAAATAGTTTCAGCGAGGCAATCAGGTCGCTCAGCTTGCGTTTGCCATAGCTGCGGGTGTCAAAATCCGGCGCGGCTGCGGTAATGTACTGGCCGATCTGGCCCAGCGTGAACCATTCGTCATCCTGATCGATCGCATCCATCGCCCGGACCACCAGCTTGGTCGGATCCGCCAGTTCCGCCGGAGCATTTCCGTTGCTAGCGCCGTCTTCTTTCTTCGGCTTGGGCTTCGGTTTGCCCGGCTCTTCCAGCAGGTTTTCCACATAGATGAACCGTTTGCAGGCCTGAACAAAGGCCGCCGGTGTCTTGCGCATGCCCATGCCGAAGACATCGACGCCTTGTTCGCGGATGCGGCTGGCCAGCCGGGTGAAATCGCTGTCCGATGAAATCAGCACAAAGCCGTCGAACCGGCCCGAGTGCAAAATATCCATCGCGTCGATCACCAGCGCGATGTCCGAGGCATTCTTGCCGGTGGTATTGGCAAACTGCTGATGCGGCACAATCGCCAGGGCTGCCAGCTTCTCCTTGTTCCACCCCTGCGGGCTGCCGCCGGCAAAATCGCCATAGATGCGGCGGATGCTGGCCTCGCCAAAGGAGGCGATCTCCTCGAACATTGCTTCGGCGAACTTGGCCGAGATGTTGTCGGCGTCGATCAGGACGGCCAGAAGCGGCGGTTTGGTTGGGTTTGCCATTGCGGATGTCTGCCTGTGTGTTTTGCGGGCGGACCGCCAGCGATTGAGCTGCCGAAAGGCCCTGATGGGTGGGTTGCGCCGATTATGCGGTGTGCCCGCGGTTATGCAAGCGGGCTGCGGCTGCTGCTTTCGGCGGGTTCAGTCAATGCCCGGGGCGCGCAGGAGTTGCCCGTCCCCGGCGGCGGTTCAGCCAAAGGGGTCTTCCGGGTACCCCACCCGCGCCAGATAGAGCCCGTGTCCCGGGCAAACCGGACCGCAGGCGGCGCGGTCACAGGCCTCCAGCGCGGCCTTCACATCCGCAGGCTCCCAGGCCCCTGCGCCGACCCGTTCCAGCGTGCCGACAAAGCTGCGGACCTGATTGTGCAGAAAGCTGCGGGCGCGGACGTGGAAATGGATCTCCGGCCCGGAGAACCCCTGTACGCGTTCCACCGTCAGCTCATCCAGCGTCTTGATCGGGCTTGCCGCCTGGCAGATTGACGACCGGAAGGTGGTGAAATCATGGTTGCCGATCAGATGGCTGGCGGCTTCCTGCATGGCGCCTGCGTCCAGATCATGGCTCAGCTGCCAGACCTGGCCCGCCTCATGGGTGGCCGGCGCACGGCGGATCAGGATGCGGAACAGATATTGCCGTTCAACGGCCGAGAACCGCGCGTGCCAGTCGCCGTCCACCCGGGCGCAGTCCACAATCGCCACCGGGTCTGGCTTCAGATGGTAATTCAGCGCCTCCGACAGCCGGAACGGATCCCAGTCCTTGGCCATGTCGCAATGGGCCACCTGTCCCAGCCCATGCACGCCGGTGTCGGTGCGCCCGGCGGCAGCAATCGTATGCTCCCCCGGCTCCAGCCGCGCCAGCGCAGCCTCGATCGCGCCCTGCACCGAGGGCTGGTCCTTCTGCCTTTGCCAGCCGGCAAAAGGCTTCCCGTGATATTCGACTTTCAAAGCAAAACGCGGCATGGACGGGCACCTAGCAACAGGGCCGGGCCGGGGCAAGCCCCGTGTGCGCTCTGGTATCTCAGCAACATGCTGCCTATCTTGACAGCAGCAAGAACAGAGCAGGATCAGGGCCTTGGTGATAACCTCCCTCGCTGATGGGGTGATGAGCAGTGTGGAACGTGCCGCCAGCGGTGTTTCTGCGGCGCTGTTCGACCGGCCCTTGCGGCTGGGCGTGACGGGACTGGCACGCTCCGGCAAGACCGTGTTCATCACCTCGCTGGTCGCCAACCTGATGGACCGGGGCCGGATGCTGCAACTGGGTGCCGCGCGTGAGGGGCGGATTGAGGCTGCATTTCTGCAGCCCCAGCCTGACGACACCGTGCCGCGGTTTGACTATGAAAACCACCTTGCGGCGCTGACCGGGCCGTCACCCCATTGGCCGGACAGCACAAGGGCGGTGTCTGAACTTCGTCTCAGTTTGAAGGTGCGGCCCGCCGGCCTGCTGTCGGGGCTGCAGGGGCCGCGCACGCTGCATTTGGACATTGTCGACTACCCGGGCGAATGGCTGTTGGATCTGGCGCTGCTGGATAAATCCTACGGCGAATGGTCTGCCGATGTCCTTTCCCGCATTGCCTGCCGCCCGCAGGCACAGGGGTTTCTGGCGGAGAAGTCCAAGGCTGCCCCCGCGGGAACACATGACGAACCGCAGGCCCAGGCGTTGGCCGCCGCCTTCACGCAATATCTGGCCGCCGCCCGCGCCGCCGGATTCTATGACTGCACCCCGGGCCGCTTCCTGCTGCCTGGCGACCTTGAGGGCTCGCCGGTGCTGACATTTGCGCCGCTGCCGCCTGAGGCCAGCCCGCCGCGCGGCAGCCTGTGGCGCGAGATGGAACGGCGGTACGAGGCCTATAAATCCAAGGTCGTCAAACCCTTCTTTCGCGACCACTTTGCCCGCATCGACCGGCAGGTGGTGCTGGTGGATGCGCTGTCGGCGATCCATTCCGGTCCGCAGGCGGTAGAGGATCTGCGCCTTGCGATGGCGGATATCCTCAGCACGTTCAAACCGGGCCGCAATCATTTCCTGACCCGGCTCTTGGGCGGCAAGCGGGTGGAGAAGATCCTTTTTGCTGCCACCAAGGCCGATCACCTGCACCACGCCCAGCACCCGCAAATGACCGCCATCATCGAGGCGCTGACCCGCGAAGCGCAGGACCGCGCCCGCTTTGCCGGCGCCGCAACCGCGGCACTGGCGCTGGCTTCCTTGCGCACCACAACCGAAGAGATGCGCGCCCACAACGGAACTGATCTGCCCTGCGTCCGCGGAACCTTGCTGAAGAGCGGCAAGCAGGCGGCGTTCTATCCCGGAGCCTTGCCCGAAGATCCGGCCCAGCTGCTCACCCCGGCGCGGCAAGGGGCTGAAAAATGGCTGGAAGGCGACTATCAGGCGATGGGTTTTGCGCCCGTACCGCTTACCCTGAAACACGGCAGCGGCCCGCCGCATATCCGGCTGGACCGCGCCGCTGAATTTCTGATCGGAGACGCCCTGTGACACTCTCCTTGCGCCCTGCAAACCCTCTGGACGCCGGAACCGCCGGCGCGATCCTCTATCGCTTCCAGCAGGGTACGGAATGGATGCCTGAACTCTATACCTGGGCCGAGGCGATCGCCTACTGCGGCGTCATGATTGACCGCGGCTGGGTCACAGTGGCCGTGCGGGGGGGGCGCGTGCAGGGCTTTCTGGCCCGTGACGGCGCGGAGGTCTGCGCGCTTTACCTGGCGCCCGGCGCCTGCGGGCAGGGGGCGGGCAAAGCGCTGCTGGACGCTGCCAAGGCCGCCATGCCGCGGCTGACACTGCGGACCTTCGCAGCCAATGAAATGGCGCAGCGGTTCTACCGGCGCGAGGGCTTTGCCGAGACAGGCCGCGGTGACGGCACAGACAACGAGGAAGGCTTGCCCGACATCGCCTATGAATGGCGCAGCCACTTGGAGGCGGCGGCATGAGCAAGAAGCCGGTTCTGTTCGACCTTGAGGGCGAGACGGATGCACCTTCCGTAACTGAGGCGCCGCCAGTGCCCGAGTCGCAACCCGCCGCACCCCAGCCGTCAGCGATGGAGCAGGCGGCCCGGATTGCCGCCCGCCGCCCGTCACGGCTGGCCCGCTGGTTCTGGGCGCTGCTGGTTGCGGTCATTGGCGCCATCGCCTCGGTCGCGGCCTGGGATTTTGCGGCCGGGCTGATTGCACGGATTCCGCTGCTGGGCTGGGCCGTAAGTGCCGGGCTGGCACTGCTGCTGCTGCTGGCCCTCGCGATGGCCCTGCAGGAACTGGCGGCGCTGTCCCGGCTGCGGCGCGTCGATGCCTTGCGCCATCAGGCAGAGGAGGCCGCAGACCTGGCCGCGGCCCGCGCCTTTACGGCCCGGCTGGAAAGCTTCTACAAGACCCGCGAGGATCTCACCTGGCATCAGGCGCGGCTGGCTGAGCGCAAGGCAGAAGTCATGGACGCCGATGCCCTGCTGATGCTGACCGAGGAAGAGCTGCTGGTGCCGCTGGACGCGCTGGCCCTGCGCGAGGTCGAGGCCGCCGCCCGGCAGGTTGCCGCGGTGACGGCGCTGGTGCCGATAGCACTGGCGGATATTCTGACCGCGCTGGTTTCCTCCCTGCGGATGATCCGCCGGGTGGCAGGAATTTATGGCGGCCGGCCCGGCTTCTTCAGCTCCTGGCGGCTGACCCGCGCGGTGCTGGCGCATCTGGCTGCCACCGGCGCGGTGGCCGCTGGCGATGACCTGCTGGAGCCGGTGCTGGGCGGGTCGGTGCTGTCCAAGCTCTCCCGCCGCTTCGGCGAGGGGCTGGTCAACGGTGCCCTGTCCGCCCGCGTCGGCATCGCCGCGATGGAGGTCTGCCGCCCGATGCCGTTTTCACCGCAGCACAGGCCTGGGACGCGCAGGGTGATACAGCGGGCGCTGACCGGCCTGTTTTCCAAGGATAAGTAACGCGTTTCCAGGCTCATGCGCAGCATGAGCCATGCCCAAGGCTGCAGAGGTGTTCTGGCAAGGCCAGAACACCGGCAGGCACGGGAGCGCCCCGCTGGCGGTGCTCAGAACAGTTTCGGCGGCTGGTCTGCGGGCTGGCGCATCGCCACGATGCCGGTGCGGAACCCTTCGCCGATCCGGTCGGCCAGGGCCCCCCATTGCAGCGCAGTGCGCTCCGGCAGTTCGGCCCGCAGCACCTCGTGGAACAGGCCCAGCCACAGCGGGAAATGTTCTGCTTTCACATCTGGCCGTGAGACATGCACCCGCATCGGATTGCCGCTGTAGCTCCGCTCCCGCAGAATCGCATTGCGCCAGAAGCCCGCAATCTTTTCCTCATGCTCCACCCAATCGGCGACATGAGCGGCAAAGACCGGCCCCAGCACCTCATGGGTCCGCACGCGGGTGTAGAACACGGCCACCACGCGCGAAATTTCCTTGGCGGTGATGTCAAACCGCGCCAGCGGGTTTGCGGTATCTGCGTCGGTCATTTCGGGCTCCTTTGACTGGCCGCGCTGATACCGGATTGGCTACTTGGCTGCAAACCCCAGTTAGCCAACGGTGCTTAAACGAATTATTAACTTTTGGTTAGTGAAAGGTACGTGGTTTGCTAGCGGAGATTGAAGTATGGCTGTGGGAATTCTTCTTAAAGGCACCAGTGGTGCGGACACACTGAATGGTACTTCCGACGACGATACCCTGAAGGGGCTGGGGGGCGACGATATTCTGTTCGGGGGGGATGGTGATGACACACTTCTTGGTGGAACGGGTAATGACACGCTGGACGGCGGGCTGGGCAATGACTCCTTAAACGGCAGTTATGGTGATGACTCGCTTAACGGCGGTCATGGACAAGATACGCTGAAGGGCAGCATTGGCAATGACACGCTGACTGGTGGCGATGGTAATGACTCGCTGGATGGCGGCGATGACGATGATCTGCTGGAGGGAGGCGAAGGCATCGACACGCTGAAGGGCGGTGACGGAAATGATACAATCATTCTCAATGCCAACGATGATACCTGGCTAAATGATTCCGTTAACGGCGGCGGCGGCACAGATGTGCTGAAATTGGTCAAAATCGGATCTAAAGCCGTGAGTATTGGGACCGGTTTTGTGCTCGACGGGATCGAGATAATTGACTCCGGCGGCGAGGAAATTCTTTTACAGAGCGGTGGAACGTACAGTTTCTCCACCGTGACGTTTCAAAATGGTGCGGTAGAAACACCTTCCATGCTCATGGTATTTGGAAATGCCGCGACGACAATCTTCGGCACAGTCAAAAGTGATGCTTTCAGCGGCGGAACCGGCAATGATTCACTGCTGGGGCTGAACGGCGACGACACGCTTTTGGGTGGTGAGGGCCGAGATACGCTGGAAGGCGGAAATGACAACGATGAGCTTAACGGAGAGGGTGGCAATGACTCCCTGAACGGCGGATACGGCAACGACTCGATTGATGGTGATCTGGGAAATGACACGCTGAGCGGCGCCTATGGAAACGACACGCTGATTGGCGGTGAAGGCGATGACTACCTTGATGGCGGACTTGACGATGACGAGCTGACAGGCGGCAAAGGACGCGACACGCTGTTCGGCGATTATGGCGATGATACCATCTACCTCAAAGCCGAAGATGACTACTGGCTGAATGATTCAGTTGGCGGCGGCGGCGGTTTCGCTGATGTATTGCGGCTCGAAAGGGACACAGCTGACATACAACTCGGGACCGGCATTGTAATTGAGCATATCGAGATTATTGATGCCGGCGAAGAATTTGTCTACCTGCAAGCGGGAGGTGATTACGACTTCGGTGACATGACCTTTATGAACGGCACGGAAGTGGTGACTTCCAATCTCATCGTCAGAGGCAGCGCCGCTACCGAAGTTCTGGGCACCTTTCAAATGGACTCGATCACCGGCGATGACGGGAACGATTTATTGAGGGGGCTGTATGGTGATGACAATATTTCCGGCGGGGAAGGGAGTGACACGCTGGAAGGGGAAGGTGACAACGATACGCTGAATGGTGAGCAAGGCAATGACTCGTTGAGTGGCGGCTACGGTGACGATTTGCTCAATGGTGATGAGGGTCGCGACACGCTGAAAGGCACCTATGGGAATGACACGCTGTTTGGCGGTGATGGCAATGACTCGCTGGATGGTGGCCACGATGATGACACGCTGTCTGGGGGCAGCGGCAACGACTCGCTTCGCGGGGATGAAGGCGCCGATACGTTCATCTTTGCCTCTGGCAATGACGAAATTGATGATTTTGGCAATGGTGCAGACGTACTAGCATTTACAGGTGGTGTTTTTGCCGGCCGTGATGCCGACTGGATACTAGGTAAAGCGTCGGCTGGGGCCGGTGGCAGTACCGTTTTCGATTTCGGCGGAAGCAACACGCTTACCGTTTATGGAGAAGACGTGAGCAGTGGAGACATTATTTTTGTCTGAGGAATGAGCTGACTGGGTCCCTAGATCTGCAGTGCTTTTCTTGGGGTTCAGTATTCATTTCGGACCGGTGCTCCATGATTTTGTGGCCCGCAGTCTGGATCGTACCAGTCTGCGGGGCCATTCAGCGAGTGATTTATGTTACACCCGCCGCTTTACCCTGTCGCGCTGCCTGCCTATAAGGCCTGTCATGTCCCTATTCGCGGTCATCATTATTCGAATTATATCCCCGGCGCTCTGAAAGCATCGAGCCGCCGGGCAAAGGCGCTTGAGCCATCGCGCCGAACCGAATATCCCGATTTCCAGCCTTGATCATCCAAAGGACGCCCCAGATGTGCGCCGACACGCCCCAGACGCCTGACTACAAAGACACCCTGAATCTGCCGAAAACCGATTTTCCGATGCGCGCAGGCCTGCCCAAGCGCGAGCCTTCATGGCTGGAGCGCTGGGCGCAGATCGGGGTCTATGACCGCTTGCGTGACAAGGCCGCCGCAGCCAAGGGCAGTGACGCCGAGCGCCAGCCCTTCACCCTGCATGACGGCCCGCCCTATGCCAACGGCCACCTGCACATCGGCCACGCGCTGAACAAAACCATCAAGGACATGATCGTCCGCTCGCATCAGATGATGGGATTTGACGCGCGCTATGTGCCGGGCTGGGACTGCCACGGTCTGCCGATTGAATGGAAGATCGAGGAGCAGTACCGCAAGAAGGGCAAGAACAAGGACGCGGTGCCGGTGGTTGAATTCCGCCAGGAATGCCGCGCCTTTGCTGATGCTTGGGTAGATATCCAGCGCGAGGAGTTCAAGCGGCTGGGCATCACCGGCAACTGGGATGATCCGTATCTGACCATGAACTACCACGCCGAAGCGGTGATCGCGGATGAGTTCATGAAATTCCTGATGAACGGCACACTGTATCAGGGCTCGAAACCTGTGATGTGGTCGCCGGTCGAGAAAACCGCGCTGGCCGAGGCCGAGGTGGAGTACCACGACAAGGAAAGCTTCACCATCTGGGTGAAGTTCAAGGTGGCAGAGCCTGCTGATCACAAACTGGCCGGCGCCAATGTCGTGATCTGGACCACCACGCCCTGGACCATGCCATCGAACAAGGCCGTGGTTTACGGTGAAGAGATCGCCTATGGCCTTTATGAAGTCACCGGCACTCCGGACGAATGCTGGGCTGCCGCGGGCGAGAAATACATTCTGGCCGACAATCTGGCGGCAGATGTGTTCAAACGCGCGCGCCTGGCTGAGGATCAGTACACCCGTGTGGCAAACGTTCTGGCCTCTGATCTGGCGGGCATCGGCCTGACCCACCCGCTGCACGGCGCTGAGGGCAGCAATGGCGAATGGGACGATATCCGCGACTTCCGCGCCGCAGATTTTGTGACCGATACCGAAGGCACCGGCTTTGTCCATTGCGCACCGTCGCACGGGATGGAGGAATTCGAGCTTTACCGCGATCTCGGCATGCTGGAACAGGTCATCACCTATAACGTGATGGATGACGGCGGCTTCCGCGCTGATCTGCCATTCTTTGGCGGCAAATACATCCTGAACCGCAAGGGCGGCGAGGGCGATGCCAACAAGGCAGTGATCGACAAGCTGACCGAGGTCGGCGGCCTTTTGGCGCGCGGCAAGATCAAGCACAGCTACCCGCATTCCTGGCGCTCCAAGGCGCCGATCATCTACCGCAACACGCCGCAGTGGTTTGCCAGCGTTGACCGCAAGATGGACGACGGCATGGACCAGATGGGCGATACCATCCGCGAACGTGCGCTGCGCTCGATCGACGAGCTGGTGAAATGGTACCCGCAAACGGGGCGCAACCGTCTGCATTCGATGATCGAAAGCCGCCCCGACTGGGTGTTGAGCCGCCAGCGTGCCTGGGGCGTGCCGCTGACCTGCTTCACCAAAAAGGGCGCGCTGCCGACCGACGCGGACTTCCTGCTGCGCAATGACGAGGTGAACAAGCGCATCGTGGCGGAGTTCGACGCGCAAGGTGCGGATGTCTGGTACCAGGACGGCTTCAAGGCCAAGGTGCTGGACGGCATCGTCGACGCCGACGCCTATGATCAGGTGTTTGACGTGCTGGATGTATGGTTCGATAGTGGCTCGACCCACGCCTTTGTGCTGCGCGACCGCGAGGACGGCACCGAAGACGGCATCGCCGACGTCTATATGGAAGGCACCGACCAGCACCGCGGCTGGTTCCACTCGTCCTTGCTGCAGGCCTGCGGCACCAAGGGGCGCGCACCTTACCGCAACGTGGTGACTCACGGGTTCACGCTGGACGAGAAGGGCATGAAGATGTCCAAATCGCTGGGCAACACCATCGTGCCGGAAAAGATCGTGCAGCAGTACGGCGCCGATATCCTGCGCTTGTGGGTGGCCCAGACCGACTATACTTCGGACCAGCGGATCGGACCGGAAATCCTGAAAGGCACTGCCGACAGCTACCGCCGTCTGCGCAACACCATGCGCTTCCTGCTGGGCAGCTTGAGTGATTTCACCGAGGAACAGCGCGTGGAGCCGGCGGATATGCCGGAGCTGGAGCAGTGGGTGCTGCACCGCTTGGCGGAACTCGACCACAAGGTGCGCACCGGCTATCAGACGTTTGATTTCCAGGGCGTGTTCTCGGCGGTGTTCAACTTTGCCACGGTGGATCTGTCGGCCTTCTATTTCGACGTCCGCAAGGATGCGCTCTATTGCGATGGCGACACCCTGAACGCCCGCGCCGCGCGCACGGTGCTGGATATCCTGTTCCACCGGCTGACCACATGGCTGGCACCGGTCCTGGTTTTCACTATGGAAGAGGTCTGGCTGGAGAAATACCCGGGCGAGGGCAGCTCAATCCATCTGCAGGACATTCCCAACACCCCCGCTGACTGGCTGAATGAGCCGCTGGCGGCGAAATGGTCCAAGATCCGCCAGGCCCGCCGGGTGGTGACGGCAGCGCTTGAAGTGCAGCGCACCGACAAGGTGATCGGTGCCTCGCTTGAGGCCGCCCCGGTGGTGCATGTGCGCGACGGCGAGGCGCTGGAGGCGCTGAAATCGGTGAACTTCGCCGATATCTGCATTACCTCGGACATCATGCTGACCAATGATCCGGCCCCGGCCGAAGCCTTCCGTATGCCCGAGGTCGACGGTGTTTCGGTGGTGTTTGAGAAAGCCGACGGCGGCAAGTGCCAGCGTTGCTGGAAGATCCTGCCGGATGTGGGCAATCACGTCCATGACGGTGTTTGCGGCCGCTGCGATAGCGCGCTGGGATAACCCGGCTTTCAGCTTTGACTTGCGTGTGGCGCCCGGCTTAATTGCCGGGCGTTCTCATTTTTGCGCTATTGTTGCGGGATTTCCTGCACTTTTTCCGGGTGCGGCCTTGTGTATTGGCAAATTGAATTCCTCTAGATGTTGACCGGTTTTCTACAATTGGTTAAGAATTCGTTAATTCCATGTAGGTTTTCAGCCGACTTAAAAATATGGCATGGGGCAGGGGGGCAGTTTATTATGCTGAAGCGGAAAGCGGACGCGCAACCGGCAGGTGAGCCGGGCAAGCCGCGCAGTGCATCTATCCGGATTGACGGGGTATCGGCCCCAAAGAATATGAAAATCGGGCTGGTCGCGGACAGCTCCGGGCCAAAGCCGGAACCCGCGGCAGCAATTGCAAAGCCTGCCGCGCCCAAAACCGCTGCTGTCAAAACGGCCAAATCCGCCAAGGCGGCGAAACCTGCCAGTGCCGCAGCGGATCAACAGAAAGTTGTGCCAGGTCCGCAGCCCTTTGCACCGGTACCAGCGGAAGGTGGCAGTGCGCTGCCAAAGCTGGGCCTTGCGGCAGCCGGCCTGGCGGTGGCGGCGGCGATGCTTTTGTATTTCCAATTCAGCGGCGGAACCCCGGTTGAATCGGCTGAACAGGCCGGCCTGCAAGCGGCGGCAGAAGCGGAGCCCTCTTCCGGTACCGTGCAGCCGGCCGGTGCCGCTGCGGCGGGGGGGCTGCAGAAGGACGGTGCCGGCGGCGAAGACGCCATGGTCGCCCGCATCACTGCCGGAACCCTGGCCGCGCTGCGCAGCAAGCAGGCAAATCCGGAAAGCCTGAACCAGGCGGCAGCTGCGGCCCCGGCGGCAGGAACTGCGCTCTACAAGATGGTGCTGACCGCCGCGGCCCAGGGCCAGTCCGAAGCCTATATCGACCAGCTGGTGAACGGCGCTTATGAGCGCAAGGAAATCACCGTGCCCGCCAGCCTGATCGGGGTTGACGGGCGGGTTGATACGGCGACGCTGCTGGCCTTGTTTGTCGGCAACTGATCTTTTTGCTCCGGCGGCTGCGCCGGGGCCGTTCCCGTTTGCCCCTTGGGCGCGCTGCCGGTGCAGGCCGGGGACCTCTCATAACAACCAGAACAACGGGCGCTGCAGACCGGAACCGGCTGCGGTGCAGACTATTTCCCGGGGGGACTATGAAGACATACATTGCAGCCGCTGCCATGGGCCTGTTTGCCTTTGCAGCCAATTCTGCTGCGGCCGAGACTTGCGGCGGGGTCTATTCCGTGCAGCCGGGCGACAGCCTGTCGGTGATCGCTGACAAGCTGTATAAGGATGCGGGCAAATGGAGCGCGATCCACAGCCGCAACATTGATACCATCGGCCCCAAGCCCAGTGCCCTGCGCGTCGGCATGAAGCTGTCGCTGGCCTGCCTTGAGGGCCTGCCCCTGGGTCTGGAAGGCGGCAAGGAAATCTCTGCCAGCGTGCCTGTGGCTGCCAAACCGGTGCAGATCGCCTCAGGCAGCGCCGAGGTGCGACACCGCATCAACCTGCTGACTGCGGATGACTTTGCCCCCTTTACCGGCAAGGACCTGCACAACGGCGGCATGATGACCGATGTGCTGAACGCGGCAATGCGCCATGCCAATCCAGAGCAGGGATACGCCGTTCATTGGGTCGACCTGTGGACGGCGCATGAAGAGCCGCTGCTGTCCAATGCGCTGCTGGACGCGGGCTTCCCCTGGTACAAGCCGGATTGCGGAAACAACCCCGAAGAACCGCGCTGCAAGAACTTCCTGTTCTCGGACCCGCTGTTCGAAGTGCTGGTGCTGATGTTCACCGACAAGGCGCGGCCCCTGACCTTCACCAAGGACGAAGACCTGTTCGGCAAGACATTCTGCCGCCCGCAGGGCTATGAGACCTATCTGTTCGAACAGCAGGGCCGCCACTGGCTGCGCGACGGCAAGGTTGAGGTGGTGCAGCCGCTGACCACAGCCGAATGCTACGAGATGGTGCTGGCAGGCAAGGCGGATGCGGTCGTGATGAACGAATTCACCGGCCGCGCGCAGATCAAGGAGCTGGGCCTGTCGGACCGCTTTGACGCGGTGCCCGAACCGATCTCGATCCAGGCGCTGCACGTGATCGTCCACAAGACCCACCCCCAGGCACAGCAGCTGATGCAGATGGTCAACGCGTCGCTGCAGGGTATCCGCGAGGACGGCACTTATCAGGCGATCATCGAAGACCACATGGCCCGGGTCTGGGCCGGATTTTGAGGGGGAAGAGCATGCTGAACAGCTTCTGCCGCCGCTTGCTGGGCTTAGGCGCGCTGCTGGGGCTGCTGCCCTCGGCGGCCCTGGCGATCTGCGATGTGGACTATGTCGTGCAGCCGGGGGACAACCTGTTTTCGATCGCCGAGACCCATTACGGCGACCGCGAACGCTGGACCATGATTTACTACCGCAACCAGGATGTTCTTGTCGGCTCGTCGGTGGTGCCGGGCCGGAAGCTGCAGATCCCCTGCATCAAACAGGCGACCGCCCCGGACGCCACCCCGCTGCGCAGGCAGGAGGCCGAGATGACGCTGCTGACCGGCGGCGGCTATGCGCCCTTTACCGACCGCAGCCTGCCGGGCCAGGGCATGGTGACCGAGCTGGTTAATGCGGCGCTGGAGCTGGCGCCTTCGCCGGTGTCCTACGCGATCAACTGGGAGGACGACTGGTCCAAGCATCTGTTTCCGATGCTGGACCAAAAGGAGTTCGATATGGGCTTCCCTTGGTTCAAGCCTGATTGCGCGGCCGAGCCGGACAATGAGCGCTGCGTGAACTTCCACTTTTCCGAACCGGTGATGGCGCTGCCGATCATGCTGTTTGTGCGGGTTGAGGACCAGTTCGCCTATGCAGACGACAAGGACATCGAGGGCAAGACCCTGTGCCGTCCCAAGGGCTATTTCACCCACGACTTGAACCGGCAGGGGCGCCGCTGGCTGGATGACGGCAAGATCACCCTGGTGCAGCCGCAATCACCGGCCGACTGTTTCCGCATGGTGTCCGAGGGGCAGGTGGATGCGGTGGCGGTGAACCTGTTCCTGGGCGCCAGCACGATTGTCCGGGAAGGTCTGCGCGACACTGTGCTGCCGCTGGAAAAACCGCTCTCCGAAGAGGGTTTGCACGTGGTGATTTCCAAGCGTCACTGGCGCGGCACGTCGCATCTGTACCGGATCAACGCAGGCCTGAAAAAGCTCCGTGACAGCGGCCGCTTCGAGGAAATCATGTCACGCCATCTGGAACTGTTCTGGGCTCAGCTGCAGTAATTTCAGGCCGCCATGCCGACACGGACCTGGCGGCCTCATAGCCATGATAGGCAGCTTCGGATCCCGCCTCGGGATGCGGGTCTTGCCCCGCACGTTGCAGCAGCAGATGGGCAGCCAGAACGTCGTTTTCCTGAAATAGGGCCGGTATCCGGTCTGTATCGCGCTGGTTTCCTCCCGCCCGGATACGGCGGCTGCCCTGATCGCCGGGCGGATCTTGCGAATGGCCGTCCGGGTGCCGCTCACGCGGACTGGTGCTGGCAGATTCGCTGCGCTCCGGATCGTCCGAGCGGACAACCGGGCGGGCGGTCAAAAGACCGCGGTTCGGTTTGGCAGGATTAACCCGTCCTGATACTGGTATAAACATTGAGCGGAACCTTCGCGGTGGCTGAGAACCGGTCTTGCAGAAAAGTTAACATAGCGTGTTTAACACAGGGTTAATGCAGTCCGCAGCGCATCGGCAGAACGGATCAGCCGGTGATGCGCCGGGCTTTGGCATACTGGTTTTCCGCCTCCAGGGCACTGACCGGCTTGGGGCCGGCCTGGCAGCCGCTGGCCAGATCCAGGAAATAGGCGGCCATGTCGATACCATTCATCTGCCTGAGGTCCAGCGCCGCGGTGCGGGCTGCTGCGCGGGCAGGGCCGACGTACTGGGCTGTCAGGGCATCCGGGCGTTCACCGCTCAGCGCCTGTTCCCGGGCAGCGGCCCGGGCGAGCCCTTGGGCAGTGCCCTCGATCAGCGGTGCATCCGCCGGCTGGCCGCCTGCTTGCGCGATTGCGGGCTGGCGCTGATAGGCGGCCTGCATCTGTTTCATGCTGTTGTACAGGCTGGCGGTGCTGGAAACTGCAGTAATCATCTTGCTGACCTTTAGGATCGTTCTTGATACTCACTTTATTATAATTTGATGCAATGTGGCGGCGAAACCTTAACACTGGTTAACATGGTGTTAATGCGGCGCTGCGGGGGTGCGGCCGGCGGGGCGGAGACGCGCTTGCCTCTGATGCCATTCCTGCAGAAGATGCACAGGCAGAAGACGCTCCGGGGAGGACCCATGATTTCAGCAAGCCTTGATACACCCGTGGGTGCGCTCAGCGTGACAGAGCGGGACGGCGCCATTGTGCGCCTTGCCTGGTCAGCTCAGGCGGACGGGCAGTCGGCGCTTTTGGACCGCGCGCTGGCGCAGTTGCGTGCCTACTTTTCCGGTGAACTGACGGCCTTCGATCTGCCGTTGTTTGTAGAGGGCTCGGACTTTCAGCGCGCGGTCTGTGATGCGATGCTGGCAATCCCGCTTGGCGAAACCCGCACTTATGGAGAAATCGCCAAGGATCTCGGCGCCCCGCCGCAGCCGGTTGGCAATGCTTGCGGCGCCAATCCGATCCCGGTGATCATTCCCTGCCACCGGGTGCTGAGCGCCACGGGACTGGGCGGCTTTTCGGGCCAGGGCGGGGTAGAAACCAAAGTCGCGCTTTTGAAACATGAAGGCGCTGCGGGCCTGCTGATCTGAACGCAGGGTCCGGCCTGCAGCGCTGCTGCAGCTTCTTCTGGCCGGAAGTATTCCGGGGTGAATGCCTCCTGCCAGGGACGCAGAGGGGCAGCGCCCCTCTGTCAGCTACGCATCAAACCGCTGTGGATTTGCGCCGCTGTTCCGGCACGATCTGCTGGGCAATGCCGACAAACAGCAGGTAGACCGACGTCACCACCAACCCCCAATGCGCCCAGCTGGCGGGGTGGAAATCAACCCAGGCGGCCCAGCCGGCAAAGAAGGTCCAGGCCAGCGCCATGGGCAATGACACCTTGCGCCAGCGCGCGGTGCGCACCGGGTGAATGAACTTCAGCGGCAGGAACATGGCGGCGGACAGCAGGGTCACCAGCACCAGGATGGTCCAATGGCTCGGCTCCAGCGCAAAGATCACCAGCACCAGCATATTCCAGCAGCCGGGAAAGCCGGCAAAGGAATTGTCCTTGGTCTTCATCCTTGTGTCAGCAAAATACATCGCGCTGCCAAAGGTGATGACGATGATTGCAAACCAGCCGGTCCAGCCTGCCATCAATCCCGATTGGAACAGCGCAAAGGCCGGAATGAAGACATAAGTCAGGTAGTCGATGATCAGATCCAGCAGCACCCCGTCGAATTCCGGCGAGTAGCGTTTGACATGGTAATGCCGGGCCAGCGGGCCGTCGACGCCGTCAACGGCAAATGCGATCACCAGCCAGACAAACATCAGGCTCCACTTGCCGTCCGCCGCTGCCAGCATCGCCAGCATGGCGAACACGGCACCGGTTGCAGTCAGCAGATGAACGGAGAGGGCGCGGATCTGAGGTGTCATGCGCCCCTGATGGCGAATTTGGCCGAATCCCGCAAGCATTCAATGCAGCTTTGGGCGGAAATCCGTACCGTTGGAGAACTGGATGCGGGCCATGCGCTGGCCAAAGGGGGCAGGCGCTGTGATGTCAGGCGAGGAAAAGGGGGCTTTGGAAGGAATATCGCGTGCCCGCTCCCAGGGGTGCGTCCCGGGCGGCGGGGCAGGGGCCGCAGGGGCGCCATCGGCAAACAAGGCTGAATAGCCGTTACAGGTCATAGCAGAATCCTTTCTGGATCGGTTTCTGCCATCAAGCCCGCGGCGCCTTAACAGCAGCTTTCCCGCTGCCGTGAAAATAGAGCGCATTTTAGCGAAAGCACATGCGCGGCCGCGCTAGCCGCAGCAGTTACCGCCTGTCTGTACCGGCGGGCAGGGGATGCTGCCGTAGGAGCAGAAAACGCAGCAATCCCCATGTTTTGGCCGCAGCAGGGCGCTGCAGGCCGGGCATTCATGAAACCATTGGCAGGCGTCTTGCGGCATCTCTTCTGCGGCCTCATGCCCGCAAGCGGGACAGGTAAGAACACTGGTCAGGACGGGTTTTGCGGGGTCAGTTGCAGACATTCGGCAGGCCTCCCTGGCTTCAGCAAAACCCAGCCATGACCTGGGGTCAAGTCATGCCTTTGGGTGGGTCCGCATGTAGACGTCCATCAGATGCGTGGTGTCCACCGCCGTGTAGGCCTGAGTGGTCGACAGGGACGCGTGCCCCAGCAACTCCTGAATGGCCCGCAAATCGCCGCCGGCCTCCAGCAGGTGGGTGGCAAAGCTGTGGCGCAGCGCGTGCGGTGTTGCCGTCGCGGGCAGCCCCAGCTGGGCGCGGGTCCGGGCCATCACCCCTTGGATCTGGCGCGGGTTCAGCGCGCCGCCCCGCACACCGCGGAACAGGGGCGCTTGCGCCTCCTGCGGATGCGGGCAGAGCGCAAGGTAGCGGTCCACCGAGTCGCGCGCTGCTGGCAGAACCGGCACAATCCGCTCCTTTTTACCCTTGCCAAGAATACGCAGCACCGGCGGCAGCGGCGCGTCGGAGCCCGTCAGGTTCAGTGCTTCTGAGATCCGCAACCCGCAGCCGTAAAGCAGCGTCACCACCGCCACGTCGCGGGCTGCAACCCAATCGGTCTGCGATTGCAGCTCCACCGTTTCCAGCACCGCCTTGGCGGCATCCGGCGCCAGCGGGCGGGGCAGTTTCTTTTGGAATTTCGGCGCCCTGGCAGAAAGCACCGCGGCAGGCTCAAACCCTTCGCGCTCCGCCAGCCAGCGGTAAAAGGTTTTCACTGCCGATAGCTTGCGCGCCAGCGAGCGGGCACCGGTGCCCGAACCGCGCTCCGAGGCCATCCAGGCACGCATATCGGCAGTGGTGATCCGCGCCAGCGCACCCAGCCCTTGCGGGCCGCCGGAGTGTCCGGTCATGAAGGCCAGGAAAGCGCTGACATCGCTGCGGTAGGCCGCCAGCGTGTTGGCCGAGGCGGCCTCCAGCCCGCCCAAGCGCTCCAGCCAGAGCTGCAGGGCATCGCGGCAGGCCGGGGAGATCAATGTCATGACAGCCAGCAGCGCATCGCGCGTTCAAAGACGCCGGCAAAGAAAGCGAGCAGATCGGTGCCCTGCATCGGCGAGAACTGATGCGGGTCTTCGGAGCCCATCACCAGCATGCCGGGCAGGCGGCCCTCGCCCAGATCCAGCATCAGGCAGGCCTCGGAGCGGATCCATTCGGCTTTTGCCCCATAAACACGCGGGCTGCCGCCCTGGGTCTGGCGCAGGGTCACAATGCGCTGGCTGCGGGGCTGGCCGGCATAGCTTTCGGTGAAACCGGGGCCTGACAGCTTCAGGGCGCCGGACTTGCGTTCAATCTCGGCCCCGCCGGGCTGGGCGGTCTCAAGCACCAGCGCCAGGGACTGCACGCGCAGGATCTCCGGCATATCCTGTTCCAGGCAGGCTAGAAAGCCGGCAAAGTCCTGCGGTTCCAGCAGCCGCAGCACGGCGCGGTGGATCAGGTTGGTGCCGGCCAGATTGTCATAGGCCGCGGCAATCACCGAGCGGTGGGTATCCTCCAGCCGGTCGAGCCGCGCCGCCATCCGCTCCATCGCGATGCCGCGCAGATCCACGACGTTGGAGCCCATTGCCCGCTCATTGGCGGCGACAAGGGCATTCATCAGGTGCTGGTCTTGCAGCACGGCGTCGGGTTTGGCGAGGATCGCCTCGCGCAACTGGGTTTCCAGGTTGGCTGAACTGCTCATGTCAATAACTCTTGCGGATCCGGACCTCTGACGGGTTTGGTGACGTGTATAGCATGGGAACCGGGCTTTGCTGCGGAAAAATGCAGTTGCAGCGGAAATTGCAGCGGCGGCGCTGCTCCCGCCTGCCGGCAGTGCATTGGCCTGCACAGCGTCCGTTGGGCGGGGCGCCGGGCAGAGTGCCCGGCGCGGCGGCGTGAAACGCCGCTGCAGCGCGCCGCAGGCGCACTGCCGGGCCCAAGACCCCATGCGGTCCGGCGTCAGCCGGGGAGTGCGGGGACGCGGGAGTGCTTCGCTGCGGTTATGAAGGCGCAGGTAAAAACACTGGTAGAAAAGTTCGCAAAGAAAAAGGCGCCTCGATCAGGGGCGCCTTTCCCGGTCCTGGATCCGCTAAACGGGATCAGAGGATCTTGATCTCCGCCGCCTTGATATCGGCAAGGAACGCATCCAGGCCTTTGTCGGTCAGCGGGTGGTTCACCATCGACTTAATCACCGCCGGCGGCGCGGTGATCACATCGGCGCCGATGCGGGCCGAGTCCAGTACGTGGTTCACCGAACGGATCGAGGCGGCCAGGATCTGGGTTTCAAAGCCATAGTTGTCATAGATGGTGCGGATGTCTTCGATCACTTCCATGCCGTCCAGGTTGATATCATCCAGACGCCCGATGAAGGGGGAGATGAAGGTGGCACCCGCCTTGGCCGCCAGCAGCGCCTGATTGGCCGAGAAGCACAGGGTCACGTTCACCATGTGGCCGTCGCCGGACAGGGTTTTGCAGGCTTTCAGGCCATCCCAGGTCAGCGGCACCTTGACGGCGATGTTTTCGGCGATCTCCACCAGCTTGCGGCCTTCGGCGATCATCGTCTCGGCATCGGTTGCGGTGACTTCTGCCGATACCGGGCCGTCGACCAGGTTGCAGATTTCCTTGGTCACTTCGATGATGTCGCGGCCGGATTTCTTGATCAGCGACGGGTTGGTGGTGACACCGTCCACCATGCCCAGATCGTTCAGCTCGGCAATCGCGTCGATCTCGGCGGTATCTACGAAGAATTTCATGGGGCAGTCCTTTGGATGGGTTGGCCTCTGTCGCTTCTGCCTTTACCTCATGGGATTACGGGCGGCAACATGGGCAGCAGCATGAGCGGGCAGGAGTTCTTTCAGGCAGGCGAACGGGTCGGGGTGCTGACGACGCAACCCCTTGACCGGCTTCTGGATTACCGCGCACCGGAGGGCGGCTGTTACTTAGGCGCCTATGTCGAGGTGCCGCTGGGGCCGCGCAAGGTTCTGGGCGTGGTCTGGGGGCCGGGTGCGGGCGATTTCGATTCGGCCAAGCTGCGTGCGGTGATCCGGGTTCTGGACGTGGCCCCGATGCGGACCGAGATGCGCCAGTTTCTGGGCAAGGCAGCGGATTACACGCTGACGCCCATGCCCGCCATGCTGCGGCTGGCGACCCGGGCGCCGGGGCTTTCCGATCCGCCCTCAATGCGCAAGATCCTGCGCCGGGGCGAGGGCGTGCCCGACCGGATGACCGAGGCCCGGACAAGGGTGCTGGAAGTGCTGGAGGAGTATGGCGGCCTCGCCTTCACCCCGCGCGAGCTGGCGGATATGGCCGATGTGACGCCCTCGGTGGTGAAAGGGCTGGTAAAGCAGGGCGCCCTGCGCGAGGAGGAGGCGCCGCGTGATCTGCCTTATCCGAACCTGAACCCGGATCTGCCCAGCAAGCAGCTGACAGAAGATCAGGCCGCCGCTGCCGCCGCACTGGCCGAAGGGGTCCACAGCGGCCGCTATGGCACCACATTGCTGAAAGGTGTTACCGGGTCGGGCAAGACGGAAGTCTATCTTGAGGCCGTGGCGGCAGCCTTGCGCGCCGGGCGGCAGGCGCTGGTGCTGCTGCCGGAGATCGCGCTGACCGCGGAATTCCTGACCCGGGTGGAGGCGCGGTTCGGCGCCAATCCTGCCGAATGGCATTCCGGCGCCACCATGACCGAACGCCGCCGGGTGTGGAAAATGGTCGGGCAGGGGGCGGCGCAGCTGGTGATCGGTGCGCGTTCGGCCCTGTTTCTGCCGTTCCGTGATCTGGGCCTGATCATCGTCGATGAGGAGCACGATACCTCCTACAAGCAGGAAGACGGGGTGCTTTATAACGCCCGCGATATGGCGGTACTGCGGGCGGCGATGTGCTCGGCGCAGGTGGTGCTGGCCTCCGCCACGCCGAGCCTGGAAAGCTGGGTCAACGCCGAAGCCGGGAAATACAAACGCTTGGATCTGACGGCTCGCTTTGGTGCCGCGGTGCTGCCGGAGATGCGCAGCGTCGATATGCGGTCCGAGAATCTGCTGCCCTCCACCTGGATCTCGCCCACTCTGAAACAGGCGATGAAGCTGCGGATGGAACGGGGCGAACAGTCGCTCTTGTTCCTGAACCGCCGCGGCTTTGCGCCGGTTACCATCTGCCGCGCCTGCGGTGCACCGGTGGCCTGCGATCATTGCGACGCGCGGATGGTGGAGCACCGTTTTATGAAGCGGCTGATGTGCCACCAGTGCGGCGAGACCAAGCCGGTGCCGGAGGCCTGCCCGTCCTGCGAGGTGGAGGGCAAAATGGCGCCTGTCGGCCCTGGCATTGAACGGCTGGCGGAGGAAGCCACTGCCCTGTTCCCCGAGGCCCGGATTGCGGTTCTCAGCTCCGACCTCTTCGGCTCCGCCCGTGCCCTGAAGAGCCGGATCGAGGAAATTGCGAAAGGGGAGGCGGACATCATCCTCGGCACCCAGCTGGTGGCTAAGGGACACAACTTCCCAATGCTGACACTGGTGGGGGTGATCGACGCCGATCTGGGCCTGCAAGGCTCTGACTTGCGTGCAGCTGAACGCACCTTTCAGCTGATGCGCCAGGTGGCGGGCCGGGCCGGGCGGGCAGAGCGGCCCGGCGAAGCATTGATGCAGACCTTTCAGCCTGAACATCCGGTGATCCGGGCAATCCTGTCGGGGGACGAGGAGAGCTTCTGGAAGGCCGAGGCTGCTGAGCGCCAGGCCGCCGGCGTGCCGCCTTATGGGCGGATGGCGGGCATCATTCTGTCGGGGCCGGACCTGGCAGCAGTCTTTGATCTGGGCAATGCGATGGCCCGCAACGACGGCCCGTTGCGCCAGATCGGTGCCCAGGTATTCGGCCCGGCCCCAGCGCCCATCGCCCGCGTCCGCGGCCGCCACCGGGTACGGCTGCTGATCAAGGCGGCAAAGGGCGTGCCGTTGCAAGCGGCGATCACCCGCTGGACCGCGCCCTTGCGTCTCAAAGGGGACTTGCGCCTGAGCATTGATATTGATCCTCAGAGTTTCTTTTGATGCCGGAAAGAAGGGGGCTCTGCCCCCGGCCTGCGGCCTCCCCCGGGATACTTGGGGCCAGATGAATAACGGATCCCTTCTTCATCTGGCTGAAAATATCCCGGAGCGCGAGGCAGAGCCTCGCATCTATTGTTTGATCAAACCCGCAGGCTTTCGGCGTGATCTCTGGTCAGCATGCTTGTAGCGACCGCCCCGGCCCACATGCAGAACAGCGCGGCCCAGGCGGTGCCAGTGAAAATCGAACCGCCGGTGACGCCTGCTCCGATCGCGCAGCCGCCGGCCAGCATGCCGCCAAAGCCCATCAAAGCCGCGCCAATCATTGCCTTGCGCATGGTGGAGGGGCTGTCAAAAGCCTGCAGCTTCATTTCTCCGGCCAGCGCAGCGGCCAGCATTGCGCCGATGAACACGCCGGGAACCAGGCCTATGTCAAACTCGAGAACCGCATTCCGGTCGAGGAAGAACATCAATGTGTGCGCCGATGGTCCGGTGAAGGTGGCGCTCTCGATTTGCACCGGATCAAAGCTGACCTGACTGAGCGCATAAGTCAGCGCCCACCCCAGCGCGACAGCAAACCCAACGCCGGAGGCAAAGACCAGTCTTGCCGCGCCGATCCGGTTGCGCTGCGCGAGCACCAGCGCCAGGGCGGCGGTGGCTAGGCCCAGTACAAGCCCGCCCGCCTTAGGCAGCCCCAGCGCGGCCAGGAGATCCAGATTGCGCCCGCCTTCGGTAATCCAGAGCCCGGCAAGCCAGTCCCGGGCAGGTGACAGCAGGCCGGACAGGCTGATCTGCGCGACGACGGCAAAGATCAGCCCGGACACAACCGAGCGCAGGTTGCCGGTGGCTGCCAGCACCAGGAGCCGCCCCGAGCAGCCGCGCGCCAGCACCATTCCGCCGCCGAACATCAGCCCGCCCAGGATGGCGCCGGACCAGCTGCCGGGCACCGCCATCATCCGGGCATCGGCGCTGTCCATCAGGTCAAGCATCTGCGCCGCCTGCACCCAGACAACAGCCGTGGAGAAGGTCAGCAGCCAAACCGCAACCTTGTCCCCCAGGCGGCCGCTGGCGAATTCCACCGTAGCTGCCCGCAGGCAGAAGCGCGATCTTTGCGCCGCCACCCCGAAGACAGCGCCGGTCAGAAGCCCGAACAACGCGGCGGCAGGGGCCTCGCCGATATGTTCAACCAGAGGAACCAGATCCATCACACATCTCCCATTCACGAATGGTAATATGTTTATGCGGCCACCTCTGCATTGATGCAGATCAGATGTGCATTGGCCGCTGCCCTCTCGCCAAATCCTCTTGGGGGGCGTAGATGCTGGATATGTTCAAGCCCATGCCCCTGCTTGAGGCGCAAAGCCTCCCCTTCTGGCGCCGTCCAACGGTGCTGCTGTTTGTGATGGCGCTGGCGATGCCGATCGCCTTTAATGCCTGGAGCGCATTGCTCAACAATTTCGTAATCGAGGCAGCGCATTTCGACGGCGCCGATATTGGCCTGTTGCACACGGTGCGGGAGATCCCGGGTTTCCTGGCCGTCGGCGTGATTGCGGTGATCCTGTTTGTGCGCGAGCAGGTGCTGGGGCTGATTTCGCTTGCCTTGCTGGGAGTGGCCACGGCTGTCACCGCTTGGTTCCCGTCGCTGGGCGGGCTGCTGATGGTGACGCTGCTCAGCTCTATCGGCTTTCATTATTACGAGACGGTGAACCAGTCGCTGCAGCTGCAGTGGCTGTCCAAGGAGAAAGCGCCGCAGACGCTGGGCTGGCTGGTGGCTGCGGGATCAGCGGCGACGCTGGTGGTCTATGGCCTCATCGTGCTGACCTGGGACCGGTTTGATCTGACCTATAACACCGTGTTTCTGGCCGCAGGCGGGGCAACGGCGCTGATCGCTGTGTTTGCACTGTTTGCCTATCCGCAGTTCGATGCGCCGCACCCGCAGACCAAGAAGCTGATCCTGCGCAAACGCTATTGGCTGTACTACGCGCTGCAGTTCATGGCCGGCGCGCGGCGGCAGATCTTTGTGGTTTTTGCAGGCTTCATGATGGTCGAAAAATTCGGCTTTGATGTGCATGAGCTGACCGGGCTTTACCTGATCAACCTGGTGATCAACATTGTCTTGGCGCCAATGCTGGGCAAGGCAGTGGCCATGTTCGGCGAACGGCGCACGCTGATCTTTGAATATGCCGGATTGGCAATTGTCTTTGCGGCCTATGGCGGGATCTACTGGTTCGGCTGGGGCGTGGCTGTTGCGGCGGTGCTCTACGTGATCGACCATGTGCTGTTTGCCTTGGCGCTGGCGCTGAAAACCTATTTCCAGAAAATCGCCGATCCCGGGGATATTGCACCGACCGCAGCGGTGGCCTTTACCATTAACCATATTGCAGCGGTGTTTCTGCCGGTGCTGCTGGGTCTTTTGTGGGTATTGTCGCCCGGAATGGTTTTTGTCCTGGCGGCGGCCATGGCGCTGGTGTCGCTGTCCCTGTCGCTGCTGATCCCGCGCCATCCGGAACCTGGCAATGAGACCATCTTCAGCAAATACGCAAGCCCGGCGCCGGCGGAATAGTCCTGCAGCCCCGTGGCGCCAGCCGCGGGGCGGGCGCCCGCGCACACAGTGAGCGCGGGCGCTGCCTGGCCTGCGGCCAGGCCGGGGTGCTTGACGCGGGCGGCGCGGCGACCTAGGCGCTGGGCAACAGTTTCAGGAGAGACGCCATGCCCACATTCACTGCCCTCACCACGCTCACCGGAAAAGCCCAGGCCGAAGCGCTGGGCGAAGCCATGGAACGCCTGACCCCGGAACCCAGCGGCGTGGGCGTCTTTGAGATGGAGGACGGTTCCGGCCTGTGGGAAGTCGGCGGCTACTTTACCGATGCTCCGGATGCAGCCGGCCTTGCCCTGCTGGCCTCGATGCACGAAGCCAAACCCTTTGTCGTTTCGGAACTGCCGGAAACCGACTGGGTCGCCCATGTGCGCCGCGAACTGGCGCCGGTCGAAGCGGGCCGCTTTTTTGTCTATGGCTCGCATGACGCGGACAAGCTGCCTGCGGACCGGATCCCGCTGCTGATCGAGGCGGCAATGGCCTTTGGCACCGGCCACCACGGCACCACGCTGGGCTGCCTCAAGGCGCTGGATCATCTGCTGGATCAGGGCTTTCATGGCGAAAAAGTGGCCGACATCGGCTGCGGCACCGCGGTGCTGGCAATGGCGGCAGCCCGGGTCTGGGACGGCACCATTCTGGCCAGCGACATTGACCAGGTTGCAGTTGAAGTCGCCGAAGCAAATCTTAAGGCCAATGGCATGGAAGGCCAGGTTGCCTGTGTGGAAGCCGCCGGTTTTGATCACCCGGATCTGCAGGCGCAGGCGCCGTTCGACCTCATCTTCGCCAATATTCTGAAGGGCCCTCTGGTGGCATTGGCGCCGGATGTCGCTGCGAATCTGCGCCCCGGCGGCTATGCGATTCTCTCGGGCATCCTGAATGAGCAGGCCGAAGACGTGGTTAACGTTTATGCGCAGAACGGCATCAATCCCGAGCGCCGGGATGAAATTGGTGAATGGACAACGTTACTTCTCCGTAAAGCGGGCTGATTGACTTAACTTTGCGGCGAATTTGAATGGTTTGCCGCATTTTCGCCCCAATTCGAGCCAAAGATGGGCCATCCGCTGGTGGGGGCCAGTTCGGAGGCTCGTAATGGGCGAACATCGTGATCAGTTCCAGGCGCGTTTGAAGCATATCAACCGCAAACATGAAGCTCTGTCCGCGGGCTATTCCGCAAAACTGCGGCCGGACGGGCTGCTGGTGGTAGAGCCGCAGCGGCTGCAATCCCGGATTTCAGGGCGCTCGCTGATTTTCTTCGCGGCGGCGTTTTTGCTCTTCAAAGGCTTCCTGATGGCCGCGCTTGGCTTTGGCAGCTATGACGCGCGGGTGCGGACACTGGCCGACGGCAGCGGCATTGAACGCGCGGGCGCCTTCCTGATGCAGGCAGACCCGGTATCAGTCTTCCTGGCCCGGAAAATCGGACCCGTTCTGCGCTGACAGCAATGCCAGCAAAGGACCAAAAGGCCGCTGGCAGGGGGAGCCGGCGGCCTTTTTTTGCGGCCCGGCCCTGCCGCGCAATCCGGCAACAAAAAACGCCGCGGCCCTGAAAGGTCCGCGGCGTTTCCCTAGTCGCCCCGAGGGAGGAGGCAGGGCGTTAAAAGGGGGTCTCAGAAAACAGTTTTGCCGGTTGCAACGGTCTCGATGTCGCCGCGCGACATGCCGATGTCGGCCAGCTCGCGGTCGGACAGGCCCGACAGGGCGTTGCGGGTTGCACGGGCGTCATTCCAGGCAGCAAACATGCCGGTTGCGGTTGCAACCAGTGCGCCGAAGCGGCCAAACAGGCCGGTGGAACCATAGGTGGTGCGGGTGGTGTCAAATGCGGCCATATCCGTGTCCTCTGATCTGATGTTGGCTTCGTCGCGATGTTGCGATGGCGGGCATCTAGTGAGGAAAATCCAACCCGGCAAGATCCGAAATTGCATGCGTCATATGCACGGTGCGCATAGCTTTGCGCCTTAGTAACAAGGGCGGTTTGCCTGCGCACTGCTTTTGCCGGGAAATGTCGTTCCGCCTATTGCGGAAGGTCGGTTTCAGGACAGGATTTGCCTCCTTGGCGGCGGGCGGCGCGCAGGGAAAGCAATTGGACATGTTCGCGTTTTGTGCTAATCGTTGGAAAAATAATTGCAAAGAGCAGACGGGGACCGGGCACATCATGCGGATTCTGGGAATTGATCCGGGGCTGCGCACCCTTGGATGGGGGGTCATCGAATCAAATGGCCCGCGGCTGAGCCATGTTGCCAACGGCCATTGCTGTTCGGATGGCGATGATCTGGGTGAGCGTCTGCTGTCGCTGCACAATCAGGTCACCGAGATCATTGAGGCCTATGCCCCGGATCAGGCCGCGATCGAACAGACCTTTGTGAACAAGGACGGTGCCGGCACCCTGAAACTGGGCCAGGCGCGCGGCGTGGCGCTGCTGACGCTCGCCAAGGCTGGCTTGCCGGTGGGTGAATATGCCCCCAACCGGGTCAAAAAGACCGTGGTGGGCGTGGGGCACGCCGAAAAGGAGCAGGTCATGCATATGGTCAAACTGCAGCTTCCCGGCTGTGCGCCCAAAGGTGCCGATGCAGCGGATGCACTGGCGATTGCCATCTGCCATGCTTATTACGGCGGCACGCAGCAGCGGCAGCTGAGGGAGAAACCCGCATGACCGGAGAATTGGCATGATTGGCAAGCTGACGGGACGGCTCGACTACCGGGCGCAGGACCATGTGCTGATCGACGTGCGCGGCGTCGGCTATATTGTCTATTGCTCCGACCGCACCATGGCGGCGCTGCCGGGCACGGGCGAGGCGGTCGCGCTTTATACCGAGATGGTGGTGCGCGAAGACCTGATGCAGCTTTATGGTTTCACCTCTTTGGTGGAGAAGGAATGGCACCGGCTGCTGACATCGGTGCAGGGAGTGGGGGCCAAGGTCTCGCTGGCCATCCTCGGCGCACTGGGGCCGGATGGCGTGAGCCGGGCGATTGCTTTGGGCGATTGGGCCTCGGTTAAGGCGGCCAAGGGCGTCGGCCCCAAGACCGCGCAGCGCATCGTGCTGGACCTCAAGGACAAGGCGCCGGGTGTGATGGCCATGGGGGGCGCTGTGGCGGGTGCGATGGACGGCCCCGGACTGGAGGTGGTTGAGGACGCCGGGCCGGCACCTGCTGCCAAGCCGGCCCGCAAGGCGCCGCCAAAGAAACCCACGGGTGCCGCTGCTGCCTCTGCCGGGGCGCTGTCGGCTTTGGGGAATCTGGGCTATGGTCCCTCGGACGCCGCTGCTGCGGTGGCCGAGGCTGCGGCTACCTATCCGGATGCGGATGAGGCCGAGCTGATCCGCGCGGCTCTGCGGCTGCTGGCGCCGAAGGGGTGAAGATGAAACACCAAGGGCAGCGCCCGGCCCTGGGTGGGTGCGAAGCGCCCTCCCGTCAAACCAAAGGTTTGCCTTCGGCAAAACGGGAGGGTCGGGCGCTGCCCGGCCTTCAGCCGGGCGGGACATATCAGAGAGACCCGTACCATGATTGACGCCGACCCTGCCCTGCGCCCTGAGCCGCTGCCGGAAGACAGTGCTGCGGACAACGACCGTGCCTTGCGCCCGCAGGGGCTTGGCGAGTTCATCGGCCAGGCTGAAGCCCGCGCCAACCTGAAGGTCTTTATTGAATCCGCCCGCCGCCGCGGCGAGGCGATGGACCACACGCTGTTCCACGGCCCTCCCGGTCTTGGCAAGACCACTCTGGCCCAGATTATTGCCCGTGAACTGGGGGTGAATTTCCGCATGACCTCCGGCCCGGTTCTGGCTAAGGCCGGCGACCTGGCAGCGATCCTTACAAATCTTGAAGCCAGCGACGTGCTGTTCATCGACGAAATCCACCGGCTGAACCCGGCGGTGGAGGAAGTGCTTTATCCGGCGATGGAGGATTTCGAGCTGGATCTGGTGATCGGCGAAGGCCCCGCGGCGCGCACCGTGCGGATCGAGTTGCAGCCCTTTACCCTGGTCGGGGCCACCACCCGGATGGGCCTGCTGACCACACCGCTGCGCGACCGCTTCGGCATCCCGACCCGGCTGCAGTTCTATACCATTGACGAGCTGTTCGAGATTGTCCGCCGCAATGCCCGCAAGCTGGGTGCGCCTGCGGATGATGCTGGCGCCCGCGAAATCGCGCGGCGCGCCCGCGGCACCCCCAGGATCGCCGGCCGGCTCTTGCGCCGCGTTGTGGACTTTGCGGTTGTGGAGGGCGATGGCACGATCTCCCGCGAATTGGCCGATGGCGCGCTGACCCGGCTGGGGGTGGATCAGCTGGGGCTGGATGGCGCCGACCGGCGGTATCTGACCCTGCTGGCCGAGAATTACGGCGGCGGACCGGTGGGGATCGAGACGATCTCGGCCGCCTTGTCCGAGAGCCGCGACGCGCTGGAGGAGGTAATAGAGCCCTACCTTTTGCAGCAGGGCCTGATCCAGCGCACCCCGCGCGGGCGGATGCTGGCGCAAAAGGCCTGGACCCACCTGGGGATGGCGCCGCCGCGCTCCCGGAACGATCTGTTCGGGTAGGCAGCGGGAAAACCACTATAAGTTGTGTCAGCCTAGCTGTCCAAATGTTTCGCGCGCGAAACATTGTGTCAGGAGTGGTGACCTATTCTGCTGGTGCCGGGCGGGCCGGACAGATGCGCCGCTGCGATGCGCGGGCGGGGCGCCGCGCGGCCGCGCGGCGCTGCCTCCGGCGGGAGTATTTCCACCCAGAAAGAAGCTGTGCCGCATCCGCTTGCGATGATGCGGGATGCGCCGCGCCAGCGGTGCCCGGCCCAAGGCTGTTTGCGGCTGCCTGGCGCAGCCAGGGGGCCGGACAGGCGCGGGAGCCCCCCTTGCCGCCGCGCGGCACAGACGGCATAGACAGGGCAGGATCAAGGAGACGCATATGACCGCCCAGCTGCCAGACCTGACGCCCGAACAGATCGAAGCCCTGTTCACCCGCCAAGACGGCTCATACGCTTGTGCCCGCTGGGGCCGGCCGGTGGCGCCGATCGTCTTCGGGGTTCAGGACGAGACACTGAAAACCGTTAAGGGAGCGCTGGAAGCGGTGATGACGCTGGCAGGACATCAGATGGCCGAGACCGACCCTGAGCTGGGCTCGAATCTGATGTTCTTCTTTTTCCTGGACTGGGACGAACTGCTGGAAGTGCCTGATCTGGACCGGCTGATCCCCGGGCTTGCGCCGTTGGTGGCACGGCTGAAGGCGGCGGAGGCCAGCCAGTACCGGGCGTTCCGGTTTGACGATCAGGGCGGCATCAAGGCGGCGTTTGTGTTCCTGCGGATGCAGGGGGCGATGGCGCAGATACCCGCCGAAACGCTGGCGCTCACCCAGGCGGTGCAGGTGGCGCTGATGTGGGGTGATGCGGCCTTTGCTGAAACCTCCCCCTTGGCGGTGCTGCCGGAGACCGGCGCCACCATTCTGCGCCCCGAAACTGCAGGGATCATAGCGGCAGCCTATGACCGGATGATGCCGGTGGCCGCGGACGACAAGTCCCACGCCCTGCGCTTGTTTGCACGGTTGCAAGCGCCGGCGGCGGGGCAACCGCAGTCCTGATGCGGTCTTTCGCGGGCTTGCCGCTGCCTGATGCAGCCCGGATTGCGCTGGAGCGTGTGCAGGAAGAGCTGCCCGCAGGGCGGCCGGTTGCTGCAGAGAATATGCATCTGACGCTGGCCTTTCTGGATGATCAGCCGGAACAGATGCTGCAAGCCCTGCATCAGGACCTCGCAGGCATCCGCGCGCCGGTTCTGACCCTCAGCATTCAGGGGCTGGAGACCTTTGGCGGCAGGCAGCCGCGGGTGCTGGCTGCGGCGGTGCAAAAGACACCGGAGCTAAGCCGCCTGCGGAACCAAGTGCGCAGTGCCTGTCAGGCGGCGGGAATTGCTTTGGCGCGGGAACGGTTCCGCCCGCATGTGACGCTGGCCCGGTTCCCGCGGTATCTGCAGCCGGGGCAGCTGGAGAAGATCGCCGGTTTCCTGCAAGCGGCGGCGGGGTTCCGGCTGCAGGCCGATGCGGACTGTTTTGCACTTTACCAGTCCACGCTGGCCCCCGAAGGCGCGCGCTATGATGTCCTGGCGGAATACCCGCTGGAGGGCTGAGGCGCTTGCAGCGGCCCGGCCCCAGCCATAGATTGCCCGCCAAACCACAGGAGCGCAGAGCATGATCCACGAATTCCCGGTGCGGGTCTACTACGAGGACACCGACATGGGCGGGATCGTCTATCACGCCAACTACCTGCGTTTTATTGAACGTGCGCGCAGCGACTGGGTGCGCGGCATTGGTGTCGATCAGAACGCCATGCGCGAGGCCGGGCGGATCTATGTTGTGCGCCGGATTGAGGCGGATTACCTGGCGCCCGCCAAATTCGACGAGGAACTGCTGGTCACTACCGCGCTGCACAATGTGACACCGGCCCGGATGGTGCTGATGCAAGAGGTCACGCGCGGCGGCCAGCCGCTGTTCCGGGCCCAGGTCACCATCGTCTGCATCACCACAGGCGGCCGGCCTGCGCGGCTTCCGGCAGAGATTCGCGCATTGCGGTAACATTTGGCGCAGTGGCGCCTGTTTTAATGGCCTTTGACATTGAACTGGGCTAGCCTTTGGCCAAATAAGGCCGGAGAAACGGCCGGGAAATCGTAGAGCAGGCGAATGGAAGCAGAAACTCTGGCGCTGGCGCAGGAGATTGATTTCTCCATGTGGGGCCTTTTCGCGCGGGCCACCGTAACCGTGAAACTGGTGATGCTGATGCTGATCGGGGCTTCGGTCTGGTCGTGGGGCATCATCGTTCAGAAGACCATCAACTACCGCAAGGCGCGCGGCGAGGCGGATGCCTTTGACCGGGCCTTCTGGTCCGGCAATCCGCTGGATGAGCTGTTCGACCAGGTCGGGGCAAGGCCGCCGGGTCAGGCGGCCCGGATCTTTTCCGCGGGCATGACTGAATGGCGGCGCAGCCACCGCAGCGACGGCGGGCTGATCCCTGGCGCGCAGGCACGCATCGACCGGTCGATGGATGTGGCCATCGCCAAGGAGACCGAAGGGCTGCAAAGCGGCTTGTCGATCCTGGCCACCGTCGGCTCCACCGCGCCGTTTGTGGGTCTGTTCGGTACTGTCTGGGGCATCATGACCGCCTTTATCGAGATTGCAGAACAGCAGAACACCAACCTTGCCGTGGTGGCGCCCGGCATTGCCGAGGCGCTGATGGCGACCGGGCTGGGTCTGCTGGCGGCAATTCCGGCGGTGGTTTTCTATAATAAGCTTAGCGCTGACAGCGATCGCATCATTGGCGGCTACGAGGGCTTTGCCGATGAGTTCGCCACCATCCTCAGCCGCCAGTTGGATTCCTGAGCTATGGGCGCCGCAGTCCAGCAGCCTTCAGGAGGCAGCAACCGCCGCCGCGGACGCCGCCGCGGACGCGGCAGGGTGATGTCGGAAATCAATGTCACGCCTTTTGTGGATGTGATGCTGGTGCTGCTGATTATCTTTATGGTGGCGGCACCGCTGATGACGGTCGGCGTGCCGGTAGAGCTGCCCAAGACCGCAGCGGGCGCCTTGCCCGGCGATGAGGAAGAACCGCTGACCGTCACGATGACCGCCGAGGGCGGGGTGGAGATCCAGACCACGCCGGTTTCGCGCGATGAACTGGTGCCCAAGCTGCGGGCGATTGCGGCCGAGCGCAGCTCGGACCGGGTGTTCCTGCGGGCGGACGGCAGGATCGCCTATGCGGATGTCATGCAGGTGATGGGTGCGCTGAACGCAGGCGGGTTTTCCAATGTTGGGCTGGTGACGGACACCGGCGGCCCGGCCCTGGACGGGCAGCCGTCTGAGGGCGCAGGGCAATAAGCGGGGACGCGGGCGGTGCAGACCGGAACCAGGATCTCTCTTGCCGGACACGGGCTGTTGATGGGATGGGTTGTCTTTGGCGCCTGGTTCCCCTCCGAACCGTTGCCGTCCCGGGTGCAGCAGGTGGCACTGATATCGGCAGAGCAGTTTGAAAAGCTCAGCCAGCAGCGCCAGGCGCCGCAAGTTGCCCCCGAACCTGCACCGTTGAATGAACCGGCCGAAGTGCAACCCGCACCGGAGCCCGCGCCGCAGCCGGACCCGGAACCTGAAACTGTCCAGCCCGAACCGGTCACGCCGGCGGCGCCGGATCCGCAGGTGACAGAGATCCCCGAGCCGCAGTCCGAGCCGGATGTGCCGGACACGCCGCCTGCAGCGGCTGAGGAGCCGGAGATAGCTGCACTGGTGCCGCAGGTGCGCCCTGAAACTGCGCCGCGCCCGGTGGAGCGTGTCGCGCCTGAGCCTGTTGCGCCGCCAGAACCGGACACCAGGGTTGACGATACTGCCCAGCCGGAAGTGGCACCGGAAGAGGGCGCCGAGACCGAACAGGAGGTGCAGGAAGCCACCGCGCCCGAGGCCGCCAGCGACCGGATCGTGACCGAAGAAAACGAAGGCGAGGACGTTGCAGCCTCTGCTGCGCCGGAGGTCTCGGTGCGGCCCAGGACACGGCCGGCCCGGCCGCAGCCGCAACCGGAAGAGGCCGTGGAAGCGGCCCAGCCGACCGAGCAGGCGCAGCCGGAGCCGGAGACTGCGGATACACCCTCCGCAGTGGAGGATGCTTTGGCGGAAGCCCTGGCAGGCGGCGCCGATGTTGAAGCGCCGGAACCATCCGGCCCGCCGCTGACACTGGGCGAAAAGGATGCCCTGCGCGTTGCGGTCTCGCAGTGCTGGAATGTGGGGTCGCTGTCGACGGATGCGCTGAACACCACGGTGGTGGTGACGGTGTCTCTGGCGCAGGACGGCAAGCCGGACAGCGGCAGCATCCGGATGCTGTCAAGCACTGGAGGGTCGTCATCGGCGGCACAACAGGCCTTTGGGGCCGCCCGTCGGGCAATAATCCGCTGCGGAGCCAAGGGGTTTCAGCTTCCCCCTGAAAAATACGCGCAATGGCGTGATATTGAGATGACATTCAATCCGGAAAGGATGCGGATCAAATGAGGAAAATTCTGGCAGCTCTGCTGATCGGGGCTTCGGCACTGGCCGGGGCGGGCGCCGCTGCGGCGCAGACCGGCCCGCTCCGCATCGAGATCGATCAGGGTGTGATTGAGCCGTTGCCCTATGCGGTGCCGGATTTTGTGCCCGAGACCCCTTCGGCTGCGGAGCATGCGGCGCAGATCGCGCGGGTGGTGGCGGAAGATCTCAGCGGTACCGGACTGTTCCGCGAAGTGCCCGCCAGCGCCCATATCTCCAAGGTGACCGGTTTTGATAATCCGGTGAAGTACGCCGACTGGAAAGCGGTGAACGCGCAGGCGCTGATCACTGGCGCTGTCAGCGTCACCGGCAACCGGCTGACGGTGCGGTTCCGCGGCTATGACGTGTTTGCGGAGAAGGAACTGGAAAGCGCGCTGCAATTCTCCGGCACTACCGGCGGCTGGCGGCGGATGGCGCATAAGGTGGCCGATGCCATCTACAGCGAAATCACCGGCGAGAGCGGCTATTTCGACAGCCGGGTGGTCTATGTCTCTGAAAGCGGCCCCAAGAACGACCGCCGCAAACGGCTGGCGATCATGGATTACGACGGCGCCAATGTGCAGTATCTGACCAACAGTGCGTCTCTTGTGCTGGCACCGCGGTTCTCGCCGACTGGCGACCGGGTGCTGTACACCAGCTATGAGAGCGGCTTTCCGCAGATCCACGTGCTGGATGTGGGCCAGGTGCAGCGCAAGATCCTGTCCAGCGGCGACGGCATCATGAGCTTTGCGCCGCGGTTTGCGCCGGACGGGCGCACGGTGGTTTATTCGCAAACCCAGGGCGGCAACACCGATCTGTTCTCGATGGATATCGGGACCGGGGGCAAGACCCGGCTGACCTCGGCGCCCTCGATCGAGACCGCGCCGTCGTTTTCGCCGGACGGGTCGCAGGTTGTCTTTGAAAGCGACCGCTCCGGCAGTCAGCAGCTCTATGTGATGCCCGCAAGCGGCGGCGAGGCGCGCCGGATCAGCTTTGGCCAGGGGCGCTATGGCACCCCGGTGTGGTCGCCGCGCGGCGACATGATTGCCTTTACCAAACAGAACAAGGGCCGGTTCCATATCGGCGTGATGCGCACCGACGGCAGCGAGGAGCGCTTGCTGACCGCCTCGTTCCTGGACGAGGGGCCGACATGGGCGCCCAACGGCCGGGTGATCATGTTCACCCGTGAAAGCCAGGGCAGCACTGGGCGGGCGTTGCTTTATTCGGTGGACATTACAGGGCGCAATCTGAAGCCGGTAAGGACGCCGGACGGTGCCTCGGACCCGGCCTGGTCTCCGCTGCAGCAGTAAATGGGCCGTTAAGGCGGGGATACGCGCATAGTACCACCCCCGGGCTTATGCTAGTTTCGGGTTAAGAAACGCAAAGGGATAGGCAGACGATATGAGCGGTTTGAAATTGGCAATGGCGGCGGTGGCCGTGCTGGGGCTGACAGCCTGCAGCAGCAACCCATGGAACGACGATTTGAACGGCGGCGGGGCCGGGGCAGGCGGTGCAGGCGCCGGTGCAGGCGCGCTGGATCCGGCCAGCCCGGCCTATTTCCAGCAGACCGTAGGCGACCGGGTGCTGTTTGCAATCGACCAGTCCACCCTGTCGCCTGCGGCCCAGGCAACGCTGCAAGGCCAGTCGCAGTGGCTGGCACGGAACGCCGATTATGTGGTCACCATCGAAGGCCACGCGGACGAGCAGGGCACCCGCGAATACAACCTTGGCCTGGGTGCGAAACGCGCCAATGCCGCCCGTGAATACCTGATGTCCCAAGGGGTCGCCGGCAGCCGCATCAAGGTGGTAAGCTTCGGTAAGGAACGCCCGCTGGAAATCTGTTCGGACGAGGTCTGCTATTCCAAGAACCGCCGCGCGGTGACGGTGCTGGCAGGCGGATTGACGGGGTAACGCCATGAAATCCTTGCGCATTGCGCTTCTGGCCTCTGCACTGCTGCTGCCGCTGCCGCTGGCGGCGCAGAATCAGCAGACCCTCGCCGATATCCGCCAGGAACTGACTGTCTTGCACGTCGAGATCCAGCGGCTGAAACGGGAGCTGTCGACCACTGGCGCGCCCTCGGCGGATCTATCCGGCAATACCGTTCTGGACCGGGTCGGGGCGATTGAAAGCGAGCTGCAGCGGCTGACCCTGCAGACCGAGGAGATGAACCACCGGATCGACCGGATTGTCAGCGATGGCACCAACCGGATCGGAGATCTGGAATTCCGGCTGGTCGAGCTGGAAGGTGGCGATATCGGCGCCCTGGGCGAGACAACCACGCTGGGCGGCGGCGAGCTGCCGGTTGCCGGTGCAGGCGCCATTGAGGCGGAGGGCGCGGGCGGCCCGGCAGCAGGTGAGCTGGCAATCGGCGAGCAGGCAGACTTTGACGCTGCCGGAAAACTGCTGTCCGAGGGGCTTTACCAGGATGCGGCGGAGAAATTCGCGGCCTTCAATCAGGTCTACCCGGGCAGCCCGCTGGCGCCGGCCGCCGAATTCAGCCGCGGCAAGGCGCTGGATGGTCTCGGTGACACCCGCGAGGCCGCGCGGGCCTATCTGGCGGCGTTCTCCGGCAATTCCGCCGGGCCGGTGGCCCCCAAGGCGCTGTTTGAGCTGGGCTCTGCACTGGGCCGCCTTGGCCAGACCGATCAGGCCTGCGTGACGCTGGCCGAGGTCGGCGTGCGCTTTCCGGGTGCGGCAGAAGAGGCCGGGGCCGCGGCGGAAATGGCCAAGCTGGGCTGTTCTTGACGGGCGCGCGGCAGAATATCCTGCCCCTGGTGCGGAGCCAGTTCCGCTCCGCCCTTCCTGACCGGCTGGGAATCGCTGTCTCGGGCGGCGGTGATTCGATGGCGCTGCTGCATCTGCTGCACGACTGTTTCGCCGGCGGCGAGGTCGCGTTGTTTGCCGCCACTGTGGATCACGGGCTGCGTCCGGAAGCGGCGGCAGAGGCCGATGCCGCGGGGGCGGCAGCAGCCCGGCTTGGCATCAGCCATGAGGTGCTGCGCTGGGAAGACGGGCCGCAGAACGGCAATCTGCAGAATCAGGCCCGCGAGGCGCGCTATGATCTGCTGACCGGCTGGGCACGGCGCCACGGCATCCCGGTGCTGGCTCTGGGCCACACCGCAGATGATCAGGCTGAAACGGTGCTGATGCGGATGGCGCGTGCCTCTGGTGTGACCGGGCTGTCGGGCATGGCAGAGCGGCGCACGCACAACGGCGTGACGCTGCTGCGGCCGCTGCTGGATGTAACCCGTTGCGAATTGCGGGACTATCTGGAAAGCCGCGGCATTGCATGGTCCGAAGACCCGAGCAACGAGGATACCAGATTCGAACGGGTCCGGGTGCGCCGGGCGCTGCAGGAACTGGCGCCGCTGGGCCTGACCCCTGCGGTTTTTGCCAAGATTGCCCGCAACATGGCCAAGGCGCGTGAAGCGCTGGACTGGTATGTATTCCTGGCCGCCCGCGACCTGGCGCATGTGCAGGCGGGGGCCGTTGCCCTGTGTCAGCGCAAATTCCGCACTTTGCCCAGTGAAATCAGCCACCGGCTGCTGGTGCGCTCCATTCAGTGGATTTCCGGCACTGCTTACCCGCCGCGCCGTGTGCCGATGGAAAAAGCCGTTCTGGCGGCCCGCAACGGCGGATCGGCCACATTGGCGGGCTGCCGTCTGGTCACCACCAGCAAACAGATATGGATCTGCCGCGAATATAATTCCGTGCGCGGCGAGGTCTCTCTGCCGGGGCAGGCCTGGGACGGCAGGTGGAAGGTTTATGGCGGCGACGCAAAGGGTTGCGAGATTCGCGCGCTAGGCCAAAAGGGTCTGCAGCTATGCCCGGACTGGCGTGCTGCAGGGATGCCGGGCGCCGTGCTGCAGGCCACTCCGGCAGTGTGGCGGGGCGGGGAATTGGCGGCTGCACCAGCGGCTGGATTTGCCAATGGCTGGTCGGCGGAAACGGCAGGAACCGAAGAAGAGTTCTTTGCATCCCTTTTATCGCATTGAACCTGCTCGAATGATCCTTATTTTAAGCACAACGCAGGCGGCCCGTGTGGCGCGCCTATCTGATAGGGAGAACTTTCCTTGGGCAACGCTCGCAATATCGCCTTCTGGGTTGTTCTGTTTCTGCTGATTCTGGCGCTGTTCAATTTGTTCAGCGGTTCCGGCAGCACGATGCAGAGCCGTGAACGCACTTTCTCGGACTTCGTCAGCTCGGTTGAGACCGGCAAGGTCAGCACCGTCACTTTGGACGGGGAGCAGGTGCGCTACACCACGACCGATGGGCAGAACTATGTTACCATCAAACCGGCTGATGCCGAAGTCACCGCACTTCTGATCGACAAGAACATTCCGGTGCGCGCTGAAAAACAGCAGCAGTCGGGTTTTCAGTCCTTCCTGATCACGCTGCTCCCGTTCATTCTGCTGATTGGCGTCTGGATCTATTTCATGAACCGGATGCAGGGCGGCGGCAAGGGCGGCGCCATGGGATTCGGGAAGTCCAAGGCCAAGATGCTGACCGAAAAGCATGGCCGGGTGACCTTTGACGATGTGGCCGGCATTGATGAAGCCAAGGAAGAGCTGGAAGAGATCGTCGAATTCCTGCGCAACCCGCAGAAATTCTCGCGCCTGGGCGGCAAGATCCCCAAGGGTGCGTTGCTGGTGGGCCCTCCGGGCACTGGTAAAACGCTGCTGGCGCGCGCGATTGCGGGCGAGGCGGGCGTGCCGTTCTTCACCATCTCTGGCTCCGACTTTGTCGAAATGTTCGTGGGCGTCGGTGCCTCCCGTGTGCGCGATATGTTCGAGCAGGCGAAGAAAAACGCGCCCTGCATTGTTTTCATCGACGAGATCGACGCCGTCGGCCGCCATCGTGGCGCCGGTTATGGCGGCGGCAATGATGAGCGTGAGCAGACGCTGAACCAGCTGCTGGTTGAGATGGATGGTTTTGAGGCCAACGAGGGCGTGATCATCCTGGCGGCGACCAACCGCAAGGACGTTCTGGATCCCGCACTTCTGCGTCCGGGCCGCTTTGACCGCAACGTGACCGTCGGCAACCCCGACATCAAAGGTCGCGAAAAGATCCTGGGCGTGCATGCCCGCAAGACGCCGCTTGGTCCCGACGTTGATCTGCGCATCATCGCCCGTGGTACGCCCGGTTTCTCGGGTGCGGATCTGGCCAACCTGGTCAATGAGGCGGCGCTGATGGCGGCCCGCGTCGGACGCCGCTTTGTCACCATGGAAGATTTCGAATCGGCCAAGGACAAGGTGATGATGGGAGCCGAGCGCCGCTCGATGGTGTTGACCCAGGATCAGAAGGAAAAGACCGCCTATCACGAAGCCGGCCATGCGGTTGTCGGCCATATACTGCCGGAATGCGATCCGGTTTATAAGGCGACAATCATTCCGCGCGGCGGCGCGCTGGGGATGGTGGTGTCCTTGCCTGAAATGGACCGGCTGAACTGGCACCGTGACGAATGCCAGCAGAAGCTGGCCATGACGATGGCAGGTAAAGCGGCTGAAGTGATCAAATACGGCGAGGACCATGTGTCGAACGGCCCGGCCGGCGACATCCAGCAGGCCAGCCAATTGGCCCGCGCCATGGTGATGCGCTGGGGCATGTCCGACAAGGTCGGCAATATCGACTATGCCGAAGCGCATGAGGGCTATTCGGGCAACACTGCCGGCTTCTCGGTCTCCGCAAATACCAAGGAGATGATCGAGGAAGAGGTGAAGAGCTTCATCCAGGCCGGTTATGACCGCGCGTTCCAGATTCTGACAGACCATCATGAAGAGTGGGAACGTCTGGCGCAGGGTCTCCTGGAATACGAGACGCTGACCGGTGAAGAGATCAAGCGCGTCATGAATGGCGAGCCGCCGCAAGCCGGCGATGACGAAGATGGCGGCGAGGATGAGGGCAATGCCTCGGTGACCGCAATCCCCAAGGCCAAGCCGAAAAAATCCCCGCCGGAGGGCGGCATGGAGCCTGAGCCGACGGCGTAAGGATCCTAACCTGAAAATGAAATGTCCCGGAAACCAGCTGCGGTTTCCGGGACATTTGTTTTTGGGACGGGTGGCGGGGGCCGCGGCGGGCAGCTTTGCTGCCCGCCGCGGCCCCCGCCCGGATCGGATCGCCATTGCGATCCGATCCTTTGGACGGCTGCGCGATTTCTTCATCCGGAAACAAAGGGGTATCAGGCATTTTCGCGCTGGCAACCATTGTCAAAGCGTGTAGCCTTCGCCGGGATTGATCAAACTTCAGCAGGAGAAACAGGCAATGCCGGTATTGCGGGACAGCGGATTCAAAGGGGAAATCACCTGGCTGGGCATGGTTCCGGCTGGCGATGGTCTGCGGGCGGAACCGGCCGGCCAGTTGCAGCTTGGGTTTTCCGGCATTGCCGGTGAACGCCACGAAGGGGAGAACCGCGCCTCCTGCGTGCGGGTCCGCAATCTCTACCCTGAAGGCACCGAAATCCGCAATGTCCGCCAGCTGACGATCCTGTCCGAGGAAGAGCTGGCTGTGATTGCCGCGGACATGGGAATGGAGCGGGTCGACCCGGCCCATCTGGGCGCCACTATCATCCTGCGCGGCATCCCGGACTTTACCTTTGTACCTCCTGGTTCCCGGTTGCAGGGACCGGACGGGGTGACCTTGACTGTCGATATGGAAAACCGGCCTTGTGTGCTGCCAGGGCGGGAGATTGAAAAAGATCACAGAGGATGTGGCGCCCGGTTCAAGCCTGCCGCAAAGAACCGCCGGGGAATCACGGCCTGGGTTGAACGGCCAGGAAGTGTGAACCTGGGCGGCGAATTCGCCCTCTTTGTGCCGGATCAACGCGCCTGGGCACCATGAATCCCCTCCTTAAAGGGAAAGCGTTTCCTTTAAGGAACCTCTGCAGGGCCTGCGAAAGACCTCACGCCGCTTCGAGGCAGGATAATGTCGGAAATCACGCGCGTGTTTTGCCGCATATTGGCTAAGTCTATCGCGAAACCGGCATCTCTGTGCCGGCGATTGTATGCAAACTCAGCAGGAACCTTGCCATGAGCTACAAGAGTGACATCGAGATTGCGCGTGAAGCGCAGAAGAAGCCGATCCAGGAGATTGGTGCGAAGATCGGGATTTCCAGCGGCGATCTGCTGCCCTACGGCCACGACAAGGCAAAGGTGTCCCAGTCGTTCATCAACTCGGTTCAGTCCAAGGAAGACGGCAAGCTGATCCTGGTGACCGCGATCAACCCGACACCGGCGGGCGAAGGCAAGACCACCACCACCGTGGGTCTGGGCGACGGTCTGAACCGGATCGGCAAGAACGCGATGATCTGTATCCGCGAGGCGTCCTTGGGTCCGAACTTCGGCATGAAGGGCGGCGCGGCAGGCGGCGGTTACGCGCAAGTGGTGCCGATGGAGGAAATGAACCTCCACTTCACCGGCGATTTCCACGCCATCACCTCGGCCCACTCGCTGCTGTCGGCGATGATCGACAACCACATCTACTGGGGCAATGAATGCGACATCGACACCCGCCGCGTCGCATGGCGCCGGGTTGTGGACATGAACGACCGCGCCCTGCGCACCATCACCGCGTCCCTGGGCGGCGTCTCCAACGGTTTCCCGCGCGAAGCCGGTTTTGACATCACCGTGGCCTCCGAAGTGATGGCGATCCTGTGCCTCGCGAATGATCTGAAGGACCTGGAAAAGCGCCTCGGCGACATCATCGTGGCCTACCGCCGCGACAAGACCCCGGTCTACTGCCGTGACATCAAGGCCGAAGGCGCGATGACCGTGCTGCTGAAAGACGCGATGCAGCCGAATCTGGTGCAGACCCTGGAAAACAACCCGGCGTTTGTGCACGGCGGCCCGTTTGCCAATATCGCCCACGGCTGCAACTCGGTTATTGCCACCAAGACCGCGCTGAAAGTCGCCGACTATGTGGTGACCGAGGCAGGCTTTGGTGCGGATCTGGGCGCCGAGAAGTTCATGAACATCAAATGCCGCAAGGCAGGCATCGCACCGTCCGCGGTTGTGCTGGTTGCCACCGTGCGCGCGATGAAGATGAACGGCGGCGTCGCCAAGGCTGACCTGGGTGCTGAGAACGTCGAGGCTGTGAACAACGGCTGCGCCAACCTCGGCCGCCACATCGAGAACATCAAATCCTTTGGTGTGCCGGTTGTCGTCGCGATCAACCACTTTGTGACCGACACCGATGCCGAAGTGGACGCCGTCAAAGCCTACGCAGCGACTCACGGTGTTGAGGCGGTTCTGTCGCGCCACTGGGAGCTGGGCTCGGAAGGCTCCGCGCCGCTGGCCGAAAAGGTTGTCGAGATCGTCGATGCGGGCCAGGCCAACTTTGCGCCGATCTACCCGGACGAGATGTCGCTGTTCGACAAGATCGACACCATCGCCAAGCGCATCTACCGCGCCGACGAGGTGCTGGCCGACAACAAGATCCGCAACCAGCTGAAGGAATGGGAAGACGCAGGCTACGGCAATCTGCCGGTCTGCATGGCGAAGACCCAGTATTCCTTCTCGACCGACCCGTCGTTGCGCGGTGCGCCCACCGGCCATTCGGTGCCGGTGCGTGAGGTCCGCCTGTCGGCCGGTGCCGGCTTCATCGTGGCGGTCTGCGGCGAGATCATGACGATGCCGGGCCTGCCGCGCAAGCCGGCCTCGGAAACCATCCGCCTGAATGACGACGGCCAGATCGAAGGCTTGTTCTAAACGGCGATATGCGGCACTCACGGCCCGGGACCCATCCCGGGCCGTGAGAGTTTTAAGACATGAGCACACGCACCCCGCCAGATGCCTGCAGCGATATGGCCAGCCTTCGGCTTCAGATCGACCATCTGGACCGGGAACTGGTGGCGCTGCTGGCCGTGCGGGCTGGATACATCGACCGGGCGGTCGCGCTGAAGCAGGCAAACGGCTGGCCGGCGCGGATCCCGGACCGGGTTGAGGAAGTGGTGCTGAATGCCCGCGCCGCGGCTGACAGGGAAGGGCTGGACCCCGATCTGGCTGAGCGTTTGTGGCGGCAGCTGGTGGAGTGGTCGATTGCCCGCGAGGCGCGGGTGATCCGTGAGGAGTGATGCTGAGCAGGGCACCTGCGGCTCGGGCATCGCGACCGCTAAAGAGGAATAGGGCAGGCATCCGGGCGGACGCCCGCGTCTGCGGCAAAGAGGAAGAGATCAAATGGCAGCAACTCTGATTGACGGCAAGGCCTTTGCGGCCAAGGTGCGCGGCCAGGTGGCCGAGCATGTGGCGCGGCTGAAAGAGGAAAACGGCATCACCCCGGGCCTCGCCGTGGTTCTGGTCGGCGAAGACCCGGCAAGCCAGGTCTATGTGCGCTCCAAGGGCAAGCAGACCGTTGAGGCCGGCATGAACTCCTATGAGCACAAGCTGGATGCGGACACCTCCGAGGCGGACCTGCTGGCCGTGGTCGAGCAGCTGAACAACGACGCTTCGGTGCATGGCATCCTGGTGCAGCTGCCGCTGCCCAAGCACATGAACGAAGACCTGGTGATCAACTCGATCGCGCCGGAGAAGGACGTCGACGGGTTCCACATCTCCAATGTCGGCCTTCTGGGCACCGGCCAGAAATCGATGGTGCCCTGCACGCCCTTGGGCTGCCTGATGATGCTGCGCGAGCACCACGGCTCGCTGTCGGGCATGGATGCGGTTGTCATTGGCCGCTCCAACATCGTCGGCAAGCCGATGGCGCAGCTCTTGCTGGGCGACAGCTGCACCGTGACCATCGCGCATTCGCGCACCAAGGACCTGCCCGAGGTGGTGCGCCGCGCCGACATCGTTGTGGCCGCCGTGGGCCGCCCGGAAATGGTGCCGGGCGACTGGATCAAGGAAGGCGCCACCGTGATTGACGTGGGCATCAACCGGATTGATGCGCCCGAAAAAGGGGAAGGCAAGATGAAGCTGGTCGGCGACGTCGACTTTGCCTCTGCGTCCGAGCGCGCCGGCGCCATCACCCCGGTTCCGGGCGGTGTCGGCCCGATGACGATTGCCTGCCTGCTCGCGAACACCGTCACCGCCTGCTGCCGCGCCAACGGTCTGAAAGAGCCCGAAGGCCTGACCGCCTGAGGCAGCGCAGAACGCTGAAACCTGTACCAAACAGCTCCCGCCGGACGCCTCCGGCGGGAGTATTTTTTTACAAAGATGAAGGGGTGGGGTTCAGGAAGAGACTGGCACCATGGTGCCTTGCAGGATGGCAATCAGCTTTTTGTCTTCTCCTGAAACGGCGTGGACATCTGCGGTGACAATGACCAGACGGCGGCCGGGTTTGATGACTTTGCCGGTCGCGCGCAGGTAGTCTCCGGCTCCGGGAGCGAGCAGGTTTATCTTCATCTCAGCTGTCATCACTTCGCTGTCTTCCGGCATTTTTGTCAGCGCCGCATATCCGGCAGCGGTGTCGCCGATGGCAAAGCTCAGCGCCGCATGGGCCGCATCGTGCTGCTGGCGGCTGCCGGGCAGGATCGGCGCAGTGATCACCACTACGCCATCCGAGACACTTTCAATGTTTGCGCCCAGGGTTTGCATCATGCTTTGCTTGGCGAAACTGCTGCGGATGCGGTGTTCCATTTTGAATGTCCTTCTTGTGCTGAGGCCAAGCATAGAAGAGAAGAGGCGGTTCCATGGCGGTGACGCTGCGCCACTTAGCGGGGCATCGGTATCGGCAGGGCTTGCGGACCGGTCAGAATGGCCAAGGCATTCGGCTCCATCAATGCTGCAAGTGCCGGATCGGTGCTGCGCAACCCGCCGGTATAGGTGCCGAAGGCCGGCAGGATCAGGCGGGAGGTGTCCAGCAGGAAACAGGGGCGTGAGTTGCTGCGGACGCGGGCCTTGGGATGGTAGTGGCCGGAGATTTCCGCCGTTGCCGGCGGATCAGCAATGTGGCGGAAAGTGAGGGGGCCAACCCGCAAATCCGCCAAATGCTCCCCGCCAAGACCGGTTGGGGCGGGGTCGTGGTTTCCCTCGATCCAGATCCAGCGGCGGTTTTGCATCAGGTCTTGGGTTTGGCGTCTTTCCGGGGCCGGCAATGCAGTGGCTGCGGCATCATCGTCGAAGCTGTCGCCGAGGCAAACCACAGTTGCCGGGTTGAGGTCTGCGACCAGTCTCTCAAGGCGGTTGAGTGTATCACGGCCTTCGTAAGGGGGCAGGGCACTGCCGCCGCGCCGCGCATGGCGTGCGGATTTTCCAAGATGCAGGTCGGAGACGCAAAGCAGCCGGTGGTCCGCCCACCAGAGCGCGCCGGAGCCGAGCGCGGTCAGGCGGGCGCCGGCGAGGTTGAAATCAAATCCGTTCATGCTGTGGTCTTAGACGCGCAGGCTGAACAGGCAAGCGCTATTGCGCCAGCCGGTCCAGTCCGGATAGCCGCATCAGCGCTTCGGCCTCGCGTTGCAGCAGCTTTTCCTGCGCTGTGCCTTTGACCGGAACCTTGCCAGCCTCCAGCAAAAGCGGCGCTGCAAGCGGCGAGATCCGGTCCAGCCGCCGCAGGGTGATCCGGCCATTGATCCGTGCCAGCATCTGCTCAACGCGGCCAAAGTCCACCAGCCCGCGCAGGGCTTCGTCGCGGGTGATGCCCATCAGCAGGTGGTCCGGGTCGTATTTCCTGAGAGTGTCATAGAGGATGTCGGAGGAGAATGTTGCTTGGCGCCCGTTCTTGCGTTGCCCGGGTGTGTTGCGTTCAATCAGCCCGGCGATGGTCGCCGCGCCGCGGAAGGCGCGTTTCATTACTGCGTTGCCGGCCAGCCAGCCGTCCAGCCCCTCGCGCAGGGCTGTGACATCGAACAGCGGGGCCGGGTCGGTCAGCGGCTCCAGCCCCCAGATCAAGGTGGCGTAGTCGGTCGAGACAAAGCCAAGCGGATCAAGGCCAAGCTCCTCCATCCGCTTGGTCAGAAGCAGCCCCAGCGTTTGCTGAGCGTTACGGCCGGCAAAGCCGTAAATGCAGGCATGCTCGCGCCCGTCGCGGGGAAAGCTTTCGATCAGCAGCGACCCGGCGCGGGGAAGGTCCGAGACGTCGCGCTGCAGTTCCAGCCATTCGGCGGTGTGGCGGGGCAGCTCTGGCCAGCTGTCCTGACTGAACATCTCCTGGATGCGCGCGCTGAGCTGGGTGGAGGTGGCGAATTTGGTGCCGGAGAACACTGCGATCTTCGGTTTCCTGCCGGGGGTGCGGGTGACCTCGACGGTCATTTCGCGCAAGCCCTCGTATCGCACGGTCCGGCCGCCGATCAGAAAGGTGTCGCCGGGGGTGAGGGTGGCGGCAAAGGCCTCCTCGATCTCGCCCAGGGGCTTGCCGCCGCGGCTGCGCTTCAGGCGCACCTTGACGAGGTCGGCGTCCTGGATGGTGCCCAGGTTCATGCGGATGCGTTGGGCGGCGCGCGGATCGCGCAGCTGCCATTTGCCGTCCGGGCGTTGCAACAGGCGCTGCCACTGGTCGTAAGCTTTCAGCGCGTAGCCGCCGGTGGCACAGAAATCCAGACAGGCATCGAAACCGGCGCGGGTGAGGGCGGCATATGCGCCGGCGCTGGTTACTTCGGTGTAGAGTTCATCTGCATCAAACGGCCCGGCGCAGGCTGCAATCAGGATGTGCTGGCAAAGAACGTCGCGGGGACCGGGGCCGCGCGCCTCGCCATCCAGATCGCCTGCACGGACAGCGTCCAGCGCGGCACGGCATTCCACCACTTCAAACCGGTTGGCGGGCACCAGAAGCGCCTTGGACGGCGCGTTGTAGCGGTGGTTGGCGCGGCCGATGCGCTGGACCAGGCGTTTCACGTTCTTCGGTGCGCCGATCTGGATCACCAGGTCCACATCGCCCCAGTCGATGCCGAGGTCCAGTGAACCGGTGCAGACAATGGCGCGCAGCTCGCCGCGGACCATGGCGGCTTCGACCCGTTCGCGCTGGCCCCGGTCGAGGGAGCCGTGATGGATCCCGATCGGCAGCGCATCGTCATTGGCGAGCCAGAGATTGCGAAAGAAAATCTCGGCCTGGGCGCGGGTGTTGTGAAATATCAGCGTGGTTTTATGCGCCTGGATCTGTTCCATCACCGCCGCGATGGCATAGGCCGCGCCGCCGCCGGCCCAGGGTGGCGCTTCTGCGGTTTCCAGCATCCGGATGTCCGGGGCGGGGCCGGGGTCTGCCTGCACGATTTTGCAGGGGTCCGGGTGGCAGGCCAGATAGCTGGCAATGGCCTGCGGGTCGTCCACGGTAGCTGACAGGCCCACCCGGCGCAGATCAGGGCAGAGCGTTTGCAGCCGCGCCAGGGCCAGCATCAGCTGGTCGCCGCGTTTGCTTTCGGCCAGCGCATGGATCTCGTCCACCACCACCCGCTTCAGCCCTTTGAAAGTGCGGGCCGCATCCTCGTAGGAGGTAAGCAGCGCCAGGCTTTCCGGTGTGGTCAGCAGGATATGCGGCGGATCGGCGCGCTGGCGCCTTTTGCGGGAAGACGGCGTGTCGCCGGTGCGGTCGTCAATGCGGATGGGCAGGCCCATATCTTCGACCGGGGCGCGCAGGTTGCGCTTGATGTCTGCAGCAAGGGCCTTGAGCGGTGAAATATAGAGGGTGTGCAGCCCGTCATGAGGGCTTTCTGCCAGATCGGCGAGGGTGGGCAGAAAGCCGGCCATGGTCTTGCCGCCGCCGGTGGGGGCGATCAGCAGGGTTGCCGGATCCCCGGCGCAGTCCAGCATGGAGTGCTGGTGCGGGTGGATGGACCAGCCGCGGGCGGTAAACCAGCCTAGAATGACCTTAGGAAGTTTGCTCATCCCTTCCTTTTAGGGGAAGGCCCAAAACTTTTCGAAAAGTTTTGCAAGAGTTTTCGAAAACTCTTGCTGCCGCCTGTCTGCCGGCGGGGATCACTTCACGATCTCTTCGTCCTTGACGAACATGTTAGCCCAGGCGCGGTCGATCAGCTCGGGGGACATCTGATAGGGGATGCCCTCAAATTCGCAGATCGCGATGATCTGGTCGATCAGAAACACCGGCTGGTAGTTCGCATAGACGTTATCGATCGACGGGTATTTCTTTTTCAGCAGGTGCACCAGGGCGCCTTCGTCCAGCGGCATGCCTTTCTTGCGGGCCACCATGGCAAAGATCTTGAGGTAGTTTTCCTGGTCCGGGCCGTCGATTTTGATCTTGAAAAATATCCGGCGCAGGGCTGCCTGGTCAAAAATCTTGTTCGGGTGGAAGTTGGTGGAGAAGATCACCAGCGTGTCAAAGGGCACTTCGAACTTCTCACCTGACTGCAATGCCAGGATGTCCTTGCTTTCCTCCAGCGGCACAATCCAGCGGTTGACCAGCGACTGCGGCGGTTCCGCCTGGCGGCCAAGGTCGTCGACGATGAAGATGCCGCCGGTGGATTTCAGCTGCAGCGGTGCCTGATAGGTGCGCGCGGTCGGGTTATAGACCAGATCCAGCATGTCCAGCGACAGCTCGCCCCCGGTGATCACGGTGGGGCGCTGGCACATGACATAACGTTCGTCGAAACGGCGGCGGCGTCGCAGGGCGTTGGGGTCCTCGGGTTCCTGCGCGACTTCGGTGTGGACAATCGGGTCATAGACCGTGATCACCTGGCCCGAGTATTCAATGGCGCGCGGCACATAGACGTGATCCCCCAAAGCGTCGCGGATGCCGTTGGAGATTGAAGATTTACCGTTGCCCGGCGGGCCGTACATCAGGATCGAGCGGCCCGCGCTGACGGCCGGGCCAAGGTGGTCCAGCAGGCTGTTTGGCAGAATCAGATGCCCCATGGCATTGGTCAGCTGGTCGCGGGACACTTGGATGTTGCGGATCGACTGGCGTTTCACCTGCGCGCGGTAGACGTCCAGCGGCACCGGCATCGCCCCGAAGTACTCCGACTGGCTGAGCGCATCCAGCGCCCGCGATTTACCCGCATCGGTCAGCTGGTAGCCCATTTCGTTGCCGCTGTTGGCGTTGAGCGTGCCGGTGGCCTCCAGCAGCTTTTGCTCGCGGGCGATATCCACCAGTTCCTGGGTGACGGCGCCGGGCAGGCAGATTGCCTCGGCAATTTCGGTGACGTTCTCGACGTTTTTGCGGAAGATGGTCTTCAGCAGGATGTCCCGCATCATCACCAGCGGCAGCTGCATCTGCGCCAGCCCTTTGGGGGCGGGCGGGGCCATCACGGTGAGGTTCTGCATGTTCATGGCGGTGCCTGTCCCTAAGATCGGATCCGTGCCCCGGCAGCCGGGGCGTTCAAGGAAACAGACTATTCAGGACTGTGGCAACAGCGGGGCAGAGCTGCAGCAATTCCGCGGAGGCGGCGGATTTCCAGCGAAGTTTTTGCAGCGGATGCAGTCAGCTGCCAAAGCGCGCTGCCAGCACCAGGTAGAGGGCCAGGGTGCCGCCCAGGCACAGGCCCATCGGGAAGCTTTTGCCGGTGTCCCAGCTTTGCCATTGCGGCGCCAGCCGGCGCAGGGGGGTGTATTTGGCGATCCGGTGGGCGGTGAAACCCGCCAGCAGGGTGGCCGCAAAGATGATCATCAACAGCCGCAGGTCGCCAAGCGCAAAGAAAGGTGCCGCGGCGCCTGCAAATTTGGCGTCGCCCGCGCCGACAGCACCGGCTGCATAGAACAAGTAACCCAGGCCGATGCCGACCGGCAGGTGCAGCAGATGCCAGCCGTAGTCCGTCCAGCTGGGCATCAGCACCGCTCCTGCAACCACATAGATCACGGCTAGCAAATCGACGGCCCAGTTGGGGATGCGCATGCCGCGCAGATCCGTCAGCGCGACTGTGTAGCACAGTGGCAGAACAAAGGGCAGGAACCACAGGGCTGCATGGGCCGGGAACTGCATGGATCAGCCGTTCTCCAGGGCCGCCAGCGAGCGCGAGGCTTCCTCAAAGTGCTGCGGGTGGGTGTCAATTGCTTCGCGCAGCAGATTCTCGCCGGTCTTGACGTCGCCTTGCTTGACTGCCAACAGCGCCAGCGTGTGCAGCAGCAATGCGCGTTCAGTCTGATCCATCGGGATCACCGGCAGGGTGTAATTGCGTTGCGCGCCGCGGGCCAGAACCAGGTTGTTCTTGGCTGTGAACAGGCGTTGATCCTGACGGATTGCTTCGCCGAACAACCGCTCAGAGCCGGCGAAATCGCCGCGGGTCAGCTTGGAATAGCCCCAATTGTTCATCACTTTCGCTGGTTTTGTCGTCAATCCAACTGCGATTTCATAAAAGCTGTCGGCGCGTTTCCAATCTTTGGCGGCATCAGCCACAACTGCCTCCAGGCGGTAGCGCTCATAGGTCTCATGGGTTGGGGGAACCCTGTCCAGTTCTGCCTTGGCCGCGTCCCATTCGCCGCTGCGCACAAGTGCGCCTGCCAGCTGAACATGATCCTCGCTTGTGACGCCCTTCATCGAGACAACTTTTTTCCAGGCGGTGGTGCCTTCCGTGGTGCGCTTGGCGCGGATCAGCGAATAGGCCAGCCCGCGTTGCAGTTCAATCCGGTCCGGGCTGCTCTTCAGCGTCCGCTGGAAATGGGCAACCGCCTCGTTCGGATCGGCGACCGAGAGCATGACGTCATTCAGATTGCTCTCGTCGATGACATTCACTTCCTGAAAGGCCCGTTCCACGGTTTCATCGGCTTTCTCTGCGCAGGCCGACAAAAGCAGCGCCCCTGCCAGAGAAGCGGATAGGAAATACTGCTGGCGCATTGGTGCGTCCTTTTTACTGCTCTGCCTCTGTCATGGTGCTTGGCTTATCAGGTAGCTGCCGCCGCCTTGCCGCACCAATTTATAATCTTGATTTTGAGGGTCAGTATGCGCAGGATTTTCAAGCTTTGCGAGAGCAAGGCGTAAATTATCGCGGATTGCGTCACTTTCGCCATTGTCAAGCGCATAGGCGCGCTGGAACACCTGCACCGCTTCGGCGGTTTTGCCGCGCTCCATCAGCACGACGCCCAGGTTGTTCATCGGTTCCGGCCAGGTGCCGTCCGCATCCACCGCCTGGCGCAGCAGATCTTCTGCCTGGCCAAGCCGCCTGAGGCCCAGTTTGGCACTGCCCATGCCGGACAGAACCTCTGGCGTCAGCCCGTGGTCAAGGGCAGCGCGGGTGAAGGCGTCCAGTGCCAGTTCATGCTGGCCCGCTGCCATCAGCCGGTGGCCGACCACCAGCCCGTCCTCGGCCTGCTGGCGGTGATTGCCGCTTGGCGCCCAAGGGCTGCCCTTGTCCTGTTTCAGCCCGCCCGGCGCGCAGGCCGCCGCCAGCGCAACAACGCTGGCGGCGGCAATAGCACGGCAGGGACGGCCCGGCCCGGCCCGTCCTGATGAGTTCATGTTCGGTTGCCTCAGTTGCCCATGTTCATGATGCCCTGCACCGACGGGCCGACCAGAATGATCAGCAGCGGCGGGACTGTCAGGCCCATTGTGGCAAGGGTCATCTTCACGGGCAACTTGTTTGCGGCCTCTTCTGCGCGCATCACACGCTTGTCGCGCATTTCCCCGGCATAAACCCGCAAGGCGTCTGCGATCGAGGTGCCGAAGCTGGCGGACTGGATCATCACAGTCACAAAGGAGGAGACATCCTGCACCCCGCAGCGGGTGGCCATGTCCCGCAGGACCTTGTCCTTTTCCTTGCCTGCCTTCATCTCTTGCGCGACAACCTCGAATTCTTCGGCCAGATCCGGGAAAGAGGCGTGCAGCTCCTTGGCAACGCGGACAATCGCCTGGTCCAGCGACTGGCCGGCTTCGACACAGACCAGCATCATGTCCAGTGCATCCGGGAAGCCTTCGGTGATCTTTTGCTTGCGCTCTTCAATCCGGCGGGTGATCCAGTATTTCGGCAGCAAATAGCCGGCCGCGCCAGGCCCGATGATGCGGATCGCCATTTGCTGGCTGTCATAATCGATATCGGCCTTCAGTACGTAGACAAAGAACAGCCCGGCCACGAGGCCCAGGATGCCCAGAGCAAACTGCAGGAAATGGAACAGGCGCACCGAGTCCTTGGAGTGATACCCCGCCTGGCGCAGCTTCAGTTCCATTGCTGACAGTTCGTCTTCGTTCTGCGGTTCCAGAAAACCTGCGAATTTTTGCAGCTGCTCGTTGCGGTCGGCCTGGCGCAACCGCTGTTTTTGCGGTTTGTTCCGGGTTTCGGGCGCCATGTTCTTTTGCAGCTTCTTCAGCGGATCCTCGGGCTGGTTCAGCAGCAGCGGAACCGCCAGCAGGATCATGAACAGCCCGGCAATGCCAAGCGCCAGGAGCGGGCCGAACTCGCCGAATTGCGATGTCAGGTAATCGTTTATTCCGGTCAGAAATTCCACGGTCCCCTCCTTACACTTTGATGTTGGTCAGCACGCGCATGACGATCAGGTTGGCAGTCAGCATCACACCCACCGCAAAACAGGCGGGGATGAACCAGGGATGGTCCAGCACGCCGTCATAATAATTGGGATCCTTGACCAGGATCCCGATCAGGCAGAACAGCGGGAAACCTGACAGGAATTTGCCCGACCACTGCGCCTCGGCGGTGATCGCCTTGACCCTGCGGAACAGGCGGAAGCGGGCGCGGATCACCTTGGCCAGGCCGGCCAGAACTTCGGCCAGGTTGCCGCCCGATTGCTGCTGGATGGTGACGGCAACAGCCAAAAAGCGCATGTCCTGCATGTCCAGCCGTTCCGCCATTTCCTTAAGCGATTCGCCAACATCGCGGCCGTAAGCGCATTCATCTGAGATGATGCCGAATTCGGTCGCCAGGGGGTCTTCAACCTCATTTGCGACGATCTGCACAGCCGAGGTGAACGGATGGCCGACGCGCAAGCTGCGCACCATCAGTTCCACCGCATCCGGCAGCTGTTCTTCGATCATGGCCATCCGCTTGGCGGCTTTCTTGTTGACCCAGAAGAACACCGCACCAACGCCGATGATGACGGATCCCAGGATCCGGACGGGCAGGGGGGCCGAAGTGCCGATGCTGAGGCCGGCAAAGGCAACGGCAGCAAGGGCGGCCATAATCAGGATCAGCTGCTTGGGCGAAAAGGCAATCGCCGCTTTCTGCGCCCGCTCCGACAGCAGTGAATAGAGCGGGATGGACTGCGACTTGGCGTGCTGGCCCAGCTCCTTGCGCAGCTGCTCCAGCACCTGTTCGCGGTTGCCGCCCTTCTCCATCATCTCCAGCCGGCGGTTCACCTTGCTGTTGAGGCTGATGGATTTGCCGAAGGTGAACAGATACAGGCCTTCGACCAGGGCCAGAACCCCGAAGAAAATCAAGCCGTAGATAAGCGGTTCGGCACTCAGTTGCATCAGCGTGCCTCCATCACGGTGGGTTCATAGATCGACGGCGGCAGATCAAAGCCCCAAAGGCGGAAGCGCTCAGAGTAATGGCTGCGCACCCCGGTGGCGGTGAAATGGCCGATGATCTTGTTGTCCGGGGTCAGCCCGACCCGCTGGAAACGGAAGATTTCCTGCATCGAGATCACGTCGCCCTCCATGCCGGTGATTTCGGTGATGGAGGTCATCCGGCGGGAACCGTCCTGCAGACGCGAGGCCTGCACAATGAGGTTCACAGCTGAGGAGATCTGGCTGCGCACCGCTTTGAGCGGCATTTCAATACCTGCCATTGCAATCATGTTTTCCAGGCGTGAAATCCCGTCGCGGGCCGAGTTGGCATGGATCGTGGTCATCGAGCCGTCATGGCCGGTATTCATCGCCTGCAGCATGTCGATGACTTCCTCGCCGCGGGTCTCGCCGACGATGATGCGGTCAGGGCGCATCCGCAGAGCGTTCTTCAGGCAGTCGCGAGGGGAGACCTCGCCCTTGCCTTCAACATTGGGCGGGCGGCTTTCCATCCGTCCCACATGGGTCTGCTGCAGCTGCAGTTCCGCGGTATCCTCGATCGTCAGGATCCGCTCGGAATTGTCGATGAAGCTGGACAGCGCATTCAGCGTGGTGGTTTTACCCGAACCGGTACCGCCCGAGACGATGACATTCAACCGGGTCGAAACTGCGGCCTGCAGAAAGGCGGCCATCTCCTCAGTGAAGGCGCCGAAATTCACCAGGTCGTCGATGCCCAGCTTGTCTTTTTTGAATTTCCGGATCGACACCAGCGAGCCATCCACCGCAACCGGCGGCACCATCGCGTTGAAGCGCGAGCCATCGGCGAGGCGGGCGTCCACATAGGGGTTGCTTTCATCAACACGGCGGCCCACAGCCGAGACGATCTTGTCGATGATCCGCATCAGATGCTTCTCATCCTTGAAGGTGATGTCGCTGATCTGCAGTTTGCCATCACGTTCAATAAAGATCTGCTGCGGGCCGTTCACCAGGATATCGCTGACCGTGTCGTCCTGCAGCAGCGCCTCAAGCGGGCCAAGGCCGGTGACCTCGTCATACAGCTCCTTGTTCAGCTGCTGGCGGTCCTCGCGGTTCAGAACAATGCCTTTTTCCGCCAGGATCTCGGTTGCAATCGTGGCGATCTCAGATCGCAGCTCTGCCTCGCCTGCGCGTTCCAGCGCGGCCAGGTTCAGGTTCTCCAGAAGCTCCCGGTGCAACTGGATCTTAATCTCCCCCAAACGCTCCTTGCGCTTGCGGTCCTTATCCATCGGCTGCGCCTCGGCGGCTTTGCGCTGGACCGGCCGCCGCAGACTGGCAGCAGGCGCGGCAGCAGCCGCCGCGACCGCAACCGGCTCAGACGCAGGCGCGGCAGGTTTGGCCGCTTGCTTTTTGTACTTGGAAAACATCAACTCACCCCCGGTTCAGCCGCTTAGGCGGCTTCGGCTTCACTTCGGCCCAATGCGTGCAGCGAGGCTGCAAGCTTGGCGATTTCTTTGCGCAAGGGATTCTTCGCTGCCGAAACGGCCAGCGGCAGCCCGTGGTCGCAGCTCTGCAGAACCTGCTTGCCGCCATCGGGCAGCTGCAGGTCGATGGAGATGCTTAGGGATTCGGCCATCCGTTTGACCCGGCTTTTGCCGGCAAGATCGGTGAACTTCGGTGCCCGGTTCAGGGCAAAGCGCAGTTTTTCGAACGGCAGGTCTTCGGACTGCAGCGCCCGTTTCATCCGCAGCGCGTTCTGTGCCGAACGCATGTCCAGTTCGATCATCGCGAAATAAACATGCGCCATGTTCAGCACGGTTTCAGACCATTGCACCAGCGTATGGGGCATGTCGACGACAACAAAGTCGAAGTGGCTGCGCGCCATCCCGATCACCCGTGTGATATCCTCGGGCGACAGCAGATCCAGCGGCACCAGTTCTGACGGAGCTGTCAGAACCTGCAGCTTTTCCTGAAACGGCAGCAGCGCCTGGCCAAACAGATCCGCGTCCATGCTTTCAGTTTCGCTGAGCATTTCCATCACCACCTCGCGGCGGGGCAGGTCAAGGTAGGTCGAGACCGAACCGTGCTGCAGATCCAGATCCAGCAGGCACACGCTGGGCTCGTCATGTTCGCTGAGCGTTGCAAGCTCCCAGGCCAGGTTGACAGCCATGGTGGTCGATCCGGTGCCGCCTGCCAGGCCGTGGCAGACGATCACCGCGCCTTCGCGCTGGCTGCCGGACTGCAGCTGATGCGGGTTCTGCGCAACCTCTGGTTCCGGCGCCTGCAGCCGTTCGATGGCAGCCTGCAATTCCTGTTCAGGCAGCGGGTAGGGCACAAATTCATCGGCACCCTGGCGCAGCAGCGTATGCAGTGCCGCTGGGGTCACGTCCTCGGCGATCAGGATCACCTTGATGCCGCGCGACTTCGCCTGGCTGATAATCTCTCCCATCAGCGGCAGATCGCCCTCATCGGCGCTGTCGATGGCCAGGGCCACAAACTGCAGCGGTTCTGCTTCGGCCTGGCCAAAGAAAGCCAGCGCTTCGGTAAAGCCCAGATCGCCCCAGGCCTCTCCCAGGACGGCTTCCATGTCTTCGATAAGGAGGTCGAAATTCTGCACGTCCCGGCTGATCGTGCAGGCAACAATCGCAGGTGTGTCTGTTTGCGGCATTCCGCTGCTCATCGCCATCATCCTTGTTCACTTGGGCAGACCGGGCTTTGGGCACAGTCCGCCTCTTGGAAACAATGTCGGTGGCAATCTAGGCGATATTGGGGCCAAAAATCCCCAAATCTGGGGAATTGTTACTACTTCGTAACCAGCTGGCCGCGTCTTCTGCCTACTGCAGCGTGCGCTCCAGCGACTGCTGTTCGGTCAATGTGGTGCCCGGAATCGCGCTTTCCAGATATTCGCGATAGATAATCTGGGCGTATTTCCCGTCCAGCACCGTCGGGTGGCGCTTAAGGAATCCGCTGACCTCGGTCACCGTCCGGCGGTTGCGGCGTTCGCGCTCAGGTGTCGGGACCAGCGGCTGGGTTTCGCCGTGCGAGACCACTGCTTCCAGCCGGCTGCGGCTGATGCCGCGGGAAACCAGATAGTTCACAGCCGCGCGGGCCCGGCGCAAGCCGAGGGATTTGTTATAGCCGTTGCTGCCGACCGCGTCGGTGTGGCCGAAGACGCGGAATCGCACCTCGGGGAATTGCTTGATCCAGACTGCCTGGCGGTCCAGAACCGACCGCGCGGTCTGATCCAGCCGGGCGCTGTCAAAATCGAAGTTGATCGTCGTGGGCACTTCTTTGGCGAACCGGCCGGCCAATTGGATGGCAAAGCTGCGCTCACCGCTCATCACTGCCGCATTGCTGAGGGTCGCCTCGCCAAAGTCGCCTGAGCGGTTCAGCTCACGGCCGGCCTCCCGTTCGCAGGCGGCTGCGGCCAGAAGAATGCCGAAAATTGCAGCGGTTCTGATCATCTGTGCCACTCCCTATCAGTCCAGCACGTAGCCGTAAGAGCCGTTGAAATCCTGCTTGGCCACTTCAGCCGCCGGTCCGTTTTTGGTGCGGGAGGTGCGCCCGAACAGGAACAGATCCTTTTCGCTTGGCGGCGCCACCCGGTCGGTCGGCAGGGTCAGCGCCTCGCCGCGGGTCGGAGTCACCAGGTGGGCGCTGACGATAATCACCAGCTCGGTCTGTTCGCGCTGGTAATCGGCGCTGCGGAACAGCGCGCCCAGCACCGGCACGTCGCCAAGCCAGGGCAGCTGTGAAGAGTTGTCGAGAAATTCATCACGGATCAGCCCGGCGATGGCAAAGCTCTCGCCGTCGCGCATTTCCACCGTGGTCGAGGTCTCGCGCCGCGTGAAGGCGTCGATGGTCAGGCCGCTCAGCTCCAGCGCATTGGAAGGGTCGATGGCCGACACAGCAGCATTCAGTTCAAGATTGATTAGATCGCCGTCGATCACCCTGGGAATGAAATTCAGCTCAATCCCGAAGGGTTTGAATTCAACAGTGATGACGCCGCCTTCCTGAGCAATCGGAACCGGGTATTCGCCGCCAGCCAGGAATTTCGCCTCCTGCCCTGACAGGGCGGAAAGGTTGGGTTCTGCCAGGGTGCGGACCACGCCCTTTTGCTCCAGTGCTTCGAGCAGGAGGCTGACCTGGACGGAACCTGCGTTGAAGCCGAACAGGAAGGCGCCGGTGTTCTCGTTGGCGGCAGGGATGTTGCCGGCCAGCGAGTTGGCCAGCGCGCCGGATGTGTTCAACGTGTTGATGCCGCCGGTGCGGCCATTGCCGGTACCGCCGTTAAAGCCCAGCGAGGCGCTCAGCGACTTTGAGACTGAACGCTGCATTTCGGCAAAGCGGACCTTAAGCATGACCTGCTGCACACCGCCGACCGACATCAGATTGCTGACCCGTTCCGGCGCATAGCGTTCGGCCAGGTCCAGCGCCCGCTGCAGCCGCACTGCGCTGGACACGGTGCCGGACAAAACGATGCCGTCGTTGGCGGTGCGGACTTCAATTTTTTCATTAGGCAGGATCTGGCGCAGACGTTCCTTGAATTCGGTCACATCCGCGGCCACCCGCACGTCCACATTGGTGATCAGCCGGCCGGAACCATCAAGCAGCGTCAGCGTGGTCAGGCCGGGCGACTTGCCCAGCACATAGATCGTGCGGTCGGACAGGGAGGAAATATCTGCAATGCCGGGGTTGGCGATGCTGAGCTCAGCAAAAGGGGTTTCGCTTTCCACCACCACGGCGCGGTTCATCGGCACGTCCAGTCGTGAAACCGTGCCTTTTTTCACCACCCGCAAGGATTGCGCTGATGCCCCATCTGCCTGTGGCATACCAATAAGCGATAGACCCACCAGGGCCGCCGCTACGAACCGTCCAATTGCCATGTGACCTGCCTTTCCGATCACGCCTCAAAATCCGGGTCTTTTTGCCCGCTCTTTCGGGCACTGTGGTGCAGATCCCGAATTATTGCAAGAATCAATGGCTTCTGGGGTGTTCCTGTCTGCGGGCCATTGTGGGGCCTGCGCAACAGGCAAAACAGCCGCCCCTTGCTGAAAAAGGACGGCTGAGCCTGTTAACGGTCCGCGCGGAAATGAAATTCCTAGTTTGTGCAGGGGATCGGAATTTCCACAACCTCAGCGCCGCGGCGGGTGCGGATGGTGCAGACTTTTTCCTTTTCCACTTCTTGCGGCGCTTCCAATGCCCCCAGGCCCAGCAGGCTGCGCTGGTCCACTTCGACAAACGAAGCAATGGTGTCATCCCCGGCGCCGACCAGGGCCAGCGACAGCCGCCCGGTGGTTTGCGCCTGTGCCAGCGCGGCGACCTGCCTGGGGTGGGCGGCAACGGTGACGGTGCGGGCAATGACGGCTTCGTTGATGTCGCCGCCGGCGCTTTGGTCAATGGCCACCAGTTCGACATTGGTTTGGATCAGGCGGGTGACCTCACCGCGGTTGCCGGCCGATCCCGGCATCATGCCGGTCCAATAGACGTCCACTTTGTCGCCAGGCCGCAGGAAACCCGAAACACCTGAGGAGACATCGACCTTGATTGCAAAGGCGCGCATACCGCGCTGCAACCGCGATGTGATGCCGGCGTCTTCGCCAGGTGCCGTGACCTTGAGGGCCATGATGGCCTCATCTGTTTCCATGGCGCGCAGAACCACTCTAAGCTGATCACCGGCATGTGGCGGAAACAGCTCTTCATGGGTGATATAGGCACCTTCGGGAATGGCATCTTCGGGCCAGCGCACAGTGCGCACTGCGTCCTGGGACAGCCGCTCGCCGTATTTCAAGGGTTTGGTGGCGACAAAAACATCCACCAGCGGCACCGCTTCGGCGCGGGCTGCGCGTTCGCGCGCCAGTTCATTCTGATAGGCCGAGATATAGTTTTTTGCCATCATGACGGCGCCGCCCGCGAGGGCCACACCGACAATCAGCACCAGTCCGAAAACTGCACGCATTGTGTTACCTCTCATAGATTTCAGCCGACGCCCCGCGGGGCGGAACCGGCTGCTGGATCACTCGAACTGTGGCGGCAATTGATGGTGTCCCCCAAGCCTCAGCCAAAGTTCCAATTGCTCATATAGTCTGCCAGCCCCTGGGCCAGGCCAAGCGCACCGTCTTGCGTCATCCCGGCAATCAATACGGCAAGCCCGATTGCGGCGGCAGCTAGGATAACCCAGTCAACGGTTACCGCTCCGTCGTCACTGGCAATGAATGACCATAGTTTCTTCATGTTGCGGACCTCGCTGCCCAAAGGGATTCAAGGGATAGGATCGCCTGCTGAAAGCAATCCCGTGTTAGTATCATTAAGCTTCATGAATGGGGCGTTAATGGGGCGTAATCCGTGCTTTTTGCCTAATAACCTATTAATGTGAGAGGTAAGGAAGGAAGTGCTTTTTGACGCAGGGTTTGTCTCGCATCCCACTTCCCAAACTCATATTAATCGGTTGATTTCGCCAGAAAACTTTATGCGGGACCAGCCTCATTGCAGAAGTGCCGAATGAAAAGGGCCACCCTCCGAAGAGAGTGGCCCGAATTACTGTGCTGCGGTGCGGATTGGATGCCACCGCCTGCGATCAGGTCGGCTTCTTGCCTTTCAGGTAGGAGCCAGTGTCGCTTGCCAGGGTGGACGCGCCATCCTGAACAGCGGTGTAGACCACGCCACCCAGTGCGGCGACAGCTGCGGTCAGTACGACCCAGTCAACGGTCACGGCGCCGGATTCGTCTTTGCGGAAGTCTTTGCGGAAGCTTTTGAAAAACTTGATCATGGTTCGGTCCCTCCAAAGGATCTCTGAATTAATGCTGTCCCGCCGTTTTGCCAGGGCCTGCTCTCTCACCTGCTTGGGCACTGACCGGCTTGGATGAGTACATATAGCCAGCTGAGCATGGCAGGATTGGGGCGAGAATTCGGAATTGGCTGCCTAATTTTAACTTTTTGGCAAGAAACTGCATGTGTCAGAAAGGGCGTCTTCTACAGCTAAGCGGAAAGAATATTGCGAGGTTGGCGGATCTTCCCGCGTGCCGGGGCTTTCAAAGTTCCAGCCGGTTGAAAATGCAGGTCCGGACTTTCCCGCAGTGGAGCGGAAACGGAATAGGCCGCCCTCCGAAGAGAGCGGCCCGAATTGCGGTGTCGCGATGCGGTATATACGCCGCCGCCGGCAATTAGGTCGGTTTTTTGGTCTTCAGGTAGGAACCGGTGTCGCTCGACAAGGTGGAAGCGCCATCCTGCACAGCGGTGTAAACCACGCCGCCCAGTGCGGCGACAGCTGCGGTCAGCACGACCCAGTCAACGGTCACGGCGCCGGATTCGTCTTTGCGGAAGTCTTTGCGGAAGCTTTTGAAAAACTTGATCATGGTTCGGTCCCTCCAAAGGATCTCTGAATGTGTAATCCCGCCATCTCGCCAGGGTCTGCTCTCTCACCTGCTCGACCACTGTCCGGCTTGGATGAATACATATAGCCAGTGCAGCGTGGCAGGATTTGGGCTGAAACCCGGAAATAGCTGCCCAATTTTTACTTTTCGGAAATAACTTGTGCATCCACCTGTTTTTGCGGCATTAATTTTTTCTTACTTCACCGTGCCCCGTGATATTTCAGCGCCAGTCCGGGGCAAATAAGGCGGTTGCGCCAGATTCCGGGGCAGGAATACTGGCCTTCGGGCGTCAATTTTCACAGATTGGAACGAACTGAAACCGCAGGCAGGCAGGGCAATGTCATTCGGGAACACTGTATTGGCGCTGGCAGCCTGTGCCATGCCACTGGCTGCAGTGGCTGAGGAGGTGCAGCCCCGGCCTTTTCCGCAGTTCGAGGCAAAACGCATCAAACCGCCGGCGTCCGGCACAGGCAAGCGCATTACCATACAGATTGAGCCGCAGCCTGAGCCAGCCCCCCCGGCGCCTGCGTTGAAAGCAGCCGCAGACAGCAGCGCAAAGCCGGCCGGCCGTTATGGCTGGTTCTGGGATAAGGTTGCCTTTGGACTAGAGGGATCGGGGCCGGGGCGTCTGGATGACGCCCTGCAGGCCTTGAGCGGAGCTAAAGGCCTGGCGGCCCCGCGGTTGCAACTGATGCAGGATATTGTGCAGGAACGCGGTGTGCAGATCCTGACCGAAAGCCTGGGCACCGAGGTGTCGCCGGCCTTGGTCCTGGCAGTGATCGCGGTCGAATCCGCCGGCAAGCCTGATGCGGTCAGCGCTGCCGGGGCGCAGGGGCTGATGCAGCTGATGCCTGATACTGCCAAACGTTTCGGGGTGAGTGACGCGCTGGAGGCGCGGCAGAACATTGCGGGCGGTATTCAGTATCTCGACTGGCTGATGGGGGAATTCGGCGGCGATCCGATTTTGGTGCTGGCTGGCTATAATGCCGGCGAAGGGGCCGTGCGCTCGCACCAGGGGGTGCCGCCCTTTGCCGAGACACGCGACTATGTGCCCAAGGTTCTGGCCGCCTATCAGGTGGCGCGCGGCCTATGTATGACACCGCCGCAGTTTTTGTCCGACGGATGCGTTTTCAGGCTGGGCAAGTAAGGCGCGGTCAGCTGTCTTTCAGATAAGGCTGCAACAGTATCCGCGCGGATTGCAGCGCGTCCTCTGCCGGGGCAGGGGTGACTGACATGGCGGCCAGGACAGTGGCACCTTCTTTCAGCATCAAAAGCTGCCGGGCCAATGCTGCGGGATCAGGCGCCCCGGCTGATTGGGCCAGCGCAGTGAAATGGTCCAGCAGCATCTGCTTATGTTCACTGGATTGCCGGTACACCGGATGCGCATGGTCCTGGAATTCAGAGCTGGCCTTTACAAACATGCAGCCGGCAAACCCGGGCTTGCCGAACCACTCTCCCAGAGCGGTGAAAACAGCGATCAGCTGTCCCGCCGGTGTGTCCGACAGGGCCTCCATACGGCCATAGAGCCAGTTGCGGAAGTTCTCGTCCCGCAGCTGCAGAACAGCACTGATCAGGTCATCCTTGGTGCGGAAATGCTTGTACATGGAGGTTTTTGAGACGCCGGTTTCCTTGACCAGCGTGTCCATTCCCGTGGCGTGAAATCCGCTGCGGTAGAACACGTCCAGGGCTTTGCGGACCAATTCGTCTCGTTTGTTCGGGCGCATGATTCATCTCTATCTGTACCGGTCTGTTCATATTGGCGGAGGAAGGGGCAGGCAACTCAAATCAGTTTAACAAGCGAAAGCAGGGCGTAACCGGAGTTCTGCGAGCCTGCCCAGTGACCCGTCCGCAACGTCTTGAAATGGTGTGTTTTCTGCAAAGTTTTTGTTCTTTTCCTGCCGCCGCCGCTATGGTGCTGGAATTGACAGGATTGAGCCGCATCATTTGGCTTTGAAAAATTGGAGACAGGAATTGGAATTGGGAATTGATCCGGCGGCGCTTGCCGCGGGTTCGCAAGAGGCCACCAGCACCTTTGCAATGCTCGGCCTGATCGCTTTTACCGGGATTTTCGGGCGGATGGTGTTTGTCGCCTTTGCTCCGGGACTCGCAAAGGTCAACCCGTTCCGGAATTTCTCGGGCCTGGGTTTTGTGCTGCTGGCCGCGGGCCTGTTTGCAGGTGCTTTGTATGTTTCGGGCAAGCAGACCAAGGCGATCGTGCTGTTCAACCGGCATCTGGTGGATCCGGTTATCGTTACCTTGCTTGGCCGCGACAGCTGTGACCCGGCCAGGGGCAGTTATTGCGTGGTGGTGTTCGAAGACGGCCGGGAGAAGATCGTCAATTGGTACGATAAGCGCGTTTACATGTATGAAATCGTCAACCCGCCCGAAGGCGCCATCTGGCACACCCAACGGCCTCGCGCACGGCCCGGGTCTGCTGCCGGGGTTTGACTGCAAACCGGATTTGCAATGAAAAGGCCCGCCGGAAACCGGCGGGCCCTGATTGTCAGATCTGATCCGGGATCAGTCGACCAGGGTGGCCTGGGTCGCGCTGCGGATCTCGTCTTCGCTGACACCATCCGCCAACTCAACGATCTTCAGGCCGCCGTCCACGACGTCCAGGACGCCCAGATTGGTGATGATCCGGTCGACAACGCCCTTGCCGGTCAGCGGCAGGGTGCAATCCTTCAGAACCTTGCTGTCGCCGTGTTTGTTGGTGTGATCCATCACGACCACCACACGGCCGACACCCGCGACCAGATCCATGGCGCCGCCCATGCCCTTGACCAGCTTGCCGGGGATCATCCAATTTGCCAGATCGCCGTTCTCGGCCACTTCCATCGCACCCAGGATCGCCATGGCGATCTTGCCGCCGCGGATCATCGCAAACGACTGCGCCGAGTCGAAATAGGCGGTCTGCGGCAGTTCGGTGATGGTCTGCTTGCCCGCGTTGATCAGGTCGGCGTCCTCTTCGCCCTCATAGGGGAAGGGGCCCATGCCCAGCATGCCGTTCTCCGATTGCAGGGTCACTTCCACACCTTCGGGGATGTAGTTGGACACCAGCGTCGGAATGCCGATGCCGAGGTTCACATACCAGCCGTCCTGCAGCTCCTGCGCGGCCCGTGCCGCCATCTGATTACGATCCCAGGGCATTATGCTTCCTCCCGCTTGCGCACGGTGCGCTGTTCGATGCGTTTCTCGTGCTGGCCTTGGATGATGCGGTGCACGTAGATGCCGGGCAGGTGAATCGAATCCGGGTCCAGCGAGCCGGTCGGCACGATCTCCTCGACCTCGACCACGCAGACCTTGCCGCAGGTGGCAGCAGGCGCGTTGAAGTTGCGGGCGGTCTTGCGGAACACCAGGTTGCCGGTCTCATCCGCCTTCCAGGCCTTTACGATGGCGAGGTCGGCAAAGATGCCTTCTTCCATGATGTAGTCCTCCATGGCGCCGTCCGCTCCGGTGGGGAACTGCTTTTCAAACTTTCCGTCGGCAATCACTGTACCCACGCCGGTCTTGGTGAAGAAGCCCGGAATGCCTGCGCCGCCCGCGCGCATGCGTTCAGCCAGGGTGCCCTGCGGATTGAATTCCAGTTCCAGCTCGCCGCTCAGGTACTGGCGCATGAATTCCGCGTTTTCGCCCACATAGGACGAGATCATCTTTTTCACCTGCCGGGTCTGCAGCAGGATGCCTATGCCGAAATCATCGACGCCGGCGTTGTTGGAGGCAAAGGTCAGATCCTTGGTGCCTGCGTCCTTGATCGCCTGCAGCAGCAGTTCGGGGATGCCGCAGAGGCCAAAACCGCCCGCAGCGATGTACATGCCGTCGTGAAGCAGCCCGTCGAGCGCTTCAGCAGCGTTGGAATATACCTTCTTCATGGAGTTCTCCCAGTATGCCGGTTGCGGGATTTCTGGCTGCCTGCTGGAGCAGAGTCAATGAATACGGAGACGGGCACGTATTTCTACGGAGAACAGAGAGGGCAAGGCTCCCGTGCCTTCCTGGTGCATTTGCCTTCGGCAGATGCTCCATCAGCCTTGGGCGTGGCGCCGCTTTGCGGCGCAAAGGAAAGCTTTGCTGATAAGCCAATAAGGTTAGCTTTGTCCTTATTGGGCATTCGCGGGAGTGAAACTGTTCTGCGCCGCGCCAAGGTCAAGCCGCTGACGCAGCGGCAGGGCCGCCCTTGACGCAGCGCAGAATAGAGAAGGACGCGGGCAGGACATGACCCGCGCCGCGTTAGCGGCGCCGGGCCCAACGGTGAGGGCGCATGTCAATGCGCCTGGAACCGGCGGGAGCACCCCGCCCAAGTCCACGCCGCCGGTTGTCAATCTTTCGCTGCGGCCTTCTTAGGGGCTGCTTTTTTCTTGGCTGCGGGCTTTTTGGCCGCTGCCTTCTTCTTGCCGCCCTTTGCGGATTTTTCCGCAATCAGCTCCATCGCCATTTCCATGGTCACGTCCTTGGGTTCCACGTCCTTGGGCAGTGTGGCATTGACCTTTTCCCATTTGACGTAAGGCCCGTAGCGGCCGTCCATGATGTTGATGGCGCCACCGCTGTCGGGGTGATCCCCCAGCTCCTTCAGCGGTTTGGCAGCAGCCCGGCTGCCGCGGCGGCCCGGATTGGCGCGCTTTTCCGCCAGCAGTTCCACCGCCCGGTTCATGCCGATTTCAAAGACGTCGTTGGGGTCCTTGAGGTTGGCGTAGACAGGTTTTTCCTCTTCGGGCAGCTGGTGCATCAAATAGGGGCCGAAGCGGCCGAAGTTGGAGGCAATCACACCGCCTTCGGGGTGGTCGCCGATCTGGCGCGGCAGGCTGAGCAGGGTCAGCGCTTTTGCCAGGTCCATATCGTCCTTGCTCCAGCCCTTGGGCAGGCTGGCGCGCGGCGGCTTCTTGTTTTCGGGCGTTGCTTCGCCGCGCTGAACATAGGGTCCAAAGCGGCCGGCCTTCAGGTGGATCTCATCTTCGCCATCCATCCCCAGCAGCCGCTCGTCGCCATCAGCGCCTTCGCCGGCGATGGGGCGGGTGTAGGTGCATTCCGGGTAATTGCCGCAGCCGACAAAGCCGCCGGTGCGCGAGGTTTTCAGATGCAGCTGGCCCGCCCCGCATTTGGGGCAGACGCGCGGGTCGGTGCCGTCTTCGCGCGGCGGATAAAGCTGCGGTGCAAGGGCGTCATCCAGCACATCCAGCACTTCGGTGATCCGCAACTCGGAGGTTTCCGAAATGGCAGCCGAGAAATCGCGCCAGAACTTGCCCAGCAGTTCCTTATAGTCGCCGTTGCCGGCACTGACATCATCCAGTTCTTCTTCCAGATTGGCGGTGAATTCATAGCCGACGTATTTGCGGAAGAAATTCAGCAGGAAGATCGTAACGATCCGGCCTTTGTCCTCGGGGAACAGGCGGTTCTTGTCCTTGCGGACGTATTCGCGGTCCTGGATCGTGGTGATCACGGAGGCATAGGTCGAGGGGCGGCCGATGCCCAGCTCTTCCATCCGCTTGACCAGTGTCGCCTCGGTATAGCGCGGCGGCGGCTGGGTATGGTGCTGCAGCGCCAGCACAGCGCCGTCTTCAGAGAGCACGGATGCCTCTTTGCCGGCCTTGTCAGCCTGCGCGGCCAGCGAGGATGCAAATTTCAGCGCTTCGCCCTGCATGATCTGCGGCAGGCGCTTGTCGTCTTCGTCGGCCACATCATCGCGGCCTTCTTCATAAACCCGCATGAAACCGTCAAACAGCATCACCTGGCCAGTGGCGCGCAGCACCACCTGTTTGTCATCCGAGCCGATATCGACAGTGGTGCGTTCCAGACGGGCACCTTCCATCTGGCACGACAGGGTGCGCTTCCAGATCAGGTCATAGAGCTTGCGCTGATCGTCGTCCGTGACCTTCAGGCTGGCCGCATCGCGGCTCATATCCGTCGGGCGGATACATTCGTGCGCTTCCTGGGCGTTCTTCGCCTTGTTCTTGTAGATCCGCGGGGAGGAGGGCACATATTCAGCGCCATAGCGGGTTTCGATCTCGGCACGCGCGGCCTGCACCGCTTCGGGCGCCATGTCGATGCCATCGGTCCGCATATAGGTGATGTGACCGGCCTCATAAAGGCGCTGCGCGGCGTTCATGGTCTGGCGCGCGCCCATGCCGAATTTGCGGCTGGCTTCCTGCTGCAGGGTCGACGTCATGAACGGGGCAGAGGGGTTGCGGGAAGCGGGTTTTGCTTCGACCGACAGCACTGACAGCTGGCGCGAGGCCACGGCCTGCACCGCCAGTTCGGCAGCGGTGGACGTCTTCAGGCTGTATTTGTCCAGCTTGTCGCCGCCCAGCACCGTCAGGCGGGCTTCGAACTCCTGGCCGCGCGGGGTCGCCATCTGGGCGCGCACGGACCAGTATTCCTGGGCGTTGAAGGCTTCGATCTCCATCTCGCGCTCGACGATCAGGCGCAGGCAGACGGATTGCACCCGGCCCGCGGACCGCGCGCCCGGCAGCTTGCGCCACAGCACCGGCGACAGGTTGAAGCCCACCAGATAGTCCAGCGCGCGGCGGGCCAGATAGGCCTCGACCAGCGGCATGTCGACCTGGCGCGGGTTCTGCATCGCTTCGGTCACCGCTTCTTTGGTGATCGCGTTGAATGTCACCCGGCTGACCGGCGTGTCCTTCTTGATCGAGCGCCGTTTGGTCAACGCCTCCTGCAGGTGCCAGCTGATCGCCTCGCCCTCGCGGTCGGGGTCGGTAGCGAGAATCAGCGCATTGTCCTCTTTCAGCGCGTCGGCAATCGCCTTGACGTGCTTGCGGGAATCATTGCCGACCTCCCAGGTCATGTCGAAATCGGCGTCAGTGTCGACCGAACCATCCTTGGCCGGCAGGTCGCGCACATGCCCGTAAGACGCCAGAACCGTATAGTTGGAGCCAAGATATTTGTTGATTGTCTTTGCTTTGGCCGGGGATTCGACAACGACTACTGGCATAAATTCTGTAACCTCTTCGGACCGCTTCTGCGGGTTCTATGGCGGGGCAGGATGTGGGGCGCAAGGGGAGATTGTCAATCCAGGTGCATTCGACGCGGCGGGAAACGGGCCTTTTACGGTGGTATTCCGACGGTTCGCGGCAGCCTGTTCCTGCTGTCCGGCGCGGCAGGCAGGGGCAAGGCAAGGCGCGCAGGGTCAGTCTTCATTTTCCGGAAAAGCCTTGGACAGCAACCCGCCCGGCTGGCGCCGGATCGCGCCTTCCAGCTCCAGATCCGTCAGCGCCGGGGCCAGCAGCTGCGGCGGCAAGGAAAGTTCGCGCAGCAGGTCGGACTCAGATGTGGGGGAGGGCCCGAGCCTGCCGAGGATCTGCTGATGCAGGGCGTTGGTCTGCGCAAGGCTGCGCCGTTCGGGCGGCTGCTGCGGCAGGCCGGCCAGGGCCTGCTGCGGACTGCCGGTTGCCGGCGCCTGTTCCTGTGACAGGTCTTGCGGCGGCAGCGCCTCCAGCACGTCGGCGGCACTGCGGACCAGCAAGGCGCCGTCGCGGATCAGCCTGTTGCAGCCGGAACTGCGGGCATCAAAGGGATGGCCGGGCACCGCCAGAACCTCGCGGCCGTAGTCCAGCGCGTCGCGGGCCGTGATCAGGCTGCCGGATTTGGCGGCCGCCTCCACCACCACAACGGCGCGGGACATGCCGGCAATGATCCGGTTGCGTTTGGGGAAGTCGCGGGCCTGCGGTGTCTTGCCCATCGGCTGCTCTGACAGGCGCAGTCCGGTTCCGGTTATGTCTTCGGCAAGCCGGGCGTTTTCTGCCGGGTAGATCACATCGGCGCCGCCCGCCAGAATGGCAATTGTTCCTGTTTGCAGCGCCGATTGATGCGCGGCGGTGTCGATGCCGCGGGCCATGCCGGAGACAACAGTATAGCCGGCGTCGCCCAAGTTTTGCGCCAGCGATCTGGCCATGCGCAACCCCAGCGAAGACGCGTTGCGGGCGCCGACCATGGAAATCATCGGACGCCGCAATGCCGCAAGGTCGCCAATGGCCCACAACAGCGGCGGTGCATCTTTCAGGCTGCGGAGGAGTTCAGGGTATTCCGGGTCGGAAAAGCACAAAAGCCGCGCTTTGGCGGCTTTTGCGGTCCTAATTTCAGCGTCTACCGCCTTGGCGGGGCATGTTTCATACCCTTTGATACCTGCGGAACGTGCCACTTCGGGCAACGCATCCAGCGCGTTCTGCGCTGAACCATATTCGGCGAGCAGCCGGTGAAAGGTCACCGGGCCGACCCGTTTAGAGCGCAAAAGGCGAAGCCAGGAAAACCGGGTATCTTCCGTGGTGGGTGGGAGTGGGGGGTGAGTGGAAGAAAGTGTTTCTTCGGTCATCCGCAGCTCCGCCTGTTTGCAGAACCAGAATTAACCTTAAGGGGGTTAACAGGTGGTGAACGCCGGAAGGTTTTCGGCCAATTCCCCGAAAATTTTCTTAAGTAGCCGGAAAATGGGGGAAATTACCTTTCGCTCACAGTTCGAACGGGGAGGCATTGCCGTAACCCGGGCCGGCAACACTGGCGGGCGGCCCGGATTTTTACGGTCAAAACATGGTTTTACCGTGAATTTGCGCTGCCTCAGGCCGCTGACCCGCCCACCGTCAGGCCGCCCATCAGCACCGAGGGCTGGCCGACGCCAACCGGCACCCATTGGCCCGCCTTGCCGCAATTGCCCATGCCGGGGTCCAGCGCCATGTCGTTGCCAAGCCCGCGAATCTGTTTCAGCGCGGTGGCGCCGTCGCCGATCAGCGTGGCGCCCTTAACCGGTGCGCCGACCTTGCCGTCTTTCACCCTGTAAGCCTCGGTGCAGGAGAACACGAACTTGCCATTGGTGATGTCCACCTGGCCGCCGCCGAATCCCACGGCCCAGATGCCGTCCTTGATGCCTGCGACCAGATCACCGGGATCGGCCTTGCCGCCCAGCATATAGGTATTGGTCATCCGCGGCATCGGCGCGTGGGCGTAGCTTTGACGCCGCCCGTTGCCGGTGGGGGAAACCCCCATCAGCCGTGCGTTCTGGCGGTCCTGCATGAAACCGACCAGCACGCCGTCCTCGATCAGAGTGGTTTTCTGGCTGGGGGTGCCTTCGTCATCCACGGTGATGGATCCGCGCCGGTCGGGAATGGTGCCATCGTCGAGTACTGTAACGCCCTTGGCGGCGATCTGCTGGCCCATCAGCCCGGCAAACGCCGAGGAGCCTTTGCGATTGAAATCGCCCTCCAGCCCGTGGCCGATCGCCTCGTGCAGCAGGATGCCGGGCCAGCCGGGGCCAAGCACCACATCCATTTCTCCGGCGGGCGCTGGCACCGCATCCAGGTTCACCAGCGCAATCCGCAAAGCCTCCTGCACCTGGGCCTGCCAATGTTCAGGGTCGACCAGCCCGTCCAGCCCCAGCCGCCCGCCGCCGCCGGCCGAGCCGCCTTCGCGGCGGCCGTCCTTTTCCACGATCACCGACACGTTGAACCGCGCCATCGGGCGGATGTCGCGCACACGCGTTCCGTCAGCGCGCAGGATCTCCACTTCCTGCAGCGAGGCGGCCAACGATGCAGACACTTGCACCACGCGCTGGTCCAAGCCGCGCGCATAGGCGTCAACCTCACGCAGGGTTTCTACCTTCACCGGGAACGGCATGGCGCTGATCGGGTCGGCATCGGTGTACAGCTTGGCATTGGTCGCCTGCGGCGCATCCGAATAGGTGCCGCCGCCGGTTCCCACTGCCAGCTTGGCGGTCTCTGCCGCCCGCTTCAGTGACGCAATGGAGACATCGGTAGAATGCGCATATCCTGCCACATCGCCGTTCACAGCCCGCAGGCCAAAGCCTTCGGAGGCATCATAACTGGCGCTGCGCAGCCGCCCGTCATCAAAGGACAGCGCTTCGGATTTGCGGCGCTCTGCAAAGATCTCGCCATCCTCTGCACCATTCAGCGCATCGCGCAAGCTGGCGAGGGCCTCATCCTCGGGGAGCGCGGTTTCAAAGGGACGGAAGGCTGGGTTTTCCATGGCACGGTCCTCGGATTTTTTTGATCTAAATCAAGAAAGCGACGGTTTGACGCTTGGCTGCCTCTTTATCTGTGTCCCCGAATATGATTTTAACCAGCGTCAAAGACAACGGGGCAGGTGCGTTTTGTGGGAATCAATGATTCCCCCCGCATTTCGTGCTGCCGCAGGAACAATGCGATCAACCGATCAGGACAGAACATGAAAAACGCTTTGATGCTTTCGGGCCTTTTCGCCGGCCTTTCAAGCCTTCCGGCAATGGCGCAAGAAGGTCTGAAAACCATTGGCAAGCCGGTTGACGGCGGCCTGAACTTCCAGCCGGCGGCGACCTCGCTGGCGGATGGCTTGCAGAAACTGGATTACATGATCCTGGTGATCATTACCGTGATCTGTGTTTTTGTTGCCGGCCTGATGCTGTACGCCATTGTCCGCTTTAACAAGCGCGCCAACCCGACGCCGGCCAAGTTCACCCACCACACCCCGGTTGAAATCGCCTGGACCATTATCCCGATCCTGGTGCTGGTGTTCATCGGTTCCTTCTCGCTGCCGCAGCTGTTTGCCCAGCAGGAAATCCCCAAGGCCGACATCACCATCAAGGTGACGGGTTACCAGTGGTACTGGGGCTATGAATACACCGACCACGAATTCGGCTTTGAGAGCTTCCTGCTGCCCAAGGACCAGCTGGCTGCAAACGGCTATGCCGAGGACGAGTGGCTGCTGGCCACCGACACGGCTGTTGTGGTGCCGTCGGGCAAAACCGTTGTGATGCAGGTGACTGCGGCTGACGTGATCCACTCCTGGACCATTCCCGCATTCGGCGTGAAACAGGACGCTGTTCCTGGCCGTCTGGCAGAACTGTGGTTCAACGTCGATAAAGGCAAGGAAGGCATCTATTTCGGTCAGTGCTCCGAGCTGTGCGGCAAGGACCACGCCTATATGCCGATCACCGTCAAGGTTGTGACTCAGGCGGAATATGACGCCTGGCTGGAAGGCGCCAAGGAAGAATACGCGGGCCTGCCGCAGGCCTATCAGGTCGCCTCCAACTGAGACCTGGCCATACGGAGCTTGAGAGCGCTTCGTGTGGTATAGTCAAAAGATCAGGGTGCGCAGCAATGCGCACCTATTGCCGCCAAAGGACCCAAGATGAGCGACGCAAGCATCAACGCAAGCCGTGTATATGAAGACGAAGCCAGTTTCGGCGATTACTTCGCCCTGCTGAAGCCCCGTGTCATGTCGCTGGTGGTGTTCACCGCTTTGGTCGGGCTGCTGGCCGCGCCTGTCTCCGTGCATCCGGTTATCGGCTTCTGCGCCATCCTGTTCATCGCCATTGGCGGCGGTGCGTCCGGTGCGCTCAACATGTGGTGGGACGCTGACATCGACAAGGTGATGAAGCGCACCAGGACCCGCCCGATTCCGTCCGGCAAGGTGGAGGCGGGCGAGGCTTTGGCGCTGGGTCTGGCGCTGTCGGGCCTGTCGGTGATCATGCTGGCGCTGGCGGCGAATGTTTTTGCCGGCGCCTTCCTGGCTTTCACCATTTTCTTTTATGTGGTGGTCTACACCATGTGGCTGAAACGCGCGACACCGCAGAACATTGTGATCGGCGGTGCTGCGGGGGCCTTCCCGCCGGTGATCGGCTGGATTGCCGCCACTGGCACCATGTCGGTTGAGCCCTGGCTGATGTTCCTGCTCACCTTCATGTGGACGCCGCCGCATTTCTGGGCGCTGGCGCTGTTCATGCGCTCGGACTATGACGACGCCGGCGTGCCGATGCTGACCGTGACCCACGGCCGCCGCGCCACCCGTATCCATATTCTGGTATACACAGTCCTGCTGGCGGTGCTGGCCATTGGCACCGCGTTCTCCGGCATCGGCGGCCCGCTGTATCTGGCCGCAGCGCTGGTCATGAACGCGCTGTTCCTGCACGGCGCCTGGAAGATCACCCGCCGCGATGAGGACGATTCCGAGAACGATAACTTCAAGGTGGAGCGCAGCTTCTTCAAACTGTCGCTGCTCTACTTGTTCCTGCATTTCGGTGCGATCCTGGCAGAAGCATTGCTGAAGCCCTACGGCCTGGGAGGCTGGTAAGATGGCATTGCGAAAACAGCATGAGATCCACAAACGCCGCTCCGGCCTCAATAAGGGTGTTGGCATCCTGCTGGGCGCCTTTGTGGTGCTGGTGATGGCGCTGACCATGGCCAAGGTGACCTCGGCCACTTTCAAATTCCCGGACGCCCAGGGAGAGCAGAACTGATGGCGTTGCAGGGGCCGCAGAAAACTGTTGTCCAGCTGGTGGGCGTTGTCGTCCTGATGAGCGGCCTGTCCTGGGCCTCGGTCCCGTTTTATGACTGGTTCTGCCGGGTCACCGGCTTTGGCGGCGTTACCGGCGTTGCCAGCACCGGTTCGGACACGATTGTGGATCAGACCATCACAGTGCGCTTTGACGGCTCAAAACAGCGCGGCATGCCGTGGGAGTTCAAACCGTCCCAGCGCGAGATGGAGATCAAGCTGGGGGAAACCGGACTGGCCTTTTACGAGGCCTACAACCCGACCGACCGCCCCGTGGCAGGGCAGGCGTCCTACAATGTGACGCCCTATCAGGCCGGCGGGTTCTTTGAAAAAATAGACTGCTTCTGCTTTACCGAGCAGGTGCTTCAGCCGGGGGAACGGGTGCAGATGCCCGTGACCTTCTTTGTCGATCCCGAAATCCTTGACGACCGGGACGCAAAATACGTGCATACGATCACGCTTTCGTACACGTTTCATGAAATCGATCTGCCCGAGGGCTTTGCCGCTCTCGACACCGGGAATAACACCGGGGCAGGGGCAACCACGAATTAGGCCGCTTTGGTGAGGGACACTTGAATGGCGCACGCTAAAAATCACGATTATCATATTCTGCCGCCGTCGATCTGGCCGCTGGCCGCATCGCTGGGCACTTTTGTCATGCTGGTCGGCGCGGTCTTCTGGATGAAGGGCATCACTGCCTGGGCATTCTGGATCGGCCTGGTTGCAGTTCTCTACTCGGCCTTCGCCTGGTGGTCCGAAGTTGTCGCCGAAAGCAAGGCCGGCGATCACACCACTGTGGTGCGGATCGGCTTGCGTTATGGCTTCATCCTGTTTGTGATGTCCGAGGTGATGTTCTTCTTCGCTTGGTTCTGGTCATTCTTCAAACATGCCATCTACCCGATGGAGACCTATATCGGCACCGAGTACCTGAAGCCGGAAATCGTTGCCGTCGACCCGTTCCACCTGCCGCTGATCAACACGCTGCTGCTGCTGCTGTCGGGCTGCGCCGTGACCTGGGCGCACCATGCGCTGGTGCACAACAACGACCGCAAGGCACTGGTGCAGGGCCTGGCCATCGGCATCGCCTTCGGCATCCTCTTCACCGCGCTGCAGGGCTACGAATACTACCACCTGCTGCACGAAGGCTGGCAGTTCGGCGGCGATGAGTTCTACTCGAACTTCTTCATGGCAACCGGCTTTCACGGCTTCCACGTTGTGATCGGCACCATCTTCCTGACCGTCTGCCTGATCCGCGCGATGAAGGGCGACTTCACCCCTGAACAGCACGTCGGCTTCGAGGCCGCTGCCTGGTACTGGCACTTTGTGGACGTCGTCTGGCTGTTCCTGTTTGTCGCTGTCTACATCTGGGGCACTTCCGGCCTCTAATCGGCGGCCTGTAACGGGCGGTTTGTAACGGTTACATGTTTGCGGTTCCAAAAGCCGCAGACAGACCTTAATGAGCAAGGCGCGCAGGGCATCACGCTCTGCGCGCCTTTACTGTTGAAGCGGAGCGGCCCGGATGCGGCATGTCGGTTTTTTGGTGGTGGTCAGCGGTCTGGGGATCGCGATCCTGCTGGGCCTTGGCACCTGGCAGCTGCAGCGGCTGGCGTGGAAAGAGCAGGTCATTGAGGATATAATCTTCCGGCTGGCCGGATTGCCTGAACCCTTGCCAGCCTCCCCCAACGCGGCAGAGCACAAGTACCAAGCCGTGGATCTGTTCGGGACAATCTCGGGTGCGGAGCTGCACGTTTTGGTCAGCTCCAAGGAAACCGGTACCGGCTTCCGGATCATTCAGGCCCTGACGGAAGACAAGACAGGCCGCCGTATCCTGCTGGAACGCGGTTTCGTGCCCGAGGCAGCAAAGAACGCCAAGCGCAGCACCGGCCCGGTCTATGCCGCCGGCAACCTGCATTGGCCGGTTGAGCGCGACAGTTTTACCCCGCAGAATGACCCGGCCAACAATTTCTGGTACGCGCGCGATCTGGCCGAGATGGCGGCCACCCTGAAAACAGAGCCGGTCCTGGTGATCTCACGCGAGCCTCTCGGGGAAAATGTCCGGCCGATGGGGATCAGCACCAGCACCATCCCAAACAACCACTTGCAATATGCGATCACCTGGTTTTCGCTGGCCTTCATCTGGGCTGCGATGACTGTCTACTTCCTGAGGCGCAACCGCGCCAATTCCTAGAGAGCCAAGGCGATGAAATATATCTCGACCCGGGGCCAAGCGCCCGAGCTGACCTTTGAAGACGCGATGCTGACCGGGCTTGCCCGCGACGGCGGTCTCTATGTGCCGGCCGAAATCCCGCAGATGTCCCAGGATGACATCGCCGCACTGGCCGGTCTCTCCTACGAGGAAACCGCCTTCCGCGTGATGCGGCCTTTCCTGGGGGACTGTTTCACCGACGAGGAATTCCGCGCCATCATCGCCCGTGCCTATCAGGGCTTCGGCCATGCCGCCCGCGCGCCGCTGAAGCAGCTGGCACCGAACCATTTCCTGCTGGAGCTGTTCCACGGCCCGACGCTGGCGTTCAAGGACTTTGCGATGCAGCTGATCGGCCAGCTGTTCCAGTCGGCACTGGAACGCCGCGGCGACCGGGTGACCATTGCAGGCGCCACTTCGGGCGATACCGGCTCGGCGGCGATGGAGGCGTTCCGCGGTCTCAGCAACGTCGATGTGTTCATCCTCTATCCGCATGGCCGCGTGTCCGAGGTGCAGCGCCGCCAGATGACCACGCCGGCGGATGCCAACGTTCACGCGCTGGCTGTCGATGGCGATTTTGACGATTGCCAGGCCCGCGTAAAGGACATGTTCAACGACTTCGGCTTCCGCGACGGCGTGAAACTGGCGGGCGTCAATTCGATCAACATCGCGCGCGTTCTGGCGCAGGTGGTCTATTACTTCTCAGCCGCCGTCAGCCTTGGCGCGCCGCAGCGCAAGGTGAGCTTTACCGTGCCGACCGGCAACTTCGGCGACATCTTTGCAGGCTTTATCGCCAAGCAGATGGGCCTGCCGATCGACCAGCTGGTGGTTGCCACCAACCAGAACGACATCCTGCACCGCTGCCTGTCGGGGCAGGGCTACTACAAGGGCGATACCGCGCCCTCGATCTCACCCTCGATGGACATCCAGGTGTCGTCCAACTTCGAGCGCGCGTTGTTCTACGCCTACGGCCAGGACAGCAAGGCCGTAGCGCTGTTGATGGATGAGCTGAAGAGCGGCGGCTTTGACGTCTCCCAAGGTGCGATGCAGGCGCTGAGCGAGACCTACGTCTCGGGCCGCACCTCCGAGGAGGAGACCCTGGCGACCATCAAGTCCGAGCTGGCCGCGTCAGGCGAACTGCTGTGCCCGCACGGCGCCGTCGGGGTGAAGGTCGCAAATGAGCACCGCCAGGCCGACGTGCCGATGATCACGCTGGCCACTGCGCACCCGGCGAAATTCCCGGCAGCGGTCGAAGATGCCAGCGGTATCCATCCGCCTCTTCCCCCGCGCATGGGCGACCTGTATGACAGGCCGGAACGGGTGACCCGGATCGCCAACGATCTGGCCGCCCTTGAGGATCACATCAGAAAGAATATCGCGAATTGACAGTTCAGCAGCACACACTCGCCAACGGGTTCCGCATCGTCTCCGAGCATATGCCAGGACTGGAATCCGCGGCGGTCGGGATCTGGGTCAACGCCGGCGGCCGCCACGAGCGGCTTGAGCAGAACGGCATCGCCCATTTCCTGGAGCATATGGCCTTTAAGGGCACCAAGACCCGCTCGGCCCTGCAAATCGCCGAGGAGATCGAGGATGTGGGCGGCTATATCAATGCCTACACCTCGCGCGAGGTGACGGCGTATTACGCCCGCGTGCTTAAGGGGGACGTGCCGCTGGCCGTGGATGTGATCGGGGACATCCTGCTGAACCCGGTGTTTGATGCCCGCGAGATCGAGATCGAGCGCGGGGTGATCCTGCAGGAAATCGGCCAGTCGCTGGACACGCCGGACGATGTGATCTTTGACTGGTTGCAGGAAGAAAGCTACCGCGGCCAGCCCTTGGGCCGCACCATCCTGGGCCCGGCAGAGCGTGTCAGCAGCTTCAACCGCGAAGATCTGCAGAGTTTCGTGGCTGAACATTACGGCCCCGGCCAGATGATCCTGGCGGCAGCTGGCGGCGTCGATCACGAAATGCTGGTGAAACTGGCTGAGCGGCTGTTCGGCCACATGGAAGCCAAGCCCGACTTCACCGCTGAAGGCGCGCGGTTCACCGGCGGCGAGGCGCGGCAGGTCAAGGATCTGGAGCAGGCGCATTTCGCGCTGGCGTTTGAAGGCCCCAGCTATCGCGACCAGTCGATGTATACCTCGCAGATCTACGCCAGCGCGCTTGGCGGCGGCATGTCCTCGCGGCTGTTCCAGGAGGTGCGCGAAAAGCGCGGTCTGTGCTACACGATCTTTGCGCAGGCCGGGTCTTATGCCGATACCGGCGCAATGACGGTTTACGCCGGCACCTCTGGCGAGCAGCTGGAGGAGCTGGCAGGGATCACCATCGACGAGATGAAACGCGCCGCCGACGACATGTCCGAGGCCGAGGTAGAGCGCGCCCGCGCCCAGATGAAGGCCGGGATGCTGATGGGGCTGGAAAGCCCGTCGAACCGGGCGGAACGTCTGGCCCGCCTGGTGCAGATCTGGGGCAAGGTTCCGTCGCTGGAGCACACGGTTGAGCGGATTGAGGCTGTCACCACCAAGGATGTGCGCAGCATGGCCGAGGAGATGGCGGTTTCCGCACCGGCAGCTCTTGCGCTTTATGGCCCGGTTGCAGACGCCCCGGCGCTGGAGAGGCTGCAGGAGAGGCGCGCCGCCTGATGCTGCTGAACCGCCGCAAGGTCCGCATTGAAACCGAGCGCCTGACCCTCAGGCCGCCGGTGCATGCGGATTTTCACGGCTGGGCGGCGCTGCGGCTGCAGAGCCAGCCGTACCTTACGCCGTGGGAGCCGAGCTGGGCGGCGGACCACCTCAGCCGCAAGTCGTTCACCAACCGGGTCTATTGGGCCCGCCGCTCGGTGGCTGGGGGCACGGCGCTGCCGCTGTTCCTGATCCGGCGGTCCGACAATATGCTGATGGGCGCGATCACGCTGGACAATATCCGCCGCGGGCCGGCCCAGGCGGGAACACTGGGGTACTGGACCGGGCTGCCCTTTGCCCGCCACGGCTACATGCGCGAGGCGATCGGCGCGGTGGTGCATCACGCCTTCAGCAAACTGGATCTCAGCCGGATTGAGGCTGCATGCTTGCCGGAAAACCAGGCTTCCCGCGGGCTGCTGGAGAAATCCGGCTTCAAATACGAAGGCGTCGCCCAGTCCTATTTGCAGATCAACGGCCGGTGGCGGACCCATGTTCTGTACGCTTCGCTGCGGCACGACCGGCGCGGCAAAACCCTGACGGGCCAGGCATGACCGCAGGCGCACAGGCAGCAGGGACCTCCCGCCCGTCGCTGGTGCATTGAAATGCACCGCTTCCGTTGGGGGTAGCGCCGCACCGCAGGTGCGGCGCTACCCGGCCTTGCGGCCGGAAAGAGTTCTGCGGCCTGCCGTGGCCGCGCCGGGCCGCAGGCCCGGCGCCACGCCCAACTGAGAGGCAGAATTTTCAATTCTGCTGGAACAGGCGGGAGCGCGCCCGGCGCAATTTTCCGCCCCTGGGGCTGACAACTGCGGTTTGCGCCCTAGAACCTGCTTCATGCGCGGCTTTTGCTGTCTCCTTTGGCTGATCCTCTGTGCCACTGCCCTCCAGGCCCAGGAGCGGCGGGCCAGCCATTGTATCGCGCTGGCCGGGGCAACCCCTGGCCTGGAGTATCTGCACCAAGCCGGCTGGCAGGATCCTGTTGCCCGGGACAGCGTGCAGATCCGCTATATCGCGCATGCTTCCTTCCTGCTGCGCACCGAAGGCGGGCTGAATGTGGTCACCGATTTCACCGGCTTCACCGGCGCTGCGCCGCTGATCCCGGATGTGGTCACTATGAACCACGCCCACGAAACCCATTGGACGGCGCATCCCGACCCAGCCATTCCCCATGTGCTGGAGGGCTGGGCGGCGTCCGGGGCAGGTGCCGAGCATCACCTTGATCTGGGAGAAATGCTGATCCGCAACGTCTCCACTGACATCCGCAACATGTTCGGCGGAGTCGAGAAGCGGGGCAATTCGATCTTCGTTTTTGAGGCGGCTGGCCTCTGCATCGGCCATCTGGGCCATCTTCACCACGTGCCGACCCCGGAACAATATGCGGCGCTGGGGCGGCTGGATGTGGTGATGGCGGCAGTGGATGGCGGCATAACCCTGCCGCTGGATCAGATGCTGGAGGTACTGGGACGGTTGCGTTCCTCGGTCATTATCCCGATGCATTGGTTCAGCGACGCATCGCTGCAGCGCTTCCTGGCCCGGATCGGCCCTGAGTTTGATGTCGTGAATGAAAGCAATAGCGCCCTTACGGTCTCCCTGCGCAGCCTGCCCGGCCGCCCGACGATCCATGTGCTGCAGCCGAAGTACCTGGCTGAAGAAGAGTGACCTGCCTTGCCAGCCGGTGCCGCTTCCGGCATGGATAAGGCATGATGCTGAACCCCGCAGATACTGCCTTTGCCAACCATCTCTTGAACCTGCTGCCGGAAGGCGTGCTGCGGCCGCCAGAGCCGCGATATCTGGAGGAGCCGCGCGGCCGCTATCAGGGGCAGGCAGGGGTGCTGGCCTTGCCGCAGACGGTGGAGCAGGTCTCACGGCTGATCCGCGAGGCCAATGCCGCCCGGGTGCCGGTTGTGCCCTATGGCGGCGGCACCAGCCTGGTCGGCGGCCAGGTGATGCCGGACGGCCCGGCGCCGCTGGTGCTGTCGCTGGAACGGATGAAAGCAATCCGGTCGGTCCACCCGCAGGAAAATGTCCTGATTGCCGAAGCAGGGGCCATTCTGGCGGATGTCCAGGCAGCGGCGGAAGGGGCGGGGCGGCTGTTTCCCCTGTCGCTGGCGGCAGAGGGATCAGCCAGGATCGGCGGCAACCTTTCGACCAATGCCGGCGGCGTCAACGTGCTGCGCTATGGCAATGCACGCGACCTCTGCCTGGGGTTGGAAGCGGTGCTGCCCTCGGGAGACATCTGGCACGGGCTGTCGCGTTTGCGCAAAGACAACACCGGTTATGACCTGAAAAACCTGCTGATCGGAGCTGAGGGCACGCTGGGGGTGATCACTGCCGCCGCGCTGAAGCTGTCGCCGATCCCTGTCACGCAGGGAACCGCGCTGTTCACTGTGAAGGACCCTGCTGCTGCCATTGCGCTGCTGGCTCTGGCCCGCGATCACGCCGGCGAAACCGTCAGTGCTTTTGAACTGATCCACTGGCAGGGTCTGGCGTTTCTGGCGGAGGCTCTGCCGGAGATCCGCCAGCCGTTTGACGAGGCACCCGAGTGGTGCGTGCTGATCGAATTGGGCTTGCCGCAGGGCGTGGTTGCTGAGGACACCCTGGCAGAGTTGTTCGAAGCCGCAGAGGCGGCAGGGTTGGTTATGGATGGGGTGATTGCCCAGTCCGGGTCTCAGCGGCAGGCGCTGTGGGCAGTGCGCGAGAATATTCCGCTGGCCAACAAGGCAATCGGGTCGGTTTCCAGCCACGACATCTCGGTGCCGATCTCGGATATTCCCGCCTTCATCGAACGGGGCAGAGAGGTGGTCGCAGGTCTTGGTGATTTCCGCATCAACTGCTTTGGCCATCTGGGGGACGGCAACCTGCATTACAATGTGTTCCCGCCAAAGGGGCGGTCCCGCGACCAGTTCAGGCACATGCGTGAAGCAGTGAAAACCGCGGTGCATGATCTGGTTCATGCCTTTGGCGGCTCTTTCAGTGCTGAGCACGGGGTCGGGCGGATGAAAACGGGCGACCTGGAACGCTATGGCGATCCGGCCAAGCTGGCGGCCATGCGGGCAATCAAACAGGCGCTTGACCCGAACGGCATCATGAACCCTGGCGCGGTGCTGAAGGCCGGCTGACCTGCCCGGGCATTCCCAAGATCTCCCGCAGCCGCAGCAGCCCGGCTGCGCCGGACCGCCTGGCGGCTTTGGGCCCGGCGCCGCGCATCCGCGCGGCGTGCCCTTTCAGGCCCTTCAGGGCCGGAAAGGGCTATGCCCAACGGGAAGAGCCGTTCGCAAGAATGGCGTTTGACCGGCGGGAGCCCCCGGCCCGGACGTTGTCCTTACAGTGCTCAGAGGCCGTCGAATTCGCACAGTACATGAACATCCATGCCCATACTCTCCAACAGCTTGCGGCCACCCAGTTCCGGCAGATCCACGATGAAGGAGCAAGAGACAATCTCGCCGCCCAGCCGCTCGATCAGCTTGATGCCCGCGCCCGCAGTGCCGCCGGTGGCCAAGAGGTCATCAACCACCAGAATCTTCTCGCCCGGCTTGATGGCGTCGTCGTGGATCTCGACAATCGCCTCGCCGTATTCCAGCTTGTACTCTTCGCTGATGGTGGTGCCGGGCAGCTTGCCTTTCTTGCGGACCGGCACAAAGCCGACGCTCAGCTGATGCGCAATGGCGCCGCCCAGGATAAAGCCGCGTGCTTCAAGCCCGACCACTTTGTCGATCCGCTCACCCGCATAGGGATGCAGCATCTGGTCGATCGCCATGCGGAACCCGCGCGGATCGGCAAACAGCGTGGTTACATCGCGGAACAGGATCCCTTCATGCGGGAAATCAACGATGGTGCGGATGTAATCCTGGACGGCGAGCTTCTTGGGCATCGGCTTGGTTCCCCTTGGCGCAACTGAGACAGCAGCCCGGCAGTGTTACCAGGCCATGGGCGGTTTGGCCGATGCAGCGCTGTCATGCAAGGGGGAAGCGTGAGCATACGCTTCGGGGCTGCCGCAGGAGGCCTGCTGGCACGGGCCGCGGGCGGGGACTGCGGCGCTGGGAGAGGTCACCGGGGGAAACGGGTGCTCCAGCGCATCAGCGCTTCCAGCGGTCCGTTTCTCGCAAAGATGTTCCAAACCCAGACCAGCACCATCGACAGGGCGCAGAAGCCAAGCGAGTAGCCGAAGATCCGGGAGGTGCCGAGCGAACCGTCCAGCTGGCCCATGGCTTCCAATGTGCCCATGCCCAACAGGATATGCGCCGCATAGAGGCTCAGCGCTTGCCGCCCTGGTGCTGCCAGCCATTCCCCCAGCCCAGCCTTGTCCAGCGCCGGGCCGATCGCCAGCATCAGCCCGGTCACGGCCACCGCGGTGCCGGAGGCTGCGATAATGTAGAACGGGCCAGGGGGAATGGCACTGGTGCCGAAGAGTTCGGCCAGCTCCGGATCCTGCAGCAGTATCCCGGGCAGGGCGCCCAGCACTGCCGCTGCCACACCCCAGAGGACCATGCGGGCCTGCACCCGGCGGCTGGCCAGATCCAGGCGGCCGATCCACATGCCCAGAAACAGGAAAGCGGCCCAAGGAAATACCGGATGCCAGCCGTTGAAGAAGGAATGGCGCAGAAAGCCTTCCAGCGTCCAGAATTCCGCGTAGGTCAATGTGTCCCAGTTCCAATGCGCCTCGTAATCCAGCACCAGCAGCCCTGCCAGCCCGATTGCCAGCGTGCCCGCAGCGGCCCAAAGCAGCGTCCGGCTGGAGGCGGTCAGGAACGGCAGCGCCACCAGGAAATACAGCGCATAGAAGTGCAGGATGTCGGCGTCGAATATGGTCAGGTTCAAAAGGCCGATCACAAACAGGAACACAGCGCGCCGGAACATCGTTGCCCGGTCCGGCTTGCCCAGCGATACCCCGATCCCCGCCAGCATCACAAACAGCGCGGCTGCGCGGCCCTCCAGGCTGTTGGTGAACAGAGAGATTGCATCGGTTCCCGGCGCCACCTGCGCTGCAATGCGGAAATTAACCAGAACCATGCCGCAAAAGGCAAGGAAGCGGGCGATGTCCAATCCGTGAAGGCGCATGAAAGAGATCCTGAAATCAGCAACGTCGAAGCAAGGTCTGCTGCACGATAAAGGCACGCAGCCCGGCAAAGAAAAGAGGCGGCCCTGCAAAGACCGCCCCGATAGTTCAAAACTGTTGCAGCCTTGGATCAGCCCAGAACCCGGCCCGCCACGGCGTCCAGCTTGGCCAGCAGAGCAGGATCGCGTTTCTCGGGTGCAGTCATGATCGCATATTCCAGCGCCTTGTCGCAGCCATGCCGGCAAGCCGCACGATCCTGGCCCAGCAGACCGGGCAGGCGGTGGACCAGTTCGCGGGCATTGGCAGAGTTGCCCTGCAATGTTGCAATGATATCAGTGATTTCCACAGCGCCGTGCTCCGGATGCCAGCTGTCGTAGTCAGTGACCATTGCAACGGAAGCGTAGCATAGCTCTGCCTCGCGGGCGAGTTTGGCCTCGGGCATGTTGGTCATACCAATGACGTCGCAGCCCCATTGCTCGCGGTACATCTTGCTTTCCGCCATGGACGAAAACTGCGGCCCCTCCATGCACAGGTAGGTGCCGCCGCGGTGGATGTTGATGCCTACATCCTTGCCCGCTGCTTCGGCAGCGTCCGAGAGCCGCTCGCAGGTCGGATGCGCCACGCTCACATGGGCCACGCAGCCGGTCCCGAAAAAGCTTTTCTCGCGCGCGAAGGTGCGGTCAATGAACTGATCCACAACAACAAAATCGCCCGGCGCCATTTCCTCGCGGAACGACCCGCAGGCAGAGACGGAGAACACATCCGTCACCCCCAGACGTTTCAGCGCGTCGATATTGGCGCGGTAGGGAACTTCGGTCGGGGAATGCACATGGCCGCGGCCGTGGCGCGGCAGGAAGGCCATTTTCACGCCGTCCAGGGAGCCGGTCAGGATCTGATCCGATGGCGCCCCCCAAGGCGTTTCGACCGAGACCCACCCGGCGCCTTCCAGCCCGTCGATCTCGTAAATGCCGGAGCCGCCGATCACGGCAATCATGGTTTCACGGGGTTCTGATGCGGTCACGTGCTGCCCTCCTGATGCTGTTGTCTTGGATATGCACAAGCGGCGCCGGATTTGGCAAGAGCAAGGTGATCAACAGGGGGCGGCAGCTGTGCACCCCCTATGCACCGGGTGTGTGCCGATGGCGCGGGAGCCTCCGGCGGGAGTATTTTTGCAAAGATGAAACAGCGGGCGCTATTCGCGCCGTGTAATCCCGGCAAGCGTTGCGGCGCAGGCAGCACTTGAAGAGGGACCAAGCGAACGCCCAAATCTTAACAAGCGCTAAAGTTAAGCGTCAGCCCTTTTGACCAAATGTTTCGCGCGCGAAACATTGCGGCAGGGGAGCTGACCTAATTGCGGCATTGCAGCGCTGAACCTCAATCACAGGAAAGCCAAATGGCCGTCTCCGGCCCGCGGCGCGGTTGTGGTGGTGTCCGGCAGGCAAAGACGAAAAACCCGCCATATGGCGGGTTCTCCGGTTTCGCATATCCCGGGCTCAGCCTTCGTAGTCGGGCAGGGCTTTCAGCTCGTCTTCGGTCATCGAGATATAGACGCGCAGATCCGAGCCGTCGTCGGCACGCAGGATGTCGATCTTCGACAGTTCCAGCTCAACCGGTTTCTCGCCCAGGCCGAGGAAACCGCCGACGTCGATAACGGCGGCCTTGACCTCGCCGGCATCAGTCAGCAGCAGTTCGGACACTTCGCCGATCCACTCGTCATTGGAGTCATAGGCCGCTGCACCAGTCAGCTTCTCGGCGGTCAGATCGGCCTCTTCCGCAGTCATGTAGCCGTCGCGCTCTACCGGCACCCGGGGCTGCATGGCCGCTGTGGCTTCAGTGTCGGTCATATGTTCAGCGGACCCGGTTTCTGCGGTGCCGGTTACCTCAGCCTCTGCTTCAACCTCTGCTTCGGCTGCGGCATCTGCGGCTTCTTCAGCTGCGGCTTCAGCTTCCGCGGCCACTTCGCCCGCTTCCTCGGCAACCGTATCAGCGGCCCCTTCAGCCGCAGCCCCGGCTTCTGCAGCAATCTCTGCGCCTTGTTCGGAGATTGCCTCGGCAGCCTCTTCGGTGGCCGTATCGGATGCGAAGGCAGGGAAAGTTGTCACGGCGGCCAGCGCCGTGGAAAGTAGCAGCTTTTTCATGACCATTCTTCCTTAATCTAAGTGGTTCGTGGGTGAGCACTCGATGGAAAAACGCCTGGCAGCGGTGTTCGGTTCCCATAGGGCTGCGAAAAACCGCTGGAGGTGCCTCAGGTCCGGGCAAAGGGCAGTGTCCAGGCATTGCGCCGGTGCCGCGAATACCCCGCACCCTTGCCCCATTGGCGTATTTCCGCTAGGGGCGGGCTGCGGACACTCCCCTTTCAAGTACAGGTACACCCAATGAGACGCGCAGCCATGGCTTTGCTGGCCAAGCAGATTTCCCCGCCCAACCTCTCCATCATGCAGGACGAGGGCTTTACCGTGGCCCGCGTGCGCACCGAATTGCTGTCCGGCCTTACCGTGGCGTTGGCGCTTGTGCCGGAGGCAGTGGCCTTTGCCTTTGTCGCGGGCGTGCATCCGCTGGTCGGGCTTTATGCGGCCTTTATGGTGGGGCTGATCACCGCGGTGTTTGGCGGCCGGCCTGGAATGATCTCGGGTGCGACGGGCGCGCTGGCGGTGGTGATGGTGGCGCTGGTGGCGCAGCACGGGGTCGAGTATCTGTTTGCCACTGTGGTCTTGATGGGGATTTTGCAGATCATCGCGGGGGTGATGCATTGGGGCAAGTTCATCCGCCTGGTGCCGCATCCGGTGATGCTGGGCTTTGTGAACGGTCTGGCCATTGTGATCTTCCTGGCGCAGCTGACCCAGTTCAAGGACCCGGAGAACACCGAAGCCTGGCTGGGGAATGCGCAGCTGGTTATGATGCTGGGGCTGGTGGGGCTGACCATGCTGATCATTTGGGGCACGCCCAAGATCACCGCGATCATTCCCGCACCGCTGGCCGGGATCGGCATTGTGGCAGGTCTGGTGATTGCCTTTGGGATCAATGTGCCGACCGTTGGCGACATGGCCTCAATCAAGGGCGGGTTCCCATCCTTCCATAATCCGTTTGGCACCGGCGAGGGGCTGTATGGCACTGCTTTGGCGCCGTTCACGCTGGAGACGCTGTGGATCATCCTGCCTTATGCGGTGATCCTGGCGGCGATCGGCCTGATTGAAAGCCTGCTGACGCTGAACCTGGTGGGCGAGATCACCGGCAAGCGCGGCGGCGCCAGCCAAGAGTGTATCGCGCAGGGCGCGTCCAATGTGGTGACCGGCTTTTTCGGCGGCATGGGCGGCTGCGCGATGATCGGCCAGTCGATGATCAACGTGAAGTCCGGCGGCCGGACGCGGATTGCGGGCATTACTGCGGCGCTGTTTCTGCTGGCGTTCATCGTTGTGGCTTCGCCGCTGATCGAGCAGATCCCGCTGGCGGCCCTTGTCGGTGTGATGTTCATGGTGGTGATCGGCACCTTCGCCTGGAACAGCTTCAAGGTGATGACCAAAGTGCCGCTGATGGATGCCTTTGTCATTGTGCTGGTGACCGTGGTGACGGTGATGACCGACCTGGCGATTGCGGTGGTTGTCGGTGTGATCGTCTCGGCGCTGGCCTATGCCTGGAACAACGCGCGCCGTATCCATGCCTATACCCGCGAGTCCGAAAGCGACAAGGGCGCCAAGGTTTATGAGATCGAAGGCCCGCTGTTCTTTGGCTCCACCGATGGCTTCATCGAGCTGTTCGATGTGGCAGGCGACCCGGATCACGTGATTGTGGATTTTGCCCGCAGCCGGGTGGTCGACCAATCAGCCTTGCAGGCAATCGAGGCGCTGGCGGGCAAGTATGAGGCCGAGGGTAAATCTGTGGTGCTGCGGCATCTGAGCCGGGATTGCCACCAGCTGCTGACCAAGGCGGGGCATCTGATGGTCGATAGCGATGATGATCCGGACTATGAGATTGCGGTGGACTACTCGGTCAAAACCGGGGTTCTGGGCGGCCATTGACGCCTGATCGTTTGAAAGAGAAACCCGCGGGTTTTGCGAGCCGCGGGTTTTTTTTGAAAGGGGCTCTGGCTCACCATACCAGCAAACGCTGGTCCGGATCCCCCATCCCCTGATCCTTGCCTGCCGCGCGGTCCGCACCGAGCCAAGGAAAATAGCCGTCTCCCCGCGGGGCGCGGGGCCCCTCGGCGATTTTCCTTGTCCCGGCGCCGCCCGCGCGGCTGTCCGGTCTCAGGCGACGGCGGCTCCGGACCAGCAATTACTTGGGGCAGGCTTAGTCGGGGGCGAGGGTTTCCAGCATGTCGAGATCGCCGGACAGCAGTGCGGGTTCGGCGCGGCTGATCAGCTCTGCCGGCCAACCCCACCATTTGAGCGCCAGCAGGCGGGCGATCTGCGGCTTGGAAAAGCGGTAGCTGTGAACGGTGCCGGGATTGCCGGTAACGATGGCATAAGGCGGCACCGTGCCGCGCACCGCTGCTCCGGCGCCGATGATGGCACCGTCGCCGATGCGGGCGCCGGGCAGGATCAGCGCGCCATAACCGATCCAGACATCGTTGCCTACAACCGTATCGCGGGTGTCGGGCTGAAAACCGGCCATCTGGCTGGGATCGAACACCTGGAAGGGATAGCAGCTAAGGCCTTCCTGCGCGTGATTGGCCGAGGAGGTGATGAACCGCGCGCCGTGGGCGATCTGGCAGAAGCGGCCGATCACCAGCCGCTCGCGCGCGCCGGGGAACAGGTAGGGCGCCAGGTGCTGGGCCCAGTTTTCCGGCGGATCGAAGTCGGAGGCATAGGAGTAATCGCCTGCCTTGATGTTGGGGTGGTCCAATACCTGGCTGAGCATCACGGTGCCCGCGTGCGGGGTGCCGCCGGGCAGGATGATCGGGTTGCGTTTGCGCGGATCGGGAAGCGGCATGGCGGGCCTCAGTCGTCGGGACGGGTGAGCGGGAACAGCTCGCGCACCACTGAATAGTCGCGGTAGCCGAGGCGGGCCAGCGGCTGGAAGGCGGTCACGTCAAAAGTGCCGTCGCGCAGGCAGTCATCGCGCAGATGCACGCCGGTCACCTCGCCGAAGACCACCTTGTTTGCCTCGCCCGGCAGGGTGACGATCCGGGTCAGTCTGCATTCCAGCGCGGCCGGCGCTTTGGCGACGCGGGAACAGGCGATGGTTTCGCAGCCTGTGGCTTCAAGCCCTGCATGGGCGAATTCGTCCGCCTCCTTGGGCAGCGCAGCTGAGCTGGCGTTCATTGCGTCCCGCAGCGCGTAAGACACCACATTGACGCAGAACACGCCGGTTTCCTCGATATTGGCAACGCTGTCCTTGGTGCCCTCTTGGTCGGGCTTGCTGCTGGTGGAGGCAAACATCACCTGCGGCGGACTGTAGGCCACTGCGTTGAAAAAGGAATAAGGCGCCAGATTGTTCACCCCGTCGGCGGAACGCGAGGAGATCCAGCCGATTGGCCGCGGTGTGACGATGGCATTAAACGGGTTGTGGGGCAGGCCGTGGCCGTCCTCGGGTCGGTAGAACATTCTTGCTTCCTGCTTAGGGGATTTCAGGGGCTTAGGTGTTTGCCCAAGGCTTACGCCCGTGTTAGGCCGAATGCCAGCCTGCAGGGGGAAAATGCGGAGGCCGGAACAGGGACATGGCGGCGTGATCGAATTGATGGCAGAGCAGCCGGAAGACCGGTGGGAGGTTGAGGCGCTGTATGACCTGTGCTTTGCGCCGGGCCGCGAGGCGTTGTCGTCCTACCGGTTGCGCGACGGGGTGCCGCCGGTTGCGGGTCTCAGCGAGGTTGCGCGCGACAGTGACGGCATCCTGGCCGCAGCCATCCGGTATTGGCCGGTTCTGATTGGCACGGCGCCTGCGCTGCTGCTGGGGCCGGTTGCGGTGCACCCGACACGGCAGGGCGAGGGGCTGGGCGGGTCTTTGATTCGCGACAGTGTTGCCAAGGCAGAGGAAACCGGATGGGCACGGGTGATGCTGGTGGGCGATGCGCCCTATTACCGGCGCTTTGGTTTTACGAAACTGACCGGGGTTGAAATGCCGCCGCCGACCAACCCGGACCGGGTGCTGGGGCTGGCGCTGCAAGAGGCAGCCTGGGACGGCATCCAGGGGCAGGTGCGCCGCTGGCGGGGTTGAATTCCCGCCCTTGGCTGCCGATCTTCTGGATAGGCAGAGGAGGCGCTTGTGGCGGACGTTCTATCAACAGCACGGGTATTCACCCCGCAGGATATTGAAGCTGAACTGGAAGCGCTGGCACAGCGCCACCGGGCGGCGGGCGGCTTTGGCGTGGACCTTTTGAACCGGCTGGGCGGCAGCGGCGAAAGCCTGCTGGAGCGGCTGCCTGCACCGGTGCGGGCCGGGCTGACAGGCGCCACGGAAACCGCTCTCAGGCTTGCCATGAAGGGGGCCAGCCAGTCACGCCGCCTGGTGGCGGATCAGAAACCGGGCGTCGACCGGATGGTGAGCGCCGCCATGGGCGCTGCGGGCGGCGCCGCGGGCCTGCCGGGCGCATTGGTGGAGCTGCCTGCGACAACAGCGTTTTTGCTCCGGACCATCCAGGGCGCCGCAGCTGCGGAGGGGTTCGATCCTGAGGCCGACAGCGTGCGTTTTGATTGCATTCAGGTGTTTGCAGCGGCTGGCCCATTGGCCGAAGATGACGGTGCGGATCTGGGCTTTGTCTCGGTGCGGCTGGGGCTGCCGGGGGGCCTGCACAAGCTTATTGCCCAGGTGGCGCCCAAGCTGGGTGCAGTGCTGGGGCAAAAGCTGGCAGCCCAGGCGGTGCCGATCGCCGGGGCCGTGGCCGGAGCCGCGGTGAATTACGTCTTTGCGGGCTATTACCGCGAGATGGCGCATGTGCATTTCGGGCTTCGGCGGCTGGCGGTGGATGCAGATCTGCCGCAGGAGGAGCTGGTCGCAAAGCTGCGGCAGCGGCTGCACAGCCCAGGTGCGGCACAGTAGATACAACAGACCTCTTGCACTTGCCGGAGAGGGAGATTTAATCAACCCTTCCTGCTAAGAGGGAAAGCATGATTCAATACAGCCTCAAATGCACCGATGGCCACAGTTTCGACAGCTGGTTCCAATCGGCGGCGGCCTTTGACAAACTGGCAGCGGCCGGTCTGGTGTCCTGTGCTGTCTGCGGCGGTGCGCAGGTGGAGAAGGCGATTATGGCGCCACGGGTCCGCCCCGGGCGCAAGGCGGTGTCTGCCGTCGGGGAACCGGAACCGCAGGCCGCTGCGCCCGCCGCTCCAGCTGCGGTTCCCGCAGCGGCGGCTGCAGCCCCTGCAGGGCCCGGCATGCTGAGCCGCCCCGCGGGCGAGGTGGAACAGGCCATCGCAGAGCTGCGCAAGAAGGTCGAGGCAAACTCCGATTACGTCGGCGGGAATTTTGTTCAGGAGGCACGGGCAATGCACCTGGGCGACGCGCCGGAGCGGGCGATCCATGGCGAGGCCAAGCTGGAAGATGCGCGGGAGCTGATTGAGGAAGGCGTGCCGGTGATGCCGCTGCCTTTCCGTTCAGGCCGGAAATCAAACTGACGCAAATCGAACTGAAGGGCAGAGCAAAGATGCATGCAGTTGTAACAGGAACCAGCCGCGGCATTGGCAAGGAGCTGGTGAAACGGCTGCAGGAAGCGGGCTATGAGGTGACAGGCACCTCGCGCGATCACTCCTCCGGGGTGAAACTGGATGTCTCCGATCCCGGCCAGCAGGCGCGTTTCGCCGCCCAGATCAAGAACCGTCCGGTGGATCTGCTGGTGTGCAACGCCGGGGTCTACATCGACAAGTCGATGGGGCTGGAGGATTACTCGGCGGAGGTCTGGGCCAAAACCCTGGCCGCCAATGTGACCGGCGTGTTTTTGACGGTGCAGGCAATGCTGCCCAATTTGCGGCTGGCCCAAGAGCCCAAGATCGCGATCCTGTCTTCGCAGATGGCCAGCCAGTCGCGGGCGCCGGGGGGCAGCTATGCCTATCGCGCTTCCAAGGCGGCGGCGCTGAATATCGGGCGCAATCTGGCCACCGATCTGCAGCCGGAAGGGATCTCTGTGGGGATTTACCACCCCGGCTGGGTGCGTACCGATATGGGCGGCTATGAAGGCGATATCACGGTGGAAGAGTCCGTTGCCGGGCTGATCAATGAATTCGCAGTGCTGAACCTCGACACCACTGGCTGCTTCCACACCTGGGACGGCCGTATTCAACCTTACTGACTTTACTGCCGCACAGAAGGCTGAAGCTCCCGCGCCCGCAGAGGCCTGGCAGCACCAGCCCTGCTTGCGGGCTTGGGCCGGGCGCCGCGCGGATGCGCGGCGCTGCACCGTGCACTGGCACGGTGCTATGCCCAACGGGCATAGGGCCTGACAAGGCCCGCTGCCGGGCGGGAGTGCCTGCCAGTGCTCAAGCTGCTGCGCTTTGAAGGTACAGCTTGCATGAAAAAACCGGCGCAGGTTTTGCGCCGGTTTTTGTCTTGCCGGTCAGGCCTGCCGCGAGTGACGGCCAGCCGGTCACTCCCAGCAGCTGACCAGCACGGTCATGCCGGACGCCAGCCGGGTTATTGCCGCATTGGGCAGGCTGCCTGCCGAGGCGCTCTGTGCTGCCGGGGTCATACCTGCGGTGTTCAAGGCGCTGCGGATGGCTTCGGCGTTAACGGCAAAGCTGACGCCTTCGGGCAGTTGCTTGCCCTCGATTGTGCGCGGCAGCAGCATCCCCAGAACAGCGCCGCTGCTGTCCAGAACCGGACCGCCCGCGTCGCCGGGCTGTGCCGCCAGTTCCAGCCGGGCAACGCCGGTGTTGCCATCCAGGCTTTTGACGTCTGCGACTTTGCCCCAGGTCAGGCTTGGTGCGCCCAGCACGCCTTCATAGGAGAAGCCGGAAACAGCGATCTCAGACTGCAGCCGCGGCGAGGCGGCGCTGAGTTCACCAACCGCGGCAGGCGCCAGCGCTTGGACGGGGCGCAGGATGGCGATGCCGTCTGCGGTGTTGTTGGCCGCTACTTCGGCCCTGTAGCCGTGGTCCAATGTGATGCGGGTACAGCCCGCCACCACGTCGGATGTGGTCAGCACGCTGCCGTCGCCATCGACAAAGAAGCCGGAGCGCGACAGTTTCGGCTTGCGGATTTCCAGGCCAGAAACCAGGTCGATGTTCTGCACCGCATCGCCGCCGGCTGCCGGGTCCAGAACGCCGTCGAGTCGGGTGAAGCTGGCTTGCATTGCGGCCAGAACGCGGGTGCGGCGGTCCTCGTCGCCGGCCGGCCAGATCAGGGTAAAGCCCTTCACCTCACCGTTTTTCAGGCTGGCTTGGGTGAAGGAGACGATCTTGCTGTTGCGGCCTTCGATGGTGAAGCTGTCCTTGCCGCGCTGGCGCGGGCCTTCCAGCGGCACAATCGCCAGCGTCTGCATAATGTCATAAAGGCCGAACAGAGTGCGTTTGTCGCCGGGCTGGCTGATCAGCAGCACCTCCGCGCCCAGGCTGCCCTTGGCAGCGTAATGGGCAAAGGGCGATTCATAGCGGTCGAACGCGACCTCATCCGCAGGGATCTGCAGGGCGATGCCGGCCTTGGCGTCTTCCACCCGGGCCATGCCGACCGAGATCAGCGGCGCGTTGTATTCATCCATCAGCACCTGGCGCTGGGCGGTGGTCAGAACGCCGGTGGGTTCAAAGCCGCGGGCCGTCTGCCAATCGCTCATCGAGCCGCGGGTGCCGCGGCCAAAGGCGCCGTCGATGGACGAGCTGTAGAAGCCTGCGGCCTTCAGTGCGACCTGCAGCTCCATCCGCTGCTCACGCGACAGCACGCGTTCGCTGCGCCGTGCCTCGGCGGGGGTCTCATCCGGCAGGTTCGACTGCACGGCTGCCTGCTGCTGCGGTGCCGGGTCTTCTGCTGCAGGCGCCGCCGGTGCAGGGGCAGGCGCCGGTTGCGCCGGGGCGGTTGCATCTGCGGCCACCGGGTAGAACTGGCTGCGCAGGTTGCGGCGGAACGCGATGAAGCTGTCGCGCGGGATCTGGTTTTCGGCGCGGTAGACTTGCAGCACCCGTTCGGCGTCTTCGCGGGCGTAGGGGCCGATCATCACCCCGTACCAGCCACCGCCAAGCGCATAACCGGAGACATCGGGCAGGCGGGCAGCATAGGTGCGGGCCTCGGTTTCGGCCTCGCGCAGGGAGGGGCGGGCGGCGATCTGGATCCACACCGCATCGCGGCTGCTTTGCGCCGAAACCGGCGCGGTGAACGCAATGGCCAGCGCAATCAGCGGCAGCGCCAGAGCGGCAAACAGTTTTTTCATTGTCAGGGCCTCGTATCCCGGAAGATCTCTTATTCTTTGCCGCGGAGGTTAAGCATTTTGGCACGGCAAAGGGAACTCCTCATCGCAGGGGGAATTCCCGCCCCGTTGCCGCATTCCCGCACTTTTGTTGCCGATGCGCTGCACAGCGCAGGGCAGCCGCCGCGGTGTAAGCACCCGCAGGGCGTTGACCCTGCCCATTGCCTTGCATAGGAAGATCCCCGCAATTGCTGCCCCAGCTGCCCCAAAAGGGATACGAGATGACCCAGACCAACGGCGCGCCGCGCTCCTTCCAAGAGATTATCCTGAGGCTTCAGAATTACTGGGCCGCCAAAGGCTGCGCGGTGATGCAGCCCTATGACATGGAAGTCGGCGCCGGCACCTTTCATCCGGCGACCACGCTGCGCTCGCTGGGGTCCAAAGCCTGGGCCGCGGCTTATGTGCAGCCCTCGCGCCGCCCCACGGACGGGCGCTATGGTGAAAACCCGAACCGGCTGCAGCATTATTACCAGTACCAGGTGCTGATCAAACCCTCGCCGCCGAACCTGCAAGAGCTGTATCTGGGCAGTCTTGAGGCGATCGGCGTCGATATGGCGATGCATGACATCCGCTTTGTCGAGGACGACTGGGAAAGCCCGACGCTGGGCGCCTGGGGCCTGGGCTGGGAAGTCTGGTGCGACGGCATGGAAGTTTCCCAGTTCACCTATTTCCAGCAGGTCGGCGGCCATGACTGCCACCCGGTGTCGGGTGAGCTGACCTATGGGCTGGAGCGTCTGGCGATGTATGTGCTGGGTGTCGATCATGTAATGGATATGCCCTACAACGATCCGGACGCGCTGATCCCGCTGACCTATGGCGATGTGTTCAAGCAGACCGAGGAAGAATACGCCCGCTGGAATTTTGACGTGGCCAACACCGAAGTGCTGCTGCGCCATTTCGAGGAGGCCGAGGCCGAATGCGCCGCCATCCTGGCGCAGGAACATGATGATCCCAAGACCGGAAAGCGCATCATCATGGCGCATCCCGCCTATGACCAGTGCATCAAGGCCAGCCACATCTTCAACCTGCTGGACGCCCGCGGCGTGATCTCGGTTACCGAACGGCAGGCCTATATCGGCCGGGTCCGGGCGCTGGCCAAGCAATGTGCTGACGCCTTTGTGCTGACTGACGCCGGCGGGTATACCGCCGAAAGTGCAGCCTGAGCAGAGTAGGGCGCGTTATGGGAAAGTTCCTGGCATTGATCCTGATCCTGTCAGCGCTCGCCGCTGGCGGGGCAATGTATTACCTTCAGGTCTACGGGTTTTATGAGGACGTGAAACTGCAGCCGGGCCGCGATGTGATGCTTGTGCCGCTGAATGGCGGCGAGGCGCAGCCGGTCGCTTATTCAGAGTTTGAGGCAATTGACGCCGGCAGTTCGCCGATCCGCTACCGCGCGTGTTTCCGCACCAAGGTGACGCCGGATGCACTGGCGCAGCTGTTCACCCTGACGGACAAGCTGGAACCGCGCAACGCGCCGGGCTGGTTTGAGTGTTTTGATGCGGCTGCCATCGGCGAACAGCTGGCCAATGGCACAGCCAAATCCTTCCTGTCGGTCAAGAACATCTCCTTTGGTGTCGACCGGGTTGTTGCCGTCACCGACGGGGGCCGCGGCTATGTCTGGCATGAGCTGAATGACTGCGGCCAGAAAGCCTATGACGGCACCGTGGTGGGCGAGGAATGCCCGCCCCGGCCGGCAACAGGCGAATAACCGGAACGTTAAGAGGCAAATCCCGCACGGGACATGGAAACCCATATCACCATACCTGACTTCATCTCGGTAACGCTGGGGTTTGCGGTCTTTCTGCTGGGAGCGCGCCTGAATGCCAAGGTTGCAGCGCTGCGCCGGTTCAATATTCCGGAGCCGGTGACAGGCGGGCTGGCGGCCTCGGTTGCGGTGCTTCTGGTCTACATCCTGACCGGCCTGCAAATCGAGTTCGAGATGCAGAGCCGCGACTACCTGCTGGTGCTGTTCTTTGCCGGTATCGGCCTTAACGCGCGGCTTTCCGACCTGGTTGCCGGCGGCAGGCCGCTGGTTATCCTGCTGGTGCTGACCTTGCTGGCCATTCTGGCCCAGAGCGTGATCGGCGCCGCCGGGGCCGTGCTGTTCGGATATCCGGTTCAGGCAGGCGTTCTGTTCGGGTCGGCGGCGCTGATCGGCGGGCATGGAACAGCGATTGCCTGGGCGCCCGATGTGGCTGCCGCGGCAGGGCTGGACGGTGCCGCTGAATTGGGCGTGGCGGTTGCAACATTGGGTCTGGTGCTGGCAGCACTGGTGGGCGGGCCGGTTGCCCGCCATCTGATCAACCGGCATGGGCTGACGCCTGCACGCCCGGAGGAGGAACAGACAGTCGGCCTTGGGCATGACGAGGCGGAGACAGCAACTGTCGGCCACCTCGATCTGATGCGGGTGATGCTGTACCTGAACCTTGCCATAATCCTGGGATATGCCGCCTCGATCAGCCTGGACGCTGCGGGGGTGAAGCTGCCGCTGTTTGTGCCCTGCCTGATCGCGGGCATTCTGCTGGCCAACCTGCGCAGCCTGCTTGCGCCCGCTGCGGACCCTGTCGCCCGCACCCCGGCGCTTGCTCTGATCTCGGAGTTCTCGTTGGGCGCCTTTCTGGCCCTGTCGCTGATGGCCCTGCAGCTTTGGACCATCGCGGGGCTGGGCCTGGCCATTGCCGTTATCATGCTGGCGCAGACGCTGTTCACGGTGGCCTTTGTGCTGTTTGTTCTGTTCCCGCTGCTGGGACGCGGCTACCGGGCTGCGGTGCTGGCCGCCGGGTTCGGCGGCTTTGCGCTGGGCGCCACCCCCACGGCCATCGCCAATATGACCGCTGTGACCAAACGCTATGGGCCGTCGCCTATTGCCTTTGTTGTGCTCCCCCTTGTATCCGCCTTCTTTGTTGATATCGCCAATGCCATCGTCATCCAGGCGATCGTGAATTTCTGAGGACCCCCGATGCCCGATCTGCTGATTGAACTCTTTTCCGAAGAAATCCCGGCCCGCATGCAGGCGCGTGCTGCCGAGGATCTGAAGAAACGCGTGACCGATGGCCTGGTCGAGGCGGGCCTGACCTATGCCGGTGCCGCAGCGCTGTCGACACCGCGCCGTCTGACGCTGGCGGTTGACGGTCTTTTGGCGGAAAGCCCCACCATCCGCGAAGAACGCAAAGGCCCCAAGGTCGGCGCGCCCGACAAGGCAATCGAGGGCTTCCTGCGCGGCGCAGGCCTGACCCGCGATCAGCTGGAAGAGCGCGAGACCCCCAAGGGCGCGGTTTATTTCGCCCTGATCGAAAAGCCGGGGCGCCCGGCAGCCGAAATCATTGCCGAGGTGCTGGAGACCACCATCCGCACCTTCCCCTGGCCCAAATCCATGCGCTGGGGCGCCGGAACTTTGCGCTGGGTGCGCCCCTTGCATTCGATCCTGTGTATCCTGTCGGATGAGGCAGGCGCGACCGTGGTGGATCTGGACATCGACGGTATTAAATCCGGCAACATCACCCGCGGCCACCGCTTCATGGCGCCGGACCAGATCACCGTCACCGGTTTTGACGACTACGCCGCCAAGCTGAAGCGCGCCCATGTTATGCTGGACCCGGCCGAGCGTCAGGCCGCGATCTGGCAGGAGGCCACCAATCAGGCCTTTGCCAGCGGCCTGGAAGTGGTCGAAGACAAGGGTCTTCTGGCCGAGGTTGCGGGTCTGGTGGAATGCCCGGTGGTGCTGATGGGCGCCATCGACGCCGAATTCCTGGAGCTGCCGGCCGAAGTGCTGCAGACGTCCATGAAGGAGCATCAGAAGTTCTTCTCGGTCAAAAACCCCAAAACCGGGCGGATCGAGAAATTCATCACCGTTGCCAACCGCGAGACCGCGGACAATGGCGCGACCATTCTGGCGGGCAACCAAAAGGTACTGTCGGCGCGGCTGGCGGATGCCAAGTTCTTCTGGGAGAACGACCTGCGCACCGCGAAATCCGAGGCGGGTATGAGCGCCTGGGTCGAAAACCTCGGCAACGTGACATTTCACAACAAACTGGGCACCCAGGCGGCGCGGATCGACCGCATCGCCGCGCTGGCCCGCGAGATCGCGCCGGTTGTCGGCGCCAATGCCGATCTGGCAGAGCAGGCGGCGCGGGTGGCCAAGGCCGACCTCAGCTCTGAAATGGTTTATGAATTCCCGGAGCTGCAGGGCCTGATGGGCCGCTACTATGCGCAGGCCGCCGGCCTGCCACAGGAAGTTGCGAACGCCTGCGAGCAGCATTATTCGCCGCTGGGGCCGGGCGATGATGTCCCGTCGGAGCCTGTTTCGGTTGCCGTTGCGCTGGCCGACAAGCTGGACACGCTGACCGGCTTCTGGGCGATTGATGAAAAGCCCACCGGGTCGAAAGACCCCTTTGCCCTGCGCCGCGCCGCGCTGGGGGTGATCCGGCTGGTGCTGGAGAACGATGTTCGGATGCCGCTTTCTGGTCCAGCTCTGAAGTCATTTGCACAACGTGACGGTTTTCAGACAGGGATCGCGAGGACGAGTGCCATTGAGGAACTAGCGAATGCAGCGCTGAAAGTAGGTACCAAAGACGCAATCGATGTCGCGAAGAAGTCTGCACAACCTCTGGATCCAGAGGCTGTCGACAAGTTGGCAGACGAGTCGTTTGAAAAAGCTTTTCCCATTGTTTCCGACCTCCTCTCCTTCTTCCACGACCGTCTAAAAGTCTTCCTGCGCGATCAGGGCATCCGCCACGATGTGATCGACGCCTGCATTGCGATGGAGGGCAATGACGACCTGACCCTGCTCGTGAAACGCGCCCGCGCACTCGAAGACTTCCTGAAGACCGAGGATGGCACCAACCTGCTGCAGGGCTTCAAACGCGCCAACAACATCCTGTCGCAGGCCGAGGAAAAAGACGGCGTCGAATACTCCTATGGCGCCGACCGCAAGTTTGCCGAGGACGACACCGAAAAGGCACTGTTCGACGCGCTGGAGGCTGGCGGGGCGGCGATCTCTCCGGCCATCGAGGCCGAAGATTTCGCGGCTGCCATGCGGGGCATGGCCGCCCTGCGCGCGCCGATAGATGCGTTCTTTGAGGCAGTGCAGGTGAATGCGGACAGCGAAGTGGTCCGCCGCAACCGCCTGAACCTCCTCAGCCAGATCCGCCAGGTCTGCGGCCAGGTTGCTGACCTCACCAAGGTTGAAGGCTGAGCACCAGCCGGCTGCTTCTTTCTGGTCCAAAATACCCGCCCCGCAGGGTCCGGCCTTTCCGTAAGGGAAGGCCGGTTTTCTTTTGCAGAACCGCGCTCAGTTGCCGGAGGGCGGTTACAAGCCCCTTGCGCGATCATGTCTTGTCCTTATGGTGACTTGCAAAGGAGACGTGCTGCAGTGCAGAAAGATTTCGAACAGATCCCGCCGGCTTCCCTGATCACCGCGACCGCACCGATTGCCGCCACCACCCATGGCGGGCGGGCGAAATGCCTGCAGCGGCTGGAGCGGCTGGACCTGCCGGTGCCGCGCACAGTGGCGCTGTCTTTTGACGCGGTGCATTCCATTGCCGAAGGCCAGATGCCGGATCTGACAGCAGTGCTGAGCGAATTCGACCCGGAGGCGCTGCTGTGCGTGCGCCCGTCTTCCGAGGATCCGGATTGGGGCGGACCGGGCGCGATCCTGAACATCGGCATGAATGACGCGCGTTACGTGGATCTTTGCGACAGCCTGGGCCGCGAGGCCGCCGCGGCTTTGTTCCTGCGTTTTGTGCAATCTTATGCAGTGCATGTGGCGCGGCTGGACCCGGATGTCTTCGACGATGTCGAGGATGGCGGCCCGGACGCGCTGAGCGAGATCCTGCACGCTTACGAGGCGGAAACGGATGAGCCTTTCCCGCAGGATCCGGGCGAACAGCTGGCGGCGGTGCTGCGGTCGATGGCGCGGGCCTGGGAAGGCACCTCGGCGCGGCTCTTGCGCCAGGCCAAGGGCGCACCTGCTGATGCAGGCCTGGGGCTGGTGGTGCAGGAAATGATCCCCGGTGTCGGCCAGGGCGAATGCGGCTCCGGCGTGCTGCAGCTGGTGAATTCGACCACCGGCAGTCCGCGGCTGACCGGACGCTACCTGAGCCAAAGCCAGGGGCGCGATGCGCTGGGGGCAGGGGCCAAGGCGCTGTATCTGGCCAGGGATACACGCGGGCTGTCGCTGGAGGAGCTGGCGCCGGAGGCTTTTGCGGACATTCAATCCCATGCCGCGCTGATGCGTGAGAAGCTGCGAGAGGAAATGCAGCTGGAGTTTGTCATTGAAAACGGGCGCGTGCATATCCTCGACGGGGTGCGGGTGGTGCGCTCGGCGCAGGCTGCGGTGCGGATCGCTGTGGCGCTGGCCGAAGACGGCATTATCCCGCAGGAAGAGGCGCTGATGCGGGTGGATGCGCATATCCTGAACGAGATGCTGCACCGCCAGGTGGCGCCGGATGCGGAACGGGATGTGATTGGCAGCGGCATCGCCGCCAGCCCGGGGGCTGCCACGGGCAAGCTGGTCTTTACCGCCGCCGGGGCGCAGGCCAGCGCGTCCCGCGGGGAGCCTTGCATTCTGGTGCGCCGGGAAACCTCTCCTGAAGATGTGCGCGGGATGCATGCCGCTGCCGGGGTGCTGACCGAAAAGGGCGGCATGACCAGCCACGCTGCGGTGATCGGCCGCGGGCTGGGGCTGCCGTGTATTGTTGGCGCCCTGAACATGAAATTCCACAGCAAGCGCAAGATGCTGGAGGCGGCGGATGGCCGGGTATTCCGGGCCGGTGACATCATCACGATCGACGGCAGCAGCGGCCATGTGCTGGCGGGCCAGCCGGCGATGCTGGAGGCGGCCCAGGACGGGGCGCTGCAAACCTTGCTGGCCTGGGCGGACGAGGCCCGCGACATTGGCATTCGCGCCAATGCTGATACGCCGGAAGATGCTGAAACGGCACGGAAGTTCAATGCGCAGGGCATTGGTCTCTGCCGCACGGAACACATGTTCTTTGAGCCCGGCCGCCTGACGGTGATGCGGGAGATGATTTTTGCCGAGACGCCGTCAGGGCGGGCTGCGGTGCTGGAGCGGCTGCTGCCGATGCAGCGTGACGACTTCCGCGAACTGTTCCGGATCATGGAGGGGATGCCGGTCTGCATCCGCCTGTTCGACCCGCCGCTGCATGAATTCCTGCCTGCCACCAAAACCGGTCAGCGGGAATTGTCCGAGGCACTGGGCATCCCGGTCAGCGATGTCACCCGCCGGGTCGAGGAAATGGGCGAATACAACCCCATGCTGGGCCTGCGCGGTGTGCGGCTGGGGGTCACGGTTCCGGAAATCTATGACATGCAGGCGCGGGCGATCTTTGAAGCCACATTGGAGGCGTCGAAATGGGGCGACCCTGTGGTGCCAGAGATCATGATCCCGCTAGTGTCGGCCAAGCGCGAGGTGGAGCTGGTCAAGGCCCGCATCGATGCGGTGGCCGCGGCGGTCAAGGCAGAGCGCGGCGAGGACTTTACCTACCGTCTGGGCGTCATGGTGGAAACACCGCGCGCGGCGCTCAGGGCGGGTGAGATTTCACCGCATACCGCGTTCCTCAGCTTTGGCACCAATGACCTGACCCAGATGACCTATGGGCTGTCGCGTGATGATGCCGGGCGGTTCATGTCGGACTATGTGAATCAGGGGGTCTTTCCCGAGGATCCGTTCCATGTGCTGGACACCGACGGGGTGGGGGAGCTGCTGAAACTGGGCGTTCAGCGCGGCCGGGCGGAAAACAGCGCCATCACTTTGTCGATCTGCGGCGAGCATGGCGGCAACCCCGAATCGATTGCCTTTTGCCGTGATGCGGGCTTTGATTACGTTTCATGTTCCCCGTTCCGGGTCCCGGTTGCGCGATTGGCCGCAGCCCAGCTGGCAATTTCCGGAAAGACCGGACAGACGGCGCCAACATACACAAAATATTAAGAAAAATTGGGCCATCCAGCAGCCGCCGATGTAACACCGGCGGTGTGCATGTGTTCCCCATCAGTGCGGTTGCAGCCCGAACGCTGGACGTTTCGGGTCTTTTACCTTAAGGGATGCGACCGCATGTGCCGGGGGAACCGGGCACAAGCTGCTAGGACGGGGGAACCCTGAATGAAATTGTTGACTATGATTGCCGTGATGGCTGCCACCATCGCGATGGGTAAGAGTGTTGCTGCCGAAACCGGTCTGGGTACGCTGATCGAGCGTGAACAGGCCAGTTTGAGCGCAGTGCCTGCGCGGAAGTTCAGCGGGTTTTTCGGGATCCGCAACAACGCGTTCAAGAGCCGCAAGGCACGGCCGCAGATCGAATACAGCAAGGCGTGGCTGGATGCCCAGCCGAAAGCTGCCGGCGGCGAGCAATTCGCCTGTCTGGCCGAAGCGCTGTATTTCGAGGCCCGCGGTGAAACCGTAAAAGGCCAGTTCGCAGTGGCCGAAGTGATCCTGAACCGGGTCAAGAGCGCGCAATTCCCGAATTCGCTTTGCGGTGTGATCAAGCAGGGAACCGGGCGCAAGTACCAGTGCCAGTTCACCTATACCTGCGATGGCCACAAGGAAGTGATCAACGAAAAGAAGGCGTATCAGCGGGTGGCCAAGGTGGCACGCGCCGCGCTGAACGGGCTGAAGTCAGAGCTGACCGGCGGTGCGACCTACTATCATACCACCGCGGTCCGGCCGCGCTGGAGCCGCACCTTCACAAACACAGCGCGCATCGGTGTGCATCTGTTCTACCGGGACGAACGTTACCGGACGGCGCTGAGCAACTGACCGCCTGAAGGCGCCACGCCAGTGCCGCTTTCGGCTACTGGCGTGGCGTTTGCGGGCCTGTTATGACGGCGCTGAAATACTATTGTTGGGTCCCATCACCTGACACTGCCAGCCAAAGGCCCGTTTTCCCATGCCCTCTGAAATCCGCCTTGCCTTTGCGCACCCGTCCGAGCGTTCTGTGGCCACTGCCGCACCCGGACCGCTGGACCGCATTTCCCTGCGGGACCACACTGTCGAGGTGGAGATCGGTGCCTTCCAGGCCGAGCGCGGCTCGACCCAGCGGATCAGCTTCAATGTGGTGGTCGAAATTGCGCCGTTGCCCAAGGACCTGGATGACGATGTCGACCGGATTCTGTCTTATGACAAGCTGACCGAGGCAATCGCGCATGAGCTGGCGGCCGAACGGCTGAACCTTTTGGAGACACTGGCCGAACGGGTGGCCGAGCGGATCCTGCTGGAGCATCAGGCGGTGCGCGCCTTTGTGCGGATCGAAAAACTGGACCGCGGTCCCGGCGCGCTGGGCGTCGAAGTGGTGCGCTCCAAGGACCAGATCACCCATCCGGTGGATGAAGAAGAGCGCCCGCATCCGCGGCTGATGTATCTGTCTAACGACGCGATCGACAGCGGCAACCTGACCGCCTGGATCGACCAGATGGAATGCCGCCGGCGGCCGCTGATCCTGTGCGTTGGCGCCCACCTGCTGGAGGTCCCCACCACCGGTCACAAATGGACACAGCGCCGGATCGATCTGCTGGCAATCGAACAGAACGCCTGGCGCCTTGCCGCCAAGGATGACCGTTGCGTGGTGGTTTCGACCCGGACCGAGCTGGACTGGGCGATCAAGAACCGCCAGATCTGCGTCTGGGCGCCGTCCAAGATCGTGCTGGACGCGGTGGAAGGCCCCTCGGCGCCGCCGTCGAACTCGGTTGCGCTGGCGGCCTGGTTTGCGGCGACCTTTGAGGCGGGTGAAATGATTGTGCTTGGCGGGGATTTGCCTGATAATCCCGGTGTCCCCTTGCGGGCCGTCAGCGTGGAGCAAACACAACTGTGATATATTACCGGCCATTGGTTCAGCATGGCGAGGCGCGCCCCGAAGGTGCGGTCCCGCTGGCAGGCAGTGCCCTGTGGTTTACCGAGGTTGAAATCCTGAGCCGCGACGCACCGCCGCGGATCGCACCGGCAGGGCTGGTGCCTGAGAAGGAACGCCGCCGCTTAAGCGCGCGGCGTGCGTCGATTGCCGGGCTGGATATGACCCAGCCGCAGATCATGGGCATCCTGAATGCGACCCCGGACAGTTTTTCGGACGGCGGCCGGCATTCCGGTGTCGAGGCCGGCAAGGCGGCAGCCCTGCGGATGATGGAGGAGGGCGCCACTATCATCGACGTCGGCGGCGAATCCACCCGCCCGGGCGCCGAAGAGGTTTCCGAGGCCGAGGAAATAGACCGCACCGCGCCGGTAATCGCCGCAATCCGGGCGGCCAGCCCGGTGCCGGTCTCCATTGATACCCGCAAGGCCACCGTGGGCATGGAAGCGATGGAGGCGGGGGCAAACCTGCTCAACGACGTCTCAGGCTTCACGTTCGATCCGGCGCTGGCACCGTTGGCAGCCCAGGCCAGCGTGCCGGTCTGTATCATGCATGCGCAGGGCGATCCTGCCACCATGCAACAGGACCCGCATTACGCCAATGTGCTGCTGGACGTTTATGACTTCCTGAGCGATCAGATCGACCGGCTGGAGGCCATTGGCGTGGTCCGCGAACAGATCGTGATTGATCCCGGCATCGGTTTTGGCAAGACGCAGGCGCATAATCTGACGCTGCTGCGCAATCTCAGCCTGTTCCACGGGCTTGGCTGCCCTATTTTGCTGGGCGTTTCCCGCAAGGGGTTCATCGGTAAAATCGGCAAGGAGCCGCGCGCGGATGCCCGCGCGCCTGGCTCAATCGCAGTGGGGCTTGCGGCGCTGGGGCAAGGCGTGCAATTCCTGCGGGTGCATGACGTTGCTGAAACGGTTCAGGCGCTGCGACTTTGGCAGGCCGTCCGCTGAGGCTTTTGGCAGGAAAAGCATAATGCGTAAACTCTTTGGCACTGATGGCGTGCGCGGCACTGCCAATACCCATCCCATGACCGCCGAGATGGCGCTGCGCATCGGCGCCGCAGTCGGGCGTTACTTCCGGCGTGACGGATCTGGCGTGCACCGGGTGGTGATCGGCAAGGACACCCGGCTGTCCGGCTATATGTTTGAGAACGCGCTAACGGCGGGGTTGACCTCCACAGGCATGAACGTGCTGCTGCTGGGTCCGGTGCCGACGCCCGCAGTGGGGCTGATGACGCGGTCGATGCGGGCCGACCTGGGGGTGATGATCTCGGCCAGCCACAACCCTTCCGAGGATAACGGCATTAAGTTCTTCGGCCCCGACGGGTTCAAACTGTCGGACAGCGCCGAGATGGAGATCGAAGCCCTCATCGATGCGGGGGTCGAAGCCGCGCAGGCCGCCAATATCGGCCGCGCCAAGCGGATCGACGATGCCCGTTTCCGTTACGGCGAGCGGGTCAAAAGCTCGCTGCCGCGCAATCTTGGCCTGAACGGGCTGAAAGTGGTGATTGACTGCGCCAATGGTGCAGCCCACCGGGCGGCGCCCGAGGTCCTGTGGGAGCTGGGCGCCGAGGTCATTCCGGTAGGGGTGTCCCCGGATGGTTTGAACATCAACCGCGGCTGCGGTTCAACCCAGCCGCAAACCGCCGCTGAGGCGGTTGTGGCGCATGGCGCCCATGCCGGTATTTGCCTGGACGGCGATGCTGACCGGGTGATCGTGATTGACGAAACCGGCACCGTGGCCGATGGCGATCAGCTGATGGCCTTGCTGGCTACCCGCTGGGCGGAGCAGGGCCAGCTGGCAGGCGGAGCGCTGGTCGCTACGGTGATGTCGAACCTCGGGCTGGAACGGCACCTGGAAAGCAAGGGGCTGGGCCTGGAGCGCACTGCCGTCGGCGACCGCTATGTGGTGGAGCGGATGCGCGAGGGTGGCTTTAACCTGGGCGGTGAGCAGTCGGGCCATATCGTGATGAGCGATTACGCCACCACCGGCGACGGGTTGATGGCGGGGCTGCATTTCCTGGCTGAAATGGTGCAGACCGGCAAATTGGCGTCTGAGCTGGCGCATCAGTTCCAGACCGTGCCGCAGCGGCTGCGCAATGTGCGCTTCCAGTCCGGCCAGGCGCCATTGGAAGATGAGCGCGTGCAGGACGCGATTGCCGCTGCTGAGAAAGCACTGACCGGTCAGGGGCGGCTGCTGATCCGCAAGTCCGGAACCGAACCTCTGGTGCGGGTAATGGCGGAATGCGAGGACGCTGGGCTGATGGCGCTGGCCGTTGACAGCGTGGTGGCTGCGGTTGAGGCCGCCGTCGCAGAGTAACTTGCCTGGGGGCGCTTAGCCGCCTTTGGTGAACAGACGGCTTAGCTTGCCGAACTGGCTGAGGCCGAGACCGCCCAGGATCATCCCCATTGCCAGCAGCATCGAGGGCGGCAGATCCTCGCCCAGGAAGACAGCACCCAGCACCACGGCCCAGACCGGCACCTGATAGTTGGTCAAGGTCATGAAGGTCGGTCCCGCTTCCCGGACCACGATGACCCGCAGCAGGTTGGCAGCAGCAGTAGGGATCAGGCCGAGGATGGCGGCAATTGCCAGTGTCTTTGTGTCCGGCATCACCGGCGGGCCTTCGGCGGCCCAGGCCGCCGGGAAGATGATGAAACAGCCGATCACCAGAAAGATGGCTGCCAGCCCGACCGGATCGGCGGGCGGCAGGCGGCGGGTCAGGATGGAGCTGACCGAGTAACAGGCCGCCGCCGTCAGGCAGGCGGCGCGGCCATAGGCCTCCAGTTCAGCACCGCTGGTTTCAAACGCCTTGCTGCCAATCAATAGGGCGACACCTGCAAATCCGATGCTGAAGCCAATCAGGCGGCGCAGGGTCATCTGCTCTCCTGGCACAAAAAAATGCGCCAGCGGCAGCACCATCAACGGGATTGCCGCCATGCTGACGCCGGTAAAACCCGAGGAGACATGCTGCTGCCCCCAGGAGATCATCATGAAAGGCAGGGCGGTGCTAAGGATGCCGATGATGATGATTGAGGGCCAGTTGGCCTCGCCCCGGAACAGCTTGAACCCGCGCCAGCCCCAGATTGCGCCGAGCAAAAGGGCCGCAAATCCGATCCGCCCGGCGGCCAGCCAGAACGGGGTGATGCCTTCCAGTGCCAGCTTGATCAGCAGAAAGGTGGCACCCCAAACCAAGCCAAGGGCGGCGATCATCATCCAGTAACGCGGGGCGATGCCGGGCATGGGTTTCTCCTGCGGTTCACGGGGCGAAAAGACCCCGCTGGGCGGACGGGGTCAATGGCAATTGCTTTGTTATCGATCGAAGTGTTTTTGACCCTTGACCGCGCGCGGGCGGCGGTTGCGGCTGAGGAGCAGTCCGCCGAGGATCAAAGCCAAAGCTGCAAACAACTGCGGCGGCAATGTCTCCCCGAGCAGGGCGGCGCCAAATATCACCGACCAGACCGGCACCTGATAGTTCACGGTGGACAGGAATGCAGGACCTGCACTGCGGGCGACCTGGACCAGCAGCACCTGCGCCAGCGCCGTGGGCAGCAGGCCGAGGTAGATGATGGCGCCCAGCGGCAGCGCGGCGGGCAGTTCCGGCACGCCTTCGGCCCAGAGGGCTGCCGGGGTCATCATAGCAGCACCGCACAGCAGCGCCGCGGCAGAGAGCGACAGCATGTTCACTTGCGGGCAAAGCCGGGTGATGATCGAGCCGATGGCATAACACAGAGAGGCGCCAAGACAGGCCAGGCGCGCAAGCGATTCAAAATCGCTCCCGGCGGAGCGGAAGGCGTCGAGCCCGATCAGCACCACCACACCGGCAAAGCCGATCAGGAAGCTGAGGGTGCGGCGCAGGGTCATATGCTCGCCCGGCACCAGCAGATGCGCCAGCGGCAGCACAAACAGCGGTACGACGGCCATGCAGACCCCGGCAAAGCCGCTGGCCACATAGGTCTGCCCCCAGCTGAGCAGGGTGAAGGGCAGCGCGTTGGTGAAGAACCCCATGCCGAAGGCGCAGGCCCAGATGATGCGGCCCTCGCGGGCGCGCGGGGACGGCAAGCCGATGCCCATCGCATAGACCACGCCCAGCAGGCAGACCGCGCCGATGGAGATCCTGAGCGCGGCAATGGTCATCGGCGGGAAGCCCCGCAGCGCCAGCGACACCGCCATGAAGGACGCGCCCCAGATCACACCGAGGAACAGGAGCTTGGCCCAATTGGCGGCGCCGGGGGAGTCTGGCATGGCGGAACCTCAATGTAATCAATGAAAAAGGGCGCCCCAGATCGGAGCGCCCTGCAGAGGTAAGGTCAGCGGAGGGTTCCGCGGGCGCCTTAGTTCTTCTCTTTGTCGACCATTTTGCCGGCCGAAATCCAGGGCATCATGCCGCGCAGCTTGGCGCCGGTTGCCTCGATCGCGTGCTCGTCGTTGGCACGGCGGGACGCTTTGATGGTCGGCTGGCCAACTGCGTTTTCCAGCATGAAGTCGCGGACGAATTTGCCCTGCTGAATGTCGTTCAGCACTTCTTTCATGCGGGCTTTGGTTTCGTCGTACTTCAGGATGCGCGGGCCGGTGACGTACTGGCCGTACTCGGCGGTGTTGGAGATCGAGTAGTCCATGTTGGCGATGCCGCCTTCATAGATCAGGTCCACGATCAGCTTCACTTCGTGCAGGCACTCGAAATAGGCCATTTCCGGCGCGTAGCCAGCTTCGACCAGGGTCTCGAAACCGCAGCGGATCAGCTCAACCAGGCCGCCGCACAGAACCGCCTGCTCACCGAACAGGTCGGTTTCGCATTCTTCACGGAAGTTGGTCTCAATGATGCCCGAGCGGCCGCCGCCGATGGCGGAGCAATAGGACAGGCCGGTTTCCAGCGCTTTGCCGGTGGCGTCGTTGTGAACCGCAACCAGGCAGGGCACGCCGCCGCCTTTGGTGTATTCGCCGCGCACGGTGTGGCCGGGGCCTTTGGGCGCCATCATGATGACGTCGACGCCTTCTTTCGGCTCAATCAGGCCGAAGTGCACGTTCAGGCCGTGGGCAAACGCGATGGCGGCACCCGGCTTGATGTTGTCGTGGACGTATTTCTTGTAGGTCTCAGCCTGCAGTTCGTCGGGCATGGTGAACATGATGACGTCGCACCAGGCGGCCGCTTCTGCGATGCCCATGACCTTCAGGCCTTCGCCTTCGGCTTTCTTGGCGGAGGGGGAGCCTTCGCGCAGCGCAACGACAAGGTTCTTGGCGCCGCTGTCGCGCAGGTTCAGCGCGTGGGCGTGGCCCTGGGAGCCATAGCCCAGGATGGCCACTTTCTTGTCCTTGATCAGGTTCACATCGCAATCGCGGTCGTAATAAACGCGCATGATCCACGTCCTTTCCATTGGTGTTTGAGGGCATCATAGGCATGTGGGCGGGGAACGCGATTGCCGTTCCGTGTGAATTTGGCGGATTATTTGCCGTAGTTATTCGCCATTTCTCATGATAGTGATAAATTCATGCTTGATGATCTTGACCGGCGCATTCTGCGCCATCTGCAAAGCGAGCCGGGGCAACCGATTCCGGATCTGGCCGAACGGCTGGGTATGACGGCCTCGCGCCTGTCGCGGCGGCTGGAGAAGCTGCGCGAGGGCGGCGTGATCCTGGGCCAGCGGGCGATAATCGACTGGCGCGCACTAGGCTACACGGTGGAGGTGTCGTTGCGGGTGACGCTGGACAAGACCAACCCGCGCGCCTTTGACGAGTTCATCGAGGCGGCCCGCGGTATTGCCGAGGTGATCGAGATCCAGACATTCCTCGGCCAGGTCGATGTGCGGCTTTCGGTGATCGCGCGGGACATGCCGCATTACCAGCAGATCTACCGCGCCGCCATTTTGAACCTGCCGCATATCACCGACATCGAGGCGCTGATGCATGTGGCGCGGATCAAATCGGACGAGGTGCTGCCGGTATGAACACGCTGGACGATCTTGACTTTGCCATTCTGCGGGGGCTGTCGGAGGATGCGACGCTGTCCGCAGGGGCGCTGGGGCGGCAGCTGGGCCTCAGCCAGCCTGCCACCTGGCGGCGGATCAAGCGGCTGCAGGAGACGGGCATCATCGCGGGACGCAGGCTGGAACTCGACAAGGAGAAACTGGGGTTTGGCGTCACCGTCTTTCTGGGGGTGAAACTGGCGACCAAGGGAAGGGTCAGCCTGGAGGATTTCGAACGCGCGGTTTCCGCCATTCCGGAGGTGCAGACGGTGGAGCATGTGCTGGGCATGTATGACTACCGCTTGCGGGTGACCGCGCGGGACATCTCGGATTTCGAACGGGTGCTGCGCCGTCGGGTGATGACCCTGCCGGGAGTGGGCAATGTTGAGGCCAATGTGCTGCTGAGCGAGGAGCGCAGGCCGGGGCCGCTGGGGTGACCCGGCGCACCTTTGTTGCCGATCCGAAACTCGCTTGGCGCAAATGCGGGTGATTTCTGTCGTGCTTGGGCTGTCTTTTCCGTTCCATTTCGCCAGTATCCCCCTTCGGAGAACGGCGGCAGCACTGTATGCCACGGTAGGCTTTGCCAAACCGCGCGGCGCCGGCTAGCCGTTAATTGAGGAATATCAACGGAGGCCCAGATGGCACTGCTCGATACCGTGGACCCGCAGGGTCTGGATGAATTTTCGGTGGTTTTCACCGACCGCTCGCTCAACCACATGTCCAAGACCTTTCAGACCGTGATGCTGGACATCAACGGGATGCTGAAAGAGGTCTATAACGCCGAAGCCGTGGCGCTGGTGCCGGGCGGTGGCACCTACGCGATGGAGGCGGTGGCGCGCCAGTTTGCCCGCGGTTCCGACGCGCTGGTGGTGCGGAACGGCTGGTTCTCCTACCGCTGGAGCCAGATTTTCGAGACGGGCGGGTTTACCGCGTCCTCCACCGTGATGAAGGCACGCCGGACCGGCAACGAGTCAGCCTCGCCCTTTGAGCCTGCACCGATTGCCGATGTGGTGGCAGCGATTCATGAGCAGAAGCCGGATATCGTGTTTGCCCCGCATGTGGAAACCGCCGCCGGTGTGATCCTGCCCGATGACTATGTGACCGCCATGGCCGCGGCTGCGCATGAGGTTGGCGCGCTGGTGGTGCTGGACTGCATTGCCTCGGGCTGCGCCTGGGTGGACATGAAGGCGACCGGTGTAGACGTGCTGATCTCCGCGCCGCAGAAGGGCTGGAGCGCGTCGCCCTCTGCCGGCCTGGTGATGTTCTCGGACCGTGCGCTGGCGCGGCTGGAAGAAACCGCCTCGGACAGCTTTGCCATCAACCTTAAGCAGTGGCGCACCATCATGAAAGCCTATGAGGACGGCGGCCACGCCTATCACGCCACCATGCCGACTGATGCGCTGAAGGCGTTCCGCGATACCATGCTGGAGACCAAGGAATACGGTTTCGACCGCTTGCGCGATGCGCAGTGGGCGCTGGGCGACGGCGTGCGGGCGATGCTGAAGGAAAAGGGCATCACCTCGGTTGCCGCGGACGGTTTTGGCGCGCCGGGTGTGGTGGTGAGCTACACCACTGATCCGGATGTGCAGAACGGCAAGAAGTTTCTGGCGCTGGGCACCCAGATCGCGGCCGGCGTGCCGTTGCAATGCGATGAGCCTGCGGATTTCCGCACTTTCCGCTTGGGGCTCTTTGGCCTCGACAAGCTTTATGACGTGGATGCCACCATCGCGCGGCTGAAATCGGTCGTGGATCAGGTGCTTTAGCGCAAAATCCGGACTGGGCTGCGCAAGGGGATATTGCTTGTGCGGCCCAGCCCATGGCGCAGGGTGAGCCAGATTACCCCAAGGCTGATGGCCAGCCAGATGCCTCCCCACAGCATGGTTGCGCCGCCGAACTCCTCGGCCATCATCCGCGCGTCGGAGCGCAGGTAGGAGCGCGCAATCGTGTCGTCCCAGATGTCGAGCGGCGCGTAGATCATGCTGCTGACCCCGATCACCCGCAGGATCATGTCATTGATATTCAGGCTTAGATACCGGGATGCCGCCAGCATCAGTGCGCCCGTTGCAAAGGAAAACGTGAGGGCAAAGAGATCGCGGACATAAAAAACTGCGATCACAAGGGTGACGGTTCCGAACAGCGCCAGCACCTTGCGGTCCCAATCCGTGCGCAGGGCAATCACGAACAGGGCAGAGCCGATCAGCAGCGAGCCGGTATAGCCTGCGGTAAGCGTCAGGAACCGGCTGCCGCCGCGTGAAACCACCCTGCCGCCCTCGTAAGGGTCGATGGACAGGCTGACTACATCGCCGCCGGTCAGCAAGGTCATGGCAGCATGGGAGAATTCATGCAGAAATACAGTGAGGATGCGCAAGGGTAGCAGTGCCGGGGTCTGCCAGAGGGCGGCGATGGCCAGCGTCAGGCAGAGGAGCTGCCAGTGGCCTTTCAGAAAGCGTCCGGCTGCCCGCATGCTATTTCACACCAAGCCCCATCTGCATAAGCGTCCGGCGCACCGGGGCCAGCGAATAAAGCGCATTGAGGCCGAATGCGCGCAGGTCGCGCAGGGGGCGCGGCGCCAGCATCGAGGTGCGGTTCAAAAGGTCGATGCCTTTCACGCGCAGCATGATCTCGTTGTGACGGGCCTTGTGGTAGGCGGCCAGAATTTGCGCATCGCCCAGACCTTCGGGGCGGGCCTCGGCCAGCTCCAGCAGGCTGCGCAGATCGCCAAGCGACATGTTGAGGCCTTGCGCGCCGATCGGCGGCACCACATGGGCGGCTTCGGCCATCAGCGCCAGCCGCTCGCCGTTCAGCCGCTCTGCCGATTGGCTGATGATCGGCCAGATGGTGCGGCGCGAGGCCAGTTTCAAATCGCCGAACAACCCGCAGCTGCGTGTCGTCATGGCCGCCTCAAACGCTGCCGGTTCCAGGTTCAGCAGCTCCTGCGCCTTGGGGCCGCGTTCCATCCAGACAATCGCCGAGGACGGTTGGCCCTGGTAGTCGGGCAGGGGTACCAGAGTGAACGGCCCGCCGGAGCGGTGGATCTCGGTTGAGACATTTTCATGCGGCACCACATGGGTGACGGCAAAGGCCAGCGCCTTTTGCCCGTAGCGGGTTGTCTTGACCGGAATGCCCGCCGCCTCGCGCATCGGCGAGTTGCGGCCGTCGCAAGCCACCACCATTTTTGCGGTCACTTGGCTGCCATCGCTGAGGGTGACGCGTGCCTCATCGGTGCGGGTAAACAGGCCGGTGGTGCCGGTGCCAAAGCGCAAATCGACATTGGGCAGCTCTGCCAGCCGGGCAATCATCTCGCGCCGTAACAGCCAGTTGGGCAGGTTCCAGCCAAACGGCTGGCCGGAGATATCGGCGGCGTTGAAATCCTTGACCACCCGCGGTTCGGGCCGCGCACCGCCGGCATCGACGATGCGCATGACCTGCAACGGCGCGGCGTGATCCGCCAGCCGCGCCCAGATCCCGCAGCGCTCCAGCAGCGCCTGGGCGGGCTGCAGAAAGGCTGTGGTGCGCAGGTCGGAGCCTTCGGCGTCGCGCTCGGTCACCGGCGGGGCGGGATCGGCGCAGATCACACTGAAACCGCTGGACGCAAAAGCGGCGGCCGCGGTCAGACCCGCAATGCCGCCGCCGGAAATCAGGATATCGCAGGTATCGGCCATCGTCTCAGCCCTCCGTTCTGCCGCCAGAAATAGGCCCGGACAGCGGGGGAAGACAAGCCGATAGCGGCAGATAGGGCGCTTAGCCGCGGGTGATGGAGATCAGCAGCGTGAACACCACCGGCACCATGCAGACCGCCGGGATGTAGAGGCCGGGAATTCCGAACAGCAGGATCGAACAGCCCCAAAGGCTGACCAGCGTTGCAATGGCGTAATAGAGGTTTTCCTCTGGACCATAGGCGACCTCTTTGATCATCCGTCCCAGCAGCGGAACGGCAAACAGCATGCGCTGCATCAGGGTCAGGCGTTCGGGAAGGGCATATGCGCTCATCGGTCGGGCTCCAAGCATTCGGTTTCGGGGCGCATATAGGGAGGAAAACATGCGGCAAACAGGTGTATTTTGCCGCAGTTGCAAAGATTTGCCGGTGTGCAGTTGTACACATCCTTGAAGGCGGCAAAAGACCTCGAAAGGCGCCGCCTGCAGAGACAGGACCTCAGGCCAGAGCAGCCAGAAAACCCGTCAAATCTTCCGAATGATGATGAATGTGCGCGGCCCTGACCGGTTCCGGCGCCACATGCACCGTGCGCATTCCCATCTGGTGCGGGGCGGCAAGGTTGCGGGCGTCATCCTCGAACATTGCCGCCTGGTCCGGGGTTACGCCGGCGCGGGCAAAGACCCGGTCAAAGGCGCGCCGTTCCGGCTTGGGGTGGTAATCCGCGTGTTCCACGCCATAGACGCCGTCAAACAGCCCCGACAGCCCGCGCGCGGCCAGCACCCGCTCGGCATATGGAGCGGTACCATTGGTATAAACGAACTTTTGACCAGGCAGATTGCGGATGTTCGCAGCCAGGCCAGCGTCCTTTTCAAGAGGCTCCATCGAGATGTCATGCACCGCCACCAGATAGGGTTCCGGATCCAGATCATGCTCGCGCATCAGCCCGGCCAATGTGGTGCCGTGTTCGCGCCAGTAATGGCTGCGCAGGTGGTCGGCCTTGGCCTTATCCACGCCTAGGGCCGCCATCACATAGGCCGTCATCTTGACCTCGATCTGGTCAAAAAGCCGTGCTGACGGCGGATACAGGGTGTTGTCGAGATCGAACACCCATTGGGTGACATGGGAAAAGGATTGCTTGGGCATGGTGCCGGATTACGGGGCGGATGCCGCTATTGCAATCAAAAGCGCATTTTGACTGCGGGTTTTCAGCGCTTTAGCGCCATCAGGCTTGATTGCTGCCCGCTGCGCTGTAGAGATTGGCAAACCGGAAATGACAGGAAGACCCATGAGCCAGAGCCGCAGCAACCAGAAAGATGCCTATGCGTTGATCCTCGAGGCGATCGACGTTGGCGTTTACAAGCCCGGCGACCGGCTGGTGGAGAGCGATCTTGCCGAACGCTTTGGCGTCTCGCGCACTCCGATCCGCGAGGCGCTGCAGCGGCTGGAAACGCAATCGCTGCTGGAGCGTGACGGGCGGTCGCTGATTGTTGCCTCGCTCGACCACAACCAGATGGCCGAGCTGTATGTGGTCCGGCGCGAGCTGGAAGGGCTGGCAGCACAGCTGGCGGCGCGCCATGCCACCGAAGAAGAGATCAAGGTGCTGAAAGAAATGGTCGAGGCCGACGACCAGTTGATCAGTGATCCATTGGCGCTGTCCAAGGCTAACCGCCGGTTCCATGAACAGATCCATTTGGCGTCGCACAACCGCTATCTGGTGCAGCAGCTGGACCTGGTGCACCGGACCATGGCGCTGATGGCGACGACCTCGCTGGCCGCCGAGGGCCGCAGCGAGATTGCCCAGTCCGAGCACAAGGGTATCGTTGATGCAATCGGCCGCCGCGACGAGGCAGCAGCGGGCGAGGCGCTGAAGGAACATATCTCGATTGCTTTCATGACCCGGCTGAAGCAGGACGCCAGCGGGCGGGGATAAACCGCCAGCCCCAAAGCCAGGCACCGCGGCATTTGGATGCGGGTTTGATGCCATGCGCCGTCTTGTCCCAGAAAAACGGCCGGACGAGCAGCTCATGCGCTGCTTTGGTGACAGCAATGGCGCCCATCGGATAGTAGAGGATCATCGCAGGCGCCCAGGCCGCCAGCCAGGGCCGCCCCATGGCAAAGGCGGCGGTGACGCTGATGACCAGTCCCAGCAACTCGAAAAACACCAGCGCCGCGGCCGCCAGCGACAGCAGCAGCGGCGAAGCCGTGCCGGCGCTGGGGTGCGGCAGGCCAAGCGCTATCAGCCAGAACGACCACAATACCGGCGCAAACAGGAACTGCCCGATGGTGCCCAGAAAGAACGCCTGAAACCCTAGGAACCGTTTCCAGCCAAGGTCACCCAACAGCCGCAGCGGCTGGCGCATATGCACCAGATAGGTCACCATGAACCCTTTCAGCCAGCGCGAGCGCTGCTTGACCCAGGGCCAGGGACGGCAGTTGGCTTCCTCAAACGTGGTGCTGGGCAGCATTCCGGTGCGGTAGCCGGCGCGGTAAAGCCGGACACCCAGATCCGCATCCTCGGTGACGTTATGGGCATCCCAGCCGCCGAGTTCCTCCAGCACCTTGCGGCGGATGAACATTGTCGTGCCGCCCAGCGGCACCACCAGGCCAAGCCGGGAAATTCCGTGCAGAACGATGCGGAACCAGCTGGCGTATTCCAGCGTGAAGCAGCGGGAAATCCAGTTGGTGGCGGGGTTGTAGTAGTCAAGAACACCTTGAAAACAGGCAGTGTTTTTGCCGGCGCGGGCAAAGGCTTGCGCCACCTGGTCCAGCTGATCCGCCTGCGGCGCATCCTCGGCGTCCCAGACACCGATGATGTCGCCACGGCAGAAGTTCAACGCATAGTTCAGCGCCCGCGGCTTGGTGGTCAGCCCGCCAAAGGCCGGAACCTCAACCACCCGGATCCAAGGCGGCAGGCGGGTGGCTGCAAGGGCTGCGCGGGTGACGGTGTCATGTTCCTCCAGCACCAGGATCACATCGGTCAGGGCCGGCGGGTAGCTGAGCTTGCGGATGCGGGTAAGCAGAGCACGGCTGATCTCGGCCTCCTGGTAAAGCGGCACCAGGATAGAGATGACGGGCCGGCTGCCCAAGCCGGTTTGACAGGCCAGGGGCATCTGCGCCGGAGGCCGGCAGCGGGTCCGGCCGGACCAATAGGCTGCAAGCCCGCAAAGCTTCAGCATGGTGAATAGCAGCACCGACAGCAGCGCCACCAGGCTGAGAGCGGTGAAGACCGCCGCAGGGGCGGTCCAGCCGAGGTAAAGCGCGGGCAGGGCACAGACTGTCAGCAATGCGCGGCCCCTTGCAGGCTGCAGGCTGCGGCAACTTTGCCGCGAAGTCACGCTGCAGCAGGCCTGGCGCACCAGGGCGGGGCTGAAATACGCGGTCAGCAAAGCGGTGATCTGCGCTTCGCAGACCAGCACCGGCGTTATGCAGCCAAAACTGTCCTGCAGTTCGCCGCGCAGCATCTCGAACTGGTCCGGGTGGGCAATGGCAACGGTGACGGTTTGGCCGAATTGCATCCACGGAAGCGCAGAGTGGCGGAGCCAGAACTGGGCGGGTTTACGGGCTAGAAGCCGGGGATTGACGACCTGTCCGCTGAGGTCGGCGCGCTGCATCCGGTATTGCCGGGCCAGCGTGTCCTGGACCTGGTCTTCACTGGCCAGCCCCTCGGCCACCAGCACCCGCCCAAGGGCGGCCTTCTGGTGCTGGCGCAGCACCAGCGCCTTCATCATGCTGCGGCCATTTACCGGCGGCGGCAGCGCCGGAGAATACTCCCCGGCGGGCCGCGGCGGGCGGAATTGCCGCAGCGGCTGAGACACAAAACCCATCGCTACCCCGTAACAAAAACACCTGAGGGCTTTAGGCTGGCGGCGGGGGTTTAAGAATTGGTAAATGCAGTGTTAACCATGCCGTCCGGCAGCATGGTTAACAGCTTTTTTACGCAGATTTGCGTGCGGCCATGGCCTCGGCAAAGCGTTCGAACAGATAAAAGCTGTCCTGCGGGCCGGGGCTTGCCTCGGGGTGGTGCTGCACCGAATAGACCGGGCGGCCGGAAATGCGGATACCGCAGTTGGAGCCGTCAAACAGCGAAACATGGGTTTCTTCCACGCCTTCCGGCAGGGTCTGCGCATCCACCGCAAAGCCGTGGTTCATCGAGGTGATCTCAACCTTGCCAGTGGAATGCTCCTTGACCGGGTGGTTGGCGCCGTGGTGGCCGTGGTTCATCTTGACGGTGTTGGCGCCAAGCGCCAGTGCCAGCATCTGGTGGCCCAGGCAAATGCCGAAAACCGGCAATTCTGTCTTCAGGACGTCCTGGATCATCGGCACCGCATATTCACCTGTAGCGGCGGGGTCGCCAGGGCCATTGGACAGGAACACCCCGTCGGGGTTATGCGCCAGCACTTCCTCGGCGGTGGCGGTGGCGGGCAGCACAGTCACGTCGCATCCCGCGCTGGCCAGGCAGCGCAGGATGTTGCGCTTGGCGCCGTAATCAATGGCCACAACCTTATGCGCAGGCGCTTCCTGGCGGGCATAGCCGTCCGGCCAGGCCCAACGCATTTCGTCCCAGCGGTAGCTTTGCGCGCAGGACACGTCCTTGGCCAGATCCATGCCTTCAAGCCCCGGCCATTCGCGGGCCTTGGCAACCAGCGCCTCAACGTCGAAATTGCCGTCGGGGTCGTGTGCCAGGGCGACATGCGGTGCGCCCTGCTGACGGATCGCGCGGGTCAGGCGGCGGGTGTCGATACCGCCGATGGCAATGCGGCCGGTGCGGGTCAGCCAGGATTTCAGCTCTTCGGTGGCACGCCAGTTTGAGGCCAGGGTCGGGTCCCACTTCACCACCATTCCGGCCGCGACGGGATCGCCGGTCTCGTCATCTTCGGGCGTCACGCCTGTGTTGCCGATATGCGGGAAGGTGAAGGTGACGATCTGGCCGGCGTAAGAGGGATCGGTCATGATCTCCTGATAGCCGGTCATTGCGGTGTTGAAGCAGAGCTCGGCCACGGTGTCGCCGGTGGCGCCGAAACCGGTGCCGTAAAAGACGGTGCCATCTGCGAGCGCCAGGCATGCGGTGGGCTTGGACGGGGCGGAAGCGGCCATTGCGCGAGTCTCCATGCGGTGAAATTCATCGGCTTGTAAGGGGAGCGCCCAAGCGGGTCAAGCCTGCAGCGGCGGGCAGGCAGACGCGGGGTCTGGAATAGGAAATTTATAGTAAACTTGCACAGCGGGTGCAGAATGGATAACCATCGGTGTCCGGCAACCATGGGATGCTTACTACGATGGATACGCGCACACAGGTCAATCAGGCCTTGAAGCAAGCGATGAAAGACAAGGCAGCGGAGCGGCTGTGTACGCTGCGGCTGATCAACGCGGCGATCAAGGACCGGGAAATCGCCGCCCGCGCCGATGGTGAAGAGGGCGGTATCGGTGAAGGGGAAATCCTTGCCATCCTGGGAAAGATGACCAAGCAGCGCAACGAAAGTGCGCGCGCCTATGAAGAAGGCGGGCGGCTGGACCTTGCGGAGCGGGAACTGGGCGAAATCTCCATCATCGAGGAATTCCTGCCGCAGCAGCTGAGCGACGAGGAAGCCGGCGAGGCGATCACTGCGGCGGTGGCGGAAACCGGCGCCGAATCGATTCGCGACATGGGCAAGGTGATGGGTGCGCTGAAGGCGAAATACACCGGCCAGATGGATTTCGGCAAAGCCGGCCCCATGGTCAAGGACCAGCTTTGCAGCAAAGGCGGCTGCTGATCCCGCGCCCTGCTGATTGGCAGCCTGGCAGGTCTTAGTTGAACGGGATCTCCAGGAACGGCGGGTAGGCCGCTTCGATTACGCTGTTTACTGCCTGCCCCTGATGACGTTCCAGAACTGGCATGGCGATCGCCTGCGCAAGCAGGCGGCGCTCGTTGAACGGGTTAATCATCGTCAAATGGTGGTAGCCGGTGAAATACGGGCCTTGGAAATTAGGTTGTGAGAACTCCAGCCAGGCCCAATCGTAGACCTTGGGCCGGGCATTTGATGGCAGCGTGTCATACCAGCGTATGTAGTCGTCCTGCCACTTGCGGATCGCCTTGCGGGAGCCCAGCGAAGCCGAGACGCCCAGGCGTCGGATAGCATGTTTCATATGCAGCGGCTCGCCAATCTTGTCACGCCGCCACTGGGTGGCGCGCAGAAGCTCAAGATTGTTGCCACGCAGGATCAGGTGGTCACGCGGGTAATCATGGATCATGGGCAGCGCCGCAAGCTCGCCCCGGAACCCCGACCACCCCATTTTCAGACGCATGTCCTTTAGCAGGGCGTGACTGTGGGGCTGTTTGAAATATTGGGTCAAGGGCAAGTCAACTGAGGCCAGGATCCTCTGAGCGGCTTTGGCATCCTTGCGTGATGGGTTGTGAAACCTGTGGCAAACGAACTGCCGGATCTGCTGTGCCGCGGGCAGGGCGGCGGCCAGCAGTATGCGGGAGTCACGGCCTCCGGTGACGGGCAGTGCACAATCATGCCTGGCAGCAAGCGCGGCAATATTGGCCGCAAGGCCAGCTGAGATTTCGGCGGCGGCTGCGCCGATCCCGCTCGGCGGAAGGTCCAGCTGCATATCCGGGTATGGCCAATGGCGGTGCAGTGAAAAATCTGTCAGATCCACATAGTGATTGGCCACGGCGCGGCGCACATTGCGGTCAAGACTGCGCTGAAAGCTCATATTCTCCCGTCCGGCCAGAACCGCACGTATATTGATGTCTGGATCCGGTTCGATGTTCCTGTCCAGAATCAGCCCAAGCGAACTGGCAAGTTTCTGCTCTGCGGAATCATAGAGCATTGGAAGGTCAAAAACCGGATCGCCATAGACGCGCGACAGGTCCTGGGTCAGAACAACAGCAAGGTAACGGCCGCCAAGCTCTGTAATTTCCCGATCGACGCAATGCGCGAAATCCGGGCTGGCGGCCGCCGCTGGCAGGAGCAGAGCATCCTGAACCAATGTACCGCCCGGTTTCTATGCATGGCCGAGCAGCAGGCCGCAATTGTATCCGGTGCTATCCAGTATCGGACGGATCATCAGCGCCGTACCATGGTGCAATGTCCAGCCCTGCAGGCTGGTCTTTTCCCAGCCGGGATAGGTTCGCCCGGCGTCACGGCTGAGAACATATTGCGCGCGGAACAGTTCTTTGAAATCCCGCTGTTGCCGGGCGCATTTGCGTTCTGCCAGAGAGTGTTCGGTCATGTGCGAAAAGGGCCTGTTTCAAAATAGCTTGCTAGATTTCTGGCCCGTTTCAGAGAAGATGACAAGCGGTGAAGAATTATCGCAGCCGGGCGCGTGAAGGTAAGCGGTACTTTGGCAGATGTGTTTGTCTTCTGGCTGCGCGTGCGGTCACCGGGGCGGCAAGGGCACTTCAGTGCCGTGTATGGCGGAACTTAGTTCATCAAACAGCGCAATTCTCTCCTCTTCTGAGAGGAACGCTCCGATCTCCACTTCGCGGCCGCCGCCCTGCAGGGTGACATAATGCGGCACCGGGCCGTCGCGGTGGTGCATCCCGACGCGGGTCCAGTAGCGGTTGCAGCGCCAGCTTTGACGGCCGCCATCGGGATTGATCCGCTCCAGACGGGCCTCTTCTTTCCCGATGGTCAGCACCTCCAGGATCTGGTGGTCATGGCGGTTGCGGTCCAGCGCCCATTTCATGCCGAACAGGGCCAGCAGCAGGAACGGCAGCAGCCCCCACAGCAGGAAAGATCCCAGAACAGGGATCAGCGGCACGCAGATCAGTGCCGCAGTCAAGCCAAGGAACCGCACATAGCCCTGCGGTGGCAGCGATTGATGCGGCCAGAGGTGCAGCTCGCGTACGGCGTTTTGCTGCGGTCGGGTCCAGTTGTAGGGCATCTGTTCAACGCCTGCTGCGCAAAGTGGGTTCTTCATAAATGATGTGCCGGAAAGCCCGGATTTCCACTGCGGGTTATTACCGCGGGGCGCGCGCATGAAAAAGGCCCCGGAGCATCTGCTCCGGGGCCTTTTTTTGATGTCAGGGTCTCAGCCGCTTAGTGCGAATGCGAGCGGTCCCAGTCTTCCTGCTTGGGCAGGATTTCAAAGGTGTGCTCGGGCGGCGGGCAGGGCAGGGTCCACTCCAGGGTATCCGCGTATTCGTTCCAGTAGTTGTTCTGGGTGATGCGGGCGCCGCGCAGCAGCGAATAGATCACCACGCCGAAGAACAGCAGGAAGGAGGCAAAGGACAGGAACGCGCCATAGGACGAGATCTTGTTCCAGTAGGCGAAGCCTTCCGGATAGTCGATGTAGCGGCGCGGCATGCCCTGGCGGCCCAGGAAGTGCTGCGGGAAGAACGTCAGGTTGGCGCCGATGAAGAACATCCAGAAATGGATCTGGGCGCCCAGCTCGTTGTACTGACGGCCGGTCATCTTGCCGAAGTAGAAATAGATGCCCGAGAAGATCGCAAAGACAGCGCCCAAGCTCATCACATAGTGGAAGTGCGCAACCACATAATAGGTGTCGTGATAGGCGCGGTCCACGGAGGCCTGCGACAGCACCACACCGGTCACACCGCCGACGGTGAACAGGAACAGGAAGCCGAAGGCGAACATCATCGGGGCTTTGAACTCGATCGAGCCGCCCCACATGGTGGCAATCCAGCTAAACACCTTCACGCCCGTAGGCACCGCAATCACCATGGTGGCCAGCATAAAGTAGGCCTGCTGGTTCAACGACATGCCGACAGTGTACATGTGGTGCGCCCAGACGACAAAGCCCAGCACGCCGATTGCGATGATTGCCCAGACCATCGGCAGGTAGCCGAAGACAGGCTTGCGCGCGAAGGTGGCGATCACGTGGGAGATGATGCCAAAGCCCGGCAGGATCACGATGTAGACTTCGGGGTGGCCGAAGAACCACAGGATGTGCTGGTACAGGATCGGGTCGCCGCCGCCGGCTGCATCAAAGAAGGTGAAGCCGAAGTTGCGGTCCATCAGCAGCATGGTGATGGCGCCGGCCAGAACCGGCAAGCTCAGCAGGATCAGCCAGGAGGTGACGAAGATCGACCAGGAGAACAGCGGCACCTTGAACAGGGTCATGCCCGGGGCGCGCATGTTCAGGAAGGTGGTGATCATGTTGATCGCACCCAGGATCGACGACGCACCCGAAACGTGCACGGCAAAGATCGCCAGGTCCATCGAGTAGCCGCCTTCGTTCACCGACAGCGGCGGGTACAGAACCCAGCCGACACCGGAGCCCAGCTGGTCATTGCCGCCCGGGGAGACAACCGAGAGGACCGCCAGCGAGGTGCCTGCGACATACATCCAGAAGCTGAGGTTGTTCATCCGCGGGAACGCCATGTCCGGCGCGCCGATCTGCAGCGGCATGAAGTAGTTGCCGAAACCGCCGAACAGCGCCGGAATCACCACGAAGAACATCATCAGGATGCCGTGGGCGGTGATCATCACGTTCCAGAGATGGCCGTTCGGGGTGCATTCCGCCGAGGCGTCTGCGAACATGCGCGCGCCCTCCAGGCACATGTACTGAACGCCGGGATCCATCAGCTCAAGCCGCATGTAGACGGTGAAGATGACAGAAATGAGACCTGCAAACGCCGAAACGATGAGGTAGAGAATGCCGATGTCTTTATGGTTCGTGCTCATGAACCAGCGGGTAAAAAAGCCCCGCTCGTCCTCGTGGCCGTGACCATGAATGGCTGCGTCTGCCATTATGTGCCTCCTGCTGCATAACGAAAGGCCCCCGGAGACGGACTCCGGGCGGCCTGGATTCCTTGGAGTATTAGAATGGCGTGCCGGGGCCTTCAATGGCGGAGTTTGATCTGGATCAAGATTTATTGCCGCAGGGGCTTGAATACCAGGCAAAGCTGCATCGCCCCGGAGTGCTTGACCTGACCGCACGGCGCGCGCACAACCGCAGCAATGCCAAAATCAGGAGGCCGGACGCATGCCCGCTTATGATCCCGATAATATCTTTGCCAAGCTGTTGCGCGGTGAGATTCCCTCGGCCCGTGTCTATGAAGACGACGATACGCTGGCCTTCATGGATATCATGCCGCGCAGCGACGGGCATCTTCTGGTGATCCCGAAAACCCCGTGCCGCAACCTGCTGGACGCTAGTCCTGCGCAGATGGCAGCAGTGATGCAGACGGTGCAGAAACTGTCGCATGCGGTGATCAGGGCCTTTGGCGCGGACGGGGTGACCGTGCAGCAGTTCAACGAGGCCGCGGGCGGCCAGGAAGTGTTTCACCTGCATATGCATGTGCTGCCGCGCAAGGAGGGCGACCGGCTCCGCCCGCCGGGAACGATGGGGGATCAGGCGCTGATCCAGGCGCAGGCGGAACTGATCCGCGCAGCACTCGCCGGACATTGATGCAGGCTTGGCGCCAGGACCTTTGAGAAAATGAAATCACCTCTGTAATTAGAGCGGTGATTTCAATGTGAATTTGTGCATTCGAAATAAATGTTGAATTTTAGTTGAATTTGATCATAGCTGTTTCGCAAATTAGTTGTAGGTCAAAGAGGGCGCCCGCGCCCAAGTGTATGGGAACCCAAGAATTGGGTGGACCGGCACGGTATGCCAGCCCGGATTGGGGCGGCATCAGCCGGGAATTTTCAGTTGCCAGGCTGACAGCCTGAAACATGCGGGCAAAACGCCCGTGCCCGAACGTATGCTTGCAGGGCGCGCCGTCGCATTGACGCGGAAAGCAGTATTGGAGGGAGCGAAGTGACGCTCTTGTGCCGCGCGCAGGCCTTGTCGCAGGACCAGGTTGTTGCCGCAATTTATGAAACGATGATCCGGGCGGAGCAATTCGACCGGTTTTCCGCTGGCCCGCCAACCGGGAGGGACGCCGGTGAGGGCAATGGACGCTGGCGCGCCTTTGGGCAGCCCAGGCCCGTGCCGGCACTCAAGGCGCATTTCTCGCGGGCGGCACAGATCCAGGAACAGCAGTGGGAGCGGTCAGGGCGGCCGCACCCCGGTGAATACTCGGGCGAGTGCTGCCGCTTCTGGCTGTTGGCTGGCGGCGGCTCCGAGGGGCGCCTGCTGAATGCGTCGCAGCGCGCTGCCCGGCAGCTTGTCAGCGGCGGCGATCTTGCCGCAGCCATGGGGCTGACGCGGGCCGCAACAGACCGGTGGAGCATCTTTCTGGAGCAGGTGCGCGAGGGGGAGTTTTCCTGGCAGGACGTTCTGCTTCTCGGCACCGGCCGCCCGGGCGAGCGGTATTTATGCCGCCCCGTCCGGCTGGAGGGGGCAGGCGGCCCTGCCGCGGCCGTCATGGCAGAGCGGCTGGATTGCGAATGGAGCGCAGAGGCCGCAGGCCCCGTGGCGTCTGCTTTCGGACTGCAGAAATCTGATCTTGACCCGCTGAAGACGGTGATGAGCGGCGCCGGCGGCCGGGTGGCAGCGGAGCTGGAACAGATTGCAGCAAGGGCCGGAGCGCCGGGGACAGCCGAGTTGATCCGGCTGGCCGCATTCCTGATCAACGAGCATGTGCGGGACTTGAAAATTGCCCGGGGTGAGCTGCTGCCGCCTTCTGAGGAGATTGAGGACAAAACCGGGCGGCGCAGCCAGTTTTTCCGGTTTGGTGCGGAAACCGGACAGCCGGTTATTTTTGTGCACGGGGTGCTGGACGGGATCGTACCGCTGCAGCGCCTGCAGCCGCAGCTTAGGACCCTTGGGTTCCGGGTCTATGCGCCGATGCGCGCGGGCTACGGCGGCTCGGCGCCGCTGCAGCGGGGGCAGGACCCGGCGGATGCCTTTGTGCAACAGCTGGATGCGCTGATCACCCGCGAAAATCTGCAAAGACCGGTATTGCTCAGCCACCGTGGCGGCGCGTTGTACGGCTGCGCGGCGGCCAACCGGCTGCACAGCCGGATCTCCGGGCTGGTGGCTGTCGCCTCGAATTGTACAATTACCTCGCCACGGCAGTTCTCCGGACTTAGCGGTTATGCCTGGCTGGTTGCCTTTTCCGCCGCCCGTGCCCGCTGGATGCTGCCGGTGCTGATGAAGGCCTGGTCAGGCGCCTTGCACTGGTACGGGCACAAGGCGCTGCTGAAGTTTCAGACTGCGCGCAACAGCCGGGAAAGGGCCATGCTGGATCAGCTGGACCTGCTGCCGCTGCTTAAGCAAAGCCAGCTGCTGTTCCGGCAGCAGGGCGGTGCCGGCTTTCTGGCAGATGTGCAGATGATTCGGCAGGGGACGCAGAAGATGGCGCTGAAACAGCGTACGCGGGCGGTTTTTGTGCATGGCGGCGAGGACCACGTCGCGCCGCTGTCCGATATCCGCGATACTTTCGGCGGTCAGCAAAACGCTCAGCTCTGTGTCAGCCAGGAGGCGGGAGCGCTGCTGTTCTACACCCTTCCGGAACTGGTGCTGACTGCGCTGCAGGACTGCGTTTCGGCGGCGCAGGGCAAGGGTTAGCCGCCAAACACATGTTCAAAGCTGCGCTTCAGGGCAACGTCGACATCCGCCATGGTGACCGGCAATCCCAGATCCACCAGGCTGGTTACCCCGTATTCGGTGATGCCGCAGGGCACGATGCCGGTGAAATGCTCCAGCTCCGGCTCCACGTTGATCGAGATGCCGTGGAAGCTGACCCATTTACGCAGGCGGATGCCAATGGCGGCGATCTTGTCCTCTGCCATGCCGCCCGCCGCGGTTTGCGGCTTGTCCGGGCGTTCGACCCAGACGCCGACCCGGCCGTCGCGGATATGGCCCTTGATGTTGAACTCATCCAATGCGGCGATCACCCAGCTTTCCAGCTGCTGCACGAACCGGCGCACGTCATGGCCGCGCGCGCCCACATTCAGCATCACATAGACCACCCGCTGGCCCGGCCCGTGATAGGTGTACTGGCCGCCGCGTTTGCTTTCATAGACCGGGAAACGGTCCGGATCGGTCAGATCCTCGCGCTTGGCTGAGGTGCCGGCAGTGTAAAGCGGCGGATGTTCGACCAGCCAGATGCATTCTTCCGCGGTGCCCGCAGCGATCAAGGCCGCGCGCTCCTCCATGAAGGCAACCGCTTGATCATATTCAACAAGACCGTCCGATGCGATCCATTCAACCATGGTTCCTGCCGTCCTTTTCCGTCCCGCCTTGGAGGCCCGCCGGTAAAGAGGTCGTAAAATCCCTAGGTGGCAGCCCTGACAGTGGGGTATCCTGATTCCATTGTTAGTATCCATAGGGGGCGAGTATCATGCTTTCCAAGCCGCTTAAGCCGGCATTGACGGCCGCTTTTCTGGCAACGTCATTCACCAGCCCTGCGACTGCGAGCGATTTGGGCGCCGCAATTGTCGGAGGGGTGATTGGCGGTGTTATTGTCAATGAAGTTCACAGGAATAAACAACGCCAGCGCCGTGCCACCACCTACCGCCGCGCGCCGGCAAGTTCCGCAACCAGGGCGCAAAACCGTGAAACCCAGGTTGCCTTGAATTACTTCGGTTTCCATTCCGGCACGCCGGACGGGGTGCTGGGCAGGCGGTCCCGCGCGGCCGTTTCCCAGTATCAGGTTCACATGGGCTATCCGGCCACCGGCTATCTGGCCCCTTATGAACGCAATTTCCTGGTCAGCTCCTACAGCCGGGCGCAAATCGGCGGCCCGCAGGTGATCAAGGCGATGCAAGGCCCCAACGGAGTGCGGGGATTGCTGCACAGCTGGCGGGATGAAGCTGCGGGCGTCAGGACCGCAGGAAGCGGTTACGGCGGCTACGGCGGGTTGCCGTCGGAAGTCAGCCATGCGGTGGATGAGATCGCCGCCAGCTCCGAGCCGACCGGGGAACAGCTGCTGCAGCGCACCGGTTTCATGCAGCTGGCGGATCTGAACGGTGATGGCCGGAACGATTATGTGCTCGACACTTCGGTCTCCGGCTCCTCCTTCTGGTGCGGTGCTTCGAACTGTTCGGTGATGGTGTTTGCCTCCACCCCGCAGGGCTATCAGCGCAATGACTTCCTGGCGCGCGGCGTGACACCCGCCAGTTTTGCCTGCCATCAGGGGACCTGCAGGATGGCGGATACGGGTGAAACCGCTCCGGTCCAAGCGGCGCAGCAGAACCGCAGCACAGTGACAGCCTTTGCCGGGCAGGAAAGCGCCTCGCTGGGCGGCATCACCCTGTTTGACCAGCCGGCGCAAAGCGCCTCGCTCACCAGCTATTGCAGCAAGGTCAGCTTGCTGACCAGCTCCAACGGCGGCTTCATGACGGCGGCAAGCATGACCGATCCGGAACTGGCGCTGGGCGAGCAATTCTGTCTGGCCCGCACCTATGCCATCAATGCGGGCGAGACCCGGGCCGGCAAGGTTCAGGGTGTTTCGCAAGCCCAGATCGACAGCCAATGCGATGCATTCGGCCCGGCTGTGCAGCCTTTCCTGGCCAAGCTGGGAACCGCGGGCAGAGGTGAAGTGATGGGTGATGTGCAGAAGTTCGTGCTGCAATCCGGCATGTCGCTGGAGCAGCTGGCCAATACCGCCGGGATCTGCCTGTTCTCCGGTTACCGCCGCGATGACATGGACGTGGCGCTGGGTGCTGCGCTGATCCTGACCGGCACCGGCCAGCGCCCCTATGCTGAGCTGATCGGCCACCATCTGGCGCTGGGCTTTGGCGCGCCGGTTACGGCAGAGCGGGCGCAGGACTGGTACGGCATGGCCGTGATCTCGCTGGAAGGCGGCGCGGCACCTGTCTTTGCCCCCGGACAGCCTGAGCGGGCAGAGTTGATCAAGACAGCTTCGGCCAAGCTGGCAGGCGGCCGGGTGCAGCCGGTGCAGGCCTCCGGCAGTACGGCCCTGCCGTCGTTCTCCACTGACTGACCGCTGTTTACCGCAGCTGTTGAATGCAAGTGGCCGGCAGGATTGCCGGCCACTTTTTTTGCGTAGAATTTCTTTACTGCCAGTACCCTGGGGCGTCCTGGCAGCTGTGGCCGGGTTTTTCCATTAAATGCTGGATTTCTGCCTTTGACACCGCGCGGTCTTGAATGCAATTGATGCAATCAAAAAGTGCATTGTCTTAGGGGTTGTTTATGCGATTCAAGCTGCTTTCCAAATCCATTATCTGTTTTTCGCTGGCGTTGACGCCGGCTGCCCGTGTTTCTGCTGATGCGGGCGACTTTGCTGCCGGCGCCATCCTTGGCGGCATCATCGGCGGCGCTCTGTCCAAGAATCAGCGGCGCTCGGGGGGCAAGGCGCCCCGGCGTTCCCGGTTGCCGTCCACGCAGGAAGGCCGCCAAATTCAGGAATCGCTGAATTACTTCGGCTTCCCTGCAGGCGCAGTTGACGGGCAGCTGGGCCGTAAAACGCGCGAGGCTGTTTCCACCTATCAGGCTTACCTTGGCTATCCGGTCAGCGGGCAGCTGAATGATTTCGAGAAAGATCTGCTGATCCATTCCTTTCAGCGGGCGCAAACCAGCGGCTATCTCGCCAGCCAGCAGGCGATGGCACATCCCGACGGGCCGCGCGGGCTGCTGAAGATCTACCTGGCCGAGCGGATGGCGCCGCAACCTCAGCCGCAGCAGCCCTATGGCCTGCCCCAGGCCACCATGGCCGGGAACAGCACCGGCACCTATGGCGTGCCGCAGCAGTACGGGCAGAGCGCGCAGCAGCAATACGGCCAGCAGCAGATGGGGTTTGCAGCCACCGCCCAGACATACGGAATTCCGCAGCAGCCTCAGTTTCAGGGCCAGCAAGGGCAGTTCGTGCCGCGGTCACAAGTGCAAGGCCAAATTGTGCCGCAAGGCCAGCAGCAGGGCCAGTTCGTGCAGCAGGGGCAGGTAATGGCCGCTGCGCCGGGGCAGGCGCTGATCCAGAACGGCGCGGTTGTCCAGAAAAGCGGCACCGCAGCAACACCGGTCCTGTTGCCGCAAAACGATAGTGCCGCACCGCTGATCAGCCGCCGCGCATTGGTGATCGGTGTCGACGGCTACCAGAACCTCACCGCCTTGCAAAAGGCGCGCAATGATGCCCTGGCGGTCAGCAATACGCTTGGGGCGCTCGGATTTGAGGTGACCACGCTGTACGACGCAGGCCGCCGCGACATCAACAGCGCGGTCTCGGCCTTTGCCAACCAGATCAAGCCGGGGGATGAAGTTCTGTTCTACTTTGCCGGCCACGGGGTTGAGGTCGACGGGCGCAATTACTTGCTGCCTTCCGATGTGCCGATGGTGAATTTCGGCGATGAGAGCTTCCTGACCGGGGAAAGCATTGCCGCTGACCGGGTGCTTGGCACCTTTCAGCGTAAGGGCGCGCGGTCTACTATCATGATCCTGGACGCCTGCCGCAACAATCCGTTCCCGAAGGACGGCCAGCGTTCGGTCGGCGGCACCCGCGGCCTGGTGCGGATGGAACCGCCGGAGGGCGCCTTTATTCTGTATTCCGCCGGGGCAGGGCAAACCGCGCTCGACCGGCTGTCGGACAATGACGCCAATCCGAATTCGGTGTTCACCCGCGCGCTGCTGTCGCGCCTGAACCAGCCAGGCATGACGCTGCACCAGCTTGCCAAACAGGTGCGCCGGGATGTGCAGGATCTGGCCGCCACCGTGAATCACAATCAGTTCCCGGCTTATTATGACCAGATGTCGGGCGAGATGGTGCTGCGCCGCCAGCTGGCAGCCCAGGGCAACTGAGGCTGCTCCCAAGGGGTGCTGAGAAACCGGAGGCAGCCGGATACCCGGCTGTTTTCCAACGCTTATGCTGCGTGGCCTGCCGGGGTGCATATTCTGTTCAAAAAAGATGATTTTCAGCTTCACATCGCATCCGGGCTGGTCTATATGCCTCGACACCAAGCCTAAGACAGTGCGGTCGTGGCGGAATTGGTAGACGCGCAGCGTTGAGGTCGCTGTTCCTTAACCGGAGTGGAAGTTCGAGTCTTCTCGACCGCACCAAATTACACCTGAAAATTTGTAAAAACGCCGATGCGCCCGTGCGTCAACGTTATACGCGCGCCGGTCTGTTGCGGGAATATCAGCTGCCGGACCCTTTGGCGGGTGCTGGCGGCGTTTGCCGGTTCCGGCAGATCTGCGGGCCGGCTATAACCGGCTGCGTTCCTTGTGCCTGGCATTCGGAGCCAACAACGCAAAAACGTGATGCAGCAGTATGCCCAGTTCAGACCCCGGAAATTGCGACGGCATGATCCTTGAACGCGAACTCAGCGCGTTGTCCCTGGCGGGAAGCATCCTGCTGGACGCCGTGGAGCTGCCTGCGTCCAGCGGGCGGATTGCCCGCCTGTTCTTCAAATCCGGAACCTCGCGGGAGGGGCTTGGCATTGCGTCCCCGGCGGACAAGACAGTTCTGCACAACTATGGCGGTGCACCGGTTCTGGAGACCGGGATTTCGGACGGCCCCAGCGCGGTCACGGTTTCTGCTGAGGGGGCGCTGTACAATGTTCCGCTCCACCCGGAGGAGACAGACCTGTTTGCCGGGCTCAATGTACTGGCCGCTGTCCGCAATGGTGAAACGGCCCGAACTGCGGCCGAATGGCTGCGGTTCCATGCGGCGCAGCATGGTCTGCAAGGGGCTGTCATTCTCGACCGGGCGTATCCGCAAGACAGCCGCCGTTTTATAGAGGAACTGCAAGCGCTTGCTGGCTCCATCAAGGGGCTTGAGCGGGTCGTGGTGGTGCATTCCAAGCTGCCCCTGGGCAAGGATGGCCTGCCGGAGGAGGCGCATCCGTTCAACGTGCCGGGGGCGCCGGGCAAAGACCGGATGGAGATCCCGCCTACCGATCCCTGGCGGGCACCGCTGGGTGAGTTTCTGATCTATGAAATCCTGCGTGCCCGCTTTCTGGCGCGGGCACGGGCAGTGGCCAACATCGACCTATTCGACCTGCTGGCGCCGGATGAGGGGCCGAATGTGTTTGACCGGGCCGTCGCCGCGCCGACGGGCTGTCTGCGGCTGGGCGGGGTGCAGGCCTATCCATGGCGGGTGCGCAAGGGCGGCCAGGCGTCTTTTGCGGATCACATCTGCACCCAGTTTGATGCCACCGGGCTGCGGCCGCGCTGGTGTGTGGCACCGGCCACAGCCGGCGGGAACTGCATTTGGCGGCTGATCCGGGTGGTCGGGGCAGAGCCTGATCCGGCGGAGGATCTGCGGTTTTACCGCTGCATGGCCCTGCGGCATCCAACCGACACGGTGTCCAAGATCGTGCCGAAGACCAGCCTGATGGAAACGCCGGAACTGCTGGCGCTGGCCACGGGCTATTTCAACGCCAAGCCCGTGCGTATCCCTCCGGAGGATGCGATTAAGCGGCGCCGTGGCAAGCCCAAGACCACTGTCGTCACCACGATGAAAAACGAAGGGCCGTTCATTCTGGAATGGCTGGCCTACCACCGTGCAATCGGGGTGGATGATTTTATCGTCTACACCAACGACTGCACCGATGGCACCGACACAATGCTGCAGCTGCTGCAGGATAAGGGCATCGTCCAGCACCGCGAAAACCCGTTCCGCAATACGGATCTGAAGCCGCAGCACGCGGCCTTGCAGGCGGCGGAGGAAGAGCCGGTGATCCGGGAGGCCGACTGGCTGGTCTGCATGGATGTGGATGAGTTCATCAACATCAAATGCGGCGATGGCCGGCTGCCGGACCTGTTTGAGGCCGTGGGCGATGCCAATATGATCGCAATGACCTGGCGGCTGTTCGGCAACAATGACGTGCGCGATTTCACCGGCGATCTGATCACCCGGGAATTCACCCGCTGTGCCTTTGAAGTGACCCGCAAACCGCACCAGGCCTGGGGTTTCAAGACCCTGTTCCGCAACACCGGTATCTTCAAGAAGCTGGGGGTTCACCGCCCCAAGGGGTTGAAGCCGCAGCTGTGGGAGGACATCCGCTGGGTCAACGGCTCCGGCCAGGACATGCCGCGCGAGATGTTCCGCAACGGCTGGCGTTCGTCGATGGATACTTATGGCTATGACTTGGTGCAGCTCAATCATTACGCCGTGCGCAGCGCCGAAAGCTTTCTGGTCAAGCGCGACCGCGGCCGGGTGAACCACGTGGACCGCGATCAGGGTCTGTCTTATTGGTTCCGGATGAACAACAACGCCGAGGAGGAACGCTCAATCCAGCGCATGATCCCGGCGCTGGAAGCGGAGATGGCGCGGCTGCTGGCAGACCCGGATATTGCCACGGCACATGAATACGCCAGCCGCAAACACCGCGAGAAGATCGAGGAGTTGAAACTCCGCGATGACATGCTGGAGCTGTTCCAGGAGCTGACCGGCGGTAAGCTGTGCAAGCTGTCGCGGATGCACGCGCATTTCGGCGCCAATGTCTTTCTGAGCGGCCCCGGAGTTATCCCTGACGAGATCGCCGAAAAGGAGCCGGGCAGCGATTTCTGGTTCACGGTCGAGCGGGGCGAAACCAACCATTGATCCCGGTGGTCTGCACATTGACAGGACTCCGGGCCGCGGGCTAAATTCCGTTAACAAAGAAGCGCTGATAAACAGCTGCATTAATTAGTTTTTTGAGGGGCAGTCATCATGGCACTTCCGGCCATTGCGTCACTATGGGTGGGTCCAGAACTCAGCTGGCTGGAGCAGCTTTGCCTTCAGTCCTTTCTGGATCACGGCCACGAGGTGGTGCTATTCACCTATGACGAGGTCAAGGGCGTGCCAGACGGGGTGCAAGTGGCGGATGCCAATGAGATCCTGCCTGCCGACCGCATCATCCGCCACGCCCGCACCGGCAGCCCGGCCTATCATGCCGATGTCTTCCGCCTGCATTTGCTGCGCAAGACCAATTACATCTGGGCCGATACCGATGCCTATTGCTGCCAGCCCTGGAACATCAAGGGCAAACATTTCCATGGCTGGATCTCAGACGACAAGCCGATGGTCAACAATGGGGTTCTGCGGCTGCCCAAAACCTCCAAGACCCTGGCGGCGATGCTGCGCTTCACCAGCGATGAATACCCTGTTCCGCCCTGGTACAGCGCTGAAAAACAGGCCGAACTGCAAGCGCTTAAGGACAGCGGGCAGGGGGTTCATGTCTCGCTTTTACCCTGGGGGGTCTGGGGGCCGGACGCGCTTACCTGGTTCCTTCAGGAAACCGGCGAGGTTAAGAATTCGCGGCCAGGTCATGTGATTTATCCCGTGCCGTTCAAACGGGCCGGGGTGGTGCTGAACCCGAACCGCCCGAACCAGGCACGCGGCCATATCCGCGACGATACGCTGTCGATCCATTTCTGGGGCCGCCGCTTTCGCAATATCGCGGCCAAATACGGCGGCGTGCCTGCCGAAGGCTGCTATGTCCATGACTTGCTGGCCCAGCATGGGATTGATGCGGAAAAAACCCGCCACCTGCTGCAACCGGCCCCTGAACCGGAAGAGATACCCGTGGAAAAAATCGACCCGGCAGCGCTGGATTACTCGATGTTCAGCGACCAGGACGTCGCCAATATCCTGCTGCAACGCTCGGAACTGGCCAGCTCCGGCCAGACCATCAAGGACTGGATGGCAGGTGACGAAAAGCTGCTGCTGGCAGAAGCCCGGTCGCAGCGGGACTACATTCTGCATGAATCGATCCGGATTGCAGAGCGGGAATGCGATTTCTTCCTGAAGGCCACCGATCCCATTGCGCCCGGACGGGCCGCGGATATCGGCTGCGGGTATGCCTTTGCCAGCCTGCTGCTGCACCGCCGCTATGGCTGCAGTATCACGCTGATTGATATCGAAGAGGGCAACAGCCGTCATTTCGGGTTTGAGGGTGAGGGCGCAGGCTATACCAGCCTGGAAACCGCCCGCGCGTTTCTGGAAAAGAACGGCGTGCCTGCTGAAAAAATCACCACCATCAACCCCAAGACCGAAGACACCGCAGCGCTTGGTGCTTTTGATCTGGTGATCAGCCTGGCGTCTTGCGGGTTCCACTATCCCGTAGCCACCTACCAGGATCTGTTCAGCAAGCAGATCAGCCCCGGCGGCGGGATTGTTCTGGATATCCGCAAGGGGTCCGGCGGCATCGGCGCCATGAAAAGCTTCGGCACCGTCAAGGTGCTGGCCAAGCACGGCAAATACTCCACAGTTCTGGCCTGTGCCGGACAAGAGGCGTGACCGGTAACCGGATCCTTAATCCTTTTCGGGTAAAGCAGCGCAAAGGAGAGCTGTGGAATTGCGCTGGTTTCCACGGGCAGATGGTTGCCGGCACGGGGTGGTCCGGTGCCGGGGGTTCCCTGAAGGGCAGTTGACGACGCATGATGAGTGAAGGTTTTGATTTCAAAGGCGTGCTGCCGGCACTGGATGCCGACGACGTTCGCACGGTTGCCGATATCAACGGCCAGGCGCCGGAACTGTGTATTCTTTTATATCAGCGCTACGGCTGCACAATCGATCTGATCTCCTGCGACCGCAAGGGGCAGGCAAAAGAACCCGATGCGGCGCAGCTGCAAACCTGGCAGGCGCGGCTTGAACAGGGCGGTGTGGACCGGGACGCGATCCGCGTTGTAAGCCGGCCGCGTGATCTGGGCAGCTATGACGTGATCCTGGCGCTGAACGGCTTTGGCGCACGCCACAAGATCCAGAACGCCGCGCCCATGCTGGACCGCGCGCTGCATCCGCTTAGCCGTCTGGTGATTGAAATCCGCAAAGGGTCGGGCAGCTACCCGTTTCTCAAGGCCTATGGCAGCTGCAATACGCTGGTGCCGCCGGAGGCAGGCAAAAACGGCCTGGCAATCCTCTCTGCCGAGCCGCAGGAGGTGCTGCCGCCTTCGGGGGAGTGGTCCAAGGTGGCCCGCCAGCTGGCCGGCAAGGAAGGCTTCTTTGATGAGCTGGAAGAGCATTCCTTTTTGTTCATGCCACGTGGCGAAACGCTGGTGGTGACCTTCGACAACCTTGATATTGCCATGACCAAACGCGATGACCGGCGGCCCTGGGGCTTTAGCTTCATCGAGGCGCAGGGCTGGTCAATGCTGGGGGTGATGGCCAACGGCTGGACCTGGTTCCGCCACCAGGAGGTCACCGCCAAGTTCGAGGCACTGCGCGACAGCGGTTTCTTTGCGCAATTTTCCCGGGTGGTGTTCTATGGCGCCTCAATGGGGGGCTATGCAGCGGCGGCCTTTGCGGCGGCAGCGCCCGGATCGACGGTGTTTGCGATCAGCCCGCAATCCACCCTCGACAAGACCCTGGTGCCTTGGGAAATGCGTTACAAGAAGGTGTGGGACAGGGATTTTTCCGGCCCCTTCGGGGATGCCTCCCTGGCCAGCCAGGCGGCAGGCGACGTGCATATCATGTTCGACCCCTACGTGGCGCCGGATGCGGCCCATGCGGCGCGGTTTTCCGGGGCAAATGTCACCTTCTGGCGCTGCCCGCTGCTGGGCCACCGGCTGGGTTCTTCGCTGCAGCAGATGGGGGTCCTGCAGGAGATTGCCCGCGGTGCCATTTCCGGCGGCCTGACACCGCACCAGTTCCACCTCCTGCTGCGCAAACGCCACGAATTCCCCCGGTTTCAGCGGGAGCTGGCCAATCTGGCTTTGGACCGCGGCCATCCGCGCCTTGCGAAACAAGCCTGCGAGTATATTTTGCGCCAACGGGATGACCGGTTCTTCCGCCGTATGAAGGCGCGGTTATGACATGTGAAATCCGCCGGGCCGCGCGCCGGGACCAAACGCTGAGCAGGGAAAGGGCGAAGGCCGGACAGGACGATGAACCAGGCAGGAACTGACATGCGGGACGTAACCCTTGCTTTCCACGTTGGGGCGCCAAACACAGACAACGGCCAGCTGACCTGGTCGCTGCGTAAGGATGCGCAGCGGCTTCTGGAACAGGGCGTGATGATCCGCCGACCGGGCACCTATTTGGCAGCGCTCAATCAAATGCTGCGCAAGCAAAACCAGGACACCGTCACCGATCAGGAACGCGCGGCGCTGCTGGACGGCATGGTCAAGGATCAGAGTGTTTCGCGGATCATCCTGACCAACTCCGGCTTTCTCGGGGTGCCGGGCTGGATGCTCAGCGGCGGGCGGCTCTATCGCAATGCGGGCAGCAATACCGCGGCGCTGAGAACAGTCTTCCCGGGCAATCCGTGCGAATTTTTCCTGGGCCTGCGCAATCCGGCTACGCTGATCGGACCGGTGTTCAAATCCCAGTCCAGCCGGACCTGGGAGAAGTTTTCCGCAGGCACGGATTTCCTGAATCTGCGCTGGTCGGACGTTGTTGCAGATATTCAGGACAGCAACCCCGGCTGCCGCATCACGGTCTGGTGCAACGAGGAAACGCCGGTGATCTGGCCCAACATTTTGGGGCAGGTGACGGGGCTGGGTGACGGTTTCCGTTTTGCCGGCGAACTGGACATTACCCGCGGCATTATCTCGGAGGCGGGATATGAGCGGCTGGAGACCTATCTGGCAAACCGCCCCGGCCTGTCGGAAGACCAGCGTGAACGGGTGCGCGCGCTGTTCCTCAGCTACTTCCACGAGGAGGAGGCAATCGAAGAGGAAATCGATCTGCCGGGCTGGTCGCAGGCGCTGGTGGATGAGATGAGTGAAAGCTACCAGGCTGATGCCGAGCTGATCCGCCGGATGTCTGGCGTTACATTTCTGTCCTGAGTGCGGCGCGCCCGTATAGCGGCTTCATCAGGATCGCGGTCAGATACATCGGGATCTGGTAGCAACCCAGAAAGATCAGCAGCGGATCGGTTGTGGCTGCGGGCAGGGCGATCAAAAACAGAGCGAAGTTCCGGTTGCCGGCGACAACGGATACAGGCACGGCGCCACTGCCCGCGCGGCGGCGCATCGCTGCGAAGGCCAGCGCCTGCAGGCCGAGGTTGGCAGCCAGCGCAAAGCCCAGCCATTGCAGCACCAGCACAGGCGTGGCGCGCAACGCAGGCCCCAGCGCCGCCATCAGGCCAACAACGATCACTGCCAGCGCGATCACGGTCAGCCCATCGATAGCCTTGGCCTGATCCTCGCGCAGTTGCGGCAGGGTCAGGCGGCGCAGCAGGAAGGCGCAGATCACGGTGATGCCAATCACGCCAATGAGCCGCCCTGCCGCGCGCAGCACATCCCCAAGGCCTCCCAGGCCGGGGGCCAGCAGAAACACCGGAATTACTGTCAGCGGCATCAGCGCGGTGCCAAGGATCAGCAGGCGGAAGGCTGGTTCCGGCGCATGCCCCATCAGCGCAGTGATATTGGGGCTGCCGGTCACAGACGGCGCGCTTAGCATCAGGATCAGCGCCACGGCGGCGGGCGTCTGCGCCACGCCGAACAATGACGCCAGCCCCAAGGCCAGCAGCGGCAGCCCCACTTGCAGCAGCGCAATGGCTTTGACGGTGCCAATGCCGTCCGCTAACCCGCCGGCAGCCTTGCGCAAGCCGATCCTGTAGGCGTTCAAAAACAAAAGCCCGGCCACCATTTCCGGCAGCCAGGGCTGAAGCGTCGCGGCAAGACTGGGCAGCAACAGCCCGGCCAATAGCCCCAGAACCAGCGCGGCCCGCCCATGCCGGGCGGCAAAGGCAAGCGCGCGCAGCATGGGGCTAGACCGGCCCTGGCCTGAGGTTGTTCGGCAGATAGGTCGCCAGCTCCGGGAAGGCGATCAGCACAAACACCATCAGCACCATGATCAGGAACATCGGAATCGCGGCACGGGCGATATAGCTCATCTCGTGGTGCGTCATGCCCTGCATCACAAACAGGTTGAAGCCGATCGGCGGGGTGATCTGCGCCATTTCCACAACCACCACGATGAAGATGCCGAACCAGATGAGGTCAATGCCCGCCTGCCGGATCATCGGCTCGACCACCGCCATGGTCAGCACCACCGAGGAGATGCCATCCAGGAAGCAGCCCAGCACGATGTAGAACACCAGCAGCACCATCAGCAGTTCCAGGCGCGACAGCTCCCACCCCGCGATCAGATCCGCCAGCCCGCGCGGCAGGCCGGTGAACCCCATCGACAGGGAAAGGAATGCAGCCCCCGCCAGGATAAGCGCAATCATCGCGCTGGTGCGGGTGGCGCCCATCAGGCTGTCGGTGAAGGTTTTCCAGTTCAGCGAGCCTTGGCCCAATGCCAGCAGCAGCGAACCGATAACCCCGAATGCCGCCGCCTCGGTCGCGGTGGCAATGCCAAGGTACATTGACCCGATCACCACGATGATCAGCGCAATCACCGGCGCCAGAAAGCGGGAGTTCTTCACCTTCTCGGCAAAGCTCAGCTTGGCTTCGGGGGTTGGGTTCCAGTCCTTGCTGACTTTGGAGTAAATCGCCACATAGCCCATGAACATCGCTGCCAGCACCAGGCCGGGCAGAATGCCGGCAAAGAACAGCTTGGTGATCGATTCATTGATGGTGACGCCATAGACAATCAGCGTCAGCGACGGCGGGATCATCAGGCCCAGCGTTGCAGCACCCGTCAGCGTGCCGATCACCATGGGTTCGGGATAGTTGCGCTTGCGCAGTTCCGGGATCGACATCTTGCCCACGGTGGTCAGCGTTGCCGCAGACGAGCCGGAGACCGCGGCAAACACCGTGCAACCGACGATATTGGTATGCACCAGCCCGCCGGGCAAGGGCGCCATCCAGGGTGCCAGCCCTTTGAACATGTCCTCGGACAATCGCGTCCGGTACAGGATTTCGCCCATCCAGATGAACATCGGCAGCGCCGTCAGGGTCCAGCTGGACGAAGCCGACCAGATCGTGGTCAGCATCACGTCGCCGACGGGCCGTGTGGTGAACAGCTCCATGCCGACCCAGGCCACGCCCATCAGCGCCAGGCCAACCCAGACGCCGGACCCCAGAAGGGTGAACAGCACGAAGAGAAACAGAATGATGACTGAGATGTTTTCCATGAGGCTTACTCCGCGTGGCTCTGGTCGTCCAGATCCCGGGTGATGCGGTGGTCACCGCGAAAGATCACATGGATCAGATGGTCGGTAAGGGCGACGGCCAGAACAGCCCCGCCGAACAGCATCACGCTTTGCGGTATCCACAGCGGTGTGCGGTCCTGGCCCTGGCTCACATCGTTGAACTTCCAGCTCCAGTAGACAAAGCGATAGGCGTAATAGGTGAAATACCACATCACCGCAGTGCCGATGCCAAAGCACCAGATCTCCAGCCCCCGGCGGAAGCCATCGGGCACTGCATTCAGCAGAATGGACACCCGGATATGGCTGCCCCGGTTCAGCGCATTGGCAAAGGCCAGGAACGACGCTGCCGCCATCGCGTAACCGGCATAATCCGGCGCGCCGGGGAAGACTTCACCGGTCCAGCGGGCCAGCATCTGGACAACGATCAGGCCTAAAATGGCAATCAGGCAGAGGGCGGCCAGCACCCCCGCCGCAAAGTACAAAAAATCCAGTCCGGAGCGCAGCCCCCTGAGCACAGTCATATCATCCCCATCGGCATTTTTATATGTGAATACGGGCGGCACCTGCCGCGCCGCCCGTCTCAATCGGTCTGATTATTCGGTGCGGAAGGCGTCGACGATGGCCTTGCCCTCGTCACCTGCGGCTTCCAGCCATTCATTGGTCATGGTGACGCCGATTTCCTTCAGCTCGCCCGCCATCTGATCGGATGCCGGACCTACATTCATGCCGCCATCGCGCAGACCTTGCAGGGTGAACCCGGTGTATTCCTTGGCGCGCCAGTTGCCTGCGTATTCCGCCAGCTTGGCGCAGCCCTGGATCACGTTCTGATTGGCCGCGGATGTGCCGTTCCAGATTTCAGTGTTCACAAACACGTAGTTGCGCGGCAGCCAGGCGTCCACTTCATAGAAATAGCTCAGGCTTTCCCAAACTTTGCGGTCGTAACCGGTGGAGCCGGACGAGACCATGGATTCCGCCACGCCTGTGGCAAAGGCCTGGCTGATTTCAGCCGCTTCAATGGTCACCGGCAGCATGCCCGTCAGCTCTGCCAGCCGCGAGGTGGCATTGTTGTAGGAGCGGAACTTGATGCCCTTCATCTCGGCAACCGAATTCACCTCGTTCTTGAAATACAGCCCCTGCGGCGGCCACGGCACGGCATAAAGCAGTGTCAGGTTCTGCTCGGCCAGCAGCGTCTCAATCGCCGGTTTGGCGGCTTTCCACAGCTTGTCGCTGTCATCAAACGAGGTCGCCAGGAACGGGATCGAGTCAAAGCCGAACAGCGCGTTCTCATTCTGGTGGCCGGACAGCAGCCGCTCGCCGATCGGTGCCTGGCCGGTCTGCACCGCGCGTTTGATGTCAGCACCTTTGAACAGCGAGCCCGACGGATGCGTCTTGATCTCAACTTCGCCGCCGGTGCCGGTGGTCACGCATTCAGCAAACTCGGCGCCGGTGGCCGAGTGGAAGTTGGAGGCCGAATAGGCCATCGGCATGTCCCAGGTTTCCGCCGCGGCGGGCAGGGCGGCAGCCGCCGTCAACGCGGTGGCGGCCAGCAGTCTGGTCAGTTTCTTCATGGTCTTCTCCCTGTTTCAGTTTCGGCCCCTTATGGGGCACTGGTTGGTTTCAAATCGCATAGCGCGCCGGATCATAGGCGCTTATGTCCATGTTCGGGGTGCGGCCCGAAATCATCTGCGCCAACAGGCGGCCAGTTTTCGGCCCGCCGGTAAGGCCGATATGATGATGGCCAAAGCCCACAAAGGCGCCGGACAGGCCCGGCACTTCGCCGATCACCGGGATCGAATCTGCAGGCGCCGGGCGGTAGCCCAGCCATTCCTCTTCGTGTTTCCAGGTGACACCGGGCAGGATGCGCCGCGCGTTTCTGCTCAGCAGCTCCAGCGGGGCTTTTGACGGTCCGGCCTCCAGCCCGCCGAATTCCACAATGCCCGCAATCCGGATCCGTCCCTTCATCGGGGTCACCACGCATTTGGCCGCTGCCACCATGACAGGCGCCTTTGGCATCGCCGAAGGCTCCCATAATTCAAGATGATAGCCGCGTTCTGCTTCCAGTGGTACGGAAATTCCCAATCTCTCTGCCAGCGGCTTGGACCAGACGCCGGTGGCAACAACAACGGCATCGCAAGCAATGGTCTCACCGCCCGCCCGCACGCCGGTCACTTGCCCGTTCTCGCGGGCCACATCGGTAACAAAAGCCTGGATCAACTGACCGCCATTGGCCACCACATGTGCCGCCAGATCCTTCACATACTGGCCGGGATCCGAGATGATGCCGTGATCCTTCAGCCGCGCGGCAAAGCCAAGCTCCGGCGCATAGATATCATCATAGGCCCGGACATCCGCACCCTCCAACTCGTCCCAGTTAAAGCCGTGTTTCCTCCGTAAACCCCAGCCAAAGGCGTCCTCGCCGAAATGCGCCCGGTCATTGTAGAGGAACAGGTAATCGGACGGCTTCAGGTGCCGTTCCGCCCCGGTCCCTGCCGCCAGCGCCTGATGGTCCGCCAGCGAATCCCCGACGATGGGCGCCAGCGCAGCGGCAATGCGCGTGGTGTCGTCTGCATTGGCATGGCTCATGTATTTCATCAGCCAGGGTGCCAGTTTGGGCAAGTAGCCCCAGCGCATGAACAAGGGCTGGTTCGGGTCCAGCAGCATCTTCGGCGCCTTCTTCCACAGCCCCGGGCCGGTGACCGGCACGATCGAGCAGGAGGCCAGAATGCCGCCGTTGCCGTGGCTGGTGCCTTCGCCCGGTCCCTTGCCGTCGATCAGCACCACATCATGCCCGTCGCGCTGCAGCTCGATCGCAGCCGAGACGCCGACAATGCCGGCACCGATGATGGCAACGGTTTTCTTCTCCGCCGTCATGCCGCAACCTTCTTGGAAACCGCATAGCGGTCCAGCTTACCCACGTCAGGTTTGATGCCCAGCCCTGGCCCATCCGGCACCACCACCTGGCCGTCCCTGACCTGAAAGGGTGTTTCCAGAATGTCTTCCTTCAGGAAATAGCTCGCCTGATAGAACTCGCAGCCCAGCCTGATCTCCGGCGTGGCCGCAATCATGTGGGTGCCCGCCAGATGCGCCAGACCCGCCTCGAACATATCGCCGCCATAAGCGGACAGCCCGTTTGCCGCGGCAATCCGCGCCACGGTCTGGCCGCGTGTAAGACCGCCCGATTTCATGATCTTGACCGAGACGCCGTCGCAGATGCCCTCACGCGCTGCGCGCACCATGTCCTCGGGGCCGAATACGCTTTCGTCTGCCAAAAGCGGCGCATCAATCATCCCGCGCAATTTGGCCATCATGCCAAAATGGTGGAACCGCACCGGCTGCTCGATGAAATCCGGCTTGAACAGGGCCACATCGCGCACCTGGCGCGGCGCATCTTCAATGCTGAGGCCTTGATTATAGTCCACCCGCACCCGGAATTCCGGGAAATCCTTGGCAATCCGCTCCAGCCGCATGATGTCGAACGCGTGATCCTTGAACCCGGTTTTCAGCTTGATCAGTCCCACCTTGTCAGCACGCAGCCGGTGCAGCAGGTCGATGTCCTTGGCAAAATCGGGATCGGCAATCGAACAGCTGAGCGGGATGGTATCGCGGCACTTGCCGCCCAGCAGCGCCCAGACCGGCGCCCCGGTGATCCGCCCGGTCAGGTCCAGCAGGGCGCTTTCCAGCGCCGCCTTGGCCTCGGTGCAATGGGCGACGGCTTTGGCTGCATCCTCCATGATCGCGGCGCGGTCCGCCACCCGGCGGCCCTCAACCAGCGGGCGGATGTAGCGGTCAAGTGCTGCCAGGCTCGCTTCCGGCGTGCCGGTGAACACCGACCAGGTCGATGCCTCGCCAAATCCTTCGGAGCCGCTTTCGCTGCGCAGCCGAACGATCACAACCTCGCAGGAGCCCTCGACAGAGCCGATCCCATGGTCGCGGCGCGACATCACCGGCAGCGCGAGATGCCACAGATCCATCCCGGCAATCTTTTGTTCCAGCACTTTGCTCTTCCTCCCAAAAGCTGGGCAAAGCTTGCCTTGACTTGATCATCATTACCAATACAAAGAACTCGATATACTATCATAAAAAATGATGTGCTGCCGATGTCCCTCCGCTTCCGCCAGTTGCAGGCATTCCACGCGGTCGTCGAAACCGGCACCGTCACCGGCGCGGCCGAGCAGCTGGGCATCTCGCAGCCCGGTATTTCCAACCTGCTTTACCAGCTCGAACGGCAGACCCGCCTCAAACTGTTCGAGCGCAGCAAAGGCCGTCTGATCCCGACACCCGAAGCAGGCGTCCTGTTTCAGGAGGTCGATACCGTGGTGCGCGGTTTTGATCATGTGGCACAGGCGGTAACCGACCTGCAGAACAAACAGGCAGGGCAGCTGCAGGTTGCTTCGCAGCACTCCTTGTCCTTCGGTTTCATGCCCGCACTGATCGCCCGCTTCGCCCGCACAAGGCCGGACCTGTCGATCTCCTTTCAGGCGCAGTATTCGCTGAAGATCCAGGAATGGGTGATCGCGGGCCTTTTCGAAATCGGTGTTTGCGAAATGCCCCTGATCCACGACGGGCTGGAGGCGCATCCAATCAACGTCGAAACCCTGCTGGCGATGCCCGCGGACAGTCCGCTGGCGGAACATGACGTGCTGACGCCTGAACTTTTGGAAGGCGTGCCGTTCATCGTCATGGGCCCCGATCACATGACCCATCGCCGCACCCGCGAGGTGTTTCAGCAGGCCGGTATCCCGTTGAAAACCCGTGTGCATTCGCATTTGTTCAAGAACCTCCTCAGCTTTGTGCAGGAAGGCATGGGGGTCTCGATCCTGGACCCCTTTGTGCTGAATTTCGAGAGCGGCGGCGGCTTTATCTCCCGCCCGTTCCGGCCGCGGATCATGATGGACATGGCGGTGATCACCTCCAAGTCGCGCCCGCTGTCGGCAGTGGGGCAGGAGTTTCTGGCGCTATTGAAACAGGAGCTGGCGCCCTATTCGGAAAACGGTCCTTGATCCGCTTTCGAAACTGTATGCAGTTTCGAATTCAATATTGCCAAGGAACGGGTGCCGCCGTACCTTGCACCGCGAAATGAACGAATGGCGGGAACATGGCCAAACGCGAAAGCAATGTGGACAGGGTTTACGAGGCGTTGCGCCGGATGGCGGCGGATTTTGCCTTCAAGCCCGACCAGCGGATCAACGAAAGCGCCTTGTCCGAAGTGCTGGGTGCCAGCCGCACGCCGCTGCGCGAGGCGCTGAACCGGCTGGTGGCCGAAGGGTTTCTGACCTTCCAGAACAACCGCGGCTTCTTCTGCCGCCCGCTGACCCCCAGCTATATCATGGACCTGTATGAGGCCCGTGTGGCGGTGGAATGCGAGGCGGTGCGCTTTGCCTGCACCCGCGCCCCGGATGACGACATCGCGGCGCTGGCGGACTACCTCAACCGGATGGAGCCGGAGTATCAAAGCGCGACGGATCCGGAGGCGCTCCTGGCGATGGATGAAAGCTTTCACGCCCGGCTGGCGCAGCTTTCGGGCAACAGCGAGCTGCAGCGGATCCTCAACAATCTCAATGGCCGGATCCGCTATATCCGCCTCATTGACCTCAAACGCATGCGCGACCGGGCAGGGGGCAGGGCGCCGGGCGATATCTCGGCTCATCGCCAGATCGTCGAAGGCATCGCCGCCCGCAATACTGATGCTGCCACAGCGGCCATGCGCAGCCATATCGAAAAACGGCGCGAGGAGGCGACGGAAGCTGTCCGCATCGCCTTTTCCCAGCTCTACGTGCCAGACGAATAGGGGGTCCTCATGGAACAAGGCGGAAAAACAGTCTTTGGCGCCGCGGTTGGCATCTTGATGCTGGAAACGCGCTTTCCCCGCATCCATGGCGATATGGGCAATGCAATGACCTGGGACTTTCCGGTGCATTACAAAGTGGTGCGCGGCGCCAATCCCGAAAACGTGGTGCGCGGCAACCCCAGGGAACTGATTGATCTGTTTGTGGATGCGGGCCGCGATCTGGTTGCCATGGGCGCCGACGGCATTACTACCAACTGCGGTTTTCTGGCGCTGATCCAGGACGAGGTCAAACAGGCGCTGGGGGTGCCGGTGGCGACGTCCTCGCTGATGCAGGTTCCGATGGTGCAGACTCTTCTGCCCGCAGGCAAGCGCTGCGGCATCCTGACGATTTCCAAGGCCACGCTGACCCCGGCGCATCTTGAGGCCGCAGGTGTTGCGCCGGATACGCCCATCGCAGGCACTGACAGTCTGCGTTGTTTTACCCGCGACATCCTGGGCGACGCGCCGGAAATCGACTTTGCAGCCTGCCGCCTGGACATGATCGACGCCGCCCGTGCGATGGTTGCGGACATGCCCGATCTGGGCGCCATCGTGCTGGAATGCACCAATATGGTGCCCTATGCCCGCGATGTGAGGAAGGCCACCGGGCTGCCGGTGTTCTCTATCCACTCCTTCATCAACTGGTTCCAGGCCGGCCTGCTGCCCAAAGGCTTCCCGCTGGAATTGGACGACCCGCGCTGGTGACCTGTCACCGGCGCGAGCGCCCGCCGACACTGTGACGGCGGGCGCTGCCCGGCTGATGCCGGGCGCAACGCTGCTGCGCTGCAGCTGTCAGCTCAGCACCAGCAGCCAAAACCACACAGTCAGGATGCTCGCTCCGGTGGCGATCAGCACCGAGGACGCGGCCACCCGTTTGGCCCGCCCGTACATATTGGCAAAGATATAACCATTGAACCCGGTTGCCATCGCCGCGTTCAAAACGCCCGAGCGGAACAGATCCTGCGGCAAGGCCAGGGCCGAGCCCAGCACCCAGACGATCGCCGGATGGATCATCAAAGAGGTGAAGCAGACAAACAGGATTGCCCGCAGATCGCCCTCAGGCCTGTATTTCACCAGCACGCCGCCCAGGGCAAACAGCGCGCAGGGCAGGGCGGCGCGGATGATCAGCGACAGCGCCTCATCCGCCACCAGCGGAATGGTGAGCCCGGAAAGGTTCACCGCAAACCCCAGCGCGATGCCCAGGATCAACACATTGCGGAACATTGCGTTCAGCACAGCCGAGACGGTCCTGATCCCACCCGCGCCGCGATTGCGCACGATCTCCATCACGGTGATGCCGACGCCGTAACAGAACGGCGAATGGAAGGCGATGATCGCGTAGTTTCCGGTCAGGTTCTCAGGGCCAAAGGCGCGTTCAGTGATCGGCAGGCCCAACAGCACCGAGTTGGAGAACAGGCAGCAGAACCCGATGGCAATGCAGTCCTCCCACTCCCGCTTGAACAGCACCCGCGCACCGAACACGCCAATCAGGAAACAGGTGAAAGCGCCGGTATAAAAGCTCGCCAGCAGCCGCGGGTCAAAGCTGGATGACAGATCCAGCTCCGCCATCGCTTTGAACAGCAGGCAGGGGATGGCAAAGCCCTGCGCGAATTTCATTACGCCTTCGATATGCGTCTGGGTCAGCACTCCCCGTGCGGTGGCGGCATAACCCGCGCCGACTACCAGGAAAACCGGCAGGATGACGTCAATAAGGCTTTGAAACATCAGCCTGACCCTTGAAGGCAAGGGATGCTGCCGTTCAGGGGGCAGTGTTTGGCTTCTGGCCGCAGATGCCTCCGGCGGGAGTATTTTTGCAAAGATGAAGTCTGCGGTCTGCCCAGCGGGCCGGGGCGCACGGCGGCAGACCTGGGCATTGCGCTATAGTTCAACCCGGATCACCATGCCGTCATAGGCCGGGGTGATGTGGTCCGGAGTCTCGGCTTCGACCGTGGCGTAATCCATGTCGATATGCATGTTGGTTATGATGCCGCGTTTGGGGGACATCTTCGCGAACCACTCCAGCGCTTCGGAATAGCTGAAGTGCGTAGGATGCGGGGTGCGCCGCAGCCCGTCCAGGATCCAGATATCCAGCGCCTCCAGCTCCGGCAAGGCGGCATCGGGAATTCTGGACACATCCGGCAGATAGGCCAACCCGCCGATCCGGAACCCCAGCGCGTCGATCGAGCCATGATCGACTTCAAACGGGCGGAAAGTGATTTCGCCGCCAGGGCCATTCACGCTGAAAGGTCCGTCAATGGTCTTCAGGTCCAGGATCGGCGGATAGGGAGAACCATCCGGCTGCGCAAAGGCATAGCCGAAGCGGTTCAACAGGTCGTTCTGAGTGGCGCCATCGGCATAGACAGGGATGCGCTGGCGCATATTGAAATAGACCATGCGCAGATCGTCGATGCCATGCAGATGGTCGGCGTGGGAGTGTGTGTAAACCACGGCGTCCAGGCGGCTGACCTCTGCATTCAGCAGTTGGCTGCGCATGTCGGGGGTGGTGTCGATCAGCGCGGATGTGGTGCCGCCCTCATCAACACGCTCTACCAGCATTGAACACCGCTGGCGCCGGTTCTTCGGGTTCTTGGGGTCACAGTCGCCCCAATGGCCGCCGATCCGCGGCACCCCGCCCGAGGACCCCGAGCCGAGGATGGTGAACCGCATCTCAGCCATCAGGCGGCGGCCTCATAAGCTGCGGCCTTCCAGAACAGCCGGTCAAAATTCGCCTGCGTCTGCGCGGCAAAATCGGCGTAGTCCATGCCGAAAACCTCGGCACCCGCTTTGGCGGTAAAGGCGGAATAGGCCGGTTCATTGCGTTTGCCGCGGTAGGGCGGCGGCGCCAGATAGGGGGCGTCGGTCTCGACCAGAATGCGCTCCACCGGGGCGGCGGCAAAGATATCGCGCAGCTCCTGGCTTTTGGGGAAGGCGGCGATGCCGGACATCGACAAGTAGAACCCCAGATCCAGTGCTGCCTTGGCCAGCTCAGCCGAGGAAGAGAAGCAGTGCATCACGCAAGAATATGCGCCGTTCTTCATCTCCTCGCCCAGAATGCGGGCCATGTCGTCATCTGCCGCGCGGGCGTGGATGATCAGCGGCAGCCCGGTTTCGCGGGCGGCAGCGATATGGATGCGCAAGGACTCCTGCTGCACGTCCTTGCTGTCGGCGGTATAGTGATAGTCCAGCCCGGTCTCACCGATGCCGACAAATTTGGGGTGTTTGGCCAGCGCCACCAGATCATCCACCGAGACCAGCGGCTCATCGGCCGCGCTCATCGGGTGGGTGCCCGCGGCATAGAACACCGGCGCATGTGCCTCGGCAATGGCACGCACGGACGCTTCATCCTTCATCTTGGTGCAAATCGTCACCATCCGGGTCACGCCAGCCTCTGCTGCGCTGGCAATCACTTCATCCAGCCGGCCCTCGAAATCGGGGAAGTCCAGGTGGCAATGGCTGTCCGTTATCTGGGGGGTCGCTTCGGTCATCTATCCTCTGCCGCCGTAAGTGCCGCGGGGCCTTTCCGGCCTCAACGCGACGCGGTTTCCTGCATCTTGAAAACCGTATCTAGGACAAGCGCGGCAGGGTCAAGGTTCACCGCCTGCCCGTGGCGGGCGCGGGCGGTCACTTCTGCTGCGAGGTCCGCCCAGGCGCGCGCCTTGCGCGCGTCAGGCGACAGCCGCGACAGCATCGCCGCCTCCTGCGGTGCTGCTTCCGGCGCTGGCGGTACTCCGGTTGCGCCTGTACGCGCCAGCCGGGCCAGCGCCATCTCAGTCAGCGTGAGCAGCAGTTCAAAACGCGCGGAGGCCCCGCGCTGGGCGGCGGCTTCGGCCAGTGCCATGGCGCGCTGGCGGTCCAGCTGCGGCATGGAAGCAAGGATCTGCACCAGCTCGGCATAGATCCTGAGCCCGCCCAGATTGATCAGCCGCAGCGCCGCGCCCACGGAACCGCCGGCCAAAGCGGCGAGATTTTCCATGTTCTGAGGCAGTTCAACGCCGGATTGCGCCAATGCGGCCTCCATGTCCGGGGCGGACAGCGGCCCCAGCCGCAGGGTGCGGCAGCGCGAACGGATGGTGGGCAGCAGGCGCGAGGGCTGGTGCGAGATCAGCAGGATGGTTGTCCGCGCGGGCGGCTCCTCCAGCATCTTCAGCAGCGCGTTGGCAGCACTGATGTTCATATCGTCGGCGGCATCGACAATGACCACACGGCGCCCGCCGTCCGTCGCCGACAGGCCGAAGAAACGGTTCAGCTTGCGGATATCGTCCACCACAATCTGGCTGCGCAGCTTGCCCTTGTCGTCATAAGAGCGGGTGATTGGCGCCAGCCCCGGTTCTGCCAGTGCCTGAATACGGTGCGAGACCGGGTGTTCGGGATCAATGTCCAATGTCTGCGGCGGGGGCGGGGCGCCGAACAGGCCTTCCTCCGCCGGGGGGGTGGCCAGCAGAAAACGGGCTATCCGCCAGGCCAGCGTGGCCTTGCCGACGCCCTGCGGGCCGGTCAGCAGCCAGCCGTGGTGCAGCCGGCCGGAGGTGTAGGCGGTCAGAAAATCCTGTTCCGCCGCGTCCTGGCCGATCAGCTGCCGGGTTTCGCGCGGATGCGGGGCGCCTCCGGCCTGATCTGCGCGCGGCAGGTCGTCATCGGTGCTCATGCACGGGATCCTTCCAAGGCCGCGTCCGCCAGCCGGCGCACATCTGCGGCAACGGCCTCCACCGGGCGGGCGCCATTGACAACCCGGAAGCGGTCCGCAAACTCCAGCGCCAGCGTCAGGAAGCCTGCGCGCATCTTCTCCTGCAGCCCGATGCCGAAATCCTCAAAGCGTTCTTCCTTGCCCTGCCGCCCCTTGGCACGGGCAAGCCCTGTGGCCGGGTCCATGTCGATAAGCAGGGTCAGGTCCGGCTCGCGGCCAATCATCAGCTTGTGCATCTGGTCCACTGCCGCGCGCAAATCACCGCGGGACAACCCCTGATACATCCGCGTGCTGTCAGCAAAACGGTCGCAGATCACCACCTTGCCCGCCGCGAGGGCAGGCTCAATGGTGCGCTCCAGATGGTCGCGCCGCGCTGCCATGAACAACAGCAACTCGGTCTCTGCCGACCAGCGGTCCGGATCGCCTTCCAGCACCAGGCGGCGGATCTCTTCCGCACCGGGAGAGCCGCCCGGCTCACGTGTCAGCACCACGTCGCGGCCTGCGTCCTGCAGGGATTCCGCCAGCAGGCGGCATTGTGTTGATTTCCCGGACCCGTCGATGCCTTCAAAGGTGATGAACAGGCCGCGCCCTGCGCCAGCCGTCACAGCGCCCCCTCGGGACCGGTCAGAAACTGCTTGATCAGCACCAGCGCGGCGGTCTTCACACGGACCACAAAACCGCCGGCGGGCACGTCAGCTTCGGCCACCAGCGGCAGCCGGACCTCTGGCAATTCCTCGGGCTGCAGCACCAGCTCTGCCAGGCGCTGGCCCTTGGCGACCGGCGCCTCGATCGGGCCGTTATAGACAACTTCGCCTTGAATGGTTTTGGCTGACAACGACGGCAGCAGGATCTCCAGATCCTTGGCCGGCACCAGCCCTACCGATTGCTCGGCCCCGCGCCAAATTTCGGCTTCGGCGATGGCGACGCCCTCCTGGGCAACGGTTTTTTTGGTAAATTGGCGAAACGACCAGTTAACCAGGGCCTCGGCCTCCTCTGCGCGCCCGCGCTCGCTGTCCAGCCCGGAGACCACAAAGATCACCCGCCGGTCGCCCTGCTGGGCAGAGCCGACCAGGCCATAGCCTGCTTCTTCGGTATGGCCTGTCTTCAAACCATCGGCGCCGATGCCCAGCTTCAGCAGCGGATTGCGGTTGCGGATGTTGGACGGCGCACGACCGTCGAATTCGAACTTGGTTTCGGCAAACAGCGGGTAATATTCCGGGAAGTCTTCTATCATCCGCTCGGCCAGAATCGCCAGATCATGCACCGACATCCGGTGCCCGGCGGCAGGCCAGCCGTTGGAATTGGCAAAAGTCGAGGCGGTCATGCCCAGATCCTGGCCGCGCTTGGTCATATAGCGGGCAAAGCCGGCCTCGGTTCCGTCCGGGCTCAGCGCCTCGGCGATCACGACACAGGCGTCATTGCCGGATAGCACGATGATGCCGCGCAACAGGTCCTCAACCCGCACCCGGTCCTGGGTGTCCAGGAACATGGTGGAGCCTTTGTAGCTCATCGCGTGCTCGCTGACCGGCAGCGTCTCGTCCAGCGTCAGCCGCCCGTCGCGCAGGGCCTCAAACGCCACATACAGCGTCATCAGCTTGGACATCGAGGCAGGCGGAAGCGGCACGTCGGCGTTCTTGGACAGAAGCACCGTGTCGGTGCCTGCGTCCAGCACATAGGCGGCGCGCGCCTTGGTATCAAAGGCGGCGGCCGGCAGCGCCGGCAGGCTGACCGCCAGCCCCGCCGCCAAAGCCAGCTGCAGAGACGAGATCAGAGTGCGCCCCAGGCGCTTGGCGCCGGGATCAATTGGTGACAGCATAGGCATCCGCAAATCCGGTTTCCTTTACGCTTTTCAACAGCTGGCTGCGTTCAGTCTTGTTCTGCGCCGGGCCAACCAGCACCCGCCAGAACGCCTTGCCGCTGGAGGCTTGCTCGCGCACCACTGGCACCATGCCGGCGCTGCGCATCATGTTGGCTGTCCGTTTGGCATTGGCTTCAACGCTGAAGATGCCGATCTGGATGTAGGGTTTGTCCAGCGCGGAATTCTGCGTTTTGGCCACCGGGGCGGCAGCAGGCGCCGCTGGCACAGGCGCAGCCGGGGTAGAGGCTTCAATCGCGGCGGCAGCTCCGGCAATCGGATCCAGCGGCGTTTCCGAGATTTCCTGTCCGGCGGCTGCGGCCAGCACCTGGGCAGCATCAACTTCTTCGGCGGCTGCCGGCAGTTCGGTTGTCTGCTCCTCCGCCGGTATTTCATTGCTGACTTCTTCGCGCCGCAGGGCGGTGACGTTCAGTTCAGCCGGGGCGCCTGCCAGCATTCCCAGCGCGGCGGCCGCGTCAGAGGACACTTGCAGCCGCGGACCCGGTATTTCCCGTTCGCGCCGGAACAGGGCGCCGATCACAAACTGGCCATTGGCATTGTTGCGGATGATCACCCGCTCCGGGTCCTTGGTGTCCGGATGCGCAACCCAGACCCCGCCGATCGACGGGCGCCCGTCCCACAGCCCCGCTTCGGTCACTTGGAACACATCAGGGGCTTCCACGTCGCGCTCGACCAGTTTGGTGCTGCTGGAGGCCTGAATCTCCCCCCCGGCTTTGGCTTTGGGCTGCAAAAAGGCCAGTTTCGGACCGTCTTCACAGCCTGCCATCAACAGCAGGCCCAAGACCGCCGCGGCAACCCGCGGGGCCGTCTTTGCTGTCGACATGGTGTCTTTCATGCTCTCATCCTTGCCTGTGCCCGCGGCGCTTTTGCGCCCCCGCCGGAATGCCCGGTCTTCTTGATTTGGCGGCATGATAGCCTGCGCATACGGCCATGAAAACCCTGACGGGCCGCGGCACAAGGGAAACCCGCAAGGACGGCATGAATCCGCGCGGCCGGGGCAGGGCTGAGATTTCCCTTGCGCTGTGGATTTCCTCTTGCCTCATCCGGTATTGCGTCCTAAACCGCTGAACGGACCGGGGAGGTGGCAGAGTGGTCGAATGCGGCGGTCTTGAAAACCGTTGAACGTGAGAGCGTTCCCAGGGTTCGAATCCCTGTCTCCCCGCCACTAGCCTCCCCCAGCAGAAAAACCAGCCGCCAGCCCGGGGGCGGACTAGCCTTGCCGCAGCAGGTAGATATCCATGATCCAGCCATGCTCGGCCCGTGCTTTGGCGCGGATTGCAATGATCTGCTCGGCAACCTCCGCCAGCGGGCCGGCAACGGAAATCTGGTTTTCCATTCCCGCGTAGGCGGTCCAGAAGATCTCCACACCCTGCGCATCAAGGGACTGGAACGAACATTCCCCGTCCAGCATGACCACCAGCGTATCCGCGCTGTCCGGCCAGCCGGCCTCGCGCAGTTGCCGCCCAGTGGTGATGGTGAAGGGGGCGCCGATCTCATTCACGGGAATCGCGTGCGCCGCGGTCAGCGCCTGGACCGAGGTGATGCCGGGGATCACTGTCAGTTTGATGTCCGCCTGGGTCTTCAGCCGCTCGGCAATCCGCATGGTGCTGTCATACAGCGACGGATCGCCCCAGACCAGAAACCCGGCCTTGCCGCCCGCAGGCAGATTGGCGGTGATGGTCTGCCACCAGATCCCGGCAATGGCGTCGTGCCAGTCATCCACCCGCTGGCGGTAGCTTTGGGTGGCCTCGTCGCGGACCGGCAGGGCGAACTCGACGATCTTCGGGCCGCCGCCCTTGAATGCCCGGTTGCAGATTGCGTGCCGCAAGCCGGCCAGATCGTCTTTGCCCGCACCTTTGTTGGGGATCAGGATCAGGTCCTGCGCATTCAGCGCGTCGATCGCCTGCAGCGTCATGTGCTGCGGGTTGCCGGTGCCGATGCCGATCAGGCTAAGCTCTATCATGGCTGTGTCTTTCTCAAGGTCCGGACTCATTCCGGCTCTGCCAGCGGGCCGTAAAGGATCAGCACCGGCGCAGAGGTTTTCATCTCCCGCAGCAGGCTGGGCAGTTCGCCCACAGTGTGGCGGTGCAGCGACTGTTCCGGTGTCGAGACGCCAAGCGCCACCAGCGCTGGTGTGGCGTCCGGCAGGCCGGCTTCCATCAGCTTTTCCGACAGGTCGGCAAAGGTGCGCTTGCCCATATACACAACCGTGGTGGCTTCGCCGTCTGCAAGGGCTGCCATGTTCAGGTCATCCGGCAAGCCGCCGGTCACGTCATGGCCGGTGATGAATTGCAGCCGCCGTGCCGTCTTGCGCCGGGTGAGCGGGATGTTTGCCGCCGCCGCCGCCGCCGAGGCTGCGGTCACTCCGGGCACGATTTCAAACGCAATGCCTGCTTCGCGCAGCGCTGTCATCTCTTCCTCAAGCCGCCCGAAAACGCCCGCGTCGCCCGACTTCAGCCGCACCACATTGAGGCCGGAGGAGGCATAATCCACCAAAAGCCGGCTCACATGGTCCTGTTTGGGCGAGGGGCGGCCCGCCCGTTTGCCGACGCCGACCAGATCGGCGTCTTCGCGCGCGTGGCTCAGGATCGGCCCCGAGGACAGATCGTCAAACAGCACCGCATCCGCCGCTTCCAGCCGTTTGACCGCCTTCACGGTCAGCAGCTCCGGATCGCCGGGGCCAGAGGAGACAAAGCTGACAAAGCCGCTCATGCCTGCTCTCCGGTGATCAGGTGAAAGAAGGTGCCGGTGACATTGCCTTTGATCGAGCCGGTCTCGGGCACCGGCCCGCCGTCAGCATCCATGACGTTGGCCAGGGGCGCGTCGGGTTCTTCCAGAATGGTGGAATAGTGGAACTCATGCCCGCGTAAGGCGCAGCCCGCGTCAAACCCCGGCATGCCCGCCTGCAGGATCGCCCGGCGGTAGCCGAGGTGGAATTTGCGCTTCTCGTATGAGGTCACAAGACCCAGAAGGCCGAGCATCCGGTGGCGGTTGCCCGCCTTGTCGATCAGCGCTTCGCCCAGGGCCATATAGCCGCCGCATTCGCCATGCACCGGTTTGGTTTCAGCATGTTTGCGAAGCCCTGCGCGGAAGGTCTCCGCCGCCGCCAGTGTGCCGCCATGCAGTTCCGGATAGCCGCCAGGCAGCCAGACCAGATCGGCGTCCGCAGCGGGCGCCTCATCCGCCAGCGGCGAGAACGGCAGGATCTCTGCCCCCGCCGCCCGCCATCCGGTCAGCAGATGCGGGTACGTAAAGGAAAACGCCGCATCCCGCGCCAGCGCAATCCGCTGCGCAGGCGGCTGGGGCAGGCTGGCCGGTGCAGGTGCCTGACCGGCCAGGGCTGCAGCCTTGATCGCCTCCAGATCGACATTCTCGCGCAGGAAGGCCGCATAGCCTGCAATCGCCGCTTCCAGATCGGGATGCTCCACCGCCTGGATCAGGCCCAGATGCCGCTCCGGCAGCGCCAGATCACCGCGCCGGGGCAGGGATCCCAGCACCTTGATGCCGGCCTTTTCCATCCCCAGACGAGTCAGCCGCTCATGCCGCGGGCTGGCAACCCGGTTCAGAATGACCCCGGCAAAGGGTACATCGGTGTCATAGTTCTTGAACCCCAGCGCCGTGGCGGCAGCGGATTGCGCCTGTCCGCCCACATCCACCACCAGCACCACCGGCCAGCCCATGCGCTTGGCGGTCTCGGCAGAGGAGCCGAAACCCGACTGCCCGCGCGTGGCAACACCGTCATAAAGCCCCATCGAGCCTTCACCGATGCAGATTTCAGCACCCGTCGCCTGACTGGTGACCGCATCCAGCAGGTGTGCGTCCATCGCCCAGGTGTCGAGGTTGAAGCTGGGGCGCTTGGCCGCTGCCAGATGGAAGGCCGGGTCAATATAGTCCGGCCCGCTCTTGTAGGGCTGCACCACAAGGCCGTCTTCGGCCAGGGCACGCAGCAGGCCCAGCATCACGGTGGTCTTGCCGGTTCCCGAAGAGGGCGCCGAGATCATCAATCCGGGAGGGTTCATATCTGTCATGGTCTCAATCGTCCCCTCAATCGTCGCCATGGGTCCAGCTCGACCACGGGCTTTCAGCACTTTGCGGCCGGTAGCGGCGGTCGTATTCGGTGGCGTAAAGACAGCTTTCGTCAAAACCTTCGCCCTTCAGCACCGGTCCCACCAGGATCAGCGCAGTACGGGAAATCTTTTCGTCCAAGGACTCCTTCAGCGTCTCCAGCGTCGCCCGGATGATCTGCTGATCCGGCCAGCTGGCGCGGTAGACCACAGCGACCGGGCAGTCAGCCCCGTAATGCGGCGTCAGGCTGTCCACCACATGGTCCAGATTGCCGATCGACAGGTGGATTGCCAGCGTGGTGCCGGTACGGGCGAAATTCTCCAGCGACTCGCCCGCAGGCATCGAAGACGCCCGCCCCGGTGTCCGTGTCAGCACCACTGACTGGCCAAGGCCGGGCAGTGTCAGCTCGGTCCCCAGCGCCGCAGCCGCCGCAGCAAAGGACGGAACACCAGGGGTAACGCTGACCGGAATGCCCTCGGCCTTCAACCGCCGGATCTGCTCGCCCATTGCGGACCACACCGACAGATCGCCGGAATGCAGCCGCGCCACGTCCTGACCTGCTTCATGGGCGGCCTTGATTTCACCCACGATGGCGTCCAGATCCATCGCCGCCGTGTTCACCACTTTGGCGTCCGTGGGGCAGTGGCTCAGGATTTCCTCCGGCACCAGCGAACCCGCATAAAGGCACACCGGGCAGGCCGCGAGGATATCGCGCCCGCGTAAGGTCAGAAGATCGGCAGCGCCCGGTCCGGCGCCAATGAAGTGAACGGTCATGGCTCAAGTCTCTCTGCTATGGCCGCGGTGGCAAGCCCATCCGCGGTGACAACTCTGGGGGCGAGCAGGCGCGATTTGGCGCCCGGCACCCCATGGCGCGCCCCGGCCAGCGCCGCGGCTTCCGCCAGCGACCCGGTGCCGAACCGCGCCTTGATCCTGGGCGAACAGGTCAGCGTCTGCTCCCCGGCAATATCTGCTTCCTGCAATGCAATCACCGGCAGGCCGATGGTTTGCGCAAACGCTTGCATGACAGGCGCACCGGCTTTCTCTGCAACCGAAGCCAACGCATCCACATGCTCACCGGTCAGCGCCAGCGCGGCCTGCAAATCCGCTGCCGTTGCAGCCTCGCGAAAACCGATCCCCGCCACCTTCATCGCGTGACGCTCCACTGAATGACGGGGCGTGCCCGCTGCCAGTCGCGCATGGACCCCAAGGGGCCGGCTTCGGCGATCTCAGCCTTCAACAGATGACCGCCGCGCGCAGCATGGGCCTGCATCAGCAGTGTTTCCGTCTCAAGCGTGACACCATTGGCCACCAGCCGGGTGCCCTCGGGCAGGATCTCCCACAAATAATCCAGCAATTCTTGTGAGCCGCCGCCGCCGATAAACACGCAATCGGGCAGGGGATGGCCCTGCAGCACATCCGGGACTTTGCCCAGCACCGCCGTCATCCGGTGATCCAGACCGAATGCAGCGGCATTGGCGCGGATATTCTCCAGCCGGCCCGCGCGCGGCTCAAATGCAATCGCCCGTGCGCCCGCTGCGGCCAGACACCACTCAACAGAAATGGACCCGGAACCGCCGCCAATATCCCACAACAGCTCTCCCGCACGCGGCGCCAGTGCCGACAGCGTCAGCGCGCGGATGGGCCGCTTGGTGATCTGCCCGTCACTGGCAAAAAGACTATCCGCTAGCCCCGCAGCCTGCGGCAGCCCGGGCCGCATGGCCTCGATGGACATAAGGACCGGCGCCTCCCCCAGCGGCAAGTCCCAAGTTTCGGCAGTGGCATGGAACAGCCTTTCCTTGGGGCCGCCAAGCCGCTCCATCACATGCAGCCGCGCATCCGGCTGGCCATTCGCAACCAGCCAGGCCGCCAATTCCGCAGGCGCCGCCCCATCCCGCAGGGTGCAGATCACCCGCACGCCCCGGCCCAGCAGCGGTAGCAGCCGCGCGTAAGGCGCCGCATGCAGCCCCAGGCAGAGCACCTCTTCCAGTTTCCAGCCCAGAAGGTTGGCCGCCAGTGCAAAACACGATGGCGCGGGGTGCGACACCCACTCATCCGCCTCCAGATCCCGCATCAGCGAGCCGCCTGCGCCATGCCAGAACGGATCGCCCGAGGCCAGAACGGCGACGCGCCGCCCCCGCGCCGCCAGCACTGGTTCGATGGAAAACGGCACCGGCCAGGGCTGGCCTTTGCCGCCAGCGCCAGCCAATTCCAGATGCCGGGGGCCGCCTATGATCACTTCGGCTTCCGCAAGCGCCTTCCGGCTTGCATCGCCCAAGCCTTCCAGTCCATTTTCGCCCAGACCAATGATTGTGAGCCACGGGTTAGACATGACACGCATCCTTCTTCTGGGCGGTACTACCGAGGCCTCGCAATTGGCCAAAACCCTTGCAGAAACCGGCGCGGACGCGGTGTTCTCCTACGCGGGCCGTACGGCCAAGCCCGTCAGTCAGCCGCTGCCCACCCGTGTCGGCGGCTTCGGCGGCGCTGACGGGCTGGCAGCCTACCTGAAGAGTGAGAACATTACCCATGTGGTCGATGCAACCCACCCCTTTGCCGCGCAGATGAGCACCAATGCGGTCCACGCTTGCGAAGCGGCGGGCGTGAAACTCTGCACCTTCGAACGCCCGGCCTGGCAAGCGGGGGAGGGCGACACTTGGGTTCACGCCGGGACCATTGATGAAGCCGTCAACGCTTTGCCCGACGCCGCGGCACGGGTGTTTCTGGCCATCGGCAAGCAGAACCTGACCCAGTTCGCAGTGAAACCCCAGCATCACTACCTGCTGCGGCTGGTAGATGCGCCGGAGGCCAATCTGCCGCTGCCGCACACCACGGTTGAGATTGCCCGCGGGCCGTTTGATGTGGCGGACGACACTGCCCTGATGCAGTGCCACGGCATCACGCATGTGGTCGCCAAGAATGCAGGCGGCGCGGGGGCTGCGGCCAAGCTCACGGCTGCGCGCACCCTCGGTCTGCCGGTCATCATGATCGGCAGACCGCAGGTGCCCAAACGCCCCATATTGGGCAGCGTGGCAGAGGTGATGGCCTGGCTGTCTCATCCCTCGGCTTAGACTTCAGCCGCATAGCGGGGGGTATAGACGTAATTGCCCACCCGCCGCGTGTCGCGGTTGCCGACAATCACCACGGTGCGCATATCGGCCATCTCGGGCGTTGCGTCCTTCAGCGGCACGGTCAGCAGTTCCTGCCCGGGCTTGGTCACGTCGCGGGCAAATGTGATCAACGTTTCCGCACCGCAGGCCTCGCGCAGGATCTCCAATGCGCGGGCAAACTGATGCGGCCGCGACTTCGAGCGCGGATTGTAAAACGCCATCGCCAGACCGGCCTCGCCGACCAGCTGCAGGCGCTTCTCGATCAGGCTCCAGGGCTTCAGATTGTCGCTGAGGTTGATGGCCGCGAAATCATGACCCAAGGGTGCCCCGATGGCGGCAGCGGCGGCCAGCATCGCGGTGATGCCGGGCAGCACCTTGATCTCCAGATCCAGCCATGCCGGATGGCTTTCCGCATTGTTTTCCAGTGCCTCAAACACGGCAGAAGCCATGGCGAACACACCCGGATCACCGGAGGAGACAACAACAACGCGCTTGCCTTCAGCCGCCATTTCCAGCGCATGGGTGGCGCGGTCCACTTCGACCCGATTGTCAGTGGCGTGCAGGGTCAGCCCCTCGCGCGGCGCGATGCGCTTCACATAAGGGATGTAGCCCACGATATCCGTGGCCTCATCAATGGCGTCACGCACTTCCTGCGTCACCAATGCCTCGTTGCCGGGGCCAAGCCCCGCAATCACTACCCAACCGTCTTGCGATTGTTTCATGGCCGGCGCCCCTGTCCGTGAACCAATACGATGGAGAAGTAAGGCACCTCGCCGTCGATCTCCGACAGCTTCTGCACGGTCTGGCCGGGCATGGTGCCGCGTTCAACCAGCCAGGCGTCCTCTGCACGGCCCGCGCGTTCCAGCGCCCGGCGCAGTTTGGGCAGGTTGCGGCCGATCTTCATCACCACCAAAGCATCCGTTTCCGCCGCGCGTTTGGCCAGCTCGTCCTCGCTGAGGGTGGCCATGGCCACCGTCAGCACGTCGTCGCCCCAGGTGATCGGCTGGCCGGAAGCGGTCCAGCAGCCGGACATGCCGGTGATGCCGGGGATAATCTCCTGCGCGGCCCGTCCCTGCAGGCGGGTATAAAGATGCATGTAGGAGCCATAGAGGAACGGGTCCCCCTCACAGAGCACCACCACGTCCTCGCCTTTGGCAATCTCGGCCAGCGTATCTGCCCATTGGTCATAGAACTCCGCCAGCACCCGGTTGTACTCAGGGTCGGAGAAATGGATCTCGGTGGTGACCGGGTATTCCATCGCGTGTTCGGTGACGCCGTCGGCCAGCATGCCCTCGACGATGGCACGGGCTTGGCCTTGACGCCCTGCTTTGCGGAAATAGGCGATGTGGCGGGCGTTTGAGATCGCCCGGTGCGACCGCACGCTCATCAGATCGGGATCCCCGGGGCCCAGCCCGGCGCAGATGACTTTACCCTTGGAAACGGTCATGGGTTATTCTTTCCAGCTCGCCAGCGCGTTGACGGCGGCGACGGTGATGGCGGAGCCACCAAGACGGCCTTTGACGATCATTGACGGCACCGGCAGGTCCTGCATCAGCGCATCCTTGGATTCCATCGCACCGACAAAACCCACGGGGCAGCCGATGATCGCGGCGGGGCGGGGGCACGCGGAGTCTTGCAGCATATTCAGCAGATGGAACAGCGCGGTAGGGGCGTTGCCGATGGCGACCACGGCGCCTTCCAGTTTCGGGCGCCACAGTTCCAGCGCGGCAGCGGAGCGGGTGTTGGACATTTCCTTGGCCATATCCGGCACTTTCGGGTCGCGCAGGGTGCAGATCACCTCGTTGTCCGCGGGCAGGCGCGGGCGGGTGATGCCTTCGCTGACCATATAGGCGTCGCACAGGATCGGCGCGCCACTCGCAAGGGCCGCACGGGCGGTCTCGGCCATGCCGTCGGAAAACCGCACATGCTCCTCCAGCCCCACCATGCCAGCGGCGTGGATCATGCGGACAACAACGCTTTCCTCGTCCTTGTTGAAGCGGGCCAGATCGGCTTCGCGGCGGATGGTGGCAAAGCTTTCGGCGTAGATCGCGGCGCCGTTGGTTTCATAGGTGTGGCGCATGTCAGCTGCCCTCTGTCAGAAGTTCGGGAGCGGCGCGCAAGGCATCGGCGCTCAGGTGGGTCTTTAGCGGCTGATCCGCGGCGGTGCCATGGCGGATTAAAGAGAAGTCGTCTTGGGCCGTTGCGGTCAGGGTCAGCGCGGCGGCGCCGGGGCAGGCGCAGCCCTTGGCGCAGCCGGAGATATGCAGCTTTCTCCCCGCGGGAACATGCGGCGCTAAGTCCCGTGCGAGATCGCGGGTGGAAGACAGCGCCTGCAGGCAGCCGGGTGCGCCGGTGCAGGCGATGACTTGCAGGCGCGGATCCGTTGCATCCAGGATCAGGCCGGGCAGGGGCGGCAGGCTGGCGGCCCCTGTCACCAGCAGCGCGCGCCAGGGGGTGAGGCGGATTTCGCCGTGATCTGCAAGGTCCGCCAATGTGGCGGCGGGCATCTGGCCGAATTCCAAAGCGGCGAGTGTCCCCGCGGGGACAGCGCCCGGTTTTGCGGTGAATTCGGCCCCTGCCACCGGTGCGGCATGCGCCGCCGGCGGCCCGCGGCGCGCGATGAGACGGCGCATCCTGCCACGGCCCTCGGGCGCGCCGCCTTGTTTCAGGAACCAGCGGGCAAGGGCGAGGGCTTCGGCAACGGCGGATTCACGTGTGACGGGCAGGCCGGTCTCAGAACCGTCGGCGCGCAGGATCAGGGCCTCGCCTGTTCGCTCAACGCGGATGTCGGCGGCGGTGTCCTGCAGGACCGGCGCCGCGCCGCAGTCGACGGCAAAGCCGAATTTCCCGGGCAGGGTGAGGTCTGCGGCGGCGGTCAGTGCGGCGCTGAGATCAGTGGCGATGGCGTGGGTGTCGTCACCCGTTGCCCAGAACGGGGCGAGGAGGACATTGCGGCGGGCTTCGGCGCGAGCGTCCGGGTCGATCAGGCCAAGATCGCGCAAGGCTTCGATCAGCTCTGCGTGACCGTCTTCGCGGATGCCGCGCATCTGCAGGTTGGCGCGGGCGGAAATATCCAGCAGGCCGTTGCCGAAATCTTGCGAAAGTCTTGCCACACCGCGCGTCTGGGTTACGGAAAGTTTACCCATTGGCGCGCGCACCCGCACCACCAGCCCGTCGCCGGACATCATCGGCCGCAGCGCGCCGGGGCACCAGCCGTAGACTTTGGGTTCGGGTGCAGCACTCATGCGGCGCCCTCCAGACCGGCCATGATGGAGTTGCGCCGGGTGCTCCAGAGGCCCGCGTCGAACAGGGCGCGGAAGCGGTCGCGCATCGCCTGAAGAGCGGCGGGGTTTTCGCGCTCCATGAACGCCACCAGATCGTCGCGGCCCAGCGTGGCCTCGAAATAGAGGTCAAACAGATGCGGCTGCACCACCTGTGCCAGATGCGCAAAGGCGGCCATGTGGTCCAGCGTGGCGGCGATCTCGGCGCCGCCACGGAAGCCGTGGTTCATCATTGAGGTCGCCCAGTCCGGGTTGGCGGCGCGGGCGCGGGTGACGCGGGCGATTTCTTCGCCCAAGCTGCGCGCCTGCGGCTTGTCCGGGCGGGTCGCGTCCATGTGGTAGAGGGCGGGCGCTGTCTGGCCGATGCGGGCCATGGCGGCGGCAAATCCAGCCTCATGCGCGGCATAGTCCGAGGCGACCAGCAGGTCGGTTTCCGGCAGATCCTGCAGGTGAACAAAGCTGTCGGCGCTATGCAGTCTTGTTTCCAGCGCCTCGCGGGCGTCGCTTATGGCGCCCTTGGCGTCGATGGCGTGGGAGGAGGCGTTGAGCCAGGCCTCGCCTGCGGCAGCGCGGGCCTCGTCGGTGTAGTCATCCAGATGCGGGTTCATCGAGAGGCCGTACTGGCCCGGTTTTGGACCAAAAACGCGGGGGATCTCGGTGAGATAGGGGTTGTCCGTTTGCGCTTCCTCGCGCTGGGCGAGGGCGGCGGCAGCAGTTTCGAACATTTGCGCCAGCCCCGGAAACACGTCGCGGAACAGGCCGGAAACCCGCAAGGTCACGTCGATGCGCGGGCGGTGCAGCATTGAGAGCGGCAGCACCTCGAAGCCGGAGACGCGCTCGGAGTTTTCATCCCATTTCGGGGCGAGCCCTGCGAGGTGCAGCGCCATGGCAAATTCCTCGCCGGCGGTGCGCATGGTGGCGGAGCCCCAGAGATCGATCACCAGGCCCTTGGGCCAGTCGCCGTGGTCCTGAAGGTGGCGGCGCAGCAGCTCTTCCGCCAGTTTGACCCCTTGCGCATGCGCCGCCCGCGACGGCACCGCCCGCGGGTCGGTGGTAAAGAGGTTGCGCCCCGTTGGGATCACGTCCGAGCGGCCCCGAAACGGCGAGCCGGAGGGGCCGGACGTCACGATCCGGCCATCTAGGGCGGTGATCAGCCCTGCGCGTTCCTCAGCCCCGCATTGGCCGGTGCCGAAGATATGCAGCCCCTCTCCGTACTGGCTTTCCTTGATGTCGCAGACAAAGGCGTCGATGCGGGTGATCGCCTCGGCGGGGGAGGTGCCGGGGGTGAGGCCAAGGTCAGCCTCGACGCCGGTGCCTTGCGCCTCGGCGCGGATATCGCCGATCAGCCGGTCGCGGCGGGCCGGATCCAGCCCGTCGGCGGTGGAGTATTCGTCCAGCAGGCTTTCCAGCCGGGCCATCCCGTCAGGCAGGCTGGTCTGCGCCAAGGGTGGCGGCAGGTGGCCGAGGGTGATGGCGCCGATGCGGCGTTTGGCCTGGGCGGCTTCGCCCGGATCATTGACGATGAAGGGGTAGGCGACAGGCAGCGGGCCGGTCAGAACCTCGGGCCAGCAGGCGCCCGACAGCGCCACCGCCTTGCCCGGCAGCCATTCCAGCGTGCCGTGGGCGCCGATGTGGACAAGGGCATCGGACTGGGAGCGCAGCCAGAGATAAAAGGCGACATAGGCGTGGCGCGGGGTGCGGTCGAGATCGTGGTAATCATCGACGCGGGTTTTCACTTCGCCGCGTTCGGGTTGCAGCGCGATCAGGGCCTTGCCTGCGCGCAGGGCCTTGAAATGAAAGGCACCATCACGGCAGTCTGCGTCTTGGTCCGGGGCGCCCCAGGCCTCTGCCAGGGTGTTTTGCAGGTCTTGCGGCAGGCTGGCGAGGGCTGCGCGGTAGTCTTCCAGCGGGACGCTGAGGGTCTCATCCATCAGCCGCAGGCCGGTGTTTTCCTGCGGCTCCACGGTATAGCCCTGATCCCACAATTCGCGCAGGATTTCGTCGCAGGAGGCCAGCGCGTCGAGGCCGACGGCATGGGCGAGGTTGTGGTCGCGGCCGGGATAGGTGGAGAGGATCAGGGCAAGGCGTTTTTCTGCATTCGGCAGTTCGCCAAGGCGCAGCCAGCCGTCGACGCGGTCAACAGCGGCTTTGACGCGATCCGCATCGGCGCGGTGGGCAAAGCGGGAATACTGCAGGTCCGGGTCTTTCCGGCCCGGGGATTTGAAGCTGACAACGCCTGCGAAGATGCGGCCGTCGACTTCGGGCAGCACCACATGCATGGCGAGGTCGGCGGGCGACAAACCCCGGTCGGCCTCGGCCCAGTCTTTGCGGCGGGCGGTGGAGAGGGCGACCTGGAACACCGGGCAGCCGGTGGTGCTGAGCGGCGAGGCGCTGCCGTCGGTGCCTTGGGCCGAAAACGCGGTGGCGTTGATGATGGCGGCGGGGGACAGCGCGGGGAGAGTTTCGCGCAGCCAGTCAGCGGCGGCGGGGGCCTTGAGGCTGGCGGCAAAGAGGCCATAGGCGGCGTATCCGCGGGCGCGCAGCTCAGCGATCAGCGCATCCACCGGACCGGTGTCTGCAGCAGTGAGGTAAGAGCGGTAGAAGCTGACCAGCACCAGCGGTTTGTCTTGTGCGGGGAGATCCGCCAGTACGCCTTTGGCCGGGTCATAAAGCCCATGCTGCGGCATGGATTTGAGGCCCAGCACAGGGCCGGCATAAAGCCCTGCCGCGAGCGACAGCTGGGCGAGGGCGGCCTGTGCGGCAACGGCGCCGCCGGCGTCGCACAAGGCCTGCAGGCGGCGCAGGGTGGAGACGGGCAGGGTGGACAGCTCATCCAGCCTTGCATCCTCGCGCCCGTCGGCAGGCAGGATCGCCAGCGCAATGCCCTTGCGGCGGGCGAGGTCCTGCAGGGTGGCGAGGCCATAAGGCCAATAGCTTTCGCCGCCGATCAGGCGGACCAGGATGCCTTTGGCGCCCTCCAGCGTCTGTTCCGTGTAGACGTCGACCGAGAGCGGGTGCTTTAGCGCGACCAGATTGGCGACGCGCAAGGAGGGCAGCCTGCCGTCCGCGCGATGCCATCCCGCCGCAAAAGCGCCGAGGTCGCTGTCGGAAAACGACAGCACCACAAGATCGCCGGGCGTCTGCCCGAGATCCTGCGGGGTATCGGTCTCGTCAAGGCCGTGGCTTTCGCGGAAGACGACGTGCATGGATCAGGCCTTTGCTTTTCGATAGGCGTTGGTGGAGAGGGTCGGGCGCAGCCCGGCCTGCGGCCGGGCGGTGTCATCTGAAATGATGCGCCAAACCCGCATAGCTTCAGGCGCCCAGTGCGGCGCGGATGGCCGGGGCGTCGATGTCGTCATGCTCGGCGATAACCACCAGGGCGGTTTTGCGCGGCTGCGCGCCCCAGGGCTGATCGTATTGGGCGCGCAGGCGCTCGCCCACGGCTTGAACCAGCATCCGCATCGGCTTTCCTTCCACCGCCACATAACCTTTGACGCGCAGGATGTTGCGCTCGCGGGCGAGTTTCACGATGGCATTTTGCAGCGCTTCCGGGTCGGATACTTCGCCCATTTCGACAACGATGCTTTCAAAATCGTCATGCTCGTGGTCGTGGTGGCCGTCGTGATGGCTGGGGCGGGCGTCCAGATCATCCTCGGCAGCGGCGCCCAGGCCCAGGATGATGCGCGGGTCGATCACGCCTTCGCTCATCGGCAGGATCGGCAGCTTGCGCGGCGCTTCGGCCTCGATCACCGCGCGGGCCTTCTCGACGCCTTCGTCGCCGGCCAGGTCGGCCTTGGACAACAGAACGATGTCAGCGCAGGAGATCTGGTCCTCGAATACCTCGGACAGCGGGGTTTCGTGGTCGATGCTGTCGTCCGCTTCGCGCTGGGCCTGCACGGCGTCCAGGTCGGGGGCGAACTGGCCCTTGGCCACGGCCTCGGCGTCCGCCAGGGCAATCACCCCGTCGACGGTGATGCGGGAGCGGATCGCGGGCCAGTCAAACGCCTTCAGTAGCGGCTTGGGCAGGGCCAGGCCGGAGGTCTCAATCACGATATGGTCGGGTTTTTCGGGCAGGGCCATCAGCTGTTCGATGGTGGGGATGAAGTCATCGGCCACGGTGCAGCAGATGCAGCCGTTGGCCAGCTCCATGATGTTTTCCGCCGGGCAGTTGTCATCGGCGCAGGATTTCAGGATGTCGCCGTCCACACCGGCGGTGCCGAATTCGTTCACGACCACAGCCAGACGCTTGCCCTGCGGGTTTTGCATCAGGTGGCGGATCAGCGTGGTTTTGCCTGCGCCCAGAAAGCCGGTGATGACAGTGACGGGGATCTTGTTGAGATCGCTCATGATTACTCCTCGGAGAAGAACTTGGCCGGCGGGATGCGGGCAACAGATTGCTTGCGGAAGGTCTGCGGGCGCTGGCGCCAGGGCACGACGCCATCAGCGGTGCCGGCATAAGCCGCCGCGCCTTCCAGAATTTCGGGGACATGCTGGTCCGGGTCGAGGTCGCCGTAGACATAGGTCCAGCGCTCCTCGCCGCCGATCAGTGCAACAGCGCAGCCTCGCTTGCACGACGACAGGCATTCGACGCCACGCAGACGGACGCCTTCGGGCATTCCGGCCTCTTCCAGCGCTGCGTGCAGGATGGCACCGGGGCGGGCGGCCTCGGGGTCGGCGCCCTCGCGGCGGCAGGTGAGGCAAACGGTCAGCGTGACCGGTCCCGGGGTGCTGGCAGATTGGCCTGCCATGTCGTCAGCCATTGGCGCGTCTCCTGTCGCGGCAGGGCGTGCGGGATGGCCGAAAAGGGGCCAGTCGTGCGAACCCCTTACCCGGTCGCAGAACACCCCGTCTGCCCGTTGATCTCTCCTTCGCTGGCAGGTCTCCCGGCTTGCGGATGCCAAGGCGCAGGGCCTTGCCGGCCATCCTGCCTTCCCGGGGATCACCCAGTGGCATGGCGGCCTCATCCGGTCACGGTCGCGGGGGCGGCTGTGCTTCGGCCCGAAAGCCTTCACATTCCCTCTTCGCCTGTTTTCACAGGAACCAGCTGAACCCCCTTGCGCTATCGTGCCCTTCTTTGTCAAGACATGGGTCAAACAGCTGGAGAGCCCCCAATGAGCGAAAAGTCTGAAACCGGCATCTCAGAAGAAGAAGCCGCCCGTCATACGTCCAAGATGGCAAAGAAAAAGGCCGCGCGCGACCGGATGATGAAGACCAAGGAGGGCGAGAAGGGACTGATTATCGTCCACACCGGACCGGGCAAGGGCAAATCCTCGTCGGGGTTCGGGATGATCATGCGCTGCATCGCGCATGGGATGCCGTCCGCCGTGGTTCAGTTCATAAAGGGCGCCTGGCAGACCGGCGAACGCACGCTGATCGAGGAGAACTTCAGCGATCTCTGCCAGTTCTACGCGATGGGCGAAGGCTTTACCTGGGAGACACAGGACAAGGCCCGCGACATTGCCGCCGCGCAGAAGGGCTGGGAGAAGGCCAAGGAGATGATCCTGGATGAGCGCAACACCATGGTGCTGCTGGACGAGATCAACATCGCGCTGCGCTATGACTATCTGGATCTTGAGGAGGTTTTGGAGTTCCTGGTGGAGCAGAAGCCGCCGATGACCCATGTGGTTCTGACAGGCCGCAACGCCAAGGAAGAGCTGATCGAGATTGCCGATCTGGTGACCGAGATGGGGCAGATCAAGCACCCGTTCCGCGCCGGTGTGAAAGCGCAGAAGGGGGTGGAGTTTTAATCCCTTTCAGGCTGCAGTATTGAGCGGGCTTGAGGTTTTGCGCTTTGCTTCGCAAATCGCCGGGGGGCGGGGGCGCTGCCTTCGGCAGCGCCCCCGCCCGGCCCAACGCTTTTCAGGGAACCTCTGGTTCATTGAAAAGGGGCGGGAGTGCCCCGGCCTTTGAAGTCCGGACTGTTAGCGCGCATGCGGAATTAAGCTGCCAGCCGGGCGGCTTTCTCGCTGATATAGGCATCGACCGCTGCGCGCTGTCCTTCATCCAGGCGCAAACCCAATTTAGTGCGGCGCCACAGGTAGTCGTCGCCTGAACGCACCCACTCGCGGGCAATTGACCAGTCGAGTTCCCGTGCGGTGATTGTTGCGCCGAAATCCTGGCCCAGATCAGCGGCGGATTTGGCATCGCCCAGCACCTCCCAGGACTCCAGCCCGTAGGCGCGGATCAGCCGGGCGGCCCAATAGGCGCTCAGGAACGGATAGTCCGCTGCCAGCTTGGCTTTTAGCGTCTCCACATCCGCCACCGCAAAATCACCGCCGGGCAGGGCCACGCCTGCGGTCCAGTCCGACGGCAATTGCGGGAAAACCTTGCCGATTTTCGCCAGCGCGGCCTCGGCCAGCTTGCGGTAGGTGGTGATCTTGCCGCCAAAGACATTCAGCAGCGGCGCCTGTGCTTGATCCAGCGTCAGCACATATTCGCGGGTGGCCGCAGTGGCCGAGCTGGCACCGTCGTCATAAAGCGGCCGCACGCCGGAATAGGTCCAGACAATATCCGCGCGCGTCAGTGGCTGTTCGAAGTATTGCGACGCAAAATCAATTAGATAATCCTGCTCGGCCTCCGTGCAATGCGGTTTGGTCTCCGGATCCGGATGGTCGGCGTCGGTGGTGCCGATCAGGGTGAAATCCGTCTCGTATGGAATGGCAAAGATGATCCGCCCGTCGGTGCCCTGGAAGAAGTAGCAGCGGTCATGGTCGAACAGTTTTGGCACCACGATATGGCTGCCGCGCACCAGGCGGACGTTTTCGCGGCTGTTCTGGCCCAGTTTTTGCTTCAGCACGTCGGCAACCCAGGGTCCGCCTGCATTGACCAGCATCTTGGCCCGGTGTTCCTTCTCCTCGCCAGTGGCGTGATCCTTCACGGTGACAACCCAGTGATCAGAGTGGCGCTGGGCTGACAGAACCTCGGTCCGGGTCAGGATTTCGGCGCCGCGGGCCTGTGCATCGCGGGCGTTCAGTACCACCAGGCGGGTGTCCTCGATCCAGCAGTCTGAGTATTCAAAGGCGGTCTTGAACTTGCTTTTCAGCGGCCGGCCTGCCGGGTCGGCTGCCAGGTCAAGCTTGGCGGTGCCGGGCAGGATGCCGCGTTTGCCCAGGCTGTCATACAGAAACAGCCCCAGCCGGATCAGCCAGGCGGGGCGGCGGCCGCGGGTCCAGGGCATGAAGGTGGTAAGCAGTTTCGACGTCGGCGTTTCGCTATCAAAGCGCATGTCCTTGTGAAACGGCAGCACAAAACGCATCGGCCAGGAGATGTGCGGCATCGCCTTCAGCAGCACCTCGCGTTCGATCAGCGCCTCACGCACCAGGCGGAATTCAAAGTATTCCAGATAGCGCAAGCCGCCGTGGAACAGTTTGGTCGAGGCCGAGGAGGTGGCGGAGGCCAGATCGTTCATCTCTGCCAGTGTCACCGACAGGCCGCGGCCCGCCGCGTCGCGGGCGATGCCGCAGCCGTTGATGCCGCCGCCGATGATGAAAAGGTCCGTAACAGGCGTGTCAGTCATTTTCGCTGCTTTCGTTTTGTCCTGCGGTCAGGATCCGGGTGCCTGCGGCCTGCGCCGCCTCGGCAAACTCATTGGGAACGGGGCGGTCGGTGATCACCACGTCCAGCTCTGCCACATCGCAGATCCGCACCGGAGCAGAGCGGGCGAACTTGCTGCCGTCGCAAACCAGCACACGCTGGCGGGCGTTTTTCAGGATCGCGCGGGCAACCGAAACCTCGCGGGCGTCGTGGTCCATCACGGCGCCGTCGGGATCCAGAGCCGAGGCGCCGATGACGGCGAAATCGACCTTGTAGCGGGACAGGAATTCAACCGCGTCCTCGCCCACAATAGCACCGTCGCTTTGCCGCACTGTGCCGCCGGCCAGGATCAACTCCTTGGCCTGGCCGCCCATCATCAGGTTGATAATGTTGATATTGTTGGAAATCACAGTAAGGCCGCTGTGGCCGGAAAGCGCCCGCGCCACCTGTTCGGTTGAGGTGCCGATGTTAAGAGTGAGGGAGCAATTGTCTGGGATCAGTTCAGCCGCCAGTGCCGCCATCGCCAGCTTGTTGCCTGCGTTCAGCTTGCGCCGGTCCTCGTATCCCTGGCTGGCGGCAGAGCTTATCCGGACGGCGCCGCCATGCACGCGGGACAAGGCGCCGCGCGCAGACAGGTCGCGCAGGTCTGCGCGGACCGTCTGTAAAGATACGCCAAAGCGCTGGGACAGGTCGTCAACCTCGACCCGGTCCTGCCGGTTCAGCAAGGTGATGATTTCGTTCTGACGGGCCGTGGCATCCATTTGCTTTCCTTTCACCGCGTTTCCATAGCGGAGTACGGATGAAATGTCACCTTGTGTTTTCGTTTTGAATTCGACGATACGCAAAACGAAACGGCGCGCGGTTGCGGACACGCCGGGACTGCTGCCAGCCTGTGTCTTCTCAGGTGAGCGGGATCAGGTGATTGTCCCAGGCCAGATCCGACCGGTGCAGCGGGTGATTGCCGGATGCTGAAACCCCGAAAAACTGCCCGCTGCCGGTGCTTGCGGTATAGCCTGCATCGGACATTGCAAGGCCGCAGACATCCGTCATGCGGTGCTCCTGCAGCAGATCCCCGGTTCCGGTATCCATCACCTGCAGCACCCCGCCGCGCGGCGAGGTGACACCGATCTGCGCTCCGTCCGCTGAGAAGGCGAGGGAGCCGCCATAGCCATTGAGGTTCAGCACCCGCGGGTCGCCATCGGCCATCAGGCGGGGCGTGCTGCCGGGCTGGTGCAGGCCCACGATAGGCAGGGCTTCGCCCGGATCCCCCTGCCATTGCATGGCAAAACCAACGGTGCCGTCGGCACGTATGGCAAGGTGGCGGATCGAGTTCAGATGCAGCTCTTGCGGCAGTTCCATTTGCGCTTGCAGGGCGCCGTCAAAGCCCAAGTAACTAAGGTTCGGGCGCATGTCCGGAAGGTTCAGCTTGGCGCGGCCGCTATCGGGGTGGGTCTCAATGCCGCCATTGGCGATGACCAGTCCCGGCGCGTCCCGGCGCAGCAGCATATCGTGCGGGCCAATGCCGCCGGAGGCGAAGGCGGCAATGCGCTTGTAGCCGTCCGTTGCATCCCAAACGCCGATCACACCGCGCGCATTCCCGAAATCGTTTTCGGTGGTGAACAGGCGGCTGCCATTGGGGGAGAATGTGCCGTGGCCATAGAAATGATGCCCCGCAGGCGGCTCCAGCCGGGCGAGGGCGGTGCCCGTGCGGCAGTCAATCACATCGGCAAAGCGGCCGGGGCGGCGGGCGAATGCCACGGCTTCGGGCCGGACCGGATGCGCCGCGGCGGCATGGCCGCGGGCCGGCAAAGGGTGGCGGAACAGGATTTCGCCGTTTTCTGTAAGACCCGCTAGCAGGAAGGTGCCGCTGGCGTCCTTGCCCGCAGACAGGAAAACGGGGCTGCCTGCGTTGGCCCAACTGGCCTGCGGGGCCAGGCCTGTGGCCAGAAGACCGGCCAAAAAGCCGCGGCGGGTGGCCATGTCAATCGCCGTCCAGAGAATTGAAGCCTGCGCTGATCCCCAGGGCCGGACCCAGTTCCCCGGACACCAGCGCGCGCAGGTTTATGATCTCCTGCTGCAGGGATTCGATGCGGAAGCGGCTGGCGGGATCCGCCACGCCGGCAAAGACCGGATCGTTCAGGGTCCCGGCTTTCTTGCGGGCTTTGGCAAAACCGGCAGTGATCTTGGATTGCAGATCCGCGCGGCTGTCTGTCAGCGCCAGGGCCAATGGCTCCAGCGCGTTCAGCGAAACCAGCACATGGCGCAGGCTGCGCCCCGAACGGCGGGCCTCGGCGCGGTTGGGGCGCGGGCGGTCAAAGGTGCCGAGCGGGCGGCCAAGGCGCATGTCGTCCAGTACTTGCAGCCCTGTGCTGAGCGCCTTGAGCAGTTCCTGAGTGATTTCCTCGTCGCTTTGGTAGCGATCGGCGGGGCTGTGCATTTCGGCTGCGTAGTTCTGTTCCCAGTCCGTGTTGATGGATTGAGCCGTGGCCGCGATGTCGATGCTGATGGCACGGGTCAATGCACATCGGTAATCATCGCTGCCCGCGGCGGAGAGCTGCGGATCATACAGCAGGTATTCCAGCGCATAAAAGCCGCGGGCCGCGATGGAGTGGCTGGCGAATTGCGCCGGGTCAGAGATGTCCGGGTCTTCGCTGCGGATCAGATTGCCTAGCGCCTTGGGCGTTTTGCTGCGGCTGTCGGGCCAGAAAGCCAGCGCAAAGGCGCGGCTGTCTGTTTCGGTTGGGCCAAAGCGGTAGTGGCTGGCGGCGATCCAGGCGTCGAAAGCATCGGCATAGGCCGCGCGCAGAGAGTCGGACTGCGGATCGCAGTCCGTCTTTGCCGTTTCTGCCAGAGCTTCGGCGTCCGCTGCAAGCTCCTGAAAGGCGGGGAGGATCAGCTGATCGGTGATGCTGCTGGACAGCTCAGACGCGGCAGCAGGGGCTGCGGCGAGTGCAAAGGCCAGGACGAGGGACGGGGCAGGGACGCGCATCAGAGGCTCTCCAGAAAGGCGATCAGGGCGGCGCGGTCTTCCGGCGGCAGCTCTACCACGCCGGTTTTGGCCTCCTCTGCCTCGCCGCCGTGCCACAGGATGGCCTCCAGCAGGGTGCGGGCGCGGCCGTCATGCAGGAAGGTGGCCCGCGGCGAGACCTGCTGGGTCAGCCCGATCCCCCACAACGGCGCGGTGCGCCATTCGCGCCCTGTTGCGCGGGCCTCGGGGCGGTTGTCGGCCAGGCCTTCGCCCATGTCGTGCAACAACAGGTCGCTGTAGGGCCAGATCAGTTGGAAACTCTGCTCGGGGCGGTCCTGCAGCCGGTGGGTCACGTATTTCGGCACGTGGCAGGACGCACAGCCGGTGTCGTAGAATACCTGTTTTCCGCGCAGCACCTGGGCGTCGCCGGTGTTGCGCCGTGCGGGAACGCCGAGGTTGCGGCTGTAGAAGGTGACCAGATCCATGTTCGGCTGGTCGATCTCGGTTTCACGGGAATCAGCACCGCCATGCGGGGCAGTCCGGCAGGCGGTTTGCAGATCGGTGCATTCGCCTGCGTGCGTCGGGAACAGCGGGGTAGAAATGCCGATATCGCCTGAAAACGCACCGGCGGATTGTTCGTGGACGGTCGCCATCCCGGCCTTCAGGCCAAAGCGGCCCAGCATGACCCGGTTGAATTCACGCGACCAGACCAGATTGGCGCGGCCAGAGATGCCATCGCCGTCTGTGTCTTCCTCATCCGCATGGGCAAGGATATCGGCGGCGGGGATCGCCTCCAAGAGGCCCAGGCCGATCATCGGCGGTGCAACGCGGGGTGACAGCATGGCACCCTCGGCCAGCGGGCCGTAGCCGAGGTTTGCTGCGGTGTAGCCGGGACGGTGCAGGGTGGCCGTTTCACCGCCGCTCAGGGCAACTTCGAAGTCTTCATACTCGACCTGCAGCTTGTACTCCGGCGCGATGCCGGGGGCGGAGAAATCCTGCAGCTGGCTGCCATAGTGCGGATCGGGCGCGGTGCCGATGTAGTCATGGACTTCCTGCAATTCCGCGGGAACCGGGCCGGGTATGGAAACCCGCAGGAACATGGTGGTGGAGGTGTAATCCGGCTGTTCCGGCACATGGCCGCGGCCGTCCTTCAGGTGGCAGCGCTGGCAGGAACGGGCGTTATACAGCGGCCCAAGCCCGTCGGACGCCTTGGTGGACGCGGGCGAGAATACCCAGATTTTCTTGAACAGCCCGTTGCCCAGTTTGAACTCCAGCTCCTGTTCGAAGCTGAGGTTGGCAGAGTGCTGGGAGAACGCCTCGTCATCCGTCCGCGCACGCACAGTGGTGGCACCAGCGGGCAGGTCTTCGAAGCGTTCCGGCGCGGAGAAATCCGTGGCCGGAGCGGTGACGGCCTCAATCCGGGCGCGTTCGGCATCGGTGCGGGGGAGGGAGGAGAGATGCGGTTCTGCCTGATACTGGCTGGCCAGATCCAGCGCCGCAACGGGGGTGGCCGCCGCAAATGCGGCAGCCAGAAACAGTTTAGTCTTCGATCTCTGCCATCTTGGTGGCGTTGAGCTGGGCATAGTTTTCGGCGCCGATCCGGTCGTGCAGTTCAAGCTGCGTTTCGAGGAAATCAATGTGGCCTTCTTCATCCGCCATCAAGTCTTCAAACAGCTTTTGCGTGACGTAGTCACCCGCTTTGTTGCAGGCATCGCGGGCTTCCTTGTAAAGCGCGCGGGCGTCCACTTCGGCGGCAAGGTCGCATTCGAGGGTTTCTTTCGGGGTCTGGCCGATCCGCAGCGGGTCAAGCTTTTGCAGGTTCGGGTGGCCGCCGAGGAACAGAATCCTTTCAATCAATTTGTCCGCGTGCTCCATCTCCTCGATGGATTCTTCGCGGCTTTTCTTGGCCATGCTGCCCAGGCCCCAATCGTCCTGCAGCCGGTAATGCAGCCAGTACTGGCTGACCGCTGTCAGCTCATGTCGCAATGCTTTGTTGAGATAGTCGATGACCTTGGCGTCGCCCTGCATATTCACTCTCCTGAATTCGGCCTGCGCCTAAATTCTGAAGCTGCGCAGGGACTTCCAGATTAGCATTCGCGCGCATGGTGTCGAGGAAAAGCGGCATGCAGCCGCCGCAATCAGCGGTTTTCCCCAAGGCGTGATAGATCTTGCCAGGGGTGACTATCGTTTCGGGATCGGCATTTCGCATCCAGTCGATGGCTGCGCGGATGTCGTGGTCCGAGATCTGTGTGCAGTGGCAAACGATCATGCTGCTCGCGTCCTTGCCCGGTGGCGCAAAGGCCAAGTGATTCCGTTGGGAAATATATCCGACAGAATTACTGGGGTTTCAAGGGGTATCCAGAGTAAAATGCTTGGGTATATGTCGCGGGCGGGACCCGGACTGACAAAAAAGGGGCCGCAGTACGCGGCCCCGAGGTGTGGTTCTGTTCAGGGGATGCCAAACGTCACCGAGGGAAATCTCACGCACCAAGCGGGATGATCAGGTTCACACCCAGGACGGTGCTTTTGGTGCCGGCCTCATCGACGCGGGCCAGGCCACCGCCCAATGTGAAGCCGTTTTCAAATTCGTAATCTGCGCCGATGGTGATCAGGTCGGTCTCGCCTGCGCTGTCCAGATCGCGATGCACCAGCCCGCCGGACAGGGTCACGTTGCCGATGGTGTAGGCGCCGGTCAGGGTGGCATACAGCGCATCATCCGCCGAGCCGCCAGCGTTCGAGAAGGAGGCCACCTCGCCGTAGAGGCCGAAACCGCCGTCAAAGGCATGGGCGAGGCCTGCGACAAAACCCTGTTCGTCATCTACGTCGCCGGCGCCTGCGCTCAGGTGGCGGGCGCCGATGTGGTAGCGGGTGTTGCCGGTTTCCTGCGTCCACTGAATGGCAAAGTTGTCCAGCTCACCAGTGTTGCCGGCGCCGCCGTCAGCCGTGGCGGTGCGGCCGCGGTCATAGCCGACAGAACGGCTGAGGCCGGAATCATCAGCGTAGAACACACCGAAGGACAGGGTGCCCGCGCCGTTCAGCTCTACGTCCGCCAGGATACCGATCTGTTCGACCAGCTCATAATCTTCGGCGATGGAACTGCCGAAATTGCCTGCGGCGTCATCCCAGGCGGTACCGAACACCGGGTGCAGTTTACCAACTGAGACGGTGGTGGCGCTGCCGATACCAAAGGAGACGCCGAGTTCTTCGATATAGACGCCCATGTCATCAAAAGTGCGGTCATCGGCGGCGTCCGTCAGCGACTCGGCGGTGACGGTGGCAAAAAGTTCAACACCATTGCCAAATGTATAGGCGCCGGAAGCGGTGATTACGGCAAAGGTGTCGCGGATCTCGGCAGTGGCGTCATCGGAAGACAGCACGCTTTCATTGGCGATCTCGATCTCGCCTTCCCAGCTGAAACCCTGGGCCAGGGCGGCGTTTGCGCACAGGAAGACGGGCGCGCTGAGAGCCAGCGCCGCGGAGGGTTTGATTTTCATGGGGGTTCTTCTTTCTGTTGAGGGACCTGGCCGCTGATGGCGGCCAGGTCCCTTCATTTTGATTCTGTTATGTTATTACGTTGCCAGGCGTTATTCGAAGACTGCCGAGGGATTGTCAAGGCTGTCAGAGCCTTCGATAGCAACGCCGCCCAGATCAAGCGTGGTCACCACCCTTTCGATCGAGCGGGTCTGGTCGATCAGCCCGTTGACGCCGCCCATCACCAGCGCTTCGCCCGATTTGTTGCCCTGGGCCAGCATCTGGTCGTAGGACAGGCCTGCTTCGGCTGCGGTTTTGATCCGGCCAAGGGCCTGCATGGTGCCCGCCAGCTTGCTGCGCATCTCGATGTCCAGATCCGCGTCCTTGGCGGCCACCAGATCGGCCAGCGACGCGCCCGAGACCAGCTCGCCGTTCACGCGCACATATTCGCCCAGATAGACGTTCTGCACGCCCAAGCCGTCGTAGTAGTGGCTGTTGTGGGTGTTGTCGGAGAAGCAGTCATGTTCTTCCTCCGGGTCGTTCAGCATCAGGCCCAGGCGCATTCGCTCACCGGCCTGTTCGCCATAAGACAGCGAGCCCATGCCGGTCAGCATCGCGGTGATGCCGGCGTTTTCATCGCCCAGCAGCGTGGTGCGGGCTTCGCCTTCGGCGCCCCACTGTGCGGCGATCCATTCCAGGTCATTGATCAGCAGCTCGGTTGCTGCCTGCAGGTATTCACCGCGGCGGTCGCAATTGCCGCCGGTGCAGGCATCGCCCGCAGCGTAGTCGGTCCAGGGGCGGTCGCCGGCGCCGTGTTCGGTGCCCTTCAGGTCCTGGCCCCACAGCAGGAATTCAATGGCGTGATAGCCGGTGGCCACATTGGCTTCGACCCCGTCGGCCTCATGCAGGGCGCCTTCCAGCAGCTCAGGTGTGATCTTGGCGGCGTCGATGGCTTTGCCGGACAGCTCGAAGCTGGGATTGGCGATGATGTTCAGCGATGCCAGGGTGTTCTCGTCGGTCGGCCCGCCATAAGAGGCGTCCACATAGTCGATCAGGCCTTCGTCCAGCGGCCAGGCGTTCACCTTGCCTTCCCAGTCATCGACAATGGCGTTGCCGAACCGGAAGACTTCGGACTGCTGATAGGGCACGCGGGCGGCGATCCAGGCGGCGCGGGCAGCTTCCAGGTTCTCAGCCGACGGATGTGCGACCAGCGCGTCGACGGCGGCTTTCAGCACCTGCGCAGTGGCCAGGCTGTCCTGGTATTTGGCCTCGGCGATATTGGCATAGTTGGTCAGCACTGCGGCCTTGTCGGCGGCAAAGGCTGTGGTGGCGCCAAAGGCGAGACCGGCAAGGGCAGTGCCCGTGAGAAACAGGGATTTCATCAGCTAAGTCCTTAGTTCTATAGTGAATTCAGTGAAGGGTGGCGGTTGCGGGCCGGGCCGGTTGCAGCGGCGGGCGCGGCGTCATGATCTGTTGCAGCAGCAAGCCGCAGTCAGATGCCAGCCGGGTCAGCTCGGACGCCTTGCGCGGGGTGACGATCAGCGAGGCAAGAATTTGCGCATCGTCCTGCTGGCCTTCGGCAGCACAGGCCAGAAGATTGGCAAAGCAGTTTTCATCCGCGCCCAGGCATTTGCAGGTCATGCCGTGGCGCACCAGCGGGCGGCGGCCATGGGTGGCGCAGAAGTTGCAGAGATAGCCAAAAGCCTCAAACGCGGCTTCGGCCATTTCGGGGCCGAAGTTCACCTCGAAGTCCCGGCGCATCTGGTCGCGGGTCTCGGCGCCGGAAAACCAGTGGCGCAGATAGATCACCGCGCCGGCCTCCAGCGGCGGCAGCTCGGACAGGGTGCCGACGGTCACGCCGCCGCGGGGGGAAGGGGGCGCAGTGCTCATGGCCGTCCGCTCACTTGGTCAGGATCAGCTTGCCTGCGCGGGTGATGCGCAGCGAATAGATCTGCCCGTTCAGCAGAATACGGGCCTGCACGCCGCCGCGGGTCAGGTCCTCGGCGTGGTAGGTGGGGAACACTTCGGTGGTTGCGGTGGTGGCGTTGGCCGGCACCGGCTTGGAGGCAATCTGGTTCATATCTTCCGCCCATTGCTGAATTCCGCCCTGTCCAGAAGCCATTCCAGACAAAAACCGGACAGAGCGCCGGAGGGCGCAAAAACCTGCGGCCACAATTGGCGCATGTCCTCGGGCTCCAGCTCTTGGGTCTGCGGGCCGCGGTGGCGGTTGTCTCTGGTCGGCATGGGGCGATCTCGGTTGATTAAATGTCACTCGGGCTCGCCTGAACCGAGTCAGGCTGGCTGGAATGCCGTATACCTGATTTATTTACTCAGCTATGTCAATCCGAGTTTTTTAGTAGGGAATAATTTTTGCGATGACAGAAGAAGATAGAGGAACAGAAAAGGCCGCCCAATGGGCGGCCTTTCAGAATTCTATGTGCAACGGATTAGGCGCGGGTGCCGGAAAAACGCGCCTGCCAGTCTTCGCGCTGCTCGTCGGTGATCTTGGCAAACAGCACCTCTGGCACGGTGAAGCTGTGGCCTGCGGGCAGGGCGGACAGGGCAGCCGCCGCATCTTCGGGCCAGTTGCGGTCGTCCGAGTTCATTGCTGCCATCAGCGTGTCTGAGGCCTGGGGGATGAAGGGGGCCGACAACACCGCGTAAAGCCGGATCAGGTTCAGGCCCAGACGCACCTGTGCGGCGGCGCGGTCGGGGTCGGTTTTGAACACCGACCAGGGTGCTGCGGATTGCAGGTATTCGTTGCCGGCAACCCAGATCGCCCGCAGCTCCTGCGCCGATTTGCGGACCTCCATTGCTTCCATGTGGCCTTCATAGGCGCGGATGCGGGTGGTGAGTTCAGCAATCAGCGCCTGCTCCTGTTCGCCGTATTCGCCGGCTGCGGGAACTTCCTCGCCGAACTTGGAACGGCAGAACTTGGTGATGCGGCTGACGAAATTGCCCAACACGTCCGCGAGGTCCTTGTTCACCGACTGCTGGAAGTTCTCCCAGGTGAACTCGGAATCGCTGCTTTCCGGCGCGTGGGACAGCAGCCACCAGCGCCAGTAGTCTGCGGGCAGGATCTCCAGCGCCTGATCCATGAACACGCCGCGGCCCTGGCTGGTCGAGAACTGGCCGCCATCGTAATTCAGGTAGTTGAAGGACTTCAGGTGGTCGACCATCTTCCACGGCTCGCCGGATCCCAGAATGGTGGCCGGGAACGACAGGGTGTGGAAGGGGACGTTGTCCTTGCCCATGAACTGGACGTATTTGACGTCCTCGGCGCCCTTGTCGGTGCGCCACCAGCGCTGCCAGTCGGCGTCGGTCTTGCCATTGGCCTCGGCCCATTCGCCAGCAGCGGCGATATATTCGATCGGCGCATCAAACCAGACATAGAAGACCTTGCCTTCCATGCCGGGCCAGTCCGCGCCGCCCTTTTTGACCGGCACGCCCCAGTCCAGATCGCGGGTGATGCCGCGGTCCTGCAATCCGTCGCCGTCATGCAGCCACTTCTTAGCGATCGAGGTGGTCAGCACCGGCCAGTCGTGTTTGCTGTCGATCCAGGCGTCCAGCTGGTCCTTCAGCTGCGACTGGCACAGATACAGGTGTTTGGTCTCGCGCACTTCCAGATCGGTGGAGCCGGACACGGCGGAACGCGGGTTGATCAGGTCGGTGGGGTCCAGCTGCTTGGTGCATTCCTCGCACTGGTCGCCGCGGGCGCGCTCATAGCCGCAGTTGGGGCAGGTGCCCTCGATATAGCGGTCGGGCAGGAAGCGGCCGTCAGCATTGGAATAGACCTGTTTTTCGGTCACTTCGCGGATCAGCCCGGCCTCGGCCAGCTTGCCGGCAAAATGCTGGGTCAGCGCGTGGTTCTGCGGGCTGGAGGAGCGGCCGAAGTGGTCGAACGACAGCGCAAAGCCCTTGGCGATCTCCGACTGGACGGCGTGCATTTCGGCGCAGAATTCCGCGACCGGCTTGTCCGCCTTGGCGGCGGCCAGCTCAGCCGGGGTGCCGTGCTCGTCGGTGGCGCAGAGGAACATCACCTCATTGCCGCGTCCGCGCTGGAACCGGGCATAAAGGTCGGCCGGCAGCTGCGAGCCCACCAGGTTGCCCAGATGCTTGATCCCGTTGATGTAAGGGATCGCGGAGGTGATCAGAATGCGTGCCATGCTATCCATCCAGGTAATGCGTCAAACGCCCGTCTACCGCATGGCGCAGGCGGCGGAAACCCCGGCTGCGGTTTTCCCTGAAAATTGGAGAACCAGCGGCAGTTCCCGCTTGAACTGAACAGGGGGCTGGCGCACTCATTGGTTGCGAAAATCTGTTTCAAACCCTTGAAAGTTCACGAGGGCGTTACCATCTGCATTGTATACCAATGCATACAATTAGGAGCCGCCCATAGGTGTTTGACTTTCTTCTCGATGGCGCATTTGCGCCGTTCACCCTTGCCCTGGCCCTGTTGGGCGGACTGGCAGTTCTGGAGCTGCTGGCGCTTTTGCTGGGCGGCAGTCTGATCGGCAGCGATGGCGACGCAGGGCTGGACGCGGCGGATGGCGCGGAAATCGGGGCGTTTCCGGATGCCGGCGACCTGGGTGATCTTGGAGATCTGGGAGGCGTTGACCTTGCGGATCTGGACGGTGTGGACGCGCCGGACAGCGCCGGTGCAGCTGATGCCTCGGGCGGTCTGGCGTCCTGGCTGGGTCTGGGGCGGATGCCGGCGCTGATCTGGCTCGCGGCCTTGCTGATGGGCTTTGGCCTCAGCGGTATTGGCCTGCAGATGGTGCTGACGTCTTATCTGGGCTTTGCCGCACCGGCCTGGATGGCGGGGCTGCCTGCCGGCGCCTTTGGCCTGTGGTTCGCACGCGGCTTTGGCGGGATGTTTGCCCGGCTGCTGCCGCAGACCGAGACCGAGGCCTTGTCGGTGCGCAGCCTGGGCCGCCGCCGCGGGGTGATCACCCAAGGCACCGCCGCGCAGGGCCGCCCTGCCGAGGTGCGGGTCACTGATGGCTATGGCAATGCCCATTACCTGCGCGCCGAACCTTTTGCTGCGGGCGAGGAGCTGTACCAGGGCACCGAAGTGCTGGTGATGCGCGACCGCCGCAAGGACCGGTTTGTGCTGATCCCTCTCTCGGACTGACTTGTCCGAACAACCGAAACCAAAACTCACAAATCCAATTATCCAAGGGAGTATTCCGCATGGAATTTCAATTCCTGCTCATCGTCGTGGCGAGCATTCTTATCTTTCTTCTCATCTTCGGCCTGGTTCTGGGCCGTCTCTACCGCCGGGCCACCCGTGAAATCAGCCTGGTGAAAACCGGTGCTGGCGGCAAAAAGGTCATCATGGACGGGGGCACCATTGTTGTGCCGCTGCTGCATGAGGTCAGCCCCGTCAACATGAAAACCCTGCGCCTGGAAGTGAAGCGGGACGGTGACGCCGCGCTGATCACCCAGGACCGGATGCGGGTGGATGTGGGGGTGGAATTCTACGTCTCGGTGATGGCAACGGCTGAGGGCATTGCCCGCGCCGCGCAAACCCTGGGCGACCGCACCTTTGACGTCGAACAGCTGCGCGAGATGATCGAGGGCAAGCTGATCGACGGCCTGCGTGCTGTGGCTGCGCAGATGACCATGGACGGGCTGCATGAAAAACGCGCCGATTTTGTGCAGGAGGTGCAGAATGCAGTCTCTGAGGACCTGTTGAAAAACGGTTTGTCGCTGGAATCCGTGTCGCTTACCGCATTGGACCAGACCCCGTTTGAGGCGCTGGACGAAAACAACGCCTTTAACGCCGTTGGCATGCGCAAACTGGCCGAGGTGATCGCCCAGTCCAAAAAGGAGCGTGCGCAAATCGACGCGGATACCCAGGTCTCGGTGCGCCGCGCCGCGATGGAGGCCGAGCGTCAGCGTCTGACCATTGAACAGGATGAAGAGCAGGCCAAGATCTCGCAGCTGCAGCAGATCGAAACCATGAAGGCCGCGCAGGAGTCCGAAGTGGCGCAGCGGCGCGAGGATTCGATGCGCGAGAGCGAGCGTGCGCGGATCGCACGTGAAGAGGCCATCCGCTCTGCCGAGATCGAACGGGAGCGCAAGATCCGCGACGCCGAAATCACCAAGGAGCGCGAGCTGGAGGTTGCAGAACAGGAACGCCAGATCATCATTCAGCAGAAATCCGAGGAAGAGAGCCGCGCCCGTGCGTCGGCGGATCTGGCGCGGGCCGAGGCCACCAAGGCAACCGAGGCGGTGGCAACCGCCCGTGAAGTGGCCGAGGCCGAGCGCCAGAAGCAGATCACGCTGATCGAAGCCACCCGCGAAGCCGAGCGTCAGGCAACTGGTATCCGTCTGGCGGCCCAAGCCGAAAAAGACGCGGCTGCGGACCGTGCCGAAGCGCGCCGTGAAGAAGCCCAGGCCGAGGCTGATGCGCTCAACATCCGGGCCGAGGCCAAGAAGAACGACATGCTGGCCGAGGCAGAAGGCAAACGCGCAATTGTTGAATCCGAGAACGCGCTGTCGGCTGAGCTGATCCGGATGAAGATCGACATGGCGCGGATCGAGGCGATGCCTGCGATAATCTCCGAGATGGTGAAGCCGGCCGAGAAGATCGACTCGATCAAGATCCACCAGGTCAGCGGTATCGGCGGCAGTGCGCCTTATGCGGCGGCTGGGGCCGGCACCGGCGCCGAGAAACCGGTGGTCAATCAGGCGCTCGACTCGATCATGGGCATGGCGGTGCAGATGCCCGCGCTGAAGAAGCTGGGCGAGGAGCTGGGCCTGTCGATGGAAAACGGTGTCAGCGGTGTGGCCAGCCAGGCGCTGGGTGTTGAGCCGGAGGCGGTTGAAGGTTCTGATGTGCCGCGGCTGAATGGCGCTGCGGCAGGTCCGGCGCCAAATGACGCCGCGGCTGAGAGCTGATTATTCAGCTTCCTGGAACATCAAAAGGGGCCGGAGTTTTCCGGCCCCTTTTTCTTAAGCGTAAACAGATCCTTAAAGGGTCAATGCTGCTGCCGGAATGTTTCGCGCGCGAAACAATCAGGCAGAGATGCTGACCTGTTTCACTGCCTCCCGCGCGAGCGTTTCAGCAGGCGGCCGATAGTAAAGGACGTACGCGGCGCATAGACATAATTGGTGCGTTCTTCGGGGGTCGGGCGCACTTTCATCCGGCTAAGGCCAAAGGCGATCAGCAGCACATGGCCGCAGGCCACATAGGCAAACAGGGCAGGCGGCCCGTAAAAGCTGATCAGCGTTGAGGAGACATAGGGGCTGGCAATGGCGCCCAGGGCAAAGAAGAACATCAGCGCTGCTGCCAGTTCCACCCGCTCTTCCGATGTTGCAAAGTCGTTGGCGTGCGCGGCGGAAACCGAAAAGATCGGGAAGGTGGTGAAGCCGAAGAACCCCGCCGCCAGCATCACCCCCAGGGTGCCGGTGCCGCTGGCAGCCATGGTGACAGCGCAGCTGACGATGGCAGCCACGGAAAGCCAGATCAGCACCCAGCGGCGGTCGTATTTGTCGGCCAGCCAGCCCATCGGGTATTGCGCCAGCGCGCCGCCCAGCACAAAGGCGGCGAGGAAAAAGGCGATCTGGCCGATTTCCAGGCCGACCTCCTGGCCATAGACCGGGCCGACCATCCGGAACGAAGCCGAGCTGAGTGCCGCCACGATCACCCCCGCCACCGCCAGCGGCGAACAGCGCCAGGCCAGCTTGGGGCGCAGCCGCGGCGCATCGGGGGTTTCCGGCTGGCTGGCCTTGGTCAGGGTCAGGGGCAGCAGCGCCGCACAGCAAATCACGGCCAGCAGGTTGTAGGAGATATAGACCGCTGGCGGCAGCACCGCGATGATCAGCTGCGCCGCCAGCGAGGCGCTCATATCGGCAATCCGGTAGGTGCCCATGGCGCGGCCGCGGTTCTCGTTGGTGACCTTGGCGTTGAGCCAGGCCTCGATCACCGTATAGGCGCCGGCCACGCAAAGGCCGGAGGCAATCCGCATCGCTGCCCAGGCATAGGGATTTTCCGTCAGCGTATGACCCAAGAGCCCCATCGCCCCCAGTGCTGTGCAGACCGCAAAGGCGCGGGAATGGCCGACATTGCCCATCAGCCGCGGCGCCCACCAGCAGCCGATGAAGAAGCCAAAGAAATGGGCCGAGCCGAGCAGGCCGATCTGCTCCTTGGTGAAATTCAGCGTCAGGCCCGAGATAGCATCGAGCGGGCCGACGCCTCCGGTCGACAGCTGCAGCAGGATGACAGAAAGAAACAGGGCGGCAAAGGAGATGATCAGGCGCATAACGGCCCGACCATGACAGGCTGCGGCGGCATTGCCAGCCGGTTTCCGTCATTGCGGTGTCGTATTCTTGCGCGGCGGTGTTTTTCGGCACCGGGCGCGGCCCCGGGGGTCAGCCCGCCTGGCGGATCCGGGCCTTGATGGCGAGGGTGACCCGGTCGGCGACCAGATCCGGATAACCGGTGGCGCCAAAGGCCGCGCGGCTGAGACTGCCGCTGAGATGCACGTCGAGTTCGCGCAGATCGCTGGCGGCGGTGCCGGGCCGGCGGTAGAGCGCCGCCTGCAAGGTCAGCGGCCGGGTGGTTCCGCGCAGGGTCAGTTCGCCGCCGATCTGCGCGCCGCCTGAAAGCCGTCCGTCAGGCCCGAGGCGGACGCCGGTGGAGCGGAAACGGATTTCCGGAAAGCGCGCGGTGTTGAGCACGCCGGGGCTTTTCAGCGCCTCGGTGGCAAAGATCAGCCCGGTCCGGGCGCGGCTGGCGTCAAGCGTGATATCGGCCTGGCTGCGGGCCAGGTTCTGCGGATCGATCCGGATGCGGGCGGCGCGGACCGGGATCCGCCCCTGCTGCGGCTGGCCGCTGAGCCGGAAGGTAAAGCGCACGTCGGTGGCATCGGGAATGAGGCGGTAAGGCAGGATCGCTGCGGGCAGCCTTTGCGGGGCTAGCAGGCTGGCCGCAAGGCAGGCGATCAGGCTCCGCCGGTGCATCCTGTGATTGCTCATGGGGGCTTCTTCTCCGGTTGCATAGCGCTTTTACATGGCGTTTCCGATGCCGCACCTTGAGCTTATCCGGATTTTCCGCCGCAGGCTGCTCACTTTCGCGGGGGGAGCCTGTGACGCGGCGGCGGGCTCCCGCCAGGCATCAGCTTTTTGGCAAAAGCCTCTGCCTGTTGGGCCCGGCACCGGGCATAGCCCGGTGCCGGGCCCAAGGCCGCTAAGGCGGTACTGGCGCAGCCAGGCCCGCCTGCGGGCGCGGGAGGGCATCGTCAAGGCACTGGGGCTCGTCTTGGGCGTACGGGGCTGCGGTGCGGGTGGCAGGGCGGCACGAAGCAGAGCGGAGCAGGCAGCTGCCAGCGGCCTGGGTGATCTGCCAGCCGCGGGGCGGCAGGGTGCGGGCGCGCAGGCGCTGCAAGGTCCAGCACTTCCGGGTCTTTGCTGCGCCATCCCCGGCCGGGCCGGGCGGGGGGCTGTGTGCAGGCACGTCAGGGGGCAAGAGATCATGGGGCAAAGGGGGATGGGCAGGCGCCAGGTGCCAGCGGCTTTCGATGCCCTGGGCGCCGCCTGTGCCGGGGGTCAGCAGCAGGCCCAACGGCGCCGGGCCGAAGCGCCCGCCTGCCTCTGCCGCCAGATGCAGCCGCCGCACCGGGGTGATGGCGGGCGGCTCAGCCAGTTCTGCCACCACCAGCGCCGCAGCACCGCTGCGCAAGGCTTCCTCCATGGCCCAAAGCTGATCCTCGGCCCGGGCGGCCTGTACGAACAGGAAGCGGGCGGGGCTGGCAAATTCCGCTATCCCGTCCGGGTTCAGCTGCTTGCCGCCCTGCGGCGGCGGCAGCCACAGGACCGGCCCCGGCGCGATGTCCTGCGCGGCGGCGGCCAGCCACAGCGCAAAACTGCCGCGGGCAGGGCCGCAGGCCTCGTGCACGCGGCCATGCTCCAGCGCAACCTCCTCCATCACGGACAGGGCCGGGCGGGATCTGTGGCGGCGGCGGGTGAGCAGGTGAGTCGGCATGAGAACAACATGACATGTTCCCGCTTTGTTCTCAAGTGCTGAACCAGGCTGGGCTTATGGCAGGCCGGGCTTATGGCGGGCCGGTACATGCCGTCAGGCCAGGGCAAGCGTGTCCTCCAGCGCTTGGAAGAAGCCGGCTCTGGCATGTTTCTCGATCCATGGTTTGTGGCCGCAGCGCTGTAGCAGGCGAAAGGTGAAATCCGGGAGGAGGCCCCGCAGCGGCAGTTCCACGCCTGTTGCCGGGTGGGGGTCATGATCACCGTGAAGGGCTGCGACCGGGCAGCGGATTTTTGCAACCGCGCGCAGGAGTCCGCCAGAGCGCCGCATCCGGGCCGCTTCCGGCCAGACGCCTTCGAAAATGCTGCGGTCAAAGGCGATGGGTGCAGGGCGAAGCCCGGCAGGCGCATAGGCCTCGGCTTTTTCAAGCAGCTCCAGCGCGCGCTCCAGGCCCTCGGGGGTATCGAGACCGGATCCGCGGAACAATGCGCTCAGCTCCTGCCATTCCGCTGGCGGCAGCCGGGACTGCCGGGCTGCTTGTATGCCTGCGGAAAATTCATCCGAAAACGGCCCGCTGCCAATCAGCACCAGTTTCGAGACCCGCGCCGGATGCCGGGCTGCCAGCAGGCAGGCCAGCCAGGCGCCCCAGGAAAATCCGATCAGAACCGCCGGGCCGCCACAGGCGGTCTCCAGCTGCTGCCGCAATTCGGAAATCTGTCCGGCAATGGATGCTTCCGTTTGCAACAGTTCCAGCACGCCATAGCCGCGGGTTGCCAGCTCTTGGGCAACCGGCGCCATTTCTCCGGCCGCGCCGGGGCCGCCATGCAGCACGGCAACCGGAAAAGGCGGGCGGCCATGCCGCCGGATGGTCTCGATGGCAGGCTTCACTGCATACGGCCCCGGCAGGTCTTAACCCTCGCGGGGGACAACCGGGCCGCCCTGTTTGGCCCATTCGGTAAAGCCGCCCTCCAGATGCACCACCGGTTTCAGACCCATCTCAATCGCGGCTTTGGCGCTGAGGGCTGAGCGCCAGGCGCTGGCGCAGTAGAACACATAGGTTTTGTCCTGGTTGAACACCGGTTTGTGATAAGGGCTGTCCGGGTCGATCCAGAATTCCAGCATGCCGCGCGGGCAGGAAAACGCGCCGGGGATCATGCCGCTGCGCTGCAGCTCGCGGATGTCGCGCAGGTCGATGAAGACGTAATCCTCGTCCAGAACCTTCTGCTTGGCCTCCTCGACAGCCATGGTTTCCACCAGGCTGTTTGCCTCGGCCAGCAGCGCCTTGACGCCCTTGGTTATGGTCTGTGGCATCGGGTATCCTTTCCTTAAGTTGCACAGAGGCTGGCCGGTTTGCCGCCTATGTGCAAGCGGCTTGCACTTCCCGGGCAGGGCCTTAGGGTCGCAGGCAAATCCAGGACAGGGGAGCGCGCGGCATGAAACTGAACCCATTGGGACGCACCGGCATGATGGTGTCCGAACTGTGCCTGGGCACGATGACCTTCGGCACCCAGACGCCGGAGGCCGAGGCCCATGCGCAGATCGGCCGGGCGCTGGAGGGCGGCGTGAACTTTGTTGATACCGCCGAGATGTATCCGGTGAACCCGGTAAGTGCGGAGACCCTGGGAAACAGCGAGCGGATCATCGGCAATTGGAATGCGCAGACCGGGCGGCGGGGCGAGTACATCCTGGCCACCAAGCATTCCGGCGCGGGGATGCAGCATGTGCGGGACGGGGCGCCGATTTCGTCCAGGACTATTGCGCCCGCAATTGAAGCGTCGCTGAAGCGGCTCAAGACCGATTACATCGACCTCTATCAGTTCCACTGGCCGAACCGGGGCAGTTACATGTTCCGGCAGAACTGGAGCTATGATCCGTCCTCCCAGAACCGGGAAGAGACGCTGGCCAATATGGAGGATTGCCTGGAGGCGCTGCAGCGCGAGGTGGAGCGCGGCACCATCCGCGCCTTTGGCCTGTCGAACGAGAGCGCCTGGGGCACGGCACAATGGCTGCGCATCGCAGAAGCGCGCGGCGGGCCGCGGGTGGCCTCAATCCAGAATGAATACTCACTGGTCTGCCGGCTGTATGACACCGATCTGGCAGAGCTGAGCGTCAATGAAGACGTGGGGCTGATGGCGTTTTCGCCGCTGGGCACCGGGCTGCTGACCGGCAAGTATCAGGACGGGGCGGTGCCCGAAGGCTCGCGCAAAGCCATCAATCCGGAACTGGGCGGGCGGCATTCGCCGCGGGTCTATAACGCTGTGGCGGCCTATCTGGAGATCGCCAAGCGGCACGGGCTGGACCCGGTGCATATGGCGCTGGCCTGGTGCCGCACACGGCCGTTCATGGCTTCGGCGATCTTTGGCGCCACGCATCTGCCGCAGCTGGAGCATGCGTTGAAATCGGTGGAACTGGAGCTGGGCCAGGAGGTGGTGAATGAGATCAATGCTGCGCACCGGGCGCATCCGATGCCGTTTTGAGCGGCGCATCGGGCGGGGGCTCCCGCCCAGTCTGCGGGCATTGACATGCCCTTGGCCGGTTGGGCCGGGCGCTGCTGCGCAGCGCAGGAGGTCCGCTGAGAGGCGCTTTAGGGGTGAGGCCCGTCGGGGAACCGTCCGGGGGACGGTTTCAGGGCCGAACGGGCGGCGCCCATGCCCTGAAACGCCATTGCAATTGTATTCAAGAATTGCGCGTCAAGAGTGAACGGTGCTGCGCGGCCCTGGACCCGCGAGGCCGGGCTGCCGGTCAGTGCGCTGTAGGCCTTGCCTGTTCCTGGCGCAAATCGCGGGCAGAGGTGCCGTGGGCCGTGCGGAAGGCGCGGGCAAAGCTGGATTGCGAGGTGAAGCCGGTGGCGATGGCCACCTCCATCAGCGGCAGGTCGGTGTCGGTGACCAGACGGCGGGCTTCGGCGAGGCGCAGCTGCAGGTAGTGGTCCTGCGGCGTGGTGTTGAGCCGCAGGCGGAACTGCTGCTGCAGGCTGCGCGGGCTGGTGCCAAGGGTCTCGGCAAGGGCGCTGAGCGGCAGCGGTTCGTCCAATGCGGCCTCCATCAGCGCGTTGGCCTTGGCTGTGAGCGCATTGTGCTTGTGGCCGCCCAGGCGGCTTTGCGGCCGCGGTTCTGCGGCGGGGCCATCGTAAAGGAACAGCCCGGCGACGCGGGCGGCAAAGCCGGCACCGTGGCGGGCGCCGATGATGTGCAGCATCATCTCAATCGCGGGGGTGGCGCCGCCGGAGGTCAGGCGGGCTTCGGAGACGGTGAAACGGTCGTTGCGGACGTCAACCTCGGGGAAGCGGCTGGCGAAGTTTTCCAGATCCTCCCAGTGGTTGGTGGCAGGATGGCCGTCCAGCAGCCCGGCCTCGGCCATCAGCCAGGGGCCGCCGTCGATGCCTGCGATTGCGGCGCCGGTGGCGGCGATGCGGCGCAGGCCTGCCAGCAGGCTGGGGGTGGCGTGGCGCGCCAGCTGAAAGCCCGCCACAACGATCAGCAGCTCGCAGCCCTGCAGCCGGGCCAGTGGAAAGCTGGGCACGGTGAGACCGCTGGTCAGCATCGGCGGCTCGTTCGTGGCGCTGACATAATCCCAGTCGAAGGCCGCGCGCCCGGCCAGCCGGTTGGCGGCGCGCATCGGGTCAACGGCAGCCGCAAAGGACAGCGTGTTGCATTCATCCAAGACCAGTACCGCGGTTTTCAGCGGCTGATGCTCGGGCTGCAGGATGTTTTTTGCGGATTTCATCAACTTCGATTCGCCTGGTGTAAAGTTCAGGCCCAAAGGCTGCGGCAAGGTTGCCCATAGCGCAAATCAGAATCTGGGGAAGAGCCTGGGGATAACCCGCGGCAAAACCCTGTACATTGAAGGGAAAAGCAAAATGCCTCTGGAAATGAACCGGGACGTCTTTATCACCTGTGCCGTGACCGGCTCTGGCGGCACCCAGGACCGCAGCCCGCATGTGCCGCGTTCGCCTGCGCAGATCGCCGACAGCGCCATTGCCGCGGCCAAGGCCGGGGCCGCTGTGGTGCATTGCCATGTGCGCGATCCGGAGACCGGCGCGCCAAGCCGTGATCTGGCGCTGTACCGCGAAGTCACCGACCGGATCCGCGATTCTGAGGTCGATATGGTGCTGAACCTGACCGCCGGCATGGGCGGGGATATGGTGTTTGGCAGCACCGAAAGCCCGCTGCCGGTGAACCCGGCGGGCACCGATATGGTTGGCGCCACCGAGCGGATGGCGCATGTGGCGGAATGCCTGCCGGAGATCTGCACGCTGGATTGCGGCACCATGAACTTTGCCGAAGCCGATTACGTGATGACCAACACGCCCGGCATGCTGCGGGCAATGGGGCAGATGATGACCGATCTGGGGGTGAAGCCCGAGATCGAGGCCTTTGACACCGGCCATCTGTGGTTTGCCAAGGAACTGGTGAAGGAGGGTATTCTGGACAGCCCCGCCCTGGTGCAGCTGTGCATGGGGGTGCCCTGGGGGGCGCCGAATGATCTGAATACTTTCATGGCGATGGTCAACAATGTGCCCGGCGATTGGAACTGGTCGGCGTTCTCCTTGGGGCGGGATCAGATGGCCTATGTGGCAGCGTCAGTTCTGGCGGGCGGCAATGTGCGGGTCGGGCTGGAGGACAATCTGTGGCTCGGTAAGGGTCAGCTGGCGGAGAACTGGCAGCTGGTGGAGCGGGCTGGCACCATCATCGAGAGTATGGGCAGCAAGCTGATGGGACCGGCGGAGGTGCGCGAGAAGCTGGGGCTGACCAAGCGCGCGCCGGCGGCGAAGTAAGCGGGGTGCAAGGGGGGGTGACACGCGTGCACCGTCTGTACACCCCCTGTGCACCGGGCGGCGCAATTCTGGATTGCAACCGACGGGGAAATGGATAATTTGCATGCATGATCTTCTTTCCGTTCTTTGCCGCTTCGATCGTTTCGCTGACCGCCTTCCTGCAATCGGAGGCCGCTTGGTGGAAAGGACCGCTGGCGGCACTGGCGCTGTTCTTGGCCGGGTTCGCAATTGCGATGGGCATTCCGGAGGAGATGCTGGCAAGTACGGTTCTCCCGCCGGTGATCGGTATCGCGGTCGGTACTTGGCTTGGTGCCGGAGTTATTGGCCTGGGTTCGGGCCTGGCTTTGGTCCTGCGGAAGTTTCTGTCGCCGGGGCGGATAGCGGGCGCCGCCTTTTTGTGCGGTTTTCCGGTGTTCAGCATCCTGCCGTTTCTGATCTAGGGCAGGTTTGTCAGCGCTTCCTATTCAGCGCACTTACACTCAGCAGAAAAACAATGCCGCCTGCCAGTCAGCGGGCGGAAAAGTCATGCGCGTTCAGGCAACGCGCGCCGCTCGTGCGATCCACGAGCCAATGATTCTCGGAGAATGAAACCATGAAAACAGCAGCAATCATCGGCGGCGGCGTAATCGGCGGCGGCTGGGCCGCGCGGTTCCTTCTGAACGGCTGGGATGTGCGGGTCTTTGACCCGGACCCGGAGGCGGAGCGCAAGATCAGCGAAGTGCTGGGCAATGCGCGGCGCTCCTTGCCCGGCTTGGGCAATGTGGCGCTGCCGGCAGAGGGCAGCCTGACGTTCCATGACACCATTGCCGAAGCCGTGGACGGCGCGGAGTGGGTTCAGGAGAGCGTGCCGGAGCGGCTGGATCTGAAGCAGAAAGTCTATGCGCAGTTGCAGGCTTTTTGCGCACCGGATGCTGTGATCGGCTCTTCGACTTCCGGCTTCAAGCCGTCGCAATTGCAGGACGGGCGCGAAGCGCCGGGGCAGATCGTGGTGACGCATCCCTTCAACCCGGTCTACCTGCTGCCGCTGGTGGAACTGGTCACAACGGCGGCCAATCCGGCAGGTGTGATTGAACGGGCCAAGGAGATCATCTTGGGGCTGGGCATGTACCCGCTGCATCTGAAAAAGGAAATCGACGCGCATGTGGCCGATCGTTTCCTGGAGGCGGTCTGGCGCGAGGCGCTGTGGCTGGTCAAGGACGGCATTGCCACCACCGAGGAGATCGACAACGCCATCCGCTACGGCTTTGGCATCCGCTGGGCGCAGATGGGGCTGTTTGACACTTACCGCGTTGCGGGCGGCGAAGCGGGCATGAAGCATTTCATGGCGCAGTTCGGCCCTTGCCTGTCGTGGCCCTGGACCAAGCTGATGGATGTGCCCGAGTTCAATGACGAGCTGGTGGATCTGATCGCAGGCCAGTCGGATGCGCAATCCGGCCATCTGCCGATCCGCAAGATGGAGCAGATCCGCGACGACAATCTGGTCGGCATGATGCGGGCCCTTGGCAACAACGACTGGGGTGCGGGTGCGCTGCAGAATGCCCATGACAAGGGGCGTGAGGGCGAAGCCGGGCTGGTAAGTTCGGTTGCGGATCTTGAGGACCTGAGCCAGCCGGTGCTGACCCAAAGCCGCGTGGTGCCGCTGGATTGGACCGACTACAACGGCCATATGACCGAGAGCCGGTATCTGGATGCCTTTGCGCAATCCACCGACCGGCTGATGATGATCATCGGCTGCGATGCGGACTATATCGCCAACGGCGGCAGCTATTTCACCGCCGAAACCCATATCCGCCACATCGACGAGGTGCATGCGGGTGATCCGATCCAGGTGCGGACGCGGGTGATCATGGGCGCGGGCAAGAAGATGCACCTGTGGCACGAGATGTATTCCGGTGAACGGTTGCTGGCGACCGGGGAGCATATGCTGCTGCATGTGGATCTTGCGACCCGCCGCTCGGCCCCGCCTGCGGCGCATATCGAGGCCAATTTGGCAAAACTGGCTGAGGCGCACGCCGTCTTGCCCGCGCCAGAGGGGCTGGGCCGCGCGATTGGAGCGCCGAGATGAGTCCGGACCGGGTGAGCCGGGTTCTGGTCACGGCCGGCGGCTCCGGCATCGGCCGGGCCATGGCCGAGGGCTTTGCCGCTGCCGGGCATCAGGTCTGGATCACGGATGTGAGTGCTGTCAGCCTGTCGGATGTTCCGGAGGGCTGGAGGGCAACGGCAGTGGATGCCACCGACGAGGCCGGGGTCAAGGCGCTGTTTGAAGAGATCGCCGGGGAGTGGGGCGGGCTGGATGTGCTGTGCGCCAATGCAGGTGTTGCCGGGCCGACCGCGCTGATTGAGGATATCGCGCTGGAGGATTGGCGCAAATGCGTGAGCGTCAACCTGGAGGGCTGCTTTCTGGCGGCGAAATATGCAGCGCCTTTGATGAAGGCAGCGAGGGCCGGGTCGATCATCGTGACGTCTTCGACCGCTGGGCTGTACGGCTATCCCAACCGGGCGCCGTATGCTTCGGCGAAATGGGCGGTGATCGGGCTGATGAAGACCTTGGCGATGGAGCTTGGCCCTTTTGGCATCCGCGCCAATGTAATCTGCCCTGGTGCAGTGGAAGGCCCGCGGATGGAGGGCGTGCTGGAGCGCGAGGCGGCAGCCAAGGGCATGACCCGCGATCAGGTCTATGATGGCTATGCCTCTGGCACCTCGATGCGGTCCTTTGTCGAGGCGCGGGACATTGCCAATATGGCGGTGTTTCTCGGCTCGGATGCGGCGCGGCTGGTGTCGGGGCAGGTGATCGCGGTGGACGGCCATACCGAGAACCCGGATCCGAAACTGTGAGGCGCGCCCCTGGCGGGGCGCGGGCTGCTGGTGGCTCAAGATGCTGGCGCATCTTGAGCCTGGGCGCCCCTGCGGGGCGCGGCCCGGCCTTTGGCCGGGCCGGCTGTGAAGCGCTTGCTAACCGCTGATTGCCGCCCGCAGCGCCCGGAGCCGCCCTGGCAATTGCCGCGCTGTAATGTCCGCCTCGCGGACCAGATTGTCGAAATGACTGGTGAAGGTCGCGATCCGCTCTTTGTCGCGAAAGGCCAGATAATGCGTGCCGGCATAGAACACGCATAGAAGCGGGCCGAAGAGCGTAACCGGTGCCGAGTAAAGCCGCTTGGCATCAAACAGGTAGATGCGCAGGCGGGGGTAGAGCTGCTCGCAGAGGCGCTCGAATTGCTGCAGCTGTTCCAGCCGGATCGCCAGCGGCAGGCCTTCGTAGTATCCTACGCCATGGGCAAAACTGTCGAGCTCATAGAGCGGCATGGCGATTTCATAGTCCGAAGGCGACTGGCGCATCCAGGTGAGGCGGTCCTCGGAGGCGCCGATGGCCTGATCGGCGGTGCGGCCCAGATGCGGCGCGTATTCCCATTCCAGCAACGCGCGGGTTTTCAGCATATCGGGCAGGGCGGCGGGCACATGGCGGATCTTGTAGCCGAGCGCCTCCTGATGCCATTCAAAGATCCGCTCATCCACCAGCGCACGGGGGGCCTCGCTGAGGCTGAGGCTGGAGGCCAGCAGTTCCGCCGCACTTTCGGGCCGGTCCGAGAGGCTGAGGAGCCAGTCGGCAGAGACCCCAAGGGCGCCTGCGCAGGCGCCGACCACATGGGCGTTCGGCAGCCGCGCGCCCTCGTCCGTCAAAAGCTGCGATATGGTTGATCGGTCGACGCCAACGGCGCGGGCCAGGGCGCTTTGGCTGAGGCCGCTGTCGCGCAGCGCCCGGTTCAGTCTTTGCCGGAACTGTGCGGCCCGCACCCGTTTGTCGATATTTTCTATCATATGTTTGAAATTATCACATCTGCTGGATTTTGTTAACCGCATTCGGAATTCTGCACAGCTGCGGTCCGGGGTAGTTTGGAAACAAGCACTTATCGGAAAACAGCAGGAGGCAGAATGGAAACGCACAGGCGTTCAATTGTGAAGGCGGTGATTTGGAACATCCTGGGGCTGGTGATGATGACACTGGTGGGGCTGATCGTGACCGGGTCGGTCAAGGCGGGCGGAATGATGGCGCTGGTCAATACGGCCATTGGATTCACTGTTTATCTGATCTACGAGCGCGCCTGGTCGAAGATCCAATGGGGGCGCAGCCATGTCTGAAGGATGCCGGGACTACATGCCGCGCGGCGTTGAGTGGAGCACACTGGCGCTGATCCTGGCCTGCCACGGCGGCTGGCTGGCGGCGCTGTGGCTGTTGCCAGGTGTCAGCCTGGCGCTGACCGTGCTGGCGCTGGGTGTGATGGCGGCGCTGCATTCCTCGCTGACTCATGAGGCGCTGCACGGGCACCCGTTCCGCAGCCGCTGGCTGAACGAGGCTTTGATGTTCTTTCCGCTCAGCATGGCGATCCCCTATGGCCGCTTTCGTGACACCCATCTGGCGCATCACGAGGACGAGGCGCTGACCGACCCCTATGATGATCCGGAAAGCAATTTTCAGGATCCGGCGGTCTGGGCCCGGCTGCCCGGCTGGCGCAAGGTGCTGCTGCGGATCAACAACACGCTTTTGGGCCGGGTGGTGCTGGGGCCGCTGATGGGGCAGGTTTGCTTCATGGCGGGCGACTGGCGGCTGGCGCGCAGGGGCGTTCCGGGGATTGCCCGCGACTGGGTCCTGCATGTCCTGGGGCTGGTGCCGGTGATCTGGGTGGTGCTGCAATCGCCGGCGCCGCTGTGGGCGGCGGTGCTGGGGGCCTATCTGGGTCTCGCCATCCTCAAGATCCGCACCTATCTGGAGCACCGGGCGCATGACACCGCCCAAGGCCGCACTGTGGTGATCGAAGACAATGGGCCGCTGGCCTTTCTGTTCCTGAACAACAATCTGCATGTGGTGCATCACATGCACCCCGGCGTTCCCTGGCATGCGCTGCCGCGCCTTTACCGCACCCGCCGGGCGGAGTTCCTGGCCGCCAATGACGGCTATGTCTATCGCAACTACCTGCAGATTTTCCGCAACTACCTGCTGCGGGCCAAGGACCCGGTGCCGCATCCGCTCTGGCAGCAGGGGGAATAAGCGCGCATAAGCGGGAGCATGTTAGCCTGGATCCCCGTTTCCATCGCCGCTGCCTCCTTTCAGACCGTGCGGTTCATGCTGCAGAAGGTCCTGAGCAGCGTGACGCTGTCGCCGGGCGGAGCCACCTTCGCCCGGTTTGTCTATTCCGCGCCATTCATCCTGGCGGGGCTGGCAGTGTATCTGGCCGTTTCGGGCCGGTCCTTGCCAGCCCTGCCGCCCGCGTTCTGGATGTTTGCCGCCATCGGCGGCACCGCGCAAATCCTGGCGACGGTCTGTGTGGTTGCCCTGTTCAAGCAGCGCAATTTTGCGGTTGGCATCACCTTCAAGAAAACCGAAGTCATTCAGACCGCCATTGTTGGGCTGGCAGTTCTGGGCGATCCGGTCAGCCTTGGCGGCTGGGCGGCGATCCTGATCGGGCTGGCGGCGGTGCTGGTTCTGTCCCGGGCGCCGGACGCAACTGGCGCCTGGTGGCACCATCTGACCAACCGCGCCGCACAGCTGGGGCTGGGATCGGGGGTGCTGTTTGCTTTTTCCGCCGTCAGCTACCGCGGGGCGTCCTTGCAGCTGGGTGATCTGGAACCGGTTTTTCGCGCCGGAGTGACCTTGGCGGCGGTGGTCAGCTTGCAGACGCTGTTCATGGCTGTCTGGCTAGGGGTGCGGGACCGGGGCGAGATTGCCCGGGTCTGGGCCGCCCGCCGGGTGGCGGTCTGGGTGGGGCTGACCAGCATGGGCGGCTCGTTCTGCTGGTTCTGGGCCTTCACGCTGCAGAACGCCGCCTATGTCAAGGCGGTGGGGCAGGTGGAGCTGTTGCTGTCGCTTTTGGCTTCGGTGCTGTTCTTCAAGGAGAAGGTCACCGCGCGCGAGCTGGCGGGCATGGCGCTGCTGGTGGCATCGATCCTGGTGCTTGTTCTGGCCCTGTGAGCGGAAGCGCCAGCGGCTGTGGTTCCGGAAGAGGTTATCCGTCGGCAGGCATCGGGTAGCCTTTGAGACGCAGGAACAGGCTGGCTTCGTCGTTGTTGTGGAAATAGGGAACGCTTTGCGGCGGCTCGGCGTCGCGGACGCGGGCGGTGACTTCGGCCAGCACCACCTCGGTGATGAAGGGCAGATCAAAGCTGCGCACCTGGCTGAGCGGGATCCATTGCAGATGCGACAGCTCATCCGCGGCGCGGGAGAAGTCATCCAGATCGCCGGTGATCTGATCCGCATCAATCAGGAAAAACCGTGCATCAAACCGGCGCGGGCGGCCCGGCGGGGTGAGGGCGCGGAACACGAACTGCATCGCCTTGGCTGATGGCAGATGGCCAGTGGCGGCGAACTCCTGCCAGTCCTTGGGAATGTCTTCCTGCCACTCACCTGGTTCGCCCAGGATCAGGCCGGTTTCCTCCCACAGCTCGCGCACCGCGGCGACGCTGAGGGCGTGATGCACCCCAGCGGGTGCCTTATCTGCGAGGCGTTCCTGGCAGACGGGCGGGATTGGCGAGGCCAGAGGGACTTGCGCGTCCTCCACGTCCACGGCACCGCCGGGAAAGACAAATTTGTTCGGCATAAAGGCAGCCTTGGCGCCGCGCTGGCCCATCAGCACCTGCGGGTCATCGGACATCCGGCCGCGCATGGCGATGACGGTTGCCGCATTGCGGATTGCGGTCTTGTCGGTGGTGGTCTCACCACTGGGAAATGTCTTGCTCATCGTCTTACTGCCCTTTTACTGCCGGGATACCCTTGTCGAACCCGTGCATGCGCCGCGCCCATTGATAGGCAATGACAATCCCCTTCATCCGCGGCAGCAGATACAAGGAAGAGGCAACGCAGCCAATCGTGAATACCGTGAACATCACCAGCGGTTCGGGCCGCCAGGAGAAATAGACCACATGCATCAGGGGCGCCATGATGTGGCCGACGATCAGGATCGTAAGATATGCAGGCCCGTCATCGGCGCGTGCGTGGGTCAAATCCAACCCGCAGCTGCTGCAGCTGCTGTTCACCTTGAGATAGGAATGCAGCAGCTTGCCCTCGCCGCACTGGGGGCATTTGCAGCGCCAGCCCTTGGCCAGGGCGGGCATAGTGGGGCGTCCACTCTCTGCGTCTGAGGGTATTGCGGCCTGGGGTTTGGCCTGCGACTCGGTCATGAAGATTTCCTGTGTGCTAGGCATATCATTGCGCGCTTCGCCGCCGCGGTAAAAGGGGAAAGGCCTGGTGTTGCGCCGGTTTGCCGCAACGTGCGGGGCAGAAGGATTATTTGGGATTTCCGCGACGGATCTGCCGGGCAGCTGCGTTTTTCTTATGCATCGGGCAGCAAGAGGCTGCCGCAGAACAAAGGAAAGACGACATGAAACACGTCAACTTCATCGCCGTGATTGTTGCCGCTGCAGGTGTGGCCGCAGGCGGCGCGGCCCTGGCCAAGGGCTATGGCCACCACGGGCCGAAGATGTCCTTTGAGGAAATCGACACGGACGGCAATGGCGAGGTCACCAAGGCGGAAATCCAGGCCATGAAAGAAGCCCGTTTCAGCAAGGCGGATGCTGACGGCGACGGCAAACTGACGCTTGAGGAAATGCAGGCGCGGGCGCAGGAGCGGGCCAGTGAACGCGCCGCCCGGATGCTGGAACGCTTTGACACGGACGGCGATGGCGCGTTGAGTAAAGACGAATTGCCAGGGCCGCGCCGGGCGGGCAGGATGTTTGACCGGATGGATGCGGACGGCAGCGGCGGGATCTCGAAGCAGGAATTCGACGAGGCCCGGATGCGCCACGGCGGCAAGCACCGTCATGGCCAGGGGAACGGGGACGAAACGGAGCAGAACTGATCGCTGAGACGTGCTGTACAAAGCTGAAATTTTCCGGCGCCGGGCCCCTGATGCGGGCCCGGCAGCTATGAGCGCCACGGCAGAGGAGGTCTCTGACGATGCGCTTTTGGTGCTGTTCGCCAATGGCGACGGACGTGCCGCGGCAGAGCTGACGGCACGGCTAGGACCGCGGGTCTTTGGCGTGGCGATGCGGGTGATGGGGATCCGCGCCGAGGCCGAGGACGTGACCCAGGAGGCGATGCTGCGCTTGTGGAAGATGGCGCCGGAGTGGCGGCCGGGAGAGGCGCAGGTCTCCACCTGGCTGTACCGGGTGGCGATGAACCTGTGCATTGACCGCAAACGGCGCGCCCGTGGCGGCTATGTGGATCTGGATGCGGTGCCCGAGCCGCCGGACCCGGCGCGCTCGGCTGCCGAGGCGCTGCAGGAGGGGGCGCGGCAGGATGCGCTGCAGACGGCGCTGATGCAATTGCCCGAGCGGCAGCGTCAGGCAGTGGTGCTGCGGCATCTGGAGGAACTCTCCAACCCGGAGATCGCCGGCATCATGGACATCAGCGTCGAGGCGGTCGAAAGTCTGACCGCCCGGGGCAAACGGGCGCTGGCCGCGGCTTTGGCCGGGCGGCGCGAAGAATTGGGGTATAATGATGGCTGACACGGATAAAACACTGCAAGAGCTGGACAATCTGTTTGCCGCAGCACGCAGTCAGCCGCCGGTGCTGGCGGAGCGTCTGAATGCGGCCATCCTGGCAGATGCGGAGCGGGTGCAAGCGGGCTTTCAGGCAGCGGCGCCGGCGCAGGCGCCCCGGCAGCCGCTGTGGCGGCAGCTGATCGAGGCGCTGGGCGGCTGGCCTGCGCTGGGCGGGCTGGCGGCGGCCAGCGCGGCGGGCCTGTGGATCGGCATTGCGCCGCCCTCCTTTGTGCCCGACCCCGTGGCGCTGGCGGGGTATGAGGACAGCAGCACCGCGCTGCCCGATGACAGCTATGACATGGCGGTGATGTTGAGCGGGGATCTGCAATGAGCACTGCATTGAACACCGGGGGCCAACCCGGAATGAAGCTGTGGCTGAAACTGCTGCTGGCGGCGTCGCTGGCGCTGAACCTGGCAGTGATCGGCATCGCGGCGGGGGCGGCCTGGCGGTACAGCGGCAAGGACCGGCACTGGCAACGGCCGCCAACGGTCGGGGCGATGATCTTTCGCGAATTGGACCGCGACACCCGCAAGGCCTTGCGGCAGGAGGCGGGCGGGGGGCACGGCAGTTACTTCAAGCGCCGTCATGCCGAAGGTGCGGCGGTGATCGACGCGCTGCGCAGCGCGGATTTTGATGCTGCCGCATTGCTGGCGGTGCTGCAGACCCAATCAGAGGCGCGCCATGTGTTCCATACCAAGGTGCAACAGGCCTGGGTGCGCAAGCTTGAAGCGATGACCGCGCAGGAGCGGGCTGCTTTTGCCGATCGCATGGAAGAGCGGATTCAGCGGCGCGGCGGGCGGCGGCATGAGCGGCGCAGCGGGCGGGATTAAGCCCGCAGGCGTGCAGCTGCAGCCGTTTCCTCCTGTGTGTGTTACACACTGAAGGCAGCCTGTGTGTCCTATACAATGAAGGCAGCCCGTGACGGCTGCCTTTTTCAGGCCGGCAAAGTTACATCGTCCAAGGGCCTTAAGCGGCCTGGATGCACTCCGGCGACAAGGTCACCTGATTGCGCCCCGCATCCTTGGCGTTGTAGAGCGCCTGATCGGCTTTCTCGACCAGTGCGGCGGTGCTGTCTTCATTGCCGCCGCCGCCCATGACGGCGCCGATGCTGATGGTGATCCTGACCGGCTCATTGGCGCCGGGCACCTGGAACGGGGTGCTGTTTATGGCATTGCACAGGGCAATGGCGGCCAGGCCTGCCTCGGCCTCGGTGGCGCCGGGCAGCACCGCCATGAACTCCTCGCCGCCGACGCGGGCCAGCAGGTCTGCCGGGCACAGCACCGCCTGCATACGGCGGGCGGCCTCGATCAGCACGGCATCCCCGGCCGGGTGGCCGTAATGGTCGTTGATCCGCTTGAAGTGATCGAGATCGGCCAGCATGACGGCAAACTTTTCGCCGTTTGCAGTGGCGGAATGGGCCACCCGGTCCAGGAAAGGTTTGGCGTAGCGGCGGTTGTAAAGACCGGTCATCGGGTCCAGCACGGCTGCCCGCAACCCGTTGCGGACGCTGTCGCGCAGCCGGTCCTTGCGGGCCTTTTGCTGCAGCTGGGCAGTAAGGCGCAGCTGCAGCTCCTCGGCATCAAAGCCGGATTGCAGCACGTCATGTGCGCCGCGGTCCAGGGCCTCGGCGGCGATATGCGGATCAGCCGGGTTGGGCACGGCAATCACCACCGACTTGCGGGTGGCGGCGCGGGCACGCAGATCCGCCAGCAGGCGCAGGCCGGGGCCGGCCGAGGCCTCTGTCAGTTCGATGATGATGGCATCGGCCACCGGGGCCTGCATCAGCCCTTGGATGTCGCTGATGGAATGGGTGCGCAGATCATAGGGCAGGCGGGTGGCGAGCCGGTCGCGCCAGGCCATTGCGTTGCGGGGATCCTGCGCCACCAAGGCAACGGAGGCATTGCGCAGATCCTCGGCGCAGGTGCGGTCGCTGAGCGGCAGGATGAAACCATGCGAGGCATCGCGCTGCAGGTTCAGCTCCTCGGTGCTGCTGCGGGCGCGCAGCAGGCTGCGGATGCGGGCCTGCAGGATCACGTCGTCCACCGGCTGCTGCAGCACATCGTCGATGCCGGCGGCCAATGCCTGCAGCCGGGCTTTGGATCCCTCCCAGTCGGTGACCGCGATCACCGGCAGATCGCCCAGTGTTTCATCCCCGGCCAATTCGCGTTTCACATCCGCAGCGGAGCCATCAGGCAGCGACATCGCGCAAAGCACCAGGTCGGGGCGGTGGCGGCGGGCGGCCTGCAGCACTTCAGCCACGCTGCCGGCCTGGACCACATCGTAATAGGCCGCCGCCAGCTGTACCTTCAGCATGATGCGGTTGGTGGAGACGCCGTCGATGACCAGGATGGTGCCTTGCACGCGGTATCCTTTCGCCCCTTGCAAATCCTATGCCTTACAGTTTTTGCTGAGACTGGTTAAGAAACCCTTTCGGATTTTTACTAAATTGGCCGCAATGCGGCAGGAGTGTGGAGAACATGCGGAATTCCGCCGATGGAGCAGAGACGCTTGCGCTGAAAGCTTTGGCCTGGCTGGCCGGCAATGATGAGCTTTTACCGGTGTTTCTGGGAGCAACCGGCGCCAGCGAGGCGGATCTGCGCGCACAGGCGACCGAGCCGGCGTTTCTGGGGTCGGTGCTCGATTTCTTAATGATGGACGACAATTGGGTGATGCAGTTCTGTGATTCCGAGGGCCTGGCCTATGAGGCGCCGATGCAGGCGCGGATGTCGCTTCCAGGCGGTGAACAGGTTAACTGGACTTGAGATTGACCGGCCCTGTGCCTAGGGTCCGGTCCGAATCCAGCGGAAAAAGGACCCGCCATGCCTGTTGATGCTCTTCTGTTTGATAAAGACGGGACCTTGTTTGACTTTGCAGCGACTTGGGACGGCTGGGCTGCAGACCTGCTGGAAACCCTGTCCAAGGGCGATCAGGGCGCCAAACAGGCAATGGCCAAGGCGATCAGTTACGACCTGGAGCGTGAGGCATTCAATCCGGACAGCCTGGTGATTGCCTGTTCCAACGATGAAGTGGCAGAAGCCCTTGCGCCTTATGTTGCGCATATGGATCTGGACGAGCTGACGGATTTCCTGGCGGAAAGTGCTGCCGGGGCAGAGCTGACGCCGGCAGTGCCGCTGGCGGCGTTTCTCGACAGCCTGCTGGCGCGCGGCAAGGTGCTGGGGGTGATGACCAATGACGCCGAGAGCTCTGCCAAGAGCCAGCTGCAGCGGGCAGGCGTACTGGACCGCTTTGCCTTTGTCGCGGGATGCGACAGCGGCCATGGGGCCAAGCCGGCGCCGGATCCGCTTTTGGCCTTTTGCAAGGCTGCGGGCGTCTCTCCCGGCCGGACGGCCATGGTCGGCGACAGCCGCCATGATCTGGAAGCAGGGGCGGCGGCGGGAATGCAGCGGATCGGCGTCCTGACCGGCATGGCCCTGCGCGATGAGCTGGCGCCGCACGCAGATATTGTGCTGCCCGATATCGGCCATATCCCGGCCTGGATGGACCGCTGATCCTCCACTGATTCCCGCGTTTTGAACCGGGGACGCCCGTTTTTGCCGGCGTGCAGTCTTGTACGCCGGTTTTTGCTGCGGCATACTGGGCACAAGTGTACAGAAATATCTTGAACCGCCGGATCGCATGGCAAAAACGACAGCGATAGTCGGGTTTGGACTGTTTTCGGCGGGCGGGATTGGCACAGTGAGTGGCTATCGGCATTTTTGAAATTCGGATCCAGGGGAGACCGGTATGGCAGACACAGGTGCCCGCAAGAAGCGGGGCGGAGGCAGGGCAGGCGCAGCGGCCCGGCGCGGCAGCGCTGCGCTGGAGCAAATGCCCTGGCAGATCCCGGTCAACATCGACCGGCCGACCGAGCCATTGAGCGAGGAAGGCGTGATGGCAATCCACGAGGGCGCCATGCGTATCCTGGAAGAGATCGGCGTGGTTTTCCTGAACCCGGAAGCGCTGGAGATCTTCAAACAGGCCGGCGTCAAGGTCGAGGGCGAGCTGGTCAAAATGGACCGGGATTTTGTGATGGAGATGGTGGGCAAGGCCCCGCGCGAATTCTCGATCACGCCGCGCAACCCGGACCGGACCATTCCGCTGGGCGGCAATCACATCCTGTTCGGCAATGTGTCTTCGCCGCCGAACTACTGGGACATGGAGCTGAACAAGAAGGTGGCAGGCAACCGCGAGCAATGCCGTAACTTGCTGAAACTGACCCAGTATTTCAACTGCATCCACTTTGCCGGCGGCTATCCGGTGGAGCCGGTGGACCTGCATGCCTCAACCCGGCATCTGGATGTGCTTTACGACAAGCTCACGCTCACCGACAAAGCGATGCATGCCTACTCCCTTGGTAAGGAGCGGGTCGAGGACGTGATGGAGATGGTGCGGATTGCCGGCGGGCTCAGCCACGAAGAATTCGATGCCAAGCCGCATATGTACACCAACATCAACTCCACCTCGCCGCTGAAGCACGACTTTCCGATGATCGACGGCTGCCTGCGGCTGGCGCGGCGCGGCCAGGCCATCGTGGTGTCGCCCTTCACGCTGGCAGGCGCGATGGCGCCGGTGACCATGGCCGGTGCGGTGGCGCAGTCGATCGCCGAGAGCCTCTGTGCCATTGCGCTGTTCCAGTACGTGCGCCCCGGCACTCCCTGCGTGATCGGAACCTTTACCTCGAATGTGGACATGAAATCCGGCGCGCCGGCCTTTGGCACCCCGGAATACATGCGCTCGACCCAGATGACCGGGCAGATGGCGCGGTTCTATGGCCTGCCGATGCGTTCCTCTGGCGTTTGCGCGGCCAACGTACCGGACGGGCAGGCAATCTGGGAGACCTCGAATTCGCTGTGGGCGGCGGTGCAGTCGGGCACCAACATGGTCTATCACGCGGCCGGCTGGCTGGAGGGGGGGCTGATTGCCAGCCCCGAGAAATTTATCATGGATTGCGAGATCCTGCAGCAGATCGAACGCTATATGCAGCCGCAGATCTCTGCCACCGGCCCGGAAGAGATTGCCCTGGATGCGATCAGGGAGGTCGGCAATGACGGTCATTTCTTCGGTATTCAGCACACCCAGGACCGCTATTCCGAGGCCTTCTATCAGCCGTTCCTGAGCGACTGGCGCAACTACGAGGCCTGGGAGGCGGCCGGTGCAACCTGGACTGCTGAGCGCGCCCACAAGCTGTTCAAGGAGATCATCGCTGATTTCGAGGAACCGCCGATGGATGCAGCGGTCCGCGACGAACTTGCGGATTTCGTCACCCGCCGCAAGGCCGAGGGCGGCGCACCGACAGATTTCTGAGCCATCGGGCCTATCACCAGCAGGAAAAGCGGAGGCAGCCCCTCCGCTTTTTTATGCGCGTTTATGCGCGGGCTGCAGGTTTCGAACACAGCGTGCCGGCTGCAGGTTTCGAACACAGCGTGCCGGCGGCAGGTTGGAAGCCGCCGGTTCGGCGCGGATGCACAGCAGCAGGCTTGCCTCCTGGCGCCAGCCGGTCCAGTAGGGAAAGGCGCCTGAACGGTCCAATGCGGGAGTGCAGGTGCGTGCAATTTTGAAGTTGGTTTCAGATGTGGCTGGCCGCAGGGCCGGCTGCCGGGCAATGGCCGCGCTGCGCATATGGCCGGTGTCTGCTGCCGGGGGTGCAGGGTTCGTGCAAGAGTTGATTATGTCAGAAGAAACGCGCGCGGCTTATCGTACAAGTTCGCTTTGTTGGTTCTTTCTTAACCTGCAGGCGTCAAGACTGTGGCAAAGGCAAAGAGGGGCCATTGTATGCACGGTCTGATCAATAGGGCGATTCAGGCTTTTGTGACCAGTACCTACGGGGCCGACCGCTGGGAAGAGGTTATGGAAGAGGCAGGGCTTGGGTTTACCGAGTTCGAGGCGATGCTGTTCTATTCTGAAGAGCAATCGAGCCAGATGCTGACGGCGATGGAAAAGGTTCTGGCGCGCCCGCTGCCGGAAATGCTGGAGGATATGGGCACGTTTCTGGTGTCCAATCCGCAGGTGGAGGCACTGCGGCGGCTGCTGCGTTTCGGCGGGGTGAATTACGTCGAGTTTTTGCATTCGCTGGACGACTTGCCGGACCGGGCCCGGCTGGCAGTGTCGGATTTGCACCTGCCGGGGCTGGAGCTTCTGGAACAGGCACCGGAACAGTTCGAGCTGGTTTGCCAGCCTGGGCTGCCTGGCTATGCCTATGTTCTGATGGGGGTTCTGCGGGCGATGGCCGATGATTACGGTGATCTTGTTTTCCTGGATCACAGCGGCAGTCAGGACGGGGCGGAGGTGATTGCGATCACCCTTATCGAAACCGAGTTCGCCGCCGGGCGTGAATTTGATCTGGGGGCGCATTCCTTATGATGACTCTCGAGCAGCTGACACAGATGGCAGGCGTGATCTGCCCGATGTACGTGATTGCCGATGCCAAGGGGCGGATCACCTCTGCCGGGCCGACGCTGAAAAAATTGCGCCCGCAATTGAACTGGGAGGGGCGGCGGTTCTTCCGGGTGTTCGACTTGTCGCGGCCGCGTTCGGTGCGGTCGATAGAAGATCTGGTGAGGACCTCCGGGAGCAAGCTGCATCTGCAGTTCCGGGATGGGCCGCAAACCGGTCTGAAAGGCGTTTGCACGCCGCTGCCTGACGGTCAGGGCGCTTTCATCAATCTGTCCTTTGGGATCTCCGTGCTGGAGGCCGTACGCGATTATGATCTGACCAGCGCTGATTTTTCGCCAACGGATCTGACCATCGAAATGCTCTATCTGGTGGAGGCAAAATCGGCCGCGATGGAGGCGTCACGCCAGTTGAACACGCGGTTGCAAGGGGCAAAGATCGCAGCCGAGGAACAAGCCTTTACCGACACGCTGACCGGGTTGAAGAACCGCCGGGCGATGGATCATGTGCTGGGCCGGCTGATCAACGGCGGCCGCGAATTTGCGTTGATGCATTTGGACCTGGACTATTTCAAGCAGGTCAATGACACGATGGGCCACGCGGCTGGTGATGCGGTGCTGCAGCAGGCGGCGCGGATCATGGTGGAATGCACCCGCCAGTCCGATACCGTTGCCCGTGTCGGCGGCGATGAATTTGTTATGATTCTCGAAGGTGTTCTGGACACGGCCAGGCTGGCTGCTATTGCCAAACGGCTGATCCAGCGGCTGGAAGAGCCGGTTCCGTTTGGCGCCTTGACGTGCCGGATCTCGGCCAGTGCCGGCACCACGCTGTCCACCTGGCAAAAAGTTCCGGATGCTCATCAACTGCTGAACCAAGCGGATATGGCGCTCTATGCAGCCAAGCGCGCCGGACGGGCGCAGCACTTTTTTTACCGCGAAGGCATGGAGAAAGAAGACGCATGCGGCATCAGCGAGGCTGCCCAGCCGCAAGCAGCGGCACGGGGCCCGGCAGCCTGAAGATTACCGGTTTTTAAGATTGTGCGCAGACAGTGCAGCGACTGTCTGCCCCGGTCCTGGATCTCAGCCGCTGGGGTGCGATAGGCGGCCGCGTCTTGCTTGCCATCGGGGTGTGCGATGGCAAGCGCTGCGCTGAGTGCGGGATGCCAATTTCCTTGTGGAAGGTTTCGGGCTGTGCTGGTGTCCAGCATCCAGAACACCGGTACAAGGCCGGCTGCTGGCACCGAAAATGTCCCGAACGGGCCAGGGAGGCGACACCGCTTGGCGTGATCCGCCACTGGGTCATGCACACCGTGTTTTTTTGGGCTAGGACAGCTGCGGTTTTCTGAGGTTAGGACAGCTGCTTGAACCATAAAGCAGCCAAGCATCCCTGCGCCAACCGGCTGGATGCTACGCGTGTTCAGCTTAAGAGCGCATGTCAGGAGAAAGTGGCAGCCCGTAGGGGAATCGAACCCCTCTTTCCAGGTTGAAAACCTGGCGTCCTAACCGATAGACGAACGGGCCACGCTGTCTGTGAAGCGGTGTTTACTGATTGCCATGGCCGGGCGCAAGAGGTTTTTTGCGGAGGCACAAAGTTTTTCCATCTCCCGAGTTCAGTTGCTAAGTGGATGAAAGAACAGGAAAAAGCCATGCTTCAGCGGCTTGGGGAATGCGTCATTCATATGTGGGAAAAGTGGCAGCCCGTAGGGGAATCGAACCCCTCTTTCCAGGTTGAAAACCTGGCGTCCTAACCGATAGACGAACGGGCCACTCTATGTGTGAGCGGGTGTTTAGTCGCAACAGCTGGATCCCGCAAGGGAAAAAGCGGGCCTCAGTGAAGTTTCTTGTCCGCAGGGGATAAGCCTTTGAAAAATCAGGCTTCGGCGGCATCTTCCAGGCGCAGCTGAGGGCTTTGGCGACCGCCCCAACTGTTCACCTCCAGCCGGCCGGCAAAGTGGAAGCGGGCGCCGCCGTGTTCCAGCAGGCGGGGACCAAGCGCGGTGTCAAAGGCGCCAAAGCAGATCCCGTCCAATCCGCCGCCCATACCGTCGCTAAGGGAAATCTTCAGATGGCTTTCCCCCACCTTTTTGGCGAAACGCACCTGCAGATCCGGCAACGCATAGCGCGGGGCAGGGGCGCCGGCGCCAAAGGGGCCTGCCTGTTCGATCTGTTCGATCAGGTCTACCGTCGCGGCACCGGGCATCAGGGCGCCGTCCAGCTTTAGATCGGCCGGGCCGCCCTGTCCGGCGCCTTGTCTTTCCAACAGCTCCGACAGCCGCGCCATCGCCGGCTCCAGCTTGTCCCGCATGACAGTGAGACCTGCCGCCATCTTGTGGCCGCCGCCTTTGACCAGCAGCCCCTCGGCTGCCAGCCGCTGGATCGAGGCGCCCAGGTCGACGCCGGACACGGACCGGCCAGAGCCCTTGCCTTCCTCGCCATCAAAACCGATCACAACGGCGGGGCGGTTGGCGGCTTCTTTCAGGCGCGAGGCGACGATTCCGACCACGCCGGGATGCCAGCCTTCGCCAGCGGCCCAGACCAGCGGAGTCTCCAGCCCGCGGTCTTCCGCCTGTTCCAGGGCGGCGGCACGCACGGCGTTTTCAATGTCACGGCGTTCGGTGTTCAGCTCATCCAGCCGTTCGGCCAGGGCGGCAGCCTCATGCGGGTTGTCTGTTGACAACAGCCGTGCGCCAAGATCGGCCTTGCCGATCCGCCCGCCGGCATTGACCCGCGGTCCCAGCAGAAAACCGAGGTGATAGGTGGAGGGCGCCGAATCCATGCGGCTGACATCGGACAGGGCCACCAGACCGGGGCGTTTGCGCGCGCCCATGACCTTCAGCCCCTGGCGCACCAGCGCCCGGTTGGCGCCGATCAGCGGCGCCACATCGGCAACGGTGGCCAATGCCACCAGATCCAGCAAGGCCATCAGATCCGGCCCCTTGGCGCCTGCTTCGCGCATTTGCCGTCCGGCCTCAACCAGCATCAGGAACACCACACCTGCGGCGCAGAAATATCCAAGGTCGCCGCTTTCGTCCTGGCGGTTGGGATTCACCACCGCCACGCAGTCCGGCAGCGTCTCACCGCCCAGGTGGTGGTCCAGCACGATCACATCCGCGCCTTTGGCGGCAGCAATCGGCTCATGGCTGAGGGTGCCGCAATCGACGCAGATGATCAGGTCGTGGGCGGCGGCCAGCTCCTGCATCGCGGGCACATTGGGGCCATAGCCCTCGTCAATGCGGTCGGGGATATAAAGCGTGGCCTGCAGCCCCATCTGCCGCAGCCAGACCAGCAGCAGCGCGGCCGAGCTGCCGCCATCGACGTCATAATCGGCAAAAACCGCAATCCGCTCCTTGCGCCGCACCGCGTCCAGAAAACGGGAAGCTGCCGCTTCCACGTCCTTCATTTCACGCGGGTCGGGCAACAGTTCCTTCAGCCGGGGTTCCAAAAACCCCTTGGCCTCCATCGCCGGAATCCCGCGCCGGGCCAGCACCTGGCAGACAGACCGGGGCAGGCCGGTCTGCTGCGCCATCATCTCGGAGGCGCGGTCCATCTCCACACCGGGGCCGACCCAGCGCCGCCCGGTCAAGGACTGCTCAACACCCAAAAAGCTCATGCGTTTCCCCCATATGCAAAGGCCGGACCCAAAACGGACCCGGCCCTTCTTCTGGCTTTAAATATCCCTGCCGGAGGCAGCGGCGCAAGCCGCTACCAAGCGCAACGCTCAGCCTTGATGCGGCGCCAGCGGCGTGCGGTAGGACATGCGCCGCACCGAGCCGGTCTTTGAGCGCATCAATAGGGTGGTGGTCTCAACCCAGCCCGGTGTGCGCTTGATGCTGGGCAGCAGCGAACCTCCGGTGACGCCGGTGGCGGCAAAAATCACGTCCTGGGTGACCATCTCGTCGCGGGTGTAGATACGGTCCAGATCGGTGATGCCTGCCTTGGCGGCGCGGGCGCGTTCGTCGTCGTTGCGGAACACCAGACGGCAGAAGATCTGACCGCCCATGCATTTCAGCGCAGCGGCTGCCAGCACGCCCTCAGGCGCACCGCCCTGGCCCATATACATGTCGATGCCGGTAATCTCAGATTCGGCGCAATGCATGACGCCGGCCACGTCGCCGTCGGTGATCAGGCGGATCGAAGCGCCGGTTTCGCGTACCTCGGCGATCATCGCTTCATGGCGCGGGCGTTCCAGGATGCAGACGGTGATGTCGGAGGGCGCGCAGCCCTTGGCCGCGGCCAGCGCCTCAACCCGTTCGCGCGGGGACATGTCCAGAGACACAACGCCCTCGGCATAGCCCGGGCCGATAGCCAGCTTGTCCATATAGGTGTCCGGCGCGTGCAGCATCGAGCCGCGCGGCCCCATGGCGATCACGGTCAGCGCGTTCGGCATGTCTTTGGCGGTCAGCGTGGTGCCTTCCAGCGGGTCCAGCGCGATATCAACGCCCGGGCCGTTGCCGGAGCCGACTTCTTCGCCGATGTACAGCATCGGCGCCTCGTCGCGTTCACCTTCGCCGATCACCACGACGCCGGCGATGTCCAGCAGGTTCAGCTGCTCGCGCATGGCGTTCACGGCTGCTTGGTCGGCGGCTTTCTCGTCGCCGCGGCCGATCAGCGAGGCAGAGGCCAGCGCGGCCTGCTCGGCAACGCGGGCCAGGCCCAGCGACAGCATGCGGTCATGAAAAGGCGCGTCAGAAGTGTTCGATGTCATACCGGAAATCCTGTCTCAACGGGTCAGATGTGAATTGGGCGTTTAAAGCCGAATAGCGCGGGGCAGGGCAGGCTCGCAAGAGCAGATAGCGTTTACTGCGGCAGGAAAATCCAGCCGCAGTGACCAAAACCGCCGGTTTTCGGCCTATCGCGAGGCTCAAACCTCTTCAATGCGCAGCGCAACCGGGGTGCCGTCGACCACATCGGTGGCGGCGAGGCCGTCCAGTGCCGCATCCAGTGCGGCGCGGGTGCATTTGTGGGTGACGATCAGCACCGGAGCGGTTGGTTCGGAATGGCCGTACTGGCGCATCCGGTCGATGGAGACCCCGGCATCGCCCAGCACGGCGGCCACTTTGGCCAATGCGCCGGGTTTGTCCAGCAGTCCCATACGCAGGTAGAACGGCGCGGGCAGGCCGGTTTGCGCTGCGGGCACCTCTTGCAGGGTGCCGGCGGGCTGGCCGAAAGTTGCGATCCGCAGGCCGCGGGCCAGGTCCAGCACATCGCCCATTACTGCGCTGGCCGTCGGGCCTTCGCCGGCGCCGGGGCCGCGCAGCACCACTTGTTCGATCGAGTCGCCCTCAATCACCACCATATTGGTGCCGCCTTCCAGCTGGCCGAGCGGGGAATTCGCGGGCACCAGGCAGGGCGACATGCGCTGCTCCAGCCCGCGGGCAGTGCGTTGCGCCACACCCAGCAGTTTGATGCGGTAACCCATATCAGCGGCAGCATTGATGTCGTCCAGCTGGATGCGTTGGATGCCTTCCAATTGCACGTCGTCAAACGCCGGTTTGGTGCCAAAGGCGATCGAGGACAGCAGCGCCAGCTTGTGGCCTGCGTCGATGCCGCCCACGTCCAGGTTCGGATCGGCCTCCAGATAACCCAGACGGCCGCATTCCTCAAACAGGGCATTGTAGCCCTGGCCGGTGGCCTGCATCTGGGTCAGGATAAAGTTGCAAGTGCCGTTCATCACCCCCATGACGCGGGTAATCTCATTGCCGGCCAGACCTTCGGTCAGCGATTTGATCACCGGGATGCCGCCGGCCACGGCAGCCTCGAACCGGATGACCCGGCCTGCGGTCTCGGCCTGTTCGGCCAGCGCCTGGCCATGGATCGCCAGCAGCGCCTTGTTGGCGGTGACCACATCCTTGCCCGCGGCAAGTGCGGCCTCGGTTGCCGCTTTGGCAGCGCCTTCATGGCCGCCCATCAGCTCGACAAATACATCCACGTCATCGCGCACGGCCAGCGCCACCGGGTCGGTTTCCCAGGCGTAGTCTTTCAGCGAGACACCACGGTCCTTATTGGCGTCGCGGGCAGACACCGCCGTGATCACAACGGGACGTCCGGTCCGTGCCTCCAGCAGCGCAGCATGGCGGCGGATGATCTTCACCACGCCGATGCCAACCGTGCCCAAACCTGCAATCCCAAGACGAAGCGGTTCTGTCATAGCTGGAGGTCCTTTGTTCCGAAATGCTCAGGCCCCGCCTTAGCGGGTTCGGCGCGGGCGTGCAACGCTGCTGCCGCCTGCGTGCGGCACATGCGGAAGGGAAAGCCGGGAACGGCCTAAGATCCGGCGTTTTTCACCGCCTCGGCGCGGCGTTTCAGCCGGGCGCTGCGGGCGTCAAGCTCATCCTGCAGGTCTGCGCTGGCCTGCTGCGGCGGATCGAGCGGTTCCAGCGCGTCATCCAGCGGCAGCAGATCCGGATAGCCCGCGCCGCGCAGATCCGGGGTCAGCCGGTCCTCAAGCTCGGGCACGCGGGTGCAGGCAGCTGCGGTTGTCATAACCAGAAGACATGTAATCCGGACCCAAACCTGCATTGTACGAAATCCTGTGTTTTATCCTGGTGGTTCTAGGGTGTCCGGGGCCGCCGCACAATTGCTTTCCCGCCTGCATGTGCCGGGATTGGCTTGTTCGGGCCATAGGGGTATAGGTCAGACCATCTTTTCGGCATTCCCGCTCTTTTTTCTGAACGCGTGTTCAGTTACGGTCCGGTCATGGCACGTACCCAAGGCTCCCATTCCGATATCACCGGACCCAAAATCCGCGAGGCCGCTTTACGGCTGTTTGCGCAGCATGGCTATGCCGCCGTCTCAATGCGCCAGATCGCCAAGGAGGTGGGGGTGCAGGCCGGGGCGCTGTATAACTACACACCGGACAAGCAAAGCCTGCTGTTCAACCTGATGCAAGGGCATATGGTGGAACTGCAGGCGGCCTGGGACGCGGTGCCGCGGGCCGCGGGCGCGGCAGAGCGGCTGCGGGCCTTTACCGGCTTTCACATCCGCTTTCACCTGGAGCGCCCGGATGCGGTGTTCATCGCCTATATGGAGCTGCGCAACCTGACCGGGGAAAATTTCTCCGCCCTCGAATCGCTGCGCCGGGACTATGAGAACGGCGTGGAGGCGATCCTGAAAGAGGGGGTGGAGCAGCGTGTGTTCCGCATCCCCGATACCAAAATCGCCACTCTGGCGGTGATTGCGATGCTGAACGGGGTCAACACATGGTACCGTTCCGAGGGGCGTCTGACGCTGGATGAGGTCGAGAAGGTCTATTGGGACATGGTGCAAAAAGCGGTCAGCGCATGAGTCTTCTGAGCTTGCAAACCAAGCGGCTGAGCGCCGGGCGCTGGCAGGATCTGCCGGAGCCGGAACTGGCGGATCTGTTTGCGCCTAAGGTGGTGCAATGGCTGCCTGCCGGGTTTCAGACGCAAGACAGCGATCAGGCGCGCCGGGATTTCCTGGCGGCTGTATCGCAGCAAGCAGACATCGTTGCCTTGCGGCTTGCTGAAGGAAAGGGCATCGGGCTGTTGATCCTCTCTTATCCGGAGGAGGGCAGCCGCACCCGCAATCTGGGATATCTCCTGGCCGAAAAAGCCTGGGGCCAGGGTTTGGCAAGTGAGCTGATTGCCGGCTTGCAGGCACATTTCGGCGGCAGCGCGGTAACGCTGAGCGGAGGCGTCATGCAGGAAAACGCGGCTTCGGCCCGGGTGCTGGAAAAGGCGGGCTTCACGCCGGAGGCTGCGCAGGGCGAAACCGTCTACAGCTGGCGCGCAGACGGCTGACGCTTGCGTTTGCGGTTCAGCTGATCAGCCCGATCATGTCATAATGGTCGATCTGGCGGCTTAGCACCATCGGGTCTTCCTCCGGCAGCACATGCGGCTGTTCCCAATCCTCGCCTGCAAAGGCCTGCAGCGCGGCCACGCTCTCCCAAACCATGACGACGCAGAAGGTGGCAGGCGAGTCCGGCCGGGGTAGCCCGGCGGTGACCGAGACCAGCCCCGGCTGGCGGCGCACATGCGGAATGGCGCTGCCGGTCAGAAAGGCCTTGAAGTCCTCGATCCTGTCCTCGCGGACGGTGGCACGGAATACCCGGATAATCATCACTCCCCCCAACGCTTATTGGCGCAGGGAGTATAGCATACCGCGTCCGTTTTTGCGGACGCGGTTTTCCCGATCAGTGCGCGGGCTTTATAAACGTCCCGTTGCGCAGGTCGCGGAAGGCCTGTTGCAGTTCTGCCTGGGTATTCATCACAATGGGCCCGTGCCAGGCCACCGGCTCGTGGATCGGCGCGCCGGAGATCAGCAGGAAACGCACGCCCTCGGGGCCCGCCTGCACGGTGATCTCATCGCCGGTGCCAAAGCGGATCAGGGTACGGTCGCCGGACAGGTCACGGATATTGACCTCTTCGCCTGCAACTTCTTTTTCCAGCAAGACACCTTGCGGAGCAGAGGCATCAGCAAAAGCCGCCTGGCCTTCGAACACATAGGCAAAGGCGCGGCGGTAGGTGTCGACCGGCAGGGTCTTTTTCACGCCCGCCGGTATAAACACATCCAGATACTGCGGATCGGCGGCAATCCCGTCCACCGGGCCGCGCTTGCCCCAGAAATCTCCGACAATCACTTTCACCCGTGTGCCGTCGTCGTCGATGATTTCGGGTATCTCGGTGCCGCTCACATCCTGATAGCGCGGCGCGGTCATTTTCTCGCTGGCGGGCAGGTTACCCCAAAGCTGGAAGCCATGCATCTGGCCTTGCGCGTTGCCTGACGGCATCTCCTGATGCAGGATGCCGGAGCCGGCGGTCATCCACTGCACATCGCCCGCCCCCAGGGTGCCCGCATTGCCCAGCGAGTCGCCATGTTCGACCGCGCCGGACAGCACATAAGTTATGGTCTCGATGCCCCGGTGCGGGTGCCAGGGGAAGCCGCGCAGATAGTCTTCGGGATTTTCATTGCGAAAATCGTCGAACAGCAGGAACGGGTCCAGCTCTGACGGATCCTGAAAGCCGAAGGCGCGGTGCAGTTTCACGCCGGCGCCCTCGGTATGGGGCTGTGCCGGACGGGTTTCGAGTATCGGTCTGAGGGACATCTGCCTGTCTCCTGGGTTTTATGGACTGACCGCAAGATAGGCTGTGCGGTGCCGCTGGAAAACGGGCGTTGAAACACGGCTTCTGTGCGTGTGCGAACGGAGCGCTCCAGCCCGCAGGGCTGCCCGGCCCAACGGAACGCGGCGCCGCAGGCGTCAAGGCCGGGCGGGAGCGCCGCTTGGTATCGTCGCGGGTATCAACGCGGGCGGTGTTTATCCAGCGCTCGTCCAGATCGGTGATACCGCAATGACCGGCGCCGAAGAACTTGGCGATACGCTTTACTTCTGCGGGCATTTTGGCGGGATCATCGATCTCCAGCGCTTCCATGGCCACCGGGGTGCCGGGCCGGATGGCGGCCTGGAACCCCTCGCGGATGCCATCATGCGCCCGGCGGCCGGGCAAGGGGCCGCTGCTGTTCAGCCGAACAGCGATACAATCCAATCGCGTACCAGGGATACTTCGGCGCTGTTCGGGGCCTCTCCGGCGGCGGGCATCAAATAGTGGCCCTGACCCATGGGGATTTCTGCACCAAGAACCTGTGCCAGCCGGCCCTGCGACAGCGGCAGTTCGGCATAGCGGCGCATCAGCATGGCCACACCAGCGCCAGAGGCCGTCATTTCTATCGCCGCCAAAGAGGTGTCCACATAGAGCGGCGCGGTGCGGTCCTTCAGCGGCACGCCTTCTTGTTCGGACAGCCGCAGCCAGTGGTCCTGATAGCCGTGGATATGGATCAGCGTCTGGTCGAACAGCTGATCCACGGACCGCATCCGTCCGGCCAACTGCGGCTGCGCCACGGGGATCACGGTCTCAGCCGAAAGCAGATGCGCACGGCGGCCGAACCAGCCGGATGGCCCAAGCCGCAGGTCGATATCCACGTCCTCGTCCTGGGTGCTGTCGGCCCAGACGGCAGAGATAAGCCGGATGCGGACATGCGGATTGGCGGCGTGGAACACCCCCAGCCGCGGCGCCACCCACAGGACAGCAGTCGAGACCGGTGCCCGTATCGTCACCGTGCGGGTCTGCGCATGCCCCAGCAGCCCGCGGGTGGAATACGCGATATCAGTCAGCGCCTGCGCCACCGAGGGGTAATAGGCATGGCCCAGCTCTGTCAGTTCCAGATGGCGCGACCGGCGGATAAACAAGGTGATGCCAAAGCTTTTCTCCAGGCTGCGCACCTGATGACTGACGGCGGCCTGGGTCAGCCCCAGTTCCTCCGCCGCAGCGGTAAAGCTTTTCAGACGGGCGGCGGCCTCAAACGCGCGCAGCCAGACGAGATTGGGCAGGTCGGACATTAGTGTTGCAAATTTTTCTGGGGTCAGGCCGTTTTATTATTCGTTTTTATTTTGGCGGAGGTCAAGCTAGCCATATCGCAGTAGATCAGCCCCGGGAGGAAAACTCGAAATGGCAACCACTTTGAAAGTCGGCTTTATCGGCCTTGGCAATGTCGGCGGAAAACTGGCGGGCAGCCTGGTGCGCAACGGCTTGGACGTGGCAGTGCACGATTTGGACGCAGAACTGGTTCAACGCTTCGTGGAGCGCGGTGCCAAAGCAGGCGGCAGCCCGGCGCAAATGATGCAGGATTGCGATGCGGTCATCACCTGCCTGCCAAGCCCTGCGGCATCCGATGCGGTTGTCACCGAGATGCTGCCGCATGTGCAGCCCGGCAAGGTCTGGATGGAAATGTCCACCACCGACGTGGCCGAGGTAAAGCGCCTGGGCGCCCTGATCGTGGAACGCGGCGGTGCGCCGGTCGATTGTCCGGTTTCCGGTGGCTGCCACCGGGCGGATACAGGCAATATCTCGATTTATGCGGGCTGCGAGCGTGAGACTTTTGAGCGCATTCTGCCGATCCTGACCACCATGGGGCGCCGCATTCTGCATGTGGGCGAGGTCGGCAATTCGTCGGTTCTGAAAGTGATGACCAACTATCTGGCCAATATAAACATGCTGGCGGTCTGCGAAGCGCTGACGGTGATGAAGGCCTGCGGCATGGATCTGGGCATGACGTTTGAGGCGATTTCGATGTCGTCGGGCACCTCATTTGCGCATGAAACCGAAAGCCAGCTGATCCTGTCCGGATCACGCGATGTGAACTTCACCATGGATCTGGTGATGAAGGACATCGGCCTGTTCCAGACCCTGGCGGACCGCAGCAATGTGCCGCTGGAGCTGTCGCCGTTGATGATCGAGATGATGAAGGACGGCCAGCGCCGTTATGGCGAGCGGGCGCAGTCCGACCGGATGATCGAGCGTCTGGAAGAGGCCACCGGCCTATCCATCACCGCGCCGGGTTTCCCGCAGGAATTGATTGACGACGAACCGGAAGAGCCGGGCTATGAGGTGGTCGTGCGCCGCGTTGCTGCGGAGTAAGTTTCCCCGCTTGCACGGCCGCATCCAGCCCCTGCTTCGGCGGGGGCTGTTTTCTTTGGCAAATCCGGTTTATGCCCGGCGCAGCAGCAAGGGGAGCAGCGGATGAACAACGAGGTCCTGGCCACAATAGAAGCCTCCGGCGGACGGCGGATCATGGGCACGGTGATGCTGGGATTGACCGGCTGCCTGCTGCTTTATGTCGCCTTCGCGGCGCCGCCGTCTCCGGCTTGGCTGGTGTTTCTGCTGGCGGTTGGCGCAGCGGCACTGTGGCTGGCCGTGCGGATGTGGCAGGCAACCGTGCACCGGATTGAGCTGACGGCAGAGGAGCTGCGCTGTTCAAATGGCCAGCTGATTGCCAGGGTTGAAGATATCAAAGCCATCGACCGCGGCTTTTTTGCCTTTAAGCCGTCCAACGGTTTTTTGATCCGGACCGGTGCGCAAGGCTCCAGGATCTGGATGCCCGGGCTGTGGTGGCGGTCGGGCCGCCGGATCGGCATTGGCGGGGTAACGCCAGGATCGCAAGGCAAGGCGATGTCGGAAATCCTGGCGGCGATGATGGCGCAGCGCGGCCAATAAGGCCGCGCTTCTGGCTCAGTCGGTACTTTCACCGCCATCATTGTGGCTGCCGGAACCGGTGGCGCTGCCTTCGAAGACGACAAGCGGGGCAAAACGCGGGCGGGTGAAGATGAAATTGTCCAGGTTCAGCGTCGGCAGGCCGACATTGAAGGCAGGCTCCATCTCGTTGAAAGTCTCCACCAGAATGACCCGTTCCTGATCCGGCATGTCCGGAAGTTTGCCGGCGACAGTGTTGATGGTGGTGTCAGTCCATGTGATATCGGACGTGCCGCGGACTTCGGACCAATCTACATAGTATTTGGCGTCATCTTCGTCCCAGCGCACCACTGATACCCGAAGGCCAAGCTGCGAATCCTGCCGGATCAGGAGTTGCGCCATTTCGTACATACTGTCGATATAGTCGTCGTTGATCGCCGTTGTTTCGCGCGAGATCAGGTCTGAGATGGTGTAAGCAGCTTTGAGATTGACACTGTCGCGGCGGAAGGCGTCAAAGAACGTGTAGATGGAGGCAAACAGGGCCAATAACAGGGGGGCATAGAGTGCGAATTCGACCGATACGTTACCCTCGGTTCTGCACCGGAAGATGTGCAGATAGCGGGGCAGGGCTTGGCCGGAAAATTTCGGTATCAGGGCAGTCAGCATGGCTCACCTCGGTTCCTGAACAAAAGCGGATGCGGCGGTCAGGCTGATCCGGCCGTCATCATCCTTGGATAGGCTTTGTCCCAATCCCCAGGTTGGCAGGATGGGCTTAAACTTCATGCAGGCACGGATCAGCATCAGCTCATTGGATTGCCCGTGTTCGAAGGTTACGTCTGGGTTCACTTCTTCGATCCGGTTGATGCAATCCGGATCTGGATCAATCCCTGTCCAATTGAACGGGTCGGCTCGCACCATTTCAAGCTTCAGAGATGACGCGCAGTCGTCTATGAACCCGGAAAGTTCGCAGATTTCGTCGCGGATTTGCGCGTGGTCCTTGTTGGCGCCGGTGTTCAGGCGAATATCGCGTACAGTTAGGTCCAGGGCGCGTTCCAGCTGCGAGTGGCGCAGATTGATCAACCCCAGCTCCACGGTCGACATCAGTGCCAGTAGGAAGGCGGGGATGACGATGGCGAACTCAACAGAAGCGTTGCCATCGTCATGTGCCCTGAAACGGCGCAGTTTTTGTGTGATGCAGCGGATCATTGGGTCAGCCTCAGTTGGCGGATTGAGGTTGCGATGGAGGAAAAGGCATCGGCGATCTCCAGACCTTGCACGTCGAAATAGTGGGAGTCGGAGCTGGCGCAGTCCTGCAGCACCGCCACCCCGTTGCTGGGCGCCTCGAAGCCGATGGTGTAGACGATGATGCCCTGATCCTTAGCCGCCTCGCAGATGCTGCGGGTGCGGGTGTTCTTTTCCGAGTTGCCGTAGGAGTCGTAAACGCCGTAATACCACTCGCTGCGGGCGGAAGACGTGCCCATCCAGTCGGCGTAGATGTACTTGTACAGATATTTGAGCGGCGTCTGCGCGAACAAATCGGTATAAGAGAGCCGGACCGGCGTGCCGCTTTCGGTTGTATAGCCATAACAGTAGCCATTATAAGAGTTGGTGCAGACTGTGTCGTTCCCGGCACCGAAAGGATGGTCCTGCCAGCCGCCGCCATTGTGCCAGTAATAGCTGCCGGTCGATGGCCTGAGTGTTGAGTAAACACCACTGCCGGGACTCGTTTCCGTATACCAGACGTAGGAGTCGCCCTCGCGATGGTCGCTTTCGACATAGTACTGCGAGGTGTTCTGGCCGTCTGTCATCAGCACGATCACTTTGACGGTATCCGAGTCTGTGTATTCCGAGGGGCGGGTTGAGAAGTCACTTGGAACAGACGCATCCGGACCAGCGGTCAGGGCGTTTATCGCGGGCCGGGCTGAAGGGTCCAGCAGGGTCGTGCCCCATTTCATCCCAATGTCGATGGAGGTGTTGCCGCCACCCCAAAGACCATCGATGAAGGCTTTAAGAGCTGTGGCATCCTTCTGAAAGGGAAGGATCGCCCGGGAGCTATCCGAAGCGGCAACGCAGACGGGGGATTGAACCAAATCCCCGTTATCGCGCCGGTCATTGCTGGACCAGGGCGAGAAATGCATCGTTTGCTCCAGCGGTGCGGTGGTGGACAGGCTGGTTGTGTTGAAATCCGAGCCATCAAAGTTCACGCAATACGAATCGTCGTGCAACTCGTCCAAAGCGTATTTGCCGATCAGGTCTTCCGGGACTGACACTTGCGTGGCGTAGGGCACGATTGAGATCGACATTTTTCCATCGGTGGTGTTGGCCACCATGGTGTCGATAAAATCCTTTGCTGCCGCTTGCAGGTTGGTCAGACGGCTGTTGCGGGTCATAGACCCGGACACGTCCAGCACCAGCGAAATCTCCAGACCGTCGATGCTCTCTTCAGCCCGGGAGGTGGCATAGAGCGGCATTTCGTCGACACCGGCGAAACCCAGCATGTGGGTGGGAAAGGTTGTGTCGATCGTTGCCTGCACTTTCTTGAAACCCAAGCCGGCTTCCCACCAGGGCGCTTGATAGTACTCCTGAAGACCGGATTTCGAGAGATAGTCCAGCACGACTGCATCAGGTAACTTCTCTTGATCCAGGTCCGCCGCTGCCAGTGCCGCCCGGTCAAGCGTGTACTGCAGCATGGTGCGGTCGCGTTCCATCCGCATCAGGTCCACGCCAATTCCGCCCACCGCAACCATAGCCAGGAAAGTACCGATCATCGGTTTGGCCAGAACACCATCTTCTTCCCGCAGGTAGGTCTTAGAGCCGGCCAGAAAGCGCTGCATGAGCGGGCTGCTCAGCGCTGTGGGACCCTTGTGACGTCTATGCATTTAAACACCCCCCCGCCGGTTCTTGAACAGATCAGCCCGGCTCTAGACGCGGAATTTACACATAATTAATGGCTGCCGAACGTGGCGGAATTGGGGCGGGTTTGCGCCGAAAAACATGTGATTGTAGTGATTTGAGGTTTCAATTGCCGGGTTTCCTGCGGGGCTGTCGCGGTCTGCAGAACAATGGTTCTGGGCAAACAGCGAATCGTGAACTTTTGGCAAAAATGCGAATCTTTTTGGCAGGGAATGGTCAAAAAGGTCGCACTCCTTAATCTTCTCTGCATAGAGTGAAGGCATCATCGGCATCGAGTCGATGTTTGAGCACGGAGAAGATTTTAGATGAGCAGCCGCACAGAGCCGAGCTTCCGCGAGAGCGTGGACCTGATGTTTAACCGGGCCGTGTCCCTGATGGATCTGCCGCCGGGGCTGGAGGAGAAGATCCGGGTCTGCAATGCGACCTATACGGTGCGGTTCGGGGTGCGCCTGCGCGGCGCCATGCACACGTTCACCGGCTACCGCTCGGTCCATTCCGAACATATGGAGCCCGTGAAGGGCGGCATCCGTTATGCCACCGGTGTCAACCAGGACGAGGTCGAAGCGCTGGCGGCGCTGATGACCTATAAATGCGCTCTGGTGGAGGCGCCGTTCGGCGGTTCCAAAGGCGGGCTTTGCATTGATCCGCGCGAGTATGAGGAACACGAGCTGGAACTGATCACCCGCCGCTTTGCCTATGAACTGGCCAAGCGCGACCTGATCCATCCCTCGCAGAACGTGCCTGCACCCGACATGGGCACCGGCGAGCGCGAGATGGCGTGGATTGCAGACCAGTATGCGCGCATGAACACCACCGACATCAACGCCAAGGCCTGTGTCACCGGTAAGCCGCTGAACGCCGGCGGCATCTCGGGCCGGGTCGAGGCCACGGGCCGCGGCGTGCAATATGCGCTGCAGGAGTTCTTCCGTTACGAGGAAGACAAGGCGGCAGCCGGCCTCACCGGCAAGCTTGATGGCAAGCGGATCATTGTTCAGGGGCTTGGCAACGTGGGGTACCACGCGGCCAAGTTCCTGTCCGAGGAAGATGGTTCGCGGATCACCGGCATCATCGAACGGGACGGCGGATTGTCGAACCCCGATGGCCTGGATGTCGAGGCGGTGCGCAATTGGATCGTCAAGCATGGCGGCGTGGTTGGCTACCCGGATGCCCAGTATGTGGAAGACGGCGCGCTGCTGCTGGAGGAAGACTGTGACATCCTGATCCCGGCCGCGCTGGAGGGGGTGATCAACCTGTCCAATGCTGAACGCGTGAAGGCGCCGCTGATCATCGAGGCTGCAAACGGTCCGGTGACTGCCGGTGCGGATGACATTCTGCGCAAGAAAGGCACCGTGATCATTCCCGACATGTATGCCAATGCGGGCGGTGTGACGGTGTCTTACTTCGAGTGGGTGAAAAACCTGTCCCACATCCGTTTCGGACGCATGCAGCGCCGCCAGGAAGAGGCGCGCCACCAGTTGGTGATCGACGAGCTGCAGCGCCTGGACGACGTGATGGGGAGCACCTGGTCGATGTCGCCGAATTTCAAGGACAAGTACCTTAAGGGCGCGGGTGAGCTGGAACTGGTGCGCTCGGGCCTCGATGACACCATGCGGGTGGCCTACCAGTCGATGCGTGAGGTCTGGCATAGCCGGGACGATGTCACCGACCTTCGGACTGCCGCCTATCTGGTGTCGATCGACAAGGTCGCCAAAAGCTATCACGCCAAGGGTCTCTGACCAGGCAGCGGGTAATTGGATTATGGCCGGGGCGGAGGGAAAACTCTCCGCCCCGTTTTTATTTGCAAGTGAACCGGAATACGTCACGACCTGTCGCAATTATTACTAGACACATGTGATCAGTTCGTGTGTTTTGCAGCAAAGCCGGGCTGAACTGCCGCAAATTGATCCTTGGGGCTAGGAGCAGCAGGCGAAAGCGGGTAGCAATGCCGCCAAGGTCCGGGTCACCTTTTTTCCGGGCATCGGAAGTGATTTGACGGGGAGGGACGACATGCGGTTTTCGGGATGGCGTGTGCTCAAAGAGGGGCTCACCGGAAACAAGGGCTGGACGCCGCATTGGCGCGACCCCGCGCCCAAGTCCGAATATGACGTGGTGATCATCGGCGGCGGCGGCCACGGTCTGGCGACCGCCTACTACCTGGCCAAAGAACACGGCATCACCAATGTAGCGGTGTTGGAAAAGGGTTATCTCGGCGGCGGCAATGTGGGGCGCAATACCACCATCGTACGGGCAAACTACTACCTGCCGGGAAATTCCGAATTTTACTCTCATTCGCTGAAACTGTGGGAGGGGATGGAGCAGGACCTGAATTACAACGCGATGATGTCGCAGCGCGGCATTCTCAACCTGTACCACAATGACGGTCAGCGCGATGCGGCGGTGCGGCGGGGCAACGCGATCATCAATCAGGGTGACGATGCTGAGATCCTGAGCCGCGAACGGGTGCGTCAGATGGCGCCGTTCCTGAATTTTGACAGCAACCGCTTCCCGATCATGGGCGGGCTGATGCAGCGCCGGGCGGGTACTGCGCGCCATGACGCGGTGGCCTGGGGCTATGCGCGCGGCGCCGATATGCGCGGGGTGGATCTGATCCAGAACTGCGAAGTGACCGGCATCGACGTGGAGAACGGCAGGGTTGTGGGCGTGCAGACCGCCCGCGGACCGATCCGGGCCAAAAAGGTGGCGCTGGCCGCCGCCGGTCGGTCGGGCCAGGTGGCGGCGATGGCGGGTCTGACCCTGCCGATTGAAAGCCACGTGCTGCAGGCCTTTGTTTCCGAAGGGCTGAAACCCATCGTGGATCATGTGATCACCTTTGCCGAAGGGCATCTGTATATCAGCCAGTCGGACAAGGGCGGGCTGGTGTTTGGCAGCTACCTGGATTTCTACAGCTCATACGCGGCGCGGGGAAACCTGCCGATGGTGGAGCACACGATGGAAAGCTTTGTGGCGATGGTGCCGGCGGTCAGCAAGGCGCGGCTCTTGCGCAGCTGGGGCGGCATTATGGATATGACGCCGGATGGTTCGCCCATCATCGATCATTCGCCGGTTGACGGCCTCTATCTGAATTGCGGCTGGTGCTACGGCGGCTTTAAGGCGACGCCGGCGTCGGGCCATGTCTATGCCCATCTGATCGCCACAGACCGCCCGCATGGGGCAGCAACCAAACTGAAGCTGGACCGTTTCCGCAGCGGCCACGGCTTGATGGATGAGGAGGGGACCGGTGCGCAGCATAACTTGCACTAAGCGTTTTGAATGCGCCGGGTTTGCCTCCGGCGGGAGTTTTTTCAGAAAGATGAAAGGGCGCTGGTCATGAGGATTGCCTGTCCGCTCTGCGGCGAAAGGGACCGCCGCGAATTCTATTATAAAGGTGCAGCAGTTGTGCGCCCGGCTGAGGGCGCCGGTCTGGATGCGTGGCACGCCTATGTGAGCCTGCGCGAAAACCCGGCGGGGCCGCTGGATGAGCTGTGGTATCACGAGATGGGCTGCAATTCCTGGCTGAAGGTCACTCGCAATACGTCGACCCATGAGATTCTGGCGGTGCAGCTGGCGTCCGAGGCCGGGCTGGGAGGTAAGACATGAGGCTTCCCGGAAAAGGGCTGAACCAGGGTGCGAAGCCGATTACGTTCTCTTTTAATGGCCGCCACCTGATGGGGCTGGAAGGGGACACGCTGGCCGCTGCCTTGCTGGCCAATGATGTGCATCTGATGGCGCGATCGTTCAAATACCACCGTCCGCGCGGGGTACTGACCGCGGGCAGCGAGGAGCCGAATGCGCTGGTGACCACCGGCGTCGGCGGCCAGCAGGATCCGAACGTCCGTGCCACCCAGCAGGAGATCTATGAGGGGCTGGAGGCGCGCAGCCAGAACTGCTGGCCCTCGGTCGAACGCGATGTGATGGCGGTGAACGATCTGGCGGCGCCGTTCTTTACTGCGGGGTTCTATTACAAGACCTTCATGTGGCCGGCTGCATTCTGGGAAAAGCTCTATGAGCCGCTGATCCGCAAAGCGGCAGGGCTTGGTGCGCTGTCGGGCGAGGCGGATCAGGACCGGTATGAGAAAGCCTTTGCCTTTTGCGATGTGCTGGTGATCGGGTCCGGTCCTGCCGGGCTGATGGCGGCGTTGACCGCAGGCCGGGCCGGGGCCGATGTGATTCTGGCAGAAGAAGACAGCCGCATAGGCGGGCGTCTTTTGGCGGAACGCGAAGACGTCGGCGGCAAGCCGGGCCATGAATGGGCCGCGGACGTGCTGGCTGAGCTTGAGGCGATGGACAATGTGCGGCTGATGACCCGCACCGCTGTCACTGGTGCCTATGATCAGGGCACTTATGGCGCGCTGGAGCGGGTCTCGCATCACTTGCCGCGGCGGCATTCGCTGAAGGGCAGCCATCTGCCGCGCGAATGCTTTTGGCGGATCGCGGCCAAACACGCGGTGCTGGCGGCAGGTGCGATCGAGCGTCCGGTCGCGTTCCGAAATAATGACCGGCCTGGTATCATGATGGCGGGCGCCGTGCGCGCCTATCTGAACCGCTGGGGCGTGGCGCCGGGGGAGCGGGTCACCGTCTTTGCCAACAACGATCAGGCGCACCGGACAGCGCGCGATTTGGCAGAGGCTGGCGTGCATATTGCTGCAGTTATCGACAGCCGGCATGAGGCGCCGGACAGCGGCCCTTATCAGGTGATCAAGGGCGCGCAGGTTTGCGGTTCCGCCGGACGGCATCGGGTGGACAGTATCACTGTGCGCTCGGTCAAGGGCGAGGAGAAGATCCAGACCGATTGCCTGGCGATGTCCGGCGGCTGGAACCCTTCGGTGCATCTGACCTGCCATTTGAACAGCCGCCCGGTGTGGAAACGCGATGTGCTGGCCTTTGTGCCTGCCGAGGGGGCCGTGCCGGGCATGGTCACGGCGGGCGCTTGCAATGGCACGTTCTCCACCGCAGGCGCGCTGCGCGAAGGGGCGGATGCTGCGGGCAAGGTGCTGGAGGCGCTGGGCCTGAAACCCGCTGCCGCTGATCTGCCGGATGCCGAGGATGATCCTTACCGTATTGCGGCGCTCTGGGCTGTGCCGGGCAAGGGCCGCGCCTGGCTCGACTTTCAGAATGACGTAACGGTCAAGGATGTGAAGCAGGCAGCGGTTGAGAACTTCCGCTCTGTCGAGCATATGAAGCGCTATACCACCCAAGGCATGGCGACGGATCAGGGCAAGAACTCAAACGTTGCCGCGCTGGCGGTGCTGGCGGATGCCACGGGGCGGACGATCCCCGAGACCGGCACCACCACGTTTCGGCCGCCGTTTGTGCCGGTGGCGATTGGCGCCATTGGGGCAGGGGCTACGGATGAAGGTTTCAAGCCGCAGCGCTTCCTGACCTCGCACGCCGAAAGCGACACCCGCGGTGCGCATCAGCTGGAGGTCGGGCTGTGGTACCGCGCCGCCTATTACCCGAAACCGGGGGAGACCAATTGGCGCCAGTCCTGCGACCGTGAAGTGACGTGCGTGCGCAATGCGGTAGGCATCTGCGATGTCTCCACCCTGGGCAAGATCGACATTCAGGGCGCCGATGCGGGCAAGTTCCTGGATCATCTTTATGCCAACACCTTCAGCACGCTGAAGGTGGGCAAGGTCCGCTATGGGCTGATGCTGCGCGAAGATGGCTTTGTCATGGACGACGGCACCACCGCGCGGCTGGGCGAGAACCATTATGTCATGACCACCACCACCGCTGCGGCAGGGCAGGTGATGGCGCATATGGAGTTTGTCAGCCAAGTGTTGCACCCCGATTGGGACGTGCGCTTTACCTCGGTGACCGAGCAATGGGCGCAGTTTGCCGTGGCCGGGCCGAAGTCGCAGGAGCTGCTGGATGGCCTCTTGGACGAAGACGTGAACGGCGAAACCTGGCCCTTCATGGGCTGCGGCGAGGCGACCGTGCTGGGCGTCAAGGGACGGCTGTTCCGGATCTCCTTCTCGGGCGAACACGCCTATGAGGTGGCCGTGCCTGCGCGCTATGGCGAGGCGCTGTTCCGCGAGCTGCTGAAGCGGGCCGAGGCCCTGGGCGGCGGTGCCTATGGGATGGAAGCGCTGAACGTGCTGCGGATTGAGAAGGGGCTGATCACCCATGCCGAGATCAATGGCACAGTGACCGCCTTTGATTTGGGCCTGCAGGGGATGATGTCCAAGAAAAAGGACTTCCTGGGCAAGCCGATGTCCACCCGTGAGGGGCTGATGGCCGAGGACCGGATGCGCCTTGTGGGCCTGAAACCGGTTGGCGCGGCCAAGGAGATCACAGCCGGCGCGCATCTGTTCACACCGGGCGACCCGGTCGAGCGGATCTACGATCAGGGCTATGTGACCTCGGCCGGTTATTCGCCGACCTTGGGGCATCCGGTCGGCCTGGCGTTCCTGAAGGAAGGCCCCGACCGGATCGGCGAAACCGTGCGTCTGGTTGACCACATGCGCGGCGTTGATACCCTGTGCGAGGTTGTGCCGCCTGTGTTCTTTGACCCCGAAGGAGGGCGTGCCCGTGGCTGAACTGATAGCAAAAAGCCCCTGCGAGGGGTTGGTGCCCGCAACCATCGGCGGCATGAGCCTGACCGAGGAACACCCGGGTGCGATGTGGACCGTGGCCCCGTTCAAGGGCCAGCAGGTGGCGCTGAGCAAAGCGCTGGAAACGGCCCATGGCATGGCCTTTCCGGCGCCGAACCGGTCGACGGGCAAGGCGGGCAGCCGTGCGGTCTGGTTCGGGCGGGATATGGCATTGCTGATAGGGCCTGCGCCGGATGCCAAGCTGGCCGTGCACGCCGCGCTGACAGATCAGAGCGACGCCTGGGCCGTGGTGCGGCTGGAGGGCGCGGGCGCCGAGGACGTGCTGGCGCGGCTGGTGCCGGTGGATCTGCGGAACCAGGTGTTCAAGCGCGGCCATACCGTGCGGGCCGAGCTGAAGCACATGATGGCGTCTGTGACCCGCACCGGCCCGCAGGCGTTTCAGATCATGGTGTTCCGCTCGATGGCGAAAACGCTTGTGCATGATTTGAAAACAGCGATGGAAGCTGTCGCGGCGCGGGGGTAACCTTTGGGGATCACCAACTGATTCCCGGAGCGCATCTATGATCCGCATTGCCCTTGCAGCCGCCTTATTGGCGGCTCCGGCCTATGCTTCTGAAACTAAAGAACAAAGCTGCAAGTACCAGGGCCAGGTCATGGCCGCGGTGCAGCAGGCGCGGCTGGACCGGGTGAAACAGGAAGAGGTGGAGCAGGCAGTACTGGACAGCGAACCGGACTGGCCTGAGACCTATTCCAAGGCGATCCCGCAGCTGACGAACCATGTCTATGCGATGAAACGGCGCGATCTGCGCGACGTTGATCTTGGTGCGGCCTTCGAGGAACAGTGCCTGCAGAACTGGGATCAGATCCGGGCGATGCAGAAACAGCTGAAGTCGAACTGATATGTCCCTGCCGCCCGGCTTTCTGGATGAATTGCGCACCCGAGTCAGTATCTCTGATGTTGTCGGGCGCAAGGTCATGTGGGATCAGCGCAAGTCGCAGCCGGGCAAGGGTGACTATTGGAGCCCGTGCCCCTTTCATCACGAGAAAACCGCGTCTTTCCATGTCGAGGACCGCAAGGGGTTCTATTACTGCTTTGGCTGCCATGCCAAAGGCGACGCGCTGAAGTTCATCCAGGAGACCGAGAACGTCGGTTTCATGGAGGCGGTGGAGATCCTGGCGCAAGAGGCGGGCATGGAAATGCCCAAGCGCGACCCGCGCGCGCAGGAAAAACAGGACCGCCGGACGCTGCTGGCCGAAGTGATGGAGCAGGCGGTGCAGTTCTTCCGCCTGCAACTCAAGACCAACGGCGCTCATGACGCCCGTGCTTACCTGCAGCGCCGCGGGCTGACGTCGCCGGCGCTGGACCGCTGGGAAATCGGCTTTGCCCCTGATGGCTGGCAAGCCTTGTGGGACGGGCTGCGCGGCAAAAACGTGCCCGAAGACCTGATCATCGGCGCCGGGCTGGCCAAGCCGTCGAACAAGGGCGGCAAACCTTATGACACCTTCCGCAACCGGATCATGTTCCCGATCCGCGACGCGCGCGGCCGCGCAATTGCCTTTGGCGGCCGGGCGATGGACCCGAATGACAATGCCAAATACCTGAACTCGCCCGAGACCGAGCTGTTCGACAAGGGCCGCAGCCTGTACAATCACGGACCTGCGCGGGCGGCCTCGGGGCGAGGTTCCACGCTGGTTGTGGCCGAAGGCTATATGGATGTGATTGCGCTGGCCGAAGGCGGGTTTCAATCCTGCGTGGCGCCGCTGGGCACTGCGATCACCGAAAACCAGCTGCAGATGCTGTGGCGGATGTCGGATGAGCCGATCATCGCGCTGGACGGCGACACCGCAGGCATCCGTGCTGCCATGCGGCTGATTGATCTGGCGCTGCCCTTGCTGGAGGCCGGCAAGTCCCTGCGCTTTGCCATCATGCCCGAGGGCAAGGATCCCGACGATCTGATCCGCAGTAAAGGCCCGGATGCAGTGCAGGCGGTGCTGGATCAGGCGATGCCGATGGTTAAGCTGCTGTGGCAGCGCGAGACCGAGGGCAAAGTCTTCGACAGTCCCGAACGCAAGGCGTCGCTCGACAAATCCTTGCGCGAGAAGATCAAGCTGATCCGCGACCCGTCGATCCGCAAGCATTACGGCGAAGACGTCAAGGAGATGCGCTGGCAGCTGTTTCGCAGCAACCGCAACGGCGGCGAGGGCGGTTTCCAGCAGCGCGGGTCCCGCAGCGGCGGTTTTCGCGATGGCAGCCGTCCGCCGTGGAAACCCGGCAAAGGCTTTGGCCCGATCCCGCAGCCGCGGGCAACCACCCGTGCCTCGCTGGTGGCAGGTGCCGAAGACGAATTTTTTGCCGCCATGCGCGAAGCGGTGATCCTGGCCACGGCAATCACCACCCCGGCTGTGATCCCCGAATTCGAAACCAGCCTTGAGCGCCTGCAATGCGCCGACCCGGATCTGGCGGTGCTGCGGGATATGGTGCTGCGCTTTGGCATCGGCGCGCCGGAGCGTCTGCGCGAGGAAATCGACTGGTCTTTGGGGCCTCATGCCCTTGAAAACCTCTTTGGGCTTCGCCATGTCGCAATCACCCCCTGCCTGCGCAAACCCGGCGACACCGAACTGGCCAGCATGACCCTGGCCGAGGAACTGGCAAAACTTGAGGCACGGCGCGGGCTGGACGCGGAACTGGCAGAGGCCGAAGAGGATCTGGACGGTCTTGCAGATGAGGCGCTGACCTGGCGGTTGCGGCAGGCAGCCGAGGCCAAGAACAAGGCAGTGCGCAGCGAGAATGAGGACCAGGCGCAGTATGATGTGGGCGAGAACGGCGCGCGGGTCAGCCGGGATGAGCGCGACGCATTCGGCGCCCTTTTGGATCGGATCGGCTTTTCCGGTAAATGACACAGATTGCCTGATTCTGCGTTTTGCTAAGGAAGAGCACAGGAAAATTGGGTAAACGGGGTGACGAATCAGAGAATCGCGCTAATGATTCGCGCGACCCGAATCGCCCCGCAGCCCCTGAGTAGGAGCAATGAATGGCCGCCAAAGACACCGACGACCGCAAACCTGACGATCAGGATGCCGAAATCTCACTCGACATGAGCCAGACTCAGGTCAAGAAGATGATCGCGGAGGCCCGCGAGAAAGGCTACATCACCTACGATCAGCTCAATCAGGTTCTGCCGCCGGATCAGGTCAGTTCGGAACAGATCGAAGACGTGATGTCGATGCTCAGTGAAATGGGCATCAACATCATCGAGGACGAAGAGGCCGAAGAAGAAGAGAACAAGGGCACCACCGACCTTGTGACCACCGAAGGCCCGCGCGAGGTTGCGCTGGCCGGCGCCCAGGCTGAAAAGCTGGACCGCACCGATGATCCGGTGCGCATGTACCTGCGCGAGATGGGCTCGGTTGAGCTGCTGAGCCGCGAAGGCGAGATTGCCATCGCCAAGCGGATCGAAGCCGGCCGCAATACGATGATCCTGGGGCTGTGCGAAAGCCCGCTGACCTTCCAGGCGATCACCATCTGGCACGACGAACTTCTGTCCGAGGACATCCTGCTGCGCGACGTCATCGACCTGGAGGCCACCTTTGGCAATCAGTTGGACGAAGACGGCGAGGAGGAAGCGCCGGTTGTCGATACATCTGCTGTGGCCGCGGCCAAGCCGGTCAAAGACGAAGGTCCCGAGCTGGACGCCGACGGCAACCCGATTGCCAGCGATGATGACGATGACGAGGACGAACAGGCCAACATGTCGCTGGCCGCGATGGAGGCCGCGCTCAAGGACCGGGTTCTGGTCACGCTGGAGCGGATCTCGACCGACTTTGCGCAGCTGTCCGAAATGCAGGACAGCCGGATCTCGGCGACCCTGAACGAGGACGGCTCTTTCAGCACTCAGGACGAGGCGACCTATCAGGCGCTGCGTTCGGAAATCGTTGAGCTGGTGAATGGGCTGCATCTGCACAACAACCGGATCGAGGCGCTGATCGACCAGCTTTACGGCATTAACCGCCGGGTGATGCAGATTGACAGCGCGATGGTCAAGCTGGCCGACCAGGCCCGCATCAACCGCCGCGAGTTCATCGATGCCTACCGCGGCCGCGAGCTGGACCCGAACTGGCTGGCCGACATGGGCGGCAAGCCCGGCCGCGGCTGGCAGATGTTCATCGAACGCTCGACCGACAAGGTCGAAGAACTGCGCGCCGACATGGCCCAGGTCGGCCAGTATGTCGGTCTGGATATCTCGGAATTCCGCCGCATTGTGCAGCAGGTTCAAAAAGGCGAAAAAGAAGCCCGCCAGGCCAAGAAGGAAATGGTCGAGGCGAACCTGCGCCTGGTGATCTCGATTGCCAAGAAATACACCAACCGCGGTCTGCAGTTCCTGGACCTGATCCAGGAAGGCAACATCGGCCTGATGAAGGCGGTGGACAAGTTCGAATACCGCCGCGGCTACAAATTCTCGACCTATGCGACCTGGTGGATCCGTCAGGCCATCACCCGCTCGATCGCGGATCAGGCCCGCACCATCCGGATCCCGGTCCACATGATCGAGACCATCAACAAGCTGGTCCGCACCGGCCGCCAGATGCTGCATGAGATCGGCCGTGAGCCGACCCCGGAAGAGCTGGCTGAAAAGCTGCAGATGCCGCTTGAGAAGGTCCGCAAGGTGATGAAGATCGCCAAGGAGCCGATCAGCCTTGAAACCCCGATCGGGGACGAGGAAGACAGCCAGCTGGGGGATTTCATCGAGGACAAGAATGCCGTGCTGCCCTTGGACAGCGCCATTCAGGAAAACCTCAAGGAAACCACCACCCGTGTTCTGGCGTCGCTCACCCCGCGCGAGGAACGGGTGCTGCGGATGCGGTTCGGCATCGGCATGAACACCGACCACACGCTGGAAGAAGTCGGCCAGCAGTTCAGCGTGACTCGCGAACGGATCCGCCAGATCGAGGCGAAAGCCTTGCGGAAACTGAAGCATCCCAGCCGCAGCCGCAAACTGCGCAGCTTCCTGGATCAGTAATATTTGGGCTGGTATTGTTTCAGGGCGTCCCTTTGGGGACGCCCTTTTTAATTGGAGGTTTCATGCGCGCATTTTTGATCGGTAGTTTTCTGCTCGCGGCGAATGCTGTTCATGCCTGTCCTGATGGCTCAACCATACTTGTTTCCTGCACGTTCAATGGCGGAGCAAGCTATCTGGAAACGTGTCTGATGGGCGATCATGCGACTTATGCGTATGGTGAATCTGACAGGAAGCCGGAACTGGCACTGGCCCGCCATGTGCGCGATGTGGATATGACGCCTTGGCCCGGTATCGGGAAATCAATCTGGGAGGCGTTCACCTTTGAGAACGGCGGGTATTCTTACACGGCCCATTACGCGATCAAGAAGGATCCCGGCGCAGAATCTCCGATGAGCGGCGGCATCATTGTCGATAAGGATGGTCAGCAGGTCGCCAGCAGGCAATGTGATACCGGCAGTGTTTCGGCTTCCGGCTATTCATTGCCTTTGTTTGAAGCCAAAGAGGCGGCCGGCCAAATCTATTCGCCTGAAACCCAGAGCTGGCGTTAAGTGCCTGGGCTGCAGGACAGGGCTGCGGCTGCGGCGGCAGGCAAAGACCTCATCGTCTTCGACGGCGAATGCGTGCTGTGCTCGGGCTTCTTCCGCTTCATGCTGCGCCATGACCGGGCGGGGCGGTTCTCCTTTGCCACCGCGCAGTCGCCGCTGGGGCAGCAGCTCTACCGCCAGCATGGCCTGCCGACGTATAATTTCGAGACCAATCTGGTGATCGTCAATGGCCGCACCTATCAGCGGCTGGATGCCTTTGCCGCCGCAATGCGGGCGCTGCCCGGGCCCTGGCCGGCCTTGTCTTTCTGCCGGTTCCTGCCGGGGCGGCTGAAGGATGCGCTGTACTTCAGTATCGCCCGCAACCGGTACCGGCTGTTCGGCCGCTTTGATACGTGCCTGATCCCTGGCCCTGAGGTTCGCGCCCGGTTTGCCGACGGAGGCTTTGAGCCATGAGGGATGCCTTTGGCGACATCATCGCGGCACAAGACCTGGAGGTGCCGCCGGCCCTGCTGCGGTTCCATGCGCAGCCGCCGCAACGCAGCCACGGCATGGTCAAGGTTGAGGGCGGCAGCCGCTGGGCGCGGCTGCTGGCGGCGCTTGCAGGCTTTCCGCCGCCAATGGCCGAAACCCGGTTCCGGCTGGATGTCGCCCCGCAGGGCAAGGGCCATATCTGGCGGCGCAGTTTCGGAAAATTCCTGACCCGCTCGCATTTGCGGTATGATCCGCAAACAGGCAGAGCAGTGGAACGCTTCGGCTTGGTCGAACTGGACCTGGCCGTCTCGGCTCAGCAAGGCGCAATGGTGGTCTCGGTGGAGAGGGCTCGGCTGTTCGGCCTGCCGCTGCCCCAAGCTCTTTGCCCGCAAAGCGCCGCTACCGAATTTGAAACACCGGAGGGGCACTTGGGATTTGACATCTCTGCCAGCCTGCCGCGCATCGGCTTGCTGGTGCGCTACAGCGGGTTTCTGGTGCTGCCGGAGCTGGATCTCAGACGTTAACCATTTGCTAACCCTGTCATTGCCCGGCGCGGCTTCGGCCTTTAAAATCGATGCTGTTGCCCATTGGCCTTCCGGGGGGAAGAAAATGTCTGCACATACCAATATGAACACGGCACTGCTGGCGCTGACTGCAAAGCTTCAATCGTTGAATGATCTGGTGACGGCCAACCAGTTCATGGTCGAGGCTTTGGCGGATCAGGGGGATGCGCTTAAGCAAATGGATGGTGCCGCGACCAAGGATATGCTGCGCCGGCAGGCGCGCGAAAAGTTCCACCCGGACACTGGCACCGTGCCGAATGCTGCAGCGCTTGCCATTCTGGAAGGCGTGCTGAGCCATCAACGGGACAGTGCAGAGATCATTCCGTTCCCGTCCCGCGCCTAAGCCGGGCGTTCACACATCTGCGAGAGGTGGTTGCAAAGGTGCCGCCGGTCTATTGGAGCCGCTGCGGCAAATCCCTATGTTGAAGCGAACACAGGGATATTTCCGAATGAAAAACCTCCTTTGCGCTGCCATCCTGGCTTGTCTTTCTTCCATTCCCGCAGCTGCGGATCCCTTTACCACTAACCGCGGCGTGCGGGTGCTGCCGGTCAATGACACGGTCTATGAGGTGGTGCCGCGCGGCTCCGGCGGCACCTGGGATTACTGGTGCGCAGCTGCCGAGTACGCCCGCCGCGAGCTGGGCGCTGGCTGGATGGACCGGTTTTACGTGGTGCGGGGCCGGGATGTCAGCGTCACCACCGGGCGCCGGTCCTCGGTGCAGTTCACGCTCTACCCGAAACGGAGCGGTGTCGAACCCAAAACAGGTTGGCTGTCGCTGGGTTTTCGTCCCGGGGAAAGCATGTCGGTGCAGCAGGGATACGGCTATTGCGTGAATGAACCGGCGTTGTAATGGATTCGAAGCATTTGAACTTGCGCGGATGTGACGTTGTATGATGACAATTGGCTGTCTACTGGTGCCGGTCGCTCCAGTAGCTGCGCAATCCTCTTGTAGCAATGGATGACCAGTTCTTCTGCAGCATCCTTCGCAATACAGTGTCATCGAGCGTGAGCTGCTGCCCGGATAGAACCCCAGTTGCGTTTGCGCCGAAGTAACGTTTCAGGTGGAATCGCAGCTCATGCTTGTCCCTGTCGTGCTGTAGTTAAGGAACTGACAAAGCGGAGTTTTTTCAAATGCCGATGGCCTTGAGAACGGTGTGAAAGAGCCGGGGCGTGACTTGCCACAGTGACCGCACAGCAGTGTGAGTCGCTTGTGTTTCAATTCTCCTTACACTTTTCGGTATCTGCCTGGTTGCCGGGCGGCGCACAATAACTGAAAGGGGTCCGACATGAAAATCTGGATATCTGTCCTGTCTCTCGCCATCGCTCTGCCGTTTTTTCTGCCAGAGCCGGCCGCGGCCTGGAATGACCGCAGGGCGGCGCATATCAATGCAGTATCGCAAGATGTCTTTGAGGTGGTGCCGAAAATCTCAGCCGGTGCATTCTTCTGGTGTGCTGCAGCAGATCATGCCCAGCGGAACCTAGGAGCGCCGTGGAAGGCGGATCTGTTTATCACCCGCGGGTTGGGGGCAAGCGAGACAACAAACCGCGTATCAGCGGTTCAATTCACCCTGAATGCGGGTTTGGCGCCGGCGGCAAGCCGTGGCAATATCAATAGCCTGAAGGCCGGCCAAAGCATGAGTGTGCAGCGGGCTTTTGGCTATTGCGACAGGCTGCCGGGGCGACCCTGAGCCAGGGCCTGCTTGATATCTGGCGGCTGTTGAAACAAGGAGAATTAGATGACCAAATGCATTGCAGCCATTGCCGGTCTGGCCGGGGCGCTTCTCCTATTGCCTGAAGCAAGCGCTGCCTGGCGGGCAATCAACCGCCATGAGGTGCTGCCAGTGTCCGAAGGCGTCTGGGAAGTGGTGGCCCGGGTCGGGACCGGCGCACAGGATTATTGGTGCGGTATCGGTGATTTTGCGATCCGCCAGCTGCGGGCGCCGGTGAACCAGCGCATCTATGTCTGGCGCGGGGTCGGGCCTTCGGTCAACCGGCCAGGGCGCAAGGCGGTGCAATTTGCCTTTGGCCTGCCGCCTGGTGTTCCGGACCGCTCCTCCAGCCTGTCGCTGAATGTGCGCGAGGCAGGTGACAATCTGCATGTGACGGCTGCACAAACCTATTGTTATGACCGGCTGCCCGGCCGGGACCGCTGGTTGCCTTAGCGTCCGCCTTCGCCGGCCGTGGCGGTTGCCAGCCGGACCGGGTTCCGCCACAAATGATTTATGCAGTATGAGTTCACTATTCCGACGCGCGGGCAGGGCCTTTATGAGTTCACCGGTGACGTGAAGGCCTGGGTTTCCGGGTCCGGCCTGCAGGATGGGCTGCTGACCCTGTTTGTCCGCCATACCTCCTGTTCGCTGCTGATCCAGGAAAATGCCGACCCCGAGGTGCAGACCGACCTTCGGGCCTTCTTTTCGCGCCTGGTGCCGCCTTCCTCCGATCCCGCAATGGTTTATCTGCGCCACACCTATGAGGGGCCGGACGACATGCCCGCCCATATCAAAGCGGCGATGATGCCGGTCAGCCTGTCGGTCCCTGTCAGCCGCGGTGCACCGGTGCTGGGCACCTGGCAGGGGATCTACCTGTTTGAACACCGCGATCATCCGCACCAGCGGCATGTGGCCGCGCATCTGGCCTGAACCTCTTTATCTAGCGGCCATAAATCACCACTACCCAAATTCTGGAGGGTAGCCTATAGTTGTGGATAACCGGGCAAACACCGGCACAAACAATAGGCTGACAGGATTGAGGGAGCAGGCGGATGCGCTGCCCATTTTGCGGAAATATCGACACTCAGGTCAAGGATTCACGCCCCGCCGAAGATCATGTTTCGATCCGGCGGCGCCGGTTCTGCCCGGCTTGCGGCGGCCGTTTCACCACCTACGAACGGGTGCAGCTGCGCGATCTTGTGGTGATCAAAACCAGCGGCAAGCGCGAGGATTTCGACCGCGACAAGCTGGAACGCTCGATCCGCATCTCGATGCAAAAACGCCCGATTGAGCCGGAGCGCATTGATCAGATGATCTCGGGCATCGTGCGGCGGCTCGAAAGCATGGGCGAGACCGATATCGGCTCGAAGAAAATCGGCGAGATCGTGATGGAGGCACTGGCCCGGATCGACACCGTGGCATACGTGCGCTTTGCCAGCGTTTACAAGAATTTCCAGGCGGCAGATGATTTCGAGGATTTTGTTCACGAGCTGCGCCCGCCAGTTGCACCGGAAGAATAATGGACGCTGATCACCGTTTCATGGCGCTGGCGCTGTCCCTGGGACGGCGCGGGCAGGGCAACTGCTGGCCCAACCCGGCAGTGGGCTGTGTTATCGTGCAGGGCGGCCGCGTGGTGGGCCGCGGCTGGACCAGGCCGGGCGGCCGCCCCCATGCAGAAACCGAAGCACTGGTGCAAGCCGGCGGGGCCGCACGCGGTGCCACGGCTTATGTGACGCTGGAACCTTGCGCCCATCACGGCGAAACACCGCCCTGTGCGCAGGCGCTTATTGACGCCGGTGTGGCGCGGGTTGTTGCCGCGATCGAGGACAGCGATCCGCGGGTGTCGGGGCACGGATTTCAGATGCTGCGCAATGCGGGCATCGAGGTGGCCACCGGAATATGGGGGGCACAGGCAGCGCGGGATCATGCTGGGTTCTTCCTGAAGACTGAGCAGGGCCGCCCGCTGGTGACCCTGAAGCTGGCCGCCAGTTTCGACGGGCGCATCGCCACCGGATCGGGCCAAAGCAAATGGATCACCGGACCGGAGGCCCGTCGCGCCGTGCACGCGATGCGCGCGCGCCATGACGCGGTGATGGTCGGCGGCGGGACTGCGCGGGCTGATGATCCCTCGCTGACCGTGTGCGATCTGGGGGTGGAGCACCAGCCTGTGCGGGTGGTGATCTCGCGCCATCTGGACTTGCCGCTGATGGGTCAGCTGGCCCGCACCGCCAAGGACGTGCCGGTCTGGCTTTGCCATGGCCACGGCGCTGATCATGAACGCATTCAGGCCTGGGAAGGGCTGGGTGCCAATCTGATCCCCTGTGCGTCGCACGGGGTACAGCTGGACGCGGCGGATGTGCTGCAGCAGCTGGGGCAGGCGGGTCTGACACGGGTGTTCTGTGAAGGCGGCAGCGCGCTGGCGGCATCGCTTTTGGCATTTGATCTGGTGGATGAGCTGATCGGCTTCACTGCTGGTCTGGGGATCGGGGCCGAGGGTCTGCCGTCGATCGGTGCGCTTGGCATCGGCCGGCTGGAGGAAGCGCCGCGGTTTGAGCTGGTTGAAACCCGCCCCCTCGGCAAGGACATCCTGCACCGCTGGACCCGCGCGCTGCGCTGATCATCCTTTTCCGTGCAGAGCAGGCTCTCCCGCCCGTCACTGGAGCATGTTTCATGCTCCGCTTCCGTTGGGCGTAGCCCGGCGCTGCGCGCCGGGCCACGCCCAAGGCCGCCAAGGGCGGGCTGGCGTCAGCCAGGATGTCCTGCGGGCGCGGGAGGGCTCCCGATCAGCTGGCCGCCGTTCAACGCCAGAGATGGACGTAGGTGGTAAACAGCCCCTGCAGCTTGGACAGCAGCCGGTTGCTTAGCCCCGGATGCGGCAGATGCCCTTGGCGCAGACGCATCACTGCAACCTCCACCGGACAGGGCTGTGCGGTCACCGGGTCGAAGTAGCGCGGGTAGTCGATCAGCGCCGCATGGGCGAGGCCCAGAAGCGTGACACGGGCTTGCCGCCAGGCTGGCGCCGGAGCCAGATCGGCAGTCAGACCCCAGCCTGCATAAAACGGTGTTCCCAGTGTTGTCACCGGTACCCCGCGCAGCAGCGCTTCGAACCCCAGAAGGGAGGTCATCGTCCAGACCTCTTGCACTTCAGCCAGCAGGGCCATGGGGTCCGCATGGGAGGCAACCGCATCCGCCAGCCCCTCTGCTGCAACCTGGCCTTTGCGCAGGCCTGCCTCCACATCCGGATGCGGCTTGTAGACAATCACCGCGCCCGGGTTGGCCTGCCGCACCGCGTGCAGCAGATCCAGGTTAGTCTTCACCGCTCCGGCTCCGCACAGGATTGAAGCGTCATCCTCCACCTGGCCCGGCACCAGGATCCGGTGGCCTTGGGGCAGGGCAGGGGCGGTGCCGCCAAGATTGTATTTCGACACCCCGTCCTGGACCAGCGACCGCACCAGATGCTCGGCCCGCAACGCCTCGGCCTGGGTCATCTCAACCCTGCGGGCAATCAGCGTGTCCAGATCCGAGGGCTGGCGCGGGTCATAGTAGATCCCTTGACGGTCAGCCACCAGCGACAGCGGCGGCACCAGTTCCGCCCCCAGCCCGCGGGAGCGCAGAAAGCCGTCCTCCACCCGCACAGCACCGTCATGCGCCGCATCCGCCTTGCCGGCCCAGACCATCCGCTTGCGTCCGCTGGCTTGTGCCTTGGCCGGGTCTTCGGTGAACAGCACCCGTGTCCCGGCGCCAAAGAATTTCTGCAGCGGCTTGCGCTTCCACATCCGCATACCAGAAGCCGCCCAGCCGGGATGGTCGTCCCGCCAGGCCCGCACCCGTGCCTCCAGGTTGTCCAGCACTGTCTCCAACCCGCACAATTCATCCCGGAACGGGTCGTACCACTTTGGATAGAGGATCATCGCTGCGGCAAACAGCTGCGCCCGTGTCAGCCGCCGCTGCCTGCGGGGGGGCGGGGCGTCGTCAATGCTCAACCCCCAGCCCGCGTAAAACGGCTGGCCGAAGACCCTCGGCTTGTGACCTGCCAGGATCGCCTCGAACCCGAGTTGCGACGATACCGTGTAGACGCCCACGGCGCCTTCCAGCAGCGCCCAGGGCGACACGCTTCCCGTGAACAGCGCAACCCGCCCCTGAGCGTCCTGCGCATCATAATACCCCGCCCGGTAGCCGCTCAATGTTTCTGGATGTGTCTTGATCAGCACCCGCGCGCCCGGGTGCTCCTCCTGGGCAAAGGCGAGCATTTCCAGAAACCGCGCCCGGTCGCCGCGCGATGCAGTGACCGAGGCATCGTCGCGTGCCTGGTCCGCAACCAGCACATAGCCCGGGTCCGGCACCGCCGCCGCAGGATCAAAGGCGTTGTATTTGCTGAGATGCGCGTTCTTGAGCCGGGTAATCGCATCCCGTGCCCGGCGCATCAGATGTGCATCATCCAGCGGATGGCTGGCCAGCAGCTGTTCCAGCTCCGAGGGCTGCGCCGCATCAAAATGCACGCCCGAGCGGTCCAGCAGCAATCCGGCCGGCGGTTCGCCTGCGCGGCCGGGGTGGAGCGAGCGCAGAAAGGCATCCTCGACCCGCAACAATCCGCAGCCGCGCTGTTCGGCGACTGCAAGGCCCCGGTGCGCTGTGGGCGAGGCGCCCCAGATGCCAACCAGATCTTCGGCCTGCGGCAGTCCCAGCCGGATGCCATAACCGCAAAGCTGCAGGATCCGCCGCACCCGGCGCTGGGTCAGAAAGCCGCCATTGTAAACAAAAAGCCGGGACGCAATGCTCCCGGCTTTGTGCTGGCCAGCGCTCTGACGCATGGCGGTTTAACCGCCTACGGCGCTGGAAACGCTTGACAGCGACCCCACTGGTGTCACCAGCAGCGAAATGGTCTTGGTCCATTGGGTGTACGGCGCTTCGGTGACATAAAGCGTATCATCGTCGCGGATCACGAAATCGCGGGCGACAAACAGCCCGTTCGGCTGGGTCAGGTTCAGCACATAGACCAGACGCTGTGCGCCGATCAGATCGTCGCGGCCCAGCACCTGGTTGGCGATCTCGGCCGGCTCATTGCGCAGCACAAAGACGCCGGTTGGATCAGAGGCGGTGGAAATCAGCCCGCCAACCTGTGCAATGGCTTCCAGCGCCGACAGGTCCTGGCTTTCAAACGGCACCCGCGCCTGTGCCGAGGTCGCCCCCAGGGCGGTGAAGGAGCGGGTGTCCTCCTCAACCAGAATGCGGTCGCCGCCGCGCAGGGCCACATCCAGCTCCGGGTGGTCGAACAGGTCCTGGAACCAGATCTTGCCCTTTTCCTGGCCGCGGATCACGGTAACCTGGGCAATTTCCGGCTGGATCGTCACGCCGCCCGCCTGGGCCAGCATGGACGACAGGGTGCGGGTGGGGCGTTCAATCGGATAGACACCCTGGCCGCCCACGGCGCCCGTCAGGCTGACGGTGGCGCCGTCCCCGGCCAGACGGCGCACCTGCACCTGCGGGTCGGGGGTCTGGTCTTCAAGCTTTTTGGTGATGGTCTCGCGCAGCTGGTCCGGTGTGTTGCCGGAGGCGCGCAGGCGGCCCGCGTAGGGCACAAAGATATAGCCGGCGCTGTCGACCTGGACCTCTTCCAGCACGGTGGAGTTAGTGGCCTCGGCGGCCAGCAGCCCGTCATCCACGTTTTCCCAGACCGTCAGGCCCAGCACGTCGCCAGGACGGATAGTGTCCGAGGTCAGCCGGCCGGCAGACGTAAAGCCGGAGGAAAAGCCAAGGGCCGGCACCACGGCGGTGGCACGGGCAACGCGGTCGTTGACGGAGACGATGAAGGCATCGCCTTCCCGCTGCACGGAACCGGCAAAGATCTGGCGCTTGTTGGGGCCGACCTTGGGCAGCCCGCAGGAGGCCGCAAGGGCCAATGCTGCCAGCATCGCCACCGGACGCGCCCAGCGAAGGGGAACGGATTTCACTGCTCGGTCTCCTCGACCAATTATTGTTTGCCTCAAGTTTTAGGGGCAACCTAACCTGCCAGCAGGGAAAAATCCAGTCTTTGGGCGCAGCTGTATCAGGTCACCAGACGCAACTGTTGCCGCGGAGCCGCTGTGCCCAGGCGCAGCGCGTCATAGGGGTCCTCGTCCGCCAGCATCATGTCCGCCACTTGGCGCAGCAGCTGGCGCCGCCCCTCGCGGGAATAGTAGCCGCCGGGCACCTGCGAGGTTTCCAGCAGGAACCGACGGTAATCCTTGTAGGCGCGGCTGTCCGGGCGGCTGGCGGCGGCAAAAAACTCCGCCAGGGGCTGCTCGGACACAAACTCCGGCTTGCCGTAAACCGCGCGTCCGAACACCCGCAGCGGAATGCCGCGCCACAGCACCTGCTGGCCGGCGGTGGAATTGACGGTCACCGCGGTGCGCGCCTCGTTCAGCAGCTGTGCCAGTTTACCGCCGCGCACATAATGCACCCGGTCTTCGATGCCGTGCTCGCGCGCCAGCCGGCGCAGGCTCCGGCGCACTTGGGCACGGCCGTCCTCCAGCGGATGCGCCTTGATCACCAGATGATGGTGCCGCGGGGCGCCTTCGGCAAAGCCGCGGATCACTTCTTCCAGAAACTCGCCCATGCTGGAGAATGGCGAGTGCATCTGAAAGGAACTGTCATGCTCCAGCTGCAAAAGCGCCAGATGATAGGGAAACCCGCCATTGCGGATCCGCCGCTCTGCCAGCCGCCGCTCCAGCGCCTGGACCGGCATCAGCAGCAACCGCTTGAGATACAGCCGGAATTCCTTGGTCACCGTCAATGACCGGTGCGGCCGGAAACTGCGGTACTTGCCATTCCGGAACATCACGAACCAATGGTACAGCGCGCCATAAAACACGTGCTGGCGCATATCGCCCCAGTGTGCGGGGGGCAGCGGCGCCTCCATGTCGGACAGCGCCAGCGCCTGCTGCATTTGCGAAACACCCATCTCCATCAGCCGCGAATGGCCATTGGCGCCGCCGCGTTCATAAGTCACCCAATAGGGGCGCAGATAGCCTTCCTCGAAAACATGCACGGTGATACCGCGTTGCTGCGCGGCTTTGATCGCGCTGGCGTGAATCGGGCGGGTGTCGCCATACAGCACAATATCGGTGATGCTGCGGCTTTCCAGCAGCCCGGCCAACACCTCCGGCCAATCTTCAGGGCTGCCGGTGAAGGGCAAGTAACTGTCTTTGCCGCGCCAGAAGGCCTGATCGCCCGCATTGAACCCCACCCGGGCCACATCACAGCCCGCGGCCCGCAGCAATCGTCCAAGGGCGGCGAAAAACGGCCCGTGCGGACCTTGCAGGAACAGAAAGCTGCGGTGTTTCATCAGGTGGCGTGACATCCCGGTGTCAAAAATACGGTGGCTATCTCAAGGATTGATTAACAATTGACTGGGGCGAAACTATGGCCGCGAGGGGCGGTAAGGCAAGCCGGGGCTTGTGGAGCGCGCGCGGCTTGGCTACCTCTGCGGCAGCATTGGCACATCATCTGCGGGGAACGGACCCATGTTTACAGGCATTATCACGGACGTAGGCACCATCGCCGAACTGGAGCAGCAAGGCGACCTGCGCGCCCGCATCCGCACCTCTTATGACACGGCGGCCATTGATATCGGCGCTTCCATTGCCTCTGACGGGGTCTGCCTGACAGTGATCGCGCTGGGTGAAGACTGGTATGACGTGCAAGTCTCGGCCGAGACCGTCTCCAAGACCAACCTGGACAGCTGGACTACGGGCAAGCGGGTCAATCTGGAGCGTGCCCTGAAAGTGGGCGACGAGCTGGGCGGCCATATCGTGTCCGGCCATGTGGACGGTGTTGCCGAAGTGGTGAAGATGGAAGACGAGGGCGACAGCACCCGCGTCACCCTGCGCGCGCCGCAGGACCTGGCCCGCTTCATTGCCTCCAAAGGATCGGTTGCCCTGAACGGCGCTTCGCTGACGGTGAATGACGTGGACGGCTGCGATTTCGGTATCAACTTCATCCCGCACACCAAGGAGGTCACCACCTGGGGCGATGTGAAAACCGGGGACCGCATCAACCTGGAAATCGACACCCTGGCCCGCTACGTCGCGCGTCTGCAGGAAGCCGGCTAAAACGGCGCAGCCTCTTCATCTTTCCAAAAATACTCCGGGGTGAGGCCGTAAGGCCGAGGGGCAGCGCCCCTCATCCTGCCACATACAAACGCTCCCGCCCCCTTGAGCAGCACTGAAGTGCTCCCCAAGGCGTTGGGCATGGCGCGCCGCCGGGGCGGCGCGCGTCACCACATATCTCCAACGGTATAGCCTGCCGGGAACGGGTCGCTGGGATCCAGCGTGTAATGGCTCAGCCCGTAGATCCAGCCCTGGCCGGACAGGGTGGGGATGATGGCCTTGTATGGCCCGATTTGCGTCTCTGCTGTGATACGCCCGGTGAACGTGGTGCCCAGTGGTCCTGCGTTCACATAGTCCTGCCCGATCTCCAGCTGTCCGCGCGCATGCAGCACCGCCATCTTGGCGCAGGTGCCGGTGCCGCAGGGCGACCGGTCCAGGATACCGCTGGCGTCTTGCGGGCGCTTCGGGTCGAACGGGCCTGTTGAAATCGTGATGGCGCCGCGGCCGTGGGTGCCTTGCGTCGCCGGCGCGCCCCACAGGTTGGTGATCGTAGGCCCTGTGATCCCGGGGTTTTCCGGATGCGCTACGGGCAGTTGCTCGGCAGTGGCATGGCGGATCGCTTCCGACACCCGCACGATCTCTGCTCCATTGTCTGCATCGAGGGAAATCCCCAGCCTCCCGGCCTCGGCCAGCACAAAGAACATCCCGCCCCAGGCCACATCCACGGTGACAGTGCCAAGCCCCGCAACCTCAACCGGCGCGTCCAGATGCACCGCAAAGGCCGGCACATTCTCAAACTCCACCCGCGTCACCTTGCCATCCCGGCATTCGGCCCGCACCCGGATCAGCCCGGCGGGCGCCTCCAGCACCAGCTCGGTCACCGGTTCCACCATCGCCACCACGCCGGTCTCCAGCAGCACTGTCACCACGCAGATGGTGTTGGAGCCGGACATTGGCGGGTATTCGGTCTGCTCGAAAATGATGAACCCGGCGTCCGCTTCCGGATGGCAGGGCGGCACAATCGCATTGCCGCAGAGCCCCGGATTGCCGCGCGGCTCGCGCAGCATTTGCAGGCGGATATCATCATGATTGGCCGCCATGTCCTGCATCTTTTCGAACACCGAACGGCCCTTCAGCAGCGGCATGCCGCCGGTGATCACCCGGCCCGGCTCGCCCTCGGCATGAGCCTCAACCGCCTGGATAATGCGGGATGCGCGCATCTGTCTCTCCCTTCCCGATGTAACCCCGGACCTATGGATTGGATCCAAAATCATTTGTGCACAGGTGCACAGGCCGCGTCCAGACCCCTCGGTGCCGTTTGCGGGACTGGCATTTGCCCCGTCTGTGGGCTATCTGGCAGGGAAAGAACCCGCAGCGCCAGGCGTGCTGCCTTTGCGCATCGAAAGGCTGCTACATGAGCTTTGAAACACCGGGGCCGGTTGAGGCGCAATTGCGCAATGCCATCAGCCCGATTGAAGACATCATTGAGGAGGCCCGCCAAGGCCGTATGTTCATCCTGGTCGATCACGAGGACCGCGAAAACGAAGGCGACCTGGTGATCCCGGCGCAAGCTGCCGATGCGGCGGCGATCAACTTCATGGCCACCCACGGCCGAGGGCTGATCTGCCTGACCCTGCCTGCCGATCGAATCGAGGAACTGGGCCTCCCGATGATGGCGCTGCACAATTCGTCGCGCCATGAGACTGCTTTCACAGTTTCGATCGAGGCGCGCGAAGGCGTGTCCACCGGCATCTCTGCCGCCGACCGGGCGCTGACCGTGGCCACTGCCATTGATCCCGATAACACCGCCGCCGACATCGCCACCCCCGGCCATGTCTTTCCGCTGCGCGCGCGCCGGGGCGGGGTGCTGGTGCGTGCAGGCCATACCGAGGCCGGCTGCGACGTGGCCCGGCTGGCAGGTCAATACCCGTCGTCGGTGATCTGCGAGATCATGAAGGAAGACGGCACCATGGCACGTCTGCCCGATCTGGTGGAATACGCCGCGACGCACGGGTTGAAGATCGGCACCATTTCCGACCTGATCACCTACCGCGCCCGCAACGACAATCTGGTGACGGAAACCTCGCGCGAGACCGTGACCTCGGAAATCGGCGGCGAGTGGGAGATGCGGCTGTTTACCGATCAGACCCACGGCATTGAGCATGTGGTGATGATCAAGGGCGACATTACCACGCCGGAGCCGGTGCTGGTGCGCACCCATGCGCTGCATGAGGCAACGGACATCCTGGGTCTTGGCCCGAAATCAGCCCGCCAGCTGCCCCGCGCGATGGAGATCATCGCCGAAGAGGGCCGCGGTGTGGTGACCCTGTTCCGCCAGCCCCGCAACGCGCTTTATGCCAATGAGGAAGACGGCGCGCGGACCGTGACCATCAAACAGACCGGCATCGGCGCGCAGATCCTGTCAAGCCTGGGGCTGAACGAATTGGTTCTGCTGACCGATTCGCCCTCGACCAAATATGTCGGGCTGGATGCCTATGGGCTGTCCATCACCGGCAGCCGCCCCATTCTGAAGGACGATTGATATGGCTGGACATGAAACCCACTACACCCTGCCGCGCGCCGAGTTCGACAAGCCGGTGAAGATGCTGATTGTTGTCGCGCCTTATTACAAGGATATCGCCGACAATCTGGTCACCGGCGCCGCAGCCGAGATCGAAGCCGCAGGCGGAACTTTCGAGATCGTCGAAGTGCCCGGCGCATTGGAAGTGCCGACAGCGATTGCAATCGCCGACCGGACCTCGAATTTCGACGGCTACGTGGCGCTGGGCTGCGTGATCCGCGGCGAGACCACCCATTATGACACCGTCTGCAATGACAGCAGCCGCGCGATCCAGCTGATGGGGCTGCAGGGCCTGTGCATCGGCAACGGCATCCTGACGGTGGAGAACCGCAAACAGGCCGAAGTGCGGGCTGATACGGCCGATCAGAACAAAGGCGGCGGTGCGGCAGCTGCGGCCTTGCATCTGATCGCACTCACGCGTAAGTGGGGCGCCCAGACCAAAGGCATCGGTTTCAAGGCGCCCACAGGGGCGTACCAGGTCGCCGGTACAGACAACGGATCCACCAGCGTATGAGCACCCAGGACAGCCGCCCCAAGGGCAATGGCAAGAATCAGATGAGATCGGCAGCGCGGCTTTACGCTGTGCAGGCGCTGTTCCAGATGGAACACAGCGGCCTCACCTTTGACAAGGTGATCGTCGAGTTTGAGGACCACCGCTTTGGCGCTGTCTATGAGGGTGACGAGATGGCGGAGGGGGATAACAAAATCTTCCGCAAGCTGATACGCGAAGCCGTGAACCACCAGGCGCAGATCGACCAGATGACCGACCGCGCCCTGGTGGCGAAATGGCCGATTGCCCGGATCGATCCCACCTTGCGCGCGCTGTTCCGCGCCGCGGGGTCCGAGCTGACGCAATCCGACACCCCGCCCAAAGTGGTGATCAACGAGTTTGTCGACATCGCCCGCGCCTTCTTTCCCGAGGGCAAAGAGCCGAAATTCGTCAACGCGGTGCTGGACCACATGGCACGCGAAGCAAAACCGGAAGCCTTCTAAGGCGGTAATTCCGGACTTCGATGGAAAAAGGGCGCGCTGCAGAGTGCGCCTTTTTCTTTGGGAAACTGCCAATCGCAAAGGGTGCGGCAAATTCCGCTCATTTTTCCGGAAGCGCTGGACGGCGCTGCAAAGACTGATAACCTCCTATTGCATATCTGGAGGACTCAGATGCCTGAACTGGTGAAGATGTATATCCGCAACGTCGTGATCGGCTTCTGCATTGCTGCTGTATTTGTGGCAATGCTGCTTTGGTTCAATGTAATGAACCTTTGGGGGCTGGTTTCCACATCTGACGCGGGCCTCTTGGCGGTATTCCTGTTGTGGTTCATGCATGGCATCGTCTTTGCCGGTGTGCAGTTTGCCTGGGCGGTGATGGCCATGGCCGAAAAGGATGGCGGGCCCCGCCGCGGCACTCCGGTGGTTAATGAATTCCAGCCGGTGCGTGTACCGGCTGACGAGCCGTCCCAGCGTGAGCGTCAGCTGCGCAGCCGCCGCTGAAGCATTGCAAAACGCAATCCGCCCGCGCTTTCCATCCGGAAGGCGCGGTTTTTCTTTGGCGGTAAGGGAAAATGCGGCGGGACCACCAATCAACCGTGCGGCTTTGATTCCCGGGGACCTGTTTGTACAGGTGGGCGCCAGGTAAACGGACCAGGGTCCGAACAGAGCCAGCTCCCGTGGAATTGCTTAAGGCCACTGGAATGCTGCCTGTCACAAGAAGGGCAGAACCCGCCAATGCCGTAAGTAGTCTGCCCGGCCCGCTGTTACAAGGGGAACGCGGTGCTGGCGGGTTGTTTCCGGATAAAACCGCAGGATTGCAACTTGTTCCCTGATTGTTCACATTCGCCTGTATGATGAATGATCTGCAGCCTGGACAGAAACTCGCCCGCGGGGTGTCGCGCTATCTGCGCTCGCTGGGCTATGCGCCGCTGGAGGAGTTTGTGCCGGCCCGCGGCCTGCGCGTTGATGTGATGGCGCTGGGCCCCAAGGGGGAGCTGTGGGTGGTCGAGTGCAAGTCCAGCCGCGCTGATTTCCAGTCCGACAGCAAGTGGGAGGGTTATTTGGAGTGGTGCGACCGCTTTTTCTGGGCGGTGGACCTGGCGTTTCCAACCGAGCTGCTGCCGGACGGCACCGGGCTGATTATTGCAGACCCGTATGATGCCGAAATCATCCGCATGGCGCCGGAGGACAAACTGCCGCCGGCGCGCCGCAGGAAACTGATCCAGAAGTTCGCGATGGATTCCGTCCGCCGCCTGCAGGCCCTGCGTGACCCGCGCCCGGGCCGGGACGGGCAGCTGCTGGGCGGGGCAGGAGATGGGGCAGGAGATCAAGAGCAGCAGGATTGAGCGCTGGCGGCTGCTCCCGCGCCCGCAGGTGCCCCGGCTGCGCCGGAACCCCTTGGCGGCCTTGGGCCAGGCAGCGTGCCTGCGGCACGCTGCCGGCGCTTGTTGCGCCGCTTTGCCCGGCAATCGGGCGCAGCGCGGAAGGGCGGGTGCGGAGTGCCGGAAAGACTGCGTTACTTGACGCTGCGCGCGGCTTGTGCCGCGGCGCGGATCTCTTCGGCGATCTCCTCGGCTTCTTCCGGGTCAAAGTCCATCGGGATTTCAACGCTGCCGGTATCAATGAAAATCCGCACCATACCCTGATCGGTCGGACCGATTTGCATGTTTGCCTCAATGTCGCGTTCGGTGTTGATACTCATTGCACACTCCAATGCCGGTCAGCGGATTGCAGCTGGTGCTAGCCCGGGGCAGGCTGAAACGCAAGCCGGCTTTGCGCTATGCTGTTTGCATGATGGATGTGACCCTGCGCCGATTCGCTCCTTCCGACATGCACTGGCTGGCGGCCCGCCACCAGGATCTTTACGCCCGCGAGGCCGGGTTTGATGAAACTTTCGGACCGCTGGTCGCCGATATTCTGCACAGTTTCTGCGCAGGCCACGACCCGGCGTGCGAACGCGGCTGGTTGGCGGAAAGCGGCGGCGAGCGGCTGGGTTCGGTGTTTTGCATGAAAAAGGATGCCGACACAGCGCAGCTGCGGCTGTTCCTGCTGACGCCTGCGGCGCGCGGCAAGGGGCTGGGCAAGCGGCTGCTGCGGGAATGCATGGAGTTTGCCCGAGCAGCCGGGTACCGGGGCATGATGCTGAAAACCCATGAAAGCCACCAGACTGCTTGCGCGCTTTACCGGGCTTTCGGCTGGCAGCTGACGGACAGCTATCCGGTGCACAGCTATGGCCAGGATCTGGTGGAGCAAACCTGGCGGTTGTCTTTTCCGGTTTCAGACGGCAAAGCGCCCTAAGTGCAGCGTGAAATTGCGCATGATTGCAAACGGTTGCGGATAATTTTCAGCCGCGTGTCATGGCGGGTCCGGACCGTTGAGCCGCACAATCAAAAGGGGCAGGTTTCTGCAGCGGAAAGGCAAAAAAACCTCTTGCACGCCTCCAGGACGTGCTATAAATGACCCCACAGTGCCGCCTTAGCTCAGTAGGTTAGAGCGCCTGATTGTGGATCAGGAGGTCCCCCGTTCGAGCCGGGGAGGTGGTACCACTCAATCAAACACCCTGGGCAATATCAGCTGCGGCAGCAGTCCGGCGTTTCTGCCGGGCACGGTTTTTGCAGTCTCAATTCTATTGCGGGTTCCCGCCACCAGCCCAGGTTTCCCTGGCCGCTGAACGGCCGGCTTGTTCACGCCTCCCGTCGGGCGCCAACAGCCGGGACTGCGGTTGTGGTGCTTTTTTCGGGAATTAGCCTTTTGGCCGCGCAATTCTGCGCGGTCCTTTGATCTTCTGCAAGCGGGGCAGGCTTAAGCAGTGGCGCTGTGCCGGCCGGTGCATGCCGCTCTGCTGGAGCGCGCAAAAGATGTGCTCAAGCAGAACGGACAAAAGGGGCCTGGCCTCAATCGGTTGTGCTTGTGGTCGTGGTCGTTGTTGTGGATGTGCCATTATCGTCATCGGCGATCAGAACCAGGAACAACACCCCTGCAACCGCTCCGGCGGCGGCTCCGGCGGACAGTCCGGTTTCCGGCAGGCCGCTTGCTGCGGCCTGGGCCACGGCCTCGGCGCCCTGTGCCTGGCAGGTCACCTGCAGCGTGCCGTTTGCCAGATAGGTGGCGGAGACCGGAACACCGGCACCGCAGGCCACGCGCCGCTTGGCTTCGTTCAATGCGGCGTCCGCGGTCTGGGTAAATACGGGCTGTGCGGCAAAAGACAGGGGGACAATCAATGCCGCTGCCCGCAAGATACTGGTGTACATGATAAAACAACCTTATGCTTTGGAACATCTTAAGGTTAATGAAGGCCCGGGCGCCAGGCAACACGGCGGCGCTGCAGCGGCGATGTTCCGGCGAGATGCCGCGCAGCTGCCGCACCGCTATGCGTGGTTTTTCGGGGATATGCGAGGGTAACGATATGTTTAAGACAGCCGCCAAGAGCTTGACCGCAGGGGTTTCCTGCCTGGGTCTGGCCGCAGCACCCGCACTGGCACAGGGCGCTGGACCCCTGACCTATACAGTCGTGGTTCCGGCCGGAGAATTCGGTTCGGCTGCCTTTCTGACCGAGCTGCTGGGCACCCTGTCCGCTGCCAAGGCCTTTTGCCGCGCCACCGGTGATTCGGCGCTGCAGGTCGATTGCCTCTCTGAACGGCTGGAAGCGGCTGCAGATGGCATTCCGGCGGGCACTGATTACGACGAGGTGCGCGATGTGCTGCAAGACACCTCGGCCCGGCTCAAGCGGCTGGCCCGCCAGAACAGCGACCCGGGCCGGAGCCGGGTCAGCGTCACCAGTTCCGCAAACCCGGCTGAACGCACCACCCGGCCGCTGACGCCTGTCAGACCGTCCGCGCAGGCTGCAGTGAACCGGGAAGCCGTGCGCATATTCGAAGACGCAGGCACAGTTCTGCTGCGCAGCGCGGAATCCGCACAGGAGCGGCAGGCGCAATACGCCCAGATTGCCGCGGCAATCGATTCCAACAAGGTTTTGCTCAGGTCCTGACCCCGCGGGGCTAGTCCTTGATCCGCACTTCCTGGCGCAGCGCACCGGACTCGCGGTCGAAAATCAGGATGCGGTTGTCCTGGCTGACCACAGCTATCCAGCCGCGTCCCAGTGTGACCGCCTCGGCCTTTATCCCGTCGGGCAGGGCGATTTCTGCAGGCAGCGGCGCATCGCCTGCCTGCAAGCGGATGACAAGCAGCGAGATTATCACTACAAGCCCGCCAATCATCACCACGGTCAGCGTGGTCACCAGCCGCCGCAGGAACCGGATCTGCGGCGGCTCCGTTTGGATTTCGGTCTCGGAAGGATCAGTCATGGGCAGCCGCCGGATTGAATTTGTCATCGCGGAAAACCCGCCTAAGCGGCTTGATAAAGCGGTTTCGCGCGATGTGCCAGGGGAGGCGTCTTTGTCGCGCACCCGTCTGGCCCGGCTGATCGAAGAGGGCGCGCTGACGGTGGACGGCGCCGTGGTGCAGGACGCCAAGGCCAAGGTTGAGGCCGGCGCGCAGATCGCGATCACCGTGGAGGAGGCAGAAGACAGCCATATCGGCCCCGAGGACATCCCGTTGGAGATTGTCTTTGAGGACGATGACCTGATCGTCATCAATAAACCCTCCGGCATGGTGGTGCATCCGGCGCCGGGCTCCCCCTCAGGCACTTTGGTCAATGCGCTGCTGCATCATTTCGGCGGCAACCTGTCGGGCGTAGGCGGCGTCAAGCGCCCTGGCATCGTGCACCGGATCGACAAGGAGACCAGCGGCCTGCTGGTTGTGGCCAAATCCGACGCCGCCCACCAGGGGCTGGCCGTGCAATTCGAAAAACACACGGTGGAGCGCTATTATCAAGCGGTCTGCTATGGCGTGCCGGATGGCAACGACCCGCGGCTGCGCGGTGTCAAAGGGGCCAGCTTCGAGCCGGGCAATATCCTCAAGCTCACCACCCAGCTGGCCCGCCACAAAACTGACCGGCAGCGCCAGGCGGTGCTGTTCCAGGGCGGCCGCCATGCGGTGACCCGGGCCCGCATCTGCGAGGGTTTCGGCAACCCGGCCTGCGCGGCGCTGGTTGAGTGCTGGCTGGAAACCGGACGCACCCATCAGATCCGGGTGCATATGGCCCACGCCGGTCACGGGCTGGTGGGGGATCCCACCTATGGCGGGCGCCGCAAACTGGCGGCCAAGGCCTTGAGCGAAGCCGCGCATGCGGCCGTCCAGCAGTTTCCGCGCCAGGCGCTTCACGCCGCTGTCTTGGGATTCAATCACCCGGTGACGGGCGCACCGCTCAGGTTTGAGGCGCCGCTGCCGCAGGATATGGCGGAATTGCTGGCGGCGTTGCGCCAGTAAATTGCCGGCAAATAAGCGTGTTCACGCCTGTGATGCAATTCACAGACGCATTCCGGCGGGTTAACATACAACAATTCCTTAAGCGGTCCTTGAAAAGGATTTGGCGCTAACACATATGCGCTAATGTTAAGTCCTTATACATTATGGGAGGGACACTTTATATGGCGAATTATGCAAACCTGCCTGCCCCGACGCCCGAAGGCGGTCTGAACCGGTATCTCCAGGAAATCCGCAAGTTTCCACTGCTGGAGCCGGAAGAGGAATACATGCTGGCCAAGCGCTGGGTCGAGGAGCAGGACGCAAAGTCCGCGCACAAGATGGTGACCTCCCATCTGCGGCTCGCGGCCAAGATTGCCATGGGCTACCGCGGCTATGGCCTGCCGCAGGCCGAAGTGATTTCCGAGGCGAATGTAGGCCTGATGCAGGCGGTTAAGAAATTCGATCCGGAAAAAGGTTTCCGGCTGGCGACTTATGCGATGTGGTGGATCCGTGCGTCGATCCAGGAATATGTCCTGCGGTCCTGGTCGATGGTCAAACTGGGCACCACGTCGGCGCAGAAAAAACTGTTCTTCAACCTGCGCAAGGCCAAGGCCCGCATCGGCGCGCTGGAAGATGGCGATCTGCGGCCCGAGAATGTCAAGCGGATCGCAACCGACCTTGGCGTGACCGAGGACGAGGTGATCTCGATGAACCGCCGCATGTCGGGCGGTGATGCGTCGCTTAATGCCACCGTCGGTTCCGAGGGCGAAGGCACGATGCAATGGCAGGACTGGCTGGAAGACGAAGATGCCGACCAGGCCGGCGATTACGAAGCCCGGGATGAGCTGGAGGCGCGCCGGGAATTGCTGACTGCGGCACTGGATGTGCTTAACGACCGCGAGAAGGACATTCTGACCCAGCGCCGTCTTATGGATCAGGCGGTGACCCTGGAGGAGCTGAGCACGCAGTACAAGGTCAGCCGCGAGCGGATCCGTCAGATTGAAGTGCGGGCGTTTGAAAAGCTGCAGAAAAAGATGCGCGATCTGGCGAGCGAAAAAGGAATGCTGACTGGCGCCTGATCCCAGCGCCCGGCAGCAGACTGTAAAGGCGGTGCTTGGCGCCGCCTTTTTTTGTCAACTGACAATGATGCTGGCTTTACGGCAGCAGTCCTGCCGGAATGTTTCGCGCGCGAAACATTGGGTCAGAAAGACTGACCTGAAAAGCTGGCGGCAGCTGGCTGTAAAACCTGTCTGGCACGGGCCTGGCAAAATGCTGGGTGCGCGGCTGAATGAGAGGCTGGCAGAAACGCTGGCTGGCAGATATGCGCGTGGCTGGCTGAAATCACTCTGGTTGCTGGCGTTGCTTGCGGTCTGGCTGTCCCGGGGGATGGCTGGAGTGCTGGCTGCTTGCGGCCTGGTGATTCTGGCTTGCGTGCAATTTCTGTATTCTGTTTAGCCGTGCCTGCGCTGCAGGTCAACAGAAAATGCAATGAAATCAAATAGTTGATAGATTTACTCGGGAATTGCATTCAGGCAGCCCTAGGCAGAGCGCCTGTGCGGCCTTACATTCAGCCCCTCTGGCACAGGAGGAAAGTCCATGGCAGGCGGCTGGGCGCAGGACGGCGCGGTGAATGAGCAGATTGAAGCCTCGATCAATGACGAGCTGGCGCGGCTGAAAGCGGTGCGGCGCCCGGTGGGCGAAAGCCTGACCCATTGCGCGGAATGCGAGGAACCGATCCCCGAGAAACGCCGTGTCGCCATTCCTGGCGTGAAGCTGTGTATCGACTGCCAGCAGGAGCGCGACGGCGCGCATCAGGCACGCGGGGGCTTCAACCGGCGCGGCTCGAAGGACAGCCAGTTGAAGTGAAACATAGGCCGGTCAGATGCCGTATTTTCTGCGCAGCTTCCGGACCCGCGCTCCGATCTTGTTGCCAGGCTTAATGCGTTCCGCGAATTCTTTTCTTGGCTTGTACCAAGATTTGTCCTTTTCGCTGTATTTCCACAGTTGCCCTTCGCTGTCAGCTACATGTCGGTAGCATTCTTTACGTGGTGCGCCGGGAGCTCCCTTTTGGTAATACCAATTGGCTTCATAGCACAGACTGCCCTTAGACGTCGCATACCACTTGCCAAGCCCGACGTTGTCTTCCCAAATTGCCTGAAAACTGCCGTCCGGTGCCCAGTAGGAGCCTCCCTTGGTCCAGGTCCAGGTTTTTCCAGAATATAATTCGGCAATGGTTTGACCGCTGACGGGTTTCTTGCGGTCCGGGCCGGCAGCTATAGCACTGGTGGCGGTCAGGGCCGCAGCAATTACGAGCGCAGTGAGCTTTGAAAGCGGTGCCATGGTAACAACTCCCATACTGGTTAACCGGCTTAGTTTACCACACATTGAATCTGTATTCTAAAAATTCCCTCTAGGTGGTGTTCAATTGCACGCAAAGGGGTGGGGCTGGTGTACCGCTTAGGATCTATCCGAACCCCATCCGCAGAATGTGCTGCGGGCCGGCGATGCCGTGGGGATAGATGCCGCCGGTGTCTGCAAAACCGCCCTTGCGGTAACAGCGGATGGCGCCGAAATTCTGCATATTGACGGTCAGCACCACCGCACGCCGCGCCGGATACTGCGCGGCCAGATAGGGTTCCAGCGCGGCAACGGCAGCCGTGGCATAGCCTTTGCCTTGCTCAGCGTGATCAATCATGAAGGCGCGCAGACCCAGCTCATCCGGCCCGGCAAAGCTGTAGGCTTCGTGATACAGCCGGTCGATCTTGAAGAACCCGACCACTTGGGAGCCGTCAAGAACGGCGTGAAAATCCACGCCGTCCTCATTTTCTTCAAACGCCTGCGCCACAGTGCCGGAGTAACGCACCTGATCCGGCTCCACCTGAATATGGGAGACCAGATCAAATTCGTTTCGCGGCACCGGTCGCAGGCTGAGGCGCATCACCCCTCCATAGCTTCCAATTCGTCAATGAAGCCGGAGATCATCGACAGGCCCTTGTCCCAGAATTCGGGATCTGTGGCATCCAGGCCGAAGGGCGCCAGCAGCTCCTTATGGTGTTTGGAGCCGCCTGCCTTGAGCATCTCGAAGTACTTGTCCTCGAACCCTTCGGCGCCGCTCGCGTAGACCGAGTAAAGCGCGTTCACCAGCCCGTCGCCAAAGGCATAGGCGTAGACATAGAACGGCGAGTGCACGAAATGCGGGATATAGGCCCAGAAGGTCTCGTAGCCGTCCATGTACTCGAACGCTTCGCCCAGTGATTCCGCCTGCACCGACATCCAGATGGCGTTGATGTCATCAGGTGTCAGCTCGCCCTCGGCGCGGGCGGCGTGCAGTTTGCATTCAAAGTCATAGAACGCGATTTGGCGCACAACCGTGTTGATCATGTCCTCGACCTTGCCCGCCAGCAGCACCTTGCGCTGCTCCTTGGTCTCGGCCCCGTCCAGCATCTTGCGGAAGGTCAGCATTTCGCCAAAAACGCTTGCGGTTTCCGCCAGCGTCAGCGGGGTGGAGGACAGCATCTCGCCCTGTTCCGCTGCCAGCACCTGGTGCACGCCGTGGCCCAGCTCATGCGCCAGGGTCATCACGTCGCGCGGTTTGCCCAGGTAGTTCAGCATCACATAGGGGTGCACATTGGTGACGGTGGGGTGGGCAAAGGCGCCCGGCGCCTTGCCGGGCTTCACGCCCGCGTCGATCCAGCCGTCCGAGAAGAACGGCGCGGCGATTTCACCCATGCGCGGATCGAATGCATTATAGGCGTCCATCACCGTCTTTTCCGCCTGCTCCCAGCTGATGGTGCGGGGGTCTTCCAGCGGCAGCGGCGCGTTGCGGTCCCAGACCTGCATCACGTCCAGACCTAGCCATTTGCGCTTCAGCTCATAATAGCGGTGGCTCAGCTTGGGATAGGCGGCAACCACAGCCGCGCGCAGGGCCTCAACCACCTCAGGCTCCACATCATTTGACAGGTGGCGGCCGGTCTGGGCGCTGGGCATGCCGCGCCAGCGGTCGATGATTTCCTTTTCCTTGGCTTGGGTGTTGTGGACACGGGCAAAGGTCTTGACGTTTTCGGCAAAGACGGCGGCCAGCTCCCGCGCCGCCGCCTCGCGTTTGGCACGGTCCGGGTCGGTCAGCAGGTTCAGGGTGCCCTCAATGGTCAGCTCTTCACCATCGACGGTGAATTGCAAACCGGCGATGGTCTCATCAAACAGCTTCTCCCAGGCATCGCCGACAATGCCGAGGTCATGCATGAAGCGTTCCAGCTCGTCTGACAGCTGATAGGGCTTCATTGCCCGGATACGGCGGAACACGCTGGCATAGCGGGCAAGCTCCGCATTGGCGGCCAGATGCGCCTGCATGGCGCCGTCTTCAATACGGTTCAGTTCCAGCGTGAAGAACACCAGCGGCGTGGTGGCCACCGTCACCTTTTCCTGGCAGTCCGACAAAAAGGCAGCGCGGTCGGCATCGGTTGTCAGCTGATAATAGCGCAGGCCGGCAAAGGACATGATGCGGCCGGCGATATTGTTGATCTTCTCGTTGCGCTCAACACATTCCAGCAGGCTGGCGGCGTCCAGACCGGCCAGCTTGCCCTCGTAATCGGCAGCAAAAGCGGCGCATTCCTGCTCCAGCCAGCCCAGATCGCGGGCCAGTTCGGGGGCGTCTTCAGACGTGTAAAGATCGCTGAGGTCCCATTCCGGCAGATTGCCAAGACCGCCGGAACCGGCTGAGGCGTTTGCGTCGTGAACGGGGAAGGGAAGCTGGAACATGGGGGCTCCTGTCATGAGGAATTCGTTGACCCAACATCTAAGCGGCGGCTTGCGGGATCACAAGCAGGCGGGCGTTGATCATCTGCAGATCACTGGGAGTTTAACGAAAGCTGGTAAGGGGCAGGTAAAGGCACGGCGCAATGCCGGGCGATCAGCCGCGGTACTGTTCAAACAGGCGGCACATGCTGGAAAACACATGCGCGCGGATTTCCGGGGTTTCCATCAGTACCTCGTGCTGGGCACCCTTGATCAGGTCCAGCTCGCCGCCCGGCCAGCGCGCCATCCGGTCGTGGATGGCCTTGGTGTCGACGATCTGCTCGTCCGAGCCAGCAAAGGTGATGCAGGGCAGGGCAGGCGAGGGCTGCCCGGCCAGCCAGGCGCAGTCCTGCAGGCTGACGCGCAGCCATTGGACGGTGGGGCCGCCAAGCGCCAGATCGGGCTGTGCAGCCAGTTGGGCATGCATCATCCGGTACATGTCCGGATCGGTGGTCAGCGTGTTGCCCTCGAACGGCGTGATCTGCACATATTGTTCCAGCGCCGTGGTCGGCAGCAGCAATTTGTCCAGCCGCAAAAACGGCGCAACGCCGCTTAGGAAACTGGCCAAGGGGCGCAGCAGCGGCGGGATCTGGATGCCCCACATCGGGCCGGTAAAGCAGCAGGCGTTTACCTTCAGCCCCTGCATCAGCGCGCGCAACCCGATGGCGCCGCCCATGGAATGGCAGACCAAAAACCAGGGCTTCGGCAGGTCCAGCTGTTCGGCCAGCCCAGTCAGCGCCTGCACGTCCTTCTGGAAGTCGCTGAAATCTTCGACATGGCCCAGGCGGCGCTCAGCCAGGGTCCGTTCCGCCAGCCCCTGGCCGCGCCAGTCCACGGTGAGGGTAGCAAATCCGCGATCCGCAAATTCCGCCGCGGCCAGCCCGTATTTTTCGATGTATTCGGTACGGCCGGGGAACAGCAGGACCGTGCCCTTTGCCGCTCCTTCCGGTCGCCAGTGGCCTGCGCGGATACGCAGGCCGTCCGAGGTGTGCACCCAATGGGCCGCACCGCCCGCAGGCCCCTGCGCGATATCCGCAAACAGGGGGGCAGGCTGCGGCTCCACCGGGGCGCCGTCCATCAGGACAGGGCCGAGGCCAGCTTCATCGCGGTGCCCATGTCACCATCGATGGTCAGCTTGCCGGACATGAAGGCGGCGGTGGGGTTCAAATCGCCCTCAAGGATCGACTGGAACGTGTCGGCGTCGGCTTTCATGGTGACATCGGTGTCTTCGTCGCTGACGCGGGCGCCTGCGCCGTCAAGCACGATGGAGCCCAGCCCCTCAATCTCGAATTTTGCGGAGGCGTCAAATTCGCCTGCGTCCAGTTTGCTGTTCAGGGTCTCTGCCGCCTGTGTCAGGGTATCGCTCATGTCCGTCCTCAATCTGTTTTGCGCGCTTCATAGCACAAATCTGTGAAGCATTTGCATCCAATACTGGAATTTGCCGCGCGCTGGATTACACTGGGGGCATCATGCTGGCAAATCTCCCAAAGCTCAAAGCTATCGTGGCGGCAACGGCAGTCACAGTCACGTATTCCTTGCCTGGGGCCGGCGCGGCACAGCAGCATTCCGCTGATGCGCTGCTGCAGGACCTAGCCGTGTCGGAACTCTCCGAGGCTGCGGCCATCGACCGTGAGCTGCAGGCGCTTTGGGCCAAAAGCGGCTCGCCTGCGATGGATCTGCTGCTGCGGCGCGGCACCGACGCGCTGGAGCGCGGCGATTTGCAGCAGGCAGCGGAGCATCTGACCGCGCTGACCGATCACGCGCCGGAATTTGCCCGCGGCTGGTACGAACGGGCCCGCGTCTATTTCGCGCTGGGGCTTTACGGGCCTTCGGTGGCGGATCTGGAACGCGCGCTGGCGCTGAACCCGATGGATTACAACGCGATCTACGCGCTGGGCGCGTTGTTCGAGCAGTTCCGCAATCCTGAACGCGCCTATCAAGCCTATCAGCGGGCCAAGGCTATACATCCGCACCACGAGGACGTAAGCAGCGCCCTCGAACGATTGGCGCCCTTGGCCGAGGGCCGGGAACTGTAAGCCCCATCGGGGCGGGGGCTGAAGCAATGGCAAGCGCATCGCGGATCGTGGCCGTTCTGGGCCCGACCAATACCGGCAAAACCCATTACGCCATTGAACGGATGCTGGGCTACCGCACCGGCGTCATGGGCTTTCCGCTGCGGCTTCTGGCGCGCGAGGTCTATGACAAGGTGGTGGCGGCGCGCGGGCCGTCGGTGGTGGCGCTGGTCACCGGCGAGGAACGCATCGTGCCGCCGCGCGCGAAATACTGGATCTGCACGGTGGAGGCGATGCCCGAGGGCATGGGCTGCGACTTCCTGGCGATCGACGAGATCCAGCTCTGTGCCGATCCCGAGCGCGGCCATGTCTTTACCAACCGCCTGCTGTGCGCCCGCGGCACGCTGGAGACACTTTTCCTGGGCGCCGACACCATGCGGGGGCCGATTTTGGCGCTGGTGCCCGGGGTGGAGTTCCACCGCCGCGAGCGGCTGTCGGATCTTGTCTATGCAGGTTCGAAAAAGATAAGCCGGATGCCGCCGCGCACTGCAATTGTCGGGTTTTCGGTTGATAATGTCTATGCGATTGCCGAGCTGATCCGCCGCCAGAAGGGCGGCGCGGCGGTGGTGATGGGGGCGCTTAGCCCCCGCACACGCAATGCCCAGGTGGAGCTGTATCAGAACGGCGAGGTGGATTACCTGGTCGCCACTGATGCCATCGGCATGGGGCTGAACCTGGATATCGACCATGTGGCGTTTTCTTCGACCCGCAAATTCGACGGCCGCCGGATGCGCGAGCTGGCCCCGAATGAGCTGGCGCAGATCGCCGGCCGTGCAGGCCGCGGGATGAGCCACGGCACCTTTGGTGTGACCGGCGATGCGCGGCCCCTGGACGAGGGCACGGCGTCTGCGATCATGAACCACCAGTTCACGCCGCTGAAAAAGCTGAACTGGCGGTCTGCGGATCTGCAGTTCGGCACGGTTGAGGCGCTGATCCACTCGCTCGAATCAAGCCCTTCGGACGAAAACCTGATCAAAGCGCGCGAGGCGGATGACCTGGGCGCGCTGAAAATGCTGTCGCGCGAATCCGCCGTGATCTCGCGCACCACCAACGCGCAATCGGTGAAACTGTTGTGGGATATCTGCCGGATTCCCGATTTCCGCGGCATCTCCCACGCCGAACATGCCTCGCTTCTGGGGGTGATTTTTGAACATCTGCAGGGCGGCGGCGTGGTGCCGGACGACTGGATGGCCCGCCAGATAAAGCGAATTGACCGCACTGACGGCAACATCGACACATTGTCCAAACGGCTGGCATTTATCCGCACGTGGACTTATGTCGCGCAAAGGAATGGCTGGCTGCGTGACGAAAGCCATTGGCGCGGAGAGACGCGCGCTGTAGAAGACAGGTTGTCAGATGCTCTGCACGAGCGTTTGACGCAAAGATTTGTGGACCGGCGCACGTCTGTGCTGCTGCGCCGGCTCAAACAGAAGGAGGCCCTTTTGGCCGAAGTGAATGACAAGGGTGAAGTGACGGTTGAAGGCGAATTCGTCGGCCGTCTCGAGGGGTTCCGGTTCAGCCCGGACAAAAGCGCGCAGGGTGCCGAGGCCAAGGCCTTGAAGGCGGCCTCGCTGCAGGCGCTGGCGCCGCAATTCCATCTGCGTGCGGACCGGTTCTATAACGCGCCCGATACCGAGATCGATTACACTGAACAGGGCGGCCTGATGTGGGGCGAACATGCGGTGGGCAAACTGGTTGCCGGCGCCGATGCGCTGACCCCGCAGATCGAGGTCTTTGTGGACGAGTCCGCCGGGCCGGATGTCGCACAGAAGGTGGAACGCCGCCTGCTGCATTTCATCACCCGCAAGATCAACGCGCTGTTTGAGCCGCTGCTGGCCTTGCAAAAGGACGAAGAGCTGACCGGCCTGGCCCGTGGTTTTGCCTTCCGTATGGTCGAAAACCTTGGCGTGCTGCCGCGTGCAAGCATCGCGCAAGAGGTGAAGGACCTGGACCAGGACGCCCGCGGCGCGCTGCGCAAGCATGGCATCCGGTTCGGCCAGTTCACCATTTTCATGCCGCTCTTGCTGAAGCCCGCACCGACCCGTCTGCGGCTGGTGCTGTGGTCGCTGGCCAACGGTCTGCAGGATTTCCCCGAATCGCCGCCTCCCGGCCTGGTCACGGTGCCCTCCGCCAAGGACGCGCCCGACGGCTATGACACCATGTCCGGTTACCGCGCGGCGGGTGAGCGGATGATCCGCATCGATATGCTGGAGCGTCTGGCCGACATGCTGCGCGGCGAAGACAGCCGCGGCGGCTTTGAAGCCAAGGCTGACATGCTGTCGATCACCGGTATGACGCTGGAGCAGTTCGCCGACCTGATGCAGGGTCTGGGTTACAAGGCCGAAAAGGGCGAGCGCCAGAAGGTGAAGCCGGTTGCGGCGGAAGCGAAACCTGCTGTAGCTGAGGCCAAGCCTGCTGAAGCAGCTGGTGACGCGGCACCTGCAACGGAAGAGCCGGCTGTTGAAGCTGCGGATGCAGCACCTGCTGAAGACGCCGCTGCCGAAGCTCCCGCCGCTGAGGCCGAGGCCGCACCTGCTGAAGACACGGCACCTGCACAAGACACGGCACCTGCACAAGACACGGCACCTGCGGAAGACACGGCAGAAGCGGCTGCTGAAGCGGATGCTGCTGCCGAACCGGAAATGGAAGTCTTCTTCACTTTCACCTGGGGCGGCAACCGGGGCGGACGCCAGGGCGGCCAACGCCAGCAGAACCGCCGTCCGCAGGGCGACGGCAAGCCGGCAGGCAAGGGCAAACCGCGCGGCGCCAAAGGCGGCGACCGCGAAGGCGGCCCGCGCGGCAAACCGGGCCGCAAGGGCGGTCCGCGTCAGGATCAGGGCGCCAAGACCTATTCCGCGCGCCCTGCCAGGAAGGAAAAGCAGATCGACCCCGACAACCCCTTTGCCGCTGCGCTGATGGGGCTGAAACAGGGCGACTGATCCTGCCATGACCGAGGGCGCGCCCAAGATCCGCATCGACAAGTGGCTATGGCATGCGAGGTTTTTCAAAACCCGCAGCCTGGCTGCAAAACAGGTCAGCGCGGGCCATGTGCGTCTCAACGGCACCAAGACCTTGAAACCGGCTCAGAACGTCGCCCCGGGTGACGTTCTGACCTTTGCCCAGGCCAAAGTGATCCGCGTGGTGCGGGTCGAGGCCATCGGCGAACGCCGCGGCCCGGCGCCCGAAGCCCAGGCACTGTACTTCGATATGACGGAAAAACAGGAAAAAATTCCGGCCAATCCCAGGTTCGAAGGAAAAGGCCGGCCGGACAAAAAAGCCCGCAGAGCGCTTGATCTTACTCGCAAGCAGGATACCCTTTGACGGCTTGAAGCCGTCGCCGGTCTGGATTAGCTAGGCGCAAACGGAAAACGGGACTCGGTATTATGACCTATGTCGTGACGGAAAACTGCATCGCCTGCAAATACACCGACTGTGTCGAGGTATGCCCGGTGGATTGCTTCTACGAGGGCGAGAACACTCTGGTGATCCACCCCGACGAATGCATCGATTGCGGCGTCTGCGAACCGGAATGCCCAGCAGATGCAATCCGCCCGGATACCGAGCCGGACATGGACAAATGGGTCGAGTTCAACCGCAAATACTCTGAACTGTGGCCGGTCATCGTCTCCAAGAAAGACCCGATGCCGGGCTACGAGGAACGCGACGGCGAAGAGGGCAAGATGGAGAAGTATTTCTCCGAAGCGCCCGGCGAAGGCGGCTGATTCTCTGCCTGATAGGGGCGATGCCGCAAATTTGCGGGAAACCGCCGCATCGCATGGGGTTTTAACGGACCCTGATCTGCAGGCCGCCTTTCGGGCGGTCCTTTTTTGTGGTATGCTTAAAGGGCAAAAGACATAAACAATCGGAGTCCGCCCCTGGCGCACGCCAGCAGTGGTGCGCAGATTGGGCGGTATTTCTGCGGATAAAATGTCCTGGGGGCTGGTCAAATCAAACTGACCGGGGCCGGGCATTTTGTTCGCTAAAATGCCGGAGCCGCCCGGCTATGAGTAAGGAATAACCTGTATGACCAAATCGAAGAAGCTCGAATTCCGCCCTAATGAGTATGTTGTCTACCCGGCGCATGGCGTGGGCCAGATCATCTCGATCGAGGAGCAGGAAGTGGCCGGCTTTGCGCTGGAGCTTTTCGTGATCACCTTTGAAAAAGACAAGATGACCCTGCGGGTGCCGACCAACAAGGCAACCGAAGTGGGCATGCGCTCGCTCAGCTCGCCGGACGTGATTGCCCAAGCGATGAAAACGCTGAAGGGCAAGGCCAAGGTCAAACGCGCCATGTGGTCGCGCCGCGCCCAGGAATATGAGCAAAAGATCAACTCCGGCGACCTGATCTCGATCGCCGAAGTGGTGCGCGACCTGCACCGCACCGATGATCAGCGCGAACAAAGCTACTCCGAGCGCCAGTTGTACGAAGCAGCCCTTGAGCGCCTGACCCGCGAAGTTGCAGCAGTATCCGGCAACGACGAGATTGCGGCCGCCAAGCAGGTGGATGAGGTTCTGACCTCCCGCGTTGCAGCATAAGCATCTGCAATAGTCAGTCATTGAAAGGCCGTGCCCTTCGTGGGCGCGGCCTTTTTCATGCGACGGTCCGGCTCAGCTGCAGAGTGCGAGAAGCGTGAGCAGGCCGGCAACCTCGGCGAATTGCTGGGCTGCCCCCAGAATGTCCCCGGTCTGGCCGCCGATCCTGGCCTTGGCCAGCGCCCCCAAACCCAGGGCAGACGCACCCATGGCCAAGGCCGCAGGCCACGCCGCAGCGCCAATCAGCGGCAGCGACAGGACAATGGCCAGCAGGGCCGCCAGAAAACAGGGCAGGGCGCGGGGACGGCCCACGGTTTGCGACAGTCCGGCGGCGCGCGCGTTTGGCAGTGCCAGCATCAGCGCCGGCATTACTGCCCGGCTCAGCATGGCCAAGGCCAGCAGCGGCCAGGCACCTGCTGCGGTGATCAGCGCCGCCAGGGCGCTCCAGCGCAGGCCGAACCCGAGGATCAGGGCAATCACGCCATAGGCGCCGATGCGGCTGTCCTTCATGATCTCCAGCCGCCGGTCCCGGGTGAATCCGCCCCACAGCCCGTCGGCAGTATCGGCCAGCCCGTCCTCATGCATGGCGCCTGACAGCATCACCTGAACCGCCAGCGCCAGTCCCGCGGCGACCGCGGCGGGCAGGCTCATGTGCAATGCAAAAGATGCAACCAGCGCCGCCGGCAGGCTGACGGCAAGCCCGGCCAGCGGAAACGCCCAGACCGCTTTGGCTTGCCGCTGAAAAGCCGTCGCAGGCAGATGCGGCAAGGGCAGCCGGGTCAGCAGAACCAGCGCCAGCAGGATGTCATTTGCCTGGATGTCGTTTTTTCGCATTTACGGGCCTATTGCGGGGCTTGCGGCACTGCCGTCAGCCGTTAAACAGATTGCCATCCGCTTTATCCGCGTCCCCCGCCCAGATGCAACGAGGCTTTCACATGCTGCCACAGCTTTCCTCTCTTGATGATTTTCGCGCCGCACTGGCCAGTGCGCCCGCACAGGACCAGGCCGCATTGGACGGCGCGGCTGCGCGCAACACCCAGCTGACCAAGCCGCCCGGTGCCTTGGGCCGGTTGGAGGAGCTGGCCATCTGGTACGGCGGCTGGCGCGGCAGCGATAGGCCGGAAATCACCGCACCGCAGGTGATCGTCTTTGCCGGCAACCATGGTGTGACGGCACAGGGGGTTTCTGCCTTTCCGCCGGAAGTCACCGCCCAGATGGTGATCAACTTCGAACATGGCGGCGCGGCCATCAACCAGCTGGCCAGGCTGGCCGGCGCCCGCATGGATGTGCATGCGCTGGAGCTGGAGCGCCCGACCGCCGATTTCACCCAAGGGCCCGCGATGAGCGGCGATGAGCTGCTGGCTGCGCTGAAAACCGGCTGGGAGGCGGTGGACCCAAGCGCTGACCTGCTGGTGGTCGGTGAAATGGGCATCGGCAATACCACCCCTGCCGCCGCCCTGGCCTGTGCGCTGTTCGGCGGCGAGGCGGCGGATTGGACAGGACGCGGTACCGGTGTGGATGAGGCGGGGCTTGCGAATAAAATCCGCGTGGTGGCCGAAGGCGTTGCACTGCACCAAGGCAGGATCAACGACGGGCTGGATGCGCTAGCCTGCCTGGGCGGACGCGAAATTGCTGCCATGGCGGGCGCCATTGCTGCCGCGCGCGTGCTGCATATCCCGGTGATCCTGGACGGGTTTATCTGCTGCGCTGCGGCGGCCTGCCTGATGCAAACCGCAGACGGCGCGCTGGACCACGCAGTGGCCGGCCATCAAAGCGCCGAGGGGGCGCATCCGGCGCTGCTGGCGAAACTGGGCAAGAAGCCGCTGTTGTCGCTGGGCCTGCGTCTGGGCGAGGCCTCCGGCGCGGCGCTGGCGATCCAAGTGCTGAAAGGCGCCGTTGCCTGCCACAGCGGCATGGCGACCTTTGCCGAGGCGGGGGTGACGGACGGCTGAACAGCCCCGTCCAGATCTTTTCCGCAAGGCCCGGATCCACCCCGGGCCTTTGGTCATTCGGCGGCTTTGGTGGACTTCTTGCGCTTGCGTTCGGCCATCTCGAAAATCGCGCTTTCGATGGCTTTCTCCAGCTCCCGGGCGCGGTCTATATAGGCCGGGTTCTGGCTGGCGGGCACGCCAGGGATCCAGTGCTGGGCAAGGTCGCGCAGGTTGGCACGGTCATGCGCATAAAAGGTCTGCGCCGCCTGCGCCGCCTCATATTCGCTGAGACCGACGTTCTCCAGCACATAGCGGCCTGCACGCACCGAGCTGTCGAACATCTCGCGCACGATGTCATCAGCGCCGGCTTTATACAGCTCATAAACATGGTTGCGGTCCTTGGCGCGGGCGATGATGTGCAGCTCCGGATAGGCCCGGCGCACATAGGTGACCATCTTGACCACGCCTTCCGGGTCATCCAGCGCCACCACAAAAACCTTGGCCTTGGCAATGCCGGCAGCTTTCAGCAGTTCCGGCCGGGTCGGGTCGCCAAGGAAGCTTTTGACCCCGAAACGGCGCATCAGCTGCACCGCCTCCATATCATGGTCCAGCACCACGGTTTTGAAACCGCTGGCCTGCACCAGCCGGTTGACGATCTGGCCGAAACGGCCGATGCCCGCGATGATCACCGGTCCTTCCTCGTCAATCTCGTCGGGTTCATGTTCCTGCCGGGCGTCGCCCATGCGTTTGGACAACAGGTCATAGGCGATGAACAACAGCGGGGTGATCAGCATCGACAAGGCAATCACCAGCAACAGCTTTTCTGAAAGCGCCGCCGGAATCACGTTCAGCTGGGTGGAAAAAGCCAGCAGCACAAAGCCGAACTCGCCGGCCTGGGCCAGGCTGAGGGTGAACAGCCACAAGCGGCGGCGGCGCAGGCCAAAGGCACGGCCGACGGCAAACAGCACCGCCCCCTTGGCAAAGATCACCAGCAGCGCTAGGCCGATCAGATCACCAGGGTCCGCCAGAAACTGGCGGTAGTTGATGCCCGCGCCGACGGTGATGAAGAACAGCCCTAAAAGCAGCCCCTTGAAGGGGTTAAGGTCACTTTCCATCTCGTGCCGGAATTCGGAGTTGGCCAGCACCACCCCGGCCAGAAAAGCGCCAAGCGCCGGGGACAGGCCGACCAGTGTCATCAGGAAGGAGATACTGACCACAATCATCAGCGCCAGGGCTGTGTACATTTCACGCAGGTTGGAGGCGTGGATGAACCGGAACAGCGGCCGCGTCAGGTAAATGCCCGCCAGGATGATAAAGGCGATGGCGGCCAGGGTGACCAGCGCCACCGCCCAGCCGGGCAAACCATCCACCAGCGACAGCGACCCGTGGCCGCCGCCATGGCCGTCTGCGCCATCCCGGATGATGGAGCCATCGGAGGCAAACTGGGGGATCGCATAGCTGCCCAGCAGCGGCAGGAAAGCGAGGATCGGGATCACCGCGATATCCTGGGTCAGCAGCACCGAAAACGCAGAACGGCCGCCGCCGGTGCGCATCAGCCCCTTTTCCGAGAGCGTCTGCAGAACAATCGCCGTGGAAGACAGCGACAGCGCCAGCCCGACCGCCAGGCTGACATGCCAGGGTTCGCCTGCGGCCATGGCTGCGCCCATCAGGACTGCGGTTGAAGCCGTGACCTGCATGCCGCCCAAGCCGATCAGCTTATCCCGCATTGCCCAGAGAGCGCGCGGTTCCAGCTCCAACCCGATCAGAAACAGCATCATCACTACGCCGAACTCGGCGAAGTGGCGCAAATCCTCGGTTTCGGTGCCGGTCAGGCCAAAGATCGGGCCGATGGCAATGCCCGCGGCCAGGTACCCCAGAACCGAGCCAAGCCCAAGGCGCGCAGCCAGAGGCACCGCAATGACTGCGGCGCCCAGATAAATGGTTGCTTGGTAAAAAAACTCTTCCATATTTCAGGTATCGCGCGCCTGCCGGTGCCTTGGCAATGGCTTTGCCGGCCGCGGCGGTCTGTTACGGCAATCCGGTGCCTGCCAGCAGCAGTCATTGACGGTTTTTTGGGCGGGCTTGCTATTCTCCGGGACCGCTATTGTTCGAGCAGGCGAATCTCTTCACTCAGCTTGCCGATCCGGTCAAGCCGCCGCGAAATCCGTTCCTGGAAACCGCCCAGCTGATCAATGATATCAGCCAGTGTTTCGCCGGAATCGGTCAGCCTTGCACTTTCGATCTTAAGCAGCACCCGGGTGGAGCTGAGACCAAGAAAATGCCGGTGCATGATCTGGCAGGCGCTGGTGATGCGCGCGGCTTCTTCATCCACTTCTTTCATGCCGTCCTGCGAACGCTTGACCTGGTCTTTTACCAGGTCGCCCAGGATCCCGCGTTCGGTTTCCATATCGGCTTCACCCAGGTCGCGGCGTTCCTTTTGCAGCTGATTGTCGCATTCGACCAGAATACGCGCCATGCCCTCGACAAACAGGCTGCTGTTCACCGAAGCCTTGATTTTGGCGAAATTGCTGTTCTCGCCCATCACATGGGCGCCGAACCAATCCGACATCTCGCGTGACATGGACCCGTAGTTCTGCGACAGCACCGTGACCGGGCCGCCCGAAGGTTCAATCCGCGACGCCAGCACCCGCAGGTTATGCGGGATCGTGTGCATTGCGTCGAAATCTGTGATCAGCCCTTCGGTTTCTTCCACCAGGGTTTCAGCGTTGCGCAGCATGCCCGTCAGCTCTTGGATCCGGGCGTGGGGCGGCTGGTTCAGGCCCTTATCGCGCGAGATCAGTTCCTGGCTCAGCGCGTGAGCGGCAAACTGGTGGTAGTTCTCGTAGCCCTGGCCGTTCAGCCAATCGAGCAGATATTGCGCGCTGTCCTCCGGGGTGACGTCCTCTTCGGTCTCCCGCTTGAGCATTGTCGCATAGAGATTGCGCACCTCGGCAAACAAGGCGCTGCTTGGCTTGATGCGGGCGGAAAGATAGCCGTCCTGGCAGGGCACCACCACGGCAAATACCCAATAATACAGCCCGTCCTTGGACTTGTTCTTGACGTAGGCACCCATGAATTCGCCGCGCTGGATGGTGTCCCAGAACAGTGAGAACACTCCCTTGGGCATGTCCGGATGGCGGATCACCTTGTGCGGGGCGCCGATCAGCTCGTCCCAAGTGTAGGCGCCAACCCGGCGGAACACATAGTTGCCGGCTTGGATTATGCCGCGGTCGTTGGTCCTGGAAAAGAACACCTCATTGAGGCCAAACGGCGCTTCGCCGCTGGTCGGACGCGTTTCAATTCGGCGGTCAACAATAGACACAGCACGTTCCACTTTCGGTTACAGAATTCGTTAGTGCATCTTTACCGCCAATTCCTTCCCGGATGGTTAAGTCGGCAGTGGCGCATCGCGTTTTAATTGTGCCATTACGATCTGGCTCTGGACCCTGGAAACAGCGGGATGGGGCAGCAGGATGCCGTGGATGAGCGTGTTCAGCGCCTCCAGATCGGCGCAATAGACGCGCAGCAGGTAATCAGCCTCTCCGGTCATCGTCCAGGCCGAGGTGATTTCCGGCTGGCTGGCCACCAGCCGGGCGAACCCCTTGGATTGTTCGGGGCCGTGACTGCCCAGATGAACCTGCACAAACCCCTGCACCGACAGCCCCAGCCTGGCGGGGTCAAGCCGGGCCGAATACCCTTGGATATACCCTTCTGCCTCCAGCCGCTGCCGCCGCCGCCCGGCCTGGCTGGGGGAAAGGTTGAGCATCTCGCCCAATTCCTGCGCGGTGAGATGGGCATTTTTCTGAAGCGCTGCAAGCAGCTTGGTATCTGTTGGGTCCAGCATGCGTGTTTTTTCCATTTTTGGCCATCATGGCGCGAATGATACGCGTACTTCAAGTTTCCGGTGCGAAACAACGCGGAAAATCTGCGCCGGATATGCGGTATTCTTGATGCAAGAATTCACCTGGCTTCCCGCTTGATCCGAAGGAGACACGCAATGGGTCCGTTCCCGCATAACGCCCCGAAATCCGAAATCACCCCGGAAAACCCGGCTGGCACCGATGGTTTTGAATTTGTTGAATTTGCCAGCCCCGACCCGGACGAGCTGCGGGCGCTGTTCACCCGTATGGGCTATGAGCTGACCGGCCACCGCAAGGATCAGCCGCTGGTGGAGCTGTGGCAGCAGGGCGACGTCACCTATATCCTGAACGCCGACCCCGAAAGCTTTGCCGCGAAATTCGTAGAGGAGCACGGCCCCTGCGCCCCGGCGATGGGCTGGCGGGTTGCGGATGCGCAAATGGCGTTCGAACACGCGGTGTCCAAAGGCGCCGAGGCCTATGACGGACCGGGAAAAGTGATGGACGTGCCCGCGATCAAGGGGATCGGCGGCTCGCTGATCTACTTCATCGACCAGTATCACGACACCTCGCCCTACAATGCGGAATTCACCTGGCTGAAACAGTCCAAGCCGCGCGGCGACGGGTTCTTCTATCTCGATCACCTGACTCACAACGTCTACAAGGGCAATATGGACAAGTGGTTCAAGTTCTACGAGGAGCTGTTCAACTTCAAGGAGATCCGTTTCTTTGACATCCAGGGCAAGTTCACTGGCCTGCTCAGCCGCGCGCTGACCTCGCCCTGCGGCCGCATCCGGATCCCGATCAACGAGGACCGGGGCGAAACAGGTCAGATCGTTTCATATCTGAAAAAATACAACGGCGAAGGCATCCAGCATATCGCGGTGGGCTCGGACGACATTTATGCCAGCACCGATGCAATCGCGGAAAAAGGCTTGAAGTTCATGCCTGGCCCGAACGACGCCTATTATGAGATGTCCAAAGAGCGGGTGCAGGGCCATGACGAACCGCTGGAGCGGATGAAGAAACACGGCATCCTGATCGACGGCGAAGGCGTGGTTGACGGCGGCGAAACCCGGATCCTGCTGCAGATCTTCTCAAAAACCGTGATCGGGCCGATCTTCTTTGAATTCATCCAGCGCAAGGGCGATGACGGCTTTGGCGAGGGCAACTTCAAAGCGCTGTTTGAATCGATCGAGCGCGAGCAGATCGAAAACGGCGAGATCCAAGCCGCGGAATAAACAACCTGAGAAACGGAAAAGGCCGGTCCTGCCTTGCGGGTCCGGCCTTTTTGCGTGCGCGGGCAAGACGGCCTGCAACAGGCCCATTCGCCGGAACTGCTGTTTTTTGAGTTAAGCGCGGGAAGGGAAGGGCTTGATCCTATCCCTTGGGCATTTCCAGGGTGCGGTTGCGGCCGCCTTTCTGGTACTGCAGCCGGCTTTCACCAATGGCAATTACCCGGCCGCCGTCGATACGGTCGCCGACCTGCACCTTTTTGTATCTGCCCGAGGGCAGCCGGACCAATGCGCGGCGGTCCGAGGCGGTGCCATAGACCCCGATCAGGTTCAGCTTGCGCAGGTTGATGGCGTTGCTGACGGTGGCGCGGCGGGCAACCGATGCGGCTGTCGGGATGCGGGGTGCCGCCGCGGCTGCAGCGGCGGGCACGGCAGCGGCGGTCTGCACCTGGTTCTGCGGATTGCGCCGGGCGCGGTCAACCAGATTGGCGAAATTGGCGGGTCTGGCACGCGGAAAAGCCGAGGCGGCGATGGCTTGGGCTGTGACCGGCAGCTGCTCTTCCCCGGCGGGCTTCAGGCTGGCGGGGCGCTGGCGCGGGCGCATGCCGGCCAGTTCTGTCCGGCTGAGACCGCCAAGCTGCGCGCGTTCCACCTGTTCCTCCAGATCTGCAGGCCGCGCCTTGGGGCGTTTGCGCGACAAGACCTGATTGCGGGCCACTTCTTCGGCTAGCGCTTCGGCGGCGGGGTCGCTGCGATCCGGCGCGGGCGGCGGCACTTTCTTCGGACGGCCAAGGTAGACGGTGATGCCATCGGGATTGAGCGTGCCTTCGGGGCTGGCCTTGACCAGCCCGCGCGCGTCTAGATCAAACGCCGACCCTGCTGCGGCAGGAGAGGCAACGGCGCCGGGTTCATCATCCCCGGCAAAAGTTTCCGGCTGCGGCAGGGCTACCGCGTCGGCGGCAATCTCAGTGCGGTCAACGGAGGCCGTGTAAAGCTCGTCCAGGCGGGGCGCGGCGGGGATGCCTCCCAGGCCGGGGGCAACCGGCCAGACCCCGGTTGCGGCATAGCGCGCGGCCTGGGCCAAGTCATCCAGCGGCTCTGCAGTCAGAGATTCAGCCGGCGCCGGGGCCGGCTGGGTGTCCCCAGCACCGCCAGGCTGCAGGGCGGAAGGGTCCAAAAAGGCGGTGCCCGTGCCCTCTTCGGGCAGCTTCACACCATCAGCGGCGGCTTCATCCTCGACCGAAGGGAGCACGCCTGTGCCGCTGGCCTCAGTCAGGGCGGTGTTTTCCTGCGATTCACCCTCTGCCGACGCTGCGCCGGTCTCCTGCAGCCCGGGATCGGGCTGGTCCGCCAGGACGCTCACCTGTGGAGCGATGGCGGCAGGGGCGGTTTCTGAACCGGGGCTGCCTGCCGCAGGCGCGCGCGCCGGCTGGGGGAGGCCTTCCTGCGGCTGCCCGTCTTCGGAGCTGACCGCAGGGGCGGGTGCCAGGCCGGGATCCTGATCCGGGGCTGCGGCAAAAAATCCGCCTTCGCCAAATATTGCCCAGACCGCAACTGTTGCCATGAACAGCAGCAGCACAGCTGTCAGGATCACCCCAAGGTAGCGCGGCTTGCCCTTCGCAGCCTTTTCGGGGGCCGGGGACTGTGGCGCCGCGGGCGCGGCGGCTGCCGGGGTGCTGTCCCGTAATGCTGCCGGCGCTGGCGGAATTGGCAAAGGAAAAGCCGCACCAGTTGGCAACGGAGCTGGCGGTATTGGCAAATGGGCCGGAGTGTCCGCGGTGTCAGGTTTCCGGACCGGAATTGCTGCGCCGGCCGGCTTCACGGCTGCCGGAGCTTTTGGCACTTGGCGCCCGGCAGCCAGCGGAGCGGAGGCCTGCGCGGACGGCGCGGATGCGCTTTCAACAGCGGCTGCCTTGTCCTCTTGGCTGAGAGGGCCTGAAACACCTGGCAGCGGCGCGCCGGAAGCGCCAGAAGGCGGCGAAACAAGCGGTGGCAGGCTTGCAGGCTCCTCGGCCCCGGCTGCCTTGGCAGGCAGGGGCACCGGAGCGTCCTTGGGGGCAGCCAGCGGCGCGCTGTCCCGCTCAGGTGCTTGTTTGGCGGCGGCAGCCATATCTTCTGCCTCTGCAAGAACTGCTGGTCCTGCTGGCTCTGCCAAGGGTTCCGTAATAGCGGCAATTCCTGCCGGTATTGCACTGTCTTCCGCCAGTGCTAAGGCGGCTGGGTCATCCGCGCTGTCTTCGGTCAGGAGGACTGGCAGTGCTGACGGCCCGATCACCTTAACCACAGTATCGTCCGGCTCAACCTCGGTGCCGCGGATTGCCCGGGTGGTGCCAAAGAACGGCTCTCCCGGAAAACCGCAATTTTCCGGCGCCGCAACAAAACTGACCGGGCCGAACCCGTGTTCGACTGCAAAGGTCTCGGCCTCGTCCAGGGTTTCCAGCGCCACCGCGGCAACATGGGTCCGGCTGCCTTCGATGGCGATATCAAAGGCCAGCTCATCCACCGGATAAGGCGTAGCCCCTTCCAGCGCCTGCCGGGCCGCTTCAATCCGCGCCTCGGCAGGCAGATCACCGGTCTCGGCGGTCAAATAGCGGATCTGATCGTCGGGCAGGATCAGCTTGCAGAAGATGCCGCCGGGCGCCAGCTGCAGCGCATCCGCGCGCATTGCAGCCAGTGCCGCAGGCAGGTCTTCAGTGTTGAACGGCGTGCTGGCCACACTGCGCCAGCCGTCTTCAGCGCGAAATAGCAGCGCAATGCCGTCAGCGGAAAGTGAAAGAGCAAAAGCCGGTTTCATGCCTTGGGTCAAACCATCAAAATCCATACTGCCCGGGGCCGCCTGACGGGCCCGGTGTTTTGACGCGGACCTTAAAGCAGGAACCTGCCGAGTTAAAGGAAAAGACGTCTGCCAGGACTTGCAGGCGGCAGTTTGCCATCCCCATCTAGAAGGCATTGCAAAAGGAGCTTTTCCGTATGAAGGCAAAGAAAATTCTGGCAGCCGCGCTGATGCTGTCGATGAGCGCCGGGACCCTGGCGGCAAGCGGGACCGCGGCGTTGCGCCAAATCACCGTGAACGGCGAAAGCACGCTGCAGGTGGCGCCGGAACTGGCGACAATCACGCTGGGTGTCACCGAGGAGGCCGAAGAAGCCGCCGCCGCAATGGCCGCCGTATCTGACGCAATGGGCGCGGTGATTGGGCGGCTGAAGGACGGCGGTATTGCGGCCGAGGACATGCAGACCCGGCAGATCTCAATGCATCCGGTCTGGTCGCAGGACCGGTCTTATGACAGCGGCGGCCGGCGTGAGATCACCGGCTTTCAGGCCTCGAACAGCCTGATGGTGCGGGTGCGCGACCTGGACCGGCTTGGCCCGGTTCTGGATGCGGTGCTGATGGCTGGCGCCAATCAGTTCCAAGGGCTGAGTTTCGGGGTGGCAGATCCGTCTGCGGTCACCGATCAAATCCGCGGTGAAGCCGTCAAGGATGCCATCCGCAAGGCGCAGCAGCTGGCAGACGCGGCGGGCATGGTGCTGGGGCCGGTACGCTCGATCAATGAACACGGCGGCGGTGGCGGGCGTCCGATGATGGCGATGGAAATGGCCCGCAGCGATGCGATGCCGATTGAGGCCGGGGAGCTGACCTTCAGTCATAACGTCTCGGTGGTTTTCGATATGACCGTGCCCGGCGGCGAGTAAATCGCGGAAACAGGAAAGGCCGGGCAGGGCGCCCGGCCTTTTTGTTGAATGGCGGTTGGCCTGCTCAGCCGCAGGCTTTGGCCAGCGCCTGGTCCAGATCACGGATCAGGTCGTCTGCATCCTCGATCCCGATGGAGATACGCACCACGTTCGGGCCGGCGCCTGCAGCTTCCTGCTGCTCGGGTGACAGCTGCCGGTGGGTGGTCGAGGCCGAATGGATGATCAGCGAGCGGGTGTCGCCGAGGTTGGCCACATGGCTGAAGATCTCCAGCGCATCCACCAGTTTGATGCAGGCCTCATAGCCGCCCTTGACGGCAAAGGTGAACAAGCCGCCGGTACCCTTGGGATAGCAGGCCTGGGCACGCTCATAATAGGGCGAGGACGGCAGGCCCGCGTAGGTCACGTAGTCAACGCGGCTGTCGTTTTCGAGCCAGGCGGCGATTTTCTCGGCATTCTCGCAGTGTTTCTGCATCCGCAGGGACAGCGTCTCAACCCCCATCAGCGTGTAATGCGCCCCTTGCGGGTTCATCGTCATGCCAAGGTCGCGCAGGCCGATGGCAATGCTGTGGAAGGTAAAGGCGAGCGGGCCGAAAGTCTCGTGGAACTTGAGGCCGTGATAGGCGTCCTCGGGGGCTGACAGGGATGGGAATTTGTCATTAGCCGACCAGTCGAAATTGCCGCTGTCAACGACGCAGCCGCCGGTCACGGTGCCGTTGCCAGTCAGGTATTTGGTGGTGGAATGCACCACCAGCGTTGCGCCGTGGTCAATCGGCTTGCACAGGTAAGGCGTGGCTGAGGTGTTGTCGACAATCAGCGGGATGCCTGCGCCATCGGTGATATCCGCCAGGGCGCGGATGTCGGTCACATAGCCGCCGGGGTTGGCGATGGATTCGCAGAACACGGCGCGGGTGTTTTCGTCGATCGCCGCGTTCACAGCGTCCAGATCGTCGGTGTCGACGAATTTGGCCGACCAGCCGAAACGCTTGATGGTCTGGCTGAACTGAGTGATGGTACCGCCGTAAAGCCGGGTCGAGGCGACCACATTGCAGCCCGGTGCCATCAGCGGGAACAGCGCCATGATCTGCGCCGCGTGGCCCGACGAACAGCAAACCGCACCAACGCCGCCTTCGAGTGTTGCCAGACGTTCCTGCAGCACCGCGACGGTGGGGTTGGTCAGGCGGGAATAGATGAATCCGACTTCCTGCAGATTGAACAGCGCGGCGGCGTGTTCGGCGTCGCGGAACACATAGGCGGTGCTTTGGTAGATCGGCGTCTGCCGCGCGCCGGTGGCCGGGTCCGGCTTGGCGCCGGCATGGATCTGCAAGGTGTCAAAACCGTATGTCGGAGCGTCGGTCATGAATGGGTCTCCCTGAAAGCTCTGTTATTCCGGGCACACATCAGCATGGCTGCGCTGGGAAGGCAATTGCGGGAATGCCGCAGCAAAAGGCTCCCGCCCGCCGCCGGCCCCTGGCGGTGCCTGCGCCCGTTGGGCGGGGCGCCATGCTGCGCATGGCGCGCGCCGCGCGCAGCGCGGCGCCGGACCCAACTGCGAAGGGCCTCTGCCAGAGGCCCGTGAGCGGGCGGGAGCCCTGCGTTCTCCAAGACCCGAAAGCCGCGGTCAGCGCATCCAGAAGCCTTCGGATTTGATCCGGTTGCGGATTGCCTGTTCGCGGCGGGGCAGGTTTGCACGATCAAACAGCGCCCGCACCTTTTCGCCGCGCCCCTGATAGACCATCCGCTTGATCGGCTCGTAGCCTTTCAGAACTTTCTTGAGCCGGTTCGGAGCAGTGATCTCCTGCAGCAACTCCACCACCCGGTCGCTTTCCCGCGCATAAAGCAGCGGAAACAGCCGGTAATGGCAGCTGGTCTGCCCATCCAGATAACCGGCAGGCAGCGCATCGCGCCCGCCGCCGAAGGAGTGGATCACCAGCGGCAGCACGATCTGGTCCAGCCAGGGCTCCAGCACCTGGCCGACCAGCTCAAGCGGCGGATCGTTGCGAACCGATTGCGCGTAGACCAGGAACCGCTTGCCAAAGGCGCGCGGGCAGGCGCCGTAAAAGAAACCTGCGTTGAAATAGAGATAGCGCTTCCAGTATTCATCCGGCTGGCCGAGGTCGAGACTGGACAGGAAGTCGAGGCCGAAGCGGCTGTAGAGCGATTGCCAGATGCCGCTGTAGCCCGGTCCGTACAGTGTCGGTTTCGGCCAGGTGCCCTCAACCTGCAGCGAGGCCGACGGGCGGGAGAAATCAAACGGCACATCCGCCAGCTCGCCGGTGATCAGCGTGTCGGTGTCAAAAAACACAAACGGCGCGCCCTTTGGCATCGCCTGCAATGCTTCGATCTTGTTGCCATAAGGGTAGGCGGCGCCAAAGGCCTTGCTCTCGAACGGCAGGATTTCGGCGCCAAGGTCCGCCAGCGCCTGCAGAACCTCCTGATTGCGAATGCCGGGGTCTTTCTCCCACAGCGGCCCTTGCTGCGGCACTGCCACAAACAGCCGTCCGGAAAAACCGGGCGAACAATGGCGCAGCGAGGCGGCAAACAGCAGCGCCTCATACTGCAGCCGGCCGGCCTGGCCGACGATCATCACATTGATGGGGGCATTTGCCATGGTTTTCCCCGTGTTCCGTCTCTTCCGGGCGGATAGGACTGCCTGATTGATTAGCTACAAGCCTGCAAGGCGCCGCGCAACCAGCCTGCAGACAATTTCAGACGGTCTGTGCCGCCAGAGGCGCAAACCGGGGAGAGACAAAGATGAATAACGTGATCCTGGCCCTTCTTGCGGCAACAGTGCTGCCCGGGGCACAGCCTGGTGTTCCGGAAGCTGCAGCTGCTTTGGAGGCGGTGCAAACAGCATCAGCCCAAACGGCACCGGCCGCTGAGCCGCAGCAGGCGACCGGGCGTTTTACGACTGCGCTGGAAGTGAAGCCGATTCTGGCCGCGACCCAAGCCAACTGGATCCATGTGCGCGAGTTCAATGGCCAGGATCTGCTCTATGTGACCCACCTGTGGTCCTGGCGCTGCGGGCTGGCGCAGGTCAAGCTGGGGGTGAACGGCAACCCGCCGGAAATCTGGCCGCTGCCGGACTGCCACCTGGAGGAAGGCTTTCCGAATATGATCAAGGATGAAGACGGGATGCCCTACCGCAGCTATCCTCTGGGTTCCATCCAGCAGATTGCGGTCGAGGTTACCTATGATGACCTGAGCACTGAAGAGTTGGTTTTTGGACGCAACGGCCAACCCCAGAAGTGAGCCTGGCGCGGGGCCCTGCTACTCAGGGCCCCCGGCGGCGGCAACGCAATCCATTTCTGCTATGCGCGTTCCGCCTGGCAGCAATCAGGGCGCAATCAGGGTGACGCCGGGCATCCGCTGGATGAGATAGAGGTCTTCTTCGTACCGCTCGCTCATCTCCTCCACCAGCACGCTGGTCCAGCCGGGAAGGTCCAGCTCCTCCTCCAGCGCGTCTTCCATCGCAAACTTGTCCAGAAAGGCGGCGTAGACACGGCGTTTGTGGATTTCCGTAAGATCCGGATTTTCTGCAAGATAGGCGCGCAACCGCTCCATGCCGGCAGGCTGCATCAGGGTGGCCAGCAAGTCCATCCCGCCTTTGACCGGCGCATTGATCTCCATCCCGCCCAGGTCCCGCAGCACCTGGCCCCAGATCAGCGGCAGATCCTCATAGCACCAGACGGTGACCGGCATGCCGGGCACCATATCCCGCATCTGCGCCAGCAGTCCGGACCAGCGCAGCTGAACCGGGTCGCAGTCCTTCAGAGCGTTCCGCACGATGGTCCGGCTGGACTTCGCAAGCATCGCGGGCAGGAACGTAGCCGGGTTGCGCAGCGCCATGAAGATTTCCGGCTGATCATAGGGAAACAGCGCCTGCAGCGCTTGCAGCCGGTCCCCGGCCTCCGGATACAGGCGTCCGTCCTGCAGCGCGTGCCGCGGCGAGCCGAAGAAATGCGGATTGGAGAGAATCACCCGGTCCGCCTGGCGGTCATCCAGGATCGCGTCCCACAGCACCTCCGGCGCGTCCTTGGCGGCGCTGCCGTTCTTCATCGCCGCCAGGCAGTCTTTCAGCAAGGACCGGTAGCGGCCGGGCCCTGGCACCGCGGTGCCCTGTTCCGACAAAGCGCCTGCATTTTTCAGCAGCGCCTTCAGCAGCAGATCTTCCTCAGTGGCATGCGCCCCGCAGTGAATGATGACCTGCATGATCCGACCTGTTTTTCCGGGTTTATTGCCTTCAGAAGTAATGCGCAGCAGCAGGGAGGTCAAACCTGCGGTTTGCGCTGTCTTTGCGCCGGGATTACGTTACGGGGGCTGCCGCACCTGCCGCGGCGGCCAGCCCCGGCTGAGGGCGTTCCCCCCGGAGGGCTGCTGCGTTAGGTTCTGCGCAGCCTGGCGGGAGGTTTTCGCAGTTTCGCGATTTGAGTTTCAAACCGGCTTGACGGTCATTCTGTACTTTAGTACCAGTCGCCCAGCAGGCCCGGCGGGGAGATCTTTTCCACCGGACACGCTAGTTTCAGGGTCGCGTGTCGGCCCCGGATCTGAACGCCTGTGATTGTGAGTGCCCCTATAGCTCAGCTGGTAGAGCAACTGATTTGTAATCAGTAGGTCCGCGGTTCGAGTCCGTGTGGGGGCACCATATCACATTTTTGATGGTTCAAGTCATCTAACACCTTGAAAGGCAAGGTGATTTTTGGTGTTCGATAACCTTGTTTCCGGCAGTATCGAACAGGTTCCTCAAAGGCCAGTCTTTGCACGGTCTTCTTGATGGCTAGGGAGCCATTTTTGTATATATCCCAAGGGTTTGAGAGGAATTCGAGCGAGAGTTCGATAAACTCTTCCAGCCGCCCTTTGGGCGGGATGATCTTTCCGGCTTTTTCTTCCAGCAAAATCCGCTCGCGCCCGAGTTTGTCGAGACGTTGCTCGTAAGCTTCAATCAGCGCGGGGTTATCTGCGTTGACGATCCGATCCAGAAACGCATCAACTTGCTTGCTGGTATCGCGCAGTTGCTTCTCCAGCTCGGATTTTTGCTTCTTTGCTTGCGCAAGGCGCATATCCCACGCAGCGATAAACATGTCGCGCACGAGCCCGAAGAGCTGCTTCGTGGGCTGCAAGGCCTGCAAGAAGGCCTCAAAGCCCTCATCAATGTCTGCCCGGCGGACAGATTTACGGTAACTCTCGCACCCACGCGTATCGCAGAGATAATAGGGATATCTTTTGGTCTTACCCTTGGACCAGCATGCCGTCAGGGGCTCGCCGCAATCGTTGCACAGCACAAAGCCGCGCATGGGAAAATCTTCATTGAGGTCTTTTCGGGCGGGTGCCCTGGTGCTGCCGTTCAGCCGTTCTTGAATACGGGTGTAGGTCTCGAACGAGATCAGAGGCTCATGGTGGCCTTTGCGCAGCGAAACACCCCAATCCGGTGCCTCAATATACCCGGCATAGGTTACGCGCCGGAGCATTTTGGAGACCTTCCATTGCCGGATGAGGCCGCCTGAGAGATCCTTGGGGAAGGCGGGCTGGGATTCAAGAAAGCGCTTTACCTCTGCCTGACTTTGAAACCTGCCCATGGCAAAACCTTCCAGCGCTTCTTGAACGATAGAGGCAATGGGTTCGTCGCGGGTGAGGATTTTGCCATGCAGCTTGTCTTTTCCGTAGACGTAGCCGATGGGAGCGGCGAACACGGAGTAACCCTTTTCCAGCCGCGCCTGCATCTTCTGGCGTGTTTGGCGGGCATTCTGCTCCCGCTCCAATTCGCCCTGCGCCGCCATGACGGTTTCGATGAACTGGCCTTCGGGCGTATCCTCAAACTTGAAGTTCAGGCACTCAACGCGCGCACCGCGCCGCGCCAGTTCTTCGCGGAGTTTGAGGTGAAAGGCGGTTTTTCTGGCGAAACGCTTGAGATCGTCAAAAATCACCACGTAGCTTTTTGCAGGCTGGGCTTCGAGATAACTCAGCAACGCCACCATACCGGGGCGTTTCATGAAATCCACGCCGCCTGTGATGTCGTCCGGGAACACGGCCTCCACCTCATAACCCCTGTCCACAGCATATTTCCGGCAGCGGTGTTCCTGGCTTTCGAGGCCGCGCCCTTCGATCTTCTGCTTCGTTGAAGACACGCGGCAATAAATGACGGCGTGTGTCGCACTTGCCGGTTTTTGAATTGGCTCCTTCATATTCTGCTCCTTTCCTCTTGCCTCACTGTATCACCTAGCTGGGCGGATTGTCCGGCTCAGCGTTGTTTTCCGGCTCTTGTCCACAGCATTCTTGAAGCGGGTGGACACCAAACCCGAGATCGACAAAGCCCACGATGATCTTCCAGAACTCCTCCAAGACCACATGCTTTTGCGTCTCGGAGAGGCCGGAGTCGTCCAGCCAATGCGCAAACTGCTGCAAGTCGATAAAGACATTGCGTTTGCCTTCATTGGCGGAAATCGCCTCATTGAAGGCTTTGGTGATGCTGTTCTCGCTGTTTCCGTCCATCGAAATTCCCTTTCAGCGTTTCATCAGGCCGCAGCAGAGGTTCACGCAAGTTTGCGCGGCCAGGACGTGTATTGATCTGGTGCTTGTTTTATCGGCGCACCTCACCCCGGTGAGGATTGCGCTCCGGCTTCTTACATCGGTGGATCAGACCCCGATGCGAGTCCTTTGGCGTCTATCCAGCGGCCAGCGCGGGAGTTACGCCTTTTGTATATTTTCATAATAACATCCATAGGTTGCATTATGCAAACTTACCTCTCGTGCCCGCCGCGCTCAGGGCGTGTGGCCCGCTGAAACTCTGTTCGGCCTTTGGCGGATTTGGAGCGCAGCCGTGCGCGCAAGGTCTCGATCATGTCGCGGTGTTTTTCGCGTGCCTGCGCGTTGGAGGCAGCGCGAATTCCATCTATGTCGAATTGGAGCTCTGGCGCGGGTTCCTTCGGCTCATCTCGCGCCAGCTCGTCGAGGCCGTCACGGGTGAGGGTTCCTGTGGGCTGAACCTTGCTGGGCCTGTTAGGCCGGGCTTGCGAGCGGGCGTTATTGCCCGCCGCCCGGTGAAAACTCTTCCTGCCCATCCTAGCGGTCCCGGTCACGATCACGGCCACGCGTGCGGCGGTTTTCCTGCCCGTCTCGGGGCTGGCCTTCGCGCTGGTGTTCACGCAGGCGGCTCACCGCGTCGTAGGAGTGTTCCGCCAGCCGCGACAGGCGCAGCAGGTCGTTCGCCGCGAAACTGTCAGTGTCGCGGTACTGGCCGTCCTCACCCCGGTAGGAACGGCGGAACTGCACGTTGTGGTTCGTCTTGCCGTCTCGGGTGTTTTCCCAGACGGAGGCCTTGATATTGCCGTCACGCAGGGTTTCAACGGGGCGGGTCTTCTGATCATCGCTCATGGCGTTCTCCTTAGTTGCTGGATCAGGTTTTGGGTTTGAAGCCTGCGACGTAGCGCAGAGGGCGTCCGCCTGCGTATTGCGGCAGATGGGACAAGCTGGAGGGAACGGGCTCCTGGGCGATCTTCCGGCGGCGCGTGCCCCAGAAGGTTTTGATGGCAACGGAGCCCATATCCCGCTCCTCGTTCGGATTGGGAAAGTAGCGGCCAGCAAAGCGGCGCTGGCGGAAATAGGGCAGTTTTTGCGCAATGAACGGGCGCAAGTGATAGCCGCGCGCCTGCACCAGCATTTTCCCGGTATCCAGCCGCAGCAGCTCTTCTGGCTCCATCAGAGCCTTGCGCAATTTGGTGCGGTGCATCGCCTCGTAATCGAGCTGGCGCAGCCTGTAGGCCGCCTCAAACGGATCAGCCCCTTCCAGCAGCACCTTGCGCTTGAGTTCCAGCGCCGCACTCTGGCCGCGAATCTGCGTCAGCGGATCATCAACGGTGACGGTCTGGTAGCCAAGCGCATCACTGCGGGCGCGCGCGGTCTCATAATCCCGAATGCCGCCGCCGAGATCGAGCAGAAGCGCGGCATTCGCCTCAATAGTGGCTTTCCCGGTTGGCCCCAGATTGCGGACGATCTGCCCGTCATCCTGATAGAAAACCCAAGGCGTAAGCCCCGCGCCACGCCCGATGGCAAAGAAATCAGCCAGTTCGCCAAAGCGCCCCAGTCTGGCCGCCTCGTCGATCAGCAGGTTCACAGGCGGCGCATCAGGCCGACGTTGCTTGATGGTGCGCACGGAGGAGAAGAACTGCCGCACCAGCGGAGCCAGCGGCTCCAGAACCTCTTCCGGGAGGATCAGGGAAACGATGACAGGCCCGGCGCTTGGATCGGCAATCACCTCCAGCGGAAAATCCGCCGCCACATCATCCACGAAGGTGGCCTGAATGGCGGGGTCGGTCATGAAAGCCAGCGCGTTGCTCACCCCGGCCATAATGGACTCGAAGGTCTTGGGAGAGGCCTCATACATCTCGGCCATTTCGGCAAAGGTCGCGATCAGATCAAGCGTGCCGTGATCTTTGGCAAGCTCTGCCCAGCCGCACCATGCGCTGAAATCGGCACGCAGCATCGAGCAAACCTCAAAGAGCCGTAGAAGCGAGGTGCCGCAATTCAAACCCACATCGTGGCGGGTGACGGCATCGCCAAACCGCCGCCCGGCTTGATCGAAGAAACGGCTGTCTCCGCCGCTATCTGGCAGGATCGCCTGCCAGAAGCGCTGGGAGTCCGGCACCAGCGTGGATGAACCGGATCTAAGGTGCGACAGCAAGGACGTGCGAAGCTGCGGGAACCCCGTCACCTCGTATGGGTCGAGCGTATAAAGCGGGATGCGGGCAAGAGCGCAGTGGGGCTCGATCACGCGGGTAATCTCGCCGTTTTTAACATCCAGCAACACGAACACGCTACGGCTGCCCAGGATCATCGGAATTGCCGTTTGGGAGGTCTTCCCGCTGCCTGCGCCGCCAGTCACTTTGACTCCGGCGCGGTTGCGGTGGAACAGCGGGCGGCCATGGGCGAGGCCGAATTCAACGCCGTGGGGGCGCAAAAGCCCGGCCTGACGTACTTCTTTGAAGGTCGCAAAGCGGGCTGCCCCGTACGGATCGAGAACACGGACTGCCATGAGTATTCCTCCAGAGGTTAGAAAATGCGCCGCAACAGGAGATGCGGCGCATTTCGTCGTTTGAGGCCGTTAGAAGCCCAGTACCGCCAGCGGCGAGCCGGTGCGCAGCATGCCAATCACGCCGCTCAACAGAATGGCGGTCAGCACGATCTTGAAGAATTTGTAGCCAATGCCTGCGCCGAGCGCGTAGCGCACCAGGGTGGCGAGATAGGCGAGTTCATAGGGCAGACGGTCGGCAAAATAGCCGAAGACCGTCTCGAAATACCCGTCAATGGCATTGACCATGATGAAGAGCGTCAGTCCGGCGGAAATCATTCCGGCCAAATGCTCAACGTCTTTGTTGCGTTCAGGGGGAGTATCCATCTCTTGTCCTTTCTGGTCACAAGGCAAAGCTGTACCGTGCACCGAAAGGACTGCTTTCGGCGAAGGGAGGGCTTCGCTGGTTCTGGTTGGTCGCCGCTATTGCAGCGTGGTTGGGGCTTGGCGGAGGAAGGCTTGCTTCATCCGCCTCGCTTCACCAACATGAGCACAACCGCGCAAAACGCAAATTCGCCAGGGAAGAACAGGGTTCGAAAATTCCACGTAAGGCATTGCCAAAATGAGGAAAAAGCAGCTTTCTAAAGAGAAAAAGGCGAAGCCGAAGCCCCGCCCCAAGAACCGCTACATGCGCAATGCCAAGCTGTCTGAGTACAAATTCCTGAAGATTCTGCGCGGCTTTGCGGATGATGTTCCGGCAAAGAACTTGGCCGAAACCAGCGGGATATCTGAGAAAACCATCCGCGCAACATATAGAGTGCTACGCCGCAAACTTTTTGAAGGTGTAGTTATGCATCGGCATGGGTTTGGAAATGCTGGTTTCTACCTCCTGCGCAACGGGAGGGTAGAAGACAAGGGGAAACGGTTTTTGCAGGGAGTGGTAGAAAGCGAAATCTTTGCCAGGCATATCGAGCGGCATGCGCCGCGCTTGAGCGATGCTGGTGAACTGCAAAACCTCATGTTTGAGGTCTCGGCGAGAGTGTTTTGCAACATATCCATGCGAGATGGGGCGCTCATTGATTATCCGCCGGATGTTCGCAATGCACTTGAACGAATCCGAGACACCGGAAACTGGATCAGAGCGAATATAAACCGGGATGGTTTTTTGCAACAATATGGACATGTCATCGAACGATTTAAAAAGCTGTCGGAGGATATGAAACTCCTTTTGGAGAAGGAAGAATTGCTTTCAATGCGCAGCCGGTCTCGCGCCCATCACTATCCCTCTGAGCTTCTTTATAGAGATTTGCGCCGCTTTCTCCTCAAACACCCCATTAACCAATCTTAACGCTGAATTAACCTAATACCTTTATGATATTGCTATGAATTCTGGCAACGGCGATGAGGATGTACGGCAGGCTGAGCGGGACAAACGGCGCGCTCAGGACATGGACGATTTCAACAATGAAATGGCCGGGCGCGATGTTGGCCGCATGGCGCGCTTTCTCCCAAACGGCGAGCGCGATCCCAAGAAAGTCGCCAAGCAGCGTGAAGAACGCGCAGCCTTGCTCACCACCCTCCAGCTTCTCATGCGGAACGACTCGGAATACGCCGCGCTCTACCGCGAGACGGAAGAAAAGCTGCGTGATGCACAATCCCGTTTGGATACCGCCCTGGATAAAGTGCAGCACATCAAGGCCGAGACTGAGGAAGCCATGCTGGACATCATGAACCGCGCCGCCCGCCTGCCGGATGGCCGCGCCGTTTTTCAGGATCAGGATGGCAATGTCCGGTTCGAGAACGGCACCGCAGTTGATGCAGAGCTGGCCGAAACCATCGTCTGGCGTGGTGATGAGCCAAAGCTGGCAGAGCTGGAAGTAGCGACCAACCGCATGACCGAGTTACTGGAGCTGGAAAACAGTATCCACGCCGGACAAGCCGAGATTGGCGACATGCAGGAACGCATGGCCGATCAGGGCGATCCAACCGCCAAAGACGGCATGACGGGCTTCCAGAACCGCGCAGGGGAACTTGTTGCACGCGCTGAGGAACGTGTCGAGTATTTCACAAGGGATCAATCGCTTAGCTCCAATCAAGAAGCTGTTGCCCGTCCAACATTGAATGTTGCTGCCCCCGAAATCTAGAAATCAGAACTTACCGCATTCTTTCTCCACCACTGCAAACAGGATGATTTGCGGGTGGTAGTCGGGGAACTTCTCCATGGCCTCACGGATTGCGCCATTGCGTGCAGGTTTCGCTGATGGGTCTGCGAAGTACCAGTCATCAATGCACTCTGCGAGTTGCGCCTTGTCATCCATCTGTGAGGCAACGACTGCCAACATACCTATGGATGTCTGGAACATGCTGTCCTGCGCGCTTTGCTCCCATTGCAGCACATCGGCGCTGGTGAACCCGTTCGCAGCAGAAAGCTGTGGATGAAGCGCAAGCGCGGTTAGAATTCCTTTTGCAAACAATCTCTTGCGAGCGATCATAATTGAAGGATTTTGACCAACACAGATTTACGGGATTCAATGAATTTGGTATTAAGGGAGAGCCCGGCAATACGGGCAAAAACAGCCGGAAAACGCCACTCAGCGCCGAATATCCGGCCATGCTCAAAAAGGTTCCTTTTTGAGCAGTCAGCCATGCCCAAACCCCGCACTATCGCTTACTTGCGCGTCTCCACGCGTGAGCAATCCACGGACCGTCAAGCCTATGGCCTGCGCGATTTGTGCGACGAGTTTCATATTGAGTATCTATCCGCTGGCGCGCGCCACCGTCCGGTGTTTGAAGCCACGATTTCCCGCCTCAACTCCGGTGATACGTTTCTGGTCTGGGATCTGGACCGCGCGTTTCGTTCCACAATCGACGCGCTGATCACGGCGGATCAGTTGCGGGCGCGCGGCATTCACCTGCGTATTGCCCAGATGAGCTTTGATACCGCGACCGAGGAAGGCGAGCTGTTCTACACGCTCATCGCCGCTTTCGCGCGGTTTGAGCGGCGCATCCTGGCACGCCGCACGCGTGAAGGGCTGGCGGCGGCCAAAGCCAACGGCAAACGCCTGGGCAGGCCGCGAAAGCTGGATAAGGAAACCGTGCGTCTGGCGCATGAGGACATCGCAGAAAACGGCTATCCCTGCCGCTATGTCGCGCATCTGCTGGGCGTTTCACGCATCACCCTGCAACGCGCCATCCGGCGCGAGGGGCTGGCATGAAGGATCACACATCAAACGAAAGGAAAACCCAATGATACAATCATCTTATGACGTCACACCGGAGGAACTGTTCCGGCTTTTGCTGGCATACACCGCCATCCGCAAACCGGAAACGCGCACCGAAATTCTCACCGCCGTGGAAAAACTGACCATGGACCAATGGATGAATGAGGGGCGGTGAAATGTAATGATTAATTATTGGATGAAGCAGTTTAGATCAGACCCTTTCAGCTAATTATTTCATTGGGAAACTGTTAAAGGAATCGGGGTAACAAAATTAATTCCGGGGCTGTTACTGAAATTAATATTTCTGAGCTTAGGGTCAAAATTGAATTTATCTCGGATCGAAAGGTAAGTAGTGTCAATATTATAGGTGTTGCATGAAATTGTTAATGCTATTTGAGGCTTGAATCGTAACAAGCCTTGCATTAACATAATATCCAAGCATAGGTTGCCCTATTTTTGTGCGTGAATGAGTATGATAACGATTTTTCCTGTACTTCTAGAAGATTGGGAGCGAGCCTACGAATGGCATGAATCTTGCACGTCTTCTTCGTCCCACATCTTCCCTAGAAATCGAACCCAATTTAAACTTCTTTGCGCCGCTGGGCATGTTTGGTGCGCATCAGATAGTAATGGCAACTTTGTGGGGATGACCTATCAAGTTGTCGGGGCTGATGAGATCGAACTTGGTGGGCTGTTTGTAAAAGAAAGTCACCGCGGAAATCGCCTTGGTGTTGTTATTATTTTGCTTACGTTGGGGTTTTTGATAAACATGGAAGGTAAATCACTCGGGCGCAAAGAATTTATTTTCTGCACTCATGAGAAAAATGAAAAAATTGGCGAATTGGCGAAACGCTATTTGTGTTGCCGCGAAGTGGGGCTTGTAAAAATAAGCCCGCCCAAGTGCGGAAAGATGGATGTGAACGAACATGGTTTAATTGAAGGGAAACGTTATACCCTCCAAAATCCAGATTCATTCGTTGCTGTGGCGAAATGGTTGAAAAAATGGGACGAAAAACTACCGGATGGCACCCCGGTCAAATTGAAGACGTCAAGAACGTTAAGAAGAGTCTCCACCTCCGATATAGTGTCAAGTTTAAGAGAATTCTTGACCAAGCAGTAAGTGAGGCAAAGTAAATGAAAACATTCGCCCTTGGCTTAGTCTATCCCGCCGTGCTCGGAACCATGATGGTGCTTCTCTTTACGCATTTGGCCGCAGCCGGGATGCGTGCTCTGCAGCAAATTCCATTCTTATTTGGCGTTCTTATTTTTGCGTTCTACTCATTTGGCTTCATTCATTCAAGCCGTGTCACGCCTTACGGTCGGCCAGTCTTCTTGCTCGACTTATTCGGGAGCGTGTTAATATTCTTTTGCTACTATTTTTTGGGGATCGACTCTTTAACTGCGCCAGACAGAAGCGAGAATTTGTCATATAGATCATTTTATGTTGTTCTTCTTTTTGTTGTCATTTCACCTTCTGTCCGAAGGCAGCTTCTACCCAATTCGAAATTGGGACCGACCAAGAGGGACGCCATATCCGCACTGGCAGTTCTTACCGTGAGCGGCGGAATCACTGAGCAGCTAGGGGTATCTTTTTTTCAATTCCTGCAACCACATTTGGTGCTGGCAATACTTTTCGGTTGCTTGACTTGGTATATTGTCCAAATCTCCAAAGAGGGGATTGGCTCATAAAAAGTTATGCAGCTTGAAAGTCGGCCGCATATCCCTTTTTTGCAAAGCCATTAAGCAGTCGCAACCTGTCGTTTACGCAATCATATATTTCAAAACACACAGCTGCGCGGCCTGCAGTGAGAGGTTCGGTCTCTCCTCTGCACCAGCGACCTACAGTTGGCCGACTTACACTGACGTAATTTGCGAAGGTGTCATCGTCAAGCTCAAGTAAAACGAGAGCCTGTTTCACTAGTTCAGCAAAATTCATTCTCTCGTCGGCAGGAAGAGAGCTATCGATTTCTGCCTTTAAGTACTGCTTGAGTAATACAAGCAAGTTAGCGCGATTATCCACGTTATCTTGCAGCGCGGCGCAGGGAAAAGCCGCACGTCGAAAATCCAACTTGGCCATTTTGACCTTCCTTTCCAAGGCACGCTACACGCATTGAATGCACAAGTCAATTTTAAAAATCTGTTACTTTACAAAAAGCTACACGCGATCGTGCACAAGTTCTAGCGGCAAGGGAGCGGGCGACAGTGAAATAATTGTACACCTACGCTGCTGGGTTGCCGCCGAAGACTGCCCCGAGCTACGCATAAACACGAAAAACTGAAAAAGCTTCCTCAAGATGGCGGGAAACTTAAAAGCAAAAAAATGAACCTACCTGACAAAGAGACAGCACCACTTCTCTACGTTGCCTGAAGAAATTGACACTATGTCCGTTAAAGGTTGGCAGAAATGAGTGCAGGAAAAGATCAGGAGGCTGGCCCCAATGTCAAAACTCTGAAAATCAGCCGTTTTTCCCCGAAATTGGGGTTAAGACGCACGGCGAGATGTGTGCTTTGGCAGACATAGCACGGCAGGCGAGATGTGCCTTAACTGTCCTAAAGAGATTTTGGTGATATGTGAGCTTGGCAGGCATAGCACGGGAGACAAGACAGCTTGACCCGCTGTCAAAACCCTAAAAATCAGCCGTTTTTCTCCGAATTTGGAGTTAAGAGCCACGGCAAGATGTTGGTGGTACTACCACCACCTCTTGGCAAGGGAGCCCGCTGCGCGCTCCCGTTGCATCCCTCCGGCGGCTGGCTCATCCAGGGTATGCGAACCCATTCCAGAGCCAGGAGAACGTGTGGCCGTTCAATCGCCACCATTTCATGGAGACCAGGAAGGGAGCATTTCATTGCTGCCCTTACCTTGGAACCATCCCATCGATCAAAGGGTTATCGCGCCCCTTGAAACCACTCGCAGGGCTTGGAGACATGCCTCTCCACCTGCACTGAACCATGCACAAACGACTGGCCGTTCGATCACCAATCAGGGGAGCGTTCCTGCTACCCCCAATACCCCCATGACGACTTCATCGAGGCCAAGGGGCGTTCCTGCCCCCTGTAGAACCCTGACCAACACTGCCGGATTGGATGTGCGCTACGTTATGCGGATGGATCACATTACGATATTTAGCTCACCTTTGCGCGATGCTTTTTCAAACGCATAGCAGCCGCAGAAACTTCCTTGACGAGCTCTTTTCCGTTCGTTGCCAGAAGATAAGACTGCTTGTCGATTTCCTCTTGTGAAAGGTTCCCATCAGCCATCGCATGCATAAGAGAATTTCGGCGGCTGCTCCATTCGGAGAGTGCAGTGTCAGGCAGGTTTTGCTGAAGCAAACCATCTGAAACAGCACGCCTCTTTAGCTCTTTGATTTTCGGGCCAAGCATCTTTATCGGTGTTGTACTGCCCTTTTCTCCAACACCACCACTTTGGCGCAGCATGGACACCAAGCGATCTTCGATCAATGCATAGATGTACCAGGAGGCTTCCAGGTAAAACCCTTGCTCAATGGCTCTGCCAAATCTGTCATGAAACCCTTCAAACAACTCTCTTTTGTCGTTCATCATTGCTATCCTTAGTTGTTTCAGTTTATTCGCAGGATATTTTTGCAGACCGCGTGAGCTCGAGTACAAGCTCGAACCCTTTCTCGTTAGGAAAACGCTCTCGCTTGAATTCGACCTTCGTTGCGTCGGTGCAAGCCTCGAAAGGATGCATTTCCTGAAGCGAGGCTAATAGCTCGCCAGTATCGCCATCCTTTTCAGCTCGCCTCACAAGGAGCTGGGACAACCTGGAAAATTCCCCCAAAGCTTCTTCCGTAACGAACTCATCCATAAAGTACCCCCTCAGCCTTAACTGCAACACCAACCCCTCAACGCCTTTAAACGAAAAATTAGCAAGACTTGGAAGGAGGCTGCCATCAAGTTCTTTAGTCGTAACTCCGCTCCACCATTCGTCATCGAAGCTAGAGTGGTAGTCGCCAGCTCTCATTCCTTCATCGGCAAGAATTTCTCGCGCAGCATGAGGACTCCAGCCTGTGCTTTCATCGACAGTAGGTGGATTTTCGGCGTAACGCTCATGTTGCAAGATTTCACGGATGATGGAGTCCACATCACCATTCCCCTTTGCTGGCTTAACGTGAAACTGCCGCGTCGCACGTCTCAACAACCATGGCCGAAGAAAAAATGTCAGGAAGAAACGCTTCTTTGCATACGCTTTCAGGTCATCAGATTGAAACGACTTTTGATCAATTTTTATACTTGCACCTTCTATATGAGAGAAGCAGTGCAGCAGATAGAAAAATGGAATTGATACAACGGTCAGGTATATTGGCAAGCAAAAAGCTCTGAACGTCGCCGTCGTGAAAAAATCTTCTGGTTTGTCCATGATTTGAGAAATAGAGTTCCAGAACACAACAACGGCAAAAACTGCCAGGAACAATGTCATCAGGTTGGCTACAGCTCTATCTTTTACATCCCGCTCTGAAACCGCTGCTAGCATAGAGATAAAGGCTATGATGGGCGTGAACACCAGCTCGACAGGCAAGCTAAATGTTTTAGCTACATACAGGAAATCTAATAATGCCGTCCCACTGAGCGCTGCTTTCGCATAACCTCTGAAATGCTGCGAGCCTTCTTTGGCGTCGAAAGCACGAATTAGCAAAGGCAATCCACCGATGAAATACCAAACAATCGCCGGTGTGGTTAGTCCACTTGTCCAAAGCCCTAGGTTTACACCAACCCAAGCAAGTGCGGCGACGAAACCGGCATACGACAAGAACACCAATAGGAGCTTTGGAGTTACAAGCGCGCTAATAACCCCACCAATACTTTGACGAATATCCTTGTTCGCCACGGAAACAACAAGGACAAGAGAAATCCACGTCGCTCCTGCGAGTTCTCTATTGTTGAAGTTGCATGTTAGCCATTGCCAAATTTCAGTCATCAATGAAAACTTACTCCTGCGAACCGCCTGACGAGAAATCAATTGGCCCGGCAAAAATTTCAACAAATTTGAATATATTCATAGATTTATGATGCAGCGATGTCCATCAGAACTGCCAACGGAATGCGATCCGGGCGATCATCAATCCCGCTGCGCACCATCAACCTCCGAACGTTATTGTGGTACATGCCACCTTCAGGCGCCATGAACTGGAAGCAGATAGCTGTATCGCCGCTTGCATAGTCACCAAACTGCGTTTTTACATTTCTGACAGCTCGGTCATGGGCTTCGATGAGTGTATCCTCCGGAACCGGAATACCTGCAACGGACAGTTTCTCGTTTAGCGTTTCGATCCACTTCCGGTGCCCTTGCAGCTTTCCTTCGGCCAGCATGAAATCAGCGCTCATCAAATCCTCGCAGAGCGGCAAAGCTTTTGCCGAGACGTGCTCTGCTACTCTGGGAGCACGAAGGTTCACAATGCCAGCATCACGATGGCAAGCCGCACCAAGTTCGCGCCAACGATAGTGGCTATCCGTTACAACAAATGCTCCAGTTGCCTGCGCGATCATCAGCATCAATTCGAAGTTCGGCGCCATTTGAAATGACGTAAACTGACCGCCACCATCATCGCCAGAAAAGACACCATCGCGAAGTAGCACAAGCGGGTTTTCTTCGCGTAGCCGTTCCAGCTGCTTCAGATAGTACTGAACGAATTCTTCCGGCGCATTCAGATCTGCTCGCCGTGCCATGCGCTCCTGCTCCTCTTTCGGAAGCATGCAAAGAGTATGCTGGAAGTTTTCTTCCTGAAGACGTTCCAACATGCCCCGATCACGTCCCGATACATGCAGTCCGCTGGAGCGTTCTTCTGCGAGTTCCATAGCGTGGCGCTGAAGGAAGGGGTCAACTGATGACGGGTCAGGAAACAGGTTTACATGTCCGCTCTCGATCAACGGAAAAAGTTGGAAAAAGAACAGAAGGTTCTTGAGCGTTTGAACCAGAAAAGAGTGAGGATTTTCGACAGGCGAAAACTCTTTGTTGACTTGGTTTGGATTGATGAAGGGGTTTTGAACCAGCACCTCCCCCAAATACATACAGGCATTCGAGACGATGAAGGGCGTGGTGCGCGGATCCAAAATGCCTGCATACAAAGCCCGTGCAACTCCGTCCGGCTTGGGCAAAAGGTCGAACAAATCAGTATCCAGCGGCCAAGTGTAACCGTAAAGCTCGTGAATTCTCCTGACCTTTTCTTCATCCAGTTCGCGCCGAACGTCATTCCAGTCCTTGCCTGAATCCAATCCCAGGATCGCGTTGACACCCCGGAAGAAGCCCAGGTTTCGCTCACGAATGCTCAGTGTCTTCCAACTCGTCCTCTTGGATTTCGGTTTTTCTTTACAACATTTCTTGTACTTTTTTCCCGACCCGCATCCACAAAGATCATTGACGCCTAGTTCAGCCTCTTTGATGTCTTTGTTCAGAAACTCGGCAGCTTTGGTCTTACGACCATACGCATCCTGATAGTCGACGCTTCCGTCCTTGTAGCCGACGAATGTCTCTCCGCCAAAACTCCACAGCTCATCCTTTGGGGGTAACAGCGTTGCCTGTATGTCTTTCCATGTTCCTTGGAAAGATTTCTCGGGCCACAGCCAATCCTTATTTCCAGCTGCGATAAACCGTTTCGCTCGAGACTTAAGGACGTGATTGATCGCGATAACGTCCGCATCTCTCAGCGTGCGCGTTTTGATGAACTTATCCGTGCGAACCAGGGATTGTCGCACCTGGCGCGCATGAGTGCGTTTTTCCAGCGGATCGATGGTGTTCGGTTCTTTTGCGTACTCCAGATTGGTCAGGATCAAACATTGATCCTGATCCAGCGGGAAAAGCGTCTGGCTGGCCTTGAGAGCAATAGATGGATCATTGGGATATCCGCAAAACTCATGATTCGGCGGGCAAACATAATTGTAAATTGTGACCGGATGGTCTGTCAGGAGGAATTTGACTCCGGCTTCACGCGCGGAGACAATCTCCCGTACCCCCTCAGTCCAGAGTGTGCAGTTGATCGTACGCACGCCCTGCATCTCCCTCATCAGGGCATTCTGATCCAAGGTCGGATATCTGGTCTTAATCCATTCGAGGCCTTTTGGTGTCCGAAACTTTTGAGCATCCAGATAGATAAAGAGATTCTGGAAATGCTTGTGCCACTCGGAAAGATCACTTCCGAGAAATGCCTTAACTGCATTTGAGCCGCTGGTATCAATGTCTCCGAAGAGCTTCCGTTCAATCTCGTCATTCACGTGGATGCTTTCATCACCCATGTGGACATCAAAGAACGTGCTGTAGAGATCGGTCTGGTAGAAGCACTGTGTGGGATAGCTTTCAAACAGAGCGCGGTGGTGCTTAATGCGCCCATCCGGTAGATGGATTTCATCTGGTGTCATGTTCAGATAGTGCAGCTTCTTCTTGCCGCGCGCACGAAAGCCTTTTTGGTGCCAGATAGGCACGTAATGATTGTCTCTCGTGATATCCGTCTTACTCATGGGGAACCCGTTTCTTCTGCCTTGAGCCCAATTTGCTCAGGGCGAGATGGATGTTTATATTGCGGTAGTTTCATCCAGCCAGTCAACATCTAGTGGCTGTTCGGCGCATCGCCAGGGGCGAGCGGGCTGTCGTGAACCGAGCCCGCGTCTTCGCCGTCGGCGGCGACAGGTCTCGGCCATGCGGCGTCCATCCCTTGCGCATAGAATGAGTTGAGGCGGCAGGAATGCCGCCGCTCTTTCCTGACGCGTGCCCTGGCACGCTTGGAACCTGTTCTTTCAGCTTGCATCAAATCCGGTGACGCCTGGCGGCTGTGGGTCAATCATCTTGCCGCCGCTTGGGCGGTCTCCCGAGAAGATGTTGACCCATCACCGGAAGGTTTGATCGAGACGTCCCGAAGCCGCGCATGCGCGGCTTTTTTGTTGGGACGCTCGCCGCTGGGCAGAGGTTCAAGCGCGGGGTCATCAGGTCGGCTTCGCCTTCAACCTTATGAAAGCGAGGACGTTATGACTCTCCTGTTTGCCCAGCCCTACGACATCTCCGCCACTGGCTTCTATTTTGAGGACATGGCCGGTTACGAAACCAAAGCCGCAGCCTTGCGGAGCGACTACGGCCAAAAGGTCGAGGAATTTGAAATCCAGATCATTGATGGTGAGGCTATTGATTGCGCTCTGGCCGCCGCCATCGGCATCAATCAAGCCAACCTGCCGCAGTATTTTGAGCTGGTGGAAGAGATGGACGATCACGACAAGCAAGTGATCATCATTGCCGTGGGTGAATGCGGGTACGATTTCGATCCAGACCCGCGCCGTTTCGACGTGGATATCTATCCGGTGGCCACCACGCGCGATCTGGCCGAAATGTTCGTGGATGAAGGGCTGTACGGCGATATCCCCGAACACCTGCAATTCTACATCGACTATGACGCCATCGCCCGTGATTTGGCTGTGGACTACACAGAAACCGAAATCGCAGGCGAAACGCTGATTTACCGCTGTGCGTAAGGGGGCATCTGCAAGCCCCCTACATTGCCAATCAAAAGCATTCGGAGGTTTGGAGGTGCGCCTTTGCACCGAATTTTAAACCCAACCAATTGAAAGGATAATCCTATGGAACTGCAACATATCGAACTTGAGAACTTGAAACCCGCCGCAATCAACGTGCGTAAAACAGGCGCGAAAGACGTGTCTGACTTGCTGCCGAGCATCAAAGCGCTTGGCCTGCTGCAACCGCTTCTCGTGCGCCCCAATTGCGAAGGCTTCGAGATCGTGGCCGGGCAGCGGCGTTTCCATGCCTTACAGGAACTTGAAGCCACAGGCGAAAAGCCTGATCCGGTGCCTTGTATCATTATGCGCGAGGGAGACGATGCCAAGGCCATTGAAGCATCTTTGGTTGAGAATATCGCCCGCCTGCCGATGGATGAGATAGACCAATACAAAGCCTTTGCGGCCTTGGTGAAGCAGGGCAAAGACGTTGACGACATCGCCAGTGAATTTGGCATCACGGAACGTCTGGTGCGTCAGCGCCTCGCGATTGCCTACCTCCTGCCGCCGATCCTGACAGCCTACCGTAAACAGGATATTACGGCTTCCACCGTGCGGCTTCTGACCATGGCAACCAAGAAGCAGCAAAAGGCATGGCTTGCGCTCTACAAGGAAAAAGACAGCCATGCGCCACTGGGCTATCAGCTCAAAAGCTGGCTGTTTGGCGGGGCGCAAATTCTGGTGAGCAACGCGCTGTTTGATCCGGCAGCCTACAAGGGTGGCATCGTGACCGACCTGTTCGGAGACGAAAGCTATTTTGATGACCCAGAACAATTCTGGGCACTGCAAAACGCCGCCATTGCCCAAGCCCGTCAAGCCTATCTGGGTGATGGATGGGAGGATGTGATCCTGCTGGATATCGGGGAATATTTTCCGGCTTATGACTACGTGGATACGCCGAAGGAGCGCGGCGGGAAGGTCTATGTGCGCATTTCCGAAAGCGGGGAAGTCACCTTCTTTGAGGGGCAGTTGTCCCGCAAGGAAATCAAGCGGCGTGAAAAGGCTGCGTTCGGCGAAACGGAGCAGACAAGTCAGCGCCCCGAGATTACCAAAGCAATGCAGAACTACCTGTCGCTGCATCGTCACTCCGCTGTCCGTGCCGAGCTTCTGCAACATCCGGCCATCGCGCTGCGGCTGGCTGTTGCTCAAATCATTGCAGGTTCGGAATTGTGGTCGGTGCAGGCTGATCCGCAAAAGGCAAACTCTGACAGGATTTCAGAAAGCCTTTCTGCGAATGCCGGACAGGAGCGTATCAGCAATGAGCGCAAAGAAGTTCTAGAACTGCTCGGTATTGAACCCCACTCAGATGAAACATTGGTTCTGCGCAAGGATGACTGGCACATCTGCCGCGATCTTCCTGCGATCTTTGCCAAGCTGCTGAACTTAAGCGATGAGGTGGTAATGCGGGTGCTTGCCATTGCTATTGCTGAATGCCTGCCATGTGGTTCGGCCTTGGTGGAGACGCTGGGCGAGCTGTTATCTGTAGATATGGCCAGTTTCATGCAGGCTGACGAGGTGTTTTTTGATCTGCTGAAAGACAAAGAGGCCATTAATGCCATGGTCAGCGAGGTTGCTGGCAAAAGCACCGCAGAAGCCAATATTATAGCGACAGCCAAGGTGCAGAAGAAAATCATTGCGGATTGTCTCAATGGCACCCGCAAACCCAAGACAGCAAACTGGAAACCGCGATACATGGCCTTTCCGATGCGCAGTTATACCAAGCGCGGCGGCATTGCAGCGATTGAGCAGTGGGAGGCCATCAAGAGGCATTATTCCTAAGTCTTGCAGGGGCGGCCACTAGAGCCGCCCCACCAAAATTTCGCCTGATGGCAAGCCATCAGGCGATTTTCATTTCAAGAGCATTCCAATTGTGGGCTTGGCACTCTTGCATTCAGCTCCGCCTGCAATGTTTCCAGTGTGGCCAGGGCATTCCGGCGTTCCAGTGTGTTTGGGGCGCTTGCGGCCAAAGCGTTGAAGGCTTTGCGCAGCAGGCCGCGCAGTTCGTTATCGCTAAGCATGGCGGCTTCAAATCGTGTGGTGAGTGTCATTCTCTCCTCCTTTGGATCAAGGAGGCCCCAACCATCAGGGCCTTTCGGCCCCGTCCCCATCATCCTCGGCTCATAAAGGCCTGATGGTGGGTGGCTGCTTCTGATTGGAAGGAAGGGGAGAGAAATCACCTGTGCGATTTACCGCACGCATTATTAGCTTCGATCCGGCAAGCGCTTGCTTCAAAACCTGTTATCTGCTTTGACCAAGCAAACAAAAACGCGAGGAACACATGGGAATTGATCTGACTGGACTGAGCCCGGCGGAGCTGGACGCGCTGGCCAAAGACATTGAAGCCCGCAAGGTGGAAGTGGAAAAAGAAGCCAAGCAAAACGCCTATGAGGAAATGCTGGCCGTTGCCGAAAAACATGGCGTGTCATTCGAGGACGTGATTGCCCTGCATGGTGGCAAGGGGCGTAAGTCAGGCGCTAAAGCTGCTGCCAAATACGCCAATCCAGAAGATGCGTCCCAGACCTGGAGCGGACGCGGGCGTAAACCCGCATGGGTTCACGCCGCTCTGGAAGCCGGGAAATCCATCGAAGACCTGGAAATCTAAACCGGGATCAGATCGTCGTCTTCCGGTTTTTCGCGGGCTGCATTGTTGAAGTCAAAACACTCCTGCATTGCTTCCAGCTCATCCTTGCGGAAGACGGCATACACCCATTCGATAGCAAGGCCCAGCATGTCTTCGGGCATACGGCGGTGTTATGAAGGGCCGGTCTCAGAGCACAACGGCAACGCGGTTCATCGAAGCCGATCCGGATTTGTCACGTGCTCTGCTGCCGCTGCTGGATGCCCGTGCGATGCTCTACAGAACGTACCGCGAGCTGGATCGGCGGGTGAAGCAAGCCGCCAGTCACGACGCGATCTGCCTGCGCTTCATGGCGATCCCTGGCGTGGGGCCGATCGCGGCCCTCACCTTCCGCGCCGCCGTTGATGACCCGTCACGGTTTACCAGCTCTCGGACAGTGGCTGCACATTTCGGACTGACACCCCGAAGATATCAGTCTGGCGAATCCGACAATCCTGGCCGCATCTCCAAAGCCGGAGACCGGGATGTGCGCGCCACGCTCTATGCCGCAGCAAATGCGATGATGATGCGATCTGTCGCCAGCTCCGAGATCAAAAGCTGGGGGCTGCGCCTGATGCGTCGCAGGGGTCGTCGCCGAGCCGTCGTTGCCGTCGCCCGCAAACTGGCTGTCATCATGCATCGGATGTGGGCCGACAATACCGAGTTCCGTCACAAACCTTTGGAGGCCACGCTATGACCTGACAGCCTTCTAAAGACCAATGACGGGATCGTCCCTCACCGGACGAGGTCTCGTGGATGACGCCGAATATGTCTGCTGCGACATCAAGCGCGAGACGAAGCGGGGCGCTCCACGTCCAATCCGACACATGCATGCAGCAGTCCAACCGAACTGGGCCAAAAATGACTGCGAAGAGAAGCGTGACCCGGATGAGTGACGGTGATCCTAAAGTGAGGAGACGAAACGATGAAATGAACTTGACCTAAACGCCCGATTAGAGAAGCGGACCTACGCTGCAGTCGCTCAAATAACTGCTTGCGATCAGCCAGCCAAGTGCGTTCTTTTTCGCTGGTTACGGTTCAAACCTGTGTCCGTCGCCCCAATTTCTCCAGTTGTCCATGCTTCCATTCGAGGATTTTGCGACGAGCGCCCGCCCATCAGACTGAATTTGAATGGCGTCATCCCCGAAACTCCCGTCTAGGTCTATCAGTGCATCACTAACTCGATGCCCTGTCCCCCAGTTCTTCCATTCTGAGAAGGATGACCCCGTGGACAAGCTGACCAAGATACGTTGGTCCGGTTGGAACTGAACAATGTCGTCCAGACCATCGCCGTTCATGTCAGCAATTCTATCCGTAAAACGATGTCCCTTGCCCCAGAGTTTCCAATCATTCAACCCGCCCTCTTTTGAGGAGCGAACCAATGCTCGACCATCCGACTGAAACTGAATGACGTCATCGCCTCCTTGCCCGTCAAATTGCCCAAATTGATCTCGTCTTGCGTGTCCTGTTCCCCAGTTCTTCCATTCTGAAAAGGATGACCCTGTCGACAAGCTGACTAAGATACGTTGGTCCGGTTGGAACTGAACAATGTCATCCAGACCATCGCCGTTCATATCAGCAATTCTATCCGTCAAGCGATGTCCCTTGCCCCAGAGTTTCCAATCATTCAACCCGCCCTCTTTTGAGGAGCGAACCAATGCTCGACCATCCGACTGAAACTGAATGACATCTTCGCCACCTTGCCCGTCAAATTGCCCAAATCTATCCCTTGGTGCATGCCCTGTCCCCCAGTTTTCCCATTCTGAGAAGGCTGACCCCGTCGACAAGCTGACTAAGATACGTTGGTCCGGTTGGAACTGAACAATGTCATCCAGACCATCGCCGTTCATATCAGCAATTCGGTCGGTCGGTCGATGTCCGGTTCCCCAAAGCGACCATTCACCAAAACCAGAATTTTGGGACAAACGTACGAGCGCGCGTCCATCAGGCTGAAACTGCACAACATCAAATCCGTAGCTGTCGTCAAACTCGCCGAAGAATTCCGTTTTTTGTCGCGAGACTGCTGCTGTTTCATCAGGTAGGCAATTTTCCAAGCAGATTTCCATAGCCGCGAGGCCAGCCGTGCAAGACGAACTGGCCGCACCGAGAGTAAAATAGGTAATTGCTGCGCAACCAACCACGGTTACTGCTCCGAGTGCCCCGCATTCCGCCTCGCATCTACTTTGGTCTGCTGAAGCTATTGAACCACTCGATGCAATAACTGCAATAGCAAGCAAGTTGATCGCTCTGAACATGAGCTATCCTCCCGAATCCAACGATAAAGACAACAATGTACCACAGCCAAGGCGAGATTCTGATGCTTACTCAGAACTAGGAGCTTCCCCCCTCGCAACAAAGTGGACGTTCGTTCTCGGCGCAGCATTAGTCAAAATGGCTCTGATCCGGCCGCTCGTTTACAGCTTGGCGGTAGGAGCCCAAGGCGGTCATGGCATTTTATGCTGCGTGAGCTCGCAGTACGAAGATCGCTGCAAGTGCGTGGTCATGGACGGTGTATCGCGACGGGGGAACCTGCCATTCGCGCTTCGCGCAGCGAGATCATGGGATGCGTCTTCTTGGCCACGTTCTGCATGGGGCCAGGCGCTTCCGAAGTTGGATTTTACCAGTTCAGGGGGCTGTCACATGAATTTCTGAAAGGGTGCCCAATACCGATATAACCAGTCCTCCAAACACCTCCTTCAAAGCAAAACCTGACCCTAATGTCTTTATTACGGCCATAAATCACGCCGACATCGGATCCACTCAAAACGTGTAAAATATGACCACGCCCGTCAGCTATCAAGCGTGCCTTTGAAATAATGCTGCCATCATCCGTGATGCCATACAGCTTCACAATATCTCGGTTTCTGCCATACACCCGAGCGACAAAATTCTGGCCAACAACAACTCGATGCTGCCGCCCGTCTTGAATTCTGTCGGTGTGCCTGCTGAACTCACCGTTTCCATTGTGTATAAAGATGTCTAGGATGTCGCGATTACGACCATACCTAAGCGCGGTAAAGTTTCGGCCAGATACAAAATCTCGCCCGCAAGAATACTCTTCTCCATCCTGAACTCTGTAGAACGAACCCTGATGGAAATCATCGAAGCTTTTTGCCAGCGCAACAAGGTCCAAGTTCTCGCCTCCTAACCAAGCTACGTGATCTGAGCCGCCTGATGTGCACTGAAAAAACGGATCGTTAGTAGCCCGCCAGCGGAGAATGTTGTCTGTTGCATCGCACAAAGCGCTGGGCGCTCTTTCAGTATGTTGAATGTTTGACAAGCCACGACACTTTCCAGCCTTCAAGTCCGGAAACGAGAAAACGGTTCGTTCACTCCACAGATGAAAGACTACACCATCTCCCCGCACGCATTTGTAGCAAACACCTAACCGACCATCAGCAAAAGTTGGGATTCCAGACAATCCCAACATCCAAATCGCAACAAGAATTGCTAAGAGTTTACGGCTCATAAAGGCATCCAATCAATCAAACGCTTAAGCTACTTCGTCGAAGTCATTCGACCTCTAAAGCGACGTCAAACTCCACTTCATATCCTCCTTCAGTAAGTTCCACTTGCGTTCCGCTGACGACTATCTCGTATGGCACTGTTTTACTGCTCGAACCATCCGGCAGTTCAATTTCGCCTCGTTCGGCGACTATTGGGCTGAGCGAAGTGTCAAATAGCGGACCTGCCAAGTCGATCGCGTCAGTTCTAAAAAAAGCAAAAACTGGAATCGGTAGTCCAGCAATAATCAATCTAATGTTTAGTCTCGGGTTGTTCTCGATTGAGAGCCTTAGGCGAACTGAGTCTTTGGAAGCCTGAATAATCTGAAAACTTCCAACTATAGTTCCTCTCGCGTCGCCAATACCGGCTCCATTCCAGCCAACGCCTCCACCTAGACACGGGTCGAAGTGGTATTTTACTTTTGTGCCAGCGTTTGCAAAGACAGGTATTCTGAACCTTAAACCAGTAGCATCATTCCAACTGTAGGAAATCCGCCTAACTTGCGCGTTGACCCAATGGCCTCGCGGATCCCTCGGCGCTACGTACCAACCGCCACGTCCGAACCAACCGCAATCCCAATTATCTTCTGCAAACCTTCCGGAAATTCTGTCCGAGCGGAATCGGGCTGTTCGTTGTGATGCGGGCCGACTATTGAACCTGTCAAACTCGTCCGTAATAATCTTTGATGCCAACCAAACCGATAAATCTGTACCCGGCTGAAGTATGGGAGTTGCCAGCGGCTTTAACTCAGCATTGAGACTAGTCAACTCGGCTTCTAGGGCTTTGATTTCTGTGGCATACGGTTCGGGATACTGAATATCAGTGTCGCCACAGCCTACTAAGACCGTACCTAGCAAAACCAAGAGTGCTAACCTTATCGACATATTCAAAGCCTCCCCAAGTTTCCAAAAAAGTGGAGCCCGTCACTCAACACCAAAACGCGTTCCACTCGCAGCCTGTAACTCGCTGAGATTTTGGGAAATGTTGCAACGCCCTCAATAAACCCCTTATCTAAGTCAATTCGCAATCTCTCCGGTCGCGAGTCCGTCTCAAACGAAAACCGAGTCACGATTGGAATTTCGATACGCGGAAATTTTTCAAGATATTTTTGAGCCTCAATGCGTAGTAGCTGCCCCACAAAACCGTTGAAACCTAAGTTCAAACTCTCAAATCTAACAGCGGGCGCTACGTCGACCACATCAACTTCGAGTTCAACTACGTCAGAACCACCATCAAACTGAATCACTGAGATGGCTGCTAAAACGCGCAGATTTACTTCGAAATCGAACTCCGTGTGTAATGCAGAAAGATCAACAAGGAACTGCGGGATAGAATTATCGAAATCAATCTCAATACTGTTAGCTCTGAACGTTGCGAAGTCGACATCGGGAATATTAAACCTGTATCCTGCGAACTCTCCGAGCACCTCGTTCAAGGCTTGCTTGGAAACAAACAGTTCTGCTGAAGATATTGACCGTGGATTCGGCGTGTCGGCCAAGAAGGAAATCGTAGAATCAATCGCCGCTTTCTCTGTTTTTAGTCGCTGGACTTCAAGTTGAGCCACTCTCTTTGAGGTGTCACATGCAGCCAATAGAAATATCGGAAACAAAATCGACAGGCTTCTCAAATATCGAATGATTCGAGGCATTTTTATACCTCCTCGTCTTGGCAAGTTCTCGAAATTGTGGGCACATCTTCGTCGGCCAGGGGAATGAAGGACACCCCAGTTACCCGAACATCTACCGACGCGGGCGCGCTTGGAGACATAGCGAAGAAGAATCCTCCAGAGCTTCTTTTCTCGCCCCCATACTCTCCAAGAAAGTTAACTGCGTTCTTGTCCGCGTTGATCACCTCAAAAAACCTCACTCTCACTTGCTGAGAGCGCTGGAAGGATCGTAGGTCGCCAATTCCAAATACCTGAACGTCCGCTGTGCCCAAGCACTGCCGAACAATTTCTTCGTTCGTCGGGTTCGCTGGATCGTATGTAAAGTCGGAGCAAGCGACGGGAGTGGGCCTGCCTAGATTCTTCTGCCGTTGCAGGCTCAAGACAGCCGAAAACTCGTCCACTGATTGCAAGGCATTGATTTCACGAGCTATGCATGAGGTATATTGGCTCGGCGGTTCGGTCGTACATCCTGCCAATACAGCCGACACTGGTAGCAATCGCAATAAGTGATTCGGACGAAGCCACGAAATCTTCCCCATAAATCCCCCCCCCAATCAATTTCTGTACTTTAACATAAAGCAGCTTTTTTGGGAAGCGCCGGGCTTTGAGGTCCAAGGCATTGATGTAAAGACAACTTCTCACTCAGACGAATAATCCTCAGAGAATATAACTTTACAATCTTTTGGGAATCGACCGAGTAGGATGATTCCATTGAACAAACCCTCGTTTGCTTGATTGAATGCTACAGGACGGGCCCAACACGGTCTTCTATCGCTACAGGAGTAAAGACGGACGGAGTTAATGCGTTCTGCAAGTCTTTACCGCGAGTACGTCGCGCCCTATCTTTACCAAGCACCATCTATTCTACAGAACTCTTAATCGGGCCTTGGTTCAAGGGCGGCTTTGCCCCGCATCTTTCGAGCCGGACCATCTAGCGGCGAAGGTGTGGTTTGGTTAAGCGCATAGAATTGACCCGGCAATGGCCGCCATCGTGACTTCAGCAGCAGCGCAGCAAGATCCGTGCCGCAGGTGCGAGTAAATGCTGCGTCTGCGAAGTCCCAAAACCGGATGACAGCAAAGTCCCGCCCAGTTGTCCTAAGAGCTCGTCACTTGCTACAGAAGCTGCTGCCACCACGGCTGGCAAAAATAGTAAAAGTGTCATATGGGTGTGAACGCATGACTTTTACCATTTATGGCAAGTCGGCACCTTCACCTCGTAGCTACACGACAATCAGGTTTCTATGCAAGGCAGCAGTGTGTTTCGGGCAGGTCAATTCTTCCCGCAGAACAAGAAGAACGACCCGGATCCCCGCTATCTGATCATCGGCTTTGACACCGAGTATCAACGGGAGACCATTTCCAACGCCGACGGGCAGGTCGAGCTGCGGAACCAAGTCCTCTCATATCAGTACAGCTGCCGCGTCATCACACCTGACAACGCTGACAGCGAGCCACACTGGTCCGGGATCGTTTTGCCTGAAGGGACAAGTGATGATGACCGCCTACGTACTGGAAGCGCCGGTGTGCATTCCGGAGACTGGCGAGGTTTTGCAATGTCCGCTTCCACTCAAATACGGACGTGTGAACCTGCCTAGGCTGCGGGTGCGGCGAAAGTCGGTTCCGTCCCGCAGCGAGTGACATTCGGCGGTGCAGCGTTGAATAGCTAAGCCAAGTCTCTTGATTTTCGCCCCCGATCAGACAAGAAATTGCACATCTCATCGAGCATGGTGGCCGGGTTTTCTTACAGGCTCAGCATTATCGTACATCTCATGACAGTCTCCTGATCAATCGGGCGGTGAATAATCGTCATCGCGGCCTCGGGAGCGTTCACGGCTGCGCATATGATCAGAACCGCGCTCCCGTCCGCGTTTCGGCGTGGCACGGGTTTCCGGCACCTTGCGCAGCTTCATGGCTAGCGCCACATCGCGGTTCAGCTCTTGCAGCCTTGCCTGCTGTTTTTCCCGCGCGAGCTTCATTTGGCGCTGCAATGTCCGGCGTTCGGCCAATTGCTTGCGGATGATGTTTTGCTTTTCGTTGCGGTCGCGGCTTTGTGCACGGGCGATCTCGGCCTCGTTCTCTTTGCGGATTTTACGGTTCTTGCCCGTGATCCAGCCCCAGAGCCCGCGAATGCCCGTAGGCGTTCTGGCCGCGCGCGCTTTTTCTTCAGTAAGCCAGCGTTCCTGCTGCTTGCGTTTCAGATCATCACGGATTTTGCGCTGGCGCTGCACCATCTGGTCGCGCTGGAACTTGGCGGCGAGATTGGCTTTCTCAGCTCTGGCGCGTTCCTCCTTCGCCCAGGCTTTGAGTTTGGGCGTAAGCTGCGCCGCCACGTGCGCCCTCGCCATATCCGTTGACAGCAATTCTGTCGGATCACCGAGGCGGGTTTTGAGCTCTTTGCTCTTTGCCCCTGTGCAACGGGCGAGCGAATAAACCTCACCGCGCCAATCAACAGCCACAAAGCCGCGCTTGTCACCACGGGCGAGCCAGTAGCTATTCTCTTTGAGCGCCGCTTCAAAGGCCTTGCGGTCATCTGATCCGGCCCAGCATTCCCGGATCAGGGATTTGACTTCTCTCGGGTCTTGTTTGGTGCGTTTGACCTGCTGCCATTCGGCCAGCGTGAAGGATAGCGGATCACGGTTTTTCTTGTCCTTGAACCCGTCCGGCATGCGCCAGCCATGTTCCAAATACAGATCCCGCGAGACCTCATTCAGGCGGGTTTTGTAGTAAGGAAGCTCAATTGCTTTCATCCGTTCGCCATCAATCCGTGACCAAACCGCATGGGCGTGCCTGCGGCCTTCCTTTTCATGGAAGACAATGGCGCGGGGCTGGTTTTCCAGCCCAAGGTGAGTTTCAGCGCGGGCAATGGCCGCTTCGAACGCCTCGACAGACACATCTTCATGTTCCGGCGGGTTGAGGCTGAGAGAGAACAGATGCTTTTGGCAGCGCGTGCCGCGCGCCACCGCTTCACATTCTTGCATCGCGCCCGTCAGGTCATCGGCAGTAAAGCCGCGCAGATCGAACAGTTCCACATGATCATTATCGCGATCATTCAGTAAATGCCGCGCCAGTTCCTTGCCATGTGCCCGCTGATTGCCTTTGAGGATCATGAAACGCCCCCATTCAGGCCAAGTGCTTCAATCAATGCCGCCCGCATTTTGGCGATATCCGCGCAGGCCTCGCGCAGCTCGGATTCGATTTCCGGGTGAACAGGCAGCGTGCCCGTGTTTACGGCACGTGCGAGCTGATTGAGGTTGCTGGAGAGGTGTGATTGCCCGAGAGCTGCCAGAACGCGCCCCAGAGCCTCATGGTCTTGCACAGGATTGGTATTCCTGCGCCGTACCTTCTGGAGGTCTTGGGAAAATAATACGGCCTTGATATACGCGCCCAGAGGCACGCCATTCGCCGCTTCTTCAAGCTGCGCGCGTTCCTCAAAGGTCAAACGCAGCGAAAACGGCGCTTCGCGCTTCTTGCGCCCATCGGCGGGCTTTGGCGCCTGATCGTTGAAATTATGGTGCGAATTCGTCATCGTCACACCTCAGATCGTTACGATCAAAAGATGCGAGATGGCGCTCCCAGTCCTCTAAAACCTCGAAGAGAGCGTTCGAACTTTCTCTCTCCAGGCGCACCATCTTTTCAAAGACTTAGGTGTGACGTTGTAGATTGCTCTTAGGGCCATTGAACTTGACCTATGCTGGCTTCGACCAAAGACCGACAAAATTCGTCTTAGGCACTCGGAGCAGCACCTTCAGTTAAGAAGGCTGGTGTTTACCTGAACCGTGGCTGACAGAGCCGCTGAGCCATCCGAGACAAGGTTGCGGCGGCGCATGCCGATGTGTTGCGGCGTCAGGCCTGTTTGCAGGCTGCGCTGTTCAATTTCGGGCGTCTTACGGAAGGGCCAGATCATGACTTGCGTATCTCGCTTGCCAGCAAGGCCCCAGCACCGGAAGCGACCGTAAGATCACCGGTGATATTGCCCTGGCACTTGGCTGCGGTTTGGGAGTGTTTGAATCCGGCTTGACCCTCCGACAGGAAGTCACTGGCGAGCACGATGGCCAGGAGGCTGTCTTAGACTTCGGTTACCGCCCATTTCTATTTCTCTGCGGCATGTGTGAACGGCCGCTGTTCCCTCTGCAAGGCAGCGTGAAATTTTACGCGATTGCAATGAAACGGCTTGCCCTTCTGCATTTATTGCCAGTGGCTCAGGTCCGGCCCGCACGCTCAATACTGTGGGCGAACTGCAGCAGCCGCGCATCCGCGCCTTTGGGGCCGGTGATATGCAGCCCGGCGGGCATTCCGTCCGACGAGGTGCCAAAGGGGATCGAAATGGAAGGCAGCTCTAGCGGCGGGGTAAGCGTTACGGTGCGCCAGTCCTCGGTCAGTTCGCTGTCACGCAGGCCGGCAGAGAAGGGCATCCCCGTGGCCGTGGGCCAGAGGGCAAAGTCGTAGCGCTCGAAAAAGCTGCTGACATCCGTCCAAACCGCGGCGCGGGTCTTTTGATAGGCGGCCAGCTCCGCCAGGCTGCGTCCTTCGGCCTGGGCGCAGGCGGTGCGGAAACTTTCGCCTGCCAGTGCCATGTCCGGCTGCAGCTGCGTTTGGATCTGCAGCGCGCATTGGCCGCGGACAATTCCGCCATGCGCCAAAAGCGGCGCCAGACCGGGAGCGTCCGCCGCCACCTGCCAGCCGAGGCTCCGGCACAGTGCCTCCGCCGGGGCAATCGCTGCCTGCACCGACGCGTCAACGCAGGCGCCAAAAGGGGACAGCGACAGGGCAACCCTGCCTGCGCTGCGGGGCGGCGCCTCTTCCAGGGCGGCAAGCCGCGGCAGGTCCTGCCAGAAGCCCAGCGGCTGGCGGGGTGTATTGCCCTGCATGGCTTCCAGCATCAGCACCAGATCGCGCACGCTCCGCGCCATCGGGCCGGGTACCGACAGCCCGTCAAACGGCGCCGGATTCGGGTCATAGGGAATAAGGCCCGGGGTTGGCCGGTAGCCCACGACACCGCACCAGGCGGCGGGCGTGCGGGTGCTGCCGCCGAGGTCCGAGCCATCGGCCAGCGCCACCATGTTTGCCGCCAGCGCCGCCGCAGCGCCGCCAGAGCTGCCGGCCACAGTCTTTTCCGGGTTCAGCGGGTTGCGGGTGGTGCCGGCCACCAAATTGCTGGTCTGGCCGGAAAAAGTGAACTCAGGCGTGTTGCTTTTGCCGGTGATCACTGCGCCCGCTGCGCACAGGCGGGCCACGTGCAGGGCATCATAATCCGGCACATGTTTTTCAAAACTCCTGGACCCCCAGGTGGTGCGCAAGCCCTTGGTTTCAAAGCAGTCCTTGATGGCAACCGGCAGGCCGTGCAGCGGTCCGGCAAATCCGCCCGATGCCGCCATCGCATCCAGTTCTGCGGCCCGCTCCTCTGCCGCGTCCCAGTCCAGGGTGACAAAGGCGTTGACGGTGCTGTTGCGCGCCTCGGTCTGCGCCTTATGCGCGGCCAGAACCTCGCGGGCACTCAGGCTGCGGCTTCGCAGCCTGGCGGCCATGTCCTCGGCGGTAAGGGCGGTGATGTCGGTCATGCGGCTGGTTTCCGGTGCTGGCAGTTAAGGCACGCTTGCCAGACTAAAAAAACATGCCCGGCGGCTCCGTTCCGAACCGGCCGCAAAACCGTCTCTCAGCGACCTTCCAGGCTTCAGCGGCCAAGCCAGCGGCGGACAGCGGCTTTGCCCAGGCGGCAGGCCTCCGGCAGGGTCTCTCCCCTGGCCAGGCAGCAGGCGATTGCGGTGGCCAGGCTGCATCCCGTGCCGCGTTTGGAACCCGGCAGCCGCGCCGCGGCAAAAGGCGTTGCCGCGCCACCGGCGGTAAACAGCACATCAATGCTATCAGCGCCGGTGCCATGGCCGCCCTTGACCAGCACCGCCCGCACCCCCTGTGCCAGCAGCTGCGCCGCCTGCGCCTCGATGCTGCCGGTTGAGCCGGAAAGCACTTCCAGCTCTGCCAGGTTCGGGGTGACTAAGGCCGCCCGCTGCAGCAATGCGCCAAAGCCGTCTGCCGCCATCAGCCTGCCGCCGGAACTTGCTTTCAGAACCGGATCCAGCACGATAGGCATCTCTTGGGGCAGGGCCGCGTCAACTGCGCTGGCCGCTGCGGCAGACCCCAGCATTCCGATCTTGGCTGCCGCGGGTGCAGGTAATGCGGCCAAGGCTGCCTGCGCCTGGTCTGCAACGGCTTGCGGCGTGCTGGGGTGAATGGCCAGGACCGCGGCATCGGTCTGCACTGTCACAGCCGTCACCACCGGGCGCACCGTCACCCCGAACTCTGCAGCCATGGCCGTATCGCGGGTGAGGCCGGCGCCACCGCTGCTGTCGGTTCCGCCAATCGCCAGGATCGCGGTCATGCGGGGTCTCCGGCCGCCAGCAGGACGAGGTCGCCATAGCCCGCAGCCTTCAGATCCGAGGCTGCGCCCCAAGCCCGCAGGCCGGTGCGGCAGCACAGCACAATCCGCCCCTTGCGCGGCAGCTCTGCCGCCAGCAGATCGGCGCGGGCAATCCGGCGGGCCTGGAACGCGGGCAATCCGGGCGCCTCAGCGGCATCGCGCAGTTCGATCACCGTATCCGCGGCAGTGATATGCGAGGCCGCGACAAAGGGCAGGGCGTCCTCCGGTTCTTCCGCCTCATCAAAGCGGAAGCTGCTGACCTGCAGGTCCTGGAGCCGGAAAACAAACACCTGTCCCCGCGGGGACGGCTGGTGATCGAGCAGGGACTTCAGGACCAGCTGCGCCTGCAAGGCGCCGATCATGCCGACGGCCGGCCCCATCACGCCTGCAGTTGCGCAGGTCGCCGCCTGCGCGGGCAGGTCCGGGAACACGGCCCGCAACGACGGCCCGCCGCCGCAAAATCCCCCGGCATAGCCCGACTGCCCCAGCGCCGAGGCCGAGATCAGCATCTTGCCCTGCGCCCGGCATGCATCCGACAGGATATAGGACACCGCAAAACTATCCGCCGCATCCACCACCAGATCAGCCGCAGCCACCAGCGCGGCAGCATTGGCCGCATCCAGGTTTTCAACCCGAGCTGTCACATTCAGAGACGGGTTGGCCGCCAGCAAGTGCCGCCGGGCGGCCATTGCCTTGGGCTGGCCAAGGTCGCCCATAGTATAAAGAACCTGACGGTGCAGGTTGCTTTCTTCCACCCTGTCGCTGTCCATCACGGTGATGCACCCCACGCCTGCGCCGCCGAGATACTGCAGTACCGGACAGCCAAGACCGCCGGCACCCGCAACCAGAACATGCGACCGGGCCAGCCGTTCCTGCCCCTCAGCACCGACCTCCGGCAGGACCGTCTGGCGGGCATAGCGGCTCATGCTGCCTCCTTGACCCGGCAGGCCTCCGCCCATTCGCGGGTGCGCGCTTCGGGGTCATCAGCCAGTTGGATGTCGGTCACCACCGCAGCGCTGTCCGCACCGGCAGCAAACACCCCGGGCAGCCGCTCGGGCGTCAGCCCGCCAATCGCGACCAGCGGCGTATCCCCGGCCATCTGCTTCCAGCGCGTCACCCGCTCCAGCCCCTGCGGGTTCCATTTCATCTTCTTCAGCAGCGTCGGATAGACCGGCCCCAGCGCCACATATTCCGGCCCGAACGACAGCGCGCGTTCCAGCTCGCTTTCGTCATGGGTGGACAGGCCAAAGCGGACGCCCTTGCGGCGCAGCGCAGCGAAATCCGCCGTGTCCATGTCCTCCTGGCCCAGGTGCACAAAGTTGCAGTTCAGATCCAGCGCTGCCTGCCAATAGTCATTCACCACCAGCTGCGCGTCATGCACTGCACAGAAATCCCGCGCCCGGGCAATCTGGCGCCGCACCTCAGTCTCAGGCTCGTCCTTGATGCGCAGTTGCACCAGCTTGGCCCCTTGGGGCACCAGCAGTTCCAGCCGGCCGACATGGCCAGTGATCAGGTAGAAACGTTCCATCAGGCAAACTCCGCCAAGCCAAGTACAGGGGTTGAGGGCACCGCCATGTCACGCCGCTCCATCGGATCGGCCTCATAGCCCGCGCGCCCGGCCTCAATTGCCAGCGCCATGGCCGCGGCCATCGCTGCCGGGTCGCCGGCCTTGGCCACGGCTGTATTCAGCAGCACCGCATCCATGCCCAGCTCCATCGCCTGTGCGGCATCCGAGGGCCGCCCGATGCCGGCGTCCACAATCAGCGGCACGCGTGGGAAATGCGCCCGCATCGCCCGCAGGGCATCCGGGTTGCGCAATCCCTGGCCGGACCCGATCGGCGCCCCCCAGGGCATCAGAACCTCGCAACCCGCCGCCAGCAGCCGCTCGCCCACCACCAGATCATCGGTGGTGTAGGGAAAGACCTGAAAGCCCTCATTGCTCAGGATCCGTGCCGCCTCGACCAGCCCGAACACATCCGGCTGCAGGGTGTCGGAATGGCCGATCACTTCCAGCTTTATCCATGGGGTGCCGAACAACTCCCGCGCCATATGCGCCGTGGTCACTGCCTCCTGCACCGAATGGCAGCCGGCAGTATTGGGCAGGATCCGGCAGCCGGCCGTCCGCAAGCTGTCCCAAAAGCCGGCGCCCGAGCCATCAGCAGTTTCGCGGCGCAAGCTGACGGTGATGATCCCGGTGCCGCTGGATTTCACCGCCTCTGCCAGAACGGCGGGTGAGGGGTATTGCGCGGTGCCCAGCAGCAGCCGCGAGGTGATATCTGTTCCGTAGAATTCCATCTCAGCCTCCTTGCATCGGTGCCAGGACTTCCAGGTGGTCGCCCTCAGTCAGCTGTACGTCCTCCCGGTTGCTGCGGGCCACAAATCGGCCGTTCAGCGCGGTCGCAACCGAGGAGCAGGCAAAGCCCAGCTCATGCAGCGCAGACTGGAGGTCGGTTGCGGATACGTCATGCGGTCTGGCGTTCACGATGATTTTCATCTGTGGTCTCCGGTAACAGTTGGTCCGCGGCTTGCTGCGCCATCGCGGGTGCCAGCAGAAAGCCGTGGCGGTAAAGCCCGTTGAGGTAGAGCGTGCCGTCCTGTTCGATCAGCCGCGGCAGGTTGTCGGGATAGGCGGGGCGCAGGCCTGCGCCGGTCTCCACCACACTGGCCTCGGCGAATGCGGGGTGTAGGGTGAAGGCCGCACTCAGCAACTCGCTCAGCGAGCGCAGGGTGATGGCCCGGTCCGAGGAGCTTTCGATCATGGTGCCGCCGATCATGAAATGCCCGTCCCCGCGGGGCACCAGATACAGCGGCATCCGCGGGTGCAGCAGCCGCAGGGTGCGGCTGATCTGCACCTCGGGGCAATGCAGGATCGCCATCTCGCCGCGCACCGGGCGCAGGCTGGGCAGGGATGCCGCCATGCCGGTGCAATCCAGCGTGACACCGGCAGGGGTAGTGGCAGGGGCAGGCGTGCCATAGCGGATGTCCACCCCCATCGCCTGTACCTTGGCGCTGAGGTCCCGTAAGGCGCGGCGCGGATCCAGATGCGCCTCCCCCTCAAAGAACAGCCCTTGCGAAAACCGCCCCTCCAGCGCGGGCTCCAGCCCGGTGATCTCGGCCCCGTCCACCCCCCGGTGGCCTGTGGTGCGGCGGGCAAAACGGGTAAGCTCTGCCCGGTCGCGGGCCGGCGCCACCACCAGCGTGCCGCGCCTGTGGACCGGTGTGACCCTGGCCCACCAGTCGGCGGCGCGGCTGCCGAGGGTGATCACCTCCTCCTCGGCGCTTTCGCGTTCGCAACAGGGGGCCAGCATGCCGCCGGCAAACCGCGCAACGCTGCTGCCCCCGGGGGTTTCCCCGCGTTCATAGACGGTAACAGCCGCCCCGCGCTGCGCCAGTTCATAGGCGCAGGCGAGGCCGGCAAGGCCTGCGCCTGCGATGGTGATCATTCCGCCGGTTCCACCTTCTCGGGTGCGGGCACATACAGCTCGCCGCCTTCGCGGAACTTGGCGGCCATCGCTTCCATGCCTTCCTTCTGCGCCTCGGCGCGGATGTCGTGGCTGATCCGCATCGAGCAGAACTTCGGCCCGCACATGGAGCAAAAATGCGCCACCTTATGCGCCTGCTTGGGCAAGGTCTGGTCGTGGAACTCGCGCGCGGTATCCGGGTCCAGCGACAGGTTGAACTGATCTTCCCAGCGGAACTCAAACCGCGCACGGCTGAGCGCATCATCGCGGCGCTGCGCACCGGGCAGACCCTTGGCGAGGTCGGCGGCATGGGCGGCGATCTTATAGGTAATCACGCCAACCTTGACATCATCGCGGTCTGGCAGGCCCAAGTGCTCCTTGGGCGTCACGTAGCACAGCATCGCGCAGCCGAACCAGCCGATCATCGCCGCGCCGATGCCGGATGTGATGTGGTCATAGCCCGGCGCGATATCGGTGGTCAGCGGCCCAAGCGTGTAGAACGGCGCCTCGTGGCAGCATTCCAGCTGCTTGTCCATGTTCTCTTTGATCTTGTGCATGGCGACATGGCCCGGCCCTTCGATCATCACCTGGCAATCCTTGGCCCAGGCGATCTTGGTGAGTTCCCCGAGGGTCTCCAGCTCGGCAAACTGTGCGGCGTCATTGGCATCAGCGATTGAGCCGGGGCGCAACCCGTCACCCAGCGAGAAGCTCACGTCATACTGGCGGCAAATATCGCAGATTTCCTCAAAATGCTCATAGAGGAAGCTTTCCTTGTGGTGGTGCAGGCACCACTTGGCCATGATCGAGCCGCCGCGCGACACAATCCCTGTCACCCGCTCAACGGTCATCGGCACCATGTGCAGGCGCACGCCGGCATGGATGGTGAAGTAATCCACGCCTTGCTCTGCCTGCTCAATCAGGGTGTCGCGGAACACTTCCCAGGTCAGGTCTTCGGCGATACCGTTCACCTTCTCCAGCGCCTGATACATCGGCACAGTGCCAATCGGCACGGGGCTGTTGCGGATGATCCATTCGCGGGTGTTGTGGATGTTGCGGCCCGTCGACAGATCCATCACCGTGTCGGCGCCCCAGCGGATCGACCAGACCAGTTTGTCGACCTCTTCCTCCATCGAGGAGGTGACGGCAGAGGTGCCCATATTGGCGTTGATCTTGACCAGGAAATTGCGCCCGATGATCATCGGCTCGATCTCGGGGTGGTTGATGTTCGCGGGGATGATGGCGCGGCCGGCGGCGATCTCATCGCGGACAAACTCCGGCGTCACGTAATCGGGGATATTGGCGCCAAAGTCGTTGCCATCGCGGTGGCAGGGGGACAATTCGCGCAGCTGGTTTTCGCGGATGGCGATGAATTCCATCTCTGGCGTGATGATCCCAGCGCGGGCATAGGCCAGCTGGGTCACCGCCTTGCCGTCCTTGGCCCGCAGCGGTGCGGGTTTCACCGGGAATTCGGGTGTCAGACGGTCGCCCGCGACAAAGCCGTTGTCGGCGGGGGTCACATCACGGCCCTGGTATTCCTCAACGTCGTCGCGCGCCAGAATCCAGTCACGGCGCAGCTGCGGCAGGCCCCGGCGGATGTCGGTCAGCACATCTGGGTCGGTATAGGGGCCGGAGCTGTCATAGACCGGCAGCGGTGCTTCGCCTGCGGTGGGGTGGGTGGCGATTTCGCGCATCGGCACGCGGATGTCCTTGTGGACTTCGCCTGCGACATAGATCTTGCGCGACGCGGGCAGGGCGCCTGTGGTGATCTTGGGGTTGGGGACGTTCATTTTGGTGCTCCTCAAAGCCGAAAACTCAGAAAAGACACCAGATGAGTTTTGGCTGGGAAACCGGCAGGCAAAGAGGCCTGCTTTACCGGAATGCGCCTGTTTCAAACGGCTGTCCCCGCGGGGACAAGCGGACAAAAGGCGCGTCCTTGCTTCCTACGCCAGTATCAACTGGGTCAGGTTCAAAGGGTCGCGCCGCCGGTTTGGGTTGCCCCGCACCTTGACGCCTCTCAGTCCCTTGGGCGGGACTCCCCTGCGTGGCCTTAGGGGTAGGGGAGGCACAGGGCGCGCGTCAACCGAAATCTTTGTAGATTATTTTTTGGCATTAATATCAGGCTGGTACTGGCGTTAAGGACGCAAAAGCGGGTCAAATCGCTGCAGCGCAGCTTTGATGCTTGATCGGGGGTGGTGAAATTATCTATAAAAATCCGCAACGCCATCCGCGTATGGCCAACTGGTATACGAGAACAGGAGACAGCATGCTGGACGCTGCACCCATCCGCACCGACTGGACCCGCGAAGAAGCGGAAGCGATTTACAACAAGCCTTTCATGGACTTGCTGTTTCAGGCGCACACGGTGCACCGGCAGTATTTCGACCCCAATCAGGTGCAGAAATCCAAGCTTCTCAGCATCAAGACCGGCGGCTGCGCCGAGGATTGCGCCTATTGCTCGCAGTCTGCCCGCAACGGCGCGCAGCTGTCAGCCTCCAAGCTGATCGAGGTGCAGCGGGTGATTGCCGAAGCCAGGAAAGCCAAGGAAGGCGGCGCGACGCGCTATTGCATGGGCGCCGCCTGGCGCTCGCCCAAGGACCGCGACATGGCCGCACTGGAAGCCATGGTGCAGGGCGTCAAGGATCTCGGCATGGAGACCTGCATGACCCTGGGCATGCTGGAGGAAGACCAGGTGTTCCGCCTGCGCGATGCCGGATTGGATTATTACAACCACAATATCGACACCTCCGAGCGGTATTACTCCGAGATCATCACCACCCGCACATTCGCGGACCGGATTGACACCCTGAACCGGGTGCGCGAGGCGGGCATCAAAGTGTGCTCCGGCGGTATTGTCGGCATGGGTGAGCAGCAGCTGGACCGTATCGACATGATGCTGGCGCTGGCAACGCTGGAGGTGCATCCCGACTCGGTGCCGGTGAACATGCTGATCCCGATTGCCGACACGCCGCTGGCCAATGTCGAGAAGCTGGACCCGATCGAATTTGTCCGCTCGGTGGCGCTGGCCCGCATCCTGATGCCGAAATCCCACGTGCGCCTCTCCGCAGGCCGCACCGATATGTCGGACGAAATGCAGGCGATGTGCTTCTTTGCCGGTGCCAACTCGATCTTTGTGGGCGACACGCTGCTGACCGCCGACAACCCGGAAGAGGACAAGGACCAGCAGCTGTTCGACCGTCTGGGCATCACCGCGATGGCGGTGGGATGTGACGGCAGCCGCTGATGGCGGGCGCCTTCCCGAGGCATGAGACATCGCTGGAAGCGCTGCGCAATCGCGGGCGCTACCGGCAGCTGATGCCGCGGGACGGGCATGACTTTGCCTCCAATGACTATCTTGGGCTGGCGGGCAGCGATGTGCTGCGCGCCGCTGCCGCCGATGCGCTGGCGCGCGGGGTGCCGGTCGGGGCAGGCGGCTCGCGCCTGCTGCGCGGCAATGACGCAGAACATCAGTTGCTGGAGGCAGAGGCCGCGGCGTTTTTCGGCACCGAGGCGGCGCTGTTCATGGGCGGCGGCTTCACCGCCAATCAGGCGATCTTCTCGACCCTGCCGCAGCAGGGCGATCTGGTGCTCTATGATGCGCTGATCCATGCCAGCACCCATGACGGGATGCGGCTGGGCCGGGCAGAGACCCGCAGTTTTGCCCATGGCGACGTGGAAGACGCTTCGCGGGTGCTGAAGGCTTGGCGTGCCGAGGGCGGCATAGGCCAGGTCTGGATCGCGGTTGAGGCGGTCTATTCGATGGACGGCGACCTGGCGCCGCTGGATGCGCTAATGGCGCTTGCCGATGCCGATGGCGCGGTTCTGGTGGTGGATGAGGCGCATTCCACAGGTGTGTTCGGCGATCTGGGCCGCGGGCTGGCACAGGGCATTGCGCACCGGCCAAACGTCCTGAGCCTGCACACCTGCGGCAAGGCGCTGGGGGCCTCTGGCGCGCTGATCTGCGGCCAGCGGGTGCTGATCGAGACACTGATCAACAAGGCGCGCGGGTTTATTTTTGCCACCGCCCCGTCACCGCTGAACGCCGCACTGGTACGGGCGGCCCTGGCTGAACTGCAACAGAACCCGGCACGCCGCGAACAGGCGTGGCAGGGGATCACCCATGCGCAAGCAGAGGCAAAACACCTCTGCGGGTTGGACGGCTATCACAGCCAGATCCTGCCGGTGGTGATCGGTGACGACAAACGCACCATGGCGCTGGCAGCAGCGATGCAAGGCCACGGCTATGACATCCGCGGCATCCGCCCGCCTACAGTGCCGCGTGGCACCTCGCGGCTGCGGCTGTCGATCACGTTGAACACGGGGGCAGGGGTCGTCACCCGGATGTTCGAAGACCTCGCCCGGGAAATGGAGACAAGGCCATGAGCGCGCTGATCGTCACAGGAACCGATACCGGCATTGGTAAGACCATTTTTTCGGCCGGCCTGGTGCAGGCGCTGGGTGCGACCTATTGGAAGCCGGTGCAATCCGGGCTGGAGGAGGAGACCGACAGCCAGACCGTCGCACGCCTGTCAGGCCGCCCGGCGCTGCCCGAGGGGTATCTGCTGCAACTCCCTGCCTCGCCGCATCTGTCGGCGGAGGCCGAGGGCGTGGAGATCGACCCGGATACGCTGGACTTGCCCGAAGCCGACGGCGTGCTGGTGGCCGAGGGGGCCGGCGGGCTTATGGTGCCCTTGAACCGCAAGGTGCTGTATCTCGACCTGTTTGCCCGCTGGGGCGCGCCGGTGATCCTGTGCGCGCGGACGCAGCTGGGCACGATCAACCACACCCTCCTGTCGCTGAAGGCCCTGCGCGATGCGGGCTGTCTGGTTGTGGGCGTGGCCTTCATAGGCGACGCCGAGCCGGAGGTGGAGGAAACCATTTGCCAGTTCGGCAAAGTGGCGCATTTGGGGCGGCTCCCCATCATTGAAGATCTGAGGGACGCGCCCGAGCCTGGGCGGGTGCGAAGCGCCCTCCCGGGGGGAGGGTCGGGCGCGGCCCGGTCTATCGACCGGACCAGAACGGCGCTCAAAGAAACCTTTGCCGAAAGCATCAATGTGGATCTGATCAGGGAGGCATTGGCATGAGTGCATCCGGCCTCACCCAGCTGGAGTTCGACCAGCAGCACCTCTGGCACCCTTACACCAATGTCGCCAAACCCGGCCCGACCTTTGTGGTCAAGGAAAGCGAAGGCGTCCACATCACGCTCGACGACGGCACCCGGCTGATCGACGCGATGTCGTCCTGGTGGTGCATGATGCACGGCCACAGGAACCCGGCGATCACATCGGCCATTCACGCCCAGCTCGACACCCTGCCGCATGTGATGTTCGGCGGGCTGACCCACGATCCGGCCATCGACCTGGGCCGCAAGCTGCTGGAGATCACCCCCGAAAGTCTGACGCGGATCTTCTATTGCGACAGCGGTTCGGTCTCGGTCGAGGTAGCGATGAAGATGGCGGTGCAGTATCAGCACGCCATCGGCCAGCCAGAGCGCAAGGAGTTTGCCACCATCCGCTCTGGCTATCACGGCGATACCTGGAAGGCGATGAGCGTCTGCGACCCGGACACCGGCATGCACCACCTGTTCCAGGGCGCACTGAGCGTGCAGCATTTCGTCTCCCGCCCGCCGGTCCGCATAAATGAGGGTTGGAGCGATGATCCGGCACAAAACGGTCTGGGAGAACTGCGCACCGTGCTGGAAGCCAACGCGCAGAAGATCGCCGCCTTCATTTTGGAACCCGTGGTGCAGGGCACCGGCGGCATGTATTTCTACCACCCGGAATATCTGAACCAGGCGCGTGCGCTGTGCGATGAGCTGGGCATCCTGCTGATTTTCGACGAGATCGCCACCGGTTTTGGCCGCACCGGCGCGCTGTTTGCCACCGGGTTCTGCGACGTGGAACCGGATATCATCTGTTTGGGCAAGGGGCTGACCGGCGGCCATATCTCCTTTGCCTGCACCATGACCAATGACCGCGTCGCGGAAGGCGTGGGCGGCGGCAATCCCGGTATTTTCATGCACGGTCCGACCTATATGGCCAACCCGCTGGCCTGCGCTGCGGCCAAGGCCTCGCTGGATCTGCTGACCGGGCAGGACTGGCGCGGAATTGTCTCGGGGATTGCAGAGCAGATGCAGTCTGAACTGGCACCGGCGCGCGATCTGCCCAATGTGGCGGATGTGCGGGTTCTGGGCGCCATTGGCGTCATCGAGATGAAACATCCCGTCTCCGCAGATGAGGCGCACGCCCGTGCCCATGATATGGGCGTGTTCCTGCGCCCCTTCGGCAAGAACATCTATACCATGCCGCCGTTCATCACGTCCCCGGATCAGCTGAGCCAGATCACCGCAGGCATGCTGCGGCTGGCGCGGGAGCTCTGAGCCATGGAGTTCCGCTGGCTCAAACAGAACAATGCAGCCGAGGCCATCGTTGTCTTCGGCGGCTGGGCTGTGGGGCCGGAGGTGTTCTGGCATTTGGACGGTCCGCAGGACATCCTGTTTGCCGGCGACTATACCGATCTGAACGCAGAGCTGCCGGATCTGACCGGTTACAGCCGGGTCAGCGTCTTGGCCTGGTCCTTTGGCGTGGCGGCTTATGCCCATTGGCAGCAGGAGCGTCCCGACCCGTTCCAGCGCAAGGCGGCGGTGAACGGCAGTTTGCAGCCGGTGAACCGTGGCGCCGGTATTCCGCCTGCGGTCTTCCGCAGAACAATGGAAACGCTGAGCCTGGAAAGCTACCAAGGCTTTCTGACCCGTGTATTCGGTGCCCCGCAAGAAGCCGAAGCGCTGGATGTGCCGGCGCGCCGGGCTGAGCTGCTGGCGGTAGAGCAGCGCGGCGACGCGCGGCAGATGCGCTTTGACAAGGTCTGGATCAGCTCCGGCGACAAGATCTTTCCGCCCGCCAATCTGGCACGCGCCTGGGCGGGGCAGAACGTGACACAGATCGACGCGCCGCACGCCCCCTTTGGCCGCTTCTCGCACTGGGAGGAGCTGTTCCAGTGAAAGATACGCTGCCGCCTCAGCTGGATCAGACCCGCGTGCGCCAAAGCTTCCGCCGCGGGCTGAACAGCTATCACGGCACCGCCTCTGTGCAGGCGGATATTGCGGCGCAGCTTGCAGGGCTGCTGCAAGCGCAGGGCGCGCCCCGCCGGTTTGGGGCGGTATTGGAATTCGGCTGCGGCACCGGTCATCTGACCCGGCACCTGCTGCAACGGTTCACGGCCGGCAGCCTGTTGCTGAATGACCTGGTGCCGGAGGCGGCGCAGGTGCTGCAGGCATTGGGCAGCGCAGCCCCGGCGCAGTCCCGGTTTGAGGCCGGCCCGGTTGAGACCCTGCCGCTGCCGCAGCAGCTGGACCTGATCGCCTCAGCCTCGACCGTGCAGTGGATCCCGGATCTGCCGGCCTTGACCGCCCGGCTGGCGGCGCGGCTGAAACCCGGCGGGTGGCTGGCGCTGTCCGGCTTTGGCCGGGGCCAGTTCCGCGAGCTGGCGGCGCTTGGGTCATCCGCCGCGGCGCCCAGTTATCTGGATGCTGGGGAGTGGCCGTCCGTGCTGCCGCAAGATCTGGAGATTCTGGCCATCGAACAGTGCACTGCCGTGCTGAAATTCGATACCGCGCTGGAGCTGCTGAAGCACCTGCGCCGGACCGGTGTCAACGGCCACGCCCAGCAAAGCTGGAGCCGCAGGCGGCTGCAGGACTTTGAAGGTGCTTACCGGCAGCGTTTCGGCTGTGGCGGCAAACTGCCGCTGACCTATGATCCGGTCCTGCTGGTAGCGCGCAAGACCGGCTGACCGGTCAGGGCGGCTGGCGTGCGCAGTCCGCACTTGAGGCAAGTTTTAGATTTTTTCCCTGCCATAAGACCGCCGCTTCCAGCGGTCCGTTAATCTTTGTCAACTCCCGCCTGCTATGCCGGAACCAGAGCCGTGCCCGGGGGCGCGGAACGTGGAAATACTGGCAGTACGGGAGTGACGCCAATGAAATTCAAAGCGTTTGCCGCCGCTTTGGCGGCGCTGGCGGTTTCGGGGGCCGCCGAAGCCGCTGACATGGGGGATAGCGGAACACCGATCCGGCTGTCCCTGAACAACTGGACCGGCCAGCATCTGTCGACCTATATCGCCGGCGGCATGCTGGAGGAAGCAGGTTATACCGTCGAATACGTCGAAGCCGATCAGGGCACCATGTATGACGACATCGCCAGCGGCGACGTGCATGCAATGGTGGAAATCTGGACCAGCAGCACCCCGGCGGATTACTTTGCGGCCCGCGATGAAGGCCGTGTGGAGGAGCTGGGCGACCTGGGCCTGGATGCCCGCAACGGCGTGGTGTTCCCGCCTTATGTGGCGCAGATGTGCCCAGGCCTGCCCAACTGGGAAGCCCTGCGCGATTGTGCGGGCATCTTCTCCAAAGACGGCAAGGGCAAGCGCGGCATTTACCTGGCTTACCCGGACTCATGGGGCTCGCCCGGGGCGGACCGGATCCGGGCGCTGGATCTGCCGTTTGACGTGGTTGCGGCTGAATCCGAGGCGGCGATGATCGAGGAGTTTCAGAAAGCCTACAAGGAAAAACGCCCGGTGATCTCCACCTTCTGGGCGCCGCATTGGGCGATGTCTTCCTACGCGCTGCAGTTTGTGCGCCTGCCCAAGCCGGAACCGGCCTGTTACACCGATCCCTCCTGGGGGCCGAACCCCAAGGCCACCGGCGATTGCGATTTTGCCCGCGGCGGCGTGATGAAGGCGAGCTGGCCGGGCCTGAAGGACCGCTGGCCGGCCGCCCATGAGATCCTGAAGAACTATCAGCTGAGCATCTGGGACCAGCAGCCGCTGATCGGCCTGGTGGATGTCCGGGGGGAAACTCCGCAGGGCGCCGCCCGTGGCTGGCTTGCGGTGAACCGGGCCAAATGGATGCCCGTTATCGAGGAAGCCACTGGCAAAGGCCGGTCCTGACCCGCAAGGTCCGGGTTTCGATTTCGGCGCTCCCGCCTCAGGCGGGGGCGCTGTTTTTGTGTGCGGGGCAGGTCTTGAAGCCGGGCTCCGGGCAGCGCTATGCCGGGTGCGGGCGTTTGCCGCACGGGGCAGGGTGATTCCGGAACTTGTCCCATTGCACAGAAACTTGAATCGTCAATCAAAATTTTTCACAGTTTATGCCGCAATCACTCGACAAACAGTCGTAATATGTTCCAATACTTGCATTATCCCCGGCCACACTTGGACAATGGGTGCTTGCTGACAAGAATAAGACCAGCCGCAAGGCCAGGCAGACGCCATGAACCGCCGGGTTCCAAAAAGGACGCGCCAAGCCGGACAATCGGCGGCGCAAGAACACTGACAGGGAGTAAAACAATGAACTTCAAAGGATATGCGCTGGCGCTGGGCGCCGCAACAATGACGGTTGCCGCGGGCTTTGCTTCGGCGGCGGAACTTGGTGATACCAGCAAACCGATCAAGCTGGCTGTGAACGAATGGACCGGCCAGCATGTGACCACCCATATCGCCGCCGGGATGCTGAAAGCCGCGGGCTATGAGGTGGAATTTGTCTCGGCCGGGATGATGAACCAGTTCCAGGCCATCGCAGACGGCGACATTCACGCGACGCTGGAAATCTGGTCCTCGAACGTCTCGGATGAATACGCCAAAAAGATCGAAGAGGGCACTGTTGTTGAACTTGGCGATCTGGAGCTGAACGCGCGCGAAGGCATCGCCTATCCGGCCCATGTGGCCGAGCTGTGCCCCGGCCTGCCGGCCTGGGAAGCGCTGAAGGACTGCGCGATGCAGTTCGCCACCGCGGAAACCCTGCCCAATGGCCGCCTGGTGGATTACCCCGCCGACTGGGGCACGCCGGGCGCCGACCGCATGACTGGGCTGGACCTGCCGTTCAAGGCCGTGCCTGCGGGTTCCGAAGCCGCATTGATTGTCGAACTGCGCGCCGCGACCGAGCGCAAGACACCGCTCTTGGTCACCTTCTGGCAGCCGCATTGGGCGATGTCGGCTTATGACGTGAAATTCGTCGACCTGCCTGCGGGTGAGGAGGCCTGTTTCTCGGACCCGGCCTGGGGTCCTAACCCGAATGCGGTGAACGACTGTGACTTCTCGCCCTCGCGCATCTTCAAGGCCGCCTGGTCGGGGGCTGAAGAAACCTGGCCCGCCGCCTATGAGATCCTGTCGAACTACACTCTGGCCGTGGAAGACCAGCAACCGATGATGGGCGCGGTCGATGTGGACGGCGGCAAGGTCGAGGAAGTTGTCGCTGCCTGGATGGCCGAAAACGAGGGCAAATGGCGCCCGGTTGTCGACGCCGCCATCAAGTGAGCCGCGCCCAGTGAGTGGCTCTGAAACTGGCGCGAACACGCCGGCCATCACCTGCCAGAATGTCTGGCAGGTGTTTGGCAATGACGCAGGCAGCGCCTTGAAAGAGGTGCTGGCAACCCATCACTCGCCGCATGACGCTGCCGGAGAACTGCGCCGCAAGGGGCTGATCCCGGCGGTGCAGAATGTGTCCTTCCAAGTCAAGGAGGGCGAGCTGTTTGTGATCATGGGGCTGTCGGGGTCCGGCAAATCGACTCTGATCCGCTGCATCTCGCATCTGCTGCACGCAACCGGCGGCGAAATCCGCATCGACGGCGAAAACATCGTCGAGGCCAGCCCCAAACGGCTGATCGAACTGCGACGCAAGAAGCTGGGCATGGTATTCCAGCACTTTGGCCTGTTTCCGCATATGACGGTGGCCGAAAACGTCGCCTATCCCTTGCGGGTGCAGGGGGTGAAGAAAAAGCAACGGCAGGCCAAAGCGGAAGAGGTGATCGAACTGGTCGGCCTGCGCGGCCGTGAAAACCACTATCCGCGCGAACTGTCCGGCGGCCAGCGCCAGCGCGTCGGCATTGCCCGCTCATTGGTGGCGGATTGCTCGGTCTGGTTCCTGGATGAGCCGTTCTCGGCGCTTGACCCGCTGATCCGGCGCCAGCTGCAGGATGAATTCCTGGAAATCCAAGCCAAGCTGAAAACCACCATCGTTTTTATCACCCATGACATCAACGAGGCGCTGAAGCTGGCCGACCGGATCGCCATTATGCGCGATGGCAGGATTGTGCAGATCGGCACCCCCGCCGATATCGTGCTGCGCCCGGCGGATGATTACGTGCGTGAGTTTTCCAAGGATGTGGCCAAGGGCCGGCACGCCCGTGTGGCCTCGGTGATGGAGGCCGGCGCGGGGCTGGCGTATGGCGCCGATGATCCCGGCCTGCGCCAGGATATGACGCTGGACGCGGCCCTGGCGCGCTGCATGGAGCTGTACGAGCCGGTGCCGGTGCGCTCGCCAGAGGGCAACGTGGTGGGCGTCGTGAACCCGGCAGACCTGGCGGCGGCGCTGCAGGTGGAGCAGGGGTAATGGCGGTGCTGACAAAAGGATCCGTGGCGGCGCTGATCGCGGCGGCGGCGGGTGCCCTGTGCCTTCTGCTGGAAAGCAGCCTGCCATGGCTGGTCAAATTCCCTGCCGCCTGGGTGCTGCCCGCAACCGATTGGGTTGGCGCCGCGATGGAGTGGCTGCTGGCGCTGATCAAACCCACTGCGCGTGGTTTTTCGGCGCTGATGTTCTATCCGATGGAAGCGGCGAATTATGTGCTGAGCAGCACCCCCTGGCCGCTGGTCATCTGCGCCACCACGGCGCTGGCCTGGACCTTGGGTGGCATGCGGATGGCGCTGATGGCCCTTGTGGGTCTCGGGTTTGTGCTGGCGTCGGGGTACTGGCCCGAAAGCATGAACACGCTGGCGCTGGTTGCTGTTTCAGTACCGCTGGCGCTGATCATCGGCGGCGGCATTGGCATTCTTGCCAATGAATACCCGCGCGTCCGCAAACCGGTGCAGGCGCTGTTGGACATTATGCAGACGGTGCCGACCTTTGCCTATCTCACCCCCTTGCTGGTGCTGTTTGGCTTTGGCCCGGTTGTTGGCCTGATCGCCTCCGCCATCTATGCCGCGCCGCCGATGGCGCGCAATGTGCTCTTGGGGCTGGAGCGGGTCGAGCCGGAAATCAAGGAGGCCGCCATCATGGCCGGCGGCACCCGGCTGCAGCAGCTGTTTCAATGCGAGATCCCCTCAGCCGGGCAGCAGATCATGGTCGGTGTCAACCAATGCCTGATGGCGGCGCTGTCGATGGTGATCATCGCCGCGGTAATCGGCGGCTTTGACGATATCGGCTGGGAAGTCCTTTTGACAATGCGCAAGGCGCAGTTCGGGCAAAGCCTGCTGGCCGGTTCAGTTATCGTGGTCTTTGCCATCCTGATCGACCGGATGAGCGGCACCCTGACCGAAGAGCGGCGCGACAAACACGATCCGCGCATCGCCTGGGGCATTCTGGCCGTGGGTGCCGCAGCCAGCGCCGTGTTTTGGAGCCATATTCAGCAGCCCGGCGCCTATACGCTGTTCAACCCGGTGGCGGACAGTGTCGACAGGGGGCTGTCGTCCTTTACCACCGCCAATGCCGATGCGCTGACAGCGTTCAAGAACAACGTGCTGTTTTATGTGCTGCTGCCGTTGCGGATCGGGCTGGACCAGGCGGTGCTGCCCTTCACCTGGGGTTTCTCCTGGACCCCGATGATGAGTGCGGTGCTGTTTGCAGCGGGCGCCGCTGCCGGCGTGGTCTTTGCGTTGCGCGGGCAGATGGCGCTGGGCGTGATGCTGCTGATTGCCGCCGGCATGCTGGAGACAGGTATTTCGCAACTGCCCTGGCCCTTTGTGCTGATTGGCGCGGGCGCGCTGGCCTGGGTTGCTGGCGGGCGCGGGCTGGCGATCATGACAGTTGTTCTGCTGGGCACCATTCTGGTCTCCGGCCTATGGGAGCGGGCGTTGCTGTCGCTGTATCTGTCGGGGGCTGCGGTCTTTGCCTGCGCGGTGATGGGCGGCGCCATCGGCCTCGTATCGGCGGTGTCGCCCGGTGCCTGGCGGCTGGTGCGGCCCATTTGCGACATGCTGCAGACGATCCCGCTGTTTGTGTTCCTGATCCCGGTTCTGATGGTGTTTCAGATCGGCGAGTTCTCGGCCTTCCTGGCGATTATCGCCTATGCCATCGTGCCGATGATCCGCTACACAAGGCACGGGCTGGTCTCGACACCAGAGGAGATGATCGAAGCCGCAACAGCCTCCGGCGCGACCAAATGGCAGATGCTCAAGGATATCCGCGCGCCTTATGCCGCGCCGTCAATCCTGCTGGGTCTGAACCAGACCATCCTTTATGCCTTTGCGATGCTGGTAATTGCGGCGCTGATCGGCACGACCGGTCTGGGCCAGTCTATCTATCTGGCGCTGGGGCAGGCGGATGTGGGGCTTGGCATATCCGCCGGGGCTGCGATGGCGATCCTTGCCTTGATCGCCGACCGCATGGTGCAGGGTTTTGCCGAGGAGAGGCGCAAGGCGCTGGGGTTGTAAGCCTCTGCCGCGAAATGAGAAGGGCGCCCCAGCGGCGCCCTTTTTTGATCTGGGGCAACGTTCTGCACTGCCCGCCCGCGTATAGCTGCAAACAAGACTGATCTAAGGCAGGAGAGATCCCGATGGGCTGGCTTGAATTCACCGCCGCGCTGATGCTGTTTCTGGCCAGCCATGCGATCCCCGTACGCCCACCGGTACGGCCCTGGCTGGTGGGCCGCCTGGGCCTGCGCGGCTACATCATCGCCTACAGCCTGCTGTCGCTGGCAATTCTGGCCTGGCTGATCGTGGCGGCGGCACGGGCGCCTTATGTCGGCGTGCTGCCCTATTGGGACATCTTCCGCTGGGCGCCGCTTCTGCTGATGCCGCTGGCCTGCCTGCTGGCCGTTGCGGGCATGATGCGGCAAAACCCGTTCAGCTTTGGCGGGCTGGGCCTGCGGGCATTTGATCCGGCTGATCCCGGCATTCTGGGTGTCAGCCGCCACCCTTTGCTTGCGGCCATGGCGCTCTGGGCCGGGGCGCATCTGCTGGCCAATGGCGATCTGGCGCATGTGATCCTGTTTGGCCTGTTTGCGGGCTTTGCCTGGGCCGGCATGGTGATCATCGACCGGCGCACACGGCGCCGGATGGGGCAGGGCGAATGGACCCGCCTCAGCCGCAACACCGCGCGGCTGAATCTGGCCCGCCTGCGCCCCTCTGCGGCTGAAGCCGGGCTGGCGGGTGCGGTTTTCCTGGCCCTGCTGATCCTGCACGCCCCGGTCATCGGCTATCACCCGTTGCCGTGGTAGGGGTTGACCCCGCCCGCCGCATCACCACCTATGAACTGAGACGACACTGGAGAGAACGACCGATGCACCTGGCCTTTGTGATGACCCAAGAACGCGGTGCCACCGACCGCCTGCTGAGTGAGCTGGCTGAGAAATTGCAGGCCAAGGGCATCCGCCTGGCAGGCATCGCGCAGACCAATGTTGAATGCTACGACAAGGAACTGTGCGACATGGATGTGCGGGTTTTGCCCGGCGGCGAAACCATCCGCATTTCGCAATCCCTGGGTGCAGGTGCCCGCGGTTGCCGCCTCAACCCCGAAGCGCTGGAACAGGCAGTCGGGCAGGTCTCTGCCACGTTGCAATCGGACCCGGCGCCGCAACTGATGATCGTCAATAAATTCGGCAAGCACGAGGCCGACGGGCGCGGCATGCGGTCTGTCATCGGCGAGGCGCTGGCCCTTGGTATTCCGGTGATTTCCGGCGTCAACAAGATGAACGTGGAGCCGTTCCAGGCCTTTGCCGACGGTATGGCCGTGGAGGCGGGGCCGGATCTGGACGCTCTGGTTGCCTGGGCGGAACAGGCCGTTGCTGAAACCGCCTGATTGGCGCATTCCCATTTTAAATCAAACGGAAAGCCCGCGAAGCTCAAGCGGGTTTTTTGCTGCTCGGGACAGCACAGCGGCGGCGCGCAGACCGTCCGGCCTGCAGCTGGGCCACCATCGTCTGGTCTGAATAGAAGAGAAGATGGTGGGCGACCCTGGAATCGAACCAGGCGTGCGTCTCCGCGAGGGAGTTACAGTCCCCTGCCACACCTTGCGGCCTGTCGCCCACTGTCAGTTGCATGTTGCACCTGATGTGGAGGCGTGATTACAAGCAGGCCAAAGGGGCGTCAACCGGAAAAACGCAAGTTTTCAGCACGCCTTGAAAATTCTTTCTGCCGGAGAGCAAAATGACCAAGAAGCCCAAATGGGTCGTCGCAAAAGAACAGTCCAAAAAGGCCGCCTCGGCAGAAACCGTATGGCTGTTCGGGCTGCATGCGGTGCGCGATGCGCTGATGAATCCTCAGCGCGAAAAACTGCGCCTGATGGTGACCATGAACGCTGAAGTGAAACTGGCGGACGCCATCGCAGCCTCGGGCGTCGAGGCCGAGGTGATCGACCCGCGCAAGTTCAACCCTCCGATTGACCCGCAGTCGGTGCATCAGGGCGCCGCTCTGGAAGTGAAGCCCTTGAACTGGGGCGGGCTGGCCGACAACTGCATCGGCCGCGAGGCGCCGCGGGTGCTGCTGCTGGACCGGGTGACGGATCCGCATAACGTCGGCGCCATCCTGCGCTCGGCCGAGGTGCTGGGCGCCAGTGCGGTAATCGGCACCCGCCACCATTCCGCACCGGAAACCGGGGCGCTGGCCAAGACCGCCAGCGGCGCGCTGGAACGCCAGCCCTATCTGCGGATGCGCAACCTGTCCGACACCATCACCGAGCTGCAAAACATGGGCTTTGTCGTGCTGGGCCTGGACGGCGAGGCGGAGAACACCATCGAGACCGCACTGGACGGCAAAAAGCACCTGCCGGTGGCACTGGTTCTGGGCGCCGAAGGGCCTGGCCTGCGCCAGAAAACCAAGGAAACGGTCGACGGGCTGGTCAAGATTGACGCCGCGGGCGGTTTTGGCTCGCTCAATGTTTCCAACGCAGCGGCCATTGCGCTTTACGCCTCTATCGCCCGGTAGGGCCGCAGCGCCGGCTGTCACGGGCTGATCACATCTGCGTATGCTGTCTTTGCAAGAGCAGGGCGGTGCGGCAGAGTCGAAAGTCTGTTGCAAGAAGTGAATGGAGTGCAATGTGGCCTTGCGTCTGGTCCTGATGGCCATTGCGGTGATGTTTGTGTCCCTGCCGGATATGGTGCGGGCAGATGCTGCTGTTTTCTCCTCCCGCGCGGGCGTTGCTATCGGGGGGTATGATGCGGTTGCGTTTTTCGAACATGGCACGGCAGAACCCGGACGGCGCGGCCATGCAGTGATGTGGAAAGGCGTTGTCTGGCGGTTTGCATCAGCCCGCAATCAGGCGCAGTTCGAGGCCAACCCGCGGGCCTATGCGCCAGCCTTTGGCGGCTACTGCGCCTATGCGATGTCGCAGGGGCGGCTTCATGATGGAAACCCGCAGATCTGGGCCATTGTGGACGGCGAATTGTTTCTTCTGAACAACCGCGGGGTCCACCATCTGTGGCAGGCGGACACGGTGCAGATGATTGCGGATGGCCGCGCGCATTGGCCCGCGGTTCTAAGGAAATAACCTGTCACCTCACGATTGCGAGAGGTGCTCTTTTATTTTCCAGACTGTGGCCCATATTCAATAGGGACTGCGGAGTGGAACCACCGCAGATCTTTTTCACTGTCCCTCGTTCCATACCTAGCGCCCGGTTCGTCCGGGCGCTTTTTTGTTCACCCGGCAGCGAATCCGCCTTTGCGAGAGCGGGCGCCGCAGCTAGTGTGCGCGGCATGACAGAATACAGCGACGAGCATCTGAAGACGATCCTGCAGCGGACCAAAACTGTGGCGGTGGTCGGCGTGTCGATGAACCCGGTGCGCCCCAGTTATTACGTGGCGCGCTATCTGGGTCTCAAGGGATACCGGGTGATTCCGGTGAATCCCGGCCATGCAGGCAAGATGCTGTTTGGCGAAACAGTGCGGGCCAGCCTTTCTGATATAGACGCCCCGGTGGACATGGTCGATATCTTCCGCCGCTCAGAGGCGGTGCCGCCCATTGCGGACGAGGCGCTGGAGGCGTTTCCTGACCTTCAGACCATCTGGATGCAGATCGGGGTGGAGCATGCCGAAGCCGCCGCAAAGGCCGAAGCACGCGGTGTCACGGTGATCCAGAACCGCTGTCCCAAGATCGAATACCAGCGCCTGTTCGGAGAGTTGCGTTTCGGCGGTTTCGCCACCGGAATCATATCCTCGAAGCTTTGAGGCGGCGGCGGGGCGGAGGCGCTCCCGCCCGTTCCGGCCGTCCTTTGGACGGCCTCCACGGTTGGGCGTAGCGCCGCTGCGCGGCGCAAGAAGAAAGGGCTGAGAAGCCCTTAAGGTGCAGGTGTGCCCTTCAGGGCCTTTCTGATTGTACTTTTCTTTCGCGCGTCAAGGGCAAGCCGCGCTGCCGCGCGGAGGCTGCGCCTCCCTTGACCCGCCTCCAAAAGGGGCCGTCCGAGTCCGGGATCAGCCCTTGGGGCGGCTGGCCTTCTCGGTGATACCGCTCAGGCCCTGGCGTTCCGCCAGCACCTGCAGCACATCGTCCAGCGCCACGTCACGGGCGGCTAGCATCACCAGGAAATGATAGAGCACATCGGCGCCTTCCGAGGCGAGCTTGCCGCTGTCGCCCTTCACCGCTTCGATGATGGCCTCAATGGCTTCCTCGCCAAATTTCTCGGCGCATTTCTCCGGACCTTTGGCGAGCAGCCTGGCGGTCCAGCTGGCCTCCGGATCTGAGCCTTTGCGGGACAGGATGGTGGTTTCGAGATCGTGCAGCAGGCTCATCACATGCCCCTCAGTTCAGCCGCATCGGGATGCCGGCGGCGGCCATGTGGTTCTTGGCTTCCTGGATGGTGTATTCCCCGAAGTGAAAGATCGACGCCGCCAGCACCGCGCTTGCGCCGCCCTTGGTCACGCCTTCCACCAGGTGGTCCAGGTTGCCGACGCCGCCCGAGGCAATCACCGGCACGTCCACCGCATCGGAAATTGCCCGCGTCAGCGGCAGGTTAAAACCCGATTTGGTGCCGTCCCGGTCCATTGAGGTCAGCAGGATCTCCCCGGCGCCCTTTGCCACCACCGTGCGCGCGAACTCTACCGCGTCGATGCCGGTTTCCTTGCGCCCGCCATGGGTGAAAATCTCCCAGCGGCAAGGCTCCACCGTCTTGGCGTCGATGGCGCAGACGATGCATTGGCTGCCGAACTGATCCGCGGCCTCGGCAATCACATCCGGGTTGGCCACGGCAGCCGAGTTGAACGAGACCTTGTCAGCCCCGGCCAGCAAGAGCGCACGCACATCATCCTTGGTCCGCACCCCGCCGCCCACGGTCAGCGGCACAAAGCACTGCTCGGCGGTGCGGCGCACCACATCGAACATGGTGCCGCGGTTCTCATGGGTGGCGTGAATGTCGAGAAAGCAGATCTCATCCGCGCCGGCCGCATCATAGGCCTTGGCCGATTCCACCGGGTCGCCCGCATCGCGCAGGCCGACAAAATTGACACCCTTGACCACGCGCCCGTCGGCGACGTCGAGACAGGGAATGATACGGGTCTTCAGCATGGATCGGGCCTTTCGGACTGCTTGGCCCGTGGGTACGCAATGGACGCTGGAATCGCAACAGATATGGCGGTGGATGCGCGTTTTGGTCCGGGAGGGCGGCGGTTTCGGGGACCGGTTACCCGTTTTTTACGCAGCCTGTAAGCCGCTTCTGTCGCGGTAAGAATGACGAAAGCTGGCATCAGGGTCGAGACCAGGTAGATGAAGCCAAAAAACATTATGAATGACGCGTATTGTGCCGCCGCATTGGGAATGTGGTAGCAGCGCGCGGCGCTGTGTTTGATACCTCCTGAACAGCCGCCATATGTAAAGGTGATCCAAGCGCAGCAATAGGCGATCAAAAGCACAACAATCCAAGCGCCGCAGTATCCGGTCCAGCGGTTTGCAAACGGTGGGAACGTGGCATTGCTGGGCGCCCTAAGGACTATGTCGCGCATTGCAAGAATGAAACCGATCAGGAGAGGAAGGGTAGCAACCGTGAAGTGTGCGACCACCGTGAAGTTTTCGGCATCCATGGAATAAGCTTTCTTTCAAATTGGTTTTAAGTAATTTCTCGGCACTACCGTGCCGGCCATCCGGTCGAAGAAACCAATTCTCCGGGCTGCTTTTGAGTTAGTGCTTCAAATTGACTGGTGCTGCAATCACACGTTGCGGCTTGTGCGGCCGCAGACTGGCAGCAAAGAACTGCCGATGCCGAAGACGTGAATTGCCAGCCAGGGCCTGTTGCCTTGTTTTCATCCCATCACAGCACAGTTTCGGAGCAGCCGTTATGACAAAATCTCTTATCCTTGCCGGAGCCATCGCCCTCATGTCCGCATTGCCCGCCGCCGCCGAATTGATGAAATTACCCAGCCAGAAACCCGTGGCTGAGACCATGGATGCGCTGCAGGCCGCGGTTGAGGGCGCAGGCGCCACCGTTTTTGCCCGCGTCGACCATGCTGCAGGCGCGCAGAAGGCAGATCTGGAGCTTGGGGCCGCGCAGCTGTTGATCTTCGGCAACCCCAAGCTGGGCACCCCGGCAATGCAGGCGGACCCGCGCGCTGGGCTCTATCTGCCGCTCAAGGTGCTGGCCTATGAGGATGCGGACGGCCAGGTCTGGCTGACCTATGAGGACCCGGCAGAGATGCTCTCTACCCTCGATATCCCTGCGGATGCCGGCTTCATCGCCAAGATGCAGGGCGCCCTGGGCAAGCTGACGGCTGCCGCCGCGCAGTAAGCCAAGGAGCCGGACCGGCCGCCCCGTGCCTTATTGGCGCGGGCGGGACCGGTGGCGGTCAATCGCAACAGCAATCGCCCAAAGAAACCCGGCCCCCATTGAGACCGGGCCGAAGATAAGCGGCCCCCATGCGGCAAGGATGCCCATGGAATAGGCGGTCTCGCTCAGGTCGCGGCCCAGCACCACGCAAGGGTTGGCAAACCCTTCGTTGATTTCGCAGCCAAAACCGAACCCCAGCAGCATTACAAAGGCAATGCACAGCAGCCACAAGGCAATGGGTCCCAGCGCCAGAATGGCAAGGATGCGGCGGATCAGGCGCATTTGGCCTCCCGGTTCTGTTGACGCGTCAGGCTTTCAGAACCGCCAGCGCCTCTTTCAGATCAATCGCCCCATCATACAGTGCGCGGCCCGAAATGGCACCGTTCAGCGGCGCACCGCAGGACTTCAGCGCCCTGAGGTCGTCCAGCGAGGAGACGCCGCCCGAAGCAATCACCGGAATGCTGACCGCATTTGCCAGATCGGCGGTGGCCTCGACATTCGGTCCTTTCATCGCTCCATCGCGCAGGATGTCAGTATAGATGATGGCGGCAACGCCTGCGTCCTCGAACGATTTGGCCAGATCGGTGACCATCACGTCGGTCTCCTCGGCCCAGCCTTTGGTGGCAACGCGGCCGTTTCGGGCGTCAATGCCGACCGCAACCTTGCCGGGGAACTCCCGCGCCGCCTCGCGCACCAGCTCCGGGTTCTCTACCGCAACGGTGCCCAGAATGACCCGCGCCAGGCCCTTGTCGATCCAGCGCGCGATGGTGGCCATGTCGCGGATGCCGCCGCCCAGCTGTGCCGGCACTTTGGTCTGCTTCAGGATTTCCTCGACCGGGGCGGCATTGACCGGCTCACCGGCAAAGGCGCCATTAAGGTCCACCAGATGCAGCCACTCGCAACCCGCCGCGACAAACTCCAGCGCCTGGGCGGCGGGGTTGTCGTTGAACACGGTGGTCTTGTCCATCTCGCCATGCAGCAGGCGCACGGCCTGGCCGTCTTTGAGGTCAATCGCGGGGTAGAGGATCATCCGGGCGGTCCTTCGTGAAATCAAGCTGGCGGTGTTTTGCACAAGCCCGGCCTGAATTGCAACGCGACCCGAAGTCAACCTTGCCAGAAGCGGCGCATCAGGGACAGGCTGCCTGAAAAACAGGGAGGACATGGAATGAAACATCTATTGGCAGGCTTGGCCGTTGCAATAGGGCTGGCGGGCGCTGCGGCGGCGGACCCGGTTCTGGGCGTCTGGAAGACGCAAGCGGATGACGGCTCTTATGCGTATATCCAGATGGATAAATGCGGCGCTGCCGTCTGCGGCAAGATTGCCCGCACCTTCAACAGCGAGGGCGAGTACAAATCCCCGAATATCGGCAAGACGCTGGTGATCGACATGGTTCCGAACGGCGATGGCTCTTATGCGGGCAAAGTCTGGCGGCCCTCCAATGATAAGATCTACATCGGCAAGATGGACATGTCCGGGGACAGCCTTGCCCTGCGCGGCTGTGTGGCGGGCGGGCTGATCTGCTCAAAACAGCGCTGGACCCGGATCAAGTAAGCCGCTGACGGGCTGTCTTTACAGCAGCCCCAGCTGCACCGGGATCGGCGCATAACCGCGCTTCATCTGCCGGTCCCGGAAGCGTTCAAAAATCGCCATCGCCTCACCTTGGGCGGCGAAATATGTCCGCTTCTGCACCCCGCCCGGCGCATTCAGCGGTCCCGAGATACGCTCAACACACCAGTCGCCGAACAGCGTCGGAGTCAGGCTCAGCTGGCAATAGCGGTGCTTGCCTTCGGTGTGGTCGTATTTCTCGAAACGGATGTGCAATGGGGGACCTGAAGCGCGAAAAAAGGTCCGCCCCGTATGCATGGAAGCGGACCCTTTGTCCATTGCCGGACGCAGCCGATTTTACGGGCTGGTGCAGGCGTTACACCTCACCAGTGTATTCGCCGCGCGCCGGATAGTTGTTGGGGATCGCAAAATCCAGCGCCGCCACCAGTTCCGCGAAATGCGGGCGCACAAACGGCATGGTCTGCACCGCGCCGTAATACAGCGTCTGTTCCGGCGTCACCAGGAACAGGCCGGGCTCCGAGAACAGCGCGGGCTCCTCAATCCCGATTGAGGTCTTGCCGCGCGAGGTGGAGATATACAGCCCCCAGTCCTTGGCCACGGACAGCGGCAGATCGTAACCGAACCGCAGATCCTTAGCCTCGATCTTGTCGGCCATGGCGCGGGTGCGCTCCTCACCGTCCGAGCTGATGGCAATGCAATCAACACCGCGCTCAGCGAAGGCTGAGACCTTCTTTTCGAACTCCTTCAGATAAGTGGCGCAGATCGGGCAATGCAGGCCGCGGTAAAAGCAGATCACGGTGCCGCGTTCGGAGGTTTCCGCAGACAGGTCGAACGGGCCGTGGTCCAGCGTCGGCAGGGTCAGCTCCGGGGTCTTCTGGCGGGGGATCAGCATGGCATTGGTCCTTCGTGAGTAGTGGTGCGAGTGGTGGTTGATCGAGTGTATCGCGCAGGTTAATGTCTCATAAATCCGAAAAATCTGACTGGAACACCGGAATATGGATCGCCTTACCACCTTGATGGACCGCTTTCAGCTCGCCGTGCAGGCCGCCGGGCCTGGCGAGGCCAATCTGATTGCACTGGCAGATGCGGCGGGACAGCCGGTGCGGATCCTCTATCGCACGCGCGGTCCGCTGGCGGCTCCGGACCCCAGTACGATCATGTGGGCGGCGCGGGTGGATTGGTCGGGCAACAGCAACCCGTTCCTGGCGGCCCTGCCATCGGTGGTGGACTACGGCATCGGCAGCAATGCCGAAGCACAGGGGCTGGTGCGTCTGATGCGGGACGAGGCAGAGGGCCGGCATTGCGGCGCGCAATCGGTGGTCAACCGGCTGGGCGAAGTGCTGATGGTGCGCTTGTTGCGCAACCAGATCCAGAAAGGTGCGACGGAGCCGGGGCTGCTGGCCGGCCTTGCGGACCCGCGTCTCAGCCGGGCGATTGTGGCAATGCATGACCACCCCGGCAGGCTTTGGGCCAACGCCGATCTGGCGCAGGAAGCGGGCCTGTCGCTGTCCCGCTTTGCCGAGTTGTTTTCGGCAGAAGTCGGAGAAACCCCGATGGGCTATCTGCGCCGCTGGCGGCTGATCCTGGCGCATCAGGACCTCATCCGCGGCGACCGGGTCGAGGCGGTGGCGCGCCGCTACGCCTACAGCAGTCCGGAGGGCTTTACCCGCGCCTTCCGCAAGGCTTACGGCGTTGCTCCGGTGTCGCTACGCACCGTTGCGGCCTGAACGCTCCAGGCTTCTTCTTTGCTTAAGTACTCAAAGCCGAAGGCAACGGCGCGTCAGCGCCGTCCCCTTACGGTTTCCAGGTCAGGAAGTTGCCGATCATCCGCAACCCCGTCGCCTGGCTTTTCTCCGGATGGAACTGCATGCCAACCATCGTGTCCCGGCCAATGACGGCCGTGACGTCGCCGGCATAATCCACATGCGCCAGCCGTTCCGCCGGATTGGCAACGCGGAAGTGATAGGAATGCACAAAATACACATGGTCACCGGATGTGATGCCGTCAAACACCGGATGCGCATGATCGATCACCAGATCGTTCCAGCCCATATGCGGCACCTTCAGGGCAGCATCCGTGGGCGTGATCTTCACCACATCGCCGCCGACCCAGCCAAGGCCCGGCGTTTCCTGGTATTCATGCCCGGTGGTGGCCATCAGCTGCATGCCGACGCAGATGCCCAGGAACGGCCGGCCCTTCTGCTCCACCGCCTCGACCATGGCGTCATAAATGCCCTTGTGGCCGCGCAGTTCCGCCGCGCAGGCCGGAAAGGCGCCGTCGCCGGGCAGCACCAACCGGTCCGCCCGCGCCACCACATCGGCATCAGAGGTCACCACAACCTCACCCGCGTCCATCTCCCGCGCCATGCGCTGGAACGCCTTTTCGGCAGAGTGCAGATTACCAGACTCGTAATCAATGATGGCAGTCAGCATGTCACAACGCACCCTTGGTCGAGGGGATCGCATCCGCCTTGCGCGGGTCGGTCTCTACCGCCAGCCGCAGCGCGCGGGCGACTGCCTTGAACGCCGCCTCGGCGATGTGGTGGCTGTTGAACCCGTGCAGCTGGTCGATGTGCAGGGTGATGCCGCCATGGGTGCTGAGCGCCTGGAAGAACTCGCGCACCAGCTCGGTATCGAACGCGCCGATCTTCTGGGTTGGCAGCTCCACGTTCCAGATCAGGAACGGGCGCGCCGACAGGTCCAGCGCGCAGCGCACCTGGGCGTCATCCATCGGCAGGTGGCATTCGCCGTAGCGGCGGATGCCCTTCTTGTCCCCCAGCGCCTGCACCAGCGCCTGACCCAGTGCGATGCCGGTGTCTTCCACCGTATGGTGGTCGTCGATGTGGTAATCGCCCTTGGCGCGGATGGTCATGTCAATCAGCGAATGGCGCGCCAGCTGGTCCAGCATGTGGTCGAAAAAGCCGACCCCGGTCTGGTTGTCATAAAGCCCGCTGCCGTCGAGGTTGATCTCGACCGAGATATCGGTTTCTGCGGTTTTGCGGGTCACTTTGGCGGTACGCATCAGCGGCTTATCCTTCGTCATGCTGCAAGAACTTTAAGTCTGCCTGGGCGCTTATAGGGCGGGCAGGGCGGCTGGCTCAAGTGCGGCATTGTGGTCGGGGCCAACCTGTTGCAGCAATCCCGGCCTATTGCGCCCGGTTGCACCGCATGCGAGCTTGGGCGCAAATCCGTGACCATTCAAAAGGGCCGCCCATGTCCACCTGCGTCTTTGTCCAGATCCGCTGCAAACCCGGCACCACCTACAAGGTGGCCGAGGAGATTGCCCTGCGGGAAATCCACTCCGAACTCTACTCCACCAGCGGCAATTTCGACCTCATGATGAAGCTGTACATCCCCTCGGGCGAGGATGTCGGTAAGTACATCAACGACCAGCTGCTGCAGATCGACGGGATCGAACGCTCGCTGACGACGATGACTTACAAGGTGTTCTGAAACAGAAAACGCCCCGGCAGCCGGGGCGTTTTTTATTGGCTCAGGCGGCGATCAGCCCTTTGTCCTTCAGCTGGTCATAGGCCGTGTCGATGGCGGTCTTCATCCGGGCCAGCATGTCGTCCACCTCCGTCTTGGTGATAATGATCGGCGGGCACAGCGCCACCGCATTGCCCGCAACTGCCCGGATGATCAGCCCGTTTTCCTCGCAGGCCTTCTGCGCGGCGGCACCGGCCGCGCCCTTGTCAAAACTGGCGCCTGTGGTTTTGTTCGATACCAGCTCCAGCGCCGCAATCAGCCCCTTGCCGCGCACCTCGCCGACCAGCGGATGATCGGTGAAAATCTCGCGCAGCTGCGCCTGCATATAGGCGCCAACGTCGGCGGCGTGTTCAAAAAGGTTATCGCGTTCATAGATCTCCAGCGTCTTCAGCGCCGCGGCACAGGCCGCCGGGTGGCCGGAGTAGGTGTAGCCGTGGCCGAACACGCCGACCTCATTGGTCTGCGCGATCATCGCCTCATACATCCAGCCGGGGATGACCGACGCCGAGATCGGGAAGTAGGCTGAGCTGAGTTGTTTGGCGAATGTCATCAGATCGGGTTTGATGCCCATCGTAGTACAGCCGAAATCCGCACCGGTGCGCCCGAAGCCGCAAATCACCTCATCCGCCCAAACCAGGATGCCGTGTTTGCGCAGCAGCGCCTGCAGCTTCTCGTAATACCCTTCCGGCGGCACGATTACGCCCGACGCGCCGGTGATCGGCTCCACAATCATCGCGGCGATGGTGTCGGGGCCTTCCGCCAGGATCTGCTGTTCCAGATTGCCGATGATCCGGTCAACGAACTGTTCTTCAGTCTCATTGCCCTGACGGCCGGTGTAGTAATGCGGCGAATCTGAGCGCAGGATCGACAGCGCCTCCAGCGGTGCATCGAAATGCGCCAGGTTGGCGGGCAGCGAAGTCAGCGCGCCGGCCGCAACCGTCACCCCGTGATAGCCGCGCTCGCGGGTGATGATCTTGCGCTTTTCCGGCTTGCCGATGGCGTTGAAGTAATAGCGCAGCATCTTCACGTGGGTGTCATTGGCGTCCGAACCTGAGTTGCCAAAGAAGATATAGGCATCCTCCACCGGCACCATCGCGCGCAGCTTCTCGGCCAGCTGCATGATCGGCGTATGGGTCTTGCCGCCAAAAGTGTGCGAAAACGGCAGCTTGTGCAGCTGTTCGGTGATCGCATCCACCACTTCGGTGTTGCTGTAGCCCAGCGAAGTGCACCAAAGGCCCGCCAACCCTTCGATATATTTGTTGCCGTCCGTGTCGTAGACATAAATACCTTCGCCGCGCTCCAGGCACAGCTGCTCGGTCGCGGTGAAATTGGTGGTGGGATAGATGACAGGGGCCATGGCCAAACTCCTTGCGCGAAACACCCATGAACGTCCCATGGGGCCTATTGCCGATAGAATTGGCGCGTTTCACGAGTCGCGTCAAAGGAATTTGATCAAATTAAAGCAGCAAATGGTGGAAAAGCGAAAGGCCGCCCCGAAGGACGGCCTGTTCGGTTCCAAATGGAGCGGGCGAGGCGATTCGAACGCCCGACCCTAACCTTGGCAAGGTTATGCTCTACCCCTGAGCTACGCCCGCGCTGCCATTCGGTGAAGCGGTGAATAGGAAATCCGCGAGGTTGCTGCAAGCGGAAAATGACGGAACGGTAAAGAAAGTGCTGCAGGCCGAGGGGCTGTAAAACGCGAAAGGCCGCCCCGGAGGGCGGCCTTTTCGGCTGTCGAATGGAGCGGGCGAGGCGATTCGAACGCCCGACCCTAACCTTGGCAAGGTTATGCTCTACCCCTGAGCTACGCCCGCGCTGCCATTCGATGAGCCGGTGTTTAGGGCGTTCCCAAACGGGCCGCAAGAGGAAATTTGAAGAGTTGCGCAGGTATCTGTGGATAAGCGTTAATCTTCATTTTCCAGAAATGCCCTGAGCCGGATTCGCAAGGCATCCTGATCCTTGGTTTCGCATTCCCAGACGGTCAGCACCTGCCAGCCCGCGGCCTGCAGCGCGGCCAGTTGCTCCGCGTCGCGCAGCGTGTTGCGCAGCAGTTTGGGTTCCCAATAGTCGCGGCGGCTGGCGGGAATGCGCCCGTCGCGGCAGCTGTGCAAATGCCAGAAACAGCCATGCACAAAGATCACTTTGCGGCGCGGGCCGAACACCAGATCGGGTTTGCCGGGCAGGTCCTTGCGGTGCAGCCGGTAGCGAAAGCCAAGCCCGTGCACCATTCGCCGCACCAGCATCTCCGGCTTGGTGTGCTTGGCGCGGATCTTTGCCATATTGGCACTGCGCCGCTCGGGTGTCAGGGTGTCGGCCATTCCACGTGATGCCTGGATTGTTCCACCATGCGGGCATGGTAGCTGCTTTCAATCCGGCAGGAAACAAAAGCACTGGCCGGGCAGGGCGGCAGCTCCAGCGCCTTGATCAGCTGGGCATCTTTCTGACCCTCCAGCAGCACGATCTGCTCGCGCGCCAAAATATCGCGGGTGCCGTGGCCGCCATCAGCCCGGATCCGGCGCATGAAGTCCTTCTGCTGCGCCACCGCCTCCACCACGTCGCGCGGAATCGGGCGCCCTTGGATCAGCCGGAACAGCTGCGCCATCCGTTCATTGCCGGTGGCGCCCGTAAAGATCCTGTCTACCGCGGCTTCATCGGCGGTGCGCCAGAAATTGGCGGGGTAAGGCTGATCCTTCAGCAGCCACAGGATATGGCGGAAGCCTTCCGCCGAAATGCTGCGCTTGGCGTCTTTGTTCTGACCAGCTGTCAGGTATTCACGCCGGGCGATGATCAGCCCCAGATAGCAGCGCGCCCGCACCTCATCCGCCGCGACCAGCAGGCAGGCGCAATCCAGCGCCTCGGTCGGGATCATCCAATTGCTTCCCATGGTGTGTTTGATATCGACATCCCGGCCCAGGATCTCGGTATCCAGCCGCCCCTTGCGCAAGCGCAGCAGCGCCCGCAGCTCGATCTCGACCCTTGTGCCGATATAGGTCTTCTCGGTCTTCTCCAGCTCTTCATAGGCGCGCCGCCCGGTCTTGGGCGTCATGATCACATCGTCAATGCACTGGCGCAGCATCTGCGGCACGTCGTGTTCCAGCGCCAAAGGGCCGCCGGCGCGGGTGGTAATCTCCTCCGCCAATTCGCAAAGGACAGCGAAATCCGGATGGCCGGGAAGAACAAGACTGCCGGGAAGCTTCTGTTTCATTTCGCGTTCCGCCCGGACGATAGGCCGAGCAGCGCCCGACCCTCCCCACGGGAAGGCGCTTCGCACCCGCCCAGGGCCGGGCGCTGCCCATGGCTCTGGAATGACGGGAGGGCTTTAGGCCCGCACAGCATGCAGTTTCGGCTTGGCAATGGCCGCCCTCAGCTCCCGCGCAACAGCTTCGGCCACCGGCGGCGGAAAGGCGTTGCCGACCTGGCGGTAGGCATTGGTTTTGGCGCCAGTGAAATGCCACGCGTCCGGGAAACCCTGAATACGCGCCACCATCCGCACTGTGAGGCGCGGCATGTCGTTGTGGAACGGGTCCGGCGCCTCATAGGCGATGGTGCGCCCCTCAACCCCCAAGGCAGCCCAGGCGCGCCGCGCGCGTGTCGGACCCAGATCCGGCCCGCCGTGTTTCTTGGAGCCGCCGACAATGGTGGGGGCAATCTCATCCGCTTTGGCGGCCCAATCCTCGGCGCCGCGCCAGCCGCGTTCCTTCATCAGGTCGACAAGGGTCGCACCCACGGTCGGCGGGTTGTGCGGCAGCGGCTCAGGCCAGTTGAACTGGCTTGAAAACTCTTTGCGCAAGGCAACAATCGCCACCCGCGGCCGCAGCTGCGGCACGCCGTAGTCCGAGGCATTCAGCAGCCGCCAGTCGGTCACATACCCCAGTTTCGACAGCTGCTTCTTCAGCTTTTCGCGGTAGTCATGGAACACCGCATCCAGAAATCCGCGCACATTTTCGATCATCACCGCGCGGGGGCGGGTGGCATCGACAATCTCGATCGCGTCGTCAAACAGGTTGCGCTCGTCCTTTTCGCCCAGCTGCTTGCCCGCAACTGAAAACGGCGGGCAGGGCAGACCGCCAGCCAGCAGGTCGATGCCTTTATAGTCGCCCGCCACATCCTTGAATTTGCGCACGTCCTCTTCCAGCACATTCCAGGCGGGGCGGTTGTGGCGCAGGGTGGCGCAGCAATGCTTGTCGATCTCAACCAGCGCCGTGTGATCAAAGCCCGCTGCCTCCAGCCCCAAGGCCTGGCCGCCCGCGCCTGCGCATAGTTCTACCGATGTCAGCATTCTGCCTGCCTGTGTGTTCGTGTTCTTGCTCTGTTCCTATGCGCAAAGGTGATTCCGCACAAGGGTTTCTGCTTGGGGCAGGGTACGCGCAAATCGCCAAAAGCGAAAGGCCGCCCCGAAGGACGGCCTGTTCGTTTCCCGATGGAGCGGGCGAGGCGATTCGAACGCCCGACCCTAACCTTGGCAAGGTTATGCTCTACCCCTGAGCTACGCCCGCGCTGCCATCCGGTGAGCGGTGATTTAGGGCGTCGCCGTCCGCGCTGCAAGAGGAAAACCCGCGGCGGATGAAAAAAATCTGCACCCGCCGCGACGGAAGCGGCCAGGCTGTGCGTTTCACTCACAAACAAGCGGAACTTTTCAGGAGGGATTGGATCATGCTTTGGAAGGACTGCCTGCGGATCACTGGCCTGGGTGCGGCAATTGCCTTGGGTTTGCTTGCGCACGGCGTGCAGCACCACAGCACACCGCAAGCGGACAGCTGGGCCGGCCAGATTGATGGGATAAAGCCAGTGCAGGTTGAAACCGTAACCTTGCCGGACCCTGAAGCATTCAACGCCTGACATTGAGGCAAACCGTTTCCCGGCGCGGGAAACGGCCAAAAATCCTGCGAGGATTTTCGGGCGATCCCAGTTGCGGACCGCCCCGGTTTTCCGGGCTGGAAAGCTGGCCGGAATTTCCGCGGAATTCCGCATTGGCCGCGCAATAGAAAAAGGGCGCCCCTCCAACCGAAAGGGCGCCCCTTGTTTCTTGTGCCAGCTGAGAAGTTTACTCCAGCTCGACCAGAAGGTCCTTGGCGTCGATCTGGGTGCCGGCCTGGACGTGCACGGCCTTGACCACCGCGTCGCGTTCGGCGTGGATGCCGGTTTCCATCTTCATCGCCTCAATCGTCAGCAGCATGTCGCCCTCGTGGACCTGCTGGCCGACCTGCACCGCGACCGATGCGACAACCCCCGGCATTGGCGCGCCGACGTGGTTTGCATTGCCAACTTCGGCCTTGGCGCGCTGTTCGGTCGAGGCTTTGACCAGACGGTTCGGCACCCGGATCACCCGGGGCTGGCCGTTCAGTTCAAAGAAGACCTTCACTTCGCCCTTCACGTCGGTTTCGGAAATCGCCTGCAAGCGGATCTCCAAGGTCTTGCCCGGATCGATCTCGGCGGTGATCTCCTCGCCTGGCTCCATGCCATAAAAGAACGTGCGGGTCGGCAGGCTGCGCACCGGACCGTACTGGCGGTGGCGGCCCATGTAGTCCAGGAACACCTTGGGATACATCAGGTAGCCGTTCAGATCCTCGTCATCGACGGTGAAGCCTTCCAGCTCCTTCGACAGCTCGGCGCGGACCGCCTCCAGATCGACCGCGTCCAGATGTGCGCCGGGGCGCTCGACATTGGGCGCGTCGCCTTTCAGCACCTTGGAGACGATGCCCGCAGGGAAGCCGCCCGGAGGCTGGCCCAGGTTGCCGCGCATCATGTCCACGACCGAGTCGGGGAAGGCCACGTCTGTCTCCGGGTCTTCAACCTCATCGCGGGTCAGGCCCTGGCTGACCATCATCAGCGCCATGTCGCCAACCACCTTGGAGGAGGGCGTCACCTTCACGATGTCGCCGAACATCTGGTTCACGTCAGCATAGGTCTGCGCCACATCAGCCCATTTTTCCTCCAGACCCAAGGAACGCGCCTGTGCCTTCAGGTTGGTGAACTGGCCACCCGGCATCTCGTGCAGGTACACTTCCGAGGCCGGCGCCGCGAGGCCGCTTTCAAAGGCCGCATACTGCGCCCGCACCTGCTCCCAGTAACCCGAGATTTCGCGGATCTTGGCGATGTCCAGCCCGGTATCGCGGTCGGTGTTGCGCAGGCCTTCGACGATGGAACCGAGGCAGGGCTGCGAGGTGCCGCCGGAAAACGCGTCCATGGCCGCGTCCACTGCATCAACTCCCGCATCGGCAGCAGCCAGAATGGTGGCGCCGGCAATGCCCGAGGTGTCATGGGTGTGGAAGTGGACCGGCAGGCCGACCTCTTCCTTCAGCGCCTTCACCAGCTGGCGGGCCGCGGCGGGTTTCAACAGGCCTGCCATGTCTTTCAGGCCCAGAACATGGGCGCCTGCGGCTTCCAGTTCCTTGGCCATGCCGACATAATACTTCAGGTCGTATTTGGCGCGGTTCGGGTCCAGGATATCGCCGGTATAGCAGATGGTGCCTTCGCAGACCTTGCCGCTCTCGACCACTGCATCCATGGCGACGCGCATGTTTTCAACCCAGTTCAAGCTGTCGAAGACGCGGAACACATCGACGCCGGTCTTTGCAGCCTGGCGCACGAATTCCTGCACCACATTGTCCGGATAGTTGGTGTAGCCGACGCCGTTGGAGGCGCGCAGCAGCATCTGGGTCATCACGTTCGGCATCCGCTCGCGCAGGTCGCGCAGGCGCTGCCAGGGGCATTCCTGGAGGAAGCGGTAGGCCACATCAAACGTCGCACCGCCCCAGCATTCAACCGAGAACAGCTGGCTGAGGTTCTGCGCATAGGCCGGCGCCACCTTGATCATATCGATCGAGCGCATCCGGGTTGCCAGCAGCGACTGATGCCCGTCGCGCATGGTGGTGTCGGTCAGCAGCAGCTGGCGCTGTGCCTTCATCCAGTCGGCAACGGCCTGGGCGCCTTTCTGCTCCAGCAGGTTGCGGGTGCCATAGGGCTGGTTGCCCGGCTCCGCATGCGGTGCGCGCGGCTCTTTCAGGTCGGCAGCGGGGGCGGCGCGGCCTTCGGTCTCCGGGTGGCCGTTCACCGAGATGTCGGCAATATACGTCAGCACCTTGGTGCCGCGGTCGCGGCGGCGCTTGAACTGAAACAGCTCCGGCGTCTCGTCGATGAACTTGGTGGTATAGGTGTTGTCGAGGAAGGTCGGGTGCTTCAGCAGGTTCTCGACAAAGGCGATATTGGTGGAAACACCGCGGACCCGGAATTCGCGCAGCGCGCGGTCCATGCGGGCAATCGCTTTTTCCGGTGTCTGCGCCGAGGCGGTGACCTTGGTCAAGAGTGAGTCATAATAGCGGGTGATCACGCCGCCCGCATAGGCGGTGCCGCCATCCAGACGGATGCCCATGCCGGTTGCCGACCGGTAGGCGGTGATGCGGCCATAGTCGGGGATGAAGTTGTTCAGCGGATCCTCGGTGGTCACCCGGGTCTGCAGCGCGTGGCCGTTCAGGCGGATATCATCCTGGCTGGCTTTGCCGGTGGCCTCGGCCAGGGTTTTGCCTTCGGCGATCAGGATCTGCGCCTGCACGATGTCGATGCCGGTGACTTCCTCGGTGACGGTGTGTTCCACCTGCACCCGCGGGTTCACCTCGATGAAATAGAACTTGCCGTCATTCATATCCATCAGGAATTCGACGGTGCCGGCGCATTCATAATTCACATGCTGGCAGATCTTGCGGCCCAGATCGCAGATCTCGGTGCGTTGCTCATCGGTCAGATAGGGGGCAGGGGCGCGCTCAACCACTTTCTGGTTGCGGCGCTGCACCGAACAGTCGCGTTCAAACAGGTGATAGATCTCACCATGTTTGTCGCCCAGGATCTGCACCTCGACGTGGCGGGCGCGAATGATCATCTTTTCCAGATAACCCTCGCCGTTGCCGAATGCGGCTTCCGCCTCGCGGCGGCCTTCCAGCACTTTCTCTTCCAGCTCATCCTCGCTGTGGATCGGCCGCATGCCGCGGCCGCCGCCGCCCCAGGAGGCTTTCAGCATCAAGGGATATCCGACCTCAGCCGCTTCCTTGCGGATCGCGTCCATGTCGTTGCCCAGCACCTCGGTGGCAGGAATGACCGGCACGCCGGCCTCAACCGCGACACGGCGGGCACTGGCCTTGTCACCCAGCGCGCGCATGGTTTCGGCCTTGGGGCCGATGAAGGTGATGCCGTTGCGCGCACAGGCGTCGACGAAATCCGGGTTCTCGGACAGCAGGCCGTATCCGGGGTGGATCGCATCGGCGCCGCATTCCTTGGCGACACGGATGATTTCGTCAATCGACAGATAGGCCGCAACCGGGCCCATGCCCTCGCCGATCCGGTAGGCTTCATCCGCCTTGAACCGGTGCAGGCCGAGCTTGTCTTCCTCGGCATAGACGGCGACGGTGCGTTTGCCCATTTCGTTGGCGGCGCGCATCACGCGGATGGCGATCTCACCACGGTTGGCAATCAGGATCTTTTTGAAGTCGGTCATTTCACCCTCGGGGTCCGTGCAAGTTGGTGCAGTGTTAGGCGGATACTATCAATCCGCACAACCGTAGTTCTGGGTATTTCCGGCATGATTGCGCTCTCAAGCGGCCTGTTTTGTCATTCCTTGTCTGCTGCTTGCCGACCGCACGGGCCAAACGGGGGTTTGGGGGCATGGCGCTAACAGTTGCAGATTCTGCCGGAATTCCGCACTTGCAGCATGATTTTGTAACTATTTTTCTGCACCGCAGCGGATGAAGGGAGCGGAAACTGCGTCATTTCGGCGCAATTCCCCGGATTTTGCCCGAATTGCGCCAAATCTGCGTGCAATCAGTCCAGTTCACGCTGCTGCAGGTTGCGGATTTCACCAAGACCGGGCAGGCCAAGCTGGCTCATATTTGCCTGCATGTCCTTGGCCAGCATATCAATCAGATGGGCCGGGCCGACGGCGCCAAGCGCGGCCAGCGCATAATGGAAGGCGCGGCCCAGCATGATAAAATCCGCCCCCAGCGCCAGCGCCCGCAGGATATCCAGCCCGCCTTCGATACCGCTGTCAAAGATCAATGGCAGCTCCACCGCGGCGCGGATTTCCGGCAGCAGATCAATGGCAGCAGGGCAGCCGTCGAACTGGCGGCCGCCGTGGTTGGAAATCCAGACCGCATCGGCGCCTGCCTCCTGCAGCCGCACAGCATCTTCGGCGCGCAGCACCCCCTTGATGACAAAGGGCCCGTCCCAGTTGCGGCGCAGCCAATGCACATAATCCCAATCCGGCGAGGTGCGCAGCAAGTAGCCGATATGGGCGGTGGGCGGCAGGTTGGCCTGCGGCGCGGAGATGTATTTGTCCAGCGTGCGCATCCGCGGCATGCCCCGCCCTTCAAGACGCCTGCGCGCCATTCCCAGCGCCCAGGCCGGGCGCCGCGCGATCTGCGCCATCAGGCGCGGTGTCAGTTTCGGCGGCTGGGTCAGGCCGGAGCGGGTCTGCCGTTCGCGGCGCGAGGCGGCGGGCACATCCACCGTCAGAACCAGGGTCTTGAACCCGGCATCCCGCGCCCGCGCCAGCAGATCGCTGCGGATCGCCTCGTCCTTGGGCGGGTACAGCTGGAACCAGCCGTCCCCGGCCAGATGCGGCGCCAGATCCTCGGGCGATTGGCTGGCAACAGTGGAAAGGCAATAGGGAATACCGGCGGCAGCGGCGCTGCGGGCCAGGATGCCCTCGGCGTCAGGCCAGATCAGGCCGGACATGCCCACCGGAGCAATCCCGAAAGGCAGCGCATAGGCGCTGCCCAGAAACGGGGTGGAAAGGTCCGGCTCCATCGGCCCATGCAGCACCGAGGGCATAAATCCCACCCGGTCCAGGCCTGTCCGGTTCCGGGCCCGCGCCGCCTCAGCCCCGGTGCCGCTGTCCAGGTAGTCCCAGACAAACCGGGGCAGCCGCCGCTTGGCGCGGCGCTTCAGGTCTTCAAGGCCGGGGTATCGCTGATGCAGGTCCATGCGGGCATTGGTACGTGCCGCCGCGGATTCCGCAAGTAAAAGCCCGGCAGCATAGGCGCTGCCGGGGCAGGGCAGTGCCTATGCTGCCGCGTCCTTATCCTTGTCCTGTGTGCTGCCGGTTTCTGGCTGGGCGGACGGATTGCGGGGCGCCGGCGCTGCGCTTGCGGCAACACAGACCTGATTGCGCCCCTTTGCCTTGGCGTCATACAGCGCGTCATCCGAGGCCCGCAGCAGGTCCTGCGGCATGGTGCCATGGGCCGGATAATGCGCCACTCCCAGCGATATGGTGATCCGCGGCAGCGCCTTTTCGCCATAGCGCACCACCACGTCCTCCACGCCTTGGCGCAGCAGCTCGGCCTTGGTCATCACGTCTTCCTGGCTCAGGCCGGGCAGGATCAGGGTGAATTCTTCGCCGCCGGGGCGGCAGGCCACCTCGTCGCCGTCGCAGGCCTGCTCCAGCACCGACCCCACCGCGCGCAGCACCATATCGCCGGCGTCATGGCCATGGTTGTCGTTGAATTTCTTGAAGTGATCCACGTCGATCGACACAATGCTCAGCCGCTTTCCGCTGCTTTGGCTGGCGTTGATGCTTTTGCGCAAGGTCTCCGTCATATGGCGGCGGTTGAACAGCCCGGTGAGCGGATCGCGCACCGACTGGTCGTGCAGCTGGTCGCGCATCCGCACATTGGCAATCGCCATCGAGATCTGCTCGGCGCACATCTGGGCCATTTTCTTGCTGCTGATGAACTCCGGGCACTCGTCCTTGATTGCCTGCAGATGCATCAGGCCGACAGTTTCGCCATGGGCCAGGATCGGGAAGCAGTAATAGCTGCGGCCATCGTGCGGCTCGGCATGCTCGCAGACGAAATCAATCTCCGAGGAGCCGAATTCATAGGTCCGGCCCCGGCGCAGGCCCCAGCATTCCTCGGGGTGGATGTGCTCCCTGTGGCTGCCGCCGTTCCAGCTGGCGCAGCCGTCCAGCACGTCGCGCGAGTTGGAGTAGACATAAACACTGCCCTCAGCTGTCGGCAGGATATGGGTCATAAAGCGGGCGACCATATCAAACAGCTCATCCAGGGAGCGGCTGGATTGCAGCCATTCGTTCAGCTCTCCCAGCAGCTGCACCTCGCGCGCCAGCCGCAGCTGCTCATCCAGAATGCTGCGCTCGGTTTCATTGCGCTGGCGCAGCTGGTTCATGCTGACCCGGTTGGTCTTGAACACCACATAGACCGCAATGGTCATCGCCAGCAGTGCAACCGAGGTCAGCACGATCAGCGACAGCTGTGCGCGGCGGATGAAGGTCTGCCGCAGGTCGGTGATGTCGGTGTAAAAGTCGATGGCGCCATCAAAATGGCCATTGTGCATCAAAGGCACATAAATCTGTGCAACTTCCCGCGTGATGCTGCTGTCAAAACCGCTGGACTGCAGCGGAAACCCGTCGACCTCATACGCGGGCAGCGGGTCATGCATGTAATAGACCTCGCCGCGGGCCACCTGGGTGCTGAAAAAGGCATTGGACTCATACTCGCCGATTTCATCGCTGCGGGTGGACCAGAAAATCTCCCCCTCGCTGGTCAGCAGCCGGAACCGGAACACATCGGTCTCCTCGGGAAGCAATGAAAGGTTGCGGGCATCGCCAGGCAGAATCTGCCCCTTTTCAAAGGCTTCCTCGACATTGGTCATATGCAGAACAACCCGGCGCTGCCAATGTCCTGATTGCTTGCGTAAATCGTTTTCGATCATCCGGTCCACGATGGGGGCGGGCACTGCAATTACGGCCCATGCCGAAGCCGCCGCCGCCGCGATCAGGACAAGGATCAGCGACATGCTGCGGATCTTTTCAGCAAGGCTGGATCTCAATTTATTTTTCATATTCCGGTGCCAAAAGTAGTTTGTATTTATGCGGCTGTGCGCCTCTGCGAGGGTAGGCGGGATTGATTGCGGTACCGTTAACCTGACATAAGCGTTAAAGAATTTTTCTGCGGCGGCATCCTTGGGCGGGGCTTGACGGCGGGTCTGGCCGGGGCGGTAATTCACCCGTGAACAGAGTGTGAACGTCCTCTTTCCGCCGCGGCTGAATCAGGCTAGGATCACCCGCATGAGCAGTTTTGACGAAATGGACGCCTTTGAGGGCGCATCATTGTCGGCCCGTGCCATGCAGGCGCGGCCGATGCCCTATCTGGACAGCCTTAACCCGGCGCAGCGCGAGGCGGTGGAGTGCCTGGATGGCCCCGTGCTGATGCTGGCGGGGGCCGGCACCGGCAAAACCAAGGCGCTGACGACGCGGATTGTGCATCTTCTCAGCACCGGCCGGGTGCGCCCGAACGAAATCCTGTCGGTGACTTTCACCAACAAGGCCGCGCGCGAGATGAAGGAACGGGTGAGCGGTATGCTGGGTCAGGCGGTCGAAGGCATGCCCTGGCTTGGCACCTTCCATTCGGTCTGCGTTAAACTGCTGCGCCGCCATGCCGAACTGGCGGGCCTGAAGTCGAATTTCACTATTCTGGATACCGACGACCAGATCCGGCTTTTGAAACAGCTGATCAAGGCGGAAGGCATCGACGACAAGCGCTGGCCCGCGCGGATGCTGGCAAATATCATCGACGACTGGAAAAACCGGGCGCTGACACCGGACAAAGTGCCGGCCGGCGATGCCAGCGCCTATAACAACCGCGGCACCGAATTTTACGCCCAGTACCAGACCCGCCTGCGCGAGCTGAACGCGGTCGATTTCGGTGATCTGCTGCTGCACATGGTGACGATCTTCCAGAACCACCCGGACGTGCTGGAGCAGTACCAGCGCTGGTTCCGCTACATCATGGTGGACGAATACCAGGATACCAACGTCGCCCAGTACCTGTGGCTGCGGCTGCTGGCGGGCAGGCACAAGAACGTCTGCTGCGTTGGTGACGATGACCAGTCGATCTATGGCTGGCGCGGCGCTGAGGTCGGCAACATCCTGCGGTTTGAAAAGGATTTCCCCGGCGCCATGGTGGTGCGGCTGGAACAGAACTACCGCTCCACCGGGCATATCCTGGCCGCCGCTTCAAACGTGATCCGCGGCAATCAGGGCCGCCTGGGCAAAGAGCTGTGGACGGCTGCCGGCGACGGCGAAAAGCTCCGCCTGATCGGCCATTGGGATGGCGAGGAAGAAGCCCGTTGGATCGGTGAAGAGATCGAGGCGCAGCAGCGCGGCACCCGCGGCCAGTCGCCCATTGGCCTCAACAGCATGGCCATTCTGGTGCGCGCCTCGCACCAGATGCGCGCGTTCGAGGACCGGTTTCTGACCATCGGCCTGCCATACCGCGTCATCGGCGGCCCGCGCTTTTACGAGCGGCTCGAAATCCGCGATGCGATGGCTTATTTCCGCGTCGTGGTTTCCCCCGACGACGACCTCGCGTTTGAACGCATCGTCAATACGCCGAAACGCGGCCTGGGCGACAAGGCGCAGCAGACCATTCAGGGGCTTGCCCGTGAAAACGGTGTGTCCTTGGTTGAGGGGGCGCGGCTGGCGGTTGAAGGCGGTCATATCAAGGGCAAAGGCGGCGGCGCCCTGCGCCAGCTGGTCGAGGGCATCATCCGCTGGGGCCGGATGGCCGGCGACGCCGGCATCACCCATATGGAGCTGGCTGAAATCATCCTGGATGAGTCGGGCTACACCGCCATGTGGCAGAACGACAAGAACCCGGATTCGCCCGGCCGTCTGGAAAACCTCAAGGAACTGGTGAAGGCGCTGGAGAACTTCGAGAACCTGCAGGGCTTCCTCGAACACGTCAGCCTGGTGATGGACAATGATAAGCAGGATGCCGACGAAAAGGTGTCGATCATGACCCTGCACGCCGCCAAGGGCCTGGAGTTCCCCGCCGTGTTCTTGCCGGGCTGGGAGGATGGCCTGTTCCCCTCGCAGCGCTCGATGGATGAAAGCGGCCAGAAGGGGCTCGAGGAAGAACGCAGGCTGGCCTATGTCGGCATCACACGGGCCGAGCAGATCTGCACCATCTCCTTTGCCGGCAACCGCCGGGTGTTCGGTCAATGGCAATCGCAGCTGCCCTCGCGCTTCATTGACGAGCTGCCCGAAGAACATGTTGAGGTGCTGACCCCGCCGGGTCTTTATGGCGGCGGCTATGGTGCGGCAGCACCGGGTGGTACTATGGGCGGGTCCATGGGCGGCGGGCAGGTGCGCTCCACCATCGAAGAGAAAATGGCCCAGGCCGATGGCTACAACTCCCCCGGCTGGAAGCGGATGCAAGCGCGGGCAGGCGAGCGCGGGATGTCGCAGCCCAAGGAAAGCAAGCATCAGGTGATCGACCTCACTGCGACGTCCAGCTTCACTCTGGGCGAACGTGTGTTCCATCAAAAGTTCGGCTATGGCGCCATCACCGGTATCGAGGGCGACAAGCTGGAAGTGGACTTTGAGAAGGCCGGCACCAAGAAAGTTGTTGCCCGGTTTGTTTCCGCTACCGACGACGTGCCGTTCTGACGGCTCCCATTACGCCGGTTTGACCGGCAGATCGGATCGCGCAGCGATCCGATCCGGGCGCAGGCACGGCGGGCAGCAAAGCTGCCCGCCGTGCCTGCGCCACCCCATCCTTTGAGGTTTGCGCGAAACGGCTAGGCCGTAAGCGCCTGGCTGCAGCTGTCTGTCTTCGGAGGGGGGCGGTTTTGCTATGCGGAAAACAAGAAACGGCGGCACCCAGGGAGGAGGAGGGGTGCCGCCGTTCTGTCAAACACCGGAATTCAGGGAGGAGGAGATCCCGGTGATTCAAACCCGGCTGTTAACCGGTATAAGGTGCGGCGGCATCAGGGAGGAGGAGGATGCCGCCGCCAAAGCCAGGCCCTTCAAGGGAGGAGGAGAAAAGACCTGATCTCTATTAGTTGTTCTCGTAAGCGGCCTGATAGGCAACGCGCTGGATCTCGGACCGGTTCAGACCCAGATCCGCCAGATCGCGGGCCGTCAGCGCGGACAGCTCATTGACGGTCTTGCGGTACAGCCGGTAGCGAACAAATTTCACCATCAGCGCATCCAGGAAGCCAACCGGGGATGCAATGTTCACCGCGGAGATCTGTTGTGCTGCTGCCATCGTTCTGTTCCTTCGTCTGACCGTATCGTCGTATCCGTCCGGCACCATCCCGGCGCCGCTTGAGGGGTAATTTAGGGATCTTGTGCGGAGTCGCAATCCCGTGCGTCGGCAATGCTGCTATGCAGCATTTGCATGGGTGACCTAGGGTATGCCTTTGTAAGGGATCACTAATTTCAGCGTGCCGTTGCGCAGCTGTATAATTCTCGGGCGCGGGGCTGCAATCCGCGCATGGCTGGCGGCACGGTCTGTTGACGGATGCAGCCCTTGGCCCCGCAGCCGGGGCCGCGGCAATCACGCAACACGGGTTCCAAGGCGTATGGCGTACACATATATAGGGCCGGACAACACGCAGGAGAGCAGTCATGGCGGTCACTCAGGATCAGATTCGCGAAATACTGGAGCGGCTGGCCTTGCCGGACGGCGGCACGCTGGTGTCGCGCGACATGCTGCGCGCCCTGCGCATCGACGGCAGCAAGGTGAGCTTTGTGATCGAGGCACCCAGCCCCGAGATCGCCAAACTGATGGAGCCTTTGCGCAAGGCCGCCGAGGCTGCGGTGCTGTCGCTGGACGGGGTTGAAACCGTCTCCGCCGCGCTCACTGCCCATGCCGCGCAGCAGCCCGCGCCCAGCCTCAAGGTCGGCGGCCATCCGAAACCGCAGGCCGGGCCGCTGAAACCCGCAGGCGTCCAGCGCATTCTGGCGGTTGGGTCCGGCAAGGGCGGGGTGGGGAAATCCACCGTGTCGTCAAACCTTGCCGTGGCGCTGGCCAGGCAGGGCCGCAAGGTCGGGCTGCTGGACGCTGACATTTACGGTCCCTCCCAGCCCCGGATGATGGGCGCCAAGGGCCGCCCCGCCAGCCCTGACGGCAAGATCATCGAACCGCTGCACGCCCATGGCGTCACGCTGATGTCGATCGGCTTTATGCTGGAGGAGGGCAAGGCCGTGGTCTGGCGCGGCCCGATGCTGATGGGCGCGCTGCAGCAGATGCTGGGGCAGGTGAACTGGGGCGAGCTGGACGTGCTGATCGTCGATCTGCCGCCCGGCACCGGCGACGTGCAGCTGACGCTTTGCACCAAGACAGAGCTGACCGGTGCCATCGTGGTTTCCACTCCGCAGGATGTGGCACTGCTGGATGCACGCAAGGCAATGGATATGTTCAAGACGTTGAAAACCCCTGTGCTGGGCCTGATCGAGAATATGTCATTTTTCACCTGCCCCGATTGCGGCGGCGAGCATCACATCTTTGGCCATGGCGGTGTCGCGGCTGAGGCTGAGGCGCTTGGCCTGCCGCTTCTGGGTGCGCTGCCGATTGACCTTGAAACCCGGCTGGCCGGCGACAGCGGCACGCCCATCGCGGCGGGCGAGGGGCCAATGGCGCAGGCCTATGCGCGGATTGCCGAAGGTCTGATCGGCGGCGGCATGGCCTGACTCCCGGCGGGTTCCCCGCACTCTCTATATATACTGTCCCGGATGGCCCGCCTGATTGGCGGGCCTTTTGCTGTTTGCTCGCCTTGTTTTGGGTGCGGATGGGGTTTCCCGCCCGGTACGGGAACCTGTGGGACAGCTGGCCCTGCATGGGACGTATGGGGCCGGCGGGATTGCATGGGGCGCTTGGGAATTCACGGGACTTGCGGGAATTCATGGGCGCCATGGGAAACCATGGCCCGAATTGCCCCGCGCTTCTCTTGAGGATGCGAATCACGCGGTTTTGAGGCGTTGATGCCGGAGTATTCCGCCGCTTCCTTTGTGGAGAGGTGCGAACGTAAGGGGAATATTCGCAGCTGAAGTGAGTCTTCATGTCGAATCGCGGGAAACTATGGGAAAAAAATTGCAGGTGCAACTCGCCCCTATATTTGGTGTTTGCGATTGAGTGATGCACAACAAGTTCGCGATTTTACCTCAATATCACCACGAATCTCTTGCGAATCTCTGTTGCTGTTGGCAGTCGTTCGATGATTTCCCGCAGAAAACAGTTGCAGGACCATCATTTCCCATAGTATCCCTATTACATCGAATGAGACGAGGGACGGGGCGCCAAACGACCCCAAACCAAACTAAAAGAGCAGGTTTCATACAGGCCTTCGCTTTCATCGAACCAAGAGATCCGGCGCGCGAGCGAGCAGACATCCCCCCAGGTGGCGTGCGCAGTCGGACATCCCGCATAGCGGGCCAAGGCGGCGGGTTGATCAGTGGCAGCAGATCAACCCGCCCCTTTTCATTCTGGGGATCGGATTTACGCGAGGGACGCGCGGAAAAGGAACGGTAAGTTGGGCCGCAGGTTCAGAGGCGAAAGCCACCACAAGGTGGACAGCAAGGGGCGGGTGTCAATTCCGGCCTCTTTCCGCCGTGTGCTGGAGGCCGCCGATCCGAACTGGAAATCCGGCGACAGCCCCGAACTGGTCATCGTTTACGGCGATCACCGCCGCCCGTTCCTGGAATGCTATACAATGGAAGCCATCGACGAGGTGGACGCCAAGATCGCCGCCCTGCCGCGCGGCTCCAAACCACGCAAGATCCTGGAGCGCATGTTCAACGGCCAATCCTTGCCGACCAACGTGGATGAGACCGGCCGCCTTGTGCTGCCTGCCAAGCTGCGCCAGAAGATCGGCCTGGATGGCGAGGCTTTCTTTATTGCGTCCGGCGATACCTTCCAGATCTGGAACCCCGGGACCTATGAAGAGGTCGAAATGGCGGAAGCCGAGAAACTGATGGAAGACTTGCCCGAGGATTTCGATCCCCTGGAATTCCTAGATGGCGCCGGAGGCGTTTGACTTATGACCCAGGACCAAAACGCTGCCAATGGTCCCCACATCCCCGTCCTTCTGCGCCCGCTGTTGCAGGCCGTGGCCCCGGTCACAGGCCGTTGGCTGGATGGCACCTTCGGTGCAGGCGGCTATACCCGCGGGCTGCTTGAGGCCGGCGCGGACGAAGTCACCGGCGTCGACCGCGACCCGCTGGCGTTTGAAATGGCCAAACCTTGGGCCGCGGATTACGGTGACCGCCTGATCCTGCAGCAGGGTGTGTTCTCCCGCATGGATGAATACGCGCAAGACCTTGATGGCGTGGTGCTGGACCTTGGCGTCTCCTCGATGCAGCTGGACCTGGCCGAACGCGGTTTCTCCTTTATGCGGGATGGGCCGCTCGACATGCGGATGTCGCAGTCGGGGCCTTCAGCTGCCGATCTGATCGCCGAGCTGGATGAGGCGCAGATCGCTGACATCCTGTTCCACTACGGCGAAGAACGCGCCAGCCGCCGCATCGCCAAGGCGATTGTCCGCGAACGCACGATTGAACCGATCACCAGCACTCTGCGCCTTGCGAAGATCATTGAATCCTGCCTGCCGCGCCCCAAGCCCAACCAGTCGCACCCGGCGACCCGCAGCTTTCAGGGCCTGCGCATCGCGGTGAACGCTGAATATGACGAGCTGTTCGAGGGGATGCTGGCCGCAGAGCGCGCGCTGAAACCCGGCGGATTGCTGGCTGTGGTCACCTTCCACTCGGTCGAGGACCGGATGGTCAAACGCTTCTTTCAGCACCGCGCGGGCAAAACCGGCCGCGCCAACCGTTATGCGCCGGAGCAGGAAGACACGCCTAACCAGTTCGAACTGGTCACCCGCAAGGCCGTCGGCCCCGACGATCAGGAACTGGCTGAAAACCCGCGTTCCCGCTCTGCCCGCCTGCGGGTCGGACGCCGCACGGCGGCTGATCCCGGACCGATCTCGGCCAAAGACCTTGGAATGCCGCAGCTGAAAGAGGCGCGCAAATGAAGACCCTGCTGTATGCCGCAACCTGCCTGGCCGTCTTTGGCCTGGCCTTCTGGGCCTACCGCGAAAACTACGCCACCCAGCAGGTGCTGAAGGATACCCGTGCGCTGCAGGGCCAGATCGGCGCGGCGCAGGTGCGGCTTAGCGTCTTGCGCGCTGAATGGGCTTACCTCAACCGCCCGCAGCGGCTGCGCGAGCTGGCGGATATCAATTTCGACAGCCTGGGCCTGTTGCCGCTGCGCCCGGATCAGTTCGGCCGGGTGGATGAGGTGTCATATCCCGAACCCGAAGAGCTGGTGATCACCGAAGGAGTTGAGGTGTCGGGCCTGAACCGGAGGAGCCAGCCATGATTCGCACCCCGCTCCGCCCGCTGGCGCGGGTTCTTCATGCCCGCGCGACCGGCGAAAACCCGGATGTGATCGAAGAGGAAAACATCAGCCTGCGGCATCAGGAAATGCAGGTGCAGTCCCGTCAGCGCGCCGAGGGGCGGCTGTTGGTGCTGGGGCTGTTCTTTGTCTGTGCCTTTGGCGCTATCACGGCGCGCATGGGCATGACGGCGGTGTCGGAGCCGTCCGAGCCCGTCGCCAGCGTTGCCGGCAGCGTCATCGCCGCGCAGCGGGCCGACATTGTTGACCGCAACGGCAGCCTGCTGGCGACCAATTTTGAGACCCATTCGCTGTATGCCCAGCCGCCGCAGATGATTGATCCCATCGGCGCGGCAGAGCAGTTGGTACAGATCTTCCCGGACCTTGAACTCGACCGTTTGATCCGGGATTTTACGGGCAAGCGCAAGTTCCTGTGGGTAAAGAAGAAAATCAGCCCTGAGCAGCTTCAGGCAGTGCATGACATCGGCGATCCCGGCCTGATGTTCGGCCCGCGCGAGATGCGCCTCTACCCCAATGGCAGCCTGGCTGCCCATGTGCTGGGCGGTGCCGGTTTCGGCAAGGAGGGCGTGAACGCCGCCGAGGTGATCGGTGTTGCGGGTGTTGAACGCCAGTTCGACACCTACCTGCGCAACCCGGCCAATGCGGGCAAGCCGCTGCAATTGTCGCTGGACCTCACCGTGCAGGCCGCAGCCGAGCAGGTGCTGTATGGCGGCATGAAGCTGATGAACGCCAAGGGCGCTACCTCGATCCTGATGGATGCCCACACGGGCGAGGTGATCTCGGTTGTGTCCTTCCCGGATTTTGATCCCAACGACCGGCCGCGCCCGCCGGCCTCCGGTTTTGACCCCTCGGTCAGCCCGCTGTTCAACCGCGCGGTGCAGGGGGTGTACGAGCTTGGGTCCACCTTCAAGATATTCACTGCAGCGCAAGCGATGGAGCTGGGACTGGTTGGCGCTGACACCGTGATCGACACCCGCGGCCCGTTGCGCTGGGGCCGCTTTGCGATCCGTGATTTCCGCAACTATGGCAACGAGATGTCGGTGACCAAGATCATCGTCAAATCCTCCAACATCGGCACCGCGCGGCTGGCGCAGCAAATCGGAGTGGAGCGGCAGAAAAGCTTCCTTGATACGCTGGGCATGCTGGAGCCGACCCCGTTTGAGATTTCCGAAGCCAAGGGCGGCAAGCCGCTGCTGCCCGCCAACTGGTCCGAACTGTCGGCGATGACGATTTCCTACGGCCACGGCATTTCCACCACGCCGATGCATCTGGCGGCGGGTTATGCGGCGATTGCCAATGGCGGGCGTTATGTGGCGCCGACGATTCTGAAACAGGCGGCACCGCAGTTGGGTGAACGGGTGCTGAGCGAAAGCACCGCCGCCGCCGCGCGCAAGATGTTGCGCAAGGTGGTCAGCGAAGGCACCGCGTCCTTTGCCGAGGTCGAGGGCTATCAGGTGGGCGGCAAGACCGGCACGGCTGATAAGCCCAAGCCGCAGGGCGGCTATTACGAGGATAAGGTGATTGCCACTTTTGCCTCTATTTTCCCGGCACATGACCCGAAATACGTGCTAATCGTGACGCTGGACGAACCCTCCATCATTGCCCATGGCGAGGAGCGCCGCACCGCAGGCTGGACCGCCACCCCGGTGGCGGCTGAGATGATCGGGCGGGTCGCGCCGCTGTTGGGCTTGCGTCCGCAAGTTGAACCCGCAGAGGTGACTGGTATAACCCTCACCTCGAACTGAACCAGGGCAGAGGGCCGCCATGAGCAGCAGTAGACCAGACCAGCCGCTAAGCCAATTGGGGCTGACCGCCCGCGGCGGCGCCGACCCGCAGATCCGCGGCCTGGCGGTAGACAGCCGCGACGTGCGCGAGGGGTTCCTGTTTGCAGCCCTTCCGGGCAGCCAGGTGCATGGCGCCAAATTCATCCCCGCTGCGCTGGATAAGGGCGCCACCGCCATTCTGACCGATGCAGCGGGCGCGGGCATCGCCGCCAAACTGCTGGACGAAAGCCACGCCGCACTTGTGGTGGTCGAGGATCCGCGCCAGACGCTGGCCTATGCCGCCGCGTTGTGGTCCGGCGGTCAGCCGCAGACCGTGGTTGCGGTGACCGGCACCAATGGCAAGACCTCCGTTGCAAGTTTTGTGCGCCAGATCTGGGCTGAGCTGGGCCATGAGGCGGTCAATATGGGCACCACCGGAATTGAGGGCGCCTGGAGCTATCCGCTGGCCCATACCACGCCGGAGCCGATCACCCTGCACCGCGCCCTGGCTGAGGCTGCCGCCGCAGGGGTGACCCATGCGGCGATGGAGGCGTCCTCGCATGGGCTGGACCAGCGCCGTCTGGACGGGGTGCAGCTGGCGGCGGCGGGGTTCACCAATTTCACCCAGGACCATCTGGACTATCACGAGACATTTGAAGCCTATTTCAACGCCAAGGCGGGCCTGTTCCGCCGGGTGCTGCCGGACGAAGGAGTCGCCGTCATCAACCTGAACGACCCCCGCGGCGCTGAGATGCGCGCGGTGGCCGCTGCCCGCGGGCAGGAGGTGATCAGCGTGGGACGCGGGCTTGGCGATCTGAACCTGATGGGGCTGCGCTATGACGGCACCGGCCAGGATGTGCGGTTCTCCTGGCATGACAAGCCGTATCAGGTACGGCTGAACCTGATCGGTGGCTTTCAGGCGGAAAACGTTCTGTTGGCCTGCGGGCTGGTGATTGCCGGCGGCGAGGATCCGGAGCGGGTGTTTGAAACCCTGCCGCATCTGACCACGGTACGCGGCCGGATGCAGCTGGCGGCGTCGCGTGACAATGGCTCAGCCGTGTTTGTTGACTACGCCCATACGCCTGCCGCCGTTGCCAGCGCCATCAAGGCCTTGCGACCGCATGTGCTGGGGCGGCTGATTGCCATTGTTGGCGCAGGCGGCGACCGCGACACCAGCAAGCGGCCTTTGATGGGGCAGGCGGCGCATCAGAACGCCGATGTTGTGATTGTGACGGATGACAACCCGCGCAGCGAGGACCCGGCGATTATCCGCGCCGCCGTCAAGGGCGGTGCGCCCGATTGCATCGAGGTCGGTGACCGCGCCGAGGCGATCCTGCGCGGCGCCGACATGCTGCAGGCGGGCGATGCGCTGATTGTCTGCGGCAAGGGGCATGAGACCGGCCAGACCGTGGGCGATCAGGTTCTGCCGTTTGACGATGTGGAGCAGGCCAGCATTGCTGCAGCCGCACTGGACGGGAGGCTGGCATGACGCTTTGGACCGCAACCGAGGCCGCTGCAGCCACCGGCGGGCAGGCGCAGGGGGATTGGGCTGTCACCGGCCTGTCGATCGACACCCGCACCATTGAGTCGGGTGATATGTTCGTGGCCTTGAAGGCCGCGCGCGACGGTCATGATTTCGTGGCCCAGGCTTTGGCGAAAGGGGCAGGTGCTGCGCTGGTCTCCCGCATCCCCGAAGGGGTTGCCGCCGATGCGCCGCTGCTGATCGTGGATGACGTGCAGGCCGGGCTTGAGGCCCTTGGCCGGGCGTCCCGTGCCCGCACCGGGGCCAAGGTCGTTGCGGTGACAGGCTCGGTCGGTAAAACCTCGACCAAGGAAATGCTGGCGCGGATGCTGTCCGATCAGGGCCGCACCCATGCGGCAGTGGCCAGCTATAACAACCATTGGGGCGTGCCGCTGACGCTGGCGCGGATGCCGCGCGAAACTGAATTTGCCGTTATCGAAATCGGCATGAACCATCCGGGTGAGATTGCGCCGTTGGCCAAACAAGCCCGCCCGCATGTGGCGATGGTGACGACAGTTGCCGCGGTGCATCTGGAGGCGTTTGAGGACGTCGAGGGCATTGCCGGTGAGAAGGCCGCGATCATGCAGGGGCTGGAGCCAGGCGGTGTTGCGGTATTGAACGCGGATATTGCCGAGGCCCATGTGCTGCGGGATGTGGCGGAAGATCTGGGCATCATTGCCCGCTGGTTCGGCGAAAGCGCCGGGGATTACCAATTGTTGTCAGCTGACAACAAAGGCGACGGGCTTGTTGCCCGCGCCACGGCAGGGGGCGGCGAGGTTGAGATGCACATCCAGTCCCTTGGCGCGCATTTTGCGATGAACGCTCTGGGCGCGCTGGCCTGTGTCGATGCGCTGGGTGCGGATGTGGCGAAAGCTGTTGAAAGCCTCGCCCTGTGGTCGCCGGTCAAGGGCCGCGGCGTGCGGGAAACCATCCGGCTGGACAGCGGCGAGGTTACCCTTCTGGACGACAGCTATAACGCCAATCCGACCTCAATGGCGGCGGCGCTGGCAGTGCTGGCGGCGACACCCGGCGCGGGACGGCGGATTGCCTATCTTGGCGATATGGGAGAGCTGGGACCGCAGGAAAAAGACCTGCATGCCGGCCTTGCCGCGCTGCAGGCCGTTGCGGGTATTGAGAAAATCCATTGCGTCGGGCCGTTGATGAAGTCGCTTTATGCGGCGCTGCCAGAGGCGAAACGCGGCGGCTGGTACGATACCAGTTCCGAGGCGGTGCCAGATCTGAAAACCGCCATCAAAGGCGGCGACATCGTGCTGGCAAAAGGCTCCAACAGCATGGGGCTGGCCAAGATCGTTGACGGCATCCGCGAAATGGGCCAATCCACCCCCACACAAGAAAACGCATAAAAGAACGAGGGAAGGGCCCAGATGCTCTATTGGCTGACCGCTTTGTCGGACGGGGGGGATGTTTTCAACCTCTTCCGCTATATCACCTTCCGCGCAGGCGGCGCCTTTATGACTGCGCTGATCTTTGGCTTTCTGTTCGGCAAGCCGCTGATCAATGTGCTGCGCCGCAAGCAGGGCAAGGGCCAGCCGATCCGCGATGACGGGCCGGAGGGGCATTTTTCCAAGGCGGGCACACCCACGATGGGCGGGCTGCTGATTGTCGGCGCGCTGCTGTCCTCGACGCTGTTGTGGGCGCGGCTGGATAACCCCTTTGTCTGGATGGTGCTGCTGGTGACGCTGGCCTTTGCGCTGATCGGCTTTGCTGATGATTATGCCAAGGTCTCAAAACAGACCACGGCAGGTGTTTCGGGTAAGCTGCGGCTGGCCTTGGGGATTGCGATTGCGGCGCTGTGTTCGGTTCTGGCCGCGCGATTCCACCCGGAAGCGCTGCAGAACCAGCTGGCGCTGCCGGTGTTCAAGGACACGCTGATCAATCTTGGCCTGTTCTATGTACCGTTTTCGATCTGCGTTATTGTCGGCGCTGCCAATGCGGTGAACCTGACCGACGGGCTGGATGGCCTTGCGATCATGCCGGTGATGATTGCTGCGGGCACCCTGGGTGTCATTGCCTATGCGGTGGGGCGGGTCGACTTTACCGAATATCTGGACGTGCATTACGTGCCCGGCACCGGTGAGATCCTGATTTTCAGCGCGGCGCTGTTTGGCGCAGGCCTGGGGTTTCTGTGGTACAACGCGCCGCCGGCGGCGGTGTTCATGGGCGATACCGGCTCGCTGGCCCTGGGCGGGGCGCTGGGGGCCATTGCGGTTGCCACCAAGCACGAGCTGGTGCTGGCCATCGTCGGCGGGCTGTTTGTGGTTGAGGCGATGTCGGTGATCATTCAGGTTCTGTACTTCAAGCGCACCGGGCGCCGGGTGTTCCTGATGGCCCCGATCCATCACCACTATGAAAAGAAGGGCTGGGCCGAGCCGCAGATCGTGATCCGCTTCTGGATCATCTCGCTGATCCTGGCGATGATCGGCCTGGCGACGCTGAAAGTCCGGTAAAGCATAGGTTTTGGCTGCCGCGCCGGGTTACCCGGCGGGTGGTGAGGCTTTCCTTTATTATGTGAACCGCGCGTGGCTTCAGGCTTGGCGCGGTTTTTTCTTATGAAGAAGGCGGCGCCGCCAAGGGGGGCGGAGCATCGGATTGCCCTTGTCAGGGGCCATGTCCGTCTGGCGGCCTATGCGGGCCCGCCCTGCACCCGATGAAGAGGTGGACTGAGGGGGCCGGTGTCCTGTTCTTGTTGTTGCAACGGGGTAGAGGGTAGCCCGGCCGGGTGAAAATGCGGTGTGGGCAGCGTACGGTGGATGCGCAACGGGGGGATGCTCCCGCCAATTTCGGCAGGCTATGCCTGCCTGCCAATTGTTGGGCGTGGCACGGGCCTGCGGCCCATGCTCGAGGACTGTGCCGGGGCAGCGCTTGAAGCCCGGCTTGCACCTGTGCAATGTGCCGCAGAAGCAAATTCATCAAGATGAGGGCAGGCAATGATCCCGGTCAAAGGATATGAGGGCGCCAAGGTGGCAGTGCTGGGGCTGGGCCGTTCGGGGCTGGCGACGGCGCGTGCCCTGCGGGAGGGCGGGGCGGAGGCGGTCTGCTGGGACGACAACCCTGCTGCGCGGGAGACGGCGGAGGCGGAAGGCCTGACCTGCCGCGACCTGCATAAGGCCGGTGCCTTTGACGGGGTTGCGGCGCTGATCACCTCGCCCGGTATTCCGCATCTTTACCCCAAGCCCAATCCGGTGATCCGGGCGGCGATGGAGGCGGGGGTACCGGTGGACAATGATATCGGGCTGTTCTTCCGCTCGTTTGCGGATGCCGAATGGCAAATGCATGATCAGCCGCCTCGGGTGGTGGCGGTAACAGGGTCAAACGGCAAATCAACCACGGTGGCGCTGCTGCATCACATCCTGCAGGAGGCGGGCCGGGAAAGCCAGCTGGCGGGCAATATCGGCCGCGGCGTGCTGGATATTGACGCGCCCGGAAATGGCGGTGTGGTGGTGCTGGAGCTGTCGAGCTATCAGACCGAGCTGGCGCGCGCACTGACACCGGATGTGGCGGTGTTCACCAACCTCAGCCCGGATCATCTGGACAGGCATGGCGGTATGGGCGGTTACTTCGCCGCCAAGCGGCGGCTGTTTGCCGAGGGCGGGCCGGACCGTGCGGTGATTGGCATTGACGAGGATGAGGGGCTGTTTCTGGCGGGTCAGCTGTCGGAAGGGGCAGGCGATGACCGGGTGATCCGGGTGTCCGCCGCGCGCAAGCTGACCGGGCCTGGCTGGCAGGTCTTTGCCCGCAAGGGGTTCCTGTCGGAATACCGCAAGGGGCGGCAGGCGGCCTCGATTGATCTGCGCGCCATGACCGGGCTGCCGGGGGCTCACAACCATCAGAACGCCTGCGCGGCCTATGCGGCGGCGCGCACCCTGGGGTTGGCGCCGCGGCTGATTGGCGATGCCATGGCCACCTTCCCCGGCCTGCCGCACCGCAGCCAGACCATCGCTGAGGCCGGCGGCGTGCGGTATGTGAATGACAGCAAGGCCACCAACGTAGACAGCGCAGTGAAAGCCTTAAGTGCGTTCAGTAACATCCGCTGGATCTGCGGCGGATTGGAGAAGGATGGCGGGCTGGAGGCCTTGAAGGGGCGGGCTGGCAATGTGGTGAAAGCCTATGTGATCGGGCGCGAGGCGGCGGGATTTGCGCTGCAGCTGGATGTGCAGGCCGAAGTTTGCACCACCATGGCGGCGGCAGTGGAGCGGGCCATTCAGGACTCGCAGGAGGGTGACACCGTGCTGCTGGCGCCGGCCGCCGCGAGTTTCGATCAGTATGACAATTTCGAACAGCGCGGTGAGGATTTCATCGCCGAAGTGAAGGCGCGGCTGGGGTAAAAGGGGCTTCAGGTCTCACCCAAGCGGAAAATCCGCCTCAAACCCGCCTTCACCTGATCTTTGCCTGCCAGAGCTGCCGCACGCGCCCAAGAGAAATAGCGGTATCCGCCTGCGGCGGAGCCTCCGCGATTTCTCTTGACCCCGCCCGGCACCCCCGGCCGTTCAAGCTCAAGCGAAGGCGGCTCCGAAGCGGAAAATCCGTGAGGGTCAGCTGTTGGCGGTGGACGGCTTGGTCATCTCCTCTGACAGGAGTTTGAAATAGCCGGGAAGGGTGTCTTGCAGCCGCTGATGGCCGTCGGGTGTCAGCGCGGCTTCTTTGGAGCGCCCGTCGGATGGGTTGTTCGAAAGGGTTATCAGCCCGTCTTTCTGCAGCGATTGCAGGGTGCGGGTCATCACCGGTTTTGACACGTCGATCCGCTGGGCGATCTCATTCGGGGTCAGCGAGGTGCGGTCCGGTTCGCGGTCGATCACGATCAGCACCAGGAACCGCAATTGGGACAGCCCGTGGTGGGCAAAATAGGCGTCGAGGCTGCGGATCAGGAGGCTGGCGCGGCGCATCATCATAAGCGCGCTGGTGATATGGTCCGGGTCGGCGCCGTAGGCCTGGGCGTAGGTGCCGACCATCTGCTGCGACGGCAGGTCCTTGAGGAAGAACATGACGCTCAGGCCAGCGGGGTCATCTTGTGGATTTCCACCGGTGCTGCAAGCCAGGCCTCGTATTTGGCGAAGACCGGCGTGATGTAGTCCGCTGCATAATGTGCCGCCAGGGCGTCGTCGCTGGCCCATTCTTCGTCGAGATAGAAGCAATCGCCATCGCGGCCTTCGGCCAGCAGGAACTTCAGGCAGCCGGGTTCGGCGCGGGTCGGTTCCAGAATATCCAGCAGGCTTTGGCGCACGTCCTGCATGTGTTCCGGTTTCGGAGTGATCCTGGCGATCAGTTGGAAGGGGGTGGTCATGGTGTTTCTCCATTTAAGTTATCATGATAACAGTATGGGGGCACCGCGCGCAGTGTCAAGGTGGCTTCAGCCGCGGGCGGCGATGGCGGGTACGCTTGAGCCGGGCACGGCGTGAATGCTGTGGCGGCGCGGTATGGAGTTCTTCCCAAACCAGCCGTCGGCCTGGCGCCGGCTGGCGAAGCGTGGGAGGCTGGTATTGCCAGCGGCAAAAGTTGACGAACCTTTTTCGCCCCGCTGATGGTCTGCGATGTGCCAGAGGTGCCGCCGGAACCGGACCTTGTTGTATCAGGTGAGGTGATCCGGATCCTCTCGGGCGCAGTCAGGATCGAGCTGGCACCCGGCACGCCCGCACCGCGGATCGCAAGGTCGTGCATGCGCTTGGGGCCTCGCCGTGCTGATGCCCTCGCGAGGGGTCCGGTTTCCGGCGGCGGCGAAACCGGTGGCTCGCCATTGGGCTCGAATCAATGGCGCCCAAGGCTTGCTCTGCAAAGGCCATGACGGCCCGGCAGGCCCGCACCGCGCCGCTGGCCGCCTGATTCTGAGAATGGCTGCAAAGCCAGCGCCGCCGGATCTCCTCAAAGTCCCGTCTCGGAGAGAAGCCGGCCTGCATCCACGCCCATGGGACGGGCTGCAGGTCACCCTGTCAGCCGGCCGGCGAAATCCTCCCCTGGAACTTCCGGCCGCCAAGCTGAAAGCCCGGTGCCCTTGAGGCGCCGCTTACGTCAAAGCCTTTGCCCGATGTACTGGAGGTCTGGCTGGCCGCGCAGCTGGCACGGATTCCGGGCAAGTCAGAACTGGCCAAGGCCACACGCCGTTGTCACGCAGCCATCCTTGAGCGTGACGCCATCCCGGCCATTCCAATCCGCAAGAACGGGCGGGCGTGGAAGGACGATTAACCTGTCCGTTTTCGAATGCCTGAGAGCTGACAGGGTCGAGGAAGCTGATTTCCTGCTTCTCCGTTGTGTCTGGAGCGAGGCGCGTGGTGCGATTGTCCCTTTTCTCCTCTGTCTGAGAGACGTAGAGGACGCGCATGAAATATGACGTAATTGTGCTTGGTGCCGGTGCTGCCGGCCTGATGGCAGCCGCGATTGCCGGGCAGGCAGGTGCGCGTGTGCTCCTGCTGGATCATGCAGACAAGGCAGGGAAGAAGATACTGATTTCAGGTGGAGGCCGGTGCAACTTCACCAATATGTGGACCGGGCCGGAATGCTTTCTGTCCGGGAATCCGCATTTCTCCAAGTCCGCTCTCGCACGGTATACCCAGTGGGATTTCCTCGCGCTGGTCGAACGCTACGGCATCGCCTGGCACGAGAAGACCTTGGGGCAGCTCTTCTGCGACGGCTCTGCACGGCAGATCGTAGCAATGCTCCTTGACGAGTGTGCCCGTGGCGGCGTTGATATCCGCCTCTCGACGCAGATCGGCGAGATCGGCCATGGCGACGGGCTTTTCCGCGTTGCTGGAGCGACAGCAGCGAAACTGGTCATCGCCACCGGAGGCCCCTCGATTCCGAAGATGGGGGCTACTGGCATCGCCTACCAGATCGCGCAACGCTTCGGCCTGACAGTGGTGCCGCCGAGACCCGCGCTTGTGCCGTTGACGCTGGGTCCGGACTCACAGGCGTTCCGGGACATTTCCGGCGTTTCCAGCCCGATCACAGCGCGGGTCGGAACGGCCAGTTTCACCGAAGCGGGGCTGTTTACTCACCGGGGGCTGTCGGGGCCAGCTATCTTGCAGGTGTCCTCCTATTGGACCCCCGGTGAACCGGTTGTCCTGACGCTGGTCGACAATGCCCTGGAGGTGCTGCGCGAGGCCCGGCGGCGGGCGCCCCGCTCAAGGCTGAGATCGGCATTGAGCGAGCATCTTCCGAACCGCCTGGCCGAGGTGTTGTCAGCGCGTATCGGATTGGGAAAGGAATTGGGAAACAGTTCCGATGCAGACCTTGAGCGCGCCGCTGGCTACTTGTCGCAGCTGACATTCCACCCCACTGGCACCGAGGGCTATGCGAAGGCAGAGGTGACGGCAGGAGGAATTTCCACGGAGGCGCTGTCCTCGCGCACAATGGAAGCGAAGAACTTACCCGGTCTTTATGTCATCGGCGAGGCTGTCGATGTCACCGGCTGGCTTGGCGGCTATAATTTTCAATGGGCGTGGTCTTCGGGCTGGGCAGCGGGAACAGCGATTGCTGAGCGGCGTGATGGCTGAATGCTGTAACCGCGATCATGCGGCCGCAAAGCGGTTTCGTGCATGGGCTCAGACTGCCAGTTCACCGGATCGGGCACCCGCAGCCGGTCTAAGATAAGTCAGCTTTTGCTGCGCCGGGCACGAACTCATGCACAGCGCAGGGACGCGCAATATCGGATCAATGAGGAAGCGCTGCGGTGTTTCCTGCAGGCAGCCAAGGCGGCGGGGTAGTGTATTCCAGCCGCCGACTGCGGGCACGGGCTGACAGGACCGTTGGCCGGACCAAAGCCCTCTTGGCTGACGGCGCACCGGTGAAGATGCCAGCCCCCCGTTTAATAGCAGGCCAAGACAGTGTGTGCCTGGGTCTCTGTTCGCGAGCAATGCCGTGATTTTCCGGTTCTTGAAAGGCTTTCTGCCTAGCAACTGTATTGTTCAGACGGCGGGTTCCCGCGGAGCGCCGACATCCGCTGGCAGCTTCCTGCCTGTCAAGATGGGCGGTCGGCGGTGCGGTGGTTTTCCGCCGAACTGTGTTCTTTTTCTGGCGCCGCGGCTCACGTTTCGTTACAGTTTCTGTGAGACCCCGAAAAATGGGGCGGAACGAGGCATATAGTGGCGGTATTCCCATGACTGAGATGGTCTATGGCGCGGTTCCCGTGCAGGCAGGTGAGCCGATTCTTCCGAAATGGTGGCGGACGCTGGATAAATGGACAATGTCCTGCATCCTGATGCTGTTCGTGATCGGGCTGCTCTTGGGGTTGGCGGCCTCGGTGCCGCTGGCGGAGCGCAACGGGTTCGGCAATTTCCACTATGTGCAGCGGCAGGCGGTTTTTGGCCTGACGGCGCTGACGGCGATGCTGGTGACATCCGTGATGTCGCCGACGCTGGTGCGGCGGCTGGCGGTGCTGGGCTTTGCCCTGGCCTTTGTCGCCTTGGCGTTTTTGCCGATTTTTGGCACCGATTTCGGTAAGGGTGCGGTGCGCTGGTATTCGCTGGGATTTGCCTCCCTGCAGCCGTCGGAGTTCCTGAAGCCCGGCTTTATTGTGGTTGCGGCCTGGATGATTGCCGCCAGCCAGCAGATCAACGGGCCACCCGGCACGCTGATGTCCTTCGCGCTGTGCATGATGGTCGTTATGATGCTGGTATTGCAACCGGATTTCGGCCAGGCCAGCCTGATCCTGTTCGGCTGGGGGGTGATGTATTTTGTGGCTGGGGCGCCGATGCTGCTGCTGGTTTGCATGGCCGCCGTGGTGGTGATGGGGGGCGTCTTTGCCTATAACAGCTCCGAACACTTTGCCCGCCGCATCGACGGCTTCCTGAACCCCGATGTCGATCCGACCACCCAGCTTGGCTATGCCACCAATGCGATCCGCGAAGGCGGGCTGTTTGGTGTCGGCGTCGGCGAGGGGCAGGTGAAATGGTCGCTGCCCGATGCCCATACCGATTTCATCGTTGCCGTCGCAGCCGAGGAGTACGGGCTGGTGCTGGTGGCGGTTCTGATTGTGCTTTACGCCTCGATCGTGGTGCGTTCGCTGTTCCGGCTGATGCGGGAGCGCGATATTTTCATCCGTCTCGCAGGCACCGGACTGGTCTGCATGTTCGGCGTGCAGGCGATGATCAACATGGGGGTTGCGGTGCGGCTCTTGCCCGCGAAAGGCATGACTTTGCCGTTTGTCAGCTATGGCGGATCCTCGCTGATTGCCACCGGGATTGCGGTGGGTATGCTCTTGGCCTTTACCCGCACGCGTCCGCAAGGCGGGATTGCGGATTACCTGAACGGCCGCGGCCGCTGAGAGATGTGAAAGAGACCCCCTGGGATGGCACAGAAATTGCTTTTGATGGCCGCTGGCGGAACCGGCGGCCATATGTTTCCGGCACAGGCGCTGGCCGAGATGATGCTGGCGCGCGGCTGGCGGGTGAAACTGTCGACCGACGCGCGGGGCGCGCGCTATACCGCGTCGTTTCCAAGCGCGGTTGAGATTTCGCAAGTGTCGTCTGCCACCTTTGCCCGCGGCGGGCTGCTGGCCAAGGCGCTGGCGGGTCCGAAAATTGCAGGCGGCGTTCTGTCGATGATGATGCAGATGCGCCGCGAACGCCCCGATGCCGTCATCGGTTTTGGCGGCTATCCGTCGATCCCGGCGCTGGGGGCGGCAACGCTGCTGAAGCTGCCGCGGATGATCCATGAGCAGAACGGTGTGCTGGGCCGGGTCAACCAGATCTTTGCCAAGCGGGTCGCAGGGGTGGCCTGCGGCACCTGGCCAACCGCGCTGCCCGAAGGTGTCGCGCATGAGCACGTTGGCAACCCGGTGCGCAGCGCGGTAATGGAGCGGGCAGGGGCTGCCTATATCCCGCCGGGCGACTATCCGATGTCGCTCTTGGTGATGGGTGGCAGCCAGGGCGCGCGGATCCTGTCCGACGTGGTGCCCGGGGCTGTGGCTGCGCTGCCGGATCAAATCCGCCGCTATCTGCGGGTGTCGCATCAGGCGCGGGCAGAGGATTTGGACCGGGTCAATGCGTTCTATGCCGAACACGGCATCAACGCCGATGTGCAGACCTTCTTTACCGACGTGCCTGCGCGGATGTCGGAAGCGCAGCTGGTGATCTCGCGCTCCGGCGCCTCGTCGGTGGCCGATATTTCGATTATCGGGCGGCCCTCGATCCTGATCCCCTTTGCCGCTGCGGCGGGCGACCACCAAAGCGCCAATGCCCGTGGGCTGGTTGACGCCAATGCCACGGTGGTGATCCCGGAAAGCGCTCTTGATATCCCGGTGCTGGCAGAGCATATGGGCGCAATTCTGAGTAACCCGCGGGCTGCCACGCAAATGTCGGCAGCCGCACTGAGCGCCGGGGTTCCCGATGCCACCGAACGATTGGCGGCACTGGTTGAGCAGCTGGCCGAAGAAGGATAACTGTCATGAACCCTGCAACCAAACTGCCCGGAGACGTCGGCCCGATCCATTTTGTGGGGATCGGCGGCATCGGCATGTCGGGCATCGCCGAGGTGCTGCTGAACCTCGGCTATATGGTGCAGGGGTCGGACCTGAAAACTTCCAAGATCACCGGCCGGCTGGAAGAGCTGGGCGCGCGTATCTTTGTAGGCCAGAAGGCGGAAAACCTGGAGAACGCCGCGGTTGTGGTGATCTCCTCGGCGATCAAACCGGGCAATCCGGAGCTGGACGAGGCCCGTCTTCGCGGCCTGCCGGTGGTGCGCCGCGCCGATATGCTGGCGGAACTGATGCGGCTTAAATCCAACATCGCCATTGCCGGCACTCATGGCAAGACCACCACCACCACCATGATGGCAGAGCTGATGGTGGCCGGCGGCTTTGACCCGACCATCGTCAACGGCGGCATCATTCACGCCTATGGCTCCAACGCGCGTATGGGGCAGGGCGAATGGATGGTGGTTGAGGCGGACGAGAGCGACGGCTCGTTCAACCGGCTGCCTGCGACCATCGCTGTGGTGACCAATATCGACCCCGAGCATATGGAGCATTGGGGCGACTTTGACACATTGCGCGACGGTTTCCTGGAGTTTGTCTCAAACATTCCGTTCTACGGTATCGCGGTTTGCTGCACTGACCATCCCGAGGTGCAGGCGCTGATCGGGCGGATTTCCGACCGCCGGGTTGTGACCTATGGTTTCAACGCCCAGGCCGATGTGCGGGCTGAGAACCTGACCTACAAGGGCGGTGTGGCGCATTTTGACGTGCATCTGCAGGCCGAAGACCGGGTGATCGAGGGCTGCACCCTGCCGATGCCGGGGGATCACAATGTCTCCAACGCGCTGTCTGCCGTGGCGGTCGCGCGGCATCTGGGTATGAACAGTTCCGAGATCCGTGAGGCCCTGGCGGCCTTTGGCGGCGTGAACCGGCGTTTCACCAAGGTGGGCGAAGTGAACGGTGTCACCATCATCGACGACTACGGCCATCACCCGGTGGAGATCGCCGCGGTGCTGAAGGCGGCGCGCCAGGCCAGCGAAGGCCGGGTGATCGCAGTGCATCAGCCGCACCGCTATTCGCGCCTGTCGAACCTGTTCGACGATTTCTGCGCCTGTTTCAACGAGGCGGATGTGGTGGCGATTGCCGAAGTGTTCGCAGCAGGCGAAGACCCGATCGAAGGCGCAGGCCGCGATGATCTGGTAGCCGGGCTGATCCGCCACGGCCACCGCCACGCCCGCGCCATCCTCAGCGAAGAAGACCTGGAGCGCCTGGTGCGCGAGCAGGCGCGGCCCGGCGACATGGTTGTCTGCCTGGGGGCGGGTACGATCAGCACCTGGGCCAACGGCCTGCCTGAACGGCTGGAGCAATGAGAGCACCAAGGGCAGCAGGGGGCGCTGCCCCCCGCCGCCTGCGGCGGCGTTCCCCGGGATACTTCCAGCCAGAAGAAGATGCCCGCCAGAGAGGCGCGGCATGACGCTGTCCCTGACGCTGGCGGCAGTCTGGGCGCTGACCGCCAATGTGCTGGCGGTGATTCCCAGCCGCGACAATCACTGGCGGCGCGCCTATGTGCTGATTGCACTGGGCATTCCGTTGCTTGGCTATGTCACCTATGAAAACGGCCCCTGGTGGGGGCTGGCGGTGCTGCTGGCAGGCATGTCGGTACTGCGCTGGCCGGTGATCTATCTGGGGCGGTGGGTAAAGCGCAGGCTGAGCCGCTGACCGGGCAGGAAATCACCGCGCGTTTACGGATTGTTTTCACAGCAAGTGCTACCTACGGAAGATTGTTTTTGTTTCCTGCTGTTGCTCCGGTGTGCGTGTTGCCGGACGTGGAGGTTGGTAGTGACCGCTGTAATTGCAATTTGGATGGCCTTTGGGGCCGTTTGGCTGATTGGCTTCTATTATCTAGCCCGGTTCAAGTGGTACCGGCTGGCGCAAGCTTTGGTGTTGCTCTGGGGGCTTATGCTGATCTGGCTGTCTCAGGACCGGTTTCACGAAAATCATGACCACGGCGCCGCGTTCACCCTTTATTTCGATGGCCATCTTGTATACGGACTGTGCGCGTTTATTGGCTGGAAGCTGGGGCGGCAAAAACGATGGCGGAGCAAACTGAAATCATCCTTCCGGCGGTTCGCGGGCGCCTTTCCTGGCAGAAACCGCTGGCGGAGCTGACCTGGCTGCGCGTGGGCGGCCCGGCGGACCATCTGTTCCAGCCTGCGGATATAGACGATCTGGCAGAATTCCTGCGCAGTCTGGACCCGGCGGTGCCGGTGTTCCCGATGGGGGTGGGGTCGAACCTGATTGTACGCGATGGCGGCATGCGCGCGGTGGTGATCCGGCTGGGCCGCGGCTTTAACGGGATTTCGGTTGACGGGGATACCGTCACCGCCGGTGCGGCGGCGCTGGATGCCCATGTTGCAAAACGTGCGGCGGATGCAGGTGTTGACCTGACCTTCCTGCGCACTATCCCCGGTTCGATCGGCGGCGCGGTGCGGATGAACGCGGGCTGTTACGGTAGCTATACTGCGGATGTGTTTGTGTCGGCCACCATCGTGACCCGCGAGGGCGAGATCCGCGAGATCACCGCGCAGGAGCTGGATTTCCAGTACCGTCAGACCGCTTTCCCAGAGGGCGCGGTGCTGGTCCATGCCACCTTGCGCGGTCCCAAGGGCGATCCAGAGGACTTGCGTGCCCGGATGGAGGCACAGTTGCAAAAGCGTGATGAGAGCCAGCCGACCCGTGACCGTTCGGCCGGCTCTACCTTCCGCAATCCGGCGGGGTTTTCATCCACGGGCCGTGCGGATGACGTGCATGACCTGAAGGCCTGGAAGGTGATCGACAACGCCGGCATGCGCGGCGCAAGGCGCGGCGGTGCGCAGATGAGCGGGAAACACTCCAACTTCCTTATCAACACGGGTGGCGCAACTGCCGCAGATCTGGAAGGTCTGGGCGAAGATGTGCGGAAAAAGGTTTACGAAGATTCCGGCATCACGCTAGAGTGGGAAATCATGCGGATTGGTGATCCGCTTCCCGAACAGCTGTCCGAATAACTGGAAAACCCGAGTGCTGACAAAGGCTTCGCTTGCCGCAGCTAGAGGTAACCATAAAGCTCCGGAGGGGCGCGGGCAGCGGCAATTGATAAACGTGGTAAAAGCATCATTAACGCCCCGGTAAGATTTTGGGCGGTAGGGTGCTGAAGAGGCGGCAATTCTATGCCGATGCACAGGGCGGATGCCCAGCAGAATCCGGGGCAGGCTGCCCCGCAAAAATCAGCCGGATCTAACCGGCGCAGAGACATAATGCGGGCCTGTTCCAGGCTCCAAGAAACAGGGGCGCAAAGCCCTGCATGTATTGAGGCGCTTCGTGGTGAGTAAGTCGAGCAGGACACTCCCGAAAGTCGCGGTGCTGATGGGTGGCCCGTCAGCCGAACGCGACGTATCGCTGTCCAGCGGCCGTGAATGCACGGTTGCTTTGCGCGGTGAGGGGTTCGAGGTTATTGAGATTGATGCAGGCCGGGACCTGCACGCGCGTCTGGCGGATATCAAACCGGATGTGGTGTTCAACGCGTTGCACGGGCGCTGGGGCGAGGACGGCTGCGTGCAGGGCGTGCTGGAATGGCTGGGGCTGCCCTATACCCATTCCGGGGTGCTGGCCTCGGCGCTGGCAATGGACAAGCAGCGCTCCAAGGAAGTGTACCGCGCCGCCGGGCTGCCGGTTGTCGAAAGCGGGCTGTTTGCCAAGGCCGACGTGATCGCGGGCCATGTGATGGCGCCGCCCTATGTGGTGAAGCCCAACAATGAAGGCTCAAGCGTCGGCATCTATATCGTGCATGAGGCCGCCAACGGCCCGCCGCAGCTGTCGGAGCAGATGCCTGCCGAAGTGATGGTTGAGACCTACGCGCCGGGCCGCGAGCTGACCACCACCGTGGTTGGGGACAAGGCGCTGACCGTGACCGATATCCTGACAGACGGCTGGTATGATTACGACGCCAAATACAAACCGGGCGGATCGCGCCATGTGCTGCCCGCGGATTTGCCGCGGGAAATCCATGACCTGTGCCTGGAATATGCGCTGAAGGCGCATGAGGTGCTGGGCTGCCGCGGCGTGAGCCGCACCGATTTCCGCTGGGACGAGGCGCGCGGCGCCGGCGGGCTGATCCTGTTGGAGACCAACACCCAGCCCGGTATGACACCGACCTCGCTGGTGCCGGAGCAGGCCGCACATCTGGGCATGACTTTCGGCGAACTCTGCGCCTGGATGGTGGAGGATGCCTCATGCAACCGCTGAAGGGGCGCTTGCGCCGCAGCGGCGGCGGCGAGGGACGGGCGGATCCGGCGCCGTCGCGGCTGAAGTACCGGCTGCAGCGCTGGATGCTGACGCCGGGTATCCGGTTCGGCCTGCGCGTCGGGGTGCCGTTCTGCCTGATTTTTGCAGCCGGCAGCGCCTATCTGGCGGATGAGAGCCGCCGGGCCGCGCTGCAGGGGCTGGTCAGCGATGCCCGCGCCGCAATCGAGGAGCGGCCCGAGTTCATGGTCAATGTGATGGCGGTGGACGGGGCGGGCTCAAGCGTGGCGCAGGACATCCGCGTGGTGGTGCCGACAGATTTTCCCGTCAGCTCCTTTGATCTGGATCTGGAGCAGATCCGAGATGTGATCACCGGGCTGGACCCGGTCAAGACTGCAAGCGTGCGGATCCGCCCCGGCGGCATCCTGCAGGTGGACGTCGAGGAACGCACGCCGGCGCTGATCTGGCGCAGCCGCGAGGGGCTGGCGCTGCTGGATGAGAACGGCATTCACGTGGCCGAGCTGGGCCGCCGCAACCTGCACCCGGACCTGCCGCTGATCGCGGGCAAGGGGGCCGGGCAACATGCGGCACAGGCGCTGCGGCTGTTTGCAGCGGCCAAACCGCTGGGGCCGCGGCTTCGCGGGCTGGTCCGGGTGGGCGAGCGGCGCTGGGACGTGGTGCTGGACCGCAAGCAGCGGATCATGCTGCCGGCCGAGCAGCCGGTGCGGGCGCTGGAGCGGGTGCTGGCGGTAAGTGAAGTGCAGGATTTGCTGGAACGCGATGTGGCAGCGGTGGATATGCGCCTGGCTGGGCGCCCGACCGTGCGTATGACCGAAAACTCAGTGGAAAACTGGTGGCGGATCCGGCAGCTGAATGGGGGCGGGCAGTAGCATGACAGATCTCTATCAATCGCAGCGGGCGATGCGGCAGATGCGGCGCCAGGCGATGCAGCGCGGCGTGGTGGCCATTCTGGACGTGGGCAGCTCTAAAATCGCTTGCCTGGTGCTGCGGTTCGACGGCAGCGGACGGCTGAGCGAGGACGGATCCATCGGCGCCTTGGCCGGGCAGTCGGGGTTCCGGGTGATCGGGGCGGCAACCACGCGGTCGCGCGGGGTGCAGTTCGGCGAAATCAACGCAATGCAGGAGACCGAACGCGCCATCCGCACCGCAGTGCAGGCCGCACAGAAGATGGCAGAGGTGCGGGTCGATCACGTGATCGCTTGTTTCTCGGGCGCCAATCCGCGCTCTTACGGGCTGGATGCCAAGCTGGATCTTGAGGGGCAGGTGGTCTCGGAGCATGAGGTGGCGCAGGTGCTGGCCTCCTGCGAGGTGCCGGAATACGGCGCGGGCCGCGAGGTAATACATGCGCAGCCGGTGAACTTTGCGCTGGATAACCGGTCCGGCCTGGGGGATCCGCGCGGTCAGATGGGGCAGACGCTGGCGGTCGACATGCATATGCTGACGGTGGATGCCATCGCGGTGCAAAACCTGGTGCGCTGCATCCAGCGCTGCGATCTGGAACTGGCGGGGATTGCCTCCTCGGCCTATGCCTCGGGGTTTTCGGCACTGGTCGAGGACGAGCAGGAACTGGGAGCGGCGTGTATCGATATGGGCGGCGGCTCCACCTCGATCTCGGTGTTTATGAAGAAACACATGATCTACGCCGACGCGGTGCGTCTGGGCGGCGATCACATCACCAGCGACATTTCGATGGGGCTGGGGGTGCCGCTGACCAATGCGGAGCGGATCAAGACCTTTTGCGGCGGGGTGCATGCCACCGGAGCCGACGACCGCGACATGATCGATATCGGCGGCGATACCGGCGATTGGGAACATGACCGGCGCACTGTCAGCCGCGCCGAGCTGATCGGCATCATGCGGCCCCGCGTCGAAGAAATCCTGGAAGAGGTGCGTGCACGGCTGGATGCGGCGGGTTTCGAATATCTCCCCAGCCAGCAGATCGTGCTGACCGGCGGCTCCAGCCAGATCATGGGGCTGGACGGGCTGGCCAGCCGCATCCTGGGCCAGCAGGTGCGTCTGGGGCGGCCCTTGCGCGTTCACGGCCTGCCGCAATCGGCGACCGGGCCGGGCTTTGCCTCAGCCGTGGGTCTGTGCCTGTTTGCGGCCCATCCGCAGGACGAATGGTGGGACTTCGAGATGCCCGCCAGCCGTCATCCGGCGGGCACATTGGGCCGTGCCGTGCGCTGGTTCCGGGACAACTGGTAAGCCGCTTTTCAATTCTGCCAGACGGGTCAAACAGGGCGTGACAGCGCCGGCAGGACCCGTTAGGTTGTTCTTAACGTCCGCGGCAAACGCGGCGATTCAGCAGGCCGGGCAGTGGCCAGCCACGTATCAGGAAAGATGTCTTCTGCAGAAGTGATTTTGCGGAGGCTGCAGCTGTGTTGTGTGTGGCTTGTGCTGGATCCCCCATATCTGCTAGGGACGGCGAAATACCGCGGTTTAGACCTCAGAATGAGGCCGTATTTTGTGGCACATTGTGCTTTTTGGGATGACGAAACTCCCTCTGCGCGGTAGGATTATGGTGAATAGCACAGGAAAAAGCCCTTTGCGGGAAGGGCGGGTAACACAGGCGGTATGAGCATGACGTTGAATCTTTCGATGCCCGGGCAAGAAGAGTTAAAGCCGAAGATCACGGTATTTGGTGTCGGCGGGGCCGGCGGCAACGCTGTCAACAACATGATTGCCAAGGAATTGGACGGCGTTGAATTCGTCGTGGCCAACACCGACGCGCAGGCGCTGCAGCAGGCCTCGGCCAAGAGCCGCATCCAGCTGGGTGTGAAAGTGACCGAAGGTCTGGGCGCAGGCGCCCGTCCGCAGGTGGGCTCGGCTGCGGCTGAGGAAAGCATTGAGCAGATCGTCGACCATCTGGCCGGCGCGCATATGTGCTTTATCACTGCTGGCATGGGCGGCGGCACCGGCACCGGTGCTGCACCGATCATCGCGCAGGCCGCGCGGGAGCTGGGCGTGCTGACCGTCGGCGTTGTCACCAAGCCGTTCCAGTTCGAAGGCCTGAAGCGGATGCGCCAGGCTGAGGCGGGTGTCGAAAGCCTGCAGAAGGTTGTCGATACGCTGATCATCATTCCGAACCAGAACCTGTTTCGGCTGGCCAATGAGAAGACCACCTTCACCGAGGCGTTCTCGATGGCGGATGACGTGCTGTATCAGGGCGTCAAAGGTGTCACTGACCTGATGGTGCGCCCGGGCCTGATCAACCTCGACTTTGCCGACGTCCGCGCGGTGATGGACGAGATGGGCAAGGCGATGATGGGCACCGGCGAGGGCGAGGGCGAGGACCGCGCGGTCCAGGCTGCCGAAAAGGCGATTGCCAACCCGCTGCTGGACGAAATCAGCCTGCGCGGCGCGCGCGGCGTGCTGATCAACATCACCGGCTCGCACGATTTGACCCTGTTTGAACTGGACGAAGCCGCCAACCGTATCCGCGAGGAAGTGGATCCGGATGCCAACATCATCGTCGGCTCGACCCTGGACACCGGCATGGAAGGCAAGATGCGGGTCTCCGTTGTTGCCACCGGTATCGACGCGGTGGATGTGAACACCGAAATGCCGGTGCCGCGCCGTCCGATGTCGGCACCGCTGCGTCAGACCGTCAGTGTCGAAGACACCCGTCCGGCGCCGCTGGAGCTGGAAACTCCGGTTGCCCAGCCCGCAGTTGCGGCTGCCCCGGCCCCGGAGCCCGTTCAGCCCGACGCTGCCGCGCAGTTGGAAGAGCCTTCGCTGTTCGAAGAGATGAACGCGCAGCAGGCCGCCGCGCAGGAGCAGGCTGAAGACATTTTTGAAGAGCCGGAACTGGTTGACAACGACGGTCTGCCGCCGCCGGCCTATCAGCCGCAGGTTCCGGAATTCCGCCCGCAGGCAACAGCACCCGAACCGCAGCCCGATGCTTTTGTGGCGCCGCGGGCACCCGCACCGGGCACCCCGTCGCCGCAAGCGCTGGAGCGTCTGCAGGCGGCAGCGCAGCGGGTCCAGCAGCCGCGTGCGGCGGCGGCCCCGGCCGCACCGGCTCCGCAGCAGCAACAGCAGCAGAATGCACAGCAGCAGCCCGACGGGCAGCGCCGCTTTGGGCTGAATTCCCTGATCCACCGGATGACCGGCACAGCCGACGCTCCGGCAGGCAAACAGCCGCCGCAGGCCGCACGCCAGCAGCCGGCCATGCAGGCTCCGGCCGCCGCAGCCCAGCAGCAACCGGTGCAGGCGCAGCAGCATGACCCGGACCAGGAACGCATCGAAATCCCCGCATTCCTGCGCCGCCAAGCAAACTGACGGATCACAAAACAGATTGCAAAAGCCGCCTTCGGGCGGCTTTTTATTTTTGTATTTCAGCCAATTGCGCGATTTTGAGCGGTGTTTTGCTTATCTGTTACAGCCATGTTTCAATCCGTTACAAAGATTGAGTTGTAGGTTTTTTTGCAAAACCTTAACTCTCGTTCGCAACACGGTCCCATGAGGCCGGAAACAGTGGAACGAGGCGCAACGTGCAGAATACGCTCAAAGCATCGGTAGCATTTGAAGGGCCCGGCCTGCATTCCGGCCAGCCTGCACGCATGGTCCTGATCCCGGCTCCGGCAGGGCATGGCATCGTCTTCAAGCGCACCGACATTGCATTGGGCAACACCCTGGTTCCGGCGCGCTGGGACCTGGTTGAGCGCAGCCCGCTGTGCACCCGGCTGATCAACACCTCCGGCGTCAGCGTTTCCACCGTGGAACACATCATGGCCGCATTGGCCGGTTGCGGCGTGCACAATGCGCTGATCGAAATCGACGGGCCGGAAGTGCCGATCGTTGACGGCTCCTCGGCACCGTTTGTGCGCGGTATCATGCAGTACGGCGTGCGCCGGCTGGGCGTGCCGATCATGGCATATGAAGTACTGAAGCCGGTGACGGTGGAGAAGGACGGCGCCCGTGCCACCCTGCTGCCCAGCGACCGGCTGAGTATTGAATTCCATATCGACTTTGCCGAGGCCGCCATCGGCCGTCAGAGCAAGGTTCTGGATATGCGCAACGGCAGCTTTGCACGCGAGCTGTGCGACAGCCGCACCTTCTGCCGTCAGGCAGACGTGGAAGCGATGCAGGCCAATGGCCTCGCCCTGGGCGGTGTGCCGGGCGAAAACGCCGTTGTGTTTGACGGAGAACGGGTTGAGAGCGGCGCAGGCCTGCGTCATTCGGATGAGCCTGTGCGCCACAAGATGCTGGATGCCTTGGGGGATCTGGCACTGGCTGGGGGGCCGATCTTGGGGCGGTATGTTGGCGAGCGCGCGGGGCATGCGCTGACCAACACATTGCTGCGTGCCCTGTTTGCGGAGCCGGGCGCGGTCCGGGCCGTCGCCTGCGATGCAGCGATGACCGCGCGGCTGCCGGGGCAGGGTCTGATCTGGTCGGAAATTCCGGCCGAACAGCGGCGCGTGGCATAAGGCAAAAAACCAGGAACGAGCGGCAGACTGGCCCGGGGCGTGAGTGTCCCGGGTCTTTTCCTGTGCTGAGGGCGGCAGAAGGGAGCAGGAACAGCAGGGCGGACTTGACCATTGCCCGCTTTCTCTGCCATGTGAACGCGGAAGTGGCGAAAGGCGTTTTGCACGCCATTTGAATGTGCTAGAGACGGCATAACCGGGGCGGACACCCGTAAGTTAAGGACGGTGAGGTTAGGCACTATGAACGGCATCAGGGCGGGAGCCAAAACCCTCGGCGCGGTCCTTCTGATGGCGGCCCTTGCGGGCTGCGGCGGAGACGGCGGCGCGGTCAAGAAAGGCGAGTCGCTGGAAGCCTTCACGCCCGAGCAGATCTATGGGCGCGGCGAGTTTGAGCTGGCCCAGAAACAGCCCAAGGACGCAGCCTATTACTTCTCCGAGATCGAACGCCTGTACCCCTATTCTGAATGGGCCAAGCAGGCGGTGATCATGCAGGCCTTTGCCTATCACAGCACCAAGGATTACGAGAACAGCCGCGCAGCCGCGCAGCGGTTCATCGATTTCTACCCGGCGGACGAAGATGCGGCCTATGCCCAGTATCTGCTTGCCCTCAGCTATTATGACCAGATCGATGAGGTTGGACGCGACCAGGGCCTGACTTTCCAGGCGCTGCAGGCGCTGCGCACGGTGATCGAGGTCTATCCTGACAGCGAATATGCCACCTCGGCGATCCTGAAATTCGACCTGGCCTTTGACCATCTGGCGGGCAAGGAAATGGAGATCGGCCGCTATTATCTGCGCCGGGGCCATTACACGTCGGCCATCAACCGGTTCCGGGTGGTGGTTGAGGATTTCCAGACCACCAGCCACACAGCCGAAGCTCTGCACCGGCTGGTTGAGGGGTACTTGTCGCTGGGCCTGACCGACGAGGCGCAGACTGCGGGTGCCATTCTGGGCCATAACTTCCAGTCCACCGAATGGTATGACAGCAGCTATAAGCTGCTGACTGCAAACGGGCTTAAAATGCGGGACCGCGGCAATAACTGGCTGAGCCAGATCTACCGTCAGACGGTCAAAGGGCAGTGGCTGTAACGGCTGCTGCTGCACGGAGGCGGGGCTATGCTGCGCGCGCTTGATATCCGGGATATCCTGATCATTGATCATCTGGAGCTGAATTTTCAGCCCGGTCTCAATGTGCTGACCGGCGAGACCGGCGCCGGCAAATCCATTCTTCTGGACAGTCTGGGGTTTGTGCTGGGCTGGCGGGGCCGGGCCGAGCTGGTGCGCCAGGGCGCCGCGCAAGGCGAGGTTCTGGCCGAGTTCGACTTGGCCAAGGGCCACCCGGCGCATGCCATTCTGGAAGAGGCCGGCCTGCCGGGCGGCGAGACGCTGATCCTGCGCCGGGTGAACACGGCGGAGGGGCGCAAGACCGCTTGGGTCAACGACCGGCGCTGCTCGGGCGAGGTGCTGCGGGCGCTGTCGGAAACCCTGGTGGAGCTGCACGGCCAGCACGACGACCGGGGGCTTTTGAACCCGCGCGGGCATATGGCGCTGCTGGATCAATATGCCAATGTGCAGGGGCTGCTGGCCTCGGTGCGGGCGGCCTGGACCGGCGCGGCCAAGGCGCGCAAGACCGTCGGGGCCACGCGGGCGGCACTGGATGCGGTGCGGGCCGAGGAGGAGTTCCTGCGCCATGCGGTGGGCGAACTGGACAAGCTGGACCCGCAACCGGGCGAAGACGATGCATTGGATACCCGCCGCCGCCAGATGCAGGCGGCAGAGCGCATCCGCGGTGACATCACCCGCGCCCATTCCCTGCTGAGCGACGGTGCCGAGGGGGCCATGGGTGAAGCACAGCGCTGGCTTGAGGGTGTTGCCAGCCAGGAAAGCGATACCGGGCTGGAGGAACCGCTGGCGGCCCTTAGCCGCGCGATGATCGAGCTGGGCGATGCCCAGGACGGGGTTGAGCGGGTGCTGGGCTATCTGGAATTCAATCCGGGTGAGCTGGAAGACTGCGAAGAACGGCTTTTTGCCATTCGCGGCCTGGCGCGCAAGCACGATGTGCAGGCGGATGAGCTGGCAGGCTATGCCGAAACCTTGCGCAGCAAGCTGGCGGCACTGGATGCCGGCGATCAGGATCTGGCCGATCAGGAGGCCGCATTGAAGGCCGCCGAGGTCGCCTATACCCAAGCCGCAGAACAGCTGAGTGCAGCCCGCCGGGAAAGCGCTGCGGCGCTGGATCAGGCGGTGATGGCGGAACTGGCGCCGCTCAAGATGGAACGGGCGGTGTTTGAAACCCGCATTTCCAGCTGCGCACCGGGGCCCGAGGGCATTGACGCGGTGGCCTTTACCGTTGCCACCAATCCAGGCGCCCCGGCAGGGGCCTTGAACAAGATCGCCTCGGGCGGGGAACTCAGCCGGTTTTTGCTGGCCTTGAAGGTCTGCCTGCGCGGCGAGGATGTCAGCAAGACCTTGATTTTCGATGAAATCGACCGCGGTGTCGGCGGTGCGACTGCGGATGCCGTGGGCCGCCGCCTGCGCAGCCTGGCGGCCAGCGGCCAGGTGCTGGTGGTGACCCATTCGCCGCAGGTGGCGGCGCTCGGCGGCCATCACTGGCAGGTGCGCAAACAGGTGGTGGACGGCATGACCCTGTCGCAGGTGGTGCCGCTGGCCGATACTGCGCGGGTGGATGAGCTTGCCCGCATGGTGTCGGGTGATACTATCACCGAAGAAGCCCGTGCTGCCGCCCGCGCATTGCTGGCCGGGTGACCAGCCGGATTACTGCGGCCGGAAAACTGTTGCGGGTGAGGGTTCTTTAACTGGCTTATGACAGTTGTAGGCTATTAAATAAGAAAAGACCCGCTGACAGGTTATGGTAGAAGAAATCCGTTCATCGCTTTCCGCAGTTTTCCTGCAATGGCTGGCTGGCCTGAAAGACATCTGGCGGGTGCTGCGCCATCGCGGCCCCAGCCAGTTCCAGTTCTGGCTGATCGCCCTGCTGATCGGCGTCGCTGCCGGTTTTGCCGCGCTGTTCTTCCGCAAGGGGATCTCGGCATTGCAGGCCTGGGTCTATGGCGCACCGGATCTTGATTATCTGCATTCCCATGCGCAAGAGCTTCCCTGGTATGCGCTGGTCGCCATTGCCGCCGGCGGCGGGCTGGTGGTCGGCCTGATCCTGGACCGTTTTACGCCGGACGGGCGGGTGCGCTCGGTTGCGGATGTGATCGAAGGCGCCGCACTGCATGACGGCAGGGTCGAGCACAAAGAGGGGCTGGCCTCGGCGCTGGCGTCTTTCATTACGCTGTCCACTGGCGGATCCACGGGCCGGGAAGGGCCGGTGGTGCATATGGCGGGGGTGATCTCCACCTGGGTCAGCAACCGGATCAACGCTGATGGCATTACCGGGCGCGATTTGCTCGGCTGCGCTGTGGCGGCGGGTGTTTCGGCCAGTTTCAACGCGCCGATTGCTGGTGCGCTGTTTGCGATGGAGGTGGTGCTGCGGCATTTCTCGGTCAACGCCTTTGCGCCGATTGTCGTGGCCTCGGTCGCCGGAACAGTGATCAACCGTCTGGAATACGGCGATGTCACCGAATTCACCCTGAACACCCCCGGTGCGCTGCAGTTCTATGTGGAGCTGCCGGCCTTTCTGATCCTTGGCCTGATCTGCGGCCTGGTGGCGGTGGCGCTGATGAGGGCGATCTTCTTTGCCGACAAAGTGGGCAACACTGTGCAAGAGCGGCTGCATCTGCCGCGCTGGCTGCGGCCTGCGGTCTCGGGCGCGATGCTGGGGGTGATCGCTGTCTGGTATCCGCATATCATCGGTGTCGGTTATGAAACCACCGTGCTGGCGCTGACCGGCGGGCTGCTGCTGGGGCAGGCGGTGATTTTCACCGCAGTCAAAACCGCCGCCGTGGCGATCACCATGGGCGGGCGTATGGGCGGCGGAGTGTTTTCGCCGTCGCTGATGATCGGCGCGCTGACCGGGCTGGCCTTTGGCCTGATCGCAACTGCGGTGCTGCCGGATGTGTCGGGCACCCACACGCTTTATGCCTTTGCCGGCATGGGCGCTGTTGCCGCTGCGGTGCTGGGGGCGCCGATTTCAACCACCCTGATCGTGTTTGAGCTGACCGGCGACTGGCAAATCGGCCTGGCGGTGATGGTGTCAGTGTCGATGTCCACCGCACTGGCCTCGCGGCTGGTGGACCGCTCTTTCTTCCTGACCCAGCTGGAAAAGCGCAATATTCATTGTGCCGCCGGACCGCAGGCCTATTTGCTGGCACTGATCCGCGCCGGTGCGGTGATGCGCCCGATGGGCGACGGCCGCTGTGCGCCGCTGGAGGACTGCCAGGCGCTGGTTGAGGAAGGGCTGTGCATCCGCGCCTCCGCGTCTCTGGAGGCTGCTATGCCGGTGTTCGACCGGGCGGAAGCGGCCTTTCTTCCAGTGATGATGGAGGAGGGCGGGACGGAGGAAATCATCGGCGCGCTGTACCATGTAGATGCGTTAAAGGCCTACAACCGTGCCTTGGCTGCAACCGCAGCGGAGGAGCACAGATAAGCGGGACCGGGCTGTTGTGTCTCTGATCACCGCATCCCGACCGGTGCATCCCTCGTCTGTTACGGGGAAAAACACAGATTCCGTCCCCAAATCTGTGCGATATCGGTGACACGTAAAGGTAAAGTTAAAAACCCCATTGCCCTGCAATGGCGCCTGAACCAACACTGTAAGCGGATTATTGCTTAGCTTACTCAAACGGTAGGGAATCATGCGCAATTTCGAAATCGGCTCGCAAGAGGCTGGTGCGAACAACAAGGCAGACGAACGGGCAAACGAACGGGCAGCGCTGGAAGCAGTGATCAACTATGCGATCCAATGCGCCCGCGAAACGGACATTCTTGGCGCAGGTGAGGCGCTGGAGGAAGCCAGGCTGAACCTCAGCCGCGCCGTTTTGGCCTGAACCTCGGTGTTTGCAGCACAATAGCTGCCCCAGCGGCTCCGGCTCCTGTTGCGAAACCGGGCCGGCTGTTGCTGCAACGGGCATCTGGCCGCGGGAACGGGTTCCCCGCAAACGTAAAACACCGGCGCCAGGGCACCGGTGGGGGATTTTTTAGGGGGCGTTCTGCTCCTGCGGCCCGGGTGCGGCGCGTTCAGTGAAACGGCCCCGCAACCCGGATAACCGGCTTAGACTTGTTCAACCTTGACAGAATCGCTCAGCACGAATGCCAGGCAGCCCTTGATTTCAGCCGCCGCTTCCTTTGGGTCTTCATAGCTCCACGCCGCGTTTTCGGTGACAGACGACTTGTTGGCGATCGAAAAATAGCTGGCCTCGCCCTTGTGCTGGCACTGGGCGGTCTTGCTGGTGCGGTCCAGGAAGGCCATGGCGATGTCTTCGCGCGGGAAATAGATGACCGGATCCATATCGCCCTCTGTCAGCTCCAAAGCATTGGAGCTTTCTCCCAGTACAGCGCCGCCGGAGCGGACGGTCCAGGTGCCTTCGGCCTTGCGGATACGGATAGTGGTCATGCGTGTTTTTCCATTCTCTTCGTGCGTGTCGTCGTTGGTTCAGTCTATGTAGCAGCCTATGTAACACCTCAGTGTCACAAGGGGGCGGTTGCGGCATCAAGCCACGCCTTTGCGGCGGGGCTGAGCAGCGGTCCGGTCTTTGCCGAAACCTCTTGGTGATAGCTGTCGAGCCAGTCTTTCTCGGCGGCTGACAGCATCGCTGTGTTCACCAGCCGCCGGTCAATGGGGGCAAAGGTGAGCGTGCGCCAGCACAGCATCTCGCGCTCGGCGTCGCTGGTGTCAAGGGCCGGGGCCTGTTCAACCACCAGAAGGTTCTCGATCCGGATGCCAAAGGCGCCTTCGCGGTAATACCCCGGCTCGTTTGACAGGATCATGCCGGGTTCCAGCGGCACGTGGCTGGTGCGGGCCAGCCGCTGCGGGCCTTCGTGCACGCTGAGGTAGGCGCCGACGCCATGGCCAAGGCCGTGGTTGAAATCCTGGCCTGCCAGCCACAGCGGCATCCGGCCGATGCATTCGATATCGCGGCCTGCCAGCCCTTTAGGCCAGCGCAGGCGGGACATGGCGATCATGCCCTGCAACACGCGGGTATAGGCGTCGCGTTCCTCGGCTCCGGGGGTGCCGATGGCGATGGTGCGGGTGATGTCGGTGGTGCCGTCGAGATACTGGCCGCCGCTGTCCAGCACCAATAGATGCCCGTCCTCCAGCCTTGTGTCGGTTTCCTCGGTCACCCGGTAGTGCATCACCGCGCCGTTCTCTCCGGTGCCTGCAATGGTCTCGAAACTGATGTCGCGCAGAGCTAGGTCTTCGCGGCGCAGGGCCTCCAGTTTCGTCACCGCGTCAATTTCGGTGATGGTGCCAGGGGGCTGCGCGTCGAGCCAGGCCAGCATTTCAACAATTGCCGCGCCATCGCGCAGATGGGCGGCGGCGCTGCCTGCAATTTCAGCTGCGTTTTTGCGCGCTTTGGGCAGGGCGCAGGGATCGCCTGCGGGCACCATCCGGCTGCCTAAGGCGTCCGCCACGATCTGCGGCACGGTGCCGGCGTCTGCGGCGACGGAGCCGTTGAGCGCCGCTGCGGCTTTGAGGAACGCTTCGGGCGGGTGCAGGGTGACGGCGCTGTCAAAATGATCCTGCAGTCCTGCCAGCTTGTCCACGGCCATGAACAGATCCACCCGCGCGTCGCTGTGCAGGATGGCAAAGCCATGCGCCACCGGGTTGCGGGCCACATCGGCGCCGCGGATGTTCAGCAGCCACATGATGCTGTCGGGCAGGGTGATCACCGCCGCCGCCTGGCCTGCACCGTGCAGGTCCTTGGCGAGACGGGTGCATTTCTCAGCAGCGCTTTCGCCTGCGTAATCGAGAGGGTGCGCGGCCACAGGCTGCATCGGCGGTGCGGGCTGGTCCTGCCAGATCCGGTCCACCAGGTTTTCGCATTGCGCCAGGGTGATGCCGCTGCCCTTCAGGTCCTGGGTCAGCGCGGTGATCTGGCCCGCGGCATGCAACCAGGGGTCAAACCCGATCTTGCCGCCTTCGGGAAGCTGCGCCTTCAGCCAGCCGGCCAGTTGCACCTCAGGCCAGGGCACCGGCGTGAAATCCGCGGCCACCTGGCGCTTCACCTGGGTGCGGTAACGGCCGTCAATGAAGACACCGGCAATGTTCGTGAGGGCGGCACAGAAACCAGCCGAGCCGGTAAAACCGGTGAGCCAGGCAAGCCGGTCATCGCGGGGCGCAACATATTCGCCCTGATGGGCGTCGGCACGGGGCACCAGGAAACCATCCAGATCTTCGGCTGCCAGCTCCTTGCGCAGGGCCGCCAGCCGGGGCGGGCCCTGTTCCGGGCGGGCGGTCACATCGAATGTCTGGAACATGGGTATCTCTCCTGCAAATGGGCGGGGCGGCGGGGAGTGCAAAGGCTGGGGCGCCGCGGCAAACAAGGGGCGCGAGCAAGGGCACGCGCCCCTTCTTGTCCCAAATCGCCTTGCTGCTGGCAAGCCTGACAGCATGGGTTTGCTGCAGACCTCGCGGCACTGGGTAAGCGGAGGGCTCCCGCCCGGTCTCAGGGCATTTTGGAATGCCCTTCACCCCGTTGGGCCAAGCACCGGATGCGGTGCACCCGGTGCCGCCGCGCGCGTCAGCGCGAGGCCGCGCCCAAAACTTTTGGCGGCATCTTGATGCAGGCCAAAGGCGCGGGAGGGCGCCCCTGCCGTGGCGGTGCAGGTCAGCCGGCGCGTTTGATGCCCATCACCCGGGCGCGGGCGCGCGGGTCGCTGTCGAACAGGGCGGCCAGCTGCTCGGTCATCGCGCCGGCCAGCTGCTCGACGTCGGTGATCGTGACCGCGCGTTCATAGTAACGGGTCACATCATGGCCGATGCCGATCGCCAGCAGTTCAACCTGCTTGCGCCGTTCGACCATTGCGATCACATCGCGCAGGTGTTTTTCCAGATAGTTCGCCGGGTTCACCGACAGCGTCGAATCGTCCACCGGCGCGCCGTCGGAGATCACCATCAGGATCTTGCGGGCTTCCTGCCGGGCCGTCATCCGCCGGTGCGCCCATTCCAGCGCCTCGCCGTCGATGTTTTCCTTCAGCAGGCCCTCTTTCATCATCAGCCCCAGATTGGTGCGGGTCCGGCGCATCGGCGCATCCGCGCCTTTGTAGATGATATGGCGCAGGTCGTTGAGGCGCCCGGGCTGCTGCGGGCGGCCCTCGTTCAGCCAGCCCTCGCGCGCCAGCCCGCCTTTCCAGGCGCGGGTGGTGAAGCCAAGGACTTCGACCTTAACGTTGCAGCGCTCCAGCGTACGCGCCAGCACATCGGCGCAGATTGCCGCGATCGAGATCGGACGCCCGCGCATCGAGCCGGAGTTGTCCAGCAGCAGCGTCACCACGGTATCGCGGAACTCAGTATCTTTTTCGCGCTTGAAGCTGAGCGGCGTGGTCGGGTTGGCGACAACACGGGCCAAGCGGCCGGCATCCAGTGTGCCTTCCTCCAGGTCAAACTCCCAACTGCGGTTTTGCTGGGCCTGCAGACGGCGCTGCAGCTTGTTGGCAAGGCGGGACACCGCGCCCTTCAGCGGCTCCAGCTGCTGGTCGAGATAGGCGCGCAGGCGCTCCAGTTCGGCAGGCTCCGCCAGGTCCTCGGCGGCGATTTCCTCATCATTGGCGTCCTGAAACACCTTGTAGTCCGGATCGGCCTCAGACGCAGGCGGCGGGGCGGGCGGCTCCAGCGGCGCTTCGCCGTCGGGCATTTCGGTGTCCTCGGCGAATTCATCATCCGCCGTCTCGTCCATCGAGACCTGGGCCTGGCTCTCGTCCTGCTGCTGTTCCTGGGATTGCTCGGGGCTGGCGTCGGCCTGTTCGTCCTCAGAGTCGTCCTGGCCGGAGCTGTCCGGATCGTCCTGTTCTTCGGCGTTATCCTCGGCGTCGTCGTTGGCGTCGTCGTCCAGCTCATCCGGGTCATCGCCAAGCTGGTCGCCATAGCCGAGGTCGGAAATCACCTGCCGCGCCAATTTGGCGAATGCTGCCTGATCGGCAATCGTCTCGTCCAGGTTTTCCAGCGTGCCGCCGGCCTGGGATTCAATGAAGCCGCGCCACAGCTCCATGATGTTGGAGGCGCCTTCGGGCAGCGGGCGGCCAGTGGCCAGATGGCGGATCAGATAGCCGGCCGAGGCGGCCAGCGGCGCCTCGGAGGAGGATTTCATCTGGTCATAGCCGCGGCGGATCGATTCGTTGCGGATCTTCACGTCGATGTTGGAGGCGGTGCCGGGCATGTGGCGCGCGCCCATTGCCTCGCAGCGGGCGGTTTCCATCGCCTCATAGAGATCGCGGGCCATTTCGCCCTGCGGAGTATATTTGGCGTGGGTGGCGTCGTCGTGGAATTTGTGCCGCAGCGCCAGCGCATCGGCAGTGCCGCGGGCCAGCAGCACTTCCTCGCGGCTCATCCGGCGCGAGACCTGCGGCAGCCGCATGGAATCGCCCGACAGCCCCGAAGGGTCCACCGTGTAGCTGACCGACAGTTCCGGGTCGTTGGCCATAACCTTGGTTGCTTCGGCCAGGGCCTTCTTGAACGGATCTGCGGGGTTGTCGTTGGGCTTCTTAGCCATTGAACGCACTCCAGATCGACACCGTCAGGAACAAAAGGGCGCATTCCCAACGCAGCCGTATCAAATGACTGTGGTGACTGTCCGTCATAGCTGACGGAGCAGTCTTCTTCCAACCAGTTTTGTCAAACAACCAGATTGCGTCAAGCGCGACCCAAATGGCTGCTGTGACGAAAAAAAGCGTCACCCCAGGCTAACGCTGGCGGCGCTTTCCGGCAGCTCTTCGTCAAAGCAGCGCTGGTAGAACTCGGCAACGGTCTGGCGCTCCAGCTCGTCGCATTTGTTCAGGAACGACAGCCGGAAGGCATAGCCCACGTTGCGGAAGATCTCGACGTTTTGCGCCCAGTTGATCACGGTCCGCGGCGACATCACGGTCGACAGATCGCCGTTCATGAAGGCGGTGCGGGTGAGGTCGGCAACGGTGACCATCTGGCTGATGGTCTTGCGGCCTTCGGCGGTGTTGTAATGCGGCGCCTTGGACAGGATGATTGCAGCCTCGGCATCATGGCTCAGATAATTCAGGGTCGAGACCAGCGACCAGCGGTCCATCTGGGCCTGGTTGATCTGCTGGGTGCCGTGATAAAGCCCGGTGGTGTCGCCCAGGCCAACGGTGTTGGCGGTGGCAAACAGGCGGAAGAACGGGTTCGGAGTGATGATCTCGTTCTGGTCCAGAAGGGTCAGCTTGCCGTCATGCTCCAGCACCCGCTGGATCACAAACATCACGTCGGCGCGGCCCGCGTCATATTCGTCGAACACAATCGCAACCGGGTTGCGCAGCGCCCAGGGCAGGATGCCTTCGTGGAATTCGGTCACCTGTTTGCCGTCGCGCAGCTTGATCGCGTCCTTGCCGATCAGGTCGATCCGGGAGATGTGGCTGTCGAGGTTCACCCGAACAGAGGGCCAGTTCAGGCGCGCCGCGACCTGTTCGATGTGGGTCGATTTTCCGGTGCCGTGGTAGCCCTGGATCATCACCCGGCGGTTGTGGCTGAAGCCCGCCAGGATCGCCAGCGTGGTTTCCGGATCAAACTTGTAGGTGGGGTCCACTGCCGGCACCCGGTCCGAGGTCTCGGCAAAGCCCTTGACGGTCATGTCGGTGTCGATCCCGAACACATCGCGCACCGAAACTGTTTCGGTCGGTTTCGCATCCATATCCACAAAGCCGTCGGTCATCGCAGTCGATCCTTATCCCTCATCCCTGCTGTCAGGGGTCAATTCGCGGGATTGGTGCCTGATCTGGCGGGCAAGGGCAAGGGAAAGTAACGCCAGAAACCAGCTGAGGCTGTGATTGTTCCGGATCTGGACGGGGGCAAGGGGCGGGCGGGCAGCGCCCCATCTGACGCACAGCGCCCCCAGCCGGGCAGCGGGGGGCGCGTTTTGCCGGCTCTTGCTGAGCTTTGGGGGGGTAGGCTGCGGCCGGCACGTCTTTTGGGTAACCGGTCGTGGCAGCACACGTCAAAGAAATAAAAAGTCTATCTTAACGTTTCGGCGAAAGACCGCCCATAGCAGCCTGCCCTGAGGCGGTTTCCTGTGACAGGGGCCGCGGCCCGGCCGGTGCACGGGGTCAGGCGGCCAGGGCCTGCGGGGTGAACTCCAGCCCGGTCAGCAGGGTGATTTCGCGGCGCATCCCGTCGCCGAGGTTTTCTGGCCTCGCATAGGCCAGGCAGATATTGTCGAAAGCGCGGCAGCTGACTGGCATCGTGCTGGTGACGCCGGCAGACGCGAACAGCGGGCTGGATTTGGCTTGGCCGACGGTGTTCTGCAAGGCGGCTTGTGGTCCTTCCAGGATGAAATGCACCTGTTCACCGCTGCGGATCATCATGCCGGTGGCGCCGGCATCGCGGAAGGCCGGGCGGTTCCGGCTGATGAATTCGGCGATCTGCTGATGGCTGGAACCTTCGGTCAACCGGGCGGTGAGTGTGAGGCGGTGCATTGGCTGTCTCCTGTTGGGGCGGGTGCCGCTGAGGCTGCTGGTATGAGCGGATTTGGTGAAATCAATTTACGCGGGAAATGCCCGTTCCGCCTGCCTGCAGAAGGATAGAAACCCCGCTGCGGCGGCCGCAAAAGCGCGGCCGCCTGACCCAAAGAATAGCTGCCTGACCCTTGGCGCCTGCCATGCCGTGGCTTGGGGCCGCCTTCGGCAAAAAAAGAGCGGCCCCAGGCCGCTCTTTGCGCATCCGTTTTCCGGCTGCCTATTTAAAGCTTTTGCTGTCCTTGATCTGGTCCCAGGCCCACATGACTTCTTGCAGCTGCTCTTCCTGGCTGCGGTCGCCGCCGTTGATGTCGGGGTGCAGCACCTTGATCAGCTTCTTATAGGACTTGCGGATATCGGCCTTGGTCCAGTCGTCCTTGGCTTCCAGGATCTCGATCGCGCGGCGCTCGGTGGGCGGCAGGCGGCGGCCCGCCTTGGCAGCCCGGCCCGGGTTCTGCGTTGCGTTGACGCCCAGCACCTGATGCGGGTCCTCGATGCCGAGACGGGCCCAGGCGCGGGCCTCGGGGTCGCCCATCGGCTTGGTCTCGCGCTCCCAGACCTTGTCCTTGGACTGCTGCGCGTTCAGCTCGGCCTCGGTGGTGCCTTCAAAGAAATTCCAGCCATTGTTGTATTCGCGCACGTGCTCTTGGCAGAACCAGTAGAAATCATCCAGCACATCCGGCGCCTTGGGCGCGCGGAACTTGCCGGCTTCTTCGCAACCATCCTTGTCGCACTGGCGGACGGAGGTTTCGGACGCGCCGGTGGCGGCCCGGCGTCCGCGCGGATTCTTCTTTTTGGCTGAGCGGATGGACATATCAAAGCCAAAGGGATCGGACTTGCTCATGGGGGCGCACCTTCTAGACGCATCTGTTCGACTCGGAGGCAGCAGTTTAGTCTAAGGTGCGCCAGATAGAAGGGGGCGCGCCGAAAAAATTATGGGGATGAGCGGAAAATGAACGTGAAGAAAGAGATGGAAGCAGCGCTGCAGGCGGCCTTTGCCCCGAGCGCGCTGGAGGTGGTGAACGAAAGCCATAAACATGCAGGCCATGCCGGCGACGATGGCTCGGGCGAGAGCCATTTTGCGGTGATGATCCGCGCCGGAGCGTTTGAGGGGATGAACCGGGTGGCGCAGCACCGCGCGGTGCATAAGGCGCTGGGAGGCATCGTGCCGCGCATTCACGCGCTGGCGTTGGATATCGGGGTCTAGGCACCAGGGCGCGGGAGGATTAGTTCTCCCCGTCGCCTTTCTGTTCGGCGCGTTTCTTCAGCGCGGCTGTCATGCCTGCAACCGGGCTGAGTTCCTCGACACCGTCATCAGACTGCATCCTGGCGGCGCCCGGACCGGGCACCTGGGTTGCCTCCGGCGGCGCTTCCGGATCGCCGGCCGCCGCGGTGAGCGGTGGTGTGTGCGGCTCGGAATGGCGGAACTCGACTGAAGGGGCAGCGGGTTCCTTGCGGCCTGGTGCGGGTGATACTGCCGGCTGGTCCGCGGCCAGCGCCCGGCGGAACACCATCACATTGCGCCAGTTGGTGGTGGAGCCTGTAAGACCGGACCGCTCCTCGCTCGGCAGCAGTTCGGCGCGCTGGAATTCCCAGCCGCCGGCAGCCATTTCATTCAGCAGAATCTCGACCGAATTGGCAAAGCGCGCCTCCGGTGTCTTGACCCCTTTCGCCTTGGTGCCCTTGGCCGGGGCGGGGACTACTTTGTATTCGTAGGCTTGCATTTGCTTTACTCTTCCTGCTTGAGGGCTTGTAACAAGCAATTTGGAGCGGGCCAAGACAGGTAATTGGCTTGATGACGTGGGGCGGCCTGCCGGAACACAATCTTTGATGCGCTAGCGGAAGGTCGTGAAGCCGCCCAGTGGGTTCTGTTCAGACCTCTTCGGGGCAAAAATAAAGGGGCGCCAGCGGCGCCCCATTTAAAAACTGCGTCCGGAACGGATCAGCCGCCCAGTTTCTGTGCCACCAGCTTGTTCACGGCAGCCGGGTTGGCTTTGCCGCCAGTGGCTTTCATCACCTGGCCGACAAACCAGCCCGCCAGTTTCGGGTTCACCTTGGCCTTTTCCACCTGCGCGGGGTTGGCCGCGATGATCTCGTCCAGGGCGGTTTCAATCGCGCCGGTGTCGGTCACCTGCTTCATGCCGCGCTCCTCGACGATCTGCGCCGGGTCGCCGCCTGTCGTGTAGACGATCTCGAACAGGTCCTTGGCGATCTTGCCGGAGATGGCGTCCGAGGAAATCAGATCAATGATACCGCCGAGCTGCGCCGGGGAAACCGGCGAATCGCTGATGGCGTGGTCTTCTTTCTTGAGGCGGCCGAACAGTTCGTTGATCACCCAGTTGGCAGCCAGCTTGCCATTGCGGCCGTTGGCGGTCTCTTCAAAGTAGGCCGCGGCCTCGACCTCGGCGGTTAGTACCGACGCGTCATAGTCCGACAGGCTGAAGTCTTTGATGAAACGTGCCTTTTTCTCGTCCGGCAGTTCCGGAAGATTGGCGGCGATGTCATCCACCCAGGCCTGCTCGATTTCCAGCGGCAGCAGGTCGGGGTCGGGGAAATAGCGGTAGTCATGCGCTTCTTCCTTGGACCGCATGGAGCGGGTTTCGCCCTTGTCCGGATCATAGAGCCGGGTTTCCTGGTCGATTTTGCCACCTGCCTCGATGATGGCGATCTGGCGGCGCGCCTCGACCTCGATGGCCTGCTGGATGAAGCGCATGGAGTTCATGTTCTTGATCTCGCAGCGGGTGCCGAGGTGGTCGAAATCCTGGGTTTCCTGGTACTTCTCATACTGGCCCGGCAGGCAGACCGATACGTTGACGTCGGCGCGCAGGTTGCCGTTCTGCATGTTGCCGTCACAGGTGCCCAGATATTGCATGATCTGGCGCAGCTTGGCGATATAGGCGGCGGCTTCTTCGGGGCCGCGGATGTCGGGGCGGGAGACGATCTCCATCAGGCAGACACCGGTCCGGTTCAGGTCGACAAAGGACATGTTGGGGTCCATGTCGTGGATCGACTTGCCCGCGTCCTGTTCCATGTGGATGCGCTCAACCCGCACGTTGCGCGCGGTGCCGTCGCCCAGTTCCACCAAGACTTCGCCCTCGCCCACAATGGGGTGGTAGAGCTGGGAAATCTGGTAGCCCTGCGGCAGGTCGGGGTAGAAGTAATTCTTGCGGTCAAAGGCCGACCACAGGTTGATGCCGGCCTTCAGGCCCAGGCCGGTGCGCACCGCCTGTTCAATGCAGTATTCGTTGATCACTGGCAGCATGCCGGGCATCGCCGCGTCCACAAAGGCCACGTTGGAGTTTGGCTCAGCGCCGAACTTGGTGGAGGCGCCGGAGAACAGCTTGGAATTGGAGCTGACCTGGGCGTGCACCTCCATGCCGATGACCAGTTCCCAGTCGTGCTTGGCGCCCGCGATCACCTTGGGCTTGGGGAGTTCATATGTCAGGTCGAGCATGGTTTTCCGCCGTATCCGAATGTCCAATGTTGGCAAGGGTTCTAGGCTTGTGCGGGGCAAGGAGCAAGAGGGCAATGGGCACTTGGCGCGGGCTAAAAGACCGGGCCGCGCCCGCCCCTCCCGTCAAACCGCAGGTTTGCCTCCGGCAAAGGGGAGGGCGCATTCGCAGCCTATCAGGTTTGGGCGCGGCCCTTCGCCGGGGGCGAAACAATCGCTTGGCGGTGCCCGCCAGCGCGGCTAAGAAAGATGCCCGAGCAGAATTTCAGGAGGCCCCATTGGACACATCCGCCCGCATCAGCCAGACTATCGCCGCAGAAATCGGCGCCGCATCGAAACAGGTGAACGCCGCGGTTTCGCTGCTGGACGAGGGCGCAACGGTGCCCTTTGTCGCGCGCTACCGGAAAGAGGCGACGGGCGGGCTGGATGATACCCAGCTGCGCACCTTGGCGGAACGGCTGGAATATCTGCGCGAGCTGGAAAAGCGGCGGGCGGCGATCTTCGACTCGATCAAGGGGCAGGACAAGCTGACCGAAGGCCTGGCGGCCTCGATCGCCAAGGCAGAGACCAAGGCGCAGCTGGAGGATATCTATCTGCCCTACAAGCCCAAGCGGCGCACCAAGGCAATGATTGCGCGCGAAAACGGGCTGGAACCGCTGGCCGATGCTATTCTGGCGGACCGGAGTGCGGACCCGGAACAGCTGGCCGGCGGGTATGTGACCGAGACGGTGGCAACGGTGAAGGATGCGCTGAACGGAGCGCGGGACATTCTGACAGAGCGTCTGACGGAAAAGGCGCACTTGCTGGGGCGGTTGCGGGAGTTCCTGCAGCGGGAGGCGGTGCTGACAGCCAAGGTGATCGAAGGCAAGGAGCAGGAAGGCGCCAAGTTTTCGGACTACTTTGCCCATACCGAGCGCTGGGCGGATGTTCCGTCACACCGGGCACTGGCGATGCTGCGCGGCTCAAATGAAGGCGTGCTGACGCTGGATGTGGGGCCGGAGCCGGAGGAAGGCGCGGCCAGGGCCGAGGCGATGGTCGCCGCGGAGCTGGGCGCGGGCGGCAACGGTCCGGGGGATATCTGGCTGCGCAAGGTGGCGGGCTGGACCTGGCGGGTGAAGCTGAGCCTGTCGATGATGCTGGAACTGATGGGCGATCTGCGGGGGCGGGCGCAGGAGGATGCCATTCAGGTGTTTGCACGCAACCTGAAGGATTTGCTGTTTGCAGCGCCAGCCGGTGCGCGGCCAACCCTCGGGCTGGACCCGGGCATCCGCACCGGCGTCAAGGCGGCGGTGGTTGATGCTACGGGGAAACTGGTGGCCACCGAAACGTTGTACCCGTTTCAGCCGAAGAATGATCTGCGCGGCGCGCAAGTGTCCATCGTCAAACTGATCGCCGAGCATGGCGTCGAGCTGATCGCCATCGGCAACGGCACCGCAAGCCGCGAGACCGAGCGGATGGTGGCGGAGGTGCTGAACCATCTGCCCGCGAAGGTAAAGGCGCCGACCAAGGTGGTGGTCAGTGAGGCGGGGGCCTCGGTTTATTCGGCCTCGGAACTGGCAGCGCGGGAATTTCCGGATCTGGATGTGAGTTTGCGCGGCGCGGTGTCGATCGCGCGGCGCCTGCAGGATCCGCTGGCGGAGCTGGTGAAGATCGAACCCAAAAGTATTGGCGTGGGCCAGTATCAGCACGATGTGGACCAGCACAAACTTTCGAAATCGCTGGAGGCGGTGATCGAGGATGTGGTGAACGGGGTGGGTGTAGATCTCAACATGGCCTCGGCGCCGCTGCTGGCGCATGTTTCGGGTCTTGGCCCCGGCTTGGCAGAGGCGATTGTGGCGCACCGCGATCTGAATGGGGCGTTCATGTCCCGCAAGGAGTTGCTGAAGGTGGCGCGGCTCGGCCCCAAAGCGTTTGAGCAATGTGCGGGCTTCTTGCGCATCCGGGATGGCAAGGAACCGCTGGATGCGTCCTCGGTCCACCCCGAGGCCTATGATGTGGCGCGCAAGGTGGTTGCGGCCTGCGGGCGCGATATCCGCCAGATCATGGGTGATGAGAACGCTTTGAAAGGGCTGCGGGCAGAGGATTTCGTCAGCGACAGATTTGGTCTGCCCACCGTGCGGGACATTTTGCTGGAGCTGGAGAAGCCGGGCCGCGACCCGCGTCCTTCTTTTGTGACGGCGTCCTTCAAGGACGGGGTGGAGCAGATCACCGACCTGAAACCGGGTATGGTGCTGGAAGGCACGGTGACAAATGTGGCAGCCTTTGGCGCCTTTGTGGACATTGGCGTGCATCAGGACGGGCTGGTGCATGTCAGCCAGTTGGCGGACCGCTTTGTGAAGGACCCGCATGAGGTTGTGAAGACCGGTCAGGTGGTCAAGGTGACGGTCACCGAGGTCGATGTGCCGCGCAAGCGGATTGGACTGACCATGCGCAAGGATGGCGGTGTTTCGGCCAAGGAGGACCGCAACGCGCGCGGTCCGTCCAAGGGCGCGGGACCGCGACGGGGTGGCACGCCTGCTGGCGCAAAAGGCAAAACCTCTGCCAGCCCCAAGGGCAGTCAAGGCAAGGGGCAGGGCACAGGCGCGCTGGGCGCGGCGCTGATGGATGCCTTCAAGAAAACTTAGTAAAGGGGGCCATGGCCCCCTTTTTCCTTGATGCCGGCCAGTTACGCCGGGCTGACTTGCAGGCCCCGGCCGGTAAAAGCGATGTGTTGCCCGCCTTCGATCTCTTCGCGGAATTGCCCGGCGATGGCAGCAAGCGCGCCGGCATGGCCACGGGCGGCAAAGCGGCTGACAGAGCGGATGCGGGCACTGTTGTCAAAGCCTTCGGCGGCATGCGCCCAGACCAGCGGATGCAGTTCCGTCAGGTGATCGCGGATCAGCCAGTTTGCAGCCTCGGCAATCTTCAGCCGCGGCAGGTCGGCTTGCAGAGTCTGGCCCAGACCCTTGCGCAGGGAAACCGTGCAATAGGCGGCCAGCAGGTTGATCATCTCCTGCGAGGGGTTGGCATTGACGATATCCTTCAGCCCGTCGAGGAAGAGCCGGGAGTCAACACGGGCGCAGGCCTGATCGTCGATGGCAATGGCGTCGAAATAGACCCAAGCGTAGCCGCCGGCTCCCCAGGTTTCAGCAGTGCGCGCGGCGGTGCGGCGGGCCTCCAGTTCGAGGGCCGCATAGGAGCCGGACCGGCGCGGCAGCATATGGGTGCCGAGTGTGCGCATGTGGCGGTGGTTGCCGGGAGCGAGATCGATCAGCGCGGCGAATTCATCCGCCACCCGAAGCGTCCCGGCATTGCGGCCGGCAAACAGCGCGCAGTGTGCGGCCTTCAGGAACGGGCTGTCCTGGCAATCGTTTGCAATTGGGTCCAGCAAGGCCGCGGCACGGTCGAAATGGGCGGCGCAGCGGCGCTGGTTCGCCTGCGGGGCTGCAGTTTGCCCATCGGTCCCGCGCCAGGCCCAGCCGATGTCGATATGGGCAAGGGCGACCAGCGCTGTCAGATAGGGGTCGTGGCGGTTCTCGGCCCGCAACGCTTCAAACGCCATCAGGCCGCGGATCAAAGTGCGGCTGCAGGCATCCTGGTTTTCCGTCAGCGCATGTTCGGTTGCGTTCACAACATCAGCCCGGGCACCATAAGCGATGAGGTCGGCCAGCGGCAGCCCGCAACGGGCGGCGGCGCGGGATTGATCCGCTTCACCGATTTGCCGGGACAGCTCCTCCCAGCGCTCTTGACGGGCCAGAAACTGGCCGCGATCCTGGGCCTGGATGCAATCCGGATCGCCCTTTTCGCGGCTGACCGGGATCGACAGGCTGTCTTCCAGGCGGCGGTTCAGCAATTCCTCTGCCGGGGCCGGGGCCGGGGCCGGGGACGAAACAGGAACAGGAACAGGAGTGGCGGCAGGCTTGGAGCGGTCGGAAACCAGACCTGAAATGCGGGACAGAAAGTCCCGTGCCTGTCGAGAGGTTGTGAGCATTTGCGCTTCCTGATGAGTGGCCGCTTATCGTTGCTCCCAATGTCGTCAGGCATTGGGGCGCAAAGATGGCGGCACTGGGGAAGTTAACGCCTCAATGGGAACAATCGCGGGTGGCAGCAGCGGCAATGGCAGCAGATGCGCAAGTTCAAGACCAGCGCCGTCAAAACGCAGTGAAATGATGGCGTTCGGTCCTGATGCCGCGGGCCTGGAATTCGGCGTCCGCTTCTGCGTGCGGCGGGGTGGCCTCTTGCGGCAGGCGGATGCGTTTGCCGTTGTGCAGGACCAATGTGGCGCGGACTGAGAAATCCCACCGGGTGTCGAACCGCACGCGGTCGATCTCTCCAAGCTCGGCCTTGCCGGTCAGGCCTCCGGTGAACCATTCCAATTGGTTTCCAGAAAACATGAGGCCGGACAGGGGGTTGCGGATCAGGTCCAGCAGCGCAGGAATAACCGGCAGGGCCAGCAGGATCACCAGCCAAACGGCCGCATCCAGCAAGAGCCACAGAACCAGCAGCGCCGCCAGCCAGCCGCCCGTTGCCAGTATTGCGGCGGGAGATCGGCCCCGGCGGGAGAAGCTGTAATCCGCCGCCGGAGAGCGTGTTTCCGGTGTTTCAGGCATCCAGGATCCGGGTGATCATCTCATTGGTGTCCCGGCTGAGACCCGGCGCGCCGGCAATGCGGCTCATCCGGGCGCGGATCAGCGACTGGCGGCCGGCGTCATAGCGTTTCCAGGTCTGGAAGGCGGCGCACATGCGGGCAGTGGTCTGCGGGTTCAGCTTGTCCAATGCAATCAGGTTCTCTGCCAGCAGGGCATAGGCCTCGCCGCTGGCGTGATGAAAGCCCGCGTGGTTGCCCGCCAAGGCGCCAAAGACGGCGCGGAAACGGTTGGGGTTCTTCATGTCGAACAGCGCATGATTGGTCAGGGCGGCTGCGGTGGCTGCGGTTTTCTGTGGCGCCGCGCAGGCGATCTGCAGCGCGAACCACTTGTCCATCACCAGCCGGTCGTCCTGCCACTGATCAAAGAAGGCCTGGGATTGGGCATCGCCCTTTTCAGCCTTCATCAGCGCGGCGAGGGCAGTGTATTGCTGGGTCATGTTGTCCGCAGCTGCGTATTGGCGCGCGGCCTGTTCGCCGCCGTCCAGACGGGTGAGCAGCGACAGGATACGGCCGTTCAGGGCACGTTTCCCGGCGCTATCGGCGTCCGGCGCATAAGGGCCTTCGACCGTGGTGGCGGCATAAAGCCGGGGCAGGCTGGTTTCCAGCTGCTGCGCCAGAGTTTGGGTAAAGGTCTCAGCCGCGTCATAGATTTTCTGCGGATCGGGGGTATAGCCGCGCTCAAACAGGGTTTGGGCGATGTCGGCCTGGCTGGGCGGCGACAGCACCAGGGCGCGGAAGGCCGGGTCCTGATCGTCATCGCGTACCAGTTTTTCCAGCGCGTCCAGATAGGCGCCATCGGGCGCGGCACCGTCCAACACCATCGCCAAGCGGACCTCCTTGGCCAGCGCGTTGCCTGCCTCCCAGCGGTTGAAGGGGTCGGTGTCATGGGCCAGCAGGAAAGCGCGTTCGGCGGTGGTGCTCTCACGCTCCAGGATTACCGGCGCGGAAAACTCGCGCAGGATCGAGGGCACCGGTTTGGCGGCGAGGCCGTCAAAGGTGAAGCTTTGCTTGGCTTCCGTCAGCTCCAGCATCTCAGTGCCGTGCAGCTCGTCGCCATTGGGCGACAACAGGCCAACCGCCATCGGGATCACCCGCGGCGCCTTGTCCGGCTGGCCCGGCGTCGGCGGCGTCGATTGCTCAAACGTCAGGGTATAGGTGCCGCCGGCGTAATCTTCGGACACTTTCACCCGCGGGGTGCCTGCCTGACTGTACCACAGTTTGAATTGCTGCAGGTCGCGGCCGGTGGCGTCCTCAAACACCTGCAGCCAGTCCTCGATGGTGCAGGCCTGGCCGTCGTGGCGCTCAAAATAGAGTTTCAGCGCCCTGTAGTAGTTCTCATCCCCTACCAGCCGCTTGAGCATGCCGATCACCTCGGCGCCTTTCTCGTAAACGGTGGCAGTGTAGAAGTTGTTGATCTCCTGGAACTCCTCGGGGCGCGGCGGATGGGCCAGGGGGCCGCCATCCTCGGGGAATTGGCGGGCGCGCAGGGTAATCACATCCTCGATCCGTTTGACCGGTTCAGAGCGCATGTCGGAGGTGAACTGAGCGTCACGGAAAACGGTCAGGCCTTCCTTCAGGCACAGTTGGAACCAGTCGCGGCAGGTGATGCGGTTCCCGGTCCAGTTGTGGAAATACTCATGGGCGATAATTGCCTCAATACGTTCGAAATTTGCATCTGTGGAGGTTTCCGGCGACGCCAGGACGCAGGAGGAGTTGAAAATGTTCAACCCTTTGTTCTCCATCGCACCCATGTTGAAATCGTCCACGGCGACGATGTTGAACAGCTCCAGGTCGTACTCAAGCCCATAGACGTTCTCGTCCCATGTCATCGACTTTTTCAGTGCTTCCATGCCAAAGGCGCATTTGCCTTCATCAGGGCCGGGACGGACCCAGATGTTCAGCTCTACCTCTTTGCCGGATTTGGTGGTGAATTGGCCGGGGTGGTTGACCAGGTCGCCCGCAACCAGCGCAAACAGATAGGCCGGTTTCGGCCAGGGATCGTGCCATTCAGCCCAGCTTTCGCCCGCGCCCATGGGGTTGCCGTTCGAAAGCATCACCGGCTCATCGCCCTCAATCCGGACGGTGAAGGTGGACATCACGTCGGGGCGGTCGGGGTAATAGGTAATCTTGCGGAAGCCCTGGGCCTCGCATTGGGTGCAATACATGCCGCCCGACATATAAAGCCCTTCCAGCGCGGTATTGCCGGCCGGGTTGATTTCCACCTCAGCCTCCCAAGTGAAGGGAGCGCTGGGCACATCGCATTTCAGACCGCCATCTACCAGTTCCGGCGTCACTTCCCGGCCGTCGATTTTGGCGGAGATCAATTTCAGCTCCTCGCCGTGCAGGAAGAACGTCTTGTCCGCCGCGTCTGGCTTGGGCGCAAAGCGGATTTTGCTGAGAACCCGGGTGGTTTCCGGCGACAGGCGGAAGGTCAGGTGAACGCTTTCAACGTCGTATCCAAAAGAGGTGTAATCTTTCAGGTAGAAGGTTTGGGGCGTGTCTTTGGCCATTCTCGCTCTCCTCGGCACTGCGTCCTTTTAAGGTGTAGAGGATAGGCAGGTGACTGCAAGCGGATTGGGGGGCCTGAAGGGCGAACTGGAAAAATCCGCAGCACTTTCTTGATAATCAAGAAATTGAGTTCGGTTTCAGAGGTAGGCTGTTTTGTTGCCGATCGGAAACTTCTCCCCTAATTAAGAGACAGCATACAGTGGTGTACCGCCCAAAGGAGCAAGTCATGAGCCGGGTCGAAAAGCAGGGAATTCAGGTCGCGCCAGAGCTGGCGGAATTCATCGAAAAGCAGGCGCTGCCGGGCACCGGGGTCGAGGCCGAGGCGTTCTGGGCGGGACTGGCGGAGCTGGTGAACGGGTTTGGCCCGGAAAACCGCGCGCTGCTGGCCAGGCGGGAAGAGATGCAGGCCAAGATCGATGCCTGGCATATTGCCAACCGGGACAAGCCCCATGACCACGAAGGGTATAAGACGTTCCTGAATGAGATCGGCTATCTGCTGCCCGAGGGCGGGGATTTTGAGATTGAAACGCAGAATGTGGATCCCGAGATTGCATCGGTGCCGGGGCCGCAGCTGGTGGTGCCGATCACCAACGCACGGTATGCGCTGAATGCAGCCAACGCTCGCTGGGGCAGCCTGTATGACGGGTTTTATGGTACCGATGCGATGGGCACCCCGGCGCCCAAGGGCGGCTATGACAAGGGCCGCGGTGCGCGGGTTGTGGCGCGGGCGCGGGTGTTCCTGGATGAGGCGTTTCCGATTGCAGGCACCAGCCACGCCGATGTGCGCCGCTATTATGTGCAGGACGGCCAGCTGCTGATTGACGACCTGCCGCTGGCGCAGCCGGAGAAGTTTGCAGGCTACCGCGGCAACCCCAAGGCGCCTGAATCCGTGCTGCTGCGCAACAACGGGCTGCATGTTGAGCTGGTCTTTGACCGCGCCCATGCGATTGGCGCGCGGGATCAGGCCGGGTTGGCGGATGTGCGGCTGGAAAGCGCGATGTCGGCGATCATGGACTGTGAGGACTCGGTCGCCTGCGTTGATGCCGAGGATAAAGTGCAGGCCTACTCCAATTGGCTGGGCTTGATGCGGGGCGATCTGGAAGCGAAGCTGGACAAGGGCGGCAAGAGTATTATCCGCCGTCTGAACCCGGATTTCGGTTTCACTGCGCCGGACGGCTCTGCGATGTCCGTAAAGGGCCGGGCGGTGCTGTGGGTGCGCAATGTCGGCCATCTGATGACCAACCCGGCGGTGCTGGATCAGGACGGCAAGGAGGCCTATGAGGGGCTGCTTGATGCGCTGATCACCGTGATGATCGCCAAGCACGACCTGAAGCGCGAGGGCGGCAACTCGGCTCATGGCTCGGTCTATGTGGTAAAGCCCAAGATGCACGGGCCGGAAGAAGTTGCCTTTACCGACCGCATTTTCGGCAAGGTCGAGGACATTCTGGGCTTGCCGCGCCACACCGTGAAGATCGGTATCATGGACGAAGAGCGCCGCACCTCAGTGAACCTCAAGGAATGCATCCGTGCGGCCAAGCACCGGGTGGCGTTTATCAACACCGGTTTCCTGGACCGCACCGGCGACGAAATCCACACTTCGATGGAGGCGGGGCCGTTCAGCCGCAAGGATTTCATCAAGCGCAAGGGCTGGATCGGCGCCTATGAAAATCTGAACGTCGATATCGGTCTGGAGTGCGGGCTGAGCGGCAAGGCGCAGATCGGCAAAGGCATGTGGGCGATGCCCGACATGATGGCGGCGATGATCGAGCAGAAGATCGAACACCCGAAATCCGGCGCCAACTGTGCCTGGGTGCCCAGTCCGACCGCCGCGACCCTGCATGCGCTGCACTATCACAAGGTGGATGTGTTCGCGGTGCAGCAACGGCTTATGGCCGGCGGCCGCCGCGCCCATGTGGACGGCATTCTGGAAATCCCGTTGGCGACTTACCGCAAATGGACACCGCGCCAGATCGCGCGAGAGGTGGACAACAACGCCCAGGGCATCCTGGGCTACGTGGTGCGCTGGGTCGATCAGGGGGTGGGATGCTCCAAGGTGCCGGACATCAATGATGTCGGGTTGATGGAGGACCGCGCCACCTGCCGGATTTCCGCCCAGCATATCACCAATTGGCTGCATCATGGTGTTGTCACTGAGGACGAGGTGATGGGCTCCCTCCGCAAGATGGCCAAAGTGGTGGATGAGCAGAACCGCGGCGACAACACCTATCGCGCGATGGCGCCTGGGTTCGACACCATCGCCTTCCAGGCTGCCTGCGATCTGGTGTTCAAGGGCCGGGTGCAGCCTTCCGGCTATACCGAGCCTGTTCTGCACGCCCGGCGGCTGGAACTGAAGGCGCAGGAAGCGTCGGGCTGACCGCGGCAAACTGACCGGGTTAAACAGTTTCCCGCATTTTGTGGGTAGTCAAAGGGGGCCTTTTGGCCTCCTTTTCTGTTCCGTGACGTCACGCGAACGGAAGGAAAGACACCCATGGCTGAGATTTCACTGGATCAGGCGCGCGCAATCATCCGAGCGGCCTTGGAGAAAGGGCATGAGATGGGGCTGAAGCCGCTGTCGGTGGTGGTGCTGGATGCGGGCGGCCATGTGCAGGCGTTCGAGCGCGAGGACGGCGCCGCGCCGGGCCGGTTCCCCATTGCCCATGGCAAGGCCTATGGCTCGGTCATGCTGGGCATGGCCGGCAGCGCCCAGATGGCCCGGGCAGAGGCGCAGGCCTATTTCATGGCGGCGGTGAACGGCGTTTACGGCGGCCAGGTGGTGCCGGTGCCGGGCGGGGTGCTGGTGCGCGGCACGGACGGTACTGTGATCGGCGCGGTTGGTGTTACCGGCGACAGCTCGGACAATGATGCCGTCGCGGCCATGGCCGGTATCGAGGCGGCGGGTTTGCAGGGCGAGATCTGACTTCGCACAGACATTCCGCAGCGTTGTGCGCGGCTGAACAGTCTGTTGCGCCGTCCTCCCCGTTGATGTGGCGCCCGCAGGGGGCTAGGTTCTTCTTTATACAGCACAAGAAGAGCGGAATATGGCGCGACCCAAAGTTGGCATCATCGGAAATTCCTACCTGATCAACGATCAGTACCCTGTCCACGCGGGCGGAACCATGAATTCCGAGGCGATCGCCGAAGTGGCGGGTTGCATGCCGCTGATGATCCCTTCGGACCCCCGTTTTGTGACGGTTGAGGAACTGCTGGAGAGTTTTGACGGCTTCTTGCTGACAGGCGGCCGCCCGAATGTGCACCCGCATGAATACGGCGAGGCCGAGACCGAAGCGCATGGCGCCTTTGACCGGGCGCGTGATGCGATCACTTTGCCGCTGATCCGCGCCTGTGTTGACCGCGGCCAGCCGTTTCTGGGCATCTGCCGCGGCTTTCAGGAGGTCAACGTGGCGATGGGCGGCACGCTGCACCCGGAAATCCGCGACCTGCCGGGGCGGATGAACCACCGGATGCCGCCAGACGGCACGCTGGAAGAGAAATTTGCCCTGCGCCACACGGTGAAATTCAGCTCCGGCGGAGTGTTCCACCGATTGTTCGGGGCCGAAGAAGTCATGACCAACACGCTGCACGGGCAAGGGATCAAACGCCCGGGCACCCGCGTGGTGATTGACGGGCAGGCGCCCGATGGCACACCCGAAGCAGTCTATATCAAGGACGCAGCCGGGTTTACGATGTCTGTGCAGTGGCACCCGGAATGGGATGCGGCCAGCGATCCGGTATCACGTCCGCTGTTCGAGGCGTTCGGCGATGCGGTCAGGGCCTGGGCGGCTGGCAAGGCGCAGGCTGGTTTGCAGCGGTCAGCGTAAAAGGTTCGAATATGGCAATTAATATGCGGCTTGAGGCCGCTGGAAGGCCAGTTTCCTGCAGAATCAGGCAATTCAGAGCAGGTGATGCAGCGGCGCTGGCGGATGTTTTTGCATCCGCTGTTCATGGAATTGCCAGCCGGTTTTATTCGCCTGCGCAAATCCGCGCATGGTGCCCGGAGGCGCCGTCAAGTGAAGCTTTCCTGCGGAAGCTGTCTGATGGCCGGGCAGTCTGGGTGGCGGCGGATGACGCAGATGTGCCGGCGGCTTTCATTGATCTTGAGGCAGACGGCCATATCGACATGCTGTTCTGCCACCCCGGTGCGGCGGGGCAGGGCGTTGCGGCGATGCTCTACGGCAAATTGGAAGAGGCTGCGCTGCGTCAGGGGATCGGGCTGTTGTATGCCGAGGCGAGCGAAGCGGCGCGCGGCTTTTTCGAACGGGCGGGATTTGCCGTGGATAAGCGGTGCGAATTTGAGCGTGGCGGCGTGAAAATTCACAACTACCGGATGGTCAAGATCCTGGGCTAGGCGAAGAACCTGCGGCCCGCCCCGCGCGGCAGGCCGCAAACCGTTTCAGACCAGAAGATCAAACGCGTGCATCAGAGGCAGACGACGCGCGCGTTTGCCGGTGAGGTCGAACAGCGCGTTGGCCAGCGCCGGCGCAGCTGGCGGGGTGCCGGGCTCGCCGGCGCCGCCCATATGAGCCTGGGTTTCCAGCACCTTCACTTCGGTCTTGGGCATCGTGTGCATGCGCAGGGCGTCATAGTCCGGGAAGTTGCCCTGTTCGGCGGCGCCATCGGCAAAGGTGATCTCGCCGAAGCAGGCCGCCGACAGCCCGTATGCCATGCCGCCGAACATTTGGGCCTTGACGATTTCCGGGTCGATCACCTGGCCCATGTCGCAGGCAATCCAGGCCTTGGCGATGCGGATGCTGCCGTCTTCCTCCGCCACCTCGATTACTTCGGCCACCGGCGTGCCGAAGCTGTAGCACAGGGCAACGCCGCGTCCCACGCCATCGGGTGTTTTGCCGGTCCAGCCGGACATCTCCCTGACCGCCTCCAGCACGCCGGCGGCAGGCGCCCATTCGCGGCGGGCAAGGTCCAGGCGGAACTCCAGCGGATCGGTGCCGGCCGCATGCGCCATCTCATCAATGAAGCTTTCGACGAAAAAGGCGTTGAAGCTGTTGCCGACCGAGCGCCAGAAACCGACCGGGATCTGCACGTCCGAAATATGCCCGGCCATACGGTAATTCGGGATCGCGTATGGGGAGTTGAAGAACCCCTCGACATGCACCTTGTCCGGGCCTGCGGGGGTGAAATCCGCCAGCCGTTTCATCGCCTGTTCGGTGGGCGAGGCCGCTGCAACTTTACCATCCATCAGCACCGCCGTGCCATCCTTTACCGCGCCGCGCATCCGGGCCATGGCGCCGGGGCGGTACATGTCGTGCCGCATGTCTTCCTCGCGGCTCCACGTCAGCTGCACCGGCACGCCGGGCACGTCCTTGGCGATACGGGTGGCGAACACTGCATAGTCGAACTCGACCCGTCGCCCGAACCCGCCGCCCAGATAGGTGGTGCGGATGTCCACCTGTTCGGCGTCCAGCCCGGCCTCTGCCGCACATTTCGACTGGGTGAACGTGGGCATCTGGTTGCCGCACCAGACGGTCAGCCTGCCATCCTCCAGCAGGGCGGTGGCATTCATCGGCTCCATTGTGGCATGGGCCAGGTAAGGCACCTGGTAGTCTGCCGTCAGTTCAGTTGCGCCTGCGGGCAGCTGATCCGCATCGCCGTCATCGCGCAGCACCGAATTCGGAGCGTCGTCAAAGGCCGCGGCGATGCGGGCGAAGATCTGATCGGTTTCCGGCGGATAGGGGGCGTCTTCCCAGTCTACCTTGATGGCATCCACCGCCTGCATGGCGAGCCATGTATTGCTGGCCACCACTGCGACGCCGGTGCCCATGCTGATCACCTTTTCCACACCGGGCATGGACATGGCCGCTGCAGCGTCAAAGCCTGCCATGCCGCCGCCCTGGCGCGGGTTCATGCGCAATGCGGCAAACTTCATCCCCGGCAGCCGAACGTCGATGCCGAATTCGGCGGTGCCGGTGGATTTTTCCGCCATGTCGATCCGGGGCTGGGATTTGCCGATCAGCCGCCAGTCGCTGCGCGGGCGCAGATCGGCCTCCACCGGGTCCAGCTTGGCGGCCTCCATGGCCAGATCGCTGTAGGGGATCTGCGTGCCATCCGGTGCAATCACCGCCCCCTTGGCGGTGGAGAACTGGCTGCGGCTGAGGCCCAGCCGGTCCGCTGCCGCCTGTTTCAGCGTCTCGCGGGCGGTGGCGCCGGCCTGACGCATCCGCGTGAACCCGTCCTTCATCGAGGTGGATCCGCCGGTGCCATGCAGGTTCAGCACCTTGCCGAGATGCCCCAGGGCCTCGCCGATGGAATGCTTGAAATTGCTGGTATCATAACCCTTGCCCGGCAGCGCATCGGCGATGAAGGCCGAGTTGTAATAGGCTTTGGCGGCAGGCCCGTGCAGCACCCGCACCTGATCCAGTTCCACATCCAGCTCTTCCGCGATCAGCGCGGCCCAGCTGGTTTTCACCCCTTGGCCCATTTCGGCACGCGGGGCAAATAGGGTGACGCCGTTCTGATCAATCAGCACAAACGGGTTCAGTGCAGCTTCGCCGTCGCCCGGTTGCAGCGGATTAGGGGCAGGGCGGCTGACGTAATAGGCGCCAAAGGCAACGCCTCCGACGATAGCGGCAGAGCCGATGAGGAAAGTCCGACGGGCGATTTTTGCGATGCTGGCCATGGGATTACGCCTCCTGCATCTGTTTTGCGGCGGAATGGATGGCGGCCCGGATACGCGGATAGGTGCCGCAGCGGCATAGGTTGCCCTGCATCGCCTCGTCAATCTCGGCGTCTGATGGGGCCGGGGTTTCCGCCAACAGGCTGGCCGCCTGCATGATCTGGCCAGACTGGCAATAGCCGCATTGCGCCACCTGATGCTTAACCCAGGCCTGCTGGATTGCCGCCATTGCCTCGGGCGTGCCGAGACCCTCGATCGTTGTCACTTCACCCCAAACGTCGGACAGCGCTACCTGGCAGGAGCGCACCGCCGCGCCATCAATATGCACGGTGCAGGCGCCGCAGGCGGCGACGCCGCAACCGAATTTGGTGCCGGTGAGGCCAACCTCATCGCGCAGAACCCACAGGAGGGGCACGTTATCCGGCAGGTCCACTTGATGTGTCTTTCCGTTGATGCGCAGGTCTGTTGGCATGGCGGAGGCTCCCTTGCTGTTCGCTGACAAAGTGTACTTATTTCGTCAGGACGTCAATTGACATTTTTCAAAGAGAATGTCAGAAGCAAAAACATGAACATGGCAGGCATTGATCCAAAACAGCAGGTAATCCTGGGCGCCGCATGGGCGGCGTTCTCTACCTATGGGTTCCGCAAGACTTCGATGGATGACATTGCCAAGAGTGCGGGCATGTCGCGGCCGGCGCTGTATTTGCATTTCAAGAACAAAGAGGCGATTTTCCGGGCGCTTGTGGCTGGGTATTACAGCAATGCATCAAAAGATATCCGGGCAGGTCTAGCGGCTGAGGGGTCCTTGGCCGCGCGCCTGCTGGCGGCGTTTGAAGCCCAGGGCGGTGAAGCGATTGAGGCGATGATGGCCTCGCCACATGGAATGGAGCTGTTCGAGGCCAGCAAGAACGTGGCCGGAGAGGTCATCGACCAGGGCGAGGCCGCGCTGCGTGCGATATACGCAGAATGGCTGGAGGCGGAAGCCAGGGCCGGGCGGGCAGTGCTGACCGGAGACCCTGCTGAAATTGCCCGGACGGTCTGCGCCTCGTTGAAGGGGATCAAGCATACCGCCGATGATTATGCCGCCTATCAGGCCGGTGTGCGCCAGCTGGCGGCGCTGTTCGGGGCCGGGCTGACGCCGCGCTGACGGGCGGGCCGGACGCACCGGCCCGCGTGCGCATCAAAGCTCGGTGCGAAGGTGCCAGAGTTCCGGGAACAATTCCACTTCCAGCATCCGTTTCAGATAGCTGACGCCGCCGGTGCCGCCGGTGCCGCGCTTGAAACCGATGACGCGCTCCACCGTGGTCACATGGTTGAAGCGCCAGCGGCGGAAATAATCCTCGAAATCCACCAGCTTCTCGGCCAGTTCATACAGCTCCCAATGTGTTTCGGTGTCGCGGTAGACCTCGGTCCAGGCGGCTTGCACGGCCTCATGCGGAACATACGCCCCGGCCAGATCCCGGTTCAGCACTTCGTCCGGTAGCGGGAAGCTGCGCGCCAGCGCTTTCAGCGCCACGTCATACAGCGAGGGCTGCGCCAGCTCTGCCTCCAGCAGCGCCAGGATGTCCGGGCGATGCGAATGCGGGCGCAGCATCGCCTTGTTGCGGTTGCCCAGCATAAATTCGATCTGCCGGTACTGGTGCGACTGGAAGCCGGAGCTTTGGCCCAGCTCGTCCCGGAACGCGGTGTAGTCCGAGGGTGTCATGGTGCGCAGCACGTCCCAGGCAGAGTTCAGCTGCTCAAAAATGCGCGCCACACGGGCCAGCATCTTGAAGGCCTGATGCGCCTTGCCGCCCAGCAGCCGTTCGCGGGCGGCGGTCAGTTCGTGGATGGCCAGCCGCATCCACAGTTCCGAGGTCTGGTGCTGAATGATGAACAGCATCTCGTCATGGGTATTGGTCCATGTTTTCTGCGCGTTCAGCAGCATGTCCAGCGACAGGTAGTCACCGTAGGACATACGCCCGTCAAAGGACATCTGCGCACCATCGTCGGCGGGATCATAGGGTTTTGTCATCGAAGTCTTTCCTTTTCCTAAGTGTATCACGGTTCAGGGAAAGGAAGGGTTTCTCCGGTTCAGGGTGCCGCATTGGGCCAGCCGTCGCCACAGCGCGATCCAACCCGCCGGGCGGCAGAGCGGCAGATGGTATGAGCGGGCGGTTCGCATCAGGTGACCGCGTTGCGCACTTTGTATTCGGCACGGTCCCACAAGGCGTTGTTCATGACATCGGCAATGATCCGGGCCGCTGCGCGCACGTCGCCTTCGTCGATGTACAGCGGGGTGAAGCCGAAGCGCATAATATCGGGTGCGCGGAAATCGCCGATCACGCCGCGGCCGATCAGCGCCTGCATGGCGGCATAGCCGTAAGTGAATTTGAACGACACCTGGCTGCCGCGGAAGGCGGGATCACGCGGCGAGGCCAGTTCCAGCTGCGGGCAGGCTTTCTCTACCTCGGCGATGAACAGATCGCACAGCGCGATGGACTTGGCGCGCACGGTTTCCATGTCCGCCATGTCCCAGATATCCATTGCCGCCTCCAGCGCGGTCAGTTGCAGGATCGGCGGAGTGCCAACGCGCATCCGGTCGATGCCGCTGCCGGGGCGGTAGTCGAGGTCAAAGGCAAAAGGTGCTTCATGCCCCAGCCAGCCGGACAGCGCCGGTCGGACGTGTTCCGCGTGGCGGGGGGCAACATAAATGAAAGCCGGCGCGCCGGGGCCGCCATTAAGGTATTTGTAGCTGCAGCCAACCGCAAAATCGGCGTGGCAACCCGCCAGATCCACGGGAACAGCACCGGCTGAGTGGGCCAGATCCCAGACCGTCAGCACGCCGTTGGCATGGGCTTTTCCGGTCAGCGCTTTCATCTCGTGCTTGCGGCCGGTGCGGTAATCAACCTCGGTGATCATCAGCACCGCGACCTCGTCGGTGATGTTTTCTTCCACCGCTTCCGGGTCCACCACCCGCAGCTCATAGTCGGGTCCCAGCGATTTCAGCAGCCCGCTCGCCATGTAAAGGTCGGTGGGGAAGTTGCCGTTGTCCGACAGCACCACCTTGCGCCCCGGATTCAGCTCCAGTGCCGAAGCCACCGCCTGGTAGACCTTGATCGACAGCGTGTCGCCCATCACAACATGGCCCGGCTCCGCCCCGATCAGCCGCCCGATGCGGTCTCCCAGCGCCTTGGGTTTGTCCATCCAGCCGGCCTTGTTCCAGCCGGTGATCAGCATCCGGCCCCATTCGTCCTGCATCATCGCGCCAACACGGTCTTTAGCAGCGCGGGGCAGGGGACCCAGCGAGTTGCCATCCAGATAGATCATGCCTTCCGGCAAGTCGAACATCGCCTTGGTCGCTGCAAAATCGGTCATCGGGGCCTCGCGTCAGATGGGTATTTCAAGCTTAAAGCTTTGCGTTTTGCTATCGTATCCATTCCTTTCTGTCCAGAGGCCGGTTGCCTGCGTCAGCCCTGACCTGCGGCAGGCTGGGGATCGGGAATGCCGAACTCAGCCCGTTTGCGTTTGGACAATCCTGCTGTGACCATCTGGTAGGACAGGGTGATCTGTTCCTGCAGCTCTGCATCTGAAAGGCCGGGAGGTTCAAAATGCTGTAACCACTTCATCCCGCGTGATGCCAAATAGGGTGCCGGACGGACGCCGGGACGTTCCTGCAGCACCTCATAGGCGATGTCGCCGGCCTTGAAGGTGAAGGCATCCTTGCCATCGGCCCAGCCGCAGACCGCAAACAGCTTGCCGCCTGCCTTCCAGACGTCGGAATTCCCCCATTGGACCACATGTTCAGCGGCGGGGAAGGTGGCGCAGAATTTGTTGAATTCCTTGCGGTCCATCAGGTCTGCCCTCCTGAAATCTCGATGCACTGGCCATTGATGGATCCCGACCCCGGTCCGCACAACCAAAGCGCCGCGGCGGCGACTTCGCCGGGTTCGATCAACCGCTTGTGGCGGTTGGCGTTGACCATCACGTCCAGCGCCTCCACCGCGCTCATCCCGGCGCGCTGGGCGATTGATGTGATGTTGCGCTCGACAATCGGCGTGTCCACGTATCCGGGACACAGCGCGTTGAAGGTGAAGGGCGTGCCCAGATAATCCTCGCTTAGCGCGCGGGTGAGGCCGATCATCCCGTGTTTGGTGGCAGAATAGCAGGCGGCGCCTTTCAGCCCCCGAAGCCCGGCGATAGACGACACCGTGATGACCCGGCCCCAATCGGTCTGCCGCATCGACTGAAAACACTCGCGGATGGTCAAAAAGGCACCGTCAAGGTTGGTCGCCATCATGTTGCGCCAGAACTCCATTGTGGTCTTGTGCAGCGCCGCCCCCTCGGCAACGCCGGCATTGGCCACGCAGATCTGTATGGGGCCGCGCGCCTCAACCGCGGCGGCAATCCTGGCTGCCACGTCCTCCTCGCTGCGCACATCCATGGCCAGCGGATGCAGGTTCTCCGTTGCGGCTTCCTCCAGAACCTCTTGCCGCCGTCCGGTGATGGTGACTTGGGCCCCTTGCGCTGCCAGCCCTTGGGCAATGGCCAGCCCGATCCCGGTACCGCCGCCGGTCACCAGTGCGTGTTTGCCTGTCAATGTCATGATCGTCCGGCCTCCCTGTTTTGCGGCACAGCCTATCCGGGCAGAACGCTCTGGCAAGCCCGCCGTGCCGTCACGCCGCATGGGTCTGGCGTTTACAGTTATATTCACATGTGTGAATGTTGTGGCAAACGTTCAGGGAGATACCAATGAAAGCCTTTGCCGCCGCTGCCTGCGCAGCCCTATTGATGCCCTTTGCCGCGCAGGCAAGCGAGGACATCGCCGACCAATACCCCCAGTCCGAACTCTACTCCAAACCGGTGGAGGTCATCCCGTATGTGTTCTCCGCCATCGGCGCCACGGCCCCGCCGACCTATGAGAATGCAGGCCACAACAACAACCTGTCCTTCATCGTGACCGGCGAAGGCGTGGTGGTGGTGAATGCCGGCGCCTCGGACGCGCTGGCCAAGACGCTGCATCAGGAAATCAAGCAAGTGACCGATCAGCCCGTGGTGCTGGTGATCAATGAAAACGGCCAGGGCCATGCCATGCTGGGCAATGGTTACTGGCGCGATCAGGGCGTGGATGTGCTGGCCCATGCCGAGGCAATTGCGGAAACGCGGGAAAACAGCGACATGATCCTGCAGCGCATGCGCGGCTACAACAAGGACCGGGCAGGGGAGACCCGTGTTGAACATGCCAATCTGGCTTTCGAGGACCGCCATGACATTAGCCTTGGGGGGGTGGAAATACAGGTTCTGCACCTGGGCCCGGCGCATGATCCCGGCGACATCCAGGTCTGGATTCCCGCGTGGAACCTGATGATCGCCGGCGACATCGCCTTTCACGAACGGATGCTGCCGGTCTTTCCGCACACCTGCACCAAATGCTGGGTTGAGACCTGGCAGGACAAGCTGGAACCGCTTGCGCCCGCCTATGTCATCCCGGGCCATGGCCACCCGACCAATTTGCCGCAGCTGCGCCGCTATACCCTCGATTATCTGGTGGACCTGCGGGCCAAGGTCGGCGCCCATATCGAGGACGGCGGAGACCTTGCCAGCGCCTACTATGTGGATCAGGAGCAATGGAAGGGGTTGGACACATTCGAGGAGCTGGCTACCAAAAATGCAGGCCGGGTGTTCGAGGAAATGGAATGGGAATAAGCCCCTCCGCTTCAGTACACATAAATATACGTAGGCTTTCGGGCGAAACTATGCAGGATCATGCCGCAAGCCGGAACAGATTCGTCGTTTCTGCGGCATCGGGGGCAATTTGTCCTTTTCTGATAGTCCCGCCCGAACTGGTCTGGACGAGCAAGCCGGATAAGGAAAGATTGCCCGAAATGCATATGATTTCAGGACATATTCTGCAAAAGAGCAGGGCGTGATGCGGTGGCTGGATGTGCCACCCGTCTGGCTGGCAGGCTTCGTCCTGACGGCCTGGCTGCAGTCGGCTCATGCCGCATTCGGGCTTTCTTTCGGGGGGGCATGGGCCGGGTTCTTGGGTGGTATTCTGCTGGGCGGCGGCCTTTTACTGGCCTTGCTCGCCATCTCCGAGATGCGGCGGCAAAAAACCACGGTCATTCCGCACCAGACGCCCAGCCGGCTGGTGCAATCGGGGATCTTCAGCCGCAGCCGCAACCCGATCTATCTGGGCGATGTTCTGATCCTTGCGGGCCTTGTGTTGTGGTTTGATGCAGTGCTGACGCTGCCGTTGATCCCCATTTTCCTGTGGGTGCTGGAAAAGCGGTTTGTCATTCCCGAAGAAGACAGGCTGCGCCGGACCTTCCGGGCGGACTGGGCCCGCTATGAGAAAAAGGTGCGCCGCTGGATCTGATCGGAACGCGGCATTGCAGCATGACTTTGCGGCAATGCAGCAAAATCCTTGCGCAATAATCTTGCGCATAGTAAAGAAAATCATTGTGATCCGTACCTAGGCATTGCCGGCACGGGCAGGACGAGGGGGACCCATAAGGTGAAAATAGGGACACCAAAAGAAACATTTTCGGGCGAGAACCGGGTCGGTATGACGCCGGACTCTGCCAAGCAGCTGCAGAAACTCGGTTACGATTGCGCGATCGAAGCCGGGGCCGGTGCGGCTGCAGGTTTTTCCGACGCAGTCTATGAGGCAGCGGGCGTCGAGATCATCAAGACACCGGCGGCGCTGTGGAAAGCATCCGATATCGTCGCCAAGGTGCGCCAGCCGGACGCCACTGAGCTGAAGCGCCTGACCAAGGGCAAGACGCTGATTTCCTTCTTCAACCCGGCTGGGAACGAAGGGGGGATGGAGCTGGCCAAATCCAAGGGCGCCAATGTGATCGCCATGGAAATGGTGCCGCGGATCAGCCGCGCGCAGAAGATGGATGCGCTTTCGTCAATGGCCAATATCGCGGGCTACCGCGCGGTCATTGAAGCGGGCAACAACTTCGGCCGCTTCTTTACCGGCCAGATTACGGCGGCGGGCAAGGTGCCCCCGGCCAAGGTCCTGGTGGTCGGCGCTGGCGTTGCCGGTCTGGCGGCCATCGGCACCTCAACTTCGCTTGGCGCAATCACCCTGGCCTTTGACGTGCGCCCGGAAGTCGCCGAGCAGGTCGAGAGCATGGGCGCCGAATTTGTCTATCTCGATTTCGAGGAAGCCCAACAGGACGGCGCTGCCACCGGCGGCTATGCCTCGGTCTCCTCGCCGGAATTCCGCGAAGCACAGCTGGCCAAGTTCCGCGAGCTGGCGCCTGAGGTGGACATCGTCATCACCACCGCGCTAATCCCCAACCGCGAAGCGCCGGAGCTGTGGACCGAGGATATGGTCGCGGCGATGAAGCCCGGCTCGGTTATTGTCGATCTGGCGGCGGAAAAGGGCGGCAACTGCAAGCTGACGGTGGCAGACGAGAAGATCGTGACGGACAATGGCGTCACCATCATCGGCTACACCGATTTCCCCTCCCGGATGGCGGCGCAGGCCTCGACGCTCTATGCCACCAACATCCGCCATATGATGACAGATCTGACACCGGAAAAGGACGGCCAGGTCAATCACGACATGGAGGACGACGTGATCCGCGGCGCCACCGTGGCCTTTGCGGGCGAGATCACCTTCCCGCCGCCACCGCCCAAGGTGCAGGCGATTGCGGCCAAGCCCAAGGAAGTTGTGCCGGAGCTGACGCCGGAAGAAAAACGCGCGCAGGAGGTTGCGGCCTTCAAGGCGCAGACCAAAAGCCAGGTGACTTTGCTGGCAGGCGGCGGTGCGCTCTTGCTGCTGGTGGGCCTCTTTGCGCCGGTCAGCTTCATGCAGCATTTCATCGTCTTTGCGCTGGCCTGTTTCGTGGGTTTCCAGGTGATCTGGGGCGTTGCGCATTCCTTGCACACGCCGCTGATGGCGGTGACCAACGCGATCTCCTCGATCATTATCCTCGGCGCCTTGATGCAGATCGGATCCGGCAGCTGGCTGGTGATCCTGCTGGCGGCGCTTTCGGTCTTCATGGCCGGGATCAACATCTTCGGCGGCTTCCTCGTCACCCGGCGCATGCTTGCCATGTTCCAGAAATCTTAAGGAGAGGCCGGACTTATGGATTACGGTTTCACCACCGCCGCCTATGTTGTTGCGGCAGTTCTTTTCATCCTGTCGCTTGGAGGTCTTTCCAACCAGGAAAGCGCCAAACGCGCGGTCTGGTACGGCATTGCCGGCATGGGGCTGGCGGTTTTTGCCACAATTATCGGCCCCGGCTCCGGCCTGTGGCTGTTGTCGCTCCTGCTGATTGCCGGCGGCGGCCTCATTGGTACTTACGTGGCCAAGAAGGTCCAGATGACCGAGATGCCGCAGCTGGTTGCGGCGATGCACTCGCTGGTCGGCCTGGCCGCAGTGTTTGTCGGCTTTATCGCCCATTTCGAGATCGGCAATGTAGCGGCAGCCACCAGCACCGATGACTTGGGCACTTTTGCCAAGCTGATTGCCAAGAAAACCCCGGCTGAGATCGCCTTTTTGCGGGTTGAGCTGTTCCTGGGCATCTTGATCGGCGCCATCACCTTCACCGGCTCGGTTGTTGCCTTTGGCAAGCTGGCGGGCAAGCTCACCTCGGCGGCCACCAAACTGCCGGGCGGCCATATGCTGAACGCCGGTGCTGCAGGCATCTCCTTTCTCAGCCTGATCTGGTACTTTAACTCGGGCGGTTTCCTGCCGCTGTTCCTGATGACCCTGGCGGCGCTGTTCATCGGCTATCACCTGATCATGGGCATCGGAGGCGCCGACATGCCGGTGGTGGTCTCGATGCTCAACAGCTACTCGGGCTGGGCGGCGGCGGCGATCGGCTTCTCGCTGGGCAATGACCTCTTGATCGTGGTCGGCGCGCTGGTGGGCTCTTCGGGTGCGATCCTCAGCTACATCATGTGCAAGGCGATGAACCGCTCGTTTGTCAGCGTGATCCTGGGCGGCTTTGGCGGCACTGCAGGCCCGGCGATGGAGATCGACGGCGAGCAGATCGCCATCGACGCCGACGGCGTGGCGGCAGCGCTGGACGAGGCCGACTCTGTGGTGATCATCCCGGGCTACGGCATGGCCGTGGCGCAGGCGCAGCAGAACGTGGCTGAACTGACCCGCCGTCTGCGCGCCAAGGGCAAGACCGTCCGTTTTGCGATCCACCCGGTCGCAGGCCGCCTTCCGGGCCACATGAACGTGCTGCTGGCCGAGGCCAAAGTTCCTTACGACATCGTTCTGGAAATGGACGAGATCAACGAGGACTTCCCGGAAACGGATGTGGCCATCGTCATCGGCTCCAACGACATCGTCAACCCGGCGGCGCAGGAAGACCCCAACTCTCCCATCGCCGGCATGCCGGTGCTGGAGTGCTGGAAGGCGAAACAGGTCTTTGTCTCCAAACGCGGCCAGGGCACGGGCTACTCCGGCATCGAGAATCCCCTGTTCTTCAAGGAAAACACCCGCATGTTCTATGGCGACGCAAAAGCAAGCCTGGATAATTTGCTGACCATGATCAGCTAAGAGAACAGATAACCTGTAAAAGGCGCTCCAAACGGGGCGCCTTTTTTCTGAGCTGCTTCTTTCTGGTCCAAAATACTCCGGGGGAGGCCGCAGGCCGGGGGCAGAGCCCCCTGGGATGGCTTCTGCATACCACGGCATTCAGATAACGCATTGAAATAACAGCGTTCTTTACATGCATTTCCTCAGGCTTTATGGTCCGCGGCATTGCCCGGGAGACCCCAATGCCCCTGATCCAGGACCACCCTTTACGTTACCAGCTCACCAATGAGCTGCACGCACGGCCCTTCCCGGCCATGTCCAGCCCCTGCACGGTTGTTTATCTGGCCGTCAAGCAGCCGCAGGAAGCCGAGCATCGCGACAGGCAGCAGGACGTCCAGCATCTGACGGACCTTCTGGACCGCCACGGCGCAGCGCATCCTCAGCCGGGGGCGACGCATCACACGGCGCAGATCGGGCGCCACATGATCAAATGGGAGCAGCATACGGAATTCGTCAGCTACACGGTCTACCGGGACGGCGTCAGCACGCGGGCCTTTGATCCGGCGGATTTCGATGTCTTCCCTGAGGACTGGCTGGCACAGGCGCCGGGGCAGCGGATTACCTCAGCACTGATCCGGGTGGTGCCGCGCACCGCTCCGGCCAGGCTGAAGGCAACTCTGCACGACTGGTTTGTGCCGGAAAGCCTGGCGGTGTCGCCGGTGCTGGATGACAGCGCCGTGGTGGCCGGGGACTTTCGCATTGATCCCGCCGGACACATGCGGTTTGCCGTGCTGCCGGGCGCGGGGACCGGAAGCCAGCGCATCGGCCGGATTGTGCAGCGGCTGTGCGAGATTGAGACCTACCGGGCCATGGCGATGCTGGGGTTTTCCCGCGCCCGCGGCCTGACACCAACCATCAGTGCGCTGGATACGCATCTCAGCGAGATGATGGTGGAGATGACCAGCGGTACCGTGCCTGCCGAACAGACGCTTTCGCAACTGCTGACAGTGTCCGCAGAACTGGAGGCAATGGCCGCCCGCTCTGCCTTCCGCTTTGGTGCAACGGGGGCTTACGAGGCTTTGGTCAATCAGCGCGTCAGCCTGCTGCGCGAAGGCCGCCACGAGGGCTTTCAGACGCTGGCTGAATTCATGCTGCGGCGGTTTGAGCCGGCCATGCGCACGGTGAAATCGGCAGAGAAACGGCTCGAGACGCTGGCCAACCGTGCGCGCCGGGCAGGGGAGCTGCTGCGGACCCGGGTGGATGTGGAACGCTCGGCGCAGAATCAGGCGCTGCTTGCCAGTATGGACCGCCGCGCCGATCTCGCGCTTCGTTTGCAGCACACGGTCGAGGGACTGTCAGTGGTGGCGGTCAGCTATTACGCGGTCTCGCTGGTGTCCGATTTCTTCCTGCCGCTTGCCGAACGCTACGGGCTGAACAAGAAGCTGCTGATTGCGGCGGTCACTCTGCCGGTTGTTGGTTTGGTGTGGTTGGGGATCCAGCGGATTCGGAAGAAGCTGCATTAAGCAGGGCATTCATGCCGATGCCGCCAAGCGCGATAAAGGCCAGCGCCAGCACAGCGGCCATGCTGAGCGTGGGGATGCCGGCCAGCCCCGCACCCACTGTGCAACCGCCTGCCAAAACGCCGCCGGTTCCCATCAGCACGGCGCCGGTCAGATAGCGGCCTGTTTGGCGCGGGCTTTCAAAGCTTTGCCATTGGAAGCTGCCGCTTAACAGCGCCGCCGCCAGGGCGCCCAGCAGCACACCGCCGATCAGCCCCGGCCCAAAGCCGGCAGGAATGGAGCTGGAGGCGATCACAAAGAACAATGTGTCCGCAGCCGGAGAGGTGAACGACAGGCTCTCCATTGCGATCGGGTCGAATTCGTCAAACAGCACAAAGCCGGTGCCAACCCAAGCCAGGGGCACCAGCAAGCCGATCAAGGCGCCGCCGCCCAGTGTCAGCAAGCGATTTCCCGAACGCAGCGCAACCGCCAACGCGGCAGCGGCGATTATCGCGCTCCACAACAGCGGGCCGCCGGGCAGGGCGGCCAGCGAAACCTGCTCCCCCATCGGCAGCGTGAATGAACCAAGCGCGGTTCGAAGCGGCGCCAGAACGCCCTTGAGCGTCGCATGGGCAGCAACCGCGAAGACTGTGATTACCATCAGTGCCCGCAGATTGCCGCTGCCTGCCAGAACTACCAGCCGCGACGCGCATCCGCGGGTCAGGATCATGCCGCCTCCGAACATCAACCCGCCTGCGGCGATTGCCAGCAGCGGCAGATCTCCGGTTAACAACCGGTGGTCCGCAAAGCTGATCCAGCCCTGCGCCACGGCGGCTTGCGTGCCAAGGACCGCAACCGCCAAAGCCATTGCCCAGATACCTGCCGCCTGCCGCCGGTCATCGCCAGCCAAGGCCCGGCGGAAGCAGAAACGGGTCAGCTGCGCCAGCGCGCCGAACAGCACGCCGATGGCCAACGCGAACAGGACGGAAATCTCCCGTGCTGTGGTGTCTTCAAAGCCGAATGTTTCGAACATTGCGCTCTCCTGCTGCGGATTCGGAACGTTTTCCCGAAATGGCGGGTATTCACTGCATAGGCAAGCGGTGCTGGGCGTGCTCGTGGTGTAAGGCCGGGACGCTTTTCCCAATTTATGCGGCTTGGGGGAAAATCGGATTTCAAGAAACCGCCGCCAGCAAAACAAACTGGCCGCTTTGGGGAAAGCGGCCAGAAGGTATGTTTTTATTTGAATGTATGCGTGTGTTGCGCCTCAGCGCCCGCGGATCCGCGGGTCCAGCGCGTCGCGCAACCCGTCGCCGAGGTAGTTCACGCTCAGCACCGTCAAAGAGATCGCCATGCCGGGCCAGAATACCCGCTCCGGGTGCTGCTGCAGATAGTCGGTGGCATCAAACAGCAGCCGCCCCCAGGTCGGAAAATCCGGCGGGAAGCCGAGCCCGAGGAAGGACAGCGACGACTCGGTGATGATCGCAGTGGCAATCCCTAAGGTGGCGGAGACCATGATCGGCGACAATACGTTGGGCAGGATATGCCGGGTGATCAAGCCGCTGTTGGTGGTGCCAATGGAGCGGGCGGCCATCACAAACTCACGCTCCTTCAGGGCCAGCACGTCGCCGCGCACGATCCGCGCGGTTGGCATCCAGCTGGTCACCCCGATGGAGACGACGATCAGGATGAAGATCCCCTGTTCCGGCCCGAACGCCGCGTTCAGCGGCTCGCGGAACAGCAGCATCATAACCAGCAGAAGCGGCAGCAGCGGCAGCGCCAGGAACAGGTCGGTAAGGCGCATCAGCGGTCCGTCCAGTTTCTTGAAGAAGCCGGCCATCACCCCGATGAAGGACCCAAGGAACAGCGCCAGCAGCATCGCGGTCAGACCGACGGAAACCGAGGTCGCGCCACCCGCCATCATCCGGGCCAGCATGTCGCGGCCCAGCTGATCGGTGCCAAAGGGATGCGCCCAGGTCGGGCCTTGGTTACGGGCGCGGATGTCGATCTTGGTGGCCTCAATGTCCCACAGGTAGGGGCCGAGATAGACCGCCAGGATGATGAACAGGAACAAGGCCCCGCCCATTAGCGCACCACGGTGGGATTTGAACTGGTCCCACACGTCCAGCCATTGGCTGCGCGGCGGTTTCGAAGGAACAGGATTGCTCAACTCAGTCATAGCGGATCCTCGGGTCAAGAATGCCGTACAGCACGTCGGCGATCAGATTGAACAGCACGATCAGCACCGCAAAGATAAAGGTCAGCGTCTGCACCATGGGCAGGTCGTTGGCCTGAATGGCGCCGATCAGCAGCTGGCCGATGCCGTTCACCTTGAACACCTGCTCGGTGATGATGGCGCCGCCAAAGATCGCCGGAATCCCCAGCGCGATCACGGTGACCACCGGGATCATCGAATTGCGCAGCACATGCACCATCACCACGACATATTCGCTAAGGCCCTTGGCCCGTGCGGTACGCACATAATCCTGGTTCAGGTTGTCCAGCATCGACGCGCGCATAAAGCGGCTGAGCTGTGCAGTGATCTGCAGCGCCAGCACCATCACCGGCATGATCATCTGCTTCAGCTGGTAGACAAAGCTGTCCCAGCTGTCGACCACATGGGTGGTGTCATAGATCGACGGGAACCAGCCCAGTTGCACTGAGAAGATAACGATCACCAGCACACCGGAGAAGAACGGCGGGACGGAAAAGCCGACCATCGACACGAATGTGCCCAGCTGGTCGAACCAGCTGTACTGGCGGTAGGCGGAATAGATGCCGATCGGCAGCGCGATCAGGATGGCGACGACATAGGCGGTGCCGACCACCCACAGGGTCTGCGGCATCCGCTGCACCACGATGTCCATCACCGGCGAACGGGTCTGCCAGGAAATTACCCTGAGCTTGCCGTCAGCCAGGCCAGTGCCGAAGATGTTGTCGATCAGCACCTGCGGCTCGATCCAAAAGAACTGCACCAGCCATTTCCAGAACCGGATATGCATCGGCTCGCCCAGGCCCAGGGCCAGGCGCATCTTTTCTTTGACTTCAGCGGGGACGGTCAGGGGAACCTGCGCCATCGGATCGCCGGGGGCGAGCTCCAGGAGCAGGAAGATCACGAGGCTGATGAACAGCAGTGTGGGAACTGCCAGGATCAGCCGCCGGATTGTAAAGGTCAGCATCTGCTAAGCGCCTTTGCAACTTATATTGAATTCGGAACAGGCGGGGAGAGGCCCCGCGTCCAGGCCATGCCGGGGGGCCGCGGCGCTGCCCTTCAGGATGGCAAGAGGCCCCGGCATGTGCCGGGGCCCCGGAAAAGCAAGCCGGGCTTACTTGATGCGGTACCAGTCAGCTGCGTTCCACAGCTCGCTGTCCCAGACGTTCAGGTTCACACCGCCCAGGGTATTGGAATGCGCCGACAGGCGGCCGCGGTGCACCAGCGGGATCATGCCGCCGTTTTCAACCATGATGTCGTTCAGGCGGCGGCCGATCTCGGCGCGCGCTTCCAGACCGGCGGTCTTGCTCAGCTCGGCGTGCAGCTGGTCGAACTCCTCGTTGCAGAAGCGCGAGATGTTCTGGCCCTGCCACTGCGTGTCCGGACGCGGAGCCTGATCGCACAGGCCGTTGCCCAGGTAGGCCTGCGGGTCGGTGCCGTCAAAGTTGTTGGCATACATTTCGACGTCGGCATAGAACTTCTGGAAAGTGTCGGGCGAACCCGGATCGCCGCCGAAGAACACCGAAGCGTTAATGTTGCGCAGCTCGGATTCGATGCCGATCTGGCTCCACCATTCCTTGATCAGCGCCTGGAAGTCCTGACGCACCGCGTTGGTCGAGGTCTGATACAGGATTTTCATCGGCTTGCCGTCAGGGGTTTCCCGGACGCCGTCGCCATTGGTGTCCTTGTAGCCGGCTTCCTCCAGCATCGCCTTGGCGCCTTCGATGTCCTGGGTGGAGCAGTCAAAGGTGTCGGAGGCAAAGGCCGCAGGTGCGGGCACCCAGTTGCAGCTGACTGCGCCTGCCTTGCCATAGCCGATTTCCACCAGCAGCGGACGGTCGATGGCCATTGACATCGCCTTGTAGACAGCCGGGTCCTTCAGGAACGGGTGCGGATGCTTGACAGTGGCGCGCTCGCCCTCGGGCAGGCTCGATGACGGGTCGGTCTGGTTCAGCATGATGCGTTCCACCAGCGAGCCGAAGCCCGCAACCGGGGTGCCCTTGCCGCCCGCTTCCATCTGGGCGATCACTTCCGGCGCCAGCTGCAGGTTCCAGGCGTAATCGAACTCGCCGGTTTCCATTACGGCACGCCCCGCAGCAGTTGCATCGCCGCCGCCTTTGAACAGTACCTTGGCGAACGCCGGCTTGGCCGGGTCGCGGTAGTTTTGGTTAGCCGACATGGTGATCACGTCGTTCGGCTTGAACTCATCCACCACAAACGGGCCGGTGCCGATCGGGCCAAAGTTGGCATCGGTGCATTCCGGCGCCCTGGCACCGGTGCAGTTTTCAAACTGCGCCTTTTGCAGGATCGGGCCTTCGCCGCCCACAAACGGGCCGTAAGGGAAGGGGGTCGGCTTGTCGAAGGTGACCTTGACGGTCAGATCATCCAGCACTTCGACATTGGTGACACCTTCGTATTTGGTCAGCTGGGCGCAGCCGCCCTCAGGATGCATACAGTAGTCTGCGGTGAACTTGACGTCATGCGCAGTGACACCGCTGCCATCGGACCACTTCATGCCGGGCGCGATTTTCCAGGTGACAGAGGTCAGATCCTCGCTGACGCCGCCATTGTCCACAGTCGGAATTTCCACCGCCAGATAGGGGATCATGTTGCCCTGCGGGTCGTAGCGCGCCAGCGGTTCAATCACCAGCGACGAAGACTGGATGTCCTTGGTGCCGCTTGACAGATACGGGTTCAGGATCGACGGCGCCTGCCAATAGATGATGTTGACCTGGCCGTCTGACCCGCGCTCGGCAAAGGCCGCAGGCGCGAGGGAGGCCGTGGCAACAGCCCCCATCAATAGGGATTTGAGTTTCATCACACTCTCCTTGTCGGACACGTTTCGTGTCTTATTTGTTGGCCGGACTCTTTGGCCCGGATGATTGCCGCATCGCTGCGGAACTGTAGCATTTGCACCTGCAGGCAGCCAAAAAACGAAGAAACTAAGCCGTCTTAACATTTTGCCGGGCAGACCGGCGCGGGGCGCGTTGCAGGCAGCCACTGGTGGTATCGAAGACCAGTTCACTGGAAATTGCAAATTCCAATTTCGATCACCCTATGCATTATTTGCATGAGCATTTTTGTGCAAAGTAGAGTTTACTCTGGAAGCTGAGGCCTCCGTTCCCGGCAGGCTTGGCAATAATAAGGCAGGGGAGCCGACATGCTGGACAACACCATTGCGTCCATAAAAAATCTGCGGGTGGAGTTTCAGACCAAGGACGGCCCTGTTACCGGAGTTGAGGATGTCTCCTTTGATGTCAGCCCGGGCGAAACCGTTTGTATCGTGGGCGAATCCGGGTCGGGCAAATCGGTCTCTTCGCTGTCGCTGATGCGGCTGGTGGAGTTCGGCGGTGGCGAGATCGCGGGCGGCGAGCTGCTGTTCAACCGGCGTGAGGGCGGTGAAACCAATTTGTCCACAACGGAACAGGATCTGATGAAGCAGATCCGAGGCAACGAGATCGGCATGATCTTCCAGGAGCCGATGACCGCGCTGAACCCGGTGTTCACCGTCGGCCGCCAGTTGACCGAGGGTCTGCGCATCCACAAGAACATGTCCAAATCCCAGGCCGAGGAACGCGCGCTGGAACTGTTGCGCCAGGTCCGCATTCCCGAACCGGAGCGGCGGCTGAAGCAATACCCGCACGAACTGTCCGGCGGCATGCGCCAGCGGGTGGTGATCGCCATGGCGATGGCCTGCGAACCGCGGCTTTTGATCGCCGACGAACCCACAACCGCGCTGGATGTGACCATCCAGGCGGAAATCCTGGCGCTGATGGACCGGCTGAAACGCGAGACCGGAACGGCGGTGATGTTCATCACCCACGACATGGCGGTGGTCGCCCAGATGGCCGACCGCGTCGTTGTCATGTTCCGCGGCAACAAGGTTGAGGAAGGCACGGTTCAGGAGATCTTTGAGAACCCCAAGCACGACTACACCAAGGCGCTGCTGGCCGCAGTTCCAAAACTTGGCGAGATGCGCGGCAAGAAATACCCCGAGCCGATGAAGCTGCTGGGGGTCGAAGGCCAGAAGATCGAACCGATCAAGGGCACGGACGAGGTGCTGCTGGAGGTGCAGAACCTGACAACCCGTTTCCCGGTCAAAGGCGGCCTGTTTCGCCGCACGATTTCGAACGTCCACGCAGTAGAAGATGTCTCTTTCAAGGTGTTTAAGGGCCAGACCCTGTCGCTGGTCGGCGAGTCCGGCTGCGGTAAGTCTTCGGCCGGGCGGTCAATCTTGCGGCTGGTGGAGCCGGATTCAGGCAAAGTGGAGTTTGAGGGCCGCGATGTGCTGGGTTTCAACACCTCCCAGATGCACAAGGCGCGCCAGGACATGCAGATGATCTTTCAGGATCCCTTTGCCTCGCTGAACCCGCAGATGCAGTTGATCGACCAGGTGGCGGAACCGATCCGGAACTATGGCCTCGCCTCCGGTTCCGAACTGCACGACCGGGTAGCCAGCCTGTTCGACCGTGTCCACTTGCCGCGCAGCTTCATGCGCCGCTACCCGCACGAGATGTCCGGCGGCCAGCGCCAGCGGATCGCCATCGCCCGGGCGCTGGCGCTGAACCCCAAGCTGATCGTCGCGGACGAGGCGGTCTCGGCGTTGGATGTGTCGGTGCAGGCGCAGGTGCTGAACCTGATGATGGAGCTGCAGGCGGAACTGGGCCTGTCCTTCCTGTTCATCAGCCACGACATGGCGGTGGTGGAGCGCGTCTCGCATCAGGTCGGGGTAATGTATCTGGGCCGCATCGTTGAAATCGGCCCGCGTGAACGGGTGTTTGAGAATCCGCTGCACGCCTATACCCAGGCGCTGATGAAAGCTGTGCCGATTGCCGACCCGCGCCAGCGCAAATCGGAGAAAGAGCTGAACTTCAAACCGATCCCCTCGCCGATCCACGAAGTGGGCTATCAGCCGGAACCGTCGGAGTACCTGGAGCTGGAGCCCGGCCATTTCGTGCTGACCACAGACAGCGGATACTGAAGACATGGCTGCCAGATTGACGCCTTTGGAGATCATGCAAGCGCTGGTCTCCTTCCCGACCGTGAGCCGGGACACCAACCTGCCGCTGGTGGATTGGGTGCAGGAATATCTGTCCTCGCACGGTATTGAAAGCCACCGCTGGACAGATCCGCAGCAATCGAACAAGGCCGCCGTCTTTGCCCATGTTGGTCCTTGGGAGGAGGGCGCCGTGGTGCTCTCGGGCCATACCGATGTGGTGCCTGTGGACGGCCAGCCCTGGGACACCGATCCGTTCGAAGTGGTGGAGAAGGACGGCAAATACTTCGGCCGCGGCACCTGTGATATGAAGGGCTATGACGCGCTGGCAATCTGGGCGCTGGTGGAGGCGCAGACCCAAGGCGTGAAGCGCCCGCTGCAACTGGCGCTGAGTTTTGACGAGGAAATTGGCTGTACCGGCGCGCCGCCAATGATCGAGGCCATGCAGTCCGTGTTACCCAAAGGTTCAGCGGTGATTGTCGGCGAACCGTCGATGATGAGGGCGGTGACCGGCCACAAGGGCGGCACAGGATACACGACCCATCTGATCGGGTTTGAGGTGCACTCATCCCTCATGCACACCGGCGTCAGCGCCATTATGCAGGGCGCGAAACTGATCGACTGGGCCAACCAGCAAAACGCCGCGAACATGGCCAAGGAGCCGGGCCAGGTGCAGGCGATGTTCACCCCGCCCTGGACTACCTGCCACGTCGGCATGATCGAGGGCGGCACCGCCCACAACATCACTGCCAAGGACTGCCGTTTCATGATGGATTTCCGGGTGGTGCCGGGGGAGAACGCCGGTGATTGGGAAGCCGCCTATATTGCCAAAGTGCGCGAGGTCGAAGCGGAGATGCAGGCCATCCACCCGGACGCCCGCATTGATGTTTCCAAGCATTTCGACGTGCCCGGACTGGTTCCGGAACAAAACGGCGAGGCAGAGGCGCTAGCGCGCCGGGTGACCGGCGACAACGGCTCCCATGTGGTCAGCTACGGCACTGAAGCGGGCCAGTTTCAGCAGGCGGGTTATTCCGCGGTGATCTGCGGCCCCGGCGACATCGCGCAGGCGCATCAGCCCAACGAGTTTATCACAGTCGCCCAGTTCAATGCGGGTCACGACTTCATGCGCAAGCTGGTGGAAAAGCTGAGCGGTTACTTTCCTCTGCCTTGAAACCGGGCGTTTTGTGTTCAGATTTGTGCGGAAGGTATACGAGGGGTGTACAGATTGTGCATGCTTGCCACCCCGGCACTGGCGTGTTCCGCCACGTCCCGGCGGGACCGCATACTTGCGAAGCTAAGTTTTTTCGCGGACAGTCTGCCGCAACGGAACCTGAAACAAAAAAGGGGAGGGGAATATGCCGGCCAAGAACCGTTTTGCCGAGATGCACCAGGAGATCACCGCTTGGCGCCATCACCTGCACGAGAACCCCGAACTGATGTACGAGGTGCACGAGACTGCCGCCTTTGTGGTGGAGCGGCTTAAGGAGTTCGGCGTCACCGATATCACCACTGGCGTGGGCAAGACCGGGGTGGTGGCGGTGATCGAGGGCAGGACCAATACCTCCGGTCGCGCTATCGGCCTGCGCGCTGATATGGACGCCTTGCCGATCCCTGAGGCCTCGGGAGTGGGCTACGCCTCGAAGACACCTGGCGTGATGCATGCCTGCGGCCATGACGGCCACACCTCGATCCTGCTGGGGGCGGCTAAGTATCTTGCAGAGACACGGAATTTTGACGGCAAGGCGGTGCTGATCTTCCAGCCTGCAGAAGAAGGCGGCGCAGGCGGCAAGGCGATGTGCGACGACGGGCTGATGGACCGATGGGGTATCCAGGAGGTCTATGGCCTGCACAATATGCCCGGCCTTCCAGTGGGTGAATTTGCCATCCGCCCCGGCCCGCTGATGGCGTCTTCGGATGAATTCGTCATCACCGTCACAGGCAAGGGCGGCCACGCCGCCGCCCCGCATGAGGCGATTGATACGACGCTTGTGGCCTCTCAGATCGTGGTCTCGCTGCATTCGATCGTCTCGCGCAACGTCGACCCGGTAAAGCGCGTGGTGCTGACCGTCGGCACGTTTGAGACCGACAGCACGGCGTCAAACGTGATTGCCCATACCGCCAAGTTGCAAGGCACCGTCCGAACCCTGGATCCGGAGTACCGCACCCAGGCCGGGGATTGGGTGCGCCGGGTTGCCGAAAGCACCGCATCGGCCTTTGGTGCCACGGCGGAGGTCGAATGGGTTCCTGGCTATCCTGTTACTATCAATGATGAAAACGGCACCGCCCACGCGATTGAAGCGGCGCAGGCGGTCTCTGCCAAGGTCGATGCCGAGACCCCGCCGATTATGCCGTCCGAGGATTTCTCTTATATGCTGGAGCAGCGCCCCGGCGCCTATATCTTCCTCGGCAACGGCGACACTCAGATGTGCCACCACCCGGCCTATGTCTTTGACGACGAAGCGATTCCCTTGGGATGCAGCTGGTTTGCCGAGCTGGTGGAACGAAGAATGCCTGCGGCCTGAGGCTGCGGGGAATAGACAACCAAAGGAGCGAGAAATGCCGGTCAAGAACCGCTTTGCCGAACTGCAGGATGAAATCACCGCCTGGCGCCGTGACATCCACGAAAACCCGGAAATCCTGTTCGAAACCCACCGTACCAGCGCGCTGGTGGCAGAGAAGCTGCAGGAATTCGGCTGCGACGAGGTGGTGACCGGCATCGGCCGCACCGGCGTGGTGGGCGTGATCAAGGGCAAGGCGGATACATCGGGCAAGGTCATTGGCCTGCGCGCCGACATGGATGCGCTGCCGATCCATGAGCAGACCGGGCTGGACTATGCCTCCAAGACCCCCGGCGCAATGCATGCCTGCGGCCATGACGGCCACACCGCGATGCTTCTGGGCGCGGCCAAGTACCTGTCCGAAACACGGAATTTTGATGGCACCGTGGTGGTGATCTTCCAACCGGCTGAGGAAGGCGGCGGTGGCGCCAAGGTGATGTGCGATGACGGGCTGATGGACCGCTGGAACGTCCAGGAAGTCTACGGTCTGCACAATTGGCCGGGCCAGCCGCTGGGCTCCTTCGCTATCCGCCCCGGTTCGTTCTTTGCCGCCACCGATCAGTTCGACATCACTTTCGAGGGCCGCGGCGGCCATGCTGCCAAACCGCATGAAACCGTGGATACCACCGTTCTGGCAGCCCAGGCCGTGCTGGCGCTGCAGACCATCGCCTCGCGCAATGCCGACCCGGTGCATCAGATCGTGGTCTCTGTGACCTCGTTTGAGACGTCTTCGAAAGCGTTCAACGTGATCCCGCAGAAGGTACAGATCAAAGGCACCGTGCGCACCATGTCGGGGGAAATGCGCGATTTGGCAGAGAAGCGGATCAACGAGATCTGCACCGGCATCGCCGCGACCTTTGGCGGCACCGCGGGTGTCACCTATCATCGCGGATATCCGGTGATGGCGAACCACGATGCGCAGACTGAGTTCGCCGCCAAGGTGGCCGCCAGTGTTTCCGGTTCCTGCGAAGACGCGCCGCTGGTGATGGGCGGCGAGGATTTCGCTTTCATGCTGGAAGAGCGCCCGGGCGCTTATATTCTGATGGGCAACGGCGATACTGCAATGGTGCATCATCCGGAGTACAACTTCAACGATGACGCGATCCCTGCCGGCTGCAGCTGGTGGGCGGAGATCGTCGAGCAGCGGATGCCGGCTGCTTAAGCATAATGCGGGGAGGGGGCTGTTTGCCCCCTCATGAGCCTGCGGTTCAATTCACGTGCCGAGGCAAGGGCCCAGCTCGCGGCTCAACTCCGCGATCGAAACTGCGATCGCTGTATTGCTGCTCGGACCACATGCGTCACCGTGGCGCTGCCATGACGAACTTGTCCCATAGTGCTTCCTTTCATTTCAACAAAAGGATCACGCCATCAAACCTTGGGATCGCATACCTGGCACCGGCCCTGGCACCGACGCAGTGGTAACGAAGCTGCTCAAAGCAAAGACCCAAGGTCTGTTCGAGGCTTTTCGTCTGCGAAGCTTCCGGCGGTGATGAAAGCTGTGCTCTGAGCTGCTTCGTTGCGCTCGGCCTGTCTGATCACTGCGCGCATGTTTCACCGCCCCTGACCTTTGCAAGATATCCGGGCCTCGCTGCCAACACCGATACAGCAGAGGCGCGGATGCCGGCACTATGGGGATAGCTTGCTGAAGCCCATTGCAATTGTGATGGCCAGTCGTTGACCTGCGCGGCCAGGATGATCTCCAAGGGCGGTGCGAACAGCCGAAGCGTAGTTGGCGCCCCATCTGCATAGGCCTTCACCCGCGCTTGGTAAGCGCTTTTGGTCATTGGCACAAAGGGATCGGCTCGGTGCGAGAGCGGGACGGTCTCAACGGGTTTCCGGGGGGCTTGGTCAATCGGCGTGCGGCCAAGCAAGTCACGGATGCGTGCGATGTTGGCCTTGCAAGCCGCGCTGGCCAGCAGCCCGTAGTGCCGGATGCGGTGGAACCCATCGGACAGGACGCGGGTCAGGAACCGGCGGATGAACTCGCCGGTTTCGAGCTGCATGACCTTCTTCCGGTCGCCGTGCTTGATGCGGTAGTCCTTCCGGCGGAAGGCGATGGTTCGAGCCCTCCACCCGGTGGGTGTGCCGGCTGAGATAGGCCAGCACCGCCTCGGGCCCTCCGAAGCGCTTTCGCCGTGGATGATGGAGTGGATGTCCCCTCCTCAGACGGCATCGCATTGTGCCAAATTGGTGATGTTCCATTCACCCGCGACGGACACCCCCCATGAACGAAGTTACCATTATCTGCGTTGACCTGCCAAAGAACGTTTTTTCAGGTCCACGGGGGCTGCTGCGGATGGCGCAGCGATTTTCCAAAGGAAGTTATCACGCCCGCAGTTTGAAAGATGTATGGCCTCCTTGCCATTGAAGCATGTGCGACCTCGCATTACTGGGCACGCGAGAAAACCAAAGTGGACCATGAGGTACGGCTGATCGCCCCGAACTAAGTGAAACCCTTTGTGAAGCGGCAGAAGAATGATGCCGCGGATGCGGAAGCGATTGTCGAGGCGGCTCAGCGACCGAGTATGCGTTTCGTTCCCGTCAAATCGGTTGAGACCCAGGCTCACACAATGCTGTTTCGCTCCGGCGAGCAGCTGATTGGGCAGCGCATCGGGGCGATCAACGCCTTGAGAGGCCATCTCGCCGAGTCCGGTGTATCGTTGGACAGGGCATCACGAACCTGCCCAGATTGGCGAAGCGCATCGAAGCCCCAAGTTCGGAACCGCCCGACCTTGCCCGGGATATGGCCCGAATGCATCTTGACCGCATCGCAGCGCTCACGGCGCAGATTGATGAGGTGATGACGAAGATCAAAGAGATCGGCTCGGCGAGCCGCGATGCGCGCATTTTGCGGTCCATGCCGGGCATCGGACCGATTGGTGCAATGGCGATCGAGGCCTTGGCGCCACCGATGGGGACGTTCAAAAGCGGCCGGAATTTTGCAGCTTGGCTGGGTCTCATCCCGCGGCAAGCAGGTCTTGGGAAAGACGTCAAAGATGGGTCAGCGTGACATCCGGCGATTGCTGATTATCGGGGCGATGAGCTGTGTCGCACGTGTTGTGTGCTTTAAAACGCGGGGCTACGCCATGGCTGCAGGACAAATTGGACCGTAAACCTGAAATGGTTGCCGCTACCGCTCTGGCTAACAAGATGGCGCGTCAGATTTGGGCTATGCTGACGAAGGGGAAAGAACACATGTCAGTGATAGCATGACGAAAAGGGTTTAGCGCTCAGTTCTGGCGCGGCCCTCCGCAAGAAGTGCATTGAATGATATGGAAGCCGACGGCAATCGCGATCGGAAAGCCGGCAATGGGTGGGGCGCCAGGAGCCCGCGCAGACGGCTTGGACCCGGTCCGCGAACAAACCATACCGGTCCGCGGCGTGAGAAAAGCCGCATATCTGAGGCCTGACACACGACCGCAAATGATCGACCCCAAGCCTTTGGATACTTCTTGCAAAACCAGGGACATCCACACACGACCCATTCGACCTTGCGTAAAGGGTCCAGCCACTCTGCGAAGGTGCCGGCCTGCGCCAGCGGTTCCAGGTCGCCGAAGAAGGCCAGCTCCCCGGCGCGGTGAAGCGCCACCAGCCCCTCCAGAAACAGCTACCGGAACAGGCGCGACTGGCCCCGCACGTGCAGGAAGACCACGGGCTTGCAGGCAGCCCATCTCGCGCCGTCCAGCGACAGGCCGCCATCCCATTGCCCAGCAGGCGATTGCGCAGCAATCTGCCGAGAGGGGCACGACCATGTGGATGTGGGAGTGATGGGTCAGCGCCGATCCCCAGGTATGCAGCACGCTGGTTCTGCCCACCCGCGCGCGCATCCGTTTGGGATCTGCCGCTATGGTCATCACGGTTTGTGCCGACGCCTTGAACCGCAGCCCATACACCGCCTTCTTGTTCCAGAAGGCAATCCGGGCAATCTCGGCTGGCAGGGTGAAGACCACGTGGAAATACTCCACGGGCAACAGGTCCTCGGCGCGCGCCGCAATCCACTCGCGCGCCGCCGGCCCCTGGCACTTCGGGTAATGGCGGTTCTTGCATGAATCGTAGGCTATGTGGTGATGGCTAAACTTGCCGCACACCGCCACATGCCCGCCGAGCGCTTCGGTCCGGCAGGTCTCAATTGCCGACATGACCTTCAGCTGGGTCAGGCTGACATGCCCCGCATTGGCCCGCTGCCACGCGGGGCCATGAGTGCGAAAGATGTCAGCGATCTCCAGCTTCGGGCGGGACAACGCCCGGGTCTATCACTCCAGACTTAGGTTAGCCGCCTGATCCAGCAGCTTCGCCAGTATCACGTAGGGGCTGACCGTGTCGCGGATCGTCTCGGTGGCGACATGCGTGTATTGCGCCGCGGAGGTCAGCTTGGCGTGGCCGAGCAGGACTTGGATGACCCGCACGTCCGTATTGGCCTCCAGCAGATGCGTGGCAAAGCTGCGCCGCAGGGTATGCAGGGTCGCGGGCTTCTGACCCCAGCCATGGTCTTCGCCGACGTGAAGGCCCGGTTCAGCCGCCGCGGCGAGAGCGGGTTGATCTTCGGCTTGCCGGGAAACAGCCAGCCTTCCTGTCTGGCTTCGCGCCAATAGTCTCACAATAGGCTCAGCAATCCTGGTGACAGCATCACCTTACGGTCCTTTCCCTGCTAAACATGGATCAGCATCCGGTCGCTGTCGATGTCGCCGATCTTGAGATTGCAAATCTCAGCGGCCCTGCGCCCTAGGAAATGCTGAGTGCCAACCGGCAATTCGGGTCCGGCCCCGGCGCCGCCAAAAGTATGCCCGAGACCTACTCGACGCTGAAGGCCACGGGCAACTTCCGCGGCTGTGTTCGGAACTGCAGGTAGCGCTTCATCTCCTCGCGCCCGCAGGTCATGCCGAAGAAGAACCGCAGCGCGACGATGCGCGCGTTGAAGGCCGAGGGGGGATCCCGGTGCCCTTCATGTGAAGTTGATAGGCGCGCAGGTCCTCCGGCGTGGCCGTATCCGGCGACCGCCCGAGGAACGCGGCGAAATCCTTGATCGCTCGGACATAGGCCTTCTGGGCCTTGTTGCCTATGCCCCGAATGCGCATGTCCTTGATCCTCCGCGCGCACAGCGGCTTTGTCCTTGGGCTCCTTGGCGGCTTTGCCATCGTTGCGACAGCGAATTTAGTGAGCTCAGATGGTAGATACTTTAGGTTAAAGGAAGAAGCTAATGCTCCAGCATCTCGCGGTAGATCGCGACCAGCGTACCGGCCTCCTTTTCCAACGCGAAATTGGTAATCGCGTGCTTGCGTGCTGCCTCTGACCAAGCGTCCAGCCGCCCTTCGGTGGATAACACCTCATTGATCGCCTCCACCATCTGCCGGGTCTCGCCTGCGTCGATCAGAAGGCCGGTTTCACCCGGTGCGATCAGCTCTTCAAAGGCGCCAACGCGGGTGGCAACTGCAGGCACCCCGCAAGACATGGCTTCCAAAGGGGTCAGGCCAAACCCCTCCCAGCGTTGCGGTGCCACATATAGATCCAGCGCCTGATACCAGCGGGAAACCTCCCAGACCGGCACCTCAGGCGGGAACAGCAGGCGGCCGGACAGGCCTGCGGCCTCTACCTTAGCGCGCAGCTCCTTCTCAAACGCCACATGCTTTTCGGTGGCGCGGCCCATGACCAGGCCTACCGCATGGGGATGCGCTTTCATCACCTCCAGCATGGCGTCGACAAAAACGTCCGTGCCTTTCTGCGCCCGGATGCGGCCGTAGCAACCGATCAGGATTGCATCCTGAGGCAGGCCCAGTTCACGCCGCAACGCGGCTTTGTCAGCGGGTGGGGAAAATTCCTCGGTATTGATCCCGTGATGCACCACTTGCACCGGGTTCTCCAGATAGGCGGCACCTTTGGCCGAGGTTGCAATCACCCGGTCCATGTTGGAAATCAGCCATTTGGTGTAACCGGAGTGATGGCGCTGGGAAGCAGAGGTGAACAACAGTTTCAGCCGCTTGCCCAGCAGGTATTTCAACGCCAGCCCGCCGAGCATTTCGACATTGCGCCGGGCGTGCCAGACGCGGGCGCCGGCGGGGCCGTTGCGTTTCATGAACAAGAGCTGCAGCACCGACAGATGCGGCATGCCGCCGGGCAGGCCGCTGCCGGCGGTGGCAATTGCGATTTGCTGGCGCTGCAGCGGCACCAGCCGCACGATGGTGGAGGTGACGCCGGACAGGCGGCGCTTGAAATTCGGCGCGATGACCTCAACCGTATTGGCGTCAGTTTTTGCCATCATGGCCTCCATCGCGGGGCAGAACCGCCAGCAGGGCGTCCACCGTCTTGTCCAATTGATCCGACTGGCGGGAAATGAATTGCCGGGCGGCATCACAGGCGGCCTGGAAGGCCTGCGGCTGTTCCAGCCAGGTGGCAACCTGATCGGCCAACTCTGCCGCGGACCGCACCTCAGCCGCAGCGCCAAGCGCGGTCAGCTCAGCATAGGTTTCGGCGAAATTGTAATGTCCGGTGCCGGTGATCACAGTGGCGCCCGCCTGCATCGGCTCAAACGGGTTGTGGCCGCCGATTTCGCGCAGGGAGCCGCCCAGGAAAACCAGCGGGCTGAGGGCATACCAGGTGCCAACCTCGCCCAGAGTGTCAGCCAGATAGACCTGGGTGGCAGTCCCGGGCATGACGCCCTTGCTGCGCCGCGCGCAGGACAGGCCTGCGCCCTTCACCAGAGCTTCTGCCGCATCGCCGCGCTCGGGGTGGCGGGGAGCAAGCAGCAGGCAGAGGTCCGGGTGCTTCTTCAGCAGCGCCTTATGTGCCTCCAGCACGGTCTCTTCCTCGCCCTCGTGGGTCGAGGACGCGATCCAGACCGGGCGTTCACCGATGTTTCTACGCAGCTTTTCAAGGCTGTCCTGGTCGACCGGCAGCGGCGCTGAGACGGCCTTGAGGTTGCTGCCGGGGCGGACGCGGTTGGGGTTGGCGCCCATCGCCTGCAGGTTCGATGCGGTCTTTGCATTTTGCGTCACCAGCAGGTCGAATTGCCCCAGGATGTAGCGCGCCGTTTCCGGGCGTTTCTTCCAGCCTTCCACAGACCGGTCCGACAGCCGCGCATTCAGCAGCACCAGCGGGCAGCCGCCCTTGCGCGCCCGCACCAGCATTTGCGGCCACAGTTCGCTTTCGACAAACACCCCCAGATCGGGGCGCCAGTGCGCCAGAAACCGGTCCACCGCCGAGGCTGTGTCCAGCGGCGGGAACTGATGGCGGCAGCGCGGCGGCATCCGTTTGGCAATCAGCTCGGCAGACGTTGGCGTGCCGGAAGTGATCAGAAATTCCGCGTCCGGCGCCTGTTCTCCCATCCGCTTGATGAGCGTGAGCACCGACAGGCTCTCGCCGACCGAGGCGGCGTGGAACCAGATCAGCTGCCCGGCGGGACGGGGCAGGGAGGCGTGGCCAAGGCGTTCGCGCACGCGCGCCTCCGGCAGGCCGTAATCACGCAGCTTGCCCGCCACCTTGCGCCAGGCAAAGGGTGCTATCAGCGCGCTGGCGCCGCAATAAAGGGAATAAAGCAGCGTCGGCCGCGCGGGCGAGTTACTGGACATGATCAGCCGCCGGTGTGGCTCATGTGGCGGGACATCTGGCCGCCGGCCTCCTGCCGGGAATAGTCAAAGTCATGGCCGCGGGGCTTGTCGCCGATGGCGGCGCGGATCGCGGCCTCCAAGACGCCGGTGCCTTCCTCGTTTGCGCGCAGGGGCGCACGCAGGTCAGCTTTGCCCTCCTGGCCCAGGCAGGTGTAAATTTCACCGGTGCAGGTCACCCGCACCCGGTTGCAGCTTTCGCAGAAGTTATGGGAAAGCGGGGTGATGAAGCCGATTTTCTGGCCGGTTTCCTCCAGCCGCACATATCGCGCCGGACCGCCGGTGCGCTCAGCCAGATCGGTGACGGTATAGTGGTTTTCGTATTCCGCACGCACGTCTTTCAGCGACCAATACTGGCCGATGCGCTCCATGGCACCGATGTCCTCGCCCATCGGCATGACCTCAATCCATGTTAGGTCGAGGCCGCGTTCGGCGCACCATGCGGTGATCGCGGGCAGTTCTTCTTCGTTGAAGCCTTTCAGCGCCACGGCGTTGAGCTTGACCTTGAGGCCGGCCTTCTGCGCGGCATCAATCCCTTTCAGCACCTGCGGCAGGCGGCCCCAGCGGGTGACATCGGCGAATTTCTGTTCGTCCAGCGTGTCGAGCGAGATATTCACCCGGCGTACCCCGGCGGCATAAAGGTCATCGGCGTATTTCGACAGCTGCGAGCCATTGGTGGTCAGCGTCAGCTCCTTCAGGGCGCCGGTGTCCAGATGGCGGCTCATCGACTGGAAGAAAGTCATGATGCCGCGCCGGACCAGCGGCTCACCGCCGGTGATCCTGAGCTTCTCAACGCCGAGCCGGATGAAGGTGGAACACAGCCGGTCCAGCTCCTCCAGCGTCAGCAGATCCTTCTTGGGCAAAAAGGTCATATTCTCGGACATGCAATAGACGCAGCGGAAGTCGCAGCGGTCGGTGACCGAGACACGCAGATAAGTGATTGCGCGGGCGAAGGGATCAATAAGCGGAGCTGTCATGCCTCCTAGGTAAAGCGGGGCACCGCCCGCGGCAAGAGGGGGACGGCTTTTACCGCTGGCAAAGAGTTTCGCGCAAAGCTAGGGTCGCCTCATGCGTATGACAGTCATTTTCCTTGCTTCGATTTCCCTGCTGGCTGCCTGTAACGGGATCCAGCTGAATTCTTCCATCCTTGGCGGCCAGGGGGCTCCGGCGGCAGCTGAGCCGCAGGACCCGGTGCTGCAGCCGGCCCCCGGTGTTGATGTGGCCGAGGCGGATCCCGCCTTGTCCGATGCACCGTCGTTCCGCGGCTCTGCAACCACGGTGGCCTCGCTGGGCGATCCGTCCCTGCCGGGACTGTGGATGGAAACACCGCTGGTGGCTGCTGAACAGCAGGCGTTGGTGCGCACCAGCCGCAACACCCAGGTGGTGCTGACGCTGAAGCCCGCCCCGGGGGCCGAGTCCGGCGGCAGCCGCCTGTCGATCGGCGCCATGCGCGCACTGCAGCTGCCGCTGACTGAATTGGCCGAAGTACAGGTGCTGCCTGCGGGTTGATCCTGTTTGAGAGCGGGGAAGCGCCCGCCCTCTTGGGGCGGGGGCGTGCGCTGCCCGGCTGGCGCCGGGCGGGCCGGTCGTGAATAGGGCGGGGGCTAGCTGTCTTTCAGGTATTTCGCCGCTTCCTTGCGGGCGAAGGCTTTCATGACTGTCCCATGTTCGGCCAGAAACGCGCGGGTGCGCTCCGCGTCATGTTTGCTGAGGTCGCGCAGCCACCAGGCCACGGCTTTTTGCATGAACCAGTTGCGGTCCGGCACATAAGCCGCCGCCCAGCCCAGAATACGTTCGCGCCGTTCTTGGTCAGCAGGCTTCAAATTGTTCATCTTGGCCCAGGGCAGGGTGGCGACAAGTGCAGCGCGCCGGGACCACATGTGATCCGACTGCGTCCAGGCCTCGACCGTGTCCAAGCGTTCCGGTGCGGCTTGCAGGCGTTTTGAAATGGCCGAGCAGGCGTGATCTGCGATGGCCCAGCTGTCAAAATCCGGCACCCAGGATTGCATCAAGTCCCATGCGGCTGCGTCTTCTTTGATCCGCGCCTGGGTCAGCAGTTTGGCGGCGGCGATGCGGGCTTCGAAGATATCCGACTCCCACAGTGCGCGTGCCAGGTTGACCCGTTCGTCGAGCGGGAGCGCCTGCCGCCAAGTCTTGGTCAGGTCATTGGTGGCCGGATTGGGCACGCCCAGTATTTCGCGGGTTTGCTTGTGATAGGCGGCCATCTGCGCGGCGCGGCCGGGTTCTGCCTGCGCTTTCAAACTGGCAAGAGCGTCATCCAGCGTCATCAATATCTCCGAAAATGTTGGACGGCTGCCCGTCGATTGTGGTCACGTTGCGCTCTGCCCAGAATGTATGCAGCCCGTCCTGGCCCAACGGTTCGGTCACCCTGTCCAATGTGTCCCGTTCGCCGGCGTAATCGAGGAACGGCACCGCGTAGCCGCAGGACGACTGAATCATTTCCACGTTCATGTCATAGATCTGGCGCGGGCCTGGGTTGGCTGGGAACAGCGCGTTGAGCTCCGCAAATTCCGGGTCGCGGGGATGCAGGGTGCGGGCCGAGCCATAGGCCCGCAGTATCAGAGGCCGCGCCGCGAAGCTGCACCACATCAGCGTCATCCGGTTCATCTGGCGCAAATGCCCCGCAGTCTCGTTGCCGCTGCCGGTAAGATTGCGCCAAACGATCCGGTTCGGGTCCATCACCCGCAGGCTGTCCATGCCCTTGGGAGAGATGTTCACCCGGCCTTCCGCCGCAGCGGTCCCGGAAAAGAAGATATGCTGCGCAGCGATGAAACGCGCGTGATCCTCATTGATCCGGTTGAATTGCTTGGCCACCGGCTGCTACTCCACGGTAACGGATTTCGCCAGATTGCGCGGCTGGTCCACATCGGTGCCCTTGGCGACCGCGGTGTGATAGGCCAAGAGTTGCGCGGGGATCGCATAAAGAATTGGCGACAGCGCTTCTTTGACGCGCGGCATCCGGATCGCGCACCAGACATCGTCGCCGGCCTCGTCGATGCCGTCCTGATCGGAGATCATCAGAACCTTGCCCTTGCGGGCCAGAACCTCCTGCATGTTGGAGACCGATTTGTCGAACAGCGAATCCTTGGGGGACAACACCACCACCGGCATGTGTTTGTCGATCAGTGCAATGGGGCCGTGCTTCAGTTCGCCCGAGGCATAAGCTTCGGCGTGGATGTAGCTGATTTCCTTCAACTTCAGCGCGCCTTCCAATGCCAGCGGGAACATCAGTCCGCGGCCCAGGAACAACACGTCGCGGGCTTCGCTGACTTTTTGGGCGGCTTGGCGGATCGCGTCGTTCTGTTCCAGCGCTGACGACAGCACATTGGGCAGGCCGCGGATCGCGGTGGCGTAGTCTGCCATTTCGTCAGTCGAAAGATGGCCGCGGTCGCAGGCGGCTTTCAGCGCCAGCGCCAGCAGCACTGTCAGCTGACAGGTAAACGCCTTGGTCGAAGCGACGCCGATTTCCGGCCCGGCATAGATCGGCAGTGCCAGATCGCTTTCCCGCGCGATGGAACTTTCGGGCACGTTTACCACTGACAGGATCTTGTCGGCCTTTTCCTGGCAATAGCGCAGCGCCGCCAGAGTGTCGGCGGTCTCGCCCGATTGGGAGACAAACAGCGCCAGGGTCTTGCCGGGGATCGGCGGCTCGCGGTAGCGGAACTCGGACGCAATATCGACTTCGACCGGCAGCCGGGCGATCTGTTCAAACCAGTATTTGGCGGTCACACAGGCGTAATAGGCGGTGCCGCAGGCGACCATCGTCAGCCGTTCGACCTGCGAGAAGTCCACCTCGCCGGGCAGGCGCACGGCGTCTTCCTCAACTGGCAGATAGTGGCGGATTGCCTCGGCTATCACATGCGGCTGCTCGGCGATTTCCTTGGCCATGAAATGCTTGTGGCCGGCTTTGTCGACCTGGGCAGAATCGATCTGGATGGTCTTGGTCGCCCGGTTCACCAAGGCGCCGTCTGCGTTGCGGATTTCTGCGCCTGCGCGGGTGACGACGGCGCGGTCGCCTTCCTCCAGATAGGTGATCCGGTCGGTGAGCGGCGCCAGGGCGATGGCATCAGAGCCCACGAACATCTCGCCATCGCCATGGCCGATGGCCAGCGGCGAGCCCTTGCGGGCAGCGATGATCAGGTCTTCCTCGCCATCAAACAGAAAGGCGAGCGCAAACGCGCCTTGCAGCTGGTCCAGCGTCTTGAAGGCCGCATCCACCGGCGCCAGCCCTTCCTGCAGGTGGCGTTCCGTCATCAGGGCGACGGTTTCGGTATCGGTCTCTGTCCGGAACTCCATTCCGCAGTTCAGCAGCTCAGCCCGCAGCTCCTTGTAGTTCTCGATGATGCCATTGTGCACAACTGCGACGGCGCCCGCGCGGTGCGGGTGGGCATTGCTGACAGAAGGCGCGCCATGGGTGGCCCAGCGGGTGTGCCCGATGCCGGATTTACCGGCCAGCGGTTCATGCACCAGAAGGTCGCTGAGGTTCACCAGCTTGCCCACCGCGCGGCGGCGCCGCAGCTCGCCCTTGTTCACGGTGGCAATGCCGGCACTGTCATAGCCGCGGTATTCAAGCCGCTTCAGCGCCTCGACCAGGATCGGGGCGGCCTCGTGATTGCCCAGTACGCCGACAATTCCGCACATCACTTGGCTTCCTTCTGCAGGCGGGCTTTCTTGGCGCGCAGGATATCCATCAGCTTGCGTGCCCGGCCCGGCTTGTTGGTCTGTTCGGCGCGGGCAAGGGCCAGGTCGCCGTCTTCGACATTCTTTGTGATCACAGCACCGGTGGCGGTCATCGCCTCGTTGCCGACCCGGACCGGCGCCACCAGCATGGTGTTCGACCCGATAAAGGCGCGGGCGCCGATTTCGGTGCGGTGCTTCATCACCCCGTCATAGTTGCAGGTAATTGTGCCCGCGCCAATGTTGGTTTCCTTGCCGACCGAGGCATCGCCGATATAGCTGAGGTGATTGACCTTGGCGCCTGCAGCGATTTCCGCGTTCTTGATCTCGACAAAGTTGCCAACGTGAGTGTCCTCGGCCAGTTCCGCGCCGGGGCGCAAGCGGGCATAGGGACCAACCTTGGCGCCGCGGCTGACATGGCAGCCCTCCAGATGCGAAAACGCCCGGATCAATGCGCCGCTCTCCACCGTCACGCCGGGGCCGAAGACCACGTTGGGCTCAATCACCGTGTCCCGCCCGATGAATGTATCAAAGGCGAGGTAAACGGTTTCCGGGGCCATCAGGGTAACGCCCAGTTCCATCAGGTCTGCCCGTGCCCGCGCCTGAAACAGCGCATCCGCCTGCGCCAGTTCTGTGCGGGAGTTGACGCCCAGCGTCTCCGCCTCGTCACAGGACACGGCGGTGACTTTCAGATCTTCGCGGCGGGCCAGCTCCACCAGGTCGGTCAGGTAATATTCGCCCGAGGCGTTTTCGTTGCCGACCTTGGCGATCAGGTCGAACAACGCGCTGGCCTTGCCTGCCATCAGACCGGAATTGCAGAAGCTGATAGCGCGCTCTGTTTCACTTGCATCCTTGAACTCGACAATCCGCTCCAGGCTGTCGCCGTCCATCACCAGGCGGCCATAGCGGCCCGGATCGGCGGCCTCGAACCCCAGCACAACCAGATCGGCACGCTGGCGGGCCTCGACCATCCGCTCCAGCGTCTCAGCGCTGACAAAGGGCGTGTCGCCATAAAGCACAACCACATCGCCCTCGAACCCTTTCAGCGCGGTGCGGGCCTGGTCCACCGCATGAGCGGTTCCAAGCTGTTCTTCCTGCAGGACAACGTCGGCCTCTTCGTCGATACCAGCCACTGCCTTGCGGACTTGATCCGCTCCGTGCCCTGCCACGATAATGGTGCGCTCGGGCGCCAGCGTGCGGCCAGCGGCCATCGCATGCTCCAGCATTGGCGCCTGTGCGATCGGGTGCAGCACTTTCGGAAGGTCGGAGTTCATCCGGGTGCCTTTTCCGGCCGCCAGGATGACAAGGGCAATGCTCATAATCGCTTTTCTCTTTGTCTTTTTATCACTCCCGTTTTATCCGCTAAGGGGCGGGGCGCAAGAGATAGCGCCATCAAACAAGATTGCGGGCTGCAACATGCGGCAGCGGAAATGCGCCGAAGGGGCAGGATATGCGAACAGTTATCTTCGATCTGGACGGCACGCTGGCGGATACTTCCGGCGATCTGCTGGCGGCGGCCAATACCTGTTTCCGGCAGATGGGGCTGGGCGATGTGCTGAGCCATCCGCGCGATGCGGCGGTATCGTTGCGCGGTGCCAGGATGATGCTGACGCATGGGCTGAAGCGGGTGGATCAGTATGATCCGGCGGTGGTGGAAGAGTTCTACCCGGTGTTACTGGACGTCTATCGCGATGCCATTGATCACCATACGGTGCTTTATCCCGGTGCAATGGAGGCGGTCGAGGCGCTGAAAACCGCAGGCTTCGGCGTCGGTATCTGCACCAATAAGCCGGAGGGGCTGGCGGAACAGTTGCTGCGCAGCCTGGGCGTGCGCGATGCCTTTAGGTCGTTGGTGGGGGCAGATACGCTGCCGGTGCGCAAACCTGACCCTGAGCCGCTGTTCGAGGCCGCCCGCCGCGCAGGCGGCGACCCGGCCCGCACATTGCTGGTGGGTGACAGCGACACTGACCGCAATACATCTGCCAATGCGGGCGTGCCCTCGGTTCTGGTGACCTTCGGCCCGTCGGGCGATGATATGGCAGCGCTCAAACCTGAAGCGCTGCTGCACCGGTTCGAAGACCTGCCGGAGATCGCGGAGCAGCTGATTGCGTGATCCCGCAACTTAGTTTCGGGAAACTCGGCCAAATGGCTTCCCTCTTGACCCCTGCCGGGCGGCGGCTCACAAACGCCGCATGAGCGAGATTTTTTCCGGGTCTTTCACCCAGCAGGAACCCATCCCCGAAGACGCCATCGAGGCAGCACTTGCGGTGCTGCGCAGCGGGCGGCTGCACCGGTACAACGTGGCAGAGGGCGAGGCAGGGGAAACTGCGCTGCTGGAACATGAGTTCGCCGCACAGATGGGCGCGAAATACTGCCTGGCGGTGGCTTCGGGCGGTTATGCGCTGGCCACCTCCCTGCGGGCGGTCGGGGTGAAGCCCGGCGATAAGGTCCTGACCAATGCCTTTACACTTGCACCGGTGCCGGGTTCCATCGCTTCGGTCGGGGCAGAGCCGGTGTTTGTTGAAGTCACCGAAGACCTGACCATTGATCTCGACGATATGGCCGCAAAGGCGGATCAGGCCAGGGTGCTGATGCTGTCGCATATGCGCGGCCATCTGTGCGACATGGACCGTCTGATGGAGGTCTGCAACGCCGCCGGTATCACCGTGATTGAAGACTGCGCCCACACCATGGGGGCGTCCTGGAATGGTGTGCTCTCGGGCAAGCACGGGGCAGTGGGGTGTTATTCCTGCCAGACTTACAAACATGTGAACTCGGGCGAAGGCGGGCTGCTCATCACAGATGATGAAGAGATCGCCGCCCGCGCCATCATGCTGTCAGGATCCTATATGCTTTATGGCCGCCACCTGGCGGCGCCGGGGCCGGAAGTGTTCGAACGGGTGAAATACGAGACCCCCAACATTTCGGGCCGGATGGACAACCTGCGTGCCGCCATCCTGCGGCCGCAGCTGAGTGACCTGGAAACCCAGGTGCGGCGCTGGAATGACCGCTACCGCGAAGTTGAGAACGGCCTGCGCGGCACGCCGGGCCTGACCGTGGTCGGGCGCCCTGCGCAGGAGGTCTATGTCGGCTCTTCGATCCAGTTCCTGCTGCTCGACTGGTCCGAGGAGGCCGTGCAGGAGGCGGTGCGGCGCTGCGCTGCCCGCGGCGTGGAGCTGAAATGGTTCGGCACGCCCGAACCTGTAGCCTTCACCTCCCGTTATGACAGCTGGCGCTATGCAGACACCCCGCGGCTGCCGCAGAGTGACCGGGTTTTGGCCGGTATCATCGACATGCGGGTGCCGCTGACATTCAGTCTGGAAGACTGCGCCCAGATCGCCCGCATTATTCGCGCCGAGGTCTCTGCCGTCTATCAGTCGGCCTGATAGAGCGGCACCGTCGAGATCGAGACCTTGGCCGAGCCATCGGTCAGCTCTGCCGCGTGGGCAGCATAGATCAGCGTCTGGTTGCCCTCGTCGAAAATGCGCTTCACCCGCAGCGATTTGAGGATGATAGAGCGGGACGCGCGGAACACGTCCTCGCCATCGCGGCCGCGGTCGATGTCACCCACGGTGATCGGCCCGGTCTGGCGGCAGGCGATTGAGGCATTGGACGGATCCTCGAACCAGTTTCCGTTGGACAGGCGGTCCAGAAGCCCCCGTTCGAAATAGGCGATGTGGCAGGTTACGCCGCTGACTTTAGGGTCGGCGATGGCCTCGATGATGATGTCGTTTCCCACCCAGTCGACGCCGATCTCCCCGACTTCCTCCGCGGCGGCAGGCAGGCTCAGCAGGCAGGTCAGGGCTGCCGCGGTGCGGTTCAATCGTTTCATCAGTTTTTATCCTCGCAATCTGATTTGTGCCGGTCTGTCCGGTTACTGCTAAACCAACGCGCGCAATCGGCAAAACGATCCGGGGAACCTTTTTGAACAAGCGGACGTTGTCCCTGCACAACGGCGCAAAAACGCGCCCTCAGACAGAAATGATATCGAGGAGAACACAATGTTCATGTCCAACCGCACCCTGACCGCTCCTGCCCTGACCGCGTCCGCTCTGGCCCTGCTGGCCGCACCGGTCTGGGCCGGCGCCCAGGTGCAGGCTGTGACCGACCTGAACCTGCGCGCAGGCCCGGGGCCGCAGCACGAGATCATTGGCGTCATCTCTGCCGATGGCTCGGTTGATCTTGAGGGCTGCCTTGAGGAAAGCAATTGGTGCAAGGTTGCATATGATGGCGCGGACGGCTGGGCTTACGGCGAATACCTGACCACCAATCTGGCCGACAAGTATGTGCCGGTTGTTGCCAAGGACAACCCGGTCAAATTCAACACCGTCACGTACACCAGCACTGAAACCGGCGAAGACGATGCTGCGCTGGGCGCTGTCGGCGGCGCCATCACAGGCGGCCTGATTGCAGGCCCGGCAGGCATTGTCGCAGGGGCCATTGCGGGCTCACTCGCGGGTGAGGCTGCGGTGCCGGACGAGAAGGTGGTGACCTATGTGCGCAGCAACGCCACCGAGCCGGTTTACGTGCAGGGCGAGGTGGTGACCGGCGTCATGATCCCGGAAGAGGTCCAGCTGACCGAGGTTCCGGACACCAATTACCGCTATGTCTACCTGAACGGCCTGCCTGTGCTGGTTGAGGCGGACGACCGCACAGTGGTTTACGTGGTCCGCTGATCCAATCCAAAGCGGCTATTTGCGGGCGGTCCCTGGCGGGGCCGCCCGTTGCTGTTTGCGGTGCCGGCACGGAACATGATTGACCCGAATCGAGGCCTCGTCTATTGAATTGAACAACTGTTCATATAATCGGCTCTAATCGGCTCTAATCGGCTCTAATCGGCTCTAATCGGCTCTAATCGGCTCTAACCGGGAGGTCCCGCGGGATGTTCAATGCAAGCATGACTTTTGACCTTGGCGATGACGTGAATGCCCTGCGCGACGTAATTCACCGCTGGGCGCAGGACCGTGTCAGGCCGATGGCGCAGGAGATCGACCAGAGTAACGCGTTTCCTGCGGAGCTGTGGAAAGAGATGGGCGAGCTTGGCCTTTTGGGGATCACCGTGCCGGAGGAGTTCGGCGGTGCCGGCATGACTTATCTGGCCCATACCGTTGCAGTCGAGGAAATCGCCCGCGCCAGCGCCTCTGTTTCGCTGTCTTATGGCGCGCATTCCAATCTCTGCGTCAATCAGATCAAGCTGAACGGCAACGCCGAGCAAAAGGCTAAGTATCTGCCGCGGCTGATCTCGGGTGAGCATGTCGGTGCGCTGGCGATGTCCGAAGCAGGTGCGGGATCCGATGTCGTTTCAATGTCGCTGCGGGCGGAAAAGCGCAACGATCACTTCCGCCTGAACGGCAACAAATACTGGATCACCAACGGTCCGGATGCCGACACCCTGGTGGTCTATGCCAAAACCGATCCTGACGCCGGTTCCAAAGGCATGACGGCCTTCCTGATCGAAAAAGAGATGAAGGGCTTTTCCACCTCCAAGCATTTCGACAAACTGGGCATGCGCGGCTCCAACACGGCGGAACTGGTGTTCGAGGACGTCGAAGTCCCGTTTGAAAACATCCTGGGCGAAGAGGGTAAGGGCGTGCGTGTGCTGATGTCCGGCCTGGACTATGAACGCGTGGTGCTGGCAGGCATCGGCACCGGCATCATGGCCTCCTGCATGGATGAAATGATGCCCTACATGGCCGAGCGCAAGCAGTTCGGCCAGCCGATCGGGAACTTCCAGCTGATGCAGGCCAAGATCGCCGATATGTACACCGCGATGAACTCGGCGCGGGCTTATGTCTATGAGGTGGCCAAGTCCTGCGACAAGGGCACGGTGACACGTCAGGACGCCGCGGCCTGCTGCCTTTACGCCTCCGAAGTGGCAATGACCCAGGCGCATCAGGCCGTGCAGGCCTTTGGCGGTGCCGGTTACCTGTCCGACAACCCGGTGGGCCGTATTTTCCGCGATGCCAAGCTGATGGAAATCGGTGCCGGCACCTCTGAGATCCGCCGGATGCTGATCGGCCGCGAGCTGATGGGAACCATGTGATGAAAACGGCTCTGCCGTTTGCTCTGCTGATGGCAGGCACGTCCGTCATGGCACAGGAGGTTCAATTCTCCTCTGGTGCGACGGATGCTTGCGTCGCGGGAGCGGTCAATCAGGACACAAAGCGCAGCTGCGTGGGCACCTCGGCACAGCACTGCATGGGGGCGGCGCCGGATGGCTCTACCACCGTTGGTATGATGGGATGCCTGGATGGCGAGCGAAGCTACTGGGATCAGCGGCTGAACCGCGCCTACAAGTCTTTGCGGGCCAAGGCGGTAGAATTGGATGCCGAAATGGAGGAGCTTGGTTCTGCCGCACCAAAGACAGCGCCACCGCTCCGCAGCATGCAGCGGGCCTGGATCAGCTATCGCGACGCCACCTGTGAATTCGAAAGGTCGCAATGGGGCGGCGGCACTGGCGGCGGCCCGGCCACGCTCAGCTGCCTGATGCGGCTGACCGGAGAGCAGGCGCTCTATCTGGAAGATGCCTGGCTCGGCGAATAGCAGGCCGGAAACAGACGCTGGCGGACGCGCATTGGCCCGCCAGCATAGGGATGCAAAGGATCAGAAGCGGTGCACGTAAGCAATGTTCAGGACAACCGGGTCGATCTCGGCGGTGCCGATTGCGGCCCCGTTCAGGGTAACGTCGCTTTCGATGTCGATATAGCGGACATTGAAACGTACCGCACCGCGGTCGGAGATCTGCCAGTCCGCGCCGGCATTGAGTGCCACGCCGAAACTATCGTCCATTTCGATCACACCAAGCGGCGAGCTTTCTTCAAAGAAAGTGGTGTAGTTCAGGCCCAGGCCGACAAACGGCTTGATCTTGCCCTGGGTCGGGAAATGGTAGTTGACCGAGATGGTCGGCGGCAGCTGCTTGGCAGAGGCGGCATAGCCGGCACCGGCCAGAGTGACATCATGCTCGAACGGCGAAGCCGCCAGCAGTTCGACACCCCAGTTGTCGCGGAAGAAGTATTCGACTGTCAGCGACAGCGCGGTGCCGTCGTCGATATCAGCGGCCATACCGGCAAGGGTGCCGTTGCCGGATTTCGGGTTCACGTTGGCGATGCCGACGCCAACGGTCCAGTCGCCATGCTGTTGGGCCAGCGCGGGGCCGGCCAGTGCGGCCAGGGCAGAGGTCAATGCCAAAGCGGAAACCATGCGTTTCATGGGGTGCGTCCCTTTTCTTATGATTACTCCGCCGTGGTGCACCCGGAAGCGGGTGGAAACCCTGATCTGAATCAAAGAGACCCTTGCTTTGCCTTTGAAAACGCAGGGAAAAAATGCATATCAGCTATGCATTTCTGGAATGTCTAAATATGCATGATTTTTGTAACATTCCCGGGCTGCGCGCCGATGGCAGCTGGGACCTGCCGGAGCGGCTGAACATGGCCGCCCAATGCCTGTCGCATCCTGCTGAGGCTGTGGCGCTGATCGATATGACCGGCCCTGCGCGCCGCAGCTTTTCTTATGGCGCGCTGTCCGGGATGGTGGATGGCCTGGCTCGCTACCTGCTGACCCGCATCCAGCCGGGCGACCGCGTCGGCGTGCTGCTGAGCCAGTCGCCATGGTGTGCTGCAGCGCATCTGGCCATCTGGAAGGCGGGCGGCATCTCGGTGCCGCTGTTCAAGCTGTTCAAACGCGACGCGCTGGCCTCCCGCGCTGGCGATGCTGGTGTGCGCTTTGTCTTCACAGACCAGGAAGGCGCGGAGCTGCTCGGCGATCTGGCCGAAGCGGTGATGGCAGACACCGCTGGAATAGACGGCCCGCCGGTTGCTTTTGCCGATACCGCACCTGAAACCCCCGCGGTGCTGATATACACCTCCGGCACCACCGGCAGCCCAAAGGGCGCGCTGCACGGCCACCGGGTGCTGACCGGCCATCTGCCGGGTGTTGCGATCAGCCATGACCACCTGGGCCAGCCGGGCGACTGCCTGTGGACGCCTGCCGACTGGGCCTGGATTGGCGGATTGTTCGACGTTCTGATGCCGGGCTTGGCGCTGGGTGTTCCGGTGGTGGCAGCACGGCTGGACAAGTTCACCCCCGAGGCCTGTGCAGATCTGATCGCAGCGGCCGGCGTGCGCAATATCTTCTTCCCGCCAACTGCCTTGAGAATGCTCAAGGCAGCCGGGCAGGGGCTTCGGGCCTTGCGCTCGGTTGCCAGCGGCGGAGAGCCCCTGGGCGCGGAAATGCTCGCCTGGGGCCGGCGGGACCTGAGCGTAACGATTAATGAATTCTACGGCCAGACCGAGTGCAACATGGTTGCCTCCTCCTGCGCAGCGGATTTTGACCCGCGTCCGGGCTGCATCGGCAAACCGGTGCCGGGGCATGAGCTGACGGTGATCGACGAGGCGGGCAATCCCACGCAAGATGAGGGCGACGTCGCCATCCGCCGCGGCTCGGCCTCGATGCTGCTGGAATATTGGAACCGACCTGAGGAGACAGCGGCCAAGTTCCGCGGCGACTGGCTGGTGACTGGCGACCGCGGCATCTGGGAAAGGGATTATCTTCGCTTTGTAGGCCGCGAGGATGACGTGATTACCTCCGGCGGCTACCGCATCGGTCCGGCAGAGATCGAGGATTGCTTGATGACCCACCCGGCAGTGGCGACGGTTGGCGTGGTCGGCAAGCCCGACAGCCTGCGCACCGAGATCGTCAAAGCCTATGTGGTGCTGAAACCGGGGGCGGAGGCGTCAGGACAGGAGCTTCAGCACTACGTCAAGGACCGCCTTGCGCATTATTCCTACCCGCGGGAGGTCGCGTTCGTGGGCGCACTGCCGATGACCGTGACCGGCAAGGTGATCCGCAAGGAATTGAAGGCACGGGCGGCAGGGGAGGTGCAAAGATGAAACTATCAATTCATTTCGTGGTCACTGCCATGGCCTGTGCTCTAGGCAGCGCGGCATCGCCTGCTGTGGCCGGCGATGAACTGTCTCAATTTGATATCGCCGGTTTTCTAAGCGCTTGCTCTGGATTTGTCCCCGATGTTGGCTTTGCGGTGCCCATGGACACCCAATGCGTCTCGCAGGCCGTCCGCATGTGTAACCTAAGCCAAGAAATGAAGGCTTTGCAGCACTGTGCTGATAGCGCCGCTGCGTGGTTGGAGGCGGATGGAGCGCGCATCGTTAGCCAGATGCCCGGCTTCGACAAAAGTGTTCTTGATGGCAACGGGCCTGCAGGTCTGTCCCTGCCCATGCCTGCTATGGGTGACGCTCCCGATTGTACCAAGATTTCGGACCCAAATCTGCCTTCCGAAGTAGTGTGCCGCTATTCGGAGGCACTTTCAGAATGGCTCAAACTAAGAGTTTTGATGCGCAGTGAAGATATGACCGGGGAGGCAAGCCAATGACGCAAGGTGTTGCATACCCGGCGTGCGTTGCCCCAACCAGAATGAAAGAAATTTCCCGTTTAACGGGATTCAGCCTAACCCCTATAACGGGAGAGTGGACATGAAACTCACATCCAAGGCGATGCCCTCCTCGGAAGGCTTCAAACAGAACCGCGAGGCGCATCTGGACGCGCTCGGGCAGATCAGCGAGGCGGCAGAGGCCGCGCGTATGGGTGGCGGCGAGAAATCCCGTGCCCGCCACGAAGGCCGCGGCAAGATGCTGCCGCGCCGCCGCGTGGCGAACCTGCTCGACCCCGGCTCTCCGTTTCTGGAGATCGGCGCCACTGCGGCCCATGCCATGTATGACGGGGCCGCCCCCGGTGCTGGGGTTGTGGCGGGTATCGGCCGCGTTCACGGGCAAGAGGTCATGGTGGTCTGCAATGACGCCACAGTGAAGGGCGGCACCTATTTCCCGATGACGGTGAAGAAACACCTGCGGGCGCAGGAGATTGCCGAGGAAAACCGTCTCCCCTGCATCTATCTGGTGGACAGCGGCGGCGCCAACCTGCCGCAACAGGATGAGGTCTTCCCCGACCGCGATCATTTCGGGCGGATCTTCTACAATCAGGCGCGGATGTCGGCCAAAGGCATCCCGCAGATTGCGGTGGTCATGGGCTCCTGCACCGCAGGCGGCGCTTATGTGCCGGCCATGTCCGACGTGACCATCATCGTGAAAGAGCAGGGCACCATCTTCCTCGCCGGTCCGCCGCTGGTGAAGGCTGCAACGGGCGAGGTCGTAAGCGCCGAAGATCTGGGCGGCGGCGACGTGCACACGCGCCTGTCCGGTGTGGCCGATTACCTCGCCGAGGATGACGCCCACGCGCTGGCGCTGGCGCGGCGCGCGGTTCAGTCCTTGAACATCACCAAGCCGCTGACGGTGAATTGGGCCAGCCCCGAGGAACCCGCCTATGACCCCGAGGAAATCCTCGGCGTGGTGCCAGGTGACCTGCGCACGCCTTACGACATCCGCGAGGTGATTGCGCGGCTGGTCGATGGCTCCCGCTTTGATGAATTCAAGCCGCGTTTCGGCGAAACTCTTGTCACTGGTTTTGCCCATGTGAAAGGCTGCCCTGTAGGCATCATCGCCAACAACGGTGTGCTGTTCTCCGAGGCCGCCCAGAAGGGCGCGCATTTCGTGGAACTGTGCAGCCAGCGCAAGATCCCGCTGGTTTTCCTGCAGAATATCACCGGTTTCATGGTTGGCCGCAAATACGAAAACGAAGGCATCGCCCGCCATGGCGCCAAAATGGTGACGGCAGTTGCCACAACCAATGTGCCGAAGGTAACGATGCTGGTCGGCGGCTCCTTTGGAGCGGGCAATTACGGCATGTCAGGCCGGGCTTACCAGCCGCGGTTCCTGTGGTCCTGGCCCAACTCCCGCATCTCTGTGATGGGCGGCGAGCAGGCGGCAGGCGTGCTGGCAACGGTCAAGCGAGATGCCATCGAACGCCAGGGCGGCAGCTGGAGCACGGAGGAAGAAGCCGACTTCAAACGCCCCACCATTGAGATGTTCGAGGAGCAGAGCCACCCGCTTTATGCCTCTGCACGTCTCTGGGACGACGGCATCATCGACCCGCGCAAAAGCCGCGATGTGCTGGCGCTGTCGCTTAGCGCCGCGCTGAATGCCCCGATTGAAGACACACGCTTCGGCGTGTTCCGGATGTGAGGACCTCCCATGTTTGACAAGATTCTGATTGCCAACCGCGGAGAGATTGCCTGCCGCGTGATGGAAAGTGCCCGCGCCATGGGAGTGCGGACAGTGGCCGTCTATTCAGACGCCGATGCGGCGGCCAAGCATGTGTCGCTGGCGGATGAGGCCGTGCATATCGGCGGCCCGGCGCCTGCGGACAGCTATCTGCGCGGTGCGGAAATTATCCGCGTGGCCAAGGAGACCGGCGCCCAGGCGATCCACCCCGGTTATGGCTTTCTGTCGGAAAACCCGGACTTTGTTGAGGCGGTGGAGGCCGCGGGCCTCACCTTCATCGGCCCGTCCGCAGACGCGATCCGCAAGATGGGCCTCAAAGACGCCGCCAAGGTGCTGATGGAAGAGGCCGGCGTGCCGGTGGTGCCGGGCTATCACGGTGCCAACCAGGATGCGGGCTTCTTGCAGGAAGAAGCGGGCAAGATCGGGTATCCGGTGCTGATCAAGGCTGTGGCCGGCGGCGGCGGCAAGGGCATGCGGCTGGTCGAGAAGCCGGCGGAGTTCGCTGATGCCCTGATCAGCGCCCAGGGTGAGGCCACCACGGCCTTCGGCAATCCGGATGTGCTGATTGAGAAATACATTCAGCAGCCGCGTCATATCGAGGTGCAGGTCTTTGGCGATGGCACCCATGCGGTGCATCTGTTTGAACGCGACTGTTCGCTGCAGCGCCGCCACCAGAAAGTGATCGAGGAGGCCCCCGCACCGGGCATGACGGCTGAGATGCGCCAAGCAATGGGGCGGGCCGGCGTGCGCGCGGCAGAGGCGATCGGCTACAGGGGGGCAGGCACCGTTGAATTCATCGTCGATGGCTCGGACGGGCTGCGCACCGACGGCTTCTGGTTCATGGAAATGAACACCCGCCTGCAGGTGGAGCATCCGGTGACCGAACTGATCACCGGTGTCGATCTGGTGGAGTGGCAGTTGCGGGTCGCCTCAGGTGAGCGCCTGCCTGCGCGGCAGGAAGATCTGACGATCACCGGCCACGCGTTTGAAGCGCGGCTTTATGCGGAAGACGTGCCTAAGGGCTTTCTTCCGGCCACCGGCACGCTGACCCATTTGTCTTTCCCGGCCGAATGCCGCGCCGACAGCGGCGTGCGGGCAGGCGACGCCATCAGCCCCTGGTATGACCCGATGATTGCCAAGGTGATCGTGCATGGCTCCACCCGTAAGGTGGCGCTGTCCCGTTTGGCCCGTGCGCTGGAAGAAACCCAGGTGGGCGGCACCGTCACCAACCTTGCTTTCCTCGGCGCGCTGGCAGCGCACGAAGGATTTGCGCAGGGCGACGTGGACACCGGCCTGATCGCCCGTGATCTGGAGGCATTGGTGGCTGCGCCAAAGACTGAGCTGCGCCACAAAGCGGCCGCTGGTATGGTGGCACTTGGTCTGGTGGACGCCGCGCCGGAGACCGGTTTCACGCTTTGGGCGCCGCTGCACCGCGCTGTTACGCTCAGCCATTTGGAGGAGGAGTTCACAGCTGACGTGCAGGTGGACGGGCCGGACCGGCAGCTGTGGTCGGTGAATGGTGAAACCGTGCTGGCCGAGCGCAGCCAGGGCCATTGGCGCATTGACGGGCGCCGGATGCCGGTAACCTCGCAGGCCGGCCCGCTGATCACGGTGTTTGACGCCTACGGCCTGGAATTTGCCGTTGTGGATCCGCTGGATCGTGATGCGGCTGCAGGCGGCGACAGCAATGTGGTTGAGGCGCCGATGCCGGGGCTGGTCAAAGCTGTATTTGCCAAGGCCGGCCAGCCGGTGGCAGAGGGCGACCGGCTGGCCATTCTGGAGGCGATGAAGATGGAGCATTCGCTGCTGGCCGCGCGCGACGGTGTGGTGGCTGAGGTGCTTGCCGCCGCTGGCGACCAGGTCGAGGCCGGCGCGGCGCTGGTGCGGCTGGAGGAGGAAGGCGGCTGACCGTACGCCTGCGGCAGCCGTCCGGAATTGGGTATTTAAGACCAGAAAGAAGCAGGAGGCCCGGCGATGGCTGAGCGTGTCGAAATTTTCGAAGTCGGTCCGCGCGACGGGCTGCAGAATGAAAAGCGTGAAATCCCCGTGGCGGAGAAAGTCGCGTTGACAAACTGCCTGAGCCGCGCCGGATTTTCGCGGATTGAGGTGGCGAGCTTTGTGTCGCCCAAATGGGTGCCGCAGATGGCGGGCAGCGCCCAGGTTCTGGCGGGCATCACCCGCGCGCCCGGCGTGCGGTATGCAGCACTGACGCCCAATATGCGCGGTTACGAGGATGCTGTAGCTGCCAAGGCGGATGAAATCGCGGTCTTTGCCTCCGCCTCCGAAGGGTTCTCCAAGGCCAATATCAACGCCACAATCGAGGAAAGTATCACACGTTTTCTGCCCATTCTGGAGGCTGCCAGGGAGAACGGGCTGCCGGTGCGGGGCTATGTGTCCTGCGTGACCGACTGTCCTTATGACGGAGCAACAGCGCCGAAGAAGGTGGCGGAGGTGGCCGAACGGTTGTACGCCCTCGGTTGCTATGAGATCTCGCTGGGCGACACCATCGGACAGGGTACTCCGGAGGCGATCACCGCGATGCTGAGCGCCGTTACCGCACGGGTTCCTGCGGCCAGGCTTGCGGGGCACTACCACGACACCGCGGGCCGGGCACTGGACAATATCGAGGCCTCGCTGGCGCAGGGCGTGCGGGTGTTTGATGCTGCGGTGGGCGGTTTGGGCGGCTGTCCTTACGCGCCGGGGGCTGCGGGCAACGTGGCAACGGAAGCGGTGCACAAGCGCCTGACCGGGTTGGGCTATGACACGGGGCTGGACGGTAATGTGCTGGAAAAGGCTGCGGCACTGGCCCGTTCGATGCGCGGCCTGCAATAGAATTCAGCGGAGAAGCAAGATGTTTGAGACAATCACCCTGGACACTGACGCCCGTGGCGTCTGCACCCTTACTCTGAACCGTCCTGACAAACACAACGCCATGTCCGGTCAGATGCTGCAGGAATTGATTCTGGCGGCCCGGCGGCTGAACGAAGACGAGACCGTCCGTGTCGTGGTGCTGACCGGCGCAGGCAAGAGTTTTTGCGCCGGCGGCGATCTGGGCTGGATGCGGGATCAGATGGATGCGGACGCCGGAACCCGTGGCCGCGAGGCGCGGGTGCTTGCAGAGATGCTGATGGCGCTTAACACCCTGGTTAAGCCGGTGATCGGCGCGGTGCAAGGCAATGCCTTTGGCGGCGGTGTTGGAATGGCCTCGGTCTGTGATGTTGCCATCGGCGCAGACCATCTGAAGATGGGGCTGACCGAGACCAGACTGGGACTGATTCCCGCCACTATCGGCCCTTATGTCATTGCCCGCATGGGCGAGGCCAAAGCGCGGCGTGTCTTCATGTCGGCCCGCCTGTTCGGCGCGGCAGAGGCGGTTGAGCTGGGGCTGCTGGCCAAAGCCGTGCCCGCAGATCAGCTGGCGGAGGCAGTCGAGGCGGAGGTCGCACCTTATCTGAACTGTGCACCCGGCGCAGTCGCCGCCGCCAAAAAGCTGGCCCGCGACCTGGGGCCGCAACTTGATGACGCTGTGATTGACCATACAATCAAGGCGCTGGTGGCGCGCTGGGAAGGCGACGAGGCGCAGGAGGGCATCAGCGCATTCTTTGAAAAGCGCAAACCTGCCTGGCAAGGCTGAAATACCGGTAAAAATGAGTCATGTTTTGATGGCGGCCGCGGTTTCCCCTGCGGCCGCTTTCCTTATGAAATAACTAAGGAATTATGCGCATGTTGCGGCTGTGCTTTTTCCTGTCACAAACCCTTGTAGATTAACCTTGCTTTAGTTGACGCTGTGGGGGCGGGGGGGTATGCACGAGGCAAATCAACACGCCAATTGACGTCGCGCGGGAAACCGCCGGGAAAAGGAGCTGCTCTTGGAAGAGATGTTGAGGGAATACCTGCCGATCCTGGTTTTCCTGGCCGTTGCGGCAGGTTTAGGCATTGTCCTCATCCTGGCAGCCGTTGTGCTGGCAGTCCGCAACCCGGACCCGGAAAAGGTCAGCGCCTATGAGTGCGGCTTCAATGCCTTTGATGATGCCCGTATGAAATTCGACGTCCGGTTCTATCTGGTGTCGATTCTCTTCATCATTTTTGACCTGGAAATTGCATTCCTGTTTCCCTGGGCCGTCGGTTTCAAGGACATCAGCGACACTGGTTTCTGGTCGATGATGGTGTTCCTGGGCGTGCTGACCATCGGCTTTGCCTATGAATGGAAGAAAGGGGCGCTGGAATGGCAGTGATGACCGGAGCCAACACCGCGGGTGTGGACAAGGAAGTTGTCACCCAGGCCCTGAATGCCGAACTGCAAGACAAGGGTTTCCTGCTGACCTCGGCAGAAGACATCATCAACTGGGCGCGCACTGGCTCGCTGCACTGGATGACATTTGGTCTGGCCTGCTGCGCGGTTGAGATGATGCACACCTCGATGCCGCGTTATGATGCCGAACGGTTTGGCATCGCACCGCGCGCCTCGCCGCGCCAGTCGGACGTGATGATCGTAGCGGGCACCCTCACCAACAAGATGGCGCCGGCCCTGCGCAAGGTCTACGATCAGATGCCAGAGCCGCGTTATGTGATCTCGATGGGATCCTGCGCCAATGGCGGCGGCTATTATCACTACAGCTATTCCGTGGTGCGCGGCTGTGACCGGGTTGTGCCGGTTGACATCTATGTACCGGGCTGCCCGCCGACGGCTGAGGCGCTGCTGTATGGCCTGATGCAGCTGCAGCGCAAGATCCGCCGCACCGGCACCCTTGTTCGCTAAGGCGGGAGAGAGCAGATGACTGAAGCCCTGAATGAACTCGGCGCCCAGATCGAAGCCAAACGCCCCGATTGCGTTGTCGCCTGGGACGTGTCCTTTGGCGAGCTGAACATCGATGTGACGCCCTCGAATATCGCCGGCCTGGTGGAGTTCCTGAAATCGGATCAGAACTGCAAGTTCTCCTCGCTGGTGGATATCACCGCGGTGGACTACCCGGAACGGGGCAAGCGGTTCGACGTGGTCTATCACTTCCTGTCGATGTACCGGAATCAGCGTATCCGCCTGCGCGCTGCCGTGCGCGAAGATGAAATGGTGCCCTCGATCGTCGATGTGCACCCTTCGGCCAACTGGTTCGAGCGGGAAGTCTACGACATGTTTGGCATCCTGTTCTCCGGCCACCCGGACCTGCGCCGGATCCTGACCGACTATGGCTTCCGCGGCTACCCGCTGCGCAAGGATTTCCCGACCACCGGCTATACCGAAGTACGCTATGACGAGGCGCAAAAGCGCGTGGTCTATGAGCCGGTGAAGCTGGTGCAGGAATACCGCCAGTTTGATTTCATGTCCCCGTGGGAAGGTGCTGAATACATCCTGCCCGGAGACGAGAAGAAGGAGGACGCAAACTGATGTGGTTTGAACCTCTGGCCGAAGTGGGAACCTTGCTGGCGGGCTGTGCGGCCATGCTGGGCTCGGCAATGCTCCTTTTTAAAAAATCTGAAAACTGGGTGTCGGCTTTTAGCGGTAACACGCCAAGAATTCGAAACTATGCAGAAATGGCGACACTTGAGGAACAGGAGACCTTCAAATGATGGACGGCTCCAAATTCGATGACGGCAGCGTCGATGCGCTGAGCGGCGAGCAGAAGATCCGCAACTTCAACATCAACTTCGGCCCGCAGCACCCTGCGGCGCATGGGGTTTTGCGTCTGGTGCTGGAACTCGACGGCGAGATTGTCGAGCGCTGCGATCCGCATATCGGCCTGCTGCATCGCGGCACCGAAAAGCTGATGGAAAGCCGCACCTACCTGCAGAACCTGCCGTATTTCGACCGCCTTGATTACGTTGCGCCGATGAACCAGGAACATGCCTGGTGCCTGGCCATCGAAAAACTGACCGGTGTCGAGGTTCCCCGCCGCGGCCAGCTGATCCGGGTGCTCTATTCGGAAATCGGCCGTGTTCTGAACCACCTTCTGAACGTCACCACGCAGGCAATGGATGTTGGCGCGCTGACCCCGCCGCTGTGGGGCTTTGAAGAGCGCGAGAAACTGATGGTCTTCTACGAGCGCGCCTGCGGTGCCCGCCTGCACGCGGCCTATTTCCGCCCTGGCGGCGTGCATCAGGACATTCCGGATGATCTGCTGGACGATATCGACCTCTGGGCGCTGGAGTTCCCCAAGGTTCTGGACGACATCGACGGTCTTCTGACCGAAAACCGCATCTTCAAGCAGCGCAACTGCGACATTGGCGTGGTGACCGAGGAAGAGATCCAGCAATACGGCTTCTCCGGTGTTATGGTGCGCGGCTCCGGCCTTGCTTGGGACCTGCGCCGTGCGCAACCCTATGAATGCTATGACGAGTTTGAGTTCCAGATCCCCGTTGGCAAAAACGGCGACTGCTACGACCGCTACCTCTGCCGGATGGAAGAGATGCGCCAATCGACCTCGATCATCCGTCAGGCAATTGTCAAACTGCGCGAAGCCACCGGCGACGTGATAGCCCGCGGCAAGCTGTCCCCGCCCAAGCGCGGCGATATGAAAACCTCGATGGAAAGCCTGATCCACCACTTCAAGCTTTACACCGAAGGCTTCCACGTCCCCGCAGGCGAGGTTTATGCCGCTGTCGAGGCACCCAAGGGCGAGTTCGGCGTCTATCTGGTGGCGGACGGGTCCAACAAACCCTACCGCTCCAAGATCCGCGCGCCGGGCTTCTTGCACCTGCAGGCGATGGACCACGTGGCCGGCGGCCACCAGCTGGCCGACGTCGCCGCCATCATCGGCACCATGGACGTCGTTTTCGGGGAGATCGACCGGTGAGCCTGCCCGCCCTGTTTCATCTTTCTAAAAATACTCCCGCCGGAGGCATCCGCGCGGGCAACACCCACCAAAAGGTGATCTGATGCTGCGCCGTCTCCACCATGAACAACCCGACAGCTTTGCCTTCACTCCGGCCAATCAGGCCTGGGCTGAAGCGCAGATCACCAAATACCCTGAGGGCCGCCAGGCCTCGGCGGTTATTCCGCTCTTGTGGCGCGCGCAGGAGCAGGAAGGCTGGGTCACCAAGCCCGCTATTGAGGCAATCGCCGATATGCTGGGCATGGCTTATATCCGGGTGCTGGAAGTCACCTCTTTCTACTTCATGTTCCAGATGCAACCCACAGGGTCTGTTGCCAATATCCAGATCTGCGGCACTACGTCCTGCATGATTTGCGGGGCCGAAGACCTGGTTGCGGTCTGCAAGGAAAAAATCGCTGCAAAGCCGCACACCCTGTCGGCGGACGGCAAGTTTTCCTGGGAAGAGGTCGAATGCCTTGGCGCCTGCACCAATGCGCCGATGGCCCAGATCGGCAAGGACTATTACGAGGACCTTACCGTCGAAAGCTTTACCCGGCTGCTGGACGATCTGGCCACAGGCAAGATGGTGACGCCGGGCCCTCAGAACGGCCGTTACGCAGCTGAGCCGGAATCGGGTCTCACCTCGCTGACTGACTTTGACAGCGGCAAGACCCAGTACAATGCAAGTGCGCAGCTGGCGATGGACATCAAGGACGGCGTCAAGCGTATCCAGGGGGATGAAGTGCCGCTGCTGACCCCTTGGGTCGGCAAGGACGGCGTTGTTGCCGGCCGGGCCGCGGCAGATGCGCCGCCCAAAGCACCGGAAGCGCCCAAACCTGCCGCGAAACAGGCAGAAGAAGCTGCCAAGGCGGCCCCCAAAAAATCGGACGCGGCTGAGCCTTCCTCTCCGGAAGGCGCGGCGGCAAAACCTGGAGCTGACAGCCAGCCCGAGGAAACCCTGCCGGAAATCCTGAAGGAAGCCCGCGGCGGCCTGGCGGATGATCTGAAACTGCTCAAAGGGGTTGGCCCCAAGCTGGAGCAGACCCTGAACGAGCTGGGGTTCTTCCATTTCGACCAGATTGCCGACTGGACCGAGGCCGAGGTGGCTTGGGTTGATGCACGGCTCAAGTTCAAGGGCCGGATCAAGCGGGACGGTTGGATCGAGCAGGCCAAGCGTCTGCAAGTAGGCGACGAGACCGAATTCGCCAAGCGTGCCAAAGAAGAGCACATCTACGACGACAAAGAAGACTAATCGGGATCGGCCCGAGGGGGCCGTGCCTTGGTGATAGGGAACAGATGAGCAAGGAACAGGACCAAGCCATCGCAGCAAAAGGCCGGCATATCGCATTGGTGATTGCCGGGACCATTTCGCTGTGGATCGCCGTGTCGCTGTTCATCGGCCCCATGCTGGGGCTGCCGGGGCGTTATGCCTTGCTGTTCGACTACGCCGCGCTGGCAGGCATGATCTATGCCCTGGTCAACATATTTCAACTCTGGCGCATGCGCCGGGCCAATGAACAAGAAAACCAAAGGTAGGCACACATGCTGAAGGATCAGGACCGGATCTTTACCAACCTTTACGGGATGCACGAACGTAACCTGGCGGGCGCCAAGGCGCGCGGCCATTGGGATGGCACCGCCGGCATCGTTGAGAAGGGCCGCGACTGGATCATTCAGACCATGAAGGACTCGGGCCTGCGGGGCCGCGGCGGCGCGGGCTTCCCGACCGGCCTCAAATGGTCCTTCATGCCCAAGGAAAGCGATGGCCGCCCGGCGTATCTGGTGATCAACGCCGATGAATCCGAGCCGGGCACCTGCAAGGACCGCGAAATCATGCGCCACGATCCGCACACGCTGATCGAGGGCGCGCTGATCGCCTCCTTCGCGATGAACGCGCATACCTGCTACATCTACTTGCGCGGCGAATACATCCGCGAGCGCGAGGCGCTGCAGGCGGCGATCGACGAATGCTACGACAAGGGGCTGCTGGGCAAGAACGCAGCCGGTTCCGGCTGGGACTTCGACGTCTTCCTGCACCATGGGGCAGGGGCCTATATCTGCGGCGAGGAAACCGCGCTGATCGAGAGCCTGGAAGGCAAGAAGGGCATGCCCCGGATGAAGCCGCCGTTCCCGGCGGGCGCGGGCCTTTACGGCTGCCCGACCACCGTGAACAACGTGGAATCCATCGCGGTTGTGCCGACCATCCTGCGACGCGGCGCCGACTGGTTCGCGTCCTTCGGGCGCCAGAACAACGCGGGCACCAAGCTGTTTGCGATCTCCGGCCACGTCAACAATCCCTGTGTGGTCGAAGAGGCGATGTCGATAGGTTTCGAGGAACTGATCGAAAAGCATTGCGGCGGCATCCGCGGCGGCTGGGATAATCTGCTGGCCGTGATCCCCGGCGGCTCCTCTGTCCCCTGTGTGCGCGGCGAGAACATGCGCGACGCGATCATGGACTTCGACTACCTGCGTGGCGAGCTGGGCTCGGGCCTTGGCACTGCGGCGGTGATCGTGATGGACAAGCAGACCGACATCATCAAGGCGATCTGGCGACTGTCCAAGTTCTACAAGCACGAAAGCTGCGGCCAGTGCACCCCCTGCCGCGAAGGCACCGGCTGGATGATGCGCGTCATGGACCGCCTGGTGAAGGGCGAGGCCGAGCTGGAAGAGATCGACATGCTGTGGGACGTGACCAAACAGGTCGAAGGCCACACCATCTGCGCCCTTGGCGATGCGGCGGCTTGGCCGATCCAGGGTTTGATCAAGAACTTCCGCGAGGAAATCGAAGACCGCATCAAGGCCCAAAAGACCGGCCGCATGGGCGCGATGGCGGCGGAGTAACCAATGGAATCCTTCGACGCATATTCCCACGCTCTGGCCGCGCTGGTGATCTTTACCTTGATCATCCTGGCGCTGTCGCCGTTTTCGGCGCTGGCCAAGCAGAAGGCAGGCCTTGCGCCTGGCGCCACGCCGCAGGAGGACTATGCCGAAAAGGCTTACCGTCTGAACCGGGCCTATTTGAATGGCTGCGAAACCCTGCCGGCCTTCCTTGCGGTGACTTTGGCCGCGATACTGGCGGGTGCGGCGCCGTTCTGGGTGAACCTGCTGGCCTCATTGGTGCTGGTGGCGCGGGTGATCATGATCCTTATCCATCTGCGCGGCAGCGGCAAACCGCATGGCGGGCTGCGCTCGATTTTCTACGTGATTGGCTGGTCCTGTATGGGCGGCCTGGCAATTTTGACTTTGGTGGCAGTATTTTGAGCATTCTAACGACATACCGGATGGCCCTGCCGGTGGCCTGTTTGGCAGTTGCGGCGCTGGTCACGGCCTGCGGTTCCTCAACCACCAACAAGAACCGCGAGCTTTATGACGGCATCCCCTTCAAGGCCAAGGCCAAGCCTTTGGACAAGAAGGTGAACCGCGCCGATTTCTCCATCGAAATCAAGGGCGCCGACCGCTCTGTCACAGGTGCGCGCGCGGCTGCGGCCCACGCCGGGACCACCTATTGCGTTGTGAACTATGGCTCCTCCAAAATCGATTGGGTAGTGGACCCTGCCGATCAGGATACGCAGCTGACACTGACCGACGGCAAGGCCGTATTCCAGGGAACCTGCACACCGTGAGCGGATTTCCGGCATATCAGGGCCGCCCGGACCGGCTGCTATTGAATAGCAGCGCCGCGCGATTGAGCAGTGGGAGCTTCAAACTGAAGGAGTTCTTTGCCATGCGTGCCCTGATTGCTGTTGCCCTGTCTGCCTTTGTTGCCCTGCCGGTTTCGGCACTGGCCAAACCGTCGCTGCGCGATGTCGCCGAAATCGAAGACCCCCTGTTTGCGGTGGCCATGGCCAAGGAGGTCTCGGACCACTGCGACCGCCTTGCGCCGCGCTACTTCAAGGGTCTGGGCGAGTTGCGCAGGCTCAAAGCGCGGGCGAATGAGCTGGGGTACACGGACACGGAAATCCGGGCCTATATCGACTCGGATGCTGAAAAGGCCCGTATGCGTGCTAAGGGCGAGCGCCTGCTGGCGCAAAACGGCGTCTTTTACGAACAACCGGAAACCTTCTGCGCCTATGGCCGCGCGGAAATCGAAAAGAACAGCGCGATCGGCGTGTTACTGAGGGCGAAATAGACCATGTCTGACCTCCGCAAGATCAACATTGACGGAACCGAGATCGAGGTGGAAGGGGCAATGACCCTGATCCAGGCCTGTGAGGAGGCCGGTGTCGAGATCCCGCGCTTCTGCTACCACGAGCGCCTGTCGATTGCGGGCAACTGCCGCATGTGCCTTGTTGAAGTTGTCGGCGGCCCGCCGAAGCCGGCCGCGTCCTGCGCGATGCAGGTGCGCGATCTGCGCCCCGGGCCGGAAGGACAGGCGCCGCAGGTGAAAACCAACTCGCCGATGGTCAAGAAAGCCCGCGAAGGCGTGATGGAATTCATGCTGATCAACCACCCGCTGGACTGCCCGATCTGTGATCAGGGCGGCGAATGCGATCTGCAGGACCAGGCGATGGCCTATGGCATCTCTGCCAGCCGCTTTAAGGAAGCCAAGCGCGCGGTGGATGATCTGGACCTTGGCCCGCTGGTCGGCACCGCTATGACCCGCTGCATCAGCTGCACCCGTTGCGTGCGTTTTACATCCGAAGTGGCCGGCATTACCCAGATGGGCCAGACCGGGCGCGGCGAGGATGCAGAGATCACTTCCTACCTGAACCAGACGCTGCAATCGAACCTGCAGGGCAATATCATCGACCTTTGCCCGGTCGGCGCGCTGACGTCGAAGCCTTATGCCTTCACCGCCCGTCCGTGGGAGCTGACCAAGACCGAAACCATCGACGTGATGGACGCGCTGGGATCGAACATCCGCGTTGACACCAAGGGCCGCGAAGTGATGCGGATCCTGCCGCGCAACCATGACGGCGTGAACGAGGAATGGATCAGCGACAAGACCCGCTTTGTCTGGGATGGCTTGCGCCGCCAGCGTCTCGACCGCCCTTATGTGCGTGTCGATGGCAAGCTGAAGCCTGCCACATGGGGCGAGGCGCTGACTGCTGCAGCCAATGCCATGAAGGGCAAGAAAGTTGCCGGTCTGATCGGCGATCTGGCCCCGGTTGAGGCCGCCTTTGCCCTGAAACAGCTGGTCGAAGGTCTGGGCGGCAAGGTTGAGTGCCGTACCGACAACGCCCGCCTGCCCATTGGCAACCGGGCGGGTTATGCCGGCACCGCGGCCATCGAAGATATCGACAGCGCCGAATACATTCTGTTGGTCGGCACCAACCCGCGTGATGAAGCCCCGGTGCTGAATGCGCGCATCCGCAAGGCCTGGCTGAATGGTGCGAAGATCGGCAATATCGGCCAGCCGGCGGATCTGACCTATGACGTGTTCCAGATGGGGGCAGGGCGCGACGCGCTTGCCGGTCTGGAAAAGCACGAATTCACTGACATCCTGGAAAAACCTTCGGTAATTGTCGTGGGTGCCGGCGCTTTGCGTGAAGCGGACGGGCTTGCCGTTCTGGCTCACGCCATGCATGCGGCCGAACGCACCAACGGCAAGCTGCTGATCCTTCACACCGCTGCGTCCCGTGTGGGGGCAATGGATGTGGGGGCCGTCACCGAAGGCGGTATGGAAGCAGCCATCGACGGCGCCGAAGTGATCTATAACTTAGGCGCGGATGAGGTCGAAATCGACGGATCTGAAAGCGGGGGCGCCTTTGTGATCTATCAGGGCTCCCATGGCGACCGCGGCGCACATCGCGCCGACGTGATCCTGCCGGGCGCTGCCTATACCGAAGAAAACGGGTTGTTCGTAAACACCGAAGGCCGTCCGCAGCTCGCGATGCGTGCCGCGTTCGCACCGGGTGAAGCCAAGGAAAACTGGGCCATCCTGCGCGCCCTCAGCGCCGAAGTTGACGCCAAGCTGGGCTATGACTCTCTGGCGCAGCTGCGCCAAGCGCTGGTGGCTGAGGTGCCGCATCTGGCCAGGATTGACGAAGTGGCTGAGAAAACAGGCGACGCGCTGGAGCTGGACAAGCTTGGCAAGGCGGACTTCCTGCCCGCGATCAAGGACTTCTACCTGACCAACCCGATTGCCCGCGCCTCGCAGCTGATGGCGGAACTGTCGGCGGGTGTGAAAGCCCGCGAAACCGGGAAACTGGCTGCTGAATGATCCGCTTTGCCCTCATAACGCCCTTCCTGCTGGCCGCCTGCGCAATGGCGCCCGGCAGCGAAGGCGAGCGGCCCGCCCCGATCTATGAAGGGGTGGAAACCAGCCTGCTGGAGGGCGATCTGGTCCAATTTCACGTCTCCATGCGCGGTGCGACCGTGCAGGAAGACCTCGACAACTATGCGGAATGTGCCGCCGCGCAATACGCGCTGATCCGGGATTACGGGTTTGCGCGCCATGTGCGCACAACAATGAAACAGGCAGGGGGCAGCCGGACCGCTGATGCGGTCTATCTGATTTCGCCCTCTCTGCCGCGCGGGTTGCGCACCATTGACGCTGAAGTCGTGGTTGCGGATTGCGCGGCAAACGGAATACCGACGGTGTGAGGACCTATGGCTGATTTCTTTAACACTCCAGGCGGCATCGCTGTTCTGATCCTGGCGCAAGTGCTTGCAGTTGTTGCCTTTGTGATGATCTCGCTCCTGTTCCTTGTCTACGGGGACCGCAAGATCTGGGCCGCAGTGCAGATGCGCCGGGGGCCGAACGTGGTGGGCGTCTTCGGCCTGCTTCAATCGGTGGCCGACGCGCTGAAATATGTGGTCAAGGAAGTGGTGATCCCGGCCGGTGCCGACCGTCCGGTCTTTATCCTGGCTCCGCTGACGTCATTTGTGCTGGCGATGATCGCCTGGGCGGTGATCCCGTTCAACGACGGCTGGGTGCTGTCAGACATCAACGTGGCCATTCTTTATGTCTTCGCGGTCTCCAGTCTTGAGGTTTACGGCGTGATCATGGGCGGCTGGGCGTCGAACTCGAAGTACCCGTTCCTGGGCAGCCTGCGCTCTGCCGCACAGATGATATCCTACGAGGTATCGCTGGGCCTGATCATCATCGGCATCATCATCTCCACCGGAAGCATGAACTTTGGCGATATCGTGCGCGCGCAGGATGGTGATCTGGGCCTTCTGAACTGGTATTGGATCCCGCATTTCCCGATGGTGTTTCTGTTCTTTATCTCGGCGCTTGCAGAAACCAACCGCCCGCCGTTCGACCTGCCGGAAGCGGAATCGGAACTGGTCGCGGGCTATCAGGTGGAATACTCGGCCACGCCCTTCCTGCTGTTCATGGCCGGGGAATACATCGCCATCTTTCTGATGTGCGCGCTGACCTCGCTCTTGTTCTTCGGCGGCTGGCTGTCGCCGATCCCAGGCTTGCCGGACGGCGTCCTGTGGATGGTCGCCAAGATGGCGTTCTTCTTCTTCCTCTTCGCAATGGTCAAGGCGATCACCCCGCGCTACCGCTACGACCAGCTGATGCGGCTGGGCTGGAAAGTGTTCCTGCCGTTCTCGCTGGCCTGGGTGGTCTTCGTGTCCTTTGCTGCAAAATTCGACTGGTTCTGGGGCATCTTCGCCCGCTGGACCGTGGGAGGGTGAGTTGAAACCTACTGTCAGCATTTACTCCTACGAGACACGGGAAGGCGTGATCGAAATAGTCGGTCGGCCAGCCGGTGGGTTTGATGTCAGAATCGAGGGTGAAATCTTGGGTTATTACCACTCTGCCGAGCAGGCTCTTGATGACATCGTTGGTGACCATCTCGGTTCTACCCCATTCGACACCGGTTTAGACCAGCTTGGAATTCCAGATGAGCTGTCTGAGTGGAACAAACGTATGTTGGCAGTGGCAAGGATCTAAAAGATGACCCAAATCGACTACACCCGCGCCGCCAAATACTTCCTGCTGCAGGATTTCTGGGTCGGCTTCAAACTGGGGATGAAGTATTTCTTTGCCCCCAAGGCCACCCTGAACTACCCGCACGAGAAGGGTCCGTTGTCGCCGCGGTTCCGCGGTGAGCACGCGCTGCGCCGCTATCCCAACGGCGAGGAACGCTGCATTGCCTGCAAGCTGTGCGAGGCGGTCTGCCCGGCGCAGGCGATCACCATCGACGCGGAACCGCGCGAGGATGGCAGCCGCCGCACCACGCGTTATGACATCGACATGACCAAATGCATTTACTGCGGTTTCTGCCAGGAAGCCTGCCCGGTGGATGCCATTGTCGAAGGCCCGAACTTCGAGTTCGCTACTGAGACCCGCGAGGAGCTGTTCTACGACAAGGATAAACTGCTGGCGAACGGCGAACGCTGGGAAGCCGAGATTGCCCGCAACCTCGAAATCGATGCGCCGTACCGATGAGAGAGCAGCGCAAAAGTTTTCAAAAACTTTTGCCAAGAATTTTTGAAAATTCTTGGACGGAGGACAGGACATGACCAAACAGCCGCCCAACCCGTTTGAGGCCATGATGGAACAGATGCAGACCCAGGCGCAGGAGATGGCCAAGGCCTTCAATCCTGCGCTGGAGAATTTCTCGCCTTCCGAGGCTTTCAAGGAGTTCGAGGCGCTGTGGCCCACCATGCCCAAAGAGGTCATGGAAATGATGTTCGGCAACACCGTCAACAAGGACGGGCTGGATGCCAAGACCCGGCTGCTGCTGACGCTGGCCGGGCTCACCATGCAGGGCGCGCAGGCAGATTCAGCGGTGCGCCAGACTGTGCGCCACGCTCTTGCGGCAGGGGCAAAGAAACAAGAGATCGTAGAAACGATCGGACAGATGTCGGTGTTTGCCGGCATTCCGGCCATGAACCGGGCGCTGGATCTGGCGCAGACGGTTCTGGACGACAACAAGGACGATGAGACATGAGCGTTTTTGCCTTCTACCTCTTCGCCGTCAGCGCCATCACTGGCGGGCTGTTCACTGTGATCAGCCGCCAGCCGGTGCATTCGGTGCTGTGGCTGATCCTGGCCTTTATCTCTTCGGCCGGGCTGTTTGTGCTCCTGGGGGCGGAATTTGTCGCCATGCTGCTGATCATCGTCTATGTGGGGGCTGTTGCGGTGCTGTTCCTGTTTGTGGTGATGATGCTGGACGTGGACTTTGCCGCGCTGAAGGCGGAGATGGCGCGGTACCTGCCGCTGGCTCTGCTGATCGGCCTGGTAATCCTGATGCAGTTCGTGATGGCCTTTGGCGTCTGGGAAACCGCGCATAAGGCGCCTGAGCTGTTAGCCAATCCAGTGCCCGCCGACCGCCACAACACCGAGGCCCTGGGCCTCATCATCTATGATCAATATTTCCTTCTGTTCCAATTGTCTGGCCTGATCCTGCTGGTGGCAATGATCGGCGCGATCGTGCTGACCCTGCGCCACCGCACCGACGTCAAGCGCCAGGACGTGGTTGCCCAGATGATGCGCGACCCGACCGTAGCAATGGAGCTTAAGGACGTGAAACCGGGGCAGGGGCTTTGAGCACATGATCGGACTTGAACACTATCTGACCGTCGCGGCGACGCTGTTCGTCATCGGCATCTTCGGGCTCTTCCTGAACCGCAAGAACGTGATCATCCTCTTGATGAGCATCGAACTGATGCTGCTGGCGGTGAACATCAATCTGGTCGCTTTCTCCAGCTTCCTGGGCGATCTGGTGGGGCAGGTCTTTACCCTGTTCGTGCTGACCGTGGCCGCCGCCGAGGCCGCCATCGGCCTGGCGATCCTGGTCTGCTTCTTCCGTAACCGCGGCACCATTGCCGTCGAAGACGTCAACGTGATGAAGGGCTGAAGAAACATGGAAACCATCCTTCTCTTTGCCCCGCTGGCGGGCGCCCTTATCTGCGGCTTCGGCTGGAAATTCATCGGCGAGAAAGCCGCCACTGTGACGGCCACATCGCTGCTTTTCCTGGCGGCGCTGCTCAGCTGGATCACCTTCCTGTCGTTTGACGGGGTGACCGACAACATCGAAATCTTCCGCTGGATCGAAAGCGGCTCGCTGTCGACCTCCTGGGCGATCCGGCTGGACCGGCTGACCGCGATCATGCTGATCGTGATCACCACAGTGTCGTCGCTCGTGCATCTGTACAGCTTCGGCTACATGTCGCATGACCCGCAGTGGAAAGAGGGCGAAAGCTACAAGCCGCGCTTCTTTGCCTATCTGTCGTTCTTCACCTTTGCGATGCTGATGCTGGTGACCTCGGACAATCTGGTGCAGATGTTTTTTGGCTGGGAAGGCGTCGGCGTCGCCTCCTACTTGCTGATCGGCTTTTACTACCGCAAGCCCACCGCCAACGCGGCAGCGATGAAGGCGTTTATCGTCAACCGCGTCGGTGACTTCGGTTTTGCGCTGGGGATCTTCGGGCTGTTCTTCCTGACCGACAGCATCAACCTTGCAGATGTCTTTGCCGCCGCTCCGGCGCTGGCGGAAACCCAAGTGTCGTTCCTGTGGAGCGAGTGGAATGCTGCCAACCTGATTGCTTTCCTGCTGTTTGTCGGCGCGATGGGCAAGTCGGCGCAGCTGATACTGCACACCTGGCTGCCGGACGCGATGGAAGGCCCGACCCCGGTATCGGCGCTGATCCACGCGGCAACCATGGTGACCGCGGGCGTGTTCCTGGTCTGCCGGATGTCGCCGCTGATGGAATTTGCGCCTGAAGCCACTGCATTCATCACCGTGATGGGCGCAGCCACGGCATTCTTTGCGGCCACCGTCGGGCTGGTGCAGAACGACATCAAGCGGGTGATCGCCTATTCGACCTGTTCGCAGCTGGGCTATATGTTCGTGGCTGCTGGCGTCGGCATGTATTCCGCTGCCATGTTCCACCTGTTCACCCACGCCTTCTTCAAGGCGATGCTGTTCCTGGGCGCCGGTTCGGTGATCCACGCGATGCATCACGAGCAGGACATGCGCCATTATGGCAACCTGCGCAAAAAGATCCCGTGGACCTTCCGCGCGATGATGATCGGCACACTGGCGATCACCGGCGTTGGTATCCCGCTTAGCGGCTGGATCGGCTTTGCCGGCTTTGTCTCTAAGGATGCGATAATCGAAAGCGCTTATGCGGGTGGATCGATGTTCGGCTTCTGGGCGCTGGTGATCGCGGCCTTCATGACCTCTTTCTACTCCTGGCGCCTGATGTTCATGACCTTCTATGGGGAGGCACGCGGCGACAAACACACCCATGACCACGCGCACGAAAGCCCCTGGACTATGCTGGTGCCGCTGGGTGTGCTGGCGGTGGGGTCGGTTACTGCAGGCATGATCTGGTACAGCAGCTTCTTCGGCCACGCGGATCAGGTCGGCAAATTCTATGGCATTCCGGTTGCGGAAGCCGCAGCCGCGGCACATGGCGAAGACGCCGGTCACGGCGAGGACGCTGCACATGGTGACACTGATGGCCACGGCGAGGAGGCTGCGCACGGTGAAGCCGCAGCCGAAGGCGCGCACCACTATGTGTTTGCCGGCAAGCCGGGTGAGGGCGGTATCTACATCGGCAAGGACAACCACATCCTGGAGGACGCCCACGCGGCCCCGAAATGGGTGAAGCTGTCCCCGTTCATGGCAATGGTTGCAGGTCTGGTGCTGGCGCTGTGGTTCTACATCTGGAACCCGTCGCTGCCGGCACGTCTGGCGGCGCAGCAGCGCCCGCTCTACCTGTTCCTGCTCAACAAATGGTACTTTGACGAGATCTACAACGTGATCTTCGTCAAACCGGCGCTGGCCATTGGCCGCTTCCTGTGGAAACGCGGCGACGGGGGCACCATCGACGGCTTCCTGAACGGTCTGGCAATGGGGGTTGTTCCCTTCTTTACCCGCCTCGCGGGCCGGGCGCAGTCCGGTTACATCTTCACTTATGCCTTCTGGATGGTGCTGGGCATCGCAGCCCTGGTCACCTGGATGTCGATCGGCGGAGGAACGCACTGATGGACAATCTCCTTTCTATTGTCACCTTCATTCCGGCGCTGGCTGCAGGCATTCTGGCCCTGTTCCTGCGCGGCGAGGATAAGGCGGCACAGCGCAATGCCAAGTTTGTTGCGCTCTTTGCCACCACGATCACCTTCCTGGTGAGCCTTGGCATCTATTTCGAGTTCGACCCCGCCAACACAGGCTTTCAGTTTGTGGAAGACCGGGCCTGGATCCTGGGGTTGAAATACAAGATGGGCGTCGACGGCATCTCGGTGCTGTTTGTGATGCTGACCACCTTCATCATGCCGCTGACCATTCTGGCCAGCTGGTCGGTCACGACCCGTGTGAAGGAATACATGATCGCCTTCCTGCTCTTGGAGACCCTGATGCTGGGCGTCTTCATGGCGCTGGACCTGGTGCTGTTCTACCTGTTCTTCGAGGCGGGCCTTATCCCGATGTTCCTGATCATCGGCATCTGGGGCGGCAAGGAACGGATCTACGCCTCTTTCAAGTTCTTCCTCTACACCTTCTTCGGCTCGGTGCTGATGCTGGTGGCGATGGTGTTCATGTATGTGGACGCCGGCACCACCGATATCGAAACCCTGCTGACCCACAGCTTCTCGGCTGCGTCCTTTGATGTGCTGGGCATTCACGTCGTGGGCGGCGCCCAGACGCTTATGTTCCTGGCGTTTTTTGCCTCCTTTGCGGTGAAGATGCCGATGTGGCCGGTGCATACTTGGCTGCCGGATGCGCACGTGCAGGCGCCGACCGCGGGTTCCGTGGTGCTGGCGGCGATTTTGCTGAAAATGGGCGGCTATGGTTTCCTCCGGTTCTCGCTGCCAATGTTCCCGGTTGGGGCGGATGTGATGACCGATATGGTTCTGTGGATGTCAGCCATCGCAGTTGTCTACACCTCGCTGGTGGCACTGGTGCAGGAGGACATGAAAAAGCTGATCGCCTATTCGTCAGTCGCGCACATGGGATTTGTGACCATGGGCATCTTTGCCGCTAACCAGCAAGGCATCGACGGTGCCATCTTTCAGATGCTGAGCCACGGCTTCATCTCTGCCGCGCTCTTCCTTTGTGTCGGGGTGATCTATGACCGCATGCATACCCGTGACATCGGCGCCTACGGCGGTCTGGTGATCCGGATGCCGGCATACGCTTTGGTGTTTATGTTCTTCACCATGGGCAACGTCGGCCTGCCGGGCACCTCTGGCTTTGTCGGTGAATTCCTGACCCTGATGGGCGCCTTCCAGAAAAACACCTGGGTGACGGCAGTGGCCGCAACCGGGGTGATCTTCTCGGCCGGATATGCGCTGTGGCTCTACCGCCGGGTGGTCTTTGGCGACATGATCAAGGGCAGCCTGGCCGGCATCCGCGACATGACCGCCCGCGAGCGTTTCGTTTTTGCGCCGCTGGTGGTGATGACCCTGCTTCTGGGTGTCTACCCGTCCCTGGTCACCGATGTCATCGCCCCCTCGACCGAGGCGCTGATTGCAAACTTCAACCAGTCTCTGGCGGCTGCCGACACCTCGGCAGCCACCCAGATTGCTTCGCATTAAGGGAACATCAGGCAGATGATCCAAGCTGATCTTACTGTAATCCTGCCAGAGATCGTTCTGGCGCTTTACGCGATGGGCGCGCTCTTGGGCGCGGTCTACACCGGCAAGGACAAGCTGGCGGTGCCGCTGGTCTGGGCAACCGCGGCGCTGTTGGCGGCGGTAGCTTTCTGGATCGCGGCCAGCCCGGCGACCACCCAGACGGCCTTCAACGGCATGTTCATCAACGACGGTTTTGCCCGCTTTGCCAAGGTGGCGCTGCTGCTGGGTGCGGCGGCAGTGCTGCTGATCGGTCAGGACTACATGGCGCGCCGCGGCATGCTGCGGTTTGAATACCCGATCCTGGTGGCGCTCAGCGCTGTTGGCATGATGATGATGGTCTCTGCCGGCGATCTGATGTCCCTTTACATGGGGCTGGAGCTGCAGTCGTTGTCTCTCTACGTCGTCGCTGCAATGCGCCGCGACAGTGTGAAGTCGACCGAGGCGGGCCTCAAGTACTTCGTGCTGGGTGCGCTGTCCTCTGGCCTGCTGCTGTACGGTGCCTCGCTGGTCTACGGCTTTGCCGGCACCACCCAGTTCGCGGGCATCATCCAGGTGGCAGAGCAGGGCCATATGTCCATCGGAATGCTGTTCGGGCTTGTGTTCATGATCTCGGGGCTTGCCTTCAAGGTCTCGGCGGTGCCTTTCCACATGTGGACCCCGGATGTGTATGAGGGCGCGCCGACTCCGGTCACGGCCTTCTTTGCCACCGCGCCCAAGGTTGCGGCGATGGGCCTGTTTGCCCGCGTCCTGCATGATGCCTTTGGCGGTGCCATCTCCGACTGGCAGCAGATCATCGTGGTGCTGTCGGTGCTGTCGATGTTCCTCGGCGCCATTGCTGCCATCGGCCAGCGCGACATCAAACGCCTGATGGCGTTCTCCTCCATTGCCCATATGGGCTATGCGATGATCGGTCTGGCAGCGGGCACCGAACAGGGCGTCACTGCGATGCTGGTTTATCTGGCGATCTACGTCACCATGAACATCGGCACCTTCTCCTTTATCCTGATGCTGGAGAAAGACGGAAAGCCCGTGACCGATATCATGGCGCTGAACCAGTTCGCCGCGCGCGAGCCGGGCAAGGCGCTGGCGGTGCTGATCCTGATGTTCTCGCTGGCCGGGGTGCCGCCAATGCTGGGTTTCTTTGCCAAGCTGGGCGTCTGGCAGGCGGGTGTTGATGCTGGGCTGATCGGGCTGGTCATTGCCTCTGCCGTGGCTTCGGTGATCGGTGCGTTCTACTACATCCGCATCGTCTTCTACATGTACTTCGGCACGGGCGATGACGATGTCGAAGCGAAGGGTTCGCCGGTTCTGGGCGTGGCACTGATGGCCTCTGCTGCGCTGATGCTGGTGGGCGTGGTTTACCAGTTCGGCATTGACGGCGCGGCGGCAGCTGCCGCGGCAACCCTTGTAAATTGATCTGCTTTTCAGGCAGGCTGAAAAGGCCCGGTCGCGTGACCGGGCCTTTCGCACTTTCTAAGGAATGCAGATGAGCTGGCCAGCTGAATATGGAAAACGGGTGCTTGCCGAGGTCGACAGCACCCTGAACGAGGCTTCCCGCATCGCCGGTGAGCTGGCAGGCCCCGAATGGATCCTGGCGCTGCGCCAGACCCAGGGGCGCGGCCGCCGCGGGCGCGACTGGAAGGACCCCAAGGGCAATTTCGCCGCCACGCTGGTGATGCGGCCCCAAGGCGCGCCGGATCAGGCAGCGCTGCGCAGCTTTGTCGCGGCACTTGCGGTCTATGACGCCTGTGTTGCGGTTACCGGGCGCACCGAAGGCCTGTCGCTGAAATGGCCCAACGACGTGCTGCTGAAGGGTGGCAAGCTGGCGGGGATCCTGCTGGAAAGTGCTGGCAACGGGCAGGGGGTCACCCACCTGTTTGTCGGCATCGGTGTCAATCTGGTTGAAACCCCGATGAAGGAATGGCTGGAACCCGGCGCGGTCTGGCCAGTGTCGCTGTTGTCGGAAACCGGCGTTCAGGTCTCGCCGGAGGAGTTTCTGGAAGCGGTGGCCGGCGCCTTTGCACGCTATGAGCAGCAATTCAGCACCTATGGTTTTGAACCGATTCGCACCGCATGGCTGGCGCGCGCCGCCAAGCTGGGCGAGGTGATCACCGCCCGCACCGCCAGTTCCGAGACCGAAGGCACTTTTGAAACAGTGGACGCCAACGGCAACCTTGTCCTAAACACTGCCAAGGGCCGCGTCAGCATTCCCGCGGCCGACATCTATTTCTAGGAAGGGGCAGCAATGCTTCTGGCAGTTGACTGCGGCAATACCAATACCGTCTTCTCAATCTACGACGGCGAGAAGTTCGTTGGCATGTGGCGCACCGCCACCGACTGGCAGCGCACTGCCGACCAATACTATGTCTGGCTCAACACACTGATGCGGCTGCAGGGGATCGAGGCGGATATCACCGACATGATCATCTCCTCGACCGTGCCGCGGGTGGTGTTCAACCTGCGGGTTTTGGCGGACCGCTATTTCAGTACGCGCCCCCTGGTGGTGGGCAAGCCCGGTTGCCTGCTGCCCGTCGCGGTGCGGGTGGACGAAGGCACCGCCGTCGGCCCCGACCGGCTGGTCAACACGGTATCCGGCTTCGACCTTTATGGCGGCAATCTGATTGTGGTGGATTTTGGCACCGCCACAACATTTGATGTGGTGGCCGAAGATGGCGCCTATGTCGGCGGGGTGATTGCGCCCGGCGTGAACCTGAGCCTGGAGGCCCTGCACCAGGCTGCCGCCGCCTTGCCGCATGTGGACATCACCAAACCTGAAAATGTCATCGGAACCAACACCGTCGCCTGTATGCAGTCCGGCGTGTTCTGGGGCTATGTCGGCCTCGTCCGCGAGATTTGCACCCAAATCAAGGCGGAACGCGGCGTGGCGATGAAAGTAATCTCGACAGGCGGGCTGGCGCCTTTGTTCCAGCAATCCGCTGATCTGTTCGACGCATTTGAGGATGACCTCACCATGCATGGGCTGCAGATCATTCATAAATACAACAAGGATAATGGTACTGACGCATGAGCAGTGAAAGATTGATCTATCTGCCCCTCGGCGGGGCGGGTGAAATTGGCATGAATGCCTATGTCTACGGCTACGGGCCAAAGAACAAAGAACGCCTGATCCTGGTCGACCTGGGCGTGACCTTCCCCGATATGGACACCACCCCCGGCGTCGACCTGATCATGCCGGACATGACCTGGCTGAAAGAGCGGGTTGACCGGCTGGAAGGGATTTTCGTCACCCACGGGCACGAGGACCACATCGGCGCCATCGCGCATATGTATTCCAGCCTGAATGTGCCGGTCTACGCCCGTGCCTTCACCGCCAACCTGGCGCGCCGCAAGATGGAGGAAGCGGGTCACGATCCGGCCAACGTGCACACGGTTGAAGCCTGGCCCGAAGTGACCAAACTCGGCCCCTTCACCATCGGCGTTGCCCCGATGAGCCACTCAATCCCCGAAAGCGGGGGACTGGTCATTGACAACCCGGCAGGGCGGGTGGTGCATACCGGCGACTTTAAGCTGGATTCCAATCCGCTGGTCGGCGAACCGTTTGATCCGGAGATGTGGGCAGAGATCGCCAAGGACGGCATCCAGGCGCTGGTCTGCGATTCCACCAATGTGTTCTCGACCCATCCGGGCCGCTCGGAATCAGAGCTGCCGGATGAGATCACCCGGCTGATTTCCGAAGCCAAGGGTATGGTTGCAGCCACCACATTCGCCTCCAACGTGGCCAGGGTGAAAACCCTGGCCGAGGCCGGGGTGCGGGCCGGGCGGTCGATTGTGCTGCTGGGCCGGGCGATGCGCCGGATGATCGAGGCTGCGACGGAAACCGGCGTTCTGACGGACTTCCCCAAGGTGATCAGCCCCGAAGACGCCAACAATGTGCCGCGTGACAACCTGATGCTGATCACAACCGGCAGCCAGGGCGAGCGCCGCGCGGCCTCTGCACAGCTGGCGCGCGGCAAGTACCGCGGGCTGGAGCTGAAGGAGGGCGACACCTTCCTGTTCTCCTCCAAGACCATCCCGGGCAATGAAAAAGGCGTGATCCGCATTATCAACCAGTTCTCTGAAATGGGTGTTGATGTGGTTGATGACAGTTCCGGCCTTTACCATGTGTCCGGCCATGCGAACGGTCCGGATCTGGAAACCATGCATACCTTGCTGAAACCCAGAATGCTGGTGCCGATGCACGGCGAGCACCGCCACCTGCGCCAGCACGCCCGTCTGGGCGAGGCAAAGGGCATTGCCAGCGCGGTTGTGGTCAACGGTATGATGATGGACCTCAGCGGCGACGCGCCCAAGTCCGCCGGCTATGTCGATACAGGCCGCACCTATCTGGATGGATCTGTCAAATACGGTGCGATGGACGGTGTTGTCCGCGACCGTATCCGCATGGCTTTGAACGGCCATGTGGTGGTGACGGTGCTGCTGGACGAGCAGGACGAGCCGCTGGGCGAGCCCTGGTGCGACGTCAAGGGCTTGGCCGAAACCGGCAGTTCCAACGCCGCCCTGGTCGAGATTATGGAAGCGGATCTGAACCAGTTCCTGATGCGCGCCGGTGCCAAGACGCTGCGCGATGAAGACAAGCTGGAACAGGAGCTGCGCCGCATTGCCCGCCAAAGCGCCCATAGCGAGATCGGCAAAAAACCCGAGGTGACGGTGGTCGTCAGCCGCATGCGCTGAGCCTGCGTGGGCAGGGCGGTTCTCCCGCCCGGCCCAAGCCGCATTGAAAATGCAGCAGGCCCCGTTGGGCCAGGCGCCGCGTACCCTGGCGGGTCCGCGGCGCTGCCGCAGAACAACAGTGTAAGAAACAACAACGCCGCGGCCTTTTTAGGCACGCGGCGTTGTCAATTCGGGTGCTGGACCGGCAGAGCCGCGAGACGTCTCAGCCGTGCAGCGGACGGGCGCAGCTGGGGCAGGAAACTACCTTGCGCGGGGCGCTGAACATAGCGCGGAACAAGCGGCGCATCACATTGGCAAAAGCCTCGGCGCGCAGCTCATGGGCGCGGGCTTCAATGGCCTGGAATTGTGCAATGGTCAGGGTGTTGGTGTCGGTGGTGTTCATGGCGAGGCCCAATTTCAATGGCGCGTTACAGTGTTGCGGATGCAATACGCCTGTTTGCACAGGTTGACGCCATCCAAGATCGAAGACCCGTTATGCTGCAAGTGCAAAGGTCGCCATGCGGCAGCTGCATGGTGGGTGGCCCTTCTGCACCCGCAATGAAAAAAGGCCGCCCCGGGGAGGGGCGGCCTGCAAAAAAATGTCTGGCAGTGCCGGTCAGCCGGCCCGGCGCTCAGCAAAGCTGAGAGCGATGAAGCTGGGCAGATGGTCGCCCATGCCGACCACAGATTTGTCGTCGCGTTTACCGTATTTGCCGCGGCCCGAAGAGCGTTCGGGCTTTTGCGCAGGCGTTTCGTCCTTGCGGGGGCTGCGGGACGCCTCCTTGCGGGGCTCGCGGGCTTCCGATTCCGGCTTGGCTGCGCGGGTGTCCGCTTCCGGCTTGGCAGCGCGCGCGGGTTTTTCCGCCTTGGGTTCCGGCTTCACCGGGTTTTCCAGACGCGGGATCTCTTTCTGAAGCAGCTTTTCCACCGCATCCAACGCCTTGTCATCGCGCGGAATACAGATGGTGATGGCCTTGCCCTCGCGGCCGGCGCGCCCTGTGCGGCCGATCCGGTGGACGTAATCCTCGGCATGGCCGGGCACATCGAAATTGAACACATGGCTGACGCTGGGCACATCAAGGCCGCGCGCGGCCACATCCGAAGCCACCAGGATGCGCAAGGCCCCTTCGCGGAAGCCGTCCAAAGTTTTAGTCCGCTGGCTTTGATCCAGATCGCCATGGATCGGCGCTGCGTCATAACCGTATTTCTTGAGCGATTTGGCTACGATATCCACATCCGTTTTACGGTTGCAGAAGATGATGCCATTGGTGAGCTTGTCACCCTCGCCATCAATCAGCGCGCGCAGTACCCGGCGTTTTTCCGTTGCTTCGCGGTCGCGGCGGGACGCTTTGAACTGCACGACGGCCTGTTCGATGGTTTCCGACGCAGTGGCCTGGCGGGCCACTTCAATCCGGGCCGGACCTGACAGGAATGTGTTGGTGATCCGCTCGATCTCCGGCGCCATGGTGGCCGAAAAGAACAGCGTCTGGCGGGTGAACGGCGTCAGCGAGAAGATCCGCTCGATATCCGGGATAAAGCCCATGTCGAGCATCCGGTCGGCCTCGTCCACCACCATGATCTGCACACCGGTGAGCAGCAGCTTGCCGCGCTCAAAATGGTCCAGCAGGCGGCCGGGGGTAGCGATCAGGACATCGACGCCTTTGTCGATCAGCGCGTCCTGTTCCTTGAACGAAACCCCGCCGATCAGCAGCGCCTTGGTGAGCTTTACATGCTTGGCATAGGTGTCGAAGTTTTCCGCCACCTGGGCCGCCAGCTCGCGGGTGGGGCACAGCACCAGGCTGCGCGGCATCCGGGCGCGGGCGCGGCCGCGCGCCAGAAGGGTGATCATCGGCAGCGTGAAAGACGCAGTCTTACCGGTGCCGGTCTGGGCGATTCCCAGAACGTCGCGTCCCTCCAGTGCGGATGGAATCGCCCCGGCCTGGATTGGAGTGGGGGTTTCATATCCAGCTTCCTCAACAGCTTTGAGGACCTTGGGATTAAGGTTCAGATCGGAGAATTTTGTCATATGCATCCGTCATTGCGGACACTGACCTGGCCCGCGCGTGTGTGTTCCAGCCGGCTCCGCAAAGGTCATGCGGGATGGCAGCTGCCGGCTCGTGTGGCGGCATAGCAAAATCCCGCGCGATCGTCAATTATTGCCGGATTTTGCTGTGCTTTTGTCCCGCCCATTTGCAACAGAGAGACAATTCAGCCGAATTCGGGAAAGTGTTTCCGCCGTTTTGTGTCCAAATCCAGATTTCGGATCTTTAGCAGCCCCTCAGCCTGCAGGCGGTTCCGCAGGCCAGGGCTGTCGGCGCAAACTTCGTCAAAAAAGATGCGCAGGCCGGCCTCTCCGTGATCCGTTTCTATCGTGCTGAGCAGCTCGTGCGCGGTGATTCCCCCGATCTCCCGTGACCGGGAAGGGGCAAGCCCGGCCCGGTAAGAGCCTTTTTGCAGCCGGTACCGGTAGTGGCTGATCCAGCTTTGCCAGTCCGCGGCATGAAAATGGCACAGATCCAAGCCGTCCAGTTCGGCCTGGCCGGGATTCATGCCGCCGTCCAGCAAAATATTGTGAATCCGAATCTCCAGGCCGTCGATGCCAGTGCGGGTAAACAGTTTGCCTTGGACATGGCTTAGAAAACCGCCCTTAAGATGTTTGCCGAATTGCGGGTACAGCCGCGCAGCGCGGGTGTCCTGGTCAGCGACCGGGAGATATCCTTTGAAAGCCGTGCCGCCGCCGCCCGCCAGGGCCTCAACCGGGCGCACCCGGGCACAGCAGATGTCAGACGGCAGCGCCGCCAGCCGGGCGGCAACGGATTCCGTGGACCACAGAAATTCGTCCACGTCGCAGTGCAACAGCCAGTCCACATCCCCGGCCTGGCGCTGGTAGGCGCGGCTGGCGTTTGCCGATTGCCGCACCTGGTGCTTGACCGGCCGTCGGCCTATCCGCCGCCAGTAGGTCTCGTTGCATTCGGTGACCCGGATCTTGGGGTGTGATTTCAGATGCGGAAAAGCGTCCGGGCAGGGGGCGTCCAGATACAGAAACAGTCTGTGCGCCCCGGCCTCAAGGTGATGGGCCGCAAAGGTCAGGATATCGCCTGCGTCTGCCTTGATGGTGCTGACGACACCCCATTTGATTTTCTCACCGCTCATCAGAGGCGGGCCTGTCCTTATAGCGTTGGATCCGGGCGAAGATGCTGCGCGGATCATTCATGACCATCTGCAGCATGCGTGTTCCCAAAGGCCGAAGAACCGCGTCATTCTCGGCATAGCGCCACAGCCGGGCCAGCATGTTCTTGTCCAAATCCCCGTTTGGCAGCGAATAGGGCTCCAAGCCAAAGCCCAGTTTGTCCGGCTTTGAACCGCCGCGGGTCCGGGGAAAGCCAACGCTGTTTTTCTGCCCGCTCTGACGGCGCTCACTGTCGTGAAGCTTGATCAGGTCGAACAGCAGCATCAGCCCCTGTCCGCCCAAACGTTGGTCTATGGTTTCCCCATGATCGGCAAATGTAGCCGCTGCCGATATCATCCAGCGCACTGGCAGTTCGCGGGCCAGCGCGTCGCCCTGTTCCGACCAGATCCGCAGAAACAACTGCCGCGCCTGCGGCGGAGCGGCGCGCCTGCGCAGAATGGCAATGCAAACTGCATGAAGCGCCCAAATTTCAGGCTGGCCAGCAAACTCAGCGCGTAAAATCGCCTGCTTGCGCAACGCATGCCTGCGGTTTTCCGGCATGCTGTCCATGTCAGGTGCGCAGGAGACCAACGCTGCCTTAAGTGCATTCAGATCAACGTCCGGGGGCGGCAGCACCGACAGCGGATCGTCGAAAGGCGCCTCGCGCGTCTCCAGCCGCCGCATCAGCGCAAAAAAACCGCCAGGGTAGTTCTGTTGATCCAGGTCCATGACGGGTTTCAATGCGCTGTTTTTCTAAATACTGCGTTTCTGTCAGACCATCATTTCCTTGGTCGCGGTCAGTTTCAAGTCCGGATAGTCGCGCACCACCCGGTCAATGTCCCATTGCAGCCGCGTAAGGTAGACGACATCGCCGTCGTGATCATGGGCGATATGCTGCTTGTTGGCGTTGGTGAACTTGTCCACTGCTGCCCGCTCCCCGTTGACCCAGCGGGCCGAGGTGAACTGGCTGGCCTCAAACCGCACCGGCAGGCCGTATTCCATCTCAATCCGTGAGGCGAGAACCTCGAACTGCAACTGGCCGACAACGCCAACGATGAAGCCGGAGCCGATCGAGGGCTTGAACACTTTGGCAGCCCCTTCTTCGGCAAACTGCATCAGTGCCTTTTCCAGATGCTTGGCCTTCATCGGATCGCCCGCCCGCACACCTTGCAGCAGTTCCGGTGCAAACGACGGGATGCCGGTCACCCTGATCGCCTCGCCCTCGGTCAGCGTATCGCCAATACGCAGCTGGCCGTGGTTCGGAATGCCGATGATATCGCCGGCCCAGGCTTCTTCTGCCAGTTCGCGGTCTGAGGCCAGGAACAGCACTGGGTTGGAAATCGCCATCGGCTTTTTGGTGCGCACATGGGTCAGTTTCATGCCGCGTTTGAAATGACCCGAGGCCATGCGGACAAAGGCCACCCGGTCGCGGTGCTTGGGGTCCATATTGGCCTGCACCTTGAAAACGAAACCCGCGACCTTTTTCTCTTCCGGCGCCACCTGGCGGGGCTGGGCGGATTGCGGCTGCGGTTCGGGGCCATAAGCGCCGATACCGTCCATCAGCTCCTTCACCCCGAAGGAGTTGATCGCCGAGCCGAACCAGATCGGGGTCATATGCCCCTCCAGCACCGATTGAGGGTCCAGCGCGGGCAGCAGCTCGCGGGCCATCTCGACCTCTTCCAACAGCTGTTCCAGCAGGTGTTCCGGCACATGTTCAGCCAGCCTTGGGTCGTCCAAGCCGTTAATCTCAATGCTTTCTGCAACCTTGTTGCGGTCGGCGCGGTCCATCAGCTCCAGCCGGTCGCGCAGCATGTCATAACAGCCGATGAATTCGCGGCCCACGCCAATCGGCCAGCTGGCAGGTGTCACGTCAATCGCCAGGTTCTGCTGGATCTCATCGATGATCTCAAAGGTGTCCCGGCTTTCGCGGTCCATCTTGTTACAGAAAGTCAGGATCGGAAGGTCGCGCAGGCGGCAGACTTCAAACAGCTTCTGGGTCTGGCTTTCCACGCCTTTGGCGCCGTCGATCACCATCACTGCCGCATCCACCGCAGTCAGCGTGCGGTAGGTGTCCTCGGAAAAGTCAGAGTGGCCGGGCGTATCCACCAGATTGAACCGGAAGCCGCTGAAATCAAACGACATTGCCGAGGCGGAGACCGAGATTCCGCGGTCTTTTTCCATCTGCATGAAGTCCGAGCGCGTGCGCCGCGCCTCACCCTTGGCGCGCACCTGCCCGGCCATCTGAATCGCACCGCCGTACAGCAGGAACTTTTCAGTCAGCGTGGTCTTGCCGGCGTCCGGGTGCGAAATGATCGCAAAAGTCCGGCGGCGGGCAATTTCGGGCGGCAGTTCGGGGTGGTTCGAAGCGGAGTCCAACATGGGGGTGGCTGTATCCAGAATCCGCAAGCGTGGCAAGGAAAACAGGGGCCGCCGCCGGGCAAGCTGCCGACCGTCACGGGGCAACGAACAGATCCAAATTCCGGATTGCCTATGTTTCGCTAACGAATATCTTGTAAGTCTATTTGAATGAATGCGGGCAACCGGATTTGAAAACTTTGCCACTGCAGGAACAACTCGTGCAACAAGATGAATTTTCCGATCATTTTGAAGTTTTGGACTCAGTTGAAATTGCAGTGATCGTCCTGAAAGTGGGGGGCGACGGCCTGCCGCGTTATGTGGCGATGAATACAAAGGCGCGGGAATTCACCAAGCTCGGGTTTGACGATTTCGCCGGCAAAACCGCGCTTGAGCTTTATGGCGGGGCGACTGGCCGCCGCGCCTTGAACCACCACCTTGACGTCATAGCCGCAGGCAGGGAAGCCACCTACGACATCGTCCTTCCGGCTGTTCAGAAAACAAAATACCTCAGCACGACGCTGCGGCCTGTCTTCAATGATGACGGCAGGCTGGTCTACCTCGTCGGCTCCTCCACTGATATCACGTCTGAGCGTGAGCGGGACGAGGCGTTGGAACTCACCCGGCTGGCCCTCGACAAGGCGGAGGAGGCAAGCCAGGCAAAAGAGCGGTTTCTGGCCAACATGAGCCACGAAATCAGAACCCCGATGAACGGCATACTCGGGATGTGTGAATTGCTGAAAGAAACAGCACTTGATGACCAGCAGGCTTTGTTCGCGGACACGATTTTCAATTCGGCCACCGCCTTGCTGAGCGTGATCAACGACGTTCTGGATTTTTCCAAGATTCAGGCGGACAAAATCTCATTGCGGGATGCTCCCTTTTCCCTGTTGGACCTTGTCCAGGATGTGGGGACCCTGCTGTGGGCAAAGGCGGCCTATAAGGGGCTCGATCTTCGCACCGATTATCCCGCTGACGTCCCGCGGGCATTTATCGGGGACGCCAGCAAGATCCGGCAAATCCTGATGAACCTGCTGGGAAATGCGATCAAATTCACCGGCACCGGCCAGGTGACTGCCAGTGTTTCCTATGACCCTGGCGCTGCGAAACATCCGCTGCGCATCTCTGTAAGCGACACCGGCCCGGGGATCGACCAGTCGCAGATTGAACAGATTTTTTCTGCGTTCGAACAGGTCAACCGCCAGACCACAAGGGTGGTAGAGGGCACCGGCCTGGGATTGGCAATCACCCGGGCGCTGGTTGAGCGGATGGGCGGCAGGATCGACGTGGCATCGGTGCCGGGGCAGGGGGCGGTCTTTTCGGTCCATCTGGATTTAAGGCAGGCGGATGCAGAGGATGGCGCCGCCAGCCCGGAAGACGGCGTTTCCTGCGCCCAGGATCAAAGACTGGCGTTGAATACTCAGGCGGCAAACACCCCGTCAGAGCTGCCGGCAGAGGCGTTGAAGGGGATGAAGATCCTTGTCGCTGAGGACAACAAGACCAACCAGCTGGTCGTCAGGAAGATGTTGAAACCTACTGGCGCAGACCTGCAGTTTGCGGCCAACGGGCAGCTCGCCTTTGAGGCATATATCTCTGCTGGCTGCGACCTGATCCTGATGGATCTGTCGATGCCGGTTCTGGGCGGGCTCGAGGCCACCCGGAAAATCCGGCAGTATGAGCGGGACGCTGCGTTGCCGGAATGCCCGATCATTGCGCTGACAGCCAATGCGCAGCCTAGCGACGTAGAGGCTTGCATGGCCGTGGGGATGAACGATTTTCTGTCCAAACCCTTTCGCAAGGCTGAGCTTTTGGCACGCATCCTGCGTTAGACGGGGCGGCAATCGCGCAAAAGCCTGCTGCAGGTTTCCCGGGCCGGGGCTTGCCGGCACGGTTTGCTGCACCAACGCAATCCCGCGCATCTCAGGGGCGGCACTCCTGTGCGACCGCATCCTGGGTCATTAAGGATATGCCGCGCGCGCCCCAGCTCGCTGTGGCCGTCTTAATAGCCACTGGAGGCAGTGACGGGAAGGATTGGCCTAAAGACCGGGCAACCGCTTCGGATGTTCAGCCGTTTTGCCCTGGGGCCGGTGTGTGCGGATTAGGCGCTGCAGTAGATCGGAGGTGTGCAGATATCCCACATATCCTGCAACGCGCCCAATACCTTCCGCGTGCCGGCTGAAGAGATCGGCTTCACAATGTAGCCGCTCACGTTCCGGGCGTAGGCCCGGGATATGTCTTTCGGGTTTTCGGACGTCGTGAACATGAAGACGATGTTGCTGGAAATATCTTCCTTTGCCCTCAGGGCGTCCAGGAATTCATGCCCGTTCATGCGCGGCATGTTGATGTCCAGCAGAATGAAAAAAGGGTGTGGAACGTCCTGCAGCTTGTCGGTGGTCAGGATTTCCAGCGCTTCCAGCCCATCGCATGCCCGGACAATTTGTGCAGCAGGGGAGAGTTTCTTCAGATTACGCTCCAGAATAAGCGCATCCAGGTCATTGTCCTCGACCAAAAGGATATTCATTTCGTGTTCTCCACGTCAGGCGGCTTTCTCTTGGTTTGCGGAGGAGTGTGCAGCCCCTTTGTTCGGCCAGCTAAACCTGAAATCAGCGCCGTGTCCAACCTTGGATTTCAACTCAACCCCAAACCCATGCTGTTCGACCGTTTTTTTCACAATAGCCAAGCCAATGCCAGTGCTTTCAGGCTGGTTCGGCCGCCGCAGAGTTTGAAAGACTTCGAAAATTTTAGTATGGAATTCCGGCGCAATACCGTCACCATCGTCCCTTACAGATATGTCATACCGGTCGCCTGCGTCCACAATGCTGACGGAAATCTTCGCGGTGTCCGGCGCGGGATGATACTTGACCGCATTGCCAACAAGGTTTTCCAGGACACGGCGGAAGTTGAAGGTATCCGTGGCAATGGTTTCCACGTCTCCCAGCCGTTCAAGCTGGCCATCGGAAAGGCTGAAATCCGATTTCAGTGTTTCAATCACCTCGCCAAGGTTGAGTGTCTGTTCAGCTTCCTCATGTTTTCCAATACGCGAAAATTCCATCACACCTTGGGTCAGGTCGTTCATCCGGCCCACGCGTTCAGTGATCCGCGCCAGGTTGGCAGCAACCTCGGGGTCTGCATTTGCGGATTGAAAATAGTCTTCCAGATCTTCCTGGATCATCTCGGTAAGCGTGCTTATGCCGCGCACGGGCGTCTTTAAGTCATGGGAGGTGATGTAGACAAACTGTTCCAGTTCCGCATTGGCCGTGGCCAGCTTTGCGGTTTCCTGCTGCAGATCGGCTGTAATCCTTTCCGCATAAGCCTGGGCACGCTGGTTTGACCGGCTCATGAAAAACAAAAGCGAAATGACCAAGGCTTCGATCACCAGGCCGGCAATCAGTATAATAGTCGGCTGAGAATAGGAGTTTGCCTGGCGGAACCCAAGATTGGTGCGGATATCAATGGTCCATTTTCGGCCGTATATTTCCAGCAGCACCTTCTCTGCAAACTTGGGAGCGGGATCAAACTGGGGATCTGCCGGGTCATGTTCATTATAGATCCGCTCTCCTTGGTCGCTGATACTGAACCGCACATTCCTCAGCTCCTTTGACAGCAGGCCGGCCATCAGTTTCCGCACCACGAACGGCGCGTAGACCATGCCGTCAAAGCGCTGCTCGCGCTCTGATTGGCTGTCAGCGTCTCCTCCGGAATAAAAGGGGGCGTAAAACAGGAAACCCGGCGTGCTGCTTTCGTCCTGAACAAGAACAATGGGGCCGGTAATCCTGGCTTCGCCACTTGAGCGGCTGGCCAATGCGGCATCCCGCCGGTTAAGTTCGTGGGCAACGTCCAGTCCCACGGCCGCTGCATTCAGATGCTCCGGCTCAATGAACGAGATCGGCAAGTGAATGCTGTTGTCATGCGCAGGATAGACTGAAAAACCCGGCCGTTCCGCCCGTCGGGTTCGCAGGTAGCCGTCAAATTGGGACGGGGCTACATGGTGAATAACGCCGATCCCGTTGATCCCCGGATACCTTTCGTCAACCCGCAAGGAATGCGCGAAGATTTTCCACTGCTCATAGCTCATGTCGCCATCATTGGATTGGATGGCTGATACACCGGCCCATAGGGCTTCTTCGTATTTCTCCATGCGGGCTGCAATCAAGCCGACGGCCTGATCGCGGGCTGCATTAAAGGCATTTTCGACACGGTTTTGCGTCTGCGTTTCGGCGTAGAGCCAGGCGCCGATGGTCATCATCAGCGACAGGCCAATGACCAGTGCATGGATCAGCGAGAGGTGGCTGTTCCTGAAGAATAAGCGCCATTTCTGAAAAGGGGAAATCGTCTTCATCGGTGTGCTCACAGCCCGCTATGCGTCCATCGCATTCTATCTTTACAGTCCTTAATGAACGATAAATTCGCATTTAGGTTGTGGTTCGTTTGCCCGCGCAGCCCAATCCGGGATTATGTTGCCCGGCGAACACGTGGAAGCAGAAATCTAGCGCAGCGAGGCCCGCTTCAGCAGTCCCACTGCATCGGGGCGGTCCAGCAGTGACCGGCTCACGTCCAGGCCATGGGCGCCGCGCTTGTGCTGCGCAGGCAGGGTGCCGGGGCGCAAGGTCCAGAAATCGTCCGGCAAAGCCGGGCTTGTCACCGGGTCAAGAAAGGTGCTCTCAGCCGCAATTCCCTCGGCATAGATAATGTGGTGACGGTCGAACAGAATCTGGAAATAGTCGGCAAAGCCGCCGTCCAGCACCACCACGGTGCCGCCATTCACCAGGTCGCGGGCGCGGACCAGGACCTCCGGCGCGCCGGCGCCGATTTCGTCGCTGCGCTGATAGACCATCAGCCGGTGGGCGGGGCTGACAATCAGGTCGTTGGCGTTGTTCAAGGCGCCTTGGCGGATCAGGATCGGGGCCAGGTCCCCAACCGCGCGCAGGGTGGACTGGCCAACCCAGCGCACCTCCTGAATACCGTCGTCCCGGGTCAGGACACGGTCGCCTGCGCGCATGTCTTCGATCAGGCGCTGTGCGCCGGTGGCCAGCGTGATGCGGGTGCCGCGGGTAAAGGAGACGCAGGCGGATTGCGCCAGCTTGCGCCGGGCCGATTTGCGCCCGGCCTTGACCAGCGTATAGGGCATATGCGCCTGCAAAGGGGCCAGCGGCACCAGAAAGATACCGGCAATCAGCCCGTCACCGTCCACTTCGACCATTACCAGGATCTCGGTATTGGGGCCGCTGTCGGGCATCAGCGTCAGCAGGCAGTCCAGATGCAGCGCCGCACCCGGGGTGCCCAGGGCGGTGTCGCCGGCGATGCGGAAACTGCCATCGTGATGGGTGGCGATGCCCAGCCGCTGCGGCGGCACCGGGTTGTTCAGCAGGTAGATGTCGTCCAGCACCAGGTCCTCAAGCACGCCCAGGGGATCACCCATATTGGCGCCGTATTCGACGCGGAAACGCTCGGCCGGGTAGGCCTGGACGGAGGAGAGGCTGGCGGTCAAAATCTGTCCCATGTTCGGCCGGTGTTCGCTTCCAATATGTGGGCCCGCAGGCCGGGCCGTCCAATAGATTTGCCGTGAGAATGTGGCGGAAAGGGGGTGGGAAGGGGCAAATTTTCCGGCAGTTTCACGCTGCCGGCTGATTGCGGTCCGGCCGGCCGCGGGGCTGGCCATCCGGGCGCAGGCGGTGCAAGCTCCGCGAAACGGACAAGATTCCCGAGGGAGAACGACGATGGATATGGGTATTTCGGGCAAGCGCGCGCTGGTCTGTGCCAGCAGCAAAGGGCTGGGGCTGGGCTGCGCCGAGGCGCTGGCAGAGGCCGGTGTGAACCTTGTGATGAACGCCCGCGGTGCCGACGCGCTGGAGGTGTCAGCGCAGGCGGTCCGCGATCAGTACGGTGTGGATGTGGTCACCGTCGCAGCGGATGTGACCACGCTGGAGGGCCAGCAGAAGGTGCTGGATGCGGCTGACGGCGTGGACATTCTGGTGACCAACGCGGGCGGCCCGCCGCCGGGCATGTGGACCGACTGGGACCGCGAGGATTTTATCAGCGCGCTGGACGCCAACATGCTGACCCCGATCGCGCTGATCAAGGCGCTGGTGCCCGGTATGATCGACCGCGGCTGGGGCCGGGTGGTCAATATCACCTCGGTCTCGGTCAAATCGCCGATCCCGGTGCTGGGTCTGTCGAACGCGGCGCGGGCGGGCCTTACCGGTTATGTTGCGGGCACCGCGCGGCAGGTGGCCGGTCAGGGCGTTATCATGAACAATCTGCAGCCGGGCATCCATGCCACGGACCGCGCTGTGTCGCTGGATGGCGGAGCGGCGCAGGCACAGGGGATCACGGCTGAAGAGGCCAAGACACAGCGCTGCGCCACCATACCGGCGGGCCGCTATGGCACCCGGGCTGAGTTCGGCGCCACCTGCGCCTTCATGTGCTCGCAGCACGCCGGTTTCATGGTCGGTCAGAACATCCTTCTGGATGGCGGCGCCACCAACACCACGATGTAAGGAACGCAGAAATGGCCAGCGGTTTTTCCCTGAAGGACCAGCTGTTCAACCGCGACAAGGTCCGCTATCTGGCGGGCCTTTTTTCAGCGGCTGAGGCTGGATTTGATTCTGAGGCATTTGAAGCCCAGGTGATGGCAAAACTGCCGGAGCTGGAGCTGAAGCAGCGGATCGTTCTGATTGCGCAAGTGCTGGCGGATCATCTGCCACAGGCTTTGCCCGAGGCTGCACCGATCCTGTTGAAAGCACTGCCGCCGCCATTGGACCCCGGCAAGACCGACGATGATTTCGGCGATTTCATCTTTGCGCCCCTGGGGGAGTATGTGGCGGCCAAAGGTGCCGGGGCGCATCCCGGGCTGTCGCTGGACCTGCTGGAGGAGATCACCCAGCGGTTTTCCATGGAATGGGCGATCCGCCCGTTTCTCAACCGCTGGCCGGATGCGGTTTTGGCGCGTCTGGGGGAATGGTCCACCCATTCCAGCTATCATGTACGGCGCCTCGTCAGCGAGGGCACCCGGCCGCGCCTGCCCTGGGGCGAGGCAGTTGGGCTGAACCTGGCGGACCCGCTGCCGCTGCTGGACCAGCTGCACGGCGACAGCACCCGCTATGTCACGCGGTCAGTCGCCAACCATCTGAACGACATTGCCAAGAAAGATCCGGATCTGGTGATGGACCGGCTGCAGGGCTGGCACGGCGTAGGGATTCAGGACCGCAAGGAACTGGACTGGATGACCTCCCATGCCTTGCGCGGGCTGGTCAAGGCGGGCCATCCGCGGGCGATGGCGATGCTGGGTTATGACCCTGATCTGACATTGGAAGCGCTGATTGAGGTGCCGGACAAGGTGCGTATCGGCGCGGCCTTGGATTTCACCTGCCGGCTGGAAGGCGCGGCTGGCGCGCCGGTTCTGGTGGATTATATCCTGCATTTCCAGCGCCCTGGCGGAAAGACCTCGGCCAAGGTTTTCAAGCTGAAGCAGGCCAGGATCGCCGGCGGCAGGCTGGAGCTGGGCAAAAAGCATAAGCTGAAGGGCGATGCCACCACCTTTAAGCTGGTGCCCGGCCCGCACAGGATTGAGCTGATGGTGAACGGCAAAGTACGGGCCGGAGCCGCGTTTGAGCTGTTGCCGGAAAGCTGAATCTTCTTCTTCCGCCCGGTCGATAGGCCGGGCAGCGCCGGCCCCGCTGCCCACGCTCCATCACAGTTGCGTCAGGCCGCCCGCTGCCCGGATTGCCGCCTATCTTGCACGCCGCTATCCCAGTGGTCCGGAACCACAGGAAAGGCGTCGCGATGAAACATGAAAACGTGCAGACCTATTACGGTGAGGTGCTGCAGGGCAGCGAAGATCTGCAGACCAACGCTTGCTGTTCGCCGGATGACATGCCGGACCATGTGAAGGCGGTGCTGTCCAAGATCCATGACGAGGTGCTGACCCGCTACTACGGCTGCGGGCTGATCGCGCCGGAAGCGCTGGAGGGCGCGCGGATCCTCGATCTGGGCTGCGGCGCGGGCCGCGATGTCTATGCCTTGTCCGCACTGGTGGGCGAGACCGGCAAGGTGGTGGGCGTGGACATGACGCCGGCGCAGCTGGAGGTGGCGCGGCGCCATCAGGATTACCATGCCGAAGCCTTTGGTTATGCCAAGTCCAACGTCGAATTTCACCACGGCTTTATCGAAAAGCTGGAGAAACTGGGTCTGGAGCCGGGCTCGTTTGACATCATCGTCTCTAACTGCGTAATCAACCTGGCCACCGACAAGGGCGCGGTGCTGCGCGGCGCGCATCATCTGCTGAAAGAGGGCGGCGAGATGTATTTTTCGGACGTCTATGCCGACCGCCGGGTGCCGCAGATGATGGCCGAGGATGAGGTGCTCTATGGTGAATGCCTATCCGGCGCGCTCTATTGGAACGACTTTCTGTCGATCGCCAAGGCATCGGGTTTCAAGGACCCGCGCATGGTGACCTCGCGGCTGCTGACGATCGAGAACCCGGCGCTGGAGACACGTGTTCAGCCGCTGAAGTTCCTCTCGGCCACCTACCGGTTGTTCAAACTGGCAGCACTTGAACCGGCCTGCGAGGATTACGGCCAGGCGGTGATCTACAAAGGCACCATCGAACACGCGCCGCATGTCTTTGCGCTGGATGATCATCATGTGATCGAGGCGGGCAAGGTGTTTCCTGTCTGCGGCAATACCTGGATGATGCTGCAGGGCAGCCGTCTGGCGGCGCATTTCGACTTCATCGGCTCGTTTGATACCCACTACGGGATTTTTGCGGGCTGTGGTGGCAATTCGCCTTTCAATGGGCTGGAACAGGACGGTGCCGCGCAGGGCTGCTGCTAGAGCGGCTTGCGGCCTTGCGGCAGGGTTGCTATCCCGGCGTGACCCCAGCGTTTCGCGCGGAAAACAGCCCCGAGGCCTCATGAACACTGCCCCCGCCGACCTGATCAGCACGCAAACGCCGCCGCGTCTGGAGATCCGCCGCATCAAGCGCTTCTTTGAGGGGCGCGCGGTGGTGGATGACGTTTCGCTGCAGATCCAGGCGGGGCAGGTGACCTGCCTGCTGGGGCCTTCGGGCTGCGGCAAATCCACCACGCTGCGGATGATCGCCGGGGTGGAGATGCAGGACAGCGGCGAGATTTACGTGGATGGCAGGCTAATCTGCGACACGGTGTTCCGGGTGCCGCCGGAGCGGCGCGAAATCGGGCTGATGTTCCAGGATTTCGCCCTGTTCCCGCACCTGAGCGTCGCTGACAATGTTGGTTTCGGCCTGAAGGGCAGCAAGGATGAGAAACGCGCCCGGGTCGAGGAACTCTTGAACCGGGTGGCGCTGAAACGTTTCATTGACGGCTATCCGCACCAGCTGTCGGGCGGCGAGCAGCAGCGGGTGGCTTTGGCCCGCGCGATTGCGCCGCGGCCACGGATCATGCTGATGGATGAGCCGTTCTCGGGGCTTGATAACCGTCTGCGGGACGGCATCCGGGATGAGACGCTGAGCCTGCTGAAAGAGGAAGACACCGCGGTCTTGCTGGTCACCCATGAGCCGGAAGAGGCCATGCGCATGGCCGACGAGATCGCATTGATGCGCGGCGGGAAAATCGTGCAGCAGGGCGCGCCCTACAACGTCTATACCCACCCTGTGGACAAGGCCGCGGTTGCGTTCTTCAGCGATGTGAATGTGCTGAAGGCCGAAGTGCGCGGGGCATTGGCCGAGACCGCATTCGGCCAGTTTCTGGCCCCCGGCGTGCCGGATGGAACCGCGGTCGAGATCGTGTTCCGCCCGCAGCATCTGCGGATTGATTTCGACCGGGCGGGCAAGGGGCCGCTGCCGACCCCCAGCGACGGGGTGCCGGCGCGCGCAGTGGTGGAACGGGCGCGGTTCCTGGGCAGTGAAAGCCTGGTGGAGTTCCGGATGGAGTTCGACGGCTCGATCCTGAGGGCGACGGTGCCCAATGTGTTCTTGCCGGAAAAAGGCCGGGTGATGTGGCTGACGGTGCGCCGCAACCGCTGTTTTGTCTTTCCTGCCTGATAATTGAAGGGCATTTTTGTCTCCAAATAGACAGGAGGTGCAGTTGCAGGATAGCTATCGGATCAGAGCATTGAGCGGCGCGGAAATCCAGATCGCCGTTGACTGGGCCGCGCGTGAAGGCTGGAACCCCGGCCATCAGGACGCGGCCTGTTTCGGCGCGGTTGATTCCGAAGGGTTCTGGGGCGGTTTCCTGGACGGGCAGATGATTGCTTGCATCTCGGTGGTGAACTACGGGCAGGCGTTTGCGTTCCTCGGTTTCTACATTGTTGCATCACAGCATCGCGGGCAGGGGTATGGCTATGCCTTGTGGCAAAAGGCGCTGGAACACGCCGGGAGCCGGGTTGTTGGCCTGGACGGCGTGGTGGACCAGCAGGAGAACTACCGCCGCTCCGGCTTTGAACTGGCCTACCGCAATATCCGCTTTGGCGGGGTGCCGTCCGGCGGGCTGGCGGTTTCGCAGGAATATGAGGTGACACCGCTGACAGAACCGGGGGCAGAGCTGGAGGCGCTGGATGCCCGCGTTTTCCCAGCGCCGCGCCGGGGGTTCTGGCAGCATTGGCTGGGGGCTGAGGAGCATGTTTCCTGCGCCGCGCATCAGCATGGCGGCCTTGCCGCTTTCGGCACCCTGCGGCCCTGCGCCAGCGGCTGCAAGATCGGGCCGCTTGTTGCCACGTCGCGTTCGGCGGCAGAAGCGGTGCTGGCGCGGCTGCTGCAAGAACTGCCGGAAGGGCAGGAGGTGTTTCTGGATGTGCCGGAACCCCATGCTGCAGCGGTGGATCTGGCGCGCTCCCTGGGACTGGCGCCGGTTTTTGAGACCGCCCGGATGTACCGCGGTGCAGCGCCGCAGCTGGAAACGGATCTGATCTACTGTGTCACCAGTTTCGAGCTGGGATAGGGGCGCTGCCCCCGGCCCTGCGGGCCTCCCCCGGAGTATTTTTGCAAAGGTGAATGCCGGAACTTAGGAGCCGTATGGGTCGTAGTCCTGCAGGCGTTTGCCGGGTTCGTCGACAAAGAGTTCGGGCAGGGCGGAGGCGTCTTCGATCAGGTCGACCCGGAACACCCTGAAAGCGCCGCGGGTCTCGCACCAGGCGGTGAGGGTCCAGACCCGGCCCCAGTATTCCATGTGCAGAGGGCGGATCCTGCGGTCTGTCAGAGTGCCGTCGATGCGGCGATAGCTGAGCTGCAGTTTCTGGCGGGCTTTGATCGCGGCGCGCAGGGCCGGCATATGGGCAAGGGCGCGTGCTGCGTCCGAGAAGGGGTAGACCGCGAATTTCCAGGCGTCGGCTTCAGCGATGGTCTGCTCCGGCAGCACTGCGTCCACCTTGGCCGCCAGTGACTGGGCTGCAGATTTGAGGTCCGGGTCGGCGGCCTCGGCCACGATGGCCATGCCGAGATTCAGGGCCTCTAGTTCTTCCGGCGTCAGCGTCAGCGGCGGCAGGCTGATCTGCTCACGCACCATATAGCCGACGCCGCGCTCTCCTTCGACCGGCACGCCGGAGGCCGTCAGCGTGTCCATATCGCGGTAGATGGTGCGGGTCGAGACCTCCAGCCGTTCGGCAATGTCCCGGGCAAGGTGCAGCCTCCCGTCGCGCAGGATCTGGATGATTTCGAAAAGGCGGTCGGTGCGGCGCATGGGAACCACCCTTGGCGCGGGAAAGGGGGACAGGTCAAGGGCCGCGCCCGGCGCAGGTGCCGGGCGCGGCTTGGGCCAGATCAGGCGGCCATGTCCCACAGCACTTCTTCATGGCGCATTTTTGCGCTATCCGGCGCGATGGCCTTCATCAGATCGGCGCAGAAGTCCTGCTTGTGGAATTCGGCGGCCACCTTATGCGCCGTTTCCATGTCCTTCCAGATGACATAATCGGTCCAGTGCCCATCTTCGCCGCAGCTTAGCTGCCGGTGCAGAAAGCCGGGCTGGGACCGTACAAAAGCCTCGCTGGCCTGGCTGAGAGCGACAAATTTCTCGGGACTCACGCCTTCGGCCAGTTTGAAAGTCACGATTTCGGCGACATGTTTGCTCATCACGTTTCTCCTTTGGTGTTTGTGATGGGCTGGATTTACCGGGCCACAACTGACATATACCTGTCAGTTGAGTGCGGGCTGCCTGCAAAAAACGCAGAATCCGAGGTTTGCGGGTGCCTTGCGCGCGCAGAGTTGCTTTCTCTCAACGCGCAGCCCGCGCTAAACCCGTAGCGAACAATTCCACCGGCGCCGCTGATCCGCGCTGGAACAAGAAGGAGAGACTCTCATGCTCAACAACATCGGCCTGCCTGGTATTCTGCTTATCGCTGTCGTGGTTCTGGTCCTGTTCGGCCGCGGCAAGATTTCCTCGCTGATGGGCGAAGTCGGCAAAGGCATCACCTCGTTCAAGAAGGGCATCAGCGAAGGCAGCAAGGAGCTGGAAGAAGATACCGCTGCCGAAGCGAAAGACGTCACGCCCGAGACCGAAAAAGACAAGGCATAACCGCCTATGTTTGATCTTGGGTGGACCGAACTGCTGGTCATTGGCGTGGTCGCGCTGATCGTGGTCGGCCCCAAGGACCTGCCGGTGCTGTTCCGAAATGTGGGACGGTTCGTGGGCAAGGCCAAGGGGATGGCGCGCGAATTCAGCCGGGCGATGCATGACGCGGCGGATGAGGCCGGGGTCAACGATATGGCCAAGGGCCTGAAGGCTGCATCGAACCCCATGGGCTCTGCCATGGACGGGGTGAAACAGGCAGCGCAGGAAATGGCTAAATCGATCGACCCGACCAAATTCGACCCCGAAAGCGAGACCGGCAAGTTGGCCGCTGAGCGCGCGGAAGATGCCAAGAAGATCCAGGCGTCCACAGCGCGTGCCGCAGCTGAACGCAAGGCGCGCGAGGCGGAAGCGGCGCTGGCCAAGGCCGAAGAGGCCGAGGCGGCGCTGAAGCCTGCGGCACCGAAAACGGAAGAAGAGGCCAAATCATGAGCAACACGGATGAGATCGACGACTCAACCGCGCCGCTGATCGAGCATCTGGCCGAACTGCGCAACCGGCTGATCCATTCGGTTGCGGCTTTCATCGTCGGCATGGTGATCTGTTTCACCGTGGCAACGCCGGTGTTCAACTTCCTCACAGCGCCTTTGTGCCAGGTGCTGGCCGAGGGCGGCCAGGACTGCGCGCTGATCTTCATCAGCCCGCAGGAGGGTTTCTTTGTCGCGATCAAGATTTCCTTCCTGGGCGGCTTTATCCTGGCGTTTCCCTATATCGGATTCCAGATGTGGCGGTTTGTGGCGCCCGGGCTCTACAAGAATGAAAAGGGCGCGTTCCTGCCCTTTATGCTCGCCTCGCCGTTCATGTTCATTCTGGGTGCCAGCTTTGCCTTTTATGTGGTGACACCGCTGGCCTATGACTTCTTCCTTGGATTCCAGCAATTCGGAACCGGTGGCGAGGCTGTCACCGGTGAGGAAGTGAACCAGGGCCTTAGCGTGGTGTTCCAAGGCTCGGCGCAGGAGTATCTGAACCTGACCATCAAATTCATCGTGGCCTTTGGCCTGTGCTTCCAGCTGCCGGTTCTGCTGACGCTGATGGGCAAGGCCGGGCTGGTGAGCGCCGATGGCCTGGGTTCGGTCCGCAAATACGCGGTGGTGGCGATTCTGGTGCTGGCCGCGCTGGTGACCCCGCCGGATGTGATCACCCAAGTGATCCTGTTTGTGGTGGTTTACGGGCTGTACGAGATCTCAATTATCCTGGTCCGCCGGGTTGAGGCCAAGCGTGAAGCCAGGCTGCGCGCCGAGGGGTATTATGACGATGAGGACGAGATGGACGCCCATCCCGACGATCCGATGATGGCTGAATTCGAAGCTGAAGACGGCAAGGACAAGTAGGCCAAAGACGGTTTGAAGCAGAAAGGCGCGTCCGCGAGGGCGCGCCTTTCTTGGGTTGCATACCATTGATCGATAGTTGTGGCGCCGGGCCTCTGGCTTTGGCGGCCGCTGCGTATGCAGTCAGCCGCAGTTTCCAGCGCTGATTATCCGGCGCATCAATCCCATGAACTGTTCCCTCTCCTCGATTGATAGGGGGGCTAGGGATTGCTCGTTCTGGTCGTTGGCGGCCTGATATGCGCTCTCCCGTGTGGCCTGTCCTTTTGCAGTCAGCCAGATTTGCTGTGATCGCGCGTCTGACGGGTGTTTCCTTCTGACAATCAGCCCGTCTCTTTCCATTCGGTTCAGTGTGTTGGCAAGGGTTGCCTGTTCCAGCGCCAGCTTCTGCAGCAGCTCGCGCTGGGTCACCCCGTCCTTGACCCAAAGTTCCAGCAGAATGGGGAATTGCCCAATGGTAATGCCAAGCGGGGTGATACGCTCCTGCAAGCCGGCGGCAAACAGGCGGGCGGTGTGATTCACCAGATAACCGGCGGAGTTTTCTTTTTCGAATTTCATGTGCCAGATTTGCACTTGAATAGCATGCTATGCAATGATACATAGCATGCTATATTAGTGAAAGGAACCCACATGCCTGAACTTGCAGAACTCGACAGCGCCGTCACGCTTTTCGAACAGATGGACGCCGAAGAAGGCCCGGTTGTCCTGATGAACCTGTTCACAATAGACCCATCTGATGAGCAGGCCCTGTTGGATGCTTGGGCGCATGACGCTGATTTCATGAAGGCGCAGCCCGGGTACATTTCGACACAGATGCACAAGGGGATCGCTGGCAGCGCGACCTATGTGAACTATGCTGTCTGGCAGGACGTGCAAAGCTTTCGCGCGGCCTTCATGCACCCGGAATTCCAACGCCGCATTGCACAGTACCCGGAAAGCGCAATCGCCAAGCCGCATCTGTTCAAAAAATTGGCTGTCGCCAATCATTGTGTCGCCTGAATGATCCGGGATCAGATTGCCATGAAACAGAAAGTCCACGCAGCCGCAGGGGTAACCGCCTTCCTGATCATCCTGACGTTTTGGACGTCCACAGTGCTCAGCGAGGTTTTGGGAACACCGGAAACCATTGCCCTGGTCAAATCCAGAATCCTCTTGGGGATGTTCGCCTTGATTCCGGCGATGGCCATTGCCGGGGGCTCAGGCATGGCGATCGGGCGCCGCCGCAAAGATGCCCCGGCCCGTGCAAAGATGAAGCGCATGCCCTTTATTGCCGCAAATGGATTGCTGGTTCTCCTGCCGGCGGCCTTCTTTCTGGAGGCAAGGGCAGGTGCGGGAAACTTTGACGGTGCATTCATCGTTGTGCAGGGCATTGAACTATTGGCGGGTGCGCTGAACCTCACGATGATGGGTATGAACATTCGGGACGGGCGCAGAATGGCCGCACGCAGAAAAAGCAGGGCCTAGGCCTGCGGCCATGCTCCCCGTCTCTGCTCTTGCCGGTCCGCCTTGAACGTGCTTTGAAATGCGGCAACTGACGGACGGAGGCACCCATGGACCAGATTGCATTGACCCGCATTGCCGAGGCGCTGGAGCGGATGTCGCCCGCACCTTTGGAGGCACCCGATTTCAACGCCGCCAGCGCCTTTGTCTGGCATGTGGGGCCAGAACGGCTGGAAGCGGTGGAACAGGTGAGCCGGGTCGATCTGGAGCTGCTGGTCGGCATCAACCGCTCCCGCGATACGCTGCTGGAGAACACCCGCCGGTTTGCCCAAGGGGCCGCCGCCAACAACGCGCTGTTGTGGGGCGCGCGGGGGATGGGGAAATCCAGCCTGGTGAAGGCCGTGCATGGCGCCCTGGCGGCGGATCATCCAGGGCTGAAACTGGTGGAGCTGCAGCGCGAGGATCTGCCCTCGGTCGCGCGTCTGTTGAATCACCTGCGCGGCTCGGAGAACCGGTTTATCCTGTTTTGCGACGACCTGTCGTTCAGCCATGACGACCAGCATTACAAAAGCCTCAAGGCGGTGCTGGACGGCGGTATCGAAGGGCGGCCCGAGAATGTGGTGTTCTACGCCACCTCGAACCGGCGCCACCTGATGCCGCGGGATATGATCGAAAACGAACGGTCCAGCGCCATTAACCCTTCTGAAGCGGTGGAGGAGAAGGTCTCTCTGTCCGACCGCTTCGGCCTGTGGCTGGGCTTCCACCCCTGTGATCAGGACGAATACCTGGCGATGATTGCAGGCTATTGCGCAGCTTACGGCATCCAAACCGACGCAGAGGAACTGCGGGCAGAAGCGATTGAATGGCAGGCGACCCGCGGCGCGCGGTCGGGCCGGGTGGCCTGGCAGTTCTTCACCGATCTGGCCGGGCGGCACGGGGTGGCACTGCGATAGGCCGCAATGCCCGAAACCAGAAAAGCCCGGCGATTGTGCCGGGCTTTTGTTTGTTTGCAGATCCTTAACGCCGTCAGTTCAAGTAGCTCAGCGGGTCTATGCTTTCAAATCCGTCGCGCACTTCGAAATGCACATAGGCATCGTCGCCGCCGCGCAGCGAGGCGATACGCTGGCCGCGGACCACGCTTTCGCCCTTCTTCACGGTGATATTGCCAACGTTCTGATAGACGGTCAGCAGTTTCTGGCTGTGGCGGATCACCACAATCGGCACATTATTGGAATCCTTGGTGATCGCAGCAACAGTGCCGGCCTCAGCCGCATTCACCGGCGCACCGGCAGCGGCAGCGATGTCGATACCGTCATTCCGGCCCTTGGAGTAGGTTTTGACGATCTTGCCCTGCACCGGATAGGCCATGGCAGCACTGCTGGCGCGGGTGGGTTTGGGCAGCTCTGGCTTGGGCAGGGTTTCCGCCGCAGGTTTGACGGCGGCGGGCTCGACCTTTTCTTCCGGCAACGGCTGGCTGGCGCTTGGCGGCACCGGCGTTTCAGAACCGGCCCCCGGTTCGGTGACTGCCACGGCAGCAGCGGCCGGGGCCGTGCGGGGTGCGGGTTCTTCTTTCAAGGGGATCAGCAGGAACTGGCCTTCGCGCACCGCAAAATCGCTGCCCAGGCCGTTCCATTCCGCCAGCGATTTCACCGGCACCTGGTAAAGCCTTGAGATGGTATAGGCGGTCTCGCCGCGTTTCACCTTGTGACGCACCGGCTCGGGGCCTGCCTGCACCTTGGGCGGCTGCGGCTTGGGCACCGGCTGGATTGCAGTAGGGGTGACGGAACCGGGGTTGGGCGAGGTCAGCGGCGCGGTGTCAATGGCCTGGCCCGCCAGCGTTGCAATATCGACGGAGCCCGCAGTGGCGCTGCCAGGCAGGCTGTCCGGCGCGCGGCGCGGCAGCGCCAGCACTTCGCCCTGGCGCATCTTGTCGCCGGTTTCCATGCCGTTGAACCGGGCCACTTCCGCGGGCGGCAGGCCGATGCGGGCAGCGACGTCCGAAACCGTATCGCCGCGCTGCGCCACCGCCACCTGATAAGAGGGGTAGGAGATCAGGCCGCGGGCATCCGGCGAAGGCCGGTTCGCGGTTGCAGTCTGCGCCGCGCCTGCCGTGTTAAAGGCGCCCAACTGGCCGCGCAGGTCGTAATCCAGCGGGCCCTGGCAGGCGGCCAGCACCCCGGCCAGCGGCAATGCGGCCAGCAGCCTTGCACGGGGCAGGCCGCGGAATGCGGTCCGGGTGGGGGTGGTCCGGGTCATTTTGCTCTCCTCAAAACACGCTTCCCCTTTTTCGCGGGGGTTCGCTCGCGTCAATCACTATAGCCCATGCCGTCCGGGGGGCGGCTGAAATCCGCCGGTAGTTTACGTGTCCTTGCCCAATCCCTCAAGCAGCGGCACAAAGCGCACTGGGCGCAGTTCGTCATAGTCCAGCCCGTCTTCGGTTTTGCGCACCCGGATCAGGGTCTGCACATGGTCGGATTGACCTACCGGCAGCACCATAATGCCGCCGGTCTTGAGCTGCGCCAGCAGGGGGCTTGGCGGATCCTCGGCAGCGGCGGTCACGATGATCCGGTCAAACGGCGCCTGTTCGCTCAGGCCGTGGCTGCCGTCGCCGACCAGCGAGGTCACATTGGCAAGCTGCAGCTGCTCGAACACGGTCCGCGCCTCGCGCACCAGCCTTGCGTGGCGGTCGATGGTATAGACCCGGCGCGCCAGCTTTGACAGGATCGCCGCCTGATAGCCGGAGCCGGTGCCGACCTCCAGCACCGTGTCGCGCGGGGAGATCTGCAGCGCCTGGGTCATCATGCCCACGATAGAAGGCTGCGAGATGGTCTGGCCGCAGGCAATCGGCAGCGGCACGTCCTCATAGGCGCGTTCCGAGAAGATGCCGCGCACAAACATGCCGCGGTCGATCGCTTCGATGGCTTCCAGCACCCGCTGCTCTGTTACCCCGCGCGAACGCACAGAGAACAGGAATTGCATCTTGGTTTCGGGATCGGGGCCGCTCATTCAATTGCTTTCAGCGCGTCCAATGCATCGCGCGCGGTCAGGTCGGCACGCATCGGAGTGACAGAGATATAACCGTCGAGGTTGACCGCGGCGTCCGAACCGGCGGCGGTCTCGACCTGCTGGTTGCCGCCGCGGATCCACAGATAGCGCCGTCCGGTGGGCGACAGCTGTTCTTCCGCGGAAAAATGGCTGCCGCGGCGAAACCCTTGGGTGGCCACGCGGGCACCCTTCACCTCTGCGGCCGGGACCGGCGGGAAGTTGATATTATAAAACAGCCGGTAATCCTGCCCGTCCTGCGGCTGGGCGGCCAGGATCTTTTTGACCAGCCCGGCCCCATGCACGGCGGCGGCCTCAAACGGGTTGTCGGTGTCGCGGTTGGCAGGGCCGTAATACTGCGACAGCGCCATCGCCGGGATGCCCTGCAGCGCGGCTTCCATGGCGCCGCCGAGTGTGCCGGAATAGAGCGCGTTTTCAGCCGAGTTGTTGCCGCGGTTCACACCAGACAGCACCAGGTCGGGTTTTTCGCCTTGCATCACCACATGAATGCCCGCCAGCACGCAGTCGGCAGGCGAGCCTTCGGCGGCAAAGCGGCGCTCGCCCAGCTGGCTGAGCATGGTGGGCCGGGTGTAGCTGATGCAATGGCCGACGCCGGATTGTTCAAACGCAGGGGCCACGGTCCAGACTTCGCCGTCCGGGCCTGCGACCTCATGGGCGATGGCGTCCAGGACCTTCAGCCCTTCGGCGCTGATGCCGTCGTCATTGGTGATCAGAATGCGCATGGGGTCTGCCTGCCGTGTTCAACCGGGTTTTCGATTGAATAGGACCTGTGCCGGAACGGGGCAAGGTTTTCGCGGAGTGAAGCGGGATCAGCCGCAAAGCGGGGCAGGGAGGCAACAGGCCGGCCAGGTGCGCTCCCGCCCCCTGGGCCTGCATCAAAGATGCCGTCCCGGGCGTTGGGCCGGGCGCCGCGCTGGCGCGCGGCGCGGGCTGACAGTCAGCGTCAGTCTGCCAGGATCTGCGGCAGCAGGCGCGCGGCCTCATCCTGGATCGGGGTCAGTGCATTGCGGCTCTCGCCCGGGTGGAAACGGGCGCGCAGGGCAGTGGCCATCGGCTGCGGCTCCAGGATCCGCACCTGCGGGCCGGTGCGGCCGGTTTCCGCCTGCCAGCTGCGGGCCAGCGCCATCTGCGCCGCCTTGGTGGCGCCGTAGGTGCCATAAAACTTCTCGCCCGCGCGTGCGTCATCAAAGAACACGGCGCGGCCCGATTGGCCCAAGAGCGGCGCGACATAGGGGATCAGCACCGAGGTCGCGGTGGCGTTGATGGCCACGGCCTTGGTCCAGTCCTTGGCGGCCACAGAAGGCGCGGGGCAAAGCGCGGTTGCGTGGATCGCGGTGTGCAGCCACAAGTCCAGCTTGCCCCAGCGATCGTGGATGCCACGGCAGAGCGTTGCCATCGCCTCGGGCACGGTGATGTCCATCGGCGCCAGGGTGGCAGAGCCGCCTGCGGCCTTGATGCGGTCATCCAGCTCTTCCAGCGCGCCGGTGGTGCGGGCCACGGCAACAATGTGATGGGTGGGCGCAAGCGCTTCGGCCAGGGCGTTGCCAAGGCCGCGCGACGCGCCGGTGATGAGAGCGATTTTATCTGTCATGGCACGTCTTGTGGGCCGCGCGCACGGGCAGGTCAAGGGGCGGCGGCCCGGGCCAAGAATTTTGGAAAATTCTTGGCAAATTTCTTCGAAGAAATTTGTGCTGCGGAACCGGGGTGCTTCAGCCGCCAGGCATGGCAAGTCGCTTGCTTTCGCCCTTGGAATTCAGGATCAGCCCCTTGGCGTCTATTGCTACCACCTGGCCCGATGACAGGCGGCTGCCGCGCGACACCTTGCGGGTGCGGCCCGACGGCAGCCGGATCAGTGCAGTCATACTGTCCTCTGGACCGAACAGCCCCAGCAGGCTCAGGTTGCCGCGGTTCATTGCATTGGTCTGAGTCGCAAGCCCTGCCACTTTGGCAGAGGTGCCGGCCTCAGTCTCTGTGTTCGACATACCGTCCGTTCCTCATTAATCCGGACGTATCTGGGCTGCGGCAGGCTGCGTATCAAGCCGCATCCGGCGCGGCGGCATCCGCATCGGCGGGAAGCCGCGGACGGCTGCAACGGGACCGCGAGACCCGGTGCCGCAGTGCCCGCTCAGGCGTCATACACCAGCGACGGCAGGTCGTGCCCATAGGCATAGAGCAGCTCCAGCAGCTCCTCCAGGTCGGCACCGTCCTTTTGCAGCGGATAGAGCGGATGGTTCTGCTCGGTGACCCTCAGCTCAGGATACTCACCGCCGGGGCGCATCTCCAGCATGCAGCCCGCAGGCACCGGCATGTCGGGCGGGATTGCATTGGCCAGCCAGGCCGGGCGGTCGCCCAGCTTTTCCGTCTCGCGCATCTCAAACAGGTCGAGATAGGCGTCGAAATCATCGCGGCTGAGACTGGCCCAGGTGCCCAGGATGAACTCCTCGCCGCGGCTGTTTGCCAATGGCACTGCCAGCACCGCGCGAATAAAACGCAATTCGCCGAGGCGGCAGAAATCATCCGTCAGGATGTCGCCGCGGGTGGCCAGCACAGCAGAGTTGTCCTCCACCTCCATGTCCTCGGAACAGATGTCGGGCCGGTCGCAGCTGAGGCTCAGCAATTGCGCAAAGGTAGCGCCGCAGCAGCGGCACTGGCGCGGAGAGGTCAGCATGCGGGCAAGATGCGCGTCCAAAAGGCGGCCTTTCATCTGGAAGCATAGGAAAAGGCGCGGGCCGTCACGGCCAGCGCCTCCCCATGCACTGTTGGCGGCCCTCATACGCGGATGCGGCCGGAAGTTCAAACCCCCATGGGCCGCGGGGACGCCAGCCTCAGCCGGAGGCTAGTTTCGAGGCATTCCAGGAGGCGCCGGGGGCCGGCATGTCCTGGATCTTGGCGCTGACCCGGCTGCTGCCTTCCAGTGCATCCAGGTATTCAGCCGTTACCCCGGTGACATAATTGCCGTCAAAGCAGGAGCAGTCAAAGCCCTGGATGTCCGGGTTGCCTTCCTGCGCCGCCCAGATCAGGTCTTCGAGCCTCTGATAAAACAGCGCATCGGCGCCCAGCTCTTCACGGATTTCGTCGATGCTGAGGCCGTTTGCAATCAGCTCATGCTTGGTCGGCATGTCGATGCCATAGACGTTCGGGTATTTTACCGGCGGTGAGGCAGAGGCGATATAGACCTTCTTGGCGCCCGCATCGCGGCACATTTGCACGATCTTTTTAATCGTGTTGCCGCGCACAATGGAATCGTCGATCAGCAGCACGTTGCGGCCCTTGAACTCCAGCGGGATGGCATTCAGCTTGCGGCGCACCGATTTCTGGCGTTCCGCTTGGCCCGGCATGATGAAGGTCCGGCCCACATAACGGTTCTTCACCAGCCCTTCGCGGTAGCGGATGCCGGTGGAGTTGGCGACTTCCAGCGCCACGGGGCGTGCCGAATCAGGTACCGGGATGATGCTGTCGATTTCCAGTCCCGCGTTCTGGATCTGCTTGGCCAGCGCCTGGCCCATGCGCAGCTGGGTCTTGTAGACCGACACGCCGTCCATCATCGAATCGGGCCGCGCCAGGTAGACATACTCAAAGATGCAGGGGGTCAGCTTGCCCTCGACCGCCTGGAAGCTGTGCATGTTGCCGTCGAGATCAACAAGAATGGCCTCGCCCGGCTTTACGTCGCGGATCTTTTCAAAGCCGTTGATGCCGAACGCCACGTCTTCAGAGGCAAAGCAGAAATCCTCGCCGCCGCTTTGTGCCGGGCGTCTGCCGACGGACAGCGGGCGAATGCCATTGGGGTCGCGGAACGCCAGCATGCCGACACCGGCGATCATGCACAGCACCGAATAGGCGCCCTGGATCCGCTCCATGGTCATCTTCACACCGGCAAAGATGTTGCGGACCGGCTCGGCATTGCCGTTGACCTTGATCGCGTCAGCCACCTTGTCGGCCAGCACGTTCAGCATGATTTCGGAATCTGAGGTGGTGCGCAGATGGCGGCTGTATTTGCCGGTCACCTTCTCGCGCTGCTCGGCAGTATTGGTGATATTGCCGTTGTGAACCAGATAGATACCATAAGGCGCGTTCACAAAGAACGGCTGCGCTTCGGCCGCACTCAGCGAGCCCGCGGTGGGATAGCGGACATGGCCGATGCCGGTCTTGCCGGTCAGGGTGTCGGCATCCTGCGGGCCGAACACATCCTTGACCAGGCCGTTTTCCTTGCGCTCGCGAAAGAACTCGCCGGTGTAGGTCACAATCCCCGAGGCGTCCTGGCCGCGGTGCTGCAGCATCAGCAGCCCGTCATATATCTCCGCAAAGACATCCGTGTCCCGGCTTGCGATCCCCAAAATCCCGCACATTGGCTGGCTCCAATCCCACTTAGGCTTTGCTGTTCGGTTGCTGAAGGAAGCGGCTCGGATGGCAGTCTAGCGCATTTTGCGTCGCTTGCGCCAATCCGGCTGACCAAGCCGCGCCAAGCGGCCATACCGGCAAACCGGCCGGAGCCAAGGCGCCGAATGCGTTTCCAAAGCCCGGCGCCATGCGCGTCAGGTCAGATCCACAAGGGCAGGCGGGCAGCGTCTGCAGCAGCGGCAAGGCGGTGTGGCTCCGAATCCGTTTCCTGTTCCGGCCCTCACATAGTGCCTTTCGCCGCGGCTGTCATCAAAGGATCACAAATCCGATGCCGCACCGCGGCAACGGGGCGGGGCAGGATGGTCCCGGCGGACGCATCAATGAAGCGTCAGCAATGAAACAGCCCCGACCAGCACAAGGCTCAGCGCCCAGACCAGATCCAGGTTAAACCAGCCCTTGGACAGGAATTTAAGCCCCAGCCAGTGATAAACGCCAAGCGCCAGCGCGCCGCCGGCTGCGGTCATGGCAAGGGTATGGGCCAGGGCCACGGTGATGGCGATACCGGCATTGCGTCCCATCAGCGTATAAGCGGCGGCGTGGCCTGCGCCCTCATCCGGGCCGCAAAGGCCCAGATAGACCGGTACCAGCATTAGCCCCGCACCATGCGCCATCGCTGCCAGAAACGACCACAGCGCCAGCCGCGACGGCGGCACCCGCGCCAAAAAGCGGGGGTGGCGGCGGTTGATCAGCAGATACCCCCCCAGCGCAATCACCAGACAGGCCGCACCGATGCGGATTTCCACATGCCATTCCGTCAGCCACAGCAGCGCCGAAAACGGCAGCAGGATCGCAGTCATCGCCAGCAAATGGCCAAAGGCCAGGGCCAGCAGGGCTTTGAACAGACTGGTTTTGCGGCGCTCCATCAGCGCCGAGGAGACCGCCAGCGGCCATCCCATCCCAGGGTTCACCCCGTGATAAAGCCCCGAGGCAACGACGGCCCACCACAGGGCCGCCGCCGTTGAAATTTCCGCCACCCGTCAGACGGAAGGATAGCAGAAACTGTCGGTAGAGCAGTCGCCCCCCTCCAGCCGGATCTGATGACTGCGGTAGCCTTTGGGGAAGTCGATATAGAAATCCTTGTCCAGCTCCAGCCCGCCGCCGTCGCCCACGTTGGCCATCACCATCTGGCCACCTTCGTCATCGGGATAGAACTGGTCGTCCCAAGTGGAATAGAGCGAGTTGGTCCAATAGACCCGCTTGCCGTCGCGGCTGATCTCCACCATCTGCGGGCCATAGGCAAAGCCCTTGCCGTTCGGATGCTTGGCGCCGCGGGCAATACCGCCCAGTTCAACCTTGCCGGCCAGCTTGGGGTTCATCGGGTCAGATACATCATACTGATGCATTTCCCCCAACCCCCAGCAGGCCACATACAGGTATTTGTCGTCCAGGCTCAGGTCGATATCGGTGACCAGCGGCGGCACTGCTTCAAACCCCTGCAGCAGCGGTGGCAGGTTTTCGGGCTTTTCGGGACGCGGGTCGATGGTGATGGTCTTCTTGGCCTCAAACGTGCCGTCATCCTTCTGCCACCAGGTGAAAATCGCGCCTTGCAGGTTAGTGGTATCCACCACCACACCGCAGAACCCGTAATCCTTTGACGGGTCATGCGCAGGCCGGATTTCCAGCGCCATCTGGTGATTTTCACCCAGATCAATGGTCTGCACGTTCTTGCGCTCGCGCAGGTTCCAGAAATGGATCGAATGGCCGTATTTGTTGCTCAGCAGATCCTCGGCCACGATACCGTTTTCAAACTGCGGCGGCAGGCCCCATTCGGAACTCACCATGTAGTCGCGCGGCAGGTTCCACCAGAAATCATAATGCTTGTCCTGCGCGCCGCGGTCCATTTCATAACGGCCCAGAATGTCGAAAGTCTCGCAATCCATGATGAAAATGCCCGGCGGCCCGTCGGTGCCGTCTTTGCCGCCGCCGCCCAGGGTCGAGACATAGATGCCTTCAGGCCCGCAATGAATGGTGTGCGGGCGGGAATAGCCGGTTTTGGCAAACAGCTCTTCGGGTTCGATGATCTTGTGGATCTTCGCCTCTCGCGGCTCCTTCACGTCGATCACATAGATACGGCTGGAGCGGATGCCGGGAATGATCAGATAGCGCCGCTCCAGAAACGCGTGCCCGGTCAGCGGCGACAGCGCAGAAGAACAGGCGTTCCAGCCGAAATGATGAAATTCGTCGCCCTTGTTGGGCATGATCAGCTGATGCACGATGTCACCGTAGCTGTCCGACTTGGGATCCACATCGACAACCGCCAGCCCGTCAGGCTGCGAACCATCGGGGCTGAGCATAAGGGTAAAAGCCAGCGTCTCGGCCGGGGCTTCCATGGCTAGCCTTGGGGTGGCATGGAATGTGGGGTCAGGCCGCAAATTCATCGTCAAATCCTCCCTGAAAACGGGCGCCATTTGTTCTGTCATGCGTCTCGGCGCCTGCGCTGATGCTGGCACACATCCAAATTCCGGGCAATTTTTTTCGAAATGACGCTGCTGCGCGAAATATTTTCCCGGTTTTGTGCGGTATGCGGCCGATGGCCGGCTGATTGCGGGATGCGGTCAGGATGCTGTTCTTCCAGCCCGGTGGCCGCATCCTGCAAAGAAAAGGCCCGCACAAAGGCGGGCCCGAGGGGGGAGGGAATGTCTTGGGGGGCTTGGCCCCGGTGATCAGGCTGCCAGAATACGGTCCAGCAGGTTGTCCAGCGGCGACGGCAGGCGGGCGTCCTCGCTGCCCATGCCGGTCTCGGCAAGAGCGCGGCCGTCGTCGCTGGCCAGCACCTGGCGGGTCTCGGAAAGCGATAGCTGGTGAAAGGCGGACTCTTCGGCAACATCGCCTGCGGGCAGCAGCATGCCGCTTTCGGCCCAGACCAGCTCTTCTTCTGCAAACTCGAAATGGATGCGGCCCAGACGCTCGGGCGCAACTGCGGTGATACCTTTGTAGCCGGTCAGCGCAATCAGCTTGGTGACCACCACCGGCAGGCCGAACAGGCGCGCGGCAGTGTCCATTTCCAGCGCCACTTGCTGGTCCGAGGGCAGCATAAGGTCGGTGTCATTGCCCAGGGCGCCGGCCGGGACATGCATGCATGTGGTCAGACGCGGCACTGCGTGGCGGACCGCTTTCACTTCCTGAGCACCGCCGTCAAAGGTGAACACCATGTCGCCGGGCTTCACGTCGCGGGCCTGCTTAAAGCCTTCTTCGGTCTCCACCAGCGTTGCGGGCAGAAAGCCGCCGCTGCGGATACGGTTGCGCCTCTTGGCAGGGGCCGCAGACAGCGTGTGCGGCAGGGGATTGGTCAGCAGCAGAACATCAACCGGCTGATAGTCGGCAAAATCTGTGGTGTGGTCCAGCTGCATTGTGTCGTCCCTTCTGAGCGTCTTAGCCCGGCGTTTTGCCGTTGAAGCCATCAGGCCCCGGAATTGGGACCAAATTGGGGCGGGCGTGCGTCCCATTTCGGGATGGCGCGATTTTTCCGGGACAAAAGCCGCCTTTTCAGGGGGATTGTTAACTGTTTGACGGGGCAGGCTGAGGATTTGTTAAGATTTACCGCAAGTTTGATGACCCGGGTTTTGCTCGCTCTGCACGTGATTCCTTTTGGTTAACAGGACGTTAACCACCATTTATCTCGTTAACCGTCCAGCCCGGATGCTTGTGGATAACTGTGTGAACGCTTTGAAATCAAAGCAAAACGGGCGCCCAAGGGGCGCCCGCGTGTCTGTCTTAAGGTGGTAATCCTTAGGTATTACTGACCGCAGGACCCGATCAGCGCTTCATACTGCTCGGTGACCCAGCCCAATGCCTGCTCCGGGTTGCGGTCCTCAATCTTGCCGATCAAACGCTCAAACACGTCGGCCGAGCGGCTTTCGTCAACAATTGTGAAGCTCTGCCCGGTCATCACAACATTGTAGAGGAAGAAGGCAATCGCCACCAAAAGAATGCCGCGCAACACCCCAAAGAAGAAACCCGCGCCCTGGTCCAGCCCGCCAAGCGCCGAGCGCTGCACCAGGGTGGAAAACAGCGGCGTAAAGAAGGAGACAACGATCAGCGCCAATGCAAACACCGCGGCAAAGGCCGCGATGATCGACAATTCGCAGCTGTCGGCAATGAATTCGCCGATCACCGGAATTTCCGCCATCAGCGGTTCCACCTGCGGCGCAAAGATAAAGGCGAGCACGCCTGCGGCGATCCAGCCTGCGATGGCCATCGCTTCGCGCACGAAGCCACGTGAATAGGCCAGCAGCGCCGATACGACGATGACCAGGGCCACGACCCCGTCGATGATTGTGAAACCTTCCATGTCCCTCGCCCGTTTGCCTGCGATAAATTTTTTGCGACCTTAGCCGGCCCCGAAGAATTCGCCAACAAAACCGGCCAGATCGCTGGACTTTCGCAAGTTCAGACCGTTCACGGACACAGTTTTACTGCCGCCAGGGGCAATCGCCGCCGTGAAACCAAGTTTTTGCGCCTCTTTCAACCGGTTTTCGGTCTGCGGAGCCGGACGCAGGGCTCCGGATAGCGAAATTTCTCCGAAAACCACGGTATCGGCGGGCAAAGCCACGTCTTCCCGCGCGCTCAGCAGCGCTGCGGCCACCGCAAGGTCCGCCGCAGGTTCCGAGATCTTCATGCCGCCCGCCACGTTCAGATAGACATCCAATCCTGCAAACGGGATGCCGCAGCGCGCTTCGAGGACGGCCAGTATCATCGCCAGCCGCGATGAATCCCAACCGACAACAGCGCGGCGCGGCTGCGAATGGGGCGAGGGCGCAATCAGTGCCTGCATTTCGACCAGAACGGGCCGGGTGCCCTCAATGCCGGCAAACACAACTGAGCCGGGCGACGGCTCGCCGCGTTCGGACAGAAACAGGGCCGAGGGGTTGATGACCTCAGCCAGCCCGCCGCCGGTCATCTCAAACACGCCGATCTCATCCGCCGGGCCAAAGCGGTTCTTGACCGCCCGCAGGATGCGGAACTGATGGCCGCGCTCCCCCTCGAAATACAGCACCGTGTCGACCATATGCTCAACCACGCGGGGGCCGGCGATCTGGCCGTCCTTGGTGACATGGCCGACCATGATGATCGACACCCCGTTGCGTTTAGCAAAGGTGGTCAGCTCGTGCGCAGCAGCCCGCACCTGGCTGACCGACCCCGGCGCACTGTCCACATGGTCGGACCACATGGTCTGGATGGAATCAATGATAGCCAGTTGCGGCTTCTCCGCTTCCAGCGTCGTCAGAATATCACGCAGGTTGGTCTCGGCAGCCAGCTGCACCGGCGCATCCGTCAGCCCCAGCCGCTGCGCCCGCATCCGCACCTGCGCGCTGGCTTCCTCGCCGCTGACATAGATGGTCTTGACACCGGCCTTGGCAAACCGCGCCGCCGCTTGCAGCAAAAGGGTGGATTTGCCGATCCCCGGATCCCCCCCCACCAGAATGGCCGAGGCCGCCACCAGGCCGCCGCCCAGCACCCGGTCCAGTTCCCCCACGCCGCAGCAGGCGCGCGGCGGCGGGGTTTCGCGTGTGGCCAGATCACTCAGCGGGATGGTGCGCCCGCGTTTGACGCCCAGTGACTTTTTCGAGGGGCCGGAACTCAGCCCCTTGTCCTCGGAAATCGTGTTCCATTCGCCGCAGCCTTCGCAGCGGCCCGACCATTTGGAGAAGCTCGCGCCGCAGGCCGAGCAGGAGAAAGATGTTTTTGCCATGCCGGATCAGTGGCAGATGTTTCTGTTTTGTTCAAGAGCCGCGAACCTTGACGCGCGGTTCCTGCGGGTTGTCACGGCAAAAGCGAGGCTCTGCCTCGCGCTCCGGGATATTTGGGGCCAGAAGAAGCGGGCTTCTTTCTGGTTGAAAATACCCCGGGGGAGGCCCTTAAGGGCCGGGGGCAGCGCCCCTTTGACGCGTCTTCCGCAAGGAGGGAGCGCAGCGGGTCAGTCCGCGCGGCGGGGCGGCTGGATCGGCACGACGCTGCCGGGATGCGGATCAGACCCGTCCGGCGGGCTTTGCAGTTGCGCCGACAGTTCCGGCAGCAATTCGAACAGCTCGCCGCGCAGCCGCCCCAGATGCGATTTGGCGATGCTTTCCTCGATCTCCACATCGCGGGACCACTGGCGCAGCTCATGCATGACGATCTGGGCATCCTCCAGCCGCGCCTTGAAGGTCTCCAGCTCCTCCTGGCGCTGCTGCAGAAACAGCCGGGCCCGGGATATTTTGGCGTCGGAATAGGTCTCTGCCAGCTCGTGGCTGACCTGGCTCATCTGCGACGCCACCTCCAGCACCTGCGGTTCCAGCCCGGCCAGATCGGGGTGCGACCGCAGAAAGGCAAGCCGCTCCTTCACCGCGTCGAATTCTGATGCCAGGGTAAAGATCCCGGCACGGTCGGCGGCATGGGCCAGTTGATAGGCCTGCAGCACGTCCTCCATTTGCAGCGAAAACCGCCGGTGCGAGGTTTCCAGCGCCAGGATACGCCCGTTGGCAGGCAGGAAAAACGCGAGCATCACCGCCAGCGCCGTCAGGGTGATCTGCGCCGCCATTCCGGCCTGCGGGTAGATATCAGCGCCAACCCCGGCCTGCAGGCTGAGCCAGGGCCAGACGCCCGAGGCCGACAGCCCGGTGGCCGCCAGCGCCGCCAGCGCGCCAAAGCAGATCAGCAGGAACGTCAGCCGCATGAATGCGGTCTGGGCAGTGAACAGGATCGATTGAACGCCGGACATAGGTCCCCCTCCAGCAGCAATGCAATAGATGCGGGGCCGGCGGGGCTGCGGGGGACGCCCGTCAACCGGGCGCAGCGTGCCGGACCCCTGCGATACAGGTGTTCGGCCCTACGAAATGGAGCGATTCAGCGCCGGATCAAGCTTTCAGTCCGGTGTTTTGCCAATCTTTGCAGTGCGTTCAGTCAGCATCCCCAGCCCCAGCGAGGCCAGGATGCATACCGTGAACAGGTACAACCCCCAGGCGGTCTCAATGGTCGCTAGGCCGATCCCCTTGGCCAGCGTGATGTAAAGCGCGATGAGGAAAACATCAGCCATTGCCAGTTTGCCCAGCACATGCAGGACCGGCTGCACCCGCGTATCCAGCAGGTCCCACTGCACCAGCGCCAGGCCGATGGTTTTGAGGTAGGGGGCAAAGATCGCAAAAAATGTCACGATCAGCGCCAGCACCGCATCACTGCCCCATAAGGACTGCAGCCCCGTAAGCACCGAGATTTCGCTGAGCCCGAAGATCGGCAGCAGCCCAGCCCGCATCAATGGTGCAAACCAGGCGACGGGGTAAAGGATCAGCAGCGAGAGGGTGAGGAGGCGGAGGGTCATGGCGGCTCGTTTCTTGCGGGTCCGCCAAGACTTGTGTGTTTGGGGCCGGTTATGGAAGGGGGAAAACGGCGGCGGTTAGCCCCAGCTGGGCTGCTTGCGGCTCGGCCAGCGCCCGTCCGCCCCCATGGGCGGGCGCTTCGCTTCCACCTACGGACAAGCGATGGCCTTTGGTGGAAAGCCTCCGGTGGGAGTACTTGGGGAAAGATGAAATCAAAAGCAGTACTCGCCACGAACTAGAAGAAGGCGGCCATGACACCTATGCCGATGCTTCCGATGTCAAATTCTATCATGCTACTCTGCTGCATCTTCTTGAGATAGTAGCGGAGGCCAATCCCTGCGCCGATTGCCGTGATGCCGGAGAGTAGTTTCAATACCGGCCAACCGAAATAGGCCGCAAGCGCAACAAAAAAAACAATCAGTAGAAAGGCGGGAAAGCTTGGTGGAGAAGCCAAGTCCTTTCCGAGCCAGCCGAAAGCTTTGGGCTGGTGTCTTTCTTCAGCTGCAGCGAAACGATGGTCCTTTTGTTTTGGAAGTGCATAGATCGGCGGCACACCCGAAAACAGGAACATGGCACTGACAGCATAGGCGCATCCAAAGGCGTAGATTTGGCCGGAGTAGGTCAGGACCTCATCAAAAAGCACCAAAGTCACCGCACTGCCTCAATCGGCCCCTCTGCGCGGCCGTGGATGAACTGCTCCATATAGGGGTCGCCTGACTGGTCCATTTCAGCCACCGGGCCTGTCCATTGGATCACCCCGCCGTGCAGCATCGCCACATTGTCGGCAATGGCGCGCACCGAGGTCATGTCGTGGGTGATGGTCATCGCCGTGGCACCCATCTCCACCACAATCTCGCGGATCAGGTCATTGATCACGCCCGACATGATCGGGTCGAGACCGGTGGTCGGCTCGTCAAAGAAGATGATCTCCGGCTCCGCCGCAATAGCGCGGGCGAGGCCTACACGTTTCTGCATGCCGCCTGACAGTTCAGCAGGCAGACGGTCGGCGACGTCTGATTTCAAACCCACCCGGCGCAGTTTCTCAATGGCGATCTCGCGGGCCTCATCCGCCGGGCGCTTCAGCGCGCCGCGCAGCAGGCGAAAGGCCACATTCTGCCAGACCGGCAGCGAGTCAAACAGCGCACCGCCCTGAAACAGCATCCCGAACCGCGCCAGGAACTTGTCGCGGTCGCCCTGGCCTGCAGGCCTGCCATCGACATAGATTTCACCGCTGTCCGGGGTGATCAGCCCCAGCACGCTTTTCAGCGCCACGGATTTCCCGGTGCCGGAACCGCCGATGATCACCATCGAGCTGCCCTTGGCGATTTCCAGGTTCATGCCGTTGAGCACAGCATTGTCGCCAAAGGATTTGCGGACGTTTTCCATGCGGATCATAGCGAGAAGAACACCCCTGTCAGGACAAAGTTGGCGGCCAGGATCAGCACTGCAGCGGATTCAACGGACCCTTTGGTGGCGCGGCCCACGCCCTGTGCGCCGCGGCCCGATTGCATGCCGTAATAGCAGCCCATCATCGCCGCGATGGTGCCAAAGGCGGCGCCTTTGACCAGTGACGAGATAATGTCCAGCGGCTCCAGGAAATCAACGGTGTTCTTCAGGTAGGCCGCGGAATTGAAGCCGAGGTTCTGCACCGCAACAGCATAGCCGCCCATGATCCCGATGATGTCGCCGACGCCGACCAGCACCGGCACGGTGATCAGCGCCGCCAGCACGCGGGGGGCGACCAGGTATTTCATCGGGTGGGTCGACAGCGTCACCAGCGCGTCGATCTGCTCGGTCACCTTCATGGTGGCGATCTCCGCCGCAATCGACGAGGTCACCCGCGCCGCGATCATCAGCCCGACCAGTACCGGGCCCAGCTCGCGCACCATGCCGATGGCGACGATCTGCGGCACCACCGCCTCGGCGTTAAAGCGCGCGCCGCCGGCATAGATTTGCAGCGCCAGCGCGCCGCCGGTGAAGACCGCGGTCAGGCCCACAACCGGCAGCGACAGCCAGCCGATGTTCAACAGCGCATTCAGCAGCTCGCGCGGGTAATAGGGCGGGCGGGCCATATGGCTGAACGCCCGCAGCGCAAACAGTGCTGCGCGGCCAACAGCGGCCAGCCCGGCCAGTGCTGCGCGGCCCAGCCGGGCCAGAAAGGCAATCGGGTTCATCCCTGATACGTCCGTGCATAGCGGTGACCGGTAGAGGTCAGAATCTCATAGCCGATGGTGCCGGCCGCATCGGCCAGCCGATCCACGGTCTGCTGCTCATTGAGGATCGACAGCGCCTCAGGTACCTCAGCCAGGTCGGTCACATCCACAGTGATCAGATCCATCGAGACCCGGCCCACCACGGGGCAGGGGGCGCGGCCCGCAAACACCTGGATACCGCCATTGCCCATCGCCCGGTGCAAACCGTCGGCATAGCCCGCGGCGACGGTGGCGATGCGGCTGGGGCGCTTGGCGGTCCAGCTGTTGCCGTAACCGGCAGTCTCACCCGGTTCCAGATCGCGCAGCTGAATGACCGGCAGGTCCAGCTGCACCACCGGCAGTGCGTCCGTGAACGGCAGCCCGCCATAAAGCCCGATACCGGGGCGGCAAAGGTCGAAATGGTATTCCGGCCCCAGCAGCATGCCGCCGGTCGCGGCCAGCGAGCGGGGGATTTCCAGCCCGTCGGTCATATCGCGGAAGGTCTGCAGCTGCTGCGCGTTCATCGCGTGGCCGGGCTCATCGGCGCAGGCCAGATGCGACATCAGCAGCACCGGATTCTGGCCCAGGGCGATCTCGGCCACTGCGGCCCATTCGCTGTGCTCCATTCCCAGCCGGTTCATGCCGCTGTCCAGCTGCACCCCGAACGGATGCCCCGGCAGCGCCTCGAAATGGCGCAGCATCTGGTCCAGCGAGTTCAGCATCGGCGTCAGCTGAAAATCCTTCAGCAGCTTGGTGTCGCCCGCCATATGGCCGGAAAACACCGAAATGCCGGGGCCGGGGCCAAGTGCGCGCCGCAGCGCGCCGCCTTCTTCCGCTGCCGCCACAAAGAAATTGCGCGCGCCCGCCTTGGCCAGTGCCTTGCCGACGCGGCCCGCATCCAGGCCATAGCCGTTCGCCTTGACCACGGCTGCGGTTTCGCAGGTGGTCAGCGCATCCAGATTCCGCCAGTTGGTGACCAGCGCATCCAGGTTGATTGTCAATCTTGCCGTGCTCATGCGGTGTTCATGACATGGGGAGACCGCAGGTCAAGTGGGAAAAACCGGAATGGCGGCAGAGCTCCGCCGCCATCAAACAAATAAGCCCGGTCCTGGGGGGCAGGACCGGGCCGGTGCCAAGGTGGTGACGGTCAAGTGATCGGCGTGTCCTTGGCATAGGCAAACCGGACTCCGGCCCAAACCGGCCTGGATCAGTAGTCTTCCTGCCCCTGCTGCCAGGCTTTGGCCAGGTTGCCAAAGCGGGTGAATTGCGCCTCAAATGTCAGGGTCACGGTGCCGATGGGACCGTGGCGCTGTTTGCCGACAATGACATCCGCCTTGCCGTGCAGGCTCTCCATCGCCTGCTTCCACTCTTCCATCCTGTCCAGCTCGTGATCGCCGGGCTTTTCCCGTTCTTTGTAGTATTCCTCGCGGAACACAAACATCACCACGTCGGCGTCCTGTTCGATTGAGCCGGATTCCCGCAGGTCCGACAGCTGCGGCCGTTTGTCTTCGCGGTTTTCCACCTGACGCGACAGCTGCGACAGCGCGATCACGGGGATGTTCAATTCCTTGGCAATCGCCTTCATCCCCATCGAGATTTCGGCAATCTCGTTCACCCGGTTTTCGGCCATGCCGCGGCACAGCTGCAGATAGTCGATCACCAGAAGGTCCAGCCCATGCGTCCGCTTCAGGCGCCGCGCCCGTGCGGCAAGCTGCGAAATCGGGATCGCCGGTGTGTCGTCAATAAACAGCGGGCAGCTTTCCAGATCCTTGGCCGCCTGCACAAAGCGGCGGAATTCGCCTTCGGTCATGTCACCCTGGCGGATCTTATGCGAGGAAATCTCAGACGCTTCCGCCAGAATACGCCCGGCCAGCTGCTCGGCGCTCATCTCAAGGCTGAAGAAGCCGACCACGCCGCCGTCCAGCGCGCCCTCCGAACCGTCGGGTTTTATCCCGCGTTTATAGGCCTTGGCGACGTTAAAGGCGATGTTGGTCGCCAGCGACGTCTTCCCCATAGAGGGGCGGCCCGCGAGGATCAGAAGGTCCGAGGGATGCAGGCCGCCAAGTTGTTTGTCGAGGTCCGTCAGGCCCGTCGAGATGCCGGCCATGCCGCCACCCCGCTGATACGCCTCGTTGGTCACATTAACCGCTTCTGTGACGGCTTTCAGGAACGACTTGAAACCGCTTTCGGTCTGGCCCTGTTCGGCCAGCTGATACAGCGATTGTTCTGCTTCAACGATCTGCTCTTTAGGTTCTGATGCCACGTCAACGCGGCGCGCCTTTTCTGCAATGCTGTGGCCCAGGGCGATCAGCTCGCGCCGGATCGCCAGGTCGTAGATCATCTGTGCGTAATCCCGCACCGCGAAGGCCGAGATCGACGCGCCGGCAAGCTTGGCCAGATAGGCCGGGCCGCCCAGCTCCTTCAGCCCCTCGTGGTCTTCCAGAAACGCCTTCAGCGTGACGGGCGAGGCCAGCGCGTTCTTGGAGATCCGCGCCGCGGCCACTTCATAGATCCGGGCATGCACCGGATCATAGAAATGCGACGAGTCGATGATCAGCGCGATCTTGTCATAGACCTCGTTGTTGGTCAGGATCGCACCCAAGAGCTGCTGTTCCGCCTCCACCGAATGCGGCAGTTCATTGTCCGGCATCGCAGATTGCGGTGCGGCAGGCTCCGGCATCGGGGCCGGAGGCGGCATATCGCCGTCGAAAGGGGTAATTTCGTTCATCACTGCTCTCGTCACTAAGCCCGCCTTATAGGGCGCCAAGGGCGTTTCTCCTATCTGGGAATCTCTGTGGATCCCTTGTGGATATCCGCACGGGGCCTGTGGGCTGTTTACCGGAATGGCCAGCATGCCTGCCCTATGCAGACTATATGATGTGGCGCGATCTGGGAAGAATTCTATATCTGCATTTCAATTGGCGCAGAATATGATTCGAGGCGGCTTTGTCCACAGGCCGCCCCGTAACGCTTTCCCTGGCGTTAAGCGGATTTATGCGCGTCCTGCCAGGCGCGCGGATCCTTCAGGAAGGTTTCCACCTCATCCAGCGTCTCGGTACTGAAGGCGCCTTGCGCGCGGGCTTCGGCCAGCACATCCCACCAGGTGCACAGATAGTGCAGTTCCACCCCGTGATCGCCCAGCGTCTTGGTGGTTTCCGGGAAGATGTCGTAATAGAAAATCACTGCGGTGTGGCCGCAGCTGGCTCCGGTCTCGCGGATCGCATCGACAAACGACAGTTTCGATCCGCCATCGGTGGTCAGGTCCTCGACCAGCAGCACCCGTTCGCCTTCGCTCATCGCGCCCTCGATGCGGGCGTTCTTGCCATAGCCCTTGGGCTTCTTGCGCACATAGGTCATCGGCAGCGCCATGCGTTCGGCGACCAGGGCAGCAAAGGGAATGCCCGCAGTCTCACCGCCGGCGATATTGTCAAACGCCTCAAACCCGGCATTGCGCATCACGGTCACGGTCATGAAATCCATCAGCGTCGAGCGGATGCGCGGAAAGGAGATCAGCTTGCGGCAGTCGATATAGCTGGGCGAGGGCAGGCCGGACGCCAGCGTGTAGGGCGTTTCGGTATTAAAGTTCACTGCGCCGATTTCCAGCAGCATCCGGGCCGAAAGGCGGGCGATTTCTTCTTGAGACGGATAGGACGAGGGGATCATGGCGGCAGGCATCCTTTGCGGCAGCGGTTTTGCTGTCCTTAAACCGGAACGCCGCCGGTTTGAACCCCCGGTGAAAGGCAGCAGGCCAACGCTGCCCTCTGTTGTTCAGATCAGACCAAGTTCCATTCCAGCGGGGCTGGGTAGTCTTCGCAGCCCCAGAGTTTTTCAACAATGGGGGTAGGGGTGTCGATGCCGGCGGGCTGCTTGCCTGAAACGAGCACAGGCTCCCATTCGAGCAATTCAAAATTGAAATCCGTTTCGTCCAGATCCGCCAGCTGCACATCTTTCAGCGTGATGGTGTTGCCGTGTGCGTCCTCGATCACGACGTTTTCGCCGTCCTCGCGAATGTGGTTGTCCAGCAGATCGGTCAAATCCGTGATGCTGGACACCGTGCTCAGGTCAATCTTTTCACCGCTGCTGGAGGCATCAAAGTCGGTAATGATGTCGTCGCCAAACACGTCAAAAAACACAAAAGTGTCGTCGCCTGATCCGCCGGTCAAAAGATCATCGCCATAGCCGCCGTCCAGCTTGTCCCGCCCGGAGCCGCCATGCAGGGTATCGTACCCTGCACCGCCATCCAGCGTATCCCGGCCTTTGCCGCCTTTCAGCGCGTCGTCCCCCCTTCCGCCATCCAGGCTGTCCCTGCCTCTGCCGCCGTTCAGCCTGTCTTCGCCCCTTTGGCCGGACAACGTGTCATCGCCTGAATTTCCGGCCAGCTTGTCGCTGCCGGACCCGCCTTTCACAACGTCGTCGCCCGCGCCGCCTTTGATGGTGTCAGCCCCGGCACCGCCCTTCAGCGTATCATCCCGGCCGGTTCCGATGAGCCTGTCGTGTTGCGAAACGTCCACGGTGCCAAGGGCCCACTCCAGGACTTGACCGGGCTGCAGGGAGGTGGTGACAGGGGACCGCTGCGTGATCGAGCCTTCAAAGGCCGCGTAGTCGCTGTAACTGCCGATCTCCGGCAGCGGATCGCCGCTCAGCGCATAAACAGCCTGGTGAACACTCATACTGTGTATTGTCAGAACCACGGTCTTGCCGCCGTCCCACGAAATTTCTGACAGCGAATATCCTGTGTCCAGCGTGTCATAGTGGGTTCCGTCAGCGGCCTCGCCTTGGGTCCGCGTCAGGCCGGAAACGTGATCACCGGGTTCGATATCAACCTTGTCTTCGTGAACCCGGGTTGGCGAAAACGTAAACCCTTCGCCATCCGGAACCGTCAGTCTGAGTTTCAGGCCGGTCTGCACCCATCCCCCCCCGGCAGGATCGAACAAAGAAAATTTGCCGACGCCGAAGCCTGAAAGCGTATAGGTCGTCATACGTGTTCACCTCAAAAAGAACTTATTTTAATCAAAGTTGAAACTACACTTGCCAGCTCGTCTTTCAGGTGTAAAGCGCCGGCTGATTGGAATAGTGAACAAAAGGCCCGTGCCGGAGCACAGGCCTTTTTTCTGTTTTTCGCCGCTGACTTTTCAGGCCGGCACCTGCGGTTCGGGGTCAGAACAGAAAGTCGTTGCCGGACAGGTCTGCCACCGCGATGTCTTCCAGGGTGATTGTATTGCCGCGGTTGTCGCTGATCACCGCATCGCCGTCATCGTTTTCGGACAGATGGTTGTTCTTTAGATCGCGGAAATGCTTGATGGTTGTGACATCAGACAGGTCGATCTTTTCCTTGCGCCCGGCCGTCGAGAAGTCAGATACCGTGTCGTCACCAAAAGTGCCTTTGAAAATGAACCGGTCAGCACCGCCTTCGCCGGACAGCAGATCGTTGCCGCCGTCACCATTGATCCTGTCCTTGCCGCTGCCGCCAAAAACCGTGTCGTTGCCGCCCTTGCCGGACAGGGTGTCATTGCCGCCCAGTCCCATAATGCGGTTGCCGGTGCTGCTGCCGGTAATCTTGTCGCCGCTGTCAGTGCCGCGCGCGTTTTCGATGCTTTTCAGCGTGTCGCGGTCGCCAAAGCCGTCAATGGCAAAGCCTTTGGACAGGTTGACAGTTGCGCCGTCCTCGCCGCCATAGCGTTCGTCGCGGTCGTAACGGACCTCGTCCCGGCCTCCGCGGCCGTTGATCGTGTCATCGCCTGCCAGTCCGCGAAAGAAGTTACGTTTGCCATTTCCCGACAGATCGTCATCAAAGGCGGAGCCGCGCAGCATTTCTATGCTGCGCAAAGTGTCAGTGTCGCCCCAGCCGTCTGTTGCCTTACCGGTTTTCAGGTTGGCGGTGACACCGCCGGGGTCATTATTGAAGGTGACCTGGTCATATTTGCTTCCAGAACCATTATAACGGTCATTGCCTTCGGAGCTGATGAAATAGTCATCAGCTCCGGTGCCGGTCAAAGTGTCGTTGCCGGAGGTGCCGACATAAGTGTCTTCTTCACTGACAGTAGAATGGGTGAATGTGGACCATGGTATATCCGCGCCCGGTGCAAAACTGCCTGTCGGATCCATAAGGCTGGTGATAGAGTCATTTACACTGATCCACTCTTGCAAAGTTCCGATTGCAGGGAAAGCAGGGCCGTCCAAATGGAAGATGTAATCGGTGTCCGAGTTGGGTCCGGTCTCTTCAGCGACAATCAGTACAATGCTGGTGCCGCCGGACCATGTGACGCTGGTAATCAGTGTTTCATACCCGGGCGCGTCCGTTGAATGGTCGTAAATCCTGCCTTCAATTCTCAGCTGCCGGATGCCGCCAGTCAGGCTGATTTCAGCGACATTGTCTTCCTGGTGGCCGGTTATCGTATAGCTGAATGTGGTTGATGCAGATGGCACTACCACTTCGGCCTGAATGGCGCTTGCGGCTGCAATGTCGTCACCAGAATAGTCGACCCGGATACCGCGGAGTGAAAATGTCGTCATTATCAGCCTCATTACATTGAACTGTCTGCCTGTGCGGCAAACTTTTGAAATCGGCTGAGAGCGTCTTTAGATTGCGGTCGCAATGCAAGCGGCGGACTGGAGATTGTTCATGTTTCGTTAACAGGTGTTGTAATGGCGCTATAGTCGCAGTTTTTGGCAAATGGCCCGGTCCGGCCCGCGCAGCAGCCTGCTTTGCGGGCCGGGTCTGTCATTTTGCGACTTTCCAGTAAACATCAAACCCCGGCTGAAACACCGTCACCGGTCCCTCACGGGTTTCGATCTTTTCGGGAAATTCCACAGCCGCGTCCGATTTGCTTAAGCTCAGCATCTCGCCGCTCACTGGCAGGCCGTAGAACTCCGGACCGTTTTTCGAGGCAAAGCCCGCCAGCTTGTCCAGCGCGCCTTTCTCTTCAAACACATGCGCCAGAAGGGACATGGTGTTGGTGGCAGTGAAACAGCCGGCGCAGCCGCAGCCGCTTTCCTTGTTTGGATCGGTATGCGGCGCGGAATCGGTGCCCAGAAAGAACCGCGCATCGCCCGAAGTGGCGGCAGCGCGCAACGCCAGACGGTGCTCTTCGCGCTTGGCGACCGGCAGGCAATAGTAATGCGGCTTGATGCCGCCCACCAGGATGTGGTTGCGATTGATGATCAGATGGTGCGTGGTGATCGTCGCCCCTAGATCTGCGGCGTTGGATTTCACATAGTCCACACCGTTCTTGGTGGTGATATGCTCCATCACCACGCGCAGTCCGGGGGTGGATTTGCGGATCGGGTCCAGCACCCGGTCGATGAATACGGCCTCGCGGTCGAAAATGTCGATGTCCGCATCTGTGACTTCGCCGTGCACACACAGCGGCAGGCCGATCCCGGCCATCTTTTCCAGCACGCCGCGCACCTTGTCGAAGTCGCTGACGCCCGAGGCCGAATTGGTGGTGGCGCCGGCCGGGTACAGCTTTACCGCCTTGACCAGCCCGCTGGCGTGCGCCGCGGCAACATCCGCGGGGTCGGTGTCCTCGGTCAGGTACAGCGTCATCAAGGGCTCAAACGCCATGCCATTGGGCAGCGCGGCCAGAATGCGGTCGCGATAAGCGGCGGCCTGACCAGCGGTTACCACCGGCGGCACCAGGTTCGGCATGATGATTGCGCGGCCGAAATGGCGGGCGGTTTCGGGCAGCACGGCCTCCAGCATCGCGCCATCGCGCAGATGCAGGTGCCAGTCGTCGGGGCGGGGGATGGTCAGCGTCTGGGTCATGCCGTCCGCCTAGCACAGAGGCGGGCAGAAAAGAAGCGGCTGAATGCGCCCGGGGCAGGCGCTGCTCAGGGTTTGGCAGGAAAGATGAACTCGCCTTCTTCGGCGCGGGTTTGCAATTCCTGCAGGCGGCGGCGGAACCTCGGGGCCCGCATCCGCTCGGTCACATTGCGGCACAATAGCGCCATCAGGAACGGGCGGTCCTGCCGTTCCAGGTTTTTCAGCAGATTGCGCAGGAAGAAAGAATTGTTGCGGCGGCTGCGCAGCAGCTTGTGAAAGGCGCCGCCGGTCAGCTTGCGGCTGCCTGCCAGCGACAGGATGTGGTACAGCATCTCCATCTCGATCAGCCGGGTCTGCACCGCATCGCCCAGATGCGCAGCCCTGAGCCGGGTCACGTTCTTGCGCGCAAACAGCGCGGCATGCATGGCGTCCAGCTGTTCCCGCGGGTCATAGATCACATAGGCCTGATCAGCGGCGTCCAGCATGTCAGGCGCATAGCCATAGCGGTCGGTGAAGGACAGGCGCCGCATATCGGCAAACCGGTCATCCCATTCGGTCATCCGCGGGTCCAGCGTCGCCTGCGGCTGCACCGCGACCACCACCGCACCCGGCGAGGCCACCGAATAGGCCGCCGCTGCATAACCGCAGGGGCCCGCGCCATAAAAGATCACTTTGTCGAACTCGTCGAAAAAACCGTCGTCGATCAGCTGATCGAAAAAGCCATAGATACGGCCTTCGCGGAACCAGGTGTCACCGTCCGACACCACGCACATATGCGACCAGCCCAGGTTCTTCACCAGGTCAAACCCCAGCGGCTGCGCCTGATCCGACAGGTTGTGAATGCCCTGCATGGTTTCAAACGTCACCAAGAGCGTGTTGCCCTGGTCGATGAATGTGGCGAAATGCTTGTCGCCAAGCGGCTGGAACATGCCATGCTCTTCGGCCAAAGCCGCCATCCGGGCTTTCCACTGGGCCGGCTTCAGCCCGGAAAGGTCTTCATCCAGATTTTCAAGTCCGTCCTGCATGCCTGCTGTCCTCTTTGCCCCAAAGGGGTCCTGCCTGCTGTTTGGATTTACATTTAGGTGACAATTAAGGCCAAAATTGGAAAAACCCATGCCTGAATGAGGCGGCGCGCGGTTCTTTCGGCGGCCTTTTGCCTGGGTCGGCAGCTGTGCCTCAGCTGCTGTCCTCCGGGGGCTGCGGAGCGGCTTGGTCCGGAATGGCAAAGCTGCGCAGCAGATCAGCGGCTGCCGGGCTTATCGGGCGGGCAGGGGGCGTCATCAGCAGCCGCGCAAACAGCGCCCGATAGGGTTCCTGTGTCATCAGCCCGGCAAACCGGGCATGGCGCCAGGCTACAGCCCCGCGGTGCAGCCGGGCCAGTTCCGGATCCTCCATCAGCCCGGCCTGAAGACCTGCGCAGTCTGTGCCGTAACGGGCGATGGAGGTATCCTCGGCGCTGCAATAATTGCGCTCAACCCAGTAATCCATGCCCAGCTCCGCCTGCCGGTTGACCCTTCCGCGGTCGGCCTTCAGCACATAGCTCTCCATCGCCCCCAGCGGGTAGTGATTCAGCTGCGCCAGCCGTCCGTTGGGCTGGCCGTAGTTGGAAAACAGCCGTTTGGTCTTGAACGCCTTGCCCAGTTCGCGGCCTTCACAATCATACCAGCGGAAGCTGTCCAGCAGTGCTGCGCTGCGGATATCGCGGGGCCGGTGAACCCCGCATTTCCGGTAGGTGCCGTCATTGCGATACAGCGTCTTGAACATCACCGCCCGCCAGGGCCAGTGAATGACCTCCGGCGCGCAACGGGTGAATTGCGCGGTCACCGGCGCATCCTTATACCGCACGGCGCCTGCGTTGCCGAACAGCCGCCAGGTCAGCGTCACCGCATCGGCCTCAGGCAGCGCTGCCAGCAGTTCCGCCACGGTTCCATCGCCGGTCTTGATGCAGACAAACTCGTCAATATCCAGCACCAGCACCCAATCGGCCTGCTTCATCAGCGGATGCCGGTCGGCCTGCTTCAATGCGGTGAACTGAATGCCGCCCTTGTCATACGGGCCTTCATTGCGGACATGGACCAGCTGCCCCATGTCCTGCAACCGGCCCAGCATGTGATCGGTGCCGTCCTGGCAATCGTTTGAAAACACCAGGAAATCAGTAAAGCCCGCAGCCCGGTGATGGGCCAGCCACTCCAGCAGAAACGCGCCCTCATTGCGCACGCAAAGGACGGCCAGAACCCGCATCCCCTAGCGCCTTTGATCCTGGCCGCTCGGGCCGGCGTGTTTGCGAAAAACGCGGTGCATGGCTGGCGTTCCTGTCTCTGTCCTCTTGCCCTGGCCGTCTGCAGGGTCTTCCCGCGGCAGTTTTACCCGGCAGGCCCGGTTATTCAACCGCCGCCGTCAGCCCCGCCGCCAAAGCGCCGCCGCAGCGTCGCCGCACCACGCGGCTTGACCGATGCCGCCCCGCATGGCCTGTTGGCCGGGCAAGGGGAGGCACAACATGCAGCAGGCGCAATCCATCGGTCAAGTCCAGCAGATGCTCTCGGAGCAGGGCTATATCTGCGGCAGGTCTCTGGCCACCGTGGTGTTCCTGTCGCTGAAACTGGGCCGCCCGCTGTTTCTGGAGGGCGAGGCCGGCACCGGCAAAACCGAGATCGCCAAGGCCATTGCCGCCGCACTGGGCCGCCGCCTGATCCGGCTGCAATGCTACGAGGGGCTGGACGCCGCCAGCGCCGTCTATGAATGGAACTTCGCCGCCCAGATGGTCGCCATCCGCACCGCCGAGGCCGCTGGCAGCGCAGACCGCGCGGCGCTGCAGAACGAATTGTTCTCCGCCGATTACCTGATTGAACGCCCGCTGCTGCAGGCGATGCGCCCGGACGAACACGGCGCCCCGGTTTTGCTGATCGACGAGCTGGACCGCACCGATGAACCGTTTGAGGCTTTCCTCTTGGAGGCGCTCAGCGATTTCCAGGTCACCATCCCCGAGCTTGGCACCATCCAGGCGCCGGAACCGCCGATTGTCATCCTCACCTCCAACCGCACACGGGAAGTGCATGACGCGTTGAAACGCCGCTGTCTTTATCATTGGGTCGACTACCCGGATTTCCCCCGCGAGATTGAAATCCTCAACGCCCGCGCGCCCGGGGCCAGCCAGCAGCTCAGCCGCGAGATCGTCGCCTTCGTGCAATCTTTGCGCACCGAAGACCTGTTCAAGAAACCGGGTGTTGCGGAAACACTCGACTGGGCCAATTGTCTTCTAGCGCTCGACGTCATCACTCTCAGCCCCGAGGTGATCGCCGACACCCTCGGCGCAATCCTCAAATACCAGGATGATATCGCCCGCCTGCACGGCTCCGAGGCCAAACGCATCCTGGATCAGGCCCGGGCAAGCCTGGATGCGGCCTGATGGTTCATCTTTCCAGAAATACTCCGGGGGTTTGGGGGCAGAGCCCCCATGAGCTGCCCTAGTGCCTGACACTCCGCCGCTCCCCCTGCCGGACCACCCCAAGCTGGTCCGCAACATCACTCATTTCGCCCGCGCCCTGCGCAAGGCCGGCCTGCCGATCGGTCCGGGCCGTGTGCTGGGTGCGGTGCGGGCGGTGGCCGCCGCGGGCTTCACCAGCCGCACGGATTTCTACTGGGCCTTGCACGCCTGTTTCGTGACCAAGCCCGAGCAACGGGCGGCCTTCGCCCAGGTCTTCCGCCTGTTCTGGCGCGACCCGCGCTATCTGGAACACATGATGGCCGCCATGCTGCCTGCGATCCGCGGCGTGCAGGAGGACCGCGCCGCAAAACCGGCGGAAAAGCGGGCGGCAGAGGCGCTGCTGGACGGTATGCGGGACCAGCCGGAGACACCGGACAATGATGAGGACGGCACCGAGGTTGAGGTGGACACCACCCTCACCATGTCAGCCGAAGAACGCCTCAGAACCCTCGATTTCGAACAGATGAGCACGTCGGAGATCGCCGCCGCCAAACGCATCCTTGCACAGCTCACCCTGCCGGTGACACCGATCCAGTCGCGGCGGCTGATGGCATCGCCGCAAGGGACACGTCCGGACTGGCGCCGCACGTTGCGCAATGCAGCCCGCCAGGGCGGCGAATTGCAGCAGATCGCCCGCGTCAGTCGCCGCATCCGCTGGCCCAATCTGGTGGTGCTCTGCGATATCTCCGGCTCGATGAGCCAGTACAGCCGCATCATCCTGCATTTCCTGCACGCCGCCGCCAATGCAAATGGGCAAGGCTGGGCGCGGGTGCATGGCTTCACTTTCGGCACCAGACTGACGAATATCACCCGCCATCTGCATCAGCGCGACGTCGACGCGGCCCTGGCCGCCGCGGGCGCCGAGGCGCAGGACTGGGAGGGCGGCACCCGGATCGGCGACTGCCTGCACGCCTTCAACCGCGACTGGTCGCGGCGTGTCATGGGGCAGGGGGCGGTGGTGCTTTTGATCACCGACGGGCTGGACCGCGGCGACCCGGAGGCTTTGGCCCGCGAGATGCAGCGGCTGCAGCTGTCATCGCGCCGCCTGATCTGGCTGAACCCCTTGTTGCGCTGGGACGGTTTTGCCCCAAAGGCGCAGGGCATCCGCGCCATGCTGCCCTATACCGACAGCTTCCGCGCCGGCCACTCCATCGCCTCGCTGCAGGATCTGGCACAGGTGATCTCCAGCCCTTCTGATGCGGGTGAAAAGGCGCGGCTGATGGCAATGCTCGGTTAACAAATTCCATAAATGGAATGTCACTTGATCTGGATCAATCCGCTCCCCGCTTCCATGTTGCATTCTGAAATCTGAATGTAACGTGCGAAAGGAGCTGACATGTCCCTCAACTGGAAAGCCGGAGGCCTCTTGCTGGGGCTGGTGTTCTTTCTGGCGGTGCTGCTGGTCAAACCCATCGGGGTTTCAACGCAATTTGTGATCCTGGACGGCATTATCGCAGATGCGGTGTTCCCAGGACTGGTGACAGAAACCGCCGAAGGCACCACCTCCACCAACGCCTATTTGGCAAAATCGGACGGCAAATACGCCAAGGCCGTCGCCAGCCCGCTCAATTACAGCTTTGTCTTTGTGCTGGCGATGGCGCTGGGCGGGCTGGTCTCTGCCAAGCTGCGCGGCGGCATCCCGCAGGCTGAGCGGACAATCCCCGCGCTCTGGCGCGCCAACTTCGGTGGCTGCCGGATGAAACGCTACGCCGCGGCTTTCCTGGGCGGCTTCATCGTACTGTACGGCGCGCGCCTCGCAGGCGGCTGTACCTCGGGGCACATGATGTCCGGCATGATGCAAACCGCGCTCTCTGGCTATATCTTCGCGGCCGGAGCCTTTGCGGCTGCCATCCCCGTCTCGCTGCTGCTGTTCCAAAAGGAGGCCTGAGCCATGACAATCATCTTATTGGCAATTGTGACCGGTGCCGCCTTTGGTGCGGTGCTGGACCGGATCGGAGCGTCGAACCCTGGCTTTATCGGCAAGATGCTGAACCTCACCAATCTGGACCTGGCCAAATCCATCCTGCTGGCAATCGGCACCGGCTCGGTGCTGATGTTCGGCGGCCAGATGGCGGGGCTGGTCGATGTCGGCCATATGTCGGTCAAGGCGGCCTATGCCGGTGTTTTCATCGGCGGGCTGATGCTGGGTGCCGGCTGGGCGCTGTCGGGCTATTGCCCCGGCACCGGCGTTGTCGCCGCCGCTTCGGGCCGCAAGGACGCGCTGTTTTTTATCGCAGGGGGGCTGCTGGGCGCGGCGGCCTATATGGCGACCTATCCGTCGTGGAAGGCCAGCGGCATGCTGGACAATTTCGCGGGCGGCAAGGTGACATTGGGCGCAGTTCCCGGCGCCAAATACGAGGGGCTGATGGCGCTGCCCGGCGATCTGCTGGGCATCATTTTGGGCCTTGGTTTCATCGCACTGGCCTTTGCCCTGCCACAGCGGCTGGTGCCGCAAAAGGCTGAACTGCAGCCGGCGGAATAACCACCGCACCCAAGCAAGCCCCAAGCGCCCGCCCGTTCCGGCGGGCGTTTTCTGTTTGGACGCCGCAACTTCCCGCTTGAAACCAAGGCTGCAAACCCCGACCTTTGAGGCTCAAAGCCGGGCAAACCGGCGGGGAGGACGCCGCATGCAGACCACAAACCCGTTTGAGAACGCGCCTGAGACAGCCCTGGAATGGCACCGTTCCGGTTCAGGCGCGGCGCTGGCCACTGTGGTGCAGACCTGGGGCTCGGCGCCGCGCCGCACCGGTTCGCAGCTGGTGGTCTCGGGAGATGGCAAGATCGAAGGCTCCGTCTCCGGCGGCTGCGTCGAGGGCGCCGTGGTGGCCGAAGCACTTGACGCACTGCAGGATGGCCGCCACCGTTTGCTGGAATACGGCGTCAGCGATGCGGACGCCTTTGCCGTGGGCCTCGCCTGCGGTGGCACCATCAAGGTGCTGGTGGAGCCGGTCGGCTCGGCGCTGCCCGCGGACCTGCTGCAGGAACTGGCAGAGGCCCGCGCCAACCGCACGCCCGCGGCCTATGAGGTGAACCTCGCCACCGGCGTCCGCCGCCTGGTCCGCGATGGATACCCCGACCGGATGCGCCTGGATCGCTCCGGCCTGGAAGAAGACGGCGAAACCTTTGTCGCTGTCCACAACCCGCCGCTGCGTCTGGTCTGCGTCGGGGCCGTACACATTACCCAAGCCTTGGTGCCGATGGCGCGGATCGCGGGGTATGACGTGGTGATCATCGACCCGCGCGCCGCCTTTGCCTCGCCGGAACGCTTCCCCGGCGAGACCCTGATGGATGACTGGCCGGACGAGGCGGTGGCAAAGCTCGGTCTCGACAGCCGTACTGCGCTGGTGCTGCTGACGCATGATCCGAAACTGGACGATCCGGCGCTGCAAGCGGCCCTGAAGGCAGATGTGTTCTACATCGGCGCGTTGGGATCGAAGAAAACACAAGCCGCCCGGGTGGCGCGGATGCAGGGCGCCGGCTTCAGCGCAAAGCAGATCAACTGCATCCACGGCCCTATCGGCCTTGATATCGGCGCTGCCGGTCCGGCGGAAATCGCCGTGTCCATTCTGGCCGAAATGACCGCCGTGCTGCGCGGTAAGCAGCCATGAGGTTCGGACCCGTCCCGCTGCAACAGGCCAAGGGCGCCATCCTCGCACATTCGCTGCAGGGGGGCAGCCGCAAGGTGGCCAAGGGCACGGTGCTGACTGCAGATGATCTCCAAGACCTCGCCGCAGCGGGGCATGAAACCCTGACCGTCGCCCGGCTCGACCCAGCCGATCTGCACGAGGACGCCGCCGCAGCAGCGCTTGGACATGCGCTGGTACCGGACCCCTCGGCGCAGGGTGTGCGCATTTCCGGCGCAGGTACGGGCCGGGTGAACCTCTATGCCGACCGCTCCGGTTTGGTGCGGCTGGACCGGGCCAAGCTGGAGGCCGTCAACGCGGCGGACCCGATGATCACCGTTGCCACCGTGCCGGACTATCACCGGGCGGACGCAGACGGGATGCTGGCCACGATCAAGATCATCTCTTATGGCGTCGCCGCCGACGCCATCCGCCGCGCCAGCGACGGCGCAGGGGATGCGATCCGGGTGCTGCCGCCGGTGTTCTCCTCTGCCACGCTGATTGAAACGCAGGTGACTGACGAGACGCCGCCGGACAAAGGCCGCGCTGCGATGGCAGGGCGCCTGCACCGGATGGGCATCCCCCTGTCGCCGCGCGTTGTGGTGCCGCACCGCGAGGACGCACTGGCAGAGGCCATCAGCCGGGCGCCGGGACAGCTGGTGCTGGTGCTGACCGGCTCGGCGACCTCCGACACTCACGATGTCGCACCTGAGGCTTTGCGCAAGACGGGCGGCAGCGTCACCCGGTTCGGAATGCCGGTCGACCCCGGCAACCTGCTGTTTCTGGGCAGCTTTCAGGACAGGCCTGTCATTGGCCTGCCGGGCTGCGCGCGCTCTCCGGCGCTCAACGGCGCCGACTGGGTGCTGGAGCGGGTGATCTGCGGCCTCCCGGTCACCTCTGCTGATATTGCCGCGATGGGCGTTGGCGGGCTGCTGAAGGAGATTCCCACCCGCCCGATGCCGCGCCGCGATGCAGAAGGTTGAATGCGGCGCTGCGGCACGTGATTTGTGACGCAAGGTCACAACCCTAGGCAGGCCCGTCTGACGCGAATTTTACCCCCGTTACCGCCCTGAAAACACTTCGCGGATGGCCCCGCCCGTGGTTAACTCCCCCCAGCCAGACAAAAACAAGCTAAAGGGAGGGTACTATGGCCAAGGTCTCAATGACCGTGAACGGCAAGGCTGCCAGCGGCGATGTGGAAGGGCGCACGCTGCTGTCCGCATTCCTGCGCGAGGAGCTGGGCCTGACCGGCACCCATGTGGGCTGCGACACCAGCCAGTGCGGCGCCTGCGTTGTGCATGTGGACGGCCAAGCGGTGAAAGCCTGCACCATACTGGCGCTGGAGGCCGAGGGGGCGCAGGTCGCCACCATCGAAGGGCAGGCCAATGCCGACGGCTCGCTGAACACAATCCAGCAGGCGTTCCAGGACCACCACGGGCTGCAATGCGGCTTTTGCACGCCGGGCATGGTGATGTCGGCAGCAGCGCTCTTGAAAGAGAACCCCAAGCCCACTGAGGCAGAGATCCGCCACTACCTTGAAGGCAACCTGTGCCGCTGCACCGGCTACCATAATATCGTCAAGGCGATCCTGGCGGCCTCGGGGCAGGATGTATCGGCGATTGCCGCCGAGTGACACCTCACGACCCCAGGCCGACAGGGAGCGGCCTGAGTTGAACAAGGAGTGATTACCAAGAGGTGCGCCACGGCAGCACCCTCCAGGGAGGAAGATCCAGACATGCCCAAGGACAATGACAGCGGCATCGGCGCCAGCCCCAAGCGGCGCGAGGACGTGCGGTTCCTGACAGGAGCCGGAAACTATACCGACGACATCAACGTACACGGCCAGGCCCATGTGCATTTCCTGCGCGCGGATGTGGCCCATGCAACCATCAATTCCATGGATACCAGTGCGGCTGAGGCAATGCCCGGCGTGGTGAAGATCTTCACCGGCGCCGATTTCGCCGAGGTCGGCGGCATTCCCTGCGGCTGGGGCGTGACCGACCGCCACGGCAACCCGCAGCAGGAGCCGCGCCACCCGATCATCGCCGACGGCACCATCCGCCACGTGGGCGAGATCGTCGCCGCAGTGGTGGCCGACACAGTCGAGCAGGCCCGCGACGCGGCAGAGGCTATTGAGCTGGACCTCAGCGACAAGCCCGCGGTGGTCAACATGGCCGCAGCATTGGCGGACGGCAGCACCAAGGTGCATGAGGATCTGATCTCAAACCTCTGTTATGACTGGGTGTTCGGCAATGATGACGATACTGCGGTGCAGGCGGCCTTTGACAGCGCCGCCCATGTGACGACGCTGGAGCTGGTCAACAACCGTCTGGTGGCCAACCCGATGGAGCCGCGTGTGGCCATCGGCGAATACAGCCGCGGCACCGATGAATACACGCTGCACACCACCAGCCAGAACCCGCATGTGATCCGCCTGCTGATGTGCGCCTTTGTGCTGGGCCTGCCGGAACATAAGGTCCGGGTGGTGGCCCCGGACGTGGGCGGCGGCTTTGGCTCCAAGATCTTCCACTATGCCGAGGAAGCCTTTTGCACCCATGCCGCCAAGGCCTGCGGGCGGGCGGTGAAATGGACCTCGACAAGGTCCGAGGCGTTCATCTCAGACGCGCATGGCCGTGATCACGTGTCCAAGATCGAATTGGCGCTGGACGCGGACAATAATTTCACCGCGCTGCGCACCAATACAATGGCCAATATGGGGGCGTATCTGTCGACCTTCTCCACCTCGGTGCCCAGCTATCTGCACGGCACCCTGATGGCGGGCAACTACAAGACGCCGGTGGTGCAGGTGAACGTGAAGACCGTGTTCACCAACACGGTGCCGGTGGATGCCTACCGCGGCGCCGGCCGGCCCGAGGCGACCTATCAGCTGGAGCGTGTCATCGACAAAGCCGCGCGCGAGCTTGGCGCCGACCCGATTGCCCTGCGGCGCCAGAACTTTATCACCGAATTCCCCTATGAAACCCCGGTGGCGCTGACCTATGACACCGGCGATTACGTGGCGACCATGGACAAGCTCGAGGAGGTCGCCGATGTGGCAGGTTTTGCCGCCCGCCGTGCGGCGAGCGAAGCCAAGGGCAAACTGCGCGGCTTTGGCGTCAACTGCTATATTGAGGCTTGCGGCATTGCGCCCTCCAACATTGTTGGCATGCTGGGCGCACGCGCTGGGCTTTATGATGCAGCCACCGTGCGGGTGAACGCCACCGGCACCATCAGTGTCTTTGTCGGTGCCCATAGCCACGGGCAAGGGCACGAGACGTCCTTTCCGCAGGTGGTGGCCGACATGATCGGCATTGATGAAAGCATGATCGACATCGTGCATGGCGACACCGGCAGGGTGCCGTTTGGCATGGGCACCTACGGGTCGCGCTCGATTGCGGTCTGCGGCTCGGCCATGGTGCGGGCAACCGAGAAGATCATCAATAAGGCCAAGAAGATCGCCGCCCATCTGATGGAGGCGTCCGATGCCGATATTGAGCTGAAGGACGGCCAGTTCACTGTTGCGGGCACTGACAAATCGGTGGCCTGGGGTGATGTCACCCTGACCGCCTATGTGCCCCATAACTACCCGCTGGAGGAGCTGGAGCCGGGACTGGAGGAGACCGCGTTTTACGACCCGGCCAACTTTACCTATCCGGCCGGCGCCTATGCCTGCGAGGTGGAGGTGGATCCCGACACCGGCAAGGTCAGCATCGAGCGCTTTGCGGCTGCCGATGATTTTGGCAATATCATCAACCCGATGATCGTTGACGGCCAGGTCCATGGCGGGCTGGGGCAGGGCATCGGCCAGGCGCTGTTGGAAAACGCCGCCTATGACGAAGACGGGCAATTGCTGTCGGCGTCTTACATGGACTACGCCATGCCGCGCGCCGATGATGTGCCGTTCTATCAGGTTGATCATTCTTGCCAGACGCCCTGCACCCACAATCCATTGGGCGTGAAGGGGTGCGGCGAGGCCGGGGCCATCGGATCGCCGCCAGCAGTGGTAAATGCGGTGGTGGATGCACTGCAGTCGGCAGGCAAGGATGTGACCCATATCGACATGCCGCTGTCGCCCGCCCGCGTTTGGGCGGCGATGCAGGGGTAGGGGATCATGGGGGCTCTGCCCCCAAACCCCCGGGATATTTCTAGCCAGAAGAAGAGCCTTGTGCGCTCTTTGGAAAGGAAACGAAGATGTATGAATTCGAGTTCGAAAAACCCGCGACCATAGCTGAAGCGGTGGCGGCGCTGGCGGATGAGGACGCGCAGGCGCTGGGCGGCGGGCAGACGCTGATCCCGACGCTGAAACAGCGGCTGGCGATGCCGTCGAAACTGGTGAGCCTGGCGGGCATAGAGGGGATGAAGGGTGTCAGCGGAGGTGACGGGATGCTGAGCATCGGCGGCGCCACCACCCATGCGGAGGTGGCCGAAGCTGCGGCAGATGCCTATCCGGCATTGGCAGCATTGGCGGGCCAAATCGGCGATCCGGCAGTCCGGAACCGCGGCACCATCGGCGGCTCATTGGCCAACAACGACCCCGCAGCCTGTTATCCGGCGGCGGCGCTGGGCAGCGGTGCAACGATTATGACCAACCGGCGCGAGATCACCGCGGATGACTATTTTCGCGGGCTGTTTGAGACCGCTTTGGAAGACGGCGAGATCATCACCGCGGTGCGCTTTCCGGTGCCGCAGAAGGCCAGTTATCAGAAGTTCCTGCAGCCGGCCTCGCGCTTTGCCTTGGTCGGGGTGTTTGCGGCGAAATATGCGGCGGGCGTACGGGTGGCGGTGATCGGCGCCTCAGAGGAGGGCGTATTCCGCTGGAATGAGGCCGAAGCCGCGCTGGATGCGGATTTTTCGCCGGAAGCGCTTGATGGACTCAGCGTGGATGCCGGCGGCATGATGGCGGACCTGCATGGCTCCAAAGCCTATCGCGCCCATCTGGTCGCGGTGATGGCCAAGCGCGCCGTGGCGGCGGCCGCTTAAGTTTTTGAACAAAGCAGGCACCGGGATGCCGGTGTCTGCCGAATGCGGCGGCTAGTGCCGCAGGTAGCCGGAGATTTCCTCCAGCAAGGTCTGGGTCTTGCCAGACAATTCGCGGATTTCGGTTGCGATAACCGCAAACCCCTTGCCCATATCGCCGATCCGCGCCGCCTCGATCGAGGCGTTGAAGGAGATGAACTTGATGTTGCGGCCAACCCCTTCGGCATTGGCGATGGTTGTGCGCATGTTCTGCTCGCGCTCTTCCTCGCGCTTCTTCTGGGCGTCGCATAAGGTCTGGACCATCTGGCTGAGAAAGCCGGAGACAGCTGGTTCCAGCCGGTAAAGGCAGAGGCCCGCAAGGTCCGGGATCCGGCGCACATTCTCCAGCGGGCCGCCCTCGGGCCGGGAGGTGGCGCTGTGCAGGGGGCCGAGCACGTCCAGGCAGGCTTGGCGCTTGGCTTCCAGATCCTTGGGCAGACTGTAGCTGCACTCCTGCAACAGGCTGTCCAGGCCGCTGCTGAGCATCGCATGAGCCGCCGCAATGCGCTGCACCGACAAGGTCAGAACCTCTGTGGCGCTGCCGCCATCCGCGCCCTTCGGATCCTGGGCCAGGGCCAGCAGCGACAGCGCGGCGATGCGGCTGGGGCCGACGGCCATGAAAGCGGTGTTCTGTACGTCGGATAAACTTTTCATGCCTGCACCTTAGTGACCATGAAGACCCTTCTACCGGGCAGGCGTTAAGGCAGCGCTAACTGCGATGGCTTTGGCAAAAGAAAAGCCCCGCAGCGGCACTGCGGGGCTGGATACCTGTCTTGAAGGCGGCCGGATTACTTGTTCGGCAGCGGGCCGATCATCATGATCATTTGACGGCCTTCCATCTTGGGCATGTTTTCGACCTTGCCCAATTCCTTGATATCTTCCGCAACCCGTTCCAAAAGCTCGCGGCCCAGGTTCTGGTGCGCCATCTCGCGGCCCCGGAAACGCAGGGTGACTTTCACCTTGTCGCCGTTCTCCAGGAACTTGTAGACGTTGCGCATTTTCACATCATAGTCATGAGTGTCCGTGTTGGGACGGAACTTGACCTCTTTGACCTCGATGATCTTTTGCTTCTTGCGGGCTTCGCTCTCGCGTTTCTGCTGTTCATATTTGAACTTGCCAAAGTCCATGATCTTGCACACGGGCGGGTTGGCATTGGGCGAGATTTCAACCAGATCCAATCCGGCCTCGGCGGCCATTTCCATGGCTCTGGCGGGGGTCACAACCCCTGCGTTATCGCCATCGGCGCCAATCAGGCGGATTTCGGAGGCACGGATTTTTTCGTTGACGCGCGGGCCGGTGTCGCGTTGCGGCGGCGCGTTATGAGGTCTGCGGGCTATGACTGCGATCCTTCTGTCATTGCAAAAAGTGCGGGAACGCTACTGCCCCCGCGCATGTGATTCAAGGCTTATAGGCGGTATGGCGGCAGGAAAGCCGCATTTCAAGGCCGCATATTGCAAATGGCCCTGAAAACAGGCGCAAACCCTGGCCGGACGGCAGCGTGGCGCTGCGGGACAGCATCCTGAAACGGTGGGAATGCGGCGGGGTTCCGCCAGTTGCGGGACCGGCCGGCGGCAGCTGGCCGCCCGTGATGCAGGCTTGGGAAACTTCCCCCTTGAGTGCTGCGCTGCCGCGCGCCATCTGGCAGGCAGATGCTGCGGATGGCGCGGCCAGACCGGCCAAGCCGGTTAACGGAAGGAGTGTATTATGAAACAGTTATTGATCCTGATTGCGCTGGGGGCTGCTGCCGTGGGCGGATATGTGCTGCTGAACGGCCAGAACGCGCAGGAGCCGGCACCTGCTGAGGCGCCGGCCGTGCAAGAAGAACAGAGCAGCACAGCGCCGGAAGCGGCAGACGAGAACAGCACGGCGCCGGCTGAGCAGGCGGTGGAAGATGCGGCGGACGCCGTTGAGGGTGCCATCGAATCCGGTGCCGAAGCTGCCGGCGCAGCTGTTGATGCGGTGCAGGATACCGTAAGCGAAGCCGCAGAAGCGGCGGCAGAAGCGGCAGGGGATGCGGTTGATGCAGCCCAGGGCACGGCGGGTGCTGCATCGGATGCCGTCCAGGACACCACTGACGCTGCCACCGATGCCGCCGCCGGCGTTGCGGATGACGCCGCGGAAGCTGCTGGTGCGGCAGTGGATCAGGCGGGCGAGGCTGCCACCGGCGCGGCAGAGACCGCTGCCGGCGCGGTTGAGGCCGCCCAGGACGCCGCATCCGAGGCGCTGGACAGTGCAGTCGGCACCGCACAGGAACTGCTGAACCAGCCCGGTCCGGCGGAAACCGAAAGCACTGCAGGCAGCGAGTGAGCCAGGTCGTAAGCTAAGCCAGGCCGCAAGGCACGAAACGCAACCGGCGGCAGACATCATGCCTGCCGCCGGACGTCTGCGGCCGGAATTTATTGCCGCGGATCAGTGGGGGCGGGCCTGCGCTTGCTGCGCAACACGGGCCATATGGTCCAGCGGGGCCTGGCCGCCGGGCTGCGGCTGCGGCGCCAGAAAGGCCAGGAACGTCTCCCAGCCGGCACTGTTGCCGCCTTGTTTGCGGGCGCGCTGGATTTGCAGCTGGGCAATACCAATCAGGTCCAGCGGCTTGACACCGTCGTAGGCGCTGCCGGTGATGGTGGCCAGATGGCTGCGGAACCGCTTGCCCATGGAATTCAGCAGCAGCATCGGCGAGGTCACCGGATGGCCGGCCTGCACCAACGCGTCAAACATCTCGTCAATGCCGCCCGGGGTAATGGCGCGCGCATCATAGCGGGCCTTGACGCCGGCAATCCGCTCGGGGACCGTCGGCTGCACCTGGCCGGGACGGGCCTGGAACCCTGCAACCGCTGCCTTGACGCGGGCTTTGCCTGCCTCTGTTCTGACGGACTGGAATACGGGCGGCTGCCCCGAAGTCAATTCGTTCTGCATGTCTTGCTGCTCCGTTCTGGATCTCAGCAACCGGAATACAGAATCATCCCCAACAAATGATAAACGGGAGGCGGCAGCCTCCCGTCAAAACAGTGTCAAAATCCGGGCAGCGCCCCTGGTGCGCCCGGTGCGGGATCAGTCGAGAAAGGCTTTTTCGACCACGAAATGCGCCGGTTTCGAATTGGCGCCTTCTTCCAGCCCATAGGTATTCTCGAACAGATCCTTGAGTTCCAGGTTGAACGCCAGGTTGCCGCAGATCATCGCGCGGTCGCTCTCCGGGTTCAGTGGCGGCACGCCAAGTTCCGCAAACGCCTCGCCCGAGCGCATCAGGTCGGTGATGCGGCCCATCTTCGGGCTCTCTTCGCGGGTGGTGGTCGGGTAATATTTGATCTTTTTCCAGAAACCTTCGCCGATCACCTCGTTCAGCAGCTCGTCTTCCTTCAGGCTCTCGATCAGTTCGCGGCCATAGGTCAGCTCACCCGCGGTGCGGCAGGTGTGGGTGATGATCACCTCGTCGTAATCCTCGTAGGTCTGCGGCTCGCGCAAGAGGGACGCAAAGGGCGCAAAACCGGTGCCGGTGGCAAAGAACCAGATCCGCTTGCCGGGCAGCAGCGCGTCATGCACCAGGGTGCCGACCGGCTTGGGGCGTAGGATGATCTCGTCGCCCGGCTGGATGTGCTGCAGGCGCGAGGTCAGCGGGCCGTCCTCGACCTTGATCGAGTAGAACTCCATTTCCTCGTCCCAGCTGGGCGAGGCGATGGAATAGGCGCGCAGCAGCGGCTTTACCTTGCCGGTCTTGGGGTCAGGATCGTTCATCAGTCCGATCATTACGAACTCGCCCGAGCGGAACCGCAGCGAGGCCGGGCGGGTCACCTTGAAGGAGAACAGCTTGTCGGTCCAGTGCTTCACTTGCGTGACGGTCTGGGCATCGGGCAGGGCGGGCTTTGCCTTTTCGGGCGCGGCGTTGGTTGCAATGTCGGTCACGGGTGTCATCTCATTCATCGGGTCCACTGCCGGAGGAGTAGCCGGCACCTCTGATTAGTCTTTGATACAGGTCAGGAAAACCCCTTGTTTTGCGAAACCGGCCCCGCGCAGGACGCAACGGAACCGGTCTGGCAAAGGTTTTCCCAGGCTCGGGAGGGCTGGCTTAGCGGGCAGCGGTGCTGCCGCGCAGGCGGGCCTGATAGCTGTGGTCTTTCCAGTTGGCGCGGGCCAGCCACTGGTCTTCGGGCTGGCGGGCGGCGAGGTCGTCAGACAGCTCCACCTCGTCAAAGCCGGAGCGGCGGGCCATGGCGTATTGATCGGCAATCACATGGCCAAAGGCGCGCAACCGGCCCTCATAGCCCTTCAGCCGCAGCTGGCGGGCCAAGGTAAAGCCGCGGCCGTCGGCAAAGCTGGGGAAGCTGATCCTCACCAGCTCCACACCGTCCAGGGATACGTCGTTCAGATTGGCGTCGGAGGCCAGCTCCAGCACGTCTGCGCCCTCAAAGCCGGTGGTCCAGTCGTCGCGGGCAAAGCCCGTGTCGGTCACGATAACAGTCATCTCACTCACGCTCCTGTGCGTACCATTTGGCCGTCCACCACGTGGATGCCGCATTCTTCCTTGTTTTCCCCGCGCCACCGGCCGGCGCGCGGGTCTTCGCCTTCCTTGACCGGGCTGGTGCAGGGCGCGCAGCCGATCGACGGATAACCCTTGGCCACCAGCGGGTGGCGGGGCAGGCGGTTTTCATCCATATAGGCGCGCACGTCTTCGGGCGCCCAATGGGCCAGCGGGTTGATCTTGAGCCGCCCGGTTGATCCTCCTGGGCCGTCCTCGACCTCGAAAAACTCCAGCGCGGCGCGGGTGCCGGCCTGGAACCGTTTGCGGCCCGTAATCCAGCCGTCATAGCCCGCCAGCGCCTTTTGCAGCGGCACGGTCTTGCGCAGGGTGCAGCAAGCATCCTTGTCGCTGAACTTCAGGGCCCCATAGGGGTCCTTTTCGGCGATGTCGTCGGCGCGGATGATGCGCACATTACGCAGGCCCAGCCGCTCGCTCACCTCCTGCTGGTAGATCAGTGTCTCGGTGAACAGCAGTTCGGTGTCCACGAACACAACCGGCGTCATCGGGTCGATGATCGCGGCCATGTGCAGCAGCACCACGGATTCCGCGCCGAAAGAGGAAACCAGAGCGATATGCCCCGCGTCCTGTAAGGCGCCCTGCATCACCGAGGTGGCCGAATGGTGGCGGAAGCGCGCATTCAGCGCCTCCGCCTTGGCGGCCAGCTCCCGGTCCCGGGGGCTGACAGGCTCCCCGGCGGGTTTGTTTCCGGCTGTGTGGAACATGGGTCAGGCGACCTTTTTCTGGGCCTCGGGATAAAGCGCTGCCTTGAACGGCTCCATGCCGATCCGGCGGTAGGTCTCAAGGAAGGTTTCCTCAGACCCCTCACGCTGGGCCATGTAGACCTCAACAATGCGCTCTACTGCGGGCACGATCTCGTCATAGGCAAAGCCGGGACCGGTGCGGGTGCCGATGGCCGCCGTCTCAGTCGCGTCGCCGCCCAGGGTGATCTGGTAGTTCTCCACCCCTGCACGGTCCAGGCCCAGGATGCCGATATGGGCAACATGGTGGTGGCCGCAGGCGTTGATGCAGCCGGAGATCTTGATCTGCAGATGGCCGATGTCGTGCTCCATCTTCAGCTCGTCAAAGCGGGTTGCAATCTCCTGCGCCACGGGAATCGAGCGGGCGGTTGCCAGCGCGCAATAGTCCATGCCCGGGCAGGCGATGATATCCGAGATCAGGCCGATGTTGGCGGTGGCCAGGCCGTTTGCCTTCAGCGTGGCGTGGATCGCGGGCAGGTCGTTCTTGTGGACATGCGGCAGGATCACGTTCTGCTGGTGGCTGATGCGCAGCTCGTTATAGGCGTATTGCTCGCCCAGATCCGCCATTACCCGCATCTGCTCGGCAGTCGCGTCGCCCGGGGTTGCCCCGTGCGCCTTGATCGAGATGGTCACGATGGCGTGGTCGCCCTTGCGGTGTTCGGCCAGATTGGTGTCGGCCCAGGCGCGGAACACCGGGTCGTTTGCGTAAGCCGTGTCAAACGCTTCCGTGGAACCGGAGCGGAACTCCGGCGCCTGGAAATGCGTCTTGATCTCTTCCAGCTGCTGCTGGTCGGTGCCGTCGTACTGGCCGCGGATCGCCATAAAGGCCTCCTCGGTCATCGCGCGGTAGGTGTCGATGCCGTTCTCAGAGACGGTGATTTTGATGCGGGCTTTGTACTTGTTGTCGCGCCGTCCCAGCACGTTATAGACGGTCAGAACCGACTCCAGATAGGGCAGCAGATCCGCCTGCGGCAGGAATTCGCGCAGCACCTGGCCGATCATCGGGGTGCGGCCGAGGCCCCCGCCGACGACGACCCTGAAGCCGGTCTTGCCGTCCTGTTCCACCACCTGCAGGCCCACGTCATGCGCCTTGATCACCGCGCGGTCGTTGCTGCTGCCGGTGATGGCGATCTTGAACTTGCGGCCCAGGAACTGGAATTCCGGGTGGTCGGTGGACCACTGGCGGATCAGCTCGGCATAGGGGCGGGGGTCGGTCAGCTCATCCGCGGCGGCACCGGCGAAATGGTCGGCGGTGGTGTTGCGGATGGTGTTGCCCGAGGTCTGGATGGCGTGCAGGCCGGCCTCACCCAGCGCGTCCAGCATATCCGGAATGTCGCGCAGTTTCGGCCAGTTGTACTGGATGTTCTGGCGGGTGGTGAAATGGCCATACCCCTTGTCCCACTTTTCCGCCAGCAGCGCCAGGGTGCGCATCTGGGCGGAATTCAGGGTGCCATAAGGCACCGCGACCCGCAGCATATAGGCGTGCAGCTGCAGGTATACGCCGTTCATCAGGCGCAGCGGCTTGAACTCGTCCTCGGTGAGAGAGCCGTCGATGCGGCGCTCGACCTGGGCGCGGAACTGGGCGTTGCGTTCCGCCAGGAAGGCTTCGTCGAACTCGTTGTACTTATACATTGGCTTCAGCCTCCTGCTTGCCATGGAAGTAGTTCGAGGGACCGGTGCGGCGGAAGTCCTCGCGGAAATGGGTCGGCTCGGGACCGTTCGGCCCAGCCTTGGCATCGGCCAGATAGGCGCCGACGATGCGGATGTTCTGCTTTTCCGCGTCCAGCAGGCGCAACGGCGCGACGGCCTCGTCGGTGATCAGCTCAGCCGATGCCATGTCACGGGTCCAGCTGTCGTCAGCGGTGAAATAGATCACGTCGCCTTCGAGCAAGTCGTTGGCGGTGATGACTTTGGGGGTAAAGGCGCGGGCCATTATGCAAGCTCCGTTTTAAGGTCGTTCAGGGCGGCGGCCGCTTTGCGCGGTGCAAGACCCAGGAAGGTGAGGGCCGGGCCGTCAAAACCAGCCGCATCAAGGTCGGCAGGCAGACGGTCCAGATTGGTTTCCAGCACCCGCTGTTCAGGGCGCGAGGCGTTCTCGACAATGGTCACCGGCGTGGCGCGGTCCGCACCGTGCATGATCAGGCGGCCCTGTACGAAGCGGGCGGATTTCTTGCCCATGTACACTGCGGCCACCTCGCCCGGACGCGCCAAGGCGGCCCAGTCGTGATCGGCAAAGCCGGTCATCGCGTGGCCGGTGATGAAGCGCACGGATGTGTTGCGCCCGCGCTGCGTCAGGCTTTGGCCGATGCCGGCCACGGCAGCCGACGCAGCGGTGATGCCGGGGATGATCTGCGTGGCGATGCCAGCCTCTTCGCAGGCGGTCAGCTCTTCATCCAGGCGGGCAAAGATGGTGGGGTCGCCAGCCTTCAGCCGCAGCACCTTTTTACCGGCCTGGGCATGGGCGACCAGCCGCGCGTTGATCTCGTCCTGACTGACCTGCGCACCAAAGCCTTCCTTGCCGACATTTTCCAGCACCGCTTGCGTGCCGGCCAGCGCCATGATCTCATCGCTGACCAGACGGTCATAAAGAATGACATCCGCCTCCTGCAGCGCGCGCAGGGTTTTGACGGTCAAAAGGTCCGCATCGCCGGGGCCGGAGCCTGCAAAGACAACCTGGCCCGCAACCATACAAGCCATGCTGCCGCGGGTGTAAGCGGTGGCGTTGGCGGCAGGTATATTATGTGCAGGCATCTTGGCGGCCTCTCCAGTGTGTTTGACTTGAGGTTAGATATAGGAAATATTCCCGGTATTGCGCTATATGCCTGCGGAAATAAGAACACTGGTTTTACCGAAAAGAGACATTGGGCCGATTGGTCCTCACAATAGGAGAAAACAGGAATGACGGTGCGGATCGACGCCACTGACCGGAAAATTCTGGCTGAACTGCAGCGCGACGCTGGCCAGTCGCTGGACGAAATCGCCCGTCAGGTGGGCTCCTCCAAGACCCCGGTGTGGAATCGCATCCGCAAGCTGAAGGAGGCTGGTGTGATCGGCCAGCAAACGGTGCTGCTGGATGCCGAGGCGCTGGGGTTCGAGGCCTGTTTCTTTGTTCTCATCCGCACCTCCGAGCATGAGGCGGACTGGCAGGCTAAGTTCCTGCAAGCGCTGCGCGACCGCCCCGAGGTGCAGGAGGCCCACCGGCTTGCGGGCGACATCGACTATATCCTGAAAGTCCGGGTGCAGAATGCGCGCGCCTATGATGTTTTTTATCAGGCGTTGATTGCCGAGGTGCGGGTGCATAATGTGACGGCGCTGTTGTCGATGGAGGAGATCAAATCGACAACGATGCTGCCGCTGCAACCCTAAGGACTTGGGTATTTAAGACCAGAAAGAAGCAGGGAGGCCGGAAAGAAGCAGGGAGGATGGTCTGCTTCTTTCTGGTCCGAAAATACCCCGGGGTTTGGGGCAGAGCCCCATATTAAGCGTGCGTTTGGGGCAGAGCCCCATGTTAAACATGCGTTTGGGGCAGAGCTCCACGTCAGACCGTAACCAGCAACTGGGTCAACCCGTGGAAGTGGTAGGTATTTGAATACTCCGGCGCTGCCGCCAGTTTCAGATCCGGGCAGCGGCCGAACAGGATCGGCAGGGCAATCTGCATTTCCAGCCGCGCCAGCGGGGCGCCGACGCAGAAATGCAAGCCGCCGCCAAAGCTTTTGTTCACTTTGGGCGGGCGGGCCGGGTTGAAGCGGTCCGCGTCGTCCAGTGCCGCCGGGTCGCGATTGGCGGCGGCCAGCAGCAAGGCCACCTGATCGCCGCGCTGGAAGGTGTGGCCGAAGACCTCGGCCTCCTCATAGGCGTAGCGGGTAAACATATGCAGCGGCGGGTCATAGCGCAGAATCTCCTCTACCAGCCCGTCAATGCCATCGGGCGCCAGCCACGCCGGGTCCCAGCCCTGCTGCAGCATGGTTTTCACACCGTTACCCAGGGAGTGCACGGTAGCCTCGTGGCCTGCATTCAGCAACAAGATGCAGGTGCCGATCAGCTCATCCGTTGACAGCTTGTCGCCTTCCTCCTCAGCCGCGATCAGCCGGGTGATCAGGTCGTCGCGGGGATCGTTGCGGCGCTCATCGATGTAGCTGCGCAGGAACTCCGTGAACTGTTGCGAGGCCTTGGCGGCGGCGTGTTCGGTCTCTTCGGTGCGCGACGCCTGATACATCGCCACCATCCTGTGGGACCAGTCCAGCAACCGCGGCGCCATGTCCTCGGGCACGCCCAGCAGGCGGCAGATGGTGATCACCGGCACCTGGGTGCAATAGGCCTCCAACAAGTCGAAGGGCTGGTCCGGGAAAGCGTCGATCAGCTGGTGGCACAAATCCTTGATACCTGGTTCCAGCGCCGCGATCTCGCGCGAGGTGAAGGCGCGCAGCACCAGCCGGCGCAGGCGGGTGTGGCGGGGCGGCTCGGCGTCCAGCAATGAGTGCGCTTCAACCGCCAGAAAAGGGGCGAGATGGGCGGGGCCTTCTGTCCGCATCTCTTCCGGCATCTCGCGGCCGAAGCGGCGGTCGCGCAGCAGCATATGCACGGCGGAATGGCCAAAGGCGGCAACCATGCCGTAGTCCTGCCAATGGTGCAGCTGGCCCTGGATCTGGGCAGCGGCGTAGAACGGGTGGGGGTCCTGAACAAAGGCCGGATCGGTGGGGGATTGGATTAAAGTCTTCATATACCGGTTGTTGCCGTTGCATCTGGTCAATGCAAGGGCCGCTTTGATAACGTGCCGCAATGAAAACACAGCAATTCCTTCGCTGGAGCCTGCCTGCCGGGTTCCTGTTGGCCGTGGCGGCATTGGCGCTGATGGTCTGGTCTTATGGCTACCGTCAGGCGCTGGACAGCCTGGCTGAGCGCAGCGCGGCGGATCTGGCCTTGGCGTCGGACCGGGTCAGCACCCAGCTGCAGGTCTATCAGGAACTGGCGGTGCTGACCGCCGGACACCCGGCACTGGCGGATTTGTCCACGCCTGGCGCGCGCGTGGCGGCGGCGGAGCTGCTGCGCGCGGTTGCCGATAAAACCGCGGCGCTGGACGTGTTTTTTGCTGCCGCAGACGGCCGGGTGCTGGCGGCAGCCGAAGGGGTGTCCGGCGCGGATGTCTCGAGGCAGGCGTATTTCACCCGCGCCATGCAAGGGGCCATGGGCACCGGCCACGCGGTATTGCAGCCGGGCGGGCGGCGGGCCTATTTCTATGCCGCGCCAGTGTTTCAGCCTGGTGGTGTGCGCGGGGCGCTGGTGGTTGCAGCGGATGTGAATGACGTGGAGCAGACCTGGCGCGGCTCGCTGCCGGCGGTATTCTTTACCGGCATGAGCGGCGAGGTGTTTATTTCCAACCGGTCCGAATTGCTGTTCTGGCAGCGCGGCGCGGCGGGGGAAACCCCGCGTGTCACCGGCAGGGACGGCTATGCAGGGCATGAAATCTGGAGTCTTGAGGGCAGCCCCTATTTGCCCGGCCGCGCACTGCATCTTTCAGTGGATTTGCCGCTGATTGGGATGACAGGCGAAATTCTGGTGGATGTGGCACCTGCCCGGCGGATCGCAGCCTTGCAGGCGGCGGCGCTGGCGGCGGTGTGCCTGGCTCTGGGCGCCATGCTGTTCATCGTGATGGAGCGCCGCCGCACCCTGGCCGAGGCTAATGCGGTGCTGGAAAGCCGGGTGGAAAAACGGACCAAGGCCTTGTCTCTGGCCAATGACCGGCTGCGCCGCGAGGTGGGCGAGCGCGAGGAAGCCGAAGCCGCCCTGAAACGCGCCCAGGAGGATCTGGTGCAGGCGGGCAAACTGTCCGCTTTGGGGCAGATGTCGGCGGGCATCAGCCATGAATTGAACCAGCCGCTGATGGCGATCCAGCAATATGCCGAAAACGGCGCCGCCTTTCTGGAGCGGGGCAAGGCGGAGCGCACTGGCGAAAACCTGGGCCGGATCGCCGACATGGCGGTGCGGATGGCGCGGATCATCAAGAACTTGCGCGCCTTTGCCCGCAATGAAAGCGAGCCGATGGGACAGGTCGATCTGGTGCAGGTGATCAAAACGGCAGTGGAGCTGACCGCGCCGCGGCTGAAAGCAGATCATATAGATCTGCGCTGGGATGAGGCGGCCCATGCTGCGCCGGTGCCGGCCTGGGGCGGCGAGGTGCGGCTGACCCAGGTGTTTGTGAACCTGATCAACAACGCGGCGGATGCGATGCAAGGGCAATTGGAGAAGGTGATCTCAATCTCTGTCGAAAGCGGCCCGCGGCTGCAGGTGCGGGTGCAGGACAGCGGCCCCGGCATCAAGGAGCCGGAAAAGATGTTCGAGCCGTTTTATTCCACCAAGGCGGTGGGCAGTTCGGAAGGCATGGGGTTGGGGCTGTCGATCTCATACGGGTTGGTGCAAAGCTTTGGCGGTAACATCCGCGGAGCCAACACCGGCGGCGGTGCGGTGTTCACAGTGGAACTGGAGCCATGGCGCGAGGGCGCGGAGAAGGGAGATGCCGCATGACCCGCAAGGTGCTGCTGGTGGATGACGACGCGGCGGTGCGCGAGGCGCTGGCGCAGACCTTGGAGCTGAACGATCTGGAGGTGGTCGCCTGCGGCTCGTTTGTGGCGGCCAAGGATCACATTACTCCGGCGTTCGGCGGCATCATCGTGTCGGACATCCGGATGCCGGGGCGGGACGGGTTTCACCTGCTGGACTATGCCCGCAGCATGGATGAGGAATTGCCGGTGGTGCTGCTGACCGGCGAGGGCGACATTCCGATGGCGGTGAAGGCGATGTCGCAGGGGGCGTTCGATTTCCTGGAAAAACCCTGCGCCGCAGCCGATTTCCTGCCGGTGCTGGAACGCGCCCTAAAGACCCGCGCGCTGGTGCTGGAAAACCGGCGGCTGAAGCATCAGCTGGAGACCGGCGATCCGGCGGCGCGGCTGTTGTTCGGCACCTCGCCCCAGGCCATGGAAATGCGCCAGCGGGTGCGCGCGGTGGCGCCGACGGGGGCGGAGGTGCTGGTCACCGGCGCGCCGGGCAGCGGTATTTCCAAAGTGGCGGAGGTCATTCACCTGATGTCGCCTGCGGGGCAGGGGCCGTTTGTGAAACGCCCCGCCGCCGGGCTGGCCGCAGAGACGGTGGCGGAGCTGTGCCAGGATGCGGCGGGCGGCTCGCTGTTTCTGGACGAGCTGCAGGCGCTGCCCGAAGCGGCGCAATTTGCGCTGCTGGCGCAATTGGAACAGGGCAGCGGGGTGCGGATCATTGCGGGTTCCAGTGCTGGTCTGGCGGATAAGGTGCAGGCCGGCGGATTCAGTCCGGACCTGTTTTACCGGCTGGATGTGATGCGGGTGCGGATCCCCTCACTGGCCGAACGCCCCGGCGATATTCCGGTATTGTTCCGTCACTATGTGGCCCAGGCGGCAGAGCAGGCGGGGATCGAGGTGCCGGAGATTTCGCAGGGCCACCTGGCAGCTCTGATGGCGCAGGACTGGCCGGGCAATGCGCGATCCTTGATGTCGGCGGCAATGCGGTTTGTGCTGGGCATGCCGGAAGAGGCCGCCGCAGCGGCAGGGCTGGGTCTGGCGGAGCAGATGGCGCAGGTCGAGCGCTCGCTGCTGATTGCGGCGCTGGGCCGGGCCAATGGCCGCGCGGCTGCGGCCGCGGAAGCGTTGAGGCTGCCGCGCAAGACGTTTTATGACAAGCTGGCCCGCTATGGCATCCGGCCCGAGGACTACCGCCGCTGAGGGCGCTGGCGGCCGGGGTCTTGCGGTTCGTTCTGTCCGGCGCTGAAACCGGGGTAGTCAAGGAGGCGGCGCCGCCGGAAACCCCGGAAGGGGGCATGGGGGCGGAGGGAGGACGGGGGGTAAGCCCATGTCCGCTGAAGCCTTCGTTCGGGACGCCCCTGCACCCGATGAAGAGGTGGTCTTGGGGCCCTGTGGTCTCCTGTTGGTGTGGGGTGTCAGACCGCACCGGTGTCGCGACAGGTCAAAGTATCGCAGGACCGGGTTAAGGCCGGGCAAGCGGGGCGTACGCAGGGGGGCAACACCCCGGCGGGCGGCGTGCGGCGGATAGGGAGGATGCCTCCGGCGGGAGTATTTTTGAAAAGATGAAGGGGCGGCGATTCTCCCGGCAGAATTGTCTGGCGCTAACATTTGTGCGAAATTCCGCACAAAGCCGGAAGCGCCCTGTGCGGGATTCCGCACAGCTTTTGACGCACCCCACCTGGAAGCGCTTGGAATTTCCGGTAAGCCATTGCTGGAAAGCGGAAAAAACTGACGGATGATGAGTTCCGAATCAATTCTTGAGCGGATTCTCGCAACTTGGGATGCTCTGGGCGGGCTTCAGCTATGCGCTGAATGCAACATCGGATTTAGAGATGATTTTTCTGGGAGGAAAAGACCATGAAATTCCTGACCACCGCCGCCACCGCAATGGCACTGACCGTCACCGCAGGCGCTGCAAGTGCTGCCTGCGACGACGGCGAGATCGTGGTGAAGTTCAGCCATGTCACCAACACCGACAAGCACCCCAAGGGGATTGCCGCCTCGCTGCTGGAGAGCCGCGTGAACGAAGAGATGAACGGCACCATGTGCATCGAGGTCTATCCGAACTCGACGCTGTACAATGACAACAAGGTGCTGGAAGCGATGCTGCAGGGCGACGTGCAGCTGGCCGCGCCGTCCTTGTCGAAGTTTGAGAAGTTCACCAAGCAGTTCCGCCTGTTCGACCTGCCGTTCATGTTCAAGAACATCGACGCGGTGGATGCGTTCCAGGGGTCCGAAACCGGCCAGGAGATGCTGGATTCCATGCAGCGCCGCGGTCTGCAGGGGCTGGCCTATTGGCACAACGGCATGAAGCAGATGTCGGCGAACAAGCCGCTTGTCGAGCCCACGGATGCCAATGGGCTGAAGTTCCGGGTGCAGTCCTCGGACGTGCTGGTGGCGCAGATGGAAGCCATCGGCGGCTCGCCCCAGAAGATGGCATTCTCGGAAGTCTACGGCGCGCTGCAGCAGGGGGTTGTGGACGGGCAGGAAAACACCTGGTCCAACATCTACGGCAAGAAGTTTTTTGAGGTGCAGGACGGTGTGACCGAGACCAACCACGGCGCGCTGGACTATCTGGTGGTGACCTCCGTGGACTGGCTGGACAGCCTGGACCCGGCGGTGCGCGACCAGTTCCTGACCATTCTGAATGAAGTCACCGCGACCCGCAACGCCGAGTCGACCAAGGTGAACGGCGAGGCGCGCCAGGCGATCATCGATGCCGGCGGTGTGGTGCGTGAGCTGACGCCCGAGCAGCGTGCGGCTTGGGTCGAGGCGATGAAGCCGGTCTGGGAGAAATTCGCTGGCGACGTCGGCCAGGAGAAGATCGACGCGGCGCAAGCCATCAACGCAGGCCTGTAAGTCAGGCCCGTATCCGGGAGGCCCGCATCGGGGCCTCCTGACTGCAGGCGGCGCGGGGATCCGCTGCCTGCACCCCTTTTCCGCAAAATTTGGGAGGCAGCCATGGCGGGGTCCAGAACCGGCCCGAGCGGGCTTATCAACGCACTCGAAGAAACTCTGATCGCGATCCTGCTGGGGCTGATGACGGCAATAACATTTGCCAATGTCATCGCGCGGTTTGTGTTCAATTCCAACATTTTATGGGCGCTGGAGCTGACCGTGTTCCTGTTTGCCTGGCTGGTGCTTTTGGGCGCGTCTTATGCGGTGAAAGCCCATGCGCATCTGGGCGTTGATGCCATCGTCAACATGCTGGCGCCGGGCGCGCGCCGCGCGGTGGGCTTGTTTGCCGCCGCCTGCTGCATCGTGTTCTCGTTGCTGCTGCTGAAAGGCGCTTATGACTATTGGGCGGTGTTTGCGGATCTGCCGCCGACCTCGGGGCGCTGGTTCCCGACCGGGTTTGACATGAAGGCACGCAGCCAGAGTTTTTACGAAGTGCAGGATGTGCCGATGGTGGCGGTCTTCAAGTTTCTTGAGGACCTGATCAACTACGGCGATTCCTACGAGAAACTGCCGAAAGTGGTGCCGTATGTGGTGCTGCCGGTGTCGATGCTGCTTTTGGTGTTCCGCTTTGTTCAGGCGGCGTTCCAGATCGCGCGCGGTGATGTGGACCGGCTGGTCGCCAGCCATGAAGTGGAAGATGAGCTGGACGCCGTGCGGGCGCAGCGCGGGGAGCATGACTGATGGAAGTGGTAATTCTCTTTGCTATGGTGATCGGCCTGTTGCTGATCGGGGTGCCGATTGCGGTGTCGCTGGGTCTCAGCTCGACGATTTTCCTGCTGATCTACTCCGACAGTTCACTGGCGAGCGTCGCGGGCACGCTGTTTGAAGCCTTTGAGGGGCATTTCACCCTGCTGGCGATCCCGTTCTTCATTCTGGCATCGTCGTTCATGACCACGGGCGGCGTGGCGCGGCGGATCATCCGGTTTTCGATTGCCTGTGTCGGCCATCTGCCGGGCGGGCTGGCTATTGCGGGCGTCTTTGCCTGTATGCTGTTTGCAGCGCTTTCGGGGTCGTCGCCTGCAACTGTGGTGGCCATTGGTTCCATTGTGATCGCTGGCATGCGCGAGGTGGGCTACTCCAAGGAGTTCGCGGCAGGCGTGATCTGTAACGCAGGGACGCTTGGCATCCTGATCCCGCCGTCGATTGTGATGGTGGTCTATGCAGCCGCGGTTGAGGTTTCCGTCGGCCGGATGTTCCTGGCCGGCGTCATTCCGGGTCTGATGGCCGGGCTGATGCTGATGGTGACCATCTATGTGATGGCCAAGGTCAAGAACCTGCCCAAGGGCGAGTGGAAGGGCTGGGGCGAGATCTTTGAGTCGGCGCGGGATGCGGGCTGGGGGTTGTTCCTGATCGTGATCATTCTGGGCGGCATCTATGGCGGCATCTTTACTCCGACCGAGGCGGCGGCGGTGGCGGCGGTCTATGCTTTCTTTATCGCCAGTTTTGTCTACAAGGACATGGGACCGCTGTCGAATGGTGAGGGCAAGGCAAAGACGCCGCTTTTGCGCAAGCCTTATGCACTGCTGACAGCGTTCCTGCACAGCGATACCAAGCACACGCTGTTCGAGGCGGGTAAATTGACCGTGACGCTGCTGTTTGTGATTGCCAATGCGCTGATCCTGAAACATGTGCTGACCGATGAGCAGGTGCCGCAGCAGATTGCAACGGCAATGCTGTCGGCAGGCTTTGGCCCGGTGATGTTCCTGATCGTGGTCAATGTGATCCTGCTGATCGGCGGCCAGTTCATGGAGCCTTCGGGCCTGCTGGTCATCGTTGCACCGCTGGTGTTCCCGATTGCGATTGAGCTGGGCATTGATCCCATCCATCTGGGCATCATCATGGTGGTGAACATGGAGATCGGCATGATTACCCCTCCGGTTGGCCTGAACCTGTTTGTGACCTCGGGCGTGGCGGGGATGCCGATGATGGGGGTGGTGCGGGCGGCGCTGCCATTCCTCGCGGTGCTCTTTGTTTTCCTGATCATGATCACCTATATCCCCTGGCTGTCCACTGTTTTGCCAAATGCGGTGATGGGGCCGGAGATCATAACCAAGTAAGGCATTGCAGAAAAGAAAACGGCGCCCGGTTGTTCGGGCGCCGTTTTGCGTTCTGCGGCAAAATTCTTCGAAGAATTTTGCCAAGAAAATTCGAATTTTCTTGGCTCAGGCGGTTTCCAGCGCGGTGATGATCGGGGAGAAATCCGCGGCCTTGAGACTGGCGCCGCCTACAAGTGCTCCATCGACATTGGAGACAGCAAAGATCTCACGTGCGTTCGATGGCTTGACCGAGCCGCCGTAGAGCAGGCGGATGGCCTCTGCGGTCCCGGCCCCGAAGCGGGTGGTGAGTTCGGCGCGCAGGAAGTTGTGCACTTCGGAAATTTGCTCAAGCGTCGGCACTTTGCCGGTGCCGATGGCCCAGACCGGTTCGTATGCCACAACGGTGTTTTTGCCGGTGGCAGAGGCCGGGACGGAACCTGCAAGCTGAGTGCCAACCACCTTCAGCGTGTCGCCGCCTTCGCGCTCGGACAAGGTTTCACCGATGCAGATCACCGCAGTGAGGCCTTCTGCGAGGGCGGCTTCGGCTTTGGTGCAGATCTGGGCGTCAGTTTCGCCGTGGTCGGCGCGGCGCTCGGAATGGCCGAGGATCACGGCGGAGGCGCCGGCGTCTTTCAGCATGGCAGCTGACAGATCGCCGGTGTAGGCGCCGGAGGCGTTTGCGTGGCAGTCCTGGCCGCCGATGGCGACGGCGCTGCCTTTGGCGATGTCGGCTGCGCGCGACAGCAGAGTTGCCGGCGGGCAGATCAGGATGTCCGCAGCCGGGCCGGCATGGCTTTCGGCCAGGGCTGCCAATTCACCCAGGCTGTCGCCGGTGCCGTTCATTTTCCAGTTGCCTGCTGCCAGTTTCCGCCGCATGGGGGATGCCTCCGATCCTCGTTATGTGGGCGTGACAGGTAACACCAGCGGCGGAGTGGCGCAATTCGCTTGGCCGGGGACCGGCCACAAAAAGGACGGGGAAGACCCCGCCCGCTGATTGCGTCCCGCCTGGACAGGATCAGGCGCCGGGCAGTTCCTTGAAGCTGATCGATTCGCCGCAGCCGCAGGCATCCGCGACATTGGGGTTGTTGAACTTGAACCCGCTTTCCAAGAGCGTCACCTCATAGTCGATTTCGGTGCCGAAGAGGAACATCTGCGCCATCGGCGCGATCAGTATGCGGGCGCCGTCCTGTTCCACCACTTCATCGTTGGCAGAGGGTTCGTTGACGTATTCCATGGTGTATTCCATGCCCGCACAGCCGCCTTTCTTGACGCCGATGCGCAGGCCAGCATGGCCGTCCTTGGCCATCAGCCTGGCGATCTGCGCTGCTGCCTTGGGCGTCATGGTCACAGCTTGTTTGCCGGGAATGCCGAACATGGGTTTCTCCTTACACTTAGTCCCTATCTAGGGCTGGTGCTGCCGCGGCTCAACCCCGCAAACGTCCAGGCAGGCAGGTAACATGTATTCTGTATGCGGATTTTCAACGGGGAGCGGCGTGAAACCTGCGCTGCCGCCGATCACAGGCCAATGGTGTCAAAGCCCCATACAGTTCGCATAGTAGGTGACGGTGGCAGGCCAGTCGGAAAAAACGCCTTCGACACCTGTGTCCTGTGCCAGAACGTCCAGCAACTGGTAATACATGCCGTCGCCTTGGCTGAGGCCTGCGAGGGACTGGAAGTACCACTCGCCGCCTTGCAGCGGGCCGGAGCGTTCCAGCGTCCAGGTGATCAGCCGCAGCCCGGCGGATTTGGCGGCATTGGCATAGGCGGAGGGGATAATGCGGCCGTCCTGCACAGTCACCAGCATCCAAAGGGGCGGTGCCAGGTAATTGACGCCCTGCGCCTTCAGCGCTGCGAAGTCATAGGGGAATGTTGCTGGATCGGTGTGATCAAACCCCTCGTGGCGGTAGCTGCCGTCGAGCAGCACCGCCTGGCGGCCGAACGCCGGTTCGTGTTCGATCCAATAGAGGATATCGTCCAGGCGGAAGCTTTGCACCCAGACGTCGGCGGGTGCGATGCCGGCGGATTTATAATCATCGATTAGTTTCTGCGCGAAATCCTGTTGCGTGAAGCCGTTAAAGGGCATCGGGACTGCGGGGGTCTTCAGCTCGGGCATGAATTTGGCGCCGAGGCTTTGCAGCAGGCCGATCGACTCGGCATGTGTCAGGGTTTGGGCATTGCCGCCGTAAAGCGTGCTGCGCCACGAGGGAAGGCCGCCCTGATAGTCCCGCGGCGTGGCTGCAAAGGGATTGGCGCTGTCCATTTTCGGGCGCAGGCTGCGGAATTCGTCCAGGGTCAGATCGGTGCTGCGGCATTCGGCGCTGGCGGGGGAATTGAATGCATGCGGAGAGAAGGGCTGGAAGCAGCGGTCCGCCAGGGGCGAGGTCAGGATGTCCGTGGTCCGGTGCAGGTCGTTTTGCGCGTGGCGGCAGACCAGTTCCAGGTCGCGGGTGAAGGTGACGTCGCATTCCAGAATGCCCGCCCCCATGGCGGCAGCGGCGCGGTGGCCTTCGGCGGTGTGTTCGGGAAACATCAGCGGCGCGCCGCGGTGGCCGATGGAGAAATCCGTGCGCGCCGGGGTCTGGCCTGCGCAGGCCTGCAGCCTGTCCTTGAGCGCACCTTCGGGCAGCTGGCTGATCAGATAGGCCGGGCGCGGGCCGTAGCTGAGGGCCGGAGGCTCCGCAGTGCCGGGAGCAGGAAGCAGCACGAGGACCGCGGACAGTAAAGCAACGGACAGCAGGGCTAGGCGCATGGGGCGGCTCCGGATCTAGGGCTGCCGCACATTAGACGCGCGGGCCCGAAAATGAAAAGGCCCCCGCAGATGCAGGGGCCGGATCCGGACACAGGCTGTGCGGGCTTACATGAAGCCCAGTTCCAAGCGGGCCTCGTCGGACATCATCTCCATGCCCCAGGGCGGCTCCCAGGTGAGTTCGACGTCAACCGTTTTCACCCCCGGCACCGGCGAAATGGCGTCGACAAGCCAGCCCGGCATCTCGCCCGCAACCGGGCAGCCCGGTGCGGTCAGGGTCATGATGATCCTGACGTCGTTCTCGTCATTGATGTCGATCGTGTAGATCAGCCCCAGCTCATAGATGTTCACCGGTATTTCCGGGTCATAGACAGAGCGGCAGGCGTCGGTCACGGCCTCGTACAGCGGGTGGCTGACGGAGGAGGGCGCGATCAGCGGTGCGCCTTCAAGCGGTTCGGAAGGGTTGGTCATGGGGATCCCGGTCTGATATTCCGACGATTTATATAGGGAATGTACGGCCCGGCGTCCAGAGGCGGCGCACACCGCAGCGGGAATGTTCTGTTAACCGCCTGTTCGTGAAAATTTGATTTGATGGGGTGAGCGCGCTAAATTGTGGCTCCCCCACGATGATTTTGTAAACGCTGCCCGAAGGATGCGGGCCGTGCGCCGCTGTCCGGCCACGGAGCTGCTGTGTGCGGGCAGGAGCGGAGAGAGGCCATGCCAGGGAAAACCACGACCCGCAGATGCGCGAATTCCGCTGCCCTTGTGCTGGCGGGCAGCTGCCTGGCCGTGGGCGGGACGGCAGGTGATGCCCGGGCACAGGGGGCATGGCGCTGGCAGCTGACGCCCTTTGTGCTGGCACCATCGGTGGAGGGGACAACAGAGCTGGGGCAGGCAGGCGGCGGTCTGTCGATTGATGCGGGCGATGTGTTTGATCAGCTGCAGGCCGGCGGGATGCTGGCGTTCGAAGGGCAGCACAGCAGCCGTTTCGGTTTCCGGCTGCGTTATGCGGTGATGGATTCGGACCGGACAGCGGAAAGCTTTGCCGGTGCGGTGGCTGCTGCCTATGACCAGAACATGGCTGAGGCAGTGGTGACCTATAGTTTCGGGCAGGGGCGGGACCGGTTTGAGGTCTTTGGCGGGCTGCGCCACTGGGATGTGGATGTTACGGCCTACCTGCCGGGCGGCGCGGTGCGGCGGGGCGGCACATGGACCGATCCGATTGCGGGGCTGCGCTGGGAGCGGCGGCTGTCGCCGCGGTTCAGCCTGTCCTTGGAGGGCGATATCGGCGGCTTTGGCGCCGGGTCCGATCAAAGCTGGTCGGCCATGGGCGGGCTGATTTACGACCGCTGGGAGCGGGCCTCGATCTATGTGATGTACCGCGGGCTGGGGGTGGAGTATCAGGACGGCATCCGCGGCACGGACAGCTTTTTCCGCCATGATGCGGTGACTCACGGGCTGCTGGCGGGGGTGGGGTTCAGGTTCTGACGCGGGCCGTGCCGCATGGGTTATGCCGTATGGCCCGTAGCATGTGGCCCGTATCGCATGGGCCGGGCCGCTGTGATGCGCAGCCCGGCCTGCTGTCAGTTGGTGTTGTCAGTCGTTGATGTCGTGGTTGAAGGTCTTCACCTGGCCCTTGGGCAGGGCAAAAAAGCGGCGCATCACCAGCCAGGCCACCAGCGACAGCACAGCAAAGATCAGCAATAGCGGCGGCAGGCCGAAACCGGCGCCTGCCAGCAGCAGCAAGGCAACGGCCGCGGCGCCGATGGCAAAGCCGAGAAAGACAAAGCCGGGCACCAGAACCTCCAGTATGGCCAGCACCAGCGCCGCTGCGCCCCAGACCCACCACAAGGCCCAGAACGGCATATCCATTATTTGCCCCCTTTCAGCAGGTTGAAGGCGTTGCCAAAGGCCTCAAGCGCGTGGGCGGGGACCAGGATGGTCTGATTGCCCGCGCCCTTGCCGAGCGCGTTCAGCGATTCCACCTGTTTCAGGGCGACCTGGTACTGCGCTGCCTCGATACCGTTTTCGCGGATCGCCTTGGCGACAACTTCGGTGGCATAGGCCTCGGCTTCGGCCTGGATGCGGCGGGCCTTGGCGGTCTGTTCGGCGGCATAAAGCTCGGCGTCGGCGTTCAGCTCGACGGCGCGTTTTGCGCCCTCGGCCTCGGTCACCTGGGCGCGGCGGGCGCGTTCGGCATTCAGCTGCTGCAGCATCGCGTCGCGGGTGGCCTGATCCAAGTTCACGTCCAGGATCTCGGCGCGGGTGACTTCGATGCCCCAGTCGTCAACCGCGCTTTCGACCGAATGCTGGATCTGCCCGATCAGCTGCGAGCGGTTGGATTGCACCTCGTCCAGGTCCATTTTGCCGATCTCGGCGCGCACGATGCCGGCCACGGTGGTGGCAATGGCGCCGTCCACGTCGCGGATCCGGTAGACGGTCTTTTCCGGCTCCAGGATGCGGTAGAACACCGAAGTGTCGATCTGCACCAGCACGTTGTCCTTGGTGATCGCGTCCTGGCTGGCGTTGGGCAGCTGGCGCTCCAGGATTGACATCTTGTGGCGGGCCACATCCAGGAACGGCACGATGAAGTTAATGCCCGGCCCCAGCACCGAATGCAGGCGGCCGAAACGTTCGATCACGTATTTCTCGGACTGCGGTACGATGCGCACGCCCTTCAGTACCACGATGATCAGCAGGACCGCGCCCAGCAAGTACAGCAGGTTACTGGAGAGTAGGTCCAGAATCAGGTCTTCGTTCATGAATATGCTTTCTGTTTCAAACGCCTGCGGGCAGGATCCTGCGCCCGTCCCGGCAGGTCAAGATAATCTGCACCTCAAGAGGCAGAGGGTTTGAGCCGCCGCATCGGGGCCGGGCGGACCCGGTCTTCGATCTCGGCATAGATCAGCGCGGCGATGTTTTTGGAGGAGGTCTTCTCGATCCCTTCCAGCCCGGGGGAGGAATTCACCTCCAGCACCTTGGGGCCGGTTTCCGACCGCAACAGGTCGACGCCCGCCACGTTGAGGCCAAAGGCACGGGCGGCGCGGACCGCGGTGGAGCGTTCCTCCTTGGTGATGCGGACGATTTCAGCGCTGCCGCCCAAGTGCAGGTTGGAGCGGAAGTCGCCCTCGGCGCCGGAGCGTTTCATCGCCGCGACCACCTTGGAGCCGACCACCAGACAGCGGATATCCACGCCTGCGGCTTCCTTGACAAACTGCTGCACCAGAAAGTTGGCCTTGAGCCCGCGGAAGGCGGTGATCACGCTTTCAGCGGCCTTTGTGGTTTCCGCCAGCACCACGCCCTTGCCCTGGGTGCTTTCGAGCAGTTTCACGATCAGCGGCGCGCCGCCCACAATCTGGATCAGGCTGCCGGTGTCCTTGGGCGAGGCAGCAAAGGCGGTGGCGGGCATGCCGATCTTGTGGCGGGCCAGAATCTGATGCGCGTGCAGCTTGTCGCGGCTGGCAGTGATGCCTTCGGCGCCATTGACGCAATAGGTGCCCACGGTTTCGAACTGGCGCAGCAGCGCGGTGCCGTATTGGGTGACAGAGGCGCCGATGCGCGGGATCACCGCGTCATAGCGGGGCAGGCGCTTGCCGTCATAATGGACCTCGGGCGCCAGCGCGTTCAGCGCCATGTAGCAGCGGGTGGTATTGATCACCTCGACCGTGTGGCCGCGGTTTTCGCCCTCTTCCACCAGGCGGCGGGTGGAATAATTGTCCTCGCGGCTGAGCACAGCAATGCGCAGCGAGCGTTTCGGGGCGGATTTGCGGATGCTGGAAGAGGAATAGACCGAATAATCCAGTTCCGGCTGGCACAGGCGTTCGCCCGGCACCACTGTCACGTTTTCGGTCAGCGCCTGGCGGCCCAGCAGCATGTGTTTCGCCATGCCGCGCCGGTCGGTCAGCGTCAGCTCCACCGGCCAGGACTGGCCTGCGATCTCCATCGGGGTTTCGATCACAAAGCGCATTTCGCTTTCGCCGTTTGACGACGTCACTTCGCGGCGGTCCTTGATCAGGGCAGAGCAGGGGATTTCCAGATCGTACTGGCCGGGGATGGGATGCACCATGAAGCGCACCTTGGGGGCGCTTGCCGGGCCAAAGGTTTCAATGCCGGTGGCATGCAGCGAGGAGGTGCGGGCGCCGGTGTCGACCTTGACCCGCAATGCGGGCAGACCAAGGTCGGGCAGGCTGACCCATTCTTCCCAACCGAGTTTCAATTGCGGTGCGGCGTCGGCTGTGGACATGGAGTTGGCTCCTTGGCATTAGAGGGGAATCACCGGTGTGCCGGTTTGAGTGTAACGGCAGGAATAGAAGATGGCAGAGCTTTTCAACTTTGAACTGAAGGCAACCGACGGAACGGCGCGCACAGGTGTCATCAATACGCCGCGCGGTGAAATCCGCACGCCTGCTTTCATGCCGGTCGGCACCGCTGCGACCGTCAAGGCGATGATGCCGGAAAGCGTGCGCGCGACCGGGGCCGATATCCTGCTGGGCAATACATACCACCTGATGCTGCGCCCGACGGCGGAGCGGATCGACCGGCTGGGGGGCTTGCACAAGTTCATGAATTGGGAGCGGCCCATTCTGACGGACTCGGGCGGGTTTCAGGTGATGTCGCTGGCTGGTTTGCGCAAGCTGACCGAGAAAGGCGTGACCTTCAAATCCCATATCGACGGCTCCAAGCATGAGCTGACGCCGGAACGCTCGATGGAGATCCAGCGGCTGCTGGGATCTGATATCGTGATGTGTTTTGACGAATGCCCGGCGCTGCCTGCAGACCGTGACCGGATTGCGGACTCAATGCGCCTGTCGATGCGCTGGGCCGAGCGGTCGCGCGAGGCATTCGGCGACCGGCCCGGCCATGCGCTGTTCGGGATCATGCAGGGCGGGCTGGAACAGGACCTGCGCGAAGAAAGTGCCGAGGCGCTGAAGAAAATCGGATTTGAGGGCTATGCCGTTGGTGGCCTTGCGGTGGGCGAGGGGCAGGAGGCGATGTTCGATTGCCTTGATTACGCCCCCGGTTTCCTGCCCGAAGACAAGCCGCGCTATCTGATGGGAGTGGGCAAGCCCGACGACATCGTCGGCGCTGTGGCGCGCGGCATTGACATGATGGACTGCGTGCTGCCGTCGCGGTCGGGCCGCACCGGACAGGCCTTTACCCGCTATGGCGTGGTGAATATCAAGAACGCCCGCCATCAGGACGATCCGCGGCCTCTGGATGAGCATTGCAGCTGCCCGGCCTGTTCGAGTTATTCGCGGGCTTACCTGCACCATGTGTTCCGCTCGAACGAGATGATTTCGGGGATGCTGCTGACCTGGCACAACCTGCATTATTTCCAGGAGATCATGCAAGGTATGCGGGAGGCGATTGCCGCCGGCAGTTTTGAAGTCTGGCAGAAGGACTTTCACGATACCCGCGCGCAGGGTGATATCGAGCCGCTGTAAACGGCGCCCCGGTACCCCTGGCGCTGCTGCGCCAGGGACGGGTTCAGGCCTTGGGGCTTACTTTTTGCGCTTGATGCGTTTGGCCTGTTTGATCACCTTGCCAAGCGCTTTGCCGGCGGCGCGGCGTTCCGACGGAGACTGCGCGTTAAAGGCGTCCTCGGATCTTAGCTTTTGCCAGCGCGCAATGCGGGCGGTGTCAAGCTGACCGGCTTTGGCGGCTGCTTGGATGGCGCAGCCCGGTTCGCTTTCGTGCTGGCAGTCCCTGAAACGGCAGTGTGCCGCGATATCGGTAAGATCCTGAAACACCATATCAATACCGTCTTGCGCGTCTGATATCTGCAATTCGCGCATGCCGGGTGTGTCGATCAGCCAGCCGGCGCCGGGCAGCCGCAGCATTTGCCGGTGCGAGGTCGTATGGCGGCCTTTGCTGTCGTCCTCGCGGATGGCGCCGGTTTGCATCAGCCCGCCGCCGGCCAGGGTGTTGGCCAAAGTGGACTTGCCGACACCTGAGGAACCGGCCAATGCCACCGTTTCCCCCAGTCCGCACCAGGCACGCAGGCGGTTCACCTCTGCAGGATTGGTGGCGTCGATGGTTTCGGCAATAAGGCCGGCCTGCAAGGATTGGGCCTGCGTCCGGTAACTGTCGGGATCATCTGCAAGGTCGGCCTTGGTCAGAATGATCACCGGGGTGGTGTTTGCTTCGTTTGCCAGCGCCAGAAAGCGTTCCAGCCGGGCGATGTTGAAGTCGTGATTGCAGGAGGTGACGATAAACAGCGTGTCAATGTTGGCGGCAATCAGCTGTGTTTCGCGGCCGGTGCCGGGTGCGCGCCGTCTAAACAAGGAGGCCCTTTCCAGCAGGACGGTGCCGTGCCCGGTTTCTGGGTCAAGCAGCAGCCAGTCCCCGACTGCGGCGCCGTCAATGGCCGGGCAGGTCAGGGGACCGTCAGCGCTGATGAGGTCGAACTGGCTGCGGTGAATGGCGGTGATGCGGGCCGGGGCGGCGCCGTCGGCGGCATCTGCCATCTGGTGTTGAAAAAAGGGTTTGAAACCCAGTTCGCTCAGGCCGGAAGAGACCTGCGAACGCACGGGGGTGTTCAGAAAGCCGGGAAGTTTTCTGCGGTTCATGTCTTAAAACTCTCGGAGAGCCCGTTTGGCGGGCGTGGTATATTCAGATGCGGCCAAACAAAACCGGCCCGCTGGCTGCAGGTCTGACGGTTTTTGCGTTTGGTGTGGGCCGGCATGCCGCGGGCCCGGATGACTCAGGTCATACAATCTCCGGTTTTCGCCGTGCAGTTTAGGCGCAGGCGTGCAGTTGTTCAAGGTGCTGGATGTGAACCCTGTGCCAAGCAGTTGGAACCCGCCCGTATGGCTGCTGGATGACGGCTGGCCGGGCGCAAATATGTGCAGTTAAACGGCCTGTGCTCTGCGGCTCTTGCAGCTGCGGCGGGCCCGTTAGGCCTTTGGTCACCCTTTCACCATTTGCGCCCTTGTGGTCCGGGTGCGGTGCGGGCAAGGTGGCTGCAAACCTTGGGGCAGGGCGGTTGAAAAGTGTTAACCATCCCCCCAGATAAAGACATCAATTGAGGAGACGGGCCAAAGCTGCCGGGATCGGGGCCGGACCGTCTTGCCAAATCAAAGGACCGAGTATGCAAGAGCCACTCAATTCCTCCTACCCAGTCCTGCCGCTGCGCGACATCGTGGTCTTCCCCCACATGATTGTGCCGCTGTTTGTAGGCCGGGAAAAATCGGTGCGCGCCTTGGAAGAGGTGATGGCGGATGACAAGCAGATCCTGCTGTCCAGCCAGATCGACCCGTCCGAGGACGATCCCGAAACCGATAGCATTTATTCCGTGGGCGTGCTGGCCAATGTGCTGCAGCTGCTGAAACTGCCCGACGGCACCGTCAAGGTGCTGGTCGAGGGGCAGGCGCGTGTAAAGATCACCGAATTCCTCGAAAACGACAATTTCTTCGAGGCCAAGGCCGAGGAACTGCCGGAAATGCCCGGCGATGTCACCACCACCGAGGCGCTGGTGCGCACCGTGGGCGACGAGTTCGAGCGCTATGCCAAGGTCCGCAAGAACATCCCCGAGGAGGCCCTGTCCGCCGTCGGTGAAACCACTGAGCCGGCCAAACTGGCCGACCTGGTTGCGGGTCATCTGGGCATTGAGGTCGACCGCAAGCAGGAACTGCTGGAAACACTGTCCATCAGCGAACGGCTGGAGAAGGTCTATGGCCTGATGCAGGGCGAAATGTCGGTCCTGCAGGTCGAGAAGAAGATCAAGACCCGCGTCAAATCCCAGATGGAGAAGACCCAGCGCGAATATTATCTGAATGAGCAGATGAAGGCCATTCAGAAGGAGCTGGGCGACGGTGAGGAAGGCGCTGGCGAAATCGCCGAGCTGGAAGAAAAAATCGCCGCCACCAAACTGTCGAAAGAAGCGCGCGAAAAGGCGGATGCCGAGCTGAAGAAGCTCAAGAACATGTCGCCGATGTCGGCCGAAGCCACGGTTGTGCGCAACTATCTGGACTGGATGCTGTCGATCCCGTGGGGCAACAAGTCCCGCGTCAAGAAAGACCTGAACAAGGCGCAGGAGATCCTGGATGCGGATCACTATGGCCTGGAGAAGGTAAAGGAGCGGATCGTTGAATATCTGGCGGTGCAGCAGCGTTCGGTCAAGCTGAAGGGGCCGATCCTGTGCCTTGTCGGCCCTCCGGGCGTGGGTAAAACCTCGTTGGGCAAATCAGTTGCCAAGGCGACAGGGCGCGAGTTCATCCGCATCTCGCTGGGCGGCGTGCGCGATGAGAGCGAGATCCGCGGCCACCGCCGGACCTATATCGGCTCGATGCCCGGCAAGATCATCCAGGCGCTGAAGAAGGCGAAAACCACCAACCCGCTGATCTTGCTCGACGAAATCGACAAGATGGGCCAGGATTTCCGCGGCGACCCGGCCTCGGCGATGCTGGAGGTGCTGGATCCGGAACAGAACAACACCTTTATGGATCACTATCTGGAGGTCGAATATGACCTCTCGAACGTGATGTTCCTGACCACTTCGAACAGCTACAACATGCCGGGGCCGCTGCTGGACCGGATGGAGATCATTCCGCTGTCGGGCTACACCGAGGACGAAAAGCGCGAGATCGCCAAGCAGCACCTGATTTCCAAGCAGGTGAAGAACCACGGGTTGAAGGCCAAGGAGTTTGAGCTGACCGAAGACGCGGTGACGGAGATGATCCGGACCTACACCCGCGAAGCCGGCGTGCGGAACCTGGAGCGCGAGATTGCCAAGGTGGCGCGCAAATCGCTGACCAAGATCATCAAGAAAGAGGCCGGCAGCGTCACTGTCACGGCGGACAATCTGGATGATTTCCTGGGCGTGAAGAAGTTCCGCTATGGCCTGGCCGAGATGGAGGATCAGGTTGGTGTTGTCACTGGCCTCGCCTATACATCGGTCGGCGGTGAGCTGCTGTCGATCGAGGCGCTGCGGCTGCCGGGCAAGGGCCGGATGAAGACCACCGGCAAGCTGGGCGATGTGATGAAGGAGTCAATCGAGGCGGCGTCGAGCTATGTGCGTTCGATCAGCCCGCAGATCGGCGTCAAGCCGCCGCAATTCGACAAGCTGGACATCCATGTGCACGTGCCCGACGGCGCGACGCCCAAGGACGGTCCAAGTGCGGGCCTGGCGATGGTTACGGCGATCGTGTCGGTGCTGACGGGCATTCCGGTGCGTAAGGACATTGCGATGACGGGCGAAGTCACCCTGCGCGGCAATGCCAGCGCCATTGGCGGCCTCAAGGAGAAGCTGCTGGCAGCTCTGCGCGGCGGTATCAAGACGGTTCTGATCCCGCAGGAAAATGAAAAGGACCTGCCGGAAATTCCGGACAATGTGAAAGAAGGGCTGAAAATCATCCCCGTGTCCCATGTGTCCGAGGTTCTGAAACACGCGCTGGTGTCCCAGCCGGACCCTATCGAATGGGACCAGGAAGCCGAGGAAGCCGCAGCAGCCAAAGCGGCTCTGAAAGGCTCAGAGGACGGGGCGGGCGCTACCGCCCACTGATCACGGCCTGGATCTGGTGCAAGAAAGGAAAGGGCGGTCCCGCGGGGCCGCCCTTTTTCAGTTTCATCTTCCGTTCCGGCCCTTCTTGCCGGGGCGTGGTTCCAGGTTTCTGTGTGTCTATCCCTGACAGGTCTCAGGCGTGGGGGGAGGGCTCCCGCCCGCTGCGGGATGCGCTGATGCGCCTCAGCAGCGGTTGGGCGGGGCGCCGCACCTGGGGTGCGGCGTGCGGCCTGCCCCGGTGGGGCAGGCCGCCGGGCCCAAAACCCTCATGGAGACCTGCCGCAGGCCGGACTCCGTGCGGGTGCGGGAGTGCCCCGCGGTATCGCTTGGGAAGGCGGTCAGGCCGCCTTGCTGGAACCGGCCATTTTGGCCTGTACCGTGGCAATGGCCATTTCGGCCGGGCTGACATCTGCGGTCTCAGCCTGGATCAGGATCGAAGCCATCGTTTCGTCCAGCGCTTTGAGTTTCTCGGCAACAAATCCCTTGCGGTCCTTGATCCGCTGGATTTCGGTTGCAACGTTGATGATGCCGCCGCCATTGGCCACAAAGTCAGGCGCATAAAGGATGCCGCGCGCGTGCAGGCCTGCGGCGTCAGCAGCGGTCGCCAGCTGGTTGTTGGCGCCGCCTGCGACGATGTCCGCCTTCAGCTGCGGGATCGTCCGGGCATTCAAGATGCCGCCGATGGCGCAGGGAGCAAAGACGTCTGCGTCAACACCGTAGATTCCGTCCAGCGGCACTGCTTTGGCGCCGAATTCGGCAAGTGCCTGTTCTACACGGGCCTCGTCGATGTCGGTCACAATCAGCTTGGCGCCGGCCTCGGTCAGAAACCGGCAAAGATACCAGCCGACATGGCCCAGGCCCTGCACCGCAACGGTGACGCCGCCCAGATCACGGCTGCCGTGTTTGTGGGCACGCGTGGTGCAAATCGCGTTGAAAATACCGCGGGCGGTGATGGGAGAGGGATCGCCGCTAGCATATTCGCCATCGGCAAGACCTGCCACAAACCGGGTTTCCTCTGCCAGAACCCCCATGTCGGAAGGGCTCATCCCCATGTCTTCGGCAGTGATGTAGCGGCCGTCCAGGCTTTCGATGGCACGGGCAAAGGCGCGCAGCAGTTCCGGCGATTTGTCCCGGGCAGGGTCGCCGATGATCACCGCCTTGCCGCCGCCCAGCGTAAGTCCCGCTGCGGCGTTCTTGTAGGTCATGCCTTCGCTGAGCCGCTGAACGTCGGTCAGTGCTTCCTCTTCGCTGGCATAGGGGCGCATCCGCAATCCGCCGGCGGCGGGACCCAGCCGGGTGGAGTGGATGGCGATGAAGCCAAGCAGCCCCGCGGAGGCCTCCTCGACGCGGTAGATCTCTTCATGGGTGGTTGATGCGACGGCAGTCACTGTCATCTGGATTGCTCCTCCAAAACTTTTCCCGATGATACTAGGGCGCGGGCGCCGGTTTTCACTAAAATGACCTGCCAGAACGGTGGTGTTTGGTGGTATGCTCTGTAGAAGAAGCCTATCTTAGAGGAAACCTCCATGGACTCAATTGATCGCAAGATTGTGGCCGCGCTTCAGCGCAATGGGCGGCTGAAGATTTCCGAATTGTCAGAGAAGGTCGGGCTATCGCCAACGCCCTGCGCGCGCCGGGTGGCCAATTTGGAGGAAAGCGGCGTGATCAGCGGCTATTCCGCGCGAGTGGATCAGACCAAGATGGGGCTGCCGGTCACGATCTTTGTGGCGGTGGAGCTGGAGCGCCAGTCAACCGGCGCCCTGCAGGCCTTTGAAAAAGCGGTGCGCCAGTTCGATCAGGTGATGGAGTGCTACTTAATGACCGGCACACGCGATATCCTGTTGCGGGTGGTGGCCGAGGATCTGCCGGATTTCGACAGATTTCTGGAGGACCGTCTGATGCGGGTGCCGGGCATTCGCAACACCCGGTCCAGTTTTACCCTGCGCACCATGATTCAGCGCGATGCCCTGCCGGCCTGCTAACCGGTTCACGCCGGAGGGGGCCTGTGTTAGGCTGGCTGCACAGAGCAGGCCCGCACGCCTGGCTGCCAATCGCAACAGCGCGGGGCAGCTGAGAAGCCGATGCAGGGTAAATAACAGGATCATGGGGCACAAATGGCAAGAGCAACCAGCAAAAGCAGTACATCCGGGCGCAAGTCCGGCGAAGGCAAGCCACCTGTCCGCAAGGCAGGCACGCTGAAGGCATCCACCGCCAGGACGGCTGCTGTGAAACCTGAGACAGGCGAACCTGAAGATGTGAACGCACCGATGCAGCGGCACGCGCCGGAAGCCAACCCGTCATCCGAAGCGTCTGCTGCACCAGAACCCGTGGTTGTAACAGCCGCTTCACCGATTGTTGCCGCACCGGAACTGAACAAGAAGGAACTGGTGGAGCTGGCAGTCGAACGCTCCGGTGTCAAAAAGAGAGACGCAAAGCCGGTGGTTGAGGCGGTTCTGGCGCTGCTGGGCGAGGCCGTGGCCGAAGGCCGTGAGTTGAACCTTAAGCCGTTCGGGAAACTGCGCATCAACCGCAGCCAGGAACGCAGCAATGGCAAAGTGTTCGTATGCAAACTGCGCCAGCCTGCGGTCGCAAAAAGCGCGGCGGCAGAAAATTCCGGGGAAGCTGGAAATTCTTCCAATGACCCTCTTGCAGAGGCTGCATCGGACGGGTAAAAGCCTGCCTCACGGGTGATTAGCTCAGTGGTAGAGCGCTTCGTTCACATCGAAGATGTCAGGAGTTCAAATCTCTTATCACCCACCATTCTTTTCAAAAGGCGCTCCCGGTACCGGTTGAGCGCCTTTTCTTGTTTGCGGGGTTCCGTTGTCCCCGGCTTGCCGCTACCAATTTGGCGATAGAACCGGGCAGGGGGCATGTGATGCAATTTCCGAAAATCTGGCTGCTGAGACACGGGCAGACCGAGTGGAATGCAGAGCACCGCATTCAAGGCCAGCTGGAATCGCCGCTGACACCGCTGGGCATTGAACATGCCCGCCGGCAGGCCGGTCTGATGGCGCCGGTGCTGGAGCAGAATCCGGCCTGCTATGCGTCCCCGCTGGGCCGTGCCCAGCAGACAGCGGATATCGCGTTGAGAGGGGCGCCATTTGTGACCGATCCGCGCCTGGCAGAGGCCTTTGCCGGCGTGTTTCAGGGGATGACGCTGCAGGAGGTCGCGCAGCGTTACCCGCAGATCCATGGCGCCAATCCGCGGAACCTGGACCTGTTCTGCGAGGCCCCCGGCGGCGAAGGCTATGCCAGCTTTCATGGCCGCATTCTGGACTTCATGCTGTCGCTGACCGGGCCGTCTGTGGTGGTGGCGCATGGGCTTTTGGGGCAGGTGATGCGCGGTATCATCTGCGGCCTGCCCCGCGACAGCATGGCGGCTCTGCCGAACGGGCAGGGGTGCGTTTATGTGCTGGAAAACGGGATGGAAACCGTTTTGGAGTGATCCGGCGGGCAGGGTGGAAAAATCTTTGTTTTTTCTCTTGCGCTGCCCGGCGGCATTGTCTAAATCCCCGCTTACCGGGTCGTTAGCTCAGTTGGTAGAGCGCTTCGTTTACACCGAAGATGTCGGGAGTTCGAGCCTCTCACGACCCACCATCCCCACTTTGCAGATTGACCGTGCTGAGATGCCGATGGGCACGTAGTTTTTGGGTTTTTTCCATCTGTTTCAAGGGGTTACCGGGAGGGTGAATTTTTTTTGAGGGAAAGTCCCGAAAAAGGCAAAACACTTCTTGACGGTTCTAAGGGGGGGGAATATTACAGCCCAACATTCAGCAGCGATGCTGAACGTGCAGCGGGCGGTTGTAGCTCAGTTGGTTAGAGTACCGGCCTGTCACGCCGGGGGTCGCGGGTTCGAGCCCCGTCAACCGCGCCACCGCTGCACCTCATCCTGGGGTAAAACAGGATCCGCCCCGGAGGGGAACTGGATTGGAAACAATCTGCCGAAAGGCGAAAATGCGGTTGTAGCTCAGTTGGTTAGAGTACCGGCCTGTCACGCCGGGGGTCGCGGGTTCGAGCCCCGTCAACCGCGCCACTTTCGCCTGCCGCCCTAGCATTGCAGGGTCCGTCCCGGAGGGGAACACTGGCCGGAGACGGCCGCCGAAAGGCAAATGCGCGGTTGTAGCTCAGCTGGTTAGAGTACCGGCCTGTCACGCCGGGGGTCGCGGGTTCGAGCCCCGTCAACCGCGCCACTTTCTCTCAATTTCAGGTATGAACGCAGCTGTACCGTGGTTATGCGGCTGTTTCCGGAGTGTCCTGGCTGAAAGTGTTGAGCCAGCCTGACGCGCTCTTTTCCCAAAGCGAGGAGATCAGCATGACCTGCCAGCATGAGCTGCCTGAGGGACGGTAGCGCGCCCGGTAGGACAGCAGTACAGCCTGTTCTGTTATGACGCGCAGCTGCGCATCACTCAGCCGGAATTGCGCCATTACCGGCCCGTCCTTCAGTTGATCGCAATGGCCTGCCTTGCCCGAAAAGCCGCTGGGATAGACACCTAGGAAGTCCTCCGACAGCATCCGGCCATCTGCCTCGGGGTCGCCAGAGACAAGCGCCTCCCAGACCTTGGTTTCCAGGGTAAGGATTTCGGCCAGCTGCGGGCCTTCGGTCATATTCTTTTCCGTCATGGCGCCACATTGGCGAACTGGCGCATCAGGTGCAAGCGGTCGGGGCCGGGGTATCAAAGGGCCGGAGGGTTCGGGTCCGCGCCGGTGTCGTGGCGCCAGCCAGTGAGTTCGAAATCGACCCATTTCTTGAGGCGTTCCAGGTCGGCCTTGGGGATGGTTTCCAGATACCGAAGCATCACGCGGGTGCCGTGCTGATAGCCGGCGCGGTAGCTTTCTTCCGGGTCGGTCTGGTTGCCTTCGAAACCGGGCGGGCGGTTGAATCTGCTTTGTGCCATCTGCTGTCTCCATCGTGGTCCGCTGTCGCGGCAGAAATCACATGCAGTATCGGATGGTTCGGATAACCAACTCTTAATCCGAGAGGGGGGGGGCGGGATAAACGTTGGAAAAAATGCGCTGCAAGATCCTGGAAAATCCCGTGTGCGGCGGGTTTGCAGACGATGCCACCTGTGTTGCGGGCAGTGGCGGAGCCGGAACGCTCCCGCGCCTTTCCGGCGGCATCATAGATACCGCTGGAAGCCTTGGGCCTGGCGCCGTGCCAAGGCGCGGCGCGCGCCGCGCAAGCGGCGCCAGACCCAACGGGAAGAAGGCCTCGCATGAGGCTTGATGACGGGCGGGAGTGCGGCGTCGCCTGCAATTGCAGCCGTGTGCTGAAGTCGCAGAGGTCAAACATCCGGTTGGCAGCGGTTTGCAGTTCCAGCCGGGCAAGGTGCGGCGTTTTTCCGATGTAGGAGAGGATCCGCAAAAATGCGACGTCCGCCAGGGTTGCCTTGGTCTAATTGAAGTTGAGGTTCAAGGCGCTTGGTGTTTCGCCTTCGAAAGGAAGCAGACCGGCCACGAGAAGAAACTGCCGCGGCAGACAGGCGCCCAGGTCCTCGGGAGTTGTGAAGACATAGGCCTTGGCCTGGCCGGGGCGGCGGTTCAGGGATACCGCGCAGTTTGTGCCTGAAAACAGCCGGGCCAGCTTGTCATCGGTGGACTCTGGAACCGCTTTGGCCCGCCTCCCGCTGAAAAAATAGGCTGCGGCGCCGGCTGCACCCGATTGCCGGGCCTTGCGTGCCAGGAAACCGGTACCGCCAATGAAAACCGCCTTATCGGCCTGGCCGAGCCTTTTCTCCGGTGGGCACTGGGCGGCACCGGGCAGAGCGGGGAGAAGCGGTGCCAGTACTGCCGCAAGTATTGCGCACGTCTTGAAGCAAGAGTTCATGCCTGCTTCCCGTTGTTCGGCTTGCTTCGCGGTGTCCGGATTGGAGTATCCGGGCGGGGCTTCGAAATGCACCGCCCGAAACTGGGGTTACTTGCGCGACAGGGCGTCCAAGACACGGGCCCAGGAGCGGATGCCCTTGTGGAAGCTCTGCAGGTCGTATTTCTCATTCGGCGAGTGGATGGCGTCGTCGTCATTGGCAAAACCGATCAGCATCGCGTCCATGTCCAGGATCGACTTGAAGAAGCCGGCAATCGGGATTGAACCGCCCATGCCGCAGAATACGGCCTCGCGCTCCCATTCGTCCGACAGGGCGCCGCGGGCGGCCTCAAATTCGGGGCGGGTGATGTTCATCACTGCGGCGCGGGAGCCTTCGAGGTCGTTGTCCCAGCGCACCGATGCGTCCGCAGGCAGGCGGTCCTCGACGTGTTTGCGAATCTTGTCGCGCAGCGCGTCAGGGTCCATGTCGCCGACTAGGCGGCAGGTGATCTTGCAGTGCGCCTCGGACGGGATCACGGTTTTGGAGCCGGCCCCGTTGTAGCCGCCCCAGAGGCCGTTCACCTCGAGCGTCGGGCGGGCCCATTGCTGTTCCAGGGTGGAATAGGCTTTTTCACCGTGCGGCTGCGAGTAGCCGACCGAGCTCAGGTATTCGGATTCGTCAAAACCGCAGCTCTGCCACTGGCGCAGCTGGTCCTCGGGCACCTCATGCACGCCTTCATAGAAACCCTCGACGGCCACGCGCCCGGTGTCAGTGTCATAAAAGGAGGCTACAATTTCCGAGAGTGTGCGCAGCGGGTTCAGGCCGGGGCCGCCGTAGTGGCCCGAATGCAGGTCGATGCGCGGGCCGACGATGGTGAATTCGTCCTTCAGCATGCCGCGCAGCTGCGAGGAGATCGACGGCACCCCGCGCGACACCATCGAGGTGTCGCAGATCAGCGCGAGGTCGGCCTTCAGCTCCTCGGCATTGGCCTCCATGAAGGGGATCAGCGAGGGGGAACCGGATTCTTCTTCGCCCTCAAAGAAAAAGGTGATGCGGCAGGGCAGGGAGCCGTTCACGGCCTTCCAGGCGCGGCAGGCCTCGACAAAGGTCATCAGCTGGCCCTTGTCATCCGAGGATCCGCGGCCGCGGATCACGGTGCCATTCGGGGTTTCCTCCAGCTGCGGTTCAAACGGCGGGGTGTTCCAAAGGTTCAGCGGATCGACCGGCTGCACATCATAGTGGCCGTAGAACAGCACATGCGGCGCGTCTGTGTTTTCCTCGCCCACATGACCGACCACCATCGGATGGCCCGGCGTTTCGCGCTTTTCCGCCTTGATGCCGATGGCGTTGAGATCGGCCACCAGCCAGTCGGCGGCCTTGTCGCAGTCCGCCTTAAAGGCGGGATCGGTGGAAATCGATTGGATCCGCAGCAGGTCCATCAGCCGTTCGGTGGCGGCGTCCAGCTCTGTGTCGATCCGGTCCAGAACATCATTCAGTGCCATCTTTCATTCTCCTGCGTGTCCGGTTGCGGGCAATTTGACGCGGACCCTAACAGCGGTCCGGAACAGGGGCCAGTGGGGGAAGGGCGGGGTTTCGCTTGTTTTTCCAGTGCGGCAGGTTTCCGATCCTGCGCATAGTGACGCCTGAACACGCGGCATATACGACGCAAACGGCCACAGGTTGGCCGCAGCTGTCCTTGCCCAGCCTCTGTTTAAGTTTTATTTGACCTGCATCAATGTTGCGCACCTAGGGCGGCGCGTATGCAGTTGATCAAAAGGGGTGCCTGCGGTAATCATTCCGGACCGTGAATGTGGCCGCATCGCCGACAGGCCGTGCCCTTTACACAGCCCGCGTGCCCCTGGGGCCGCATGAAGCCATGGAGATGCCGGTGGACTATACCGCGAAACTGGATGCAGCGATTGCCAGCCTTCACGACGAGGGCCGCTACCGGACCTTTATCGACATCGAGCGCAAGAAGGGCCATTTCCCGCATGCGGTCTGGACCCGTCCGGACGGCGGCGAACAGGACATCACCGTCTGGTGCGGCAATGACTATCTGGGCATGGGCCAGCATCCGGTTGTGCTGGAGGCGATGCATGATGCGATTGATTCGACCGGCGCAGGCTCCGGCGGCACCCGCAACATTTCCGGCACTACGGTTTATCACAAGCAGCTGGAGGCCGAACTGGCGGATCTGCATGGCAAGGAAGCCTCGCTGCTGTTCACCTCGGCTTACATCGCCAATGACGCCACGCTGAGCACTCTGCCCAAGCTGTTCCCCGGCCTCATCATCTATTCCGATGCGCTGAACCATGCCTCGATGATCGAGGGCGTGCGCCGCAATGGCGGCGCCAAGCGTATCTTCCGCCACAATGACGCGGCGCATCTGCGCGAGCTGCTGGAAGCCGATGACCCCAAGGCGCCCAAACTGATCGCCTTTGAATCGATTTATTCGATGGATGGCGATTTCGGCCCTATCGAAGCGCTTTGCGACCTGGCTGATGAATTCGGCGCGCTGACCTATATCGACGAAGTCCACGCGGTTGGCATGTACGGCCCGCGCGGCGGCGGCGTGGCGGAGCGCGACCGTCTGGCCCACCGCATCGACATAATCAACGGCACGCTTGCCAAGGCCTACGGCGTGATGGGCGGCTATATTGCTGCCTCCGCCAAGATGTGCGACGCGATCCGCTCTTATGCGCCGGGCTTCATCTTCACCACCTCGCTTGCGCCGTCGGTTGCGGCAGGGGCGGCGGCCTCGGTTGCCTATCTGAAGGGCGCGCAGGATCTGCGCGACAAGCATCAGGACCAGGCCAAGGTGCTGAAATTGCGGCTTAAGGGTCTTGGCCTGCCGATCATTGATCATGGCAGCCACATCGTGCCGGTGATTGTCGGCAACCCGGTCCACACAAAAGTGCTGTCCGACCATCTGCTGGAGGACTATGGCATCTACGTGCAGCCGATCAATTACCCGACTGTGCCGCGCGGCACCGAGCGTTTGCGTTTTACCCCGTCGCCGGTGCACGGCCCCAAGGAAATCGACGCGCTGGTCCAGGCGATGGACGCATTGTGGTCGCATTGTGCGCTGAATCGTGCCGAACTTGCCGGGTAACATACTGATCAGTGTAAATTTACCTTCGGTGTGTTACGCTGTTGCTAATCAATGAGCGGATCTGAGTCGCAAATGTGATTCTTTCACCGCCCTGAACAGATTGCGGCAGGCAAAAATGGGACAGCAGGCATGATCGGGCGCTTCACCCAGCGCAAGCAAGAAGAGCATGGTGGAACGGCAGAGCCGAAGGGTTTTGACGATTTCGAGTTGAAGCTCGGCGACATAATGCGCGGTGAGCGGGCAACGATGGGTAAGTCGTTGCTGGATGTGCAGCGCGAGCTGCGGATCAAGGCGTCCTACATCGCCGCAATCGAGAATTCGGACCCTTCCGCCTTTGACACGCCCGGCTTCATCGCCGGGTATGTGCGTTCCTATGCACGCTATCTGAATATGGACGCAGAAGAGGCTTTTCAGGATTTCTGCACCGAAAGCGGATTTACCGTTGCCCATGGCATGTCTGCCGAAGCTTCCAGCCGGACCAAAGGCGGCGCCGCCCCGGCAGTCACATCCACCGGGCTGGGCGGCGATGCTTTTGCCTCGCCCAACACACCGTTTATTCCCGCCCCCAGCAGTTTTCTCAGCCAGATCGAACCGCGGGCTGTCGGCTCGCTGATGGTGCTGGCAGCGCTGATCGGCGGCATCGGTTATGGCGGCTGGGCTGTTTTGAAAGAGGTGCAGCAGGTGCAGTTCGCACCAGTGGATCAAACCCCTGCGGTGCTGGCTGACCTTGATCCGCTGAACAGCGCGGTTTTGAATGCAGCCGGGGACGCGCAGGATCCGGCAGCTGAGGCGCTGGACCGGCTTTACCGCCCGCAGGCTCTGGATGTGCCTGTGCTGGTGGCGCGCGATGCACCGATTTCGACCCTGGATCCGTCCACGCTGGGCAACTTTGCTGCGCCTGAAGTGCCCTCGCTGGCCTTTGCCGAAGCCAGCCTGCCATATGAAGGCGGGGGGGGGCTGCAATTGGTGCCGCAGGTTGTGGCCGAGGTTAAGCCGGGCGTTGAAATGGTTGCGGTGCGCCCGTCCTGGGTGCAGGTCACCGCGGCAGATGGCAGCGTGATCCTGGAAACCATCATGGACGCAGGCCAACGGTTTGAGGTGCCTTTGACCGAAGATGCCCCGCGCCTGCGCACCGGCGAAAGCAGTGCAATCTATTTTGCGGTTAACGGCGAACATTTCGGCCCGGTCGGCGAACGCGGTCAGGTATCCAAGAATATCGACCTGTCGATGGATGCGATCACCAACCGGTTTGCACTGGCTGATCTGGCCGATGGCAGCAATGAAGCACTGGCAACATTGGTCGCCGAGCTGCAGGCGGACCAGCCGGCCGAGTAGCTGTTGCCGCAATTGTGCCCGGCGATTCCCGCCGCAAGAGGCGGGCTGCCATTGCAGCGCCGCCTCTCAGCACGTATCTAGCTGTTAACAGGATCCAGCCGGGACGCATTCCTCATGTCGATCAACCACATCCGCCCCTGGCGCCATATCGAGCGCCGCAAAAGCCGCCAGATCCATGTCGGCAATGTGCCCGTCGGCGGCGACGCCCCGATTGCGGTGCAGACGATGACCAACACGCTGACCACCGATGTGGCCGGCACCGTTGCCCAGATCCAGGCCGCGGCTGAGGCAGGCGCGGATTTGGTCCGGGTCTCGGTCCCGGATGAGGCGTCCTCAAAGGCGCTGAAGGAGATTGTGCGCGAAAGCCCGGTTCCGATCGTGGCCGATATCCATTTCCACTACAAACGCGGGATTGAGGCTGCCGAGGCGGGAGCCGCCTGCCTGCGCATCAACCCGGGCAACATCGGCGACGAAAAACGGGTGGCCGAGGTTATCAATGCCGCAAAAGACCACAATTGCTCAATCCGCATCGGGGTGAATGCCGGCTCTCTGGAAAAACACCTCCTGGATAAATACGGTGAGCCCTGCCCGGAAGCGATGGTGGAGTCCGGCCTCGACCATATCCGCATCCTGCAAGACCATGATTTCCACGAATTCAAAATCTCGGTGAAAGCTTCGGATGTCTTCATGTCAGCCGCCGCATACCAGCAGCTGGCAGAGGCGACCGACGCGCCGATCCATCTCGGCATCACCGAGGCGGGCGGCTTTGTCTCCGGCACCATCAAATCGGCGATCGGCCTGGGCCAGCTCTTGTGGATGGGCATCGGCGACACCTTGCGCGTGAGCCTTTCTGCCGATCCGGTGGAGGAAGTGAAAGTCGGCTTTGAGATCCTCAAATCCCTCGGCCTGCGCCACCGCGGCGTCAATATCATCTCCTGCCCCAGTTGCGCGCGCCAAGGGTTCAACGTGATCAAGACGGTGGAGGCGCTGGAAGAACGGCTTGCCCATATCCATACCCCGATGAGCCTTTCGATCATCGGCTGCGTGGTGAACGGTCCGGGTGAGGCGCTGATGACCGACGTCGGCTTCACCGGCGGCGGCGCGGGTGCGGGCATGGTCTATCTGGCGGGCAAGGCCAGCCACAAGATGTCCAACGAACAGATGGTCGACCACATCGTTGAAGAGGTCGAGAAAAAGGCCTCGGAAATTGAAGCGGAAATGGCCGCCCAAGCTGCGGAATAACCCCGCAGGCCCGCTTCAGGCCGCCCGCTTTTTCATCTTTACAAAAATACTCCGGGGCTGCCATTGGTGCGCCATTGGTTCAAGCCCAATGGCGGCGGGCAGAGCCCCGGTTCCGCCGGTTCGGCGTCAGGCGTCAGCTCTGCTGGTCGCGGATTTCAGCCACTATGATCTCCATCTGGTCGGCGGGCAGGTAGCCGCGCAGCAGCTCATTGCCCAGCACAAAGGTCGGGGTGCCGGAGATTGCCATCTTCTGTGCCAGCGCTCGGGTCTGGCGCAGCTCGGCCGTCACCTCTTCGCTGTCCATCTTGGCAAAGATCGCATCGCCATCCAATGACAGCCCGTCCGCGATCCGGCGCAAAGCCACCTCGTTCGGCTCGCTGCCGAATTCTATCAGTGCATCATGCACTTGCTTATAGGCGTCATTCCCCGCCACCAGTTTGGATGCCACGGCAAAGCGCGACGACAGCACCGAGGCTTCGCCCAGGATCGGGAATTCCTTGATCACCAGGCGGATATTGCCGTCGCCTTTCACCAGCTTTTCCACCTCGGGGGCCGCCCGGCGGCAGTAGCCGCAGCGGTAGTCCATGAATTCAACCAGGGTGATGTCGCCATCCGGATTGCCGCCGACCCAGGAATAGCCGTCATTCTGCAGCTCTGCCAGATTGTCTGTGACCAGCGTGTCATCGCGGACAGCCTCGGCCTGCTGCTGGCGCTGTTCCAGCAGATCAACCGCTTCCAGGATCAGCTCGGGGTTCTCCAGCAGATAGGCACGGATCTGTTCGCCAAAAGCCTCACGTTCGGCTTCTGACATATTGCTGAGGTCCAACGCCTGCGCCGGGGTGCTCAGCAGCGCGAGGGCGGTGGCTGCCGCCGTGGCGGCGCGGGTAAAGGGTTTCATTTTCGTCTTTTCCTTTTCTGAGCTTGTTCATAGGCCGTCAGCACATCCTGTGCCCGCCGCGCGGCGGCGGATCCTGCAGGCAGCTGGGCGACAGCCCGTTTGGCATGAATTCCGGCGTCATCCAGACGCCCTTGCAAGGCATAGCGTTCGGCGGTGACCAGCGCGGCCAGGCCGCGCTGGCCGGTCTTGGCATAGGCCAGCGACATGTCGCGCAGCAGCACCTGATTGCGGAAATCAATGGCGCGGGCGCGTTCCATGGATTGCAGCGCCGCTTTCGGCTGGCCCGCGGCCAGCTGCGCACGCCCGTAACCGGAAAGGATCAGCGGGTCCTTGGGGGCCAGTTTCACCGCCTGGCCATAGGCCGCCAATGCGGCGCCCCATTGCCGGTTCTCTATCAGGATCTGTCCTTTCAATTCATGATAGAAGGGGTCGGAGGGCCGGACCGCCAGCGCGCCATTTACCGCCTTGAGGGCTTTCTTCAAATTTCGCTGCCGGTGATAGGCGGCGGCTTCGCGCATCAGGCGCACGTCTTTGTACTGTTCCTCGCGCACCCGGCGCAGCGTCCATTTCGGGGCGCGGGTAAACCCCGACAGCTTGCCGCGCACCCGGGCGAACCAGTATTGCGCCTCGGCACTGGCCCGGCCCTTGTCGCCATGCGCCGCGAGATAGGCTTGCGCGGCGCGGATACGGTCGCGGCTAAGCGGGTGCGAGCGGGTGTAGGGGTCCTGACTGCCGGCACTCAGCACTTCCTGACCGGCAAAGGCGCGGTGCAGATCGACCAGCCCCTGCGGGCTGATGCCGGCACGGTTGAGGTAATCCGCAGCAGAACGGTCGGCCGAGCTTTCTTCGGCGCGGGTATGGGATAGAAACCCGCGCAGCGCGGAATTCTGCGTGCCGATGGCAATGCCGCCCGCCGCGTCGCCTGCACCCGCCGCCGCAGCCAGAACTGCAAGCGCCACGCCTAGACCTGCAGCGCTGCTGGCCGAGCGCAGGTTCTGCATCCGCCGCGCCAGATGGCCATTGGTGATATGGGCGGCCTCATGGGCGATTACTGCCTGCAGCATCTCGGGGGAGGTCACCTTGAGGATCAGCCCGTAATTCACGAATATCGTTCGCGAATCCAAGACAAAGGCATTGAAGGCGGAATCGTTGACCAGCAGGATCCGGACCCGGTTTGCGTTCAGCCCCGCGGCCCGCAGCACCGGTGCTGCCAGTCGGTTCAGCCCGTGCTCGATATCCGGATCGCGCAGCAGCGAGATCGACGCCGCCTGCGCTGCCGCTGCAAATTGTAACAGCGCGCAAAGCACAAGAGCCGGGATTGACGCCAGCCGGAAGAAACGGTCAAAACTCATGCGCGCACCATGGGAGATCAGAATGCGAAACTCAAGCCGATCCAGCGTTGATCCGTTTATTGTGATGGACGTGATGGAGGCCGCCCGCAAGGCCGAGGAAGCAGGCCGCCATATCATCCATATGGAGGTGGGCCAGCCATCGACGGGGGCGCCCTCCGGTGCCTTGAAAGCGCTGGGGAATGCGCTGGAAAACAATGCTTTGGGTTATACTGTTGCTTTGGGTCTGCCGGAATTGCGCCAGCGCATCGCGCGGCTGTACGGCGACTGGTATAACGTCGATCTGAATCCGGATCGGGTGATCGTGACGCCGGGCTCCTCCGGCGCCTTTCTGCTGAGCTTCACTGCTCTGTTTGACAGCGGCGACAGGGTCGGGATCGGCGCGCCGGGGTATCCGTCCTACAGGCAGATCCTCAAGGCGCTGGGGCTGACGCCGGTGGACATCCAGACAGCCCCGGAAAACCGGCTGCAACCCGTGGCTGCCGATTTGAAGGGGCAGGATCTGGCGGGCCTCATGGTGGCCTCGCCCGCCAACCCATCCGGCACCATGCTGGACCATTCCGCGATGGGCGCTCTGATCGATGCGGCGCGGGGTGAGGGCGCCAGTTTTATCTCCGACGAGATCTATCACGGGCTGGAGTATGAGGCGAAGGCGGTCACCGCGCTGGAGCTGACGGATGAGGCTTATGTTATCAACTCCTTCTCCAAGTTCTTCTCGATGACCGGCTGGCGGGTTGGCTGGATGGTGGTGCCCGAGGATCACGTGCGAGTGGTGGAACGCATCGCCCAGAACATGTTCATCTGCGCCCCGCACGCCAGTCAGGTGGCGGCACTTGCTGCGATGGATTGCGAGGATGAACTACGCGAAAACCTGGCCGTCTACGCCAAGAACCGCCAGCTGATGCTCGACGGGCTGCCCAAGGCCGGCTTCACCAAAATCGCACCGCCGGACGGGGCGTTTTATGTCTATGCCGATGTGTCGGACCTGACCGCGGACAGCCGCAGCTTTGCCGCGGAAATCCTTGATAAGGCAGGCGTTGCGGTGACGCCGGGGTTGGATTTTGACCCTGTCCGGGGGGCAACGACACTGCGGTTCTCCTATGCGCGATCGACGGCGGATATTGAAGAAGGGCTGGCGCGGCTGGAGAAATTCATGGCCGCGCGCGGTTGACCACAGAAGGCGGATTTTCAATCCGGGCGGAATTGCCTAGTCTGCGCCGAAAACAATGAACCGGGGTTCAGGCATGGGCAGACTGCTTTCCTTCATCACGCTGATCTGGCTGCTGGCGGGCGGGGCCTGGGCGCAGGGCTTCAGCGGGCTGGCGCGCATTGATGCTGACGCCAGCCGGGTCCGCGATGCCGGGCGGGGCGCCGAGGTGGTTCTGGGCCTCAGCCAAGGGGTGCCGTACCGGCTGTTCACCCTGGCGGAGCCGCCAAGGCTGGTGCTGGACTTCCAGGAAGTCGACTGGACCGGGCTGACGGCGGAGACCTTGCTGCAGGGCGAGCAAATCACCACGGCGCAATTCGGCACCTATGTGCCGGGCTGGTCGCGGCTGGTTCTGCAGCTGGCAGAGCCGATGAAGGTTTCCACGGCAGCTATGACCTTGGACCAGGTGACCGCCGCCGCCCGGCTGGCAGTATCGCTTGCGCCTGCCACGGCGGAAGAGTTTGCCGCCGGTGCCGGCGCTCCGCAGGATCCGCGCTGGGATCTGCCTGCGCCGCAAACCGTGCCGGGCAAGGGCGCGCGCGATGAAAATGCACCGCTCCTGGTGATGCTAGACCCCGGACATGGCGGCATCGACCCAGGGGCGGAGACCGAAGTGGTCATTGAAAAACACCTGATGCTGCAATTCGCGCGGGAGCTGGGCGAGGCGCTGCTGCGGTCCGGCCAGTTCACCGTGCAGATGACCCGCGACGACGACTATTTCGTTTCGCTGGAGCGGCGCATTGCCATGGCGCATCAGGCCGGGGCGGATGTGTTCATCTCGCTGCATGCCGATACGATTTCCGAAGGCCGGGCACATGGCTCGACTGTTTATACGCTGTCCAAAGAAGCCTCCGATGTGGCCTCGGCCAAACTGGCAGAGCGGCACCTGCGCGGTGATCTGCTGTCCGGCACCGACCTGAGTGAAGCAGACGACAAGGTGACGGCTGTGATGCTGGATCTGGCCCGGCAGGAAACCCAGCCGCGCAGCGATGCCTTGGCGGTGGCGCTGATTGACGGGCTGCGGGGGCAGGGGCGGCCGATCAACAACCGGCCGCTGCGCTCGGCCGGGTTTTCGGTGCTGAAATCGGCTGATATTCCTTCGGTTCTGGTGGAGATCGGATTTTTGTCCAGCAGGCGGGACCTTGAGAACCTGGTGGATCCGGGTTGGCGGGCCAAGGCTGCGCGCGGCATTCTGAACGGGCTGATCACCTGGCGCGCCCAGGACGACGCCCGCCGCACGCTGGTGCGGCAATAGGGGCAGCGATGAAACTCATCTGGATGTCGGATCCGCATTTCGAGGCTGAAGGGCTGGTGCTGGGCCACGACCCGCGTTTGCGGCTGCAGGCAGCGGTTGATTTTATTGCCAAGCACCATTCAGATGCCGCCGCCTGTCTGATCACCGGCGACCTGGTGGAAACCGGAACGATGCAGAATTACAAGGCGTTGAAGGGATTTCTTGACGGCTTGCCGATGCCGGTTCTGCCAATGACCGGCGATCATGATGACCGGGCGGCGCTGTGTGCGGTGCTGCCGTTGCCGGAAACCGCAATGCCTGGTTTTATCCAATACCGGTGCGATTTCGGGGATCTTTCTGTGCTGTGCCTGGATACGCTGATTCCGGGCGCCGCGGCGGGCGTTCTTTGCGCAGACCGGATGGGTTGGCTGAAGGCAGAGCTGGACGCGCTGAACGGGCGGCCCGCCATCGTGGCCATGCATCACCCGCCGATGATGCTGGGGCTGCCGATGCTGGATCCGGACAATCTGCGAAACGGGGGTGCGCTGCTGGCGTTGCTTGCCGGTCACCCCAACGTGCTGCATCTGCTGGCGGGGCATGTGCACCGACCCTGTTCAGGCACAGCGCGGGGCATTTCCTTTACCACCGCAAAATCAGTGCTTTACCAGGCGCCGCCACCGTGCCCTGATTGGGATTGGAGCAGCTTCAGACCCGCTGCCGAGGCTCCGGCGCTGACGGTGCTGGAGCACAGCACAGGCGGGCTGACCCTGCAGCAATGCCAGTTCTGTGACAACGGCTTGGGTGCTCCCGCTGCGTAACACACCGCACAGGGCGGGGAATTGTGCTAGAATTCTCCCATCTCTCTGGCATATATCCGCTGTTTCCTGTTTTGACCCGGGGGACTGCCGCACCTATATAGGCGGCACCTCGCGAGAAAGGCCAAACCCGTGCTTAGGTTCATACTCTCCTTCTTTGGTTCCATCTTCAGCACCCTCACCCTTGGGGTGGCGATGGTGGCGCTGACCATTGGCGCGGTGTTCTGGATCTACGGTCGCGATCTGCCAAGCCACGATTCTCTGGCGCAGTATCAGCCGCCGACCATCAGCCGGATTTATTCCGGCGAAGGCCACATGATCGACGAATTCGCCAAGGAGAGGCGCCTGTTCACGCCGTCGGCGGACATTCCGGATCTGGTGAAACAGGCCTTTATCTCGGCGGAGGATAAGAACTTTTACACTCACGCGGGCTATGACGCCCGCGGTATCGCAGCGGCAGCGGTTGAGGCAGTGCGCTCGCGCGGGGCGAATGTGCGCGGCGCTTCAACCATCACCCAGCAGGTGATGAAGAACTTCCTGCTGTCCGGCGACCGCCGCGCCGAGCGCAAGATCAAGGAGATCATCCTCGCCACCCGGCTGGAGGAGACGCTTAATAAAGAACGGATCCTGGAGCTGTATCTGAACGAGATCTTCCTGGGCCAGAACTCTTATGGTGTGACAGCGGCGGCGCAGACCTATTTCAACAAAACGCTGGGGGAACTCGCCCCGCATGAGGCGGCAACGCTGGCTGCAATGCCCAAGGCGCCGTCGGATTACCACCCGGTGCGGCAAAAGGAACGGCTGCTGGCGCGCCGCAACTATGTGCTGCGGGAGATGCGCGAGAACGGGTATATCTCGCGGGATGTCTATGGCGTCGAGGTGGCGCAGCCGCTCCGTTCGGTGCAGAATGGCGATTTCGAGGGCTTCCGCACCGCGCTGCCGCCGCGCGATTACTTCACCGATGAAATCCGCCGCCAGCTGACCCAGGACTTTGGCGAGGGTGAGTTTTTCACCGGCGGCTTTACCGTCCGGGCCACTATCGACCACGAAATGCAGGCCGAGGCGGCGCTGGCGATGCGCGGCGGTTTGCAGAAGTACGACCGCTCGCGCGGGAAATGGCGTGGCACCGGCGTGACACTGGAAGAGGTGCAGCTTGCGGATGAGGCCGGCTGGCGTGCCGCGCTGGCCAGTGCCGACGTGTCCCGGGACATTGAACTGGGCGGCAAATGGTATCCGGCCGTGGTGCTGGAGGTTGGTGATAAATCGCTGACCGTCGGTGTCGAAGACAATGAGGGCACGGGCACGGTGCCACGCTCTGACATCAAATGGATGCAGGGCGGATTTGCCGCCAATTTCACCCGCGGCGATGTGGTGCTGGTCCGGGCAGCGGAAAAAGACGGCACGTTCAGCCATTGGTCGCTGCGCCAGGTGCCGGAAGTGCAGGGCGGCTTTGTCGCTATGGACGTGAACACCGGCCGGGTTCTGGCGATGCAGGGCGGTTTCTCCTACCAGCATTCTGTGTTCAACCGCGCGACCCAGGCGCTGCGCCAGCCCGGCTCCAGCTTTAAACCGTTTGTCTATGCGGCGGCGCTGGACAGCGGCTACAGCCCGGCGACCATCGTGGTGGACGCCCCGATCGAGATCAACACGCCGCAGGGTCTGTGGCGGCCTAAGAACTCGTCGAACAAATTCTATGGCCCGACGCCGCTGCGGACGGGCATTGAGATGAGCCGGAACCTGATGACCATCCGCCTGGCGCAGGAGGTCGGAATGCCGGTTGTCGCGGGTTACGCGGAACGCTTTGGCGTTTATGACAATATGGGCGCCTTCCTGGCCAATTCGCTCGGGTCCGAGGAAACCACGTTGTACAAGATGGTCGCGGCCTATGCGATGTTTGCCAATGGCGGCGAGCGGGTGCAGCCCACATTGGTGGACCGGGTGCAGGACCGTTTCGGGCGCACCATTTACCGGCATGACGACCGCGACTGTGTTGAGTGCGCAGACCCTGACCTTGCCCCGGGTCAAGCGCCGCGGATTGTCACCGACCGGGAACAGGTGATGGATCCGATCACTGCCTATCAGCTGACCTCGATGATGCGGGGCGTGGTGGACCGGGGCACCGCGTCGAGCGTGATCAACCTGCCGGTGCCCACTGCGGGCAAGACCGGCACCACTAATGATTCCCGCGATGTCTGGTTTGTCGGCTTCACTTCCAACATCGTGGCCGGCTGCTACATGGGCTTTGACCAGCCCCGCCCGATGGGCCGCGGTGCCTATGGCGGCACCATGTGCGGCCCGGTGTTCCAGCAGTTCATGAAAAAGGCCACCGAGAAGTTCGGCGGCGGCCCGTTCGACGTGCCGGAAGGCGGCCATTTCATCAAGATTGACCGCTATACCGGCGCGCGGCTGCCCGATAATGCGTCAGGCGCCTATGTGGTGGCCGAATATTTCCGCGACGGCGCCGAGCCGATCTTTGGCCTGACCTATGATGGCGGCTTTGCGATGGGGTCGAACCTGCCGTTGATCGAAGAGGTGCAGGAATCGGGACGCAAAGTGACCACCTCCAGCGGCGGTACCGCCGTGCTGGGCCCCAAGGCGACCTTTGGCACCATCAGTTCCGGCGGGCTTTATTGAAACAGCAGCGTGGCCTCGTGACGCGCTGCGACCTGGCGCGCGGTGGCGCCATAGGTTCCTGTGCTCCAGCGCAGATCGGGCATGATCCGGAACAGCTCCTCGCGCACCGGATCGTCCAGGGCTGAGACCGCTTGGGCGCCGGGATGAAAGCTTTCCGAGGGCGCGCCTTCGGCATAGATGATTTCATGCTGGTCGAATAGGAGATGCACATAGGTGACAGTGCCGCCGGTTTCCTGGCGGACAGTGCTGCCGTTGACCAGATGCAGCGCCGGGACCAGAACCTCGTTTTCGTCAAACAGCAAAGTTGAAGCAGCGCCGCAAAACAGCATCCGGTGCTGTGGTGACACCAGCAGGTCGCGTTCAGCGCCGAAACACCCGGCCGGAATCCGCACCGGGGCCAGGTTGCCCGTTGCAGGCACCGTCGACTGACTGATCCAGCGCACCGGTTGCAAACCATTGTCGCGGGTGATCACCTGATCGCCCGGATGCAGCGTTTCGATGGCGCGCAGGCCTGCGGTGGTGGCAATTCTGGTTCCGGCTGCGAAGCAGATTATGTTCTCGATACCCGAGAAGCTGACCACACTGCCATCCAGCAGCGTAGCCGTGCCGGTCAGGCTGCCGCCGGTATTGTCGGTTATGTTCAGCGTGCCCTTGTCAAGCTGGCCATTGAAATCCAGCGTGTCGCCGGTGGTTTGCCCGGTGTTGCCACCGGTGACGGTCATGTTGTTGCTGCCGCTGTCGCCGGTGTCGACTATGGTGAAATAATCGTCGCCGTCACCGCCCGATGCTGTGTCGCCCTCACCGATGATCAGGCTGTCATCACCGGAACCACCGTCGATGGAGTCGGCTCCGGCGTTGCCTTCCAATGTATCACTGCCGCCTTCACCCAGAAGGGTGTCGCTGCCGCTGCCGCCGGTCAGACTGTTGTCGCCTGCGGCCCCTTTGACCCAGATATCCGAGGTTCCGATGGACGCATTGAGCGTATCGTCACCGGAATGCAGGTAGTAGCGTTCGAACTCCGAGAAAGTGACGCTATCCCCGCCGACGGAGAAAGAGCCTGCTTCATCACCCGTGAAGGTGATGTTTATACCGGTGCCGTCGCCATAGAGCTCCAGCATGTCGCCGGAGGTTTCATCGGTTTCGCCGCCCACCAGGGTTTCGCCATCAGGATTTGCCCAAACTGCAACCCAGTCGTCCCCGCCTTCGCCATAGAAGGTATCGTTACCCTCGTCCGTGTCATAGAGGTCGTTGCCATCCCCGCCATAGACAAGGTCATCTCCGGTTCCCGCCCAAAGCGTGTCGTTGCCGCTGCCGCCGTAAAGCGTATCATTTCCCGCGCCGCCGGAGATTGTGTCGCTTCCCCCCTGGCCATAGATCAGATCATCGCCGCCGCCGCCGGAAATACTGTCATCACCATCAGCGGGGTCCTCCGGCGGCACCGTGAATGTGATGTTCGAGATCGTGTAGTCGGACCCGTCGGTGCCATCGGTTTGCAGGTTGGCCGACAAGACCAGTTGGTCAAAGGCGCCATAACCGTTGATGTCGACGGTCCCGGTGCCTGTTCCGGCCACATCTTCGGTGAAATCCCCCTGGGCGACCAGGACGCCGTCCTTATAGATCGCCCAATGGCCTTCTTCGCCGTTGCCATCAGTAAACAAGTGCTTGAAGGTGAAGCTGGCGTCGGTTGTATCCTGATCGAAGTCGACGATCAGCTCTTCGGAAATGCCTGATGCTTTGTCATATCCAATCTGCGCGTCAACGCCGCTGTCGGAGTCAGAGATGGCCCCGGCAACGCCAAATGCACCATCGTAATAGTCGATATTGGCCGCATTGGCAGTGCCCGACAAATCCCTGGCCGTAACTGTGAAACCGCTGCTGGTGTCAGTAACGTTGGAGTCATCGATGCTTTCCTGGGAATCTGCCAGCCCGGCCTCAGAACTGCTGTCGCCATAGATCGTGTCATCGCCTGCGCCGCCTTCCAGGCTGTCATCGCCGTCACCGCCGAACACCATGTCGTTGTCTGCACCGGCGTTGACGGTATCATTGCCTGCGCCGGCCTCAACCGTGTCCTGATTGCCCGAGGCGCCGCCGCCGCTTCCATTGTCGATCTGATCGCCATCGCTGTCGGTGTAGCTGCTGTCGATGTTATCTGCGCCGCTGGTGCCCTCGACCGGGTCGTCGGTGTCTGTATAGGCGGGCGGATTGTCGGCGCTGGCCGAGCTGAAGGAGTCAGGCGGGCCCAGATCCGGCACAAAATAAACGTTGCCGTCAGCGCCGAGATAATAGACGCCGCTTTCGACTTCATTGGTGTAAGGCGTGCCACCGTGCGAGCCGGTCCAGCTCCAATTGCCGGCGCCCAGGTTCTGGTCCGTGGTGAAGGAGGAATAGGTGGACGTGATCGTATCGCCGTGATCAAGCGATCCGTCTCCAAGCTGGACAAGATACCCGCTGGGCATGGTCCCAATTCCTCAAATTCGCAGCGGGCAGGCTGCCTGCGCGTTCCAGATCCCAAGATTGAGCAGGCCGCGTTAATTCCGCGTATTTCCGGCTTTGGAAAACGCGCGGCATTTTAGTTGGTTTTTCCGCAGCGGCTGGCGGTCCGGGGCAGGGTCTGGCCGCTTGCCCGCGGCGCAAGTGTGGTTTATCACACAAGCCTGATCTTAGATTGCAAGGACCTCCCATGCGCGCGGAAACCCAGAACATCGTGGCGGATATCGAGAAATCGCTGGAGCTGCTGGCCCAGCGGTTGAATTGGGAAACCGCTGAATTCCGCCTGGAGGAATTCAACGCGCGGGTTGAGGATCCGAACCTGTGGGACGATCCCGACGCGGCCCAGAAGCTGATGCGCGAACGCCAGGCGCTGGTGGATGCGATCAATACTTACAAGGGTATCAAACAGGATCTCTCTGACAATATCGAGCTGATCGAGCTGGGCGAGATGGAAGAGGATGAGGAAGTCATCAAGGATGCCGAAGCCGCGCTGAGCGCGCTGAAGGACAAGGCTGCCGAGAAGGAGCTGGAAGCGCTGCTGGACGGCGAGGCCGATGCCAATGACACCTTCCTGGAAATCAATGCAGGCGCGGGCGGCACCGAAAGCTGCGACTGGGCCTCGATGCTGGCGCGGATGTATGTCCGCTGGGCCGAGAAAAAGGGTTACAAGGTCGAGCTGCAATCCGAAAGCGCAGGCGACGAGGCGGGCATCAAATCCGCCGCCTACAAAATTTCCGGCCACAACGCCTATGGCTGGCTGAAATCCGAGAGCGGGGTGCACCGGCTGGTGCGGATCTCGCCTTATGACTCGGCGGCCAAGCGGCACACCTCGTTCAGCTCGGTCTGGGTTTATCCGGTGGTGGACGACAATATCGAGATCGACGTGAACCCTTCTGATATCCGGGTCGATACCTACCGGTCCTCAGGCGCAGGCGGCCAGCACGTGAACACCACAGACTCGGCGGTGCGGATCACCCACATCCCAACTGGCATCGTGGTGACCTCTTCGGAAAAATCGCAGCACCAGAACCGCGACATCGCCATGAAGGCGCTGAAATCGCGCCTGTATCAGCAGGAGCTGGACCGCCGCAACGAGGCGATCAACGCCGCCCACGAAGCCAAGGGCGATGCGGGCTGGGGCAACCAGATCCGATCCTATGTGCTGCAGCCCTACCAGATGGTGAAGGATCTGCGCACCAGCCACGAGACCTCGGATACCAAGGGTGTTCTGGATGGCGATCTGGACGGGTTTATGGGCGCAACGCTGGCGATGAATGTCGCCGGCAAAAGCCGCTCGGAGGCGCAGGGCGAGGACTGATCCAGCGTCGTGCTGCAAACGGCGCGCCGGCCGCAGAATGACAGAGCCTCAGGGTGCCCACCCCGAGGCTCTTTTTCCGTGCGCGTTCATTTTATTGTCAACTTATGATACACTAAACCTTGGGGGTTCCGGGCATTGTTTCCGGTAGTGAAACCCCGTTTTAACAATTTCAGCTATTTAACGAGGAGGACTTTGCCATGGCCACGGTAGAGTTGAATCTGACCTTTGACGGTGAAACCGCGATCCCCCGGCTTGAAGGTCAAAGTGAGGCCGAATGGTTCGACCGGTTCATGAACACCTACAATGTCTTTGAGGGGAACCCGGACAACCGCCTTGTGTCGAACCTTGATCTTACCGGCGAGGACTGGACGGCCAAGATCGTCCGGTTTGGAAATGCCGCCGAGGACAACCTGACGACGATCACTGATATGGACAGCGGCGCAGGCCGCCGGATTGATTATCTGGAAGTCGGGTACAATTCCGTGGTGGAACTGGACTCGACCCGCATACGCCAGATCAATGGCTGGGATGGGGAGAAGCACGAGGTCAAACTGGGCAACAATCAGGATGGCAGCACGTTCTCCATCTTTCTGTTTGCCGAGGAAAACATCGTCACCACTGGCAATGCCTTTGTGTTCAACATCGAAACCGGCCTGGGCAGCAGTGATGCGGACCGCGCCAAGGGGGATGTGATCACCATCGGGACCGGCTGGGCCGGCACAGTTCGAACCGGCATAGGTGACGACAAGGTCGTGGTCCGCAAGGGGGGCGTTGAATATGTCAGCACATCGGGCGGCGACGACACCGTGGTGATTGGCAAACATGGCGCTGGCATCGTCCGTACCGGGGATGGCAAGGACAGTGTCCGCACCGGTAAGGAGTGGGTCGAATTGATCTCAACCGGCTACGGCAAGGATATGGTCGAAATCGGCTCTGGCGGCGCTGGCATGGTTCGGCTGGGAGGCGGGCGGGACGTCGTGAAAGTCTCGGAGACCGACCCCGGTTTCGGAATGAACATCCACGGCGGCAGCGGCAGAGACACTGTTGATTTCTCGAATTTCGCAACCGGTGTGCGGTTCTCGCTCGACTCGGGTGGCGCCTGGCAGAACCCGGGAGCGCCGGGCGGCGATTTGAATGCGGAGGGAGCCGGTTTCTTTCAGGAAACCAGCATCGAAAACCTGACCGGCACCTCGAAGGGCGACAGGCTGACGGGGGATGGCGGGGCCAATTTTCTTGCTGGCAAGGGCGGCAATGACCGGCTGTTTGGTCTGGCTGGCGGTGATACGCTGAACGGCGGCGGCGGTGCGGACAGGCTGAACGGCGGCGGCGGCGCGGACACGTTGAACGGTGGCGGCGGCAATGACACGCTGAAGGGCGGCGGCGGCGCCGACACATTTGTATTTGCACCAGGCAGCGGCGATGATCTGGTCAGGGACTTTATGGATGGCACCGATATCCTGCAAATCAGGGAGCACAGCGGCGGCCTTGGCAGCCTCGTTATCGAGGATGACGGCGGCGACCGTCTGATCACGCATGATGGCGGAACCATCCGGCTGGACGGCGAGGCCGGGCTTGTCCTGACCGCTGAGGATTTCATGTTTGTCTGACTGCAAACTGAATTTTCCGGGACAGAAGGCGGACCGTAAGGCCCGTCTTTGTTCTGCACGGGATCCGGGTAGGACCTGACAGGCCAGGCCAGAGCGCTGATCCCGCAGGGTAATTGGTAATATGTATCCGGAAGGCATTTTTTAACACCCGGATCGCGGCTAGGCTGGCAAAAACACCAAATGGGAGGACAGACCGCGATGACCACCGAAAAGCCCTTTGGGGTGCCGCCGCTGCGGCCGATTTCGACGCAGATGCTGTTTGAGGCACTGCGCCGGGGCTGGGCGGACTTCCGGGCGAAACCTGTTTACGGGCTGTTTTTTGCGGGCTTTTATGTGCTGGCGGGCTGGGCCATGGCCTGGACCACGGTTCAGACCGGCACCACTTTTTGGCTGGTTCTTGCAGCGATCGGCTTTCCGCTGATCGGTCCGTTTGCAGCGGTGGGCCTGTACGAGGTCTCGCATCGTCTGGAGCAGGGCAGGGGGATAGCGGTTGGCAGGATCCTGGGTGTGGTTTTGCAGCAAAGCCGCCGTCAGCTGCCGTCTATCTGCGCCATCATCATTGTGGTGTTCCTGTTCTGGTTTTTCCTTGGCCATATGATTTTCGCTCTGTTCATGGGCCATGCCACAATGACCAATATCTCCAGTTCAGCCGAGGTTTTCCTGACCGTTAACGGGCTGACCATGCTGGCCGTCGGTACCGCAGTCGGCGCGCTGTTTGCGTTGCTGCTTTACATGATCACGGTGATTTCACTGCCGCTGCTGTTGGACCGCGAGGTGGATTTTGTCACCGCGATGATCACGAGTTTCCAATATGTGCAGCAGAATTTTCTGGTGATGATGATCTGGGCCGGTCTGATTGCTACCGTAACCTTTGCCGCGCTGCTGCCGTGGTTCCTGGGGCTGTTTCTGGTGCTGCCGCTGCTCGGTCACGCCACCTGGCACATCTACCGCCAGGCTGCTGCTGAATAGGGTCAGCAGAAAGGCTGGCCGGTGTGCAGCAGCCGCTGGTGAAAGGGCAGCAGCTCTGCTTCATTGGCGAACCCTGCGCTGCGGGCAGCTGCCAGCACCTGTTTGGTGTCCCGGCCAAGATGTTCATAGACCATCCGCGTCACCCGTTCGCCGGTTTCGTTTTCCCGGACGGTGCGGGCGACGTAGCCGGACCAGAAGTTGTTCTCGAGCGAGGCCACCCGGGCCAGGTAGTTGAAGGAATAGGTCATTGCATTGCGGCGGGCGATGACAAAGGCGACACCGTCCTCGTGGCCGCTGATGTAGCCGCGGAATTCACGGACGCCGGGACTGTCGGGCAGGCCCTGGCTGCGCATCGCCTCCTTGGCTTCAAAGCCCTTTATGTATGTCACGCCTGCGTCGCGAAAGACATAGACCAGGCCAATGACGAATTTGTCGTCATTGATGAAACTGCGGCGGGTGAAGCGGTAGAATCCGGACGGGAAGAATTCTTCCCTCAGCTGCAGCACGCCGCGGCCCAGGAAATCGGCGAGAAAGGCGCCGTTGATGACCTGGCCGGTTTTTGACAGTTTTTCCACCGGGTCGAGCAGAATGCGGGCATCCACTTCGAAAAACTGGCAGATGCGGTCCAGCACATCCGGGCGCGGAAAGCTTTCGCCGGACAGGTACCGGTTGAATTGGGTCCGGTTGATCCCCAGCTGCCGCGACAGTTCCGAAATCGACGGATATTGCCGCGACAATTGACGCAAATTGGCGCCAAACATGTTCCTCAGGTCGGCAGGGGATCGGGTATGGCTGGTCATCATTGCCTCTGATGGCGTAGTTGGTTGCGGTATTTTAGCACTATCTGACAACGCCTTATGCGGGAAATTGGCAGAGGGCTGCGCAGCGTTGATCCTATTTGACGTCATTGCTGTTGCTAGTTCACGTCACAAGGCTAGTCAAGCCGACACAAAATGCAATAGTCCAGCGCGTATTTTACCATGTTGGCGTCACCTCAATTGTTCCAGAATTGGAATGCGGCAATGCGAGGACTGGTATGATTGGAGTTATTTTATGGAGTGATGAATCCCTGAACAAAGCCGTTATTTGGTGCGATGATCAGGGTGACCTTGCTTTCTACACAAAAAAGGCAAGTGAAGACTTCCATGAACTGAATCCAGGCGATTGGGTTGAGTTTGAATTAACTTTGAGCGGCAATTGCAGGATTGCGGAAAATCTTGCGGTATTGCTTGAACAGGGCAGCCCGGGCCTGGCGGACCGGCTGTGTGCGGCAGCGGGCCGAGGCGCCGAAGCGGCGGGTGCCGGGCCGGAAAACGGAACTGTTGTTCCCTTTCCGCAGCAATCTGTGAAAAAGCGGCGCGTTGCGGCGCCGCTTCATGTAAGCCGGGGCTGATACTGCCGGCCCGTCCGCGGGCCGGCTGCAGGGTCAATTTCCACGCAGCAGCGCAGCGACCCCGGTACGGGCAATCTCGGACAGGCCAAGCGGGCGCATCAGATCGGCAAAGGCGTCGATCTTCTCCGGCGCGCCGGTGATCTCGAAAACAAAGCTGTTCAGCGTGCTGTCAACCACATTGGCGCGGAAGATATCCGCCAGCCGCAGCGCCTCGACGCGTTTTTCGCCTTCACCGGCGACCTTGAGGATCGCCAGTTCACGCTCTACGGCCACGCCTTCGACGGTCAGGTCATGCACGTCGCGCACCGAAACGATCCGTCCCAGCTGGGCCTTGATCTGCTCAATCACCTGCGGGGTGCCGGTGGTGACGATGGTGATGCGCGATAGATGGCCGGTATGATCCACTTCGGCCACGGTCAGGCTTTCAATGTTGTAACCGCGGCCCGAGAACAGCCCGATAACACGGGCGAGAACACCGGGTTCGTTTTCCACTAGAACCGCAATTGTGTGCCGTTCCTGCACATCCGAAAACGTCGGGCGCAGGTTGTAGGCGGAATGGCGGGTGGAGCCTTTTTTAATATGCAGGGCAGACATGTCGTGCCTTTCTCTCGTATGTCGCTGCCAGGAAAATTCGAATTTTCCTGGCAAATTTCTTCGAAGAAATTTGCGGCGCTGCCGCGTTACACCAGCACTGCGCCGCCGGCCTGGATAACGCCTTGCGTATCGGCCTCGCCCAGCAGCATCTCATTATGCGCCTTGCCTGACGGGATCATCGGGAAGCAGTTCTCGTGCTTTTCCACCAGGCAATCAAAGATCACCGGCCCGTCGTATTCGATCATTTCCATGATCGCATCATCCAGGTCCTTGGGATCGCTGACACAGATGCCCTTGGCGCCGAAAGCCTCGGCGAGTTTCACAAAATCGGGCAGCGATTCCGACCAGCTGTGCGAGTAGCGCTCGCCGTGCAGCAGTTCCTGCCACTGGCGCACCATACCCAGGCGTTCGTTGTTGAGGATGAACTGTTTCACCGGCAGGCGGAACTGCATTGCAGTGCCCATCTCCTGCATGTTCATCAGCCAGGAGGCTTCGCCCGCGACGTTGATCACCAGCGCGTCCGGATGCGCCATCTGGGCACCGATCGAGGCCGGAAAACCATAACCCATGGTGCCAAGCCCGCCCGAGGTCATCCAGCGGTTCGGATCCTCGAAATTCAGGTATTGCGCCGCCCACATCTGGTGCTGACCGACCTCGGTGGTGATATAGCGGTCATGGCCCTTGGTCAGTTCTTCCAGGCGCTGCAGCGCATATTGCGGCTTGATGGTCTTGTCCGAGTTCTTGAAGTTCAGGCAGTTCACCGCGCGCCATTCGTCGATCTGCTTGTGCCATTTGGCCAGCGCCTCGCGGTTCACCTTGCGGCCGCGCGACTTCCAGACCTTCAGGATGTCTTCCAGAACATGCGCCACATCGCCCACGATCGGGATATCGACCCGGATCACCTTGTTGATCGAGGAGGGATCGATATCGATATGCGCCTTCTTCGATTTCGGGCTGAAGGCGTCGATCTTGCCGGTAATACGGTCGTCAAAGCGGGCGCCGATGTTGATCATCAGGTCGCAGCCGTGCATCGCCATGTTGGCCTCATACAGCCCGTGCATGCCCAGCATCCCCAACCAGTTCTTGCCGGAGGCCGGATAGGCGCCCAGCCCCATCAGGGTTGAGGTCACCGGGATGCCGGTGCCGTCAATCAGCTCGCGCAGCAATTGGCTGGCGGCATTGCCGGAGTTGATCACGCCGCCGCCGGTATAGAACACCGGGCGTTTAGCGGTCTCAAGGGCTGCGACCAGTTCGGTGATCTCCTCCATGTCGCCTTTGACTTGCGGCTGGTAATGGGAGGCGGCGGGTTTCGGCCCGTTATAGGTACCGTTTGCAAACTGCACGTCTTTGGGAATGTCGACCAGAACCGGGCCCGGACGGCCCGAGGTAGCGACATGAAAGGCCTCATGCAGCGTGCCGGCCAGCGCATCGGTGTCCTTGACCAGCCAGTTGTGCTTGGTGCAAGGGCGGGTGATGCCGACGGTATCGGCTTCCTGAAAGGCGTCCGAGCCAATCATGAAGGTCGGCACCTGGCCGGTGAGAACCACCAGCGGGATGGAATCCAGCAACGCATCGGTCAGACCGGTCACCGCATTGGTGGCACCGGGACCTGAGGTCACCAGCACAACGCCGGGTTTGCCGGTGGAGCGGGCATAGCCCTCGGCGGCGTGCACCGCGCCCTGTTCGTGGCGCACCAGCACGTGGCGGATGTCATTTTGCAGAAAGATCTCGTCATAGATCGGCAGCACGGCGCCGCCTGGGTATCCGAAGACTACATCCACACCCTGATCCTTCAGGGCTTGGACAACCATCTTTGCGCCGGTCATTTCACGTGTCATCTGCTTTTTGCTCCAATTGGCGGCATCGTCCGTTACGCATAAAAAAAGCCCCCGATTTCAAGTCGGAGGCGCATGGGTTCGATTATGGTTTACCGTTACCGGCCCATGCGCTTGGTTCCTACGATTACGACTAGGGTGGTCACGGCCACAGGCTCCTTTTTGCGTTGCGGGCGACATTATGGGCGCTGGACAGGGGCGTCAACCGCCAAAGGTATCAAAAAAGCGCCGTGAGGGGACATTTTCTTGCTTGAACTCCGTGTGCAGCGACATTTCCGCGAAGGCAGAGGGGTGCGGTGATGCGGAATCGTTCAAAACCGGCACGCCGGTGTCCCGTTTTTGCAAGATCAGCAGATTTTCCACGGGCAAGCTCAACTCAAAAGAGCACACAGGGAAGGATGCAAAAATGGTTCAACTTTCTGATCTGATCGACTTGGGGCGGTATCCAATCGACCGGCCCGGCTCCGAAGCTTATGCGCGGCTGATTGCGGATCTGCAGCGCGACCTGGGGGCGGATGGCTGTGCGGTGCTGCCGGGATTTGTGCATCAGGACGGAATTGCCAGACTGGCAGCTGAGGCCGATGCGGTGGCCGGGCACGGCCACAAATCCTTCAGCCGCACCAATGCTTATTTCAGCAAGGACGACACCGCGCTGCCGCAGAGCCACCCGGTGCGCCAATTCTATGACCGCTCCAACGCCTTTATTCCGGCGGATAACTTCGGTGCGGACAGCCCGCTGCGGGCGATTTATGAGTTCTCCGGTTTCATGCCCTTCATCCGCACCGCCCTGGGGGAGCCAGAGGACCGGTTCTTCCGCTATGACGATCCGCTGGCCGATGTGATCATCAATATGGTCGAGGAGGGACAGGGCTTTCCTTGGCATTTCGACACCAACAATTACACGGTGACTCTGGCGATCCAGAACGGCGAGGCGGGCGGCGATTTCGAATATGCCCCGATGCTGCGCACCCCCGCGGATGAGAATTATGACGGCGTGGCGCGGGTGCTGGCGGGCGGCTCGCCGCTGGTGCGCAAACTGGTGCTGCAGCCCGGCGACCTGCAGATTTTCCGCGGCCGCTATTCACTGCACCGGGTCGCTCCTGTCGAGGGTCCGCGCAGGCGCTATGTTGGTATCTTCTCCTTTGTCGAAAAGGAAGGCATGTGCGGCGGGGTTGAGCGCACCAAACAGCTTTATGGCCGGGTGCTGCCGCGGCACTACGAACGTGAAGGCCTGCGCGCCGACGCGTTGCGGGATTGATTGCTGCTTGACCCTTTGGCGGCAAGGACACCTTGATCCCAAGGGGATCCGCAGTTTGAGCTTGATTGGCAGCCGCCTGTTCCGCACAGACATGGTGCCGTTCCAATACGCCAAGCGTTTCTAAGGGCAGCTGCAGCAGAATTTCAAGGATCAGCGGCGGTCCCGCCACCGGCAGGAGCGGGAACGGGCAAACCTTCGAAGGGTTCCTGCACCGAAAACCGGCCATTCTTTACGGCGCTTCGGATCTTCACCACATGGCGGAAACCGTCACCCGGCCGGGGCAGTTTGCCACCGCGCTGGAGCGCGCATTGGCCCGCAGCGGCGGCTATGCGCAGTTCATGACCTGGTACTTCCCGCGCAATTGCCTGGAGATCGGCGCGCCGGATCTTGAGCAGAAGATCTGGGAGATTCTTGCCCAGGCAGGTTTCCCTCAGCGGCGGTTTCTATCCAGGTGATCCGGCAAAGGACCGATGCCGGGCGCCCTGGGGGAGGGCACCCGGCCAGCCGGGCACAACATTGTTGCGGCAATGCCGAGGATTACTCCGTCAGCGCGTTGTGCCCGAAATAGAGGAACTCCTTATCCATGCCCTGAACATCCGCGGCGGCCAGCGACAGTGATGCACTCTCCAGTATCTTGAAGCTTTTCTGGTCCTGTACCCAGGTGTCGGCTGGCTGCAGGGTCGACAGCGTATAGGTGGTTGTCTCGGACAGGTAGTGGGTTGGGATCACCACCTTGGGCTGGATCCGCTCAACCAGTGCATTGGCTTGTGCATAGGACAGGATGTGTTCGGAGCCATCCACTGGCAGGGTCAGCACGTCAATCCGGCCAATGGCATCCCAGAACCCGTCTGCCGGGTCAGGCCGGTTGTCGCCCCAGATCAGCGTGCGGATGCCGCCGGTTTCCACCACGTAGGTCACCATATCCATATGGCCCGGGTTATTGGGCGGGCAGGCCTCAACCCCGAATTCAGCCAGCGCGTCGGTCCACGGATACCAGCCCGGCGCCACGCAGGCGTGTTTGTCGGCGTAGCCGGTGATCTTCATGTCGGCGAACTCGAATGTGCCTACCATCCGGTCCAGCACCATGGTTGATTGCGGCCGGTCAATGGCGTCGTGGTCGAAATGGGTGTGGGTGGACATGGTGATATCAACCAGTGTCTCCGGGAATTTCTGCTTGAACCACAGCCCCCACGCGCCCGACGGATCATCCCGCCACGGGTCGAACAGGATCGAGGTGCCGCCGGGTGAGGTGATCTTGAAGGCGCAATGGCCGTAGAAATCAATCTTGACCTCGCCATCGGTGAATGACCCTGCGTTTTGCAGGTCGATCACATGGTTGTTGTTGCCGGGCTGCAGCCAATCGGTGGATTGCGCCTGGGCGCTGGTACTGCCCAGCAGGCTGGCGGCAGTGCCCACACCTGCGGCACCCGCCGCCGCAAAGAAACTGCGCCGCGACAGCCCCGGTGCCAGATCATCTTTGCGCCCGTCCAGCCTCACCGGATCAAGGTTCTTCCTTTGCTCATCCATTGGTTCTGTCTCCCTGGTGTTTTCTGGCCGCCGCATTGGTGCAGCGATGCAATCAGGCTAGACAGGGTTGGAGGTCAGGGGTGCCCCGGAAGAATATGGGGTAAATATGGGGGGCGGCCCCATAACAAGCGGCCGGGGGCCTGTGGCGGGTCTTTGCTGCGGGGGGAATCCGGGCCTTGGCGCCATCTCCGGATTCTGGCAGCTTGTCAGGAAACAAGTCCGGCGCAACCGGGCTGTAAAACAAACATCGGAACGGGCAGCAGCATGGATATCACACGGCGTCATTTTGGATTTGGTCTTGCGGCTTTCGGGCTGACCGCCTGCAGCAGCACAGTGCCCACGGTCAGCGGCTCCAGCGGCAGCCCCGGCCTGCCGGCGGACCTTCGCCCCGTGCCCAATACGGGCTATGACGCCTGGGTGGCGTCGTTCCGCTCCCGGGCAGAAGCGCGCGGCATTTCCCAATCCACCCTGCGCGCAGCGTTCCGTGGTGCGGGCTACCTGCCCGGCGTTGTCAAACGCGACCGCAACCAGACCGAATTCAAGCGCACGCTGGAGGATTACCTGTCCATCGCCGTTTCGGACGAGCGTCTGTCCAAGGGCCGCGCGGCCTTTGCCCGGCATCAGTCCACCTTGCGGGCGCTGGAGCGCGCATACGGCGTTGATGCGGAAATCATCTGCGCAATCTGGGGGCTGGAGAGCTTTTACGGTGAGCGCCGCGGCAATGTGCCGGTGATCTCGGCCACGTCAACGCTGGCCTATGACGGGCGGCGCGGAGCGTTCTTTGAAAAACAGCTGATTGCTGCGCTGAAGATCCTGCAGAACGGTGATACCACGCCTGCGCGGATGACCGGCAGCTGGGCCGGCGCGATGGGGCATACCCAGTTCATCCCGACATCTTATCAGGCCTTTGCAGTTGATTTCACTGGCGACGGACGCCGCGACATCTGGTCCGAGGATCCCAGTGACTCGCTGGCCTCCACCGCTGCCTATCTGCAGCGCAATGGCTGGACCCGCGGGCAGAAATGGGGCGGCGAGGCCGGGGCGCCGGGAACCCCCGCAGGCCGTACCCTGCAGCCGCAGGCGGGCGGGCCGAAGTTCCTGGTCACTGGAAACTTCAATGCGATCAAGCGCTACAACAACTCGGATTCCTATGCGATCGGGGTGGGCCATCTGGCTGACCGCATCGCAGGCGGCGGCCCGCTGCGCGCCAGTTTCCCGCCGGACAAATACGGGCTGACCAAGGACGACCGCATCCTGCTGCAAAAACGCCTGACGGCCAAAGGGTTCGATACCGGCGGCGCCGACGGAGTGCTGGGACCGAAAAGCCGTGCCGCCATCCGCGGCTTTCAATCCAGCCGCGGATTGCCCGCAACAGGTGATCCGTCGCAGACGCTGCTCAGCAGCCTTAGGTAACCGGGCTACTCGGCCGAATTCAGCGCGATCAGATGCTGGCGCAGGTTCTCGCGCCGGCTGAGGCCCAGCTTCTGGCGGATGTTATTGCGGTGAAAGTCGATGGTGCTGGTCTCCCGCCCCAAAGTGGCCGCGATCTCCTTGGTGGTGCGGCCCATCATGATCAACTGCATGATCTCGGTCTCCGCAGGCGTCAGCTGCTCCAGTGTCTCGGCCAGCTTGGAGGACAGGCTTGAGGTGATGTTCTTGAGATTATCCTCAACCATCTGCAAATAGGCGCTTTGTAGCTCCCGGTCCGCATCCAGATGCCGCAGCTTGGCCACATAGGGCAGCACCATGCCCTTGATCTGCTGCACGATCTGCTGCTCGGTCTCGTGGCGCGAGGCCTCGACATTGTCGATCAGCACGCGCAGCGCGGTATTGGCATCCTCCAGCGCGGTGGTGCGGCGTTTGATGGTGTCTTCACGCGCCCGCACGGTCTCGCGCAGCTCGGCCTGGGCCTGTTTGCGCTGGGCGACTTCCAACAGCAGCGCCAGATCGCCCTCGACCACCCGGCAGAACTCCTGCAGGCCTTTGCGGAACATCAGCGCCCGTTTGTTGCGGCGGGTGTCCAGCACGCAGATGGTGCCGTAAACCTCGCCGTCCGGCCATTTGATCGGATAGCCGATGTAGAATGACATGGCGTGCTCCATGTCTTCGTTGTCCTGCCAGCGGGGGTCGCACTGGGCGTCCTCGACCACCAGTTCGCCATCGGCCTCGAACACGCCGAAGCAATAGAGCTTTTCATTCAGGTGGTATTTGCGGCCCGGGTAATAGGGATTGTTGTCAGCGGAGTTGGAGACCTTGACCCGGTGGTCCAGATCCACAGTCGCCATGATCAATGCGGCGGGCACATCGGTCAGCTCTGCCACCAGGTCCACCACCCGCTGCCATTTGGCCTGGGTTTCAGGTGTGATTGGGGGTTTGTCCATCGTCATAGCGCGTCTCCCTGGCCCGGGAGGCTAGGGCAGGAGCGGCACATCACAAAGGCAAAATTGCGGGAGGGGATCAGAACCCGGCGCCAGTCCCCTGCAGCACGCCATGCTCCAGCGCGTATCGGGTCAGGCCGGCGGTGGAGGAAATGCCCAGCTTGCGCTTGATGTTCTTGCGGTGCGTCTCAACGGTTCTGACCGAGATATCAAGCGCTTGGGCGACTTCCTTGTTGGATTTTCCCTGTGCCAGCTCCAGCAGGATGGTCTGTTCACGGCCCGTGAGCGCCTCGCGGCTGTCGCCACCCTTGGGCTTCAGCGAACCCGCGGCCCCGGTGCAAAGATAGGTCTGCCCCTTCATCACCGCATCAACGGCCTGTTTGATTTCTTCTGTGGGCACATCCTTCAGCACATATCCCATGGCGCCATGGCTGAGCGCGGTGGAGATATATTCGGCGCTGTCATGCATCGACAGGATCAGGATGCGGGTGCCGGGGTGCTGCTCCAGAATGATCTCGGTCGCACTCAGCCCGCCAAGATTGGGCATGTTCAGATCCATCAGCACCACATCCGGCGCCAAAGTGCCCATCTGCTCCACCGCGTCGCGCCCGTCAGTCAATGAGCCGACGACCTCGATATCGTCATAGCTTTCCAGGATCGACTGGATGCCCTCGGCGACCATCGGATGGTCATCCACGATCAGAACTTTCACCGGATCAGCCATCATCCCCCCAACGGCAGATTTCCATTGCTAACGAGGCCCCGCAGGCCGCTGCACCCTCCCCAGGTCTACGGCAATTGCACGGGCGTTCCCTCTTCACCCGGCGGCAGCAGATGGCTCAGAGGCAGGCTTGCCTCGATCACCGTGCCGCTTTGGGTGCCTCGTGATGACAGAATGCGCAAGGCCCCGTCAAGCTGCTCAATCCGTTCCTGCATATTGCGCAGGCCAATGCCCGGCCCGCTGCGCGCATCGCGCGGCGGCAGCCCGCGGCCGTTGTCAGAGATCCGCATGGTCGCACCGCGGGTGTGGCCGCGCAGGTCTATACTGACGTTGGACGCCTCGGCGTGGCGTTCGATATTGGTCAGCGCTTCCTGCGCAATCCGGTACAGTGCGATCTTGGCATCCTGATCCAGCCGGTTGCGGAACACCACAGTGGAAAACTCTGTCTCAATGCCGGTGCGGGCGGCAAAATCATCCGTCAGCGCCTTCAGCGCTGGGCCCAGCCCCAGATCGTCCAGCACAGCGGGACGCAGGTCGCGGCTGATCCGGCGCACCTCGGTGATCGCAGTCAGCAGGTTATCGGCGCCTTTCTCCAACGGTGCCGCAGCACCGTCGCTGTCACCGCGGGACAGCCGCCGCCGGGTGTTGTCCAGCGCATATCGCACCCCGACCAAAAGCTGGCTGATGCCGTCATGCAGCTCCCGCGCTACCCGGCCGCGCTCTTCCTCCTGGGCGTCGAACACCCGCTGGGTCAGCTCCTTCAGCTTGGCATCCGCCAGCCGCCGTTCGCGCAGGTTCAGGAACATGCCGGAGGCAAAGACCAGCACCAAAGAAACCAGAGTGATACCACCGATATAGAAGAATGTGCGCTGCACCCGGGCCTCAACCTCGGCCCGCGACGCGGCAACCGAAGCCAGCACATCGTCAATGAACACGCCGGTGCCGATCGCCCACTGCCAATCCTGCAGCCCCAGCACATAGGCGATCATCTGCGCCTCTTCCCCGGTTGAGGGTTTCTCCCAGGTGAAGCTGTGCCAGCCTGCACCGATCCGGGCCAGGCGGATGAACTCATCCACCACCGGCACCCCGGTGCTGTCGGTCAGCCCAGCCCAGTTGCGGTTGATAAATTCAGTCTGCCGCGGACTGACCAGATTGGTGCCGTCGTAGTCATAGACAAAGAAGAACCCGTCCTTGCCGTAGATCATCGCGCTGAGGATCTGGGTGACCCGTTCTTTGGCTTCGGCATCATCGGGGGCGGCCAGCCCGTAGATATGGGCAAAACCATTGCGCGCCTGGGTCACGTAGTTGCGCAGCTCGGCCTTCTTGGCCTCCAGCAGCTGCAGTTCCAGCGCCTGAATTTCACGTTCGGCGAGGCTGCGCGACTGATAACCCACCAACACAGCAATCGCAGTGCCCGCCACAATCAGCGGCAGGGTCGTCAACAGCGACAGCTTCTGCGCATAGGTGGGGCGCAGCAGGTATCGGAACAGGCGCATAAGCAGGTCCCCGGAATTGGTCAGATTCTTGTACCGAATCATTTTGCAGCCGCCCAGAGGAATCACATGGGCAGGAGGTATTTGCTCTTAGGGCGGGAGTGATCCCCTGGGGATTCGCGCCGGGAATGCAGGAACTTTCCAGCGAATGCCCTCAAAAACGTGCCGTTCTACGCAGTACTAGGTATTCACATAAAATTCATCGCCGCTAGGCTGGCCGCACTCGAACCGATCCGCCCGGGGGGGACCTTCCGGGCAATCCGAAGAATAAATGGGAGGAATAATTAATGGATCGCCGTTCTTTTTTGAGAACTTCCGCGCTGGGCGGGACTGCCGCCGCAGCCGGCACGCTGGCTGCACCGGCCTATGCCCAGGGCAAGCGCACCCTGACCATGGTCACCACCTGGGGCCGCGGCCTGGCGGGTGTGCATGATTCCGCGCAGTATGTTGCCGATGCCATCACCGCCATGTCCGGCGGCGACCTGACCGTTGATGTGAAAGCCGCAGGCGAACTGGTCGGTGCGTTCGAAGTGTTCGACGCCGTGACCGCAGGCCAGGCCGACATGTACCATGGTGCCGACTATTATTTCACCGGCCAGCACCCGGGCTATGCCTATTTCACTGCCGTGCCTTTTGGCATGACCCCGCAGGAACTGACCAACTGGTACTACCATGGCGAAGGCCATGCGCTGCATGACGAGCTGGGCCAGATTTTCGGCCTCAAGTCCTTCATCGGCGGCAACACCGGCCCGCAGGCCGGCGGCTGGTACAACAAGGAAATCAAAGGCCCCGAAGATTTCAACGGCCTGAAATTCCGGATGCCGGGCCTGGGCGGCAAGGCGCTGGGCAAACTGGGCGCCTCCGTGCAGAACATCCCCGGTTCCGAAGTCTATCAGGCGCTGTCCTCCGGCGCGATCGACGGCACCGAGTGGATCGGCCCCTGGGCGGACGAGAAGGCCGGCTTCCAGGAAATCACCAAGACCTACTACACCGCAGGTTTCCACGAGCCGGGCGCGGCACTGTCGGTTGCCACCAACCGCGATGTGTTCGAAGGCCTGTCGCCTGCGCACCAGAAGGTCATTGAAATGGCGTCCGCCGCCGGCCACCAGTGGAGCCTGGCGCAGTTCATGAACAACAACGGTGCGGCGCTGCAGCGCCTGCAGTCCGGCGGCGTGAAAACCCTGGAATTCCCGGACAGCGTCTGGGATGCCTTCGGGTCCGCCACCAAGGACACCCTGGACGAGTTCATGGGCGACGAATTGTTTGCAAAAATCCGCAGCAGCGTCGAAACTTCGATGAAGGCCTCCTCGGGCTGGATCACCAAATCCGAAGGCGCCTACCGCGTTCAGCGCGACCGCGTCCTGGGCTAATCTGCCTGAAAGGCATCAATCGGATCCTCCGCCGCCGCGCGGGGGATCCACATGCAGTTGCTGAAACTGCGGGACGGCCGGCAGACGCCGCGCGCCCAACCCGCTAACGGCAGCTTCGCAGCAATCTTCCCGGGGGAAATATGCAGGAAGAGAGTGGCATCACCTTCTTTGGCGCAATCTGGGGCGGGCTTGTCTGGCTGATCCAGAACATCGCCGGCGCCTTTTACAATTTCGGCTATGCCGTCACCCATCCGCAGCTGTGGCTTGACTGGTCCGACAAAGCCTCGGTCATGCGCTTTGTCTACTACGGCGGCTCGGTCGAGTTTTTCTTTGTCGTGTTCACCGCCTTCCTGGTGCTGACCGCTATCGGGCTGTACTTTCGCAATGTCATGTGGGGCATGGTGCGCGGGCTGGAAGGGCTGGCCAATACTGTCGGCCGCTTTTTTGCCTGGGCTGGCCTTTTGATGGTCTTGCAACAGATCATCATTGTCTTCATGCAGCGCGTGTTTGCCCGGCCCGACATCAGCTTTGGCTTTGGCATCCCGTTCAGCCAGGACATCAGCTGGTTTGCCGAGGAACTGAAGCTTTACAATGCCTTGGTGGTCTGCCTTTGCGTGACCTACACCTTTGTGCAGGGCGGCCACGTGCGGGTGGACCTGATCTATTCCGGCATCAGTTTCCGCGCCAAGCGGGTGGTCGACATGCTCGGTTCGCTTTTGTTCATGATGCCCACGGCAGTGCTGACCTGGATGTACGGCTGGTTCTTCCTGTGGCGCCACCTGATCGTGCCGAAACCTTCGGCCTCAGACAGCCTGGACCGGTTGGTGATGAAATCCCGCGCCCTGCGCTGGAATGTGGAAACCATCGGCTTCAGCCCCAACGGGTTCAACGCCTATTTCCTGTTCAAGATCCTGCTGGTGCTGTTTGCGGGCCTCGTATTCCTGCACGCCATTGCCTTTTTCTACCGCTCTTATCTTGAGTTCGTCGAAGGCCAGGGCAGCGAAAACAAATACCTCGACAAGGACAGCCTTGGAGAGGGTGAAGAAGCCTACGAAGGCACGCACTAAAGGGACGTCAGAAAATGTTGTTTGGACTTGATGGCGTCGAAATCGGCCTGCTCATCGTATTCATGTGCCTCTTCGGGGGCATCCTATCCGGCTTTCCAGTGGCCTTCGCCATCGGCGGCGCCGGGATCATCTCATTCGGGATCATCGCGGCGCTGGACAGCTCCGGTATCCTGATCCACCAGGCCATCGACACCTCGTCGCAGGCCTACCGCGATCTGGTGAATTCCGGTATCAGGCCGGATAAGGTTTCGGTCTTCCGGTATCCGGACCTGCCAACACTGGCGGAACCTGTGTTCACCCAAGGCTGGGAAGTGGCGCTGGACCGCAATGTCTCCTTCATCGTTAACCGGATGAATGAGAGGGTTCTGGCCGGTGCTTCGATTGAAACCCTGCTGGCGGTTTTGATGTTTGTTCTGATGGGTATCACCCTGGAACGTTCCAAGATCGCCAACGATCTCCTGACCACCATGGCGCGCGTCTTTGGCCCGCTGCCCGGCGGTCTGGCGGTGTCGATTGTGGTTGTGGGCGCGTTCCTTGCCGCCTCCACCGGCATCGTCGGCGCCACCGTGGTGACCATGGGGCTCTTGGCGCTGCCCACCATGCTGCGCAACAACTACTCGCCGGAACTGGCAACCGGCGTGATTGCGGCCTCGGGCACCCTGGGCCAGATCATCCCGCCGTCCATCGTGATTGTTCTACTGGGCACGCTCGCGGGCGATCTGTATTCCACCGCGCAGGAAACCCGCGCAATGGAGGCGGGCTGTTCCGATGCGCTGACCTATCTGGGCGAGCCTGCAGTGGTGTCGGTCGGCACCTTGTTCCAGGCGGCGCTGCTGCCGGGTATCCTGCTGGCGCTGCTTTATGCCACCTATGCCTTTGGCTATGCGCTGCTGAATCCGCATAAGGCCCCGGCCGTGGCGATGGAACCCGGCACTGGCGAGGTGATCACCCGCAGTGAAGGCCTGACCTGGTTCCTGGCGGTTCCGGCGGCTTTGGTTGGCGGTGCCATCCTGCTGGGCAGCTTCAACGTGATCGGCAGCCAGAACATCACCGTTTCGACATTCTCGGACGCGGGCGAGACAGCCTCCCTGCGCACCAATGTCGGTGCCGAGTGCAAGGCCGCGATGATCGACCTGCACGGGCAGGAGGATTGGGACGCCGCTGTGGCCGAACAGGAGGCGATCGAGGCTGCTGGCGGTGTGACCCTGTCAGAACGGCTGAGCGAGGATGAAATCATCGCCGCCCGTGATGCCAAGATCGCCGCCGCCGCGCCGATCGGCACCGGCATTTCGGTGATCATGATCCTGCTGGGGCTGGTGCTGGCCTTTGGCCGCGGTGTGGCGCCGTCGCGCGATGCCAAGCCGCTGATCCTGGGCGCCATCGGCGTGCTGCTGGTTGCGCTGGTGGATCTGGTGGCAATTGCACCCACGACCTCGGCCGGTGTCACTGTGCTGTGGATTGCACTGCCGCTGCTGCTGGCGCTGTGGGGCTGCCGCGAGGCCGCTGCGCGCTGCGCCGGAAACGATCTGATCCGGGTGGTGTTCCCGCCGCTGGTGCTGATTGTTGCGGTGCTGGGGTCGATCCTGGGCGGCATCACCAACCCGACGCCCGCTGCGGCGCTGGGGGCAGGCGGTGCCATCATGCTGGCGGCCTACCGCAAGCTGCAGGATCAGGGCCGTTCCGGCAAGATTATCATCTGGTCCACCTTTGCGGTCATGCTGTGCATCCTGGTTGGCATGAATTTTGACCTGCGGGTGAACCAGGGCGGCGTTTCCCTGGAAAGCTGGATTGCCTTCTTTGTGGCCTATGGCGCCTATCTTTTTGCGCTGTTCGGGTTGCTTTACGGCTGCTGGGTGCTGTTCAAATCCGGCGTGCTGTCACCGATTGTGCGTGAAACCGCCAAGGTGACTTCGATGGTGTTCACCATCCTGATCGGCTCGCAGTTGCTCAATCTGGTGGTGATCTCCTTTGGCGGCGAACACTATATCCAGCAGTTCCTGAAGAGCTTTGACAACGAGATGACGGTCTTTTTGATCGTGATGCTGGTGCTGTTCTTCCTGGGTTTCGTGCTGGATTTCCTGGAGATCATCTACATCGTGATCCCCATCGTCGGCCCGGTGATCTATGGCGGTTCGTTTGATCCGAAATGGGTGACCATCATGGTGGCGGTGAACCTGCAGACCTCGTTCCTGACGCCGCCTTTCGGCTTTGCGCTGTTCTATCTGCGCGGGGTTGCTCCCAAGGAGGTGACAACGGCCCATATCTACCGCGGGGTCGCGCCGTTTGTGCTGATCCAGGTGGTGGGCATCGGCATCTTGTGGGCCTTCCCAGCGATTGTGACCATCGTGCCGGCGCTGATTCCGAACTGACCAGGGCAACGGGAATAGTTAAACGGAAAAGGGGCCCCATGCGGGCCCCTTTGCTTTTACAGGGGGAGGGGCGCTGCCCCTCAGCGCCTGTGGCGCATTCACCCCGGAGTATTTGCAGAAAGATGAAACGAGGCGGCGCCGGTATCAGGCGAACTGGATCAGGTCCCAGCGATTGCGGAAAGGATCGCGCCAGACCGCAACGGTGCCATAGGGTTCATGGCGCGGCTGTTCCTCGAATATGACGCCCTGAGCCTGCATCGCCGCGTGGTCGCTGGCAAAGTCATCTGAAGCCAGGAACAATCCGACGCGGCCGCCGAACTGGTTGCCGATGGCGGCCTTCTGTTCTGGACCATCGGCACGGGCCAGGATCAAGCTGCCCTGGCTGGCGCCCGGCGGCAGGATACGGACCCAGCGTTTGCGGCCCTGATCGATATCCTCGGCCAGCTGCCAGCCGAGGCGGCCGCAGTAAAATGCAATTGCTGCGTCGTGATCCGGCACCACCAGTGAAATGGCGTGAATATGCTGCATCAGCGGCTTCGATGGATAGGCTGTTCGGGCAGCTGAATATTGGCGACCTGTTCGGCAATCGGATCGGTGGACAGCGGATGGCCGGCGGCTTTGAACTCAGACGGGTCGGACATCTTTTTCCATTCGCTGCGGTGATAAATTTCCAGGCCTGCGAACTTGGCCTTGTAGCTCATCTTCTGGCTGCCGGGCACCCAGTAGCCGAGGTAGACATAAGGCAGCCCGGCCTCGCGCGCGATGGCGATATGGTCGAGGATCATAAACGTGCCCAGCGAATTCTGCGGCTGGTCCGGGGCGTAGAAGGAATAGACCATGCTGAGCCCATCCTCCAGCACGTCGGTCAGCGATACCGCCGTCAGCTTGTTGGATCCGGCCTCAGCATATTCCACAACCCGGCTGCGCACCGGCGTTTCTTCAATCATAGCCGCGTATTCGAAGACATCCATATCCGCCATGCCGCCATCGGCATGGCGGCTGTCAAGATAGCTGCGGAACAACGAAAACTGGTCCTCGGTTGCCCAGGGCGAGGTTGCACGCCGTTCCAGATGCGCATTGCGTTTAAGCGTGCGTTTCTGGCTGCGGGTGGCGGTAAAGGCCGCCACATCGATCCGCGCCGACAGGCAGGCAGAGCATTCCGAACAGGACGGCCGGTAAAGCACGTTCTGCGAGCGTCTGAAACCCTGTTGGCTAAGGCTGTTGTTCAGCTGCTCCACCCCGTCGCCCTGCAGCGCGGTGAACAGCTTGCGCTCCATCCGGCCCTCCAGATATGGGCAGGGCTGCGGCGCCGTCACATAAAACTGCGGTGCAATAGGAAGGGTATGGCGCATCAGAACTCTTCAGCAGTTTCACAGGACAGACGGGACGGTTCGCAACGTTGTCCCATGATGATAGCAACGCGGTTCCAGTGCGCCAAGTGGACTTGTGGAAAATGGTTTAACAGGCTCTTGCGTTGGAAGGCGGGCAGACAGCCCCGATTGTTCAATATCTGTCAGGAGTTGCGCCGCTGAAAGCTTCGGCAAGAGCACTTGCGCAGACCGCGGCGCCTTTGCGCCCTTAAGCCCGCATCCGGGCGTGCCTGTTCTTTCTGCGTCATCCGGCGTTCCGTTTCTGCCCTATCTTCAGGCCTTGCAGCGACTCCAGAATTTTGGTTTGCGGGCTATGCCTTACGGCCAGGTTTCCAAGATGCGTTTGTCCAAACTGCCCATCTTACGCGGCTTGGATGCTTATGCATGAGATCGCTTAAAATGTTGAAGATTTGGGTGCGGGGTCAAGCAGGTTTTCAGGCGTATGTGTCCTAAAACCTGGTACTCCTGGTTGGACACAAGGCAGCTTAGCAAAGCCTTGCCCCTGTGTGTTCCGGAACAGGCCAGGGTCCGTTACACCCGGCGGTTCAGCATCGCGGTGCCGAGGAAATGGTCAGTCAGGCCTTGGCCGCGCGAGGAGGTCAGCATCAGGATGACCGAGATCACCTGCAGGACCGGCAGCGCCAGCGACAGCGAGTAGCCTGCGGTGTGCAACGCGGCCAAGCCGCTGTCGAGCCGCTGGCCGGAACCGTCGCGCAGTTCAATCCCGGCAAAGCGCATGCCCCAGGTGGCAGAGCCATTGGCAATGGTCACGGTCCGGTAGGCAAACCCGGCAGCCAGATACAAAAGCGGCCAGATCAGCAGCCCGGTAAAGGCCGTCAGCACCACTGCGGCGGCGCTGATGGCAAAGATCAGAATGCTGTCGATGATCCAGGCGATCAGCCGTTTGGCGGGTACGGATGTATAAAATTCTGCCTGGTAGTCGGGGTCGGGCAGGGCGGTCATATGCAGAAGTCCTTTGCGCTGCAGGGGCTATGAGGGGCAGAGATGGGCCGAACCGTTTCCCCGCCCGGTCAAGGGGCGGGGCAGCCGGAGTCTTTGCGGGCCGGGCAGATCAGTGGCTCTTGGGGTCGCCGTTGCCGGCTTCATCTTCCGGATCATCACTGCGGGCGGCGGCTTGCGCGCGCTCATCCATGAATTCGTCAAATTCGGCTTTGTCCTTGGCTTCGCGCAGGCGCTGCAGGAAGGCGTCAAAGTCGTGCTGCTCCTGCTCCAGGCGGTTCAGCGTGTCTGCCTTGTAGGCATCAAAGGCACTGTTGCCCGAGGGTTTCATTGCAGAATACCCGTGGCGCGCCCATGACTTGCGGTGGCGGCAGGAGGATTTGCTGAACATGCGTTTGCTCCAGATCATGTAGAAGAGAAGGGCCAGGCCCACTGGCCAGAAGAACACGAAGCCCAAGACCATAGCGGCGATCCAGGCGCCTTTGCCCTTGCTGTCCAGCCAGGCTTCGCTGCGGGAAAACCAGCCCTGCACGGGTGCATGGGGGGCGGTAGGGGTGAAACTCGTCATCAGGGTCCTCCTGGTTGCAGTGAATGTAAATCTCTTTCACATTATAGCATATCGGAAGCCAGTGGGCAGGGTTCAAGAGGGGATGTGAAACTTTTTTACATTCGCGTGAAGCGGGACGTAACCGGCGTATGTGTGTAGCTGCGGCGTGTATGTAGCGGTGTAGCGGGACACTTCGCGTTGCAGTGCGGGACACTTCCCGTTGCAGCAACTCACTTTCGCGAATTCCCTACTTTTTATGCCCAAAACCAGCGCTTAGCCAGTCCGGATTTGCGCCGGTTCCGCGATTTGACGCTGCAATTTTGGGACACTTCGCGTTGCAGTACGGGACACTTCCCGTTGCAATACCCGGCAATCCGCCGCCCAAACCGTAAAAAAACGCCGGGCGGCGGAGGGTTTTTAAGGGCGCTTAAAGGGAGTGTTTTACGGGTTGGGCGGGACCTTGCCGCCGTTCGCAGCAGGTGCAGCCCAGGCGGAACCGTGTGGCGGCAATGCGCAGGGAGGAGACTTTGCAAACTCAGCGACAAGATCGGACCCGTCGCTGTCGTATGCTGCGGTGCCGCCCTCAAGAGCTGACGTTCGCGGCGGTCGCAGCATGCTTCCTAGGGCGACTGGCAACATCGCGGACATGCCTGATCAGACTATCGCGGTCGAGCGCAAGATCATTGGACAGGTGCGACAGATGATGCTGAGCAGATTGAGGTGGATAAATCTGAAAGGCAGGCTCCACATAAAGTTGTTTGCGCGGGGCCTCTCGCAAGATATAGGATAAAATTTACTCCGCATCATGAAAATCCATACGTATGGTGCTCTAAGAGATACCTTTGTCTAAAACTGGTTTGTGCATGAGCTACAGCAACTCCAACATTGATAGAAACAACTTCTCTTGGTTCAAGAAGGACAACTCCCGCGCTACTCTAGCATCTATTGAACTGGTCAAGGGTAACGTTCGCGGGCTTGGCCTCTTTAAGGCTGAGTTTGACTATCCCATCACGGCCTTTGCTGGCTCCAATGGCTCCGGCAAGTCCACTATGCTAGCATTAGCAGCCTGTGCATTTCATAATACCCGAAAGGGCTTCAAGCCCCCGCTTAGATCGAAGCCATACTATACCTTCAGTGATTTTTTTGTTCAGTCGGCGGATGAAACACCGGTTGATGGTGTGAAAATTCGCTACGGCATCAGACATGACCACTGGAATAGACGTGAACCTGGCCTTGGACACCAATCGAGGAGCAAGAGAAAGGGTGGGCGCTGGAACGATTATTACTCTCGTGTGAACCGAAATGTGATCTACTTTGGCGTTCAACGGGTCGTGCCACATTTTGAGAGGAGCGTTTCAAAGTCCTATCGGTCGAGGTTCAAGCCCGGAAATTTGCCGGAAGAAACCAGAAAAAAGATCGCTAAGATTGCTGGAAAGATTGTTGGCAAAGCTTACGTCGATTTTGACAGCTATCATCACAGCAAGTACTCTCTGCCGATTGTGAACTCTGCCGGAATTTCGTATTCTGGTTTTAACATGGGCGCTGGTGAGAGCGCGGTATTTGAGATCCTAACTGCCCTGTTTCGCGCCGGCGCAGGAACACTAGTTATTATTGATGAAATTGAGCTTGGGCTTCATGAGAAGGCCCAACTGAGAATGATTGAAGAGTTAAAAAAGCTCTGCAAGGAGTTGAAATGCCAAATCATTTGCTCGACGCATTCCTATGCTGTATTGAATAGCTTGCCCCCAAACGCGCGTTTTTTCATAGAAACCATTGGAGCGTCGACGGTTCTTACAAAGGGCATATCTGCCGATTTTGCTTGCGGGAAAATGGGGAAAGCTGACGCCGAGGAACTCGATATTTTTGTAGAAGACGAGAATGCTGGATCAATTCTCCAGCAAGTATTGCCTCTGGAAGTTAGAAAGCGATGCCGTATCAAGCCCATAGGTTCACATAGTGCTGTGCTTAGACAATTGGCGAGCCGATCAATGGAAGGCGTTGACAACTGCATGTGTGTACTCGACGGGGACCAATCCGGAGAATTGGCTGGCGGATTGAAAAGTGTTGTGAATGCAACTGAAGCAAGCACACAGGAAGATAAGGACGCAGTGAAATCTTGGGCGGAGAAGCGAGTGTCCTTTTTGCCTGGCGACACTTGGCCAGAAAAATGGTTGCTTAGTGAAGCTGTCGACTTTCTTGAGAATGACCTTCTTGGCGATCCCAGCAAAACGGCGATCATGTGGGGATTAGAAAACGACGATCAGGTATTGGAGCTATTGAAAGCGGCACTTCTTGCGGACAAACACGACGAGTTTTTCGAGCTTGCGGAGGCGGTTGAACTAGACCCAGAGCGCGTGCGCCAAGATGTTTGTCGTTTGGTGACTATGGCAAAGCCTGAGATTTTTTCAGATCTTATAGCGACCATTAAAGGCAAGTTGCCCTGACAGTAGCAGAAATTTGCGGGATAACTGCCTGCTTTGCGCGCAGTGTTGCGCTATTCGGTCAAGCAAAAAAGATTGGAGTGGGATCAACCTTCCATGCCATTCTAAGGTCCGCTTCCTGCACTCCGCTGCCCCCGTGCATACCGCAGCATCACATGAGGCAGCTTTGCCCTGCCGAGGGTCCGCTTCCGGGAAGAAGACCTGGATTTTCGCACCGGCAGCATCTTGGGTGCGACACCCCTTGTCTACGGCCGCTTCGGGCTGCAACCGGCCCGGGCCTCCCGTTTCCGGGAGGCGGTTTGTCTCAGCTTTCAGCAGCGGGGCCGGCCATGGCTGCATCAAATGCGGCCCGCACAGCAAACCCGGCCAGATCTGCATCGCTGAGTGCTGCAATCTGCGCCTCCACAGCTTCTTCCGCATCAAAGCAGCTCTGCACATGGGCCGCGACGGCGGCGGTGATCTGTTCCAGGTCCGCGCGCGTCAGCTTGATCCAGCCATCGGGGGCCTTCCAGGAGAACGGCTCGCTCTTGATGCCCAGTTGCAGAGCAAACAGCGCCTCAGTGAGGTCTTCGCGGGTTGTGCGGTCGGTGCGGGCGTGGAACCCGCTGGGCAGCGTGATGCCGCCGTTTTGGATCTGCCACCGGGTTCCGGCCAGATCGGACAGGAGCGCCGCGCGGGCCGCCGCTGCGACCTGCTCCGCTGTGGTGATTTTCAGGGAGAACGTCATGCTTCAACCTCGCCGGTGCGGATAATGGGATCAGGCACGGGGCCGCTGGCGACGGTGAACGTCGGCGGGACAGCGGGCTGGACCCGCTCTGCGGTTGCGCCGGAATAGATCCATCGCAGTTGCACACGCAGCCCGCCATCGGTTCGCTCAATGCGCCCAATGAAAGGGTGGTTATCGCCTTCCGGTTCGGCAAAGCCGCCATCGGGCACTTCGGACAGATCAAAGGGCACGCCGTCCACAGTGATCACATCGCCGCTCACGCTGGCGCTGGTTTCAGGCTGGCCGGGCAGACCGGCGACACAGATGCAGGTTACTTTCACGATAATCTCCTTATTCCCAACGGCCTATTGCGGTCAGGCTGACAGCGCCCCCCACTCGGGCATCACTGGTGTTCCAGTGGTTGAAAGCGACGTTTAGGTTTGTGGGCGGGCGTGCGGAAACGAAGGTGGCATCTGAGTTTGTCCGGCCCGCGCCGTACACAACAAGGCCGGAAGCAGTTGCAAACACAGCCGGGAAATTCCAAGTGCTGTCCGCCGCAGTGGAGCTGGGCGTGACAGTATGGGTGCAAATCAGCGTGCCGTCAGCAAAGCGCACATACTCGCCATTGGGGCCGCTGCCACGATCCGGGTCCATCCGCCGCCAAGCGCTCCAGCCACCAGCGGCACCTGTCCGCAGGAACATCGCGCCGTCATGGGAAATGGCCAGCTGCATGTGATCGCCCGCGAGACGAATGCGGTGCATGACAATGCCCGCCGTGCTGGGGGCGCCTACAGTCTCAGAGGCGTACCGCACCTCGCCTGAGACAGTCAGGGTGTCCAGATTGTTGCCTGGAGGCTGGCTCAGATTTTCACCATCGACGCCCAAACCAAAGACACCCGAGCCGGAGAACAGGCGCAGCAGCTTACCCTCGGCGGTATCTGCGGAACTGGACTGCACCGCCGCGCCGCTGGCAGCACCTTCCTTGAGGCGGAGCTGCCAATTACCCCCGGCTTTCAGCGCCACCTCATTGCTGGACGGCCAGCCAAGGCCGGTGTCTTCATCGCCAAGCTTGACCACATCGGTGCTGAACTTGCCCTGTCCGGGACCGTCCGCAACAGCTTGAAACGTGCCGGCCAGCGCCTGCACGCTGGCCACCACATCATGCGCCAGCGACATAGTGGGGAACAGCGCATAGATCTGCCCGGCCGCCGTTGCGCCCTGGTAGGCGGGGGTGATTGTCAAAGCCGTGCCGCTGCTGACCGCCAGCACCTCATAGACCCGCCCGTCCGGGCCGACAAAGCCCCAGCCCGCCTGCGCGCTGCCAAAGAAGCTGGTGCCGGTTCCGGTGACGATTGCGCTGCCGTTCACAACGCTGACTGTTCCTGCCTTTGGCCATGCCATAGGGCTGCTCTCCTTATGTTACCTGGAACACTGTCCATTCGATTTTCGGGTTGTTGAAATAGACGCCGCCCTGGGCCTCCAGATCGATTGCCAGGAACACCCGCTGATCGCTGCCGCTGGCCCAATGCGGATCCACCAGGGCGGAAGGGTCCTTGCTCCAGGCCGCTGCCGGTGCGGGGTTGGCGCCGCCGAAGCCATTCCAGCGCGCCCCTGGCTGGATCGATGTATTGAGGGTCCAGAATGTGTTGTTGGGGTCCATGCCGCCCGGTGCAGTGCCGGTGGTGGTGACCGATGCGGCAGCGGCCAGGGCAAACCGCTGCGCCTGCCAGACGTCCAGTTTGCCGACCCGGATGCCGGTATTCACAAAGGCCCAGCGGGCACCGTTGCTGACTGCCCCCGATACCGTGAACGAGCCTTGCGCCAGGACCATGGGCCGGGAAAACACTGCGCCGGCCACTTTCAGCGCGTTGTTCTTGAAGTCGATCTTCACGCCTTCGGTTGGGATCCCGTTTGCGTCCTCCGCATAATCTGGGGAACTCAGGCTTCCCGCAATTTGGGCATTTCCGATTGAGCCTTCGCGGATCGCCGCCTTGCGCATGTAGACGCCCGCAGGCACCAAAATGCCGCCAACGACCGTGTCTTCAGTATAGACCACAAAGGGGCTGCGCTTCTGCGCGCCATCCGCAGAGACAATTGCAAACTTGTCTGCCTGAAACGCAATCTCGGATGCGGGTTCGCCCTGGTCATCCAGATCAGACCGGACCACCATACCCGTCACATGGCCGTTGTTGTCGATGCGCAGGGTGTATTCCCCCATCACGCCATCCACAGTCTGCATGGTCTGCTGAATGCTGGTGCTGTTGTCGCCAACATCGGATTGCAATTGCGTGATCGCCGTGGCCTGGCTGGACACATTCCCTTCGGCACCGCTCACACGGGTGTCCAACTGGCTGAGGGCTGTGGCCTGTCCGGCAACATTGCCCTCGGCATCATCCAGACGGCTGTCCAGGCTGATGAGGTTCTGGCTGTGGCTGGTGATTACACCTTCCGCACTTGTAACCCGCGCATCCAGTTGCGATTGCGCCGTGGCCTGGCCGGAAATACCTCCCTCCGCACTATCCAGGCGGGCCTCAAGGCTGATCAGGCTTTGACTGTGGCTGGTGATCGCACCTTCTGCGGTGCTGACACGGGTTGCCAGCGCGCTGGAAGCGGACGCCTGGGCGGCGATGTCGCCATCCAGACGGACCTCCAAAGCATCAATGCTGCTGGCCAGTGCGGCATCGCCGCTGGCACGCACCAGCTTTTCCGATTCAATCAGCGCCACGCTGTTTTCAATCGCCACGCCCAGCGATGCCGTGATGGCCGCTGTTGCGCTGCGGTCATCATCCACCCGCGCCCGGACATCCTGTGTGGCATAGGCAATCTGGGTTTTCAGGGCTTCGCGCTGTTCATAGGCCAGCAGCAATTGCTCCAGGGTGGCAACATCCTGAGTGCCAAGCTGATCATGCAGGTTGCGCACGTCGCTTACGGACTGGGTGATTGCCGGGCCGTCCAGGGTGCTGATCTGCACCTCTGCCGAGGACAGGCGGCTTTCGGCGGCGTCAAAATCCGCCTGATCCACCTTCAGGGTGATGGCCTCCTGCGCGGCGACGATATCCACTTCCGCCGAACTCAGGCGGGCGTCCATCCCGTCCACTTCGGTTTGCGTGGCCTTGAGGGCGATTGCCGCCTCCGCCGCGTCCAGATCCGCCTCAACCTGATTGACCCGCACCTGCAGCCCTTCAAACACCGGGAACTGGCTTGGATCTGTCAGCGCAATAGAAACCTGCTGGTTGACGTAGGCCTCTGTGGCAGTCAGGGAAATGCGGGATTCTGCGGCGGACAGCCGGATTTCCGCCTCGCTGATCCGTTCGGCTTCCGCAACCACGCCATAGATCCGCACCGTGCCGGTGTCCGGGTCCTGATAAATCCCGGCGTCCGCCATGCGGGCGTCGATTTCGGACAGCTTGGTCAGCGCCCACAACACCTTGTCGCCAATCACCCCCAGCGCTTCAGCAGCATGGAGATTCTGCACATCTCGGATTTCCAGATCACGCTGCACCGCGCTTTCCAGCGGCGCGATCTTGTCCAGGACCAGCTGGTCGTCCAGCGCGGCAGCGGCGGCAGTGGCATCATCGGAAATTGCCTGCCAGGTCTCTTCGGCCAGCATGTCCGGCAGCAGCTTGAACGCGGGTGTGATGACCGGCAGCCAGGCGGTCCACTTGGTGTCCCTGGTCTTTGAGATGGCCCTGCCGCGGGCCTCGTATTCGGTGCTGCCCTGCATCGGTTCCAGGCGGAAGGTGCCCAGCTCCAGATCGGCGGTGCTGGCGCTGAAGCGCTCGTCGTCGCCGTCCTTGACCCGGACCTGGAAGGAAACGCCGTCCGCCGTGAAGGCAAGGGAAGGGGTCCAAACTGCCCGGATGCCTACGCCGCGGACAATGCCGTTTGCGTCCTTGATTTCGATGCCGGAGACGCCAAAGCCCGGCACCCCGGCGTCCTGGGTGACGATGGGTGCAGTGACCTGCGGCAGGTCCGGAGTTTCCAGCGCCAGGTCCGGATCAAAATCACTGTGGTCCCACTCCCGCAGGCTGACAGAGACATTCAGCTTCAGCAGGTCATAGGCCATCTCGGTGATGGTGAAGGTCTTGCCGCTGTAGCCGTACCAGCCAGAAGTGAAACGGGTCTTCAGCAGAGGCCGCAGGTTGGAATACTCCGGCGGCAGCGGCAGCCGGTGGGTACGGAAGCGGCGGTTTTCCTTCAGCAGCGCATTGCCGATCTGGCGCGCTTGCGGGGTGTTGAACACCATCGGCAGCTTCAGATCGAACACACGCTCGCCGCCGTCTTCCGCTTCCCATTCCGGCCGGGTCAGCGTGACCGGCGCGGACGGGTTCCACAGCGCATTGGGGGACGGATGGGTGATTGTGACGGCGTTGAACGCCTTTTCCAGACCGGGGAAGGGATCGTGCTTCCAGCCTTCAGAGACCAGCAGGTCGTCTTCGGTCAGGTCGGCCGCGTAAGTGTCAACTGATCCCACCAGCGGATACCAATAGCCGCCCAGCTCGACAATCTCGGCATTTGCGGCGGCAAAGATCTCCTCAAGGAAATCGGCCGGCGGTTCTTCAAAGCGGATCTCCATGCCGCCGCGGAACTGAGGCCGGTTGTTGCTGCCCACGCCCAGGTCGCAGGCGTCCAATGCGGCCGCCCATTCGGTGTAAGGCATGTCCCCGGCCGGAAAGCCGCCGCCCCAGACAGAACCGCAGGGCAGGGTGATGCCGCGCATGACGGTATAGGCCATGACCATCAGGTTTTCGGAGGGCTGCCAGGTGGTTTGATCATCCCAGCGCTGGGGTCCGCTGCCCCCGGCGGTGCTGTCCTGGCGCACGTCATAAAAGCCCGGTCCGTTCAGCTCAAAGCGGACCTGCGGCCTGCCGTTCGGATATTGCTTGTCGCTGCGGTAGAAGGTCAGAACCGCATAGTTAAGGCCGGTCAGGATGTGGTCATTTGTCCAGGGCCGGTCCGGGTCCGCGCCGTATAGCTCCACCAGGCGCGGGTCCCCGGCCAACTGGCTGCCGTCATAAAACCGGATCCAGCCGTATCCCCAGCCGTCATCAGCGACTTTGTTCAGGATCTGGTAGCCGACGTTCGGGTCCCAGTCGGTGCCGATCTCCGAGTATTCGCCGTCGATGATCAGGCGGCGCAGGCTGGCGCCGGGGAGGTCGCCCAGCTCAATCACATGGGTGAGGTAAACCCGGTTTTCGCCATGGCTGTTCTGATAGACCAGATGGCCTGCTGTGGCGAAGCGGCCAACAACGGAACCCTGCGGATCTGTCCCGCCGGTCGTGGTCGCCGAGGTCTGAATGCCTGGGCGGCGCTGCTTGCGCTGCTGGAACTTTTTCAGCAGCAGCGAAATGCCTGTGGAAACCAGCGTCCGCAGCGCAAAGGCTGCGATTGCATTGGCGGCAACATATGCCTTGAAGGCGGTGCCGAGTGCCACCAGGACAGCCCCGACCGAGGCGGCTTCGGCGGGCTGGCACAGCACCAGCAGGAACAGCAGGGCATAAGACAGCAGCTTCATGGCCGGAACACCCGTTCCGCCCGGTCAAGGTGCAGGTAGTCCAGCCCTTTGAGGCCCAGAACATGGATCTGCGGACCGCCGATGATCCCCAATGCGGTGTGGCCGCCCTCGCTGATTGCGGCAATGTCGCCCGGCCGGGAACTGCCCCAGCCGTCGATTTCCGCCAAATGGGCCGCGGCCAGGCCGTCCAGATCCCGGTAGCCGGCGCCCTTCAGCTTGGCGCGGCCTTCGTCCAGGCTGCGGTATTTGCCGCGCCAGGCACTGGCCAGGTCAACGCCCGTGCAGGCCTTCGCCCAGCCTGCCGCAAAGAACGCGCAGTCAAACCGCGACGGCTTCAGCACGCGCTTGGCAGCCCGGATGCCGCTCAGATAATCCAGCAGGAGTTCCGCCCGGTTCTGCATCAGGTTCCCCATGGCACGGGCCATTCACCGGCCACATCGCTGTATTCGCGGCCCCGGTCATCCGCGTTGCGGCGCTGCAGTTCAGAGTTTGAGCGTTTCAGCGGCAGGCCCTGGGTCAGCTTGCGGGCGGGCGATACCAGGACAAGCTGGGTAAAGCTGGGTCTGCCCTTGCCGCCCAACTCCTCCGGCGCCTCATTTAAAACGCCCTTAAACATGCGTTTAACGGGGGGCATCAGAGTGCCGGTGTCCAGGTCGAAGACTGCGGAATGGATCTGCACTTCGGCGTGGCGGGGGTCATATTGCTGCAGGAGCTGTTTCACCTCGTCCAGCATCGGCGGCAGCTTGACCCGGTACTGCCGCACCTGGAACCCCGGCGCAGCAATGATGGGCGGAACATCGATCACGGCACCCGCGCCGTAGTAGGTGCGGACCTCGCCGTCGATCAGGAATTCCTGATGATCATCGCCGGTCCAGAACCCCAGGGTTTCCGGGGCGCCGGTGGTGCGGTTCCTGGCCTGAAACCACAGAAGGACGCGGGCGTCGGTGCCGCGGCGTTCTGCGAGCTGCTGCTGTGCTTGTGCGGAATAGCTCATGGTTACCTCAGCGTCTGCAGCCAGTTGAACGAGCCGCCTTCGGTCACAGCCGAGCGGCCCTCGCCGTACTGGGCGGTGGTGAGGGTGGCCTTCAGGACCGGGTTGCCCAGCGTGATGGCGGCGCCAAGGGCCGCGCCCGGCCGGATGAACGGGGTGACTTCAATGTCTGCGGCAACACCGGCTCCTGAGGCCACCGCGCCGGTCGCAATGCGGTGGTAGGCGTAGCGGGTTGGATTGGCGCCATAGGTGAAGCCCAGCAGGTCGCCGCGGCTGAGGATGTAGCCCGCAGGCAGGCCGGAGATATCCAGCTCGCGGTTGTTCGGGTTCAGCGCCTCGATGACAGGCGCGGAGCTGCCAAGGATGAATTTTTCCGGGTCGGCCGCCGGGTGCGGCTGGCGGGTGTCCCACAGCAGAAATGATGCGCCGGGTTCGTCCAGCAGGGACAGGCGCGCCTCGATGGCGGCAATGGCGCTGTGGTGGTCCTTGTCCAGGACAATGCGCCCGCCCCACAGGCGGCTGCCGAGCCGGTGCTTGATCACGTCGCCGCCATGGGTTTCCGACGTGGTATTGGCGGCACCCGGCCGGGAGGTGATCCGGGCGATGGGCAGGGTGTCAAAGAATTCACTGAGGGGGAGGGGCCAGGCCAGTGCCATCATCAAACCTTGTATGGATCTTCAAGAGTGTCTTTCACGGTCGAGCGGGCGGGGCCTTGGTCGTAGTCCCGGACCACTTCCACGCTGATTTCCGAGGCGCGTTCTTCCACCACTGCCTCGAACATCGGTGAGGGCAGAAGGCGGACTGTCATGGCCGGGCGGGCTTGCCCGGCCGCCGCTGCCGCCGGGGGCGAACCGGCAGCGCCGCCGGGAACAATTCCGCTTGCAAAGCCGGGGATTTCCACGCCGTCATTCATCGCCTGCAGGATCGGGCGGTAGCGGCGGGTGGCCTTGGCGGTGATGACGCTTTCACCGGCAGACAGCCGTGCCAGCACTTTGTCGTCGCGGTTGCCACCATCGCCGTGAACCATGCCAACAGTGCCGTCTGCGAAACCAAACAGCCCAGAGACAAAGTCGCCTAACAGGTCGGTTTCGCCGCCGCCGGAGCCGCCGCCGCCAAACAGGCCGGAACCAATGCCAAGGATCTCCGCAAGGGGACCATTGCCAAATAGAACCGCCTCGGCGGCGGCGCGGATGATTGCTTCTTTGACGCGGTCCCAGGCGTCTGCGGCCGCGTCACCGCTGGACGTCAGCGCGTCGCCCAGATCCTGGCCGGTTGCCTTCAGCCATTCACCGGCCTCTTTGGTCTGATTCAGCGCCTCTTCTTCTTCCAGCCGCTTGCGGATGATGGCTTCAACCGCCTTGCGTTCTGCATCGGTGGCGTCCTTCAGAACATCCCGATGCCGGATCATTTCCTGCATAACCGGGTCGGTTTCTTTCAGGATATCCAGGCGCCGGTCTTCTGCTGCGATCAGCTTTTCAATAGCTTCGCGCTCTTTCTGGCTCTGGCTTTTGCCGCCGCCCCGCTTTTCCCGCGGGTTCGAAGGCAGATCCACGTCCGGCAGGTCCTGGTCGCGGTAAATGTAATCCGGGTTTCCGGCCCCGGCGCCTTCACCGCGCGGGTCGTTGAAATCCGGGTTCGCGCGGATGCGGCCCATGATCTCGTTGCCCTGGGCTTCCAGCAGGTTGGTTTTCAGGCGGTGGGCTTCATCTGCGGCCAGGGTGATATTGCCCGCCATATCGGCATCGGCCACCCCGTTGGCAGCATCCCAGGCCGCCATCAGCTCGGCCTTCAGCTCCTCGGAAATCTCCTGGGCGTCTACCTGCTGCTGATAGGCGCGCCGCTCCGCCTGAAGGCGCAGTTCCGCGGCCTGCAAGCTGCCATCGCCGTGCGTTGCGATAGCCTCCTGCAAAGCCTCTTCGGTCTGAAGCTGGGCAATTGTGTTGCGGGCGGCGGTCTCGATCTTCAGACGCTCGTCCAGATAGCCCTTGGCCGAATTCTGCAGGTTCTGCCACAGCTCGCTGCCGGTGGCCTGCAGCTCCTGCCAGGGCGCTTGGACACGCCCGGCAAAGACTTCCAGATCGCGGATGACAGCCGCCAGGCCTTCATAGAATTCCCGCTGGCTGGCGTTCAGCCCGTCCAGACCGCCAGCAGCCTCCAGAAGCATTTCCCGCACATCCAGCGCGGCGGCCAGCCGCTTTGCAGGATCTTCGCTGCTGTCCAGCAGTTCCAGATTACGGGCAAAAAAATCGCTCAATTCCCGGTGCGTGGACAGCATCGAACTCAGGCCAAGGAAATCACGGGCCAGTCCACGGGAATTGCGTTCATCAAAAAACGAGGTTTCAAGAACCAGGTTGCGGACACTCTCGGCGGTGGCGTCAATTGCCTTTTGCGCGTCGAGCTTAGCCAGGGCCGCCATATCGGCCAGCACCAGGCGCAGTTCGGGGGAGGCCGAGCCGAATTCCTCGACCATTTCAGCAACGCTGAGACGGGTCTTCTGCGACTTGTCACTGAACGCCTCGATGGCGTCCCCGGCCGCTTCGATCCGGTCTTCCAGAGTTTCGGCGGCCTCGGCAGAACCGGTCATCCACTGGATCATCGCTGCGCCCGCAGCAATGCCGCCGATGGTGATCAGGTTCAGTGGGCTGATCATGCGCACCAATGCCTGGCGCATCATGTTTGCCGCATTCGCCGCCCCGGAGTTGCCGAACACTTGGGTGATTTGAGTGCCCTGCTGAATGGCGAGCTGAAGCGGGTTTTGCCCGGCAGCAAGCATGACGCCAATGTCGTTGAATTGGGCCGTCAGGTTGCCGACCTGACCCGCTGCAAGCTGGTGGCTGGCGCCAACAGTGACAGCGTCCCTGGCAACAGAGGCTTCCGCTGCGCTGAGGGCTTGCGTCCGGTTTGCGGCCGCTCCGGAGGCGGTGCCGAGCTGCTTGATTTCCCGCGCGGCCTTGGCTTCCTCAAAGCTGAGGACTTTGGCGGATTTCCCCGCGGCGTCTTTTGCGCCTTTCAACTCCTGCAGCTCCTGAATGCCCTGGGAGGCATCCATCAAGACTTTTCCGGAGAGGACGAAGGGCATGATCAGTTTCCGCTGCTTTCGGCCAGAACGCCGCTTTCAATCATCTGGACCTTGGCAAAGAGGTCCGGGGTCATTTCGGTGCCGCTGAATGCCCAGGCGGCCTGGGCGCCGGGGTAGTTCAATCCGGTGATGCGGCTGCGGCCGTCTGCCAGGGCGATCCGGTTCAACTGGGTTGCGGCGTCCAGAAAGGCTTCCACCGCTTCCGCGTTTTGCCGCCAGACGCCCTCCGGATCAGATTTGCCCGGCCGCCCTGCAGCCATCAGCTCTTTCGGAATGCCCAGGGTTTCGGCGTCTTCGTCTTCCTCGCACCGGGCAGGCGAGCTGCTGAACAATTTGCCCTGCACCCACGCCCGTCCGGCCCAGATCAGTTTCCCGGCAGAAGACCGTTCATGCCGGTGTGATAGGCCGCCATCAGCGCGATCCGGGCGTAGGGCTTGGAGAGGACGGCCTCGCGGATCTCCTCGCTGTAGGGGATGGGCTTGCCGTTTTCCCCGGCCAGTTCATCCATCGTCAGAACAGCCCGGCGCAGGAACTCCTTGGTGCCGTCCGTATCAATCATGGACAACCCGTCGGTTTCGGCATCGTCCAGGGCGTTGAAAGTGGCCTTAAATGTCTGTTCTTCGACACTGTCGCCCTTCGGCACCTGGACTTTCACCGGGCGGGTGAAGGTGGGGTTTTCAAGCACATTGAACACTGGGGTTTACTCCTTTGGGATCAGGTGAGGGTCAGCGACCACTGGCTGTTCAGGGCGGCAGCGCGGGGCACCAGGCGCAGGGGCCATTCCTTGATGCCCTGAGATTGGGACAGCCCCGGCCGCTGCATCTGGGCAGTCGGCAGGTTGAGGGTGGCGATCTTTCCGGCCTCGGTGCCGTGGGTCAGAGCCACGGCGGGCTGGTCCATGTTCATTGCCATCTGGAACGGATTGAAATCCGCCAGTGGCATGGCGTTCACGGTGGTTTCAAACAGTTCCGATTTGTCTGTGATCTGAATGTCTTCGGCACCAACCAGGAAGCGCGGTTCAACCTTGTTGCCCAGGGCCAGCTTGGCTGTCTTCATGACCAGGCTGGTGCCGCCGATGGTGAACACCGGGGTGTTGTTGTGGCTGACCAGCAGCGGCTCGGTCCAGGAGGCCAGATCCACCGCAGGAGGGGCAGTGTCTGTGGGGAGCGTGAACAGGCCGGTGAGGTCGAACTTGATCTTGGGCGTAGCTTGGGCATCAAGCATGAACTCCGCGGTGCCGCGGGTGCCGAGCATGACATAGCGGGTGCCGCCGATGCTGATATGCACGGTTCCAGCCTCCTGGCCGGTCACGATGGGGCTGTATTCAACGGAGGTGCCGGGGGTGATGGTTTCGGCAACGGCGCAGGCGCGCAGCAGCGGCCCCCAGGCCGGGGGCGTGCCCGCCACGCCGGACGCGCTGAGGTCCACAGTCAAGGCCAGCTTGGCGTGAATATCCGTCGGGATGGTGCCGTTGGCACTCATGCCGGGCTGTTCCAGATCGCGATCCTGGTCCTGGCCCTCCATCGGCTTGAAAGTCACATCATAACCCAGGATGGCATTGGCCGCCCCGGTCGGGGTGGCGTCGTCGCCATAGGTGCTTTCCAGCTTGAAAAGGATGCGCTTGTCGCGCCAGTAGATCGGGGCGGCCATTTATGCCTCCTTTTCCTTGCGGGCGGGTTTCGCCGGGGTCTTTGGCTTCGGATCTGCAGCGGGCTTTTCAACCTGCTTCAGTTTGCCGTCAGGCTGGCGGGTGAAGCTGCCGCCGGATTGGGGCAGGGGTGGTTTGCTCATGATGTGACCCTCAGTTCGGTGTTGATGGAAAAGACCAGCTCATAGAGGAGGCGGCCCCCGGTGATGGACAGCAGGCGGCCGCGGTCCACCTGAAACACGCCGGGGCCAGCCTCAGGCGCCCAGCCCGCCAGGGCAGAGGCAACGCTGGTAATGAGCGGGTCCACCTCTTCCAGCGCTTTGGCGCCGGTCTTGGACTGGCTGGGGGCGATCAGCAGAACGGAATAGGCACGGGCCAGCGCCTGGGTGAAAACCCCGGTGCCCGCTTCTGCTTTGCCGCCTTTCAGGCCCGCGGGGGAAACCGTCGCGGTGGCATTCTGCGGCAGGCGGTTGCTCCGGATCATTTCGATCAGGTCGGCCACCGGCTTAGCCCGGTTTGAAAGTGCGGGAACCTGATCGTTCAAGCGGCTGACAATCGCATCCAGCATCAGATGAACCCTTTCAGGTTCTTGGCGGTCAGCGGGCGTTCCCGGTCGGTGACGCGCACGCCATTGCCGGGCTGGGTTGCGGGTTCAACACCAGCAACGGGCAGGCGCACGGTGCCCTTGGCAATCTTTTCCAGAGTGGCAAGCGCCGCCTTGTGCTCATCCTTGATTAATTCGGACGGTGTGTAGCGGTGCAGTTTGTAGATGGTGATTTGCTCGGCCAGCTCGCGGATCAGCGGCGGGGTCTCAGCCATCGGCAGCACATAGCGGCCCTGCAAATGACCGTCGATCAGGGCATCGGTGCCGCTGATCGCCTTTGCCACTACGTCCGCATCGATCTCGCCGGTGGGTTCTTCACCCCGGTCTGTCAGCTCAACCAGCAGGTCCTGCCCGTAGCGGGTGACCAGGTCATCTTGTGCGGCATAGGCCATAGTGCCCTCGGGTGGTCAGAGAAATGGGAAAGGGGGAGGCAGCGCCAAAGGGGCGCTGCCGGTTTACTCGCTGTCCAGCGCTTGAACGACCTTCAGGCCTTCGAGCGTCTTGAACTCTGCCGGGGTCAGTTCAACCGTGTCGGTCTCAGTGTCCGGGGCGTAGGTTTCGCCGTTGTATTTCAGCTCGCTGAGAACACGGGCGCTGACCTTTTCTGCATCATCCTTTGGCGGTGCAGTGGTGCCTCCGGCGCGCCCTTCAGCAGCCGCAATGGCTGCTTTCAGGTTGTCGTTCGAGATGTTGCCGGGAAGATCCAGCTTCAGCTCCTTGGCGCGCGTGAATAGGGCTTTGCGTTCACTCATGACCGCCCCCTTATGCCGCCACTGCGTTCTGGATGTAGTAGCCGACGTCTTTGGCGACGATCAGCTCTTTCACCCGTTCGCCGCGCCGGATGCGGTAGCCGCCCTGCAGGCCAATGTCCTTGTCCTCAATACGCCCGGCGATCTTGCCGCCGAACTCGGCGGTGAACCCCCAGGTGATGCCACCGCCCTGGGACGTGGCCATCTTGTTGATGTGCAGCAGGGAGATATTGTTGCCCCAGGCACGCTGCAGGTTGGCGGGCTGGTTCGGTTTTGCGGCGTTGAAATAGGCATCGCCAATCAGCAACCGCTTGATGCCTTCGCCGGAAAACAGCTCAAGGAACTGCTGGCGGGTCACAATGCCTTCGCTGGTCAGGTTGCCTTTGACGGCGTTGACGAGTTTCGGGTGCGAAGACAGTGCCGTCCAGACTTTGCGCCCCATCACCATCGTGTTGGCGGGCATGATCAGCGTTTTTTCAAGCCCGGTTTTGATGATGCCAATCGGGTCGGAATTGGCGTAGTCGGAAAACTGGTCGCCGCCCGCCAGAGTGGTTTTGCGGCCGTCCGCATAGTTGTCAGCATTATGGACGGTACGGGCCACCCGGACTTCCCGGATGTTTTCAATGGTCTCGGAAACCATTTCCACTGCATGGCCTTCGGGGTCGAAGTTTGACACGCCTGCAGCACGGGCAGCGGCAGCGGCATCAATATCGGAAATCGGTACGGGAGCGTCCAGGCCGTAGTCTTCCACTTCAGACGTGCGCTGAGTGCCGCCGAATTCGAGCTGGTTGACCCGGCCTTTGCGGCTGACACGGGCGTCGGGCGTGTTGAATGCCTCTTCAACAGGGTATTCAGTCCAGCTGAACTTTTCGCCGGGCACGGTATGGCGGGGCATCACCTCATCGGCGATGCGGGAGGCCTCCGGGTTTTTGTAGCCGACCGCAATGGCGGTCAGGATCGGGTCAGATTGAAACGGGCGGGTAGGCGCCATGGTCAGGTCCTTTCAGGAAATCAGGCTTCGTGCAGCAGGCCAGGGGCCAGGAAGGCCATGATGGTGTCGCCAGCGATGCCGGGTTCATCGGCAAAGCCGACAATGCGCAGGGTGGTGGAAGCGGTGGCCACGGCCAGGACGGCGGCGGCGTCGGCATCAGAGGTGAGCGGGTCACCGGCACTCACCGGACCGCCCAGGATCACGGGAACCAGACCGGCGCGGTGCACGTCGCACATGCCGCCCGCCGCAGCACCCATGCTGTCCGAAACGCCCAGGGACGCGGCGGTATTGCCGTCTGCCAGGTCAATTGTCTGGCCGTTTGCCGGATCAGCAAATTTGACGATGCGGCGGCCGGTGATCTCAGAAGCGGCTTCATAGCCGCGGATGAAGGCCGGGATCATGCTTTGCCCTCCTGCACAGCGTGCACCGCTTCGGTGATGCTGATTTCAAAACCGGCCTTGGCCTGCTGCAGTTGGTAGGCGGTGGCTTTGCCCGCCAGTTCGGTGGCATTCAGCGCCAGGCTGGTGCCGCTGCCGGGGGGGGTATCCGGCAGCAACTCGCCTTCCACCTTGGGAAAGCCATTGATCATCGCCTCGGTGCGTTCCGGGTTTTCCTGGTGCATGGTGATGAAGGTGTCGCGCTGCGGCTTTACGCCCATGCGCATGTCGGCAATGGCGCCGTCCACAAAACTGGTGGCGGCGGCTTTCTTGTTGCCTTCCTTCAGGGTGCTGAATTCATCCGACAACCCTTTCAATGAAGACTGCAAGGCGATGATTTGAGCATCCTTGCCGGTGGTGTCGGCGTTGGCGCTTTGGGCGGCAGTCAGAATATCTTTAGCGCCCGCATCTTCAGCGCAGCCCAGGGCAATGCCGATCTGGCCAAGCTGGGATTGCAATTCAGTGCTTTTCTCGCTGGGCTTCCGTGCCTTCAGCGCTTTGGTGATGTCCTCCTCGCTGGCATCGGCCGCAAGGCCCAGCAGCTTGGCGACGGTTTCCCGGAACGGCATGGTTTCACTCTCCTGGTTAAGCGCGGTCAGCCCGCGCAGATTTGGCTGATTGACGAGGGACGCCCGCGGGATGGCGACGATTTCCCGCCCGGCCGGCTGCAGCAGGGCGACAACCGGGGAAATGCCCGCAAAGGCGCGGTCTTCGAGCAGTTCACGGCCCTTGCCGGTCCATTCGACCTGGCCCCAGATGCCGTCTTCACGGGCCTGCATCCTGGTGATCCAGCCGCGTGCGGGGGCGGGAAGGCCCTTCGGGGCGGCAAGATCGGTCGCATGATTGACGTCGATCGGCAGCTTGCTGGCCCCGTCAAAGCTGGCTGCAATGATCTTTTCTGCGTCGGTTACATGATACGGCCCCCGGCTGTCGTTGGTTTGCACCAGGCCGGATTTTGTGGGCAGAAGATGCACCCATTCCGGAACCCCGGCGCCGTCGGCGCTGGGGAGTTCGGATTGGATCGCAATTGCGGTGGTCTGATACGTTTTTCCCATGCCAGCGAATGTCGCAGGCGGGCGCGCGCCGAAATACCCGCACCTATGTGCGGGTCAATTGGGCAGATGTGTTCGGGGGGCGGTTCGGGACAGGTTGGCGGGGCAGGTGTGCCAGGTCAACCCCGGCTGTTTGCCGCCGTTTCCAGCCACTCTTCCAGCTCAAGCACCATATTGTCCTGGTCCTCATCGGAAATGCCGATGAACGCGCGGGCAGGGATACCGCCCCAGGGTATTGAAGACCCGTTTGAAGCGGTGCCAAAGGCGCCTTTGGCAGCCCCAAACTGCATGACAGCGGCCTGGATGGCATTGGAGCCGTACTCCAGCCCGTCCTTGCTGGCCTCATAGAACAGGCTGTTGCGCATGTCTCCGGATTGATTCAGCGGCGCGCCATAGGACAGGCCCAGCTTGGCGTAGCGGTCGATTGTCGTTTGGGAGCGGGGGGCAAAAGGGCTGCCGTCGGGGTTTTCGCCCTTCAGCATCCGGTCCTGGGTGGAGTTGATCAGGTATTCGCCCAGATCCGCCATCGCCTCGGATGGGTCATCCAGCGCGTCCCGGAGCGCTTCCAGCATCGGGTCCAGGGTGTCCGTGTTGTAAACAAGTCCGCTCATGGCTATATTCTACCTGCTTTCGTTGGGGGCATCAGACCGCCAGGCTCATAACCTGGAACCGTGTTCGGGCGTTCAGGTCGGGGACCCATCGGAAGCTCTTCTTCCCCACATGGATTGAACTGCCAGCATCCGGCGCTTCTTGCCGCGGATCTCCATGGCCACTGTGTAGGTCACCGCGCCGATCCGGCGGGAAAACCGGACCACGGGCAATCCGGCGCGTGTTTCGCCCGCCGCCTCGATGACGTCAGGCTGATTCAGGATGCGGGGCAGAAGCGCGTAAGTTTCCGCACTGATCGGGATCTGGCCGCGCAGGGCTTCAGAGGCGGCGCCGTGCCCCGAAAGGATGTGCCGCACTGCAGGCGCGTCCAGCGTGAAGTGATAGTTTTCCAGATCGCTGCCCAGCAAGTCATTCACCCGCTGCCGGTGCGCCTGGGTAAGGCGGCCCATGGTCCGGACCGGTTGAACCGCGCGGCCCTCCTGCACAGCTTTGGCATAGCGGCGCAGGTCGGTCATCAGTGACGGCAGATTGCGGTAGGCGCTGGACAGTGCATCCTGCTGGACGGCCGGGAAATCATCCAGATACGCACGGGCAATGGAATACGGCCAGTTTACCGTCTTCTTGGCCATGGCCTGCACCAGGTCCGCAACAGACGCGCCCGGCGCATGGCCCCAGCCTTCATCTATGCCGGCGGGCGCGCCGGTTTCGGCCAGGGGGGCATCCCAGCCGTCCCGGAGCTTTACACCGGGCTTGCCGCCGCGCCGGATCGCCCCGGCAATTGAGCGGGCGCCAAAGACATTGCAACTGCAGCCAAAGCCGTTCTGCGGGAAGGCAATCAGCCAGAAGCCGTGGCTTGAGGGAAGGATAAGCCCGTCCCAGGACAGGTGCTGCAGGCGCGGCTCCAAGGATCCGCCGTGCCGGTAGACAAGAAACGGGAAGTTACCGTCGCGGAGCTGCGCCCAGCGTCCGGCCATATAGCTGGTGCGCATATTGGTGCGGTAGATGGTCCGCATCCGCCAGTTGCGGCCTTTTTCGCTGCTTTCACCGGTCCAGCCGGTCCAGCCGCGGCGGAGTACAATGGCCCTGAAATCGTCTTTGAACGCCTCAAAGCCGGTGCCTTCCACAATCGCCTTGTCCACCGCGGCGGCCAGGTCTGCCAGCAAGTCGGCCTTGGTGGCTCCCGCGACGGCAAAAGTCCGGTCATGGGCCGCGCCGTCCAGGTCATCCCATGCCGCTGTGGGGACCAGGTTGCCGAGCCGCAGACGAAAGGCCGCGGCCTGTTCCTTGAACGGGCGGCGGAAGGTGGCGGCCAGCGCATCAGTCACCGGCTTCATCCTCTGCAGCGGCACGCCCGCCAGCCGCCGCCGCCGTGATGGCATCGGTCAGGGTGGCAGCCAGCCCGGACGCGTCCAGATCGGAATAGGCGTTCAGCAGAATTTCCCGGAACTCCTCAAGGCTGGACGCCGCCTCAAGCATGGCTTCAATCTGATCCAGCATCCCGTCCACCGCCGGGCCTGCCTCCAGCTCCAGGCGGGCGGTCAGATTCGGAATTGGCGACACCCCCGAAAAATCGCCCGTAGAGGGCTGTTCGGACTGCAGGGCGGTATCGCCCCCTGAAAACCCTTTCCGGGTATAAAACCCCCCTTTAAAAATGCTCTCAGGGGTATTCCCGTTGCCTGCGCCCGGTTGCAATCCCGGCTGAGGCGGGGTTTCGGGCGGTTTGCCCAGGATTGCGTCCTTAGCCTTCGGTGCAGACAGCCCCAGCTTGTCCAGAACCTCTTTCTGAGAAACCTGCAGCCCGGCAGCAACCCAAGGCACGGTCGCATCGGTCCAGGCTTTCAAATCCTCTGCCTCAGGGCGTGCGATGACCAGGCGCGGGTAAACCTTTTGCGGCCCGTGGTTCAGATCAATGAAAGGGCGCACCAGTTGGCGGTTCAGGATCGCTGCCAGCATCCGGCCATCGGCGCGTTCAATATCCTCCTGCACTTCGCGGTGCTCTTTGCCGGACCCAAGCCCGCCGGTAACTGCATCGGTCGTCGAGGTCTGCCCCAGGACGGCCTTTGACGTTTGCTTGTCCAGCCAGTCGGCGCGCTTTTCGTAAAGGTCGGACGAGGCGCCGACATTCGGGGCCGCAACAATATCCACCGACATACTGGCCGGCATGATGGCGGCGCAGTCACCAGCGATATCAGCGACAGCTCTGAACAGCGTGTTTTTTTCGGCGTCCGATGTGCCAGGCGCGTATTTTCCGATTCTGATCGGCTGGCCGAATGTCTGGGTGAATATTGACCAGTCCCGCTGGGTGTAGGCCTTGAACATCCAGGACCAGCTTGCAATCCGGGCCAGACCGGACCGGAGATACAAGCCGGACTTTGCCGGCATTGGGGCAAAGATGAACTTGAAAGGAGACAAGGGCACTTCCCGGCCTTTGTCATCCAGCAGAAGCGGGGTGCGCAGATCCGTGCGGTCGAACCGGAACCAGCGCTGATCGCGCCATTCCAGGCGCTCCGGCTGATACTGGCCTTCGGAGTAGTCCCAGATGATTTCCGTGAATGAATAGCCTTTGCCCACGGCATCCAGGATGTTGAAGATTTCCTCGGTCAGCTCGTCCCGCTTCAGCCAGGCCCGGATCAGTTCGGCGTGCTTCTTTGCGTCGGGCGTGTCGGCACCGGGTTCCACGGTGATTTCCAACTGGCTGACAGCCCGCTTGCGGGTGCCCAGAACGGCCAGGTAATGCGGGTCGCGTTCTTCAATGGTTTCCGCCAAGCCCATGTAGCGGATCGGGTCGCCGTGATCCGCCGCCCGCAGGATGCTGGCCAGGACAACAGGGTCCAAGCCATCAGCGGGATATCCAAAGACCGGCGAACGCGCGCCGCCAACTGCGGCGGCGGCGACCTCCTTGGTGAGTTCGGCACGTTTAACAGGGCGTTTAAAGGTGTCAAAAATCTTGCCCAGCCTGCCCATTAGCGGCCTCCCCAGAGCCAAAACCGGAAATTGCAGAACCAGCCGGTGCCGCGCACCCGGCCGGATGCGGTCGGCAAGGTTGCTTGAACCAGTTTTGCGCGCTCATTTTTCCACTGCTTTGCCTTCTGCTGCGCGCGGCGTGCTTTGCTCCGCTTGCGCTCTTTCTTGGTGCGGGCCATCAAATCCCCCCTCTCAATTTTGCGCCCAGGGGCTGGCGCCACCACCCTTTGCCAACGCCCTGGGGCGTGCCAAACGGGTGGCCGCCATCGCTGTCCAGGCTGCCGTCTGCATGTTGTGTATTGGCGCCGCGGTAGGCGATTTCGGAATAATCCTGGCGGCTGGCGAAATAGGCCAGGGCGCTGGCTACGGCGCTGTCGCCGTGCCGGTCCAGCCCGTCCGTGCCTTTCATGCGGAAATTGTCGGGCACCTTAATGATGCCGTTCACGTACTGAAGGGACTGGTGGTCCTGCACCACGTCTTCGTGGGCGCACAGCACAATAGTCTTGTCGACGAATGCCTCAATGTAAGGCGGCATTTCACGCGAATACCATTCACGGCTGAAGCTCACTTCAATGATCCGCTCGCCGTACCGCTGGGCGGCCTTTTCGGCCAGGTAGGCGCCGTTGCCGGTTTTATCCAGCGCGCCTTTGATGAAATTCGGGACCCGGTCGCAGATGTAATAGAGAATGTCCCGCTGCTGATCGAACGGGATGTTGCGCAGCTCCACCAGCAGCTTGGTTTCCCGGACCAGGCTGCTGGTGATTTCCTGAATGACAATGTCGGTGGCGTCGCCGGAGCGGGCAAAGTCTTCGCCCATCACATGTTTGCCGTTTTCGTTCAGCCCTTCCAGCACTGGCTTCAGGTGTTCTTCGCACCAGTCCAGAGCTGTTTTCTTGCGGACCTCATCCGGAGCGTTCTTGAACTCGTCCGGCTGTGTCCAGCGGTGATAAGGCACGCCCTGTTTGGTACAGGCTTCGATCTGGACGCGGGTCAGGGCGGCGCCTTCGGCCTCGGCCGGGATGGCGTCCAGTTCCTGGCGCATGGCAGCGGTGCGGGACCCGTAGGCGGTGCGGATTGTCTTTTCCCAGGCGTCCTGGCCTTCCTGGCTCCACTCTTTCTCCCGCATCAGGCAGACGCGGCGGTACAGGCCGTTTTCAACGGCATCGCCGAACGGGATGTGATGAACCTGGTAGGGGGTCTTTCCGGCCCTGGCTTCGCGGATCAGCTCATTGAACGGGTTCAGAATGCCGTTGTGGGTGGAGATAATCCGGACTTTGCCGCCCCAGATCAGCATCGCGCTTACCGCGTCAATGACTTCGCGCACATCCTTGTGGAAGGCCGCCTCGTCAATAACAACGATACCCTGCAAACCCCGGATGTTGGCGGGGTTGGAAGACAGCGCCTCAACCCGGTAGCCGCTGGCAAAGGTGACCCGGTAAGCCGTGATGAACTTACTGGTGCCGTCCTCTTTCTTGTCCTCAAACAGGTGTTCTTCAATATCGACCAGCTCGCCCGCGACTACCTTGGCAAAATGCGCAACATAGCCGATGAACTCCCGGCCCTTTTCCTTGGTGTCCCCGATGTAGAACACGTTGTCGCCGCCTGCGGCCTTGGTGCTGGCGGCGGTGAGCGTGTCGTCCAGGGCCTCAGCAAAGGTAATGCCGGTGCGGCGGCCTTTTTCGGCGATTTTAAGATCGCTACCATCCTCTAGCCAGGTCTTCTGATGCTCCATCAGAATGCCGTCGGCGAGCGGGTCCAGGTCCTCCGGCAGATCCGCACCCAGGCGCAACCCGTCCGGAAGTGTTTCCGCATCGCGCGACAGGATCGGTTGCTGCGGGGCCAGATCAGCTTCGGGCTTCATGTGCGCAGGCCCAGCACGCGGTTGCGGATATTCTCTGCCCGTTCCGGCGAAAGCCCGGCCTCGGAAACCGCTTCATCCAGGCGGCCGGCCATTTCGGCCTGCGCTTCTTCGCGGGCTTTCTTGGCGACACGCTGGCGTTCTTCTTCCAGCATTTTCTCCCGCAGACCGGCCGAGTGCATCAGATCCTTCAGCGTGCGGGCAAGGTTGGCCAGGCTCTTGGCGTCAATCTGGTCGCCTTTTTCTGCCACCGCTTGCATGAGCTGGAACATCGCCGCAGCAATCATCTGCATCAGCGCCCGGTGCATTCCGCTTTCGGCTTCAATATCCATGTCCGCAAGCAGGGTTTCTGCAATCGCGAAGGCATCGCGCTGGGTTTTCAGGAGCTGAGAGAAATTCCCGACCGCCGATTTTCCGACGCGGAGTTCCAGGCCTTTTTCATCCAGCCAGAAATTCAGATCCTCAGTGACGCCGTGAATGTCACCAAAGCCCCGCTCCTGCAGCGCAAGGGCAAGCCGTTGGCGGATCTCCAGCGGGACAAGGTCAAGTTTCTTGGGAGGCGGCATGTGTCAGCTCCCAGGGCGGGGGCGCTGAATTTTCGGATGGCGGGCGATGCCTTGGGCAATTTCAACACCGCGTGTGGTGGCGGTGACCACTACAAAACTGCCGTTCCGCTCGATTTGAGCCAGGCCTTGCTCCTGCAGCCATTCGAGTTCGGTTTCGGTTTGGTCGCGGGTGTAGGCGATACCGACGCGCGGCAGTTGGCTGGACAGCATCGACACATTCGATGTGTAGCCGGGTGCATCCTCAATGAAGCGCAGAATTGCGATGCGGGCATGTTCCCGCAGAGTTTCGTTGTAGTTCATCAGTTGCTCCCGTTCAGCAAATGGTCTTCATGCCTGGTCACAACGTTTTCCAAGCGGCCCATGATTTGCTGATTTCCTTCCAGGACCGCTTCCATCCGGCCCATGGTTCCGTTGATGCGCTCCATGGCGAGTTCTATCTTGTGAACGTCTTCGCGGGTGGGCATCGACTTGATGGATTGCTCGACAGAAATCAGCCTGTTTTCGTGCCGGTCCATCCTGTCTGAACCCTGCTTAAAACGCTCGTCAACGTTCGTCCGGCGACCGCTGATCCAGACGTAAACTGCGGTTCCCAAAGAACCGGAAAATGTCACCAGGGCCAGAACATTGGACCACGTGAATGTGGGGTCGAACTCCATCAGTGAAGCTCCCCCGCCGGTTCCGGTGCAGCTGCGCCAATCGCCTGAAACGCACTGCCGTGCCCAAGGACGCAGGCCGCTCCGCCGGGCGAGGTGGCCGATATCGTCCAGGTGCCGGTTTCCGGAGAAACGAACAGATGGATGGCGTTGCCGTTCTTGGCGAGCATTTCAGCGGCGGGCGCTTCGCCGTGATGCTCGAACAGAATGGCAGCCAGTTCGTCGTAGCGGGCAAAGCACTGCATAGCCGCAGCGGCAGGCTGGGCGAACAGCCCCAGCGCTATGGCGGCGGTAAGCGCGAGAACCCGGATCATGCGGCCCCGCCTTTCATACCGGCAATCACCGCATCCTTGTTCTTGGAGCCGACCGACGAGCCAAAGTAGAAATTCAGCACCTGGCTAAGCCCGGTGGCCAGAGAGCCGATCAGCAGCGCCAGAACGGGGCCGCTGTCCACGGGCAAACCGTTCAGGGTCACATAGGCCAGAACGGCAAAGAACCCGACAATCACCACCGCAGCCAGAATGCCGGGTGTGCGGTCCTTGGTCTGGACCTGGCGGGCGCGGGCGCTGGCGCGGTCATCGGCGGCTATGCGTTCCAGCTCGATGCCGGCGGCCTGAAGCTGGGCGGCAAACTCGGCGTCCACCTGTTTCAGTTTGGCCAGATCAGCGGCAGACGCGCCCAGGATGGCCTGTTCCACCTCGTCGGGGGAGGCGCCCTGGCGACCCATAAACTGCGTGGCAAGGGCATCAACAGCCACCCCGGCCATCGGCCCGCCTAGGGCCGCCGCGACGGTCGGCGCAACAGCGCCCAGAAACCGGATGATCTTGTCCTTGTTCTTCATGTCTCAGCCCCCTTGAAGCCGGGTTTGGAAATGGTGACGGGATCGGCGTAGCTTTCGACAATCCACCCCTCGGCACCGCCATAGAAGACCTTCAGCCAGTCGCGCCCGGCGACGGTCACAGAGGCGATAACCGGCACGCGGGTTTCATCGGGGATTTGCGCGATCACGTTGGGATTGAAGCTGGGCCAGCGGCGCATATTGAGTGTGTCGCCGGGTGTGCTGATGATCACAAAATCATCGGCGGCGGGGGTTTCCGCATCGCCCAGTTCCGCCTCGGCCGGATCGGTGCGGCCAAGGATAAGCGACCGGATATGTTCCAGCGGGAAAAGCGGGTTGGTGTCCACCTTGCGGCCGGGGGAGACGTACCAATGCGTGGTAATGTCTTCGAGTGATGGAACGGATGAAAACAGCGTCTGCAGCAGGCCCACCAGCGCTGTGATTTGAGCCTCAGTGTAGGGCATCCACAGGCCGTGCCCGTGCTGAGGCGTTTCTGCTTCTTCAATGCCGTATTCCAGAATGCTGAATTTCTGGCCGAACCAGGTGCGGGCGGATTGCTCCGATGCCCGCGTCATGCGGCCGGGGTTCACCATCTCGATGCCGATGGAGAACCCATTGCACCATTCGCGGCCATGATACTCTGATTTTCCGGCGTGGCTGGCTTTCCGGTTGACCGGGACCTGCTGCTCGATGTGCCCATCACGCTCGATCACAAACTGGACCGACACCTTGGCGTCGTTGTCCTGCAGGTAGCGGGCGGCGTTGCCCTTTTCGATCCGGCTGGCGGTGTCGTGAAGAATGACCAGGCTGGGTACAATCTCGCGGCCAATCCAGCGCGCTTCCTTGAAATCTACCCCAGTGACTTTGCCGTATTGGATGCCCATTTCCGGCCCCTTAAAACCCCATTTCAATAGGGTTCAAATTGACGGGTCGGGGAGGGGCAATACACCCGCACCTATGTGCGGGTCAGTTGGCGCTATACGCCGGGAAACAGGGAAGGCTGGTTCGGGTCGGACTTGCGCCGCACACCCGGTTTCTGCAGCCAGCGGCGGACGCTGACGTCGGTCACGCCAAGCTTGAGAGCAATTTGCACGGTTGGCAAGCCCTGAGAGTGGTAGACCGCCGCCCGCCATTCCTTGACCAGGGGAACACGGCGCTGCAAGCGGTTTTCAATTGCCGCCAGCATCCGGGCTTTCGGGTAGCCGATCAGCTCAACAACCTTGGACCGGGCGGTCGGATGGGTGGCGATATAGGTTTCAACACCGCCAAAGGCTTCAAGGAAACGCAAGGTGTCCTCAAGCCCCAGGGCTTCCATATAGGGTTCCACCTGGGCAGGCGGCTTGGGAAAGTTCAGCTCATCCTTTGCCATTTACCCGGCCCTTTGGCGGCTTGCGGTTGGTTCGTTTTCCCCGGATCGGCAAAACAGTGGTCACCACGCCGTTGCGGAGCTTGTAGACATGGCCGCCATGGATAACGCCTGTGGCGTCCGGAAACGCATCGCCAAGCGTCACGGCCTTGCCGATCCGGCGGCGGACAGCGTTGACGTTCACACCCTTAACGCGTTCCAGGAACCTCAGGACAGCGTGGTCGGATACTTGCGGGCGGCTTGGCTTTTTCATCGCTGATGATCTTCCCAGGCGAAGTCGATATCCGCCCGCTGGCCCCAGCTTTTCAGGGCCTGAATAACCTGGTCGATCTGATCATGCTGGCGCAGCATATCCACGTCAGCGGGAACCGACTGCCAGGTGTTTCCGAACCGGGCGCGGATGAACTTGTTCAGGCCTTTGCGGCTGGGGTCGCGCAGTTCGCCGGCTGCTCCCAGGCCTCGCCACAGAACATGGATCAGGCGCAGGTCGGCGCGGGGCGCCAATTTATGTTTTTTGCCGCCGCTGCTGGCCTTGAAACCATCCGATTTAAGGCGCTTTAAAACGCTGTTTAAATCGGCCTCGGTCATGTCTTTCATGGAGGCTTTGCCGGTGACGGCGAGCTGCAGATCGCGGCGGCCGTCTCTGTCCAGGCCCAGCTCACGGCAGCCGACGTGGATCTTTTGCTGAAGCGCTCGGGTCATCAGGAGGCCTCGCTCAACACGGCCGCAACCGGGTGGCTTGCAGCTTCGTCGGCTTCCATGCGCTGCCGCGCTTCGGCCATTTCTTCCCGCACGATGGCGTCAAAGCGTTCCGGTGAAATGCGGGAAACCTCCGCCCCCTGCTTCAGCAGCGCCACCGCGTTTCCCAGCACACGGCTGGCCCAGCGTTGTTTCTGCGTGTAGACGCGAAAGCTGCGCCGGGCTGCATCGCGGATTTCGTCTTCGGTCATGGCCATGTCTCGGGTCCAATTCTTCAGGATTGGTCTTCGGTTTCAGTCGCTGCCGGGGGCATCAGCCAGTGGATTTCAAAGCCATCGGCTTCCATGCCGCGGGCCTGATCCATCGGCAGCTCACAGCTCCAGGTGCATTCGCCTGCCTTCTGGTGAATGGCCGCGGCGATGGGGGGCCGGGAAACATCGGCGAGTTTTGCGGGTGTTTGGGGGGCGAATTCGGGCATGACTATCTCCTGATCTGTAATTGCGGGAAGGTTGGCGGGGAGGTGGCCTTAGGCTTTGGCAAGGTCGATGGCGATATACTGCCAGGGGGCATCCACGCTCATGCGGCGGTAGCAGCGGGTGTAAGATGCCGTGCCGACAACGCGCATCGCCATGCGGATGGCTTTCATTGCCTGCTGCCAGCGCTCGTCGGCGATATCCTGGCGCAGCAGCATGAAGATTTCAGAGCGGTTGATTTGCCCCGTCTTGTCGGTGTTGAACGCGCGGGTGACGATGGAACGGAGTTCCGGGCCTGCGTCAGCAGCCCATTCATTCAGGCATTCGTCCAGCAGTTGCTTAGCAATCTGCAGTTCGGGGCCAAAGTCGATCCTGTCAGCAACGGAAACCGTGACCTTGAACAGGCCGTCATGAGACAGCAGGGTCATATTGCCTTTTTTCCCGCCGATCTTGGCGCCGTATTCCTGCGCCAGAAGCTCTTCCAGAGCGACAATGTCGCTGTTGGTGTGAGCTTTAAAACGGGCGATTTGCTCCTGCAGCGGCAGGGCAAAGCTGACGATCTTGCGGACGGTTTCATCCATCAGCAGATCTTGAGCGTTTACCGTCTCAATTGGGTCCAGTCCGCCTTTGGCGTTGGCCATATAAGTGTTGCCGTTGGCGACAACCCGGCCATCAGGAATAGGGGCGGGACTGAACTGGCTGATGCGGGGTGTTTCAGGGGTCGGTTCGGTCATAAGTGCAGGCTTTCAGTGAGGGCAGGGAAGTCAGGCGCCTGTCGGGTCCAGGCGGTCGGCAATGCGGCGCAGGAAAATCCCAAGCCGGGTTTTGAAGGGAAGCCGCGCTTTCATTCTTCGGGTTCCTTGTTGAACTTCGGGCAGGCGCGGCAGGCGCGTATCATCCGGACCCGGAACGGGCTGGAATGGGTCCATTTTTCCGCACGGCGGCGGTGGGCCAGGCAGGCGGCACTGGGGATCTCGGTTTTCAGGGCGGGGCAAAGGACCGGGGCACTCATGAAGACGTCGCGCACGGCGGCTTCAATACGGACAAGCGAGCCGCCATAGCGGTTTCGCATGGCCTGGCTGACAACTGTGGCGCTGAGGCCAAGCTCACCGGCAACGGAATTCTGCGAAGACTGGTCGCATTCGCGCACCAGGACCTCCACCCAATCGGGCAGAACATCGCCCCAGCCGTCCTGGGCAAGTATCAGACGGTCGCTCATCACAGGCGCCCTCCCGGTGCATAGACAATCTTGTCGTCGTTGCTGTCGATGATGACGGTCATGCTGCGTTTCTGAGGCGGCAGCGGGCCGGTGTTCTTCATCAGGAACAGCGGCGTGTCCGCCATCAAATTCCGGGTGCGGGCGGCGGTACGCAGATAGCCGGCGCGGCGCAAAATCCGGCAGTATTCCACAATGAACCGCTGGGGGATATCCGGGCGGGCCGGTGCCAGTGCGGCAAAGATATCAACCGGCCTGAACCGTTTCTGGTGGCGGATTGCAGTCCAGACGGCGCCTTCTTTGGTACCGCGTTTGCCTTTGGCATCTTCGCGGGCCTCTTCCGGCGACTTCACCGAGAAAAACACCTTGCCCTTGCTGCGGCCCCAGACCCGCATGACGCCGGTTTGTTTCAGGCGGCTGAGAAACCGCGTCCGGATGGTTTCCGAAGCGCAGATGGTTTCAACATCCGCGTTTGTGAAATAAGGCCGCTCGGAAATGTATTTCCAGATTTGCTGTTCTTCCAGGCTGCGCGGTTCAGCCGATGGCAGCTGAATATCCGCGCCGGACTCGCGCATCTTGCTCAGCAGATGGTCCAGGCGGTTGCGGGACCAGGCCGTGTCCAGCTCATGCCCGTTTGCCGCCGCCATGATCTCCTTGGCTTCATCAACACCCCAAACAGTGAAGAACTTGGTGGTGCCTTCATTGCCGCATTCGGTGACAACGCCCTGGCGCTGCAAGGCGCGCAGGAAGTTCTGCCGGGTCCAATCGCCAGCCTCGCAGTAGGTGGCAACGTCATGGTGGGTAAACCGCATACGGGTCTGGATGAATTCCAGGATCTCTTTTTCGGCGGCGTTGCGGGTTTCTGTTTGGCTCATTTCAGCCCCCTGCGCGGGCTGGGGGCGTCCTTGCGGCGGAATTCAATGCCGCCCCAGTCCTGCAGCGTCATGCTGGTCTGGCCAAGCTTGTTTGCCTCGCCTTTGACCTGGGCAAGATCGGTCACCATGCGCCGCACGTTGCCGGTGTTGCGGTCCAGAATGGCGTCCAGCAGATCCTCAGAAACGTCTATGCCTTCAGCATAAACGCTTGCCAGCAGGCCCGCGTCTTTCAGGGTGGCCGGCTGCGCGGCGACCCAGGACATGACCCGGCTGTCAATGAGTTCATATTTCCGGAGCATCTGCGGGAATTCTTCCATGCCGATCATGACAACCGGCGTGTCCGAGCCGTCATGCAAATCCCGGATCAGCTCAATCACGCCGCGCCGGAAGGCATAATCCGCTTCATCGACAATCAGCGTGCGGCCATCCAGCGCCAGTTCTTCGCAGGCCTGCAGAACCATATCGGGTACCACCCGCTTGGGCGCCACACCCAGCTCGTTCAGCAGCCGCTCCAAAAAGGTCTTTTTGGTCCAATCGCCCTGCATGGAAATATGGATCACGTCAAAGGCGGAAGCGCAGAAGATGGCACCAAAGGTTTTGCCATATCCGGGGTAGCCGTAAAAAACCCCCAAGCCCGGCATTCCAAAGGTCCGGTTCTGCAGCTCGGTTACCAGCGCTGCCATTGTCGCCACGTTGGTCAACGGCTGTACGCTATTGCCGATTTCCAAGGTCTGTGTCATGCTCGCTCCTAGTCAATCAATGCCGTCGCCATGGGGTCCAGCCAGGCGGCGGTTTTTTTGTGATCTACCCGGCGTTATTGCCGCCGAATGCCTGTTTCAGCGCTGCCAGCGCCTCGTATTCAGAATGGGTTTGGTAACCCTTCAGCCAGCCTGCCTCGCGCTCTCCGACCGGGTCGCCGTTTTGCTGCCTGCGCTCGATTTCCTGCGCCTGGGCAAAGCGGTCGTCTGCTGTTGCGGCCACCTTGAAGGCCTCCTGTTTGGGGGATGGTTCGGGTTTCTTCCGCTTGTCGCCGATCTGCAGAATGAGGGCGTTCTGGGCCGCCTCGGCGCTGGGGTCCGAATGCTGCCTGAAGGTTGAGACCCTAGGGGGCTTCGCGGGTGCCAGCTTCACCACCTTGGCTTCCATCAGCGCAGTGGTTTCCTTGCGGATTTCGTTCAGATCGGCCCCGAGCTGTTCCGGTGTGTGCGGCCGGTGCAGCTCTGCGAGTTTCTTTTCAGCCTTTTTGATCTGACGGTTCCGCTTCGCGGTCGAGCGCGCACCCTCAAGATCAAAGAAGCCGATTTTCTGCTGGCATTCGGCAAAGCCAAGGTGCGCGCCTTCGGCACTGTAGATATGAACGCCGCTGTGCAGGTCTTCAGGATCGAAGCGCACAACAATGTTGCGGTTGACCTCCTGGCTCATCCAGTCGCAGTGATAGACGTTGCCGTGGAAGTTCAGGCTGCCATTGTGCTTGTGCAGCTTGCCGGTGTCCTGGCCCATAAGCCAAAGGTTGCGCTGTTCTTCGGTGGCTTTCAGAAGCGTGGTCGTGGCGTAACTGTCTGCAAAAGTCTCATCAAAAGACCTGCCGTTTGCGTTGGCAGAGCGGCGGCCGGGGCGGGCATTATGCTCTTCAATGCCTTCGGCCAGGACTTCCAGAAATTCAGCCAGTTTCACAGCGCGGCTGCCGTAGTTTTCCGGTTTTGCCGTCGGGCGGTTGCCGACATAGGCGCCTGCAAAGCGGGGGTCTTTTGCAATGTCACTGGCAATGTCCCGGAAGGCCCGTTCAATCGGTTTGGCCTGGCCGTGCGCGGGGGTGGCCCAGTGCATTTGGATGCCCAGCAGCGGCAGAACGCCAACCGGATCTGTCTCCCGGATCTTGAACCGGAACCGGGTGGGGGCGCCCGCCGTCATCCACTTGTTTGCGAACTCATGGCCGTTGTCGAACAGGCACCGCTTGGGAATGCGCCAGGTGTCGACCATTTCGCCAAAGGCCGCCATCACCATGACCTTGTTAGGGTCATGATCCACCCGCCAGGACAGGATTTTGTTGGAGTAAAGGTCCTGAAAAGCGATGATTTGGGGGCGGTTTACGGTGCCGTCGGGCCATTCCACAAAGACGTCGATCTTGTGGCAGTCGGCGTTGACGGCTTCCATCGCCGTCAGCGAAGACCGGTCGCGGATCTGCGCTGGAAAACAGCGCATCAGCCCGCGCGGGCCTTCACGGGTGTAAATCTGGGTGGTGCGCTGCACCTCAGCATCCACCCACCGCTTGGCGGTTTTCTGGATGGGGAAGGGCCAGCCTTCTTTTTCGGCTTTAAGCTTCGCCTTCCTGTAGCATTGGGAAAACGTCGGCCCCTCAAACTGCAGGAAGACGCTCTTCAGCCAGTCCATGAATGGCTTGAACTGGGCGCGGTCTTCTTTCCGGGTGCGCTTCTTGGGCGGTTGAGGCGCCAGATAGGCAAGCTGATCCACCGCCGGGATACCCTCAATAAGCGCCAGCCAGTTATAGACCGTGCGCGGGCTGGCGTTGAATTCAGCCGCAATGGTAGCCACGGCTTGAACATGGGCTGTGCCGCTGCCGTGCAGCAGCTCAACTTTCTGGATTGCATCCAGCCGTGCCGCAGCCTCGTCTTTGGCCTTCTGGGACAGCTTTTCATAGGTCACCCATGCGGTTGTCCGGTCAGGGCGCTCGACTGGCGCGGCGGCTTCCTGCATCGCCAGTTTTTCACGGGCGGCAGACGGCAGCACCGACCAATGAAACAGCAGCCCGCCACCGCGCCCCGGCCTGCGTTGCAACGCTGCCGGGTTGTTTTTCCAGCCCCAGCGCTCTGCAAAAGCGTTCACTCCGCGCACGCTGCCCGGCAATCCCGGCAGCTTTGCCTCGGCAATCTCCGCTGCCGTCCACCATTCCTTTTCGGGTGTTATGCCGCTGTCCATCAACCGGCCTCCCGGTTGTGGGATTGAAACATCACAACTTCAGAGGCGGGCGTGTCACTGTCTTCGGCGTCCTGCAGAAGCTCCAGCAGCTCATCGCGGAATTTCTCCGCAAATTGCGTCCGTGCAGCTTTGGAACCGCGCAGCCAGGCGTCGGTGATCTTGGCGGCCTGCTGGTCCGTGGTGGATTGCACCGCCGCTCCGGGGGCCTTTTTGCGGGCCAGAACCTCCTTGGCGGATTTGGCTTCACCGCTGCCCAGGGCCGCGCAGATCGCACTGCGGTCTGTCTGTTCGCCGCATTTAGCGATGTGTTCCAGGTCTTTGAACTGCACCCTGTTTGGTGCGTCCCGCAGTTGGGCGATTTCGTCTTTGGACAGTTTTTCGCCGACGCTGATCAGGCGGAATATCTGGCGTTCTCCCTTGCCGAATGTCTCGGCGGCATTTGCGGCGAAGGATGCAACTGACATTTTGTCAGTTGCATTCCAGCGGCCCCGAGCACCGGCTTTGCCCTGGGCTGCTTCGGGGTTTTCCCGCTCATACAGCTCTTTGTGCGCGGCCAGAAAAACGGCCATATCCAACGGTGTCAGCGGGGCGCCGGCTACATTGGCGTCAACCTCAATCCGGATGGCCTGGTCGTTGGTGCATTCGCTGACCTTGACCGGTACTTCTTCCAGCCCGGCTTCCTTGGCGGCGGTCAGGCGGTGCAGGCCGTCCATCAGCCGGTAGCCGTCTTTGACTTTGCGCACCAACAGCGGCTGCAGGATGCTGCCAACCTCATGGATGGACGAAACGATGCTGGCAACCGCCGTGGGTGAGGCCGTGCGCAGGCGTTCTTCCACCTGTATATCAGCAACCGGAAGGGTTTGAATTTTCTGCCAATTTGGAGGGGGCATTGGGGATGCTCCACTTTGATTGAATTCAGGGGTTTCAAGGGGTGGCTTGCCGTTCTTTGCGGCATGGCCGGCGGTTTCAGCGCGCAGGCGGGGTTTGAAACTGCCCGTCAGGATCTGCGCTCCGGGCATCAGTGCTTGCTAGCCAGGAAGTCATTGAAATCGTCCAGGGCGCCGTCACCGGCCAGGCCGGCGACTAGATCCGCCACCCTGCGCTGTGTTTCGGCCAGGGCTTCAACTGCTGCGTCCACTTCTGCGGCACGTTCGCCGACCGTTTTCCAGCGGCGTGCCTGAGCCATCCTGTGACGGCTTGCAGCGATAACCAGGCGTTCGCGCTGCTTTGCATATTCGGCCGCTGCGGCGCGCAGTTCCGTGATCCGGTGAGGTACAGATTTCTTGGTAAGAAAGTCGTTGCCGGTCATTTCAAAAAGGCTCCAAACAATAGCAGGAAGGGCAGGGCGAAGGCGCAAATGCCCCCAATTAGGTCGTCGCAAAGGTCCAAGGGGCTTGGCCAAACAGCGCGGAACCCTTGGCCCCAGGCCGCCGGAAATGAGGCTAGGCTGGGACCCGTTCCGGCGAGTGGTAAGCGGGGATAAAAAGGCCCCGGCAGCGCATCCCCATGGCTGCCGGGAAGTTGAGCCAGGCCGCTGCTAGCAGGCGTGCGAGACTGGCTGAAAAGGTTGGAGAAGCGGCTTGAAATACCCGCCAAAATCAGAAGGCGCATCAAAGTATAGCTCCGGGTCAATTAGAACGGATAATTGAGCTAAGTTGTTGTATTTTAATGGGGTCTAGGTTCACGCCGTACCGGACTGCATCAGTCAGAATTTGGCGCTGCAATTCACAGGCCAAGTGAAGCCGTAAAAACTCAGGGTTTTTGATGAAGTTAGAGACCCGGTTTTTGGAACCCGGCACCCCTTCCTCCAAGAGGTAGTGGCTAGGCCGCTTTTTGAGACGTTCCAATGACCCACTCACCCACTCTGCAAACTGCTCTGGGGAGGGGATGACTGGAACAATATGCTGTTCGGGTGCGTTGATCATCTTTGCCTCACATTATGTTATGAGACAGTAAATCATAATCAATTATGATTTACAACATAAAGTTATGCGAAAAATCACACTGAGGGACCACCTGTAAAAAAATACAGGTTGAGGAAATCATACTGCAGTATGATAACCAAGATCAGGCTACGGAGACTGGTAATGACTAGAGTGGATTGGGAGCGGCGGCGGCGAAATATTCGCATCTTGATGGCTGCCCAGGGAACAAACCCCACGAGGGTTGCGAACTCTGTAAAGCTCTCGCCAAATACGCTGTCAAAGTTCACGAGTGGGGCTACTGCAGAACTTAGCCAGCGCTCGATTGATAAAGTGGTAGAGGCGCTTGGCCTTTCTTCAGTTTCGGATTTGGATACTGATAACCCGCTGAGTAATCCAAAAGCAGTCCTGCGGCAGCTTATTAACGATCTGCCTGATGAGGTGCTGCCGGCTCTGGTACGTGAGCTTGAGGTTCGCTTTGCGGAGCACCTTGAGTCTCAGCAAGACTAGCAAGATCCAAGACAGCAATGATGGCCATTGAGAGCGCCTCCTTCGGGAGGCGCTCTATTTTTGCGACCACGTCATCGCGTGACGACCTCATCGTGAAATTTGAATTTTTGTTGACATATTATGATTTTTCACGTTTGGTTATGAAAATGACGTCTCTAAAGGGATTATTTTCACAGTGATGCACTTTATGCAAGAAAGTTTTTCGGGGTTTGGATTTGTGATCCTGTCCCCCGGCGAGGTGCCAACATCAGCGGAAACAAGTTTCAGTGAGGAATGGCACCAGAGATATTTTGATCGCAAGTTTCACGCGGTTGACCCGGTCTTTCACTTCACAAAGCAGTGCGGGGGCAGGTCGGCGTCGAAGCTTCTTTCTCAAGAGGAAATGTATTCGCCTCTGTTCGAAGAGGCCCGGCCATTCGGTGCTGACAGTAACTTCATTTCCGTATCAGTCTTTGGAGGCAACAGAATGATATTTGGCGGTGTAAATCATGACCTTGATGGGCGAGCTGCATCGCCTTTGCACCATGCTTGCCAGGCAGCGCACAAGACTGTCCTGCTTGAGGGGGTGGATAACCTGTCCGACGGTCAGATCGACTTTATGGAAATGTGCGAGGAAGGCATGCTGGATAAGCAAGTTGCTAGCGAGTTGAGAGTGTCGATCTCCGCAATCGCGCAAAGGAAGAAGGTGATATGCAGTAAGCTCGGCGTTTCAAATTTCAGAGCAGCGTTGTCCCTATACTCCATAAGGAAGTGGAGTGGGATCATCCCTGTGATTTAGTGAGTAGCTTGGGTATCATCATAATGAATTATGAATAACGGCTCTGAATGATGGTTGCGACACACCTAATCGACCTGACTAACCCTGAAACCCGGCTGGACCTGTACACCGATTGCCTGCGCTTGCGGCGAGAAGTCTTCATTTCATCTATGGGGTGGAACTTGCACGAGAGTTTCGGTTGCGAGTTCGATCAATACGACATACCGGCCTCAGTCCACATTGCCGCCGTTGAAGGCGAGAACTTGGTGGGCTGCCTGCGGTTGCTTCGAACCGACAGCGAGCATAGCGGCATCACTTATATGATCCTGGATGCGCACCGCGGGAACATTCCGAACTTGCCTGCAAACATTATGCAGGAAGAGTTGGCTTCCGGCAGTGCCTGGGAGGCGTCCCGCCTAGCGGTTTCTCCTTCAGTGGAGATGCGAATGAGGAATAGCGTGTTGGTGGCATTGATTACTGCAGCACGCAGTCATGTCGTCTCGCGAGGAGGCGCAACAATGTTGGGGCTTATGAACCCGATCTTCTTGCGGACATTCCGCAGGGCTGGGTTTGCCGTTAGGCAGTTTGGCCCGGTTGCCGACCAACGGGATGGGCGAATTTGTGTTCTTCGGTGGGATTTTGAAACTGGTTCAGATGATGTCGGTTCGGTTGCGCGATCTACCGCACCCGCGATGTGAACATAGTGACGCTTATGGAGTGAACTTGGGCTTAGAGCTGCTCGCGTGACTCTGAGGCCACACCGAACATTAGGTACCAGATTAGCCTTCGCTGCCGCAGCATGTCGTGAACAGCCCAATGCGGACGTGGCGATCTGGCTATACGGCAAGTAGCTGTCACTCGCTGCATCTGCGAAACGAAGAGTGAGATTAGGGAAAGCGGCTATTCGCTACGCAGATGGCAAGGGGAGGCCCAAACACCCACCCAACACCCGTTCTCGATCCAAACACCCGCTCCGTCGTGCTATGAATAAGGCAACGACATGAATATGCACGGCATTTTCATGTTAGGCTTTATCTCGCCTACGTCAGCGGCAAAATGCCGACCGTATCGCTGTGCCCTAAGGCTGGCGGAGCACTCGTCTTCACACCCAAATTCGTCTCTAAGGGAGTTGTTCCACATACGTTCTGAGTGTTATTCATAAAAAAAATACACAGATTCTGAGGCCGGGGCGGCAGTGACAGCACCTAATTTCATATCCCTTTTTTCTGGCGCGGGTGGCTTGGATCATGGATTCGAACTAGCTGGGTGGAGACGTCTACTTGCGTCTGACATTGACCGCGATGCGGCTGCGACGCTTAGGTTGAACACAAAGAAGGCAGCGAGAGAGACCGTTCTCGAAGGTGATATTCGCGAACAGACTGCGAGTGAACTAATGGCACGCGCAGGAGGCGTCTCTCGTGGGGAAGTAACCGCTATCGTTGGTGGCCCTCCCTGCCAATCTTGGTCTAGTGCTGGCCACCAACTGGGTATGGCGGACGATCGCGGTAGGCTCTTCTTCGACTTCATCAAATTGGCAAACCAACTTGATCCTCGTTTTATCGTTATGGAAAATGTTCGAGGCCTGCTTACAGCAAGAGGACCTGACGGAGAGCCTGGTTCTGCATTGGCTCTTATTCGAGAGGACTTGCGAAAAGAAGGGTGGCAGACCTCTGTTAGTGTATTAAATTCAGCCGATTTTGGCGTCCCCCAAAGGCGTGTTCGACTATTTATCATTGCACATCGCAATGGAGACAGCCTTCATTTCCCAGAGCCTACGCATTCGAAGTCTCCCAGCAATGGGGAAGAAAAATGGGTGTCTATGCGAAGTTGCCTTTCAACCATTCGAGCTTTGGGTGAAGACGAGATTATTAGGCCCACCGGTAAGCTTGCCAGTGAGTTGATCGGCATTCCTCCTGGTAGCGGTGTTAAGTCTCCCGGTAAAGCTGAGACGACACGCCCCGGCGGTCACTGGGGATACAAACAAGGTGCTTTTGTTGCTGACATGAGCCTTCCAGCGAGAACTGTAACTGCAAGCACCGCGCAAGATTGGATCATTGACCCCCAAAGGGGTCTTCGGAGGCTTTGTCCGCGAGAATGTGCTGCGATACAGACATTCCCCCCGCGTTGGAAATGGGCAGGTGGGAAGGCTTCAATGTACCGCCAAATTGGAAATGCAGTTCCGCCAAAACTTGCCCAGAGAATTGCCACCACACTCGCAGTTTCTGCGGGCACACATGTTGTGCGAAGCGATATTAGTAAGATTGTAGAACTCGAACCACTCGCACCGGAATTACAAGGGGCTATAAATTACACCATGAAAGAAGAAGCCCGGAACGGCAACTCTCGCCGTTCGGCTCCTGCACGCCGCGTTAAAAGGACGGCAAATCTTTGAGCATTATTTCAAAAGAAAATGAAGAAAACTCGCGGCTGGCTAAGCGTTACTACCTAGAAAACACCGACCCAGTTGGCGAAGCCAGGGATTGGGGCCATGCAGTGGGCGAAATTCGAGACGCTGCGTATGCTGCGCTGGAAGCTTCCAATTACCTTCGAGATTTTGAAGCCGCTCTAAAAGTTTCCGGAAGCCACATGCTCATTTTTCGACACCTCTTGGCCCCACCAAAAAGTCAGGACCAGTTCTCCTTGCTCTGCCCCGAATGGTCCAAGGCTTCGGAAAAGTCTGGAAATGCTCTAAAGGAAGAAAAGGCGCTCGTAACTTCACAAGTGCTAGATATTTGGAAAGACCGTTCAATTGCCCCATGGCTTGACGAACAGAGATTGCCGACACAGGTAGAGAAAGCACTGATAGTTGAGCGAATCGTTTCATTTATTGCGCCAAAATTGACGGAAACACAAAAGCGAAACAGACTATCTAATGACCAAGAGAATGCCGTCATCCAGTTGCTCAAGGGCCTTGGGTGGACGCAGGCCAAATCATTCCTTATTGATGAATTGTCTTTGATCAAACCGAGGACGTTCTTGCACAAGGCTAGATTTGCCACTGCGACGACCAATGCGCAGGAGGTAGACATTGCATGCGGCTTAAAGCAAGGTATTGTCGCTGCAATGGAGTGCAAGGTCACAAACGATGCGACCAACTCGGTTAAGAGGGTAAACGATATTCTCAAAAAGGCAAAAGCTTGGAAAGATCACTGGGGAAGCTTCGTTGAGACAGCAGCTCTTCTGCAAGGGGTCATCAAACCATCGGATGTGCAACGATTGACCGACGATGGCGTAATGGTTTTCTGGTCTCACGATCTCAACGCGTTTTCCGATTGGGTTGAAGGGCGAAACCAATAAGTCAGCTGTTAGAACAACCGCAGTGAACTGACGTCTTTTTCCGTCTTGCGAGTAGTTGACCCGAACTGAAACCGTTCCATTGCAGCGAATGTACGGTCTGGGGAAGACGCGGGCAGCGTTTGATCGCTGTGCCAAGGCCCTCTCTGGGCTGACTGCAGTCAGCCGAATGCGTCGGCGACACACGCGGCAACGCAGCGGTTTCAGGTTGTGCTGTCAGGGCGAAGTTAGGGCTTTGCAAAGATCGCAATCCGCACAAGGCAGACGCGCAGGATCGGTCCCGCTGCATCCGCAGCGAAAGCCCGGTTGGTCCCGCAGCTCTTCTGAAATCCGTTCCTAGTTCAGAGAGCTGCCGTTGTGTGTGAAATTTACATACCTTGTTGGTTTTATGACGAGAATCCCATTCTGGGAAGCAACAACTCGGTCCAGCACCTTAGTTCCAAGTTCGGCGGCTCAAGCGGGCCGCCTGAAAGTTAACATAAGGGGCATTATCGCCCCTGTGAGGGATTGTTTTCCCTTATTCTACAAGGTCTGGGGCAGGGGAGAGAGTTTGCAACAGGAAGTGTCCCAAAATCTGCTGAGCGCGCTGTAGGGGCCATTTTTCCGGGTATTGAAGGACAAATGCCCCAAGCCACTTTCCAGGTTTAGACCTTCCTGAATACCCTTTTTTATATGCCTCTATCCGGGTTCTTCCGGCTTTGTCCGGCCTCTTCCGGTTACTGCAATATCAAGTGTCCCCTAACAAGCGGGACTGTAGCGGGACACTTCGCGTTGCAGTGCGGGACACTTCCCGTTGCAGCAACTCATTTTTGCAATTTCCCTGATTTTTAAGCCTGAAACCGGGGTTTAGCCAGCCCGGATCTGCGCCGGTTCCGCGATTTGACGCCGGAATTTTGGGACACTTCGCGTTGCAGTACGGGACACTTCCCGTTGCAATACCCGGTAATCCGCCGCCCAAAACGTAAAAAAACGCCGGGCGGCGGAGGGTTTTAGAGGGTGTTTAAAGGGAGTGTTTTACGGGTTGGGCGGGACCTTGCCGCCGTTCGCAGCAGGTGCAGCCCAGGCGGAACCGTGTGGCGGCAATGCGCAGTAAGCGGACTTTGCAAAGTCTGTCAGATTTCGTGAGGCTCTTCGTCGAGAGCTACTATCCAGTCTTGTTCAAGAAGCGTATTTTTCATCCAAATAGGTCATCACACTTCCTAGTAAACCTGAGCTATGAAACCTTCCCAAAGCAGTTAGCTTGCGTAAAAGAACCTGCTCTTTTCTCAGCCTCGCCTCACCAAGTGATCCAAAATCAGGCAGGATTGTTCCTGTGTAAATCCCACCGAAAACGAACTCTCCTTCTACCTCTGCAAAAACAGGACTTCCAGACATGCCCTCAGAACAGGGGCCATCCATAAGTGCGTACATTCGATCACTCTCGGAATGCTCTGATGCAAGGTGCCGGGTGACCATTATCGGTGTTGGGGAGTTGGAAGTGTTCAACGCAGAACCATAGCCAAAAGGAAAGCCAACGGTCATAAGTTTGTCGCCTTGAATCATCTTTCGAAAAATCAGGTCTTCAGATTGAAAACACTGCTCTTTGCCCAGCATGATATCTTGAACGCGCAAAATAGAATCTATGGGAATCAGTACGAAATCCACTGCTGGAACATAGATACCTACGTTTTCTAGGCTCCCGTTTGGTGGCCCCTCTTGATCCTGCTGCCATATCGGCAAAGGACCGTCTTCCGATTCTGAATACAAATTGACATAGAATGAATGGTTTCCGTACGATATTTCTCCAGCTAAATGAGGTGGAAATCCAGGTGGGAGGGGTTCGGTTTTCCTCAATGTTACTTTGAGAAATTCCCTTCTTGGTGGAATTTTTCCCGGAGGCTGAATCTTCACGTCAAGTGGGTCGTATCCGGTAACCACATGCCAACAAGTGCAAAGAAAAACAGTTTGCCCTTGCTTGATGAAGAATCCCGTTCCGTATGCTCCGTCGATCTCATTTTGATCTCGATCAAGGCATTGAATGTGAACGACCTGATGTCCAGCAATACTTCTTTTGTAACGTGGTGATCCGATTTGCAATTGCTGTGCGCCTCTCTGATATCTGAGCATCCATAACACTGCGTATCTGACCTTGATACCCCTCCACAACATAGTTGGGGCGTTCAACGAAGTTCCGCTTCGGGCTGGTCTGGTCATGCCTGTAAGTTGCGGGACCCGCACGCGTTGCGTAGGAAGCGAGCAGTTAGTGCGCGAACTGATTCGGCAGAAGCGCGCAGGATATTGACCTGTTTGAACGCATGGTTTGATTGAGTGACCCTCGTGATAGAATAGGAGGACATTTGGGGATGCCGAGAAACTCGCCAGGTTCAGAATACCGTACCGCAGACAGCGTTGCTAACTGGAGTAGCTTGCGGTCAATCGGAAATTCATCACTGTCAAAGATGACAATGCTCGTACCTGTCTTTGGGTATTTTATTCTATTTAATGAAAACATCTCTCAATACCTTCGACTTACAATAGACACATGTCCTGCGCACGAGTGCCGTGTCGGCTGGCGTATCTTCTTTTTTTATTTTGGGCTATGCTTCGCAGCTTTGGGTGCTGCAGTCTTCACGTTCCGGTGTCCAGATATCATAAAAAGGTATTCGACTTCTCGTGAATTTTTCAAGACCAGTAGAGAATTCTATGCCCACCATCATAATCTTCGATGGCTTCTGGATGATATCGAGAAAATGCTAGGCCGAGACTACGAAGATGGGCTAAATCTCGTAGACCTGACCAACAAAGGCTCCGTTATCGGTCAGAACGAGATACATGTATTGTCTGGACCAATGGCTGCCTACTATAACTCAAGGAACAAGTGCCAGGCCGGGTGGCGGTGGGCAAGCTTAACATTTTACGGCGTCGGTGCAGCGTTCTTAGCAATACCCACATTGATTACTTTTGTCGAAGTTGCAGTGGTTGCGATTCAACGCTTTAGGTGAAGTTGCTGCCACTGGCAGGCCGCTGCGCCGCGGTGTGGCAGTTTTTGCTGCAGATGGGTGCGGCAAATATTCTGTGCTCGCATCCGGGAACCGCTGCTGGGAGGAACAAAGGCAGATTGGGGCTGCAACCGGCCCGGGCCTCCCGTTTCCGGGAGGCGGGTTGTTTCAGGTTTCAGCCGCAGGGGCGGCCATGGCAGCATCAAAAGCAGCCCGCACGTCAAACGCCGCCAGTTCCGCATCGCTGAGTGCGGCGATCTGCGTTTCCACGACTTCCTCCGCATCAAAGCAGCTCTGCACATGGGCCGCGACGGCAGCGGTGATCTGTTCCAGGTCCGCGCGTGTCAGCTTGATCCAGCCATCTGGGGCCTTCCAGGAGAACGGCTCGCTTTTGATGCCAATTTGCAGAGCGCTCAAGGCTTCAGTGAGGTCCGCGCGGGTTGTGCGGTCTGTGCGGGCGTGGAAGCCATTGGGCAGTGTGATGCCGCCGTTTTGGATCTGCCACCGGGTGTCGGCCAGACTGGACAGGAGCGCCGCGCGGGCCGCCGCCGCGACCTGCGCAGCCGTAGTGATTTTCAGGGAGAACGTCATGCTTCAACCTCGCTGGTCAGGGACTTGCGGACAATCGGATCAGGCACGGGGCCGCTGGCGACGGTGAACGTCGGCGGAACAGCGGGCTGGACCCGCTCTGCGGTTGCATCGGAATAGATCCAGCGCAGTTGCACATGCAGCTCGCCATTGATCCGCTCGATGCGACCTATAAAGGGATGGCCAGCGCCCTCCGGTTCAGCAAAGCCCCCGTCAGGCACTTCGGAAAGGTCAAAGGCAGTGCCGCCGTAAGTGAGTACATCGCCGCTCACGCTGGCGTTTGTTTCAGGCTGGCCGGGCAGACCGGCGACACAGATGCAGGTTACTTTCACGATAATCTCCTTATTCCCAACGGCCTATTGCGGTCAGGCTGACAGCGCCCCCCACTCGGGCATCACTGGTGTTCCAGTGGTTGAAAGCGACGTTTAGGTTTGTGGGCGGGCGTGCGGAAACGAAGGTGGCATCTGAGTTTGTCCGGCCCGCGCCGTACACAACAAGGCCGGAAGCAGTTGCAAACACAGCCGGGAAATTCCAAGTGCTGTCCGCCGCAGTGGAGCTGGGCGTGACAGTATGGGTGCAAATCAGCGTGCCGTCAGCAAAGCGCACATACTCGCCATTGGGGCCGCTGCCACGATCCGGGTCCATCCGCCGCCAAGCGCTCCAGCCACCAGCGGCACCTGTCCGCAGGAACATCGCGCCGTCATGGGAAATGGCCAGCTGCATGTGATCGCCCGCAAGACGAATGCGGTGCATGACAATGCCCGCCGTGCTGGGGGCGCCTACAGTCTCAGAGGCGTACCGCACCTCGCCTGAGACAGTCAGGGTGTCCAGATTGTTGCCTGGAGGCTGGCTCAGGTTTTCACCATCGACGCCCAAACCAAAGACACCCGAGCCGGAGAACAGGCGCAGCAGCTTACCCTCGGCGGTATCTGCGGAACTGGACTGCACCGCCGCGCCGCTGGCAGCACCTTCCTTGAGGCGGAGCTGCCAATCGCCCCCGGCTTTCAGCGCCACCTCATTGCTGGACGGCCAGCCGAGGCCGGTGTCTTCATCGCCCAGCTTGACCACATCGGTGCTGAATTTGCCCTGTCCGGGGCCGTCCGCAACGGCTTGAAACGTGCCGGTCAGCGCCTGCACGCTGGCCACCACATCATGCGCCAGCGACATAGTGGGGAACAGCGCATAGATCTGCCCTGCCGCCGTTGCGCCCTGGTACACAGGGGTGATTGTCAGGCCAGTGCCGCTGCTGACCGCCAGCACCTCATAGACCCGCCCGTCCGGGCCGACAAAGCCCCAGCCCGCCTGCGCGCTGCCAAAGAAGCTGGTGCCGGTTCCGGTGACGATTGCGCTGCCGTTCACAACGCTGACTGTTCCTGCCTTTGGCCATGCCATAGGGCTGCTCTCCTTATGTTACCTGGAACACTGTCCATTCGATTTTCGGGTTGTTGAAATAAACGCCGCCCTGGGCCTCCAGATCGATTGCCAGGAACACCCGCTGATCGCTGCCGCTGGCCCAATGCGGGTTCACCAACTCCGAGGGGTCTTTGCTCCAAGACGCTGCCGGATCGGGGTTGGCGCCGCCGAAACCATTCCAGCGCGCGCCGGGCTGGATTGATGTGTTGAGGGTCCAGAATGTGTTGTTGGGGTCCATGCCGCCCGGTGCAGTGCCGGTGGTGGTGACCGAAGCGGCAGCGGCCAGGGCAAACCGCTGTGCCTGCCAGACGTCCAGTTTGCCGACCCGGATGCCGGTATTCACAAAGGCCCAGCGGGCGCCATTGCCAACGGCCCCCGAAACCGTGAATGATCCCTGCGCCAGCACCATGGGCCGGGAAAACACTGCGCCGGCCACTTTCAGCGCGTTGTTCTTGAAGTCGATCTTCACGCCTTCAGTCGGGAACCCGTTTTCGTCTTCGGCGTAGTCGAAAGACTTTAGGCTTCCAGCGATCTCAGCATTGCCGATTGAGCCGTCGCGGATCGCCGCCTTGCGTATGTAAACACCTTCGGGAACCAAAATTCCGCCGACCATGGTGTCCTCAGTATAGACCACAAAGGGGCTGCGTTTCTGCGCGCCATCCGGCGAGACGATTGCAAACTTATCCGCCTGAAACGCTATCTCGGATGCGGGTTCTCCCTCGTCATCCAGATCAGACCGCACCACCATGCCCGCCACATGGCCGTTATTGTCGATGCGCAGGGTGTATTCCCCCATCACGCCGTCCACAGTCTGCATGGTCTGCTGAATGCTGGTGCTGTTGCCGCCAACATCCGATTGCAATTGCGTGATCGCCGTGGCCTGGCTGGACACATTCCCTTCGGCATCGCTCACACGGGTGTCCAACTGGCTGAGGGCGGTGGCCTGTCCGGCAGCATTGCCCTCCGCATCATCCAGACGGCTGCCCAGGCTGATGAGGCTCTGGCCGTGGCTGGTGATCACGCCTTCCGCACTTGTGACCCGCGCATCCAGTTGCGATTGCGCGGTTGCCTGACCGGAAATACCCCCTTCCGCGTCGTCCAGGCGGGCTTCAAGGCTGATCAGGCTTTGACTGTGGCTGGTGATCGCACCTTCTGCAGTGCTGACACGGGTTGTCAGCGCGCTGGAAGCGGAGGCCTGGACGGCGATGTCGCCATCCAGACGGACTTCCAAAGCATCAATGCTGCTGGCCAGTGCCGCATCGCCGCTGGCGCGCACCAGCTTTTCCGATTCAATCAGCGCCACGCTGTTTTCAATCGCCACACCAAGGCTTGCGGTGATGGCTGCTGTTGCGCTGCGGTCATCATCCACCCGCGCCCGGATGTCCTGAGTGGCATAGGCAATCTGGGTTTTCAGGGCTTCGCGCTGTTCATAGGCCAGCAGCAATTGCTCCAGGGTGGCAACATCCTGAGTGCCAAGCTGATCATGCAGGGTCCGCACGTCGCTCACCGACTGGGTGATTGCCGGGCCGTCCAGGGTGCTGATCTGCACCTCTGCCGAGGACAGGCGGCTTTCGGCGGCGTCAAAATCCGCCTGATCCACCTTCAGGGTGATGGCCTCTTGCGCGGCGTCGATATCCACTTCCGCCGAACTCAGGCGGGCATCCATCCCGTCCACTTCGGTTTGCGTGGCCTTGAGGGCGATTGCCGCCTCCGCCGCGTCCAGATCCGCCTCAACCTGATTGACCCGCACCTGCAAGTCGCCCACGACGGGGATCTGGCTCGGGTCCAGTACCGCATTGGATATCTGCTGATTGACCCAGGCTTGCGTGGCCGACAGTGTGATAGTGGCTTCGGCAGCGGACAGCCGGATTTCCGCCTCGCTGATCCGTTCCGCTTCCGCAACCACGCCATAGATCCGTACCGTGCCGGTGTCCGGGTCCTGATAGATCCCGGCGTCTGCCATGCGCCCGTCGATTTCAGACAGCTTGGTCAGCGCCCAAAGCACTTTATCCCCGATGACCCCCAGCGCTTCGGCAGCATGGAAGCTCTGCACATCGCGGATTTCCAGATCCCGCTGCACCGCGCCTTCCAACGGCGCGATCTTGTCCAGGACAAGCTGGTCATCCAGCGCGGCAGCGGCGGCAGTGGCATCATCGGAAATTGCCTGCCAGGTCTCTTCGGCCAGCATGTCCGGCAGCAGCTTGAACGCGGGCGTGGTGACTGGCAGCCAGGCGGTCCACTTGGTGTCCCTGGTCTTTGAGATGGCCCTGCGGCGGGCCTCGTATTCGGTGCTGCCCTGCATCGGTTCCAGGCGGAAGGTGCCCAGCTCCAGATCGGCGGTGCTGGCGCTGAAGCGCTCGTCGTCGCCGTCCTTGACCCGGACCTGGAAAGAAACGCCGTCCGCCGTGAAGGCAAGGGAAGGGGTCCAGACGGCGCGGATACCAACGCCGCGGACAATGCCGTTTGCGTCCTTGATCTCAATGCCGGAGACGCCAAAGCCCGGCACCCCGGCGTCCTGGGTGACGATGGGCGCGGTGACCTGCGGCAGGTCCGGGGTTTCCAGGGCCAGGTCCGGATCAAAATCGCTGTGGTCCCATTCCCGCAGGCTTACCGAAACATTCAGCTTCAGCAGGTCATAGGCCATCTCGGTGATGGTGAAGGTCTTGCCGCTGTAGCCGTACCAGCCAGAAGTGAAACGGGTCTTCAGCAGAGGCCGCAGGCTGGAATACTCCGGCGGCAGCGGCAGCCGGTGGGTACGGAAGCGGCGGTTCTCCTTCAGCAGCGCATTGCCGATCTGGCGCGCTTGCGGGGTGTTGAACACCATCGGCAGCTTCAGATCGAACACACGCTCGCCGCCGTCTTCCGCTTCCCATTCCGGCCGGGTCAGCGTGACCGGCGCGGACGGGTTCCACAGCGCATTCGGGGACGGATGGGTGATTGTGACGGCGTTAAAGGCCTTTTCCAGGCCGGGAAAAGGGTCATGCTTCCAGCCTTCAGAGACCAGCAGGTCGTCTTCGGTCAGATCGGCCGCATAGGTATCGACCGATCCCACCAGCGGATACCAATAGCCGCCCAGCTCGACAATTTCCGCATTTGCGGCGGCAAAGATCTCCTCAAGGAAATCGGCCGGCGGTTCTTCAAAGCGGATCTCCATGCCGCCGCGGAACTGAGGCCGGTTGTTGCTGCCCACGCCCAGATCGCAGGCGTCCAGTGCGGCCGCCCATTCGGTGTAAGGCATGTCCCCGGCCGGAAAGCCGCCGCCCCAGACAGAACCGCAGGGCAGGGTGATACCGCGCATGACGGTATAGGCCATGACCATCAGGTTTTCGGTGGGCTGCCAGGTGGTTTGATCCTCCCAGCGCTGGGGTCCGTTGCCCCCGGCGGTGCTGTCCTGGCGCACGTCATAAAAGCCCGGCCCGTTCAGCTCAAAGCGGACCTGCGGCCTGCCGTTCGGATACTGCTTGTCGCTGCGGTAAAAGGTCAGAACCGCATAGTTAAGGCCGGTCAGGATGTGGTCATTTGTCCAGGGCCGGTCCGGGTCCGCGCCGTACAGCGCCACCAGGCGCGGATCCGCCGCCAGTTGGCTGCCGTCATAAAACCGGATCCAGCCGTATCCCCAGCCGTCATCCGCGACTTTGTTCAGGATCTGGTAGCCGACGTTCGGGTCCCAGTCGGTGCCGATCTCCGAATATTCGCCGTCGATGATCAGGCGGCGCAGGCTGGCGCCGGGGAGGTCGCCCAGCTCAATCACATGGGTCAGATAAACCCGGTTTTCGCCATGGCTGTTCTGATAGACCAGATGGCCTGCCGTGGCGAAGCGGCCAACAACCGAGCCTTGCGGATCTGTCCCGCCGGTCGTGGTCGCCGAAGTCTGAATGCCGGGGCGGCGCTGTTTGCGCTGCTGGAACTTCTTCAGCAGCAGCGAAATGCCGGTGGAAACCAGCGTCCGCAGCGCAAAGGCCGCGATTGCATTGGCGGCAACATAGGCCTTGAAGGCGGTGCCAAGTGCCACCAGGACAGCCCCGACCGAGGCGGCCTCGGCGGGCTGGCTCAGCGCCAGCAGGAACAGCAGGGCATAAGACAGCAGCTTCATGGCCGGAACACCCGTTCCGCCCGGTCAAGGTGCAGGTAGTCCAGCCCTTTGAAGCCCAGAACATGGATCTGCGGGCCGCCGATGATCCCCAGTGCCGTGTGGCCGCCCTCGCTGATTGCGGCAATGTCGCCCGGCCGGGAACTGCCCCAGCCGTCGATTTCCGCCAAATGGGCCGCGGCCAGGCCGTCCAGATCCCGGTAGCCGGCGCCCTTCAGCATGGCGCGGCCTTCGTCCAGGCTGCGGTATTTGCCGCGCCAGGCGCTGGCCGGATCAACGCCCGTGCAGGCTTTCACCCAGCCTGCCGCAAAGAACGCGCAGTCGAATTGCGACGGCTTCAGCACGCGCTTGGCAGCCCGGATGCCGCTCAGATAATCCAGCAGGAGTTCCGCCCGGTTTTGCATCAGGTCCCCCATGGCACCGGCCATTCACCGGCCACATCGCTGTATTCGCGGCCCCGGTCATCCGCGTTGCGGCGCTGCAGTTCAGAGTTTGAGCGTTTCAGCGGCAGGCCCTGGGTCAGCTTGCGGGCGGGCGATACCAGGACAAGCTGGGTGAAACTGGGTCTGCCCTTGCCGCCCAGCTCCTCCGGCGCCTCGTTTAAAACGCCCTTAAACATGCGTTTAACCGGGGGCATCAGGTTGCCGGTGTCCAGGTCGAAGACGGCGGAATGGATCTGCACTTCGGCGTGGCGGGGGTCATACTGCTGCAGGAGCTGTTTCACCTCGTCCAGCATCGGCGGCAGCTTGACCCGGTACTGCCGCACCTGGAACCCCGGCGCGGCAATGATGGGCGGAACATCGATCACGGCACCCGCGCCGTAATAGGTGCGGATTTCGCCGTCGATCAGGAATTCCTGATGATCATCGCCGGTCCAGAACCCCAGGGTTTCCGGGGCGCCGGTGGTGCGGTTCCTGGCCTGAAACCACAGAAGGACGCGGGCGTCGGTGCCGCGGCGTTCTGCGAGCTGCTGCTGTGCCTGTGCGGAATAGCTCATGGTTACCTCAGCGTCTGCAGCCAGTTGAACGAGCCGCCTTCGGTCACAGCCGAACGGCCCTCGCCGTACTGGGCGGTGGTGAGGGTGGCCTTCAGGACCGGGTTGCCCAGCGTGATGGCGGCGCCAAGGGCAGCGCCCGGCCGGATGAACGGGGTGACCTCGATGTCTGCGGCAACACCGGCACCAGAGGCCACCGCGCCGGTCGCAATGCGGTGGTAGGCGTAGCGGGTTGGATTGGCGCCATAGGTGAAGCCCAGCAGGTCGCCGCGGCTGAGGATGTAGCCCGCAGGCAGGCCGGAAATATCCAGCTCGCGGTTGTTCGGGTTCAGCGCCTCGATGACAGGCGCGGAGCTGCCAAGGATGAATTTTTCCGGGTCGGCCGCCGGGTGCGGCTGGCGGGTGTCCCACAGCAGAAAGGATGCGCCGGGTTCGTCCAGCAGCGACAGGCGCGCCTCGATGGCGGCAATGGCGCTGTGGTGGTCCTTGTCCAGGACAATGCGCCCGCCCCACAGGCGGCTGCCGAGCCGGTGCTTGATCACGTCGCCGCCGTGGGTTTCCGACGTGGTATTGGCAGCACCCGGCCGGGAGGTGATCCGGGCGATGGGCAGGGTGTCAAAAAACTCGCTGAGGGGGAGGGGCCAGACCAGTGCCATCATCAAACCTTGTATGGATCTTCAAGAGTGTCTTTCACGGTCGAGCGGGCGGGGCCTTGGTCATAGTCCCGGACCACCTCGACGCTGATTTCCGAGGCGCGTTCTTCCACCACCGCCTCGAACATCGGTGAGGGCAGAAGGCGGACTGTCACTGAGGGGCGGGCTTGCCCGGCCGCCGCTGCCGCCGGGGGCGAACCGGCAGCGCCGCCGGGAACAATTCCGCTTGCAAAACCGGGGATTTCAACGCCGTCATTCATCGCCTGCAGGATCGGGCGGTAGCGGCGGGTGGCCTTGGCGGTGATGACGCTTTCACCGGCAGACAGCCAAGCCGGGACCTTGTCATCGCGGTTGCCGCCATCGCCGTGAACCATGCCAACAGTGCCGTCTGCGAAACCCAAGGCATTCAGGATGATATTCCCGCCGTCGCTGCCGGTGCTTTCACCGCCGCCAAACAGGCCGCCGCCGATGTTGAAAAGCTCGGCAAGAGGCCCCTTGCCAAAGAACACGGCTTCAGCGGCGGCGCGGATGATTGCTTCTTTCACGCGGTCCCAGGCGTCTGCGGCGGCATCGCCGCTGGACGTCAGCGCATCGCCCAGATCCTGGCCGGTTGCCTTCAGCCAATCAGCGGCCTCTTTGGTTTGCTCCAGTGCCTTTTCTTCTTCCAGCCGCTTGCGGATGATGGCTTCAACCGCCTTGCGTTCTGCATCGGTGGCGTCCTTCAGAACATCCCGATGCCGGATCATTTCCTGCATAACCGGGTCGGTTTCTTTCAGGACGTCCAGCCGCTCCCGCTCCCGCGCGATCAGCCGTTCAATGGCTTTCCGCTCAGAGTCATGCTGACCGGCACCGCCGCCCCGCTTTTTCCGCGGGTTCGAAGGCAGATCCACGTCCGGCAGGCCCTGATCGCGGTAAATGTAATCCGGGTTTCCGGCCCCTGCGCCTTCGCCGCGCGGGTCGTTGAAATCCGGGTTCGCGCGGATGCGGCCCATGATCTCGTTGCCCTGGGCTTCCAGCAGATTGGTTTTCAGGCGGTGGGCTTCATCTGCGGCCAGGGTGATATTGCCCGCCATATCGGCATCGGCCACCCCGTTGGCAGCATCCCAGGCCGCCATCAGCTCGGCCTTCAGCTCCTCGGAAATCTCCTGGGCATCAACCTGCTGCTGATAGGCGCGCCGCTCTGCCTGAAGGCGCAGTTCTGCGGCCTGTAAACTGCCGTCGCCATGCGTTGCAATGGCCTCCTGCAAAGCCTCTTCGGTCTGAAGCTGGGCAATTGTGTTGCGGGCGGCGGTCTCGATCTTCAGGCGCTCGTCCAGATAACCCTTGGCCGAATTCTGCAGGTTCTGCCACAGCTCGCTGCCGGTGGCCTGAAGCTCCTGCCAGGGCGCCTGGACGCGACCGGCGAAGACTTCCAGATCGCGGATGACAGCCGCCAGGCCTTCATAGAATTCCCGCTGGCTGGCGTTCAGCCCGTCCAGGCCGCCAGCAGCCTCCAGCAGCATTTCCCGCACATCCAGCGCGGCGGCCAGCCGCTTGGCAGGGTCTTCGCTGCTGTCCAGCAGTTCCAGATTACGGGCAAAAACATCGCTCAATTCCCGATGCGTGGACAGCATCGAACTCAGGCCAAGGAAATCACGGGCCATGCCGCGGGAATTGCGTTCATCAAAAAACGAGGTTTCAAGAACCAGGTTGCGGACACTCTCGGCGGTGGCGTCAATTGCCTTTTGCGCGTCGAGCTTAGCCAGGGCCGCCATATCGGCCAGCACCAGGCGCAGTTCGGGGGAGGCCGAGCCGAATTCCTCGACCATTTCAGCAACGCTGAGACGGGTCTTCTGCGACTTGTCACTGAACGCCTCGATGGCGTCCCCGGCCGCTTCGATCCGGTCTTCCAGAGTTTCGGCGGCCTCGGCAGAACCGGTCATCCACTGGATCATCGCTGCGCCCGCAGCAATGCCGCCGATGGTGATCAGGTTCAGTGGGCTGATCATGCGCACCAATGCCTGGCGCATCATGTTTGCCGCATTCGCCGCCCCGGAGTTGCCGAACACTTGGGTGATTTGAGTGCCCTGCTGAATGGCGAGCTGAAGCGGGTTTTGCCCGGCAGCAAGCATGACGCCAATGTCGTTGAATTGGGCCGTCAGGTTGCCGACCTGACCCGCTGCAAGCTGGTGGCTGGCGCCAACAGTGACAGCGTCCCTGGCAACAGAGGCTTCCGCTGCGCTGAGGGCTTGCGTCCGGCTTGCGGCCGCTCCGGAGGCGGTGCCGAGCTGCTTGATTTCCCGCGCGGCCTTGGCTTCCTCAAAACTGAGGACTTTGGCGGATTTCCCGGCAGCGTCTTTTGCCCCTTTCAGCTCCTGCAGCTCTTGAATGCCCTGAGAGGCATCCATCAAGACTTTTCCGGAGAGGACGAAGGGCATGATCAGTTTCCGCTGCTTTCGGCCAGAACGCCGCTTTCAATCATCTGGACCTTGGCAAACAGGTCCGGGGTCATTTCGGTGCCGCTGAATGCCCAGGCGGCCTGGGCGCCGGGGTAGTTCAATCCGGTGATGCGGCTGCGGCCGTCTGCCAGGGCGATCCGGTTCAACTGGGTTGCGGCGTCCAGAAAGGCTTCCACCGCCACCGTGTTTTGCCGCCAGACGCCCTCCGGATCTGTCCGGCCCGGCCGCCCTGCGGACATCAGCTCTTTCGGGATGCCCAGGGTTTCGGCGTCTTCGTCTTCCTCGCACCGGGCGGGCGAGGTGCTGAACAATTTGCCCTGCACCCACGCCCGCCCGGCCCAGATCAGTTTCCCGGCAGAAGACCGTTCATGCCGTTGTGATAGGCCGCCATCAGCGCGATCCGGGCGTAGGGCAGTTTGAAGACGGTCTCGCGGATCTCATCATTGTAGGGAATGGGCTTGCCATCCGCTCCGGCCAGGTCATCCAGGGAAGCCACAGCCTGGCGCAGGAACTCTTTGGTGCCCTCAATATCCGCCATGCCGAGACCGTTGAGTGCGTCATCGTCCATGGCGTTGAAAGTGGCCTTGAAGTCCTGCTCGTCTACGCCGTCGTCTTTGGGCACACGGACTTTCACGATGCGGGTAAAGGTGGGCCGTTCGATGATATTGAACACTGGGGTTTGCTCCTTTGGGATCAGGTGAGGGTCAGCGACCACTGGCTGTTCAGGGCGGCAGCGCGGGGCACCAGACGCAGAGGCCATTCCTTGATGCCCTGGGACTGCGACAGGCCCGGCCGCTGCATCTGGGCAGTCGGCAGGTTGAGGGTGGCGATCTTCCCGGCCTCGGTGCCGTGGGTCAGAACCACGGCGGGCTGGTCCATGTTCATGGCCATCTGGAACGGATTGAAATCCGCCAGCGGCATGGCGTTCACGGTGGTTTCAAACAGTTCTGATTTGTCGGTGATCAGAATGTCTTCGGAGCCGACCAGGAAACGCGGTTCAACCTTGTTGCCCAGGGCCAGCTTGGCGGTCTTCATGACCAGGCTGGTGCCGCCGATGGTGAACACCGGGGTGTTGTTGTGGCTGACAATTGTCGGCTCGGTCCAGGACGCCAGGTCAACAGTTGGCGGCGCGGTGTCGGTGGGCAGCGTGAACAGCCCGGTGAGGTCGAATTTGATCTTGGGCGTAGCTTGGGCATCAAGCATGAAATCAGCGGTGCCGCGGATGCCGCGCATGACATAGCGGGTGCCGCCGATGCTGATATGCACGGTCCCGGCCTCCTGGCCGTCAACGATGGGGCTGTACACAACGGAGGTGCCCGCGGTGATGGTTTCGGCAACGGCGCAGGCGCGCAGCAGCGGCCCCCAGGCCGGGGGCGTGCCCGCCACGCCGGACGCGCTGAGGTCCACAGTCAAGGCCAGCTTGGCGTGAATATCCGTGGGAATGGTGCCGTTGGCACTCATGCCGGGCTGTTCCAGGTCGCGGTCCTGGTCCTGGCCTTCCATCGGCTTGAAGGTCACATCAAAGCCTCGGATGGCATTGGCGCCGCCGGTCGGGGTGGCGTCATCGCCGTAGGTGCTTTCCAACTTGAACAGGATGCGCTTGTCGCGCCAATATTTCGGGGCGGCCATTTATGCCTCCTTTTCCTTGCGGGCGGGTTTGGCCGGGGCCTTCGGCTTCGGATCTGCAGCGGGCTTTTCAACCTGCTTCAGTTTGCCGTCAGGCTGGCGGGTAAAGCTGCCGCCGGATTGGGGCAGGGGAGGCTTGCTCATGATGTGACCCTCAGTTCGGTGTTGATGGAAAAGACCAGCTCATAGAGGAGGCGGCCGCCGGTGATGGACAGCAGGCGGCCGCGGTCCACCTGAAACACGCCGGGGCCAGCCTCCGGCGCCCAGCCCGCCAGGGCAGAGGCAACGCTGGTAATGAGCGGATCCACCTCTTCCAGCGCTTTGGCGCCGGTCTTGGATTGGCTGGGGGCGATCAGCAGAACGGAATAGGCACGGGCCAGCGGCTGGGCGAAAACCCCGGTGCCCGCCTCGGCTTTGCCGCCTTTCAGGCCTGCGGGGGAAACCGTCGCGGTGGCATTCTGCGGCAGGCGGTTGCTCCGGATCATTTCGACCAGGTCAGCAACAGGCTTTGCCCGGTTTGAAAGTGCGGGAACCTGATCGTTCAAGCGGCTGACAATCGCATCCAGCATCAGATGAACCCTTTCAGGTTCTTGGCAGTCAGCGGGCGTTCCCGGTCGGTGACGCGCACGCCATTGCCGGGCTGGGTCGCGGGTTCCACACCGGCAACGGGCAGGCGGACCCTGCCGCTGGAAATCTTGTCCAGGGTTTCTTTGGCTTCCTTGTACTCGTCCTTGATTTTGCCTTCGGGCGAGTAGGTGTGCAGCTTGTAGATAACGATGGCTTCCGCCAGCTCCTCAATGAGCGGCGGGGTCACGGCCAGCGGCAGAACGTAGCGGCCCTGCAAATGACCGTCGATCAGCGCATCAGCGCCTTCGATGGCGCCGACAACCACGGTGTCGTCAATCTGGCCGGTCGGTTCGTCTGCGCGGTCTGTCAGCTCAATCAGCAGGCTGTCGCCGTACCGTTTCGCCAGCTTGCCCAGAGTGGTGTAGGCCATGGTGCCCTCAAATGATCAGGAAAAGGGGAAGGGATGGCAGCGCCAAAGGGGCGCTGCCGGTTTACTCGCTGTCCAGCGCTTGAACGACCTTCAGGCCTTCGAGCGTCTTGAACTCCGTCGGGGTCAGTTCAACCGTGTCGTTCTCGGTGTCCGGGGCGTAGGTTTCGCCGTTGTATTTCAGCTCGCTGAGAACACGGGCGCTGACCTTTTCTGCATCATCCTTTGGCGGTGCAGTGGTGCCTCCGGCGCGCCCTTCAGCCGCCGCAATGGCTGCCTTCAGGTTGTCGTTCGAGATGTTGCCGGGAAGATCCAGCTTCAGCTCCTTGGCGCGCGTGAATAGGGCTTTGCGTTCACTCATGACCGCCCCCTTATGCCGCCACTGCGTTCTGGATGTAGTAGCCGACGTCTTTGGCGACGATCAGCTCTTTCACCCGTTCGCCGCGCCGGATGCGGTAGCCGCCCTGCAGGCCAATGTCCTTGTCCTCAATACGCCCGGCGATCTTGCCGCCGAACTCGGCGGTGAACCCCCAGGTGATGCCACCGCCCTGGGACGTGGCCATCTTGTTGATGTGCAGCAGGGAGATATTGTTGCCCCAGGCACGCTGCAGGTTGGCGGGCTGGTTCGGTTTTGCGGCGTTGAAATAGGCATCGCCAATCAGCAACCGCTTGATGCCTTCGCCGGAAAACAGCTCAAGGAACTGCTGGCGGGTCACAATGCCTTCGCTGGTCAGGTTGCCTTTGACGGCGTTGACGAGTTTCGGGTGCGAAGACAGTGCCGTCCAGACTTTGCGCCCCATCACCATCGTGTTGGCGGGCATGATCAGCGTTTTTTCAAGCCCGGTTTTGATGATGCCAATCGGGTCGGAATTGGCGTAGTCGGAAAACTGGTCGCCGCCCGCCAGAGTGGTTTTGCGGCCGTCCGCATAGTTGTCAGCATTATGGACGGTACGGGCCACCCGGACTTCCCGGATGTTTTCAATGGTCTCGGAAACCATTTCCACTGCATGGCCTTCGGGGTCGAAGTTTGACACGCCTGCAGCACGGGCAGCGGCAGCGGCATCAATATCGGAAATCGGTACGGGAGCGTCCAGGCCGTAGTCTTCCACTTCAGACGTGCGCTGAGTGCCGCCGAATTCGAGCTGGTTGACCCGGCCTTTGCGGCTGACACGGGCGTCGGGCGTGTTGAATGCCTCTTCAACAGGGTATTCAGTCCAGCTGAACTTTTCGCCGGGCACGGTATGGCGGGGCATCACCTCATCGGCGATGCGGGAGGCCTCCGGGTTTTTGTAGCCGACCGCAATGGCGGTCAGGATCGGGTCAGATTGAAACGGGCGGGTAGGCGCCATGGTCAGGTCCTTTCAGGAAATCAGGCTTCGTGCAGCAGGCCAGGGGCCAGGAAGGCCATGATGGTGTCGCCAGCGATGCCGGGTTCATCGGCAAAGCCGACAATGCGCAGGGTGGTGGAAGCGGTGGCCACGGCCAGGACGGCGGCGGCGTCGGCATCAGAGGTGAGCGGGTCACCGGCACTCACCGGACCGCCCAGGATCACGGGAACCAGACCGGCGCGGTGCACGTCGCACATGCCGCCCGCCGCAGCACCCATGCTGTCCGAAACGCCCAGGGACGCGGCGGTATTGCCGTCTGCCAGGTCAATTGTCTGGCCGTTTGCCGGATCAGCAAATTTGACGATGCGGCGGCCGGTGATCTCAGAAGCGGCTTCATAGCCGCGGATGAAGGCCGGGATCATGCTTTGCCCTCCTGCACAGCGTGCACCGCTTCGGTGATGCTGATTTCAAAACCGGCCTTGGCCTGCTGCAGTTGGTAGGCGGTGGCTTTGCCCGCCAGTTCGGTGGCATTCAGCGCCAGGCTGGTGCCGCTGCCGGGGGGTGTATCCGGCAGCAACTCGCCTTCCACCTTGGGAAAGCCATTGATCATCGCCTCGGTGCGTTCCGGGTTTTCCTGGTGCATGGTGATGAAGGTGTCGCGTTGCGGCTTTACGCCCATGCGCATGTCGGCAATGGCGCCGTCCACAAAACTGGTGGCGGCGGCTTTCTTGTTGCCTTCCTTCAGGGTGCTGAATTCATCCGACAACCCTTTCAATGAAGACTGCAAGGCGATGATTTGAGCATCCTTGCCGGTGGTGTCGGCGTTGGCGCTTTGGGCGGCAGTCAGAATATCTTTAGCGCCCGCATCTTCAGCGCAGCCCAGGGCAATGCCGATCTGGCCAAGCTGGGATTGCAATTCAGTGCTTTTCTCGCTGGGCTTCCGTGCCTTCAGCGCTTTGGTGATGTCCTCCTCGCTGGCATCGGCCGCAAGGCCCAGCAGCTTGGCGACGGTTTCCCGGAACGGCATGGTTTCACTCTCCTGGTTAAGCGCGGTCAGCCCGCGCAGATTTGGCTGATTGACGAGGGACGCCCGCGGGATGGCGACGATTTCCCGCCCGGCCGGCTGCAGCAGGGCGACAACCGGGGAAATGCCCGCAAAGGCGCGGTCTTCGAGCAGTTCACGGCCCTTGCCGGTCCATTCGACCTGGCCCCAGATGCCGTCTTCACGGGCCTGCATCCTGGTGATCCAGCCGCGTGCGGGGGCGGGAAGGCCCTTCGGGGCGGCAAGATCGGTCGCATGATTGACGTCGATCGGCAGCTTGCTGGCCCCGTCAAAGCTGGCTGCAATGATCTTTTCTGCGTCGGTTACATGATACGGCCCCCGGCTGTCGTTGGTTTGCACCAGGCCGGATTTTGTGGGCAGAAGATGCACCCATTCCGGAACCCCGGCGCCGTCGGCGCTGGGGAGTTCGGATTGGATCGCAATTGCGGTGGTCTGATACGTGTTTCCCATGCCAGCGAATGTCGCAGGCGGGCGCGCGCCGAAATACCCGCACCTATGTGCGGGTCAATGGAGCGGAAGTGTTCGGGGGGCGGTTCGGGACAGGTTGGCGGGGCAGGTATGCCAGGTCAACCCCGGCTGTTTGCCGCGCTTTCCAGCCACTCTTCCAGTTCGAGCGCCATATTGTCCTGGTCCTCATCGGAAAGGCCGATGAATTCGCGGGCGGGGATGCCGCCCCAGGGTATTGAAGACCCGTTTGAAGCGGTGCCAAAGGCGCCTTTGGCAGCCCCAAACTGCATGACAGCGGCCTGGATGGCATTGGAGCCGTACTCCAGCCCGTCCTTGCTGGCCTCATAAAAGAGGCTGTTGCGCATGTCGCCTGATTGATTCAACGGCGCGCCATAGGAAAGGCCCAGTTTGGCGTAGCGGTCGATTGTCGTCTGGGACCGGGGCGCAAAGGGGCTGCCGTCGGGGTTTTCGCCCTTCAACATCCGGTCCTGAGTGGAGTTGACCAGGTATTCGCCCAGATCCGCCATCGCCTCGGATGGGTCAGCCAGCGCATCCCGGAGCGCTTCCAGCATCGGGTCCAGGGTGTCCGTGTTGTAAACAAGTCCGCTCATGGCTATATTCTACCTGCTTTCGTTGGGGGCATCAGACCGCCAGGCTCATAACCTGGAACCGTGTTCGGGCGTTCAGGTCGGGGACCCATCGGAAGCTCTTCTTCCCCACATGGATTGAACTGCCAGCATCCGGCGCTTCTTGCCGCGGATCTCCATGGCCACTGTGTAGGTCACCGCGCCGATCCGGCGGGAAAATCGGACCACGGGCAATCCGGCGCGTGTTTCGCCCGCCGCCTCGATGACGTCAGGCTGATTCAGGATGCGGGGCAGAAGCGCGTAAGTTTCCGCACTGATCGGGATCTGGCCGCGCAGGGCTTCAGAGGCGGCGCCGTGTCCCGAAAGGATGTGGCGCACTGCAGGCGCGTCCAGCGTGAAGTGATAGTTCTCAAGATCGCTGCCCAGCAGGTCATTCACCCGCTGCCGGTGCGCCTGGGTGAGGCGGCCCATGGTCCGGACCGGTTGAACCGCGCGGCCCTCCTGCACAGCTTTTGCATAGCGGCGCAGGTCGGTCATCAGCGACGGCAGATTGCGGTAGGCGCTGGACAGTGCATCCTGCTGGACGGCCGGGAAATCATCCAGATACGCACGGGCAATAGAGTAGGGCCAGTTTACCGTCTTCTTGGCCATGGCCTGCACCAGGTCCGCAACAGACGCGCCCGGCGCATGGCCCCAGCCTTCATCTATGCCGGCGGGCGCGCCGGTTTCGGCCAGGGGGGCATCCCAGCCGTCCCGGAGCTTTACACCGGGCTTGCCGCCGCGCCGGATCGCCCCGGCAATTGAGCGGGCGCCAAAGACATTGCAACTGCAGCCAAAGCCGTTCTGCGGGAAGGCAATCAGCCAGAAGCCGTGGCTTGAGGGAAGGATAAGCCCGTCCCAGGACAGGTGCTGCAGGCGCGGCTCCAAGGATCCGCCGTGCCGGTAGACAAGAAACGGGAAGTTACCGTCGCGGAGCTGCGCCCAGCGTCCGGCCATATAGCTGGTGCGCATATTGGTGCGGTAGATGGTCCGCATCCGCCAGTTGCGGCCTTTTTCGCTGCTTTCACCGGTCCAGCCGCGGCGGAGTACAATGGCCCTGAAATCGTCTTTGAACGCCTCAAAGCCGGTGCCTTCCACAATCGCCTTGTCCACCGCGGCGGCCAGGTCTGCCAGCAAGTCGGCCTTGGTGGCTCCCGCGACGGCAAAAGTCCGGTCATGGGCCGCGCCGTCCAGGTCATCCCATGCCGCTGTGGGGACCAGGTTGCCGAGCCGCAGACGAAAGGCCGCGGCCTGTTCCTTGAACGGGCGGCGGAAGGTGGCGGCCAGCGCATCAGTCACCGGCTTCATCCTCTGCAGCGGCACGCCCGCCAGCCGCCGCCGCCGTGATGGCATCGGTCAGGGCAGCGGACAGGCCGGATGCATCCAGATCGGAATAGGCGTTCAGCAGGATTTCCCGGAACTCCTCAAAGCTGGACGCGGCTTCAAGCATGGCTTCAATCTGATCCAGCATCCCGTCCACCGCCGGGCCTGCCTCCAGCTCAAGCCGGGCGGTCAGATCCGGAATTGGCGACACCCCCGAAAAATCGCCCGTAGAGGGCTGTTCGGACTGCAGGGCGGTATCGCCCCCTGAATTCCCTTTCCGGGTATAAAACCCCCCTTTAAAAATGCTCTCAGGGGTATTCCCGTTGCCTGCGCCCGGTTGCATTCCCGGCTGAGGCGGGGTTTCCGGCGGTTTGCCCAGTATCGCGTCCTTCGCCTTCGGTGCAGACAGCCCCAGCTTGTCCAGAACCTCTTTCTGAGAAACCTGCAGCCCGGCAGCAACCCAAGGCACGGTCGCATCGGTCCAGGCTTTCAAATCCTCTGCCTCAGGGCGTGCGATGACCAGGCGGGGGTAAACCTTCTGCGGCCCGTGGTTCAGATCAATGAAAGGGCGCACCAGTTGGCGGTTCAGGATCGCTGCCAGCATCCGGCCATCAGCGCGTTCAATATCCTCCTGCACTTCGCGGTGCTCTTTGCCGGACCCAAGCCCGCCGGTAACCGCATCGGTGGTCGAGGTCTGTCCCAGGACGGCCTTTGACGTTTGCTTGTCCAGCCAGTCGGCGCGCTTTTCGTAAAGGTCGGACGAGGCGCCGACATTCGGGGCCGCAACAATATCCACCGACATACTGGCCGGCATGATGGCGGCGCAGTCGCCAGCGATATCAGCGACAGCTCTGAACAGCGTGTTTTTCTCGGCGTCCGACGTGCCAGGCGCGTATTTTCCGATTCTGATCGGCTGGCCGAATGTCTGGGTGAATATTGACCAGTCCCGCTGAGTGTAGGCCTTGAACATCCAGGACCAGCTTGCAATCCGGGCCAGACCGGACCGGAGATACAAACCGGACTTTGCCGGCATTGGGGCAAAGATGAACTTGAAAGGAGACAAGGGCACTTCCCGGCCTTTGTCATCCAGCAGAAGCGGGGTGCGCAGATCCGTGCGGTCGAACCGGAACCAGCGCTGATCGCGCCATTCCAGGCGCTCCGGTTGATACTGGCTTTCGGAGTAGTCCCAGATGATTTCCGTGAATGAATAGCCTTTGCCCACGGCATCCAGGATGTTGAAGATTTCCTCGGTCAGCTCGTCCCGCTTCAGCCAGGCCCGGATCAGTTCGGCGTGCTTCTTTGCGTCGGGCGTGTCGGCACCGGGTTCCACGGTGATTTCCAACTGGCTGACAGCCCGCTTGCGGGTGCCCAAAACGGCCAGGTAATGCGGGTCGCGTTCTTCAATGGTTTCCGCCAGGCCCATGTAGCGGATCGGGTCGCCGTGATCCGCCGCCCGCAGGATGCTGGCCAGGACAACAGGGTCCAAGCCATCAGCGGGATATCCAAAGACCGGCGAACGCGCGCCGCCAACTGTGGCGGCGGCGACTTCCTGGGTCAGCTCTGCGCGCTTCACCGGACGTCCGTATTGGTCCAGAACTTTTGGTTTGCGGCCCATTAGCGGCCTCCCCAGAGCCAAAACCGGAAATTGCCGAACCAGCCGGTGCCGCGCACCCGGCCGGATGCGGTCGGCAAGGTTGCTTGAGCAAGTTTTGCGCGCTCATTATTCCACTGCTTTGCCTGCTGCTGCGCGCGGCGTGCTTTGCTCCGCTTGCGCTCTTTTTTGGTGCGGGCCATCAAATCCCCCCTCTCAATTTTGCGCCCAGAGGCTGGCGCCACCACCCTTTGCCAACGCCCTGCGGCGTGCCAAACGGGTGGCCGCCATCGCTGTCCAGGCTGCCGTCTGCATGTTGCGTATTGGCGCCGCGGTAGGCGATTTCGGAATAATCCTGGCGGCTGGCGAAATAGGCCAGGGCGCTGGCCACGGCGCTGTCGCCGTGCCGGTCCAGCCCGTCCGTGCCTTTCATGCGGAAATTGTCGGGCACCTTGATGATGCCGTTCACGTACTGAAGGGATTGGTGGTCCTGCACCACGTCTTCGTGGGCGCACAGCACAATAGTCTTGTCGACGAATGCCTCAATGTAGGGGGGCATTTCACGCGAAAACCATTCACGGCTGAAGCTCACTTCAATGATCCGCTCGCCGTACCGCTGGGCCGCTTTTTCGGCCAGGTAGGCGCCGTTGCCGGTTTTATCCAGCGCGCCTTTGATGAAGTTCGGCACCCGGTCGCAGATGTAATAGAGAATGTCCCGCTGCTGATCGAACGGGATGTTGCGCAACTCCACCAGCAGCTTGGTTTCCCGGACCAGGGTGCCGGTGATTTCCTGAATGACAATGTCGGTGGCGTCGCCGGAGCGGGCAAAGTCTTCGCCCATCACATGTTTGCCGTTTTCGTTCAGCCCTTCCAGCACTGGCTTCAGGTGTTCTTCGCACCAGTCCAGAGCTGTTCTCTTGCGCACCTCATCCGGAGCGTTCTTGAACTCGTCCGGCTGTTTCCAGCGGTGATAAGGCACGCCCTGTTTGGTGCAGGCTTCGATCTGGACGCGGGTCAGGGCGGCGCCTTCGGCCTCGGCCGGGATGGCGTCCAGTTCCTGGCGCATGGCAGCGGTGCGGGACCCGTAGGCGGTGCGGATTGTCTTTTCCCAGGCGTCCTGGCCTTTCTGGCTCCACTCTTTCTCCCGCATCAGGCAGACGCGGCGGTACAGGCCGTTTTCAACGGCATCGCCGAACGGGATGTGATGAACCTGGTAGGGGGTCTTTCCGGCCCTGGCTTCCCGGATCAGCTCATTGAACGGGTTCAGAATGCCGTTGTGGGTGGAGATAATCCGGACCTTGCCGCCCCAGATCAGCATCGCGCTTACCGCGTCAATGACTTCGCGCACATCCTTGTGGAAGGCGGCCTCATCAATAACAACGATGCCCTGCAAACCCCGGATGTTGGCCGGGTTGGAAGACAGCGCCTCAACCCGGTAACCGCTGGCAAAGGTGACCCGGTAAGCCGTGATGAACTTGCTGGTGCCGTCCTCTTTCTTATCCTCAAACAGGTGTTCTTCAATATCGACCAGCTCACCGGCGACTACCTTGGCGAAATGCGCAACATAGCCGATGAATTCCCGGCCCTTTTCCTTGGTGTCCCCGATGTAGAACACGTTGTCGCCGCCTGCGGCCTTGGTGCTGGCGGCGGTGAGCGTGTCGTCCAGGGCCTCAGCAAAGGTAATGCCGGTGCGGCGGCCTTTTTCAGCGATTTTCAGATCGCTGTTATCTTCCAGCCAGGTCTTCTGATGCTCCATCAGAATGCCGTCGGCGAGCGGGTCCAGGTCCTCCGGCAGATCCGCACCCAGGCGCAACCCGTCCGGAAGTGTTTCCGCATCGCGCGACAGGATCGGTTGCTGCGGGGCCAGATCAGCTTCGGGTTTCATGTGCGCAGGCCCAGCACGCGGTTGCGGATATTCTCTGCCCGTTCCGGCGAAAGCCCGGCCTCGGAAACCGCTTCATCCAGGCGGCCGGCCATTTCAGCCTGCGCTTCTTCGCGGGCTTTCTTGGCGACACGCTGGCGTTCTTCTTCCAGCATTTTTTCCCGCAGACCGGCCGAATGCATCAGATCTTTCAGTGTGCGGGCGAGGTTGGCCAGGCTCTTGGCGTCAATCTGGTCGCCTTTTTCTGCCACCGCTTGCATGAGCTGGAACATCGCCGCAGCAATCATCTGCATCAGCGCCCGGTGCATTCCGCTTTCGGCTTCAATATCCATGTCCGCAAGCAGGGTTTCTGCAATCGCGAAGGCATCGCGCTGGGTTTTCAGGAGCTGGGAGAAATTCCCGACCGCTGATTTTCCGACGCGGAGTTCCAGGCCTTTTTCATCCAGCCAGAAATTCAGATCCTCAGTGACGCCGTGAATGTCACCAAAGCCCCGCTCCTGCAGCGCAAGGGCAAGCCGTTGGCGGATCTCCAGCGGGACAAGGTCAAGTTTCTTGGGAGGCGGCATGTGTCAGCTCCCAGGGCGGGGGCGCTGAATTTTCGGATGGCGGGCGATGCCTTGGGCAATTTCAACGCCGCGTGTGGTGGCGGTGACCACTACGAAACTGCCGTTCCGCTCGATTTGAGCCAGGCCTTGCTCCTGTAGCCATTCGAGTTCGGTTTCGGTTTGGTCGCGAGTGTAGGCGATACCGACGCGCGGCAGTTGGCTGGACAGCATCGACACATTCGACGTGTAGCCGGGCGCATCCTCAATGAAGCGCAGAATTGCGATACGGGCATGTTCCCGCAGAGTTTCGTTGTAGTTCATCAGTTGCTCCCGTTCAGCAAATGGTCTTCATGCCTGGTCACAACGTTTTCCAAGCGGCCCATGATTTGCTGATTTCCTTCCAGGACCGCTTCCATCCGGCCCATGGTTCCGTTGATGCGCTCCATGGCGAGTTCTATCTTGTGAACGTCTTCGCGGGTGGGCATCGACTTGATGGATTGCTCGACAGAAATCAGCCTGTTTTCGTGCCGGTCCATCCTGTCTGAACCCTGCTTAAAACGCTCGTCAACGTTCGTCCGGCGACCGCTGATCCAGACGTAAACTGCGGTTCCCAAAGAACCGGAAAATGTCACCAGGGCCAGAACATTGGACCACGTGAATGTGGGGTCGAACTCCATCAGTGAAGCTCCCCCGCCGGTTCCGGTTCCGCCAGGCCGATGGCCTGAAACTCATTGCCGTGCCCAAGGACGCAGGCCGCGCCGCCTGGCGCGGTGGCCGATATCGTCCAGGCGCCGGTGTCCGGAGAAACGAACAGATGGATGGCGTTGCCGTTCTTGGCGAGCATTTCAGCCGCCGGGGCTTCGCCGTGATGCTCGAACAGAACAGCGGCCAGTTCATCGAAACGGGCATAGCACTGTGCAGCCGCAGCAATAGGCTGGGCGAACAGCCCCAGCGCTATGGCGGCGGTGAGGGCGAGAACCCTGATCACGCGGCACCGCCTTTCATACCGGCGATCACCGCATCCTTGTTCTTGGAGCCGACCGACGAGCCGAAATAGAAGTTCAGCACCTGGCTAAGCCCGGTGGCAAGCGAACCGATCAGCAGCGCCAGAACTGGGCCGCTGTCTACGGGCAAGCCGTTCAGGGTCACATAGGCCAGAACGGCGAAGAACCCGACAATCACCACCGCGGCCAGAATGCCGGGTGTGCGGTCCTTGGTTTGAACCTGGCGGGCGCGGGCGCTGGCGCGGTCATCGGCGGCGATGCGTTCCAGCTCGATGCCGGCGGCCTGAAGCTGGGCGGCAAACTCGGCGTCCACCTGTTTCAGTTTGGCCAGATCAGCGGCAGACGCGCCCAGGATGGCCTGTTCCACCTCGTCGGCGGAGGCGCCCTGGCGGCCCATGAACTGCGTGGCAAGGGCATCAACAGCCACCCCGGCCATCGGCCCGCCCAGGGCCGCCGCGACGGTCGGTGCAACAGCGCCCAGAAACCGGATGATTTTGGCTTTGTTCTTCATGTCTCAGCTCCTCGGAAACCAGGGCGGGAAAAGGTGACGGGGGCCGCGTAGCTCTTCACGATCCACCCCGCGATGCCGCCAAAAATGATCTTCAGCCATTCGCGCCCGCCGACGGTCACAGAGGCGATGACCGGCACGCGGGTTTCATCGGCGATTTGCGCGATCACGTTGGGATTGAAGCTGGGCCAGCGGCGCATATTGAGCGTGTCGCCGGGTGTGCTGATGATCACAAAATCATCGGCGGCGGGGGTTTCCGCATCGCCCAGTTCCGCCTCGGCCGGATCGGTGCGGCCAAGGATAAGCGACCGGATATGTTCCAGCGGGAAAAGCGGGTTGGTGTCCACCTTGCGGCCGGGGGAGACGTACCAATGCGTGGTAATGTCTTCGAGTGATGGAATGGACGAAAACAGCGTCTGCAGCAGGTCCACCAGCGCTGTGATTTGTTCCTCGGTGTAGGGCATCCACAGGCCGTGCCCGTGCTGAGGCGTTTCGGCTTCTTCAATGCCGTATTCCAGAATGCTGAATTTCTGGCCGAACCAGGTGCGGGCGGATTGCTCCGATGCCCGCGTCATGCGGCCGGGGTTCACCATCTCGATGCCGATGGAGAACCCATTGCACCATTCGCGGCCATGATACTCTGATTTTCCGGCGTGGCTGGCTTTCCGGTTGACCGGGACCTGCTGCTCGATGTGCCCGTCACGCTCGATCACAAACTGGACCGACACCTTGGCGTCGTTATTCTGCAGGTAGCGGGCGGCGTTGCCCTTTTCGATCCGGCTGGCGGTGTCGTGAAGAATGACCAGGCTGGGTACAATCTCGCGGCCAATCCAGCGCGCTTCCTTGAAATCTACCCCAGTGACTTTGCCGTATTGGATGCCCATTTCCGGCCCCTTAAAACCCCATTTCAATGGGGTTCAAATTGACGGGTCGGGGAGGGGCAATACACCCGCACCTATGTGCGGGTCAGTTGGCGCTATACGCCGGGAAACAGGGAAGGCTGGTTCGGGTCGGACTTGCGCCGCACACCCGGTTTCTGCAGCCAGCGGCGGACGCTGACGTCGGTCACGCCAAGCTTGAGAGCAATTTGCACGGTTGGCAAGCCCTGAGAGTGGTAGACCGCCGCCCGCCATTCCTTGACCAGGGGAACACGGCGCTGCAAGCGGTTTTCAATTGCCGCCAGCATCCGGGCTTTCGGGTAGCCGATCAGCTCAACAACCTTGGACCGGGCGGTCGGATGGGTGGCGATATAGGTTTCAACACCGCCAAAGGCTTCAAGGAAACGCAAGGTGTCCTCAAGCCCCAGGGCTTCCATATAGGGTTCCACCTGGGCAGGCGGCTTGGGAAAGTTCAGCTCATCCTTTGCCATTTACCCGGCCCTTTGGCGGCTTGCGGTTGGTTCGTTTTCCCCGGATCGGCAAAACAGTGGTCACCACGCCGTTGCGGACCTTGTAGACATGGCCGCCATGGATAACGCCTGTGGCGTCCGGAAACGCATCGCCAAGCGTCACGGCCTTGCCGATCCGGCGGCGGACAGCGTTGACGTTCACACCCTTAACGCGTTCCAGGAACCTCAGGACAGCGTGGTCGGATACTTGCGGGCGGCTTGGCTTTTTCATCGCTGATGATCCTCCCAGGCGAAGTCGATATCCGCCCGCTTGCCCCAGCTTTTCAGGGCCTGAATAACCTGGTCGATCTGATCATGCTGGCGCAGCATATCCACGTCGGCCGGAACCGACTGCCAGGTGTTTCCGAACCGGGCGCGGTTGAACTTGTTCAGGCCTTTGCGGCTGGGGTCGCGCAGTTCGCCGGCTGCTCCCAGGCCTCGCCACAGAACATGGATCAGGCGCAGATCAGCACGGGGCGCCAGTTTGTGTTTCTTGCCGCCGCTGCTGGCCTTGAAACCATCCGATTTAAGGCGCCTTAAAACGCTGTTCAGTTCCGCCTCGGTCATGTCTTTCATGGAGGCTTTGCCGGTGACGGCAAGCTGCAGATCGCGGCGGCCGTCACTGTCCAGGCCCAGCTCGCGGCAGCCGACGTGGATCTTCTGCTGAAGCGCTCGGGTCATCAGGAGGCTTCGCTCAACACGGCCGCAACCGGGTGGCTTGCAGCTTCGTCGGCTTCAAGGCGCTGCCGCGCTTCGGCCATTTCTTCCCGCACAATGGCGTCAAAGCGTTCCGGGGAAATGCGGGAGACCTCTGCCCCCTGTTTCAGCAGCGCCACCGCGTTTCCCAGCACACGGCCGGCCCAGCGTTGTTTCTGCGTGTAAACACGGAAGCTGCGCCGCGCTGCATCGCGAATTTCGTCTTCGGTCATTGCCATGGATGTGTTCCTGATATGAGGGGTTAGGCTTTGGCCAGATCGATGGCGATGTACTGCCAGGGGGCATCCACGCTCATGCGGCGGTAGCAGCGGGTGTAAGATGCTGTGCCGACAACGCGCATCGCCATGCGGATGGCTTTCATTGCCTGCTGCCAGCGCTCGTCGGCGATATCCTGGCGCAGCAGCATGAAGATTTCAGAGCGGTTGATCTGGCCCGTTTTGTCGGTGTTGAACGCGCGGGTGACGATGGAACGGAGTTCCGGGCCAGCATCAGCAGCCCATTCATTCAGGCATTCGTCCAGCAGTTGCTTAGCAATTTGCAGTTCGGGGCCAAAGTCGATCCTGTCAGCAACGGAAACCGTGACCTTGAACAGGCCGTCATGAGACAGCAGGGTCATATTGCCCTTTTTCCCGCCGATCTTGGCGCCGTATTCCTGCGCCAGAAGCTCTTCCAGAGCGACAATGTCGCTGTTGGTGTGAGCTTTAAAACGGGCGATTTGCTCCTGCAGCGGCAGGGCAAAGCTGACGATCTTGCGGACGGTTTCATCCATCAGCAGATCTTGAGCGTTTACCGTCTCAATTGGGTCCAGTCCGCCTTTGGCGTTGGCCATGTAAGTGTTGCCGTTGGCGACAACCCGGCCATCAGGAATAGGGGCGGGACTGAACTGGCTGGTGCGGGGTGTTTCAGGGGTCGGTTCGGTCATAAGTGCAGGCTTTCAGTGAGGGCGGGGAAGTCAGGCGCCTGTCGGGTCCAGGCGGTCGGCAATGCGGCGAAGGAAAATCCCAAGCCGGGTTTTGAAGGGAAGCCGCGCTTTCATTCTTCGGGTTCCTTGTTGAACTTCGAGCAGGCGCGGCAGGCGCGTATCATCCGGACCCGGAACGGGCTGGAATGGGTCCATTTTTCCGCACGGCGGCGGTGGGCCAGGCAGGCCGCGCTGGGGATCTCGGTTTTCAGGGCGGGGCAAAGGACCGGGGCGCTCATGAAGACGTCGCGCACGGCGGCTTCAATACGGACAAGCGAGCCGCCATAGCGGTTTCGCATGGCCTGGCTGACAACTGTGGCGCTGAGGCCAAGCTTACCGGCAACGGAATTCTGCGAAGACTGGTCGCATTCGCGCACCAGGACCTCCACCCAATCGGGCAGAACATCGCCCCAGCCGTCCTGGGCAAGTATCAGACGGTCGCTCATCACAGGCGCCCTCCCGGTGCATAGACAATCTTGTCGTCGTTGCTGTCGATGATGACGGTCATGCTGCGTTTCTGAGGCGGCAGCGGGCCGGTGTTCTTCATCAGGAACAGCGGCGTGTCCGCCATCAAATTCCGGGTGCGGGCGGCGGTACGCAGATAGCCGGCGCGGCGCAAAATCCGGCAGTATTCCACAATGAACCGCTGGGGGATATCCGGGCGGGCCGGTGCCAGCGCGGCAAAAATATCAACCGGCCTGAACCGTTTCTGGTGGCGGATTGCAGTCCAGACGGCGCCTTCTTTGGTACCGCGTTTGCCTTTGGCATCTTCGCGGGCCTCTTCCGGCGACTTCACCGAGAAAAACACCTTGCCCTTGCTGCGGCCCCAGACCCGCATGACGCCGGTTTGTTTCAGGCGGCTGAGAAACCGCGTCCGGATGGTTTCCGAAGCGCAGATGGTTTCAACATCCGCGTTGGTGAAATAAGGCCGCTCGGAAATGTATTTCCAGATTTGCTGTTCTTCCAGGCTGCGCGGTTCAGCCGATGGAAGCTCAATATCCGCACCGGACTCGCGCATCTTGCTCAGCAGATGGTCCAGCCGGTTGCGGGACCAGGCCGTGTCCAGCTCATGCCCGTTTGCCGCCGCCATGATCTCCTTGGCTTCATCAACACCCCAAACAGTGAAGAACTTGGTGGTGCCTTCATTGCCGCATTCGGTGACAACGCCCTGGCGCTGCAAGGCGCGCAGGAAGTTCTGCCGGGTCCAATCGCCAGCCTCGCAGTAGGTGGCAACGTCATGGTGGGTAAACCGCAGCCGGGTCCGGATGAATTCCAGGATCTCTTTTTCGGCGGCGTTGCGGGTTGCGGCTTGGCTCATTTCAACCCCCTGCGCGGGCTGGGAGCATCCTTGCGGCGGAATTCAATGCCGCCCCAGTCCTGCAGCGTCATGCTGGTCTGGCCAAGCTTGTTTGCCTCGCCTTTGACCTGGGCAAGATCGGTCACCATGCGCCGCACGTTGCCGGTGTTGCGGTCCAGAATGGCGTCCAGCAGATCCTCAGAAACGTCTACGCCTTCAGCATAAACGCTTGCCAGCAGGCCCGCGTCTTTCAGGGTGGCCGGCTGCGCGGCGACCCAGGACATGACCCGGCTGTCAATGAGTTCATATTTCCGGAGCTTCTGCGGGAATTCTTCCATGCCGATCATGACAACCGGGGTGTCCGACCCGTCGTGCAAATCCCGGATCAGCTCAATCACACCGCGCCGGAAGGCATAATCCGCTTCATCGACAATCAGCGTGCGCCCATCCAGCGCCAGTTCTTCGCAGGCTTGCAGAACCATATCTGGCACCACCCGCTTGGGCGCCACACCCAGCTCGTTCAGCAGCCGCTCCAAAAAGGTCTTTTTGGTCCAATCGCCCTGCATGGAAATATGGATGACGTCAAATGCGGAAGCGCAGAAGATGGCACCAAAGGTCTTGCCATATCCGGGGTAGCCGTAAAACACCCCCAAGCCCGGCATTCCAAAGGTCCGCTTCTGCAGCTCTTTTACCAGCTCAGCCATTGTCGCCACGTTGGTCAACGGCTGTACGCTATTGCCGATTTCCAAGGTCTGTGTCATGCTCGCTCCTAGTCAATCAATGCCGTCGCCATGGGATCCATTCAGGCGGCGGTTTTTTTGTGATCTACCCGGCGTTATTGCCGCCGAATGCCTGTTTCAGCGCTGCCAGCGCCTCGTATTCCGAATGGGTTTGGTAGCCCTTCAGCCAGCCCGCCTCGCGTTCCCCGACCGGGTCGCCGTTTTGCTGTCTGCGCTCGATTTCCTGCGCCTGGGCAAAGCGGTCGTCTGCTGTTGCGGCCACCTTGAAGGCCTCCTGTTTGGGGGATGGTTCGGGTTTCTTCCGCTTGTCGCCGATCTGCAGAATGAGGGCGTCCTGGGCCGCCTCGGCACTGGGGTCCGAATGCTGCCTGAAGGTTGAGACCCTAGGGGGCTTCGCGGGTGCCAGCTTCACCACCTTGGCTTCCATCAGTGCCGTGGTTTCCTCGCGGATCTCGTTCAGATCGGCCCCGAGCTGTTCCGGTGTATGCGGCCGGTGCAGGTCTGCGAGCTTCTTTTCAGCCTTGGCAATCTGGCGCTTGCGCTTCGCCGTCGAACGCGCGCCCTCAAGATCGAAGAAGCCGATTTTCTGCTGGCATTCGGCAAAGCCAAGGTGCGCGCCTTCGGCACTGTAGATATGAACGCCGCTGTGCAGGTCTTCAGGATCGAAGCGCACAACAATGTTGCGGTTGGCCTCCTGGCTCATCCAGTCGCAGTGATAGACGTTGCCGTGGAAGTTCAGACTGCCGTTGTGCTTGTGCAGCTTGGCAGTGTCCTGGCCCATAAGCCAAAGGTTGCGCTGTTCTTCGGTCGCCTTCAGCAGGGTGGTCGTGGCGTAGCTGTCTGCAAAGGTGTCATCAAAAGACCTGCCGTTGGCGTTGGCGGACCGGCGGCCTGGGCGGGAATTGTGTTCTTCAATGCCTTCGGCCAGGACTTCCAGGAACTCAGCCAGTTTCACAGCGCGGCTGCCGTAGTTTTCCGGCTTGGCAGTGGGGCGGTTGCCGACATAGGCACCAGCAAAGCGGGGATCTTTTGCAATGTCGCTGGCAATATCCCGGAAGGCCCGTTCAATCGGCTTGGCCTGGCCATGCGCCGGGGTTGCCCAGTGCATTTGGATGCCCAGCAGCGGCAGCACGCCCACCGGATCTGTCTCCCGGATCTTGAACCGGAACCGGGTGGGTGCGCCCGCCGTCATCCACTTGTTTGCGAACTCATGGCCGTTGTCGAACAGGCACCGCTTGGGAATGCACCAGGTGTCGATCATTTCGCCAAAGGCCGCCATCACCATGACTTTGTTGGGGTCATGGTCCACCCGCCAGGACAGGATTTTGTTGGAATAAAGGTCCTGAAACGCGATGATTTGGGGGCGGTTTACGGTGCCGTCCGGCCACTCCACAAAGACGTCGATCTTGTGGCAGTCGGCGTTGACGGCTTCCATCGCCGTCAGCGAAGACCGGTCGCGGATCTGCGCCGGATAACAGCGCATCAGCCCGCGCGGGCCTTCACGAGTATAAATCTGGGTGGTGCGCTGCACCTCAGCATCTACCCACCGCTTGGCGGTTTTCTGGATGGGGAAGGGCCAGCCTTCTTTTTCGGCTTTAAGCTTCGCCTTCCTGTAGCATTGGGAAAACGTCGGCCCCTCAAACTGCAGGAAGACGCTCTTCAGCCAGTCCATGAACGGCTTAAATTTGGCGCGGTCTTCTTTCCGGGTGCGCTTTTTGGGCGGCTGAGGCGCCAGGTAGGCAAGCTGATCTACCGCCGGAATGCCCTCAATCAGCGCCAGCCAGTTATAGATCGTGCGCGGGCTGGCGTTGAACTCAGCCGCAATTGTTGCCACAGCCTGAACGTGGGCTGTTCCGCTGCCATGCAGCAGCTCAACTTTCCGGATTGCATCCAGCCGCATCGCAGCCTCGTCTTTGGCTTTCTGGGACAGCTTTTCATAGGTCACCCAGGCGGTAGTCCGGTCAGGGCGCTCTACTGGCGCGGCGGCTTCCTGTATCGCCAGTTTTTCACGAGCAGCAGACGGCAGCACCGACCAATGAAACAGCAGCCCCCCACCGCGCCCCGGCCTGCGTTGCAACGCTGCCGGGTTATTTTTCCAGCCCCAGCGCTCTGCAAAAGCGTTCACTCCGCGCACGCTGCCCGGCAATCCCGGCAGCTTGGCCTCGGCAAGCTCCGCTGCCGTCCACCATTCCTTTTCGGGTGTGATGCCGCTGTCCATCAGCCGGCCTCCCGGTTGTGGGCTTGAAACATCACAACTTCAGAGGCGGGCGTGTCACTGTCTTCGGCGTCCTGCAGAAGCTCCAGCAGCTCATCGCGGAACTTCTCCGCAAATTGCGTCCGTGCAGCTTTGGAACCGCGCAGCCAGGCGTCGGTGATCTTGGCGGCCTGCTGGTCCGTGGTGGATTGCACCGCCGCTCCGGGGGCCTTTTTGCGGGCCAGCACCTCTTTGGCAGATTTGGCTTCACCGCTGCCCAGGGCCGCGCAGATCGCACTGCGGTCGGCCTGTGCGCCGCATTTGGCGATGTGTTCCAGGTCCTTGAATTGCACCTTGTTCGGTGCGTCCCGCAGTTGGGCGATTTCTTCTTTGGACAGCTTTTCACCGACGCTGATCAGGCGGCGGATGTGGCGGTCGCCTTTGCCGAACGTCTCGGCCGCGTTAGCGGCAAAGGATCGAACGGACATAATGTCCGTTTGATCGGCGTTTCTAGCATTGGCCGCTTTGTACGCCTTTGTTGCTTCGGGGTTTTCCCGCTCATACAGCTCTTTATGCGCGGCCAAAAACACGGCCATATCCAGCGGTGTCAGCGGGGCGCCGGCCACATTGGCGTCAACTTCAATCCGGATGGCCTGGTCGTTGGTGCAATCGCTGACCTTGACCGGCACTTCTTCCAGCCCGGCTTCCTTGGCGGCGGTCAGGCGGTGCAGGCCATCCATCAGCCGGTAGCCGTCTTTGACCCTGCGCACCAGCAGCGGCTGCAGGATGCTGCCGACCTCATGGATGGACGAAACAATGCTGGCAACCGCCGTGGGGGAGGCCGTGCGCAGGCGTTCTTCCACCTGGATATCAGCAACCGGAAGGGTTTGAATTTTCTGCCAATTTGGAGGGGTCATTGGGGATGCTCCACTTTGATTGAATTCAGGGGCTTCAATAGATGGCTTGCCGTTCTTTGCGGCATGGCCGGCGGTTTCAACGCGTAGGCGGGGTTTGAAACTGCCCGTCAGGATCTGCGCACCGGGCATCAGTGCTTGCTAGCCAGGAAGCCGTTGAAATCGTCCAGGGCGCCGTCACCGGCCAGGCTGGCGACTAGATCTGCCACCCTGCGCTGTGTTTCGGCCAGGGCTTCAACTGCTGCGTCCACTTCTGCGGCACGTTCGCCGACCGTTTTCCAGCGGCGTGCCTGAGCCATCCTATGACGGCTTGCAGCGATAACTAGGCGTTCGCGCTGCTCTGCATAATCAGCCGCAGCGGCCCGGAGTTCAGTGATCCGTTCTGAAACTGATTTCTTCTTAAAAACATCGTTGCCGGTCATCTCAAAAAGGCTCCAAACAAGAACAGGAAGGGCAGGGCGAAGGCGCAGATGCCCCCAATTAAGTCGTCGGAAAGATCTGAAAGACTTGGCCGCACAACACGGAATCCTTGGCCCCAGCCCGCCGGAAATGAGGCTAGGCTGGGACCCGTTCCGGCGAGTGGTAAGCGGGAATAAAAAGGCCCCGGCAGCGCATCCCCATGGCTGCCGGGAAGTTGAGCCAGGCCGCTGCTAGCAGGCGTGCGGGACTGGCTGGACGGGTGTTGTTTCTGAATGCTGGTCACTGGCCTGCCTCTCTCCTGCCGGGGAGAGGGGGCAGATCATCAGCAGATAAACTGCGACGATCTCGCTTGGGGCCGTGCATTTCCTCGTCGTAACTACCTGTTTCTTTAAGGTGTGGGACGACGTCGTCACCTGCATTCGCTACCCGATACCCCAAGGTGTACAGAACCGTCCTGACAGTCAGGGTATTCGGGTTGGGAACCTGTCCGTCCTTCAGTCTGCGAATTTGCTTCCCAGAGAGGCCGCAAGACCTGGCAAAGCTTTCGCAAGAAACCGTGGTGAAACCCCGGTTCATCTGGTCAAGCTCTTTGCGGAGAAGCCCTGCGAACTGCTGTCCGCTCAAGTGGTGAATTATTGTTTCTGGTGCCATCGGGTCCTCCGTTGGATTAAACGGTAGCCTTAAAAGACCAGTGCAACAACCCTAAAAGACCAACAAGATGCCGTAAAGGGTCGTAAGGTTATCGCAAAAGGTGGCGGCTTATCCCTTTTTGTTGGATGCATGAACTTAAAAGTCCGCCTGCTGGACTTTTATTTCCGTTTGCTGGACAAATAATTCCGTGTAAGGTTCGCGCATGAGCAAACCAGGCAAGAATAATTCAGACTCAAAGAGTGAGGGGGTCGAGGCGTGGAGGAAGCGCCTGCGTCAAGCCCTGGATGACCGTAACCTTGACTATGATAAGGTGTCGTTGGAGAGCGATAGCGGCGCTGAGTATGTAAGCCGGGTGCTGTCAGGCCGCTTTAATCCGACAGTCGGTAAGCTTATGAAAATATGCGAAGTTGCAAACATTGATATGGCTTGGTTGTTTTCTGATGACCCTTCATCCGAGAGCCAGTCCGTGGTTGAGAAGGCTGCGGACCTCTCAGAAAATGATGCCGAGCTAGTCAGCCGACTCATCAAGAGCGCGCGCCCGCGCTGATTTAATCCTATCCATTGCTTGTTCGAACAGCCGGGTTCCTTCGCCCGGCTTTTCTTTGTTTGCTTGCTCCACTTCATGAACAATCCTTTGCAGCGTTTCGGCGGTGATCCCGTCTTCGTTCATCTGGTTGCCTATCGAGGTGAAGTATCACTTGTGATACTTCACGCATTGCGGTAATCATGTGTCACATTACATACTAAGCGTGTGCATCCAATATGATTAGTGATATAGCGGGCGTCCATTTACGGTCGCTGGATAACATTTCTGAGTGCGGTTTTTCGCTGGGCGTTGGCTTCGACGGTGCAAATATTGCTTTTTTAAAGTCGACCTACTCGAGAGAATGGCAGGAGCGGTACGTCGCGCAAAGATACCTCGACTTAGATCCGACAATAAAATTCGGGGTCGCTGGAACCGGTTCTATTACTTGGGAAGAACTGAGGGTGCGCTATCCAGAAAGCGAGAGGTTCTTTGATGACGCCGCCAGGCACGGCCTAACACAGGGAAACACCCTTTCAATTCATGTTGACGGGCAAGTGTCGATAGTGAGCAGCAGCGGACCCAAGTGGACCGACACTGAGCGGCGGCTCGCGAAAGCAGCCTTGTACACCCTCTACTCACTGCATCACGAACAAACCCGGCACTATTCCATATCACGGCAGGCGCAGGATGTTCTTCGCCTCATGTGTGCGGGGTTTAAAGATCAGGAAATTGCCGAAAGGCTCGGGGTAAAGCTGGAAACTGTACGCCAGCGCCGCAGAGGGGCTATGCAGGCAGTTGAGGCTACCTCCACCGCGCAGTTGATATCACTAGTGATAAAATTCGGGCTTATCTAAAGGCCAAGGATTCCATTCAAAATGGGCTCTTTGAACATGGCGCTGCAACTAGGAGAGCGCCATGCAATTACACGTCTTTTCATTCGAACACCGCCGCGCCTTTGAGGCAGCTTATTCAGGGTTTCTGGCCCTGCGCAAACTTAAGCTGGTGGACGAACTTGGCTGGGGTTTGATCCATGATGGCCACTTTGAGCAGGATCAATATGACCGAACAGGTGCAGTCTACTCCATCGTTACGCAGGGCGGTCGCGTGATCGCCGGCGCCCGTGCGGCGTCCTGCGCAGGCAGTGACGGGTTTTGGACCTACATGCTGCAGGACGCCAGAGACGGCAAAATCCCTGGTATCCCTGGCGGGCTGCTCAATGACTACCCGGAAACGAACCAGACATGGGAATGCACCCGCTTTGTTATGGATGAGACCCGAGCAGATCAGGCGCACCCCTCTATCGAGACAAAACTCGTCGTCGCCGGGTTGTGCAGGGCTGCCTTCGGGCTTGGGGCATCCGAGCTGATGTCGCTTTCGCCGCCAGGGCTGGGGCCTTTGCTGCGGCGATTCGGGTACCAGATCCGCAGGGAGGCGGCCCGCTACAATTGCGAGGACGACGGACGGCAGTACCGCGCTTTTCGGATGGAGTGTGATCCAGGAGTTAATCAATATCTAGCTGCCCGCTATCTTTCGCCGGGTTCTGCTACTGCGTTGCGTGAGGAACTGAAAGGGGCGGCGTAACCCAAAAACGGCAAGCCAAAAGAGCGGCTGCAAAGTTAACATAACGGCCCCTCTGGCGCCGCCGGGAGGCGGTGCCAGAGTGAACATAAGCGCGCTTATGGGGCGTTAGTTGGGCTCAGAGCTATTCGCGCAGCTCTGAGCCCACAGCCGCCCTTGCACACGTCAGCCACTTAGCTGCCGCGGCATGACCGTTGCAGGTCAACCACGACATCCGTTCCTTAAGCTGCATGAAACTACCTGCCTGCTCGACGGGCCGGAGGCAAACTTTCGCTGCGTGCGCCAAAACACATGGTTGAAACTAGAAGGCGGACATTCACGCGCGAGGTCTCGAGCAAGAAGTAGTGTTCCAGATGTTCAAGTGGATGGTGCTGGTGGCTTTCGTCTACCGCAACAAGTCTAACTTCCGACTACCGCAGGAAACGGCCCCATCAGACGCAAAGCGACAGCCCGTTAACCGGCGGAGACAAAAAACGGCTCTCCAAATGGGGAAAGTGACTTATCCGCTTGATAGCAATGAAGCGCCCTCTTAGGTTGAGCCACATTGAATAGGAGCCTTAGAATAGTGCCGTACGATCACACCCAAGCGAATCTCAAAATTCTGTGCAAAAGATACGCGGAAGCGTCAAAACGAACGGTGTTCTTCGTGGGAGCCGGGGGTAGTGCCGAAGTCGGAATTCCAACATGGGGCGAACTTGCTGAGAAACTCTTTCGACGGATCGATGATGCAACACCGACATCGGCAATGGATGACAACCTTCTGGCGGAGTTTCATGAGCTTGAAGCAAGCCTCAAGAGTAGAGATTATTGGCAGCTATTCGATCTCGCAGAGAAGCACTGGCGGCAAGATTACGAGGACTTTCTGGCGGAAGAGTTCTCGGATGAACTTCTTGAGAACTGCGAGATCCCGCGTTCTTACATTAAGATGTGGAAAATGCGCAACGCTGGACAAATTGCCACGCTCAACATCGATGGTTTGTTGAGGCGCGCCTACGATACCGCTTTTAAACCTTCTGGTGCGAAAATCTTCGAGTACCCCGGCACTTCGGTAATTGACAGCAAGACGTATTTTGCCAGAAATTTTCCAGTTCTTCTACATCTTCATGGTGTTCATTCAAGCCGTAGCACATGGGTGATGAACAAATCGGAAAGAGAGCGCTTATTCAGTAGCTTCGAGCGGGGCGACTATCGCGCCTTTGTGCGAAACATATTTGAGAACTACAACGTTGTTTTTGTTGGCATTAACATTATGGATGGGGCGATTTCGCCGATTATTGAGGAGATCAATAATGCGAAACTACTGCAAGATCACTTTTGGATTGCTCCCGAAATAAAACCTGATGCTTATAAGTGGGCGCAATCAGTCGGCGTTCGAGTGATAAACTACATTCCGGAAACTACGGACGAAGGGCAAAGAGTTCACTCGCCTGTGATATGCTCCATTCTCGACGATATTGAGAGCTTTAAATCTCGAGATGAGCAGGTGGTTCTTCCCGAACGACCGCGTTCAAACTCCACAGAGGTTCCCAAGAAAGAGGAGGTGATAAAAAATGCTGCCTCCAATCCAGCGGAAACGGCGCAATCAGTGGATCGCCTTTTTGAGGCGATTGGCCAAGAGAGCGGATTCGATGGAAAACTTGTAAACGCATTTGCTCGAGAGTTTGAAGTTCCTTTTGAGTTGTGCTCAATACTTGGCACTACGAAACCCTACAACTCGATCGAAGGCGTCACCATTACTTCAAAGCTAAGTGCATCAAAATCTTCAAATGTTTGGCTTGGCTTGCGGGGTGATGGAAACACGCTGTGTGCGATAAAAGCGCTTAGTGGGCAGGCATTAAAAGATGATGTAGAGCGTTCCAGTTTTCGTCGCGGTATCGAATCCCTCTATTTCCTGAGCAGGGAGAATAAGAAAGTTGCCCCCACATACTTTTTCCACACGAATGTCCCCATGGCAGTAGCAATGGAGTTTGTTGAGGGCGCTACACTCGCTGAACACATGGGCTCGGCACGGGAGGTTATTCAAGAAAAGTGGCTCGACGTGTCTACAAGGATTGGGGAATCGTTATTAACCTGTCATCAGTCAGAAGGCGGAGTTCTCCATCGAGACCTGAAACCAAATAACATTATTTTCGAAAAGGCATATGTCGGATGTGAGTTGGCAGATCTAGTTGAAGCGAACGTGAGGTTTATCAACTTTGACATGTCATGGCATAAGTTGAGCAGCGGAAATACAAAATCAATTTCTGCTGATGAAGTGGGTTTCTATGCGCCCGAGCAGCGGAACTTTGTAAATTCTGATAGTCCACGAACTGCAAAGACCGATGTCTATATGTATGGGATGACTATTTTGTACGTTCTTTCTGGGGCTTCTCCTCCAGATGGGGGTGCGCAGAGGGAAAATTGGAGGCAGTATGTTAAATCCAAGGTGGGGTCGCGGCTTCGGGAGCAACTGATTGCCGAAAGGATGACACGGCTAATAATTGCGATGACATCAGAAGATCCAGACAAGCGTCCAGACCTCAGAACTGTTCTGACTGAGTTGGAAATGACTGCGTCCGCAATTGGCGAAAAGTGGACAGCCGTAGACCCAGACCTTTTCGTCGAGAAAATCCTTTGTGACATAGGCTATGATTACGAATGGAGTGAGGATGCCATAGCAGGGAAAATTTTGACACCTCGTTTGATCGACCTTTCACTCTCTTTTCGACCCAAGGGTCAGTTGCTAGTTCTGTCCTTTACGCGGCAGCGAGATGACGGTTCGGATAGAAAGAACTTTGGCGGCAAACTTGGTGAACTTGTCGCGCGAATAAATTCGTCTCTTCAACAGCAGGGGTGGCAGTGTGAAAAGGGGGGAGGCCATCATAGCCGTTCGATAGAAGCTAGGATACCGGTTAGAGAGCTTTTGACTAATCATGAAAAATCTATTCACAGCATTCGCCAAGTTATCAACGAGCTTATGTCTAATATTGGATGAAACATGTAATTTCTGGACTTCAGCTGAATGTTGACGGGCGCATCAGCGCCCATCACTAATACTTTTCAATGCATCCATTATAGCTGTCATTTCATTGAAGCGTTTTTCATGACGCAGCATCTTGTTGAAAGCTGACATGTCTATCCACGTCTTGTAGAGGGCCGCGTTAGGTCGGGTTCATCGGACGCTTACGAACATCCACAGTGCGGTCTGTAATCGCAGAATTCGAAAACCAGACCCAACGGCAGGTATGGTGAAGGTTTTCTGATGCGGGCCGCGGTGTGAGGGTGCGGCTTGGCGCGACATCGGCCCGCGTTGGAAAACCTCCCAAGGTGGAAGCCGCGGGACTCTTGGGGCTGTCTATGGGGAAAGAGCGCAGACGGCGGGGTCTGCGGTTGGAGCCAGCGGCCAAGCCGGAGGCATTCCGATGCCGGTTGGGATGCTCTTAACGGGGGCCTCCGGACAATTGCTGCGACGAAAGCGGCGTTTCGGCGTGGTTCTGAGCTTGCAGGAGAGTACAGGCGTAAATGGAGACAGCCGGGCGGCTGCGGATGCCCGGTGTTCACAATACCGGAATGACGGGCGTTTCGTCATGCCGCCTCCTTCCGCGGTGGCGCGCGCGACCGGGGTTTTTGCCCGCGCCGGAAGATCTCGATGATATGCATTGTTCCGCCACAGCACGGGCATGGCTCACGCAGGGTGAGCGGGAGAACCTCGGCGGCTTCTGGCGGTTCTTGAGCCGGGCACCTTGTCCCGAGCAGGGCACGGCACCGGGCGATGTTGGCCTTGCGCTGCGCTGAGGCGAGCAAGCCGTAGTGCCGGATGCGGTGGAAACCAGCGGGCAGGACGTGGATCAGGAAGCGGCGGATGAACTCGGGCGTGGCCAAACGCATGACTTTCTGCCTGTCGCCGCGCTTGATCCTGTAGTCCTTCCAACGGAATGCCACGGTGCCTGCGTCGGCGCTGACGAGGCGTGCGTTCGAGATGGCCACCCGGTGGGTGTACCGGCTGAGATAGGCGAGAACGGCTTCCGGGCCTCCGAAGGGCGGTTTGGCATAGACCACCCATTCGGACTTGCGCAAAGGAGCCAGCCACTCTGCGAAGGCATCGGCCTGCGCCAGCGGTTCCAGGTCGCCGAAGAAGGCCAGCTCCCCGGCGCGGTGAAGCGCCATCAGCCCCTCCAGAAACAGCCGCCGGAACAAGCGCGACAGGACCCGCACATGCAGGAAGAACCCGGGCTTGCAGGCAATCCATCTCGCGCCGTCCAGAGACAGGCCGCCACCGGGAACGATCATATGGATGTGGGGGTGATGGGTCAGCGCCGATCCCCAGGTATGCAGCACGCTGGTCATGCCCACCCGAGCACCAAGGCGCTTGGAGTCCGCTGCGATGGTCATGACCGTTTGTGCCGACGCCCGGAACAGCAGACCGTAGACCGCCCGCTTGTTCCAGGAGGCGATCCGGGCGATCTCTGCGGGCAGGGTGAAGACCACGTGGAAATACTCCACGGGCAGCAGGTCCTCGGCGCGGGCTTCCATCCAGTCGCGCGCCGCTGGCCCTTGGCACTTCGGGCAGTGCCGGTTCTTGCAGGAATTGTAGGCGATGTGGCGATGGCCGCATTTGGCGCACCCGGCCACATGCCCGCCGAGCGCTTCGGTCCGGCAGGCTTCGATTGCCGACATCACCTTGAGCTGGGTCAGGCTGACATGCCCTGCATTGGCCCGCCGCCACGCGGCACCATGGGCACGGAATATATCAGCAATCTCCAGCCCCGGGCGGGACACCCCAGTGCCCCGTCACTTCAGGCTTCGCTTGATTGTCTGATCCTGCAACTGCTCCAGCATCTCGTAGGGGCTGACCGTGTCACGGATCGTCTTGGTGGCGACATGGGTGTATTGGGCCGTCGTGCTCAGCTTGGCATGGCCGAGCAGCACCTGGATGACCCGGACATCGGTGTTGGCCTCCAGCAGATGCGTCGCAAAGCTGTGCCGCAGGGTATGCAGAGTGGCGGCCTTTTTGATGCCGGCCATGTTCTTCGCTGACGTGAAGGCGCGGTTCAGCTGCCGTGGCGACAGCGGGTTGATCTTCGGCTTGCCGGGGAACAGCCAGCCCTCCGGCCGCGCCTCGCGCCAGTAGTCGCGCAGCAAGCTCAGAAGCCCGGGTGACAGCATCACCTTCCGGTCCTTCCGCCCTTTGCCCTGTTCGACATGGATCAGCATCCGGTTGCTGTCGATATCGCCGATCTTGAGGTTACAGACCTCGGCGGCCCGCAGCCCCGCGCCGTAGGAAATGCTGAGCGCGGCACGGTATTTGAGCCCGGGCCCCGGCGCCGCCATCAGGATGTCCGATACCTCTTCAACGCTGAAGACTACAGGCAACCTCCTGGGCTGGGTGCGGAACTGCATGTAGCGCTTCATCTCCTCGCGCCCGCAGGTCATGCCGAAGAAGAATCTGAGCGCCACGATCCTGGCGTTGAAAGTCGCCGGCGTGACCCCTGTATCCGTCATGTGCAGTTGATAGGCGCGGAGTTCCTCCGGTGAGGCGGTATCCGGCGGGTGCCCGAGGAAAATGGCGAAATCCTTGACCGCCCGGATATGCGCTTTCTGCGCCTTGTCGCCCATCCCGCGGATGCGCATGTCCTCGATCATCCGCTCTCGAAGCGGGGTTGATCTCTCCTCTGTCATGGGAGCCTCCTGTCTGATGATTGAGAAGGGCTCAATCGTCAGGCAGAAATGCCGTTCCCCAAATGCACCACTGTCAGATCATCGCTGAACATCAGCCACCCGCGCCAATGCCGCGGAGCGGCTTCGTCCATGGGCTGCAACCGGCCCGGGCCTCCCGTTTCCGGGAGGCGGTTTGTTTTAGCTTTCAGCAGCAGGGCCGGCCATGGCTGCATCAAATGCGGCCCGCACAGCAAACCCGGCCAGATCCGCATCGCTGAGTGCGGCGATCTGCGCCTCCACGGCTTCTTCCGCATCAAAGCAGCTCTGCACATGGGCCGCGACGGCAGCGGTGATCTGTTCCAGGTCCGCGCGCGTCAGCTTGATCCAGCCATCGGGGCCTTCCAGGAGAGACCTGATGTCGGACGAGGAATGGGCGTTCTTTGAGCGCTTCATCATGGCCGTCCGCGCTCCGAACGGGCGCAAACCCACGAACCACCGCCGTGTTCTCGATGGAATTTTCTGGATCGCCCGGACCGGTGCCCCTTGGCGCGACCTTCCAGACGAGTTCGGCAAATGGTCGAGCGTTTACCGGCAATTCCGACGCTGGACGCTGGCGGGGTTGTGGGAACAGATGATGGATGCCCTGCGGCCCGAGATCCTGCGTGTTTTCGAAGAGAACTGGCGGGTCTATGGCGTGCGGAAGATCTGGCGGCAATTGCAGCGGGAGGGTCTCACTGTTGCCCGCTGCACGGTCGCCCGGCTGATGAAGAGCATGGGTATTCAAGGCGCTCGCCATTGTCCTCGGACCAATGGCGGACAAAAGCTCGCTCCGGGGCAAGCCGCACAAAACCACGATGCCCGGCAAAAAGGCCCCGTGCCCGGCAGGCACATGCTTCGCATGTGCCTGCCGGGCAATGGATGCTCTGGAGCAGGCTGTTCACGAGCGGCGGCCGACAAAGGCGATGGGGCTTGTTCATCACTCCGGCCGCCGTTCTCGGCGATCCTGGCATCGCCTGTCACGCAGTGGGTCAGCCAATACCTTTCGATCAAATACACAGAGCGGTTGGGCGAAGCCGGTATCGAGCCCTCTGCGGGCAGCGTTGGAGACAGCTATGAGTTCAAGCAGATCCGCGCAGCGGATCAAATGATCCGGGGGGATCATTTGAAGGCGCAGAACGCCCTGGCCGAGACGATCAACGGTTTGTTCAAAGCCGAGGTCATTCACCGCCGCGGCCCTTGGCGCAACTTCGAAGACGTGGAATACGCAACGCTCGGATGGGTGGTTTGGTTCAACAACCGCCGCCTGCTTGAACCCATTGGGAACATCCCGCCGGCAGAAGCAGAGGCCCATTTCTACGCCGCTCTGGAAACTGAGGACATTGCCGCGTAACTAACTGAAATCAGTCTCCGGCAAACCCGGTGCGGTTCAGTTGCCTGCATGGCGCATATCTGGCGCAAGTTTGTTGACGTCTTCCAATCTCAAGGACTGGCCGTTGCCGAAGAGGCGATCCGCCGGATTGCTGAGCTATATGCCGTAGAAAAGGACGCCCGCGGACTACCGCCGCAGGATCGCGCTCAACTGCACCAAACCCGACCAAAGCCTTTGCTTGATGAGCTGGAGGCCTGGCTGGCGGCGCAGCTGGCACGGATTCCGGGCTGCGGGAGTGCCGGGCGCCGGCTCGATCCTGACTTCGTCCGAGAGGTGGGGCTGCGCCGGATTGCAGAGTTCTACTGCATCGAGGGTGAGATCCGCGGCAGGGGCTCTGGCCAGCGGCTGCCGGCCCGGCAGGACCGCACGGCGCCGCTGGCCGCCGGTCTCTGAGAGTGGCTGCAAAGCCAGCGCCGCCGGATCTCCTCAAAGTCCCGCCTCGGAGAGAAGCCGACCTGCATCCACCGCCAGTGGGGCGGGCTGCAGACCTTCCTGCGCGACGGCCGCGTCGGGATCGGCTCCAATGTCCCTCTCGGCAGATCACTGCGCAGTCGCCTGCCAGGCAGTGGTGCGAGAACCTGATCCGCTCGATCGCTCTGACGAGGAAGTACGCACTTTTTGCCGGTCACGACGAAGGCGGCCGCGCCTGGGGCCGCATCGCTTCGCTCATCGCCACGGCGAAGATCAGCGGCGTCGCACCCTTAGCCTCCCTCCAGGCCACCCTCGAAGCCATCGCTGCAGGTCACCCTGCCAGCCGGCCGGCGAACTCCTTCCCTGGAACTTCCAGCCGTCAAGCTGAAAGCCCGGTGCTCTCCAGGCGCCGCTTACGATCAGCTCCAGCTCCGCATAGCCCGGCCGGGCATCCGGAACTTGCACCCGGCCCAGGCTGATGCGCGGATTCCAAAGGGGCAGCGCCTCGGCCGCCGGCTGAAAGGCATCAACCAGAGTTCCGCCGTTCAACGGCTGGTCGATCACAGCAGGCAAATGGGACCCGTAGTCACGCAGCATGGCCAGCGTGCTTTTGGAGGTCGGCAGAATGTCAAGGATCGACCGCGCTTGATGCGCATCAACCTCGAAGCTCAGCCGGAAGGTGCCGGGCGCGCCGTGCCGCGGGATGGAGCGGGTCGGGATGGCGCCCGGAAGGACGGCCTCGGGAAGATCTCCGGATGGTGCGACAACCCTGACCCATTCGCCTGTTTCCAGCGGCCGCCAGGAATGGTTTTCTGCGGCCCGCTGGGTCATCCAGGGCATGAGCCGGGTTTCCAAGCCGCCGCCGAGATCAACGCGGGCACTGCATTGCCGTGCCGGTCGTTTTATGCAAGATGTTTCGCTAAATATGAAAGATCTTACGCATATGGCGCTTATTCACAAAAAGATCTCCGCGCTTTTGACGGATATGAACCTGTCCAACCGGCAGGCGGCGCTGAAATGCGGGATCCCCTATGGCACTTTCAACAGCGCGCTGAAGAACGAGCGTGAAATCGGCTGGAGCATGCTGGATGCGCTGGCGCGCGGGCTGGGGGTGTCGTTTCACTATTTCTCGTCGGACACTGCGGGTCTCGAGCTGCTGCCGGACCGCCGGGCGGAGGAGGCTGGACGCAAGGCATTTGAAATTCTCAATGCTCAATTGCAATCGGCTGCCCGCTCCCGCCAGTACCGCGGCTGCGACGTGTCGCTGCAGGACTTCCTGGACTGGTGGTTTGCCAACAGCGGCCGCCTGGAAGGCTTTGACCAGCTGCAGCATCAGGTGGACTTGTTCAGCCCGCCGGATGCGGAGAAGAATCGCATTCAGCCGATCAAGTCAGGTCCGGCCAGCCTGGCCTCGATTTGTTTTGAGGTGGCAAGCAGCGAGCAGCTGCGGAGCACCCTGAACGGGTTCAGCGACAGGCTCAATTCTGATCTGGTATTGGCGCACAGCGAGGCGATCAGCCGCGGCGAGCCGGTGATCACCCATCCGTCGATCGACGTGAACCTGCTGAACGGGCGCCGCTTTACCCGGCAGTACCGGCGGGTTCTGGCCCCGGTATATTTGCCGGACGGCAAGCTAATGGTGGCCAATTTCTCACAGGACATCAAATTTGGCTAAGTCGCTTTGCAGCATGTGCTCCATTTCCAGCCGGGACGCGCCGACAAACCATTCGGTGCTGCTGCGCACTTCCGGTTCCGGATCGCGCCACTTCTGCGCCCGCGGAATTGCCCGGCTGAAGCCGTAGACCAGGTCCAGCCGGGCTTGCATGTGGCGATCGGGGATGAAGGCGTAGATCCAGTCCACATCCCATTTCTGGATCGCTAGGATTTGAAAGATCCGCATGAAGGGCTCCAGCCGCTCCGCCCGTCTGCCGCGGTGGCCGGGCAGAAAGTTCAGCTCGCCGATATAGGCCAGGCGGCCGCTGACCTCCCGCGCCAGCGGTTCGGCGACGCTTTCAACGCCGCCGCCTGCATCGTTGGGAAACTGATGCCGCGAGGTGCGCAGCAGAAACTCAGCCAGGGTTTCGCGGCCCAGGTCCTGCAGCATCGAGGCCGCTCCGCCGACGTAAGTGTCGCCCTCCTTCAGGAACAGCCAAAAGGCTGAGTTCCGGGTGTGGTCGGCCCGTTCGATGGCAAAACCCGGCATCTGGAACCGGCGGCCGGTTTCGGCGGCGGCCTCGGGCACTTTCTCAAAATCCGTGAACATTTCGACCTGAAGGCCGGCCTGCGAAAGCGCGTTCAAATACCCCGAAAGCGTTTTGCCCAAATCCAGAAAGTTCATAAAGGTCCCCCGTCATAAAAATTATGTATCCGGATAGCCCGGATCGTCTCCTGACGCCGCCTCAGAGTGCAGGTTCACTAAAATCTTAACTACTTTTGCGGTAAATTGTTTGAAATTCAAACTGAACTCTCCACCGCTTGCATTCCGGCGGCCTGGAATGGGTATCGCTTGTTTTAAATAGAAAAAGCCCGGCAACTGCGCCGCCGGGCTGAACCGTGTCAAAGATGCTTTTGGTTGTGTCAACCGCGGCCGCGGTAGGGGGGCACGCCTTGGTCGGGGATCCAGACGCCCTCAGGCATCGGGCCGGTTTGCCAGAACACATCAATCGGAATGCCGCCGCGCGGATACCAGTAACCGCCGATGCGCAGCCATTGCGGCTGCAGGAAGTCCGCCAGCCGGCGGGCGATGGAGACCGTGCAATCCTCGTGAAAGGCGCCGTGATTGCGAAAGGAGGTCAGGAAAAGCTTCAGCGATTTGCTTTCCACCAGCCACTCACCGGGTACGTAGTCGATCACCAGATGGGCAAAATCCGGCTGGCCGGTCATCGGGCAAAGGGAGGTGAACTCCGGCGCGGTGAAGCGCACGTTATAGGCCGTGTCGGCCTGCGGGTTCTGCACCCGTTCCAGTTCCGCCTGTTCCGGGCTGGCCGGCACCACGGTATCGCCGCCCAGCTGTTTCAGATTGCTGTAGATGCTGTCAGACATGTCAGGGTTCCTATGTTCAGACGCCGCGTTTGTTGCCCCAGACCAGCACATGCAGCTGGGGCAGGACGCGGGGGGTGAACCAGCCGTCGCCGGTCACTTTTTCAATCAGCCACAAAAGGCGCTCGGTGGCCTGGTTCAGATCGACCGGCAGCTCGGGATCGACTTCCGGGTTGCCGGGCTGCAGATACAGCGGCAGTTCCGGGTGGCGCTCTGCCGCGGCCTTGGCCCAGGCGTAATCCCTGTCGTCAAAGATCACGATCTTCATCACCGCCTGGCCGCAGCCCCGGGCCGCCTCCAGGCATTGATCAAAAGCCTTCCAATCCACGGTCTCGCCGCTGGAGGGCGGTTTCGGACTGAGCACCAGCGTATCAAGGTCTGCAAACCACGGCTTGCTGACAGAGCCTTGGGTCTCGCAGGCAAAGCGGTAGCCCTCGGTCTTGCCGTAGGCGATCACCGGGGCGAAGTCCTGGATCGCCGGATTGCCGCCCGAGATCGACACCGTCAATGGCTTGCCGCCGGACAGGCGGCGCACCTCGCCCATGACTTCCTCTGGCGCCATCACCGCCCAGTCGTGGCGGTTGGCGCTGTCCACCGCATGCATGCTGTCGCACCAGGAACAGCGGTAATCACAGCCGCCGGCACGGACAAACACCGTAGGCTCCCCAATCAATGCGCCTTCGCCCTGGATCGTGGGGCCGAAAATTTCCGCGATGCGCAGGGTCATGGCCGGTACTCCGGCCTGTATTCCGCCCAGGTTTTGGGGGTTTCGGAAACCTTCACGGCAGTAACCTCCGGCCAGCGCGCATGGCACCAGTCATAGAAATGCTTGGCCATGTTTTCAGCCGTTGAATGGCCTTCCAGCACGTCGTTCAGGTGCTGGTGGTCAAAGGTTCCGTCGATGTATTCTTTCAGCGGCTTCAGCTCGTGATAGTCGCGCACAAAGCCATCCGCGTTCAGCTCCTTGGCCGCAAGTTCCACCACCACCACGTAGTTGTGCCCATGCAGCCGGGCGCATTGGTGGCCGGACGGCAGATGCGTCAGCTGATGCGAGGCGGAGAAATGGAACTCCTTGGTGATCCGGAACATCAGGCACCGTCCTTGGCGGCAATCGCCTGCTGCCAGAACTCGGGGTCGGCGTAGTCCGTCGGATCTGCGATGTCCGCCAGATGAAATGCCTCGCGCCGCTCGACGCAGGTGCCGCAGCGGCCGCAGTGCTTGTCGCCGCCCTTGTAGCAGGACCAGGTATCGGCAAAGGGGGTATTGTGCTTGGCACCGGCGGTCACAATGTCGGCCTTGGAGCGGTGTACAAACGGCGTGTAGAGCCGCACGTCCGCATAGCCATCCAGCGCGGCGCGTTGCATGGCATCAAACGCTTCGGTGAAGGCCGGGCGGCAGTCTGGATAGATGAAGTGATCGCCGCCATGCACTGCCGTGGCCACGGCCTCATCGCCATTGGCGGCAGCGATGCCATAGGCGATTGTCAGCATGATGGCGTTGCGGTTCGGCACCACGGTAACCTTCATGGATTCTTCTTCGTAATGGCCGTCCGGCACGTCGATATCATCCGTCAGGGCAGAGCCGGAAAGGGCTGCGCCGATACCGCGCATGTCGATGATGTCATGCGGCACGCCAAGCCGCTCAGCGGCGGCGGCGGCATAGTCGAGCTCCTTCTTGTGGCGCTGGCCGTAATCAAAGGAGACAAGGCGGGTCAGCTGATGTTCATCAGCAACCATATGGGCAAGCGAAACGGAATCCAGCCCGCCCGAGCAGATAACGATAGTCTTCATGTTTGTACCCTTGTTTTGGTGACCGGGTAGGCTGCGACCGGTGCGGCGCATATAGCGCTGCGGGTGGTATCGCGCAAGAGGCGGGCGGATAGCGCACTTATTGCAGGTGATGTTGGAGATTCTTGAAAATGTCTTTTGGCCGGGCCAGAGGCACGGCCCGCACCTGACTTTCCTGTCATGCCGGAGGCATGCTTTCAGCATGACGAAGGCGCCTTCGCACCCTCCCAAGATACCGTAATGGGGCGTTGCATGATTCTCCGGCGTCAGAGGTGTCTGATAGGTTTGAGACAGAGTGTCATTGCCCTTGATACGCTACCGCGTGTCTGCGGGGTCTTGCATTTACGCGCGCCCCAATTCCGGAGAATAGAAGGGCAATAACATGAATGTATTTATCGGATTGGATGTCTCACTGGCAAATACCGCAATTTGCGTCGTCACCGAACATGGGAAGATTGTAGTTGAGGCAACAGAAGCCAGCGAGCCGGAAGCTCTTGTGCGCTTTGTCCAAAATTTGCAGTACGGCATATCAAGAATTGGCCTCGAAGCCGGGCCGTTGTCCCAGTGGCTGCATAAAGGTTTAGCCGATGCTGGTATCGTGGCTGTCCTGATGGAAACCCGCCAGGTCAAAGGCGCATTGAAGGCGATGCCGATCAAGACCGGCCGGAGGGACGCGGAAGGGATTGCACGGTTGTTGCAAATGGGCTGGTTTCGAGCCGTTCATTGCAAGTCGGTTTCTTCCCAGGAAACGCGGGCTTTGCTGAGTTCGCGCAAGGCACTCAAACAAGGGATTATTAATCTTGAACTGTCCGTTCATGGGTTGCTTCGCAACTTTGGCCTCAAGATCGGCACTGTCAGCAAGGGTAATTACGAAGCCCGTGTACGCGAGCTTGCCGACGGCAATGTCATGCTGGAAACAGCGGTAGAGCCAATCCTGTCGGCCAGAGTTGTTTTGCGCGAGCAACTGGCGCGGCAGGAGAAGCGCATTCGTGATCTGGCCAAGGATGACAATGTTTGCAGACTAGGGCGTGTTGACAAAATGGGGTCACACTGGCGCTCTGCCGTGATTCAAGCTGGTATCTGCTATGGAGATCCGCTTGCCCCGAGACCTGACGAGCGACGAGGAATGGTCGCTGTTTGAACACTTCATTCTTGCTGCCCGCGCTCCAAATGGGCGCAAGCCGACCAATCATCGCCTTGTTTTAGATGGGATATTCTGGATCGCACGCACCGGATCGCCCTGGCGGGACTTGCCCGAAGAGTTCGGCAAATGGTCCAGCGTTTACCGGCAATTCCGGCGTTGGACATTGGCGGGTCTTTGGGAGGATATTCTTGAGGCATTGAACCAAAGCGGAGCTGTCCCAGACGCACTGCAAATGCTCCCTCTCGGCGGCACAGCCGCCTTCCGGGCAGTGGACAGCACTGTTATTCGAGCCCACCATCCACTGCCCGGCAGGGCATTGCGCCGGCAATGTCCCGAGAGGGAGGCGGCGGGCGCAAAAGGGGGACTCCGAGACAAGGTTTTGGCCGTTCAAGAGGTGGGTTCAAGACCAAGATCCACCTCCGCGTCAACGCCCATGGGCTACCAATGAGAACAGACATCACACCGGGGCAAACATCGGACTATCTGGGTTTTGATCTTGTGATGGCGGACAACCTCCCCGAACCCCGGGGGCTGCTCGCTGACCGGGGCTATGACGCTGATCGCATTCGCAAAGCCATGAGCCAGCGCGGTATTCTCACCCAAATCCCAATGCGCAAGACACGGAAGATGCGGGTCGGCGTGGATCGTGGGCTAAATAGGCTGAGAAACATGGTTGAACGGTGCTTCAACAAACTCAAAAATGCCCGCCGCGTCGCCACGCGATACGACAAAACCGCTGAAAGCTACCTCGGCTTCGTTGATATCACATCTATCCGCATTTGGTTTCGCCAGTTGTCAACAGGACCTAATGATGCCCATGAACCGCACCGGGTTTGCCGGAGACTGATTTCAGTTAGTTACGCGGCAATGTCCTCAGTTTCCAGAGCGGCGTAGAAATGGGCCTCTGCTTCTGCCGGCGGGATGTTCCCAATGGGTTCAAGCAGGCGGCGGTTGTTGAACCAATCCACCCATTCGAGCGTTGCGTATTCCACGTCTTCGAAGTTGCGCCAAGGGCCGCGGCGGTGAATGACCTCGGCTTTGAACAAACCGTTGATCGTCTCGGCCAGGGCGTTCTGCGCCTTCAAATGATCCCCCCGGATCATTTGATCCGCTGCGCGGATCTGCTTGAACTCATAGCTGTCTCCAACGCTGCCCGCAGAGGGCTCGATACCGGCTTCGCCCAACCGCTCTGTGTATTTGATCGAAAGGTATTGGCTGACCCACTGCGTGACAGGCGATGCCAGGATCGCCGAGAACGGCGGCCGGAGTGATGAACAAGCCCCATCGCCTTTGTCGGCCGCCGCTCGTGAACAGCCTGCTCCAGAGCATCCATTGCCCGGCAGGCGCATGCGAAGCATGTGCGAGAGGGGAGAACGAACCCGGCATGCGCCGAGGTGCTGACACGACCCATTGACCGGCAGGCGATTTGGCAAAGCCAAATCTGCCGAGAGGGGGCCAACGATCTTGCGGGCATAGGCATCGATAAGCGAGCCATTGAAGGCGCCATTGGTCCGAGGACAATGGCGAGCGGCGACATAGGTGAACCCCTTCCAGGTGGCAACATAGGTGAAATCGCTGACCCAGAGCATGTTGCGCGCGGGGACACGGAATTGCCGGTTCACCTTGTCCATCCACTGCCCGGCAGCACATGCGCAGCATGTGCGAGAGCGGGCACGGGGCCTTTTTGCCGGGCATCGTGGTTTTGTGCGGCTTGCCCCGGAGCGAGCTTTTGTCCGCCATTGGTCCGAGGACAATGGCGAGCGCCTTGAATACCCATGCTCTTCATCAGCCGGGCGACCGTGCAGCGGGCAACAGTGAAACCCTCCCGCTGCAATTGCCGCCAGATCTTCCGCACGCCATAGACCCGCCAGTTCTCTTCGAAAACACGCAGGATCCCGGGCCGCAATGCCGCGTCACGCCCAATGGGCGGCGGCTCGTGCTACATCTCTGGCGATTTGGCTGAATGGTTGGGAAAACAGTAAGCGCTTCGTCGATCCCCTCCTGCCGCGCTGACGCTGGCTGTGCGAGTCCTGCTGTCGAAGTGAGACAGGATAGGACGGCAAAATGGACGTCTCTTTAGACGGCTCAACGGATGGCTACGCGGGCAGGATGGAAGTTTTTGAAGGACGGTCGGGCCGGCGTTTCCGAAGCGAGGCTGAGCGGGCGCGGATCGCTGTGGAAAGCATGGTGCCCGGAACAAAGGTTGCTGATGTTGCGCGGCGGCACGCGGTGACCCGCTGGCAGGTCTATGATTGGCGCAAGAAGCTGATGGCCGGCGCGCTGGCTCTGCCCGCAGAGACGGCTGCCGAACCGATGTTCGCGGCGCTTGTTGTGGAGCCGAAGCCGGCGCGACCTGAGCCCAGCCCGAAACGGCGCGGCGGCGCGGCTAAGTCCAGCAGGATCGAGATGGTGGTGGACGGCGTGACCCTGCGGGTGCCGCCGGACATCGGCGAAGCGCATTTGACCCGGATGATCCGCGCGATCCGGGCGGCAACACAATGATCTCGCCGGCTGGTGGGCTGCGCATCTACGTAGCCACGCGCCCGACGGATTTCCGGAAGGGCATAGACGGCCTGGCGCTGCTGGTTCAGGAGACGATGGGACTCGACCCGTTCAGCGGCGCGGCTTTCGTATTCCGCGCCAAACGGGCCGACCGCATCAAGGTCCTGGTCTGGGACCAGACCGGTATCGTGCTGGTCCACAAGCGCCTGGAAGGCGCGAAGTTCGTCTGGCCCAAGGCACAGGACGGTGTGATGAAGATGTCTCCCGCGCAGTTCTCGGCTCTGTTCGAGGGGCTCGACTGGCGGCTTGTCCGCCCCGAGCGCGTGCGGCGGCCGGAACTGGCAGGATAGCTGCGGCTGAGTGACTCAGCCTTGTTTTGACGGTGGTGGCAATCTCGCCCATGTGCTTGATCGCAGCCATGACCGACACCGCCCTGGCCGAAGAAAACGCCCGTCTGAAGGCCCGCCTCGCCGAGACCGAGGCGGCGCTGGCGGATGCGGTTGAGGCCCAGAAACGGCTGGAGAGCATTGTCAGCGAGCTGCGCCGGGAGACGTTCGGGCGGAAATCCGAAAAGCTCGATCCGGAGCAGTTCAATCTGCCGCTTGAAGATGTGGAACTGGCACAGGGCGTGCTGGAAGCGGCGCAGGAGAAGGCGCGGCGCGCGCTGAAGGGGCAAGGCGTTGCCGAGAGCGGCCCGCCGAACCGCAACCGCGGGCATCTCCCAAAGCATCTGCCCCGCGTGGAGCGGATCATCGAGCCACAGAGCACGTTGTGCCCCTGCGGATGCGGCGAGATGGCCAGGATCGGCGAGGATGTTTCCGAACGGCTGGACGTTGTGCCCGCCCAGCTCCGCGTGCTGGTCACACGGCGCCCCAAATATGCCTGCCGCCGCTGTTCCGGCGCGGTGGTCCAGGCGCATGCGCCGGAACATGTCGTGCCCGGCGGCCTGCCCACCGAAGCGCTGATCGCACAGGTCATGGTGGCCAAGTTCGGCGACCACCTTCCATTTTACCGCCAAGCGGAAATCTACACTCGGCAAGGGATCACGCTGGACCGGGCGACGCTTGGCAATTGGGTGGGGCGCGCCTGTTTCCACCTGCGCCCCATTGCAGATCACCTGAAGGAGCGGCTGAAGGGCGCGGACCGGGTATTCATGGATGAAACCCGCGCGCCGGTACTCGATCCTGGGCGGCGAAAAACGAAGACCGGCTATTTTTGGGCCATCGTTGCCGATGACCGGGGCCATGGCGGTGCCGACCCGCCCGTGGTGATGTTCCACTACGCGCCCGGCCGGGGCGCCGTGCATGCGCTCCGTTTCCTCGAGGGCTATCGCGGGCAATTCGTGCAATGCGACGGCTATGAAGCCTATGATAAGCTCACCAAGGTCGACCGGGCCGAGGGCCCATGGATGCTCGTCCATTGCTGGACGCATGTGCGCCGGCGCTTTGTGAAGCGGCTCGAAAAGGGCGGCTCACCGATTGCAGAGGAAGCTCTGCGCCAGATTGCCGAGCTCTATGCCGTCGAGAAATCCGTGCGCGGCCTGCCTGCTGAAGCCCGGCTTGCCGCCCGGCGCGCACTCTCCGCGCCGGTCATCGCGGCCTTCAGGCCCTGGCTCGAGGCGCAGCTGTCGCGCATTCCGCGTTCGTCCAAGCTTGCCGAGGACATCCGCTACACCCTGACGCGTTGGCCCGGACTGACGCGGTTCCTGGAAGATGGCCGTCTGGAACTGGACACCAACCCGGTCGAGAACCAGATCAGGAAAATTGCTCTAACACGGAAAAATGCGCTCTTCGCCGGGCATGAGGTTGGTGCTGAAAACTGGGCATTGCTCGCCAGCCTGATCGCGAACTGCAAAATGTGCGACGTCGATCCGGTCAGCTACCTCTCCGACACGCTGCGCGCGTTGCTCGACGGTCATCCCAAAAGCCGCATCGACGACCTTATGCCCTGGAACTTCTCTCTCTCGTCAAGCCGCGCCGTGTAGGGGGGCGCCGAAGCGCTTACGGAAAACAAAAGATGACCCATGTGCGCGGAGCACCATTCCCCCCGCAAAAGGGAGGGCAAGATTGAACGCTGGCATCAGACCTTGAAAAACCGGGTCCTGCTGGAAAACTACTATCTCCCCGGTGCTCTCGAACGCCAAATCGGGACCTTTGTCGACTACTGCAACAACCAGCGCTACCACGAGAGCCTGAGCAACGTCACACCCGCCGGCGTCTACTTCGGAAGGGACAAAGCCATTCTGAGAGAAAGCGAGAAGATCAAGAAGTTGACGATCCGACAGCGCCGCTTGCAACACCAGAAACAGGCAGCATAATCAATCACGCAACCCAACCAGAGCCTCCAATGCTCAAGCCGCTCTGAAGTCCCATTTTATATGACGGCGGACACTCTTGAAATTTCTGGCCTTTGGGGGCGAGGATCGTTCGCCAAAGGTCAGAAATAGATCAATCAGAAATACAGGCCTTTCGGCAGCGATTCCGGCAAACTGCCCGGTTTCGACCAGTTCCAGTTTGGTCGATGGTTAATGCGTTAACTGAGAACTTCGTCCAGCCCGCCGACAACCACCGTGACAGTGGCCTGATCAAAACCTCCCGATCCGTCAGAGATTGTGTAGGTGAAAGTGTCCTCGAGAATATCCCCCTGTTTCAATGCCTGGATATCAGCAGCAGCAGTCGGGTCATAGGTGATCAGGCCCGTGTCTGAATCATAGGACAGGCTGGCACCGTTTTCGCTGACAGTACTGTCCAGGGTAAAGAGGAACTCGTCGCCGTCTGGATCTTCATCATTCCGCATTAATTCGGACGTCTCGATGAGCGCAGCACTGTCTTCGCTGGTATAGGGTATTTCCTCTTCTTCTCCGGTGCCCTCAAAAATCCGGGCCTTGCTGCGGAACAGCCCGCCATCGTTGCTCCACCAGCTGATGATGAACCGGCCATCGTCCAGCAAAGTGACGTAGCTTTGCGTCTGGTTCCAATGCTCCTCCTCATTCACCAGGAAACGGTCGGTTGCTTCGGAGCCGTCTGCATTGAAAATTTGCGCATAGATGCCAAGCCGGGAGTCATCCAGATTTCGCCAGGTGACAAGAAATTGATCCCCTTCCAGCCATGTAACTTCGCCATTTCCAATCCGGTTGGGGTCATGGGTGATCACTTGCTGATCAATTTCGAAATCACCGGACAAATCTCGGCCGTCTGCACCCAAAACTTTACCGTGGATGCTGGCTTCAGTCCCCAATCCATCGCTTGCCTCATACCATGTCACAACAAATGTGCCGTCATCATTCACGGAAACTGAAGAGTCCCGCAATGTCGCATTCTCGGTCCGATCGGTGTCAACTATGATATCAGACAGCAAAGCATTGCCATCGTTGTCAAAAGTGCTGGCATAGAGAGTGGTCGAGCCGAACTGGCCTGCCCTGTGACTCCAGGTCATGACAAAACCGCCATCCTCTTGCGCGGCAATGTCCAGAGTATAATGCAAACTGTAACTGGAAAGGTTATCGGTCAGGAGCACTTTGTCCCCTATTTTGCGTCCTTGTGGCGAATAGATTTGCCCCCACAAGCCCCAATCATCGGTGCCGTCGACCGACGCCGGCATGGTTACCAGGATGTTGCCGTTGCTGAGGCCAACAGATTTGGAATGATAGGTGAGGTAGCCCTCGCTATGTCCGTCGTTGTTGACCAAGGTGATCTCATCTGTTCGCGGGGATCCATCTTCATTAAAAACCCGCATGTGGCTATGCGTTTTAGGGCCGTAGGTGCCTCCAGTGGTCACCCAGGTGACCGCAAAGCCGCCGTCTTCCAGATCAATCAAGTCAACGAGTTTCTGGGTTGCCTCGGTGTCGGAATTCGCCAAGAACAGCGGTTTGACCTCATTCCCGTTGCCATCAACGATGCGAATGGAAACCTCGTAACCTTTGCCTGAATGAGTTTGCCAAGCCGCGACATACCCGCCATCGCCCCGGGCAATGGTCTGCCCTTCGTTGGCGGTGCTGTGAATGTTTCCCAGCAGCGAAAACTCGTCCCCGCCCTCATAGGCATCATGCCCGGTCGGGCCGCCATCCAGACGGTCATCTTCCGCCTCTGGCCCATCGTTTTCGCCCGTCACCGTGACCGTAACAGTTGCGGTGTCATGATTGCCTTCTTCATCCACCACTTCATAGGTGAATTTATCAGTGAAGACCTCCCCTTCGGCCAGATGCTGCAAGGCGTCTGCATCGTTGTATGTGATCGTGGATCCGTCAAACTGTATTGAAAGCCCTTCTGCGCTGGTGCCCGCAATGTAGAAATCCGCGTCACCTGTGCCGAGAGACGCATCATTCTCCAGCAGATCCGCCAGGGAAATTTCCAGTGGCCCCTCGATGTCGGCACTGACAGAGTCGTCCTGAAGGTCCACCGAGTAAAGCGTATCCAGGACGCTCAGGTCGCTGAGATCCAAGGTGAAGCCGTCCCCTTCGAAATACAGGTATTCAAAGTTGCGAAGCTGGTCGGTGCCAATGTCAGCCACTTCACCTGATGCGGATGTCACCTGGATCGTGGACCGGCTGAGCGCTTCGATGCGGTAATCGCGGACCGAGCCGCGGAAGGCAGCCCAATCGGTGCCCGCGCCGCCGTCCAGCCGGTCATCGCCTGCACCGCCAATCACCCAGTCTTCGCCAGCACCGGTTCGCACTGTATCGTTGCCGGCGCCAGCCAGCACCTGGACATTGCCGTCCCCGGTACGGATGCTGTCGTTGCCGCCGCCGCTATAGATCTCATTATCACCATCCCCAACTGATATTTTGTCGGCCCCGGATCCGGTTGTGATGTAGTTATTGAAGCCTCCGCCTTCGTTCAGGCGAATGTTGTTGTTTCCGTTGCCGGTCTGGATCGAGTACTCGCCATCTCTTGCCGAGATATTGTTGTTGCCATTGCCCACTTGGACATAGCCGACACCTTCGTCCAAGGAAATTTTGTTGTTGCCATCCCCGGCGGTGATCCTGGTTTCCCCTTCCCCCAATTTGATCTGGTTGTTGCCATCCCCCACTGTGACAAACACAGACGCGTCACCGGAGCCGACGCGGTTGTTACCGTCGCCCGCCGTGACCTGATGCTGCCCATCACCAACTGTCACCCGGTTGTTGCCATCTCCGGCAGAGATCTCGCTGTGCCCGTCGCCCATGCGGATAGCATCGTCCCCGCCCAGGGCAGTCAGGGTCAAATCCCCGTCTCCGGCAGTAATGCGGTTCTTGCCAGCGCCGGCAGCAATGATGCTGGAGCCATCGCCTACAGAGATTGCATCGTTGCCATCCCCTGCTGTGATATCTGCAAACCCGCCTTGGACAGAAATCTTGTTGTTCCCGTCTCCGGCATTGATGACCGCGTCACCTTCTCCAAGCCGTATGTCGTCTGCGCCGCCGCCTGTGGTAATCGTGTTATACCCATAGCCGCCTTTGATCCGGTTGTTTCCGCCGGACGACGTAACGTGGTAATCCCCATCTCCCAAGGTAATCTGGTCTCTGCCGCTGCCGGTTAGAACCACATAGCTGCCATCTCCGGCCGACACCCTGTTGTCACCGTCACCTGCGTGAATCTGCCCTTCACCTTGACCGATTTGAACCTTGTCGGAACCGCTACCTAACGTAATGTTAAATTGGCCGTCCCCGGTCTGGACCTGGTTGCGTCCCGCTTCAGCAGTAATGGTGAAACTGCCATCGCCCGTATAGATTCTGTCGTCGCCATCCCCCGCGGAAATCGTAGCGTCGCCATCGCCGGCCCTTATCTGATCACTGCCCGTACCGGTTGAAATTCGAAAAGAACCTTCCCCGGTCGAAATTTTGTTTTTGCCGTTCCCGGCTGAGATCGTACCGGTTCCGTCACCGACTGAAATTTTGTCGTCGCCATCCCCGGTTTTGATATCCACCGTGGCGTCGCCGGTTTGGATTGTGTTTTTCCCGCCACCGGCTGAGACTAAGTGGTGACCCTCGCCCAATTTAATCTTGTCGTCTTGATCGCCTGTATGAATGTCAGTGTCGCCAGTGGCCGTAATGTTGTTTCGGCCGCCGCCTGCGCGGATCACATTGAAGCCCTCTCCGACCTGAATCTTGTCGTTGCCTTCTCCTGCTTCAACAAAATTGTCGCCGCTCCCGAGGGCTATTCGGTTGTTGCCAGCGCCGGCTCTGATGAAATTCTCGCCATCGCCGAGCACAATCGTGTCATGGCCTTCGCCTGTGGAAACCGAATTCGCGCCGTCGCCTGCTGTAACCCGGTTCTTGCCGCCCCCTAGCTCAACGTCGTTATCGCCGTCGCCGATCGCGACTTGGTTGTTGCCGTCACCAGCTGCGATCCGGTTATCCCCGTCGCCAACCAGAATGGAATTATTGCCGTTGAGCGCAGAAATATCATAGTTCTCCTCCCCAAGCAGCAAACGATCGTTGTTGTTTGTTCCGACGACTATTTTGCGACTCATGAAATCTAAACCTCAAATTTTCCACCTGATCGCGAGTAACATTTGGCCAGATCAACGCAAAATCCAAAGTCCTGAAAGATTTCAACAACCTGAAACAACGTCAGCGCATGTCCGCGTCTTCAGCGGAATACACTGCCAATTCCACCCGGGTGGTAGGACACGGAGCTTGTGCAGGTTTTTCCTGAAAGTTGTGGCGATGCCTGTAGAGGCAGCCTGTGCGTGCTCCGGGTCAGAACCGAAGGTTCCAGCTGTATTGTCGCAAATACCACTACAGCGGTCAGCAAGCTGATTGGCGGAACTGGTGTAATGGATCTCGGGAGGGGCGTCTTGCACGTATGCTGCTTCTGCGAAAATCCTAAGCATGGCGAATGACATGGTGTGTTTTCGGCGGCCGCTCTCCCAGGGCGAACGAGGTCCGATAAGATCAGCCTCAGCAAAACCAGCCGTGAAGGAGAACGACCATGCCGTACTATGTTGGTCTAGACGTGCCCGTCAAATCCGTGTCGATCTGTGTTGTTGATGGAGAGGGTAAGGTGCTTGCGCGTGGCGAAACCAGCTCGGATCCGGACGCAATCGCATCATTCATTTCGGAGCACGCCGCTGAGCCCGAGCGGATTGTGCATGAGAGCGGCATTCTGGCCATCTGGCTCACCCGCGAACTGGAGAAACGCGGCCTTCCGATCATCTGCATTGATGCCCGCCTGGCGCACAAGGCGCGGTCCGGGCGGATCAGCAAGTCCGATACCGGTGATGCCGAAGGGCTGGCGCATCTGGCCCGCACCGGATGGTTCAGCCGGGTTCACATCAGAAGCGAGGCGTCGGAGCGGATCCGCGTGCTCATTGGCGCACGGGAGCGCCTGATCAGGATGCGCAAGGACCTGGAGGCGCATGTTCGCGGTGTGCTGAAGGTTTTCGGGATCTGTATGGGTTCAGTTGGCCGGGAAAACCTGCGGCAGGGCTTCCGTGATCAGTTCGCTGAGGCAGGTCAGACCAACCCGGCACTCGGCGTGATGGCCGGCATGTTCATCCCGATCCACAGGGCCCTGTGCGCGGCTGCGGAAGCGATGGACGGCGATCTCAGGCTCATCGCGCGCCAAAGCGGCCCTGCCCGCCGCCTCATGACCGTCCCGGGCGTTGGGCCTGTCGTGGCGCTGTCTTTTATCGCAACCCTCGACAATGCAGGCCGTTTCCGGAGATCCCGAGACGTCGGTGCTTTCCTCGGCCTCACGCCGCGGCGGCGTCAATCCGGAGACATGGACTGATCCGGACGGATATCGAAATGCGGAGACCGTGATCTGCGCAGATTGCTCTACTCCGCTGCAACCAGCTTGATCACCCAGGTCAGAAAGCCGTCAAAACTGCGCGTGTGGGCCAAGAGGCTGCAAGATCGGAAGGGCTTCAAGAAAGCTGCGGTGGCGGCATCCCGAAAACTCGCTGTCGTCATGATGTGCATCTGGCGCGACGGGACAGATTTCGAACCGGAAAAGGAGCTCATCACCTGACAATCAACTGAGACCCCGCCCACCAGAGACAGGGCGGGTTCAGCGTCCTTCGGGACGGCGGCGGATCAAGCCAGTCTAAAGCGGTTGAAGGAGCCAACGCTCACTTCGCGAATGACATTCTGGCCGGTCAGCTCCCGGACGCCATCAGGAAGCGGAAACACCGACTTCGTAGAGAACCAGGACCCCGAACGGCAATAGAACCCGCACTTGACAATCCCGCAAACAGAGAACTGCTAAGGTGAAGGTTTTCTGATGCGGGCCGCGGTGTGAGGGTGCGGCTTGGCGCGACATCGGCCCGCGTTGGAAAACCTCCCAAGGTGGAAGCCGCGGGACTCTTGGGGCTGTCTATGGGGAAAGAGCGCAGACGGCGGGGTCTGCGGTTGGAGCCAGCGGCCAAGCCGGAGGCATTCCGATGCCGGTTGGGATGCTCTTAACGGGGGCCTCCGGACAATTGCTGCGACGAAAGCGGCGTTTCGGCGTGGTTCTGAGCTTGCAGGAGAGTACAGGCGTAAATGGAGACAGCCGGGCGGCTGCGGATGCCCGGTGTTCACAATACCGGAATGACGGGCGTTTCGTCATGCCGCCTCCTTCCGCGGTGGCGCGCGCGACCGGGGTTTTTGCCCGCGCCGGAAGATCTCGATGATATGCATTGTTCCGCCACAGCACGGGCATGGCTCACGCAGGGTGAGCGGGAGAACCTCGGCGGCTTCTGGCGGTTCTTGAGCCGGGCACCTTGTCCCGAGCAGGGCACGGCACCGGGCGATGTTGGCCTTGCGCTGCGCTGAGGCGAGCAAGCCGTAGTGCCGGATGCGGTGGAAACCAGCGGGCAGGACGTGGATCAGGAAGCGGCGGATGAACTCGGGCGTGGCCAAACGCATGACTTTCTGCCTGTCGCCGCGCTTGATCCTGTAGTCCTTCCAACGGAATGCCACGGTGCCTGCGTCGGCGCTGACGAGGCGTGCGTTCGAGATGGCCACCCGGTGGGTGTACCGGCTGAGATAGGCGAGAACGGCTTCCGGGCCTCCGAAGGGCGGTTTGGCATAGACCACCCATTCGGACTTGCGCAAAGGAGCCAGCCACTCTGCGAAGGCATCGGCCTGCGCCAGCGGTTCCAGGTCGCCGAAGAAGGCCAGCTCCCCGGCGCGGTGAAGCGCCATCAGCCCCTCCAGAAACAGCCGCCGGAACAAGCGCGACAGGACCCGCACATGCAGGAAGAACCCGGGCTTGCAGGCAATCCATCTCGCGCCGTCCAGAGACAGGCCGCCACCGGGAACGATCATATGGATGTGGGGGTGATGGGTCAGCGCCGATCCCCAGGTATGCAGCACGCTGGTCATGCCCACCCGAGCACCAAGGCGCTTGGAGTCCGCTGCGATGGTCATGACCGTTTGTGCCGACGCCCGGAACAGCAGACCGTAGACCGCCCGCTTGTTCCAGGAGGCGATCCGGGCGATCTCTGCGGGCAGGGTGAAGACCACGTGGAAATACTCCACGGGCAGCAGGTCCTCGGCGCGGGCTTCCATCCAGTCGCGCGCCGCTGGCCCTTGGCACTTCGGGCAGTGCCGGTTCTTGCAGGAATTGTAGGCGATGTGGCGATGGCCGCATTTGGCGCACCCGGCCACATGCCCGCCGAGCGCTTCGGTCCGGCAGGCTTCGATTGCCGACATCACCTTGAGCTGGGTCAGGCTGACATGCCCTGCATTGGCCCGCCGCCACGCGGCACCATGGGCACGGAATATATCAGCAATCTCCAGCCCCGGGCGGGACACCCCAGTGCCCCGTCACTTCAGGCTTCGCTTGATTGTCTGATCCTGCAACTGCTCCAGCATCTCGTAGGGGCTGACCGTGTCACGGATCGTCTTGGTGGCGACATGGGTGTATTGGGCCGTCGTGCTCAGCTTGGCATGGCCGAGCAGCACCTGGATGACCCGGACATCGGTGTTGGCCTCCAGCAGATGCGTCGCAAAGCTGTGCCGCAGGGTATGCAGAGTGGCGGCCTTTTTGATGCCGGCCATGTTCTTCGCTGACGTGAAGGCGCGGTTCAGCTGCCGTGGCGACAGCGGGTTGATCTTCGGCTTGCCGGGGAACAGCCAGCCCTCCGGCCGCGCCTCGCGCCAGTAGTCGCGCAGCAAGCTCAGAAGCCCGGGTGACAGCATCACCTTCCGGTCCTTCCGCCCTTTGCCCTGTTCGACATGGATCAGCATCCGGTTGCTGTCGATATCGCCGATCTTGAGGTTACAGACCTCGGCGGCCCGCAGCCCCGCGCCGTAGGAAATGCTGAGCGCGGCACGGTATTTGAGCCCGGGCCCCGGCGCCGCCATCAGGATGTCCGATACCTCTTCAACGCTGAAGACTACAGGCAACCTCCTGGGCTGGGTGCGGAACTGCATGTAGCGCTTCATCTCCTCGCGCCCGCAGGTCATGCCGAAGAAGAATCTGAGCGCCACGATCCTGGCGTTGAAAGTCGCCGGCGTGACCCCTGTATCCGTCATGTGCAGTTGATAGGCGCGGAGTTCCTCCGGTGAGGCGGTATCCGGCGGGTGCCCGAGGAAAATGGCGAAATCCTTGACCGCCCGGATATGCGCTTTCTGCGCCTTGTCGCCCATCCCGCGGATGCGCATGTCCTCGATCATCCGCTCTCGAAGCGGGGTTGATCTCTCCTCTGTCATGGGAGCCTCCTGTCTGATGATTGAGAAGGGCTCAATCGTCAGGCAGAAATGCCGTTCCCCAAATGCACCACTGTCAGATCATCGCTGAACATCAGCCACCCGCGCCAATGCCGCGGAGCGGCTTCGTCCATGGGCCCAGACCGGCCCAATGCTTCCGCGGCTTTTCCCAAAGAACACCCAATCGGACAACGGCCATTCAATCCGCCATTAAGATTCAGGTGTCAGCGCATTGCCGATGTCTGGGCTTGGCGGAAGGATTGGAGGGCTTACTATGCCAAGAGTCCAACTTCCCGCTGTCACCCCGAAACGAAGAGCCTGGAACAAGGGCCGGGTCATCGGCCAGAAACGACCACTGTTGCCGAAACGGGTCTGGGCGATCCGCGCCGCTCGAACTGGCGGGCAACCTGCGCGATCTTGCGCTGTTCAACGTGGCTATAGATAGCAAACTTCGCGGATGCGATCTGGTGAAACTGGCTGTAACCGACCTGGTGAGGGATGATCGCGTTCGCGAAAGAGTGTCCGTGATCCAGAGCAAAACCAAGCGGCCTGTTCAGTTCGAACTCTCTGAAAACACGCGGGATACTATTGCCGCATGGATCAAGTCACCGGAGATGCTCGGCCGCCGTTTCATGTTTCCCAGCAGGTTTCATGACCGCCCGCATATCTCAACGGGCCAATATGGCCGGCTTGTGAGGGGGGCGGGTGCCGCGATTGGGCTGGAACCCAGCGGATACGGCACCCATTCGCTGCGCCGGACCAAAGCAGCGGAGATTTACCGCAAAACCGGAAATCTAAGAACGGTTCAACTTCTGCTCGGACACACCAAGGTAGACAGCACAGTAGGGTACCTTGGCGTCGAACTCGAAGATGCGCTGAGCATTGCCGAGCAAATCGACATTTGAACCACCTTGGCGGGCGGCTCTTGCCGTTCGCCAATCCTGAGCGGACCTGCGTTCGCGGCGGAGCGGTGGGTCGGATCGAGCCCGTACTGTGAATTTGATTACTACGCTGCGCGCGCGCAGCGCGAAAAATGCCGCATCCGCGCTGTTCTTTTTATCGCATTGCAGCGGGAGGACCCGGACCTTCGTGCATGCCGCAGCAAGGAGCAAAACGGGAATTCACTGGTCGCGGGATCTTGCAGGCTTTTGCCGCACATGCAGCTTGGAAAGTCCCCTGCGTCCACTCTGCGCAGAAAGCGGATTTAACAAAGTTAGACAGATGCACAAAATGACACTTGCAAAAGCAAGGTGAAAATACATTTGCCACGAGCTGTTGTCTGAAGCGCCTAAATGGGATCCGTTTTCAAAACTCAACAGTTGGGACATTATTGCGCCAAGTCGAGCGCGTATTCCTGATAGATAACTGGACTAAAAATTGAATTCACTTGAACGGGGCGCTGGGGCAGTAAATCCTTCGCGAAGACCTTGGCGGCCTCGAAGTCCTTGGTTTTCAAAGACCTTAGATCCTCAGGGAAGGGGGTTTTCGGTTGATTTTCAGTGCGGCTGGCCAAATTGAAACCCCAGATGCCAAACGATGGAATCGGGATTTGGTAATTCGCAACTTCGGGAAAAATCTCTTTGAGGGTTTCGGAAACAGTCCAATAGGTGTGCGGCGAAAAGAACGGAGAGCTGCTTTGAGTCACAAGCGAACCATCTTCGGTCAGGATCGCAGCGACCATAGCGTAGAATTCCACAGAATAGAGCTTGGACAGAGCTTCGTTGTGGGGGTCTGGGAAGTCGATAATGATCCGGTCGTACCGCTGGTCCGTTTCTTTCACAAAAAGAAAGGCATCCTGATTGTACACGTGCAGCTGCGAGGCCTGCATGCTGCCATTGTTCAAGCGGACCACCGGTGCAAAGTCTCTCCCCAAGTCCGTCATTGCAGGGTCGAGATCCACCAGGTCAATGCGCTCAACACTTGGGTGCTTTAGAACTTCCCGAATCGCCAGCCCATCTCCACCCCCCAGGACCAGAACGTTTTTTGCCGGATTGCCCCAGGACATCACCGGATGCACCAAGGCCTCGTGATAGCGGTATTCATCGGCCTCTGAAAATTGCAAATGCCCATCAATATAGAGGCGCACATCGTTTGTCTTCCAGGTGTTTGTCACAACCAGCGTCTGATACTGTGATTGTTTGCGCCAGACGATGCGGTCGAAATAGAGATGGTCCTGGGCAAAAGCTGTGATCCAGCCTGCAGACAGAGTCAGACTGAACAGCAAGGCCACTGTGGCCAGCACATAGCCCATCATACGCCGGGGAGCATCCAAATGGTCGCGCAACCACAATACGTTCAGAAGGGCAACTGCTGCATTGGTCAGACCGATTGCAAAAGATGACGAAATCAGTCCCAAGGAGGGCAGCAGCAGCAGTGGAAACATCACTGACCCGAACAGCGCGCCAAGATAGTCTAGTGACAGCACGCCTGAAATCGACTCCCGGACTGTGGAGCCTTCCGACAGAACCCGGGTCAGCAAAGGAATTTCAAGCCCGACCAGAAACCCGATAGCCGAGATGAAGGTGAACATTCCCACTGTATAAAACCAGGGTGCCATCGGAAAGAGCATGAAAAGGGAGATGCTGCACAGCCCGCCAACCAGAGCCAGAATAATCTCTACCTGGACAAAGGCCTGGATCAGGTTCCCATTGATGAAACGTGAAGCATAAGACCCAACCCCCATGGCGAACATGAAGAACCCTATTGTCAGCGAAAACTGATAAACTGAGTTGCCAAGCAGATAGCTGGAAACGGTTCCAATAATCAGCTCATAGACGATCCCGCACAATGCCACCACAAGGATCGAACCCAGAAGAATTGCGCCCTGTTTCCGGGGTAAATCCTGATAGCGGTTCAGGCTGGAAGCCTCCGTCATAGCGACCTCTTTTGGTAGAATGAAGAATGGCCCGAACGCCGAAACGCATCCAGGCCTGCCGTTCGCGTTCGCGATCCGGATTACTTACCGGCACGCAGGCCGCCCGAGCGGGCGCTTGAAGGTGCCTTGTAGCTGGACCGCGGGGTGATTGTGCGATTGTTGAAGCTTGATTTTGTCACCCCGGCGGACCGCTGGCGGCTGATCAGCGAGCCGATCAGCGCACCGGCCAGGAATCCGGTCCCGGAGAACCGCAGGCCGGTCGAGTTTCCGCTCACATCCGAGGCGATCAGGCGCTTGTTTTCCTCGTCGATTTCAACGGTGAAAACGTCACCCTCTTCACTGTCCTGAACGCCATTTTCGTTTGCATCGGCAAAGCCCAGGAATTTGGCATCCTGCTGGGTTTCAAGACCAAGGGTTTGATCAAAGAACCGAGGTTCGGAGTTCATGACGTTTGTCAGATACTCAGTAAATTCCTTGATCTGCGAATCGCCTGCCGTGGTAACATTGTTTTCACCTAAGAAGGCTTCGTAGTTCATCAGCGCATACTCGGTGCGGTCCAAGACCTGGCCCAGGTCCGCTGTCTGCTCTCTTTGGGGGGCAAGGAACATGGAGTAGGCAACAAAACCGGCAATGCCAATAAATGCGATAGTTTTAACTTTTCCAAGCATATTCAATTCTCTGTATGAAATTCGGGGCAGTCTTTATCATTCGGGTGCAATGAGCATACCCACCAATCCTGCTGCAACCCCAAACTGTAAAAATCTTTCAGGCTGCCGCAAAGTTTGAACCCTTGTGATCGAAGAGCTGCACTATTTGCCGTTGAAAGATCTGACGGCAGCACCAGCACAGCCATGCGTGCGCCATTGACGGCAGCATCTGCCAGAACGGCTTCTGCCCCCTCTAGGCCTTTACCCGTTTCCTGCCAGTTTAGACCAGCTACCTTGTCTCCTTCCGGCGCTTTTTCGGCCCCGGTGAACTGGATCCCATTGGAAACCTTCAGCTCTGGTGCGGGTGGGGCGGCCTGATCATGGTTGACCAGCGCATAGATCATCTTGGCTTCTCCCGGTTCATGGTAATCCGGCACCGTTACTTCCAGGTCCGCACCAAACTCCTCATACATACGGTGCGCGGCTGCATAGATCTGTTCACCGTCTTCCGCGTAGTCACTGGTTTCAATGAAGAGCTTTCGCATCTGTCTGTCTGTAAGTTTCTGCAATAGGTCTGACATCATCTGCCGCCCCAGCCCCTGGCCGGCGCAGTCCTGGTCCAGATAAGTCCAGGATAACCATGCAACGCCATCGGCTTCGGTATCCGGAGTATATCCAGTCACACCAAGAATGCTGCTGCCCTGTTTAAGAATGAACATATTGCTGACACCTTGGCTGAGCATTGCGGCCTCGGCTTCTGCCGCGTCGTCTTCATCCGTTTGTGCAATGATTTCAACCACGCGGGAAAGGTGGTTGAGTATCATAGGTTTCAGCGCGGGTGCTTTGGTGCCAAAGAGATTTTCGAACATATAGAATACCCCTCCCAGGGCGGCAGAAACAGCGTGGGAATAAATTGCGAGGCTTTCATCGGCGAAATGCAACTCGGCTGCAAGCAGTGCCGCGCCCCAAAGCAGAAACCAAGGGCGCTGTTTCTTGGACGCCACTGAAAGCGCAGCGCAGCTGCCAAGCCCATAGGCCACACCAGAGGCTCCCGCATAGCCGGGTCCTACAATGACGAGTTCCGCCCCTGTCCCCAACACAGCGCATGCTAGCATTAATAAAACAGTGCCCATATGGCCGAGGCGAGGCTCTACATGCCATCCCGCCAAGGCGATGATCAAAGCGTTGACAGCCAAATGGAGCACCGATCCGTGACGCAATACGCCTGTCAAAAGCTCAGCAAAGCTCCGCAACCCTACCGTGCCTGAGACTGGCCCAAGGTGGAGATACGCCCAAAGTATCAATAGATTGAATCCAAGGGATGCCGGTGAAACCAGAAGAAAGGAACCAACTCTTTGTATCATGATGAAAGACTATCCGACATTAACTCAGCCCAGTGCTGTCGCCTGCATTGCCCAATGCCATTTGTCGGCACTTCATGGCAGTCCTTAACCCTAAAACAGGCATAGAAGTATGCACCCCTTTAGCGGTGCTACCAAGCTGCAGACAGGGAATGTGCCGACGTCGGAAACAAATTTCCCCAACCTGCTTTCGCAGTATTCTGAAGATTCTTTACTACTCTTACATGCGAATTGCGATGTCGGCTTTGGGCTGAGGCTGTGTGAAAACTCGCCTTTATCAGCTTTCCCGACCTTGTTCCCGAGCAGCTTCGTCGTTGATCTTGCAAGTGGACGGCTTGGTTGTCTGCGACGACGTGCAGTTTCTTTTGCCCAAGCGCTGTCTTCGCCACCTTGGCCATGGGAGCCAGCTGATCGCGGTCAGAAACCTGGTTGGTTACCTCGTGCGCCACGATCAGATGGGTGCCGGTATCACCGCGCTTTGGACGTTGTAGCCCACATGGCCGTTGCCACGCGTGCTGGTCGTCATGGCGCGTGCCCGGGTCGGTCAGGGAAATCTGCCCATTTGGCGCATCCGCCAGAGCCTTCTCCATCGCCTTAAGGCGTTTAACTTCCTGCCGGAGCCGCCCATGGCGCTTACCTAGATGCGCGAGCCTTTCCACCCTGGCTTCTCCGGCTTCTTGCCGGTCAATGCGGACCATCTCGTCGATGTAGCGCTCGACATCAGCCTCAAGATGGGCCAATCGGCTTGCAATCTTGCGCTTTGTGAAGTTCCGGTCCCCGTTTTTGACCGCCTTGAACTTGCTTCCGGCAATGGCGACGCAGGCCCCTTTGAGGACACCAGCACGGCGGCACAGTTCCAGGATTTGAGCGCAGGTCCGGTGAACGGCGGCGCCGTTGTCGCGGCGGAAGTCGGCGATGGTCTTGTGGTCAGGCACAAGGCGCCCGGTCAGCCACATCACTTCGATGTTGCGCCCGGCCTCCCGCTCAAGGCGGCGGCTAGAGGGGATGTAATTCAGATAGCCATAGATGAAGAGCTTTAGAAGCACGGCGGGATGATACCCCGGCCGCCCGGTTCGTGCAGGAGCGTGACGGCTGAAACCCAGCGCAGCCAGATCGAGTTCCTCGGCGAAGAGATCGACCACACGGACCAGATGATCACCGCAGATCCAATTTTCAAGCCGTTCCGGAAGCAGCGTTGTCTGATCCCGATCTACGCCCTCGATAAAACCTGCCAGATTAACTCCCGCTGCCCGTCTGGAGATTACCATGCTAGGGAGTTTCCACACAGCCTCGGCTTCGAGCCACCCAATGCCAGTGCGGCACCCCGGCGCGGCAGCAACGGCGGCTGAGGGCCTGTTCTGTTGAAAAACCCGGGTTGTTTTGGGTGTTGAGTGCTGATTCACTTTCCGCGAGGCAAGCGGAGGTGCATGGCAATGATGGGGCCACGGCAGGAAGCGCAGGGCGCGCTGTTCTATGAGTTCCCGATCGAGGATCATGTCCCGCAGGATCACATGCTTCGGGCGATAGATCGGTTCGTCGACCTGTCTGGCATCCGGCGGCACCTGGCTCCTTTCTACAGTCCGGCCGGCAGGCCGCCGGTTGATCCGGAACTGATGATCCGGATGCTCCTGGCCGGTTACACGATGGGCACCCGCTCGGAGCGGCGGCTCTGCGAGGAGGTGCATCTCAACCTCGCCTATCGCTGGTTCTGCCGCCTCGATCTGACCGGCCCAGTGCCCGGCCATTCGACCTTCTCAAAGAACCGGCCCTCTAGGCGATGCTTGCATCGCCTGCCGGGTGATACACGGCCGGTTCCGCGATAGCGATCTCTTGCGGCATCTGTTCGAGACGGTGGCCGCGCGCTGCATCGAGGAAGGATTGGCGAGTGGTCAGCGCTTTGCGGCGGATGCCAGCCTGATCCAGGCCGATGCCAACCGGCAGAACTCGTCGCCGCAAGCGGACTGGGCCCCCGAGAAGATCAACCCCGAGAACGCGCCGCGCGCTGTCAGGGAGGATCTGGCGGCGCTCGGCGATGCGGCCTTCGGCGCGGCCAGCCCGGTAAAGCCGAAGTTCACCTCGCATTCCGATCCGGCCTCGCAATGGGCCGGCGCACGGGGTGGAGCCGCCTATTTTGCCTATTCCACGAACGACCTGATCGACACCGGCAATGGCGTGATCCTCGATGTCGAGGCGACCCGCTCGATCCGGCAAGCCGGGGCCGGTGCCGTGCGGACAATGGTGGATCGGGTGAGCGATACCTTCGACCTGAAACCTGAACGCCTGATCGCCGATACCGCTTACGGCACCGGCGAAATGCTCGATTGGCTGGACCGGCAGCGCGGGATCGCCCCGCATATCCCGGTGATCCACTGCCCGGCAGGGCATTGCGCAGCAATGTCCCGAGAGGGGACAAGTCCGGGCGCAAGGACGGCACCTTTGAACGGGCCGGCTTCACCTAGGATGCCGGGAACGACGCCTGCATCTGCCCTGGCGGTAAGGAGCTCAAGCAATACCGGCGCGCGTTCACGACACCCAGATCGGGCGCCAATAAGGACGGCACCCTGCGCTACCGGGCCCGCAAACCAGACTGTGAGGCCTGTGCCCTGAAGCCGCGGTGCTGCCCCAAGGAGCCGCAGCGCAAAGTGACGCGCTCGATCTTCGAGCCCTCTCGCGACGTGGCCCGCGCCATCGCCCAAACCACGCAATACGCGATCTCCTGCAAGCTCAGAAAGAAGGTCGAGATGCTGTTCGCCCACCTGAAACGCATCCTCGGTTTGGGACGGCTCCGATTGCGCGGCCCATGCGGCGCGCGCGACGAATTCCACCTCGCAGCCACCGCCCAGAACCTCAGAAAGCTCGCAAAGCTGCTACCCCTGCCGCAAACGCGGCGTCCGGCATGAAGAGCGGAGAACGCGCTTTGTTGTAGAAGGCCGCAGGGCCGCGGAAATGCCGGGTTTTTCAACGGAATAGGCTCAATGCTGCCTAATGCCAACGCCGCAAGCACCGCGATAGCAGTGGGACGGAACCGGTCATCAGCAAAAAGGGCTAAGCCTTTGAATTTCAGCCGTCTCTTTTGCGGTGCTGTCGTTCGCGTCCAATGAGTCGGCCTATGCGCCGCGAGCGGAGAAATTGGGCACTGAGCCCATTTGTTCACTTTCATGGTAAGCGCCCGGTTTCTTTTGCCTGCTTGATTGTTTCCTAATGATCTAAGACACGTGCTTAGCGACGTCGTTGTCTTGCCTGCGGCGTCACAGACATGCGCAAAGGCATCGCGGTTTTTCAGCCCTTGCCCAGGATGTTCTGCGCCAGAAGCCCGCGGGCGGTGCCGTTTTTTGCCCTCCGGGGTCGCCGCGGCGACCGGCTAAAGCTTTGTATTGGGATGGCCAGGAGTTTTGCCTTTATTACAGACACCCGCTACGCCGATAGGTGGTTGGGACGCAGATCGTGCCGCTCAGCCACCTCGTTCATGGTCACACCCGGAACCAGCGTTTCAGCAACAACGCGCCCCTTGTAAGCATTGCTCCAGCCGCTTGCCAGACGGGCCAACAATGAACTCCAGTCGGCCAATGTCCTCCATATGGTGCTCAACATGTCCTAGGTGTTTGATCCCATGGTTTGATGGTGGGATCTGTTCTTTGGAATGGAACGAAGCACTATGGGACAAGTTCGTCACGGGAGCGCCACGCACTGTCACCTGGCAGGCGGTTTGCATGGCAAATCTGCCGAGAGGGCACGCACGCCGTCAGAGCAGCAATACAGCGATCCGCTGCCCGGCAGGGTTATGCGAAGCATGATCCCGAAAGGGACAAGCTTCGATCGCGGCACTGAGTAAGGAGCTGGACATCAATCCCAAGACCGTTGCGAAGTGGCGCAAGCATGCGACGGTGGAGGATTTGAAGACCGGGCCGAAGGAGCCGCGTTCAACCGTTCTCTCCGAAGCGGAGGAGGCAATGATCGCCGCATTCCGGCGGCATACGCTACTGCCGCTGGATGATTGCCTTTATGCTCTCCAGCCGTCGATCCCGCATCTGACGCGGCCGGCGCTGCATCGGTGCCTTCAGCGGCATGGCATCTCGCGCTTGCCGGATGCCGCGGGTGACAAGCCAAAGCGGCAGCGGTTCAAGCGATACCCCATCCACTGCCCGGCAGTGCATGTTCACATGCATGAGAGGGGGGCTTCTTTCACATTGGCATCGCCGAGGTTCAGAAGGTGGAGGGCAAGCTTTATCTCTTCGTGGGCATTCACTGCCCGGCAGTGCATTCGCAACGCGAATGTCACGAGAGAGACCGGACCAGCAAGTTCGCCATCACCCAACTCGTGGACAAGGCAGATCGCAAGACAGCTTGGGAGCCCCTCGAACACCTGCTCAAAGCCGTTCCTTACCGGATACATACGATCCAGACCGATAACGGCATCCAGTTCGCCGAGCATACCCAGCTGAAAGGCGCGCAATTTCTCCGGCGTTGCGTTATCAGGCGCGCGCCCCGGAAACCGCGTGAAGTCAGGCATCGCACGCAGATACTTCGTCTGTGTTTTGGGCTGAAGCCCCTTGATCTGCACGTCTTCGGCAAACCGCTGGCGTAGTTTGGGAACATATTGGTCTGACATCGAAACCTCCTGTCATCAGATTGAGAAGATCCAAATCGTCAGACAGGCACGCCTATCCGCCAAATCCACAGTACAAATCAGCGCGATCCAGCCGCCACAAACGCCAAGACCGCGTGAGCGGTTTCGTCCCCGTCCCGCAGACTGTGACTTGGTGCGCGGCGCAGCAAATGTCGGGAGTTGCTAAGATGCTGCGCCGTAGCGAGTTGATATCTGCCCTTCTTTAAGAACGGTGTTCATGATCGCAATGAGCTTGGACATGATGGCGGTAAAGATGACTTTCGATGGTTTTCCCCGCACCTTCAACTTGCCCCGAAGCCGCAGGTCGCTTCGCAGAGCTGAAAACGCCGCCATTCAGAGGCTTGCCCGAACGTCCTTGCGCCCGCCCGAGACATGGCGGGGGCCCTGATACGTTCCGGACTCTTTCACATATGGTGCCAAGCCAACGATAGCAGCGGCCTCGCCGTTTGTTAAAGAGTTCAATTCCGGCAGATTCGCCAGACACGCGGCTGCGGTTTTGGGTCCAATGCCTTTGATAGGCAGCATCAGTTCCGCCTTGTGCCGTAACATGGGCGTGTCAGCGGCCGGCTCCGAAATCCGTTTGTCCAACGCCTCCCTCCAGCGCGGCATGGATTGAACATGCCGTTGTAAGGATAAGTGCACCGTTTTGACCGCCGTGTGTTCCAGGCGATTCTACTCAATCCGAATGATCTTGGCCGGACATATGGCGCGGCGGGTGGCGGGATATTTGCGACCGTAAAACCACTGACTTTGGGTCTGCTTCAGGGCCGCCCGCCACCCGTTTACCGGATGGCCAGCCGGAAAACCGGCCGCCTTCAATCTGACAGAAGCTGGATTGAGGGCAATATCGAACACATAATCCCGGGGGTGAATTGAGCCGCAGGCTCAAGAGGGGGCAGCGCCCCCGCTTTTTTCACATCTCCCAGGGAAACGTGTCGAGCCGCACCGGCCGGTCTGCGGTGACCAGCACCTGGGTTTCCAGCTTGACCGACTCGGATCCCTTCTCGCCGATCAGGCTTTCAATGCAGATCACCATGTTTTCCTCGAACTGCCCGCCGTGGGCGCCGTCAAAGTCCACATGCAGCGGCACCACCGGCCATTCGTCAGCCATGCCGACGCCATGGGCTGCCAATGAGTAACGATAGGGTTGATATGCGTCCGGGATCTGCCAGCTCTGGGCGTTGAACTCGGCAAAACTCAGCCCTGGCTGCAGCAGCGCCATGTTGTGATCGATCTGCTCCCGAGCCGCCGTGTACAGACGTTTCTGAGTATCATTCATCGGCACATAGCCGCAGGTCCAGCTGCGGGAGAGATCCGCACAATATCCATAGGGGCCGATCATGTCGGTATCGAATGAGATCATCTCTCCCTCGCGGCATTCGCGGGATGAGCATTCCTTGTACCAGGGGTTGGTGTTGGGCCCGCAGGTGAGGAGCTTGGTTTCCAGCCATTCGCCGCCCGAGCGCGCGTTCTCGAAATGCAGATGCGCCCACAGCTCCTGTTCGGTGACACCTGGCACCGAATGCTCATAGATCCGCGCCATACCGGCCTCGCAGACGCGGATGGTCCAGCGCATCAGTTCGATCTCATCTGCCGATTTGATGGCGCGGGCGGTCTCGGTAATCTGACCGCCGTCGATCACCTGAATGCCGTGTTCCGACAGCGCATGCACGCCCTCGGGCTCCATCCGGTCGACGCCCAGCCGCAGGTTTCCGCCGCCGTATTGCCCGATCAGATCTGCGATCTCCGCCGCCCAGGGGGACAGTCTGTCCGCGGCCTTGTCACCGGCGCACATGAACATCCAGCCGATGGCGTTCCTGACCTCGTCAATGCCGGGCAAGCCATTGTTCAGATGCTCGCAGCCCTTGAATTCGAACATGATGCCGGGGCCGCCGTTCAGGATCAGCGCATAGCGGATCGGGTTGTGGGCGGTCCAGACCGACATGTTGGAACAGTCGAAGGCATAGCGGATGTTGACCGGATCATATAGCAGCAGCCCCGCCACGTCCTGACGCGCCATCTCGTCGCGCAGCTGCTGCAGGCGGTAGGCGCGGGCGCGTTCCAGTACCGAATGCGGCAGCGGGGACTTCAGCGGTTTGTCCGCACCTTCGGCATTGAGGAAGACGCGTTTGCGCTCGTCCTTGAAAACAGCCAACTCGGTCACGACGCACGGCCGTAAAAGCCAATGTTTTCCGCGTCGGTGAACCGCACGCCGGGGCGTTCGTAGAAGGTGAAGACGGCGATTACGCGCGTCTTGGCCCCTTTGACGGTGCCCACCCGGTGGGGCGAGTTTTTGCCGCGGAAGATGTTGAGGGTGCCGGGGGCCAGGGTGATGGCGCGCATGTTGGGATCTTCGCCCGCCAGCAGCCGCTCGACGCCCTCATAATTCGGGTCGTCATCGCTGCGCAGTTCGGGACTGTAGATGAACTCACCGCCCTCATCCGGTGCTTGCAGCAGCATAGTGGTGGTAAACTCGGACCGGTCGAAATGCCAGTTCAGCGCCTGATCGGCCCCATAGGACATGATGTTCAGCCGCGCCAGCGGGTCGTCCATAGTATAGAGGTTTTCTTTGTCCATGGTGGCAGCCAGGAACGCGGCAAAGGGCGGCCAGTCATACAGACGCAGCACTGGCGATCCCTGGAACTGATCGGCGCAGAGGGTAAAATTGGACGTCTCAACTTTTTTGAGCGCCGGATGGTCCGGCGCCAGGCCGTCCACCGTGTCCTTGAAGTAGACGTTGTGTTCGCGCTTGTGGTGGAAGCTTTCGGTCTTAAACTTGCCCTGCAGCGCATCTGCGGCGCCTTGGGCCACTTCCGGCTTCATCAGCCCGTCCAGGCTGAACATGCCGTCCTGCGCCAGTTCTGCGCGGCAGCGGTCCACCATGGCCTGCCAGCCGGGGCTGCCGGGGCGGTCGAGCGGGTAACGCTCCAGATCAAGAATATCGTGCATAGGATGTTCCTTGGGGTTCTTTTGCTTACACAAAGCCTGCGCGCTGGACGGGGATCTGACCACTATAAAATATCTTGGCGAGCATAAGAAAATCTTGCACTGTGCAGCCATGAAACTGCCGCCGCTGAATGCTCTTCGCGCTTTTGAATGCGCCGCCCGGACCGGGAGTTTTTCGGCTGCGGGCGCGGAGCTGGGAGTGAGTTCGGCGGCGGTGTCGATGCAGGTGAAAAACCTTGAGGACTGGCTGGGGCTGAAGCTGTTCATCCGCCGTGCGAACCAGGTGCGGCTGACCGATGCGGGGCGCGATTATTACCAGAAAGCCGCTATGTCGCTGGCAGAGATCGCCAGTTTCACCCAAGCGCTGACCGAGGGCCGCGGGTACCGTCCGCTGGTGATTTCGGCGACGCCTGCACTGGGGCAGCTGTGGCTGCCGGAACGGCTGAAGATCTTTTCGGGCGTGCGCCCGGATGTGCCTGTACGTCTCCGGATCGAGGATGACAGTATCGATCTTGAGGCTGAGGGCATTGATGCCCGGCTGTCTTATGGCGGCGAACATCCGGATTACCGGACACAGGAAATGTTCACCGACCGCCTGGTGCCGGTTGGCATTGATCCGGGGGCGGATATGCGGACAGCGCCGCTGGTGGAGGTGAGCTGGGGGGAGACGATTTCCTCGGTCCCCGGCTGGCGGCAGTATATTAAGCAGCACGGAATTACCCGCAAAAACCCAGTGGCAGCAGTGATTGCGCAATCGGTGCCGTCAGTCGTGCCGCTGGTGCAGGCGGGACTGGGTATTGCACTGCTGCCCGAGCAGGTGGTGAGCGGTGAAATCCGCGCGGGCAGGCTGCACCGGCTGGCCGGTCCGGCGCTGGAGATGCCGCGCCCCTATGTGCTGGTGACTGCGCATTACAAGTCGCGCTCACGGCGATTGCGGGCGCTTGCGGGGGCGCTGGGCGTCCGATAAGGCGCCGGTTCTGCCGCATTTGGCGGATCCGTTTTGAAAACTGCCGCTTAACAGTATATGAGGGTGGCCTGCCGGCCCCTATATGGGCCGTATCACTGGGGGTAACGCCGATGAACATTCACAACCGCGATGCTGCAGAGGCGCCGGACCGCGAGGCGGCTGCCGCCGCGCTGGATGTGCTGCGGGCCTGGGCCGGCACTGTGACCGAGACCGAGATCGCCCAGCTGGACCCTGCTGTGGCGCGGCTGCTGCCCGGCCGTGAGGTGGGCAATTACCCGGATCTGTCGCGGCACTACCCCGAAGATTTCACGTCGGACGAGGCTTACCGCGCCACGCTGCCCGATCTGCAGAACGGGCCGACCAGCCTGATCCGCGGCGCGCAGGAGCAGATCCAGCATGTGGGGATTTCAAATTTCCGCCTGCCGATCCGGTTCCACACCCGCGATGACGGCGATCTGACGCTGGAAACCAGCGTGACCGGCACCGTCAGCTTGGACGCCGGCAAGAAGGGCATCAACATGTCCCGGATCATGCGCACCTTTTATAAACACGCCGAGCGCACCTTCAGTTTCGAGGTGATGGCCGCGGCGCTGGATGATTACCTGAGCGATCTGGACAGCCCCGATGCGCGCATTCAGATGCGGTTCTCCTTTCCTGCGCGGGTTCAAAGCCTGCGGTCCGGTCTCAGCGGCTATCAGTATTACGATTTTGCGCTGGAATTGGTGGACCATGACGGCGTGCGCGAAAAGATCATGCATATGGATTATGTCTATTCCTCGACCTGCCCGTGCTCCTTGGAACTGTCCGAGCACGCCCGCCAGTCGCGCGGCCAGCTGGCGACGCCGCATTCGCAGCGCTCGGTGGCGCGGATTTCGCTGCAGTCGGTGCCGGAGAGCGGCTGCCTGTGGTTCGAGGATCTGATCGAACTGTGCCGCCAGGCGGTGCCGACCGAGACGCAGGTGATGGTCAAGCGCGAGGATGAACAGGCCTTTGCCGAGCTGAACGCTGCCAACCCGATCTTTGTCGAGGATGCGGCGCGTTTGTTTTGCGAGGCGCTGCAGGGCGATTCGCGAATCGGTGATTTCCGGGTGGTGGCCAGCCATCAGGAAAGCCTGCACAGCCATGACGCGGTCAGTGTGCTGACCCAGGGTCCGCTGTTCAAGGCGATGAGCCTGGATCCGAAACTGTTCTCGACCCTGATCCATCAAGGCTAGCCTGCCGGGCGGCGTGCCCGATTTGAAGGCAGGCATACGGCTGACCTCCCGTAATTTCTGCGCCGCCGCATTTTTTATGCTGCCGTGCAGCGAAACATGGTAAACTCCGGGCTGTAGCCTGGAGGATTCTCCAGGTGTTCAGGGGAGCCGTTGTGCATGGGGCAGGGATCTTACACCCGGTTGCCGATGCTGCAGGCCCGGATCTGCTCCGGTGCCGCACCTCTCCTTTTTTGCCCGGCCGCAACACCAACAGGCAGGGTAAAAACAGTGCATGAAGTAAGGAGTATCTGATGAGCAGTTTTCACCAGCACGGCGCATTCTCAGCCCTGGCGCATGAATGGGCAGGTTATACGGCAGGCACGCAGCTGAAGCTGTGGCGGCAGATGACCGAAGCGGCGATTACGGCGCCGCTGGAGCAGATGCGGGCCGCGCATTCCATGTTTGAGTTGCAGCGGAAAATCCTCGGCTTCGCGGTGCCGCTGCAGGCAAGGCCGGAAACTGCACTGCCGCAGACCGCCCAACCGTCAACGCCTGCGAAAGAAGACACTTCAGTTGCGGCCGCAGTGCAAGCCACGCAACCGCCTGCCAGGAAAGCGGCAGAAAAACCTGCCGCCAAAAAGAATCCGGTTGCCGTAAAACCGGCAGAGCGCAAGACCGCGGACCAAAAACCGGCCGTGCGGGCTGCTGCAGCAAAGGCAGCTGTTGGTAAAACCGTGCCGGCCGAGGCAGCAGTTGCCAAGCCGGAAGTTGCAGAACCAGTGGCGGCGAAGGCAAATCAGGCAACGGCACACGCAACAGGGAAAACGGCCGCTGAAGCGGTTTCCGAACCATCTGCGGTGTTCCGCGGATCCGCTACCCGCCGCGGCAGCCCTGAAAAGCAGCAGAACCCTGCGCAGTCCGCTGCAGTGGCGGCAGTGACCAAGTCCTTTGCTGTGCAGACGCCCGCACCGGAAACGGCGCCCCCTGCTGCTAAGCCGGCGCGATCAGAGAGTGCGGCGCCAGGCAAACGCCCGCGCAAGCCGTCCAAACCGCGCAAGATGCCCGCACGCAACGCTGTAAAAGCCGGCGAGGGCAAGGAATAGCGGCGCAGGCTTGACACTTACCGTGCGCAGGTCCAACGCTGCCCCGCATGTTGGATCTCCGCCCGGTAGGATATGTCATCGGCCTTTTGGTCGTCATCTTGGGAGCCATGATGCTGTTCCCGCTGCTGGTCGATCTGTTGGATGGCCGTGGCGAATGGCATGTGTTTCTTGAAAGTGCGCTCTTCACCATTCTCGTCGGCGGGTTGCTGGCCTTAAGCTGCGCCAATGGCGTGAAGGAGGGGCTGAGCATCCGCCAGACCTTTTTGCTGACCACCACCGTATGGCTGGCGCTGCCGCTGTTCGGGGCGATTCCGCTGATGCTGGGGGCAACCGAGCTGCGGTTTGTTGATGCGTTTTTCGAGGCGATGTCGGGGTTGACCACCACCGGATCAACAGTGATTTCGGGGCTGGACGACCTGCCGCGCGGACTGCTGTTGTGGCGCGGCATCCTGCAATGGCTGGGCGGTATCGGCATCATCGTTGTGGCGATGGTGTTCCTGCCCGAGCTGCGGGTCGGCGGGATGCAGATCTTTAAATCGGAAAGCTTTGACACCTTTGGCAAAATCCTGCCCCGCGCGCAGGCGATCGCCAAGCAGATCTCGTTGATCTACGTGTCGCTGACCATGGCCTGCATGCTGGTCTACATGGTGATGGGCATGGGGCCGTTTGATGCGCTGGTGCATTCCATGACCACCATCGCCACCGGCGGTTTTGCCAATTACGACACCTCTTTCGGGGCCTTTGCGGGGCCGGTGGAATATGCGGCGGCGATTTTCATGATCCTCGCGGCGCTGCCGTTTGTGCGTTATGTGCAGCTGATCAACGGCCATGGCACGCCGATGCTGCGGGACAGCCAGATCCGCGGCTTCATGATGACGCTGGGCATTCTGGTCGCTGTGGCAGCCGGGGTTCTGTATTACGCCAATCCGCACAGCGGTGAACAGGCGCTGCGCTCGGCCCTGTTCAACATCACCTCGATCATGTCCGGCACCGGTTATGCCAGTGCGGACTACATGCAATGGGGCAGCTTCCTGGTGATGATCTTCTTCTTTACCGGGCTGATCGGCGGTTGTGCGGGATCAACCGCCTGTTCCGTCAAGATCTTCCGCTACCAGTTGCTGCTGGCCTCGGTCAGAACGCAGATCCAGCGCATCCGGTCGCCGCATGGGGTATTTTTCACCCGCTACGAGGGCCGCCCGGTGGATGCCGAGGTGCTTAGCTCGGTGATATCCTTCTTTATGTTTTTCGTGGTGACGCTGGGGGTTGTGGCCTGGGCGCTGGCGCTGACCGGGCTGGATTTTGTGACAGCTGTGTCCGGCGCGGCAACAGCTGTCGCCAATATCGGCCCCGGCCTGGGGGATACCATCGGACCTGCGGGGAATTTCTCCACCCTTAATGATCCGGCAAAATGGATCCTGAGCGCGGCGATGCTGATCGGACGGCTGGAGCTGATGGCGGTCTACGCGATGCTGACTGTCCGCTTCTGGCGCAGCTGAACCTGCTGCGGATTGGCTGAAATTGCGCAAACCGGACCTTGTGGCGGTTTGCCGCGCTGAAACGGCGGCCTGAACCGCAGCTTCCTTGCCCGATGGGGCTGCCCGCTCTTGCCCTTAAGAGACCGCTCGCATATGAGGCACGGGACTGAAACCCGCAAGCGCAGGGAGACCCGCTCCATATGCCCGTACTTGTGATGAAATTCGGCGGCACGTCCGTCGCCAACCTGGACCGCATCCGCCGCGCTGCCAAACGCGTCGGTGTTGAGGTGGCCAAGGGCTATGACGTGATCGTCATCGTGTCGGCGATGTCCGGCAAGACCAACGAACTGGTCGGCTGGGTTGATGAGACCTCGCCGCTGTATGATGCGCGCGAATATGATGCGATTGTGTCTTCGGGCGAGAATGTGACCGCTGGCCTGATGGCGCTGACGCTGCAGGAAATGGATGTTCCCGCCCGCAGCTGGCAGGGCTGGCAAGTGCCGCTTTTGACCACCTCGGCGCATAGCCAGGCGCGGATCGAAGAGATCCCGCCGGAAAACATCCGCGCCAAGTTTGATGAAGGCATGAAAGTGGCGGTTGTGGCCGGTTTCCAGGGCATCAGCCCTGAAGGCCGCATCACCACGCTGGGCCGGGGCGGTTCGGACACTACCGCGGTGGCCTTTGCGGCGGCGTTTGAGGCCGAGCGCTGCGATATTTATACCGACGTGGACGGCGTTTATACCACCGACCCGCGGATTTGCGACAAGGCGCGCAAGCTGGACAAGATTGCGTTTGAGGAAATGCTGGAGCTGGCGTCGCTGGGCGCCAAGGTGCTGCAGACCCGCTCGGTTGAACTGGCGATGCGCTATAAGGTTAAGCTGCGCGTGCTGTCGAGCTTTGAGGAACAAACTGACGAGGCCGGTACCCTGGTCTGCGCCGAGGAGGAAATCATGGAATCCAATGTTGTGGCCGGTGTGGCCTATTCCCGTGACGAGGCCAAGCTGACCGTGCAATCGGTGGCCGACCGCCCCGGCATCGCGGCAACCATTTTCACCACCCTCAGTGATGCGGGTGTGAATGTAGACATGATTGTGCAGGATATCTCGGACGAGGGCCGCACCGATATGACCTTCTCCTGCCCGACTGACCAGGTTGCACGTGCCGAACAGGCGCTGCTGGCCATCAAGGAAAAGGGCGAGCTGAACTATGCTGAACTCTTGGCCGACAAGGATGTGGCCAAGGTTTCTGTGGTTGGTATCGGCATGCGCTCGCAGTCCGGCGTGGCCGCCAAGATGTTCAAGGTGCTGTCGGATGAGGGCGTCAACATCAAGGTGATCACAACCTCGGAAATCAAGATCTCGGTGCTGATCGACCGCAAATACATGGAGCTGGCCGTACAGGCGCTGCATGACGCGTTTGAGCTGGAAAAAGCCGGCTAAGCGCGGGCCGGAAAACTATTTTCTGTAAATTGCAAAGGCGCCGATCCGGCGCCTTTGTTGTGTCTGGCCTGTGGCTGGCGGTATTTTGCGCAATGCCGTGTCAGGCTGCTCTGATTGCGGGCAATGCTGCAAAAACACTTGGACTTTTTCTGCTGGAATGGGACAAGTGGGGGGAGGAGAGAACGCTGGGATACTGCTTTGAGTGGTATTTGTTCTGGTGAACCAATCAGAGCGGCAGCGTGCGGGGAAGTGACCTCGGGAGAGGGTGGCAATGGCTGATACAACGGAATCCGAAAGCAGGAAGCTTCTGGTTCGCCTGCGCGAGGCGATGGCGGGTGACGATGCCGGTCAGGCGCGGCTCGACAAGATCACTCATCTGATCGCCGACAGCATGGGGACCGAGGTGTGCTCGGTCTATCTGTTCCGCGATGACGAGACGCTGGAGCTGTGTGCAACCGAAGGCTTGAACACCGAATCTGTGCACCAGACCCGGATGCGCATCGGCGAGGGCCTGGTGGGCCGGGTGGCAAGATACGGCAAGGTGGTGAACACGCCGGATGCGCCAAATGCCAAGGGATTCCGCTATATGCCGGAAACCGGGGAGGAGCGGTTTTCCTCCTTCCTCGGGGTGCCGGTGCAGCGGCTGGGCGAGATGCTTGGCGTCTTGGTGGTCCAGTCCAAGGAGGGGCGCGAGTTTTCAGCCGATGCGGTCTATGCGCTGGAAGTGGTGGCGATGGTCATCGCGGAGATGACCGAGCTGGGCGCCTTTGTCGGCGAAGGCGCGGCCCTGTCGCCACTGCACAAGCAGCCGGTTCTGATCCACGGTACCTCGGCCCAGGAAGGCGCGGCAGAGGGCAATGTGTGGCTGCATGAGCCGCGGGTGATTGTGACCAATCCGATTGCCGATGATCCCCAGCGGGAGCTGGAGCGGATGAACAGCGCGGTCGAGGAACTGCGGGTCGGCGTTGACAAGATGCTGGAAGTCTCCCGCAATGGCGACAAAGACCAGCTGCAGGTTCTTGAAGCCTACCGTATGTTTGCCAATTCCAAAGGCTGGATGCGGCGGATGGAAGAGGATATCGCCCGAGGCCTGAGCGCCGAAGCCGCGGTGGAAAAGGAGCAATCCCAGGCCCGCGCCCGGATGGGCCAGGTGCAGGACGCTTACTTGCGCGAACGGCTGAGCGACCTGGATGATCTCTCAAACCGTCTGCTGCGGATTCTGACCGGGCAGGGGGCAGACACCGGTGCCGAGCTGCCGGACAACCCTATCCTGATCGCCCGCAACATAGGTCCGGGGGATCTGCTGGAGTATGGCCGCGGCCTGCGGGGCATCGTGCTGGAGGAAGGCTCGGTCGGATCCCACGCCGCTATTGTCGCGCGGGCGCTGGCCATTCCGCTGGTGGTGAATGCCAAACGGATCACCACCGAGGCGCTGAACGGCGACCACATCATGGTGGATGGCGATCAGGGCGTGGTGCATCTGCGGCCCGATGACACGGTTGTCGGCGCCTTCCGCGACAAGATCGCGATGCATACCAAGGCGCAGGAACGCTATGCCTCGATCCGCAGCAAGGCGGCGGTGACCACCGACGGCCAACGCATCAATATGGTGATGAATGCCGGCCTGATGGCGGACCTGCCGTCATTGGATAGCTCTGGTGCTGAAGGTGTGGGGCTGTTTCGCACGGAATTGCAATTCCTCGTGCGCAATCAGATGCCAAAGCGTTCGGAGCTGGTTGCTTTGTACAAGCGGGTGCTGGATGCAGCCCATGGCAAACCAGTGATTTTCCGCACTTTGGACATCGGTTCCGACAAGGTTCTGCCCTATATGAAACCGACGGATGAGCCGAACCCTGCGCTGGGCTGGCGGGCGATCCGGGTGGGGCTGGACAAGCCCGGCATCATGCGGATGCAGTTGCAGGCGCTGCTGCGCTCGGCCGAAGGGCGGCCGCTGTCGATCATGTTTCCCTTTGTCGCCCAGTTCGAGGAATACCGCGCAGCCAAGGCCGAGGTGGACAAGACCATCGAACGCGAGCGCATTCTGGGCCACGTGCTGCCGGCTGAGCTGGAGATCGGCGCGATGCTGGAAACACCCTCGCTGGCCTATGCGCCGCAGAAGTTCTTTGACGAGGTGGCCTTTATCTCGATCGGCGGCAATGACCTGAAGCAGTTCTTCTTTGCCGCCGACCGCGAGAATGAGCGGGTGCGTAAACGCTATGATACGCTGAATGTGAGCTTCCTGAGCTTCATCGAGCGCATCGTGGAACGCTGCGCGATCTCTGGCACGCCGCTCAGCTTTTGCGGCGAGGACGCGGGCCGCCCGGTCGAGGCCGTGTGCCTGGCCGCCATGGGCATTCGCACGCTGTCGATGCGCCCGGCCTCTATCGGGCCGGTCAAGTCACTGCTGCTGCGGGTCGATCTGGGCGAGCTGCGCAAGATCATCGCGGATGCACGCCATCGCGGCGACCAGGCGGTGCGCCCGGCAGTGATGAAATACCTGCGGGAGCTTTGACGGGCGCCGCGCCTGGGGCTGGCTGATGATTTCATTGGAAAGTTGAGCAGACCCGGCAGGGGCTGCGCCAAAGCTTTGCATCCGTTTACTTCAAGCTTAAAACTTTATGCTTGAAGTTTTCTCGCGCCTGCCTATCCTGATCTGCAAGGATGTGCGCTGAGCGGGAAAGGATGATCATGAAAGTCGCCTGTTTGGGAGGAGGGCCTGCGGGCCTCTACTTTGCGATCTCGATGAAGCTGCGCCAGCCCGAGGCACAGGTCACGGTGATTGAGCGTAACAAGCCTGATGATACCTTTGGCTGGGGCGTGGTGCTGTCGGATGACGCGCTGGAGAATCTCAGCGCCAATGACCCGCAGAGTGCCGAGGCGATCCGCGAAAGCTTTGCCTATTGGGACGATATCGCGGTGGTGCATAACGGCACCCGCACGGTGTCAGGCGGGCATGGGTTTGCCGGAATAGGCCGCAGGCAGATGCTGCTGCTGCTGCAGGACCGGGCGCGCGAACTGGGCGTTGACCTGCAATTCGAAACCATCGCCAAATCCGCTGCGGAATATCAAGCAGACTATGATCTTGTGGTCGGCTGCGACGGGCTGAATTCCAATGTCCGCAATGAGTTCGCGGAGCATTTTAAACCGGAAATCGACGTGCGCCCCTGCAAGTTCATCTGGCTGGGCACCCATCAGAAATTCGACGATGCTTTCACCTTCATTTTTGAGAAGACCAAACACGGCTGGATGTGGATCCATGCGTACCAGTTTGACGCGGACACTGCGACGGTGATTGTCGAATGTTCAGCTGAGACCTGGGAGGCCTGGGGTTTTGAGGGCATGAGCAAGGAGGAGACCGTCCGCACCTGCGAGGAGATCTTTGCGGATCATCTGGGCGGGCAGCGGCTGATGTCGAACGCGGCGCATTTGCGGGGGGCGGCGGTGTGGATCAACTTCCCGCGGGTGCTGTGCGAAAAGTGGCACCACGAGAATGTCGTGCTGCTTGGCGATGCCTCGGCCACCGCGCATTTCTCCATCGGGTCGGGATCGCGGCTGGCCTTTGACAGCGCGATTGCACTGGCTGAGCTGGTGAGCACCGAACCGACGCTGGAACGCGCCTTTGAGCGCTATCAGGAGGAGCGGCGGCTGGATGTGCTGCGGCTGCAATCAGCTGCACGCAACTCCTTGGAGTGGTTTGAAGAGGTCGAGCGCTATCTGGATATGGATCCGGTGCAGTTCAATTACTCGCTGCTGACCCGTTCGCAGCGGATTTCCCACGAGAACCTGCGGCTGCGCGATGCGGACTGGCTGCAAAGCGCCGAGAAATGGTTCCAGGACAAGGCCGGTGCGCCCGCTGATGCACCGGTGCGGCCGCCGATGTTTGCCCCCTACCGCTTGCGCGGGATGGAACTGCAGAACCGCATCGTGGTTTCGCCCATGGCGCAGTACAAGGCGGTGGAGGGCTGCCCGGCGGACTGGCACCTGATCCATTACGGCGAGCGCGCCAAGGGCGGCGCCGGGCTGGTCTATACCGAAATGACCTGTGTATCAGCTGAGGGCCGGATTTCGCTGGGCTGTCCGGGGCTGTATGCGCCGGAGCATGAGGCGGCGTGGAGACGGCTGACGGATTTTGTGCATGCTGAGACCGGCGCGAAGATCTGCTGTCAGATCGGCCATTCTGGGCGCAAGGGCTCCACCCAGCTAGGGTGGGAGGAAATGGACGCGCCGCTGCCGGAAGGAAACTGGGAAACGGTTTCGGCCTCGCCCATTCCGTGGTCGGAAAACAACCCGGCACCGCGGGAGATCACGCGGGCGGAAATGGATCAAATCCGGGAGGAATTCGTTGCATCGGCGCAGATGGCAGAGCGCGCAGGGTTTGACATGATCGAACTTCATGCGGCGCATGGATACCTTATTTCCTCGTTCATATCGCCAAAATCGAACATTCGGACGGATGAGTACGGCGGAAGCCTGGCAAACCGCCTGCGCTATCCGCTGGAGGTGTTCCGGGCGATGCGTGCGGTCTGGCCGGAAGGCAAACCGATGTCGGTCCGGATCTCCGCCAATGATTGGGTGGGCGACGAAGGCGTGACGCCGGAGGAGGCGGTGGAGATCGCCAAGGCGTTCACCGCGGCGGGTGCGGATATCATTGATGTCTCCGCCGGGCAGACCTCGACCAATGCACAGCCGGTCTATGGCCGGATGTTCCAGACGCCGTTTTCCGACCGCATCCGCAACGAGGCCGGGATTGCCACCATGGCGGTCGGCAATATCTATGAGGCGGACCATGCCAATTCGATCCTGATGGCGGGGCGGGCCGATCTGGTCTGCGTGGGCCGGCCGCATCTGGCCGATCCCTATTGGACCCTGCACGAGGCGGCGCGGATCGGCGACCGGCACGGGGACTGGCCGCTGCCGTATCAGGCGGGCCGGGATCAGGCCTGGCGGCTGGCCGACCGTGACGCGGAGGTGATCCGGGCATGACACGCAGGGTATTGGTAACAGGCGGCGGCACCGGCATCGGCAAGGCAATTGCACAGGCCTTTGCAGCCCAGAATTGTCAGGTGACAATTTCGGGGCGGCGGCGCGACGCGCTGGAGCAGGCAGCGATGGGTACGGATCTGGAAATCAGACCTGCTGACGTCACGGATGAGGCCCAGGTCGAGACACTGTTTGACACAGCTTACGACGTGGTTGTGGCAAATGCGGGCACCGGGATCGCCGCGCGGATCGAGGATGTTGAACTGGCAGACTGGCAGCACACCCTGACGGTGAACATGACCGGCACATTCCTGACCTTCCGGGCGGCGCTGCGGGCTGGCATGAAACCGGGCGGGCGGCTGATTGCCATTGCCTCGACCGCGTCCTTGCAGGGCGGGGCGCATATCCCGGCCTATGCGGCCTCGAAACACGGGGTGCTGGGACTGGTGCGCTCGGTCGCGCAGAGCGTGGCCAAGCGCGGCATCACTTGCAATGCGATCTGCCCGGGGTTTGTTGATACCGAAATGGCGGAGAGCGCAATCACAGGGCTGATGGCCCGGCATGACATTCCGCGGGAGAAGGCGCTTAAGATGGTGGTTGGCGGCAACCCGATGCAGCGGCTGATAGCGCCGGAGGAAGTGGCGGCAACGGCGGTGTTCCTGGCGTCAGATGACGCGTCGTCAATTAACGGGCACGCGATGAGCGTTTCGGGAGGCGAGATTTGAGCACAACGTCAAAAGACCGGCTGCGGCTGTGGCTGAAGGTGCTGAAGGCCACCAAGGCGGTGGAGAGCGAGGTGCGCGAAAACCTGCGGCGGGACTTCGCAACCACGCTGCCGCGGTTTGATGTGATGGCGGCGCTGATGCAGCATGAAAAAGGGCTGAAAATGAGTGAGTTGTCAGGTGTTCTGAAAGTGTCGAACGGCAACGTGACCGGAATCGTTGAACGTCTGGTCGAGGACGGCCATGTGCAGCGCGAGAAGGTCGAGGGCGACCGGCGCGCCAATCTTGTGCGGCTGACGGCGGCGGGCCAGACTGAGTTCTCGCGTCAGGCAGAGGCGCATGAGGGTTGGATCAATGCGGCCTTTGACGGGCTTGCAACGGATGAGGCGCAAGCAATTGCCGAAAGCCTGGACGCGGTGGCACGGCGGCTGGACGAGGGAGGCAAGGCATGAAGGTGAACACGGACCCGCGGCACTTTCTGTGCCGGATCGAGGATGGCGTTGCCACAGTCTCGCTGGACCGGCCCGAGCGGAAGAACCCGCTGACATTCGACAGTTACGCAGAGCTGCGCAACTGGTTCCGGGATCTGCACTATGACGATAGCGTCAAGGCGGTGGTTTTTGCCTCCAATGGCGGCAATTTCTGCTCGGGCGGCGATGTGCATGACATTATCGGGCCGCTGACGAAGATGAGCATGAAGGAGCTGTTGGCCTTCACCCGGATGACCGGCGATCTGGTCAAGGCAATTGTGACCTGCGGCAAGCCGGTGATTGCGGCGATTGACGGGGTTTGCGTTGGCGCAGGGGCAATTATCGCCATGGCCTCGGACATCCGGATTGCCACGCCGGAGGCCAAAACTGCGTTTCTGTTCACCCGTGTCGGGCTTGCAGGCTGCGATATGGGCGCCTGTGCGATCCTGCCGCGGATTATAGGCCAGGGGCGGGCGGCGGAGCTGCTGTACACCGGGCGGTCGATGAATGCCGAAGAGGGGCACGCCTGGGGATTTCATAACAAGCTGGTGGCGCCGGACGCTCTGGAGGCGGAGGCACAAACCTGGGCGGCGCGGATCGCAGCAGGCCCGAACTTTGGCCACATGATGACCAAGACCATGCTGGCGCAGGAATGGTCGATGTCGATCGAACAGGCGATTGAGGCTGAAGCGCAGGCGCAGGCGATCTGCATGCAGACGGCGGATTTCGAGCGTGCGTTCCATGCTTTTGTGAATAAAGAAAAACCGGTGTTCGAGGGCGACTGAGCCGCTTGAGCCGCAGGCCGCGTGCCGGAGGAGGGTACGGGAGCCTCCGGCGGGAGTATTTGGACAAAGGTGAAACAGGGAGAGCCGCGCCATGGCGGACAAGTCGTTTTTGAACTGGCCGTTCTTTGAGGACCGGCACCAGGCGCTGGCGGAGGAGCTGGAGGCCTGGGCCGGAGCGCATCTGGAGGGTATTGATCATTCGGACACGGATGCGGCCTGCCGGGCGCTGGTCGCAGCTTTGGGTGCGGGTGGCTGGACGCAGCATTCCGGTGCGATGGCCGGCGGGAAATTGGACGTGCGCAGCCTGTGCCTGATCCGCGAGACGCTGGCGCGCCATGACGGGCTGGCGGATTTCGCCTTTGCCATGCAGGGGCTGGGGACCGGCGCGATCTCGTTGTTCGGGACCGAAGCGCAGCAGCAGGAGTGGCTGCCGCTGACGCGGGCGGGCAGGGCGATATCGGCCTTTGCGCTGACTGAGCCGCAGTCGGGGTCGGATGTGGCCAATTCCACCATGACGGCGACGCTGGATGGCGATCATTACGTTTTGAACGGTGAAAAGACCTGGATCTCCAACGGCGGGATTGCCGATATCTACACGCTGTTTGCCCGCACCGGCGAGGCGCCGGGGGCGAAGGGGCTGAGTGCCTTTGTCGTGCCGGCGGGCTTGCCTGGGTTCGAGGTGGCGGAGCGGCTGGAAACCATCGCGCCGCATCCGCTGGCAGCCTTGCGGTTCAGCGGCTGCCGGATTCCGAAATCGGCTTTGCTTGGCCAGCCGGGTGCTGGCTTTAAGATTGCGATGTCGGTGCTGGATGTGTTCCGTTCCACCGTGGCGGCGGCGGCGCTGGGGTTTGCCCGCCGCGCACTAGATGAATCGCTGGCGCGGGTGACACAGCGCCAGGTGCAGGGCGCGCAGCTGTTTGATCTGCAAATGGTGCAGGGGCACATTGCCGATATGGCTCTGGATGTGGATGCCGCTGCGCTGCTGGTTTACCGTGCCGCCTGGGCCAAGGATTCCGGGGCCGCGCGGGTCACGCGGGAGGCGGCGATGGCCAAGTTGTTTTCCACTGATCAGGCGCAATCTGTGATCGACAAGGCAGTGCAACTGCATGGAGGAGACGGCGTGCGCCGGGGCCAGAAGGTCGAGGAGCTGTACCGCGATATCCGGGCGTTGCGGATCTACGAGGGGGCCTCGGACGTGCAGCGGGTGGTGATCGCCCGCCAGGCGATGGGTGCCTTTCAGGGAGGGGAGTGATATGTTGGGACCAACCGCGCATGTAGACAGTTTTGCCCGGGACAACCTGCCGCCTGCGGAGCAATGGCCTGAGTTTCTGCTGGAGGGGTTTGACTATCCGGAACACCTGAATGCCGCGGTCGAGCTGACCGATGCGATGGTTGAAAAGGGGTTCGGCGACCGCACTGCGCTGATCGGCAACGGGCGCTACCGCACCTACAAGGAACTGGCGGACTGGACCAACCGGCTGGCGCATGTGCTGAGCGAGGATCTGGGGGTGCAGCCCGGCAACCGGGTGCTGATCCGCTCGGCCAACAACCCGGCGATGGTGGCCTGCTGGCTGGCGGCGACCAAGGCGGGCGCGGTGGTGGTCAACACCATGCCGATGCTGCGCAAGGGGGAGCTGGCCAAGATCGTCGATAAGGCCGAGGTGTCCCATGCGCTGTGCGACACAAGGCTGAAGGACGAGCTGGTCGCCTGCGCCAAGGATTCAGAATTCCTGAAAACGGTTGTCGGCTTTGACGGCACGTCCAATCACGATGCTGAACTGGACCGGCTGGCACTGGAAAAACCCGTGGCCTATGAGGCGGTGCAAACGGGGCGTGATGACGTGGCCCTGCTGGGCTTCACTTCGGGCACCACCGGCGCACCCAAGGCAACCATGCATTTCCACCGTGATTTGCTGATCATCGCTGACGGCTATGCCCGCGAAGTGTTGGATGTGCAGCCGGAGGATGTGTTCGTCGGCTCGCCGCCGCTGGCTTTCACATTCGGCCTGGGCGGGCTGGCGATCTTCCCTTTGCGCTTTGGTGCTGCGGCGACGCTCTTGGAAAATGCCTCGCCACCGAACCTCATTGAGATCATTGAGAAATACAAGGCGACGGTTTGCTTCACCGCGCCGACTGCTTACCGCGTGATGCTGCGGGCGATGGAGGAGGGGGCGGATCTGTCGTCGCTGCGGGCGGCAGTGTCGGCCGGGGAGACCCTGCCCGCACCGGTTTATGACGAGTGGATGCAGAAAACCGGCAAGCCGATGCTGGACGGGATCGGGGCGACAGAGATGCTGCATATCTTCATCACCAACCGGTTCAGCGACCACCGGCCCGCTTGCACTGGCAAGCCTGTGGGCGGCTATCAGGTGAGGGTGCTGGATAAGAGCGGCAACGAGGCCCCGCGCGGCGAGATCGGGCGGCTGGCCGTCAGGGGACCCACAGGGTGCCGTTACCTGGCCGATGACCGGCAGGCTGGGTACGTGCAAGACGGCTGGAACATCACCGGCGACAGTTTTATCCGGGATGACGCCGGGTATCTGCACTTTGCCGCCCGCAACGATGACATGATCGTCTCCTCCGGGTACAACATTGCAGGACCTGAGGTAGAGGCGGCCCTGCTGGCGCATGAAGCGGTGGTGGAATGCGCGGTGATCGGCGTCCCGGATGAGGCGCGGGGCGAGATTGTGCAGGCGCATGTGGTGCTGGCCGATGAGCTGGCGCCGTCGGATGAAATGGTCAAGCTGCTGCAGGATTACGTGAAGGCGGAAATAGCGCCTTACAAGTATCCGCGTTCATTGGTGTTTACCTCGGCACTGCCTAAGACCGAGACCGGAAAAATCCAGCGGTTCAGGCTGAAAGCCTAGCTTCCAGGGATTTCCCAGTGCTTATCCTGCCGACGGCTGCCATGCAGCCGTCAGGCGTCGAGATGCTGAAAAAGTACGGTGGGCCGATCCGGCAAAGGGAGCTCGCGAAGCGCGCTCAAGAGGCAAGAAATCAGATGGAACGAAGCAAGGCCGAAACGTGAAAGTTTCAACGGTTGTTTCAAAAATGGCGGTGAAGGAGGTGTGGGATGACGCAAGTCATTGATTTTGTTTGGAGGCGAGTACCGGAATCGAACCGGTGTACACGGATTTGCAATCCGCTGCGTAACCACTCCGCCAACTCGCCAGCCGTGGTGTAGGGCGTGATTAATCACATGCTTGCAGACTGTGCAAGAGGTGTATTGCCTCTGTCCGGGCCAAAAACTGCTTTTCTTTCCGGCTAGGAAAAATCTCAGCTGCCCGCACTTTGGTCGGGTGCAGCCGCGCGGATGGCTTCGGCGATCAGGGCTGGAATACCGGGCAGCGCGCCAGCGACGGGCAGCAGAATTCCCTTGAACCCCGCAGCCTCGAGCGCTTGGGGGATGTCCTGTTTCACATGATCGCCGGCCTGGGCAAAGAAAGGCAGGCAAATGGAGCGAACAGATAATGCGGTTGCGGCGGTTTCAATCCGCGGGGATTGTTCCACATAGCCGGGCGAGAGTGTGCAGCCGGGCAGCAAGGGACGCAGGTGGGCGGCAAAATCTTCTGCTGCCTCGGCCGCTTTGGGGCCGCGGGCAGAGCCGTGCGCGGCAAGCAGAAGATGCGTTTCTGCCAGCGGCCAGCTTTGGTCTGTGACGGTCTGGCGGACGGCCTGTGCCGCGAGGGCGGGAAGGGCGGGATCCAGACCGAAAGGCGGTGCCATGCGGTAGCTGCGGCCCTTAAGGCGGTCCGGCAGAACCTTGGCCGTGAACCATCCCTGCGACATAAAAAACGGATAGACCACGGCGTCCTCGGCCATTTCGCGCTCCAGCCGCCCAGGCGTGGCGAGGGTGGCGGAGCGCACATCCCAGTCCGGCAGATGCGCCGCAACTTCTGCCGCGAGACCAGCCAGGGCGGCCTCTGCCGGAGCAGGGCCGGAAGGCTGGCCATGGGCGGTTATAACGGCGGTGCGCGTGATCTTTGTCAAGGCGGAGGTCCGGATCGTTGGAATTGCGGAAGCTGGCAGGATTGTTCCTATATTTGGGGGGCTTGCCGGGAACACTGCAAGGCTTGGATGGATTTTTTCTGCGGCGCGTCGAGAAACGAAACCAGGGAGGTTGACCTTCCCGGGCGCTTCACCTAAATCAGCAAACACTCTGAGCGGGTATGGTGAAATGGTATCATAAGAGCCTTCCAAGCTTAAGGTGCGGGTTCGATTCCCGCTACCCGCTCCAGATCTTCCCCCGATTGCCATTCTGTTACACCGTGACGCGGGACGTTCGCGCTTTCATGTGCTTTTTGAAACGGCTCAGCGCTTGACGCGCGGAGCCTGCAGGGCCATGAACCTTGGCGAATGCGCGGGGTTTCATACCCGCCAGCCCAAAGTGCAGAAGGATCCGGAATGGCGCGGAGACAAGCGGCCCCGAATGCGGAACAGGAGCGCGAAGGCTCCCGTAAAATTGGCGTACTGTCGGCGCTGTGGCCGTATATGCGGCCATACCGTCTGCTGATGCTTGCTGCGACCTGCGCGCTGGTGATGACGGCAGGGCTGTCGCTGACGCTGCCTTTGGCGGTGCGCCGGGTGGTGGATAATTTCCGGGTCTCGGATTCTGAACTGCTGAACCTCTATTTTGGCGCGGCGCTGGGAATTGCTGCGCTGCTCGCGGCTGGCACCGGTGTGCGCTATGCGCTGGTGACCCGGCTGGGGGAACGGGTGGTGGCCGATATCCGCAAGGCGGTGTTCGACCGGGTGATCGGCATGAGCCCGGAGTTTTACGAACGGGTCATGACCGGCGAAGTGCTGAGCCGGATCACCACTGATACAACGCTGATCCAGTCGGTGCTGGGGTCCTCGGTGTCGATCGCGTTGCGCAACCTGCTGATTTTCCTGGGCGGCATGGTGCTGATGCTGCTGACCTCGGCCAAGCTGACGATGATGGTGCTGCTGATCGTGCCGGCGGTTATTGTCCCGATTCTGGTGCTGGGCCGCCGTCTGCGCGCGATCAGCAAGGAAAATCAGGACTGGATCGCAGCCTCCTCAGGCAATGCTGGCGAGGCGCTGGGGGCGGTGCAGACCGTGCAGGCCTTTACCCATGAGGTCGCCAGCCGCCTGAAATTCGGCGACATGACCGAGACCGCCTATACTGTTTCCTGCCGCCGGATCCAGACGCGTGCTTATCTGACAGTAATTGTGATTTTTCTGGTGTTCTCCGGCGTTGTCGGTGTGCTGTGGATGGGCGCCAATGATGTGCGCGCGGGTGTTATGTCCGAGGGTTCCCTGATCCAGTTTGTGATCTATGCTGTGCTGGTGGCTGGCTCGGTGGCAGCGCTGTCGGAAATCTGGAGCGAGCTGCAGCGCGCTGCCGGCGCAACCGAGCGGCTGGTTGAGCTGTTGAACGCCAAGGATACCGTGCTGGATCCGGTTGCGGCGCAGGTGCTGCCCGCGCCGGTCAAGGGCGAAATCCAGTTCGACAATGTGTCGTTCCGCTATCCGTCGCGCCCCGATGTCTCGGCGCTGGACGCGGTGTCTCTGGCGGTAAAGCCGGGCGAGACTGTTGCATTTGTCGGACCGTCCGGCGCGGGGAAGACCACCATCATTCAGCTGCTGCAGCGGTTTTATGACCCGAACCAGGGTGCTGTGAAACTGGATGGTGTGGCGCTGACAGCGCTGCAGCGGGATGAGTTCCGCCATCACATCGCGCTGGTGCCGCAGGATCCGGTGATCTTTGCTGCCTCCGCCCGCGAGAACATCCGGTTCGGCCGGCCAGAAGCCTCGGATGCCGAGGTCGAAGCTGCAGCCCAAGCCGCCGCCGCGCATGACTTCATCTCGAAACTGCCCGAAGGCTATGATAGCTTTGTCGGCGAGCGCGGGGTGATGCTGTCGGGCGGCCAGAAACAGCGGATTGCCATTGCCCGAGCCATCCTGCGCGATGCGCCGGTACTGCTGCTGGACGAGGCGACCTCGGCGCTGGATGCCGAAAGCGAACGTCTGGTGCAGGCCGCGGTTGACGAGCTGAGCCAAGGCCGCACCACTCTGATTGTGGCGCACCGTCTGGCAACGGTCAAAAAGGCGGACCGGATTGTGGTGATGGATCAGGGCCGGATTGTGGCCACCGGCACCCATGATGAGCTGGTGGCGCAAGGCGGGCTGTATGCGCGCCTGGCCAAGCTGCAGTTCACCGAAGGGCTGGCAGCGGAGTAAACGCCAATTCCTGAAGAAAACCCTGCACCCCGGACTGGTTCCGGGGTGTTTTTGTTTGGAAAACCGCAAATCGCAGCAAAATGGCGCCACGTCATGCCGCAAACTGCCTTGGCGTGACCCTGTTGCGGTGCTTGCGCAATTGCGCGTTTGCAATAGTCTGGGCGCAAACAGAACACCCCATTCATTGGGGGAACGGGGAGGAGATTTATGGGATTTTCCGGAGTCGCAGACCGCGACGCGCTGCAGAACGAAATGCCGTATGAGGCGCGGGATCTGCCGGCCACGCTGTATGGGCTGCTGTCACGGACCGCGGGCAAGTTCCCGAACAGCAACGCGGTCAGCTATCAGATTTTTTCCGGCCCCCGGGACAAGGCGGAAACCCTGACCTGGAGCACGCTGAAGGATCAGGTGAGCCAGGCGGCCAATATGTTCCGCGCGCTGGGGATCGGAGAGCAGGATGTGGTCGCCTATGTGCTGCCCAACTGCCACGAGACGCTGGTGACCATGCTCGGCGGTGCTGTGGCGGGGATCGTGAACCCGATCAACCCGCTCTTGGAGCCAGAGCAGATCGCCTCGATCCTGCGCGAGACCAAGGCCAAGGTGGTGGTGACCCTGCGGCCCTTCCCCAAAACCGATGTGGCCCAGAAGGTGGCTGAGGCGGTGCGCCATGCACCTGGGGTGAACACGGTTCTGGAAGTGGACCTGAACCGTTATCTGACACCGCCGAAATCCTGGATCGTGCCGTTGATACGTCCCAAGCTGGACAATCAGGCCAAAGCGGCCCATGCGGATTACCTGAATTTCTCCAAGGAGATGGCAAAACATCCCGCAACGCTGAATTTCGCCGACAGCGACGGCGACCGGGTTGCCTGCTATTTCCACACCGGCGGCACCACGGGAATGCCCAAGGTGGCGCAGCATAAATACTCGGGCCTGATCTATAACGGCTGGCTGGGGGACACACTGCTGTTCACCGAAGAAGACAACATCATGTGCCCGCTGCCACTGTTCCACGTTTTTGCAGTGCATGTGATCATGATGGCGGCGGTGTCCTCGGGGGCGCATGTAGTGTTCCCGACGCCCCAAGGTTACCGGGGCGAGGGGGTGTTCGACAACTTCTGGAAGCTGATCGAACGCTGGAAGATCACCTTTATCATCACCGTGCCCACCGCTGTTTCGGCGCTGATGCAGCGGGAAGTGGACGCTGATATCTCCTCGGTGAAAACGGCGTTTTCCGGCTCGGCCCCGATGCCGATGGAATTGTTCAAGCGGTTTGAGGCGGCATCGGGTGTGACCATTGTCGAAGGCTACGGTTTGACCGAGGCGACCTGCCTGGTTTCGTGCAACCCTCCGGGCGGTGAAAAGAAGGTTGGCTCGGTTGGGATCCCGCTGCCCTATACGGACGTGCGGATCGTCAAGCAGACCTCCGACGGCCCGCTGGAATGCGGTGTCGATGAGGTGGGGGAAATCTGCATTTCCAATCCCGGCGTTTACCCCGGCAGCACCTATACCGAAGCCGACAAGAACGTGGACCTCTACTATCAGGACAAATACCTGCGCACCGGCGACTTGGGGCGGATTGACGGGGATGGCTACCTGTGGATCACCGGCCGTGCCAAGGATCTGATCATCCGAGGCGGCCACAACATCGATCCGGCCGAGATCGAAGAGGCGCTGCTGGGCCATGAAGCGGTGGCATTTGCCGGCGCTATCGGCCAGCCGGATGCCCACTCGGGCGAGCTGCCTTGCGCCTTTGTTGAGCTGGTGGGCGGCGCCTCGGTCAGCGAGGAGGAACTGCTTGAGTACTGCAAGATCCATGTGCATGAGCGGGCGGCGATCCCCAAGCATATGACGGTGCTGGACGAGCTGCCGAAAACCGCCGTGGGCAAGGTATTCAAGCCGGATCTGCGCAAACATGCGATCACCCGTGTTTACAACGGCGCACTGGAAAAGGCCGGTCTGGCCGCGCGGGTTGTCAGCGTGACTGACGACAAAAAACGCGGTCTGGTGGCCCAGGTGGCGGCCAACGGCAGTGCCGAGCCTGAAATTTCCGGTGTCCTGGCCAGCTTCACCCGGCCCTGGGAGCCGGCGGCGGGCTGAACCTGATTGTAAACGTGAGATAAAAGGCGCCCTCAGGGGCGCTTTTTCATTCAGGCATTCCATTTACGGGAATCTCTGCCTAGGCTCTGAAAACAGACACGCAGGGAGGCTCGCGGATGGATTATGAACGGCTGATCGACGAAGAGACCTGGGACTTTATCCAGAAGACCGGGGAGCACTACCCTGATGACGCCGTTGAGATGTCCATTGAAGAGCAGCGCCTGATTTATGACTCCATGGCACGCGAGTTCCGGGTGCCGCGTCCGGATGTGGTTTCGGTCATGGACACCTCGGCTAACGGGGTGCCGGTCCGGGTCTACACCGCAGGCGATCCCACCCGCACAGTGCTGTTCTGCCATGGCGGCGGTTTTGTGGTTGGCGGGCTCGACAGCCATGACGATGTCTGCGCCGAGATCTGCGCCCAGACCGGTTACCGGGTAGTGGCCGTGGATTACCGCCTGGCGCCGGAGCACAAGCACCCGGCCAGTTTCGAGGACGCGTGGACCGCTTTAGAATGGGTGGAGGCCGCTTATGGCACCGGCATTGTCCTGACCGGTGACAGCGCCGGTGCGAACCTGTGCGCTGCGGTTGCCGCCCATGCCCGGGGCCGGACAGAGGCAATCCTGGGGCAGGTGCTGATCTATGGCGCCTTTGGCGGCGATGTGAACCAGGGGTCTTATATCGAACACGCCAAAGCGCCGATGCTGACCCGCGAGGATGTGCTGTTTTATATGGATATCCGAACCGATGGCGCGGCGCCGCAGGATGACCCGCTGTTAACACCGCTTGCCGACAGCGATTTTGCAGGTCTGCCGCCGACAGTGCTGGTGACAGCTGATTGCGACCCGGTGCGCGATGACTCCCGCGATTACAGCGACCGCGTTCAGGAGGCCGGCGGCAAGGCGCATTGGATCAACGAGCCGGGCCTGATCCACGGGTATCTGCGCGCCCGCCACAGCGTGGGCCGGGCGCGGGACAGTTTTGAGCGGATCTCGGTCGCGATCGAGGCACTGGGGCAGGGGATCTGGAGCTACGATGACGAGGCGCCCTAGCCGGCAACCTCGCGGCATTGCTCCTGAACCAGCGATGTATCCAGCCAGCCGCCGCTGGTTGCCTGCCAGTCCGGACCGGAGGTTGTGACATAGGTCCAGCTGCCAACCGGGATGTGCGAATAGCTGACATAATCCCCGGCAACGATCTGACCGACCAGCGGTGCCTCCGGGCGGTGTCCCGCGCGCAGGCCGGTCACCGGACCCAGCCAGCCCAGGCAAGCGCTTTCAAACTCGTCCCGCACAGGCAGGTCCCACAGCTGGTGCCTGAGGAACAGATCGTCCAGGTCCAGATAGGTCTGCTTGTTGTTCACCCGGCAGCCGAACCGCGCCTCCATTTCCTTGACCAATGCCACCATCCGCCCGGCGTGCGGCGGCAGGGATACGGATTTGCCGATGCAATCGCCGTTGTTGAACACCGCCCGGCCCAGCGGCGAGCTGAAACAATACCCGGCCCGGTCGATAACAGCGTTCCTGGTGAACCACAGGTCGTGACAGGCATCGCTGGCCAGAACCGGGGACGCCAGCATGCACAGCGCGGCAGCAAAGGATTTCATGGCAATCTTTCCTGACGAATAAAAACAGCGGCTGAGGACCATTCTAGCACACAACCGCCGAATTCGCGTTACTTCAGGAACGGTTCTGCCTTCATGGTGCCGGCAATGGGTGCGCCCAGACGTTTCAGGATGGTCGGCGCCAGCTGGCGCTGGTCGATCACGGCGTCATGATCGGGGCCTCCGGCATCACCAAAGTAATACAGTGCTGTTTCCTGCTGCAGCGGCCCGCGGCCGCCATGGTGGCCGCGCTCGTCCTGGCCATGGTCTGCCGTGACGATCACCTCATAGCCCAGATCGCGCCAGCGGGTGATGAAGGGGGCCAGCATCTCGTCCATCACGAAACAGGCGTGGTCCATTTCCTGGCAATCATGGAAGAACCGGTGGCCCATGCTGTCCAGGGTACAGGTGTGCAGCATCCCGTAGTCCAGGCCAAATCGCAGGCAGAGGTTGGTCAGGGTGCCGAACAGATCGACATCCGACGGGGTCATCTGATTATCTTTGCCGTAGCCGGTCATGGAATGAAACCGGCCATGGTTGATGGTCTTGCTTTCGGGTTCATCGTATTCGATGTCGCGCACGTAGTCGAACGGGTGCCGGTTGAAGAAGGACGACCAGTAGCTGTGAGCAACAGCCCCCGTCACGCCGCCCGTTTCGCGCACCTGGGAGAATACGTCCTTTTCCTTCAGCCGGAACACATTGGCGTTGCCGGTGCAGCCATGGATGGCGGGCGCCACACCGGTGTGGATCGAGGCATAGCAGCTGGCCGAGATCGACGGCAGCACAGCGCGCAGTTTCCAGACGCGGGCATCGCCGCTGTCGACCCAGCCTTCGAGGTTGCCGAACAGGCGGCGGAAGTTGCGCCACGGCACACCGTCCAGAATGATGAGCAGGAGTTTGTTGTCCATTCGCCGAATCCCTTTTTCGCGCAGACCTTGGTGCCGTATCATCGTGACGGTTTCTTGAATTGCCATTCAAAAAACGAAAGGATGGTCAGAAACCGGCATTTCAGCGGGAAGTTTCCTTGCTTTGCCGGGGAGGGGCCGGGCCGGGCTTAGAATGCGGTGGCAAGGACATAGACGCCGGCAAGCAGTAGGAGCCCGCCAGTGGAGCTGGCAAACAGGCGCGGGTTGCGGACATGCTTTTCCGCCAGCACATACAGCGCAAGCCCGGCAATCCAGTAGAGGTTCATGATGCCGCCGGCAAACAGCAGCAGCATCAACGCCCAGCAGCAGCCGAGGCAAAAAACGCCGTGATGGGCGCCCATCAGTACAGCACCAGCCAAACCTGTGCGGTTATGCGCGGTCAGAAATTGTACCGGCATCCGGCAATGAAATAGGCAGGCGTGCTTGTAGGGGGTAAACTGATAGGCGCCCGCCGCCAGCAACAACGCACCGCCAAGCGCGCGGCTGCTGAGCGACATCATGGGACCATCAGAGAGGCCCCACGATTCCAGCCACCATTGCAAGCTGGTGGCGATAATTGAAAAAACGGCCCAAACCAGCAGATAACCGCCAAGAAACGCCAAACTCAGCAGCGGTGCCTGCTGCGGTCTGGAGCCGGCTTTTTTGATGGCCGTGTAAAGCAGCAGCACAGGCGCGGCACTGGGGGTCATCATGGCGACCATCATGATCCACCACATCAGGAAGATCAGCCCGGCAAAGGCAGGCGTCCAGGCATTGTTCGCACCCATCTGCATCGGTGCGCCAATCGGTCCGGCCATCCGTGTCATTTCTACCGCGGTCATGGTCATGCCAACGCCGAAAACAGTGTAAAGCACGCTAAGCAGCACGATCATGGCCACGGCGCCCAGCACCACTGCCTGGTCGTGGCGCGCCAACCGTTCCGCTGTTCCCTTTATGCGCAGCACCGGTGCCATGGCCGTTTCAGGCCGCGCGCTCAACGCCTCTGCCGGTCAGGTGCAGCTCGGCGATATGGGCGTGGGTTGCGCTGTTCTTGTCCAGGCTGATCGCTGCATTGCGTGTCACGGTCGAACCGCTGGCCATGGCGGCCTCGGTGAATTCGAAGCCTTTCGGCAGCGCGATGCTGATGAAATGCGGATCCCCGGAAACGATATTGGCGATAGGCTGCACTTTGGTTTCGGCGTAATCGCCAACCCTGGCCGACCCGGTGCCGGTTTCGCGATCATAGTCCAACGAGATCGCGGCATGCAGCGTTTCGTGCTTGGTCGGGCTTGTCAGGCTGAACACATAGAACATGGTGGCGAATTCATCGGTGTCTTCGCCTGTCATGATCGCCTCCAGCGCGGCCCGCTGATCCGCGGTGGCGCGTTCGTCGATGATCATCTGCATCTGGCCGTTGCCCTCGTGCACGGCGCCGGGCCATTTATAGATCACCGCCGCATAAAGCCCGTCCAGCTGGACGCTGCCATAATGCCCCTTGTCGATACGGTAGGTCAGCATGGCTTCGCAAGTGCCGTCCGTGGGCAGCTGTGAGAACTGGCACGGGCACCCCGGATTGCAATTGCAGTTGCCAATTTCCTGTCCGTGAATGGCCCAATCTGTCATAGCAGCCCCTCCAGCCTGTTGCAGTCAAACAAAACTGCCCGATGACTTCAGGTTGACCTGCAAAGCAAAAACAGCTGCACTCAGAAACAGAACATTTATTTGCGGCTGGACCCGCCGCATTTTCCCGGTTCCGTCAAGCTATCATAAAATAACCGGAGGCAGAAAAGAAAAAGCCCCCGCCCGGAACCGGGCAGGGACGTAAGATGACGCAAAAAATTTACGGGATCAGTTGCCGGCGCTTTCCATTTTGCGGTTGGCGATCACCTCTTCCAGCCAGCCCAGCTTCATCTCGGGGACGGAACTCAGCAGCAGGTCGGTGTAATCGTCAAATGGCGGGCTCAGCACTTTGGACTTGCCGCCGTAGCGTTGCACCTTGCCCTGATACATCACCGCGATGTTGTCCGAGATGGCGCGCACGGTTGCCAGATCGTGGGTGATGAACAGATAGGCCACATCCTCGATCTTCTGCAGGTCCAGAAGCAGCTTCAGGATGCCGTCCGCCACCAGCGGGTCCAGCGCCGAGGTGACCTCGTCGCAGATGATCATCTTGGGCTTGGCCGCCAGCGAGCGGGCAATGCAGACACGCTGCTTCTGACCGCCTGACAATTCCGCCGGATAACGGTCCATGAATTTTTCGCCCAGCTCGATCTCGTCGAGCAGTTCGATGATCCGCTTCTTCTTTTCCGCACCGCGGATGCCAAAGTAGAACTCCAGCGGGCGGCCGATGATGGTGCCAACGGTCTGGCGCGGGTTCATCGCGACATCCGCCATCTGATAGATCATCTGCAGCTCGCGCAGGTCCTCGCGGCTGCGCCCTTTGAGGTCGCCTGAAAGAGTGCGGCCTGCAAATTCGATCTCACCCTCGCGCGGGGGAAGAAGCCCGGTGATGACGCGGGCGAGGGTGGATTTTCCGGATCCGGATTCGCCCACAACCGCCAGCGTCTGGCCGGGATAAAGATCAACATTCACATTGTGCAGCACGTCGAACTGGGTGCCTTTGTAGCGCGCGGTGATATTGCGCACGCTCAGCACAGGGTCCGGCGTCGGGGCCTTTTCCTCGTGTTCGATGGAGCGGACCGAGACAAGCGCCTGGGTGTACTCCTCCTGTGGGTTGTTGATGATCTGATCGACACTGCCGTATTCCACGGTGTTGCCCATCTTCAGCACCATGATGTCGTCGCTCACCTGCGCCACAACCGCCAGGTCGTGGGTGATGTAGAGCGCGGCAACACCGGTGTCGCGGATCGCTTCTTTGATCGCCATCAAAACGTCGATCTGGGTGGTCACGTCGAGTGCGGTTGTCGGCTCGTCGAACACCACCAGATCCGGCTCCGGGCACAGCGCCAGCGCGGTCATGCAGCGCTGCAGCTGGCCGCCCGACACCTGGTGCGGGAAGCGCTCGCCGATATTGTCCGGGTCCGGCAGGCCCAGTTTGGCAAACAGCACCCGCGCACGGGCTTCGGCGTTCTTGCGAGAGAACTTCTTTTGCTCCACCGCGGCCTCGACCACCTGGTCCATGATCTTCTTGGCGGGGTTGAAGGAGGCTGCCGCCGATTGCGACACATAGGTCACCTCGGCGCCGCGCAGTTTGCGGATGTCCTTGTGGCTGCCCTTGAGGACGTCGCGGCCGTTAACCCAGACTTCGCCGCCGGTGATCTTCACGCCGCCGCGGCCATAGGCCATGGACGCCAGACCGATGGTGGATTTGCCTGCTCCGGATTCGCCAATCAGCCCCAGCACCTTGCCGGGCGCGAGGTCAAAGCTGACCCCGTGCACGATCTCGATATCACGGGGGCGTTCCCCGGGCGGGTAGACGGTCGCGCCGATCTTCAGGTCGCGGACTTTCAACAGAGTATCGCTCATCCGCGGCCTCCTTTCAGCGAGGTTGTCCGGTTCAGCACCCAATCAGCCACAAGGTTGACCGAGATCGCCAGGGTGGCGATGGCAAAGGCCGGGATCAGGGCTGCGGGGATGCCGTAGACGATGCCTTCCTTGTTCTCCTTCACGATGCCGCCCCAGTCAGCCTCAGGCGGCTGCACACCCAGACCCAGGAAGGACAGGGTAGAGACAAACAGAACCGCAAAGATGAACCGCAGGCCCATTTCGGCAATCAAAGGGGACAACGCGTTGGGCAGGATTTCGCGGAAGATGATCCAGGCGGTTTTCTCGCCGCGCAGACGGGCTGCTTCGACATAGTCCATGACCTCGATATCCACTGCGACGGCCCGGGCCAGACGGTAGACGCGGGTGGCGTCCAGCAGGCCCATCACGATGATCAGCATCGGAATGGTGACCGGTGCAACCGACAGCACAACCAGCGCAAAGATCAGCGTCGGGATCGACATCACCAGATCGACAAAGCGCGACAGCGCCTGATCAACCCAGCCGCCGGCAACGGCGGCAAAGAAACCGAGGATTGACCCCAGGGTGAACGACAAGACGGTTGCTGCGGTGGCGATGAAGATGGTGGTGCGGCCGCCATAGATCATCCGGCTGAGAAGGTCGCGGCCGATGTTGTCGGTGCCCAGCAGGTATTCAGCGCTGGACGGCTCCCACACATCGCCGACGATTTCGCCAACGCCAAAGGGGGCCAGCAGCGGCGCAAAGATGGCGCCAAGAAAGTACAGGGCCGTGAAGAACAGCCCGATGAGTGCGGAAATGGGGATGTTCTTCATTTCGGATGCCTCAGGCGCGGGTTGCTCAGGATGGCGACGATATCGGCAATCATGTTGAGGCCGATATAGACGGCGGCAAAGATAAGGCCGCAGGCCTGCACAACAGGCACGTCACGCTTGGACACGTGATCCACCAGATACTGGCCCATGCCCGGGTAGACAAACACCACCTCGATCACTACGACGCCCACAACCAGATAGGCGAGGTTCAGCATCACAACGTTGACGATCGGTGCAATCGCGTTGGGAAAAGCGTGGCGGTAGATTACTTGAAAGGCGTTGAGGCCCTTTAGCTCGGCGGTCTCGATATAGGCGGACTGCATCACGTTCAGGATTGCGGCACGGGTCATCCGCATCATATGCGCCAGAACCACCAGCGTCAGCACGGTGATCGGCAGGGCGATGGCGTTCAGCTTTTCAAACAGGGTCATGCCATCATTGATCATGGCGACCGACGGGAACCAGCGCAGTTTCACTGCGACCACGTACATCAGCACATAGCCGATCAGGAATTCGGGGATCGAGATTGAGGCCAGGGTGACGGCCGAAATCAGTTTGTCGGGCCAGCGGTCTTTGAACCGCACGGCAAGCAGGCCCAGGAAAATCGCCAGCGGAACTGCGACCACAGCAGCCCAGAACGCCAGGAACATAGTGTTCCAGAAACGGCCGGCCAGCGCAGAGGTGATGTCTTGGCCACTGGTCAGTGCAGTGCCGAGATCACCCTGCATGGCGCCGAACAGCCAGGCGAAATAGCGCCCCACAGGCGGATCATTGACCCCAAGTTCGGCCCGCAGGTTGGCAAGAGCCTCCGGTGTTGCTGATTGCCCCAGGATCGATTGGGCAACATCGCCAGGCAGCACGATCGTGCCCGCAAAGATCACCACTGAGATAAGCAGCAAAAGAAGGAGGCTCAGCGCGATGCGCTGAGCCAGGAGTTTTATAATCGGGGACATTTAAGCTTTGACCCACAGCTTGCTGGCAGCATAGCCGTTCATCAGAACCTGGCCCGGGACACCTTCGACGAAACCGTCAACCTTGTCGGTGGTTGCCTCGACAAAATCGTTGAACATCGGGCAGATCAGGCCGCCCTGGTCGCGCAGGATTGTCGACATGTCGGCATACATCTGGGTGCGCTTGGCGACGTCCAGCTCACCGCGGGCTGCAACCAGCATCTGGTCGAACTGCTCGTTGTTGAAACGGGTGTCGTTCCAGTCCGCGGTCGACAGGTAGGCGGTTGTGAACATCTGGTCCTGGGTCGGGCGGCCGCCCCAGTAGCTGGTGCAGAAGGGCTGATTGTTCCAGACTTCCGACCAGTAGCCGTCGTTCGGCTCACGCTTGACGTCCAGCTTGATGCCGGCGCTTTGGCAGGACTGCTGGAACAGTGCGGAAGCATCCGGTGCGCCGGGGAACGAATTGTCCGAGGTGCGCAGCAGCACCGAGCCGTCATGGCCGGATTTCTTCATGTGGAACATCGCTTTGTCCGGATCGAACTGACGCTGCTCCAGCTCGGTGTACATCGGGTAAGACGCATTGATCGGGCTGTCATTGCCCACGGTGCCATAGCCGTTCAGGATCTTGTCGACCATTTCTTCGCGGTTGATCCCGTACTTCAGCGCCATGCGCAGGTCGTAGTTGTCGAACGGTGCAGTGTTGGTGTGCATGATGAACACATAGTGACCGGCCGCCGAGGTCGAATGGACCGTGATATTGGGCGCGCGCTCGACCAGTTTTGCGGTGCGCGGGGGCACCCGGTCGATCACATCCACCTGGCCGGATTGCAGTGCTGCAACGCGGGCGGTGTCATCGTTGATAACGATGATTTCAACGGTCTCGGCATTGCCCAGATCACCCCAGTAGTTCGGGTTCTTCTCGGCCACAAAACGCACGCCCATATCGGCGGACTTCATGATGTAGGGGCCGGTGCCGATGGCAGCCGCAGGATCGTCATTGCCGCCGCCCGGCTGAACGATCAGGTGATAGTCGGCCAGCAGATAGGGAAGGTCGGCGTTCGGGCTGTCGAGTTCAAAGACAACGGTATCGCCGTCTGCGCGCACGTCCTTGATGCCGCGCATGATGCCCAGGGCGCCGGACTTGGTGTCTTCGCCGCTGTGGCGCTCCATGGTCTTGACCACGTCTTCTGTGGTGACGTTCTGGCCGTTGGAATAGGTCACGCCGGACCGCAGTTTGAAGGTCCAGGTGCGTGCATCTGCAGAAGCTTCATAGCTTTCGGCCAGTTTGCCTTCGATGCCGCCGGCTTCGGTCAGTTCCACCAGGGTTTCACCCCACAGGCGGGTGACCATCAGGCCAACCGTGTTGGTAACCAGCGCCGGGTCCAGGCTGTCGGTGGTGGAGCCACCCTGCAGGCCCAGGCGCAAAGTGCCGCCTTTTTGCGGACCCGCGGCCTTGGCTGCGCCGGACAGCAGCAGGTTTGCGGACACAGCGGTAAAGCCCAGTGCGGCGGCCTTGCCCAGGAAGTCACGGCGCGTCAGTTTGCCTGCCACGGCCTGACTGGCCAGATACTGCATATGCTTGTTCATTGATTTCTCCCGATTGATTGCGGTGCTGCAAGCACCCGTTTTTTGATTGGTGGTTCAAGATTTGCGCATTTACTGCCACCTCGCAAGCGTTATTCGCCAAACCCTTGGCGGGCGGGAACGAGTACTTGCGAGGCCGGATAAGGGGGTGTCGTCTTTTTTAGGTAAGGTGCCGTTTTCAGTGGTAATGTCGCGTGTAAATCAAAAAAACATCCGGAATGCGACAAGAAATTTTTGTGCTCCGGAATGACGGAATTTTTATGAATCTGCCGCGATCGTGCACGCCGCCGGGTTTGAATTCGGAAAGAATCGATGCTTTGAGGTCCAAAAACGTCTTCCGCACCGCAAAAGACCAATTCCTGACCTTTTTCCGCAGCGGCAGGCGGGGTCGTCCTGGCCAATCCCTAAGAACGGTTTGCGGCACGCCAGATGGCTGCCTGTTGGCGCCGGATCAGAGCTGTTCTGTGTCCATCCAGACCGTCACCGGGCCGTCATTCAGCAGCCGGACCTTCATGTCGGCACCGAACTGTCCTTTTGCAATTTCCAAACCTAGCCGGGACAATTGCTCCGCAAAATATTCGTACAGCCGTTCGCCGTCGGCAGGGGTTGCGGCAGTGGAAAACCCCGGACGGTTGCCGCGGCGGGTGTCGGCGGCCAGGGTGAATTGGCTGACCACCAGCGCACTGCCGCCGGTATCCAGCACCGAGCGGTTCATCTTGCCGCCCGTGTCCTTGAAAATCCGGAGCTTGGATATTTTGGCCGCCAGCTGATCCGCCTGCGCCTGGCCGTCGCCCTCCATGGCGCAGATCAGGATGAGCAAGCCGGGGCCGATTTCGCCGATGGCCGTGCCCTCAACAGTGACCGAGGCCTCGCTGACCCGCTGTATCAATGCCCGCATATGTCTTGTCCTTGCTTCGGTTCAGCCGCGTCAGCCCATGAAATCCTGCAGCGCAGCGCGGCAGCTGTGGCGGGTGAATAACAGATCATCAAGGCTGGGCAGATCGGGTGTCATGCATGTCTCTCCTGTCGCTGGCCGGCGGGCCTTACTGCTGCCCGGCGAAATAGGCGATGGCGGCAATCACGATGGCGGCGGCCAGCGCGGCGGCTCCGATTTTGACCGCAGAATAGGGCCGTTCGCCCTGCACCCGCCCGGATTGCCCGTTGATTACAAACCGATAGGTCTTGCCGCGGTATTTATAGGCCGCCAGCCAGACCGGCAGCAGGATGTGTTTAAAGGTCACCTCTGAAACCTGAGTGTCAATATTGCCGATCCGCTGGCGGTCGCCGCCGATGTCAAATCGCACATCACGCTCAATCACCCGGTCCATCTTTTGGCCCGCTTCGGCGAAACCGGTTTCCAGATCCACGGTGTAAGCCTCGGCCCGGAAACCCGCCAGGTATTGCGGCTGGTACGGTTCCAGCTGAGACAGATCCCAGGGTTCCAGTGCCTCGGTATAGCGTTTGGGCAGGCTGTTGGAGGCCAGTACCAGAACATCGTCAAAGAACCTCTGCACCCGGCCAGACACCGGCGTCCAGCGCACCTTGGACACCTTCCGGGTCTTGGTCTCACCATCCTGCTGGTAGGTCTCGGTCACGTAATAAACCGTGCCGCGCTGACCGGAGTAGCGGCTGCGGGTCTGGGCGTCATAGGTCCAGTAGGGCACATAGATACCCTGCATCCGCCGCCCCTTGCGGGCGTATTCCCTCAGGCCGCTAGGCGCAAACCACAGGCCGCCCAGCCAGTCGGTCATTGCCTTATGCGCGGCGCGCTCGGGTATTGCAAAGGGCAGCACGCCCTTGGGTTTGATATGCCTGCTTTCGCCGGTTCCAGTGACCACCGGTGTGGCGCAGAACGGGCATTCCTTGGCATGGGTGTCGGGGTCAAACTCAACCTGTGCTGCGCAATTGGGGCAGGTGGAAACGCGGGTCACTTCGATCTCCGCCTCTGGCAGCCGGTCTGCGGCGGCGGCGGCGAAGTCCAGTTCCTGAAGCGCAGTCCCTTTCCATGGCCCGCTGCGGATGCTTTCGGAATGCCCGCAGTGGCCGCAGGTCAGGGGGCCCGCGGCCGGGTCATAGGAGTAGTCCGCACCGCATTGTTCACAAGGGAAGCGATGAGTTTCTTCCTCGGTGGCGGGCATGGTTTCAGCGGGCGGCGGCGGGGGCATCGTCACGTGCGGCAACCTGTCAGGTAAAGGGGCAGGGGATGGGGCGGGCAGCAAACCGCTTGGGGGGTGCTGCCCCGGCGCGGCGTTATCCGGCAGGTGGCGGTGGCGGGGGAGGCGGCGGCAGGATGGTGAACAGCTGCGCCAGTTCCATCACGTCGCCGGCCCGCTTCCAGCCATCCTGGCCCGGGGTCCAGACATGGCTTTCCCGCGTCAGCGTGCCGTCCTGCGCCATCCGTCCCATTCTTGCTTTTGAGTAGGGGCCGGAGGTCTGTCCGTCCGCTGCAATGTGCCAGACATGCTCGACCGGCGGCGGGGGCGGGGCAACAGGTGCGGCCTGCGGGGCTGCGGCAGGCGCTGCCGGTGCGGCTGCAGCGGGGGCGGGGCGGGCGCCCCAGGGGCCTGCGGGCTGACCCGCTGCCCCGTTGCCGAACTGGTTGCCCATCTGCTGGGCCATCGCGAACCCCATGCCCATACCCATGCCAGCACCCATGCCGCTGTTCGGGGTTTGCGCTGCAGCGGTCATTGCTTCGGCAGCGGAGAACTGGGTGTAGCGGCCAAGATCACCCAAAACGCCCATCTGGGTGCGCTTGTCCATCGCCTCTTCCACCGCGGGCGGCAGCGAGATGTTTTCAATGTAAAGCTCAGGGATCATCAGGCCGTATTCGGCGATTGTGCCAGAGATCTCAGCCGCTACCAGCTTGCCCAGGTCCGCGGTATTGGCGGCCATGTCCAGTACCGGAATGCCGGAGCCAGCGACCACGCGGGAGAACTCCTGCACGATGATGTTGCGGATCTGATAGGAGATCTCGTCCATGGTGAATTCACCATCGGTGCCGACGATCTCGGTCAGGAACCGCGCCGGGTCAGCGACCCGCACGGTATAGCTGCCAAAGGCCCGCAGCCGCACCGGGCCGAACTCCGGATCGCGGCAGATGATCGGGTTCTTGGTCCCCCATTTCAGATCGCTGAACCGGGTGGTGTCGACAAAATAGACTTCCGATTTAAACGGCGACTGGAACGCGTGGTCCCAGTGTTGCAGTGTTGTCATCACCGGCATGTTGTTGGTCTCAAGCATGTAAAGACCGGGTGTGAACACATCCGCCAGCTGGCCCTCATGCACAAATACCGCTGCCTGGCCCTCGCGCACCGTCAGCTTGGCGCCGTATTTAATCTCATGGCCTTCGCGCTCAAACCGCCAGACCATGGTGTCATGGGTGTCATCCACCCAATGGATGACGTCAATGAATTCGCCTTTGAGAAAATCGAAAATACCCATCTGTCAGGTCCTCTTTCTTTGCTGGCCTACAGCTCCTGGCCCATCGCCTCGCGGGCGAGAATGCGGATCACGGGACGGGCCTCGCCGGCGCCCATCCCCGTTTTCAGTCTTGGATCATACAGCATCTGCAGCAGTTTTTCGTCAAAGCTGGTCAGCAGCGCAAATTCGTCGTCGTCGTTAAAGATCGAGGGCCGCGCCCGCGGGCTGTCATTCCTGAGACCCAGCCCTTGCGCGACTTCCTCATGCACGCAGCTTTTGCGTACCAGATCGGGATGCTCGGCCCGGATCAGCGCCACGCCGCGGGTGTAGGACAGCGGGTCGCTCTGCGGCCCGCCGGCAACCACAAGGCAGTAAAAATTGCGGGGCGGGGCTGCCAGCAGCGACAGGTCTTTGGCGCTGATCGAAGGCAACAGCTCGCGCACCCGCTCAGCGACAAAGGCGCTGTCATCCAGGCTGGCAAAGATCACGTGAAAGTTCGCCCGGGACGCCACCGTGCTGACCGGGTGCCTGGTGATGCGGGCCAGCCGTGCCGCATAGGCGGTGACTGTGTCCTTGTCCGCCGCCCGCTGGGCCGCCGGCACCGAGGGGCCGAATTCGGCAGCGATCCGGACCGGCCCGGCCCAACGGCCCAAGCCGCCGGAAATGCCCGATCCGCCGTATTCGTCATAAAACGCCAGCGCCTCGAAACTTTCAGCCAGGTCCTCGGCATCATAGGGCGTGTCCGGGCCGCCGCCATCGGTGCGCAGCAGCCCGCGGGTCAGCAGGTCGCGTTGCAGGGCGTTATAATAATAAGCCAGCTGGGCGCTGTCGGAAGAGGGTTTGTAGACCGCAGGTTCAGGCACTGCGGGTCGGGCCTGCGGCACCAGCGATTCTGCTTGGTCGAAGGGCAGGCAGGCAGACAGCGCGGTCAGCCCGGCAACTACCGCCCCGCTTGTCCAAACGGATCTGAATGCCTGCACGCCTGCCACTCCGCTCAGGTCGGCACAGCGGTGCCGGCGTTATCGCCAACCCCATCGCGGCGCGACTTGGCAGAGGCCAGCGTATCGCGCAGATCAGCTTCCATCTTCTGCAGATCGGCCTCGGCAGCGGCGCGTTTGGCTTTGCCTTCGTCAGCAATCCGCAGGCTGTCCTGAATGGTGCCGATCAGATCGGCGTTGGCCTGCTTTACCGCTTCGATGTCAAAGACGCCGCGCTCCATCTCCTGCCGGATCATCTCGTTCGATTGGCGCAGATTGGCGGCGTTGGACTTCAGCAATTCGTTGGTCAGGTCATTGGCATCGCGCACCGCCGCTGCCGCCTGGGCCGAACGCTGGATGGTCAGCGCCTGGGCCAGCTGGGTCTCCCACAGGGGCACGGTGTTCACCAGGGTCGAATTGATCTTGGTGACCAGCGACTTGTCGTTCTCCTGCACCAGCCGGATCGAGGGCAACGATTGCATGGTGACCTGGCGGGTCAGTTTCAGGTCATGCACCCGGCGTTCCAGATCATCGCGGGCGGCGCGCAGGTCGCGCAGCTCCTGCGCCTTCATCACCTGATCATCTTCGGGTGCTGCCTGCACTTCGGCTTCCTTAGCGGGGATATCTTCGGCGTCGAGCTTGGCCAGCATGGCCTCGCCCGCGGCGATGTACAGCGCCAGCTCGTCATAAAAGCTCAGCGTTTTCTCGTAGAGCATATCGAGAGATTTGATGTCTTTCAGCAGGGTGTGCTCGTGTCCCAGCAGGTCATCAGTGACCTTGTCGATCTGCCCCTGCACGGTTTCATACCGCGCGGTGAATTTGGCAAAAGGGGCTGCCTTGCCCAGCAGCCGCTCCCAGAACGTCGGCTTGCGGCGGATATCCAGTTCGGACACTGAAAAGCCGCGGATGGCGGTCACGATATTGCGTAAGGAATCGCCCGCAGGCCCCACGTCCTTGTTGCGCACATCGGCCAGCATCGCCTGGCTGATCGTCTGCAGCTCGCTTTGCGCGGCCGAGCCGAAATGGATGATCGAATTGGTGTCGCCCATGTCAATCTGATCCATCCGCACCCGGATCGCCTCGCTGGTAGGGGCGTCGGCCTGCGCCAGCGGCTGGATGTCTGCGGCGGGTTCGGGCAGTGTGATCGCCGTCACCTCATTGACCAGGGCCTCGGCTTGGGCGGCTTTCTGTTGCACGGCTTCGGACATGAACGGCTTCCTCGCTAATCAGTTTTGGTCCAGATGGACCCCTTCACGCTGCAAACGGTCGCGCAGCACATCAATTTCAATACTCAGATCCGCGCGGTCCTCGACCAGCATCTTGCGGGTGCGCGCGGCAAAATTCTGTTCCAGATCGTCCAGCAGCGCCAGATAATCGGTGCGGGCCTGGACGTCCTGGCTACGGGCATAGATATCGGCGAATTTCACCGTCGCGTCACGGGCGCCCTGCAAATACACAGTCAGATACTTGCGCGCTGCAGTCAGATCGCGCGGGTCTTCCTCCACCGTGCGGAACAGGTCGCGGGCGACAGATTGGAACTGCTCCACCCGCGCCTCAACCTTGCGGTCGCGGGAGCGCAGGGCGGCGTCTTTCATGGCGGTAAGATTCGCTTCGGCCTCGTCCACGGCGCGGGCCACCCGGGATTGCTGGAAATCGTCGACGCCCTCGGCACCCTTGTCCTGCAGCGGGTCGATCCCGAATGCGGTAATATGCAATCCAACCGTTGCGGCGCCATAGATGGCGGCAATCAAAATACCGGGTTCGGCCTTCCAGGCCGCCAGGGCCGCGCCTGTGCCTGCCAGCAAGGCGGCGGCGATCTTGCGGGGGAGGGCGGGTTTGCGGGCCACCTTGCGGGCACCAAAGGCGGCCTCGGCCTTCAGCCCTTCGCGCAGCAGGAAGGCGCCGACAGTCCACAGGCCTGCGCCTGCCAGCCCCAACGCCAGCCCTATTGCTCCGTCATTCAAGGACAAAAGCGTCAGGATCGCGGGCGGCACAAACATCAGGTTGGCGCGCATGCCAACAGGATCTACTTGCGCACTGCGAAAGGATTGCGCGGGCTTTGCGGGCTGCTGCGCGGGTTTTCCATCGGGGCTGTATTTGCCGCCGTAACGCTGTGCCATGGGATCAGCCCCCTACAATCCAGCCGGTGCTAAGGCCAAGCATCAGGATCAACAGGGCGGCATAGGCAAGTTTCTGCACGCAGGTCCCCCCAGAACGGCCAGCAAAGATTAACTGATTGGAAATCTAGGGGATAGCTGGCTCTGTTGCTAGGGGGAAGTCTGCGGGAAATGGCTCAGCGGCGGGGATTCTTGCCGATCGGACGCTTGCCGCCCCCGCGCTGAGCGTCCCCGCCGCCGCGGGGGGCCGACGGCTTGCCGGAGGGTTTGCCCGGTTTTCCTTGCGCGTTCTGTCCGGGTTTTCCACCCGGTTTGCCAGCTGGTCTGCCCATCGGTTTGCCGCCAGGCTTGCCTGCGGGTTTGCCGCCGCGCGAACGGGCCGGGCGGGCTTCGGGCTGTTCTTCTTCCGGAGCAAGCCCCAGCTGGTCGCGTACCACGCGCGAGCGCAGCTCCTCGACTGCACCGGGTTTCAACTCACCCAGCTGGAACGGACCGTATGAAATCCGCAGCAGCCGGTTCACGTTGAAACCGATATCCTCCATCGCGCGGCGGATCTCGCGGTTCTTACCCTCGCGCAGGCCCACGGTCAGCCAGGCATTGGCGCCTTGCTGGCGGTCCAAAGCAACGGTCATCGGCTGGAACCGTTCGCCCTCGATCACCAGACCCTTGCGCAGCGGGGCAAAATCCTCGTCCCTAGGGCGGCCATTGATCCGCACCCGGTAGCGGCGCAGCCAGCCGGTCGAGGGCAGCTCCAGCTTGCGTTTGATGCCGCCGTCGTTGGTCAGCAGCAGCAGGCCTTCGGAGTTGATATCAAGCCGCCCGACCGTCATCACCCGTGGCATGTCTTCGGGCAGCTCGTCAAAAATCGTCGTGCGGCCCTTTTCGTCGCTGTTCGAGGTGACCAGTCCGATCGGCTTGTAATACAGCCACATCCGCGGCGCCTCGGCCTCGGGCAGGGGCTTGCCATCGACGCTGATCCGGTCCGCGGCAGTCACGTTCAGCGCCGGGCTGTCGATCTTCTCGCCGTTCACCGACACGCGGCCTTCGGCGATCATCCGTTCCGCCTCCCGGCGCGAGGCGACACCTGCGCGCGACAAAACCTTGGCGATGCGGTCGCCGCCGGAGGGGGCGCCGTCGGCAGGGGCGGCAGCTGCAGCTTTGCGGGGCTGGGGTTTCGGGCCGGGTTTGCCCTTGGGGGATGCGGGTGCTTTGCTCATGTGCGTGCCATAGAGCATTCCGCCGCCTTGCGAAAGCGCGCAATCGCGGGCAGGAAGGGGCATGGCATTCAAATCGCATATGGACAAGGCGCTGGAGCAGGCGCGTGCCGCGGCAGACCGCGGCGAGGTGCCGGTCGGCGCCGTGCTGATCGCGCCGGACGGACAGGTCGCAGCATTGGCAGGCAACCGCACCCGCGAGCTGAACGATCCAACCGCCCATGCTGAGATCCTGACGATCCGCGCGGCCTGCGCGGCGCTGGGCCGCGAACGGCTGACCGGCTTTGATCTATATGTGACGCTGGAGCCCTGCGCGATGTGTGCCGCCGCCATCGCCGCTGCCCGCATCCGCCGAGTCTACTATGGCGCGTCCGATCCCAAGTCCGGCGGTGTGGCACACGGCGCATGCGTGTTCTCCCATCCACAGGCGCACCACGCGCCTGAAGTCTATGACGGCATTGCAGAAGGTGATTCCAGCGCACTGCTCAGGGATTTCTTCGCGGGCAAACGCTAAGCAGAAAACGATAATTTTCCGCCCGTCTTTTGGCGATTGTAAAATTAGGTCACTTGTCCTATTTGTGGTGTAGGTCAATTGCCCTAGAGGTTTGGATGACGCAGGAAACAACCAGAGACCGGATTGCAGAAGCCGCCGATCAGCTGTTCTATGAACGCGGGTTCGAGGCAACATCATTCGCGGATATCGCCACTGCGGTTGGCATCTCGCGCGGAAATTTCTACTATCATTTCAAGGCCAAGGACGAGATCCTTGAAGCGGTGATCGCGCGCCGCATGGCCAGTACCCGCACCAAGCTGAAGAATTGGCAGGCGGAGGGCAGCAGCCCTGGGCAGCGGATTGCCTGCTTTATCCGCATCCTGATCGCCAATCAGGCCAAGATCACCCTCTACGGCTGCCCGGTTGGCACGCTGGTGGCGGAACTGGGCAAATTGGACCACGCCGCCCGGGAACAGGCCAATGCCATTTTCACCCTGTTCCGCGATTGGCTGTGCCGCCAGTTTGAGGAGTCGGGCTGCGGCGAAGCGGCGGACTCCCTGGCCATGCACCTGCTGGCCCGCAGCCAGGGAGCGGCAACGCTGGCGCAGGCGTTTGGCGACGTGGAATTCATCAATAGAGAAGTGGCGCTGATGCTGGATTGGCTCGGCGATCAGCTGCCAGGGGATCACCCTGCCTAACACTCATCACAGGAGACACGCATGTATTTTATTTTGCTTTCATTTGCGGCGCAGAAGGATCGCCTGGCCGAGTTTCTGGAGGGCCACAAGGCCTGGCTGCAACAGGGGTTCGAGGACGGGGTGTTCCTTGCTGCCGGGTCCATGACCGATGGCGAAGGCGGCGCGATCCTTGCCGTGGGCGAAGGCGAAGAGGAACTGGCCGCCCGCGTCGCGCAGGATCCTTTTGTGACCGGCGGCGTGGTGGAGCCGGAAATCATCGGCGTGGCGCCCACCATGATGGACCCCCGGCTTGACTTCCTGCGGGGCGGGGAATGAGCGGCACCATCACCGCCGCCGACGGCCATCCCCGCTGCGCCTGGAGCGCCTCGGCGCCCGATTTCCTGCGTTACCACGACGAAGAATGGGGGTATCCGGTCGGCGGCGACATAAGGCTGTTTGAGAAGGTCTGCCTGGAAAGCTTCCAGTCCGGCCTCAGCTGGCGCACCATCCTGGACAAGCGCGAGAACTTCCGCGCCGCCTTTGCCGGCTTTGACTTCAATGAAATGGCCAAGTTCGGCGAACGGGACGTGGAGCGGCTGCTGCAGGACAAGGGCATCATCCGCCACCGCGGCAAAATTGAAGCGGTGATCAACAACGCTGCCCGCGCCCAGGAGCTGGTGGCTGAGGCCGGCTCGCTTGCGGCGTTTTTCTGGAGTTTCGAGCCAAGACCGGAAAATCTTCCGGAACCGCAGACCGCCTCAACCAGTCCCGATTCTGTGGCCCTGTCCAAGGCACTGAAAAAGCGCGGCTGGAAATTTGTCGGCCCGACGACTGCCTTTGCCTTTATGCAGGCGATGGGTCTGATCAACGACCACGCCAACGGCTGTATCTGCCGGGAGAAAGCGGCCGAGGCGAGAAAGACCTTTACCGCGCCAGGGCTGGAAACGTCTGACTGACGGCATCTGAGTGAAGCGCAACCGCGCCGGGCCGCAGGCCCGGCGCCCGGCCCAACGGGCGCGGGTCCGCCCTGCGGATCCTGCAACGGGCGGGAGTGCCCCGGTGCGACCCAAAGCGGTTACAGCTCGATTGCTTTCATGACCTCCGGTTCAATGACCTCGACCCCCGGCAGCCCCTCGATCAGATCCGATGCGTCCTGCTCCAGGATTGGGAAGGTTTTGTAATGGCAGGGGATCACCGTCTTGAAGCTGAAATAGCGCTTGGCCGCATAGGCGGCTTGTTTCATGTCCATGGTGAAATGCCCGCCTGCAGACAGGATACCGATATCGGGTTTGTAGTATTCCCCCATCCAGTCCATGTCGGCCATAATCGCAGTGTCGCCGGACAGGTACACTGTCGTGCCCTCTGCCATCAGCATGTAGCCCACTTCCGACCCGCCGGTGCGCAGGCCGTCCTGCGTGTTGAAGGTGGAGCTGTGCGAGGCGGGCACCATCGCAACCTTCACCCCGCCCAGATCCACCGTACCGCCCTTGTTGAAACCCACGGTCTCAACCCCTTCGGTTTCGCCCCACAGCCCCATCAGGTCGTATTGCCCGATCACCGGCACCTCCAGCCGTTTTGCCAGCGGCAGCACATCCACCACATGGTCGAAATGCACATGGGTCAGCAGGATATGGGTGGCGCCTGTAATGGCGGCGTCATGCTGATCCTCCGGCAAAACCGGATTGCCGCTGAGCCAAGGGTCCACCAGCAGCACCTGGCCGCCTGTTTCGATGCGGAACGATCCGTGTCCCAGCCAAATGATCTTCATCTCAAATCTCCTCCCGTGGCTTTTGGCCGAAGCCTAACAGGCTTGCTGCGAAATGGAATTGAAGCCTGCGGAAAGTTTGCCCGCCCGCCGGGCAGGTCAGGCCAGGATGCAGCGAAGGACCCTTGCAGGCTTGCAGGCGGGGCGGTGCGGCGGTAAATGCCTCAGTAACACCAGATGAGGGTTCCCATGTCGATTGACCAAAGCACCGCCGCCAAGGTGGCCAAACTGGCCCGGATCAAGGTTGAAGACGCAGCACTTCCGGCGCTGGCGGACGAGTTCAACACGATCCTGGGCTTCATCGAACAGCTGAACGAAGTGGATGTTGACGGCGTCGAGCCGATGACCTCGGTCACCCCGCAGCGCCTCAAGCGCCGGGTGGATGAAGTCACCGATGGCAGCCAGCAGGACAAGGTGCTGGCCAATGCCCCCGATGCCCGCGAAGGCTTCTTCGCAGTGCCCAAAGTGGTGGAGTAAGAGACATGAGCGATCTGAATAAACTGGGCCTGGCAGAGGCCCGCGACGCGCTGCGCAAGGGCGATACCACCTCTGTTGAGCTGACCGAAGCCTGCCTCAAGGCGATTGACGCCGCAGATGCGCTGAACGCATTTGTGCACAAGACTCCGGAGATTGCGCTGGACCGCGCCAAGGCGGCAGACGAGCGCCTCAAGGCGGGGAATGCCCCTTCCATGTGCGGCCTGCCGGTCGGCATCAAGGATCTGTTCTGCACCAAAGGTGTGCCGTCGCAGGCGGCCTCGGGGATTCTGGAAGGCTTCAAGCCGGAATATGAATCCACTGTCTCGCAAAAGCTGGCTGATGCCGGTTCCGTAATGCTCGGCAAGCTGAACATGGACGAATTCGCCATGGGATCGTCCAACGAGACCTCGGTTTACGGCAATGCGGTCAGCCCCTGGCGCCGCGGCAATGACGAGGCCCAGCTGACGCCCGGCGGCTCCTCCGGCGGTTCGGCCTCGGCTGTGGCAGCAGACCTTTGCCTGGCAGCAACCGGCACCGACACCGGCGGCTCGATCCGCCAGCCTGCCGCCTTTACCGGCACTGTCGGCATCAAGCCGACCTATGGCCGCTGCTCGCGCTGGGGTATTGTTGCCTTTGCCTCCTCGCTGGATCAGGCCGGGCCGATGACCAAATCGGTGCGCGACGCGGCGATCATGCTGGAAGCCATGTGCGGCTATGATCCCAAGGATTCGACCAGCGCCGAACTGGCGGTGCCGGATTTCGAGGCGATGCTGACCGGCGACATCAAGGGCAAGAAAATCGGTATCCCCAAGGAATACCGGATGGATGGCATGCCGGGCGAGATTGAAAAGCTGTGGTCTGAAGGTGCTGAAATGCTGAAGGCCGCTGGCGCCGAGATCGTGGATATCTCGCTGCCGCACACCAAATACGCGCTGCCTGCCTATTATGTGATTGCCCCGGCAGAAGCGTCCTCGAACCTGGCGCGCTACGACGGTGTCCGCTATGGCCAGCGCGCCGCGCTGGAGGCTGGCGACGGCATCACCGAGATGTACGAAAAGACCCGCGCCGAAGGTTTTGGTCCCGAGGTGCAGCGCCGGGTGATGGTTGGCACCTATGTGCTGTCGGCAGGCTTCTATGACGCCTATTACAACCGCGCCCGCCGCGTCCGCACTCTGATCAAAAAGGACTTCGAGGACGTCTTTGCCGCTGGCGTCGATGCGATCCTGACCCCGGCAACCCCGTCGGCGGCCTTTGGTCTCGGCGAGATGACGGATGCGGACCCGGTGCAGATGTACCTGAACGACGTCTTCACCGTCACCGTGAACCTGGCAGGCCTGCCGGGGATTGCGGTGCCCGCGGGGCTGGACAGCCAGGGCCTGCCGCTGGGTCTGCAGCTGATCGGCAAGCCCTGGGATGAGGGCGATCTGCTGAACACTGCCTATGCGCTGGAGAATGCTGCAGGCTTTGTAGCCAAGCCGCAGCAATGGTGGTAATGCTCTGCTCAATGAGTTGAGCAGAACTGACAGGTAACCCCATGCGCGCATTCGCATCTTACGCCGCTGCAGGCAGCCTTCTGGTTATGGCTGCCTGTTCCCCTCAGGTCCCCGACAGTGCCGCAAACGTCGGCATTGACGGCGATCCGTTTGCACCGCCACCCGCCGCGGGCACCACAATTACAGGGGCGCCGCTGGTGCCGCCTGCACGGGTCTCGACCGAACCCTATCAGGTAAGCCCGGCGCCGCGCAGCCCAGGGTCGGTTGCGGCGGCAGGCACGTTCTCCTCGTCTGTGCCGGCCGCTGGCAGCGATGCCGATATTGCCCGCGAAACGGCTGCGGCCCTTGCCGCTTCACAGTCGAATTCCGGGATCGCGCCGCTGCAGGCCAGCCCCTCCAACCCGGCGCCGCAGCCGGGCGGGAATGCCAGTATTTCGGATGAGAACGACTTCCAGGCGGTTTCCTCCCGTCAGTCGATCGAAAGCGATGCCGCCCGGCTGGAGCGCCAGCGGGCGCAATACCAGCAGGTGCAGCCGGTTGCCGTGCCGCAGCGGACCGATACTGCCAGTCCCAACATCGTGCGTTACGCGCTGAGCACCAGCAACCCCAAGGGTGCCCGTCTCTACAGCCGTGCGGGCATTAACCTGCAGGCCCGCAGCAAGCGCAACTGCGCCGAGTTTGCCTCATCTGATCAGGCCCAGACCGCCTTCCTTGACGCAGGCGGCCCGCAGCGGGACCGCAAGGCACTGGATCCGGACGGCGACGGCTTTGCCTGCGGCTGGGACCCGGCACCGTACCGGCAGGCCGTCCAGAACTGATGGCGCCGGATCAGCGCGGGCCTGATCATCCGGGCGCCATCTGGCACCCCAGCCCGAATTCCGGGCCGCGCAGGGACGGTCTGACGCCGTCCCTGATTGTGTTGCATTACACCGCGATGAAAAGCGCACAGGCCGCACTGGAACGGCTCTGCGACCCGGTTGCCGAGGTTTCCGCCCACTACCTGATCGGAGCGGACGGCACCCTCTGGCAACTGGTGGCCGAGGCAGACCGCGCCTGGCATGCCGGGGCAGGGGAGTGGTGCGGCCAGGCGGATATAAACTCCCGCTCCATCGGCATCGAACTGGACAATCGCGGCAATCACCCCTTCAGCGCGCCGCAGATGGCGGTGCTGGAAGATCTGATGCAGGGTATCATGCAGCGCTGGTCTATCGCTCCGGCCGGGGTCATCGGCCATTCCTGCATGGCGCCGGGGCGCAAGGCCGACCCCGGCCCGCGGTTCGACTGGGCCCGGCTGGCCCGCCAGGGATTGGCTGAAGACGCAGGAAACGGCGAGAGGCCGCAAACCCGGACGTTTGATCACTTCCGCAAGGCCGCCCGCAAGGCCGGCTTCACAGCGCCGGCGGATGACGAAGCGCTGCTGGCCGCTGTCCGCTTGCGTTTCCGGCCTTGGGCGCGCGGGCCGCTCTCGCCTGAGGATTTTATTCCGCTTGGCCGGGGTGGCCTCTGAACATGATGTTCAGCGAGGCTCTGCCTCGCGCTCCGGGATATTTCCGGCCAGATGAACAGGGGGATCCTGTATTCTTCTGGCTGCCAATATCTACCGTGGACCTTTGGTCAACATCCTGGCGCGACGATAGCAAGGGCATTGAGCGTGGAGACACCAAATATCGGAATGCTCAATGCCCTTGCTGATTCAGCGAAGCAGCCGTTTGAGTAAAACGCGGCGAAAGCTGGCGGAGAGCCCACAGCAGAGCTGTCAAAATCATGCTGCGCGCGCACGCAACACGCTGATGCGCTGCGCCGCAGAGATTCTCCCTCCGCATTGCAGAAGGAAAAGCGGTCTTTCCTGCAGTACAGGGCGGATCCGTCTGTGGCGTTGCAACTGATTGAGCATCGCACAGCGGTTCTAAAGGCGGAAATACCGCACATAGTGATCATCCTGGAGTACTCTGCCTATTTGGTTAGACGGGTTCCGTCCAATGACACTGCGGCAGCAAACAGGATTCTCGGCGTATCGCCGCTCTTTGATAGCCCGAAGTGTTTTAGGGTCAGGACCCACGCAGCATCTATTTGGGCAGGAAAGCCTGAAAACCTTTGAAATCCGTGCAGGCAGGCAGCTAGCAGACAGCAACTGTCTCATTTGCATGCTCGATGAGACAATTTTTCCGTCTCGAAAGAGAGTTCGGCCCTAGCGCTTTCTAAGCACGTTGAATGCAGCAATACTTTCCCCGGCCACCCAGCAATAGACAGACGCAGCCGGCCGCGGGCAGATCCGCAAACCGGCCGTCCCATAGTACTTGACGGAGAACCCGGAAATTGACGACAGCTTACAAGGACCAAGCCGCGGCAATCGACAGGCGCGCAGGCGCGCTGTTCAAAACGGCACCAGGGGTCATGTCACCCTACAGCCAGCTTGTGAAAGCGGCTTCAGCTGAGGCGGCGCTGAGCAGCAAAACCAAGGAATTGATGGCGTTTTCGATCTCTATTGCTATCCGCTGCGAGGATTGCATCCTGTTCCACCTTCGCGCTGCGCTGAAGCATGGGGCCAGCCGGGAAGAGGTGGTCGAGGCGATCTCTGTTGCGGTCGAAATGGGCGGCGGGCCGTCAGTGGTTTACGGCGGACGGGCTTTGGAAGCGCTGGAAGGCTTGCTTTGACTGTCGTCCGGGTTTGACCAGGTTGGACACAGAGCATGATTTCAGCGAAACTCGCCTGACAATCGGTAAGCAACGGAAAGGCTGAAGAACAGGAGGTGCAAGAAATGTCCGCTTTTTTGGACAGGACATCCGTGGACAAGCTGATCCGGTCCTCACGGGAGCGGAGCCAATCCAAGCACAGCCTGACGTCAAGCACCAGAAACCCGATCCTGCGGCTGCAGGCCGACGAAATCATCCACCGCAATGAGAGGTTTCTGGATCAAGCTGGCGGGGCGGCGGCAGAGGTAGACAAATCCGCTCTGCTGCCCAGCCGCTCTAGGTATTGCTTGCTGATCACTGATGCAGACGGAATTGTAATTGAATCCTATGCGCCTGAGGGGGTGGAGGCGGAATTTCAAAGAAGCGGCCTTGTCAGAGGGGCGGTATGGGATGAGCGTGTTGCAGGCACCAATGGGATCGCGATGGCGATGCAGTCCGGCCGGGTCCTGACGGTACGCGGAGGCGAGCATTTTTACGATTGCTTTCACCAGCTCAGCTGCAGCTCAGCGCCGCTGACCGATGCCCAGAACAACCTGATCGGAACAATAACGCTGGTGGGATCTCTGCATCGGCGTCCCGAGGAACACGCCTTGTGCGAGCAGGTCGTGCGGCGAGCCTCCCGTCAGTTTCAAACACGCCTGTTTCGCAATTTTCACGCGGACAAGCTCACCGGGCGCGTGTTGTCGCAGGACTTGGAGCAGAACCGCATCTTTGAAACCCTGGTGGCCTGCGATGAAGACGGTGTCATCATCTCGCACCTGCCGCTCTGGCGCGATGCCGCACGGCCGACCGAACACCAGGGTCTTGCAGGGCGTTACATTTCCGATTTGAAAAACCTTAAAATCAGCCTGCGCGGGCCGGCTGTGGTTCCGCCCAAGCGCAAGGTGCTGCACCCCGATAAGCCGCGCCTTCCTGCGCGGATCGGCAAGGACGCCACACTGGGGCGGCTGATTGCGGAGGGCGGCGGCTTGCCGGTCTTGGCGGAGCGGGCCCGCAAACTGGTGGCGCACCGGGTGCCATTGCTGATTTGCGGCGCGCCTGGCACAGGGGCCGGACGGTTTGCCCGGGCGCTTTTGGAAGACCAGAACCTCGACACTCCAATGACGCTCACCCTCGACGCGGCCCATAGCGGCACCGAAAGCGATCTCGCAGAGGCACTGAAAAGCCTGGACTTCCTCAGCGATTACCCGGTTTGCGACATAGCTCCGACATTGATCCTGAAGAATGTCGAAACTCTGTCGGCAGAAGCGCAAGCAGTCCTCGAACGCTATCTTGACAGCAGCCGGGCAGACAGCGGCTCAAAGGCGCATCCTCCGGTGGTGCTGTTCACCGCGGGCAAACCGTGGCTGCAGCTTGAGAGTGACGAGGGCATTCCCAGGAACCTCTTGTATCTTCTGGCACAGTCAGTTGTTGAACTGCCGCCGGTTACCGAGCGGGATTGCGAGACGGTGCTGGCCAATGTCATCGCGGAGAGTTTTGATACTGCCATCGAGATCGCTGAAAACGCCCTGGATGTGCTGACCGGTTACCATTGGCCAGGCAACAGGCGGGAAATGCTGGCTGTTCTGCGCGAAGCGGTGATTTGCGGCAACGGCAGGCGGATCAATGTGACCGACCTGCCGGCACGCTTGCTGGCGCCGCGGGAGGAAAGTTCCAAAGCGCTGACGCGGGCGTCGCTGCGGGACGCGTTGGACAGCACCAACTGGAACGTGACAAAGGCCGCGCGCCTGCTGGGCAAGAGCCGCGCAACGCTCAACCGCTGGATTGCCTCGGAAGGGCTGCAGCGTCCGGAATAGTTTCTTGGACCTGCACCCGATCAACCAAGTGCGCCCAGGAACCCGGCAAAGCAGCGTGCCTTGATGTCGATCAGGAACCCGGTGCGAACAGGTCTTCAACCCTTCTGAAATCACGCTACGGCGAAGGCGCTGGCCGTATCGGACAGGCGCGAGATCGCCGCGGAAATTGCGAAGACCATTATGCCAAGCACTACCGCTTTGCGCCACGAGATGCGGAATTTAGGCGGGATACGGTCAGCAATCACAATCAATGGCAGAGCCATTGCGTAAATGGCAAACTGACATAGCTCCAACCCCATCGCGAAAGAGATCAGAACCAGAGGATCAAACTGGCCTGTGAAAAGCGCTTCGGACGCCGAAGCGGCAAAACCGTAACCATGAAACAATCCGACAATCAGAAGGCTTGCCCAGCCGAATGCACGGCCCTGCCGCAGGAAAACGGCGGCGCAGGCGTAGATGATAGACAAGATGATCGCAGTTTCGACCACCGGCACGAACCAGGACGCTGACGGTGCAAAACCGTAAAGGCCGGCCACAAGGGTGGTCATATGCCCGACAGTGAAGGCTGAGGCCCAGGACAGTGCCTGACGCCAGTGCTGTGCCGCGATGGCGATCAGGATGATCAAGGCCAGGTGATCGGGCCCGCGATAAATATGCTCGGCCCCTGACTTGGCGGTGTCCAGCAGGATCTTGGTTGTCGTCGGCAAGGCTGGAAAGGACACTTGCAGCACGCCCATTGTCGCCCTTGTTTCGATGCCTGTTTCCCGGTGCAGTTTTGTCACTGTCCCGAGACTCTCCATCACACGAAAATTCCGGCCAAGCTGGGAGTCCAGGCGTATTTCCTGCGCCAGGATGCCGGAGGGTACGGAGATCATAACATCAAGCGTGAGATCGAAATAAGGCAGCGGTGTCTCGCGGTCTTTGCTGTACGGTGCCTCATAGGCAGATAGCGCGGACTTGAGGGTGCCAAAGGAGGGCCGTGCGCTGTCTTCCCAGAACCTGAACTTCTCGACCCGGGTTTCCTGGCGTTGCCCCGAGACCCATAGCGTCACAACATCGCGCAGCCGCAGTTTCACCGCCTCATCTGACTTTGCGATGGCAGCGGTGTCAAGAACCGGCTCACCGTTCATTTCGGCAGCAAAAGGAGGAAGCCGAACCTCGTCTCTGCCTTGCCAGTCATCGGGCAAGAGCGCCAGGGGCGCGGGCATGCGGATCAGGATGATCGCCCGATCATTGCCTTGCGCCGCGATATGGATGATGCGCGGATCAGCGTGGCTGAAATGCGCACGGGCACCCTGAGGGCCGCAGAAAAGCACGGCAAGCGACAGTAAGGCGATAAACAGGCTTTTTCGGAATGGAACGATCCCGGAAAATCTTGGCTCCGTCATATCAAATTCCCCCATCTTCCGGACCCCTGATGTCGAATGCAGAAGTCCGGATTGTTGTGATTTCCTGGTTTTCAGGAACGCGGGTCCCAAAGACGGCTATCGCCCCTTTGGTCGAATGCGATGCCGTCGGGATGGCTTACAATTTCCATCTGCATGCCCCAAGGCGACAGGAAATACACCCATTCCAGGCCTTCCAGTTCCGTTCCGGGCAGCGGGTGGGGCGCCTCCAGGACCTGAACACCGTTGTCGCGCAGGTATTGCGTCGCCGTTTTGATATCGTCGACATAGAGCGCGATATGATAGCCGCCGATGTCGCTGTTCTTCGGCGGGGTCTTGTTCTGATCCGGAGCAGTGTATTTGAACACCTCGAATGCAGGGCCGTTGCCACAGCGCACCATTGTGATGATGTCGATCACGGCACTGGCGTCGACATTGAGATTCTTGGTCATCCAGTCATCCTCGAACGGGCCGAACGGACCGAACGAAAAGAATGACTCACAGCCCAGCACGTCGACGAGGAATTCCACCGCCTCGTCAACATCCGGCACCGTAATTCCGATATGTTGCGTGCCGCGCATGCCGGGCATCTGGGCCACAGCCGCGGCCGGTATGCTCAAGCCCAGCAGGGTCATAAGGGTGATACTTTTCAGTTTTCCGAACATGTCGATTTCCTTCTGTTTTGTCGCCGCTTCGGGGGCGTATAGGAAACTCCCGAAGCGGCAGGGGCAGCCCGCCTCGAAAGAATGGGCCGCCAGGGAGAAAACGTGCCGCGTCAGATGTTCTGCGCGTTCATTTCCTGTGCGATATATTCCGCCTGGCGGATGGCCAGCGCCACGATGGTCAGCGTCGGGTTGCAGGCCGCCGAGGAGGTGAACTGGCTGCCATCCGAGACAAAAAGGTTATCGATGTCATGCGCCTGGCCGTAGGCATTGACGACGCCCTTGGCGGAATCGGCGTGCATCCGGTTGGTGCCCATGTTGTGGGTCGCCGGATAGGCGGGCAGCTCATAAACATCAGTAGCGCCGACGGCCTCGTAAATCTGCGCCGAGGTCTCATACATATGTGCCGTCATCTCGTAGTCGTTGTTATGCGGGGTCTTGGAGACGACCGGCACCGGCAGACCGTGCTGATCGGTCTCGCTGCCGTGCAGGGTGATCGCGTTTCGCTCCTGCGCCAGATCCTCGCCCAGCACCCAGACTCCTGACATCCGGTCGTAGTTTTCCAGCGCGCCTGCCACGCTGCGGCCCCAGCCGGTGTTTCCCGGTTCCAGGAAGGCGGCCATGAACGGCAGGCCAAGCGATAGGAATTCAAGGTAGTAACCGCCGCTGAACCCGCGCGAAGCGTCGTGGTAGACCTCATCGCCGACGATCCCGGCCACCGAGGTGCCGCGGTGCATATGCACCTTCTCCGGCAGCACCGCGTAGACCCCGCCGGTGGTGTGGTTCATGTAGTTCTTGCCCACCTGGCCGGAGGAATTGGCAAGGCCGTCCGGGAACATCGCGGAGGCCGAGTTCAGCAGCATCCGCGGGCTTTCGATGGAATTGCCCGCGACGCAGACAACACGCGCCTTCTGGCGGTGCTGGTTGCCCTCGCTGTCTGCATAGACCACCGCGTTCACCTTGCCTGCATCGTCATGCTCGATCCGCAGAACCATCGCATCGGTGCGCACCTCGCAGTTGCCGGTGTCCTCGGCGCGGGGCAGTTCGGTGTACATCGTCGACCACTTGGCGCCGATGGCGCAGCCCTGCATGCAGAACCCGATCTGCTGGCAGGCCGGGCGGCCGTCACGTTCAACCGAGTTGATCGCCATCGGTCCCGAGCGGTAATCGCTGCGCCCGGTGCGGCGGCAGCCTTCGGCCAGCACCCGGAACCCGTTGTTCCAGGGAAGATGCGGCATGCCGGTGGTTCTGCCGGTGACGCCCATCTTCAGCTCGGCCTTTTCATACCACGGTGTCATTTCCGCCAGGTCGATCGGCCAGTCTTCGACATTGGCGCCGCCGATTTCGCCATAGGTGCTGCGGGTCTTGAACTCGAAATCCTTGAACCGCAGGGCGACGCCCGCCCAGTGGATGGTCGAGCCGCCATAGCCTTTGACGATCCAGGCAGGCAGCGTCGGGTGGTTCACCGCCCCGTGCCAGCCGCCGCCGGAATAGCGTTTATCCATCCAGGAGATTTTCTGGAACATTGCCCATTCGTCGTTTTCGATATCGCTCAGGTCAAACCGCTTGCCAGCTTCCAGAACAACCGATTTGACACCCTTCTGGGCCAGTTCGTTTGCCAGGGTGCCACCGCCCGCGCCGGAGCCGATGATGACAACCACATTGTCGTCGTTGAGGTCGAATTTTGTCATGTCAGCCTCCCCTTATGCCTGAACGTCGGCCATGCGTTCCTCAAGGGTCGGCCCCTCGGGAACAAAGGTGATGTCGGAGAACCCACGGTCGATGTAGCCGCCGTGCTCAACTGAGGAGCCCTCGTAGCCGAATAGCGGCCAGACCTCCTTGTTGTCGTAGATGCCAAAGTAGGCGGTCCAGCGGACCCCCTGAAAGAAGCCCTCGTCCTGAAAATGGCGCAGCAGGCCTTCACGCGCGTCCGGGTCTTCGATGCCAGTGTAAGGGGTGCCGAACAGCTCCTGCGCCTTGGCGTCGATCCGCGCCAGGCCATCAGTCAGCCCACTGGCGGTCGCCGCATCCGCTTCGGCGTTCTTCCTCACTGTGGCAGCAATCGCCTCGTAGTGTGAAACCTGCAGCACATCCGGATGCGGGTAGATATCCTGGATCATCCGCAGCAGGCTGGCGCCCTGCGCCTCGTCGAGCACCGCTGATGACGCAAAGGATGCGCTTCCGAGCATGGCATTGGTGGTGACGCCGGCCAGTGTGGTCGTCATCAGGAACATGCGGCGGTTCATGGCGGCACTGCCGCCCTTCTCCTTGCCGCGCCGGTGGAATCTGATTGTCATGGTTACTCTCCTCCCAGTGAGTGGTGTTGATGCGGTCAGGCCGCTTGTTTTTCGCGGCGCGTCAGAGCAGTCAGCCGGTCCTCCGCGGCTCTGATCAGGGCGCCGGGAAAGGCTGATTGGCCCATGCTGCCGGGTAACAGCGCGTCCAGGGCAATATGAGCACCCGTCCGTAAGGGCGGTTCTGCTGCAAAGGCGGCGGCCTGCAACTGCCGAAGCACCGGCCACAGATCCGGCTGCGGCGTCCGGACGAGAATCGCGGCATGCGCCAGCACAACCCTCTCCCGCGTCGCGGCGCGCCAGCGCTGTGCGGTGCCAGCCAGCTTGCGGCCGCCTGCAAGAACGTTCCAGGCGCCATCGCAGAAGGCGCCCGGGCAGGCGCCGGTTTCTGCGGTGATGTCAAACCGGGTCAGCGCCTCAGTCACCGCGCCGCAGATCATCCGGTAGCCGTCTTCCACCGTGAAACCCGCCGCACAGGGCAGCACCATGGCAAGGTTCAGGGTAGATGGTCCTTGTGGAACAATGCCGCCGCCGCTTCCGCGCACGGTGACCGGCCAGCCCTGTTCGGCTGCTTCGGCCATCAAGCGTTGCATACCATCCCTACGTGCTACGGCAGCCGGAACCACCAGTGCGTTTTCTGCCGCCTGCCACAGCATCAGCGCAGGCTTACCCTTCTTCAATAGGGTGGCTTCGCGAGCTATCCCTTCTGCGGCAATGGAAAACGGCGGGGTGATCATGGCGCGAAACCTTCGATCGCTTCGCAAAGCTCCGTCAGGAACTCCGCCGCCGGGGCACCGTCGATGGCCCTGTGGTCAAAGGTCAGCGACAGGCCCGCATAAGGCTTCCAGGCGATGCCATCGCCGTCGCGCACCGCGGTTTCGACCGTGCGTCCAATGCCGAGAATGGCAATCTGCGGCGCATTCAGGATCGGCGTGAACTGCTCCACCCGGCTGAGGCCGAGGTTGGACACCGTGAATGTGCCGCCTGTCATCTCCGGCACCGTCAGCTTGTTTGTCCTTGCACGGGCCACCAGATCCCGCCGTGCGGCCCGCAGGCCTTCAAGGTCCAGGCTTTCCGCCCCGAAGATCGCGGGTGCCGCCAGCAGGTTGCCCGGCAGGGCGATGGCAACCCCCAAATCAATGGCATCCGGCAGATGCACCGCGCGGTCCTGCACGGTGCCGTTAATGCCCGGATGGCGCCGCAGGGTGCGAACCACCGCGCCTATCAGCAGGTCTTCGACCGACAGCGCGGTGCCGGATTCCTTGAGGTGCGCCTTGGCCGCCAGCAGTGCAGTCATGTCTGCCCGTGCATGGTGGGTCAGCTGCGGCGCGTCGCGCAGCGAGGCGCACATCTTGTCAGCGATCATCCCGCGTGCCCCGCGCAGTGGAACCACAGCAGGACTTGCCGCCTGCACGGTCATGAGACCGCCCCGATCACGTCGCCCTTGGCCGCAACTTCGTCCTGCTGCTTTGCGATGCTCAAGGTGCCGCTTGCCGGTGCGGTGATTTCGTACTGGACCTTGGCCGTCATGATCTCGGCAATCAGCGCGCCCTGGGTGACTTGTGCGCCGTCACTTGCCAGCCAGGCGGTGATGACGCATTCGTCGTCGCCCTCCCACAAGCCGGATGGAATGATGATATCGTTTGCCACTTGGCAATCTCCTCTTGGCGCCGCCCCGGCACTGCGGGGCAGCTGATTGTTTCCAGGAATTTTGAGTGCGTTCAGGCCGGAACCGGCGCCCCGCAAAGGTCGCGGGCAGCTGCGGCGATCTTGTCCGCATTGGGCAGGCAGTGCTGCTCCATCACCCGGGCAAAGGGGATCGGCACATCCGGATAGGCGATCCGCCGCGGCGGCGCCTTCAGGTCTGCCATGTTGCTCTCGGTGACCGTGGCGATGATCTCACCCGAGACGCCGTAGCTGTGATAATCCTCATCGACCACAATCAACCGCCCGGTCTTGGCGACGCTGGCGCGCACCGTTTCGCGATCCAATGGCACCAGCGAGCGCAGATCGACCACCTCGGCGCTGATGCCTTGTAACGCCAGCGCATCCGCGGCCTTCAGCCCGTGATGCACGCCCTGAGCAATTGACACGATCGTCACATCGCGCCCTTCGCGGGCAATAGCCGCCTTGCCGATCTCAACTTCATAGCTTTCTTCCGGCACATGGGTAATTGCGCCCGCCTCGGTGCCCAGCCAGCCCATGCCCTGCAGTCCCTTGTGATACATGTAAATCACCGGGTTCGGATCACGGATTGCCGCCGTCATCAGCCCTTTGGCGTCATAGGCGTTGGAGGGACTCACGACCTTCATGCCGGGCAAATGCGCAAAGCTGCCGTAAAGGCACTGCGAATGCTGCCCCGCATCCGAATAGCCGCCGCCGGTGGAGGTCATCAGCACCATCGGCACGTTGACGTTGCCGCCCGAGAAGTAGGTGTTCTTGGCCATAAGGTTGTAGATCGCGTCAAAGCAGACGCCGAAAAAATCCACAAACATCAGCTCAACCACCGGCTTCATGCCATCCTGCGCCGCACCCACCGCGGCGCCGATGAACCCGGTTTCGGAAATCGGGGTATCGCGGACGCGCTTCTTGCCGAATTCCTCCAGCAGGCCGCGGGTGTTGCCGAAAACGCCACCCAGCTCCGCAATATCCTCGCCCATCACGAACACGCTCGGGTCATCACGCATTTCCTGCGCCGTGGCCTCGGCCATCGCCCGTGCAATTGTCAGTTTCCGTTCATTTTCCATGTGTTTTCCTCCCTAGAGCCTTCAGGCAAAAACGGCTGTCAGCGCGTCTTCGGGTTTCGGATCGGCGCTGTTGCGGGCAAAGCGGATCGCCTCATCCACCGCCGCCTGGGCGCCGGTTTCCAGCGCGTCCAGTTCGGCATCCGTAAAGCTGCCGCCAGCCAGCAGCCGGGCGCGCATCACCGGGATCGGGTCCTTGGCGAACAGCCCGTCTTTCTCGCCATCGGGGCGGTAGCCCTCGGCATCGCCCATGAAGTGGCCCGCCAGCCGGTAGGTTTCGACCTCGATCAGCGTCGGGCCTTCGCCGCGGCGCGCCCGTGCGATGGCTTCGCCCGCCACCTCGTAGATCTTCAGGGGGTCATTGCCGGGGATGTAATGGCCGGGAATGCCATAGGCCGCCGCCCGGTCCGAGTTGCGCTTGATCGCGGTGGAGGCTTCCTTGGAGACCGAAATCCCCCAGGCGTTATCCTCAACTATAACCACCATCGGCAGCTTCCAGACCGCCGCCAGGTTCAGCGCTTCGTGAAACGCGCCCTGGTTTGCCGCGCCTTCACCGATGAATGAAACCGCAACCCCCGGCTTGCCCTGGATCTGGCGCGACAGCGCCGCGCCGGCGGCGGGTCCCATGCCTTGCGCGATGATGCCGGAACAGGCGAAGTTCACCTCGGCATCGAAGATATGCATATGGCCGCCGCGGCCGCCGGACAGGCCGGTTGCCTTGCCGAAAATCTCGGCAGCCATCTTCTTCAGGTCTACGCCCTTGGCAATCGCCTGATGATGCGGGCGGTGCGTGGCCGTGACCACGTCCCCGGCCTCAAGATGGGCGCAGACCCCCACGGCAACAGGCTCCTGACCGTCCGACAGGTGCATCTCACCCGGGATCGGACCGTCCGCCATGTTGAAGACAGGCGATTTGCCTTCCATATAGATCTTTTCGATGGCGTTCTCGAAACGACGGCTTGTCACCATCTTTTCATACATCCACGCCAAGGTGTCTTTTGCTGGCTGCATAATTCCTCTCCTCCTTGTCAGGGAAAAGGCTGCCGCGCTGCCGACACCGTTGACAGCGTTTTCAGGTGCTCGTGGACGGTTCGTGAAAAACTGTCTCATTCTACAGGGCTGCGAGACAGCCGCTAGAAAAACGAAGCACTAGGATTGTTGTTATGCCGCCGCTGGGAAGAGCAGAGGCGGGAAGTCTGATATCCCTCAGGGCTGCACCGAGCCGGAATCACTGAATGTGCTGCGGGCAAGAACTGATGCCTTATCCAGGAATTGCCTCTTGTTTCCTTCAGTCGGGAAATTGTGGCAGCTGCGGATGCGATTGGCGCTTTGCCGATTTAATTTCTATATGTGCTGGCTGTGTCTGCCGCATCTCAATAGCGGCAACGTTGCACTTCGGGCTCGAGTACCAGAAATTGTGCGATCTCTTGCAAGACCTTGCGTCTCGAATGTTGAGCCTGGCAGTAGCCAGTTGAGGTTATGGAAGACGCAGCCAAGCTGCGGAACTGGATGGCCTGTTCGGTGAAACCCGCTGCATTGCAGAAAGGCTGCTGTTGCAGGTGCAAAGAAGTTCTCGCGTTTTCTGCAAGCGCATTCTCCGCAGCTGCATAAGTCCGGATTGTCCTGTGTGGATGGCGTCTGCTTTGCAAGGAAAAAATGCGTTGATTGCGCGGTTGGTCAGTACAGTCCTGTGTCCGGCCTTTGATCGCGGCGTCGATACTTGCCGCTGGCCTTGACGGGTTCCGCAAACCTGCTCCCAATCGGCGACGCGAACCTGTGAGTTCAGGACAAAGCACGGGATTTCAGGTTTTCGGATGACCGCACGTGCCATCCGTTGCCCGGCAGGCGATTTGCACGGCAAATCTGCCGAGAGGGGGCATTCGTCTTGCAAATCGGTTTTGTTCGGCTCCTTCTATGCCGCTGATTGGCGGTAGTACGTATCTTTGGTGCGGATCGCCCAGATGATCCTGGCCGCCTTGTTCGCCATAGCAATCGTTGCGAGGCGGACGGGTTTGCGTCCAAGAAGCTGCTTGATCCATGGATGCACACGTTCCGGGTATCCACGTGCACGCTGTACTTGAGAGGTCATGCCGATCACGAGCAATCGTCGAAGATAGCGATCACCTTTTTTGCTGATACGCCCCAAACGCTCTTTGCCACCGCTCGATCTGTTAAGGGGTGTCAGCCCCTGCCAGGCGGCAAACTCACGTCCGTTCTTGAATTGGCGACCGTCGCCGGTGGTGGCCACAATGGCCGAAGCGGTGACGGGGCCAACGCCTGGCACTTTCCTAATCCGTTTGGCGCGCTCATCGATCCGGGAATGATACTCTATCAGCTTGTCATAAAAGGTCACCCGCTCATCGAGAGCAACAACCTGTTCGCAGAGTGTTTTGAGCATGCTCTTGGCCACATCAGGCATGTCTAGGCAGCCGTCCGTCTGAAATGTCTTAATGAAACGCATCGCAGCAACCGGTCCGTTCCCGATCACATGGCCAAACTCACGAAGAAGACCGCGGATTACGTTCAACATCCGGGTCTTTCGGCGGACGATAAGCTGTCGCACCCGATGGATGGTCAGCAGGGCCTGTTGCTCTTTCGACTTCACAGCAACAAACCGCATGGTCGGTCGTGTGACGGCCTCGCAGATTGCCTCCGCATCGACGGCGTATGTCTTTCCGCGCTTCACATACGGCTTCACATAGACCGCTGGCATTAGCCGCACATCATGACCGATCGCAATTAGTTCACGCGCCCAATGATGTGCAGATCCGCAGACCTCAATCCCAACAAGACAGTTTGGCAACGCCTCAAAGAAATTGAGCATTTGTTTGCGCCGGATCGAACGATTGAAAACAACTGTTCCGTCAGCGGAGATACCGTGAACTTGAAAAACGTCCTTTCCAAGATCCAATCCTATTGTCGTAACTTCCAAGGCGGAGCTTCATTCCTAGCTGGTGAAAACATCTGCACTATGCCGCATTGCGCGACGGTTCGGTGCAGACGCCATCCACTCTTCACCAGTTCGAACAACGCGCAGCGAATGGCCACTGTATCGTGTGTTCTCTTTGTGTTCCTCACAATCCCCATCTGTGCACGTTTGGGGCGGTTGGGCCTTTAACTGAGATGAATATTTTGTCTTGATTTTGCCCCCATTACAGAAGGTCAGGCGCGGGCCTCATGTTGGTGCTATACAGGAGGCAGTTCACCCTCCAGCCATTCCAGAAACGCCCGCGACGCCGGGGTGCTGGCATGGCTGGGGGGCGGCAGCAGGAAATAGTTCTCCAGCAATTCCGCTGAATGCCCGCTGGGTTTGACCAATTGGCCGCTTTCCAGCAGCCCGCCTGCCAGCGTGTCGTGCGACATGGAGATACCGGCGCCGTTCACCGCCGCTGTCATGGCGATCACGTAGGTGGAGGCCAGGTTGATCTCGTGATTGCGTTCAAACGTGCGCCCTTGCGACTTGAACCACGCCCCCCAAGAGCCTGTCACACCGCCGCAATCCAACAGGGTCCCGGTCTCGAAATCAACTTTGCCGTCCTGATAGCCCGGCGCGCAGACAGGGTAGAACCGGTCCCGCGTCAGCCGGACGGCGGCGGCCGACATGTCGGCAGGGCGGCCAAAGCGGATCTCGGTGCCTGCATTGGCGGCATGGCGTTCGGGATCCCAGATCGGGGTCACGATGTTCAGCACCAGCCAGGGGAACTTTTTGTACAGACGGGGCAGGCGGGGTGACAGCCAGAACACCGAAAACGCCATATTGCACTGCAAAACCAGGTGCCGCCCCTGATCGCCGCCGGTGAAAGCCTGCGTTCCGGCTGCAATCAGGTCAAAGGCCTCGCGCACGATGGGCATGTAGTTGGCGCCGGCTTCGGAAAGTTCCAGCGCGCGGGTTTTGCGGATGAACAGCTCGCGGCCCAGAAAAGTCTCCAGGCTGCGCACATGCTGGCTGATCGCCGATTGCGTCAGGTTCAGCTCGCCTGCGGCGCGGGTGAAGGACAGATGCCGCGCGCTGGCCTCAAATGCGCGCAGCCAGGTGAGCGGGGGCAGCGAAGAAGAGGGCGAGGCAGGAGAAGACACGGACGCACGACCTATGCATTAATTCAATTAATGCATTAGCGCTGAATCAATCATTTGTCAGCCGGCAATTCTGCTGGCACCACTTGTGCATCAACAGTTTCGGAGGCGTCAGAATGAACAAGCAAGCGGATCTCAGCCCGAACCTCACCCATTGGCAGGAGCGCGTGGACATGGCTGCTGCGTTCCGCTGGACGGCCAAGCTGGACATGCATGAGGCGGTGGCCAACCACTTCAGCCTGGCGGTGAACGACGACGGCAGCCAGTTCCTGATGAACCCGAACCAGGTGCATTTTTCCCGGGTCAAGGCCTCGGATCTGTTGCTGCTGGACGCCAATGACCCCAAGACGATGGAGCGCCCCGATGCGCCGGACCCGACCGCCTGGGGGCTGCACGGCTCGATCCATCGCCTGTGTCCCCATGCGCGCTGCGTGATGCATGTGCATTCGATCCACGCCACAGTGCTGGCTTGCCTGGCCGACAGCACCCTGCCGCCGATCGACCAGAACACAGCGACCTTCTACAACCGCTATGTGATAGACAACGGCTTTGGCGGCTTGGCGTTTGACGACGAGGGTGCGCGCTGCGCGTCGATGCTGACCGACCCCAAGGTCAAGACCATGATCATGGGCAACCACGGGGTGCTGATCATCGGCGACGATGTCGCGGATACTTTCAACCGTCTCTACTATTTTGAGCGCGCCGCCGAGACTTATATCCGGGCGTTGCAGACCGGTCAGAAGCTGCGGGTGCTGAGCGACGAGATCGCCGAGAAGACCGCGCAGGAGCTGGAGGATTATCCCAGCCAGGCCGAACGCCACCTGGCCGAGCTGAAGGCGATCCTCGACGACGAAGGCGCCAATTACGCGAGCTGAGCAGGCAGTCCTGGAAGGTGCGGAAGCCACGGGTGGTCAGCGGACTGCCCGGAGGTTTTCTGCACCCGTCTGACACATCACTTCAGCCATCCGGAAGGTTGCAGATGCCTGATTATATCCCCACAAATGCCGCGTCTTCCGGGGTGAAGCTCGACAAGAAAACGCTGAAATCCATCGCTGCCCGCAGCGATAAACCCGGCCTGATCTATATTGGTCAATGGTTTGCTTATCTGGCGGCCACCGGCGCGCTGGTCTGGGCAACGCTCGGCACACTCTGGGTCTGGCCCGCGATGCTGCTGCATGGCATCTTCCTGACCGTGCCGGCCTATTCCTTCAGCCATGAAACCGCGCATGGCACGGCCTTCCGCAGCCGCTGGCTGAACGAGGTGGTGCTGTGGGTGACCTCATTCCTATACATGGAGGAGCCGCTGCACCGCCGCTACACCCACACCAACCACCACACCCATACCTGGCATGTCGGCAAGGACAGCCAGATGCCGTTCGACACGCCGATGGGCTTTGGCGGCTGGCTGGCCGAGATCACCGGCTTTGCGCTGTTGCGGTTCCACATGCAGGTGTTCGTGCATCTGGCGGCGGGCCGCTACACCGATACGATGAAGATGGTCACGCCGGAAGACGAGTTCGCCAGGATGACCCGCAACGCGCGCATTATGCTGATGATTTATGCGCTGATCGCCGCGGCGCCGTTCTTTGGTATCTGGTGGGTGGTCTGGTTCCTGGTGATCCCGCGCATCCTGGGTGCTCCCGTTATGCTGCTGTTCACGCTGATCCAGCACGTGGAGCTGCAGGAGAATTCGCCTTCGATACTGGAGAGCACCCGCTCGTTCCGCAGCAACCGGCTGGCCGAGTTCCTCTATATGAAGATGAACAACCACGTCGAACATCATCTGTATCCGCAGGTGCCGTTCCACGCGCTGCCCAAACTGGCCAAAGCGGTGCAGGATCAACTGCCAGAGCCGGATCCGGGCTTCTGCAAGACCAATCTCGAGGTGCTGTCAGTGGTGCTGCGCCGCTCGCTTGGCCGCCCGACCAAGGCCGCCAGCATCCGCCAGGCGCCGCATATGATCACCGGGGGCGGCCCGGTGGAACGTGTCGCGCAGCGGACAATGTGAGTTATGCCGGAATACACCAAACAGGAGCCACAGCATGAGCCAATGGATAGACGCCTGCGCCACCGATGACATCGACGAGGAGGACCTGATCGCTTGGCAGCACGAAGGTAAATCATACGCGATCTACAACACCGAAAAGGGGTTCTTCGCCTCGGATCTGATGTGCACGCATGAAGAGCAGAGCCTGGAGGACGGGCTGGTGATTGATTGCGTCATCGAATGCCCGCTGCATGGCGGCCGGTTTGATATCTGCACCGGCAAGGCGCTGTCGGCGCCGGTGCATCTTGATCTTAAGACCTATCCGGTAAAGGTCGAGGGCGGCCGGGTTTTTGTGAACATCGCCTGACCCGCGTCTCCCCGGCCAGTGCTTCGCCGCAAAGTAAGCCGCCGGCGCCCCATTGGGGCCGCCCTTTTGATCGGCTTGCAATCTGATCCTGATCAAGGCGGCAGATTCTCACTCTCCCTATGCAAGTACTCAAAGAGACTCGGCAGTTATAGGAGAAACCCCATGTTGCGCCTTGCATCCATTCTTTACTCGCTGATCGGCAGCAGCCTGGCGGGCATTGGCGTCATTGTGGTTCTGGTCGCAGGCATGACCAATGTTCCGGCCATCCTGGCCTCGGCGGCCATTGGGGCTGTGCTGGGGGTGCCGGTTGCCTGGCTGGTGGCCAAGCAGCTTTACGCCCGCGGCGCCTAGGCGCTCAGGAACACCCGCGCGGCGGCTTCGAACTCGCGCGGCTTTTCGGCGTGCAGCCAATGGCCCGCACCGGGTAGTTTGGCAAAGCGGGCGGCGGGAAAGCGCGCACGGATCTCGTCGCGGTGTTCGGGCAGCACATAGTCCGATTCAGACCCGGACAGGAACAGCGCAGGCCCCTCCCAGGCGGCATCCGTCTCAGGGAAGGACATAATGTCCGGCATCTGATCTGCCAGCGTGTCCAGGTTCAGCTTCCAGCGCTTGTTCGCAATATCCAGCGACTGGGTGAAAAAGCTTTGCAGCGCAGGCTCCACTCCGGCCTTGGCCAGTTGCGCGGCGGCCTCAGGCCGGCGCTCCACCGTCTCCAGATCCACTGTGCGCATGGCGTGGATGTATTGGATCTGGGTGTGGCCATAGGCGACCGGCGCAATGTCAGCCACCACCAGCCGGCGTACCGTATCAGGGTGGTTCAGTGCCAGCGTCATTGCCGCCTTGCCGCCCATTGAATGGCCGATCACATCCATTTGCCCGCCGTGGGCGGCAATCACTTCGGCCAGGTCTTCGGCCAGCTCAGGATAGCTGTGGCTTTTGGTCCGCGGGCTGTCGCCGTGGTTGCGCATATCAACGGCAACCACCAGCCGCTCATCCGACAGGCGTTTGGCAATAACACCCCAGTTCCGGGCCGAGCCATAAAGACCGTGGGCAATCAGCAGCGGGGTTTTGTCGGTGGCAGTGCCATGTGTGATCGTGTTCAGCATAAGTTCTAGATACCCGCGCAGGCAAAGGCTTGCCACCCCCATTGAGACAGCTGCAGGCGCAGGCTAGGGTGGCGGTGAACAGCAGCTGAGGGAGAGTGCCGGAATGGCCGCCAGCCTGGACCAGGATATCGAGGACATCCGCACGTTGCTGAAGGAGCGCGAACAGGCCTCCGGCGATCTGGCCGCCGCATTGAAACGGGCGCGCCGCCGCCTGCCGCGCCGGATCTACAAGCAGGGCATGAAACTTGCCGATGCGCTGCCGATGCTGGAACACCCCAAGTTGCGGCCGACGGTGGACGAGAAACCGCTGCGCGGCGCCGCCCGCGAAGTGAAGGCGCATTTGCAGAAAGTCGACCTGGCCGACCGGCGCAAGGGCTTTTGGCTGGGCGTGCTGGGCAGTGTGGCGTTTTCCCTTCTGGTGGTGCTGATTCTACTGGTCGTTGTCTTGCGCTGGCGCGGCCTGATCTGATTTCCTGCTTTACGCCGCTGCTGCCTGCGGTATTTTGAACGCGGTTCAAGATGAGGTCAGGGCGCCATGGCAGGCAAAGTAGAAGCGCGCAAGGCGGCGCTGCGGGAAAAACTGGTGGAAGCGGCAGAGATCCGCATTGCCCGCGACGGGGCAGGGGCGTTGCGCGCCCGTGATCTGGCCGAGGATGCGGGCTGTGCGCTGGGGGCGATCTATAACGCTTACGACGATCTGAACGCCATCATCATGGCGGTGAACGGGCGCACCTTCCGCAGGCTGGGGGCTGCGGTCAGGGCATCCGTGGCGGATGCCGGTGCGGAACCTCCTACTGCCCGCCTGATCCTGATGAGCAACGCCTACCTTCATTTTGCCATCGGCAACACCAACCTGTGGCGGGCGCTGTTCGATCTGCAGATGACCGCAGAGGGGCCGGTGCCCGGCTGGTATCTGGACGCGCTGGAGGGGCTCTTTGCCAATATCGCCCTGCCGGTGGGGGAACTGTTCCCGGGGATGGGGGCAGAGGAAACCGGCCTGATGGTGCGGGCGCTGTTCTCCTCTGTGCATGGCATTGTGCTCTTGGGGCTGGAACGGCGTATCTCGGGGGTGCCCCCGGAACAGATCGAAACGATGATAGCCCAGGTTCTTAATCAAATCGGCAAACAGTAATTTTTGAACGTCGTTCAAAATAGTTCTTGAACGACGTTCAAAATCATGCGATCACTCCCCTTGTGAACGATGTTCAAGATGGAGGAAGAGATGTTCGCCACTCTGAAGACCCTGATCACCGGTGCCAATGCCCGGGCTGAAGAACAGCTGCGGGAGACCTATTCGATCGAGCTGATCACCCAGAAGATCCGCGAGGCCGAAGGAAATCTGAAGGCTGCCAAGCTGACCCTGGCCAGCCTGATCCAACGCCAGCGCGCGGAACAGCGCCAGATCGAAACCCTGCAAATCCGCGTAGGGGACCTGATGGCCCGGGCCGGTGAAGCGCTGGAAGGCGGGCGCGAAGACCTGGCGCAAACTGCGGCACAGGCAGTGGCCGAGATGGAGAATGAGCTGACAGTCCGCCGCCAGACCCTGGACCGGCTGGAAGCCCGTATCCTGCAGCTGCGCCAGTCGGTGGAAACCGCCAGCCGCCGCATCACCGATCTGAAACAGGGCGCCATAGCTGCCCGTGCGACGCGGCGCGAGCAGGACATCCAGCGCCGCCTGCGCCGCCACACCGGCGGTGACAGCCCGGCCGAAGAGGCCGAGGCGCTGATCAGCCAGGTACTGCAGCGCGATGACCCGTTCGAGCAGGGCGAGATCCTGCGCGAAATCGACGGCGAGCTGGCGGGCAGCACCATCGCCGATGATCTGGCAGACGCCGGTTTCGGCCCCCGCAGCCGCAGCACCGCTGCTGATGTGCTGAACCGGCTGAAAGTTAAAGATTGACCGGGCACAGCCCAGGCATCACCCGGACCGCCGGGCAACCTAATGAAATTTTTGAAAACTGGAGCAAAGACATGTTTACCGACAGCACTGACAATAAACTGATTATCCTCCTGAACGTTGCCGGCGTGGCCATCGCCTATGCGATGCTGGGGGTGTCCCTGTGGCTTTCCACCGAAGTACCGCTTGCCACCAAAGGCTATTGGGGCATGGGCGTGCTCTTGCTGACGCTCAGCTTGATCAACGTGGTGAAGTACCGGTTCGATCATCGCTCCAGCGAAGACCGTATCCGCAAGATCGAAGATGCCCGCAACGAAAAGCTGCTGGAAGACGCGCTGCTGGACGCGAAACAGGATCTTTGATCCGCATTAAGTGAAACAGGCCCGGCGCCCGCCATCTATTGGCGGGCGTTTGCCGTGCCGCCGTATTCAGCCAGCCGGCTTTTGCCACTCCATCAGGTAGAGATAGGGAGCCCGGTTGTAGCTGTCCGCCCGCTCGCCGCCCGTCGCCATGGGTTCGTCAAAATGGGTCAGCTGCAGCCCTGCGTTCAGCAATGCCTGCATGTAGAACGCCTGCGGCCGGTGCCAGTTCTTTATCCGCATCCCATTCCATTCGCCCCAATGGTGGTGTTCCTCGAAATAGCAGTCGATGCACATGTTCGCCGCGCCCTCCTGATCACGTGTCCAGCCTCCGCCTTTGGACTGCGAGGCTGTGATCCAGCTGTTGAGGTTGGCAATCAGCAGATGACCTCCCGGCGCCAGCACCCGCGTCATCTCGGCGATTGCACGTTTCGTGTCCGGGATGTCGATCAGTGTCAAATAGCTGACTACGATGTCGAAACTGGCGTCTTCAAATGGCAGAGCTTCTGCAGTGCCTTTTACAAACCTCTGATCAGACAGGGCTTCTGCATGCCGGAGGAGGGCATCTGTCGGATCCAGGCCGGTTACGTTTCCTGCGAAGGGCGCGAGCATCCGGCAAAACCGGCCCTCGCCGCACCCGACGTCAAGAATGCGCGGGCTTGGCCGGAGACGCACACGATTCAGCATCGGGTGATCCAGAACATGTTGCCGGCTGAAGTCGCCGCTTACCCCCATCAGTGTGATCCAGGCGTCAGCAGAGGCCTGCCATCCATTGTCCATCACAGGCTCTCCCATACTGCATACGCGAAAGGGGAGTAGTGGTGGCTGACAGACGTGCCGTCAATAAAAAACGCCGCGGCTGTGTAGGGCCGCGGCGTTTGGTTTTTTGTGTTCTTCAGTCTCTTACAGGTTCGGATACAGCGGGAACCTGGCGCAGAGATCCGCCACTTTGGCGCGCACCGCGGCTTCCACATCGGCGTTGCCGTCTTCACCGTTGGCCGCCAGCCCGTCAATCACCTCGATGATCAGGTCGGCGATCTGGCGGAACTCGCCCTCGCCGAAGCCGCGGGTGGTGCCTGCGGGGGTGCCCAGACGCAAACCGCTCGTCACGGTGGGCTTTTCCGGGTCGAACGGGATGCCGTTCTTGTTGGTGGTGATATGGGCGCGGCCCAGCGCCTTGTCGGCGATGTTGCCGGTCACACCTTTGGGGCGCAGGTCGACCAGCATCACATGGGTGTCGGTGCCGCCGGTGACGATGTCCAGGCCGCCTTTGATCAGCTGGTCCGCCAGCGCCGCGGCGTTGGCGCGCACCTGCTTCTGGTAGGTTTTGAATTCCGGCTTCAGCGCTTCGCCAAAGGCCGCCGCCTTGCCGGCGATCACATGCATCAGCGGGCCGCCCTGGATGCCGGGGAAGATCGCCGAGTTCACTTTCTTGGCAATCGCTTCGTCATTGGTCACGATCATGCCGCCGCGGGGGCCGCGCAGGGTTTTGTGGGTGGTGGTGGTGGCCACATGCGCATGCGGGAACGGCGAGGGGTGCTCACCGGCGGCGATCAGGCCCGCGATATGGGCCATGTCGACCATGAAATAGGCGCCGACGCTGTCTGCGATTTCCCGGAACCTGGCAAAGTCGATCTGGCGCGGAATGGCGGAGCCGCCGGCGATGATCAGCTTGGGGCTATGCTCGGTGGCCAGCGCCTGGATCTGGTCGTAGTCGATCAGGTTGTCGCTTTCGCGCACGCCGTAATGCACCGCGTTGAACCACTTGCCGGACTGGTTTGGGCGCGCGCCATGGGTCAGGTGGCCGCCGGAGGCCAGATCCATGCCCAGGATGGTGTCGCCGGGCTGGATCAGCGCCTGGAACACGCCCTGGTTCGCCTGGCTGCCGGAGTTCGGCTGCACATTGGCGAATTCGCAGCCGAACAGCGCCTTGGCGCGGTCGATGGCCAGGTTTTCAGCGACGTCGACATACTGGCAGCCGCCGTAATAGCGGCGACCCGGATAGCCTTCGGCGTATTTATTGGTCAGCACAGAGCCTTGCGCTTCCATCACCGCCGCCGAGACGATGTTCTCAGACGCGATCAGCTCGATCTCGTCGCGCTGGCGGCCCAGCTCGGCGGTGATCGACGCATAAAGCTCAGGGTCGCGCTCGGAGAGGGGTTGGGTGAAAAAGCCGGGGTCACGGGTCGCTTCAGTCATGGTGGCTCCGTTGAGTAAGGATCAGAATTGAGGGATTTCCTATCGGAAACTTCCTTGCGCAGGAAGCCTGTAAAGCGACATTTCCCTGCGACAGAACGGCAACTATGGTCTTTGCCGGAAAGCTGTGATTGTTTCGGAACCAGATGCCTAACACCGGAAACAGATTTCATGAGTTTGAGAATCGCCTTTCTGGCCAGTGAGGCCGAAATTGCGCAGCAGGCCCTGGGCACTCTGCGTAACAGATACGGGCATGTGCCGCCCGCCGAAGCCGGTATTGTTGTGGCTCTGGGCGGCGACGGTTTCATGCTGCGCACATTGCTTGCGATGGTGGATCACCCGGCGCCGGTGTACGGGATGAACCGCGGCACCGTTGGCTTTCTGATGAATGAGTACCGCGAAGACGGGCTGATCGAGCGGCTTGAAGAAGCGGTGCAGGAAATCATCAATCCGCTGTCGATGACCGCAATGGACCGTCGCGGCGCGGTGCATAAGGCGCTGGCCATCAACGAAGTGTCTCTGCTGCGGGCCGGACCGCAGGCGGCGCGGCTCAGAGTATCCGTGGACGGGCGCGTGCGGATGAAGGAACTGGTCTGCGATGGCGCCTTGGTCTCCACCCCTGCGGGCTCCACTGCTTATAATTATTCTGCCCATGGGCCGATCCTGCCGATCGGGGCGGATGTGCTGGCGTTGACGGCGATTGCCGCTTTCCGGCCGCGGCGCTGGCGCGGAGCGCTTTTGCCTAGCAACGCAATGGTGCGCTTTGATGTGCTGGAGGCCGGTAAACGTCCGGTGATGGCTGACGCGGATTCGAATTCGGTGGCCGATATTGATTGGGTTGAGATCCGCACCGATCCGCAAATACGCCATAAAATCCTGTTCGACCCGGGTCATGGCCTGGAAGAAAGACTTATATCCGAGCAGTTTACGTAACCGTTTAACGAAGAGTTCACGGATTTGTGAACATCCCGGTAACGATTATATGCGATGGTTTACCCACAGGCGGATGTGGGTGGTGATTGCCCAAGGGCAGAATGCCACAGTGCCGTACCGGCGTGTTTTGTACGTTACCTGTTTATTTAGTTTCCTGCCGGTCATGCCCACGAAACCTGCGCCAGAACGCCAGGTTCGCTGAACGCGGCGCGGCGACCGCTGTTTGTAGTGAGTGATCTCGGTATGGAAGTTCCCCGGGGGCGGTTCAACCCGTTCCCCGGGACCATTGGCAAAACTGGCATGAACTGGCAAAACGGGCGTGAACAGGCTGCGCGTGAAGATGCATACTCCCGCCATTGCTGCCCATCCGGACTGCTTCGGGGCAATCTCCAATTTGAACCTTTGGGACCCGCTGATGCTGCCGTTTACCGGCTGACTGTGAAATCAGGCGCCTCCGCCGGCCTGTATCTGGTCCCACAGCGGCAGGCACATGCGGCCTGCACGGGCTTCTATCGCGGCGCAGGCGTCCACTGCCAGATCCTCGCGCCAGCGGCGGGCGGCGATCTGCACGTTGATGGGCTGCGGCCCGTTCGGCAGCTGCGCCAGCCGGGCGGGGACCGAGGCGGCTGGCAGGCCGAGGAAGTTCATCGCATAGGAATAAACTGCGCAGCCGAGCACCTCATGCACGCCTTCGGCGCCTTCGGTGTCGCGGTCCGGCTTGAAAAAGGGCTGCGGCAGGAACGGCGACAAAACCAGCGGGTATTCTTCCATGAACAGGGACCATTGCCGCGCGTAATGGGTGCGCTTGGCCATCATTCGCAGCAGCTCATCGCCAGCAAAGGGCGGGAACTCCTGGAAATAGACGGCAAAGATATCGCGTACGGTCTGGGAGCCTGCCGCGTCCACGTCATCCTTCATTAGCGCATAGACCTCGCCCATCAGTGCGCGGTAACCGTTGCGCCCGGCCTCGAACACATTGGGCGGTTCCGCGTCCTCAACCAGATAGCCTGCGTCGGTCAGCGCCGAGCGGGCAAAATCCAGCGCGGCCTCGACTTCGGGGTGCAGATCATAGCCATGGGTGTTCTTGGTGAATGCGACCTTAACCGGACCGCTCACCGCTTCACCGCGCCAGGCCACCGGCACATGGAAGGGGTCGCGCGGGTCTGCGGCAATCAAGGAGGGCATCGACAGATGCAGGTCTTCTGCCGAGCGCGCAATCAGCCCTTGCACTGACATCAGCTGCGCCAGCAGCCCGCGTTCGGCGGATTGGCTGGGGTTCCAGGCCGGCACCCGGCCCAGGCCGGGTTTCACTGTTACCGCGCCGTTGGCGGCTGCTGGAAAGCGCAAGGATCCGCCTATGTCGTTGCCATGCGCCAGTGCGCCGATCCCCGCCATCACCGCAGCCCCTGCACCGCCAGAGGATCCGCCGGGTGAGATATGCCGCCCCCAAGGGTTATAGGTGCGGCCATGCAGCGGGTTGTCGGTGTCGGCCCGGAAGGAAAACTCCGGCGTATTTGTCCGCCCGATCACCACCGCCCCGGCCTTTTGCAGGTTTTCCACCACCGGTGCGTCTGCAGGCGCTATCAAATCCTTCAGCGCCGGGACGCCGTTGGAGGTGGCATGGCCCTTCTGATCCACGTTGATCTTGATGGTGACCGGCACGCCATGCAGCGGGCCGGGAACAGCACCGCCTGCGCGTGCCGTGTCAAGCGCGCGGGCGCGCTCCAGTGCCTCGGCGCACAGGTCTTCAACCACGGCATTCAGCGCCGGGTTCACCGCGTTCATCCGGTCAATGGAGGCTTGCACGGCATCTTCGGCGCTCAGATCTCCGGTGCGTGTCCGTTTTGTCAGTTCCGTTGCACTCAGGCGCCATAGATCCGGTTTTGTCATGCTCAAGCCTCCCTGGCCGCAGCCTAGGAGGGCAGGGCTGAGTTGCAAGGGAAACCGGACGGAAAAGGGCCGGAAATCTGCGCGAACTCCACCAAGTTGCAGGACCTGTCAGGTATGTCTGTCAGCGCGACGCGATAAGCGCAGTCGAAAGCGGCAAAGCCTGATCGAAATCATGCTTGGCGGAAGGAAGGATCAGCGGTGCACGGCGAGCCGGCGCGGCAAATGCCAGAATGTCTTTTCTTTGTCATGGGTCTTGCCGCTGCGGGTGATTCCCTGATCACTGCCGCCATATCTGGCGAAAAAGTTTGCAGATTTGCAATTCTGGCGGGGTTTTCCTGAATATTCTGCGGCAAAGACCTGTTTGCAAAGCGGGTTGGATGCAAACCGCAAACCATGTGTAAATTTTGTGAATTCAGGCTGTCTGCCTGTTCGAAACCTGTAAATTTATTGACCAACCTTGCGTGCTGCGGCAGCAAAACTTGCCCGTTTGCCGCTTTCTCGCCTAGGCAAAGAGCAGGAGGAGATGAACACCATGGGATATCAGGACATTTACGCCGGTTGGAAACGGGACCCGGAAGGGTTTTGGATGGAGGCCGCACAGGCAATCAGCTGGGACGAAGCCCCGAAACAAGCGCTGTTTGAAAAGGGCGATGGCCTTTATGAATGGTTTTCCGATGCCAAGGTGAACACCTGCTACAACGCTGTTGACCGCCATGTGGAACAGGGGCGGGGTGAGCAGACGGCGATCATCTATGACAGCCCGGTCACCCATACCAAGCGTGAAATCTCCTATGTCGAGCTGCGCAACCGGGTCGCCACGCTGGCCGGGGCGCTGCGTGCGAAAGGCATCGAAAAAGGCGACCGGGTCATCATCTACATGCCGATGATCCCTGAAGCGCTGGAGGCGATGCTGGCCTGCGCCCGTATTGGCGCCGTGCATTCGGTGGTGTTCGGCGGCTTTGCCTCCAATGAACTTGCCGTGCGGATCGACGATGCCAAGCCCAAGGCGATCATCGCCGCCTCCTGCGGGATTGAGCCGGGCCGCACCGTGCATTATAAACCGCTGCTGGACGGCGCCATCGACCTGTCGGAGCACAAGCCGGAGTTCTGCGTGATCTTCCAGCGCGAACAGGAAGTGGCGGATCTGATACCGGGCCGCGACGTGAATTGGCACGGGTTCCAATACGGTGTGGAACCCGCCGACTGCGTGCCCGTCGAGGGCAACCACCCCTCCTATATCCTTTACACTTCCGGCACCACCGGACAGCCCAAGGGGGTGATCCGCCACACCGCGGGCCAGCTGGTGGCGCTCAATTGGACGATGAAGAATATCTACAACGTCGATCCCGGCGATGTGTTCTGGGCGGCGTCAGATGTGGGCTGGGTCGTGGGCCACAGCTATATCTGCTACGGGCCGCTCATTCACGGCAACACCACCATCGTGTTTGAGGGTAAGCCGGTCGGAACCCCGGATGCCGGCACCTTCTGGCGGGTGATCTCGGAGCATAAGGTCAAAAGCTTCTTCACCGCGCCGACCGCGTTCCGTGCAGTGAAGCGGGAGGACCCCAAGGGTGAATTCGTCAAGAAATACGATCTGAGCTGCCTGCAGCAGGTTTACCTGGCCGGCGAGCGCGCCGACCCTGACACCATCACCTGGGCGCAGGATCAGCTGAAGGTTCCAGTAGTGGACCATTGGTGGCAGACCGAAACCGGCTGGTCGATTGCCGCCAACCCGCTGGGGATCGAAGAATTGCCGACCAAGCTTGGCTCGCCTGCGGTGCCGATGCCAGGCTATGAGGTCGACATTCTGGACGAGGCCGGCAACCCGGTGGCACCGGGCGAGCTGGGCGCAATTGCGGTCAAGCTGCCGCTGCCGCCGGGGACTTTGCCGACGCTGTGGAACGCCGAAGAGCGGTTCAAGAAAAGCTACCTGACGACCTTTCCCGGCTACTACGAGACCGGCGATGCCGGCATGAAGGACGAGGACGGCTATCTCTATATCATGGCGCGCACCGATGATGTGATCAACGTGGCGGGGCATCGTCTCTCGACCGGCGGCATGGAGGAAGTGCTGGCGGGCCACCCGGATGTCGCCGAATGCGCCGTGATCGGCGTGGCGGACAGCCTTAAGGGCCAGATGCCTGTTGGCTTCCTCTGCCTGAACGCCGGCGCCGGCCGCGATCATGGCGAGGTGGTGGCCGAGGTCGTCAAGCGGGTGCGCGAGAAGATCGGCCCGGTTGCCGCCTTCAAACTGGCGCTCGTGGTGGACCGGCTGCCCAAGACCCGCTCCGGCAAAATCCTGCGCGGCACCATGGTGAACATTGCGGATGGCACCCCGTGGAAGATGCCTGCCACGATTGACGATCCGGCTGTGCTGGACGAAATCAAGGATGCGCTGCAAACCATCGGTTACGCCAGCTAAGCATACGCCGGTTCCCTGCATAGAAGCCGCTAGGAAATCCCGCAATCTCCTAGCGGCGCAGGAAACACTATGTCCGGTCGCCGACCCGGCCTGGCTACCGCGGGTCTTGGCCGCTGCTCCGGCCGTAGCGGGGCAGCCTGTCTTTCAGCTCCAGCCAGCTCACATGGTCGGAGTGGAAGACATGGAACTTGGGCGGCATCTCCCCGGGGCATTCCAAAGTCGCCGTGTACATGTGGATATTCACCGCATCCCGTGCGGTGCGATAGGCCATCTGGGTGCCGCAGGCGCCGCAGAACAGCCGTTCGACACCGTCAGAGGAGTTGTAGATCTGCGGCTCTGCACCGGACCACGCGACCGCCGCATGCGGCAGTCCGAAAAATGCGGTGACAGGTGCCGCGCAATTGCGGCGGCAATCGGCGCAGTGGCAATAGCAGCTCCAGGCCGCCTCGGCCTCACTCTCCCAATGCACGGCGCCGCAGTGGCAATGCCCTCTCATGGCTGGTCCCTCGCTGTTGGCTTCCCTGGATAGGCGGCCAGCGGTAATTCCCAGCCGCAGGATTAACCGTAGTGCGCCACCGGGGTGCCGGCAATGGCAGCCATGTTCAATAACCCGCGCGCGGTGATCGAGGGGGAAACGATATGGGCGCGGTTGCCCATGCCCATCAGGATCGGCCCGACCTCCAGCCCGCCGGCCCGCATTTTCAGGATGTTGCGCACGCCTGAGGCCGCATCGGCATGGGCAAAGATCAGCACATTGGCCGCGCCCTCCAGCCGCGAATTGGGGAAAATCCGTTCGCGCAGTTCGGGATCCAGCGCGCTGTCGATGTTCATCTCGCCCTCATAGGCAAAATCCCGGTGGCTTTCGTCCAGGATCTCCAGCGCGGCACGCAGGCGGCTGCCGGTGTCGCAAGCGATATTGCCGAACTGCGATTGCGAACACAGCGCAATCTTCGGCTCCAGGCCGAAGCGGCGCACGTGGCGGGCGGCGCCGATCACGGTTTCTGCAATCTGTTCCGGCGTCGGCTCGATCCGCACATGGGTGTCGGCAATGAACAGCGGCCCGTCCTCCAGGATCATCAGCGACAACGCCCCGTGCGGCGCATAACTGTTGCCGCCCAGAACCTGTTCGACATAGTTCATGTGCCAGCGGTATTCACCAAAGGTGCCGCAGATCAGGCTGTCGGCCTCGCCCCTGTGCACCATGATGGCGCCAATTGCGGTGGTGTTGGTGCGCATGATCGCCTTGGCAAGATCCGGCGTCACCCCGCGGCGCTGCATCACCTTGTGATAGCTGTTCCAGTAATCGTAATAGCGCGGGTCGTTTTCCGGGTTCACCAGCTGAAAATCGCGCCCCGGCCGCACATCCAGCCCCAGCCGCTCGCAGCGGCGCTCAATCACTTCCGGGCGGCCGATCAAGATCGGGGTCTCGGTTGTCTCTTCCAGGATCGCCTGGGCGGCGCGCAGCACCCGATCGTCTTCGCCCTCGGCAAAGACAATCCGGCGGGCAGCGGCGCGGGCGGCCTCGAACACCGGACGCATCAGCAGGGCGGATTTAAAGACGGTCTGGTTCAGCTTCTGCTTATAAGCCTCGATGTCCTCAATCGGCCGGGTCGCCACGCCGCTGTCCATTGCCGCCTTGGCCACGGCCGAGGACACCACCGCCACCAGCCGCGGGTCAAACGGTTTCGGGATCAGGTAGTCGGCGCCGAAATTCAGCTGCTCCCCTTTGTAGGCAGCCGCGGCTTCAGCGCTGGTTGTGGCGCGGGCCAGCTCGGCAATGCCGTCAACGCAGGCGATCTGCATCTGGTCGTTGATCTCGGTTGCCCCGACATCCAGCGCGCCGCGGAAGATGAAGGGAAAGCACAGCACGTTGTTGACCTGATTGGGGAAATCGCTGCGGCCCGTGGCAATGATCGCCTCCGGTGCCACCTGACGCGCCGCCTCCGGCATGATTTCGGGCGTCGGGTTTGCCAGCGCAAAGATGATCGGTCGGTCCGCCATCTTTGCCACCATCTCGGGCTTCAGCACATTGGGGCCGGACAGGCCAAGGAACAGATCCGCGCCGTCCATCACCTCATCCAGCGCGCGCAGGTCCGACGCTTGGGTAAAGGCCGCCTTCTGCGGGTTCATGTCCTCCTCGCGGCCTTCATAGACCAGGCCGTGAATGTCGCAGAGCCAGATATTCTCGCGCTTCACCCCCAGCTTCACCAGCATGTTGAGACAGGCAATCCCCGCCGCGCCGCCGCCGGTGGAGACGATCTTGATGTCTTCAAACGACTTGCCCGCCACATGCAGGGCGTTCTTGGCAGCCGCCCCCACAACAATTGCGGTGCCGTGCTGGTCGTCATGAAAAACCGGAATGCCCATCCGCTCACGGCAGATCTTCTCGACGATAAAACAGTCCGGCGCCTTGATGTCTTCGAGGTTGATCGCGCCGAACGTCGGCTCCAGCGAGCAGACGATATCCGCCAGCTTTTCCGGATCGCTCTCATTCACTTCGATGTCAAAACAATCGATGCCTGCGAAGTTCTTGAACAGGACCGCCTTGCCTTCCATCACCGGTTTCGAGGCCAGCGCGCCGATGTTGCCCAGCCCCAGAACCGCTGAACCGTTCGACACAACCGCCACCAGATTCCCGCGTGAGGTATAACGCGCCGCATTGGCAGCGTCCGCTTTGATCTCGGTGCAGGCCTCTGCCACACCGGGCGAATAGGCGCGTGCCAGATCGCGCCCGTTGGCCATCGGTTTGGTCGCGCGGATCTCCAGCTTACCGGGCCGCGGAAACTCGTGATAGTTGAGCGCGGCTTGGCGCAAGTTCTGTGAATCGGACATCTGGCGCTCCTGAATATCAGTATTGTTTAGTGTTAAACCATTTTTCTTGCCGGAAACCTAGTCCAAACTGACGCAAATGAACGCCAGTGCTGGCAAGCGGCGGTTTCTTGCATGAATTCTGCCTTGCGGACGCCATTGGCGGCAAATGAAAAGGGAATAAAATCGAGGCGCACAGTTGCCGGATTTTGCCTGCGCAGGCTGGAGCTGGTCACTGGTGTAATGTTCGTTGCCAAAGCCTTGGGGAAGAAAACGGGCATAATCAAACGGCGGATGATCTGCGAATTGCGGGTTTTTCCAGCCGCCGGGTTTCCTGCGGGCTGCAAGAAAACCAAAGACTTCCTTGGCGCCCCCTGTATTCTGACTGAAGATCTTAGTTGGTTTTACGAAGGCCCGCCGCCTGGCCGGCCCCTGAAACGACGTGAAACTGCTGAACGTGGATTGCTTTTGCTTGTTCAGCTTCACGCTGGGATACCACGTGAACTGCAGAGCAGGGCTTTCGCTCTGCGGGGCATATCAGCTAGGCTGCGACATTCTGACCAGATGATCAAAAACCGGGGAAACACCCATGAGCCTCAAAGCCGCCGCAACCGCCGTCCGCGAAAACGCCCACGCGCCGTACTCCAATTTCAAGGTTGGCGCTGCAATCCGCTCGTCCAGCGGCCAGATCTACGTTGGCTGCAATGTTGAAAACGTCGCCTACCCGGAGGGCACCTGCGCCGAGGCCGGCGCCATCGCCGCCATGGTGGCCGCAGGCGAGAAAGAACTGGCAGAGGTCTATGTGATCGCCGACTGCCCCACTCCGATCCCGCCCTGCGGCGGCTGCCGTCAGAAGCTCAAAGAGTTTGGCACAGGCGAGGTGAAAGTGACCCTGGCAACCACTGACGGCGCCGAGAAGGACACCACAATCGGCGATCTGCTGCCGGGCGCTTTTGACGCGGACCATATGGAGCGCAGCTGATGGACGCCCGCGCCATCAATGCAACGCTCCGGCGCGGTGAAACACCGGGCGAAGACGCACTGCGCTGGTTTGCCGAAGGGCTGGCCAGCGGCGCGGTCTCGGACGCGCAGGCCGGCGCCTTTGCCATGGCGGTCTGCTTGCAGGGCCTCAGCGTCGAGGGCCGCCGCGCCCTGACGCTGGCGATGCGCGACACCGGTGATGTGCTGACATGGGATCTGGACGGGCCGGTTCTGGACAAACACTCCACCGGCGGGGTGGGGGACTGTGTCTCGCTGCTTCTGGCGCCTGCGCTGGCGGCTTGCGGCGCCTATGTGCCGATGATTTCGGGCCGCGGCTTGGGCCACACCGGCGGTACTTTGGACAAGCTGGAATCGATCCCCGGTGTTTCCATCAGCGTCAGCGAAGACCACCTGCGCCACATGATGCAGGACATGGGCTGCGCCATTGCCGGCGCCACTGCGCGCATCGCACCTGCGGATAAGCGGCTTTATGCGATCCGGGATGTGACCGCGACGGTGGACAGCCTCGACCTGATCACCGCCTCGATCCTGTCCAAAAAACTCGCCGCCAGCCCGGATGCGCTGGTGCTGGATGTGAAAATCGGTTCCGGCGCCTTTATGAAAACCGCCGATGACGCCCGTGCGCTGGCGCAGTCGCTGTGCGATACCGCCAATGCCGCCGGCTGCCGCACTTCGGCGCTGATCACCGACATGAACCAGCCGCTGGCGCCCGCCCTTGGCAATGCGCTGGAGGTGGCCGAGGTGATGCGGGTTCTGACAGGGCAGGCGGCTGGCCCCCTGGCCGAGATTTCCGCGGTTCTGGGCGGCGATCTGCTGGCCCATGCCGGATTGGCTGCCGATGCAGGGGATGGCGCGGCAAAGATCACCGCAACCCTTGCCGATGGCCGCGCGGCAGAGCGGTTTGCCCGTATGATTGCCGCCATGGGCGGCCCTGCGGATTTCGCGGCCAAATGGCAGGATCATCTGCCGGGCGCAGAGGTCGTGCGTGATGTGAAAGCGCCAATCGCCGGTTATGTCTCAGCGATGAACGGCGAAGCCCTGGGCCTGGCAGTTGTCAGGCTTGGCGGCGGCCGCATGGTGGAGAGCGACAAAATCCATCCCGGCGTTGGCATCTCTGACATTGCCCGCCTGGGGCAGCAGGTCGGGGCAGGGGATATCCTGGCCCGCATTCACGCGGCCAGCGATGATGCGGCAGATATGGCCGAGGCTTCCCTCTTGGCCGCCATTGCCATCGGCGATGCGCCGGATGCGCTGCCGCCGCTGGTTCACGAAAGGATCTCCTGATGCCCCGTGCCTTCCTGATTGTGATGGATTCCGCCGGTATCGGCGGCGCGCCGGACGCCGGGACGTTCTTCAACGGCGATCTGCCGGATCTCGGCGCCAACACATTGGCCCATATCACCCAGGCCTGTGCTGCAGGTGAGGCCGAGGCGGGCAGAAGCGGCCCGCTGCACGTACCCAGCATGGAACGCCTTGGTCTTGGCGCAGCGATGCGGCTGGCGTCCTCGGTGCCGTTTCCGGGACTGGACGCGGAGCCGCAAGGGCGTTGGGGCTGTGCCCGCGAACTCAGCCGCGGCAAGGACACGCCGTCAGGTCATTGGGAGCTGGCGGGCCTGCCGGTGCCCTGGGGCTGGCATTACTTCCCCGATCAAGCGCCGTCCTTCCCCGAAGACCTGACGGCCTTTGTGGCGGAGCAGGCCGGCACCGATGGCATCCTCGGCAATTGCCACGCCTCCGGCACGGTGATCCTAAACGATCTTGGCGCCGAACACATGCGGACCGGCAAGCCGATCTGCTACACTTCTGCCGACAGTGTCTTTCAAATCGCCGCGCATGAAGAAACATTTGGCCTCGACCGCCTGCTGGCCTTGTGCAAATCCATCGCTCCGCGCCTGCACGCGATGAAGGTGGGACGGGTTATTGCGCGGCCTTTCCTTGGCTCGGCAGAGGACGGGTTCATCCGCACAACCAATCGCCGCGACTATGCGATCACCCCGCCGGCACCTGTGCTGACCAACTGGGTGCAGGACGCCGGCGGCAAGGTCCATGCCATCGGCAAGATCGGTGATATCTTCTCTATGTCCGGCATCGATACATTGGAAAAAGGCTCTGATGCCAAGCTGATGCAGCATCTTTTTGATGCAGTGGAGATGGCAGAGGAGGGCAGTCTGACATTTGCAAACTTTGTTGAGTTCGACAGCATGTACGGCCACACCCGCGACATCGCCGGTTATGCCCGCGCGCTGGAGTGGTTCGACGCGGAACTGGGCCGGCTGCTGGCAAAGCTGCGACCGGATGACATGCTCGTGCTCACCGCTGATCACGGCAATGATCCCAGCTGGCCCGGCAGTGACCACACCCGCGAACAGGTGCCGGTTCTGATCGCAGGGCTTGACGCCGGCCCCGTCGGGCAGGTCAAATTCGCCGATGTGGGCGCCTCTATTGCGGCCCGTTTGAACGTCCCGGCCGAGGGGCCTGGCAAGAGCTTTCTTTGACTTTATGGTCAAAACCCGCTTGCCAGCCGCGGCCAGGCCCGTAAAAGCGCTGCAAACAGAACCGCCGCTAACAGACCATAGGAGTGCCCCATGACCGACCACCTGACCGTTGTTGATCACCCGCTTGTGCAGCACAAGCTGACCCTGATGCGGGACAAGGGCACATCCACGGCCGGCTTCCGCCGCCTGCTGCGCGAGATTACCCAGCTCTTGGCGTATGAAATCACCCGCGAAATGGAGCTGACCACAACCAACATCGAAACCCCGATGGAGGAAATGGACGCGCCGATCCTGGCCGGCAAGAAACTGGCGCTGGTGTCGATCCTGCGTGCGGGCAACGGTATGCTGGACGGGGTGCTGGAGCTGATCCCCTCGGCCCGTGTCGGCTTTGTCGGCCTTTACCGGGACGAGGAAACCCTGGAACCGGTGCAATATTACTTCAAAGCGCCTGAAGCGCTGGAAGACCGGCTGGTGATCGCGGTGGACCCGATGCTGGCCACCGGCAACAGCTCAGCTGCGGCCATTGATCTGCTGAAGGAGGCCGGCGCCAACAACATCCGCTTCCTGTGCCTGCTGGCCTCGCCCGAGGGTGTTGCGCGGATGAAGGAAGCGCACCCGGATGTGCCGATCGTCACCGCCTCGCTGGACCGCCAGTTGAACGAGAAGGGCTACATTCTGCCCGGTCTGGGCGATGCCGGCGACCGGATGTTCGGCACTAAATGATCTGAACGCACCGGCCAGGGCGCCCCTGATTGCCTTGGCCGGAATGCCCGACTGCCGCCCGCGGCAGAAAAACAAGTTCCAATTTGCGCAAAAATTGCCGCCGTGCGGCCTTATTGTTGCCGCAGAATCTTTACTCACAGGCCGGATTCAGGCATCCTGCAGCCATATTTTGTGGGGCTCAGGAATGAAAATAACTAGAATTATTGCACTGGCCATCATCGCGGGGACAACCGGGGCAGCAGGTATACAGGCGCAAACCCTGCGTGAAACCAGCCCGCCCGCCGAATTTCCGCCTGCCTCCTACACGGGCAAGCAATATGTGGACAGCCGCGGCTGCGTCTACATCCGTGCTGGCATTGACGGCAATGTCACCTGGGTGCCGCGGGTTTCCCGCTCGCGCAAGCAGATCTGCGGCTATGCACCAACCAAGCTGGCGGGCGCCACGCGGACGCAGCAGGCAGCCCCGGCACCGGAACTGATCACCCTTGACCCGGGCCAGCAACCGGCGCAATCGAATGCGGGCGCCGCGGCCCCCAAGGTTGTCACCACGGCCAAACCGCGCCGCACGCCGCAATCCACCAGCGCCCGGCCTGCAGCCGCTCCGGCGCCATTGCCGAAACCGGCAGTCAAAAGGGTCGTGCGTGTGACGCCCAAGCCAGCACCGGCCCCGGCACCAGCCCCGGCAGCGCCTGCTCCGGCAGCAGTGCAGCCTGCGGGCAGCGGTGCTTGCGCCGGGCTATCTGATATCAGCCGCCAGTACTCCAATGCCACCGGTGCGCGCTGCGGCCCGCAAACTGTTTCGCCGGTGACCTACGGCGGGCAGGACAGCGGCGCGCAGTCCTCTCTGCGCCTCACCCCGAATACACGTGTGGTGCAGACGCACATCTACCAGGACCGCCGCCTCAGCAACAGTTTCACGGTGCCCGAAGGCTATCGCCCGGTCTGGACCGACGGGCGGCTGAACCCGCAGCGTGCGGTGCGTACCGTGCGTCCGGCAGTGGTGACCGGTTTTGCCCAGGCCCCGGCCGGCTATCTGACAGTGGAACGTGAGGATGGCCGCTTGAACGCGATGCGCGGCGTGCGCACGCCCGAGGGCGACGCGCAGATGGCGCAGATCTGGACCAATGGGGTGCCGCGCCGCCTGGTGCAGCTGCCATTGGATCGTGCCACGCTGACACTGCCGCGCAATGTGCGCCGCAGCCCGGCCGAAGCGAAGCCGTCGGGCCTGCGCCTATCCTCCCGCTCGGCACCGGATGCGGCGGTGCCGCAGCAGGCCGCACCGCGGCGGTATATTCGCGCCGCAACCTATGCCGACGCCGGTCAGGCCAAGGCCGCGGCACAGCGGCTTGCCGCTGCCGGATTGCCGGTGCGCCTTGGCGCGGTCAGCCGCAAGGGACAGCCCTACAAGGTGGTTCTGGCGGGCCCGTTTCTAGCCGATGACCAAGCCGCCGCAGCCTTGGCTAAGGCCCGCAATGCTGGTTTCACCGGCGCTCGGATCAGTAAATAACATCGGGGCAGGGGCGGGGCAGTGCCTGTCCCGGCCTCTGCAATTACGGCTGGCACCCCCTGTGGCCCGAAGGCGAAATGCACCAATGAGCGCATAACAGCCCGTTCCTGACAGCATCAGGGGCGGGCTTTGTCTTTAGTGCTGCAGCTGCTCCAGTTTCTGATTGAACAACTGCGCTGCCCGTATCGCGCCGGGACCCCAAACCGGGGGTCTAGCCGCAGATGTTCTGCAGTTGAACCCAGTCGCGGTCATTCAGCAGCGGCTTCTGGTCGCGGCCTGCCATCGGGTCCGCCTCGATCAGCCCCAGCACCGTCTCGCCGGTGATGTCCAGCGCGTAGGCATAAGGCGAGGAGGGCAGCGCTGCGCGGGCGAACTCGGCCAGCAGCACCTGATCCGGCAGTGCCGGGCGCGGACTGGCCAGGGTGGCCTCGGAATAGGCATCCAGGGCAGCGCGGTCCAGCTCGCCCGTGGTCAGCAGTTTGAAGGCGGCCATGACACCGCCGGCCTCCAGCAGTTCGAACATCGGGTCGCTGGCCTCAGCCCGGGCGCGTTCCGCCAGGATGGCGCCGGCCGCAACTGCCGGATCCTCGAAATCCTCAACAAACGACCGGTTCAGCAGCACGATGCCGCCAGGCAGATGCAGGCTGCCGGGAATGCCTGAGCGAAGCACCGCCAGCTGCCGCACCCCGGTGCGCGCTGCCAGATCCCGCAGGATCGGAGCGGCTTCGGGCGTCGCGCAGGCCGGCCCCGAGACCCGCTCGATCCGGCCTAGCAAGGCTTGGCCGATGGCCTTGCGCTTGATGTCAGGAACCACGCTGACAGCATGCCGGGTGACAGCACCAGGCAGCCACAAAACCAGCAGCGCCAGCACCAGCGCAAAGGTGCTCAGGATACTGACAGCCCGCAGCCGCCCGGGCCGCGCGCGGGAACGGCCGATGGCGTTCTGCACCCGGGCTATCGCCTCCAGCATGGCGGTTTCATCCTGACCCAGTTCCAGCGTCTCGCCGGGGTCGCCATCGGGGTGGAACAGGGCCGGGAACGCTCCGGGGTTGGCGCGCTCGACCGCTGCCAGCGACCAATGGGCCAGCGGCAGGTCATTCATGCTGGCGATGGTCAGCGTCGCATCGCCCAGCGAGATAATCACATCCCGCCGCTGCGCCTCCCGGTCCGCGCGCCACAAGCCCGCAGCCTCCAGCCGCTCAAATTCCCTCAATGCCGTCATGCAGCCAGCCCGGCCCCCGTTCTTATCGTTGCCGCCAGAATAATCACATAAAACAGGGGCAGCAAATTGCTTTGCTGCCCCTGGATGCTGTTTCGCCGTGAAAAATTACAGGTTCTTGGCGATTTTCCTCAGTTCGAACTTCTGGATCTTGCCGGTGGAGGTTTTCGGCAGCTCCAGGAACACCACTTTCTTAGGCGCCTTGAAGCCCGCCAGCGTCTCGCGGGTGAAGGCGATCAATGCTGCCGCGTCTTCCTTGGCGCCGGCTTTCAACTCGACAAAGGCGCAAGGAACCTCGCCCCATTTGTCGTCCGGCATCGCGGCGACCGCTGCCAGCAGCACATCCGGATGCGCCATCAGCACCCCCTCCACTTCGACCGAGGAGATGTTCTCGCCGCCCGAGATGATGATGTCCTTGGCCCGGTCAGCAATCTGGATGTAGCCGTCGGGGTGCTGCACTGCCAGGTCGCCGGAGTTGAAATAGCCGTTCTTGAACGCCTCTGCCGTGGCCTCCGGGTTCTTCAGATACCCTTTCATCACCACATTGCCGCGCAAGGCAATCTCGCCCTGGCTCTGGCCGTCCATCGGCAGCACGTTGTGGTCGCTGTCGCGCACCACCACCGGCTCCAGCATCGGCATGGCGACGCCCTGGCGGGATTTCTTGGCGGCAATGCCGGCCTTGTCCAGCCCGTCCCATTCAGCAGCCTTCCAGTAGCATTCGGTGACATGGCCATAGGTTTCGGTCAGCCCGTAAACATGGGTGATGTTAAAGCCCAGATCCTCGATCTTGGACAGGGTTGCGGGCGCTGGCGGGGCGCCTGCGGTGAAGACCTCCACCGTATGGTCAAAGGTGCGGCGCTCTTCGTCCAGCGCATTGACCAGCATGTTCAGCACAATCGGCGCGCCGCCGAAATGAGTGACGCCCTCATAGTGGATGGCGTTATAGATGTTCTGCGCGGTGACATCGCGGCAGCAGACCAGGGTGCCGCCCACGACCGGCATCATCCAGGTGTGGTTCCAGCCGTTGCAGTGAAACAGCGGCACGATGGTCAGATAGACCGGATGCAGCACCATCCGCCATGAGATCACCGTGCCGGTGGTCATGAGGTATGCGCCGCGATGGTGGTAAACCACACCCTTGGGCCGCCCGGTGGTGCCGGAGGTATAGTTCAGCGCCAGGCTTTCCCATTCATCCCCGGGCATGATCCAGGCGAAATCAGGGTCGCCGCTCGCCAGCAGCGCCTCGTATTCCATATGCCGGCCGGTGGCGTGCCAGGTGGCCTGATCATCTGCCACTTCGATCAAAACCGGGGCCGGACCGTCCATTTCCTCGACGGCGGCTTCGGCCAGTTCCAGGAACTGCGGATCAACGAGCACTGCCTTGGCTTCGCCGTGGTCAAAAATATAGGAGACCGTACCCACGTCCAACCGGGTATTGATGGTGTTCAAGACCGCGCCGCAGGCGGGCACGCCGAAATGCGCCTCTGCCTGGGCCGGGATATTCGGCAGCAAGGTGGCCACCACGTCGCCGGGCTTTACCCCCAGCTTGACCAACCCCGAGGCCAGCCGGCTGCAGCGGTCGTGGTATTCGGCATAAGTTTTGCGGTGCTTGCCATAGCTTACCGCCAGATGCTCCGGGAACACCTGCGCCGCCCGCTGCAGATGCGACAGCGGTGTCAGCGGCACATAATTCGCGGCGGTCTTCTCCAGACCGGTTTCATCCGCCATCCACCCCATCAGTTTCCTCCCCTGAATCACTTTGGTGTCGTTTAGAGAACAGATATTGCGGAAAGTTGCGGGCAATGGGAAGGGTATGAAACAAACAGCGACCCTTTCCGCAGAGACCGGCAGCCAGACGGCAGCCGCGCACGCCATGCTGGCAGCCATGCTGATTATCGGCATTACCGACAATGCGGTCCCGCTGATGGCCGAACAGATCGGGCTGGGGCAGTTCTACCTGCTGCGAAGTTTTGTCGCGCTGCCGTTCCTGTGGCTGATGGCGCGGGCCGGGCTGGGCGGGCTGGCGCCGCGCCGGATGGGGGCGGTGCTGCTGCGGGCGGTGCTGGTTGCGGTGGCGATGGTGTTCTACTTTGCTGCTGTCGCGCTGATGCCGATCGCACAGGCGCTGGCGGGGCTGTTCACCTCGCCGATCATCATTGTGCTTATCTCGGTTCTGTTTCTGAAAGTGCGGATCGGCTGGGTCCGCATCGGTGCCGTGCTGTTTGGATTTGCCGGGGTGCTGATGGTGCTGCAGCCCGACCCGGCAGCCTTTAACTGGCTGATCCTGGTGCCGGTAGCAGGCGGGCTGTTCTACGCATTAGGGTCGCTGGCAACCGGCCTTTACTGCCAGGGCGAAAGCACGGTGGCGATGCTGTTCATCTATCTGCTGGTGCAGGGCGCACTGGGGGCGGTGCTGCTCACCGGGCTGGAAATCTGGCCGCAAGCGGTGCCCGCTGGCGCCGATGGTTTTGTCACCCGCGGCTGGGTCTGGCCGCTGTGGGAAATCTCGCATCTGATCCTGCTGCAGGGCTGCGCGGCAGTTGGCGGCGTGTTCCTGATCACCAAGGCCTATCAGCTGGGCGAGGCGTCTTTTGTGGCGGTGTTTGAATATTCGGTGATGATTGTCGGGCCGGGTGTTGCCTGGGCCTATTGGGGCCAGGCGCTGAACATCTGGCAGATGCTGGGGATTACCCTGATCATTGCCGCTGGCACCACCATTGCGGTGCGCTCAAGGTAGCCGGGCAGGGGCGCTGCCCCTCTTGGCCCTAAGGGCCAATTCACCCCGGAGTATTTGCGCAAAGGTGAAATGGGCCGGGGTTGCTTTGGGTCTGCCGTTCACCGGGGCAGGGCGGTCTGCAGACCCGTGCACATCAGCATTTCCAACTGCGGATCAATGGCCTAGGGTCGGCTCATGATCCTGTCTCCGGGCCGCAAATACGTCTTTATCCATATCCCCAAGACCGGCGGAACAGCGCTGGCCCTGGCGTTGGAGGCGCGCGCCATGGCCAATGACATGATGCTGGGGGACACCCCAAAAGCGCTGAAACGCCGCCGCCGTCTGAAGGACGCGCAGACACGCGGGCGGCTGTGGAAACACTCGACGCTGGCTGACATCGAAGGGCTGGTGCCGGATCCGGCACTGCGGTCGCTGTTCGCCTTTACCCTGGTGCGCAACCCGTGGGACCGGGCGGTGAGCTATTACCATTGGCTGCGCGGGCAGAACTTCAACCACCCGGCAATCCGTCTGGCACAAGATCTGGAGTTCCGCGGCTTTGTGCAGCACCCGGAGATCATCAGCGCGTTCCGCGGCAGCCCGGCGGCCTCATACATGCGCCACGCGGACGGGGCAGAGCAGTGCCGGCTTTACATCCGGCTGGAGCATTTTCACGACGATGCGCAGCCTCTGTTCAGCCATCTGGGATTTTCCTTGGACCTGCCGCGAGTCAATGACAGCGGCCGGCAGCGGGACTGGCGGGCCTATTACGATGATCGTGCAGCCGGGGCCGTGGCAAAGGCCTGCGCGCAGGATATCGCGCAATTTGAATACTCTTTTAACGATTCCCCTCTATCCAGGTGACTAGGAAAGGCGCTTTTGCGGCCCCGGGGCGGATCGGCCAACGGGGATTTGCCAAGGCGTGAGAGTTGAGGCCAGCCTGGGAAGGCCTGGGCCGCAGGAAAGGAAACCGGATGCTGGATTGGCTTCTGAAACGTTCGCAAATCCCGCTGGGACGGGCATTGAACAGCGGTTTTCCACTGGTTTCCGTCGGGCAGGGCGGGTTTCTGGCTGGCACCCACATGGCCTCGAACCTGGGCTGGCGCCCGGTTGAAGCGCTGACGCCGGGCGACAAGGTGCTGACATTTGATCATGGTATGCAAACAGTTGTGGAACTGCAGCGCGAAACCATCATTCCGGGCGACGGGGATCTGGATCCGGCCCGCTGTCCGCTGCTGGTGCCGCGTGATGCGCTGATGAACCGGGTGCCGCTGTGGCTGATGCCGGATCAGGGCGTGCTGCTGGAGAGCGATCTGGTGGAGGATGTTCAGGGCGATCCCTTTGCCGTCGTGCCCGCCGCCGCGCTGGAGGGCTACCGGGGTATCCGCCGGATGCATCCCGGCGCGCAGCTGGAGCTGGTCACGCCGCGGTTTGCCCAGGATCAGGTGATTTACCTGGAAGCCGGAATGCTGGGTTTCGCAGCCGCCCCGGTCAACTTGATGTGCGGGCGTATCTTTACCGAAGAAGGCACTTACCGTGTGCTTCCGCCGGATGAGGCGCGCGGCCTGGTCTTGTCGATGATGGCCGGGGAAGAATCCTGGGACGCACCTGGCGCAGCCCCGGCTGCAGCCCAGCATCAGCAGCCGCTGAACTGAGCGGAAACATCCGCCGCTAGGCTAAGCGGACGGCACTCCATTCGGAGCAATAAAAACGGCCAGGGAATGCCCTGGCCGTTTTGTGTTTTCCGTTGCCGTCAGGCGGCGGCGGATTTCTCCGGGTCGAAACGGCCATAGAAGCTTTGGCCCTTGTTCGCCATGTCGCGCAGCAGATCCGGGCAGGCAAAGCGTTCGCCGTACTTCGCGGTCAGCTGATCACAGCGTTCAGCTGCATAAGGCGTACCGATGATGTCCAGCCAGCTGAGGGGGCCGCCGGACCAAGGGGCAAAACCCCAGGCCAAAACCGCGCCCACGTCGCCTTCGCGGATGTCCATCAGCACACCTTCCTCCAGTGCGCGCACCGCTTCCAGCACCTGCGCAAACATCAGCCGTTCCTGCACTTCGATCAGCTCGGGCTGTTCGGGCGCCTGCGGGTATTTCTCCTGCAGGCCTTTCCAGTACTCAACCCGTTTGCCCTTGTCGTCGTAGTCGAAGAAGCCGGCATTGGCCTTGCGGCCCAGGCGGCCCTGTTCTTCCATCCAGAAAATCAGATCATCCGACGGGCTTTCGGGATAGGCATCGCCCATCGCCGCCTTGGTGGCCCGCGCGATCTTGGCGCCCAGATCAATCGAGGTCTCATCGGTCAGCTGGATCGGCCCAACCGGGAAGCCCAGCTGGCGCGCAGCGTTGTCGATCAGCACCGGGCTGACACCCTCGGCGATCATCCGCACCCCTTCGTTGATGTAAGGGATGATGCAGCGGTTGGCGTAGAAGAACCGCGCGTCATTGACCACAATCGGCGTCTTGCGGATCTGGCGCACATAATCCAGCGCCTTGGCCACCGCGCGGTCGCCGGTCTCCTTGCCCTTGATGATCTCCACCAGGAACATCTTCTCAACCGGCGAGAAGAAGTGGATGCCGATGAACTGATCCGCCCGGCTCGATGCCTTGGCCAGTTCGCTGATCGGCAGGGTCGAGGTGTTGGAGGCAAAGATGCAGTCTTCGGGGATAATCGCTTCGACCTTTTGGGTCATCTCGGCCTTGACGCCGGGGTCCTCAAACACTGCTTCGATGATCAGGTCGCAGCCTTTCAGCACGTCCAGATCCGGGGTGGCGGTGATCTGCGCCAGCAGCGCCTCTTTCTTTTCCTCGGTCGCTTTGCCGCGCTTGATGCCCTTGTCCATATAGGCGGCAGAATAGGCCTTGCCCTTGTCGGCAGCCTCCTGATCGCGGTCGATCAGAACAACTTCCATGCCGGCCTGGGCCGAGACCAGCGCGATGCCAGCGCCCATCATGCCTGCCCCCAGCACGCCGATCTTCTTCACCGACTGATCCGGCACATCCTTGGGACGCACGGCACCTTTTTCCAGCGCTTGCTTGTTCAGGAACAGGCTGCGGATCATCGCCGAGGACGACGGGTTCATCAGCACATGGGTGAACCAGCGCGCTTCGATCTTCAGCGCGGTGTCGAAGTCAACCAGCGCGCCCTCATAGATCGACGACAGCAGTGCCTGTGCCGCGGGGAAGGCGCCCTGGGTCTTGCCGTTGATCATCGCCGAGGCACCGACAAAGGTCATGAAACCAGCGGGGTGATACGGCGCGCCGCCGGGCATCTTGTAACCCTTGGCATCCCAGGGTTTGACCAGATCGGCAGGTTTGGCATTCAGCACCCAGTCCCTGGCTGCGGCCAGCGCATCATCTGCAACCGCGTCGATCAGCTGCGCGCCCTTGGCCTTCTTCGGGTCCAGCATCTTGCCTTCCAGCAGCACAGGCGCTGCCGCCATGGCACCCACCATGCGGGAGTACCGCGTGGTGCCACCGCCGCCGGGGAAGATGCCGATCATGATTTCCGGCAGGCCGATCTTGGCCTTGGGGTTACTGGTCATTACCCGGTGATGGCAGGCCAGTGCAATTTCGGTGCCGATGCCGGCACAGGTGCCGTTGATGGCGCAGGCCACCGGCTTGCCGCCCTTCTTGGTCTTGGGGTCCATGCCGGCAAGTTCGAGTTTGCGCAGGATGCGGTGGCCGCCCATGGTGAAGTCGAACAGGCCCTGCGCCGGGTTTTCGCCGGATTCCTCGCGGATGGTTGCCAGCACGTTCAGATCCATGCCGCCGGCAAAGTCCTTCTTGCCGCTGGTGATCACAATGCCTTTGACACCCTCGTCCTCCAGCGCGCGGTCCACGTATTCCTCCACCAGGCCAAAGGCCTCGCGGGTGAGGACGTTCATGGACTTGCCCTCGGCGTCCCAGGTGATGATTGCGACGCCGTCTGCGTCCACGTTGTATTTGAAATCGCTCATGTGTCTTCTCCGGTCTGGTCAGCCGTCAGGGGGCTGCCGTCCTTGCGGGTGAATGTGAACTCGCCGCCTGCGAATTTCACCATCATGTCCAAATCGCTGTAATAGCCGGTCTCTGTCGGGGTGCGGGTGCCGACCACCAGAAACGCCGCGGGTTTATCGGAACGGTTCACCAGATGGTGGCCGTTCTCGTCCCCCGCTGGAAAGGTGGCGCAATCGCCGGGCAGCATCTCATGCGCGCCCTGATCGTCGATCAGGGTGCAGGTGCCCTCGGTCACCATAACGAACTCGTCCTGCTCCATGTGGTAATGGCGCAATGACGAGGCCGCGCCCGGCTCCAGCCGCACGATGTTGACCCCGTATTGGGTGAGGCCGCCGGGGTCGCCCAAGGGCTGCACGCTGCGGCCTTCAGTCGAGGCCGCTAGCTTACCGGGATAGCCCGATCCGCTGCGCCAGGGCAGTTGGGAAAGGTCCAGCTTCGGCATCAGACGCGCTCGATGATGGTGGCAGCACCCATGCCCGAGGCGATGCAAAGGGTGGCGAGACCGGTTTCCTTGTCCTGACGCTCCAGCTCATCCAGCAGGGTGCCGATGATGATCGCGCCGGTCGCACCCAGCGGGTGGCCCATGGCAATGGAGCCGCCGTTGACGTTGACCAGTTCCGGATCCACATCAAATGCCTGCTGGAAGCGCATCACGACGGAGGCAAAGGCTTCGTTCACCTCAAACAGATCCAGATCGCTGATCTTCATGCCGTTGTCGGCCAGGATCTTCTCGGTCACCGGCACCGGGCCGGTCAGCATGATGGTGGGGTCAGTGCCGATCTTGGCGGTCGCCTTGATCCGGGCGCGCGGTTTCAGCCCGTGCTTCTCACCGAATTCCTTGTTGCCGATCAGCAAGGCCGCGGCGCCGTCCACAATACCGGATGAGTTGCCCGCATGGTGGATATGGTTGATCCGCTCAAGATGCGGGTATTTCATCATCGCCACTTTGTCGAAACCGGGCATATGCTCGCCCATCATCTGGAACGCCGGGTTCAGCGATCCCAGCGCCTGCATGTCGGTACCGGGGCGCATGTATTCGTCGTGATCCAGGATCGCCAGCCCGTTCTGGTCGCGCACCGTGATCACCGATTTGGCAAAGCGGTTATCGTCCCACGCGGCTTTGGCCCGGCGCTGGCTCTCCATCGCCAGTGCATCGGCCTGATCACGGGTAAAGCCATACTCAGTTGCGATGATATCCGCGGAAATGCCCTGCGGCACAAAATAGGTGTCCATCGCCAGGCTCGGGTCCACGGCAATTGCTGCGCCGTCCGAGCCCATGGCCACCCGGCCCATCATCTCAACACCCCCTGCGATATAGGCATCGCCCGCGCCGCCCTTCACCTGGTTGGCGGCCAGGTTAACGGCTTCCATGCCAGAGGCGCAGAAGCGGTTGATCGCCAGGCCGGGAATACGCTCGTCCAAGTCCGAGGCGAGAACAGCCGAGCGCGCCAGGCAGCCGCCCTGTTCCATCACCTGAGTGACATTGCCCCAGATCACGTCCTCAACCGCATGGCCTTCCAGGTTGTTGCGCTCCTTTATCGCGTTCAGCGTCAGGGCCGACAGGCGGACCGAGGTCACCTCATGCAAGGAGCCGTCTTTGCGTCCCTTGCCGCGCGGGGTCCGCAGGGCGTCATAGATATATGCATCAGTCATTTTGCTCTCCTCACGCCCGGTCCGACGGGTTGCCGGGCATCAAATCATAGGGGTGTTTCCAGCCTGGAACCGCGCTGATGCGGGTCAGCCAGGCGTCGATATTGGGCCAGTCAGCCCGGTCAAAGCCGAAGGGTTCGGGATAATACAGGTAACTGCAGCAGCTGATGTCGGCATTGCTAAGGTCCTCCCCCGCAATCCACTCGCGCCCCTTCAGATGGTGTTCCAATGTGGCGTATGCTGCTTTCAGGCGGCCCTGCATGAAAGCGATCACTTCCGGCGGCCGGTGTTTTTCCGGCAGGAAGTTGATCAGGAAGCGGGTCATGCCTGCCTGGCTGGACATTTTGTGATTGTCCCACAGGATCCAGCGCAGCACTTCGTATTTGTCTTCTGGCGCGCCGCCGAATTTGCCGGTCTTGTCACTGATGTACTGCTGGATCACGCCGGACTGCGACAGGCACACATCGCCGTCCACCAGAACCGGCGCCTCGGCCATCACGTTCAGGCCGCGGTAATCGTCGGTGCGGTGCGCGCCGCTAAAGAAATCGACAAAGACCGGTTCCCAGGCAAGGCCCGACAGCTCCAGCGCCAGTGCCGCCTTATAGGAATGACCGCTTTCGCCGAAGCAATGCAGTTTTATTGTCATCTGCTGTTCCCTGTGTCTGCTGGCGGAGCGGGGGTTTCACACCCCCGCGCCCCCGTGGAGTATTTTTGGAAAGATGATGCAGCATTAACCCGCCGCATCCTCCTGTTTGCTATCTTGGACCTGCGGTACAGGCTGGAGAGCCGATGGCCGTGAAAGCTGAAGACGTCCCTGCCCATTTGGCGCTGTCCTTGGGGGCAGGGGCACTCTTTCGCCTTCATCTTTCCCCAAATACTCAAGTCCTATCATCAGCCACCCGCCGCTCCGCCGCGGTCCCTGCGCCTACAGCGCCCTTGAAATCAGTTCCTTCATGATCTCATTGGTGCCGCCATAAATCCGCTGCACCCGGGCGTCTGCCCACATCTCACCCACCGCATATTCCTGCATATAGCCGTAGCCGCCATGCAGCTGCAGGCATTCGTCCAGCACTTCGCCCTGGGTATCGGTGATCCAGTATTTCGCCATCGCTGCCTTCTCAACCGTCAGCTTGCCCGCCAGATGCTCGGCAATGCAGTCATCCAGAAAGGCGCGCGCCACTTTGGCTTTGGTCAGGCATTCCGCCAGTTTGAAGCGGGTGTTCTGAAACTGCAGGATCGGACCGCCAAAAGCTTCACGCTCCTTGCAATAGGCGATGGTGCGGTCCACGGCTCCTTCCATGGCGCCCACTGCGCCGCAGGCAATGATCAGCCGCTCCTGCGGCAGTTGCTTCATCATCTGATAAAAGCCCTGGCCCTCGGTGCCGCCCAGAATGTTTTCCGGCGGGATCTCCACATTGTCAAAGAACAGCTCGGAGGTGTCCGCCGCATGGCAGCCGATCTTGTCGAGGTTGCGGCCGCGGCTGAAACCCGCTGCGCCATCGGTTTCCACCGCCACCAGCGAGACACCCTTGGCACCTGCTGAGGGGTCGGTTTTGGCGGCGACCAGGATCAGGTTGGCGTGCTGCCCGTTGGTGATAAAGGTCTTCTGCCCCGACAGCCGGTAGGCATTGCCGTCCCGTACCGCCTTGGTCTTGATCGCCTGCACGTCCGATCCGGTCGAGGGTTCGGTCATCGCCAGCGCGCCGACCAGTTCGCCGCTGACCATTCTGGGCAGCCAGCGCTGTTTCTGCTCTTCGGTGCCATAGGCCAGGATATAGTGGCCGACGATGCCGGAATGGATGCCCTGGCCCCAGCTGGCCAGATTGGCGCGGCTGCCTTCCATCAGGATCACCGCCTCGTGGCCGAAATCGCCGCCGGCGCCGCCGTATTCTTCGGGGATTGAGGGGCAGAGCAGGCCGAGGTCCCCGGCCTGGTTCCAGGTCTCCCGGTCCATCATGCCCTGCTTGCGCCAGGTCTCGAACTTGGGCGCCCATTCATTGGTGATGAACTGGGCCGTCATTCCGGCGAGCATCTGATGCTCATCCGTCATCCATGCGGAGCGCGTCTCGGTCATCTTTCTCCCTTTGGCCGCTTTGCGGGCCTTATCTTTTGCGCGCCTCCAGCTCGGCGTTGAACAGCCGCAGCCGGTGGCTCAGGTTTTCAAAGTCCGTCACGCTGTCGAAATTCTCGAACAGGAATGACAGCGCTTCGCCTTCATCCAGCCCCGCCTCCTGGGCAAACTTCTTTAGCTTGCGATAGCCATCCTCGGTCATTGCAACCGGAAAGCGGCGGGTCAGGCGGAAACGTTTTGGCATCATGTGGTCCTTTGCATGTCAAAGCACCAGCCGGGGAGACGCCCCGGAAGGGGCGCCCGGAAGGCATCAGAAAGCGTCTGCGTCCAGCGCCATCACTGTTTCTGCACCGCTTTCGATGCGGGCCAGGTGCAGTTTGGTCGCGGGCAGCCGCCGTGCCATATAGTACCGGCCGGTTGCGAGTTTCGTCTCATAGAACGCCGCGTCAGAGGACCCCGCGTCAAGCGCTTCCTGCGCGGCCTTGCCCATCTTTGCCCACATCAGGCCCAGGCAGACCTGTCCGAACAGATGCATAAAGTCGTAAGAACCCGCCAGCGCGTGGTTGGGATCCTTCATGCCGTTTTGCATGAAGAACATCCCCGCCGCCTGCAGGTCTTTGGATGCCGCTTGCAGGGGTTTGATGAAGTCCTTGGTGAAAGCCTCTGAAACATCTTTGTTTTCCTGGCAGAACGTCTTTACCAGATCAAAGAACGCCAGCACGTATTTGCCGCCGTGCTGGCCCAGCTTGCGGCCCACCAGGTCCAGCGCCTGCACGCCGTTGGCACCCTCGTAGATCATCGCGATGCGGGCGTCGCGGGTGTATTGCGACATGCCTGATTCTTCGATGTAGCCGTGGCCGCCGTAAATCTGCTGCGCCTGCACGGTCATGTCATAGCCCTGATCGGTCAGGAAGCCCTTGATCACCGGCGTCATCAGCGAGATCAGCCCGTCCGCGTCCTTGTCGTCCGCGCGGTGCGCCTGGTCGATCAGGGTGGCGCCCCACAGCAGGAACGCGCGCGCGCCCTCGGCAAAGCTTTTCTGGTCCATCAGCGAGCGGCGGATATCCGGGTGCACAATCAGCGGATCGGCGGGGCCGTCCGGGTTCTTGGCGCCGGTCACGTCGCGGCCCTGCAGCCGGTCCTTGGCGTAGTCTACGGCGTTCTGATAGGCGGCCTCGGCCTGCGCCAGACCCTGCATGCCGACCCCCAGCCGCGCCTCGTTCATCATGGTGAACATGGCGCGCATGCCCTTATGCTCTTCGCCCAGCAGCCAGCCGGTGGCGCCGTCATAATCCATCACACAGGTCGAATTGCCGTGAATGCCCATCTTCTCTTCGATCTTGCCGACCGAAACACCGTTGCGCTCCCCCAACGAGCCGTCTTCTTTCACCAGGAACTTGGGCACGATGAACAGGCTGACACCCTTGATGCCCTCGGGGCCGCCGGGGATTTTGGCCAGCACCAGATGGACCACGTTTTCCGCCATGTCGTGATCGCCGGAGGAGATGAAGATCTTCTGCCCCGAGATCTTGAAACTGCCGTCGCCCTGCTGTTCCGCCTTGCTGCGCATCAGGCCCAGATCGGTGCCGCAATGCGGTTCGGTCAGGTTCATCGTGCCGGTCCACTGGCAGCTGACCATATTGGGCAGATAGGTGGCTTTCTGTTCGTCCGTGCCATGCACCAGAATAGCCGAGGCGGCGCCATGGGTCAGGCCCTGGTACATGGTGAATGCCTGATTTGCGGAGGAGAAAAACTCCCCCACTGCGGTGCCCATCACATAGGGCATGTTCTGGCCACCGAATTCCTCGGGCATATCCAGCCCGGTCCAGCCGCCTTCCTTGACCTGCTCAAAGGCGTCTTTGAAGCCCTTGGGCGTGTAGACCACGCCGTTTTCCAGCCGGCAGCCCTCAGTGTCGCCCACCACGTTCAGGGGGTGCAGCACTGCGCTGGCGATCTTGCCGGCTTCTTCCAGCACAGCGCCGGTAAAATCCGGCTCCAGTTCGCTGTATCCGGGGATGCTGCTGCCGGACACCTTCAATACGTCATGCAGGATAAACTGGGCGTCTTTTGCGGGGGCTGTATAAGAAGGCATTGCGGTCCTCTTCAGGGGTCTTGTTGCTTAGGGTCGGTGCCGGGCAGGCCGGCGGGATAGGGCGGGGCGGCGGCCTATTCAGCCGCCTCCTGCTTGGCCCGCATCGAGGCGATCATCTTTTCGCCCCAGGCCAGTTGGTCTTTCAGGTCTTCGATCGCCTCGGTCAGCTCTTCGCGCTGGCGCTCCATATCGGCAAGCCGCTCGCGGCCGACCTCATAGGTCTTGGTGAGCTGGGTCACCTGCTGGTCACCGGCATGGTACAGATCCAGCAGCTGGCGGATTTCCTCCAGGCTGAACCCGAACCGCTTGCCGCGCAGGATCAGCTTCAGCCGGGCGCGGTCGCGTTTGGTGAACAGCCGCTTCTGGCCGTCGCGGATCGGGAACAGCAGTTCCTTGGCCTCGTAGAACCGGAGCGTGCGGGGGGTTACATCATAGGCCTCGCACATCTCCCGGATGGTCATGGTTGTTTCAGTCATCATCGTTACTCTTACGGCTTGGTGCAGGACCAAGCTGGGCGCATCCGGCTTTTCGATCAAGACTGACTTTACGTTTACGTAAGTTGTACGTTGCGTCACTTTGCGAGCTGTTACCGGTTCGCAAAACGCGCATAAAGTGACGTAACGTTGTAGTCTGGCGGAAGGGTTGCTGGCGGGTTTTGACACCGCATCTGACCTGGAAACCGGCGAATCCGGTTGCCAGATCTGAAAAAGGAAAACCCCGCCACAAGGGGCGGGGTTCAAATTCCAAAAACAGGTGTTCGGTCTACTTCAGCAGCGCCCGGGTGCTTTCGCGCAGCTCGCTCAGCTCTTCAATGGCCTCATTGATCTGTTCACGTTGCTTTTCCAGTTCCACCAGCTGACGGTCAGCCATATCCATGAACGCATGGTTCTGGGCGTCATTGCTCTCTTTTTCATAGATCATGAGCCACTGGCGGATCTCTTCCAGCTGAAAGCCGAACTTGCGCCCGCGCAGGATCAGCTTCATCCGTGCCCGCTCCCGCGCGCCATAGAAACGCGACCGGCCTTCGCGGTCCGGCTGCAGCAATTCGATGTATTCATAGTAGCGCAGCGTCCGCGGCGTAACCTCGAACTCGGCGCACATTTCTTTGAATGACAATCTGTTGTCGGTCATCCGTCTTCTCCCTTGCCGGGAACCTATGCACTTGCAGCGGACAGTGCAACCTCCGCGGCGGCACTCTTGCGCTTTCGCCGGAGCGGGGCCAAAGATGGATCAGACAAACCAAAGGGACAGCCCCATGGCCGACAAGACCGACCTCGCGCGCCAGTTCATCGAAGCGATCCCCCATGCCCAGCAATTGGGCATGAAGCTGACTGAGATCGGCGACGGTACTGCCGAAATCCGCATGGCCTATGATGAAAAGCTGATCGGCGATCCAGCAACCGGCGTCATTCACGGCGGCGCGGTGTCGGCGCTGATGGACACCTGCTGCGGCGCCGCAGTGATGAGCCACCCTTCGGCCCCCGGCGGCACCGCCACGATTGACTTGCGCATCGACTACATGCGCCCGGCAACGCCGGGGCAGATGATCACCACCCGCGCCACCTGCCACCAGATCACCCGCAGCGTCGCCTTTGTCCGCGCCGTGGCAATGGACGAAGACACGGACCGTCCCGTCGCCACCGCCGCAGGCGCCTTTACCGTGGAGAAGAAGTTTTGAGCCGCCCCCGTCCTGAACCGATCCAGGTGGTCAAGCAGCGCCGCGACGCAGCCCTGTCGGCGCTGGTGGATTCGGTGCCCTACATCCGCTTCCTGAACGTGACTTTTGAGCGCCGCGGCGATGAGCTGACGGCGCAGCTGAATTTCGACGACAAGCTGATCGGCAACCCCTTCCTGCCCGCGATTCACGGCGGGGTGACGGCGGCGTTTCTTGAGATCACCGCGATGATCACGCTGAACTGGTCGCACCTGTGGCAGCGCATCGAATCCGGTGATCTGGATCCGGCGGAAATGGCCAAGGGCAACCTGCCGCGCCAGCCCAAGACCATCGACTTTACCGTTGACTACCTGCGCTCGGGCCTGCCGCGCGATGCCTATGCCCGCGCTCGCGTGAACCGCTCCGGGCGGCGCTATGCTTCGGTGCATGTTGAGGCCTGGCAGGATCACAAGGACAAGCTGTTTGCCCAGGCCACTGGCCATTTTCTGATGCCGCAGGATCAGAACGGCGACGGCTGACCTTATGACCAGCGCGGACACAGACATCACCCATAAGCGGGTGCTGAAGATCGCATTGCCGATTGTGCTGTCTAACGCCACCGTGCCGATCCTTGGCGCGGTGGATACAGGCGTGGTCGGCCAGATGGGCCAGGCCGCCCCCATCGGCGCAGTGGGTATCGGCGCGGTGATCCTGGCGACGATCTACTGGATTTTCGGTTTCCTGCGCATGGGCACCACCGGGTTGGCGGCACAGGCCCGCGGGGCCGGGGACTGGGGTGAAACCGGCGCCCTCCTGATGCGCGGGTTGCTGCTGGCCTTTGCTGCCGGCGCGGTCTTCATAGTCGCCCAAGGAGCCGTGTTCTGGGGTGCCTTTGCGCTGGCCCCCGCCAGTGCCGAGGTCGAAAGCCTGGCGCGGGACTACCTGCAGATCCGTATCTGGGGCGCGCCTGCCACCATCGCGCTTTATGCGGTCACCGGCTGGCTGATCGCGGTGGAGCGCACCCGCGGCGTGTTCCTGCTGCAGGTCTGGATGAATGGCCTCAACATCGCCCTGGACCTGTGGTTTGTGCTGGGGCTTGGCTGGGGCGTGGAAGGCGTCGCCATCGCCACGCTGATTGCAGAATGGACCGGTCTGGCACTGGGTCTGTACCTGTGCCGCGATGCCTTTGCCGGCGATCAATGGCGCGACTGGGCGCGGGTGTTCGACCCGGCGCGGCTGAAACGGATGATGCAGGTCAACGGCGACATCATGGTGCGCTCGGTGCTGCTCACCGGGTCGTTCACCACTTTCCTGTTCATCGGCTCGGGCATCGGCGATGTGAACCTGGCCGCCAATCAGATCCTGCTGCAATTTGTCGAGATCACCGCCTTTGCGCTGGATGGATTTGCCTTCTCGGCTGAGGCGCTGGTGGGCGGTGCTGTTGGTGCAAAGGAGCGTGCGCGCGTGCGCCGGGCTGCCGTGGTGACGTCTCAATGGGGCGTTGGCGGTGCAGTCCTGCTGGGGCTGGCTTTTGCCGCCGGAGGTCCCTGGCTGATCGACCTGATGTCAACTTCGGAGGATGTGCGCGCAGCCGGGCGGGTGTTCCTGATCTGGGCCGTGGCAATGCCGGTTCTGGGAATTGCCAGTTGGATGTTTGACGGCATCTACATCGGGGCCACCTGGACCCGCGACATGCGGTGGGCGATGCTGCAATCGGTGGCCATCTATGTCGCGGCGCTGCTGCTGCTGGTGCCGGCCTTTGGCAATCACGGCCTATGGGCCGCGCTGATAGTCCTGAACATCGCCCGCGGCGTCACACTGGGTCTGCGTTACCCGCGGCTGGAGGCGCAGGTGGGCGCCTGAATGTGCAAGGCGGGCCTCTTGGCCCGCCGCAGCCGATTACAGCAGCGTTTCAATCGCCTCGGTGGGGCGGCCGATCACGGCCTTGCCACCCTTGATCGCAATCGGGCGCTCGATCAGGATCGGGTTCGCGGCCATCGCTGCCAGCAGCTCTTCCTCGGTGCTGTCCTTGGTCAGGCCCAGCTCCTTGAAGATCTTCTCACCGTTCCGCACCATCTCAATCGCCGGGGTGCCAAGGGCGGTCTGAACCGTCTTCAACTCCGCAACCGAGGGCGCATCTTCCAGATACACCCGCGTCTGCACATCCGCGCCGCTCTCCTCAATCAGCGCAAGGCCTGCGCGGGATTTTGAGCATTTCGGGTAATGCCAATATGTAATCACAGCCAATCCTTCCGTTTGGTTCCAACCGCTTCTGCGACGTTGTCAAAGCCATCCCGCGCCAGCAGCGCGTCCAGTCCGCGGGCGATGTCTCCGGCCAGCGACAACCCGCCATAGACCATCGCGGTGTAGAACTGCACCGCTGACGCCCCGGCGCAGATCTTGGCATAGGCCTGCTCCGCCGTGCTGATGCCGCCCACACCCACCAGCGGCACCTTGCCGTCCAGCAGTTCCGACAACTGCGCCAGAACGCGGGTGGATTTCTCAAACAGAGGTGCGCCGGACAGACCGCCGGCCTCATCCTTGTGGGCACTGCGCAGGCCGTCGCGCGACAGGGTGGTGTTGGTGGCAATCACCGCGTCGATGCCGCTCTCCAAGGCAACGGCGGCAATGTCCTCGATACCCGCACGGTCCAGATCCGGCGCGATCTTCAGGAACACCGGCACCCTGCGGCTCAGGCCGTTACGGGTTTCGATGACGCCTGCCAGCAGCGCCGACAGGGCCGCTTTGCCTTGCAGGTCGCGCAGTTTTTCAGTGTTGGGGGAGGACACATTCACCGTCGCAAAATCCAGGTGCGCGCCGCAATGGGCCAGCACCTTGGCAAAATCCGCCGCGCGGTCCTCGCTGTCTTTGTTGGCGCCAAGGTTCAGCCCGATCACCGCCTCGCGGGGACGTTGCGCCAGACGCGCGCCGATTGCCTCCATGCCCTCGTTGTTGAAGCCGAAGCGGTTGATTGCCGCCTTGTCTTCGGTCAGGCGGAACAGGCGCGGTTTGGGGTTGCCGGGCTGGGCGCGCGGGGTGGCGGCGCCGACCTCGATAAAACCAAATCCGGATTTGGACAATGGCGCCAGGGCCTCGGCGTTTTTGTCATAGCCTGCCGCCAGCCCCACCGGGTTCGGCAATTCAATGCCCGCCAGCGTGGTCTTGAGCCGGGCAGAAGTTACCGGGCCGGGCGCTGGGGCCAGGCCCATGGTCAGCGCTTTCACGGACAGCCCATGCGCAGTTTCCGGATCGACCTTGTGCATTGCGGCCAGTGCCAGCTTCTCTGTCAGCTTCATGCCATCTCCTCCGGGAACTGGTGCACGCCGTCTGCCAGAGGCAGCGGCTTGGCCCAGACCACATCCGACATGCGGATTTTGCGGTAGAGATGCGGGAATTCGGCGCCGCCGCGGGAAATCTCCCACTTCAGGTCCGCTCCCATTGCATCCGCATCGCAGGCCAGAAGGGTCAGCCCTTCGGCACCGGCAAAATGCTTGGCCGCGGTTTCCGCCGCCTGGGTTGCGGTGGAGAAATGGACATAGCCGTCCGCCACATCAATCGGCGCGCCGGTGGTTTCGCCCGCCGCCTGCAGTGCGGCCCATTCGTCCGCCCGGAAAATCTTGTAAATCAGCATGACGGCCTGATGCCTTGTGTTTGCAGGTGAATCAAGGGGGATTGGCGCCAGCAGCCGCGCAGAGCTGACGCGAGGGGAGGCAGCGGCGCGGCTTTTCCCCTTTGACCGGTGCGGGCTTTGGGCGCAGGCTCTGTCTAAAACAGAACAACGGGAGCGCTCCTCATGATTGTACGCATTCTCACTTCGGTTGCAGCCCTGGCCCTCACAGCCGGCGCGGCGGCGGCGGAGTATAAGCTGACCATCCTGCACACCAACGACTTTCACGCGCGGTTCGAGCCGATCAACAAATACGACAGCACCTGCGACGCGGAGGATCAGGCCGAAGGCAAGTGTTTCGGCGGCACCGCGCGGCTGGTGACGGCGATTGCGCGCGCGCGGGGGCGGGCGGAAAATACAATCCTGGTGGATGGCGGCGACCAGTTTCAGGGCTCACTGTTTTATACCTACTACAAGGGCAAAGCCGCGGCGGAGTTCATGAACCAGCTGGGCTATGACGGCATGACCGTGGGCAACCATGAGTTCGACGACGGGCCGGAAGTGCTGCGCGGGTTCATGGATGCGGTGGGTTTTCCGGTTCTGATGTCCAATGCGGATGTCTCGGGCGAACCGGCGCTGGCGGATGTGCTGAAGAAATCCACGGTGATCGAGCGCGGCGGCGAGCGGATCGGTCTGATCGGCCTGACACCCGAAGATACACATGAGCTGGCAAGCCCCGGTAAAAACGTGCATTTCTCCGATCCCGTGGCGGCGGTGCAGGCAGAGGTGGACAGACTGACGGCGGAAGGCGTGACCAAGATCGTGGTGCTGAGTCACTCCGGTTATGGCGTCGATCAGCGGGTGGCGGCTGAAACCACAGGGGTGGATGTGATCGTCGGCGGCCATAGCAACACCTACCTGTCCAATGTGTCGGAGAAGGCTGCCGGCCCGTACCCGACCGTGGTGAACGGGGTGCAGATTGTGCAGGCCTATGCCTATGGCAAGTTTCTGGGGGAGCTGAATGTGACATTTGACGATGCGGGCACTGTGGTCAGCGCGGAAGGCGAGCCGCTGATCATGGATGCCGCCGTCAGCGAGGATTCGGCCACCCTGGGCCGCATTGCCGAACTGGCACAGCCGCTGGATGAGATCCGTAACAAGGTGGTGGCGGAGACCGCGGAGCCGGTCGAAGGCAGCCGCGACGTGTGCCGGGTGCAGGAATGTCCGATGGGCAATCTGGTGGCTGATGCGATGCTGGACCACGTGCGGGATCAGGGCGTGACCATTGCCATTGCCAACTCCGGCGGCATTCGCGCCAGCCTGGATGCAGGCGCCGTCACCATGGGCGAAGTGCTGACCATCCTGCCGTTTCAAAACACGCTGTCGACCTTTGAGATCAGCGGCGGAACCCTCATCCAAGCGCTGGAAAACGGGGTCAGCCAGGTGGAGGACGTCAAGGGCCGCTTTCCGCAGGTCGCAGGCCTTACATACAGCTGGGACGCCTCAGCTGCGCCGAACGAGGGCCGCATCAGGCAAGTGATGGTGGCCGAGGGCGGGGGTTTTGTGCCGATTGATCCGGCAAAGAGATACCTTGTGGTCACCAATGACTATGTCCGCAACGGCGGCGATGGTTATGCGATGTTCGAGGGCGACGACAAGAATGCGTATGATTTCGGCCCGGATGTGGCCGATGTGCTGGCAGAATATCTGGCGGCGCAGGGCCCCTATACGCCCTATACCGACGGGCGGATTTCTCGGGTGAAATAGACAGGGAAATATAGGTCCGAAGTGGATCTAACGTTTCGCGCGCGAAACATTCAGGCAGGGAGGCTGCCGCATTATGTTCGGAGATTGTTAACCTTTGCCGGCGGTTCGTAAACGGGCTGGCGGGTGGCTGGGGGGCATGGCAGAATGCAGGTCATGGACCACCCGCTGATCGACCTTATCAACGCCCGCATTGAAGCCGCTGAAAAGGACGGCGCCTTTGACGATCTGCAAGGCGCGGGCAAGCCGCTGCCGGACTGCGGCGATCCGGAAAACGCGCTGGTCAACCGGCTGGTGCGCGAAAGCGGCGGGGTGCCGGAGTTCGTCAGCCTGTCGCGCGAGCTGCAGCGCCTGCGGGCGGAGCTGCGCGAGGCCGGCGACCGCAGCCGCCGGCAGGAGATCCTGAAAGAGATGTCGATGATGGATGCGCGGCTGGAAATCGCGCGCAAGACCTACACCAAGTAGACCCTGTTACCCTTTGATTTCAGGCCATATCTCCGGATTGAGCCCGTCGATGAACGGCGCCAGTACATCGGCGTATTTCTCCCACTTTCCGATCGAGCGGGTGTGCGCCGTCTGTCTGACTTGGGTGTTCGACAGCGTCAGCACCTGGCCCTCGTGCCGTTCCGGGTGGGCCATATCCTCGACCCAGTTCAGCCCGCAAAAGCCTGCCAGCTTGCGGCTTTCGCCTTCGATATCGGCAACGAAATCTTCATAGCCCAGGTCATAGATCCGGCCCGGCATCACCTGCCGCCAATGCTGCATCAGCCGCCCATAAAGGTTGAACCGGTGCGCCATGGCCTTCAAATCATAAGCATAGGTGAGCGAGCTGCCGGAGAAATAGCCGCGCCAGATCGACAGCGCCACATCGCGCGGGTCGCGGCAAAGATGAACAAACCGTGCATCCGGGTAGGCGGTCGCAAGGTAGCCCAGCAGCCGGTAATTGTCGGGCATTTTGTCGACATAGGCTGCGGTGCCTTCGGGCATCGCGGGCAGGCGGCTGATGTCCTCTGCCACGAAACTGCGGGCGGCCTCGGGCGTGAAATTCTGATCCTTGTCCAGATAGGGATGCAGCAAGAAGGCCGGCACGCCGCGCTCGCCCAGCGGGAACACATCCGGGTGCAACCCGATCACGGTTTCCGTCAAGGTGGTGCCGGAGCGCGGCATCCCCACCACATAAATCGGGCGCGGGCCTTCGGGTGCGGTGTCCGCCGGAGTGACCGCCTCCGGGAAGGCCGCCATGATGCGGCTGAACTGGCGTTCGCTGTCCTCGTAATCATAGGGATTCTGCGCCGCCATACAGGCGTTTGCCTCGTCGTTGTGGGCGGCAAAGGCGTCCTTGTCGCCGCCTTGGTCGGATATCCGCGCCAGGGCAAAGCTGGCGTTGGCCCGGTCCAGCGAGCGCGGCGCGGCTGCTTTCAGCGCCTTTTGCGCCACCGGCAGCAGCTCTGCGTTCTGTTCACGGCTGTTGAGCCGGGCCAGCATTTCCAGCACCTGGCTGTCCTTGGGGTCCAGATCCAAAATCGCCAGGCAATGCCCGCGCGCGGCTTCAGGCGCGCCGTTGGAGATCAGCTGGCTGGCCAGACGCCGCCGTGCCTCCAGGTTATCGGGCGCCAGGGCAACGGCCTTTTGCGCGGCTTCTGTGGCCTCGTCCTGCCGCATCAGCCGGGCCAGCGGCAGGCTGATATTGGTCAGCGCGTCCACGTCATCGGGGTTCAGGCGCAGGGTGGCCTGATAGTCTTCCAGCGCTGCTTTTTCATCGCCAAGGTTCTTCCAGGCCATGGCGCGCAGCCGCAGCATCCGCGGTTGTTTGCCATCGCGGGCGAGCGCATCGCTTGCGGTGGCGATAGCCGCTTCGGGATCATTCTGCACCAGCTGCGCCTGCGCCTTCAGGTACAACGCGCCCTGATCAGCGGGCAGATCCGCCAGCACCCGGTCCAGCAATTTCATTGCGGTCCCGCCCTGCTGCAGGAACAGCAGCGTCTGCGCCAGGTTCTTGCGGGCGTCATGAAAGCCGGGCGCCAGGGCCAGCGCTTTCTTGAAATGCGGTACCGCATCGCGGTGTTTGCCAAGCCCGGACAGGGAGATGCCCGCGATGTTGGGAAAATCCGGATGGGTCTTGTGCCGTTTCATCCCGGCTTTGGACTGTTTCAGCGCCTGTTTGAACTTGCCCTGATTGAGAAAGCCGAACGCTGCCTGGAGGTCGTTCTGAAGTGTCATGTGGCCTATCCGTCTCGTTGTGTCAGGGCGGCTGCTTCCCGGGTGTGCGCAGGCTCTTTGCGCGGGGGCAGTCCTGGGTTAGAAAATCAGCATGTGCGGACGATTTGCCATAACCCTGCCCAATGATGCAATGGCGCAGCTGTTTGCGGCGCGGCCTGCGAACACTTTGCCGGATGTGCCTGATTTTAATGTCTGCCCCACCAATACGGTGCATGCAGTGCAGGCCGGGGAGGGGGACCGCCAGCTGGTGCCTATGCGCTGGGGGTTCCTGCCGCAGTGGTACACGGCTGAGACCGCCGGGCCGCTGCTGATCAATGCCCGCGCGGAAACCATTGCGCAAAAACCCGCATTTGCCGCCGCCTGCCGCGAGCGGCGCTGTCTGATCCCGGCCACGGGGTTCTATGAATGGACCAAAGCAGGGGATGGCGCCCGGCTGCCCTGGTACATCCGTCGCAGCGACGCAGCCCCCTTGGCCTTTGCCGCCATCTGGCAGAGCTGGGGAGCGGCGGATCCGGTCAAGACCTGCGCTATTGTCACCACCGCGGCAAATGAGGCGCTGTCGGCCATTCACCACCGGATGCCATTGATCCTGGAGCCGCAGGACTGGGGCAGATGGCTGGGCGAGGACGGGCCAGGCGCCGCGCGGCTGATGCAGCCGGGGGCGGCGGGCGTTCTGGATTTCCACCGGGTGGATCCGGCGGTGAATTCCAACCGGGCCAGCGGGCCGGAGCTGATTGAGCCGTTTGAGGACGGGGATATCCCGCGCGGCCACCTGATCTGATCAGGTTATTCGGCTGCCTGGCGGGACGGCAGGTCGCGCTGCGGCGCGCGGCTCAGGCCATTGGCCGCAATGGCCGCCTTTTGCAGCAGGGCGACAAAGATCTCCTGTTCTGAATCGGTAAGGCCCGTCAGGATGCCGGGCTGCGCGGCCCGCACAACCGGCAGGATCCGTTCCAGCAATGCTTCGCCTTCACCGGTCAGGCTGACCTCGCGCGCCCGCCGGTCTGCCTTGGAGATCCCGCGGGCCACCAGCCCCTTCTCCACCAGCCGGTCCACCACCTTGCCCAGGGTGGCCCGGTCATAGGCGATGAGCCCGGCAACCGAGGCCTGGTCGATGCCGGGATGGCGGTGGATCGCGGCCATGGCGGAGAATTGCACCGGGGTAAGGTCGGCACCCTCCTCGGCCATCCGTTCCATGAACTGGGCGACCGAGATCTGATGCAGCCGCCGGATCAGGTGGCCGGGCAGGGTGTGAATGTCCAAAGGGTCGCTATTCATGGCCTTCTGGTCCTTGCCGGCCTGTAAGGGCCGGTTTGCTGGTGCCGGTTTGCTGGTTCGGGCCTTCTGCCCGCGGGTCTGTTCACCTTGACTGCCATACTGCCCTGTGCGCAGTACGTGCAAGTTTTATTGCCGCAACGGCGGCATTTGCGGCTTTTCCTTGCCGAAGGCGCGGGGTAGGCATGGGCCATGGCGCTGAAATTCACCTCCCTGCAAGACTTCTATGCCCACGGGTTCGACACTGTGATCGATGTGCGCAGCCCGGCGGAATATGCCGAGGACCATGTGCCGGGCGCAATCAGCCTGCCGGTGCTGGACAATGACGAACGGGCCGAGGTCGGCACCATCTATGTGCAGGACAGTCCGTTCAAAGCGCGCAAGCTGGGCGCGGCGCTGGTGTTCCGCAATGCCGCAAATCACATCGAGCAGCATCTGAGCCACCATGAGGGCGGCTGGAAACCGCTGGTCTATTGCTGGCGCGGCGGTCAGCGGTCGGGGTCCTTCACCTGGATGCTGCAACAGATCGGCTGGCGCGCCGAGGTGGTGGAGGGCGGCTATCAGACCTATCGCCGTCTGGTGAATACAGCGCTGTATCAGACTGCATTGCCGCATCGGATGGTGGCGCTGGACGGCTATACCGGATCGGCCAAGACCGAGGTGCTGAAGCGGGCCGGTGCTCTGGGCGTGCAGGTGCTGGATCTGGAGGGGCTGGCCAATCACCGCGGCTCGCTTCTGGGGGACATGCCGACGCCGCAACCGTCGCAGAAGGGGTTTGAATCCGCCCTGGCGGGCGCCTTGATGCGGCTGGACCCCAGCCGCCCGGTGCTGGTGGAGGCGGAATCGAGCAAAGTTGGCCAGCGGATCATTCCGCCTTCGATCTGGGCGGCAATGAAGCAGGCACCGAGGATTGACCTGCAGGTGCCGGTTGCGGCCCGCTGCCGCTATTTGGTGGCGGCTTATGACGACATCCTGTCAGACGCGGACGGTCTGCGCAAAAAACTGGCCCCCTTGCGCGCGTACCGCTCAGGCGCGGTTGTTGATGGTTGGTTCACCAGCATTGCCAAGGGCGACAAAGCCGGGCTGACCGAGGCACTGATGGCCGAGCATTATGACCCCGCCTACCGCAAGTCCCGCACGGCAATCGGCGCAGAGGTTGCCGCCACTGTCGACGCAGAGGCGCTGGATGACGCGGGCCTGGATGCCGCAGCGGCGCAGGTGGCTGCGCTCATGTCCGATCTCTGACAGAAGTTCTCCCGCCCGTCGCCGGCACATCAAAGATGCCCCGCTCCCGTTGGGCATGGCGCTGCGCTGGCGCGCAGCGTGCCTCCGCTCCCGGCGGCAAAGCCGCCTGCCAGGCAGCGGGACGGGAGTATTTTCACAAAGGTGAAGCACCGGAACCGGGCTTCTTTCTGGTTGAAACTACCCCGGGGTGAATTGGCCCGCAGGGCCAAGAGGGGCTGGCCCCTGTGCGCCGGGCGCCGCTAGGCACTGAGGGTGATGGCGCCGGGGCTTGACGTTACCTTGCCGGCGCGCGCAGCCGGGTATCCGGCAGCGTGCAGCCGGTTCAGCAAATCATCAGCCTGATCTGCGGCGACCGCTGCCAGCAGGCCGCCCGCGGTTTGAGGGTCGAACAGCAGGTCCTGCCAGCCAGTGGTTTTCAGCTCCGGTGCAGCGGCTTGATTGGCGGGAAACAGCGAGGAGCGGATGCCGCGGTCCGCCAGTTCAGCGGCGCCCTGCATCAGGGGAATCTTACTGGTGAAGATTTCTGCGCCCGCGCCGGAGGCCTCGCAGATACCAAGCAGATGGCCAATAAGGCCAAAGCCGGTCACGTCGGTCATTGCGCGGGCATCCTGCAGGATGCGGGCGGCGTTGCCCTGCGGCTGGCTCATCTGTTCCAGCGCGGCGGCGGCCCATTCCCCCTTGGCCAGACCCGCCATTTCCGCGGCCATCAGCACGCCGGAGCCAATGGGTTTGGTCAGGATCAGCGCGTCGCCAGGTTTGGCACCCGCCAGGGTGATGGCAGGGCGGGGGCAGAGGCCGGTGACGGTGAACCCGATAGTCAACTCATCCCCCAGCGAGGTATGGCCGCCGATTATGGCGGCGCCGGCCTGCTGCATGACGTCCGAGGCGGCAGCCATGATCTCCTGCAGGGTCCGGGCCTGCAGGCCGGGTGACATCCGCGGCAGGATCAGGTTGGCGGTGGCGGCCTGCGGGTCTGCCCCCATCGCCCAAATGTCGCCAAGCGCGTGGACGGCAGCGATGCGGGTCATCAGGACCGGATCATTGGTGAAGCTGCGCAGATGGTCGGTACTGATCACCTGACTGACGCCGCCGGTGGTCAGAAGCGCGGCGTCGTCGCCGGGCAGCGGGGTGATGTCTGTGCGGTCCGCAGGCTCAAGACCTGCGAGCGCGCCAAGCAACGCGTCGCGGCCGACCTTGGCGCCGCAGCCGCCGCACATGGGCTTGTCGCCAAGTGCGGCCTCCATGCCCAGTGTGTGTTCGGCCGGCAGGGGCGGCGCGTCCATTGCAGGCAGGTCGCGGAACTTCTCCATAAAGGCCTGGTCGATGCGGTCTTTCCAGGACCACATCAAGGGGCCGGCCAGGGTGGTTCCAAAGCGCTCGCCAAGCGCTTCCCTTGCCCCCATGGAGATGAGTTTCAGGTAGTCTTTTTGCGGGCGGTACCTGCGCAAAGGATCGCCGGTCAGGGTGCCGCGCAGGTTGTGGTACAGCACCGGCGCCTGGCGCACCGCATAAACGCCGGCCTTGGGGCGCGGGGCAAAGTCCATATGGGCGCAGTCGCCGGCGGCAAAGACGTTGGCGGCGGAGCTTTGCAGGGAATCACTGACCCGGATGAAGCCGTCCTGCAGGTCCAGGCCGCTGTCTGCGAGCCAGCCGTAGGGGCGGGCGCCGGCGGCGCCGGTGGTAAAGTCCGACAGGATCTCGCGCCCGTCTTCCAGCACGATATAGCCGTCACAGATGCGTGCGATTTTCGCGTTCTCCTCCAGCCGGACGCCCTGTTCGACCAGCGCGCGGCGGAGGGTCTGGCGGGCCTTTTTGCCAATCGCGCGCAAGGCCTGGTCGCTGTCGATCAGGGTTGCCTGCGCCAGCCGGCCGCGGGATCTGAGAGCAAAGGCCATCGCCAGGATCAGCTCTGCCCCCGCCACGCCGCCGCCGATCACGGCGACATGGGCGGGGGTGTCACCGTCGCGGAACGCGTCCCATTGGGCGGCGAAACGTCCCAGCGGCTTGGCAGGGATCCCGTGGTCTGCAAAGCCCGGCAGGTCCGGCATGGCAGAGGTGATGCCGACATCAACCGAGGCCACGTCATAGGCAATCGGCGGGCGGCCCGGCACATGCACCAGCCGGGCCGCGGTGTCGATATGCGCGGCGGCCCCCAGAACCACACGGGCACCGGCAAAACGGCTGAGGCGCACCAGGTCGATGTCCAGTTCGTCACGCGCGTAATGTCCGGCCACAAATCCCGGCAGCATGCCGGAATAGGGCGCAGTGGGGCCGGGGTTGATGACGGTGAGCCGGGCGCCGGGCAGCGGACGCATGCCCCATTTGCGCAGCACCAGCGCGTGGGTGTGGCCGCCGCCGACCAGCACCAGATCGCGGGTCAGCGGCAAGCGGGAGGTGTCCATCACGGTTCAGGCCTTCCTGAGTGGTCTGCGTTCAGTCTTCGGCGGGCGGGGTGTGGGTCGGGTGGCGGCGTTCCTCGTCCTCTGGCGTGTCATGGGTGGCCCAATGGTCATCCTCGCCCGCCGAGGGCATGGTGTCGCGGCTCTCTTGCCGGTGGATATGCACCTTGGCAATGAAATTGGCGGTGATCGGCGCAGTCAGGAACAGGAACAGGGTGATCATCAGCTCATGCACCGAGAAGTATTTCTCAAACGCTGCCGCGTGCAGCATCGAGGCCAGCAGCACGCCGCCGACGCCCAGCGTGGTGGCCTTGGTCGGGGCGTGCAGGCGCGACATCGGATCGTTGAGCTTCAGCAACCCGAAAGAGCCGACAAAACCGAAGACCCCGGCGATCACCAGAAAGGCGGCAACGAGGAATTCAAACAGGGTTTCCATTTTTCCTCCTCACTCGATGATATTGCCGCGCAGGATAAAGCGCGCATAGGCCACGGTGGAGACAAAGCCAAGCATGGCGATGATCATGGCGGCCTCAAAGAAAATCTCGCTCCCCAGCGCCAGGCCATAGAGCACCATCAGCGCGATGGCGTTGATGAACATGGTGTCCAGCGCCAGGATGCGGTCGGCCACATCCGGGGCGGTGACGACTTTCCAGAGATTCATCAGCATGGCGAGCGCAAAGCAGGCAAAGGCGAAGGTGGTAGCGCTTTCGATCATTCGAAAATCTCCATCAGCCGGCGCTCGTAGCGCTGTTTGATCTCGTCCCGCACCGCGTCGGGATTGGGGGCGTCCAGGCAGTGGACCAGAAGGGCGTGGCCCTCGTCCGAGACATCTGCCGACAGGGTGCCGGGTGTCATGGTGATGGTGCCGGCCAGGGCGGTGATCGCCTCAGGCGTTTTCAGGTCCAGCGGGACGGTGATCCAGTTGGGGCGGCGGTCGGCATTGGGTTTGAACAGCACGATGCGGGCAACGATGATGTTGGCCTGTACGATGTCCAGCAGAACCACCAGGATGTATTCCGCGATCTTCAGCGGGCGGCGCAGCTTGGGCCGGTTGGGCCAGTAGGGCTGGGTCACAAACGGGATCAGCACCCCCAGCAGCAGGCCAAAGACCAGCGAATTCAGCGACCAGCCATTGACCAGCAGCAGCCAGGTGAGCGTCAGCAGAAGCGTGAGCAGGGGGTGCGGGAACAGCCGCCGGATCAGTTTCATTCTGCCGTCCTCCCCAGCACGGTTTCGATATAGGCTGTTGGCGTAAAGAGCTGGGCAGCCGTCGCCTCGGCATAGCGGGTGGCGGGGCCTGCAAATACGGTAAGGGCAATGAGCCCGCCCAGCAGGCCGAAGCAGGCGACAAAGGGCAGCTGCGCTGGTCTGGCGGGCAGGATGTCCACGGGCGGTTCGGCGCTGGTGTCTGCATCTTCAGGCGGCAGGCCGTGGCCTTTCCAGAACAGCAGCGAGCCTGCGCGGGCCATGCCGATAATGGTGATCAGGGACCCCAGCAGGATCACGGCCCAGATCCACGGCGCCAGATCAACGCCGCGGGTGGCGTCCAGCACCAGCAGTTTACCAAGGAAACCCGAAAGCGGCGGCATCCCCGCAAGCGCGATGGCGGCGGCAAAGAACAGCGCCGAGATCAGTCCGGTCTGCGGCATCGGCAGCTGCGGCAGGATCCACGGGCCCTGCCGCTCCATCACCAGATCAGCAACCAGGAACAGCAGCGCTGCCGCGAGGGTGGAATGCACCAGATAGTAGAGCGCCGCTGCGGCGGCGGTCTGGGTGAACAGCGAAATGGCGATCAGCAGCGTGCCCATCGAGGCGATGGCGCCAAAGGCCGCCAGGCGGCCCAGCTTCTTGGAGCCAAGCACGCCGATGGCGCCGGCGCCGAGGGTCAAGAGGGCAGCGGGCAGCAGCCAGGCCTCGGTCAGGCCGGCGGTGGCCTGAACCTCGGGGCCGAAGATCAGCGTGTAGATGCGCAGGATCGAATAGGCGCCGACTTTGGTCATGATGGCAAACAGCGCGGCGACCGGCATCGGCGCATTGGCATAGGCCGAGGGCAGCCAGAAATGCAGCGGCAGCAGCGAGGCTTTGATGGCAAAGACCAGCAAGAGCATCACAGCACCAACGCGCAGCAGCGCGGTATCCTCAGCCGGGATCTGTGCAACCTTTACGGCGAGGTCGGCCATGTTCAGGGTGCCGGTGACAGAATAAAGCGTGCCAAGCGCAAACAGGAACAGGGTGGAGCCGAGGAGGTTGAACACCACATATTGCACGCCTGCCTGAAACCGCCGGGTGCCGCCGGAGTGGATCATCAAGCCGTAAGAGGCGATCAGCAGCACCTCGAAGAACACAAACAGGTTGAAGGCGTCACCGGTCAGGAAAGCGCCCATGATGCCCATCAGCTGGAACTGGAACAGCGCGTGGAAGTTGGCGCCGCGGGTATCCCAGCCGGAGCCAATGGCATAGAGCAGGACCGGCAGGGCCAAGAGCGAGGTCAGCACGATCATCATTGCTGACAGCCGGTCCAGCACCAGCACAATGCCAAAGGGCGCGGGCCAGTCGCCTAGCTCATAGACCTTGACGGTGCCGTCGAGGGCCTGGGCGGCCAGGGTCAGCGACACGGCGGCCAGCAGCACCACGCTGGCCAGCGAAAAGATCCGCTGCAGGTCCAGATGGTGGCGCACCGCCATGATGATGAACGGCGCCACAAGGGCGGGCAGCACCACCGGCGCAATCAGAAGGTGGTCGATCATGCGTCGTCTCCTGCGCCTTCGGTTTCAACCGGCATGGCAGTGCTGTCATCGCGGGACGACAAATAGGCCCCCAGCGCGATCATCACCACCACGGCGGTCATGCCAAAGGAAATCACGATGGCAGTCAGCACCAGCGCCTGCGGCAGCGGGTCGGTATAGGCGACCTCTTCATATTTGTTGAGGATCGGCGGCGCGGCGGTTGCCAGCCGCCCGGTGGCGAACAGGAAGACGTTGACCGCATAGGTGATCAGCGACAGGCCAAGGATCACCGGGAAGCTGCGGCGGCGCAGGATCAGGTAGATGCCGGCCGCGGTCAGAATGCCGACGGCCGAAGCGACGAGAAGTTCCATATCTATCCCTCCGTCCCGGTCTTGGCCGCTTCGTCGCGTGCCGGGTTGATGTCCATCGCGTGCTCGGTGCTTATCCCTGGCTGCCAGGCAAAGCGCGACAGGCTTTCCAGCGCCAGCAGCACCGCGCCGACAACTGCCAGGAAGACGCCAAGGTCGAACAGGGCGGCGGTGGCCCATTCGAATTCCTCCAGCGGCGGCCAGTGCAGGTAGCCGAAATCGCTGGTCAGGAAGGGCATGCCGTTGAACCAGGCGCCCATGCCGGTGGCGGCGGCAATCAGCACGCCGGAGCCGATGATGGCGTGGTAGGGGTAGCGCTGGCGCTCGGTCGCCCAGGCAAAGCCGGAGGCCATATATTGCATGATGATCGCAATCGCCGCGATCAGCCCGGCGATAAAGCCGCCGCCCGGCAGGTTGTGGCCGCGGAAGAAGATATAGGCCGCCACCATCAGCGCCAGCGGCATCATCACCCGCGTTGCCACCACCATCATCAGCGGATGCGCGTCGCCGGCCTGCGGCAGGTCGGGTTTGCGGTTCAGAAGATGGGCGCGGACGCGGCTGTTCAAAACCGCCTCGGTCAGGGCAAAGATCACCATGGCGGCGATGCCCAGCACGATGATCTCGCCGAAGGTGTCATAGCCGCGGAAATCGACCAGGATCACGTTCACCACATTGGTGCCGCCGCCGCCCTTGTAGGAATTGGCAAGGTGGAAGTCCGAAATGGTCGGGAAGGCAAAATCGCGCATCAAAAGCGCATAGATCAGCCCGCCGGCACCCAGTCCTGCGATCACTGAAATCGCGCCATCGCGGATGCGGGTCAGGGCCGGAGTTTCAACCGGGGTTTCCTTGGGCATGAAGTTCAGCGCCAGCAGCATCAGGATGATCGTCACCACCTCGACCGAGATCTGGGTCAGCGCCAGATCAGGCGCCGAGAGGTAGTTGAACGACATTGACACCACCAGCCCCACAACGCCGATCAGCACCAGCGACAACAGGCGGTTGCGATGTTTGGCGACGATGAACAGCGTCGCCACCACAAGGGCAAACCAGCCGAGCACGGGCAGCAGGCCCGGCTTTTGCAGTTCGCGCGTCGCCGCGCCCAGAGTGCCGCCCTGATAGGCGTAATAGGCGATGGCAACGGTAAAGGTGACCATAACTGCCGCATAGCGGGTCAGGTTGCCATTGTGCAGGCCTTCGGTCACCCCTTGGCCCAGGCGGGTAAAGGCGTCGATCAGGGCGTCGAAAATGACCTTGGCTTCGGGACGGGGCAGGGCGTTCCAGATCCGCTCCAGCGGCTTATGCAGCGCCAGCAGCACCGCGCCGCCCAGAACGGCAAACAGCGACATATACAGCGCCGGGGTCAGCCCGTGCCACAGTTTGAGCGAGTAATAGGGCAGTTTCTCGCCGCCGATCACGGCACTTGCGGCAGTGGCGACCATCGGGCCTGCGATCTTGGCCGAAGCAAAGCCGATCAGCACCACAAGTACCACCAGGAAGGCCGGTCCCATCCACATGCCGGAGCTGGGGTCATGCGGATGGCCGGGGTAGTCGTCACGCTTGGGGCCAAAGAAGACATGCGCGATGAAGCGGAAGGAATAGGCGGCTGAGAACAGCGCCGCCACGGAGGCCAGCGCTGGGATCACCAGATGCGAGCCGTTCCAGACGGTATGGGCGGCTTCCTCCAGCATCATCTCCTTGGACAGGAAGCCGTTCAACGGCGGGATCCCGGCCATCGACAGCGCCGCGACCATGCCAATGGTAAAGGTGACCGGCATCAGATGCCGCAATCCGCCAAGGCGTTTGATGTCGCGGGTGCCGGCCTCGTGATCGACAATGCCCGCGGTCATGAACAGTGCGGCCTTGAAGGTGGCGTGGTTGATGATGTGGAAAATAGCCGCCACCGCGGCAATCTTGGTGCCAAAGCCCAGCAGCATGGTGATCAGCCCAAGGTGGCTGACAGTGGAGAACGCTAGCAGCGCCTTGAGGTCGTCCTTGAACAGCGCAATCACCGCGCCAAGCAGCATGGTGACAAGGCCGGTGGTGGCAACGATATAGAACCACTCGGGCGTACCGGCGAGGACGGGCCACATGCGGGCCATCAGGAACAGCCCGGCCTTTACCATGGTGGCAGAGTGCAGATAGGCCGAAACGGGCGTGGGCGCGGCCATCGCGTGCGGCAGCCAGAAATGGAACGGGAACTGCGCCGACTTCGTGAAGGCCCCCAGCAGGATCAGGATCAACGCGGGCAGATACAACGGCGAGGCTTGAATGGCGTCCTTGTTCTGCAGAATGACGCTCAGGTCATAAGAGCCGGCGATATGGCCCAGGATCAGCATGCCTGCGATCATCGCCAGCCCGCCGGAGCCGGTGACTGCCAGTGCCATCCGCGCGCCCTGGCGGCCTTCGGGCAGGTGTTTCCAATAGCCGATCAGCAGGAAGGAGCTGAGCGAGGTCAGTTCCCAGAACACCAGTAAAAGCAGGATGTTGTCAGAGAGAACGATGCCGACCATGGCGCCTTGGAACAACAGGAGATAGCTGTAGAACTGGCCCATCGGGTCTTCGCGCGACAGGTAGAACCGGGCGTAAAGGATGATCAGCAGGCCGATCCCCAGGATCATTGCTGCAAACAGGAAGCCCAGCCCGTCGAGGAAGAAATTGGCATTCAGGCCCAGGGCAGGCAGCCAGCTCGCAGAGGCATGAATGGTTTCACCGCGGAACACGGCCGGGATATGCAGCATCAGCCCGATGAAGGCGAGCAGGGTGGTAAGCCCGGCGGCTGAGGCTGCCGCATTGCGCCCCGCGCGGATCAACAGCGCTGGGAAGACGGCTCCGAGAAAGGGCAGGGCCGCAATCAGGAATAGGGACACGTGCAGGTCTCCTGTCGGGTTGGCGCGTCGTTTTTCGACCAGTGCTAAGCAATTTTCTTGCCCAGAACCACCCCCGCCGACCTGGATGCGGTAATAATGACGCAGCCAGAGACGGGAATCTTACGCTCGTTAGGGCCATAATTGGGCAGTGCCCGTCCAATAACAAGAACTTGACCGGCGGTATTGGCCTGTTTCTGGTGATTGCGGCCTCATGGCCTGCTAGGTCTTGGAGCAAGGGCCCGGGGCCGGGCAGTCAGCGGGCGGTCGGATTGAAAGGAAAGCGGCGGGATGGCGGCACAGGAAAACACAGGTAAACGCGGAGTGTCCCGCCGGCTGGCGCTGCTCGGCGGTATTGCAGCGGCGGCTGGTGCGGGGATCTGGTGGCAGCGCAGGCAGCCCCCCGATCATGATCACCCGCGGCTGACCGTGGCCGAGGCCTTTGCCCACGCGCAGGCCGGGGAGATTACCCTGGTGGATATCCGCACGCCGCAGGAATGGCGCGCCTCGGGGGTGCCGGTGGGCAGCCATCAGATCGACATGCGCCGCGACGACTTTATCGCAGCCTTGCAAACCGCGGCTGGGCCGGACCCGGCTTTGCCTGTGGCGCTGATCTGCGCGCGCGGCGTGCGGTCGGCCCGGCTGACGCTGGCCCTGGCGCAGGCGGGTTTCAGCAATGTGATTGACGTGCCCGAAGGCATGCTGGGGTCCGGTGCAGGACCAGGCTGGATTGCCGCCAACCTGCCGGTGGCCCGATGGGAGGGATGATGCAGCCTTGGAAAACAGGCGCAGCCGCAGCGCTGCTGTCTGCGGTGTCGAGCGGCGCGGCTGTTGCGGGATGCGGTTCAGAGGCCGGCGCGTGTGAGGTTGCGGATGGCGCCTATCACATCGCGCTGCCCGCTGATGCGAACACGCCGCCGCCGGTGGTGATGTTTTTGCATGGCTACGGCGGCAGCGGCGCGCAGGTGATGCGTAACAAGGCGCTGTCCGAAGGGCTGACCGAGCGCGGTTATGCGGTGATTGCCCCGGAAGGGCGCAAGCGCGGCGGCAGCGGTCCGCAGTCCTGGGGCTTCGGGCCGTTTACCGAAGGCCGGGATGAGGGGGCGTTTTTTGCCTCGGTGCTGACGGATGCCTCGGACCGGTTTGGCACATCCTCTGCGCAGACGGTTCTCGCGGGGTTCTCAGCCGGCGCCTTCATGGTGCATTACCTGGCCTGCAGCGACCCGGCGGCCTTTGCAGCTTATGCGCCGGTGTCCGGTGCGTTCTGGCGGCCGCAGCCTGAGACCTGCGAGGGGCCGGTGCGTCTGTTGCAGGTGCATGGCTGGAGTGACGAAGTGGTGCCGCTGGAGGGGCGTATCCTTGGTGGCGGACGCTGGGAGCAGGGCGATGTCTTTGCCGGGCTTGAGGTTTGGCGCGAGGCGAATGGCTGCGCGTCGCACGCGCCGTCCAATGCCTGGGGCGAGGGCGGCTTGTTGCGCCGCCACTGGGATTGCGGGGCGGGGGCAGAAATCGAGCTGGTGTTGTTTGACGGCGGCCATACGGTGCCCAAGGGCTGGGCGGGCTGGATGGCAGACTGGTTCGAGGATGAACCGGCGGTGCGCTGACCTTGGGGGGGCTGCAACGAGCGGAGCACTCCCGCCCCTTTGACAGAAATCAAAGATTTCCATCAAAGCGTTGGGCCAGGCAGCGCGCCCTGTGGGCGCGCTGCTGTTGCATGCCACCGCGAGGCCGGTATTTTTGAGGGTAGCGGCGGGTATTTGCGCAACCGCGCCGCGCGTTAGCGCGGCGCTTGGCCCAAGACCGCCAAGGGTGTCCCGGCGCAGCCGGGGATCCTGCGGCCGCGGGAGTTCCCCGCTGACGTGCGGGCTTATTCCGCCGGGGTGCTGCGGGCGGTGCTGCCTTCCAGCAGGGCCTTCAGGTCAGCCCGCGCAACGCGGGCGGCACGGGTGATCTGGGGTTCAGTGAATTCCTCGCGCGTGGCCATCCAGTTGCGGATGCGGTTCACGGTCTTCACCCCGGACAGTGCCGACAGCGGCACTGCCAGCACCAGCGAGAGCGCAATCGGCACCAGCCACAGCGATACGGTGCCGCTAAGGATCCCGGCCCAGAGCGCCAATCCGCTGACGGTTTCCAGCGCGTGGCAGGTGATCAGCGAGCGCAATGAATAGCTGCCGCCGTCGCGGGCCTGCGGTTCCCAGCCGCGCTGCAGCCCCAAGGCAGTACGGAACACCGCGATCATCTGCTGCACCATCAGGATCGGCGCATAGAGGATTGCCAGCAGCACTTCGGAGACAAAGGACAGCGCGAAATGCACCGGCCCGCCGTATTCCGAGAACCGGCTGCCGGTCAGCGGCAGCGCCATTGCGGCCAGCATCTTGGGCGCCAGCAGCATCGCGTAAATCAGGATGATCACCAGCACGTGTTTGGGTTCCGACATATCCGGCCAGCTGGGGCGGAACGGGTTGGCCTCGCTGAAGTAGCTGATCACAGACGCCTCATCGCTGCGGCCGATGACGGCCCAGAGCACCAGCAGCGCAAACCACACCGGTGCCATCAGATAGCCGATCGCGCCGGCAAACAGGTGAAAGCGGGAGATGGCGCGGAAACCTTTGGCGTGCAGCAGGTTCAGGTGTTGCAGGTTGCCCTGGCACCAGCGCCGGTCGCGCAGGATGTGGTCGATCAGGGTGGCTGGGGTTTCCTCGTATGATCCGCGGATGCGGGGCAGGAAGCGCACCGACCAGCCCGCGCGGCGCAACAAGCCCGCCTCGACAAAATCATGGCTCATGATCAGCTTGTCACCACCGCCAAAGCGCGAGCGCAGCAGCGGCAAGCCGGCACAAGCGGCAAAGGCGCGGGTGCGGATGATCGCGTTGTGGCCCCAATAGTTGCCCTCGTGACCTGCCCAGCGAGCCAGCCCTTCGGCCAGGGCGAGGCCATAGACGCCGTTGGCGAACTGCTGCATGCGGCCAAAGACTGACTGCGCGCCGATCAGCTGCGGGTAGCTTTGGATCAGGCCGGCGCTGGGATCGCGGGCCAGCGCATCGGCCAGCCGGGCAATGGCGCGGCCGGTCATCAGGCTGTCGGCGTCCAGCACCAGCATCGCCTCGTAATCCGCGCCCCAGCGGCGCACCCAGTCAGAGATATTGCCGACCTTGCGCCCCTCATTGTCGGCCCGGCGGCGGTAATACAGCGCAGTGCCTTCTGGCAGCATGCTGCGTAGCGCCTCGACACTGGCGCGCTCCTGTGCGGCGATGGCGTCGTTGCGTGTGTCCGAGAGGATGAACATCGCGTATTCGTGCTGGCCGCCGCGTCCGTGAAGTTCCTGCAGCATGGTCTGGGCGTTGCCCAGCACGTACCAGGGCACCTCGTTATAGACCGGCATCAAGAGCGCCACCTTCATCGGGCGCGCCGCGCCGCGGGCCACGGTCTTTTCCCGGCGCGAGAGGCCATAGAGACCCAGGAGCACGGTCGAGACGGTAAAGGCGATCCAGAAGAAGTTGAAGGCGATCAGCGCCAGCAGCACCAGCTCCAGCACTGAGAACCCGTCAGCGGTGAACCAGCCCCGCATTACCCAGGTCAAGACACCGGTCGCCAGCATCGCCGGCGAAAACGCCAGCAGCCGCCACAACGCCACCTGCCGCGGCGCGGCATCGCCGGGCGCGTCTGCATCGTGGAAGTCCTTGCTGAAATCCTGTTCCGGCATCGCCAGGGGCTGTTCCGGGGGCATCAGATCACATGCAGTCATGCGGTCCACCTGTAAAGCCAGACCTCGGAAGCGGCATCGCCGTCTTTCCTGAGCTGGGCGCGAAGTTCAACGTGATCCCGCTCACCGGGGTCAAAATAGAAGGCCAGCCGCAGACCGCCGGTTTCGGGGTTGTGCTGCAGCACGCCTTCGCTGGTCGCCACATGGGGAGAGTGGATGTGGACGTCAAGAGTGTCCGGCCCGCCGTCAAAAAGCGGGTGGGCATCGAAATCAATGGTCATGATCCGGCCCGGCCCGCCAAAGATCCGCGCACCCTCGGCGGTGTCGATCACCCGCGACATCGACAGCACCGGCTCTTCGCCCCAGGTGAGGCGGTAATTCAGGTTCACCTCAGATCCGGCGGCATAGGGGTCACGCGGGCGCCAGTAGGCGACGATATTGTCGTAGATTTCCTTGTCGGCCGGGATCTCAACCAGGGTGACGGCGCCTTTGCCCCAGTCTTCCTTGGGTTCGACCCACAGGCAGGGGCGGTTGTGATAAAAGGCTTCCAGGTCGTTGAATTCCGACAGTCTGCGCGGGCGCTGCATCAGACCAAAGCCCTGCGGGTTTTCATCGACAAAGGACGAGACCTGCAGACGGGTCGGATTGGCAAGCGGCCGCCACAGGGTCTCGCCATTGCCGTTCAGCACCAAGAGGCCGTCGCTGTCATGCACTGCGGGGCGGAAATCGTCGAAACGGTTGCGGTTGGTGGCGTCGAACAGGAACATTGAGGTGAGCGGCGCAAGGCCTGCGTGGCTTAACTCCTCGCGGGCGAACAGCGTCGCCTCCACATCCATCACGGCGCTGCTGCCGGGGGTGATGGTGAACCGGTAGGCGCCGGTGACAGAGGGCGAATCCATCAGCGCATGCACCACCATCGAGCGTTGGCCGGGGGCAGGGGCCTCCAGCCAGAACTCGATGAATTCGGGGAATTCCTCACCCTCGGGATCGGCAGTTTTCAGTGCCAGGCCGCGGGCCGACAGCCCATAGGCGTTGCCGGTGCCGATGGCACGGAAATAGCTGGCGCCCTGGAATACGCAGAATTCTGTCTTTTTGTCCGGGTGATCCAGATCGGTGCGCAGGCGCAGGCCGGAATAGCCCAGGTCGCCCTCGGTCGTCAGATCCGGCGCCTTGTCGTTCTTGTCGAACAGCGACAGGTCAAAGCCGATCCGCTCAGCCATGCCGTCCGCCACCGTGTTCACCTGAACGGCGCGCGGGAAATAAAGGCCGGGCAGGAAGAAATCGACGTTATAGCTGCGGTCGGTCCCCGCCCACAGCGCGTCCTTGGTGCGGAACCAGCGCGATTTATAGTCGTCATATGACTGGTCCAGCCAATCCTGCGGCACCATCGGGCGTTCGGCAAAGGGTTTGGCGGCCAGCGCGCGGGCCTTGGCCACAACAACATTGCGGGTAAAGGGCATGGCCTCGCGTGCCACAGACGGCAATGCGGCAAGCGCGGTGCTGCCAAGTGCGGCGGCCAAAAAAGAACGGCGGGTGAAAGAGCTCATTTCTTGGCTCTCCATGGCTGGGACTTGAACCAGGCAGCGCCGTAAGCGCAACCAATGATTAGGAAAAAACCAAACAGATTGGCGAATGCCGTGGTCATAACCGCGCGGTCGGTCTGGTCAAGCGCAAAGCCGATGAAACGTGCCAGAGCCATTGAGAATACAAACACCGCAAGCGACTGCTGGCCGACTTTGGTGATGACCTGCAGCAGAACCGCCCAGATCCGCGCTGCGGCGGAACTGCCGGAGGCGATCAGCCGTTTGCCGCCTTCGCCTGCTGCGACCCAGCCAAGATAGGCCAGCGCCAGAAAATGGGCATAGCGCAGCAGGCCGAAGTCTGTTTTTTCGCGCCATTCGCCGATGGCATCGCGGCCCGGCTTGATCAGGTCGGCCAGCTCGGGGCTGGCGGCCTTGACCCAGGTGAAGACTTTCCACGATCCATAAGGCGCCGACAGGATTAGGAATGCGGCGGCCAGCACGACCAGCACTTTGGACACCGGCGGCTTCGGCAGCCAGCCTTTCATAAAGGCAAAGCCGGTGAAAAACAGCAGCTGCCAGCCGAACGGGTTAAAGAACCATTCGCGTTCCGACCAGGGTTCCGCCGGCAGTGACACACCGTCGGGACCCAGACCGATCATATAGGGGTTGGCGGTCAGCCAGATCAGCACCGATACAGCGGCCACAGCCCAAAGGCCGATTTTTTCCAGACCCATCATCAGCGGCATCAGCATCAGCACCACCAGGTACATCGGCAGGATGTCAAAGTAATTCGGCACATAGGTCAGGGTGAACAGCCCCACCAGCTGGGTCATCGGATCCTTGAAGAAATGGCCGAGATTCAGAGAGTTCACATAGCTCTTCTCGAACCCGCCATAGAGGTCGATGGCAGCCATGGAGACGGCAATGAAAACAAACAGGCCGATATGCGCCCAGAATACCTGCCAGCAGCGGAATGCGACGCGGGCGGTGCCCAGCCACCAGCCCTGCTTGGCAAAAGAGCCGCCAAAGGCAATGGCCGAGGCCATGCCGGAGCAAAACACAAAGATCTCGGTTGCGTCCGAGAACCCGAAACGGGCCGGAATCCAGCCGGTCCAGCGGTTGCCCGGGATATGGGCGGCCAGGATGATGAACATGGCAATGCCACGGTAGAAGTCGAGCCGCGGGTCGCGCACACGCGGCTGTGCCGCTTGCGGCGGGGGGGCTGCGCGGTTGGCAACGCCGGGATCGTTTTGAGGCCCGGGGAAGGGCGCAACGCTGGACATTTGTGTTTTTGGTCCTTGAAAGTCTTATTCGGCAGGAACGCTTGCAGCACCGGGAGAGTTCCGGCCTTCGGCGATCAGGGTGCGGCGGGCAAGCGCGTAATTGTCCTCGGCGCCGCCGCGCTTGGCACGGCGGTCATCCAGGATTGCCTCGACCGCGTCAAGCTGGCCTGAGCGGATTCCCGCGTCTATGGTAATGCGTTCAAAAACATCGCGTTGCGCGTGGCTGCCGCCGGCCAGCTGCATGCTGCCGCGGGCGGACGCAAGATGGCTGAAGGCGGATTTGTAATTGCCGTCGCCAAAGGCTTCCAGCCCATCGGCGGCTGCGCAGCCGGGATCACCCATGCGGGCGCAGGCTTCGGACCCTCCTTGTTTGGCGTCGGCATGAATGCGCTGAACCAGCTTGCGGGCGTCTTCCTTGCGGTGGCCGGTGAGGGCCAGCAGGTAATGCAGGTCGGCGAAAATCAGGCTGCCGTCCTCGGTCCGGTTGGCGCAGAGGTCCGACAGCTCTTCCCAGCGGCTGCCTGCATCGACGCCTTCCAGTTCCAGCCGCACCAGCAACGACGTCGCGTTGGAGATGTCGCGGTAGTCGTCGGTTTTGTCCTTGCGCACCTCGGTGTCATACAGCGCAAGGGCTTCGTCCATCTGGCCCAGGTCCAGATGCATCAGCGCCTTGTGCCACCAGACGTGATAGCGGAAATTGTTGCAGTGCGCCCAGGCCTCTTCGCGGCCGTGCAGCCAGTCCAGCCCTGATTTGGCATTGCCGGTCATGTCATGCACATGCGCCACCGCATGCAGGCCCCAGGCATCATCCGGCGCCATCCACAGCGCCTGACGGCCGGCATTGGCCGCGCGTTCAAACTCGCCGGTTTCCTCCAGCGCAAAGGAGTGGCAGCCCAACAGAAAACCGCGGCCCGCGTGGTCGGGCGCATAGGCCGGCATCACCCGTTCAACGGATGCCCGCATGCCATCAGGATCGCCAAGGATAAAGCGGATGCCATGGCTGAGCTTCATTGCCAGGGTGTCCTGCGGGAAGATGTCCAGCACCTCTTCCATCCGGCGGATGGCCTGACTGGGGCGGCCGGCCAGCCAGTTTTCCAGCGCATCCACATATTTGCGTTCCCGCGGCAGGGCACCTTCGTACTGCGCTTTGGCATCGCGCAGGGCTTCCTGCGCTGTGGGAAGCAGCTCCCGGCGGCCCAGCATCAACAGGGACAATCCTTTGATCGCATGGGCCAGGGCAAACTCCGGCGCCGATTTCAGCACCGCGCCCAAGTGATCGGCGGTTACTGCGGCATGTGCCAGAACGCCCATCTGCACGGCATTCCAATCCCGCAGCGCCGCTGCATCGGTCAGGCTGCTGTCTTGGCCGAAAATATCATGCATCATAGGAGTCCAATCTTTCTCAAAATAAGCGCGGGTTCCGTGTCCTGATGAAAGAGTAGTTCATCGGATCGGTCCGGGCGAACCCCGCTCGCGGTTTGGTGATGGCCTGTGTGTGCCTGACAGTCAAATTCGCCGGATGTGTAGGATTTCCGGGGAAATTTTTGCAAGCGAAAGGGTTAAGGAGCGGCGAAATGACCGCCGATTTGGCGGTGATTTGCCGGAAAGTGTAACACTTGGCGGAAAGCCGCCGCGAAAGGCGGTGCTTAGCTTGGCCCAAAGGGGTCGCTGGCGTCCAGAATCTCCTCTGTCCCTTCACCGCAAACGGGGGGGGCGTGCCGGTATGTTACAGGCGTGCGGGAGAAATTCAGCGGGTTGCCCAGCAGTTTGACCGGGCCGGCCGCGCTGTCCATGCTGATGGCCATATTGCGGGCCGCGACCTGATCGGTGGCAAACAGCGTCTGCAGATCCTGCACCGGTCCTGCGGGAACCTTGCGGGCCTCCATCGCTGCCAGCACCTCTTCCGTGGTGAACCGCTGCACCGACGGGATCAGGACCCCGTTCAGCGCGTCGCGGTTCTGCAGCCGGGCCGGGTTGGTGGCAAAGCGCGGGTCTTCTGCCAGGCCTTCCAGTTTCAGGAATTCCATAAAGCGTTGGAACTGGCTGTCGTTGCCCACCGCCAGGATCACATGCCCGTCCGAGGTTTTATAGACGCCATAAGGCATAATACTGGGATGCTCATTTCCGCGGCGCTTGGGGATTTGCGCGGTGTTCAGATAGGCGGTGCCCTCGTTGATCAGCCAAGCGATCTGCGCATCGACCAGGGCGAGGTCGATCTGCTGGCCTTCGCCGGTTTTTTCGCGGTGGTGCAGGGCCGACAGGATGCCGATACAGGCATACATGCCGCACATGACGTCTGCGATGCCAACACCGGCTTTCATCGGCTGGCCGTCAGGTTCGCCGGTCAGCGACATGATGCCGCCAAACCCCTGCGCCATGATGTCGTAGCCCGGTTTGTGGCTGTTGGGGCCGGTCTGGCCGTAGCCGGAGATTGAACAGTAGATCAGGCCCGGAAAATCATCCTTGAGGCTGGTGTAATCCAGCCCGTATTTTGCCAGCCCGCCGGGTTTGAAATTCTCGATCAGGATATCGGCCTCTGCCGCCAGGCGGCGGATGGCCTGCTGTCCGTCTTCTGCAGCAATATCAATGGCAACTGAGCGTTTGTTGCGGTTGGCGGCCATGAAATAGGCCGAGAGATCGGATCGGCTTCCGTCCGCATCGGTCACATAGGGCGGACCCCATTGGCGGGTGTCATCGCCGCCGGTCTTGGGGTTCTCCACCTTGATCACCGTAGCGCCGAGGTCGCCCAGGAGTTGAGTGCAGGTGGGGCCCGCCAGAATGCGGGAAAGATCCAGAACCTTGACCCCTTTGAGGGCGCCGTGGGGAAGAAGATCAGATCCGGCCATCATAGCCTCCGCGGTCGATCACTGCCGAGATGACGGTGAATGTGTCTGCTTGCATCGCGTCCTGCAGGGCGGCGCGCAGTTCCGCGCGGCTGGTTACTGTCACCCCGTTGCCGCCAAAGGCCCGGCCCATCGCAGCGAAGTCATGCGCCGCAAAATCAACCCCGCCGTTGGCGAGCTGGCGCTGGCGCTGCTTGAGTTCGATCAGCGCAAGGCTGGCATCGGCAAAGACCACAAAGATCGGCGCCAGGCCCAGTTCCGCCGCGGTGGAAAGCTCGCCCGCCACCATCAGAAAACCGGCATCGCCTGAGAAGCTGACCACGGGGTGGTCCGGCTGCGCCAGCTTGCGCCCGATTGCCATCGGCACCGCACAGCCCATGGTGCACAGCGCCGATGACTGGATCAGCCCGCGCGGCTCATGGCATGGCCACATCTGACTCAGCAGGATCCGGTGCGCACCGCTGTCGGCTGTGGCAAGGGTTTCCGGCGGCAAGGTAGCGCGGCATTCGGCGATAACGCCCGCCGGACCCCATGCGTCGTCGCGGGGAAAGGCCGCGGCCAGGGCTGTTTTTACAGCGGCAGGGCGGCCGTTCGTCCAGGTTTCGCGCGGTACGGTGCCATCGGATAGGGCCTCTAGCGTCGGCGCAATGGCGGTCAGGAAGTTCAGCCCGGCCTGGTGCATGTAATGGGTGTTGGCCACAGGCGCGATGTCGATCACGTTCTGGCGTTTCACGTCCCAGGCATTGCGCCAGCCGGGGCGCATTTCAATCGGGTCATAGCCGATGGAGAGGACCAGATCGGCCTCCTGCACCAGCGGCAACAGATGTGTGTCTGCCAGCGGCGACAGGCCTGCGCCGCCAAGGCAGAGCGGATGGTTTTCAGGAATGATCCCCTTGGCCTTGTAACTGGTAATGAACGGTATCCGGTGTTTTTCCACAAAGGCGCGGAGGGCAGAACCGGCATTTTCCTGCAAAGCGTCAAGGCCGATCACCGCCAGCGGGCGTTCTGCCGCTTCCAGCCAGGAGTGCGCCTGCGCCAGCGCTTCACCGCTTGGCACAGCCGCACTTGCAGGCGCGCGGCGGTGGCCGCGATCTCTGGCCGCCGCATCGGCCACTGAGATCGGCACATCAATATGCACCGGGCCGTTTCGAGCCTCGGTTGCGATGGCAACAGCCTTGTCGGCGATCAGATCGGCAGCTTCGGCATCTAAACGGAACGTTGCTTTTGTGATCGGGGTGAACACTGCGCGATGGTCAAGCACCTGATGGGTGTAACTCTGCTCCTCTGCTGCGTCGACGCAGCCGGTCAGCACCAGCATCGGCACCCTGTCCTGATGCGCATTGGCCACCACATTGATGCCGTTCAGCGCACCGGGGCCGAGGGTGGCAACCAGAATGACCGGTGCACCGTCAGCGTGATGCACCCCTTCGCCGATGAAACCGGCGCAGTTTTCATGCTTGGCCAGGTGGAACGTGATGCCCGCGCGTGTCAGCGCATCCACCAGCGTCAGCACCTCGCCGCCGGGCATGCCAAAGGCGTGGCGGCAGCCCGCTTCATACAGGCGCCGGGCCAGAACGTCAGCTGTGCGCAGGATCTCTGTCATCTTGTCGGTCCAATCCGTTGATTTGCCGTCAGATTGCCGAGGATGTGCCCGCGTGCAAGCCCTCTCACGCCAGTGTGAGACGTGTTGCAGCGGAAATCGGCGCATTTCATGCGCTTTCGGGTATTTTAAACCAGAAAGAAGCGGAAGGGGCTATTGCTGAGCCTTTTCAGCGATCTGCGCAAAGCGATTATCAAGCTGGCCTGCCAGAGCTTTCAGCGCTGCACCGCCCTCATCGGTGTAGGGTGCAAAGACATGGGAGGGCAGCTTGTAGGCGAGGGTGGCACTGCCGTTGGCTTCCTCGGTGACATAGATGCGCACGGGGGCTTCGATCATTGCGGCGGTGGACAGCGCCAGGATTTTCACCGCGAAATCATTGTTGAACAACCCGATCACCCGGTTCCCAGGGATGGTGATGCCGCGGGCGGCAGCGGCCTTGGTGGGGCCTGCCTGGGTCACCACTCCCATGCCTTCGGCCTTGGCGGCGGCTTTGACGTCCTTGATCAGCTGCTCATAGGGCTTTGACGTCTCATACACTGCCCAGCCGTTGCGTGCAGCAATGTTACCGGCGGATGCGGCAGAGGCTGCCAGAATGAGCGCGGCAGTCAGGCGTTGGAAAAACATGGGGACCCTCCAATGGCTTTACCGGGTTTTTTAAATCACGCGGGCGGGCTGGTTGCTCACAATTGCGTGCATCAGGCGGCAATCCGCCCGTTAGGGCAAAAACCTGCGCGTGCCCCGTTTGGGGCGCGCTCCGCTTGATAACAGCTGTCCGGGTATCATCCTGCGATTCTGCCGCCGCCCTGTTTTGTGACCACCACCACTGAGGGGCGCGGCGGCATTTGAGGGTCGAAATCCGGCCAGCGGGTAGCCGGGTCTTCAAAAGTCGATGCGCGCGCAAACCCCGCCAGCGCCTTGGTGCCGTCGGTGCCGGGATGCTGCACTGCCAGAAACAGTGTCTCGCCGTCCGGTGCAAAACAGGGGCCGCACAGCTCGCCGCCGGCCGGGCAGCGGAAGAACAGTTTGGAGTGACCGCGCAGGCTCCCTTCGGTCTCAACCCCGTACAGCCCGTCCGATTTGCCGGTCTTTCCCCATTTGCTGCCCTGATCGGTCGCGACCCACAGGCGGCCATCGGCGTCAAAGGCGCAGTTGTCGGGGGAAGCGAACCAGCCGTTGTCAGAGGTTTCCGGATTCCATTCGGCCCCGACGGCGGCAATGCCCGGATCGCCGCATTTCACCAGGATCGACCAGTTGCCGCGGGTCGCTGTATGGTCGCCGCCGTCTTCCTTGATTTCGATGATATGACCGAAGCGCGACTTTGCCCGCGGGTTGGCTGCGTCCGTCTCGCCTGCCTTCCGGCGGGCGTTGTTGGTCAGCATGATATAGGCAGTGCCGTCGCCGCGGGGGGCTGCATCCTCGGGGCGGTCCATTGGCGTGGCCCCCAGCGCATCCGCCGCCAGCCGTGCATCGATCAGAACGTCAGCCTGGCTGGCAAAGCCGTTTTCAGCCGTCAAAGGGCCCTCGCCATGGACCAGCGGCAGCCAGTGAACACTGCCGTCCGGGTCAAACCGCGCCGCATACAGCGTGCCGTCGCTGAGCAGCATTGCATTGGCCGCCGGGTCGTCCGACACAACGCCCTTGGAGACATACTTGTACTGATAATCAAACCGTGCATCATCGCCCATGTAGACCACAAGATGCCCGTCCGTGGAGGTGGTGGTTTCAGCGCCTTCATGGCGGAAGCGGCCAAGCGCGGTGTGCTTCACCGGTGCAGCCTCCGGATTGCGCGGATCGACCTCAACAATCCAGCCGAAACGGTTGGCCTCATTGGGGTCCCTGTCGATGTTGAAGCGGTCGTGGTACTTGCCCCAGGCGTACCAGCGGCCCGGCACGCCGTAACGTTTCATCTGCGCCGCTTCAGGCTGATCCGACAGGTCCGGCTTGCCGTCTGCGTCCAGCCTGTCCGTCCAGAAATAGCCGTGGAAGTTTTCCTCGGCCATCAGCCAGGTGCCCCAGGGGGTCATGCCGCCGGCGCAATTGTTCAATGTGCCGATGACCTGCGCCCCGCTGGGATCCGCGCTGGTTTGCATCCGTGCATGGCCCGCAGCGGGTCCGTCGATGGTCATCACCGTGTTCAGCGGCGAGATGCGGCGGTTCATGCTGCCATCCCGGACCACCGCCCATTTGCCGTCCGTACCGCGGGTAATCTCGACCACCGAGCCGCCGTGTGCGGCCATTTCGATATCCACCAGCGCGCGTGTCATGCCGGCAAAGTCTGCTTTGTCCTGGCGGCCAAGGGCGGGGAACATCACCTCTTCATTGGTGTATTCGTGGTTCACGCACAGCAGCCCGCGGGTGCCTTCGGTATTCAGCGGGGTAAAGCCGACATAGTCGTTGTTGTAGCCGAACTGCTGCAACTGGGCCTGGGCCGTCTGGTTCAACACGTCGAAATCCGGCGCATCTGCCGTGATCGGGTCGCCCCAGCGCAGCAGGATATCTGCGTCATAGCCTTTGGCCACGTGGTGGGTCCCGTCGTTGCCCCAGGCCAATTCGTCAAAGGCATAGCGGCTGCTTGCAGCAGTGCCGGCAGCATCAGCCTGGCGCGGCGCGGTGAGGGCTGAGGCGCCGAACAGGGCGGTGGAGGCTGAGACCCCCAGCAGGCCTTTCAGCATGTCCCGGCGGCCATAACGGCTGGCGATTACTTCGCCGATGGTGCGGGTCAGGTTCGGATTGGCGGGAATATCATCAAAGGCTTCAAAGGCTTCCCCCTTGTTGCCGGTTTGCGGGTCTTCGATGATCTGCTTGCGGTCCATGGCGGGCTCCAAAATCTCATCCATCGGTGCCGGCCGGCCAGCAGGGCCAAACACGGACCGGGATCATCATGGGCGGGTGTGTAACAGCTGCATAAAGGTTGATGCGGGTTAATCGAACTATCACATTCGGCGGAGCGGACTGCAATTGCCCGCCAGTCCCGGCGGGGGCAGCGGCTTATTCTGCCGGGCGGAAGCCTTCGATCAGCTGGCGCAGGCCGATTGCGGCACCTGCAAAGATTGCCAGCATGGTGACGGGCGCCGAGACCGCCAGAAGGGAGAATGCGCTGAGGCCTTGACCGACGGTGCAGCCCATGGCGATCACAGCACCGGCACCCATGATGGCGGCGCCGATAATCTGTCGGCGCAGCTCGCGCGGGTCGTCGCAAGCCTCCCAGCGGAAATGACCCTTGATCAGCGAACCGGCGAAGGCGCCGGTCCAGACGCCGGCAATGGAGCCGACGGCAAAGGACAGCGGGCGCAGACTGCCGGTCATGGTCCAAAGGATCGTCTCCCCCAAGGGAGCGGAAAAGGAATGCGAGACAACCGGCAGCGCGTCGAACCCCTCGGCGTTGACATAGGTCGTGCCGGCCCAGCCGGAGGTGACGGCCAGTCCAACCACGGCAGACCAGAACAGCGCTTGCCTGTCGGCGCGCAGTTCCGCATTGGCAAGCGTGGCCAACAGGATCAGCAGGCCGGCAGCGATACCGACCGCGGCAACCGGCAGGCCGCTCCAGGCGGCGGCGTAATGGGCCAGTCCCGGCGGGATTTCGGTGGTGACGTCCTGCTGTGTGAAAAACAGGTTGCGCAACGGGGCGAGGGGGCCTGCCAGCACGACATAGGTGGAGACCCCCATCACCAGCACGATCACAAAGCTGCGCAGGTCGCCGCCGCCCAGACGGGCGATGGCGCCGTAGCCGCAGTTGCCGCTGAGGGCCATGCCGTAGCCGAACATCAGCCCGCCGATAATTGACGCGGCGGGCATCCAGCGGATCGAGAGGTAAAAGGACTGGCCGGCATCGACCAGCCCGAGGCCGATCAGCGCAAAGCTGGACGTGACCGCCACGCCGATAGCAATGCCCCACATCCGCATCCGCAGGGAGGAGCCGCCATAGAGCAGGTCTTCGATTGCACCCAGGGTGCAAAACCGTCCCAGCCGTGCGGCAAGACCCAGCAGCACACCGCCCAGCAGCCCGATGCAGGCGGCCAGCTGGTGTTCTGTCAGGAATTCAAACATGCGGGGATTTCAATCGGGCCTTAGCTGCCGTCTTTGCAGAACAGGTCATAGACCACTTCCAGGATGCGGCGGGGTTTGTCGTCGGCGAGGCGGTAGAATATGGCTTTGCCTTCGCGGCGGGGAATGACCAGGCCCTCCAGCCGCAGCCGTGACAATTGCTGCGAGACGGCGGCCTGGCGGGCCGACAGCAGCTCTTCCAGCTCGGTCACGGATTTCTCGCCCGAGACCAGGTGGCACAGGATCATCAGCCGGCCTTCGTGGCTGATCGCCTTGAGGAAGTTGGAGGCTTTGGTGGCGTTATCCACCATCTTGTCCATTTCTTCCGGTTCCATGTCGGCGGAAAACTGCGGTAATGCCATCTGTTATCTCCTGAGCGGCGCATGCACGCCGCACTCCTCTGCTTGACCCCGCCGGGACGGTCAGCTGCCGCCCTGAGTGTGCGTATTATCAACAAACCCTGCATGGGCGGTTAGCAAATCTGCCAGCAAAGGCCAAAAGAAATCTTCGCCGGGATAGCCTTCGAGCCGGGCCTGTTCCTGTCCGTCCTCAACAATCAGGAACGTCGGCGTGAACATGACCCTGCGGGCGACTTGCAGATCCTCAGGCAGGGCGCGCAGGTCGACCCGGCGCAGGGGTGCGAATTTGCCTTCGGCTGTTTTCGGATAGACCGGGGCGATTTCTTCGTCCCAGCGGGCACACCATTCGCAGCCCGCCTGTTCAACCATCACCAGTTCAGCCGCCCAGGCGGGCAGGGCAAGGCAGGCCGCGGCTGCGGCTGCAGCCAGTTGCCGAAGGTGGCGCATGTGTGTCATTCCATCTGTTGACGGTTGCTATTGAAACAACATAATTCGAATATGTGAATGACACAAGCCGGGCCCGGATAACGTTGTTGTGGGGCAACTGGGGGAATTGATGCTGGAAATATCCCTGTTTGGCGCCTTGATCGCAGGATTGCTGAGCTTTTTCACCCCCTGTATTCTGCCGATGGTGCCGTTTTACCTGTCTTACATGGGCGGGTTGTCGATGGCCGAGCTGCGCGGGGACGGGGCGATTGCCGCCGGGGCGCAGCGGCGGCTGTTGGTATCTGCCTGCTGCTTTGCCGCCGGTGTCACCACGGTTTTCATGCTAATGGGAATGGGGGCGACGGCGCTGGGGCAGCTGTTCGGGCAGTATCTGGAGGTGCTGTCTTATGGCGCGGCGGCACTGTTGCTGCTGTTCGGGCTGCATTTTCTGGGGTTGGTGAAAATCCCACTGCTGTACCGCGAGGCGCGGATGGAGAGTTCTGCAGAGCCGTCGACCGTGCTGGGCGCCTATCTGATGGGGCTGGCATTCGGCTTTGGCTGGACGCCCTGCGTGGGGCCGGCGCTGGCGTCTATCCTGATGATCGCCTCAGGCATGGGCGATATCTGGCGCGGCGGGGTGCTGCTGCTGGTTTACGGGCTGGGCATGACGGCGCCCTTTGTGGTGGCGGCGCTGTTTGCCAGGCCGTTTCTGGGCTGGGTGGCGCGGCACCGGACCGCCTTTGCCTGGGTGGAGAAGGGGATGGGCGCAATGCTGGTGCTGTTTGCAGTGCTGATCGCCACCGGCGGGGTGCGTTTGATTGCCGAGGCGATGATCCGCTGGATGCCGGGTTTCGGTTCGATTGGGTAAGTGAGGTCAGGAGTTCAACATGCTGAGAAGTATTGCGAAAGTGTTAATGGCGGTGGTGCTGGCCGCGCCCCTGTCAGCGGCGGAGCTGGGCGATGACGGGCTGCACAAGACAGCCTGGATGCGGGACACTTTCAAAGATCTGCGCGAAGACCTGGAGGAGGCCAATGGCGAAGGCAAACGGCTGGCGCTGATCTTTGAGCAGCGCGGCTGCATCTATTGCACCAAGATGCATGAAGAGGTCTTTCCCCGGCCTGAGGTCAGCCAGTACATTGAAGAGAACTTCTTTGTGGTGCAGCTGAACCTCTATGGCGATGTGGAGGTCACGGATTTCGACGGCGAGGCGCTGGCGGAAAAGGACATGGCACGCAAATGGGGCGTCTTGTTCACGCCGACGATTCTGTTCCTGCCGGAGGACGTGGGCGAAAACGTCACAGCCACCGAAGCCGCGGTTGCGATGATGCCGGGCGCATTTGGCGGCGGAACCACGCTGGACATGTTTACATGGGTCAACGAAAAGCGGTATGCGCTTGATAACGGGGAAGATTTCCAGCGGTATCACGCGCGCCGGATTCGCGAGCGCAATAATGGGTCTGCCGACTAGGTGTCTGGCGCATAATTTGGAAAAATTCACAATAATGAATTTGTTGTTGCGTAGCAGGGCGGCCGTGCCCTACGGTATGCAGCAGCTAAGCAACCGCACTCAGATGCGGCAGCCATTGGGAGGATACATGAAGCTTACATCTCTGACACTGGTGCTGAGCCTGGCCGGAAGTGCGGTTTGGGCCGGGGAGGTTGCTCCGAAAGCGGTGCAGTATGGCGAGGATGGCCAAGTGGCCGCGTCGCTGACGGGTGTTGCCGGCGATGCCGTCAATGGCGCGCTGGTTGTTGGCACCAAATCCAAGGGCAACTGCGTGTCCTGCCACCAGCTGACCGCGCTGGCGGATGTGCCGTTCCACGGTGAAATCGGCCCGTCGCTGGATGGTGCCGGCGACCGCTGGACCGCGGAAGAGCTGCGCGGGCTGGTGGCCAACGCCAAGATGACGTTTGAGGGCACCATGATGCCGGCCTTTTACAAGGTCGATGGCTTTATCCGCCCGGGCGATGCCTATACCGGCGATGCCGGGACCGAGCCGCTGCCGCCGATCCTGACAGCGCAGGAAATTGAAGATGTGGTCGCATTCCTTGCGACACTGAAAGAAGAGTAAGGCGCGGGCGGGGCCTTGTGTGCCCTGCAGCCTTTAGAGAATTCAAAGGAGAGATATGATGGAGTTCTCACGCCGTGAGACCCTGGCGATGGGCCTGGGCGCTGCCATGGTAACCGTGCTGCCGTTCCGTTTGAATGCGGCGGCGGATGACCGGATTGCCGCCTTTACCGGCGGTGCGGATATCGCCGAGGGCGGCGTCACCCTGACCGCGCCGGAAATCGCTGAAAACGGCAACACCGTTCCGGTGTCCGTGGCCGCCGAAGGCGCCACCGCGATTATGGTGCTGGCCACAGGCAACCCGACCCCGGGCGTGGCGACGTTCAATTTCGGCCCCGGTGCGGCGGCGCAATCGGCCTCGACCCGGATCCGTCTGGCAGGCACCCAGGATGTGGTTGCGATTGCCAAATTGGCCGACGGCACATTCACCAAGGCAAGCGCCACCGTCAAAGTGACCATCGGCGGCTGCGGCGGCTGAGGCCGCTTGCACCCTGAACGGACTTCTTAAGGAGAATTAAAGACATGGCATCCGGTGTTAAACCCCGCGTCAAGGTCCCGAAGACAGCCGCCGCCGGTGAGGCGGTCACTATCAAGACCCTGATCAGCCACAAAATGGAAAGCGGCCAGCGCAAGGACAAGGAAGGCAACCTGATCCCGCGCTCGATCATCAACCGCTTCACCTGCGAATTCAACGGTGCGATGGTGCTGGACGTGGCGATGGAGCCTGCGATCTCGACCAACCCGTATTTCGAATTCGACGCTGTCGTGCCGGAAGCCGGTGAATTTGTCTTCACCTGGTATGACGACGACGGCGCCGTCTACGACACCAAGAAGAATATCGCCATCGGCTGATCCGTTCCGGATCTTCAGGCACGCGTCCTGTCCGGCACGTTCGGGCAGGGCAGGCACCCAAGGGAGGACAGGGAATGAACAAGAAGGCAATCACAGCAATTGCCGCCGTGCTGGCGCTGCCGATGGCCGCGAGCGCAGGCCCCGACGACGACACGCTGGTGGTCAACGAAGAGATCGAGATGGTCACCAAGACCGCAGCGCCCGCGCATATCGCGGATGTGATCGATGAGGTGATGTCGGGCTGGCACTTCCGCAAGGATGAAACCCAAGCGCTGCAGATGGACGATTTCGAGAACCCGGCGATGATCTTTGTCGATCAGGCGATCGACACTTGGAACACTGTCGAGGGGTCCGAAGGCAAGTCCTGCGCGTCCTGCCACGATGATGCCGAGGACAGCATGGCTGGCGTGCGCGCGGTGTATCCCAAGTGGAACGAGGCCGCTGGCGAGGTCCGCACTCTGAACATGCAGATCAACGACTGCCGCGAAAACCAGATGGGCGCCGAGAAGTGGAAATACTCCGGCGGTAAGATGGCGGCGATGGAAGCGCTTATTTCCGTCCAGTCGCGCGGAATGCCGGTCAATGTGGCCATCGACGGGCCGGCCCAGTCTACCTGGGAGCAGGGCAAGGAGATGTATTACACCCGCACCGGCCAGCTGGAGCTGTCCTGCGCGAATTGCCATGAAGACAACTATGGCAACATGATCCGCGCCGACCATCTGAGCCAGGGCCAGATCAACGGCTTTCCGGTGTACCGCTTGAAGAACACCAAGCTGAACACGGCGCATGCGCGTTTCAAGGGCTGCATCCGTGACACCCGCGCCGAGACCTACAAGCCGGGTTCGGCGGATTTTGTCGCGCTGGAGCTGTATGTCGCATCGCGCGGCAACGGGCTGTCGGTCGAAGCACCCTCCGTCCGCAACTGATCTTTGCGCCCCGTTCCTGAACCCAGGAGCGGGGCGTATTTCACTTTAAACATTCATTCGCGTGAATATATCGCGCGGCACACAGGATACCGGTACTTATGATCTCGCGCCGTGATTTTATGCAGGTTTCCATGGCGGCATCGGCCATGGTGGGGGCGTCAGGCTTTGGCAATTGGGCGCGGCTGGCGGCGCAGCAGTCGCTGACGCAGGACCAGCTGCTGCAGTTCGACAGTTTTGGCAACATCAGCCTGATCCATGTGACCGATATTCATGGGCAATTGAAGCCGATCCATTTCCGCGAGCCGTCGGTCAATCTGGGGGTTGGCGCCAACAAGGGGCATGTGCCGCATATCACCGGCGCCGATTTCCGCAAGGCCTATGGCATCGCGAACGGCAGCCCTTCGGCCTATGCGCTGACCTATGACGATTTTGCCTCGCTGGCGCAGGGCTATGGCCGCGTCGGGGGCTTGGACCGGATGGCGACGATCATCAATGCGATCCGCGCCGACCGTCCCGATGCGCTGTTGTTCGATGGCGGCGACACCTGGCACGGCTCCTATACCTGTCACCACACGGCAGGTCAGGACATGGTCAATGTGATGAATGCGCTGAAGCCGGATGCGATGACCTTTCACTGGGAGTTCACGCTGGGATCCGAGCGGGTCAATGAGATCGTCGAGGGACTGCCGTTTGCCGCCCTTGGCCAGAATATTTTTGACGCCGAATGGGACGAGCCGGCCGAGCTGTTCAAACCCTACAAGTTTTTTGAGCGCGGCGGCGCTAAGGTGGCGGTGATCGGCCAGGCCTTCCCCTATATGCCGATTGCCAACCCGGGCTGGATGTTCCCGGAGTATTCGTTCGGCATCCGGGACGAGAACATGCAGGCCATGGTCGATGAGGTCCGCGCCGCCGGTGCCGATCTGGTGGTGGTGCTCAGCCACAACGGTTTTGACGTGGACAAGAAGATGGCCGGCAAGGTTCAGGGCATCGACGTGATCCTGTCGGGCCACACCCATGATGCGCTGCCCGAGCCGGTGTTGGTGGGCAAGACCCATATCATTGCGTCGGGGTCGAACGGCAAATTCGTCTCCCGCGTTGATCTGGATGTGCGGGACGGCCAGCTGATGGGGCTGCGGCACAAACTGATCCCGGTGTTCTCGGATGTGATCGCGCCGGACCCGGCAGTGGCGCAGCTGATTGACGCAGAACGCGCGCCCTATAAGGCGCAGCTGGCGGAGGTGATCGGCAAGACCGATACGCTGCTGTATCGCCGCGGCAACTTTAACGGCACCTGGGACGATCTGATCTGCGACGCACTGCTGAGCGAGCGGGAGGCGGATATCGCCATGTCGCCCGGTGTGCGCTGGGGGCCGTCGCTGGTGCCGGGCGACGACATCACCCGCGAGGATATCTGGAATGTGACCTCGATGTCATACGGCGCGGCGTACCGGTCCGAGATGACCGGTGAATTCATCAAGGTGATCCTGGAGGATGTGGCCGACAACATCTTTAACCCCGACCCCTACTATCAGCAGGGCGGAGACATGGTGCGGATCGGCGGCATGGGCTACCGGATCGACATCACCAAGCCGCAGGGCGAGCGGATCACGGATATGACGCTGCTGAAGACCGGCGAGGCAATTGATCCGGCAAAGTCTTATGTGGTGGCCGGCTGGGCCAGCGTAAATGTAGACACCGAGGGGCCGATGATCTGGGATGTGGTCGAGGATCATATCCGCAAGCTTGGCACCGTGAGCCTGAATCCGAATACTTCCGTACAGGTGGCAGGCGCTTAACAGCGCCCGCCCCGGCAGGGGCTGAACAGACCCGCCTGAGGCGGGGATATGTAAAAAATTTTGCGCAGTTGAATTCACGAACGTGAATTTATCTATGTGAGGAGGCAAAGACAGATGAGTGATAACGCCAAGAGCCTGGCGCCCTCGCGCCGCCAGTTCCTGACCGGGGCGGCGGCTGCCGGGGCCGGGGCGGTGGCTGCAGGCGCTGCCAGGGCCGCAACACCGGATCCGCTGATTACCGAGGTGCAAGATTGGGCCAGCGGGCTGGGTGAGGGGGTGGACGCGACGCCCTATGGCCTGCCGGTCCAGTTTGAAAGCGACGTGGTGCGCCGCAATGTGGAGTGGCTGACGGCGGACACCATCAGCTCGATCAACTTCACGCCGATCCACGCGCTGGACGGGACCATCACGCCGCAGGGCTGCGCGTTTGAGCGGCATCATTCGGGCGCGATTGAGCTGCGCAAAGAAGACTACCGGCTGATGATCAACGGGCTGGTCGATACGCCGCTGGTGTTCACTTACGCGGATCTGGAGCGGTTCCCGCGCGAAAACCGCGTGTATTTCTGCGAATGTGCTGCGAATTCCGGCATGGAGTGGGCCGGCGCGCAGCTGAACGGGGCGCAGTTCACCCATGGCATGATCCACAACATGGAATATTCCGGCGTGTCGCTGCGGACGCTTCTGGAAGAGGCCGGTGTCAGCCCCGAAGGAAAATGGGTCTATGTCGAAGGGGCGGATGCATCCTCGAACGGGCGCTCAATCCCGTTGGAAAAGGCGATGGACGACGTGCTGGTGGCCTTCAAGGCCAATGGCGAGGCGCTGCGCAAGGAGCATGGCTATCCCGTGCGTCTGGTGGTGCCGGGTTGGGAAGGCAACATGTGGATCAAATGGCTGCGCCGGATCGAGGTGACGGATCAGCCGATTGAAAGCCGCGAGGAGACGTCGAAATACACTGATACGCTGGCCAATGGTGTCAGCCGCAAATGGACCTGGGAGATGGATGCGAAATCCGTTGTCACCAGCCCCAGCCCGCAAGCGCCGATCAAACATGGCACGGGACCGCTGGTGATCACCGGGCTGGCCTGGTCGGGGCGTGGCGCCATCACCGGAGTGGATGTGTCGGTTGATGGCGGCAAGACCTGGGCTGAGGCACGGCTGGCTGCACCCGGCACCGACAGGGCGCTGACGCGGTTCTATCTGGATACAAACTGGGATGGGGCGGAGATGCTGTTGCAAAGCCGGGCCAGGGATTCCAGCGGCTATGTGCAGCCCACCAAGGCGCAGTTGCGCGAGGTGCGGGGGCTGAATTCGATCTATCACAACAACGCCATTCAGACCTGGTGGGTCAAGGCAAACGGGGAGGCGGAAAATGTTGAAGTTTCCTAAGCTTGCGGCAGCAACCGCAGTCGTGGCGGCCTGTGCGGCACCGGCCTATGCGGAGAAATTCGGCTTGGGCCGCCCGGCGCTGCCGGAAGAAATCGCGGCGTGGGATCTGGACGTTGCCCCCGACGGCACCGGCCTGCCCGCCGGCTCGGGCGATGTGTTCACCGGCGAGGAGGTTTTTGCCGAGAAATGCGCCGTCTGCCATGGTGATTTTGCCGAAGGCGTCGGCAACTGGCCCAAGCTGGCCGGCGGGCAGGGCACATTGGATCACGACGACCCGCTGAAGACGGTTGGCAGTTATTGGCCGTATCTGTCGACCACCTGGGACTACGTGAACCGGTCGATGCCGTTTGGCGATGCGCAGTCGCTGACCCCGGATGAGGTCTATGCCATCGTGGCCTATATCCTTTACTCCAATGATCTGGTCGATGATGAGTTTGTGCTCTCGGACGGGACTTTCACGGATGTTGAGCTGCCGAATGCCGGCGGGTTTATTCTGGATGACCGGCAAGAGGCAGAGGCGCATTTCTGGAACCCGGAACCTTGCATGGAAAATTGCAAGGAGAGCGTGGAGATCACCATGCGGGCCATGGTGCTGGATGTGACGCCGGATGAGGACAGCGCCGAACCGCGCGCCGCAAGTGAGGCAGAACAGGAAGCGGCTGCGCAACAGCCAGCGGAGGCTCCCGTTGAAGTGGCTGCGGTTCCGGATCCGGAACTGGTCGCCAAAGGCGAGAAGACCTTTAAGAAGTGCAAGGCCTGCCATCAGGTCGGGGACGGTGCCAAGCCGAAGACCGGACCCGTTCTGAACGGTATCATCGGCGCCCCGGCCGGCCATGCCGAAGGGTTCCGCTATTCCAAGGCAATGAAAACCGCAGCTGAAGACGGACTTGTGTGGGATGAAACGCAATTGGCGGCCTTTCTGGCCAAGCCGAAGAAATACATGAAGGGTACCAAGATGTCCTTTGCCGGGTTGAAGAAAGAGAGCGATATCGAAGCCGTGATCGCCTATTTGCAATCCTATTCGCAGTAACGGCGGCCCTGAAGAGCTGCAGCAGAGAGGGGCGCGGCTGGCGCCCCTCTTTTTAGTGTTCGCTGTACAAGGGGCATGTGCCCAGTAGCCGGGCCCCTTATGGGAGGGGCGGGAACACCAGGACCATTGCATCCGGGATGTCTTCAAGCCGGGCCTTCGGTGTTCGTTCTGCGGCAGGCCGGCGCAGGCTTTCGGGCAGATCCGCGCAGGTTTGCGGTGCCGCCTGGCAAAGGATGACGGCGCGTCCAGTCAGCAGTTCAAGACGGTTTGCAAGACTGCTGGACATGTGCAGGCCGGCTTTGGCGGCAGAGGGGTAATTCAGAATGTCTCCGGTGACAAATACCGGCTTTGGGCTGACTGCGATGGCAGCAGCCATTGCGCGGGTTTCAACTTGCCAGTCGCGAAAGCGGGTGAATTGCACGGCAGTCTGCACAAGATAACTGGCGGCCACCAGCAGCACCGCATTGCGCGCCAGCCGGCCCGGCAAACCAGGCTTGCGGCTTAGCTCCTGTGCTGCCCTGACTATCATCACAGCATAGATGATCCAGGTGAAATGGAAGGCGCGGGCCGGGATGGTCACTCCCAGCTTGAGCACCTGAAGGGTCATCAGTGCCATGCCCGCCCATAAGGCAACCCAGATGTACAGGGTCTCCATCGGCTGCCGGCGCAACAGCACGGCAGTGGCCGCTGTCAGCATGCCGGCATGAAACAGCAGAACCGGGGCGGACTGAAAGCTCAGCTTGTCCAGGAGAACTGAAACCGTCGCCCGCAGCTGCGGCAGATGGGACCAGAACCCGGCCAGGTCAAGCGCGGGGTCCGGGCTGCGCGCCGGAGCCAGCGGGATGCCGAACACCCCATGCACCTGCCAGTTCAACGCATAGACCGCCAGCACCGCACCTGCAAAGCTGAGCCCGAACAGAACCACCAGCCCCGCAAGGTCACGAATAGAGCGCTGCTGCGTTCTGATCAGGCAGATCGCAAACAGGATGAGCGGAAAAGTTGTGTAGGCGGTAAAGGCCAGCAGGGTAAACAGCGGCAGCAGCAGCCGCAGCGTGGCTTGGCGCAGGGTGAGCGCAAGAAACCCGTAGAGCGCCAGCAATGCAAAGCCCGGAATGACGGTGCTGGACCAGCCTGCCATCAAAAAGACAGGCGGGGCCGGCAGCAGGGTGAGGGTGAGGGCAATGGTGAACCAGGTACGGTTATTGTCTCTGGTTGCCGTGGCTGCAATGGCGGCTGCGGTCAACGCCCACAGCACCTGGAACAGGGCGAAGTTCAGCCAGGGCGGTGTTACAAGTCCGCGCAGATGCCACAGGTAATTCAGCCAGCGCCCTTCATGAAGGGTTTTCGGCCAGAACCCATCGGGCCTGGCCAGCAGAGCGGGGTAATCGTCAAACCGGACAATCGGATCCAGCAGATTTCCGGCGGACACGGCAAGTATAAGCGGCAGCGCCACACCGGCAGAGATACGGAACGCCCGGAGTCTGCCGGTGTCCAATTCCTGTATATGCGGCAGATGAAGGTGCGGAGAATGCGTCATGCGAAAATCCAAAAATGGTGCTGTGGCGCCATTGTTCTGCGCCCGGTGGTGCTGATTTCGAAAGTTGTGTTCAATGAATGACCTAGCGCGCGGCTTTGCCCTGGAAATTTTTCGGTTACCTGGTTGCAGGAGAGCCGCCGCATAAATCCTGTTATGAGTTTTTGCCCTGAAGTTAAATCTCCCCAGGCGTGTTTTTCAGATATAGGGAGAATTCGGCAAATTTTAGGCGTATTGCGCTAACTCTCACAAACGGGCCAGAAGGTGCGGGGATGCATACTCCTGGCCAGGGGAGATGACCGCCGGCAGATAGCTGAGCCGGGAAATCTAGCTGCGCGGTGCAGAAAGCCGCAGCGCTGGCCGGTGGCCGGGCAAGACTGGCCGCCGGAGTCCGGGTATCAGCTCCAGCCTTTGCGGAAGAAATGCGGGGAGGCGCCGAATTTGCGTTTGAACTGGCGTGAGAAATGCGTGGCCGAATTGAAACCCGAGGCCAGCGCAATTTCGGTAACGCTCATCGAGGTTTCGTTCATCAGCGCAAAGGCGTGGCTGAGGCGCATGTCGAAATAGACATGCATCGGGCTTTGGTTCAGGTAGCGCGAGAACAGCCGCTCCAGCTGGCGGCGGGAAATATCCAGCCGGTCGCAAAGCTCGCCGATCGACAGCGGCTCCTCGATCGATTCCTGCATCAGCTGCAGTGCGTTCAGCAGGCGCTGGTTGCGGCTGCCGATGGCCACCGCATAGTTCGATTTCTGCGGTGCCGCCTGGCCGCCTGAGCGCACATGCAGGCACATGTCGGCGACAATGATCGCCAGCTGCTTGCCGTGGCGTTCCTCGATCAGGTGCAGCATCATGTCGGTGGCCGCATTGCCGCCGCCGCAGGTCATCAGCGGGCCGGAGATTTCAAAGATATTGGGCGAGGGGTCCAGGTTCGGGTAGCTTTCCAGGAAACCCGGCTGGTTTTCCCAGTGCAGCGTGAATTTGTGGTTCTTGATCAGCCCGGCCTGGGCCAGGGCAAAGGCACCAGTGCAGATGCCGCCGATGGAGCGGCCAAAGCGGCTTTCGCGGCGCAGCCAGTTCAGGGTGATCTCGCTGGCCGTATTTTGCGGCTCCACGCCGGCGCAGACAAAGCCCAGCGAATCCGAGGGCAGCGGCTGCAGCGGTGTGTCCGGCGTGATCACCATACCGTTGGAGCAATGCAGCGGCTGGCCGTCTTCGGTCATGATGTACCAGCGGTACAGCCGGGTGCCGGTCACCTGATTGGCAATGCGCAAAGGCTCGATGGCGGCGGCCACCGGCAGCATTGTTGCCTTGGGCAGCAGCAGGAAGTAAAAATCCTGCGGCTCGCCCTCAAAGGGAACGGCGAGATTGGCGGCGGCGCCTTTCTGAACGAAACTGTCATCAGCCATGGCGGAACCCCAGCACGGCACCCGGGATTTGGCCCCCCGGGTGGAATTCGGACTTGAGTTTGTTTCCTAAGGTGCTGCCGGGCGCCGCAGCCCGAGAATAGCGACAGCGTTCCAGCGGATTGCGACACGGTATGCAGCTTTGCGGCACCGTAAAATGGCCGCCGCCCCTTGCAGCTCAAAAGTGGCGATACTAAGACTCAGGTAACACACTGTCGGGTATGGTGCCGGACATAAACAACGCAGGCAGGTCGAAATGATTGATCCCAGAGAAACATACATGAATACCCTGGTCCCGATGGTGGTGGAGCAGACCAGCCGGGGCGAGCGGGCCTATGACATTTTTTCCCGCCTGCTGAAGGAGCGGATCATCTTTCTGAATGGTCCGGTGCATGACGGGATGAGTTCGCTGATCGTGGCGCAGCTGCTGCATCTTGAGGCGGAAAACCCGTCCAAGGAAATCTCGATGTACATCAACAGCCCCGGCGGCGTGGTGACGAGCGGCCTGTCGATCTATGACACCATGCAGTACATCAAGCCCAAGGTTTCGACCCTGGTGATCGGCCAGGCGGCCTCGATGGGGTCGCTGCTGCTGACCGCCGGCGAAAAAGGCATGCGGTTCAGCCTGCCCAATTCCCGGGTGATGGTGCACCAGCCCTCTGGCGGGTTCCAGGGCCAGGCGACCGATATCATGATCCACGCCGAGGAAACCCTGAAGCTGAAGAAGCGCCTGAACGAGATCTACGTCAAGCACACCGGCCAGGAATACGACAAGATCGTCGACGCGCTGGAGCGGGACAATTTCATGGCGCCGGAAGAAGCCAAAGAGTTCGGCCTGATCGATGAGATCGTCGAAAACCGCGCCAAAGGCGACGAAGAGCAGGCGTAACGCCTGGCGTTGTGAACAGCGGTGTGCCCCGTGTTTGAAATGGGGCGCACTTTCACATTGTGGCGGCCTAAGCACTCGCTTAAGCTGGCAGAAAGTTGAGTAGCCCCGCAGTGCGGGAGCAGCGGACCGGGCGGACTGAAAGGTAGACCATGGCGACGAATTCAGGCGGCGACAGCAAAAACACCCTCTATTGCAGCTTCTGCGGCAAGAGCCAGCATGAAGTGCGCAAGCTGATCGCAGGCCCCACCGTATTCATTTGCGATGAATGCGTTGAACTGTGCATGGATATCATCCGTGAAGAAACCAAGGCTTCCGGGCTGAAGGCCACCGACGGGGTGCCGACGCCCAAGGACATCTGCCAGGTTCTGGATGACTATGTGATCGGCCAGGCCACCGCCAAGCGGGTGCTGTCGGTTGCGGTGCACAATCACTACAAACGTTTGAACCACGCCCAAAAGGCCGGGTCGGACATTGAACTGGCGAAATCGAACATCCTGCTGATCGGCCCCACCGGCTGCGGCAAGACCTTGCTGGCGCAGACGCTGGCGCGGATCCTGGATGTGCCGTTCACCATGGCAGATGCCACCACGCTGACCGAGGCCGGTTATGTGGGCGAGGATGTCGAGAATATCATCCTGAAGCTGCTGCAATCGTCCGAATACAACGTCGAGCGCGCGCAGCGCGGCATCGTTTATATCGACGAGGTCGACAAGATCACCCGCAAGTCGGAAAACCCCTCGATCACCCGCGACGTATCGGGCGAGGGCGTGCAGCAGGCGCTTTTGAAACTGATGGAAGGCACTGTTGCCTCGGTGCCGCCGCAGGGCGGGCGCAAGCATCCGCAGCAGGAATTCCTGCAGGTGGACACCACCAACATCCTGTTCATCTGCGGCGGTGCTTTTGCCGGGCTGGACAAGATCATCTCGGCCCGCGGCAAAGGGTCTGCGATGGGCTTTGGCGCGGATGTGCGCGACAACGATGACCGCGGCGTCGGCGAAGTGTTCCAGGAGCTGGAGCCGGAAGATCTGCTGAAATTCGGGCTGATCCCGGAGTTTGTCGGCCGACTGCCGGTGCTGGCAACGCTGGAAGATCTGGACGAAGACGCGCTGGTTATCATTCTGACCCAGCCCAAGAACGCTCTGGTCAAACAATATCAGCGCCTGTTCGAGCTGGAAGACACCGAGCTGGACTTTACCGACGAGGCGCTGAGTGCGATTGCCAAGAAAGCAATCGAACGCAAGACCGGTGCCCGCGGTTTGCGGTCGATCATGGAGGATATCCTGCTGGATACCATGTTCGATCTGCCGGGTATGGACAGCGTGACCAAGGTGGTTGTCAATGAGGAGGCGGTGACCTCGGATGCGCAGCCGCTGATGATCCATGCGGATGCCGAGAAAGAGCCGGCTTCAGCGGGCTGAACTTAGACAATGTGGGCTGTTGTTGCAGTCTTGAGAGGAATGGCCAATGTCGGACTGACATTGGCCTTCTTCGTTTTTGTCGGGTGGTGGGTTTTCGTTGGGTATAAGGACAAGCTCAGGCGAGAAGAAGACCCCGCTTATGCAGCCGAACTGTTTAAAGGCCTCTTGCCCGTGGAGCAGGTCCTTGAAACCCGGAAATGGCATGCAAAGGGGGCTGAGCCATGGGACTGTACTTACGCAATCGTACGCCTCAAAGGCAAACTACGGGCTGAACCTCCTACGCGGCCTTCTCGGAATGATCTTGGCTGGCAGTACGAGTTTGGCGGAGGCTGGCAAAAGACACCTGCACCGCCATTGGGCGAGAATACGCGTGATGCTGTGCAGTTCTGCTCCAAATATTGGCCTGTAGAGCTAACGATAGAGTTGCGGGCTGCGCTTTATACTCACGGTGCCTGGTTTTCGCGTGATCGGGTTGGAGAAACTCTGTTTATCTTTGCGCCGCAAAGAAGGCTTGCGGCCCGAATACGTTTTGGAGATTAAAAAGCGATGCGAAAGGAAATCAGATGACAATAAAACGTATTTCTTCAGGCGGTGAGTTTGAGGCCAAGATCGGATATTGCCGCGCTGTTGTGGCTGGCGGCTTCGTGCATGTGGCCGGCACCGTCGGGCAGGGCGATGATGTGGTGGCACAGTGCAAGTCTGCGCTTGAAACCATTGGCGGTGCCTTGCAGAAGGCGGGCGCTGGCTTTGCCGATGTGGTGCGGGTGAACTATTATCTGCCGGATGCGGCGGAGTTCGAACCCTGCTGGCCGGTTCTGGCTGAGGTCTTTGGCGCCAACCCGCCTGCGGCGACAATGATCGAGTGCAACCTGATCGATCCCAAGTTCCGCATTGAGATTGAAGTGACGGCGCTGGCCCCAGCGGCAGGCTGATCCTGTCAGGTGCGGGAAACGCGCCTCTGGCAAAACTGCCAATTCCCGCCGTGACCCGTCCAGAGGGGTGCAAGCCACTGGACCTTGGCGGGAAATTGGGCCATATCAGAAATGGAAAAATCCGGAGGCACCGATGGGAATCCTGAACACTCTTCTGAGCGCTGTGACATGGTGGAACGGCGCCACCCTGAACACCCGGATGTTCACCGCCCGCAAGGGCATCAAGGTGGGCGAGGATGATCAGGGCAATGTGTTCTACCGCAATGCCGATGACAGCAAGCGCTGGGTGATGTTCAACGGCGAGGTCGAAGCCTCGCGCGTCAGCCCCGACTGGCACGGCTGGCTGCACCGTACCTTTGACGAGCTGCCCAGCGAGAAACCCTTGAAGCACAAGGCCTGGGAAAAGCCGCATCAGGAAAACCTGACCGGCACCATGATGGCCTATGCGCCGGCGGGCTCGATCCGTGCAGGCGGCGAACCCAAGGAACGCCGCGATTATGAGGCCTGGGTGCCCGAATAAAACATCTGCCAGAAGGCTGATTTCATGTCCCACAATCCTACCGAAGTTTTTGCCGGCGGCGTCGTGCTGGCTGCTGCTGTTGCTTTTGCCGTCTATGCCGGTCAAGCGGCCGGCCTGTCGCGCGGCGGCGCGACCTATGATCTGAACGCGTCTTTCCGTTCTCTGGAAGGGGTCAGTGTCGGCACCGACGTGCGGCTGGCCGGCGTCAAGATCGGTACCGTGACCGGCGTTGGCCTGAACCCGGAAACCTTCCGCGCAGATACCATGTTTTCTGTCAACGAGGGCATCGAAATCCCGGATGACAGCGCGGTGGTGATCTCCTCCGAAGGGCTGCTGGGTGGTAACTTTGTCGAGATCATGCCCGGCGGCTCGCCCTTTGCCTTTGAGGCAGGGGATGAGATCGAGGACACACAGGGCGCGGTCAGCCTGATTTCACTGCTGGTCAAATTTGTCGCCGGCGGCGGCGAGGGCGATTCCTGATGCGCTTTGCGGCGGTGGCCGTGGCTTGTGCGCTGGCCCTGCCGGCCTGGGGCCAGGAGCAGCCGGCGGCGCAGGGCAGTGCTGCGGTGCTAAGGGCGCTGGACAAGGTCAACGGCCATACCATGGATGCGGAAGTGGCGATCGGCGGCAGTTCGGAAATGTTCGGCCTGCTGGTGACCGTGTCGGACTGCCGCTTTCCGGCAGAGAACCCGACCGGGGATGCCTATGCCTATCTGACCGTGCGGAACCCCGATGATGGTGCGACGCATTTCCAGGGCTGGATGGTGGCGTCCAGCCCGGCGCTGAACGCGCTGGACCACAACCGTTATGATGTCTGGGTCATGCGCTGCAGCAGCAGCTGAGGCGCGGGCACAGCCGGCCGGGCAAAATCCGCATCCGTTTTCAGGGCCTCGCGCAATAGGGCCCGGTAACGCGCGCGGGTAACCTCAATCCCGCCAAGCGACGCAAGATGCGTGGTCAGGAATTGCGTGTCGCACAGGCTGTAGCCCGCCTGCACCAGCCGGTCCGTCAGATAGGCCAGTGCCACTTTGGAGGCATCGCGGCGGCGCGAGAACATGCTTTCGCCGAAAAAGGCGCCGCCCAGAGAGACGCCATAGGTGCCGCCGGCCAGAACACCGTCCTGCCAGACTTCCAGCGAATGGGCGTTGCCCATCAGGTGCAGATCCAGGTAGCGGTCGCGGATTTCCCCGTTGATCCAGGTTTCCGCCCGGTCGGCGCAACCGTCTACGACGCCGCCGAAATCCTGGTTCACGGTGATCTCAAAGCCGCCGTTGCGGATCCGTTTGGCCAGCGAGCGGGAGATGCGGAAGCCATCCAGCGGCAGAATGCCACGCCGCTTGGGATCGACCCAGAAAATCTCGGGGTCGTCGCGGTGTTCAGCCATCGGAAAAACACCGGCGGAATAGGCGTGCAGCAATAGGTCCGCAGTTAAGCTCATGGTGCTGGCCAGTATAACCGGAAAAGGCAGGCAAATGTAAAACGGGGCGCAGCCAGTGGCGCGCCCCGCTGAAGTTATCCGGGCTGGTTTTCTTCTAGCCAGCGTTCCAGCCAGTGGATGCCGTAGTCGCCGGTGTGGATATCCTGTTCCTGCAACAGCGCATGAAACAGCGGCACGGTGGTGTCGATGCCGTCGATGATCAGCTCGCCCAGGGCGCGGTTCAGACGGGCCAGCGCCTCGGTCCGGTCCCGGCCATGCACGATCAGCTTGCCGATCAGCGAGTCGTAATAGGGCGGGATCGAGTAGCCGTCATACAGCGCCGAATCCATCCGCACCCCCAATCCGCCGGGGGCGTGGTACTGGGTGATCTTGCCCGGGCAGGGGGCAAAGTTCGGCAGCTTTTCGGCGTTGATCCGCACCTCGATGGCGTGGCCGTTGATTTCCAGATCGTCCTGAGTGAACGACATCGGCAGCCCTTCGGCGACCCGGATTTGCTCACGCACCAGATCGACGCCGAAGATCGCCTCGGTCACCGGGTGTTCCACTTGCAGGCGGGTGTTCATCTCGATGAAGTAGAACTCACCGTCTTCATAGAGAAATTCCACGGTGCCGGCACCGGAATAGCCCATCTTGCCGATGGCATCGGCGCAGATCTTGCCAATGCGCGCGCGTTCTTCCGGGGTGATGCAGGGGCCGGGGGCCTCTTCGAACACCTTCTGGTGGCGGCGCTGCAGCGAGCAGTCACGTTCCGCCAGATGGATGCCGGTCTCTTTGCCGTCGCCAAAAACCTGCACTTCGATGTGACGCGGCTTCTGGAGGTATTTCTCCATATAGACTTCGTCATTGCCAAAGGCAGCCTTGGCTTCGGAACGGGCAGTGGAGAAGGCGTTGGCCAGCTCTTTTTCGTTCAAGGCCACTTTCATGCCGCGGCCGCCGCCGCCGGCGGTGGCCTTGATGATCACCGGATAGCCCATGTCTGCGGCGGCTTTTTTGGCCGCGGCGATGTCGGGCACGCCGCCCTCAGATCCCGGAACAACCGGAATGCCGAGGTTCAGGGCGGTTTCCTTGGCGGTGATCTTGTCGCCCATGATGCGGATATGCGCAGCCGAGGGGCCGATGAAGGTCAGCCCGTGGTCTTCGATGATCTGCACAAAGTTGGCGTTTTCCGACAGGAAGCCATAGCCCGGGTGAATGGCCTGGGCGCCGGTGATTTCGGCCGCCGAGATGATGGCCGGGATCGACAGGTAGCTTTGGGTGCTGGACGGCGGGCCGATGCAGACCGATTCATCGGCCATGCGCACGTGCATTGCGTCGGCATCCGCAGTGGAATGCACCGCTACCGATTTGATGCCCATTTCCCGGCAGGCACGGATCACGCGCAGGGCAATCTCACCGCGGTTGGCAATCAGGATCTTGTCAAACATTGCAGATCCTTACTCGATGATGGCCAGGGGGGTTCCGAATTCAACGGCGGCGCCGTCTTCAACCAGAATGCGCTTCACGGTGCCCGATTTCGGCGCCGGAATGTGGTTCATGGTCTTCATGGCTTCGACGATCAGCAGAGTGTCGCCTTCGTTGACTTGCTTGCCCACGGAGATAAAGGCGGGCGAACCGGGCTCGGCCTGCAGATAGACGGTGCCGACCATCGGCGAGGCCACGGCGCCGGGGTGGCTTGCCGGGTCATCGCTGGCGGCAGCGGGGGCAGGGGCGGCGGCAGGGGCAGCTGCTGCAACCGGCGCAGCGGCGGCGGGCATCGCAACCTGCACCGGTGCGGCCATGGCGGTCTGGCGGGAGACACGCACATTCAGGCTGTCGTCGTCGCCGTAGTCCCGCTTTACCTGCAGTTCGGTCAGATCGTTTTCGCGCAGCAATTCCGCCAGCGCCTTGATGAATGCCACGTCAGCTTCGTGAGATTTGTTTGTCATATTTTCCTCAGCCAATTCCGACAGGCCCGCCAGGGCAGGCGGACCGGAAATTAGGGCGCTTATAGGGCAAGGATTACCGCAAGGAAAGCACCGTCGGTCCGGGCTGTAACATGGAGGCAGATAATCTGATTTGCAATTGCCGGACTGTATTTTGTCTCACAGCGGCATGCCGGTCAGTTTGGCCACCAGTTCCGGCAGCTTGCGGGCGCCGAATTTTTGCAGCAGATGCGCCCGGTGGCTTTCCACTGTGCGGTAGGACAGATCCAGCTGCTGGCCGATTTCTTTGGCCGACAGCCCTTTGCAGGTGAGGATCGCCACTTCGCGCTCGCGCGGGGTAAGCGAGACCACCGGGCGGTCCTCGGATATATCGGCAAAGGACCAGATGCCGGTCTGAAACGGCGTCTCGGGTGTCACTGAACGGCCGCGCACCCGGCACCAGAACAATGCGCCTGCGCGGCGGCGCATGATGCGTTCGTCGCTGTAGCTGCCGCTTTGCGCCTCAGGCTGTTGCAACAGGGTGCCGATACGGTTGAAATCCTCCTGGCTGGGGTACAGCCCTGAAATCGGCATGCCGGTATATTCACCGGGAGTTCCGCCGAAGGTGGAAGCAAACTGCAGGTTGCACCGCGTGATGACGCGGCGTTCCAGCACGGCAAGGCCCACAGGGGCATGGTCAAAGGCAAGATCGCTCATATGGTGTTTCTACCCCGGCCTTTCTGCGGAATTGAAGGGGGTGTTTGCGTGCCGCGATGCACGCCGACGGGCAAGCCGGAGGGGAAAGCGGATGAACATTGCAGTGTGGTTGCAGCGCATGGCAGCGGCAGAGGCGGCGCGGCCTGCGTTGTTTCTGGGACAGGAGCAGGTTGCGGACTACGCAGGCTTTCACGCCCGCGCGGCGTCGGTGGCGGGCTGGCTGCAGATGCAGGGTGTGCAGCCGGGGGACCGGGTCGGCATCTTCATGAAGAATTGCCCGGACTACCTGATCACGCTTTACGGCATTTGGTATGCGGGGGCGGCGGCGGTGCCGGTCAATGCCAAGCTGCATGGCAAGGAGGCGGAATACATCCTGCAAAACTCCGGTGCGGGGCTGGTGTTTACCTCGCCCGGGCTGACAGAGGCTGTTGCGGGAACAGAGGCGATTGTGCGCTGTGTGGACATCACGGGTTCAGACTTTGCCGCTGGCCTGGAAGCGCAGCCTGTGGCTGAGCCTGTTTTCCGTGCCCCGGAAGATCTGGCCTGGCTGTTCTATACCTCTGGCACCACCGGGCGGCCCAAGGGGGTGATGATTACCCACCGGATGCTGATGACCATGGCAATCGCCTATTTCGCTGATGTGGATCAGGTCAGCGCCGGGGATCAGGCGCTTTATGCGGCACCGATGAGCCATGGGGCGGGAATTTATGCAATTCAGCATGTGCTCGCGGGGGCTGCGCATGTCTGCCCGGTGTCCGGCGGATTTGACGAGGCGGAGATCTTTGATCTGGCAGCGCATTTCGGGCGGGTCCATATGTTTGCAGCGCCCACGATGGTCACAAGGATGACCTCGGAAGCCAAGCGGCTGGGCCGCAAGGGCGAGGGGCTGCGCACAGTGGTTTACGCAGGCGGGCCGATGTATACGGCCGACATTGTGGAGGCAGTGGAGCATTTCGGCCCGGTCTTTGTGCAGGTCTACGGCCAGGGGGAATGCCCGATGGCGATCACCGCGCTGCCGCGTCATGCCGTGCAGGACCGCGCGCATCCGCGCTGGCGCGAGCGGCTGGCCAGTGTCGGCAGGGCGCAAAGCGTGGTTGAGGTGCGGATCGGCACGCCGGAGGGAGAATTCCTGCCCGCCGGCGGCCACGGAGAGATCATGGTGCGCGGCGATGTGGTGATGCCGGGTTATTGGAATAATCCGGAAGCCACCGCCAGAACACTGGTCAATGGCTGGCTGATGACCGGCGACATGGGGGTTTTGGACGCCGACGGCTATCTGACGCTGCAGGACCGCTCCAAGGACATGATCATCACCGGCGGTTCCAACGTCTATCCGCGCGAGGTGGAGGAAGTCTTGTTGCTGCACCCTGAAGTGCGCGAGGTCTCAGTCGTGGGCCGGCCCCATGCGGATTGGGGCGAGGAAGTGGTGGCCTTTGTTGTGGGAGATGCGCAGGATGCAGAGCTGGATGACCTTTGCAGCAGCCGGATCGCCCGGTTCAAACGCCCCAAGGCATATCTGCGCATCGAAGCGCTGCCCAAGAACAACTATGGCAAGGTGCTGAAAACCGAGCTGCGGGAGCGTTTTTAAAAGGTAGATTGGGGCTCTGCCCCAAACCCCGGGATATTTTTGGCAAGAGGAAAACAGGGCGGATTTGGAAAAGGTGCAAGGCTTGAAAAAGAGGCCAGCCCCGGTCGGGGTGGCCTCAGTCTGCCAGTTTCGGTATGACGCAAAAGGATGTTTTAGATCGCCAGGTATTCGGCGCGCAGCTCTTCGTTTTCCAGAACCTCGGCGGCGGTTCCGTCAAAGACGATGCCGCCGGTATCCAGGATCACCGCACGGTCCGCCAGTTCCAGGGCGCGGACCGCGTTCTGCTCAACAATGATGGTTGTCATGCCCTGTTCCTTGATGTGGATGAGGGTCTTTTCAATCTCGTCGACGATTACCGGGGCCAGGCCTTCGTAGGGTTCGTCCAGCAGCAGCACCTTGATGTCGCGGGCCAGCGCGCGGGCAATTGCCAGCATCTGCTGCTCGCCGCCCGAGAGGGTCACGCCCTCCTGCTTGCGCCGTTCACCAAGGCGCGGGAACAGATCGTACAGACGCTCCAGCGACCAGCCGACGGGCGGCGCGATCTGCGCCAGCTGCAGGTTTTCCTCAACCGTCAGGCCGGGGATGATGCGGCGGTCCTCAGGCACCAGGCCCAGGCCCACGGATGCGGCCTCATAGGATTCCATCTTGTGCAGCGGTTTATGGTCCAGCCAGATTTCACCGCGGGTCACCAAGGGGGACCCTGTGCGGGCAATCGAGCGCAGGGTAGACGTTTTGCCAGCACCATTGCGGCCCAGCAAGGCCAGGATTTCGCCTTCGTGGACGTTGAAGCTGATGCCCTGCACGATGTAGCTTTCACCGTAATAGGCGTGGACATCCCAGACCGACAGGAAGGCAGGCGCGGTGGTGGCCGCATTGGCGCTTTTGGAGAAATCGGGCTTCACATTCATGTTGGTTTCTCCTTACGCCGACTCGCCCAGGTACGCTTCGCGCACCTTGGGGTTGCCGCGGATGTTTTGCGGGTCGTCCTCGACCAGCGGCGTGCCCTGGGCCAGGACGGTGATCCGGTTGGCGAGGCTGAACACCACATGCATGTCGTGTTCGATGATGGCGATGGTGATGTCGCGCTGGTCCGAGATCTGTTTCAACAGGTCGATGGTGTTGTTGGTGTCGGCCCGCGCCATACCGGCAGTGGGTTCGTCCAGCAGCAGCAGCCGGGGTTCCTGGCTGAGGCACATGCCGATCTCCAGCCGCCGCTTGTCGCCGCGGGACATGGCGGCGGCATGCATGTGCCGCTTGTCCGCCATGTTCATCTCTTCCAGCATATGCTCGGCCTTTTGCAGGATGTCTTTCTGCTTCAGCACCGATGACAGGGCGTTCAGCTCAAACGCGCCGTCGCGCTTGGCAAAGCAAGGGATCATCATGTTTTCCAGCACCGTCAGATCACCAAAGATTTCAGGCGTCTGGAACACACGGGAAATACCCATCTGGTTGATCTCGTAAGGCGCGCGGCCCAGCACCGACTGGCCGTCGAACATGACGGATCCGGTGTCGGGGATCAGCTTGCCCACCAGGCAGTTCAGCAGGGTGGATTTGCCCGCGCCGTTTGGTCCGATGATCGCATGGACCGAGTTTTCCTGAACGCTGAGGTTCACCTCGGACAGCGCTTGCAGGCCGCCGAACCGTTTCCCCACGTCTTTGACTTCAAGGATACCCATTGTGTTGTCTCCTTATTCCGCGGGGTTGGTTTTGCCGGACGTATTGCTGTCCTTGGCCTTGCGGCGGCTGAGCCAGCCCTTGATCCGCTGGCCGCCCTCTACCAGGCCGCCGGGCAGGAAGATCACCACCAGCATGAACAGGATACCCAGGGTCAGATGCCAGCCTTTGCCGATGAAGGGGTGGACCAGAAAGACAAGGGCATCCTCCATCCCGTCGGGCATAAAGCTGAACCAGCTGTGCAGCACGTTGTCGTTGATTTTCGAGAAAATGTTCTCGAAGTACTTGATGAATCCTGCACCCAGCACCGGGCCGATCAGCGTGCCGGCACCGCCGAGGATGGTCATCAGCACCACCTCGCCCGAGGCTGTCCACTGCATCCGCTCAGCGCCTGCCAAGGGGTCCATCGAGGCCATCAGGCCACCAGCCAGACCCGCATACATGCCCGAGATCACAAAGGCCGCCAGGGTATAGGGCCGGGTGTTCAGGCCGGTGTAGTTCATTCGCTGCTGGTTCGATTTCACCGCCCGCAGCATCATGCCAAAGGGCGAGCGGAAGATGCGGATCGACAGGTAGAAGGCCGCCAGCAGGATCAGCGCGCACAGGTAATAGCCCGCGTTGAACTGAAAGGCCCAGGGGCCGACTGCCAGCTCAAACGTTGAACGCATCTCCAGGCCGAACAGGCTGGTCACCGGGATTGAGCCGTCCGCGGTGGCAGAGACACCCAGGATGCGTGGGTCTTCCAGTGTCAGCTGCAGGCCAGTTTCGCCATTGGTGATCGGGGTCAGCACCGAATAGGCCAGGTTGAAGGACATCTGGGCAAAGGCCAGTGTCAGGATCGAGAAATAGATGCCGGAGCGGCGCAAGCTGACAAAACCAATGAGCAAGGCGAACAGGCCTGCAACGATGACCGACAGCAGGATCGCCGGGATCACGTTCATGCCCACCAGCTTGAACATCCAGACGGCCGAGTAGGATCCGGCGCCAAGGAAAGCCGCATGGCCGAATGACAAATAGCCGGTGAGGCCAAACAGAATGTTAAATCCGATGGCGAAGATCCCAAAGATCACAAAGCGCTGCATCAGGTCCGGATAGCCCGCGTTGAACTGCGCCATGGCGCTGCCGGTGGGGAAGGGGTTCAGGATGAAGGGGGCGAACAGCGTCAGGCAGGCGACGATGATCAGCATAGAGGTGTCTTTTTTATCCAGTCCGAACATGTCTTAGTCCTCCATCACGCCTTTGCGGCCCATCAGGCCCCGTGGACGGGTCAGCAGAATGATGATTGCGACCACATAGATGATGATCTGGTCGATGCCGGGGATCAGCGATTTGATCTCGTTCATCGAGGCGAAGCTCTCAAGAACACCCAGCAGGAAACCCGCCAGCACCGCACCGGGCAGCGATCCCATGCCGCCGACAACCACCACCACAAAGCTGAGGACCAGGAAATCCATGCCCATGTGGTAGTTGGGCGAGTTGATTGGCGTGTACATCACACCGGCCAACCCTGCGACAGCGGCAGCGATGCCGAACATAATGGTGAAGCGGCGGTCGATGTTGATGCCCAGCAGGCCCACGGTCTCGCGGTCGGCCATGCCGGCCCGCACCACCATGCCGAATGTGGTGAATTGCAGGAAGCTGAAGATGCCGCCGATGATCAGCACTGCAAAAAAGAAATAGACCACGCGCCAGACCGGATAGATGATGTCCATGCCGATGACAGCGCCCAGGTTCATCACGCCGTTCAGCGCGTCCGGGGCCGGGGTCTGGATCGGGTTGGCGCCGTAGAAATACTTGATGACTTCCTGCAGCACGATGGCAAGGCCGAAGGTCACCAGGATCTGGTCCGCATGGGGTCGCTTGTAGAAATGCTTGATCAGACCGCGTTCCATCACATAGCCGACGCCGATCATGATCGGGATGGCAAAGAGGATCGCCAGCGGCACCGCCCAGTCGATGATGGAGCCGCCGAACTCGGGACCGAACCAGGCCTCGACGTAGGGGGTTTTCACTTTCAGCGGGTTGCCCAGAAAGTCGGTCTGGGTCTCGTCGACGGTCTCAAAGCTGAGGTTCAGAAAACGTTGCACGGTGACAGCGCAGAAGGCGCCGATCATGAACAGGGCCCCATGGGCAAAGTTCACCACGCCAAGCGTGCCGAAGATAAGTGTCAATCCCAGCGCGATCAGCGCATAGGCCGAGCCCTTGTCGAGCCCGTTCAGGATTTGCAGGAGAATGGCGTCCATGGGTCCCACCGTTCGTCAGGTCAGGGAAGGGTCTTCCGGCAATGCCGGAAGACCCGCGATGCGGCGCAGCCGGATTCCGGTACGGAATCCGGGCCGGAACTATTGCATAATTCCGGCGCCAGTGGCGGGCTTCAGGCGCCCGGGTTGCAGGAGCCCAGTTGGCCGCCGGCAAACATCGGGTGGTCCGGTGCGTATTCCACCTGTGCACGCGGGGTGACCTCGACCACTTCCAGAAGGTCGAATTCCGAGGTCGGATTTTCCTTGCCGCGCACCACCAGAACGTCTTTGAAACACTGGTGGTCTTCGGCGCGGTACAGGGTTTTGCCATTGCCCAGCCCGTCGAATTCAAAGCCTTCCAGCGCTCCGGCAACACCGCAGGGGTTGAAGGTGCCCGCACGCTCAACCGCATCCGCGTAAAGCAGCGTCTGGCAGTAGGTGGTATGGGCGGCCTGGCTCGGCGGGAAGCCGTATTTGGTGCCGAAGGATTTGACGAACGCTTTGGAGCCTTCGTCCTGCAGCGTCCAGTGCCAGTTGGTGGAGCCGTGAATGCCCTTCACGTTGGCGCCTGCACCCTTGGCCATCAGGCGGGAGTAGAGCGGCACGACGATCTCGAAGTTCTTGCCGTTCACCACCTTGTCGCGCAGGCCGAACTGCACCGCATTGGTCAGCGAGTTCACCATGTTGCCGCCATAGTGGTTCAGAACCAGCACATCAGCGCCAGAGTTCAGAACCGGCGCGATGTAGGAGGAAAAGTCGGTCGCGGCCAGCGGCGTGCGCACCTTGTTCACGGTGTTCCAGCCCAGGGCCTCGGTTGCGGCTGCAATCGATTCTTCCTGGGTCCAGCCCCAGGTGTAATCGGCGGTCAGGTGGTAAGCGGTGCGGTCGGTGCCATAGAGGTTCTTCAGCACCGGCGCCAGCGCCGCGCCCGACATATAGCCGTTGAAGAAGTGGCGGAAACCGTTGGCTTTTTTGTCTTTGCCGGTGGTGTCGTTGGAATGCGTCAGGCCAGCCATGAAGATCACGCCTGCCTCCTGGCAGAGACCCTGCACGGCAATCGCAACACCCGAGGACGAGCCGCCGGTGATCATCACCGCGCCGTCTTTTTCGATCATCGACTTGGCCGAGGCACGGGCTGCGTCAGACTTGGTCTGGGTGTCGCCAGTGACATATTCCACCTTCTTGCCCAGGATGCCGTTCCCTTGCAGCGCCTTGGAGCTGAAGGTGTTCATCATGCCGCCGTCGCCGCCGCCATTCAGATGCTCGACCGCCAGTTCATAGGCGCGCAGCTCGTCGGCGCCTTCATCAGCGTAGGGGCCGGTCTGGGGCACATTGAAGCCCAGGGTCACGGTGCCGCCGGTCGGTTCATTGGTAAAAGCCGCGGCGGAAGAGGCGGTAAAGATCGTTGGCAGCGCCATACCGGCGCCTGCGATTGCGCCGGTCTTTAAGACTCTGCGGCGCGATGCGTCAAATTCAGACATGTATTCCTCCCTAATATGATTAGTGCCTTGCAGCTCCTCACTTCTGCGCAGCACCAGCACGTTTCGTGCAAAATCAGTATGAGCGCGCTATGTAAAGCCAGGCAATAAATCCCTTTTATTGCTTGAAATTTCTGTAAATAACTGAACAGTATTCAGTGGCATTCTGTAAATTGTATTATATTGCAACGCAGAAAGCCGTTGAATTGACAGTGTTTTGGGAGGCCACGCATAATGGCACGCGATACCCTGACCGGCAGCCGGATCCGCGAACGCAGGCTGATCCTTGGAATGCGTCAGGCCGAATTGGCGCGGGAGGCGGGGATCTCGGCCTCCTACCTCAACCTGATCGAACATAACCGGCGCAGAATCGGCGGCAAGCTGCTGGTTGATCTCGCTGGGGTGCTGGGGGTGGAGCCGTCGATGCTGAGCGAGGGGGCCGAGGCGGCCCTGATCTCTACCCTGCGGGAGGCGGCGGCGGACAGCGGGGTGCCGGTGGCCGAGCTGGACCGGGTCGATGAATTTGCCGGCCGGTTTCCCGGCTGGGCCGAGGTGCTGGCAGCCGGCCACCGCCGCATTGCCACGCTGGAACGCACGGTGGAAACCCTGTCAGACCGGCTGACCCATGATCCCAATCTGGCGGCCTCGGTGCATGAGGTGCTGTCGACTGCTGCTGCGATCCGCTCCACCGCGTCGATCCTGGCAGAGACCGGCGAACTGGAGCCGGAGTGGCGCGACCGCTTTCACAAGAACCTCAACGAAGATTCCCTGCGCTTGTCCGAGAGCAGCCGGGCGCTGGTGAATTTTCTGGACGAGGGCGACACCAGCGACGACCGCCGCGGAATGCCGCAAGAGGAGGCCGAGGTCTTCTTTCAGGAAAACGGGTTTCACTTCCCTGCACTGGAGGATGGTTCCGCTGAACCCGGACAGCTGGTCCAGACTGCCCCTGCTTTGACAAGCCCGGCGGCCCGCAGCCTGGCACAGGCTGCCTTGGCGCAATACCGGGCGGATGCCTTGGCGATGCCGCTGCAGGCGCTGGAGCAGGAAATCCAGGCGGATGGGGTTGCTCCGGTGGCGATCGCGCGCCGCTTCAAATGCGGGCTCCCTGCCGTGCTGCGCCGTTTGGCGGCGCTGCCTGAGGAGGTGCTGGGGCAGGAGGCCGGGCTGGTGGTCTGCGATGCCTCAGGCACGCTTTTGTTCCGCAAGCCTGTGACCGGGTTTTCGATGCCGCGTTTCGGGGCGTCCTGCCCGCTGTGGCCGCTGTATACTGCGCTTGTGCACCCGAATATCCCGGTGCGGCGCAATGTTCTGCAGCAGGGGCGCAACGCGGCGGCTTTTGACTGCATGGCGGTGGCCTGGCCGCAGGAGATGCAGGATTTTGGCGCTGATCCTATGTACAGGGCGGTTATGCTGATCCTGCCCGGCGCCAAGGATGCACGGGATCCGCAGCCGGTTGGCGCCAGTTGCCGGATCTGCCCGCGCCAGGGCTGTCCGGCGCGGCGCGAGCCATCGATTCTGAAGGAAGAGTTTTGACAGTGACACGGCCGCGGGGCTAATCTGCACAAAAATGAATGCGTCTGCGGACCGGCCTGGCCGGCAGTCGGCGCCGGGAGGAAATTCTGCTGATGGGCAGGCATGTTGTTCTGATCGAAGACGAGCCGAATATCACCGAGGCCATCCGGTTTCTGCTGATACGGGACGGCTGGAGCGTGGATGCGCATACCGATGGTGCCACCGCGGTGGAGGTGATCCGCGATGCCAATCCCGATCTGGTGATTCTGGACCTTATGCTGCCGGGCAAAAGCGGTCTGGAGATCGTGCGCGAGCTGCGAAGCGAGGGTGGCATGGGCGCACTGCCGGTGCTGATGCTGACCGCCCGCGGCCAGATGCGCGACCGCGAGATGGCGGAAAAGGCGGGGGTGACGCGGTTTATGACCAAACCCTTCTCCAATGCCGAGGTGCTGACGGCGGTGCGCGACCTGCACGCCCAGGCCGGACAGGGATGACACAGGGGAGCGGCGCCGAAGAGCAAACAGGCACCCGCGCGGAACGCCAGACCTACCGCCGCCGCAGGCTGATGGATATTGCCCGCCTGCTGCCGGTTCTGGGCGCATTGCTGCTGGCGCTGCCGCTGTTGTGGCCCGAAGCCTCCACCCATCCCGCGGCGCGCGATGGTGTCAGTATGTCGTCGGCCATCATCTATATTTTTGCCGTCTGGACCGGCCTGATCGGTGCTTGTTTTGCCTTCAGCCTCGCTGTGCAGCGTTGGGCGGATCATTGGACCGGCGGCGGGCCGGACGGGGCAGGATCTCCGGACGGAGCGGAGGACCGCTGATGGCCTCGCTCAACGTGCTTGCGGTTGTCTGTCTCGCCTATGTGGCGTTTCTGTTTTTCATTGCCTTCTGGGCCGACCGGATGGCAACCCGCGGTAAAAGCGCCGCCTGGATGCGGTCGCCGCTGATCTACACGTTGTCGCTGTCAATCTATTGCACCGCCTGGACTTTTTACGGCGCGGTTGGCTATGCCGCGCGCTCAGGCCTGGAGTTCGTAACGATCTACCTTGGCCCGTCGCTGGTGATGATCGGATGGTGGTGGGGCCTGCGCAAACTGGTGCGGATCGGGCGCAGCCAGCGGATCACGTCAATCGCCGACCTGTTGTCGTCGCGCTATGGCAAGTCGAACCTGCTGGCGGCCGGCGTGACCATTCTCGCGGTGATTGGCGTCACGCCCTATATTTCGCTGCAGTTGCAATCCATCACGCTGTCCTTTGCCATTTTTGCCGAGGCGGATCCGCTGCGCAGCTACAATGAAACCTACACCGTGTTCTGGGTGGCAGCAGGACTGGCGGTTTTTGCCATTCTGTTCGGCACCCGCAACCTGAACGCCAATGAGCGTCACCACGGGGTGGTCACCGCGGTGGCGCTGGAGGCCATCGTCAAACTGGCGGCGTTGCTGGCGGTTGGGGTGTTTGTTGTTTGGGGCGTGGCCGGCGGCGTGGGAGAGACGCTGCAGAGAATTGACGCCTCGCAAATCGGCCAGTGGAACGTTGATGGCAGCCGTTGGGCCACCGTTACCTTTCTGGCTGCGGCGGCCTTTGTCTGCCTGCCGCGGATGTTCCAGGTGATGGTGGTGGAGAACGAGGATGAGCGCCACCTGCGCATCGCCTCATGGGCATTCCCTCTGTATCTGCTGCTGATTTCGATGTTTGTGGTCCCCATCGCCGCAGTCGGGCTGGAGCTGCTGCCTGCAGGCGCCAACCCGGATATGTTTGTGCTGACAGTGCCGCTGCAGCAGGGGCAGCAGGGGTTGGCAGTCCTGTCATTTCTCGGCGGGTTTTCCTCGGCCACGTCGATGGTGATTGTGGCCGCCATGGCGCTGTCCACAATGGTATCGAACCACATCGTGATGCCGGTCTGGCTGCGGCTGCAGAACCGCCGGGCGTCGGTTTCGGGCGATGTGCGCGATGTAGTGCTGCTGTCGCGCCGGGTGTCGATCGCGGTGATCATGGCGCTGGGGTATTTCTATTACCACCTGTCCGGCGGCGCTGCGGCGCTGGCCGCCATCGGCCTCATCTCTTTTGCCGGGGTGGCGCAAATTCTGCCGGCGCTGGTTGGCGGGCTGTTCTGGCGCGGTGCCACCCGCAGCGGCGCACTGGCCGGGCTTACGGTGGGGTTTGCCATCTGGCTCTATACCATGCTGCTGCCGGCCCTGGGCGGCGGGTTGTTGCCCGAGCATATCCTGCGTGACGGCTTGTTTGGCCTAAGCTGGCTGCGTCCCGAGGCGCTGTTCGGAATCGAAGCCATGGATCCGACCGTTCACGCCGTTTTGTGGTCGATGAGTCTGAATGCGCTGGCGTTCTGCCTGGTGTCGCTGATGAGCTTCCCCAGCCCGCTGGAGCGGCTGCAGGGCGCGCAATTCGTCAATGTCTTCGACCATTCCGCCGGCCCGCGCGGCTGGACCGGATCTGTGGCGCAATGCGAAGATCTGATGATCATGTCGCAGCGGATTCTGGGTGCCGCAGAAGCGCAAGCGTTCTTTCAGCGCGAGCGGCTGCGGCAGGGCGGCCGCGGCCCGCTGCCTGAGCCGACACCGGCCTTTCTTGAACGGCTGGAGCGCGAGCTGAGCGCCTCCATCGGCGCGGCTGCAGCGCATGCGATGATTGGCCAGATCGCCGGCGGCTCTTCGGTTTCGGTTGCGGATCTGCTGGCAGTTGCGGATGAAACCGCCCAGATGCTGGAGTATTCCAGCCGCTTGGAGACGCAATCGGCAGAGCTAACAGCGACTGCCCGCAAGTTGCGGGAAACAAACGAAAAACTTACGCAAATTTCCGAACAGAAGGACGCCTTCCTTAGCCAGGTCAGCCATGAGCTGCGCACGCCGATGACCTCGATCCGGGCGTTTTCGGAAATCCTGCGCGATGACGGGCAGCTGAGCGCGCAGGATCAGCGCCACTATGCCGGGATCATCCATGACGAAACGCTGCGGCTGACCCGGCTGCTGAACGATCTTCTGGACCTCAGCGTACTGGAGAACGGTCAGGTGAGCCTGAACATGTCGGCCGGCGCCCTGCCGGACGTGCTGGACCACGCGGTGGCCGCCGCACTGGCGGGATCAGACCGTCCGCTCAAGGTCTGCCGCAATCCCGCAACGGAAGGGGTGCGCATATCCTCCGACCTCGACCGGCTGGCGCAGGTCTTTATCAATTTGATCGCCAATGCCCAGAAATATTGCGATGCTGCGGAGCCGGAACTGTCCATTTCCGCCTCCGCAACCAGCGGATGGCTGCAGATCGACTTTACTGACAACGGCAGCGGCGTGCCGGCAGAATTTCAACAGATGATTTTTGAGAAATTTTCGCGTGTCAGCCCCGAGCGGGCAGGCGGTGCGGGGCTTGGCTTGGCAATCTGCCGCGAAGTTATGCAACGGCTGGGCGGCAATGTTTCCTATCTGCCGGGGCACGGCGGCGGTGCGTTCCGGGTTTCCTTACCCGCAGAAGGCGAAAAGGCTGCGTAACCTGGCCCGAGGTACAGGAGTTGTTAACCTCCTTTCGGTTAAAAACGGGGAAACGGGACGTGCAAGGGGCAGGTTAAACAGCCTATGTCTGAAACAGAAGCAGCAGAGGCAGGCAGCGGCAAGCAGGGTGTGCTTGCACGCAAGCTGGCAGCGACAAAGGAAGGTGTTGGGGCGCTTACCAGTTCCTTGACGCTGAAAGCACTGCGCCGATCGGTGGCGCGGGCAGCTGCGGACCTGTGCGGATTGCCGGTGGCAGTTCTGGCAGCCCGGCAATCCAACCGCATTCCCGAAGATCTGGCAGAGCAGCTGTCGGATAAGGATCTTCTGGTGGTGCTGGATTGCCCGCATGGCAGAATGGGTGCAGCCAGCATGGATGCAGCCACGGTGACAGCGCTGATCCAGCAGCAGACCATCGGTACGGTGATGGGCAAAGCACCGGACGAGCGTCACTATACCCCGACAGATGCAGCCATGACGGCAGAGTTTCTGGAACGCACCTTTGGCAAGGTGTTTGCGATGCTGGATGGCCAAGCCGATCAGGCAATCTTTACCGGTTACCGCTTTGGCGCACAGGTTGAAAATGTGCGCAGCCTGGTGCTGGGCATGGAGGCTGAGGATTACCGGGTGATCGAGTTGAACCTGGATCTGGCCTGCGGCGCCATGCAGGGCGTGATGAAGCTGATACTTCCGGAACCCACTGCCGAAGAACTGCAGGACGGTCAGGGAAGCGGTGCGCAAGGTCCATCTCTGGGCCGCAATCTGGGGTCGATCCGGGCGGAGCTGTCGGCTGTTTTGTGCAAGATGCGGGTGCCCCTAAGGGATTTTACCGGCCTCAAAGTCGGCGATTCGCTGCCGCTGGATTCCGCCTTTCTGTATGAAACCGACCTGCTGACCATTGGCGGCCAGTCGATTGCTCAGGGGCGCCTGGGCCAAATGAACGGCGCGCGTGCAGTCCGGCTGAACCAGTCCGGGGCCAGGCTGGCAGGCGATGCCGGGGCAGAAGGAATGGGGTTCTCCGACGGGGCAGGCGCCGACATGATGGGCGGCGGACCTCCGGCACTCGATATGGGAATTGCCGCGCAGGGACTGCAGGACCCGATGGACGACACGGGCCTGCCTGCATTGGAAGCGGCACCGGGTCTGGGCGGCGGTCTTGGTATGGACGGCGAGGGGCTTCCTGCGCTGGGTGACGGCGGTTTTGACGGCGGCATGGGCGGCATGGATGACGCAATGGGTGGAATGGGCGCAATGGATTTGCCCGGTCTTGGCGACGATGGCGCTTTGGGCATGGATGGGCTGGACGGCGGGCTGCCTGACTTGCCTGATCTTCCCGCGGTCGACTTGGGGGATTTTGACCCGGGGGATGCCGCGGCAGAAATCTCGCAATTGGCCGGGCTGGACGGCGCCTTGCCAGGAAGTAACTGATTCATTAAGTTCTTTGCGCTGCGAACCGCCATCACTCAGCCCCGGACTCCAGGGGCTTATCCCGGGGGCGCCGCGGGCAGCCAAACCCTTATAGCCATTCCAAACGGTTAGCAGCCTGCACATTCATCAGTGCAGGCGCCGGGTCCGGTTGACGCATTGGGTTCCGGCCTGGGGTGATCAGTATTGGTCAGATCCGGGTTTCCCGCGTCGGCCAAAGGTTTGGCTGCTGCCAGCAACATTCGACGCAGGCAGAGTTTTCACAGGGTTAATTTCCCGCCAGGGAATCCAGTGCTGGCCGCAACCCGTCCAGCTGATAGCCGGCGGCTGCGGTTTTCAGCAGAATGTCATCGGCGCACATATCGCAGGCCTGGCTGAGCGCCCAAACCACAGAACAGCGGGTTCCGGACGCGCAATAGGCCAGCACCGGGCCTTCGCAGCCTTCATACAGCGCCCGCTGGCGGGCTGCATTTTCGGGTGTCATGGTCTGATGGGTGAGCGGCAGAACCTCGAACCGCAGCCCGGCGGCTTCGGCGGCTGCGCGGATCGCCTCAGCCTGATGGCTGGGCGGGACTTCCGCGTCCGGTCTGTTGCAGATCACCGTTTTAAAGCCGGCGTCGGCAATGGCGGGCAAGTCCTCAGCCGAGATCTGCGGCGAGACCGAATAGCGGGGGGTAATAACGCGTGCATCCATATCCCGAGTCTTTACGCGTTTGCGGCGCGCCGGTCCAGATGCCGGCTGAGCCTGGGAGCGGCTATCATGCCGCAGGCCATCGCCGCCAGGAACAGCGCGCCCTGCCATCCGTTATAGCTGAGCGAGGCCATTGCAGGACCGGGGCAGAGCCCCGCCAGGCCCCATCCCGCGCCGAACAGAATGGATCCAAGGATCAGCCGCCGGTCCAGCCCGGCGCGCGGCAGGGCGGGGAAGCTGCCCCCAGCGGCAGGCTGACGTCCCTTTGCCAGCCGCCAGGCCAGTGCCATCGGCAGCAGCGCGCCGCCCATAACAAAGCCTAGTGTGGGATCCCAGCGCCCAAAAACATCCAGCCACCCTTGTACTTTGGCGGTGTCAGTCATGCCTGACAGCATTAGCCCGGCGCCAAACAGGCTGCCTGCAATCAGTGCCAGAAGAATACGAAGCATCAGATCACTCCCATAACCTGGCGCAGAACTGCCAGCGTCAGGATACCTGCCAGCATGAATGCCGCCGCCGCGGTGATGCCACGCAAGGACAGCCGGGAAACACCGCAGACCCCGTGACCGGACGTGCAGCCGTTGGCCATCCGCGTGCCAAGGCCGACCAGCAATCCCGCAATGATCAGCACGGTGGCGCTGCTGGTGACATGGGTTTGCGGTGTGCCTGCCAGCAGGCCCATCAGCAACGGCATGGCAATTACACCTGTGATGAAGGCTAGTCTTTCCCCTGCGGTGCTCTGCCCGCTGCCATCCAGCAGCCCGCCCAGAATACCGCTGGCGCCCATGATGCGTCCGTTGCCCAAAAGGTAGACGGCACCGCCAAGCCCGACCAGCATGCCGCCCGCCAAGCCCAAAATCCAATCCGTTTCCATGATCGCCTTCCGCTTGCTTCGGTCAGATCTTGTTGATCGGGATCTTTAGAAAGACATTGCCCTGATCATCCGGTTCCGGCATCTGGCCCGCGCGCATATTCACCTGCAGCGACGGCAGGATCAGACGCGGCATGCCCAGTGTCGCATCACGGGCGTCGCGCATTCGGGTGAATTCCTCAATGCTGCGCCCTTCGCCGATATGCACGTTCAGCGCCCTTTGTTCGCCTACGGTGGTTTCCCAGGCGTAATCATCGCGGCCCGGCGCCTTGTAATCATGGCCGACAAAGATGCGGGTGTTGCCGGGCAGCGCCAGGATCTTTTGGATCGAATTATATAAATCGGTTGAAGACCCGCCGGGAAAGTCGCAGCGGGCGGTGCCGAAATCCGGCATGAACAGCGTGTCGCCGACAAAGGCCGCGTCCCCGATCACATAGGTCAGGCAGGCGGGCGTGTGGCCCGGTGTGTGCAGCACCTCGCCGCGCATCTGGCCGATCATGAAGGCGTCTCCCTCGCGGTACAGGCGGTCGAACTGGCTGCCGTCGCGCTGAAATTCGGTGCCTTCATTAAAGATTTTGCCGAAGGTGTCCTGGATCACGGTGATCTGGGCGCCGATGCCGATCTTGCCACCCAGCTGTTCTTGCAGGTAGGGCGCGGCAGACAGATGGTCGGCATGCACATGGCTTTCCAGGATCCACTCTGTCCGCAGGCCTTCTTTTTTGATCCAGGCGATGATGGCATCGGCTGATGCCGTGCCGGTGCGGCCCGCTGCCTGGTCGTAGTCCAGAACGGAGTCGATAATGGCACAGGCGGAGCCCTCAGGCTCAACCACCACATAAGAAACGGTGTTGGTGGCTTCGTCGAAGAAGGCCTTGACGGCGGGGGTCATCTGTTGCTCTCCCTTGAGTTTGAATAATCATATATTGATTAGAGAATGTGTTTCAAGGATGCCGGTGCGTAGACCGATGGTGCCGTTGAAATCATCGCAGCCGGTTGACCTGTGTCAAGACAGGGTAAGGTTGCGCTGCAGTATGCTTGGCAGGCGTGCGTGACGCCTGCAAAACCGTCAACCGGCCGGCAAAATTTCACAAATAGGCGGTCGGGCGCCTAATTTTTGCGGGCTTTCATGCAGCTGTTGTGAAATACCAGCATAACCCCATCATGATCCAGGGAGGACTGCCAATGACACAAGAAGACCTGCTGCACACCGTCGAGAATCTGGAAACCCGGATTCTTGAAGAGACCGGTACTGCCCGGCTTGCCATGCGGCCTGAGTTTATCCGGTTGCTGGATCACATGCGCAAGACGGGTGCTGCGGTGCCGGGCCGCTTCCGCCGTTTGGAAGCCGCACTGTGCGAAGAAGCGGTTGAAGAGATGTTTGACAATATGCCGGTCTAGCCGGTCTGTCAGGCAGGGCGCCCCAGGCTTCAGCCCAGGAAAATGCCCGTCATAACCAGCATCAGTCCCAGAACTGACAGCAGCAGGGCGCCCAGATTGTAGGGCAGCACTGATTGCACGACCGCGCGCAGGGCTTCGTCGTCCAGTTTTTGGCGGCGCGCACGCGCGACGCGGACAATGCACCAGACCAGGCCCAGCAGACCGGCGATGGACAAGGCGGCTCCGGCCCAGACGATGAGTTCGAACATTTGCGTGCTCCTGCGGTTTTCGCGCTGCGCCGCGCCTAGCCGATCCGGGCTTTGCGTGCAAGCCGCGAGGGAACGGGCGCCGGTTTTTGCCGCTTACAGCGGCCCTGCGGCTTTCCTTGCTTGCGGCGCAGCGGGCAGGGCGCTATCCCCTTGCTCCGACAGCAATTGACAGCATGTGCCGACGGAGCCGCAGATGGATATCACCGAAGACGAAAAAAGCGAAAACTACCGTGTGACCGCTGGCGAACTGCGCCAGTTCATCGAACGGTTCGAGCGTTTGGACGAAGAAAAGAAGACCATCGCCGAACAGCAAAAAGAGGTGATGGCCGAAGCCAAAGCACGCGGCTACGACACCAAAGTCATGCGTAAGATCATTGCGCTGCGCAAGCGCGACCAGAACGACATCGACGAAGAAGAAGCGGTGCTGGAAATGTATAAGGAAGCCCTGGGCATGTAAGCCCGGCGGGACCGCGGTCCCGCGTGCGTTTCTGCTGGTGCCGGAGGGGGTTGCCCGCTTGCGGCACCAGCCAGCTGACGCAGGTCCTTACGGCTTATTATGAGCTGCCGGTTTCCGGCAGGGCCTTTACCCGGATGCGGCGGGTCAGCCGCCCTGCGCGCCGGGCGGCCTCCTGGAACACCACCGCATAAAGCCCCCAGAACAACGGGTGCAGCGTGTATCTCATACGCTCCTGTTCCGGCCCGTTCACCGCATGGGCCACGCCCAGGAACAGCACCACCGACAGCAGCATCACCTGAAAGAAGGCCCGGCGTGTGTGGTCCTGATCCCGGCGGGCCAGTTCCGCCAGGGCGATCAGCGCGAACAGATTCAGCGCCAGGGTCAGGAAACGTGACATGCTGGGGTCGATTATGATCTTGTTCTCGGCCGTCAGCACCCGCTTGGTGTCGGGGATCTTTGGGAAACGGTCCCAGTTCAGCGGCGGGTAAAAATATTCGTTCGGCCACAGCGACAGGCTGGTGGAAGCCCGCACCACGACGCCGGCGGCGTATTGCACCGGGCTGGCAGCGATGACCTCGAGCGATTTCTTCAGGCAGGTCTTGGAATAGGGGATCATCCGCGGATCATTCAGCGCTGTGCCGGTATGCTGGCCGATTAGCCCGTGGACTTGGGCAAATGTTTTGAACGAGCAGCCTTCGATCGGCTCAGGCGCGGTTTGCGACGCATTGAGGCCAAGCCAGCTGCCGGAGCTGAAGATGCCGAACACCGCCTTGTTCTTCACCGACGGCAGCAGCGTGACTGCCAATGTCACGGCGAGGATGGCCGAACGGGCAGGGGTCGCTGCGGTCTTGAACAGCAGCAGCCCGGCCACCAGCAGGATGTAGATCGGGTGGAACAGCGTCCAGGTCAATGACAGCACCGCCAGACAGGCGCAGAACAGCAGGAAATAGAGCGTCCTCTGCGATTTCAGAAACAGCAGGGCACAGAGGCAGGACAGCGCAAAAAACGCTGAGGTGAAATGGGCATAGAGGAGGAAATTCTCATAATAAAACACGGCCGGCGACAGAATGTAGGTCAACGGCAGCAGCCAGGCCAGGCGCCGCGATTGCGCCAGCAGTCGCAGCGCCGCAAACATGCAGACGGCGGTCAGGACGCTTAGCACCAGGTGGCTGCTCCAGATCAGCTGGATCATGCAGGCGTCTTGTGCGCTGCAGGCCTTGGCGGCGATCCCCAGCAGGAAATTCCAGAACGGAGGCTGGGAGTGCAGGGTGAGCAGGGCATCCAGCAAACCGTCATGCAGCTGCTGCGCCGGGAGATGCTGGTAGGAACCGTCCAGATGAATGGGATCGGGGCGGATGTCGAGCAGGCCGGCTGCCAGCAGCCTGGAGGCCAGGATGATGACGCCTGCCGCCAGCGCAAACAGCGCTGTCTCACGCGGCAGAGCAGCGCTGGCCGGTGCGCGAGCGGCTGGCTTGGCGGATGGATTCGATTGATTTGTCATGCCCGTCCTCAACGTTTTTATGCCCTTATAGGTTAATCCGGCGCAGTTTGAAATTCCCCGCAGGTTCTGGCCGGCAAGGCGGGCCAGGCAGCGGGCAGTTTGACACCTAGCCAAAAAGTGATGGTGCTGATACAAATCGGACCGGAAGTAAAAGCATCTTTCGGTTGATTTCATTTGACGACAGATTCATCGCTTATGACCGGCCAGCCCGGTATGCTTGCCGTCGGATTGGATGGCACTCTGCGGCGCAGCAACATCCTGTATGAAAGCTCGTGGCCCGTCTTCGGGCGGGATCGGAACAGCCCGTTCACCTCGGCAATGGCGCTGTTTCAGGGGCGGGCCGCGTATCTGCCGGGCGCTGTGACGCAGATGCAATCTACCTTGGCGTTTTTACCGTTCAGCCTGATTGTACTGGCTGTTGCGGTCTGGGGCCGCGCGCTATGACCTTGCAGCAGCTTCTGGTCCGCTACACAGCCTTTGCGGTTGTTGCCACCGCGGTCAACCTCGCCACCCAGCGCGCGGTCCTGCAATCGGGTGAAAGTGCTGCGCATTTCACCGCTGCCATGGCGGCGGGCACCTTGGCCGGGCTGGTTGTTAAATATTTGCTGGATAAGCGCTGGATCTTCTTTGATCAGCACAGCGGCCTCAAGCATCAGGGGCGTACCTTTTCGCTCTATGCATTGATGGGTATCGCAACCACAGCGGTGTTCTGGATCACTGAAACGCTGTTTTGGATCACCTGGGGAACTGATGCCGCGCGCGAGGCCGGGGCTGTCCTCGGGCTGGTGATCGGCTATACGGTTAAGTACCAGCTGGACCGGCATTTCGTTTTCACTCAAGGCGCAAAGGGGACGGAATGACAATGCTGTCAGGCTGGGGGAACTACCCGGTGGCACGGGCACAGCTTCTGGCCCCCCGCAATGAGGCTGAGCTGCAAACCTTGATCGCCGGTCACCCCTCGGTCATCGCCCGCGGCAATGGCCGCGCATATGGTGACAGCGCCATCGGCCTGCCGGCGACATTGCACATGCGGCATTTCAACCGGATGGTCTCGTTTGACGCCGGAACCGGGCAATTGGTTGCTGAAAGCGGGGTGTTGCTGGGTGATATCATCTCGGCCTTCCTGCCGCGCGGCTGGTTTCCGGCAGTGGTGCCCGGCACCAAGTTTGTGACCCTTGGCGGAGCGATCGCGGCGGATGTGCATGGTAAGAACCACCATAAGGAGGGCAGTTTCCGCAATTGCCTGGATTGGGTGGATGTCATGGGGCCGGACGGTATGCTGCGCCGTTGTTCGGCGCAGGAGAACAGAGAATTGTTCGGCTGGACTGCTGGCGGCATGGGGCTCACCGGGATCATTGTCAGGGCCGCGATCAGGCTGCGGGCGGTGCCGTCGGCCTGGATCCGGCAGCAGACACAGCCGGCTGCAAATCTGGATGCCGCCATCGAAATCTTCGAGCGGTCGGCAAGCGCAACCTATTCGGTGGCGTGGATCGATTGCCTGTCGGAAGGCAGCACGCTGGGCCGCTCGCTGGTTATGCTGGGCGAACATGCGGAGTTGCAGGACCTGAGCGCGCAACAGGTGGCCACCCCCTATGCCATCGCCAGTGCAAAGACCCGGCAGGTGCCGCCGGTGTTTCCCTCCTTTCTGTTGAACCGCTTCAGTGTCCGGGCCTTCAATTCCGCCTACTACTGGGCAGGCGCCCGAAAGGCCGGGTTGCTGATTACCGACTGGAACCGCTACTTTTTCCCGCTTGATGCATTGCTTGGCTGGAACCGGATTTACGGGCGCAAGGGCTTTGCCCAGTTTCAATGTGTGCTGCCGCTCGACAGCGCCCGGCCCGGCCTGCGCAGGCTGCTGCAGGCGATCTCGGCTGCCGGGCAGGGATCTTTTCTGGCGGTGCTCAAGCGGCTGGGACCGCAGGACAGCCCGTTCTCCTTCCCGATGGAAGGCTACACGCTGGCGCTGGATTTCCCTGTCAACCCCCGCAGCCTGGCGCTGATGGAGGAACTGGACCGGATCACCATCGCCCATGGCGGCCGGTTCTACCTGGCCAAGGACAGCCGGATGCACGCGGACACCTTGCGCGCGGCGGACCCCAGGGCTGCGGGCTTCACCGGAATGCGGCAATCCTCCGGGCTGCACCCGTCCTTTCAGTCCGCACAATCGCAAAGGCTTTCGCTATGACAAAAACCCCAGTTCTGATCCTTGGCGCCCGTTCGGACATCGGCCTGGCCGTGGCCCATGCTTTTGCCGCACAAGGGCATCCAGTGCAGCTTGCCGCCCGCCGGGCGGACACGCTCGGGGCTGAAAAAACGGATCTTGAACTGCGCCATGGCGTGCCGGTGAGCCTGCATGATTTCGATGCGCTGGCGCTGGAAGATCACGAGGGTTTTGCCGATGCACTGCCTGAGCTGCCGGGCATAGCCGTTTGCGCCGTCGGCTACATGGGCGATCAGGCGGAAAGCGAACAGACGCCCTATCAAGCAGCCCAGGTGCTGCGGAGTAATTTTGAGGGCCCGGCGAGCATTCTGGCGGTTCTCGCCAACCGTTTTGAGCAGCGCGGCACCGGCACGCTGGTTGGCATCAGTTCAGTCGCCGGTGAGCGCGGCAGAGCGTCCAATTACGTCTACGGGTCGGCCAAGGCCGGCTTTACCGCTTTCCTATCCGGGCTTCGCAACCGGCTGGCCCGCAAAGGCGTTCATGTTGTCACCGTGCTGCCGGGGTTTGTCGCCACGCAAATGACCGAAGGCATGGACTTGCCGGCCAAGCTGACTGCTCAGCCTGAAGAGGTGGCAAAAGCCATCACCGCCGCCGCATCCAAAGGCCGGAATGTTGTGTATGTGCGGCCTGTTTGGCAGCTGATCATGCTGATTATCCGTAACATTCCCGAAGCGATCTTTAAGAAGACAAGCATCTGAGCACGGGCGATCCTATCTTTGGATAGACTTGCCATTTAAATTGCCGCCTTGCAGTCCTTGGTTGTATAGAATTGAACACTTTTCCTTAACACTCTCGAAAGGGCTGGCCGGATAGCGTCACAGCCGGGTAGCTTCAGAGTGGAATTATGAACAGCAAAAAGAGCATTACCGGCACCAGCAGGGGTGACCGGATACTGGTAGACGACGAGCATTACGTTATTCTGGCGGGCGCCGGCGACAACAAGATCCTTGCCGGAGATGGCAATAACGAGATCGATGCGGCTGATGGCAACGATCAAATTCTCCTTGGAGATGGCGCCAACGAGATCAACGCAGGCGGCGGCTAGAACAAGATCAATGCCGGCGATGGCGGCAACCGGATCGGTACAGGCAGCGGCAACAACAAAATTACTGCACGCGATCTGTCGGACAGCGTTAACACGATCACCGCTGGCAGCGGCCACGACATGATTATTGTTGAGGACGGCACAAGCCGTATTTTCGCCGGGGATGGAAAAAACACTATCATGGCCGGCGACGGCAACAATTCAATTGAGACCGGCAAGGATGCTGACAAGATCATCGTCGGGGACGGTGACAATGCTATAGATGCTGGTGCCGGCAGCAACAGGATCACCACTGGGGATGGCAGCAACCGGATCTCGGCGGGTGCCGGAAGCGACCGCATCCAGGTTGGCGATGGTGCAAATGCGATAGCAGCCGGCGACGGTCGCAACGGCATCAGTACCGGCGACGGCAATTCGCAGATTTCGGCCGGCACCGGCGACGACAAAATCCTTGCCGGTGATGGCAGCAACACTATTGATGCAGGGGCCGGCAACAACTCCGTCACCACGGGCGACGGGGATAACCAGATTGCCACAGGAGCCGGCAAAGACAGGATCCAAACCGGCGAAGGCAACAACAGTATCACTGTTGCCGGGGGTGCGAACAGATTCACGGCCGGCGATGGCAATAACGTTTTCCAGCTGCTGGACGGCAGCGCACAGATCAAGGCCGGCAGCGGTGACAACCAGATCAGCACTGCAGCTCAGAACGATGCCATCCAGGCCGGCGACGGCGACAATCAGGTTCAAGCCGGCGGCGGGAACAACAGCATAAAGCTGGGTGATGGCAGCAACTCTGTGCAGGCAGGATCCGGCCGGGATGATATTCGGCTTGGGGATGGAGACAACTCTGTCACGGATCTTGGCGGTGCCAACAAGATCTCGGCTGGCGATGGCAACAACGTTTTGCAGGTGCAGGATGGAAGCGCCCAGATCAAGGCTGGCGGCGGCGATAACGAGATCACTGCCGCTGGATTGAACGATGCTATCCAGGCTGGCGACGGCAACAACCGTATTCATGCAGGGGACGGGAACAACCGCGTCAAACTGGGCGATGGCAGCAATATTGTCGAAACCGGTACCGGAAAGGACAATCTCAGGGCCGGTGACGGCGATAACATGATTGACGCAGGCGGCGGTGACAATGCGGTCAAAGCGGATCACGGCAACAACACAGTTCAGACTGGTGCCGGCAAGGATGCAATCCAGCTTGGTGACGGCAACAACACGATCACGTCACTTGGCGGCAACAACAAGATCAAGGTTGGACACGGGCAAAATGCAATTGAAACCGGGGACGGCGCCGACAGCATCAAAACCGGGAACGGCAGTAATGAAATTTCTACCGGCGGTGGCAATGACCGGATCCAGACCGGCAACGGGGATGACCGGATCAGCAGCGGCGCGGGCGATGACTATGTCAACGCCGGGCGTGGCTATGACACCGTGGTGCTGAGCGGTAGCTTTCAGGACTATGACCTTGATTTGAGCCGCTACAACGGCGGCCGCGGCAAGGCGTATATCACGTCGCGCGCGGGCAGCGAGGGGGACCAGGGGACTGACACGCTTCTTGGGGTCGAGGCGCTTTTGTTTGAAGAAGACGGGCTTCTCCTAGATCTGAATGCGCCAGCCGGATTGCAACTGCAGAATGATCAGATCACGGCAGAAGGCGAAGGCCCGCTTGCAATATCGCTGGAAACTCTGCTGGAGAACGACGGAGAAACGCGCGCCGGTACCTCCCGCGTTCGCGTCGATGACGTGAGCGCCGGCGGTCTTCGGGTGGACTTCGACGGCGGCATCGTCACCTACAACGCCGATGACCTGCTGCAAGGCCTGAAAGAGGGGGATGTCTTCGAGGACAGCTTCACCTACTACGTAATAGATGCCTTTGGGAACCGTTCTCAGGCCACAGTAAACGTGGCCCTCACTGGTGAAAATGATGTGCCTGTCGCAGGTGACGACTACCTGAACGGCGGCCTGAAACCTTTCGGCGGCTATACTCCTTCGCCTGAATGGACTGTCCAAGGGGCAGGGGCCATTCTTCCTTGGGGGACAACCGTGGCCGGGATGAAGGACGGGGGCTATGTTGTTGTCTGGCAGGCGCATAAGGCCATTGGAACCGATGAAAGATCGGATATTTGGGCCAAAATCTATGATGCCGACGGCAGTGTAATTGCTGAAACGTTCCTAGTGAACAGTTTCACTGAGAGTTATCAGGTCGATCCCGAAGTCACAGTTCTTAGCGATGGCAATATTGTGATCGGGTGGCGCAGCAATTACGACGCCGATGATGCCAAAAGTGAGTTTCCGATCCGTATTTTTGACAAAGAAGGCAACGCAGTAACTCAGGAATTGGTGGTCAATGACGCCGCTGATGAAGCTGTCAAAGATGTAGACATAACCGCACTGAAAGGCGGCGGCTTCGTCGCAGTTTGGACGGCTTATGCTCTGGAGACCGATTTCCGCATAGCTTTGTTTGACAACAACGGCAGAAAAATCGGGGACGAGATTGTTTACAATCTACCTGATATTGGCGCCCCCAGCGTTCCTTCGGTATATAGGTGCCCTCAGCGTTCCTTCGGTGATCGCTCTTGAAAGCGGCGGGTATGCAGTTGCTTGGTCTCAGCCAGACTATGAGCCTTATTACCGTTCCGGAGGTTCAAAGACGATCAAGGTTCAATTGTTCGACGAAACCGGCAACACCGCTGCTGCTGAATTTGATGTCACGAAGCCCGCGGGCCAGCTGGACAGTTTCCCGGATATAACGGAAGGGCCGGACGGGCAGTTGCTAGTTGTTTGGAAGTTCTATGACCCGGATGTTTCCGGCAGTACTGCCTATTTTGCAAAAATCATCGACCAGGAGGGAAAGGTTCTGGTCGATGAATTCCAGGTGCATCAGGATGCGGCCGGCGGGCCCGGCAACAACCCTCCAAAAGTTGCGTGGCTTGATGATAGCAATTTCGTTTTTGTCTGGGGCGCACCGGGAGACGGCGATCCGGCAGCGGGTGCATGGGCCAGGAATCCAGGTGTTTGGGCGCGGGTTTTCAGTTCGGAAGGCGAACCGCAAGGTGATGAATTCGTGGTCAACCAGCAAACCATGGGTACGCAAAGCTATTACGAAATTGAGGCGCTTGAGGGCGGGCGGTTCATCATCACCTGGGGGGATAACCATAGTGGTGACTCGGTAAAGTACACTGTGTTCGAAGGCGATGGCTCCCCCGTCGAGCTGCCTTATGGTTTTGAAGATGAAGTTGCTGAAATTGCAGTGCTTGATCTGCTGGCCAATGACAGCGATCCGGATGCAGATGCTCTGACGTTTGCTCTTGCTGCCAGTACCAGTGAATACGGTGCTGTGGTGTCCTATGATGCGGAAACGGATACCCTGTTTTACGATCCGACCGCTGCCGGCGGCATCCAATCGCTCTCTGACGGTGAGGTGCTGGAAGACAGCTTTACCTACACGATCTCCGATGGGCAGGGTGGCACTTCCGAGGCGACAGTGACCATCCTGGTCGGCGGCCTTGATGAGGCTGATGTAGGGGCAGCCCCACTGTTTGCACAGGAAGATTACGGCGTGCTGCTGTAAATGGGACCTTGCTGTGCGGGCGTCTGCCCGTGCGGCCAATGGCCCTCGGGTGATGAGCTTCAGCGTGATAAGTTTTAAGCTTGAAATAAATACCGTGGCAACGGTATGGTCGCTGGCAGACCGCATCAGCAAAGGAGCCCCATCATGCCAGCCATCAGCGTGCATCCCGAAGGGTGGAAGCCCGCCAAAGGTTATGCCAACGGTATGGTGGCCGAGGGCAAGCTGCTGTTTGTCGGCGGCCAGATCGGCTGGACCGCGGATCAGGTGTTCGAGGCGCAGGATTTCATCGGCCAGATGAGCCAGGCGCTGCAGAATATTCTGGAGGTGGTCGAAGCCGCGGGCGGGTCCGCGCAGGATATCACCCGGCTCACATGGTTTGTGACCGACAAGGCCGAATATCTTGCCCATCAGGCAGAAGTCGGAAAAGCCTACCGCGCAATTATGGGCTATCACTTTCCGGCCATGACCATGGTGGTTGTTTCCGCTCTGGTCGAGGATGAGGCCAAGGTGGAAATCGAAGCTACGGCAGTACTGCCCGCTTGACGCGATACGTCACACGGTTTCGTGAGCGCTCTTCCCAAGGACCGTGCCGGACGCCACATTCCAAGGCGCAGAGCCAGGGGAGAGCGACATGCGGATCAACGCCGATTTCACCAAACGGGCAGCGGTGCATTTCGATGAAACACCTTGGGTGGCAAGCCCGGCGCCTGGGGTCGAGCGCAAGATGCTGGACCGCATTGGCGAAGAAGTGGCCCGCGCCACCACCATCGTCCGGTTTGCACCGGGCTCTGCCTTTGCACCGCATGTGCATGACGGCGGCGAGGAATTTTTGGTGCTGGACGGTGTGTTTCAGGACGAACACGGGGATTTCCCCAAAGGCTCCTACATCCGGAACCCGCCGACCACCAGCCACACACCTGCTGCGGCAGAAGGGGCGGTGATCCTGGTAAAGCTGCACCAGTTCGATCCAGCCGACCGAACCGAAGTGAAAACCCGGATCTCGGGCAATGCAGCGCAGCAAGAACTGTTCCAGGACAGTGTTGAAACGGTGACCTTGCAAACCTGGGCGCCGGGGCAGGCGATCAGCCTGGATGCCGTTGGCGGCGTGGAGGTATTTGTGGTGCATGGCAGCTTTAGCGAAAACGATGAAGCGTTCACGCGCTGGGACTGGCTTCGGCTGCCGCCGGGCTGCCGTTTTGAGGCCACGGCTGGCGCTGAAGGTGCACAGGTTTGGGTGAAAACCGGCCATCTTGCGCAAATGACTGCCTAGGCCGTCAACGCGTTTTTGCCCTGAAATCAAATCTTTGAATGCCGTTCCTGCAGGGGCGGCATTTTTTTTCGCCAAGTAAAAATTTTACCAGTTGATAAAAAATCAGACTGTGGCAGTCTAATAGGCAAGAAGAATGTAATAATCAGGGAGACACCCAATGGCGACCAGCCATCAGGCATCCGGCATTCAGGCAGCGCGTTTGGACGCTGCTGGAATTGCTGAGAATTTCTCGGATCTGCACCCAGCCTATGATGCGCATGAGGCAGCCGTAGCGGCGGACCGCTGCTATTTCTGCTATGACGCGCCTTGCATGACGGCCTGTCCGACCAGCATCGACATTCCCCAGTTCATCCGGGAAATCCAGGCGGGCCATGCCGAAAGCGCGGCCAAGACCATTCTGGAGCAGAACATCCTTGGCGGCATGTGCGCCCGGGTCTGCCCGACCGAAACGCTGTGCGAGGAAGTCTGCGTGCGTGAAACTGCCGAAGGCAAACCGGTCGAGATCGGCCGCCTGCAGCGCTTTGCCACCGACACGCTGATGGAGAAGGGCGTGCATCCTTTCACCCGCGCCGAAGCAACCGGCAAAAAAATCGCTGTTGTCGGGGCAGGCCCGGCGGGTCTTTCTGCGGCGCACCGGCTGGCGATGCTTGGCCATGACGTGGTGGTTTATGATGCCAAACCCAAGGCAGGCGGCCTCAATGAATTTGGCATTGCGGCTTATAAATCCACCAACGGCTTTGCTGCGCGCGAAGTGGATTGGCTGCTGAAGATTGGCGGTATTACAATGGATTACGGCAAGAAGCTGGGTGCGGATCTGTCGCTGGGCGGGCTGGCGTCCGGCTATGACGCGGTGTTTCTTTCCATCGGTCTGGCCGGGGTCAATGCCCTGCGTGCGCCCGGTGAGGATAAGGACGGCGTGCGCGACGCGGTGGAATTCATTGCTGAGCTGCGCCAGGCGGAGGACCTGACTGCGCTGCCGGTGGGCCGCAATGTGGTGGTGATCGGCGGCGGCATGACTGCGGTGGACGCCGCAGTGCAATCGAAACTGCTAGGTGCTGAAAACGTCACCATAGCCTACCGCCGCGGGCGTGAGGACATGGGCGCCAGCCGGTTTGAGCAGGATCTGGCCGCCTCCAAGGGGGTGAAACTGATGTTCAATGTCATGCCCAAGGCAGTGCTTGGCAATGGTGCTGCTGCTGAGATCGAACTGGAGTATACTGCGGTTGCAGGTGGCAAGGTTTCCGGCACCGGCGAGACCGTGCGTCTGGTTGCAGATCAGGTGTTCAAGGCCATTGGCCAGACACTGGAAGGCCAGCCTGACGCGCTGGAGCTTGAGGGCCGCAAAATCAAGGTCTCGGAGACAGGGCGCACGTCGTTGGCCGGGGTCTGGGCCGGGGGCGACTGCGCCTCGGGGGGCGAGGACCTCACCGTGACTGCCGTGGCCGAGGGCCGCGATGCTGCAATGGATATTCACTCCAGCCTGATGGGCTGAGCCAGTGCGGCGCAAGTTGATTGCGCCAAGCTAGCCTGAAGAGGAGAGATCAAATGGCTGATCTGACAACAGAATTTCTGGGGATTAAATCCCCGAACCCGTTCTGGCTGGCCTCGGCGCCGCCAACCGACAAGGAATACAACGTCCGCCGCGCCTTTGAGGCCGGCTGGGGCGGTGTGGTCTGGAAGACGCTGGGCGCCGAAGGCCCGCCCGTGGTTAATGTGAACGGCCCGCGCTATGGCGCGATCTGGGGCGCAGACCGCCGTCTGCTGGGCCTCAACAATATTGAGCTGATCACCGACCGCCCCCTGCAGACCAACCTGGAGGAAATCACCCGGGTCAAGAAAGACTACCCGGATCGCGCCATTATCGTCTCGATCATGGTGCCGTGCGAAGAACAGGCCTGGAAAGACATCCTGCCGTTGGTGGAGGCCACCGGTGCCGACGGGATTGAGCTGAACTTCGGCTGCCCGCACGGCATGGCGGAGCGCGGCATGGGCTCAGCTGTGGGGCAGGTGCCGGAATACATCCAGATGGTCACCGAGTGGTGCAAGAAATACTACTCCAAACCGGTGATCGTAAAGCTGACCCCGAACATCGCAGACATCCGCCAGCCGGCGCGGGCGGCAAATGCGGGCAATGCCGATGCGGTCAGCCTGATCAATACCATCAATTCGATCACCTCGGTCGATCTCGACAGCATGGCGCCGGAGCCGACCATCGGCGGCAAGGGCACCCATGGCGGCTATTGCGGCCCGGCGGTGAAACCGATTGCGCTGAATATGGTGGCAGAGATTGCCCGCGATGCGCAGACCCGCAACCTGCCGATTTCGGCGATTGGCGGCGTTACCACTTGGCGCGATGCAGCTGAGTTCATGGCGATGGGCGCCGGCAACGTGCAGGTCTGCACCGCCGCGATGACCTATGGCTTCAATGTGGTGAAGGAGATGATCTCGGGCCTGTCCACCTGGATGGATGAAAAGGGGTACACCTCTACCCAGGATTTCATCGGCATGGCGGTTCCAAATGTGACCGACTGGCAGTATCTGGACCTGAATTTCGTGGCCAAGGCCAAGATCAATCAGGACGATTGCATCAGCTGCGGCCGCTGTTTTGCAGCCTGCGAGGACACTTCGCATCAGGCAATTGCGATGAGCGAGGACCGGGTGTTCACGGTGAAGGACGACGAATGCGTCGCCTGCAATCTTTGTGTGAATGTCTGCCCGGTCGAGGGCTGTATCACCATGGAAGAAGTGGCTGCGGGCCAGATTGACGAGCGCACCGGCGAGGTGGTTTCGGACGATTACGCCAATTGGACAACACATCCGAACAACCCGGCAGCCACGGCTGCGGAGTAATCCGCCGCCAGGGCTGGCCCCGGGGTGTTCTCCCGCCCGTTGTCGGCCTCCTTCCGGAGGCGCTCCTCCCGTTGGGCCCGGCACCGCGCAAGGCGCGGTGCCGGGCCCAACGCCGTTCAGTAACCATCAGCAAGGCTGATGGTTACTGCGGGGGCGGGAGCGCTTTGTCACGTTTGGCAGTCAGGGGTCAGCTTTGCGGTGTAAGCATCCGCCGGTACAAGGTTTCCAGGTATTGCGGCGCTGCATCGAACGGGTCTTCATCCCCCATCAATGTGCGTACCTGGGCATCGAAATCCGCGTAATGCTGGGTCAGCGACCAGATCGAAAACAGCAAATGTTTGGGATGTGCGCGGTTGATCCGGCCGCCATCCATCCAGCCTTGCAAAAGCTGTGCCTTTTCCTCCACCAGCCCGTTCAGGTCGCTGGCGATCACATCATGCAGCCGGGGTGCTCCCTGTACAATCTCATTGGCATACAGCCGGCTTTCGCGCGGAAAATCCCGGCTCATTTGCAGTTTGCGCTGCACATAGGCGAGGATTTCATCCAATGGTTCGCCTTCCGAGTCCAATGCCCGCAATGGGTCGAGCCAGGTATCCAGCAAGCCTGACATCAGTTCGTTGAAGATCGCCTCCTTGGAGGGGAAGTAGTAAAGCAGGTTCGGCTTTGAGAGGCCGGCAGCCTTAGCGATCTGGTCTACTGTGGAGCCGCGGAATCCGTGGCTGGAAAACACGTCCAGCGCGGCCTCCAGGATGGCGGCGCGATTCTTTTTCTGAATTCGGGTTGGCGCGCGGTCTGCGGGCATGTCCGTCCCTGTCTGTTTCTGCCGCCTTCTGCCAGCTGAAGCGCGGAATTTCACCTGTTTCCGGCAAAAGAGCCGATTTTTTCAAGGGCTGTGCGGCAATTTCTTGACTGATAGTGAACCCGTGATAGCGTGAGTTTGACCAGTTGGTCAAATCATTGCCTGGAATCGCGAAAACCGGCGCTCTGAACCGGCCAGCATTCAAAGCCACCTAAACGGCGCAAAGCCGATTGAAGCCTGCAAAGACGGGCGCACAGGGAAGGAAGCTGAGATGACGTCGCTTGGACAGAATCTGAAGATCAATGGCGACCGTTTGTGGGACAGCCTGATGGAGATGGCCCAGATCGGCCCGGGCGTCGCAGGCGGTAACAACCGCCAGACGCTGACAGACGAAGATGGCGAGGGCCGCGCCCTGTTCCAGAAATGGTGCGAAGATGCCGGCTGCACCATGGGGCTGGATCAGATGGGCAATATGTTTGCCCGCAGGGAGGGCACCGATCCGGACGCGCTTCCGGTCTATGTGGGCTCGCATCTGGACACCCAGCCGACCGGCGGCAAGTATGACGGTGTGCTTGGGGTTCTGGCCGGGCTGGAGCTGATCCGCTCGCTCAACGATATGAACATCAAGACCAAACATCCGATCGTTGCCACCAATTTCACCAATGAGGAAGGCACCCGCTATGCGCCCGCGATGCTGTCTTCGGGTGTCTTTGCGGGCATCCATACGCAGGACTGGGCTTACGGCCGCGAAGATGCCGAGGGCAAGAAATTCGGGGATGAGCTGAAACGCATCGGCTGGCGCGGCGAGGAAGAGACGGGCGCGCGTAAAATGCACGCCTTCTTTGAGCTGCATATCGAACAGGGGCCAATCCTGGAGGCTGAGGGCAAGGACATCGGTGTGGTGACCCATGGCCAGGGTCTTAGCTGGACCCAGGTGACGGTGACTGGCAAGGATGCGCATACCGGCTCCACCCCGATGCCGATGCGCCGCAACGCGGGGCTGGCAATGGCGCGGATCCTGGAAACCGTGGACGAAATTGCCTGGGGCCACGCGCCTCATGCGGTTGGGGCGGCGGGTCATATCGACGTTTATCCGAACTCGCGCAATGTGATCCCGGGCAGGGTGGTTTTCACCGTCGATTTCCGCAGCCCGGAACTGGACGTGATCACCGATATGGAAAACCAGCTGCACGAGAAGGGCACCCAGATTGCAGAGGCAATGGGCGTTGAAATCGCGTTCGAGAAGGTGGGCGGCTTTGATCCCGTGGCCTTTGACGAGGGATGCGTCAGTGCCGTGCGCAGTGCGGCAGAGCGGCTGGGCTATTCGCATCAGGATCTGATTTCCGGCGCGGGCCACGATGCCTGCTGGATCAACCGGGTTGCACCGACCGCGATGGTGATGTGTCCCTGCGTTGATGGTCTCAGCCACAACGAGGCCGAGGAGATCAGCAAGGACTGGGCGGAGGCCGGCGGCAATGTGCTGTTCCATGCGGTGGTCGAGACGGCGGAAATCGTGGAATAGGGGCGCTGCCCCCGCGGCCCGTTGGGCCGCTTCCCCCGGAGTATTTCCGGAAAAGATGAAAAGAGCTGCGCCAGACAGCGGAAGAAATAACGGGAGGCGTGAATAAACGCCCCGATTCAGGGAGTTATAGCCATGAGTAAAGTCATCAAGAACGGCACTGTCGTGACCGCCGATCTGACCTATAAGGCGGATGTTCTGGTTGAAAACGGGGTGATCACACAGATCGGCCCGAACCTGAAAGGCGACGAGGAGCTGGATGCTACCGGCTGTTATGTGATGCCGGGCGGGATCGATCCGCATACCCATCTGGAGATGCCTTTCATGGGCACCTACAGCACGGATGATTTTGAAAGCGGCACCCGTGCCGGGCTGGCGGGCGGCACCACTATGGTAGTGGATTTTGCGCTGCCCAATCCAGGCGAGAGCCAGCTGGATGCACTGAAGCGCTGGGACAACAAATCGACCCGCGCCAATTGCGACTACTCATTCCATATGGCGGTGACCTGGTGGGGCGAGCAGGTCTTTGACGACATCAAGACGGTGATCCAGGAGCGCGGGATCAACACCTTTAAGCATTTCATGGCCTATAAGGGCGCGCTGATGGTGAATGATGACGAGCTGTATTCCTCGTTCCAGCGGCTGGCAGAGCTGGGCGGCATTGCCATGGTGCATGCCGAAAACGGCGATGTCGTAGCAGAATTGTCGGCTAAGCTGCTGGCAGAAGGCAATACTGGCCCCGAGGCACATGCCTATTCCCGGCCCCCGCAGGTAGAGGGCGAGGCGACCAACCGCGCTATTATGATCGCCGATATGGCCGGCGTGCCGCTCTATGTGGTGCATACCTCCTGCGAGGACAGCCACGAGGCCATCCGCCGCGCCCGGATGCAGGGCAAACGGGTCTGGGGCGAGCCGCTGATCCAGCATCTGACGCTGGATGAAAGCGAGTACTTCAACAAAGATTGGGACCACGCTGCCCGCCGGGTGATGTCGCCGCCGTTCCGCAACAAGCAGCATCAGGACAGCCTGTGGGCCGGTCTGCAGTCGGGTTCTCTGTCAGTTGTGGCTACCGATCACTGCGCCTTTACCACCGAACAGAAACGGACAGGTGTGGGGGATTTCACCAAGATCCCGAACGGCACCGGCGGGCTGGAGGACCGGATGCCGATGCTGTGGACCCATGGCGTTGAAACCGGGCGGATCACTCCGAATGAATTTGTCGCTGTTACGTCAACAAACATCGCCAAGATATTGAATTGCTATCCGAAAAAGGGTGCGATTCTGGTTGGTGCCGATGCAGACCTGGTGGTCTGGGATCCGAAGAAGACCAAGACGATCTCGGCCGCCAGCCAGCAGTCCTCGATCGACTACAACGTGTTTGAAGGGCATGAGGTGAAGGGGCTGCCGCGCTTTACCCTGACCCGGGGCCATGTGGCGGTGCACGACGGCGAGATCAAGTGCCAGGAGGGCCACGGCAAGTTTGTCTCGCGGGAGGCGAACACAACGGTCAACAAGGCGCTCAGCACGTGGAAAGAGCTAACAGCGCCGCGCCCGGTGGAACGCACCGGAATCCCGGCAACAGGTGTTTAAATCCAGGAGCGGGCTGCCGGTATCGGCGGCCCGTTTTCCTGTGTGAAATCAAGGCGAAGATATGAATATGGAACCGACCACCCAGGCAATCCGACCCGAGGCCGCCGTTTCCGATCCAGCTCCCGCAGAATGTGTGATCGAGGCCCGGAACCTGGATCTGACGTTTGAGACAAACGACGGTCCAGTGCACGCGCTGAAGGACATCAGCCTGGAGATCAACAGGGGGGATTTTGTCTCCTTTATCGGGCCGTCGGGCTGCGGCAAGACGACGTTTTTGCGCTGCATCGCGGCACTGGAGACACCCACCGGCGGCAGCCTGAGCGTTAATGGCATGACACCGGACGAGGCGCGCCGCAACCGCGCCTATGGCTATGTGTTTCAAGCGGCGGGGCTTTACCCGTGGCGGACCATCTCCAAGAACATCAAACTGCCGCTGGAGATCATGGGATACTCCAGGGCAGAGCAGGAAAAGCGCGTTAATCAGGTGCTGGAACTTGTTGAATTAACAGGGTTTGGCGGTAAGTTTCCCTGGCAGCTGTCGGGCGGGATGCAGCAGCGGGCCAGCATTGCGCGGGCGCTGGCTTTTGATGCTGATATCCTGCTGATGGATGAACCGTTCGGGGCGCTGGACGAGATCGTGCGCGACCATTTGAACGAACAGCTGCTGAAGCTTTGGGCGCGGACCAACAAGACCATCGGCTTTGTTACTCACTCGATCCCTGAAGCGGTGTATCTGTCGACCAAGATCGTGGTGATGTCACCGCGGCCGGGTCGCATTCATGATGTGATTGATAGCACCCTGCCGAAAGAACGGCCTCTGGATATCCGAGACAGTCCGGAGTTCATCGAAATTGCGCATCGGGTGCGCGAAGGGCTGCGGGCGGGTCATGGCGATGACTGATATCAACCAGCAAAATACTGCGGCACCGGACATGCAGCCTCTGAGCATCGCTTGTACACTGGCGGGCGCATCATTCGCGGCATCGGAAAATTCGAATTTTCCGGTCAATTTTCTGCGCAGAAAATTGATGCGGTGCGGGGGCGGGTCATGAAAAGCTTTGTTGCAGTCTTTACGGTGCTCGCTGCCATCATCGCCTTCTGGTACGCGGCATGCGTGCCGATGAATATCAAAGGTGTGCTTGATCAGGTAGAGCGGACAGGGGCCGTGGTCACACCGGCGACTGCCAAAGAGCGCCGGTACATGAGTGAAATCGGGCTGGTGGCGAAAAACACATTTGCCGTTGGCGAAACCTGGGTGCAGCAGCGCCCGCGCTTGCCAGCCCCGCATCAGGTGGCGGTGGAGCTGTGGCAGACGACGGTGGAAAAGAAGATCACCTCGAAGCGCAGCCTGATTTATCATGCGCAGGTGACGCTTTCAGCGACCCTCCTGGGCTTTGCCATCGGCACCGGGCTGGGCATTCTGCTGGCGGTGGGGATCGTGCATTCCCGTGTTATGGATATGTCGGTGATGCCCTGGGCGATTGTCAGCCAGACCATCCCGATCATTGCGCTGGCACCGATGATCATCGTGGTGCTGTATTCCATCGGGGTGCAGGGGATTATCCCGAAAGCGGTTATCTCGGCCTACCTCAGCTTCTTCCCGGTGGTTGTCGGCATGGTGAAGGGTCTTCGGGCGCCGGATGGGATGCAGCTGGACCTTCTGAAAACCTATAACGCCAATACAAATCAGGGGTTCTGGAAGCTGCGGCTGCCGTCCTCGATGCCGTATCTGTTTGCCTCGCTGAAGATCGGCATTGCCGCCTCGCTGGTGGGGGCCATCGTGGGAGAGCTGCCGACCGGCGCGGTTGCAGGGCTTGGTGCGCGGCTGCTGGCCGGCAGCTACTACGGTCAGACCGTGCAGATCTGGTCGGCGCTGTTTGCAGCGGCGATCCTGGCAGCGGCGCTGGTGGCATTGCTCGGGCTGATCGAGCGGATGGTTCTGAAACGCATGGGGGTAAGCGCATGATCAAGCGATGGACAGAGGGCTCTGCCCTCGCCGCTGCGCGGCTCACCCGGGATATTTCAGGCCAGATGAACAAGGGGGTGCTGTCATGGTGATGGTTGTTCTAGCCGTGCTGGTCTGGTGTTTGGGGTGGTGGCTGAACAGCCGTCTGGCAAACAGTCCGGCCGCGAAAACCCGTGCAGTGCAGCTGTTGGTGCCCGCGATCTTCGGCATCACCGTTCTGGTGGTCTGGGAGCTGCTGGTGCGCGGGATGGAGGTGTCTTTGGTGATCCTGCCGGCTCCTTCCGTAATCGCGGTGCGCTTTGTCTCCAGCATCCCAATTCTGTGGGCGGATTTCGCCCAGACCATCTTGAAGGGCGCGCTTGGCGGCTATGTGATCGGCTGCGGCGCGGCGTTTCTGACCGCGATCCTGGTGGACCGCAGCGATTTTCTGCGCCGGGGTCTGCTGCCGGTGGGGAATTTCATTGCAGCGCTGCCGATTGTCGGCACCGCACCGATCCTGGTGATGTGGTTCGGTTTTGACTGGCACTCCAAGGCTGCTGTCGTGGTGGTCATGGTTTTCTTTCCAATGCTGGTGAATACGGTGGCGGGCCTGCGCGAGACCTCTGCCATGCAGCGCGACTTGATGCAGACCTATGCGGCGAGTTACTGGCAGGCGTTTTTCAAGTTGCGACTGCCGGCGGCTCTGCCCTTTGTATTCAATGGCTTGAAGATTTCCACCACGCTTGCTCTGATCGGCGCGATTGTAGCGGAGTTCTTTGGCTCGCCCACTGTCGGCATGGGGTTCCGCATCTCTACCAGTGTCGGCCAACTGGCACTGGACATGGTCTGGGCCGAGATTGTGGTGGCTGCACTCGCAGGTTCGGTCTTTTACGGGCTGATGGCGCTGATTGAGAAGAGCTTTACCTTCTGGCACCCGTCACAAAGAGGTTGAGCGGGCACAGCACATACGGGAAAGTGAAAAGAAAATAACAACAACAGGTAAAATCAAAAACCAATAGGGAGAACTTACCAATGAAGCACATTATGACAGCAGCGGCACTGGCGCTGGGGGCGGCAGGTGCTGCCCAGGCAGCTGACGATGTGACGCTGCAGCTGAAATGGGTGACACAGGCACAGTTCGCTGGCTACTACGTGGCGCTGGACAAGGGGTTCTATGAAGAAGAGGACCTGAATGTCACCATCCTGCCCGGCGGGCCGGATATTGCGCCGACCCAGGTGATTGCCGGCGGCGGTGCGGATGTGACGGTGGAATGGATGCCCGCGGCGCTGGCAGCACGGGAAAAAGGCCTGCCGCTGGTTAACATTGCGCAGCCGTTCAAATCTTCGGGCATGATGCTGACCTGCTGGAAGGACACCGGCATTGCCGCGCCTGCCGATCTGGCCAACCGCACCCTGGGTGTGTGGTTCTTTGGCAATGAGTTCCCTTTCATGAGCTGGATGAGCCAGCTGGGCATTTCCACTGAGGGTAAGGGCGAGGCTGGTGTTGAAGTCCTGAAGCAGGGCTTCAACGTTGATCCGCTGCTGCAGCGCCAGGCAGACTGCATCTCGACTATGACCTATAACGAATACTGGCAGGTCATTGATGCCGGGGTCGGCGCCGATGAGTTGATTACGTTTAAATACGAGGATCAGGGCGTGGCGACGCTGGAAGACGGTTTGTATGTGCTGGAAGAAAACCTGAGCAATGCGGAGTTCACCGGCAAGATGGAGCGCTTTGTGCGGGCCTCGATGAAGGGATGGAAATACGCTGAGGAGCATCCGGATGAGGCGGCAGGGATCGTTCTCGATAATGATGCCTCTGGTGCGCAGACCGAAACCCACCAGAAGCGGATGATGGGCGAGATTGCCAAGCTGACCGCTGGCAGCAACGGCGCGCTGGATCCGGCGGATTATGAACGGACAGTGTCAACACTGATGGGCGGCGGCTCGGATCCGGTAATCACCAAGACCCCGGAAGGCGCCTGGTCCCATGCCATCACCGATGCGGCGCTGAAATAGACAGGGCTTAGAATTTGGAGATTTGCCGGGTCCTGGGCCCGGCGGATCTTCCGCTTGGTTTCCGCGCAATATTGTTAAAAATTCAACAATTCGGCGGCAATTTAAAAATACTTCTCTGAGGTGTTTGTTATTGTGTTAGCCTCTCCTTATGGGAGAGATGTGCGTTCATATCCCTGACCGGCAAAAGCAATTCGGATACCCGCAGCAATACTTGTGCCTTTGCCCTCAGCCAGACGACACTGCCTGCCACGCTCGGTACGCAGCACACGGTCGGGCTGCGTTGCTGGATGTCGCCAGCAGAAGCTGCGAGCTGCCGCTGATGAACCTCTGCCAGGCGGCGCACCAGCGTAAGCTGGAAACAGGGCGGGTCCAAATTCTGTTGCTATACGAAGTAGAACCACTGGGGCTGGAACTGACGGCGCCCCGGCAGAGCGACGTGATACCGGTTTCAGTCTGCTGCTTGCAGCAGATCACGCACACTGATTTGCTGCACGCCTTGGCCTGCGGTTTCGATGTCATTCACGTGCAGGCCTGCGCCAGCTCTGCCGGCAGGCTGCATCAGCAGCAGGAGGTGGAGTTGGTGCAGGTGCTGGGCGGGCTGGGCCGGATTTTGCTGTTTGACGGGGCTGAGGTCCTGGCAATGCGGCTGGCGGCAGGCATTTTCCCGTTTCCTTCGGTTGCACCGGACATATTGGCGGTTGGCAGCCGCAGGGACACCGCGCGGGCCAGCGCCGCGGCGCTTTTGCCGCCCAGTGCGGACCATGTCGCCTTGCCGGAACAGGCGCCATACGGTTCCGTCAGCTTGGATGAAGACCTGTGCAATCAGTGCAGCAGCTGTGTCTGGGTTTGCCCGTCGGATGCCTTGAGCCTGACGGAAGACGGCGGCGCACTGAGCTTTGTGGAATCCTTGTGTTTTCAATGCGGCCTGTGCATTTCGATCTGTCCGCAGCGGGCGCTCAGCATGGAACCGGGTATGGATCTGTCCGCGTCTGCCGTGCTGCCGCATCTGCTGGCGGGGCAAGGTGCGGAAGATGCAGGCACCCCTGGATTGGTGGAGGAGATTGCAGTTCTGGGCAGCGCCAGTGCAGCGGTGCAAGCCTTGGGGCAAGCCCGGGGCTAGGGGGGCTAGGCCTAAGACTGTACTGTTCAGCTTTGCTCCAGGAACCCGCCATACTGGCCGCGCTTGAAGATCAACCCCTTGCCGGGGCGGGTGGTGACGCTGGCCGCTTCGCCTATGATGATGGTGTGGTCACCCGCCAGATGGGCGGCAAAGCGGCGGCAATCAAACCGGGCAATCACCCCGTCCAGCGCCGGCGCCCCCTGATCGTTGAGTTGCCATGCTGCGGCGCTGAAATCTTCGCCGTGGGCCGCGAAATGCTTGGCCAGCCCCAGTTGATCCTCTGCCATCACGTGAATGGCAAAATTCTCAGCCATAACAAAAGCATCATGGCGCAGGGACGCTTTGGCCGGGCACCACAGCAACAGCGGCGGATCCAGCGACACGGAGGTAAAGCTATTGACGGTAATGGCCAGGGGGCCGCGCGCTGTCATGGTGGTGACAACGGTCACCCCGGTGCCAAAGCAGCCGAGCGCATCGCGGTAGTCCCGGGCGGTCTCGGGCCCGGGGATAAAGCTGGTTTCGGCCATGTCGCGCGCCTTTTATCCGTTCCGGGCAGTGACCTGCCACGCATAGGGGCGATTGTCTACCTAGTTCATGTCTTCAATGAGGCGCCCGTGTTTGCGGGTCTGTTCCAGCACCGCGCCAAAGGTGCTGAGGCCGCGGGCCTCCAGCATCGCCAGCATCTTGCAGAACACCTCAGCGGTGGCGCGGGCGTCGCCCATCGCCGTGTGGCGCAAAGCAGGCTGAATGGTGACGTCCAGCCGTTCGCACAGCGCGTCCAGCGTGTGGTTTTGCGAGGCGCCGAACAGCACCGCGCTGAGCAGTACCGTATCCAGAACCGGCTGATCCCAGCTGACACCGGTGCGTTTGGCATGGCGGTGCAGAAAGGCCATGTCAAAGGGCGCGTTGTGGGCCACGATCACGGCGTCCGAGGCAAAGCGGTGAAAGGCACGGGCAGCTTCGGCAATGTCCGGCGCGCCCTGTACCATGGCGTCGCTGACCCCATGCACCTTGGTCGAGGCCGCCGGAATCGGCCGGCCCGGATCGACCAGGGTCTCAAAAGCCTCGCTGGCGATGATCCGGCCCCGCACCATCCGCAGCGCGCCGATCTGCACGATCTCGTCCTTGTGCGGTAAGAGGCCGGTGGTTTCGGTGTCGAATATGACATAGCTGAGGGTGCTGAGCTTGCGGCTGTCCAGCTCGGTGTGGTCGGTTTCCAGCAGTGCAAAATCATAGACCAGCGGCCGCGCGTCTTCAGGCGCAAGACCGGCATGGCTGCCTTCGAACAGAATGATATAGCCCGGCGCGCCACCCAAGGGTTTCAGCCGCAAATCGAACACCTGGGTGCCGCTGGCGCTTTTGACTTCGGCCTTGACCTCCAGCCCGCTGCGCACCAGCCGGCCATAGGCGGCCTCCAGCCCGGTGAGGTTCAGATAGTCGGACAGCGGTGCGTTCAGCCGCGGCGGAGCTTCCTGCGCCAGAACCGCGGCGGCCTGACCGTCATACAGTACGATCTGATGGGCGGGGTTTGCCATAACGGTGGCAATGGGGATGTCGGTCAGCAGCGCCGCAAGACGGGACTTCTCGGCTTCAAGGTGCTCGGTTTCGCGGGCGATGGCCTCAGCCGCGGACAGCGCCGAGTCCCCCAGCTGCCCGGCCAGCCCCTCGGCGGCGGCTGCCAGATCGCCCAGGTACCGTGCGCCGCGGGTGTCCAGTTCCTTGGTCACGCCGGCATGGGCGCGGGCGCGCATGCCCGCCGCCAGCCGCTCTATCGGTTTGGCGACGTTTTCGTCAAACAACAGCCAGACCGCGGCAATGAGACCAAGGATGGCGAATGTGCTGAGCAGGCCTGAAAAGACAAAGGCATCCGCCAGCTGAGGTTGATCTGCCCGGTTGTAGCCAAGCCACAATGCGCCGCCGGTGACAAAAATGCTGCCAAGCGCCAGCAGGCAGAAGAACAGGAAAATCCGCAAACGCAGGCTGAGGCGTGACAGCATCGTTACCCTCCGCAGGCAGTTGCCAGGATCGGGTCATCGCCGCCGCCGCCGACCCAGTCCAGGTTTTCAGGAAGACCGCCGGCAAACCCCGTGTCCCCTGCCGCCAGCGCCCGCCGGCCGCTGCCGCAGTCCAGCCAGACCGGCAGTTTGCTGACCGGGGCCCAGCGGCCAAAGAAGTACAGTTCTCCAAGATAGATCTGCGGATGATCCGCATGGGTCTTCATCGTCGCGGTATCCAATGCGGCAAAGCGGTCGACATAAGGCACCGCATAGGTCCAGGGCCGGTAAAAGCTTTGGTTTTCCACCGTGTCCGCGATGACCAGCCCCTCGGGCAGGGCCGCAGCCGTGCGCGGGTACCAGCCGTATTCCGAGGCAATGGTGGCTGCGATCATTGCCAGACCTGCCGCCACCGGCGCCAGCCAGCGCGGCAGCCGCCCGCCCATGGTTTTGCCCAGCAGCATCACCACGCCCGCCGCGGCAATGCCCGCAAAGATCACTGCTATCAGTTCCAGAAACATCCGCTCTCCTCCGGGATATGCCCGGTCCATTTCATCTTTTCCAAAATACTCCCGTCCCGCTGCCCGGCAGGCGGCTTTGCCGCCGGAAGCGGAGGCTTCCAAACTCTCCGCCAATCGCAGGTGTCAGCTTAGCATGCCCTTTCCGTGCCCAACTGCCGATTGCATAGTCTTTACCACAACAAAGGCGTCCCGCAGATGACTTCGCTCAAAATCCGAAAGATCCGAGGGCGCCAGATAGTTGTCCGGAGCCTGGCCGCTGCGGATTTGTGCCGCCTGGTGTTCCAGACGGGTTTGGGCGATCAGGTCGTAAGCGTCCAGCAGATCGCGCGCGCCGGAAGGACTGAGAACTCCTGCGGTCTCTGCCGCCTCCAGCCGGGCGCGGGTGTTGACCGTGTCCAGCCGGCCTTGCAGCGCATAGATCCGGCCCAGATCCACCACCGGCACCACGCCGTTGTGCTTCATGTCCAGCGTGTTGCGGTGCTCGCCCGAGCGGATGGTGGCCAGCCCGCGCAACAGGCCCAGCGGCGGCGTGTGCTTCAGCGAGTTGGCGATCATATGTGCTGTAAAGATCGTATTGGCACCGGCCGCCTTCAGGGTCTCCTGTTGCAGATCCTCGAACAGCGCAGCCTCGCCGCCGATGGGGCGCAGGTCGAACATCACCGAGGCCAGCATCTGCGCCTCTGGAACCGGCTTAGCGATCCAGCCGCGGAAATAGTCGTGCCAGACGCGCATGGGCTGACGCCAGCGCGCATTCGACGCCATCATGTCGCCGGGGCAATAGACATAGCCGCAGGTGTTCAGCCCATCGCAGACAAATCCGGCGAGCTGCGCAAAATAGCTCTCATCCTCCGGTGTCATGTCGTCCGACAGGATCAGGCAATTGTCCTGATCCGACACCCCGGTTTGCTCGCGCCGCCCTTGTGAGCCGCAGGCCAACCACAGGTAGGGCACAGGCGGAGCGCCCAGTTTCTCCTCGGCCAGCGCCAGCAGGCGGCGGGTTACGGTGTCGGCGATGTCGGTGATCAGCCGGGTCGCCACCTCATGCCGGTTGCCGCTTGCGACCAGTTGCAGCAGAAGCTGCGGGATTTCAGTGGTGACCTTGGCCATTTCTTCAGCATTGACGGCACGGGCGATGCTTGAGACCATCTCGCCGGAACTCACAGCCTGAAACCGGGTGAGGTCGGTCTGGGTGACGATCCCGACCAGCTTTCCGGCCTCAACCACCGGGACATGGCCGATGACGTGCTCCATCATCATGTGCAGCACGTCCGAGCCGATCGCCGAGGGCGCCAGCGTCAGCGGGTCCGGGGTCATCGCGTTACAGACCGGGGTGGAGATGGGTTTGCCCGCGGCAAGAATCTTGCCGGTCAGGTCGCGCGTGGTGAGGATGCCTTGCAGCCTGTCCCCGTCGGTCACGCAGACTGAGGAGATGAAGTGGTCGCGCATCAGCTGTGCCGCACTTTGACAGGTAATACCGTTGGAGCAGGTGACCGGCTCGCGCGCCATGATGGCCTCGACGCGGGTGGTGGCCAGGTTGCTGGTCTCCTGCGCGCCGGGGCGGCGGCGGTCGAAAAATTTGGCGACTTGCGGCTGATCTGCCATCAGGGCGTGGAATTTTGCCTTGGGCAGCAACAGCAGCAGCGTCTCTGTGGTGGCCTGGGCTGAGGTCATCGCCCGGCCGCTGCGGGTCAGCCCGCGCTCGCCGAATGAATTACGCGGGCCGAGGATCGAGACGGGAATACGGTTTTCATCCGTCACTTCGACTTCGCCGGTGTGGACCAGATAAAGCCCTTCCAGCTCTTGGTTCAGCGCATAGACGGGATCGCCTGCGGCGGCCTCGATCTGTTGGAATTGGAGAGCCAGATCCTGCAGCAGCGCAGGCTCCAGGCTGTCATAGGGGTGGACCGACGTCAGAAAGCGGAGCAGGGCGGCGTCAGAAAGGGGCATGGGCATACCTGCATGAAATCAGGAAAAAAATGGCCCCGCCAGTAAGAACCGGACGGGACCATGAGGAAAAAGGCGGGCCGCAGGGCAGCCCGCCCAGGGGAGGTTCAGTGGTCCTGCGCAACTCCGGCACCGCGCGGGATGCGGACGCTTTCCACCAGCTCTTCGATCTCGGCGGGGATGGCCGCGGTCGATTTTGAGACGATGAAGGCGACTGCAAAGTTCACCATCGCGCCAACCGCACCAAAGGAGGTGGATTTGATGGTGCCCAGCAGCGGGTCTGCGTCGGTGAAGGAGTTGGTGTCCGGGATGAACAGCCAGCCTTTGTGCAGGAAGATGTAGACCAGGGTCACACCCAGACCTGCCAGCATGCCGGCCACGGCGCCCTTGTTGTTCACCTTAGTGAAGATGCCCATCATCAGCGCCGGGAAGATTGAGGCAGCTGCGAGGCCGAACGCCAGCGCCACGGTCTGCGCGGCAAAGCCCGGAGGGTTGAGGCCCAGATAGGTGGCCACCGCGATGGCCACACCCATGGCGATACGGGCCGATAGCAGCTCATTCTTTTCCGAGATGTTCGGATTGATCGAGCCTTTGATCAGGTCGTGGGACACCGCCGAGGAGATCGCCAGCAGCAGGCCCGCCGCGGTTGACAGCGCAGCGGCAAGACCGCCGGCAGCAACCAGGCCGATCACCCAGCTGGGAAGGTTGGCGATTTCCGGGTTGGCCAGAACCAGGATGTCGCGGTTGAACTTGGTCAGCTCATTGCCGGCCCAGCCGTTTGCCGCGGCAGTTGCCTGCAGGTCTTCGGATTTGTCGTTGTAGTACTGGATCGCACCGTCGCCGTTCTTGTCTTCCCAGGCCAGCAGGCCGGTTTTCTGCCAGGTGGCCATCCAGTCGTACTGCGGATCGTTTTCGATCTGCTGCACGGTCACGGCACCGCCTTCGATGCCGCCATTGGGCCACATCATTTCGGTGATGTTGAGACGCGCCATGGCGCCAACTGCCGGAGCGGTCAGGTACAGAAGCGCGATGAACACCAGCGCCCAGCCGGCCGACCAGCGGGCATCAGCCACTTTGGGGACTGTGAAGAAGCGCATGATCACATGGGGCAGGCCCGCGGTGCCGATCATCAGCGAGAGCGTAAACAGTACCATGTTAAAGGTGTCGGAATGATGCGCGGTGTACTCATTAAAGCCCAGCTCGCGGACAATGGCGTCCAGCTTGGCCAGCAGCGGTTCACCGGATGCAGCATGATCGCCGAACAGGCCCAGTGCCGGAACCGGATTGCCGGTCAGCTGCAGCGAGATGAAGATGGCCGGAATGGTATAGGCCATGATCAGCACGCAATACTGCGCCACCTGAGTATAGGTCACGCCTTTCATGCCGCCGAACACGGCGTAGGCGAACACAACACAGGCGCCGATCAGCAGGCCGGTGGTGTTGGAAACCTCCAGGAAGCGGCCAAAGGCGACGCCGACGCCGGTCATCTGGCCGATCACGTAAGTGGTCGAGGCGACGATCAGGCAGATCACCGCAACGATGCGCGCGGTCGGCGAGTAGAACCGGTCACCGATGAATTCGGACACGGTGAACTTGCCGAACTTGCGCAGGTAGGGGGCAAGCAGCAGCGCCAGCAGCACATAGCCGCCGGTCCAGCCCATCAGGAAGGTGGAGTTGTCATAGCCGGTGAAAGCAATGAGGCCCGCCATCGAGATGAACGACGCCGCCGACATCCAGTCAGCCGCGGTGGCCATGCCGTTGGTGACGGGGTGAACACCCCGGCCGGCGGCATAGAATTCAGATGTGGAGCCCGCGCGGGCCCAGATCGCGATGCCGATGTAAAGCGCAAAGGACGCGCCCACAAACAGCAGGTTGATGGTAAACTGGTCCATCTTATTCTTCCTCCACGCCGTATTCGCGGTCCAGCTTGTTCATCCGGAACGCGTAGAAAAAGATCAGCCCCAGAAACACCAGGATCGAACCTTGCTGGGCGAACCAGAAGCCAAGATCGGCGCCGCCGACGCTGATGCCCGACAGGGCAGGGCGCAGCAGAATGCCAAAGCCGAATGAAACAACAGCCCAGATCACCAGGCTGACAAGAATGATGCGCACGTTCGCCGCCCAATAGCCTTTATCGGCCTCGGCGGTTTTTGCCGCATTTGTGGTTTGGTCCGCCATGAGCGGCTCCTCCTTCTTCCTCCTGAGCTGCTTTGCGCACGCGGCGCCGGGCAGACTCTCTCCGTTTGCCTGCGGCCGTGGTCACGGCGTGCAGGCATGACTCCTCTGGTCCGCCAAGGCGGTGCCTTCGGGTATTCAAATGTCCGGGGACGGGGTCCTGCCGGGTCAGGGCAGGCCCCGTTTCTTGGTTATTGGCCGGTGGCCGTGGTCACGATGGCCGCCATGTCCCGGGCAATATCCGCGATATCGCCCATGGCATTTGTTGTCTGCAGCACGTCCTTGCCGCCGTAGTAGTCAATCAGCGGCGCGGTCTGCGCGTGATAGGCCTCCAGCCGGCTGGCAACGGTTTCCGCGTTGTCGTCGGCGCGGCGTTTCATCTCTGTGCTGCCGCATTTGTCGCATTTCCCGGCCTCGGCGGGCTGCTTGAAGCTGTCGTGGTAGCCCTCGCCGCAGCCGCCGCAAGTGTAGCGGCCCGAGATCCGTGTCACCATGGCGGCGTCGTCCACCTCAAGGCTGATCGCGGCGTTGATCTTTTGCTGGGTTTCCGCCAGCAGCTCGTCCAGTGCGGCAGCCTGCACGGTGGTGCGGGGGAAGCCGTCAAGGATAACGCCCTTGGTGCAATCAGGTTCTGTCAGACGGTCGCGCAGGATGTTGATCACAATCTCGTCGCTGACCAGCTGGCCTGCTTCCATCACGGCCTTGGCGGCCAGGCCTGCCGGGGTGCCCGCGGCAACGGCTTCGCGCAGCAGGTCGCCGGTCGACAGCTGCACATAGCCGAATTTTTCCTCAAGCATCCGCGCCTGGGTTCCCTTGCCGGCCCCCGGAGGGCCTAGCAGGATCAGAACGGCGGGACGGGTCAATACTGCCATATTCATTGGTCAATCACCCCTTGTTCGCACGGTTTTGGATCAGGTCTTCGACCACCGACGGATCGGCGAGGGTCGAGGTGTCACCCAGGCTGCCAAAGTCATTCTCGGCAATCTTGCGCAGGATGCGGCGCATGATCTTGCCGGAACGGGTTTTCGGCAGGCCCGGTGCCCATTGAATGACATCCGGCGAGGCAATCGGCCCGATCTCGGTCCGGACCCAGGTGCGCAGCTCCTTTACCAGCTCATCCGAGGGTTCGCGGTCGTTCATCAGGGTCACATAGCAATAGATGCCCTGGCCCTTGATCTCATGCGGGTATCCGACCACGGCGGCCTCCGCCACCGCGGCATGGGCCACCAGCGCGCTTTCGACCTCAGCCGTGCCCATGCGGTGGCCGGAGACGTTGATCACGTCATCGACGCGGCCAGTGATCCAGTAATCGCCGTCCTCGTCGCGGCGGCAGCCGTCGCCGGTGAAATAATAGCCCTTGTAGTCCGAGAAATACGTCTTCTCGAACCGTTCATGGTCGCCCCAGACGGTGCGCATCTGGCCCGGCCAGCTGTCTTTGATGCACAGCACGCCTTCAACGCCGTTGCCGGTGATCTCGACACCGCTGGCCGGGTCCAGAACCACCGGCTGAATGCCGAAGAAGGGCTTCATCGCGGCACCTGGCTTCATCGCATGGGCACCCGGCAGCGGCGTCATCAGATGGCCGCCGGTCTCAGTCTGCCACCAAGTGTCGACGATCGGGCATTTGCCCTTGCCGACAACCTCATTGTACCAGTTCCAGGCTTCCGGGTTGATCGGCTCGCCCACGGTGCCCAGCACCTTGAGATCGCTCAGATCGCATTTCTCAACCCATTCGTTGCCCTGGCCCATCAGTGCCCGCAGGGCGGTGGGGGCGGTGTAGAACTGGTTGACTTTATGCTTTTCACAGACCTGCCAGAAGCGGGAGGCATCGGGGTAGGTCGGCACGCCCTCGAACATCAGCGTGGTGGCGCCATTCGCGAGCGGCCCATAGACGATATAGCTGTGGCCGGTGACCCAGCCCACATCCGCGGTGCACCAGTAGACATCGCCATCGTGGTAATCGAATGTGATCTCATGGGTCATCGCGGCATAGGCCAGATAGCCGCCGGAAGTATGCACAACGCCCTTGGGCTGGCCGGTGGAGCCGGAGGTGTAGAGGATGAACAGCGGATCTTCGGCGTTCATCTCGGCGGGGGCGCAGTAATCCTCTGCTTCCAGTGCCATTTCATTGTAGTCGAAGTCACGCCCGTCAACCCAGGTGGTCTGACCGCCGGTGCGTTTGACCACCAGGCATTTCACCGTGTCCTTGGTGTGCAGCAGCGCGGCGTCGGCGTTGGATTTCAGTGCCGTCTTGCGGCCGCCGCGCGGCGCCTCGTCGGCGGTGATCACAACCTTGGCGTCGCAGCCATTGATCCGGGCCGCCAGTGCGTCGGGGGAGAAACCGGCAAAGACAATCGAATGAATGGCGCCGATCCGGGCGCAGGCCAGCATCGCATAGGCTGCTTCGGGGATCATCGGCAGGTAGATCACCACCCGGTCGCCTTTGCGCACGCCCATCGATTCCAGGATGTTGGCCATCCGGCAGGTGCGGCGGTGCAGCTCCTTATAGGAGATATGCTGCGCCGCTTCTTCGGGGCTGTCCGGTTCCCAGATGATCGCGGTCTGGTCGCCGCGGGTTTCCAGATGGCGGTCGATACAGTTGGCAGAAACGTTCAGGGTGCCGTCGGCGTACCAGTTGATCGAGACGTTGCCGAAGCTGTAGTTCACATCTTTCACCTGGGTGAAAGGCTTGATCCAGTCGATGCGCTTGCCCTGTTCGCCCCAGAACCCGTCCGGGTCAGTTAGCGAGGCGTCATACATCTCTTGATACTTGGCGGCAGTCACATGCGCCCGGGCAACGGTTTCGTCGGACGGCGGATAGACAGCGTCTGCGTGCAACGCGTTCATTCGATTTCCTCCCAGAAATTTTATTGGCAAGACAAACGACAACGCTGTGCCGTGGCTGTCAAACCGTTTCCTCCTGGGGCTAGATAATACCGCAGATTGAAAATTTGTGAATAAAACACCGATATCAAAGAGTTTATCTGTAAACGAATTTCAAGTTTTCAGAGGTTCTTGTAAATGATAGCGCATGCAAACGCATACCACCGCATGTTTTCATAGGCTTTTCTGTAAATTCCACCATTGGCCGTTTACGGCTTCTATCCCCGTTATCGGCTTGGCAGCGGCGTACTGCCGCAGCTTCCGGCGCCTTTGCACCTGCGGCATATTGTGCCGGTGCGGCGGAACCAGTGCTCTGCGGGCAGCGCGAGTCGCTGCGTCACCTTTCCCTCCGGGGGGCTTGGCAGAGCGTATCTGTGCCGCTAGCCTGACCGTCAAGCGCACCGCGCCGGCCCGATGCCGGATCGAAAAGGGCGCAATTCGGGAGAGTTACATCATGAACAGAATTCTGACCGCCGCTGTGGCGGCAACCGCGGGCATTGCAATGGCAGGCGAGGCTGCGGCCACCGAGTGGAACGTGTCCCTGTGGGGCAAACGCCGGGCGTTCACCGAACATGTGGAAAAACTGGCTGAGCTGGTCAGTGAAAAGACCGGCGGCGAGTTCACCTTGAACATCAGCTATGGCGGGCTCAGCAAGAACAAGGAGAACCTTGACGGGATCTCTATCGGCGCGTTTGAGATGGCGCAGTTCTGTGCCGGCTACCACCGTGACAAGAACCCCTCGATCACCGTTCTGGAACTGCCGTTTCTGGGCGTGAACACGCTGGACGAAGAAGTGGCCGTGGCCAATGCGGTATACGCGCATCCGGCGGTGCAGGCGGATCTGGCGCGCTGGAATGCTAAGCTGCTGATGACCTCGCCGATGCCGCAGTACAATATCGTCGGCACCGGCGAACCGCGTGATGAGCTGGCAGAGTTCAAGGATATGCGGGTGCGCGCCACCGGCGGCATCGGCAAGGCGTTCTCGGCTGTTGGCGCGGTGCCGACCTCGGTCACCGCAACCGAAGCTTACAATGCGATGGAATCCGGCGTTGTGGACACTGTCGCCTTTGCCCAGCACGCGCATCTGGCCTTTGGCACCATTAACCGTGCTGACTGGTGGACCGCAAACCTGAACCCCGGCACCGTGAACTGTCCGGTGGTGGTCAACACCGATGCCTATGACGCCCTCAGCGACGCTGAACGCGAAGCGCTCGACAGCTCGGTCGAGGAGGCGATCGGCCACTATCTTGCCAACTACGGGGCACTGCTGGAGAAATGGGACGGCGTGCTGGCCGAGAAGGGCGTCGAGAAAGTCACCATCTCCGACGACCAGCTGGCCGAGTTCCGCAAAGTGGCCGCCGACCCGATCCGCGCCCAATGGATCGAGGACATGAGCGCGCAGGGCCTTCCGGCGCAAGAGCTTTATGATCTGGTGCAAAAGACCCTCAGCGATCACCGTTCGGGCAGCTGACCCTGACGCAACACAAAAGGGGCCGGGCTGCTCAGGTCCGGCCCCTTTTGCCTTTGATGACACAAAAAGACGGGGGCGGGCATGGCAGGCAGCGCAGCAGTGCTGGAGGATGGCAGCCTGATCAGCAGGCTGGACCAGCGGTTAGTGAAAGCGGAGCGCCTGCTGGCGCTTTTGAGCGGCATCGCGGTGTTCTCCCTGATGATCCTGGCGGTGGTCTCGGTTGGCGGACGCAATGCGATGAACGCGCCGCTGCCCGGCTATGTGGATTGGATTGAACAGATCATGCCGCTGATTGCCTTTATGGGCATTGCCTATGTGCAGCGCGACGGCGGCCACATCCGCATGGACATTGTTGTCGGTGCCCTGCGGGGCCGGGCCATGTGGCTGTTTGAGCTGATCTCGGTCCTGCTGATCCTGCTGCTGATCCTGGCCTTGGTCTGGGGCAGCTGGTCGCATTTTCTGCGTTCCTTTGATTTTGCCGCCCCCTGGTGGAGCCGCGACAGCTCCATCGACATCGGCATTCCGATCTGGCCTGCGAAATTGCTGGCGCCGGTGGCCTTTGCGGTTCTGGGGCTGCGGCTGATACTGCAGATCTGGGGCTATGGCAGGGCGCTGGTCCTGGGGCTGGAAACGCCCGTGGCGGTGCCGCTGGTGCTAAGTGCTGCGGAACAAGCGGCGGCAGAGGCAGATCAATTGGCAGGCCATGACACCAATGGCAGCGGGCAGGGGTAAGGCAGATGGAACCCATTGAAATCGGCCTGTGGGTCACGGGCGGCCTGCTGGCGATGGTTGTGCTGGGGATGCGGGTGGCCTTTGCCGCCGGTCTTGCGGGCCTTATCGGCCTGACCTGGATCTTCTGGGCCAAGTTCGGCTATGACCCGGCGCGGTTTGGCAAGGCTCTGACGGTCTCGGTAAAGATCGCAGGCCAAGTTCCGCACTCCAAAGTGTCATCACAGGCGCTGTCGCTGATCCCCACCTTCATACTGATCGGCTATCTGGCCTATTATGCGGGGCTGACGAGCGCCTTGTTCGAGGCAGCCAAACGCTGGATCGCCTGGCTGCCGGGCGGGCTGGCGGTGTCCACCGTGTTTGCCACCGCAGGGTTTGCCGCGGTATCGGGAGCATCCGTCGCCACATCAGCCGTCTTTGCCCGCATCGCCATCCCCGAAATGCTGGCAATCGGCTATAACAAGCAATTTGCGGCAGGGGTTGTTGCGGCGGCGGGCACGCTGGCGTCGCTGATCCCGCCCTCGGCCATTCTGGTGATCTATGCCATTATCGTCGAGCAGGACGTGGGAAAGCTGCTGCTGGCAGGCTTCATCCCCGGTGCCTTCAGCGCAATTGTCTATGTGGCGCTGATCGTCGGCATTGCATTGGTGTTCAAAAACGTCGGCCCGCCGGTGCGCGGCTTTACCTGGCGGCAGCGGTTTCAATCGCTGCCCGGCGCGCTGCCGATCATCTTTGTCGTCGTGATCATCATCTGCTTTGTCTACAACCCCTTTGGCGGCGACGCCTGGGGCACGCCAACCGAGGGCGGCGCGCTGGGGGCCTTTGTGGTGTTCTGCATGGCGCTGGTCAACGGCATGAAATGGGCCGAGCTGAAATCGGCACTGCTGGAGACAGCCAAGCTGACGGTGATGATCTTCACCATCATCTGGGGCGTGCTGATCTATGTGCGCTTCCTTGGCTTTGCCGATCTGCCGGGGGCGTTTTCGGACTGGATCACCGCGCTGGAAATGCCGCCGATGGTGATCCTGATCTGCATCCTGCTGGCCTATGCGGTTCTGGGCATGTTCATGGATGCAATCGGGATGCTGCTGCTGACGCTGCCGGTGGTCTACCCGGCGGTGATGGCGCTGAACGGCGGCGAGAGTGTGGCGGCCGCAGACAGCGCATTCGGCATGAGCGGCACCATGTGCGCGATCTGGTTCGGCATCCTGGTGGTAAAGATGGCCGAATTCTGCCTGATCACCCCGCCGATTGGCCTCAACTGCTTTGTGGTGGCCGGTGTGCGCGATGATCTGAGCGTACAGGATGTGTTCAAGGGTGTGACCCCGTTTTTCATTGCCGACGCCGTGACAATTGCGCTGCTGGTCGCCTTTCCGGGAATTGTGCTCTACCTGCCGTCCTTGGCGGGGTAAGGACGGGCGCTCAGGACGCACCGATACAGATCGGCTTGGCAGGCGGCGGCGCAAGGCCCATATGGCGCGGCATGAGTGATTTTGCGCCCTTGCACCAGGCAGACCGACAGTTGCCGGTCTCGGTAGCGGATCCGTGCGGTTGAGTGTATCTTTTTGAATTCGTGTAGTTTTCAGGAATTGAACTGGCGTGTCGCATTCTCCTGGAAATCATCTCTGCCTGATTGTGCAGTCGTGCTTTACTCGCCTGAAGATGCAACACTTTTGTCCGCACGAAAATTTGCGCCGAGACACCTTGAGGCGTCCCGGCCATTCCGTTGAGTCTCTTTATGATCTTAACCCGCCCGATGTCCTGATCCGGTGTTATGCGTTGTTTCACAAGGTATTGCGCAGCAAGGCCCGAGAAGGGGCAGAAGGCTCAGGGACTGGTTCCGCCATGACATGGCAGGCTCACTTTCAGCGTCCTTTGGCGGCTGCACAGCGTGCTGAAGCCGGGCACCTGCCAGTCCAGTCCGGCCATCCGCGGCAAACTTACCACGAATCTTATGGAGTGCCGCCACGGCAGGCCGGCCAGCACCTTCAAGGTTTGACAAGTCTGAGTTGCGGCGTCGCTGAAATGCTGCTGGCGCCGGTTTCCGGACGGTGGCGGGACCCGGATCATGTCTCCATCAAACCAGGTCTATAACGGTTTCCGCTGCCTCAATGTTTCATTGCAGGACGGCAAGTCCGTGATCTTGTGCCTTGCCGGGGCCCCGACTGCTGTGCTTTCCCGATCTCATGCTGGATGCACGCTCGAACCAATGGTGCTGCATATACTCAATGTTCAGCGTCGGCATACCAACACCCGGATCATCAGCTACCTGCCTGCGCGGCAGCCCGCTGGCCAGTGCAAAAGGCACCGCATCCTGGCGGAATTCGTCCGTCCGTTTCAGACCCAGAGTTCGTCTCCTTTGTTGCAAAAAATGCTGTCAAAGGAGCGGCATCAAACCGCTGCAGGTCCACGGAGGCAGCGATGTAGACTGTTGGCGCGATCAATAGCTTGCCATCTGGTGCGACAAGCAAAGGAATGGTTGATCCAGTGCTCAGGTCAAATTGCGGATCGTCATGGTGATTGTTCACATCTCCTTGAAAAGGGAAATACGAAACAGCGGTGTCGTAACGTGAAAGGGCTGGCAAATGCCAACCCTTTGCTTTTTTTCTAAAACGGAGAGACTTCACATGCCGAGAGCATAGCCCGTTAGAACGGGATTTCGTCGTCATCGATGTTATGGGACGCGCCGCCGCCGAAATTGCCGCCGCCACCAGCACCGCCGCTGCCGCCTTGCTGGCCGCTGTCATAACCGCCGCCGTAACCGCCGCCCTGGCTGCCGCCGCCATAACCGCCGCCGCCACCACCGTCTTGGCCGCCGCCGCCTTCACCGCGGCCGTCAAGCATGGTCAGGGTGGAGCCGAAGCCTTGCAGGACGATTTCGGTCGAATACCGGTCCTGGCCGCTTTGGTCCTGCCATTTTCGGGTCTGCAGCTGGCCTTCGATATAGACCTTGGAGCCTTTGCGCAGATACTGCTCTGCAACGCGCACAAGACCTTCGCTGAAGATGGCCACAGAGTGCCACTCGGTCCGCTCGCGGCGTTCACCGGTGTTGCGGTCCTTCCAGTTTTCCGAGGTGGCAATGCGCAGGTTGCACACCTTGCCGCCGTTCTGGAAGCTGCGCACCTCCGGGTCGCGGCCCAGATTGCCGATGAGCATGACTTTATTAAGAGAGCCGGCCATAGGGTTCCGTCCTTTTTTTCCTGAATGTCCTGTCCAGCACCGGTCCGGCGCGAATCCGTCCGGGCTGCTTGATTGGCACAGTACAGACCTGTGCAAGGTGAGGAAAGCAGCTCTCTGGGGATGATTTTGCAGGAGTTTGCGCTGCAATGATGACGGATTGCGCCGGTGTTGCTTTAAATTTCTTCTGCATTGGTTATATTTGCGCAAAGTGGGACAGTGTTGGGACAGCGGAAATGCGCAAAGCCGTTGCGGGGTTGGTGATTGCCATGGTCGGGGCAGGGCAGCCTGCCGCCGCCGATGTATTGAGCACCAAGAACCGGCGGGATTTGTTTTCCGCCCACACCAGGGTGCTGGATGGCCGTGCGGCGACCCAGTACAAGAACTCAACCCGGCTGCAGCCCAAGACCTATCAGATCCCTTCAGCCGCGGGCACGCTGCCCTATAGCGGCAAGTACCGCGGCCAGTATCTGCAGCTGGCGCGGGACGCGGCGCGCCAGCACGGTGTGCCCGAAGATCTGTTCCTGCGCTTGGTGCAGCAGGAGAGCAATTGGAACCCGAACGCCAAATCGCACAAAGGCGCGTTGGGCCTGGCACAGCTGATGCCTGCAACTGCACGGGCGCTGGGGGTCAACCCTGCGGTGCCGCAGCAGAACCTGGAGGGCGGCGCGCGGTATCTGGCGCGGCAGTTCCGCAAATTCGGGTCCTGGCGGCTGGCGCTGGCAGCCTATAATGCTGGTCCGGACGCGGTGAAGAAATACGGCGGGGTGCCGCCCTATAAGGAAACCCAGAACTACGTGAAGAAGATCTGGGGCAGCTGACGCGCCGTTTTATTAACCTGTGGGTAAGTTCCCTTAATGCCCCGTTAACTCCGTGATAGCGTCACGCATTTGCCTTAAATTTTTATGAATCTGCCCTCAAGTTCTGGAGGGAATAGCTTGTATACCAACAGCTTTGATGAGCGGATCAACCGGATTGACTGGCAGCCGAGCGCGGTTCCGACGCGGCAGATGATCGACAGTGTCCTGGCCAGCCGTCTGCCCCGGCAGCCGCGCAGTGCTGTGCTGAGCCTGGCAGGTGCCATTGTTGGCATTCTGATCGGCACCGGCCTCAAGGGCATGTCTTTGGCCGGATCTCCTTGGGGCCCGGAAACCGGCCTTGCGGGTGCAATCGGCGGCGGCTTGGCGCTGGCTGGCCTGGCCGCTTCGGTAACGGCTGCCCTGTTGGCTGCGGCCAAAGGGAAAGAGGCCCCGCGGCTGATGCAGTTTGCGTCGATGAACCTGCTGATGATCGTGGTGCTGCTGCTGAGCTGACAGGTTGTTTACAGCTCCTTTACCGACTTTCCCTTAGGTTCATGCTGAAGCCAGAACCAAGGAGCGGCTGATGAACCAACATGTGCGCAAACCTCCCGGATCTGAGGTGGAGATGCGGGCTGAACCATGGCTTGAGCGCGTTGACAGTTTTCTGGCGGAGGGGCACTACAAGCAGGCGCTTGCTGTATTGATACCGCGTGTCAAGGCGGGGTTGCCTGACATCAAAACGCTCGATCGTACCGCGATGAGCTATTACCAGCTAGGCGACGTGCAAACGGCATTGTCGCTGATCCAAGTGATGGTGAAGCAATGGCCCGATGTGGCTGCAGGTTGGGCAAAGCTGGCGGCAATGCAGCAAACCGCGGGCAACATCGAAGCTGCTGCCGGTAACTTTAAAACGGCTTTGAAACTGGACCCCTATCTGATCCGGGCGTTGTCGGCTCTGAACGGCCTGGAGCCGTTTTCGCGAAATGGCCAGAAGTACAAGCGCCTCAAGAAACTTGCGCAGGAAAAAACTCTGCCACCGATGGATCAGGCTCTGGTCCACAACACCATTGGGTTGATTGAAAAGCGTCACGGCAAGTATTCAGTGGCCTTCAACTGTTTTGCACGCTCGAAGGCATCACTGGGCGCCCGGTTCCATTCCGAAGCACTGCAAAGTGCCATCGACGGTCAAATCCAACAGTTCAAACCTGCACTGTCGGAAACGAGCGATCCAGCCGGTCCCAAAGTGATATTTGTGTGCGGCATGCCGAGATCGGGCACAACGTGGGCAGAGGCAATCCTGCAACGGCATTCTGCCGTTGAAACAATTGGCGAAAGCAAGGCACTGTCCCGGACATTGCGGGAGGTTCGCAAGTATACGGCCGAGGTCGGAAGAGGCACAGATGTTTGGTCCTGGGCCGGCAGCTTAGAGGAGCAGGAGATTGAAGTTTTTCGCAAGATGTACTTTCAGTTGGCTCTGAACGGGCAGAACAAGGGCCCGGTATTGATCGACAAAATGCCCATGAATTGCCGGGACATGGCCTTGGCTCAGGTTCTCCTGCCAGGCTGCAAGTTTGTTTTCTTGTCGCGGCACCCGCTGGATGTAGGGCTATCGAATTTCTCGATTTGCTTCCAGGAGGTCATGGCATTCACTTGCAGGTTGGACTGGCTTGGCTGCATGACACGCGAGGTGTACCGCTCGGCCTTGGACTACCAGTCCAAGCTTGGGACGCAGATGCGGGTCCAATCCTATGAGGCGCTTGTCACTGATCCCGAGAACCAAATCCCGGTTTTGCTCCAGCAATGCGGGCTGGACTGGGAAGATGCCTGCCTTGCACCAGAAGGCAATAAGAGCGTTGTGAATACCGCATCGCTTCTACAAGTACGAGAGAAAATCAACATTAAGGGCCTGAACAAATGGAAACCTTTTGAAAAGCAGTTGCAACCGCTTGTTGAGGCACTGGGCGGGCAGGAGTGGATCGAAAACTGGGAGCGCTGGGACAAAAACGCGGCTTTGACTGGCCGCTTTGAAACTGGTCCTGTTATATGAGCTGAATCAACCAGTCACTGGTTGAATTCTATCAGCGGAGCTCAGAAGCTAAAAAAGCCGGGGTATTCGACCCCGGCTTTTTTAGGCTGTGGATGAAGACACTTGCTGAGGCTCTCGCGTCTTACTCCGCCGCAACCTTGATCACCGGTGTCATGCGCTCCAGCACCTCGTCGCTAAGGTGGCATTTGATCTGATGGCCGTCTTCCAACTGGCGCACAGGCGGCACTTCCTTATCGCACAGGCCCCCTGGAACTTCGGACTTCCAGCGGCAACGGGTCTGGAACGGGCAGCCCGGCGGCGGGTTCATCGCCGAAGGGATGTCGCCCTCCAGCACGATGTGCTCTTTCACGATTGAGGTGTCGGCAATCGGCACCGCCGACAACAGCGCCTCGGTGTAGGGGTGGTAGGGCGGCGAGAACACCTGATCGGTGTCGCCCAGTTCCACCACATGGCCGAGATACATCACCATCACCCGGTCGCTGAGGTAGCGCACGATCGACAAATCGTGGGAGATGAACAGCAGCGTGGTTTTCTCCTTGCGCTGGATCTCCATCAAGAGGTCGGTCACCGCCGCCTGCACCGACACATCCAACGCCGAGACGGGTTCGTCCGCCACCACAATACGTGCACCGCCGGCAAAGGCGCGGGCGATGCCCACGCGCTGTTTCTGGCCGCCTGACAGTTGCCGCGGCATCCGGTCGGCAAAAGCGCGGGGCAGCTTTACCAGGTCCAAAAGCTCCAGCATCCGCTTTTTGCGCTCGGCTTCAGAGTTGCCGATGCCGAAGATTTCCAGCGCCCGTATGATCTGGCGGCCGACCGACATTGACGGGTTCAGCGTGTCGAAGGGGTTCTGGAACACCATTTGCACGTCCGAGACAGTCCTGGTGTCGCGCTCCTCAATCGGGATCTGTTCGATGTTCTGATTGTCCAGCAGGATTTGGCCTTCGGTGGCGGTTTCCAGGCCCATCAGCACTTTGGCAAAGGTGGACTTGCCGCAGCCGGATTCACCGACGATGGCCAATGTCTCAGACTCGCGTGCCTCGAAGCTGAGCGTTTCGTTGGCTTTCACCACCTTCTTCTCGCCGCCGCCGAACAGGGCGTTGGCTGCGACCTCATAATATTTCTTGAGGTTTTCCATCTTGAGAACAACCTTGCCAGGCGCGGTTTTTTCCTTCGTCTCAGCCAAGGTAATCGGGGCGTTCCAGTCGATTTCCTGGAACTTCAGACAGCGGGTTTCATGGCGGTCGTTGCCATGCACCGGCGACATCGGGATAATCATATCCTGATCGCAGCGGCCTTGTTCGAAATAGTCGCAGCGCGGCCCGAAGTTGCAGCCGTTGGGGCGTTCGTGGGGCAGGGGGAAGTTGCCGGGAATGGCCACCAGCGGGCGCGAGTTCTTGTCGGCGCCCGGCAGCGGGATTGAGCGGAACAGCGCCTGGGTATAGGGATGCTGCATTTCATCAAACACATCCGCGATCGAGCCGCGCTCAACCGCTTCGCCAGAATACATCACACACAGGCGGTCACAGGTTTCCAGCACCAGGCCGAGGTTGTGTGAGATGAACAGCATCGAGGTGCCGTATTTCTTACCCAGATCCTTCACCAGCTCAACCACGGCGGCCTCAACCGTCACGTCGAGCGCGGTGGTGGGTTCATCCAGGATCAGCAGCGACGGTTTCGACATCAGCGCCATCGCAATCACGATCCGCTGCTGCTGGCCGCCCGACAGCTGGTGCGGGAAGGAGTTCAGCATCCGCTCCGGGTCGGGCAGGCGCACGTCGGTCACCACTTCCATCGCCCGGTTATAAGCTTCCTTCTCGCTGACGCCCTCGTGGATCATCGGCACTTCCATCAGCTGCTTGCCGATTTTCATCGCCGGGTTCAGCGAGGCCATCGGCTCCTGATAGATCATCGCGATCTCATTTCCGCGGATGTCGCGCAGCTCTTCGGCGCTCATCTCGGCCAGGTCGCGGCCCTTGAACTTGATAGTTCCGCCGACAACGCGGCCGTTCTTGCCCAGGTCCTGCATGACGCCAAGCGCCACAGTGGATTTGCCGCAGCCGGACTCGCCGACCAACCCGACAGCCTCACCCGGTTGCACGGCTACGGAAAAGTCCATCACCGCAGGAATTTCGCGCAGGCGGGTGAAGAAGGAGATCGACAGCTTGTCAATCTCAAGGATCGGGCCGTCGTATTCTTCTATTTTGCTCATTTTCTTATTCTCCCTGTTGGAGCGGGAGGGGAAAAGGACCCCTTCATCTGGCTCCAATTCTCCGGGGGACCGGGTGGGCCGGTCCCCCAGCCGGATCAGTCCTTCAGGCTTTCTTCGCGCAACCCGTCCGCCAGCAGGTTCAGACCAAGAACTAGCGTCAGCAGCGCAAAGGCAGGCGGCAGCGCCGGGTGCAGGTAGATCGACAGCAGCTTGCGCCCGTCATTGATGGTCGATCCCCAGTCCGGGCTTTCCGGCGGCAGGCCAAGGCCAAAGAAACCCAGGGTGCCCAAAAGGATGGTGGTATAACCGATGCGCAGGCAGAAATCGACGATCAGCGGACCGCGGGCGTTGGGCAGGATCTCCCACAGCATGATGTACCAGGGCCCTTCGCCGCGGGTTTGCGCTGCGGCTACATAGTCGCGGGTTTTGATGTCCAGCGTCAGGCCGCGCACGATACGGTACACTGTGGGCGAGTTGACGAAGACCACCGAGACAAACACCACCAGGATACCGCCGGGAATGTCGAACATATCCATCGCCCGGGGCAGGCCCCAGATCGCGTATTCCGGTGTTTTGATCAGGTAACCGCCGTTGGAGACCAGCTGCAGATAGAACCAGATGATGGTCCCCAGCACAACCGGCAGCAGCCAGTTGCGCAGTTTGGGCCGGGTGTAGTAGCGCGAGTTCAGCAGCACCCCGACAAAGATGATCGGGAACACAAACAGCACGATGGCCATATAGTTCGGAACACCGGTGGCGACGATTTCCGGGGTCACCAGCAGGTAGAACAGCAGGATCACCGGGAAGGCCAGGATCAGGTTGGCTGCAAACGACAGAATCGTGTCCAGGCGGCCGCCGTAATAGCCCGCGGGCAGGCCCAGAGTGATCCCCACCATAAAGGCAAAGACCGCGGCCATCGGGGCAATCTTGATGACTTCCCAGGCGCCCTTGACCAGACGGCTGAAGACATCCCGGGCCAGGTTGTCACCGCCCAGCAGATACCATTCATACTGACCTTCTTCAGGGCTGCGCAGCGGCGTGCCAGGCACCTTGTTCTTCATGCCGGAAAGCTGTGCCAGCGGGTCATGGGTGATGATCATGTCCATGGCGCCGTAGACGCCGGTGAACACCCAGAACATCACCAGGCCAAAGCCGATCATGCCGATGGGGCTGTCAAACAGCTTGCCGTAAAGGCCAAGCCGCCGTTTGAAGCCGATCGAGAAAGCGTAGAGGATCACCAGGGAAATCCAAACCGGAGACAGCTGGTAGATAATACGCCCTGCAATTTCAATTGCGCTAAGAGGTTCCATTCTCTGCTGCCTTCCTTAAGAGATCCGGATACGCGGGTTCAGGTACACATAGCCAATGTCCGAGATCAGCTGTGTCACAAGAACCACGACAACTGAGACCACAGAGACGGCCAGCAGCAGTTCGATGTCGTTATTGCCTGCGGCTTCCACCAGGATCCAGCCGAAGCCCTTGTAGTTGAACAGGGTTTCGACAATCACCACGCCGTTCAGCAACCAGGGGAACTGCAGCATGATGACGGTGAAAGGCGCAATCAGTGCATTTCGCAGCGCGTGCTTCAGAACGATGTTGTGAAAACTCACACCCTTAAGGCGGGCGGTGCGGATATACTGCGCAGTCATCACCTCGGTCATCGAGGCGCGGGTCATCCGGGCGATGTAGCCCATGCCGTATAGCGCGATGGTCAGCACCGGCAGGAAGAAGTTTTCGAAATTCGGATTATCCATCGCCGAGGTGGCGGTGCCCTTGAACCATTTCAGACCGACGGTGGAAGATGTGAAGACAGCGATAAAGATCACCCCGGACACGTATTCCGGCGTTGCCGTCGTCAGGATTGAGGCCGTCGACAGGCTTCGGTCCGTCACCGATCCTTCGCGCATCCCCGCCAGGACACCGATGATCAGTGCCGATGGGATCATCAGGACCAGCACCCAGAACATCAGGCGGCCGGTATTGCCCAAACGCACTGCCACTATGGAGGAAACTTCGTCTTTAAAACGGGTCGAATAGCCCCAGTCACCCTGCAGAATACCGCAAAAGGTTGAGGCTTCGGCGGCCACTTCGGCTGAAACGGTGCCAGTCATGCACCGGCCTTTGAAACCCTCTTCGGTTTCTTGGGTCCAGCCGGGCAGCACGCCCAGCCATTGGCCGTATTTTGAGACCATGGAGCCGCCATAGCCGTTGGAGTCCAGCCAACTGGCCACGGCTTCGTCCGACATGCGGAAGTTGCCCTGGGTCTTGGCGAGTTTCTCAAGGTTCGGGTAAAGGTTCGTCAGGAAGAACACGATGAACGTCAGGCACAAGGCCGTCAGCAGCATCACGCCTGAACGTCGGAGAATGAAAAGTCCCATGGGGTCCCCTGTCAGTCTGGCGGATCGGACCCGGCTGCAGGTGCGGGTCTCTTATCATCTTAGCTGGAAAGCACCGCCCCATCCGGGGCGGTGCGGGTGCCGGGAGCCTGTTAGGGCTTTGCTTATGCAGCCCAGCCCCATTTGTAATGATGGTGCTCGAAGGCGACGTGCATATCCGCGCCGACAACGCCCTCGCGCGTGTGGCGGTAGATCGAACGCCAGTAAGGCTGGATGGTAACGCCTTCTTCCTGGATCAGCGCCTGGCCCTTGGCCGAGACCTCGCGGCGCTTGTCGGCGTCGGCGATCGACAGAGCTTCTGCCAGCAGGGCGTCGAACTCAGCGTTTTCCCAACCGAATTCGTTCCAGGCTTCGCCGGACTTATAGGCCAGGGCCCAGATTTGCACACCCAGCGGGCGGTGGTTCCAGTTGGTCGAGGAGAATGGGTACTTCACCCAGTCGTTCCAAAAGGTCGAGCCGGGCAAAACGGTCCGCTTAACCTTGAAGCCTGCGTCGCGCAGCTGTGCGGCCACGGCATCGGTGGTGTTCCGGCGCCAGTCGTCGTCAATCGACAGGATTTCATGCTCGAAATCCATCATGCCGGCTTCTTCCATCAGCGCCTTGGCGCCCGCCGGATCAACCTTCTGCTGCGGCAGTTCGGCATATTCCGGATGGATCGGACCGACATGGTGGTTTTCGGCTGGCTCGCCGCGGCCGCCATAGCCCAGTTCAAGACAGACGGAGTTGTCGACAGCCATCTGGATCGCCTGGCGGACGCGTTTGTCAGCATAGGGCTTCTTGCCGTCGATTTCTGCCAGCTGGTTGGTGCGGATCACAATCGAAGACATGGTGACAACTTCGGATTTCTTGTAGCCGAGACCGTCCATCACGTCGATGAATTCACCAACCGATTCATAAAGCATGTCGACTTCGTCGGATTCCAGCGCGGCCAGCCAGGACGACGGGTCGGTACCGAAATCGACGTATTCGATACGGTCCAAAGCGGGCTTGCCGTAAATCGCTTCGCCCCACCAGGTGTGGTTGTCGTTGCGTTCCAGGGTCGATTTCACGCCCACTTCCAGTTCGGTCAGCAGGAAAGGGCCGGTGCCGACGTTGGACAGGAAATCATTGGTCTGGAAGGACGCGTGAACAATCGCCGCCGGGTAATCCGACATGCCCGCGATCAGCGAAATGTCGGAGTTCGGCAGGTTCAGCTTCACGGTGTGGCTGTCGACCACTTCGATGCCGCCTTCAATCGCCTGGCCGGAGTCTGCGTCGATCAGGGTCGCAAAACGGCCGGCCATCGAGTTGCCTTCCAGCGACTTGTCGCACCAGCCTGCAATGTTGCGGGCCACGTCTTCGGCGGTGAAGTCGTCGCCGTTGTTCCACTTGACGCCTTTGCGGACGTTCAGCGTGTAGACGGTTGCGTCCTCGTTGACTTCCCAGCTTTCCAGCAGCATGCCGGTAAAGGAGCCGTCATTGTTGTATTCAACCAGATATTCGATGGTGCCGCGGGTCTTGTTGGCCATCTGCGACCAGTCAAATGTGCGCGGGTCCTTCAGCGGGCGGACTTCGGTCTGGATACGCAGGGTTCCGCCTTGCTTTTTCTCTTCAGCAGCCTGTACCGGTGCGGCCATGCCGATCATGCCATAGGCAGCCGTTGCGGTCACACCAAGCGCGGTGGCGCGGGTCAGGAACTCGCGGCGGTCGAGCTTGCCATCCAGCACTTCTCCGGCGTGCATCTTGGCGGCCCAGTGTACCGGTGCTCCGTTGATTGTGTCGTTGGTCATTTAGGTCTCCCTGTTATCCCGTTTGGTCATTTGTCTTGCGAAACGGATTTTGGCCCGGCGGTGTGCCGGGCGTTTTTGTTTAGCGTTTTGGATTAAAGTTTCCCCATGGCTGTATTCGGGCAGAGATATGCCGTTTCGTCAATGCACAGTTTCGGCGTTTGAAGGTAAAATTACGACATTCGGGGTGTCGTTTTCCCGAATTGAAACGGTATGCTACTGAATACTGTTCAAAACTGCCCAGTAACCGGGGTGAATTCCGCACTTGCTGGAAAACATGCAAGAATCTGCAAGCGGATCAAACTATTGTGACTTCTTGCGGGCGGCTTTGCGCACTGCGCTGGGGGTTTGACCGGCGTGCTGGGAGATGAAGCGGGTAAAGTAAGCGGCGCTGCCAAACCCCAGATGAGCAGCGATGTCGCGGATGGGCAGCTCAGAGCTGATCAGCAGCGTGCGCGCGGCGTGCAGCTGGCGCTCAGTCAGCAGGGCTGCGGCGGTCTTGCCGGTCTCGGCCTTGCAGACCCGCGTCAGGTGGGTTGGCGTGACCTTCAGCGCGGCCGCGTGATCGGCCATGGCGGCCTGGGTGCCGGGCAGTTCGGCGATGCGGAGGCAGTAGGCCTGGCACAGGCGCTGCGCTGCGGTCTGCCGGGCAGCCCGTCCGGCGGGCTCCGGTTGCCGGTGCAATGCAATGGCGGCCAGTTCGCAATGTGCCTGAACGGAGCGGTGCCAGAGCAGCTCCTGCGCGTTCTGCTCGCGGCTGATGGCTTCGAACAGGGCGGTCAGCCTGGCCTGGTCCTGAAGACTGGCGAACCGCTTCTGGACCGGCGTTTCCGGAAATGGCAGCGGCAGCGGGCCGGATACCGACAGAACCTGCCCCAGGCACTGGCGGGTGAATTCGGCGGACCACAGCGTGCCGGCCGGAAGGAAGATGGCGCTGTAGGGGCCAAAGCCGCGCTGTGCGCCATTGACACAGATGCGCCCCTGTCCGCGGGTGATCCAGATCAGCAGGTGTTCGCGGCGGGTATGCGCCAACCCGGTCTGCCAGGCGCCGTCTGGGGCAAGCCTGGACAAGGGGGCGGCGTGAATGTCGCCGGACAGGGTCGGATCAAATGGCATCAGATATCTTAGGCGCAGGAACAAATACGATCTGCTGCAACAGGGCATGAATCCCTGATTCTGGCAAGTTTTCGCCGGCTGGCACCGAAAACGCCTAAATTTTTAGGGTTTGTGCCTGCTGGTTGTCCGCGCAGCGGCGGTCAGGCCAGGGCCACCTGCTGCCAGTCTTTCATGCGGGCGCGGAACCAGCTGCGCTGACGCTTGGCAAACCGCCGGGTGGCGATGGCCGCGCGTTCTTCTGCCTCGGTCAGCGAAATCCGGCCCTGGCCATAAGCCATCAATTCCGGAACGCCGATCGCCTTGCAGGAGGGCAGGGCGGGGTCATAGCGGTCCTGCATCGCGCCGATCTCAGCCATGGCGCCTTGATCCAGCATCTGGCCAAAGCGTTTGCGGATGCGGGCCTCCAGCCAGGATTTCTCTGAGTTCAGCACCAGTGCGGTACAGCCGGACAGCGGCAGCGCCGGGGCGGGGGTGTCATCCTGCCAGCCGGCCAGCGGGCGGCCGGTGGCCTTCAGCACTTCCCAGGCGCGCTGCACCCTGGCCCGGTTCTGCAGATCGATGCGGGAGGCGGTCTTGGGGTCCAGCTCTGCCAGCAGCGCCTCAAGGGGCAAGCTGTCGCCCTTGGCGCGGACCTCGGGCGGGGTGGCAGGAATGTCCGCCATGCCTTCGGTCAGGGCGGTGAAGTAAAGGCCAGTACCGCCGGTGATGATCACCCGTTCAGGCCCTTTCAGCAGCTCCAGCACCTCGCGCAGCCAATGGCCGGCGGAATAATCCGCATCATAGGGCAGGTGCCCGTAGAGCGCGTGGGGCGCCTGCGCTTCTTCCTCAGCCGAGGGGCGGGCGGTGATCACCCGCCAGCAATCATAGACCTGGCTGGCATCGGCATTGACGATGATGCCGCCCTGCCGCGCGGCAATCTCCAGCGCCAGCGCGGACTTTCCCGAAGCGGTGGGGCCGGCAATCAGCACAGGCAGATCCGGGTTGATGTCAGGCAGGTTCATTCAGGCGTGTTCCGTCTCTTAAGTCCAGTTCCGCAAAACTGTGCGGAAAGCGCGCTGCGCGGATTGAAACCGGCGGCGATTTGCTTCATTTTGCGCGCAAACTAACCCTCACATCTTCTGGAGCGCAACATGCCTCAACCGCAAGACAAGCCGGAGCTGCATCCGGCCGCCGCCTATAAACGCGTCATGCTGAAAATTTCGGGCGAGGCATTGATGGGCGATCAGGGGTTCGGCCTGCATCCGCCGACCGTGCAGCGCATCGCCCGCGAAGTGAAATCGGTGCAGGAGATGGGCGTCGAGATTTGCATGGTGATCGGCGGCGGCAACATCTTCCGCGGTCTGTCCGGGTCCGCCCAGGGCATGGAACGGACCACCGCCGATTACATGGGGATGCTGGCAACCGTGATGAATGCGCTTGGCATGCAGTCGGCGCTGGAAGAACTGGGGGTTTTCACCCGGGTGATCTCGGCGATCCGCATGGATGAGGTGGCCGAACCCTATATCCGCCGCCGCGCCGTGCGCCACCTGGAGAAAAAGCGGGTTTGCATCTTTGCGGCGGGCACCGGCAACCCGTATTTCACCACCGATACTGCCGCCACCCTGCGGGCCAATGAAATGGCCTGTGAGGCAATCTTCATGGGTAAGAACGGGGTTGATGGCGTCTATGACAAAGACCCCAAGGAACATGCCGATGCCGTCCGTTATGACGAGATCAGCTATGACGAAGTCTTTGCCAAACGGCTGAAGGTGATGGATGCCTCGGCCATTGCGCTGGCACGTGACAACAATCTGCCGTTGATCGTGTTCCCGCTGGATGAGCCGGGCGGCTTCCGCGGCATCCTGGCCGGCAAAGGCACCTATACCAAGGTTCACGGCTAAGCCCTGATCAGGGGTTGAGGAAAGACGCGGGCCCATTGCAGCCCGCGTTTTTTTGTGTCTGGCCGGGGCGGATCCCTTGGCGAGGCAGGGCAATTCCGTGAAATCACCGGAATGCAGACTAAATTTCCTGGATGACAGGGGAGACCGGCAAGGGGCAATATGCAATCCCGGCGGCGGCAAATCCTGGCCGACATCGCTATACATCAGCCTTCCAATGGCTTATGAGCCAAGGGAAGACCGCCTCAGATAAGGGGAGAGAGCAGAATGTCTGATGATTTTGAACTGGATACCGACGACCTGAAGCGCCGTATGGACGGTGCCATGGCCAACCTGCGGACCGAATTCGCGTCCTTGCGCACCGGCCGGGCCTCTGGCTCGATGCTGGAGCCGGTGATGGTGGATGCCTATGGCTCGATGACGCCGATCAACCAGGTCGGCACCGTGAACGTGCCGGAACCGCGCATGGTCACCATCAACGTCTGGGACAAGGGCCTGGTCGGCAAGGTCGAAAAGGCAATCCGCGAATCCGGGCTGGGGATCAACCCGCAGCTTAATGGCACCATCATCATGCTGCCGATTCCGGAACTGAACGAGGAACGCCGCCGCGAGCTGACCAAAGTTGCCGGGCAGTATGCCGAACATGGCCGGGTTTCGATCCGCAACGTGCGCCGCGACGGCATGGACCAGATCAAGAAGGCCAAGGCCGACGGCATGTCGGAAGACGATCAGAAGTTCTGGGAAGCCGAAGTGCAGGAGCTGACCGACAAGATGATCAAGGCCGTGGATGAGGCGCTTGAGACCAAGCAAGCCGAAATCATGCAGGTCTGACCGGCAGTATGCCAGGAGATGCAAATCCGCAATTGAGCGCCGCCGGAGAGTCTCCGGCGGTCCGTTCCGGCCCGCGCCATGTGGCCATCATCATGGACGGCAATGGCCGCTGGGCGCAGGCCCGCGGGCGGCCGCGGCTGTTCGGCCACCATGCCGGCGCGCGCCGGGTGCGTGAAGTTGTCGAGTGCTGCCCAAGTTTGGGCGTGAAATACCTGACTATCTTTGCCTTTTCGACCGAGAACTGGAAACGCACCCAGACCGAGGTCGCAGGCCTGATGAGCCTGTTCCGGCGTTACATTTCCAAGGAAATGAACGCTTTGGCCGAAAAAGATGTCCGGGTGCGCTTTATCGGCGACCGGGTTCGGCTGGATGCCAAGCTGATCGACCTGATGGACAAGCTGGAACAGAAGACCGAAGGCAACGACGGCACCCAGCTGACCATCGCGCTGAATTACGGTGGCCGTGACGAGGTTGCCCGTGCCACCAAGCGGCTGGCGCAGGATGTGGCGGATGGCCGGCTTGATCCCGCCAAAGTCGATGAAGAAACTCTGCCGCGGTATCTGGACACCCATGTGCTGCCGGATCCGGATCTGGTGATCCGCACCAGCGGCGAGGCGCGGATCTCGAACTTTCTGCTGTGGCAATCGGCCTATGCGGAGTATGAGTTCATCGACACGCTGTGGCCGGATTTCTCCGGTGAGGAGCTGGCGAGGCTTTGCAACAGCTATGGCAGCCGCGACCGCCGGTTCGGGGCCGTCAAAACATGAGTGCCGCCAAGGGCCGCTGGGCGGACCTGCTGCCGCGGGCCTTGTCTGCGCTGGTGATGGTGGCCGCGGGCGGATATGCCGTGTGGGCCGGCGGGCTGGTGTTTGATGTGATGATTGCGCTGTGCAGCGGCGGCATGGTGTGGGAACTGGTGCGGATGCTTCAGCCTGCGCGCAGCGGCACTGCGCTGCAGCTTGGTGCAATCTCTGCCGTTGCCGTACTGCTGGCGTCGTTCCTGCCGGTGCTTTGGGTGCTGCCGGTCTTGGCGGCCCCTGTGGCGGCAGGGTTCAGCCAGATCAGCGAACGGCGGCAGTATTTCACCGGCTTTGCCTTGTGGGTTCTGCTGGCGGGTTTCGGCTTTATCTGGCTGCGCGGCCAGATGGGTGTGGCTTGGATGCTGTGGCTGATCGGCATTGTGGTGGCAACTGATATCGCGGGCTATTTTGCCGGCAAGGCAATCGGCGGGCCAAAGTTCTGGCCGCGTGTCAGCCCCAAGAAAACCTGGAGCGGCACAGCGGCTGGCTGGCTGGCAGCTGCTGTCGTGGGCGCGGGTTTTGCCGGGCAGATGGGTCTGGGCTATGGCATTGTGGTGCTGTCGGTGCTGCTGTCGATGGCCAGCCAGGCGGGCGACGTGGCCGAAAGCGCACTGAAGCGGAAGATGGGCGTCAAGGATTCCAGCGGGTTGATTCCCGGCCATGGCGGGCTGTTCGACCGGTTCGACGGGATGCTGGGGGCTGCGGCGATGTTCCTGGCCGTGACCGCCCTCTGGGGATAACCAGACAGGAAAAACTATGCGGAAAGTCTCGATTTTCGGCGCGACGGGCTCGATTGGCCAGAACACCATCGATCTGATCCGCCGCGCGCCGGACGCTTATGATGTTGTGGCGCTGACCGGCGGCGCCAATATCGCCCAGCTGGCCGAAGACGCTGTTGCGCTGCGGGCTGATGTTGCTGTGACTGCTTATGACAACCGCCTGCCGGATCTGCGCGCGGCGCTGGCAGGAACCGGCGTCGAGGCCGCAGCAGGGCAGGCGGCGCTGGTTGAGGTTGCTGCGCGTCCCGCGGATTGGATCATGTCGGCCATTGTGGGCGCGGCTGGTCTGGCTCCGGGGCTGGAGGCGCTGAAACACGGCACCACCCTGGCGCTGGCCAACAAGGAATCGCTGGTTTGCGCCGGCCGGTTGCTGCTGGAGACAGCAGCGGCGCACGGCGCCCGGCTGCTGCCGGTGGACAGCGAGCATTCGGCGGTGTTCCAGGGCCTGGCGGGCGAAGACATCGGTGCAGTTGAGCGGATCATCATCACCGCGTCCGGCGGGGCATTTCGCGACTGGCCGCTGGAAGAGCTGCCAGGTGCAAGCCTGGCGCAGGCGTCGTCCCACCCCAATTGGGACATGGGGCAGCGGATCACCATCGACAGCGCGTCCATGTTCAATAAAGCGCTGGAAGTTATTGAAACCCGGGAATACTTCGGTGTCCGGCCTGAACAGATCGAGGTGCTGGTGCATCCCGAATCGCTGGTTCATGCGCTGGTTGGCTTCAATGACGGTGCGCTGATGGCGCATCTGGGCGCGCCGGACATGCGCCACGCCATCGGATACGCGCTGCATTGGCCGGAACGCCAGGAACTGCCGGTGGAGCGGCTGGATCTGGCCCGCATCGGCCAGTTGAATTTCCGCGCACCGGACCCGGCCCGCTATCCGGCGCTGCGCCTGGCCTATGATGTGATGGCCCGCGGCGGCATGATGGGCGCAGCCTTTAACGGCGCCAAGGAACAGGCGCTGGATGACTTCATCGCAGGCCGCATCCGGTTCACTGATATGGCGGCCGTCACCGAGACCGCGCTGGAGCGCATGTCAGCGGAACGTGACCTCATTGATGCCGCAATGACACTTGATAACGTGACCCGGGTCGACCATCTCGCCCGGCAACAGGCGGCACGCGCCGCAGAAGAACGCATAGGGTAGATCTTTGGACGTACTTGCTTTTGTTCCGCAGTTTGGCGGTTTTCTTTATACGATTGCCAGTTTTGTCATCGCCTTGTCGGTGATTGTGGCAGTGCATGAATACGGCCACTACATTGTTGGCCGCTGGTCGGGAATCCACGCCGAGGTGTTCTCGCTGGGGTTTGGTCCGGTGCTGTGGAGCCGGGTGGACAAACACGGCACCCGCTGGCAGGTCGCAGCGCTGCCGTTTGGCGGTTATGTGAAATTTCTTGGTGATGCTGATGCGGCCTCGGGCAAGGATGCCGGTGCTATGGAAGCCGCCGCAGACGATCCGGCAGCCCTGCGCCGCACCATGCATGGCGCGCCGTTGTGGGCCCGGACCGCAACTGTGGCAGCAGGCCCGGTGTTCAACTTTGTGATGTCGGCGATCATCTTTACCGCAGTTGCCATGTCCCAAGGCATCATGCGTGACCCGCTGACCATCGGCGTGCTGGCGCCGCTGCCGGGGGTCGAAAGCGGGCTGCAGCAGGGGGATGAGCTGATAGCAGCAGGCGGAATTGCGGTGCCAAGCTATACCGATCCCGATGCCTGGGAGGCCTTCCGCGAGGCCCTGCCGCAAGAGCAGCCGCTGGACTATCAAGTGCGCCGCGACGGTACTGAAATCAGCGTCAGCGGACCGTATCTTTATCCGCCCTATGTGCGCGGTGTGGTGCCGCGCAGTGCAGCCGCAGATGCAGGATTGCAGCCGGAAGACGTGATCCTGGCGATGAATGGCGCGCCGGTTGTGTCCTTTGACCAGCTCAAGACGCACGTCGAGGCTGCGGACGGCAAAGTGCTGGTGCTGGACGTCTGGCGCGACGGCCAGCAGGTCGAAATGGCCCTGGCGCCGCGCCGCACCGATGAGCCGCAGCCGGATGGCGGCTTTGCCACCCGCTGGCGGATCGGCATCATTGGCGGCCTGGCCTTTGAACCGGCAACAGAATCCGCAGGCTTCGGCGCCTCTTTGGCGGCGGGAACCTATCAGGTTTGGGCTGTGGTGGAGACCTCGTTGTCGGGGCTGAAGCATATGATCACCGGCGCCATCAGCACCTGCAACCTGTCCGGGCCGATCGGCATTGCCGAAACTTCGGGCGCGATGGCCAGCCAGGGGGCCGAGAGCTTTATCCGCTTCATTGCGGTGCTGTCGACGGCTGTGGGCCTGCTGAACCTGTTCCCGGTGCCTGCGCTGGATGGCGGCCATCTGATGTTCTACGCCTACGAGGCCGTGGCAGGCCGTCCGCCCAGCGACCGGGCGGTGCGGGTGCTGATGTCGCTTGGCATTGCTATTGTGCTGTCGCTGATGGTGTTTGCGCTTGGCAATGATTTGTTCTGCTGAGAAGCCGGTACAGAAAGGATGACTTCGGGCGGCCATTTTGCCGCCCAAGTGCTGCCACATTCTCCCGTTAACTTTTTATCAATCCGCAAATTGTGCCAGATAGGTGCTTTGCGGACTGGTGAACGATAACTGGGGGACAAATGATGCAGACACTCTCGCAATCTTACCATGGCCTGGGCCTGTTGGTTCTGCTGAATTGGGACCGTGCGCTGACGGGTTTTGCCGTCCTCGGCGCATTGACCGCAGGCGCCTGGCTCGCCACATTGTGATTCCTGCAACCGGCGCGCAAGCCCGCCGTGCCGGTTGCTGCCAGAATGCGCTTTGTTGGTTTTGACAAGCGCTTTCAAACCCGGTACGCACATCCCAAAGCTGCTATAATAATCGGGTTTTGAAAAATGGTTTGGGGGAAAGTCGCAGGCAAGTCCTGTGGTGAGTGTAAGTCGGGCATCAACATCTTGTACCGTAAAGTTTCGGCTATTTCTCTGGCGGTTGCGCTGGGTTATGCATTGTCTCCGCTGCCGGCCGAGGCGCAAAGCTTCCGCTTCAATACGGTTCAGGTCGAGGGCAATCAGCGGATCCAGACGTCCACTGTTGTTGCCTACACCGGGATCGAACGGGGGCAGACAGTCAGTGCGGGCGAGTTGAACGACGCCTATCAGCGCATCCTTGACAGTGGCGTATTTGAAACAGTGGAATTGTTGCCGCGCGGCAATACGCTGGTGATCAAAGTCACCGAATTCCCGACCATCAATCAGATCAGCTTTGAGGGCAACCGCCGTCTCAAGGATGATTCCCTGGACCAGATTATCGAATCTGCGCCGCGCCGGGTGTTCAGCCCCTCGCAGGCTGAGCGCGACGCCGCCGCAATTGCCGAGGCGTACAGCGTTCAAGGCCGTCTGGCGTCGCGCGTGACCCCGCGGATTATCCGCCGCAACAACAACCGCGTCGACCTGGTGTTCGAGATTTCCGAAGGCGACACCATCGAGGTGGAGCGCGTCTCCTTCACCGGCAACCGGGTTTATTCCGACCGCCGTCTGCGCCGGATCCTGCAGACCAAACAGGCTGGATTTCTGCGCGGTTTCATCAACTCGGACACGTTGATCGAGGACCGGCTGGAATTCGACAAGCAAGTGCTTCGTGATTTCTATCTGTCGCGCGGTTACGTGGATTTCCGGGTGAACAGCTCCAATGCTGAAGTCACGCGCGAGCGGGATGCGGTTTTTCTGGTGGTCGATGTGACCGAAGGTCAGCAATTCAGGTTTGGCAATGTCTCTGTGACCAGCGAAATGCCGGAAGCGGATGCCGACCTGTTTAGCTCCACCCTGAAGATCAAGCCCGGCGTGGTCTACTCCCCGTCGCTGGTCGAGAATGCGATCGACCGGATGGAGGGGCTGGCCGTCCGCAATGAGATCGACTTTTTGCGGGTCGAGCCGCGGGTCACCCGCAATGAGCGGGATCTGACCCTGGATATTGAGTTCGTATTGCGCCGCGGTCCGCGGGTGTTTGTCGAGCGTATCGATATCGAAGGCAATACCACCACGCTGGACCGGGTGGTACGTCAGCAATTCCGCTCGGTGGAAGGCGACCCCTTCAATCCGCGGTCCATCCGCAACAGCGCAGAGCGTATCCGGGCGCTTGGTTTCTTTGCCAACGCCGATGTGGAAACCCGTGAGGGCAGCTCGTCCGATCAGGTGATTATCGACGTCGACGTCGAGGAACAGCCAACCGGGTCGCTGAATCTTGGCGGTGCATACTCGGTCACGGATGGTTTCGGGGTCAGCGTCGGCCTGACCGAGAACAACTTCCTGGGCCGCGGTCAGCGGCTGTCGTTCAATATCGCCACGGCGACGGAATCGGATTCCTATGTTCTGGGCTTTACCGAGCCTTCGCTTCTGGGGCGGGATCTTCGGTTCGATCTGGATCTCGGTCTGAATGAAACCGACTCCAGTTTCTCGGAATACCGCACCAAGCGGATCTTCTTCCAGCCCGCGCTGACCTTCAACACAGGCGAGGATACCTCGCTTCAGGTCCGCTATACGTGGGATGCGGACGAGATGCTGTTCAGCGATAGCGAGGATGACGACACGACCTCCTTCCTGGCGAGTCCGGTTATCCGCAATGAAATCGCGCAGGGTGAGCGTTCGTCGAGTGCCATCGGTTTCACCTACCGCTATGACAGCCGTTTGACCGGCCTGGATCCGACTGCGGGCTTCCTGGTTGAAATCGGGGCCGACTATGCCGGCCTGGGCGGAGATTCTGAGTACTTCAAGACCACAACCAAGATTGTGGCGCAGAAACAGATTCTGAACGAGGAAGTCACGATCCGTGCGACCTTGGAGGCGGGTGCGTTCCAATGGGAAGGCAGCGGTTCCAGCCGCTCGATCGACCGGTTCGTTCTGACCCCATCGGTTATGCGCGGATTCGAACCCGGCGGTATCGGTCCGCGGGACCAGTCCAGCGGCGCGCCTAACGGAAACTACAATGACTTCCTGGGCGGCAACTATTATGCTGTAGCCCGCTTTGATGCGGAATTCCCGCTGGGCTTGCCTGAGGAACTGGGGATGCGTGGCGCCCTGTTCTATGATGTTGGCAGCCTTTGGGGAACGCAGAACGTGGACAGATCCCTCCCCGCAGGCGGAAATGCAACTGTGGTAGGAGGCAGCAGATCGTTCCGCCACGTCGTCGGCGTTTCCCTGCTGTGGACCACCGGGATCGGCCCGCTGCGCTTCAACTTCTCCAAAGCCCTCCAGAAAGAGGACTTTGACCAGGAACAGAGTTTCGACCTGACTTTGCAGGCGCGGTTCTGATCTGGTGCGGCGGCCTGCGCCCAGTTATTGGGCAGCGCTTGGTCTTGCCATAGCGCTGTCCGGGCCCGGGACGGTGCCGGCCCTGGCCCAGGAGCCGGCTTCACCCCCCCCCAATGCGGGTGCGGAATTCCAGCTGGGGCTGCCGCAAAGCGGCATCCTCACCATCCAGCCAGACCGGCTGTTTTCCGAAAGCGCCTTTGGCAAGCGGGTGGAGCGCGAGATTGAGGCCGAGGGCGCAGTGCTGACCGCGGAAAACCGCCGCATCGAGGCTGAACTGCGCGCCGAGGAGCTGGAGCTGACCGAACGCCGCAGCGACATGGCGCCGAACGCCTTCCGTGCCCTGGCGGATGCTTTTGATCAGAAGGTGCAGGAAACCCGGCGCCGCCAGGACCAGAAGCTGCGTGAAATCAACCAGATGGGCGAGGAAGCCCGGCGGGAATTCATCGCCGCCTCACTGCCGGTGCTGCAGCAGATCATGCGGGAGTCCGGCGCTGGGGCGATTCTGGATCATGCTTCGGTCTTTCTGAGCGCCAATGCCGCTGATATCACCAGTCTGGCAATCGGCCGGATAGACGAGGTTCTTGGCGATGGCGCAGCAGATGAGGAGAGTGAGCGCTGAGTGTGCGAACTTGCCCAAGTGCCCTCTGCTTGCTAGGGACGGCGCAGCATAATTGACGATAATGGGAAACCACGCATGACCACCGAGCTGCAAAATGCTGACATTCAACTGATCCAGCGGATCCTGCCGCACCGCTACCCGTTCCTGCTGGTCGACAAGGTGGTTGATATCGACAGCTACAAATCGGCCCGCGGCATCAAGAATGTCACCATGAATGAGCCGCATTTCCAGGGCCATTTCCCGGGAACGCCGATCATGCCGGGTGTCACCATCGTCGAGGCGATGGCGCAGACCGCAGGCGTGATGCTTGGCGTTGGCATGGACATGGTCGATACCGATCTGCTGATCTATTTCATGAATATCGACAAATGCAAATTCCGCCGCAAGGTGGTGCCCGGTGATGTGCTGGAAATGCATGTCGAAACCCTGCGCGGCAAACCGGGCGGCAAGATCTTCAAGTTCCTGGGGCGCGCCACGGTGGACGGTGAAGTGGCCGCAGAAGCCGAATTCACCGCGATGGTTGACCGCCAGGTAGAGGGCGCCTGATATGAGCAGCATCCACCCCAGCGCCATTATCGAAGACGGTGCCAAAATCGGCGAGGGCTGCGAGATCGGCCCGTTCTGCCTGGTTGGACCTGATGTTGTGCTGGGGGACCGGGTTGTTCTGAAATCCCATGTGGTGGTCACAGGCGACACCGAGATCGGCGACGAAACCGTTGTATTCTCCTTTTCGGTGCTGGGCGAGATCCCGCAGGACCTGAAGTTCAAGGGCGAGAAGTGCAAGACCGTGATCGGCAAGCGCAACCGCATCCGCGAGCATGTGACGGTGAATGCCGGCACCGACGGCGGCGGCGGCGTGACCCGCATCGGCGACGACGGCTTGTTCATGGCGGGCTGCCATATCGCCCATGATGCCCAGGTCGGCGACCGGGTGATTGTGGTGAATTCTGCCGCGGTGGCGGGCCACTGCGTGCTGGAGGATGACGTGATCATCGGCGGCCTGTCGGGCATCCACCAATGGGTGCGTATCGGCCGCGGCGCCATCATCGGCGCAGTCACCATGGTGACCAATGATGTGATCCCCTACGGGTTGGTGCAGGCGCAACGGGGCGAACTGGACGGGTTGAACCTGGTCGGGCTCAAACGCCGCGGCGTGGCCCGCAGCGACATCACCGCTTTGCGTGCGGCGTTTCAGATGCTGGCCCAGGGCGAAGGCACCTTTCAGGAGCGCGCCAAGCGGCTGGGGGACGAGAGCGACAGCGAATACGTGCAGCGGATCGTCGCTTTCATCACCGGCGGCAGCGACCGCTCTTTCCTGACACCGGGGGGCTGAGACCATGCTGGCAGTGATTGCAGGCACCGGTGAACTGCCGGCTGAAGTTGTATCCCGTGTTGCCGGCCGGCCGCTGATCTGTGCGATGGCAGGGTCCGAACCGGACGCGGTGGTTGCGGAAGTGACTTTCCGGTTTGAACAGCTGGGATCCTTTCTGGAACGCTTGAAGGCCGCAGATGTGACCGAGATCTGCATGGCGGGCGCGGTGCGCCGTCCCAATATCGACCCTTCGGCCATCGATGCCGCGACGATGCCGCTGGTTCCGGTGCTGCAGGCGGCGCTGGCTGCTGGCGATGACGGGGCTTTGCGGGCGATCATTGGCATTTTCGAACAGGCTGGGTTCACTGTCCGCGCCGCGCATGAGGTAGCGCCGGATCTGCTGATGGCAGAGGGCGTGCCGACCAAGGTCCAGCCGGGCGAGCTGGACAAGGCAGATGCTGTACGGGGCGCGGAAATTGTCGCCGCCATGTGTGCGGCTGATATCGGCCAGTCCTGTGCAGTGCGCAAGCAGCAGGCAATCGCGGTCGAGAACATCTTCGGCACCGACTGGATGCTGGCCTCGCTGCTGCAGCGCCCGGACGGGCAGGGCGGTTTGCTGTTCAAGGCGCCGAAACCGGCACAGGACCGCCGTGCTGACCTCCCCACCATTGGTGCCGGGACAGTGGAAGCCGCGGCTAAGGCCGGATTGTCCGGCATTGCACTGGAAGCAGGCGGCGTGATCGTATTGGATCAGGAGGCGGTGATTTCGGCCTGTGACCGGCTGGGCCTGTTCCTGTGGCTGCGCAAGGGATGAGCCTGCGGGTGTTCATTCTGGCGGGAGAGCCTTCGGGCGACCGGCTGGGCGGGGCGTTGATGGCGGGTTTGAAGCAGCTGGAACCGGACGTCAGTTTCGACGGCATTGGCGGTGCGTTGATGGCTGAGCAGGGGCTGGTCTCACGGTTTCCGATGGATGAGCTGTCGGTGATGGGGCTGGCCGAGGTGCTGCCCAAATACCGCCATCTGAAACGCCGGATCCGGGAAACAGCCGATGCGGTTCTGGAAACCAAGCCGGATGTGCTGATCACCATCGACAGCCCGGATTTCTCGCTGCGGGTAGCGCGGCTGGTCAAAGAGCAAAGCAATATCCGCACAGTTCATTACGTGGCGCCCTCGGTTTGGGCCTGGCGGCCCAAACGGGCAGGCAAAATGGCTGAGGTCATCGACCATGTGCTGGCGTTGCTGCCGTTTGAGCCGCCGCTTATGGAAAAGGCCGGTATGGCCTGCGACTTTGCCGGCCACCCGGTGGTCGCCGAGCCGCAGGCCTCGCGTGATGAGGTTGTTGCGTTCCGGCAGCAATTTGGTCTGGGAAATGCGCCCTTTGTGCTGGCGCTGCCAGGCTCGCGGCGCTCTGAGATATCGCGGCTGGCGCCGGACTTCGGGGCTGCCTTGAAACACTTCCTGGAGACACATCCGGACTATAAGGTGGTCGTTCCTGCCGCCGCGCCGGTTGCAGGGCTGGTGCAGGAGACCTTGCAGAGCTGGCCTGCGGGCACCGTCCTGATTGACCCGAACAAATTCGAGCCAGCCACGGCAAAGGCCCACAAACGCGCCGCCTTTGCGGCAGCGGATCTGGCACTGGCCGCCTCTGGCACGGTATCGCTGGAACTGGCCGCCGCGGCCACGCCGATGGTGATTGCCTACAAATTCCAATGGCTGACCTGGCAGATCATGAAACGCATGGCGCTGATCGACACTGTGACGCTGGTCAACCTGGTGAGCGATACCCGCGTGGTGCCGGAATGCCTGGGGCCAGAGTGTACACCGGACAATATAGCTGCCCGGCTGGCTGCGGTTTCAGCCGACCCTGGCGCGCAATTGGGTGCCATGGACGTGACCATGCAACGTCTTGGCAAGGGTGGTGAAGAGCCAGGACTGCGTGCCGCCCGCGCGGTCCTGGACCGTTTACCCAGCTGATAGGGCAGGAGCGCGCCGGAGGCTGATGCCTCCGCCGCGCGGCTTTTGGTAGCGCGGGCGCTGCGCACCCGCGCGGAGCGCGCCGCCCGGGCAGCGCAGAACATGTGCGGGTCGGCAAGATGACTCGGCGGATTTAGTATTGCCGGGAATCGCTCGGGCGCAAATGCGCCCTTAGCGTTGACTCATTTTTGATTTGGAAACCTGCGTTTCCCTGACCTGGCGCAACCGCCCAATGGCGCGCCTCAGTAACCGCGCCAGATCCAGCCGCCGCCAAAGATGCGGGAGCCTTCGCTGGCGTAGAACACGCAGGCCTGGCCGGGAGAGACGCCTTCCTCCGGGGTCAGCAGCTCGACCTCGGCGGTTGTTTCGCTCAGAGGACGGATGATCGCCTCGCGCGGGGGGCGGGTGGAGCGGACTCTGACCTTCACATGCCATTCATCCTGCGAGGTGAACGCCGTGTCGCCCAGCCAGTTGATTTCGCGCACCGGGATGGTGCGGGTGGCCAGCAGCTCCTTGGCGCCGACAACAACCTGTTTCTTGTCCACATCAAGCCTCACCACATACAGCGGTTCGCTGAGGCCGCCGATGCCCAGGCCGCGGCGCTGGCCGATGGTGTAGTGCAGCACCCCGTCGTGGCGGCCCAGCACCCGGCCGTCGGAATGAACGATGTCGCCCGGCTCCGCAGCACCGGGGCGCAGTTTTTCGATCACCCCGGCATAGTTTCCGTCCGGCACAAAACAGATGTCCTGACTGTCAGGCTTGTCCGCTACGGCCAGCCCGTATTGCGCTGCCATCTTGCGCGTTGCGTCCTTGGAGGGCAGGTGGCCCAGCGGAAAGCGCAGGTAATCCAGCTGTTCCGGCGTCGTTGAGAACAGGAAGTAGCTCTGGTCGCGGTTTGCATCCTCGGCGCTGTGCAGCTCTGCCCCGTTTGCCCCCATCATACGCTGGATGTAGTGGCCGGTGGCCATGCAGTCGGCCTCCAGATCCTTGGCAGTCTCCAGCAGGTCCTTGAACTTCACCCGCTCGTTGCAGCGGATGCAAGGCACCGGGGTTGCACCGGCCAGATAGCTGTCTGCGAACTCGTCAATCACCGCATCCTTAAAAATGTTCTCATAATCCAGGACGTAGTGCGGAAAGCCGCGCTCCTCGGCCACGCGCCGCGCGTCGTGGATATCGATGCCCGCACAGCAGGCGCCTTTTTTGGCCAGCGCCGCGCCGTGATCATAAAGCTGCAGCGTCACGCCGACCACGTCATAGCCCTGATCGGCCAAGTATGCAGCGACAACAGAGCTGTCGACGCCGCCTGACATGGCCACCACCACCCGGGTTTCCGAGGGCGGTTTGGCAAAGCCGAGCGAGTTTAGGTTTGAGTCGTGGTCCAGCGCCATGGGGCAGCTCCTGAAGGCAAGGGGGCAGGCGCCGCAGAATATAGGAAAATCCTACAGACTCTCAAGGGCCGTGGTTCACGTGCCGTTAAGCCTGATCGGAAATTCTTGTGCCAGACCTCAACGAAAAAGATCTTCGAGGGAAGAAAGATGTTTTTGAAGAAAGTTGACGGGCCGCGCGCCGTCACCCTGCCGGATGGCACTATCATGACCCGGGCGGACCTGCCGCCGACAACCACCAGGCGCTGGGTTGCCTCGCGCAAGGCTGCGGTGGTGCGCGGTGTTCTGTACGGGCTGCTGCCTCAGAAGGAAGCCATGCAGCGTTACGGGCTGAGCGAGGAAGAGTTCCGAAGCTGGGTTGCAGCGGTTGCAGACCATGGCGAAGAGGCCCTGAAAACCACGCGTCTCAAGAAATTCCGCAGCCCTGACGCAAAATAAACAGGCCCGCCCTTGAGTTGCATTTGTAAATTAACCATCATGGTAACGAGGCATTAACTTTTTTCCACCAAGGTTAACGCGACCTGAGGGAAACAGTGTACAGGCGGAGAAAATAATATGCGCATTCTGCTGGTTGAGGATGATCCGACCACGGCCAAAAGCATCGAACTGATGCTGACCCATGCCAACCTGAACGTCTACTCGACGGATTTGGGGGAAGAGGGGATCGATCTGGCTAAACTTTACGACTACGACCTGATCCTGCTGGATCTGGGGCTGCCCGATATGAACGGCCACGAGGTCCTGCGCCAGCTGCGCATGTCCCGTATCGAAACGCCGATTCTGATACTGTCCGGTGCCGATGATACCGACAATAAGATCAAGGGCTTCGGCTTTGGCGCGGATGACTATCTGACCAAGCCTTTCCACCGTGAGGAACTGGTGGCGCGGATCCATGCGATCATCCGCCGTTCCAAGGGGCATTCGCAATCTATCATCAAGACCGGCAAGATCGCGGTCAACCTGGATGCCAAAACGGTTGAGACCGATGGCAAGGCGGTGCATCTGACCGGCAAGGAATACCAGATGCTGGAGCTTCTGTCGCTGCGCAAGGGCACCACGCTGACCAAGGAGATGTTCCTGAACCATCTTTATGGCGGCATGGATGAGCCGGAACTGAAGATCATTGATGTTTTCATCTGCAAGTTGCGTAAGAAGCTTAGCAATGCAACAGGCGGCGAGAATTACATCGAAACTGTCTGGGGCCGCGGTTATGTGCTGCGTGATCCGCAGGAGGACCACCTTTCAGGCGGCCAGCGGCTGGCTGTCGGCGCCTGAAAGGATGATCACCCGGTCGGCACATGACCATGTGCCGCCGGTTGCAAGGACCTGCCGGCTGGCGGGTCTTTTTGCTTTTTGCAGCTTGTTGCTGACGGTCTGATGGATGCGCTGGACGCGGCTGGCGCCGCACCTTATCACGAAAGGGAAGAACGAAGAGGGACCGCGCGTGGCAGAGAAAACAGAAAAAGACGTGGCAAACCTGACGGCTGAAGACGCGCAGGCTGAATTTCTGGCACTGGAAGAAAACCTTCGGGCGGCGGATCTGGCCTATCATCAGGCCGACGCGCCTGAGATCAGCGATGCCGAGTATGATTCGCTGAAACGCCGTTACCGGACCTTGGCAGAGGCATTCCCTGAATTGGCTGAAACAGCGGCCCGGCTGGATGCTGTTGGCGCGCCCGCGGCATCTGGCTTTGGCAAGATCACCCATTCGGTGCGGATGCTGTCGCTGGGCAACGCTTTTGAGGATGAGGACGTCGCCGATTTCGACCGCAGCATCCGCAAATACCTGGGCCTCACGCCTTTTGATGGATTGTCTTTTACCGCCGAACCCAAGATCGACGGGTTATCGCTGTCATTGCGCTATGAACAGGGCGTTCTGATCCAGGCGGCAACGCGCGGCGATGGCAGCATTGGTGAAAATGTGACCGCCAACGCCCGAACTATTGCCGACATTCCCCAGCAGCTGGACGGCGCGCCGGAAGTGCTGGAAGTGCGCGGCGAAGTCTACATGAGTCACGCGGATTTCGAGGCGCTGAATGCCCGGCACGAAGAACGCGGCGGCAAGATTTTTGCCAATCCGCGCAACGCCGCCGCAGGGTCGCTGCGGCAGCTGGATGCGGAAATCACCCGGGTCCGGCCTTTGCGGTTCTTTGCCTACAGCTGGGGTGAGCTGAGTGAACCCCTGGCAGAAACGCAGATGGAGGCAATTGCGCGGCTGCACTCCCTGGGGTTTCAAACAAACCCGCTGACCCGGTTGTGCGCAACTCTTGAAGAGATGATCAGCCACTACCGCAGCATCGAAGAACAGCGCGCAACGCTTGGCTATGACATTGATGGCGTTGTGTATAAGGTCAATGATCTGGCCTTGCAGGGGCGGCTGGGCTTCCGCTCGACCACGCCCCGCTGGGCGATCGCGCATAAATTTCCGGCGGAACTCGCCTGGACCCGGCTGGAGGCCATCGACATTCAAGTCGGCCGTACCGGCGCGCTGAGCCCGGTTGCCCGTCTAACCCCTGTGACCGTTGGCGGCGTGGTGGTGTCGAATGCGACGCTGCACAACGAGGACTACATCCAGGGCCGCGACTCTAAGGGCGCGGAGATCCGGGCGGGCAAAGACATCCGCATCGGTGATTGGGTGCAAATTTACCGGGCCGGCGATGTGATCCCGAAAGTGGCCGATGTGGATCTGGCCAAGCGGCCTGCGGATGCCGCGCCCTATCAGTTCCCGCAGACTTGCCCGGAATGCGCCAGCCCGGCTGTGCGCGAAGAAGGTGACGCCGTGCGGCGCTGTTCCGGCGGCCTGATCTGCCCGGCGCAGGCGGTGGAAAAGCTGAAGCACTTTGTGTCCCGCGCGGCCTTTGACATTGAGGGTCTGGGCGCCAAACAGGTGGAGCAGTTTCATGCAGACGAGTGGGTGAAAGAACCCGCGGATATCTTTGATTTGCAAGAAAATTATGGATCCGGACTCCAGCAGTTGAAGAACCGCGAAGGGTGGGGCGAAAAATCTGCGGATAACCTGTTTGCTGCGATTTCTGAAAAACGCACCATACCGATGGCCAAACTGATCTATGCCCTGGGCATCCGCCACGCGGGCGAAGTTGCCGGCCGCGATCTGGCGTTGCATTACCGGGATTGGTACGCGATGGCGGAGGCGGTTGACGCCGCGCGACCCGCCGCGCTGGCGCACCGGGCAGCGGATGAGGCTGAGGAGGCTGAACGCCAGGCTGCCACGCAGGAGGGCCGCCGTGCCCGCATCAAGGACGCCCGCGACGCGGCGATTATCGCTTGCGGTGTTCCAGCCGAAGCCGCCTCTGCTTGGGCGGACCTTATCGGTGTGGATGGGATTGGCGCAGTGCTGGGCCTGTCCCTGTCAGACGCCTTTGCCAACCCCGAAGAACGCGCGGCCTTTGACCGGCTGGTGGCTAAGCTGACCATTGTGCCGCCGGATGCACCGGCAGCAGACAGCCCGGTGGCGGGCAAGACCGTGGTTTTCACCGGCACGCTGGAAAAGATGACCCGCGCCGAAGCCAAGGCGCGGGCCGAAACTTTGGGTGCCAAAGTGTCCGGCTCGGTCTCCAAAAAGACCGACATACTGGTGGCCGGGCCGGGCGCGGGGTCCAAGGCCAAGAAGGCGGCTGATCTGGGCATCCGGACAATGGATGAAGATAGCTGGCTGGAGCTGATTGCAGAGGCATGAGCGGACGTCCCGAAATCCTGTTTCCGCTGTTCGCCGGGACCGAAACCTTGCAAGGGGTTGGCCCGAAAACGGCACAATCCCTTACTCAGGTAGAGGTCGAGACACCGCGTGACCTATTGTTTTCGCTACCGTATTCGGTGGTGGACCGGCGGCGGCGCGATACTATCCTTGGGGTGGATCTGCCCGCCGTCGTTACAGTTGAAGTGACCATCGGCAGCCACCGCCCGGCCCGTAACCGGGGCGGTGCCTACCGGATCCATGTGGAAGATGCGGAGACAGAATTCCAACTGGTGTTCTTCCATGGCCGCAGCCGCTATCTTGAGGCTCAGCTGCCGGAGCGCGCGCGCCGTGTGGTCTCGGGCAAGCTGGAGCTGTTTGACGGGCTGGCCCAGATGGTTCACCCGGACCACATGCTGCCTGTTGAGGAAGCGCATGAGATCCCGGAGTATGAACCGGTCTACAGCCTGACCCACGGCGTCACCCAGAAGACCATGTATAAGGCGGCGCAAAGCGCGCTGTCGCGGATGCCGGAGCTGGCCGAATGGATCGACCCGGCGCAGATGCTTCGGGAAAACTGGCCCGCTTGGCATGATGCATTGCAAACAGCTCATGCACCGCAGGGTCCCGGTGACTTGGACCCGCAGGCACCGGCGCGGGCGCGGCTGGCGTATGACGAGTTGTTTGCCCATCAGCTGACCCTGGCGCTGGCCCGCCAGACCGAACGTAAAATTCGCGGCATTGAAAGTCAGGCCACAGGGCGGCTGCTATCCCGGGTGTTGAAGGCATTGCCGTACCGGCCGACCAGCGCGCAAGCCCGCGCAATCGAGGAAATTTCGGCGGATATGGCGACGGACAAGCGGATGAACCGGCTTTTGCAGGGCGATGTGGGTTCCGGCAAAACCTTGGTTGCTTTCATGGCTTTGCTGGTCGCTGTTGAAGCAGGTGGGCAGGGGGTGATGATGGCTCCCACGGGCATTCTGGCGCAGCAGCATATGGAAGGGCTTGCACCGCTGGCCGAGGACGCAGGTGTGGTGATTGAGATCCTTACCGGGCGCGACAAAGGCGCGGAGCGCAAGGCCAAGCTGGCGGCGCTGAAATGCGGTGACATTCACATCCTGGTAGGTACCCACGCGGTGTTCCAGCAGGATGTAGAATTCCGCGATCTGCGGCTGGCCATTGTCGATGAACAGCACCGCTTTGGTGTGCGCCAGCGGATGGAGCTTGCGGAAAAAGGCAAGGGCGCGGATGTGCTGGTGATGACCGCCACGCCGATCCCGCGCTCGCTGGCGCTGGCACAATATGGCGACATGGATGTTTCAGTGCTGGACGAGAAACCGCCGGGGCGCAAGCCAGTCAAGACCGCCGTGATCAGCACCGAGCGGATGCAGGAAGTGGTTGATCATCTGCGCAAAGCAATCAGTGAGGGACGCCAGTGCTACTGGGTTTGCCCGCTGGTCGATGAGTCTGAGCTGAGCGACCTGACAGCGGCGGAGGAACGGTTCAAGCATCTGCGGGCCATTCTGGGTGAGGGCACTGTAGGGCTGGTGCATGGCCAGATGCCGCCTGCGGACAAAGATGCGGCCATGGCTGCCTTTCAGGAGGGCAGAACCAAGGTTTTGGTGGCCACCACGGTGATTGAGGTGGGGGTGAACGTACCGAATGCTTCGATCATGGTGATTGAGCGGGCCGAGATTTTCGGCCTTGCGCAGCTGCACCAGCTGCGCGGCAGGGTGGGGCGCGGCAGTGCCCAGTCAACCTGCCTATTGATGTATCAGCCGCCGCTTACCGAGGGCGGGCGCAAACGGCTGGAAGTGCTGCGCGAAACCGAGGATGGCTTTCGGATTTCGGAAACCGATCTGCAGATGCGCGGCGCGGGCGACATGATCGGCACCGCGCAATCCGGCCTGCCACGCTTCCGTATTGCCGATTTGGAGCGCCAGGCCGGGCTGATGGCGGTGGCGCAAAGCGATGCGCGGGCGCTGCTGGCCGCCGATCCCAAACTGGACAGCCCCCGCGGCAAGGCTGCGCGTGTTCTACTGTGGCTGATGAAGCAGGATCAGGCAATCCGTTTGATTACAGTGGGTTAACGCGAATTTCAAAGCGTGTTCTCTGGCGGTTCCCCAATCTGTTCGCAAATGTTCTCAAAAAGTTCTTTACAGGCGTTCTTGAAAATGAGAACAAAGAGGCAACAAACTTGCCAGAGAGCGAAGAGACTGACCGGAGGAGGTCCGAGCCATGATTACACAGATCAAAACCACCATGCAGAACGCCCATTCGACCCTGCTGGAGGACGCCATAGGCGCGGCCTCGCTGATGGTGATGCTGGTGGCGGCGTTGCATCTTCCAGGGCTGTTCTGATCCGCTTTTCCCATTCCTGATTGCATCTGCTGTGCCGGGCCGGCCCTTTCCTGTCCCGGACTGCCCGAGGGATCAACCGCCTGTCCCGATCCCCACTTGGATTGCCTCAATATCCAGCCTGGCCGGCCCGGGTCCCGCACAGCAGAGCATGACTGCCGCCGCCATCCTGCCCGGATGCGCGGCGGTCTTTTTATTTGAGGGGAGAGTGATCACACAGCGTAATGATTTGCACAGGTGCAGGTCGCGTTGCGATTATTTGGGCTGCCTGTGCAGGGCCGCAAAAGGCCGCGTCAGGCGCAGCGCTCCTTGGCGGCGGTCTGCATGGCTTCCAGCGTTGCCTCCAGCGCCAGCATGATCGAGGCGTGGCGGTTCTTGAACTCGCGGGCAGGCTGCAGAACTTCCAATCCGTCAAAAGGCGCGTCCGGCACCGGGCCGTTCTGGGTCAGCATCGCCTTCAGCTGGTCGCGGGCGGTCTCAACCTCTTCCAGCGAGCGGCCGATGACATGGGCGCCCACCACTGCCGCCGAGGCCTGTCCCAGCGCGCAAGCCTTTACGTCCTGGCCGAAATCCGCGATTCTCCCGTCTTCCACAGAAACATCGACGGTCACGGCAGAGCCGCAAAGCGGCGAGCGTTTCTTGACAGTGGCGCTGGGGGATTCAAGCCTGTCGAGATGTGGGATATCCGCGGCCAGCGCCAGAATCCGGGTGGAGTACAGTTTGATCAGATCACTTTCGCCAGCCATGTCTTTCCCGGGCTTTCCCTGCTTGGTTCTTCCCCATACATAGGGAGCCGAACAGCAGATGCAAAAGGTTTTTATCCATGACTATTGCCGCGTCCTTTGATCCCGCCAGCCTGGTGTACAATGATGCCGGGCTGATCCCTTGCATTGCGCAGGATGAGGCTTCGGGCGAAGTTCTGATGATGGCCTGGATGAATGCCGATGCGGTGGTCCGCACGCTGGAGACCAGGCATGTGACCTATTGGTCGCGGTCGCGCCAGGCATTTTGGGTGAAGGGGGAAACCTCGGGCCACGTGCAGGAACTGATAGACCTGCGGGTGGATTGCGACCGGGATTGCCTGCTGGCGCTGGTGCGTCAGACCGGGGCGGCCTGCCATACCAACCGGCGGACCTGTTTTTATACTGCGGTGCGCGCTGGCGAAGAGATTGAGCTGATGAAGCCGATGGGCTGAACAAGGATACGGCCCTGGCGGGCCGTGCCTCCGGCGGGGATATTTTCAGCCAGAAGAAGCGGGCAGGCCGGCCATTTCGCGGATGTCCTGCGGGGTAGCCCCCTCGGCGCGGTATTTGGCGATGGCGCGGGCATCGTCGCGTTTGGCAAGGCGCTTGCCATGCGCATCGCGGATCAGGCGGTGGTGGTGGTAGATTGGAGTCGGTAGTCCGAGCAGGCTTTGCAACAGCACGTGGATCTGTGTGGCCTCAAAAAGATCCGCACCGCGTACTGCATGTGTGATGCCTTGATCCGCGTCATCCACAACAACGGACAGATGGTAGGATGTGCCCATATTCCGGCGCACCAGGATGATGTCGCCAACGGCCATGATCAATTGTTCCGGGTCCAGGTGATGGATGCCTTCGAACTCCGGGCTGGTTTCCGTGAAGCTGCGTAAATCAGCTGCTTGGACGGCTTTCATCATGTTCAACCGGATCACGTCCTTGTCCGTGGCCTCGGATGTCAGGCGCGCGCGGCAGGTGCCTGGGTAGATGCGCCCGTCGGGGCCGAATTGCGGAACCCCTTCTTGCGGGGCGCCTGCGGCGTTCTCGATATCGGCACGGTTGCAGCGGCAGGGATAGGTCAGGCCCATCACTGTCAATTGGTCCAGTGCGGTGCGGTAACGGGGCAGGTGGTCCGACTGGCGCATTACCGGCAGCGGCCATGTCAGGCCGAGCCACTCGAGATCCTCAAAAATCTGCGCCTCCCATTCGGGGCGCGCGCGGGACTGATCGATATCTTCGATACGCAGCAGAAAGCTGCCGCCTTCCGCCATGGCCATATCATGCGCCAGGATGGCGGAATAGGCGTGGCCCAGATGCAGCGGTCCGGTTGGAGATGGCGCAAAACGGGTGGTGAATGTCACGTTTTTTCAATTACATATACGGTGGACTTCAAGTTGATTCCAGGGAGGTGGTCGCCGTGCTCCCGGAATAACAGCCGGGCGGCCGAACAGTCCAGCCATTCATTGAGTTTGCCGGTATAGGCCCGGTCTTCCAGCGCGTGATCATTGTAGGAAAAGGCAAACAGCCCGCCGCGCGGCAAGGCATGCAGGATCATGTCGAATACCGCTGGCGGGGCTGCGCCAGTGCCCAGAACGCCGCAGCCGGTGATCTGGCGGTAGGCGCCTTGCGGGATCGGCTTGCTGTCCATGACGTCAATCTGTGTCAATGTGCGGTAGACGCCCTTGCTGCGGGCCTGGGTGAGCATTTCGTCAGACGGTTCCATACCATCCACGGTGTCAAACCCCTGCAACCGCAGGGCCAGGCCTGCCAGGCCGGTGCCACAGCCGAAATCGAGAACGGGCACATTCATGTCCGGCTGGAACTTTGCCAAGGCTTCGGCGATACGGCCCGGTGTGGCGTAACCGTTCTCGGCGATCTCGGCGTCGTAGGAAGCGGCCCATTGGTTGTAGTGCTCCAGGGTCGCTTCCGGTGTTTCAAGGTCGTAGGCCTTGTCCAGAAACTTTTCGCTCATGCTGCAAGTTTAGGCCCGGCAGCCGCAGTCCGTCTAGGAAAAGTTGCTGAGCCACTGTTGCCAGACATCCTTGGCGCGGTCGGTATAGGCCTTGTAGCGGTCCTTGCGGCCGCGGCGGCCGCCCTTCAGACCGTCAACCGGACGGAACAGGCCGAAGTTCACGTTCATCGGCTGAAACGTCTTGGCCTCGGCGCCGCCGGTGATGTGATGGATCAACGCGCCCATGGCACTGTCCTGCGGAACTTCCGGCAGGTCCTGACCAAGGATTTCCGCAGCAGCCAGCCGGCCTGCCAGCAGTCCCATTGCTGCACTTTCCACGTACCCCTCGACGCCGGTGATCTGGCCGGCAAAGCGAATGTTGGGTTTTGATTTCAACCGCATCTGCGCATCCAGCAGAGTGGGGGAGTTCAAAAACGTGTTGCGGTGGATGCCGCCAAGGCGGGCAAAGCTGGCGTTCTCCAGCCCGGGGATCATCTTGAACACGTCTGTCTGGGCGCCGTATTTCATCTTGGTCTGGAAACCGACGATGTTGAACAGCGTCCCCAGCGCGTTGTCGCGGCGCAGTTGCACCACCGCATGGGCCTTGACGTCAGGCTGATGCGGATTGGTCAGACCCACCGGCTTCATCGGGCCAAAGCGCAGGGTCTCGCGGCCGCGATCTGCCATTACCTCGATCGGCAGGCAGCCATCGAAATACCCGGCGGTCTCGCCCTCGTGAAACTCAGTTTTGTCAGCTGACAATAATGCGTCGATAAAGGCTTCGTACTGGTCCTTGTCCATCGGGCAGTTGAGGTAGGCAGTGCGTTCTTCCTCGGTCTCGCCCTTGTCATAGCGCGACTGCATCCAGGCCTGGGACATGTCGATGCTTTCCGCATAGACAATCGGCGCGATGGCATCGAAAAACGCCAGTGCCTCGGCGCCGGTTTCCGCCTGGATTGCCTGCCCCAGTTCCGGTGATGTCAGCGGACCGGTGGCAAAGATCCAGTGGCCGTCCACAGGCAGTTCAGTGATCTCTTCGTAAGAGACCGACACATTCGGATGCGCCTTCAGCTTAGCCGTCACAGTTTCGGCAAAGGGATCGCGGTCCACCGCCAGCGCACCGCCGGCGGGCAGACGGTGTTTGTCCGCGGTGGCCATGATCAACCCGCCTGCTGCGCGCATTTCCCAATGCAGCAGGCCTACAGCGTTCTGTTCGTCATCATCCGAGCGGAAGGAGTTGGAACAGACCATCTCGCCCAGGTTGCCGGTCTGATGGGCAAAGGTCTCTACCTTGGGGCGCATTTCGTGGATCACCACGGATACGCCCATGTTCGCCGCCTGCCAGGCAGCCTCGGACCCGGCCATGCCGCCGCCCACGATATGCAATGTCTGTGCCGAATGATCTGTCATGCCCGCCACATAGGGCAGGGGGAGGGGTTGCGCAACAGGCTTGGCGGTCGAACCCGTGCCGCAGAGCCGCCGCAAATCGCACAGAATTTGTTGGCTGAATGTGATCTGACCGGGAGGGAGGGAAATTTGGGGCCGCCGCTGCGGGAATGGTCACCGGTGAGAGAGAACCGGTTGGAGGGACCCTTCCGCAGCAGCAGCCCAAATTGTGCCGGTCAGTGACTAATCAGCGACCGTGCCCAATCTTTGCCATCTTTCCGCCCGAATTGAAAGGCGTTTGGCTGGCGTCTTAAGGAAACAATATGTGCGGATTGGTAAACAAAGCCTAAAATTTTCGGAGAATTCCGGGGGTCAGGCCGGAATTCCCGAAAAATCCTCCCGACGCATCAGCTTTCCTGCCAGTCGGGGGCGCGTTTTTCGATAAAGGCGGCCATGCCTTCGATGGTGTCGCGGTACATCAGATTTTCGACAATCACTCCGCTGGTATAGGCATAGGCCTGATCCAGCGGCATTTGCAGCTGCTGATAAAATGCCTGTTTGCCGATTTTAACAGCCGAGCCGAGTTTTGCGGCGATGGTTTCCGCCAGCCGGGCGGTTTCGTCCTCCAGCTCCTCCAGCGGCACGGCGCGGTTGGCCAGACCCAGGTCCACCGCGCGGGCGGCATTGATGAACTCGCCGGTGGTCAGCAGCTCAAACGCCTGCTTGCGCGGGATATTGCGGGACAGGGCCACCATCGGTGTGGAGCAGAACAACCCGATGTTCACCCCGTTGACGCCGAATTTGGTGTCCTCTGCCGCCACCGCCAGATCGCAAGAGGCAACCAGCTGGCAGCCTGCTGCCGTGGCGATACCATGGACCTGGGCAATCACCACCTGGGGCAGCGACTGCAGCCCTGTCATCACGCTGGTGCAGCGGGCAAACAGGTCTTGAAAGTAAGCCTTGCCGCCGTCCGCCGCGGCGCGGCCTGCGGTCATCTGTTTGATGTCATGGCCCGCACAGAACCCTTTGCCGGTGCCGGACAGGATCACCACCTTGATACTGCTGTCTTCGCGCAGGGCGTCGATCTGCGCCTGCAGGGCCGCCAGCATCTCGTCCGACAGGGCGTTCAGTTTTTCCGGCGTGTTCATCTTCAGCCGGGCAATGCCGCCCGTGTCGTGACGTTCCAGAATTGTCATCTTGCCCTCCTCGCAATTCTCGGGGCAACTCTATGCAGGGATAGGGGAAAGGGAAAGCATGACGCTGGCATTTGATGTCGCAGGTCTGACGGATTACCTGCACGAGATTTTTCCGCAGGTAAAAGACGATTTCGCCATCGACGCGATGGATGAGCAGGGCCTGCGGATGCGGCTTTTGACAGCCGAGCGGCATTTGCGGCCCGGCGGCACGGTATCGGGCCCGTCGATGTTTGCACTGGCGGATTGCGCGATCTATGCGCTGCTCCTGTCGCGATTGGGGCGCGAGGCGCTGGCCGTCACCACCAATTGTTCGCTGGATTTCATGCGCAAACCCGTGGCCGGCGCGGATATCATCGCCGAGGCGCGGCTGTTGAAGCTGGGCCGGGTTTTGGCGGTTGCCGATGTGCTGATGTATTCCGAAGGGCTGGCAGAGCCGGTGGCGCGCGCCAGCATGACATATTCGATCCCGCCTAAGCGTTAACCGCAGTGGCAAAGGGCTGACCGACTTTCACCAGCGTCTCCCGGCCTTTGGCGCTGTTTGCCACCAGATCGTCGGAGAAACGGATCTTGCCGGGTTCAAACACCACCACCACGGTGGAGCCGCCGAATTTGAAGTAACCCTTCTCGTCCATCTTCTGCACGTCGCCAGCGGTACGGGTGTTGACGATGCTGCCGACACCAAAGGCGCCGACCTCGACAAAACAATAGGTGCCCAGCGTTTCGGTCTCGATCAGGGTCCAGCTGCGTTTGTTCTCGCCGAACACATCCGGCCCGGCCCCCAGCGCAATCGGGTTCACCGAATGCAGCGCGCCGGCAATGTCCTGGGCGCCATTGATCCGGCCAGCGGCAGGAAAGTGGTATCTGTGATAATCCGCCGGGCACAGCCGCACGATGGCCAGGGCGCCGCCGATGAAGCGATCGGCGATGCCTGGCAGCATGGTGCGGACAGACATCGGGTGGCCTTTGACGGGCACAAATATGTCCTCGGCCAATTCCGGGAACACCAGCACCCGGCCATCGGCAGGGGAGACAACGTCCTTGGGGTCGGTGCTGAAGGGGCGCACTTCGGGTTTCAGGTGGCGGACAAAGAATTCATTGAAACAGGAGAAACTCTCAGTGTCGGCAGAAGCTTCGGTCATGTCGATCGACAGGCCTTCTATCACCGCCTTGATCTTGCTCTTGGAGAACCGCGAGTTGAACCAGGTGCCCATCAGACGGCTGATGAGGGGCGATCGAAACAGCAGTTTCTCGATGGGCCGGGCACTGGCGTTCTGATAGGCCCAGCGAATCCATTTCTCGCCGAGCACGGCCTCTTCAAAGGTCTCGCCGGTGTCGCGGTCAACAACAAGGATGGGATCGCGCTTCATAGGGCCTGCCACGTCTGGTTTCTGCTCCGCCGCGCCTAGCAAGAAGCGGCGGCGGGGCCAAGGCCGGAATTGGGTCGCAACGCCGGGGCCGGGACCGTTCAGGGGCCGGGGGCCGTCTTGCGAATGCGCCAGTGGAGCTTTTGCGGCAGAAAAGTGCCTTAGCACCGGATGCGCGACGCTTGCCCGCTAGGCGGGCGGAATTGCTTTTCCAAAAAAGAGAAAGGGGGCCGCCGCCCCCTTGTCCCTGATGTTCTTTAGGGGAACAGCTTCTTCACGTAGTTCGGCAAGGCAAAGGCGGCCTTGTGGATCTCCGGATTGTAATATCCGGTCTCGATCCCGGCGGCGGCAAAGCGTGCCTCTAGATCCGCAAGGCTCACGTTACGGGCCTTGTCCGAGTGGCTGCCCCAGCCAAACGCCATCGGCCCGCCGGCATAGGTTGGCACTGACGCCAGATAACAGGACGCATCGGCGAACAGCGCCTGGAAGGCGCGCAGGGTGCCGGTCAGCTCGTCACCCTGCATGAACGGCACGCCGTTTTGCGTTACGATGATGCCGTCTTCGGTCAGCGAACGGGCCGCGTGGCCATAGAAGGTGTCGGTGAACAGCACTTCGCCGGGGCCGATCGGGTCGGTCGAATCGACGATGATCACATCGAACTTTCCGGTATTCTCTTTCATGAAGAGCGCACCGTCGTTGATCACCAGATTGAGGCGCGGATCGTCGAAGGCGCCGTCGCTCAGCATCGGCAGGTATTCTTTCGAGAAATCCACCACGCCGCCGTCGATCTCCACCATTGTGACATGTTCGACCGACGTGTGGCGCAGCGCCTCGCGGGCCATTCCGCCGTCGCCGCCGCCGATGATCAGCACGCGTTTTGCGGCACCATGCGCCAGGATCGGCACGTGGGTCAGCATCTCGTGGTAGATGAAGTTGTCGCCTTCGGTGGTCTGCACCACGTCGTCCAGTGTCAGGATGCGGCCGAATTGGCCGTTCTGGAACACTTTCAGGCGCTGATGCTCGGTGTTGCTGTCATACAGCATTTCGTCCACGCGCAGGGCCTGGGCGTAATGCGAGTGCAGGCTTTCCGTCACCCACTCCGGTTTGCTGGCACTGCTCATGCCGCAACCTCTTTGGCGATCAGTTCCTCTCCGCGCAGCAGTTCGCGCACTTCCACCATGTCAGTGTTGAAGGCCTCTTTCAGCACGCCGACGGCTTTCCACGGCTCGGCATCGCCGCACATGAAGACGTCAAAGGCGCCATAGCCGATTTCAGGCCATGTGTGCACAGAGATATGGCTTTCCGCCAGCACGGCCACGCCGGAGACGCCCTGGGGCGAAAACTTGTGGGTGTGGATGTGCAGCAGGGTGGCGCCGCAAACGTCAACGCAGTCGCGGAACGCTTTCTGGATGCGGGCTTCGCAGTCCAGGCCGGTGCCTTTCATTACTTCGATGATCAGATGGGTCCCAGCAAACACCTTGCCATCCTTGCGGATGAAATGGTCTTCGCGGTCCGAGTCCACAACGGAGTCGATATTCGCGGCTGTTACACCGCGGGCGGTATCTTCCTCATGGGCGCCTGTCTCCAGACCGATCCCCAGTTGGAAGAGGTTGGCGTCTTTCATGACACTCCCCTTCGTTCCAGTAGATTGCAATCCAGCCGGTTCCTTAGCGCCCCCCCGAATAAGGGTCCGGGGTTGGGATCGGTACCGAAAGTGAGGGGCATTTAGGCCGGGGGGGAGATTCGATCAACCTTTAATTTTTGCATAGCCGGTAACGCGCAAGGACCTGCATCCTGCGGATCATGAGGGCGGGCAAAAAAAAGGGCCGGGGCGAACCCCGGCCGTCAGGTTGTTCTATTGCCCAGGGGATCATGGGCGCCAGAACGGAAGAGTGGCTTCATAATGGGCGTCCTGGCGGCTCAGCCCGATGTCCTTAAGCTGTGCTGCGCTCAGGTGTTTCAGATGGGTCCTTGTGCGGCGGCGCAGGCTCCACTTGGTGACCAGCACAGCAAAGAGGACGGCCCATTGCGCCAGCACCGGCAGGCCCGGGCGGCTGATCAGATAGGACATGTTCGAGTGTGCCATTTGCGTGTGCTGTACCATGGGAGGCTTCCTGTATTGTGTTGATACAATCCTGTTGATTTGTCGTGATGTTTTGATACAAAGGGGTAAGCGTGTTGTCCAAGGATGGATTGTAATGGGTACAATTTGGCCGCAAAGCCTGAGTGAGACAAAAGGTCCCAAGTATAAAAAGGTGGCAGATACAATCCGGTCTGCTGTCGAATTGGGCAGTTTGAAAATTGGTACAAAGCTGCCGCCAGTGCGCGATCTTGCGTATCAATTGAGCATTACACCCGGCACCGTAGCCCGCGCCTACAGCATTCTGACCGATGAAGGCGTGCTGGAGGCCGAGGTTGGGCGCGGCACCTTTGTAGCCGAAAAGAAAAAGCCGGTGCCCGATGACGTATGGTCGCGGGAGCTGCATTTGCTGGAAGCGCGCGATCCCGGCCATGTCAGCCTGTTCAGCCCGCGGATTGCCGATATGGGGCAGGTGGCCGCGGTGCGCGAGGCGCTGCACAAGGTGGCGGAAGGCGAGGCACGCAATTTCCTGAATTATCCGACCCGCGACGCCTATCTGCCGGTGCGCCAGGCGGCGGCGGCCTGGGTGGGGCAGTCGCCGGTCGGCATGGTCACAGAAAACGACATTGTCCTGACACATGGCGGTCAGAACGGGCTGATGGTGGTTCTGCAAGCGATCCTCGAGGGGCCGCAGCCGGTGATCATGGTTGAGGATCTGACCTATGCCGGGTTCCGCCGTGCCGCGGAACTGCTGCGGGCGCAGGTGGTCGAGGTTGCCATGGATGAACACGGCATCCGGCCGGATTCAATGGAACTGGCGATCCGCAAGACCGGCGCCACGGTGCTGTGCACCAGCCCTGAGGTGCATAATCCGACCGGGCTGCACACGCCGCTGGGGCGCCGCAAGGAGATTGTCCGCATTGCCCGCCGCCACGGGGTGCAGATCGTCGAGGATGACTGCTACCGGTTGGGCGAGTCGCGCGCACCCAGCTACCGGTCGCTGGCGCCGGAGCTTGCCTGGCATGTGTCCTCGATCTCCAAGATCCTGACACCAGCCCTTCGCGTCGGCTTTGCGCTGGCGCCCGAGGGCCGGTCCACGGACCTGCGGCGGGTGGCGGAACACGGGTATTTCGGCCTGGCGCAGCCGCTGGCAGATCTGGTGCGGATCCTGCTCAGCGATCCGCGGCTGCCTGATCTGGTGGCGGCGGTGCGCGGGGAAATGGCCCGCTATGTCCGGGTCGCGGTCAATGCGCTTGGCGGGTTTGATCTGACCTGGAATCCGGATGTGCCCTTTGTCTGGCTGCGGCTGCCCTCGGGCTGGCGCGCTGCCGCTTTCACCCGCGCCGCAGAATCAAACGGTGTTCAGATCCGCTCGGCAGATGAATTTGCCCTACGCGACGGCCGCGCGCCGCATGCGGTGCGCATCGCCATCAACGCGCATGTGCCGCTGAAACAGTTCGAGGAGGCGATGCTGCGCCTGCGTGCCCTGCTGGACAACCCGCCCGAGCAGATCAGCGTCTGATTTTTGGGGTATTATTATACCTAATTTGTAAGATGTTGAATTTGCTATGTTTATTGTTGATTGCCGCTGTTGACGCGGCTTTGTGATCGCCGTAAACCCCCTCCATCGCATTCAGGCGTTTCCTTTCGGGGAATCTGCCGTCACGACAAACAGGATTGACCTGCCATGAAAACCTTCTCTGCTACTCCGGCAGACATCGAGAAGAAGTGGATCCTGATCGACGCCGAGGGCGTTGTTCTGGGCCGTCTTGCTTCCATCGTCGCCATGCGCCTGCGTGGTAAGCACAAAGCGTCCTTCACTCCGCATATGGATATGGGCGACAACGTGATCATCATCAATGCCGAAAAGGTGCAGATGACCGGCAAGAAGCGCGAAGAGCACTTCTACTGGCACACTGGCCACCCGGGCGGCATCAAATCGCGCACCAAACAGGAAATCCTGGAAGGCAAGCACCCCGAGCGCGTTGTGACCCAAGCGGTCAAGCGCATGCTGCCGGGCAACCGTCTGAGCCGTCAGATCATGACCAATCTGCGTGTCTATGCCGGTGCCGAGCACCCGCATGAAGCACAGGCCCCCGAAGTTCTGGATGTTGCATCCATGAACAAGAAAAACACCCGGAGCTAATGTAGATGTCTGATCAGATCAACACTCTTGAAGAGCTCGCAGCTGCAACCGGTGTGGAAGCAGTGGCCGAAGAAACCATCACACGTGAGCCGGTTCGCGATGAACTGGGCCGCGCCTATGCCACCGGCAAGCGTAAAGACGCTGTTGCCCGTGTCTGGATCAAGCCGGGCTCCGGCAAGGTCGAAGTGAACGGTTTGGAAATCAACAAATACTTCGCCCGTCCGGTGCTGCAGATGATCCTGCGCCAGCCGTTCCAGGTTGCCGGTGTTGAAGGCGAATTCGACGTCTACGCTACCGTCAAAGGCGGCGGCCTGTCCGGTCAGGCCGGTGCGGTCAAGCACGGCGTCTCCAAAGCGCTGCAGCTGTATAATCCCGCTCTGCGCGGCGCGCTGAAAGCGGCTGGCTTCCTGACCCGCGACAGCCGTGTTGTGGAACGGAAGAAATACGGTAAGGCCAAAGCCCGTAAGAGCTTCCAGTTCTCCAAGCGTTAAGCTTGCACAGAAACAGAACTGCAAAAGGGCCGCTCTTGAAGCGGCCCTTTTTGTGTTTGGAATACGCAAATTTCCTGCACCGTTAACTTTTTTCAAAAAATGCCGTAACATGGGCGGACCGCTTCCTGTTGGGGGAACGCTGCCATGGCGCAAACCATCTATGAGAAATACGGCGGATTCAGCGCCATCAGCCGGGTCGTGATGACCTTTTATGAGTTGGCGCTTGAGTCCGATCAGATCGGCGACTACTTCGCCGATGTCGATATGGCGCGGCTGATCGACCATCAGACCAAGTTCATTTCCTCGCTGCTGGGCGGGCCTGCATCCTTCAGTGATGAGCGGCTGGAGGCGGTGCACCGGGCCCTGGCCATAACCCATGATGACTTTGATGAAATGGGCGCGTTGCTGAAAGACGCGCTGGAGCAGCACGGGCTGTCCGAGCCGGACGTGCGGGCCACGCTTGCCGCAATTGAAAGCAAGCGCAACGTCATCGTCCACCGGGACGCCGCATGAGCATTGCTGCCATCAACGAGCAGCTGCTGCGCGCCGTTGGCGTCGGAGTTGCCGTAGTACGCGCTTCTGATCTGGGGTTTGTCTTTCACAATCAACCCTTTGCTGAGTGGTTTGGCACACCCGGCCCGGATGCGGCCCTTACGGATGCCATCGAAGGGTTGCAGCCACAGGATCTTGGCCCGCTGTGCGATGAAGGGCTGCGCTATTCTGCGGAGCTGAAAATCAAGCGCAAGCGGCGGACGCTGGTCTTTGCCATCAACATCTCCCAGGCCAGCCATCTGGACGAGGCGCTGTTGGTAGTGGAATGCCAGAACATCACCCGCATCCGCGAGCTGGAAAGCATGATCGACAGCTATTCCGCCATGGTGGAGCGCAACACCCGCGAGCTGGAGCGCGAGAAGGAGCGGGTGGAACGGTTGCTGCTGAACCTGATGCCGCGCTCGGTCTATGAGGAGTTCAAGACCTTCGGCGTGGTGACACCGCAGCTTTATCCCAAAGTGTCAGTGGTGATGCTGGATTTCGTCAACTTTACGGACTTCGCATCGCGCACCGATCCAACGGTGACCTTGGGCGAGCTGAACGATATCTTCACCGCCTTTGACCGCATCGTCGAACAATACGGCTGCGAGCGGATCAAGACCATTGGCGATGCTTATCTGGCGGTGGCCGGGATGCCGGATCCTACCCCGGATCACGCCACCGCCGTGGCCCATTGCGCTACCAGGTTCCTGCGCTATCTGGACCGGCGCAACCAAAGCCACCAGCATAAATGGCAGGCGCGGATCGGGCTGGGCACCGGCTCGGCCGTCGGTTCGGTGGTCGGTATTCAGAAATACGTTTATGACGTCTTCGGCCCGGCAGTGAACCTGGCCTCGCGCCTGCAAGTCTTTGCCAACCCGATGAAAATCGTCGCGCCGGAAGAGATGAAGGAAGCCCTGTCCGAGGAATTCCGCGTCACCGACATTGGCCCCGAAGATATCAAGGGCATCGGTGAGGTGCATCTTGTCAACGTCGGTGACGAGTTGCGCGCCCCGCAGCCCAGCAGCCGGTTCTAACCGTCCGGTGCAATCAGCCCCAGTCCTCGCAAGTAGATACCGATACCGCTTTCCAGCAGGTCCTCGGGCGGGAAGGGCGAGGCGGCACCGGGCGAGTTCCGTGCATAAAGCTCCACCACTCCGTGGCTCATCGCCAGCACATGCGCCGAGAACATCGAAGCAGGCGGGCGTTTGTCTTCTGGGATATGCTGGCTGAGGTCTGCCGCCGCGCGTTCCAGGATCGCCCGTGCCCGGGCAGCAGCATCAGCCAGTTCCGGCGTCCGGTTCACCGAAATGCCGCTTTCAAACATGGCGATGTAATGGCCCGGATGCTTGCGGGCAAAGGCAAGATAGGCGCGCCCCGTAGCCTCAAACGCCGCCAGCGCCGAGGGCTGGTATTTGTCATAGGCGTGCTGCATCAGGTCGGCAAACATCGCATAGCCCTGCCGCCCGGCTTCGGCGATCAAATCCTCGCGGCCTTTGAAGTGGCGGTAGACGGCGGCGGGGGTCACTCCGGCCTGTTTGGCAGCCTCCGACAGGGTGAACCCGGTCGGGCCCTTGGCCTCGATCAGATGCAGGGCTGCTTCGACCAGCGCCTGGCGCAGATTGCCGTGATGATAGCCGCGTTTAGGCATCCCAGATATCCGGGCCTCCGCAAATTCCAGTGTCCAACTCGCCAATCGCATCGGCGTTTTTGCTTTCATAGTCAACCGCGTGCAGCACGCTGCGCATCGCCGCCAGCCGCGCCCGCCGTTTGTCATCCGAGCGGATGATGGTCCAGGGGGCCTCGGCACTGTGGCTGCGCGCAAAGGTTTCGGAAATGGCGGCGCTGTAGCCGTCCCATTTCTCCAGCCCCTTCACGTCAATCGGGCTGAGTTTCCACTGTTTCAACGGGTCGGACTCGCGCGACAGAATGCGGCGCAGCTGTTCTGCCCGGCCGACATTCAGCCAGAACTTGAACAGATGCACGCCATCCTCGGCCAGGGCCCGTTCAAACCCCGGAACCTGGCGGAAGAAGCGCTCGCGCTGCGCGTCCGTGCAGAAACCAAACACCCTTTCCACTACGCCGCGGTTGTACCAGCTGCGGTCGAAGAACACGATTTCGCCGCCCGACGGCAGGTGCTGGACATAGCGCTGAAAATACCACTGGCTTTGTTCGGCCTCGGAGGGTTTGGACAGCGCCACGATCCGCGCACCGCGGGGGTTCAGGTTCTCGCGAAAGCGCTTGATGGTGCCGCCCTTGCCTGCCGCGTCCCGGCCTTCGAACACAATGGCAATGCGGGCGCCGCTGGATTTGACCCAGGACTGCAGCTTGACCAGTTCGATCTGCAGCGCCTCCAGCTCCGCCTCGTAGGCCTTGCGCTTCATCCGCTCCCGGTAGGGGTAGCTGGGGCTGAGGATCCCGTCTTTATCCGCGCCTTTGATGGCCTTGCGGATCTCCTCCGGCGCGCCAGTCCGGTAATAGTGGCTTATGGCCCCGTCATATGGCAGCGGCATGTGAAAAACCCTTCTGTCCTCAACCCTTTATATGGGCAAGAGGCAAGGAATGTGAATCGTTTTAACGCAATTGTGCGCGCAGTGCGGCCCGGCGTACGGCTGCGGCCACTTCTGCTGTGGCCACATGCTGCGGCATATGGCCGATACCATCCAGCAGGGTCAGCTGCGCGCCTTTCACATTCCGGGCCAGGCCTTGGGCGTGAAGCTCCGGGCTGACCAGATCGTCAGCAGTGCCGTGCAGAACTTCCACCGGAACCGGGATTTCACCATAGCGCGGCGACAGTTCGGTCACTTCCTGCAGCAGGTTTGCCCGTTGCCGGGCATTTGCGCGCAAGGACGTGCGCCGCAGCGACAGGCCAGGGCCAAAATGTGCCGCATATCCTTCCGGCACGGCTTGCGGCGCAAAGACCTCCTGCAGCGATCGGGACACAGCATTGTCCGGCACAAAGGCGGTCAGCAAGGGCACCGCCACCATACTGCCAGCACGCGAGGAGGTGACCCGGTACAGCGGGTCCAGCGGCGTGGTCCAAGGATAGGCGACGCCGGACACAGTCACCAGCGCCGAGATACTGTCCGGGTGGTCCACCGCCCAGGCCAGCGCAACCGCGCCGCCATAGCTTTGGCCCAGCACAATCGGCCTGTCCGCCCCCATTTGCGCCGCGGCCTGGCGCAGCAGGGCAGCCTGCTGGCGGATGGTCGCCCCGGTGCCATTGATGCGGTCTGAATACCCCAGTCCGGGCCGGTCGAATATCAGGATACGGAAGTCCTCTGCCAAAGCCGGTGCCAGCCGGAAGGTCATATCGCGTGTACTGCCGCTGGAGCCGTGGATCAGCACCAGATCCGGCGCGCTGCCTTTGGGCCGGCCCATCTCTACCACATGCACCCGGTGGCTGCCCGCCACCAGGGTTTGTCCCAATGGCGGGTGGCTTGCGACAGCCGCTGCCTCGCGGCGGCCCGCCTGCCAGTTGGTCAGCGCAGCGGCGGCCGCCAGTGCAAGGCCTGCGTAAACCAGCACCTTAGCGGCCGATCTGATCCATTTCATAAGGCGTGGTCTGGTAGATCTCATTGATCCAATTGCCATAAAGAAGATGCGCGTGGCTGCGCCAGCGGTTTTGCGGCGGCTGGCTGGGATCATCGTCCGGATAGTAGTTGCCCGGCACGTTGATCGTGGTGCCATTGGCCACGTCGCGGTCGTATTCCTGCTTCAGCGTATCATTGTCATACTCAAAATGGTTAAAGATATAGAGCGCGTTGTGCGCCTTGTCCTCAACCAGGCAGGGGCCGACTTCGTCGCTGCCCAGCAGCGTCTTCAGCCCTGGTGCTGCACTGATTTCGGCCTGCTTCATCTCGGTCCAGCGGCTGACCGGGATCACAAAATCGTCCGAAAACCCGCGCAAATAGGGCGAAGCCGGCGCCAGGTTCCGGTGCCGGAAGCAGCCGAACGCCTTGTGATCCAGCATATGTTTCTTCACGCCGTGGAAATGGTTGATCATCGCCATGCCGCCCCAGCAGACGCCAAAGGTGGAATGCACGTTGGTCTGGGTCCATTCGAACACCTCGCGCATCTCCTCCCAATAGGTCACCTCGGGGAAGTCGAGATGCTCAATCGGGGCGCCGGTGATGATCAGCCCGTCGAACTTCTCGTTCTTCACTTCCTGGAAGGAGTGGTAAAATTCGGCCATATGCTCAGCCGCGGTGTTCCTGGTCTGATGCTCGGTCATCCGGATCAGGCTCAGATCGATCTGCAGCGGGGTTGCTCCGATCAGCCGGGCAAACTGGTTTTCGGTCTGGATCTTCTTGGGCATCAGGTTCAGCAGGCCGATGCGGATGGGGCGGATGTCCTGACGCGCCGCCTGGTCCGGCGACATGACCATCACGCCTTCGTTCGTCAGAACGTCATAGGCGGGGAGGTCTGCGGGCATCTTGATGGGCATGTCAGTGTCCTGATTTGCGGAAGGTTGTGCGATATAGCGGAATTCGTCAGATAAGCGGCTTAGCCGCGGGCCTCAAGAGCGGAGGCGATCAAATCCTCGAAACCCGCCTCATCCTTGACGGCTGAGATCTGATCGGCGGTGACGGTAACGCCCCAATTGTCGGCCATCGCCTGATAGCGCGGCTGGCGGTGCGCCAGCGCCTGGGCATAGGTCCAGCGGATGAAAGTATCAGGGTCGACATCCCCTTCGGCTACGCCATTTTCCTGAAGATACTCTTGCCAGACCCGGTCCAGAAACTCCGGCTGATAGGACATCGGCTTGGGCGCGCGGTCGAACCGGCGCACCAGTTCTGCCGTGTGGGCCTCGCTGCCCTTGATCCAGACCATCAGCGTGTGTTTGCTGAGTTCCGACAGAACCTGATCGTTCGGGTCATTGGCATCGACCCATTCGCAGATCGACCCGCCAGTATCGCAGATGAAATTCGGATAGCCGTAAAGCTGCTGGGCGCGGCCCGCGAAGTATTCCGTATCCAGCAGCGCCCGGATTTCGGCGACCCGGAACTGTTCCTGGCGGCGCTTGTATTCGCCAATCGGCAGCCCGCCTTTGGCCTTATCGCCTGGTTTGCCCAGATAGGAGGCAACCGGGGTCAGGTTCTCAAACGTGATGTTGGAGCCGATGAAGATGGAATCCGACAGCAGAAGGTCCCGCAGGAACGGCACTTTCATCGCCTCGGCCTTGGCGTTGTCGGCGATGTATTCGCCCATGTAGCGGGTGCCGATACGGTAATCGACCGAGTAGTGGAACCAGCTGCCGGCGCCGCGCAGGATGTTGCTGACATAGGTTTTGCCAAGCCCGGACATGCCAAAGAACAGCACCCGTTTGTTGGGCGCGTCGCGCCAGTCCTGCGCAGAAGTGTAAAGCATGAGATCCCAAGTCCCTGAAGGTTTCACGCCTTGCTAATCACCTGCGGGGGCTTGGTCAATTCCGTGTGCGTTTGCGCCGCAGGACCGGTTTGCCGTTCAGGACCATAAGCCCGGCTGCCAGCAGGGCAAAACCGGCGTAGGCCTGCGGTTTCAACTCTTCTCCCAGCCACCAGGCGCCCAGCAGGATGGCAACCGGCGGAATGATCAGGGTGACCAGCATCAGGTTGCCGCTGCCCGCCAACGCTAGCACCCGGTAATACAGCAGATAGGCGCCAGCAGTGGCAATCAGCGAAAAATAGGCAATGGATAGCCAGGTGCCGGTTTCCAGGCTCAGCGAAACCGGGCCGTCAACCAGCAAGGCTGCCGGCAGCAGGCAGAGGGTGGAGCCGGTCAGCATACCGGCAGCCGCCACCTGCGGCGGCAGTCCGGACAGTTTCAGCCGCGCCCAGGCACTGGCAAAGGCATAAGACACGGTGCCGGCCAGTACTGCCAGTTGAGCGGTGCTTCGGATGTCGAAATTGGCAAATTGCTCCAGCCCGATGGCGGTGGCCACGCCGAGAAACCCCAGCGCCACTCCCAGTGCCTTGCGTGCTGTCAGCCGTTCGTCGGCAAACACCAGCGCAGCGACGATGACGCCGAAGATGGCCGTGGCCGCATTCAGGATCGAGGTAAGGCCGGTCTCAATATACAGCTGTCCCCAGGTCATCAGGCCGAAGGGGATGATGTTGTTCAAAAGGCCCATCACCAGAAAGGCGCCCCAGATACGCGGCTCCTTTGGCACCGGCAGCCGCATCAGCAGCACCACGCCCCACAGGAACAGCGCCGCCCAGCCGCAGCGATGCAGCACAAGGGTAACAACGGGGATTTCGTCCAGGGCGATGCGGATCGACAGAAACGATCCGCCCCAGATCACGCCGAGCAGTATCAGCTCGGCCCAGGCGCGGGGGGATATGGTTTTTTGAGGGCTCATGCGGATCAGTTAGCGCGCAGGGCTGATGCGAGCGACCCGGATCTTGCGGCAAAAGAAAACCCCGCCCGGAAAAGGGCGGGGCTGGAACCGGAATTGCGGCAGGATCAGAAGTGATAACCGACCTTGATGCCAACCCCGACCGAGGTGTTGTCGCCGAATTGCGAAGTCGACGCCGTCGCAGGGTCGACAACAGTTTGCGCACTGCCGACGCGGGTAACGTTGACACCGCCGGAGATGCTCATGTTGCCTTGCTTGTACTTGGCGCCGATGGTCAGACCCAAACGGCCGTCCTGCGGGCTGAGGTTGGACTGGAAGCCGCCCAGTGTTTCCTCATAGCTGACCGACACCGAGCCCGACCAGTTTTCGTTGAACTTGCGGCCCACACCCAAGGTGTAGGTGTAGCGGTCATCCGCAAAGGACACCAGCGGCCGACCAATCAGCGTGCCGGTGTAGAAGGTGGGCGAAATGTTGAACTTGGACCATTCCACCCAGCGCACGCCGCCGAACAGCAGCGTGTCCTTGGCAATGCCGGTCTGGAAATCCAGGTTTACAGCCTGCGGCGTGTTGATGGCAGTTGTCGAGGTGAACGGTGCCGGCAGGCCGCCTCCGGTTTCCGTGGTGCTGACGTCGTGGTCGATTTCCGAGAAATATGTCAGTGCAATCCGCAGTGCGATGTCCGGGCGCTCATAGGCAACACCCACCAGATACCCAAAGCTTTCATCGCGGTCGCCGCTTGCTGCATAGCCGCCGAACACAGGGATTGAGACTTCCGCCTCCATTGTCTGCAGCCGCACGCCGCCGTAGGCGCTGAAGTTCTGGTTGAACTTATAGCGCAGCACACCGGTTATCGCGTTGGAGTTAAGTTCGGCAGTTGCGCCCTGAAAGACATAGCCGGTGCCGGCGGGATACTCCACATCGGCGCCAAAGGGCTGATCGAAAATCAGCGCAAAACTCAGCTTGTCATTGATGTCGCGTTTGTAAGCCGCGCCGAGTTGCAGGTGCGAGCCGACCATGTCGCCTGAATTTGCGCCAATCGCTGTGCCTGAGACATCCGGGCTCACATGGCCGATCGAGAACTCGGCGTAAGTGCCCTCTTCAAACAATGCGCCAAGAGTTTGGCCGGAGCGGTCAACGCCGCCAGCCATGGCAACACCCGGCAGCAGCGCCAGCGCCAAGGGCGCAGCGTGGATCTTTTTCATTGGTTCCTCCCTGTACGAAAGCCTTTGCGGCTTCTTGTCACAGAACCGTAACCGGCAGGAATTTGTCAAATCAATGCTAACGGCACGGAAACCTGCCGCAATCGGTCAATCTTAAGCGGGTTTTGCGGGTTTCTTGGCAACAATGTTGAGGTAATTTGCAATGCAGATGATAGCGGCACCGCTCAGCACCCAGGCATCCAGCGCTTCGCCATAGATCACCATGCCCAGAATGGCGATGGCGGGCAGGCGGGCGAAATCCACCGGCACCACCACGCTGGCTGGCGCCAGTGACAGCGCGGTTGTCAGGCAGAAATGCGCGGTCAGCCCGGCAATGCCGATCAGCACCAGCCAGGGCACGGTGGTGGCGTCCGGCAACGCCATGTCGCCGTCCCAGCCTGCCGCCAGCAGGCCCATCACCAGCTGCATGGCGGTGAGCCAGAACAGAATAGAAGCCGTTTTTTCGTGCCGGGTCAGCCGTTTGGTCAGGATCGCGGTGAGGGCAAAGAAGATCGCGCAGCTGGCGGCGGCCCCGATACCCAGGCTCAGGGTGTCCGGGCTGGGGCGGGCTACGATCAGGATGCCGGCAAAGCCGATCGCCGCCGCCAGCATCCGGCGCCGGGTCAGCACTTCCCCCAGCAGTAGCAGCGACAGGATAATCACCCACAGCGGCGAGGTGAACTCCAAGGCAAAGACCTGGGCCAGCGGGATCAGCGTCACCGCCAGAAACCACAGGTTCTGGCCGGTGAAATGGAACAGATTGCGCACAGCGTGAACGCCCAGCCGCGCCCGGCTGACCTGATGCCATTTGCCCGTCGCCGTCAGCAGCGCCACCACGATGATCACCCCGACCAGGCTGCGGTAGGTCATGACTTCGAACGTGTCGAGGGTCAGCCCGGCCTCGCGGCCCGCAATGGCCATGGCGGAAAACGAGACAATGGCGCCGATCATCCAAAGGGCGGCTTTGGCGTTGTCAGTCATCAGTGCAGCCAATCATCGTTTTGCAAATCCACGGTGGAGGCAGCGCTCCAAGCGGCGGCCCTGAACAGGTTGAACCAGACCGCAGCGGTTTCCCGCAAGAGAATACTGAAGCTGGGCCAGCGGGTTTCTGGATCCCGGCGCACATTTTCAGATGCTGCAAGCTGCAGCCGGCGCGCTCCGGCCCAGCGGAAGGACGCCCAGGAGCGGGGCAGGTGAAAGGCCTCGCTCACCAGGATCAGGTTTTCCGATACGGGCAGCAGCGGCAAGGAAAACAGCGCGTTCTGCAGAGTCGATTGCGACTCAGGCTCAATCAGGATGGCGTCTGGCGGCACACCGAACTGTTGCGCCAGCTGCGCCATTTGCGCGCCCGCAGACGGGCCGCCCGGAATCGCGCGCCCGCCGGTGAACACCACCAGCGGTGCCCGCCCGGCGTGGTAAAGCCGGGCGCAGGTCTCAACCCGCTTTTGCGTCGGTGCGTGCAGGGAGCCATCTGCGGACATGCCGCCGCCCAGGCAGATGATTGCATTCGCTGCGGGCAATTCCGCTGGATCATTGTCCGGCCACAGGAAGGTCCAGCAAAGCACCGCCAAAAATGTAAAAAGCCCAGCGGCAGCAAACCACTGGGCCAATTTTGTGATCCGCCGGATCATTCCCACTCGATGGTGCCGGGCGGCTTCGAGGTGATGTCATAGGTGCAGCGGTTGATGCCCTTGACCTCGTTGATGATTCTTGTGGCGGTTTCGCCCAGGAATTCATGGCTGAAGGGATAGTAATCGGCTGTCATGCCATCGACCGAGGTCACCGCGCGCAGGGCGCAGGCAAAATCATAGGTGCGACCGTCGCCCATCACGCCCACGGTGCGGACCGGCAGGATTGCCACAAAAGCCTGCCAGATATCGTCATAAAGACCGTGCTTGCGGATTTGGTCGATATAGATAGCATCGGCTTCGCGCAGGATCTCCAGCTTTTCACGGGTGATCTCACCGGGGCAGCGGATCGCCAGGCCCGGTCCGGGGAAGGGGTGACGGCCAATAAAGCTTGCAGGCAGGCCCAGTTCGCGGCCCAATGCGCGGACCTCGTCCTTGAACAGCTCGCGCAGGGGTTCGACCAGTTTCAGCCCCATCTTTTCCGGCAGGCCGCCCACGTTGTGGTGCGATTTAATGGTGACTGACGGGCCGCCCGAGAAGGACACCGATTCAATCACATCCGGGTACAGGGTGCCCTGTGCCAGGAACTCGGCGCCCTCAATCGTGTTGGCGTGTTTCTGGAACACGTCGATGAACAGCTTGCCGATGATCTTGCGTTTGGTTTCCGGGTCGCTTTGGCCATCCAGCTCGCCCAGGAACAGCTCCTGCTCATCCGCGTGGATCAGCTGGATGTTATAGTTGTCGCGGAACATCGCGACGACTTCTTCCGCCTCGTTCTTGCGCAACAGCCCGTGGTCGACAAACACACAGGTCAGCTGATCGCCGATCGCTTCGTGGATCAGGATCGCCGCAACTGAGGAATCCACACCGCCGGACAATCCGCAGATCACCTGCTTGTCGCCAACCTGTTCGCGGATCTTTTCGATCATTTGTTCGCGGTAGGCGCCCATGGTCCAGTCGCCGCTGAAGCCCGCCAGGCGCACAAAATTCTCATAGAGCTTGGCGCCGTTCGGGGTGTGATGCACCTCCGGGTGGAACTGCACCGCATAGAAATTGCGGGAGACATCGGCGGTGATGGCATAAGGCGCGTTGGGAGAGGTACCGTAGACCTCAAAACCCGGTGCGATCTTGCTCACGTGGTCGCCGTGCGACATCCAGACCTGCTCGCGGTCGCTGTCATTGGCAAACCAGCCTTCCAGCAGCGGCGGTGTCTCCACGGTGGGGGTGACAAAGGCGCGGCCGAATTCGGCGGTGCCGTGGCCGCTTTCCACCTTGCCGCCCAGCTGGTGCATCATCACCTGCTGGCCATAGCAGATGCCCAGGATCGGCACGCCATAGTCGAAAATCTCCTGCGGCGCACGCGGCGACCCTTCGCGGGTCACACTGTCCGGCCCGCCCGAGAAGATCACAGCTTTGGGCGCCAGCTCGCGCACAAACTCCATGGTGACATTCTGATAGGGGTGGATTTCGCAATAGACGTTCAGCTCGCGCAGGCGGCGTGCAATCAGCTGCGTGACCTGGCTGCCAAAGTCGATGATGAGAAGGCGGTCATGGGATGTCTCTGTCATGCACGCGCCATAGGGCAGGAAAGCCTTTTCCGCAAGAGGGTTTGAGCCTGCGCCGGCCCGCAGCCGCGATTTTCACGGCAGACCGGTCCTGAACCTGGCCAGGGTATGCGAAAGTTCACAGCAACGGTGCAAAATGCCCCGCCAATGTCGCTTTTCAACTTGAATGGCCGTAATCCTGCGGCGGCGTGGTGTGAGGTGGCTATAATACCCATCGCAATGAAATGCCTGTGGTGAGGATAAACCATGACAGAAGCAGCACCGCGCCGTCGCGCACGGGGTGGCGGCGGCGCCGCCCGCCGCGCCGAACGCACCAGCGTCAAGATCGAGACCGCGAAGTACATCGAGCGCAACATTCCAAACTTCGAGATCCTGAACGAGGAAGCGCTGGAGATCATCGAATACAACGCGGATACCATCCTGGAAGAGGTCGGCGTCAACTTCGTTGACAACCCGGCGGCGCTGGAGCGCTGGCGCGAAGCCGGTGCAGACGTCAACGGCGAGCGCGTGCGCATCCCCCGCGGACTGGCCCGCAAGCTGTGCGAAACAGCTCCGTCGGAGTTCACCCAGCACGCCCGCAACCCGGAGAAATCCGTGGTTATCGGCGGCCGCAACATGGTTCTGGCGCCGGTCTACGGCCCGCCGTTTGTGCGCGACGCTGCTGGTGGACGCCGCTACGCGACCATGGACGACTTCAACAAATTCGTGAAGCTCGCCTATATGTCCAAATGGCTGCATCACTCGGGCGGCACCGTCTGCGAGCCCACCGATATCCCGGTGAACAAGCGCCACCTGGACATGCTGATGGCGCATATGACCCTCAGCGATAAACCGTTCATGGGTTCGGTCACCGAACCCAGCCGGGCGCAGGACTCGGTCGATATGGCCGGCATTCTGTTCGGCAAGGAGTTCGTGCAGAACAACACTGTGATGACCTCGCTCACCAACATCAACTCGCCGATGACTTTCGACGATGTGATGATGGGCTCGCTGGAAGTCTACGCCAAGAACATGCAGGCCTGCATCATCTCGCCCTTCATCGTTGGCGGCGCCATGGCGCCGGTGTCGGTTGCGGGCACCCTCACGCAGGTTCTGGCCGAGGTTCTGGCCGGTGTCGCCTACAGCCAGCTGTGCCGCGCAGGCGCGCCGGTGATCTTCGGCGCCATGGTGACCTCGATCGACATGAACTCGGGCGCGCCGACCTTCGGCACCCCGGAGGCGTCGCACATCACCTATGGCGCCGGTCAGCTGGCCCGCCGCATGAACCTGCCGTACCGTTCGGCCGGCTCTTTCTGCGGCTCCAAATTGCCCGACGCGCAGGCGGCCTATGAGACCGCGAACTCGCTCAACATGGGTCTTCTGTCGGGTGTGAACTTCCAGTTGCACTCCTGCGGCTGGCTCGAAGGCGGCCTGGTCGCCGACTTTGAGAAGTTCGTGATGGACGCCGACCAGCTGGGCGTTTTGCACGGCTTGGCCAAAGGCGTGTCGGTGGACGAAAACGCCCAGGCGATGGACGCCATCCGCGAAGTCGGACCCGGCGGCCACTATCTGGGCTGCGCCCACACCCAGGAGAACTTCAAATCGGCCTTCTGGAAATCCGAACTGCTCGACTACAAACCCTTTGAACAGTGGGAAGAAGAAGGTGCGCGCGACACCTATGCGCTGGCGACCAACCGCGTCGAGAAACTGCTGGCCACTTACGAGCAGCCGGCGCTGGACCCGGCCATCAAAATGGCTCTGGACGAGTATGTGGCTGAAAAGAAAGCTTCGATGCCCGACGCATTCATGTAATCGCGCAGCTACAGCTACAGCTTAGGGGCAGGGGGCAGCCGCCTCTGCCGCAGCAGAACGGCGGTCCCGTGGGGCCGCCGTTTCTGTTTTTGGCCGGGTCGCAGTATTGCGCAGGAAAGCGGCTTCGCCCGCCAGCGCGATCAGCACATCCACATGCCGGATCAGCGAATATCCCGCTTCACCTGCCTTGCGTGCGGTGTCCTGCGCGCTTTCCAGCTCCAGGAGCTGCATTACGGCCGCGGCCGGCTTGGGCAGGGTCCCGTACCCTAGAATCCGGCGCAGATCCCGCTGCCGGCTATAGTTCTGCGCCCCCAGCCGGGCAGCCCTTGCCAGAATCCGCGGGCGCCGGAGCAATGTAAGCCGGGTGTATACGTCCTGCATGGTCCTCTCCTTTCAATTCTCTGTACCGGATCTGCTATATCACAACCTATTGTGGTGTTGCGGCGAGGGGGCTACCGGCGAACGGTACGTTTTGTGATGATTATGTTTTCTCTGGAAACAATGGGGCCTGATCCGCGCATTTGTTCAACTACAGTCAGGCGTACGTGGAAAAGCCTCAGACGCTATTGATTGCGGCTGACAGGCTGGCCTGGCTGACGACCGGGGCTTGATATATGCAAAACATACCGCACGCGTCCCTGCCTGGCTGGGTGCCGCTTGAGACATGCCGTTACCTTCAGCACACAGAGGCAGGCCGCCCGATCCGGCAATTGGCCCGCAAGGCCGGGTGTCATCCTTCCACCATCCTGCGGCAGGTCAGGCGGGTGGAGACCCTGCGGGATGATCCGCTGATCGACGAAGTTCTGACCTACCTTGCCGGGCGTTACCAAACATCTTCCGGCCATTCCGGAAAACCCAGCAAGTCCGGCACCAGCCCGGGCAAACCGGCCGGGCGCGGATTGACCGCCGGGTTCGAGCAGGAGGCCGCCAGTGTCCTGACCCTGCTGAGCCGCGGCGGTGCGGTTCTGGCTGCGGCTGAGGGCATGGAAATGGCCGTGGTCGTGCGCGAAGGCACCGAGGCAGACGGGCAGAAGGTGGCCGTCTCGCGCCCGCTGGCCGGTGCTTTGGCTTTAACCGGCTGGATTTCCTGTGCCCGCCGGAGCCGGATCAGCCGGTATGCCATCACCCCATCAGGGCGCAGCGCCTTGAACCGGATTATTGCCGATCAGGAGAACCGGGCGCGGGCCCGTCTGGAGGGCGGCTTTGCCGAAGCCCAGACGCCGTTTCTGGCACCCGAAGACAGCAGCAAATCCAGCTATGGCCGCAAGCCGCGCTACGGCGGATCCGAAACGCCGCTGGAGATGCTGGCCCGGCTGTCGGACAAGGATGGCAATTCCTTTTTGACCCCGGGCATGATCAGCGCCGGCAAGCGCCTGCGGGAGGATTTCGAGCTGGCCCAGATCAGCGGCCATCTGATGCAGGAGAAGCTGTATTTTACGAACGGCAGCCAAGCGCTGCGCAGCAGCAGCCAGGAAGCCGGGGCTGCGGCGCGCAAGCGCATGACAGAGGCGCTGCAGACGCTGGGGATGGGGCTGAGCGACATCGCTCTGCGCTGTTGCTGCCATCTGGAAGGGCTGGAAACAGCAGAGCGCAATCTGGGCTGGCCGGCCCGGTCGGGTAAGGTGGTGCTGCGTATCGCCCTGCAGCATTTGGCAGATTACTACGGCGAGACCAGCGCGCAGGAGGCTGAGCTGATCGGCTGACCGCGCAAGCCCGGCAAACGAAAACGGGCCCGCATTTGGCGGACCCGTTAAACTGCCTGAATTGGCAACGCCTTAGGCGGCGACTTCTGCCTTGGCTTCTTTCAGGTGCTTCAGCACGGTCTCGGGCGAGGAGACACCATAGGGGTCATCGCCGTGGTTGTCGGACAGGCCCGGCTCTTCGAACCATGCTTCAACAACACCGTTGTCGATGATGGCGGCATAGCGCCAGGAGCGGTTGCCGAAGCCCAGGTTGTCCTTGGCGACCAGCATGCCCATCTTGCGGGTGAATTCGCCGGAACCGTCGGGGATCACGTCCACGTTTGCCAGGTTCTGCGCTTCGGCCCATTTGTTCATCACAAAGCTGTCGTTCACCGACATGCAATAGATTGCGTCGATGCCTTCGGCCTGGAAATCGGCAAAGCCGTTTTCAAAGCCCGGCAGCTGGTAGGTCGAGCAGGTGGGGGTAAAGGCGCCGGGCAGCGAGAACAGCACAACGCGCTTGCCTGCAAAATAATCAGCGGTGGTTTTGTCTTCCCAGCGGAAGGGGTTCGGGCCTTCGACCGCTTCGTCACGGACGCGGGTGTGGAAGGTCACGTCGGGCAGCTTAACGCCAGCTTTCATTTCGGAATGCTCCTGAAGGTGGGTGTTCGTTCGGCGGGCAGGCTTAAAACGATTCTAAGCCGGTATCAACAAGTCCGTGAGCAAGTTGTGAAGGTTCCGGACAAGACGCCGCAGATGCGCCATCCGGGAGCCAAAAGGCGGCACACCGGGCGCGGGTTTTAATGCCATCAGGAGAGGTGCTGCCGGTCAGGCCGCTGCCTTCTTTATTGTCACTGTGGTTCCGCGCAGCTTACGCTCGGCCGCCGTGGTAAGGTCATTGAATTTCTTCAATGTGGCCAGCAGCTTCTTCTTGTCCTTGGAATCGTTGATTATGCCGGGAAACTTCTTTTTCACCGTCTGGTACTGGTCGTTGATCTTCTTCAGGTCTTTGTATTTCGCTGCCGCCGCCTTCAGATCCGGCGCTGCTGCCTTCAAGTCTTGCCCGGCCTTTTCGATGGCCGATACGCAATGGGCGTTGATCGCCTTCACCAGCGCCCCGACCCGGTTGGTGTATTTCTTCAGGTTCCGGTCCACCAGCAGCTGCGGCAGCTCGGTTGCATCCAGCTTCTTGTCCTGAGAGTCGTCGCTTTCCTTCAGAATCTTGGCCACGTTCTTCTGGAAATTCGCGGCATAGAATTTCTGGGCCGCGTTCAGCTTGCCCTCATACTGCACTGCTTTCTTTACTTCGGCAGCTTCCTTGGCCAGCGTGTCCTGCAGTGCCTCGATGTCCTTTTTCGAGGCTGACGTCTTGGACCGCTTTTTCAGATCCTTGGTAATCTCGGCCAGCAGCTTGTCCAGCTTCGCCAGATGCGCCTTGGCGTCGCCGCAAAAGCCCAGCATGGCATCCAGCTCTTCCTGATGGATATCCACCGCCTTGTTCCAGGTGGTCAGCCCGTCCTTGAAGTTTTTGTTCTTCTGCAGGTCCGCCATCTTCTTGGACTCGACCCCGTCCTTGCGCGCTTTGGCCAGGCTTTCGCGGAAATAATCCTCGCCCTCCCAGGCATTGCCCAGTGAAATCCCAACCCGTTTCTTGAGCTTGTCGCCCTCAGCGGTGGTGTATGTCTTGGTGCCTGCAGCCAGCTTTTTATGCTCTGCTTTGAACTTTTCCAGCTCCTTGGCCATGCGTCCCTCCCGGAATGATTTGCGGCGAAATCTTCTTGCTCCGCGTGAATTATGTGTTCCCCAGCGTCACTTTGGCAAAGGAAAACGGCGCATTTGCGAAGTTTGAGCCATGATAAGGCTGCAGGGCAGGGTTGACGATATGCCCGTGCCAAGCCAATTCAGCTATGTTAAACCTGCGCAGAACGCCAAAGGCCGGAAGGGAAACCCACGTGAGAGACCTAAAGATCCCGGAGCAGCGCCACCCTGAAAAGGCGCATCGTCCCGACAACGCTCAGCCCAAAAAGCCAAGCTGGATCCGGGTCAAGGCGCCGGGCGGCAAGGGCTATGCTGAAACGCATAAAATCATGCGCGACAACAAGCTGACCACGGTCTGCGAGGAAGCGGGCTGCCCCAACGTCGGCGAATGCTGGAGCCAGGGCCACGCCACCATGATGATCATGGGCGAGGTCTGCACCAGGGCCTGTTCTTTTTGCAACATTGCGACCGGCAAGCCGCCCGAGGCGCTGGACGTGTTTGAACCGGGCCGGGTGGCGGATGCGGTGCAAAAGCTGGGGCTGAACCACGTTGTCATCACCTCGGTGGACCGCGACGATATCGAGGACGGCGGAGCCGAGCATTTCGCCCAAACCATCCGGGCGGTGCGCCACCGCTCGCCGAATACAACCATCGAAATCCTCACCCCTGACTTCCTGAAATGCGACTCCTCGGTGCTGGAAAAAGTGGTGGAGGCGCGCCCGGATGTGTTCAACCACAATCTGGAAACCGTGCCGGGCCTGTACCCGGAGGTCCGCGCCGGCGCGCGCTATTTCCACTCGCTGCGGCTGTTGCAGCGGGTCAAGGAACTGGACCCGTCGATGTTTACCAAGTCCGGCATCATGGTCGGTCTGGGCGAGGATGCACAGGCGGTGAAACAGGTGATGGACGACATGCGCGCTGCAGACATCGACTTCCTGACCATCGGCCAGTACTTGCAGCCGACGCCGAAACACCATGCGGTGGACCGTTTCGTGACGCCCGAGGAGTTCAAATCTTATGAGAAAGCCGCCTATGGCAAGGGCTTCCTGATGGTCTCAGCTACACCGCTGACGCGCTCCTCCTACCATGCGGGCGACGACTTTGCCCGTCTGCGCGAGGCCCGCAACAAGAAGCTGGGGCTTGCATGACGCCCGAGCGTCTGGCGCGGCTCCGCGCCTTACGCCATGCACTGCATCAGATCCCGGAAGTGTCGGGCGCCGAGGAAAAGACCGCCGCCATGGTGGCGGATTACCTGCGCCATTTTGAACCGGATCAGCTGCTGACCGGGCTGGGCGGCCACGGGGTTGCCGCGGTTTTTTACGGCATTTCCGACGGCCCCACCGTTCTGATCCGCTGCGAGCTTGACGGCCTGCCGATCGAAGAACTCTCGGATCAGCCCTACCGTTCCACCCATCAGGGCCGCGGCCATCTCTGCGGCCATGACGGCCATATGACGATGGTTGCCGCCCTGGCAGAGGACCTGGCAGAACAGCGCCCTGCACGGGGCCGGGTTGTGCTGCTGTTCCAGCCCGCCGAGGAAACCGGCAAGGGCGCCGCGGCGATGATTGCCGACCCGGCTTTCGCTCAGATTGCACCGGACTATGCTTTCTCGCTGCACAACCTGCCGGGCCTGCCGGTGGGGCAGGTTGCCTTGTGTTCCGGTGCCGCCAACTGCGCGTCGCGCGGGATGCGGATCAAGCTGGCCGGCAAGACCTCCCACGCTGCCGCGCCGCAGGACGGGGTGTCACCCGCCGGTGCCATAGCGCAGCTGCTGCCGGGCTTGGCGGATTTGGGCAGCGGCGCTGAACTGGGGCCGGAGTTTGCCCTAGTCACCCTGACTCACGCGCGGCTGGGCGAGGCCGCTTTTGGCATTGCGCCTGGCTATGGCGAGGTTTGGGCCACGCTGCGCACCGTCACCGATGCCCGCATGGAGCAGTTGATTGCTGCTGCAACGGCGCATGTGGAACAGGCCTGCGCCGCGGAAGGGCTGACATTTTCAATCGAATTTGATGACGTCTTTGACGCTTGCACCAACCATCCCGAGGCGGTCGCGGTTCTGCGTGCGGCTGCCGCAGCGGCGGGGTGCCCGGCACAGATGCGCGACGACCCGCAGCGCTGGTCCGAGGATTTCGGCCAGTTCGGCAAACAGGCGAAAGCGGCGATGTTCTGGCTCGGCTCCGGCACGGATCAGCCGCAGCTGCACAATCCGGATTACGACTTCCCGGATGCGGCGATCCCGGCCGGGGCCGGGATTTTCCTGCAGGCGGTCAGAAACCTGCTGGGCTGAGCGTTACTTCAGCAGCGCGTCGACAACAGCAACCGCGCCGATAATGGCAAGGGTGTCTTTCACGACCTCATAGATTTTGCCGTTCTGACGCACGTACCGGTGACCGTCGCGCGGCGGATTCAGGCCCCAGCGATCATAGTCTTTTACATAAATCCAGTCGCCGCCCTGGATATGACCTTGCCTTGCCTGGCGTTTTTTCACCTGGCCGGGCGCATGATAGGCGGCACTGTTGTTGTGGCCCGGCGCCTGTTTTTTCGGTCCGGCAAGGGTCGCGGCGGGGGCAAGGGCGAGGTTTGCTGCTGCAATTGCGGCCACTATCGCGGTCTTTTGCATTGCGGGTTTCCTGTGATCACTGCTTTGGGCTCACAGATGATCAAGGCTGACGGAAAAGGCAAATCCGCTGCGCCGGAAAGCGCCGAAAGCGGGTGGAAACCGGCGGTCCGGCGCCGGTTTCCTTGCGCAGCTTGGCCGGGTGCGTTTTTCTGCGGATTGTGGCTTTGATGCATATGCGTGCGCAATGAACCTGCGGGTGGTTGTGCAGGACGCAGGAATGCAAAACTCTTGGGGTGCGGCGGGCCGGAAGCGGATCAGCCCTCGTCCGTGAACCGCACTTTGCCAATATGCGGCAGGTTCCTGTTGCGTTGCGCGTAGTCGATCCCGTAGCCCACGACAAATTCGTCCGGGATCTCAAACCCCACCCAATCCGAGCGGAAATCCACCTCGCGGCGGGATGGTTTGTCCAATAGCGCAATGGATTTCAGCCGCGCCGGATTGCGGCTTTGCAGCAGGTGGGTGACATGGTTCAGCGTGTGGCCGGTGTCGACGATGTCTTCAACGACCAGCACGTCGCGCCCTTCAATGGCGCCGCGCAAGTCTTTGAGAATGCGCACTTCCCGGCTGCTTTCCATTGCGTCGCCGTAAGAGGACGCCTCCAGGAAATCGACCTCGATCGGCAGGTCCAGCTCGCGTACCAGATCGGCGATGAACACGAAACTGCCGCGCAACAGGCCAACCACGACCAGCTTGTCGGTGCCTGCGAATTCACTATGAATTTCTGAACAAAGCTCTTCGATCCGTGCTGCAATGGCCTTGGCCGAGATCATCACATCAATGACATATGGACGCTGTGACATGGCTGCCCCCTTGAATTTCCCGCGCGTTCATAGGACATGACGCGGCACAATTGTAGCAGAAAATCAGCAGGCCGATGCCCACACACTCGGAAACCCGCCAGATGCCCTATTCGGCGCAGCAGATGTACAATCTGGTTGCCGACGTTGCGCAATACCCGAAATTCCTGCCTTGGTGTTCCGCCGCCCGCATCCGCAGCCGCGCAGCCCTGGGCGAGGCCGAAGTGTTGGAGGCGGATCTGGTGATCTCCTTCAAGGTGTTCCGTGAGCGCTTTGGCAGCCGGGTGACGCTGTATCCGGGTGAGCGTAAAATCGATACCGAATATCTGGACGGCCCATTTCGCTACATGAAGTCCCACTGGGCCTTTGCCCCGCGCGAGGACGGCACCTGCGATGTGTCTTTCTTTGTTGATTTCGAATTCAAGAACGCGGTGCTGCAGGGCATCATCGGCGTGGTCTTCAACGAGGCGATGCAGCGCATTGTGCGCGCTTTTGAACGCCGGGCGGCGGAGCTTTACAACTGACACCAACCTTGACCGGCATTTCTGAATTGACTTGAGGCGGGCTTGAAGTTGTATCGGGGCTGGTCTCAATATCAATCAGGAAGGGTTGCGCCGGGATGGAACAGGACTTTTGGCAGGCGCGCTGGCGCGAGAACCGGATCGGCTTTCACGAAGACGCGCCCAACACCCTGCTGACGCGGCATTTTCCAAAGCTGGGCTTGCACGCGGGCCAGTCGGTTTTTGTGCCGCTTTGCGGTAAGGCACTGGACCTGGATTGGCTGTGCGGCCAAGGGCTGCAGGTATCCGGGATTGAGTTCAATCAGGGCGCTGTTGAGGAGGCTTTTGCCCGCCAGCGTCTGGAGCCTGAGATGATCCGGCAAGGGGACCTTATACGTTTCCAGGCGGGCGGTCTGACCCTTTTTGCGGGAGACTTCTTTGCGCTGACGGCAGAGCATCTGGGCACAGTGGATACGGTTTACGACCGGGCGGCGCTGGTTGCGGTCAAGCCTGAGGACCGCAAGGCATATGCTGTGCAACTCAACCGCATTACTGGCTGTGCGCAGCAGTTTCTGGTCGGATTTGACTATGATCAGTCCTTGATGGATGGCCCGCCGTTTTCGGTGCCGGGTGAAACCGTGCAAGCATTGTATCGGGAGAGGCATGCGATCACCCTGATTGAGGAACGTGCGGCTGACGGCCGCATCGGTGAACGCTGCAACGCGCTGGAACAGGCCTGGCTGTTGAAACCGCTGGATTAGAACGCAAGACGGGCCCCCGAAGGGACCCGCCCGGTGCGGAAATTGCACCGTCTGCCGTGAGTGGCGGCATGCGTCATAGCCGGGGTCAGCTGTTCATGTCGTACGCACGCTCACCATGAACTGAAAGATCGAGGCCGTTGGTCTCGCTTTCAAGATCCACGCGCAAAGATGTGATGAAAGCGGAGATTTTAACCAGCACGATGGTCACCACCACGGTAAAGACGCCGACAATTGCCAGTCCGCCCAGCTGCGCGGCCCAAGTGCCGGCGCCGAAGACGGCGATCATGATAGTGCCAAAGATACCGCCGACGCCATGCACGGCAAACACATCCAGCGTGTCGTCGATCTGCATCTTGTTGCGCACCAGATTGACCATTTCCTGACACAGGACACCTGCAACGGCCCCGATGATCAGCGCTTCCACCGGGCCGACAAAGCCGGAGGCTGGCGTGATTGAGGCAAGGCCCGCAATGGTGCCGGTGACCAGACCCACAAGGGAGGCCTTGCCGTATTTGATCTTTTCCCACAATGCCCAGCTGAGCGAGGCGGTGGCGGCTGAAAGATGGGTTACGGTCAGCGCCATTGCGGCCCCGCCGTCAGCGGCCAGCTGCGAGCCGCCGTTGAAGCCGAACCAGCCGACCCACAGCATTGCAGCGCCAATCATTACATAGCCGGGATTGTGCGGCGGGATGGCGCGGTTTTTACGCGGGCCAAGGTAGAAGGCGATGATCAGCGCTGCGATACCTGCGGTTTCATGCACCACGATGCCGCCGGCAAAGTCCTTCACCCCCGTTTCGCCGAAGATACCGCCATCGGCCAGGAAACCGCCGCCCCAGATCCAATGCACCACCGGCGCATAGCACAGAAGCATCCAAAGACCCGAGAATACGAGGACGAAGCCAAAGCCCACCCGCTCCACATAGGCGCCGACGATCAGCGCGGGCGTGATGATGGCAAATGTCATCTGAAAGGCAAAAAACAGAACCTCGGGCAATGTGCCGGAGAGGCTGTCGGCGGTGACACCGTTCAGGAACATTTTGTCCAGCCCGCCCCACAGGCCGCTGGTGCCGCTGCCAAAGGCAATTGTGTAGCCGAATGCGAGCCACAGAACGCTCATTAAACAGGCGATGGCGTAGCAATGCATAAAGACGCTGAGCACATTGCGGGCACGTACCAGCCCGCCATAAAACAGGGCCAGCCCTGGCAATGTCATGAAGAGGACCAGGGCCGTGGCCACAATGATCCATGCGGTATCCGCTCCGTTCATCCGAGTGTTCCTTCCCCTTGAAAAACCGGTGAGGTCAGGAGAAAGCGGAAAACCTGCGCGAAAAAAAGCGGCAGAGGTTTGCAAGCCGCACAATTCGGCGGCTTTTTTGCAAGTGCTGGTTTTTTGGGCAGGCTTTTGCAGGCGCTGCCCGGAATGCACCCGGTTTACGAAATTGCCTGCATCAGCAAAGACAGCGCGTGATCGCGGGCCGCTGTTCGGACATTGGCGCGGCCAATGGCGCCGAAGTTCACGGTTTCAGTGACCGCCGGATAGCCTGCACGGGCTAGGCCGAAACAGACGCGGCCCTCGGGTTTGAACTCTGATCCTCCGGGACCGGCGATGCCAGTGACGGAGACCGCGAGCGAAACACCTGCCTGTGTCACCGCACCTGCGGCCATCTCAGCCGCGACGTCCTCGCTGACCGCCCCTTTGGCGTCCAGAGTCTCCGTCTTTACGCCCAGCATCTGCATCTTGGCGTCGTTGGAATAGGTGACAAAGCCGCGATCGACCACGGCGGAGGAGCCGGGAATATCCGTAAGCGCCGCCGCAATCATACCGCCGGTGCAGCTTTCGGCGGTGGCAATGGTGAGACCTGCCGCCTTTGCCTGGGTGATCAGCTTTGCCACATCCACACTCATAATCCCAGTACCCCGTGCGAGAAGCCGGCCAGCAGGGCAACGCCGATGGCGGCCATGATGCCGGCGATGACATCATCCATCATAACACCAAACGGGCCCTCCTGGCGATCTGCCCAGCCGACAGGGCCCGGTTTCCAGATGTCGAACAGGCGGAACAGCAGGAACGCGCTGATCCAGCCGGGCCAAAGTGCGGTGATAGGAATGCCATGCGCCCAGGCCGGATAGGAGATGGCCCAAAGCGCGATCCACTGGCCTGCGACCTCATCCACCACGATTTCCGACGGGTCGTGGTTGTCGCTGCCGGCGGTCATGATCTTGGTCGCCCAGAGGCCAGCGGGGATGCAAGCAAGGGTCGCCAGGGCCAGCAACGGGAAGCCGCCCAGCTGATGCAAGCCGTAGGCCAAGGGCAGGGCGGCCAGCGATCCCCAGGTGCCGGGGGCCGGGCGGATGTAACCAACGCCGCAGACGGTGCCGATTGCTTGCGCCGGGGTCATGCCTTCACCAAAGCAGCGGTGGCGATGGCGGCGATGCCCTCACCGCGGCCGGTGAAGCCGAGACGTTCAGACGTGGTGGCTTTGATCGAAACCCTGTCAGCCTCGATACCTAGAATTTGGGCCATGACTTCACGCATGCGGGCCGCGTGGGGGCCGACTTTGGGGTATTCGCAGACCAGGGTGCAATCGACGTTCGACAGGGTGAAACCCATCTCTCGCGCCAGATTGGCGGCATGGCGCAGGAAAATCTCGCTGGCAGCACCCTTCCACTGCGGATCGGAGGGCGGGAAATGCTGGCCGATATCACCGCGGGCCAGTGCGCCATAGATCGCATCGGTGACGGCGTGCATCCCAACATCGGCGTCGGAGTGGCCCTGCAGGGTTTTCTCATGCGGGATTTCCACACCGCAGAGGATCACGCTGTCACCGGGGCCGAACCGGTGCACGTCGTAGCCATTGCCAAGCCTGATATCCATGTCAGCTCCCAGAATGCGTTCCGCCCTGGTGAAATCCTCGGGGCGGGTGATTTTGATATTGTCCGGCTCGCCCGGAATGATTGCAACGTCAAGACCTGCGGCGCGCGCAACCTCAACGTCATCCGCCGCGCCGCCGGGATGGGACAGATGTGCGGCCAGTATGTTCTGAAACCGGAAGCCCTGGGGGGTTTGAGCGGCGTAGAGGCCGTTGCGGTCCTGAGTGCCCGTGACGGTGTTCTCGGCGCCAGTCCACAGCGCGTCGGTCACAGCAAGAGCCGGGGCTGCTGCAGGGATCTCGTCCAAGGCATCGAGAATGCTTTGGATCAGATCACTGCTGACACAGGGCCGGGCGGCGTCGTGGATCAGCACTTTCTCCACGCCATGCGTCTCCAGGGCCTTCAACCCGTTCAGGACAGAGGTTGCGCGTTCGGCACCACCCTCGGCCAGGATCAAGCTGGGGTGCCCGGAGAATTCGCCCCAAGCGGCGGTGTCATCGGGCGACAGCACAAGCACCGTGAGATCCACGCCTGCTTTTTCAAAGGCTTCGAGGGTCCAGTCAATCACCCGGCGGGTTTTCAGCGGACGCCATTGTTTCGGCGTGCCGCCGCCTGCACGGGTGCCGCGGCCGGCGGCGACGATCAGGGCTGCGGTGGTCATGCGGGCCTCATGATAAGTTCGGCATTTGTTTATGAGGTGGCGCAGGGATAGGCAATCACCCCACGGAATGTGCCTGAAAAATAGGCAAGTGGTGATTTGCTGTGCCTTGCAAAGCGCAGTTTCATTGCTGCATAGCAAAGGCTTCGGATAAAAACGTCTCAGTTGCACAAGGATTAGGCAGTTGTCCTTCACGCTTGGAACCACCTCCATGTCTCCGCCGATTGCATTGGCGCCGATGGCTGGAATCACCGACCGTCCGTTCCGGGATCTGGTCCGCTCTTTCGGAGTGGGGCTGATGGTGAGTGAGATGGTGGCAAGCCAGGAGATGGTACAGGCCAAGCCTGGCGTGCGCGAACGGGCGGAGCTGAGCGCAGATGTGGAAAATACTGCAGTGCAGCTGGCCGGACGGGATGAATACTGGATTTCCGAGGCCGCGAAACACGTTGCCGGGCAGGGCGCGCGGATCATCGACATCAACATGGGCTGCCCGGCCAAGAAGGTGACTAATGGCTATTCAGGCTCAGCTCTGCTGAAAACGCCGGATCACGCGCTGAAACTGATCGAGGCGGTGGTGGAGGCTGTCGATGTGCCGGTCACACTGAAGACCCGGCTGGGCTGGGACGACAACTGCCTGAACGCGCCGGATGTGGGCCGGCGGGCCTGCGAAGCCGGCGTGCAGATGATTACGATTCATGGCCGCACCCGCTGCCAGTTCTACAAGGGGTCGGCAGATTGGAAGGCGATCCGGACGGTGAAGGACGCAGTCAGCGTGCCGCTGCTGGCCAATGGCGACATTTTGGACACTGCAACCGCACACCGGGCGCTGGAATTCTCCGGTGCTGACGGCGTGATGATCGGGCGCGGCGCCGAAGGCAAGCCCTGGCTGCTTGCTCAGGTGGCCCATGAGCTATGGGGTGCGCCGGCACCGGATGTGCCGGAAGGTGATGCGTTGATCCATATGGTTTCAGAGCATTACAAGGCGATGCTGGAGTTTTACGGGCTGGATCTGGGGGTGCGTGTCGCCCGCAAGCATCTGGGCTGGTACATGGATGAGGCTGGATCCGGCCCCGCCATGCGCCGCGCTGTGCTGACCGGGAAAAACCCGCAGGACGTATTGGCCTTGCTGCCTGAGGCGCTGAGCGTGCAACAGCCGGAGGCCGCCGCATGATGGACAGTGCCGCCCTCTGGGCCTCGCTGCCAGTGCCCGCGTTCCTGATCGATTCCCGGGACAGGATTGCCGATGTGAATGCGGCGGCTGAGGGATTTCTGAATACCTCGCGCAAGGCGCTGGCAGGGCAGCCCGTCTGGGACACGCTGGCCATTGACGCGCCGATTGAAGAAGCCTTTGCCCGCGCCCGTGTTCAGGGCACGCCGCTGTTCGTGAACGACATCGACGTCGGTTCGGGCAGCCGGGCACCGCTGCAATGCGGGGTGCAGATCGCGCCCTTGCAAGGGCAGGAAGGTGTTATGCTGCTGATGGTCACCCCGCGCGAACTGGCCGGGCGGATGACACAGACCCATTCCGCCAAATCCGCCGCTGCCTCGGCCATCGGCATGGCGGAGATGCTGGCGCATGAGATCAAGAACCCGCTGGCGGGGATCACTGGCGCAGCCCAGCTATTGAGTATGAACCTGAGTTCCGAAGACTTGGAACTGACTGACCTGATCGTCAGCGAAAGCCGCCGGATCGTGAAGCTTCTGGATCAGGTGGAGCAGTTCGGAAACCTGACCGGACCGGCCTTCAAGCCGGTGAACCTGCATGATGTGCTGGACCGGGCGCGGCGATCGGCGCTGCTGGGGTTTGGTGCCCGCATGACCATAACGGAAAACTACGATCCCTCGCTGCCGATGGCCTGGGGGGATGCGGATCAGCTGCTGCAGGTGGTGTTGAACCTTCTTAAGAATGCCTCGGAAGCAGCTGATAATAAGGGTGGAAATATTTCCATCCGTACTTTCTATGAGCATTCCTTCCGGCTGCGGCGCAGTGATGGAACAGGCAAGCTTTTGCCGCTGCAAATTGAAATCTGCGACGACGGGCCGGGGCTGCCGGAAAAAATCAAGGATGACATATTCGACCCGTTTGTATCGGGCCGGGAGAATGGCACCGGGCTGGGGCTTGCGTTGGTGAGCAAGATCCTCTCGGAGCATAATGGCTGGATATCTGTAAGCTCGGTTCCCGGGCGCACGCTGTTCCGGCTGTCGCTGTCGCGCGTGCCGCGTGACGCAAAACCGCAGGAGAGCTGATCCATGGACGGCACCGTTCTGGTCGCAGATGACGACCGCACCATCCGCACCGTACTGACCCAGGCGCTGACGCGCGCGGGCTGCAAGGTGCATGCGACCTCTTCGCTGACCACGCTGATGCGCTGGGTGGCCGAAGGGAAAGGCGATGCCGTCATTTCAGACGTGATGATGCCGGACGGAAACGGGCTGGAGATGCTGCCCAAGATCCAGGCCGACCGGCCCGGTCTGCCGGTGATCGTGATCTCGGCGCAGAATACCATCATGACTGCGATCAAGGCGGAGGAAGCAGAAGCCTACGACTATCTGCCGAAACCTTTTGACCTGCCCGAGCTGATGAAGCGCACGGCCAAAGCATTGGCGGCCAAGCGGGTGGCGCCTGCCACGGCAAAGACCGAAGCGCCAGATCATCCGGAAGAGCTGCCGCTGATTGGCCGCAGCGAGGTGATGCAGGCACTGTACCGGCTGATCGCCAGAGTGATGAACACGGAACTGCCGTTGTTGATCACTGGCGAAAGCGGCACGGGTAAATCCCTGATTGCGCAAGCTATTCATGATTTTTCAGACCGGCGGACTTTGCCCTTTATCCACGCTGATGCCGCGGCATTGATCGACCTGGAAGGCCCGGCGCGGCTGCTGGCCCAGGCCAAGGGCGGCTCGCTGGTGGTTGATGAATTGGCGGACCTGCCGGAAGAAGCGCAGGCCCGGCTGGTGCGGATGATGGACACACCGGGCGACCATGCCCCGCGCTTCATCGCGTCCAGTCAGAAAGACCTGGCCGCGGCGATGGAGGCCGGGGAGCTGCGCCAGGATCTCTACTACCGGATCTGCGGCACCGCGCTGCAAGTGCCGGCGCTGCGGGAACGGGTGGAGGATATTCCGCTGCTGGCCGAGCATTTCCTGATCCGGGCTGAGAACGAAGGCGCGCCGCACCGCGAACTGAGTGAAGGCGCCCGGGAGGCGCTGCGCCATTTCGGTTGGCCCGGCAACGTCCGCCAGCTCGAAAACACCGTCCGGCGGCTGGCGTTGACGGCCCGCAATGAGGAAATCAGCGAGTCCGATGCGGCCGCTGTGCTGGGGCCGCAGAGCGGGCCGGAGCCTGCGGTGGCAGGTCTTGCCAATGAAAAGCTATCTGAGTCCGTGGCCCGCCATCTGCAGCGCTATTTCGATTTGCATGGCGACTTGCTGCCGCCGCCGGGTCTCTATATGCGGCTGCTGCGCGAAGTAGAGACGCCGCTGATCGAAATCGCGCTGACGGCAACCGGCGGCAACCAGGCGAAATGCGCCGAATTGCTGGGGATCAACCGGAATACTTTGCGAAAGAAGATCACCGATCTGGATATTGAGGTGACACGCCGCCGCAAACTGATGTAATATCGCCACAGAAATGTGGCCTTGTTGTGATTTTCCTAGGCAGGGCCACGAGATATGGCGGTGACTCGCAAAGAGTCGCACATCAGGATGAGGGCAGTCAGTGGCGCATAAGTCACATCTGAGGGCAGCATACGGGCCTTTTGCGGCTTTGGACCGGTGGCGGAGAACCCGCCGGGCGCGCAATATCGGCACCATCGGGCTGGTGGTGCTGGGGCCGGTGCTGGCACTGGCGACATTCCTTATAATCGGTCCGTTGGGGCAGGGGGCTTCGTCCGGATCGCTGCGGCTGATTCTGCTGGCCGACCTTGTGTATATCCTTGCCATCGCGGCGCTGGTTATGGCGCAGATCGTGCGGCTGTTTGCGGCGCGGCGCTCTAAATCAGCGGGGTCCCGCCTGCATCTGCGGTTGATCGGCGCTTTTGGATTTCTGGCGCTGATCCCCACAGTCATCGTGGCTGTATTTGCTGTGCTGACGGTGAATGTCGGGCTGGAGGGCTGGTTTTCCCAGCGGGTGCGGCAGGTGATCGGCAGCTCGCTGGCTGCGGCGGACGCGTATCAGACGCAGCAGAAAAATGACCTGACCGAAGATGCCCGGGCACTGGCGCGTTACCTGGACAACAGCCGTTCCCGTAGTTTTTTCATCAATGACGCAGAGCTTCGTCTTGTGCTGTCGCAAGGCCAGCTGCAAATCCAGCGCGGGCTGCGCGAGGCTTATATCGTCGACAGTGCCGGCCTGATCCGGGCGCGCGGCGAGCGGTCTTACGAATTCGATTTTGAGAAGCCGAACAACCGCCAGATCGGTGCCGCCCGTGCGGACGGTTTCCTGCTAATCGAGGATTGGAACAACAGTGAATTCCGCGCGCTGGTGCGGCTGGAGGCGTTTGTCGACCGGTTCCTGTACATCAGCCGCGATGTGGACGGCGAGCTTCTGAACCTTCTGGATGACACCCAGGAAACAGCCCATCTGTATCAGCAGCTGGAAAGCGAGCGCGGCAGGGTGCTGTTTGAATTTGCGCTGCTTTATATCGGTTTTGCAGTGATTCTGATCCTGGCGGCGATGTGGTTGGGGATGTGGTTTGCCGAGCGGTTGTCGCGTCCGGTCGGACGGCTGACGGTGGCGGCGCAACGGGTTGGCTCCGGCAATTTGGACGTGCAGGTGCCGATTGACGACGGCGGCGATGAAATTTCCCAATTGGGTCAGTATTTCAATCAGATGACGCGCGAACTTAAGGTGCAGCACGGGCGCCTTCTGGACAATACCCGCCAGATTGAACGCCGCCGCCGCCTGTTTGATTCGGTGCTGTCATCGGTAACGTCCGGGGTTGCCGGGCTGGATGCCGACGGGCGTGTCACATTTGTAAACCGCTCGGCTGAGCGGCTGTTGGACTGGCAGGAGGATCAGCAATCCCTGGCCTTGTCCGTTGCGGTGCCGGAGTTCGGGCCGCTGTTTGTGGAATTGATCGAAACCAGCGCCGAGGTGGTGCAGGAGGAAATCAAAGTCACGCGTCAGGGCCGGCTGGAAAACCTGCTGGTGCGGATGTCGCCGCGCCGGTCGGAACAGGGCCGGCTGGAGGGGTATGTGGTGGCGTTTGATGATGTGACTGACCTTGTCAGCGCCCAGCGGATGGCGGCCTGGGGCGATGTGGCGCGCCGGATTGCCCATGAGATCAAAAACCCGCTGACCCCGATCCAGCTGAGCGCGGAACGGATCAAACGCAAATTCGCGCCCAAACTGGGCGAGGAGAACAGCGATCAGCTGCAATCCATGACCGATGTGATTGTGCGCCAGACCAATGATCTGCGCAGGATCGTCGATGAATTCTCGAAATTCGCCCGCATGCCGGAACCGGAGCGGCGCGAAGAGGATCTGGTCAAACTTCTGCGGGATGCGGTTATCCTGCAGCAGCAGGGCCAGCCCGGTGTCCGGATCAAAGCGGAGCTGACCGAGACAGCCATGCCCTCGGATCTGGATGCCACAATGATTGGCCAGGCCTTGACCAATCTGATCAAAAACGCAGGCGAAGCCATTGAAAGCCTGCAGATAAAGGAAAATCCGCAGGGGCTGGTGCCGGAAATCCGGGTGGCGGCGGTCAAGGCAGGCAATTTCTATGAAGTCCGTATTGCCGACAACGGCATCGGCTTGCCCGAAGACCGGGCACGGCTGTTTGAGCCTTATGTGACCACGCGGGATGCGGGCACCGGGCTGGGGCTGTCGATCGTTAAGAAAATCATCGAAGAGCACGGGGGCACGCTGACGCTGGAAGATGCCCCGGTATTCGAGGGACACGCGCATTACGGCGCGATGGCGGTAATCCGCCTGCCCGCTGCAAACCGGGCAGCGGCGCCAAACAAGAGCACAGTGAAAGCAGGTCTGACATGAGTGACATTCTGATTGTAGATGACGAGCGCGACATCCGGGAACTGGTCTCGGACATTCTGGAGGATGAAGGCTATGCCACCCGAAAGGCTGCCAATTCCGACGAATGCATGGCCCGTCTGGAAGACGCCGAACCGGCGCTGATGATTCTGGATATCTGGCTGAAGGACAGCCAGATGGACGGTATCGATATCCTGAAGGCGGTTAAGCGCGACAATCCGGAAGTTCCGGTGGTGATCATTTCCGGACACGGCAACATCGAAATTGCTGTCGCAGCGATCAAGCAGGGGGCTTATGATTTCATCGAGAAGCCCTTTAACATCGACCAGCTGATGGTGGTGATCCGCCGGGCCATGGAAACCTCGCGCCTGCGCCGGGAGAATTCGGATCTCAAGCGCAGGGATACAGGCCCTGCGGAAATGATCGGCACCTCTGCGTCGTTCCGGACATTGATCAGTCAGCTGGACAAGGTGACCAAGTCAAACGGCAGGGTAATGCTGACCGGACCGGCCGGCAGCGGCAAGGAGATTGCCGCGCGTTATATCCATGCCAATTCAAACCGGGCCTCCGCGCCCTTCATCACGGTGAACTGTGCCAGCATCGAACCCGACCGGATGGAAGAGGTTCTGTTCGGCCGCGAATCCTCGGAGCGCGGGGTGGAACCCGGCCTGCTGGAGCAGGCGCATGGCGGTGTGGTGTTCTTTGATGAAGTTGCCGATATGCCGTTGGGCACGCAATCCAAGATCCTGCGTGTGCTGGTGGATCAGCAGTTCCAGCGGGTTGGCGGTTCGGACAAAATCCGTGTCGATCTGCGGGTGGTTTCCGCCACCAACAAGGACCTGGATGCTGAAATCGAAGCAGGCGGTTTCCGGCAAGAGCTGTATCACCGGCTGAATGTGGTGCCGGTTGCGGTGCCGTCGCTGGCGGACCGGCGCGAGGATATTCCGCTGCTGGCCGGCCATTTCATAGCCCAGTTCAACGAAGCCCAGGGGCTGCCGCTGCGGGTGCTGACCGAAGAGGCGGTGGCGCTGATGCAGACCATGCTGTGGCCGGGCAATGTGCGCCAGCTTAAGAATCTGGTGGAGCGGGTGCTGATCCTTGGTGATGGCAGCGGCCCGATCGAGGCCAAGGACCTGCCGCGCGAAGAAGACAAGCCGCAGGAGGAGGGCCGGGTGGTCCTGTCCGGTGCGCTGGCGACATTGCCGCTGCGCGAGGCGCGGGAGGCGTTTGAGCGCGAATACCTGCTGACCCAGATCAATCGCTTTGGCGGCAACATCAGCCGCACGGCATCGTTTGTCGGCATGGAGCGGTCTGCGCTGCACCGCAAGCTGAAGTCGCTGGGGGTTGTGACCTCCAACAAGGCAGGCGCCCGGGTGGCGCATGTGGAGGCCGAGGAAGAACAGGCCTGATCAGGCCGCCTTTGCGCCCGGCACCACCGGGCGCGGGCGGTACAGCATTACGGGACTAGAACAGGTCCTGGCGGATCGGGTTCAGTGCAAAATGGACCTGCGCGGCCAGTCGCAGCTGGCTGATGGCATCCCCGGGAACAGTTGCGGGCAAACCTGCCTGGCGCGCCCATTTGCCCAGTTGCTTGCGGGAGGACGGGCCGAACTGACCGTCGATGGCAATCCCGGCCCCCAGCTGGCGCAGGATGTACTGGGTGCCTGCGGCAACGTCTGTTTCGGCCATCCCGGTCAGCAATTCCCGCGCTGCGGCGCGTGCATCGGGATCATTCAGCGCCATCGCCTTGCCTGCCCGCGCAGCAGCAGCATGGGCGGGGATCCGGTCCGGCAGCCTGTTAAGGGCTACCCAAGCGCCGTTGGCGCCGCCCCAGGCGTCGCCGCGCGACAGCCCCATGTCATACCATTCCAACGCTTCGGCTGCGTCACTGCCGGGCAGGTCGCCGCCCATGATCATCCGGCCGATCTCAGCCGGGGCATGGGGATGGCCCAGCTGTGCGGCCTCGGCAAACAGCGCGCGTGCTTTTTCTTTGTCCACCGCCTGGCCCGCGCCGCCATCGCGGTAGACATAGCCAAGGTTGGCGGTGCCATAGATATCGCCGCGCCCGGCAGAGGCCTGCAGGTAGGAGAAGCCGCGCTCCGGCTGCGCCAATTCATCACCGCTCCACAGAAAGAAAACCCCAAGTTCGTTCATCGAATAGGTATGGCCCAGCTCCACTGCGCGGCTCAGCAGGTCAAATCCGCGCCGCTTTTCCTCTGGGGTGCTGCTTTTTCGCAAAAGCCGCTTGCCGCGGGCGTGCATCGAAAAGGGATCGCCTGCCTCGATCCCCTTGTCCCATAGGGCAAAAGCCTTGTCCGGGTTGTAGGGGATGGGCACGGTTTCGCGGTCGACATTCGGGGTGACATGCAGATAAGCGACGGCGTTATAGGCACGGACGTGGTCCAGTTCTGCGGCCTTTTCAAAAGCTTCATAGGCTTCGATCAAGCGGCCCTGACCCTGCAGCGCGCGGCCCAGCTGATAGTGCAGGCGGCCGATATCCGGCGCGGCCCCGACAGCGTCGCGGCAGGCAGCCTCGGCATCCTTAAGGTTGATTTCATTGGGGTAACGGTAAAGGCCAACCCCCTGCAGATCCAGCAGATCACCGGCTTCGAGATCGCATTGCCGGGCGATCATTTCCAGGTTCACGGTCACGTCGCGCACTGCCCCGGCCTGGGCCAGGCGCAGCACCATCCGGTCCTTGCGGACCTGTCCGCCGTCCTTGCGGGCAGGAAGCTCGGTCAGTTTCGGCGCATAGCTGAGGCTGAGACCGCTGCTGTCCCCGGTTTGCAGCGACGTCACTCCGGCCGAGGGCGATTCAACAATTGAAACCGTTGTGCCAGCGGTGACATAGGGGCTGATTTCCGGCGCCAGCTCCAGCGCGCGGCCCAATGGGATTTTCACCGACAGTTCGGCGGGCATCCGGTCAAGGCCTGCCGCTTCGGTTTCGGCTTCAGCTTTGGCAATGTTCAATGACCGCTCTGCCGGGCGCAGATAGACCTTCTGCATCAGCGTCGAGCTTTCCCAAGGCACTTGCGTGTTGCCGGTCGCCGCATAGACATCACCGCGTATTGCCGAAAGGACAGTCATTGCATCTTCGTCAGGCCGGTCCGGAAAATGACGCACGACCGAGGCGGTATAAGGGCTGTTGCCGCCAGGCTCGCCATCCAGCGCCGTGGCGCCGGGGGAGGTGGAAAACGCCACCAGCGTGTTGAGCGGCGGGCGGAACACGTCAAATCCTTCGCGCGCTTCATACAGCTGGGCGCCGACCTCAGCGTTGAGCTTGGCATCCGGCACCGGATTGTCGCGGCAGGAATCCAGCATCAGGATCTGGCTGCCTGCCTTGCCTCCGAGAATGGCAGAGACGCGGTCAAGGGTGACTGACTGGAAAGGCAGATCGTGAATGCCAGTAAGTTCCGCGTCGCTGGTCAGCAGGTAATTGCGCCGCCCGAGCTGAATACCGTGGCCTGCATAGTAGAAGAACACCTGGGTGCCGTCGCGGATATTAAGAGCGGCCTGGCGCAGCAGCGCTTCAAACCCGCGTTTGTCCAGATCATAACCTTCATAGACGGTATAGCCGAAGGAGCTGAGCATTTCAGCCATGGCCTTGGCATCCTGGCGGGTGTTGGTCAGGTCGGAGACGTGGTCATAGTCCTGAATGCCGACAACGATGGCGGTTTCCGGGGCATTGCCCCGTTCGCTGGTTTCATATGCCGCTTGGGCAGCCGTTGCCGGCAGCAGCGCTGTGCCGGCCAAAAGGGCTGCTGCAAGGGAGGGGATTCTGGAATGATGGGGGATCATGGCTGCGCCCGGGGTTAACCCCAGCCTCCGCCGCCGCCGGAACCACCACCTCCGCCGCCGCCGCCTTGATAGGCGGGTTCAGGCGCTTCTTCTGCCGGGATCACCGGGGCCCTGGTCGCCGCTGCAGGTGCCGGCCGCGTTGCCGGCGCGCTGTAAGTTGCAGGTGCCGGCGCTGGGGCCGCTGTCGGTGGCGGGGCAATCGGGGCCACTGGTTCGCAGGCGGCTGTCACAGCTGCAAGAGGCAGCGCGGCAAACAGGAAATGTATCCGCATCGGGTACCTTTCTCTTAAAAATACTGGTCAACAAACAATCCGGCGCCAGCCTACCTGATCCGGCGGCGCAATTCAAAGTTAGCCTGCCGCGCATTTTCGGCAAGGGAGTGCGCCTAGCCGCCGGTGCGGATGCTGACGCTGCCATCTTTGTTGCGTTGCGCGCAGGATGCTTCGCTCAGCGGGGCCAGTTGCGGTCCGGCTACTGCGGCCGGGTTGCGCCGGGTGCAGCGTTTCAGCGCGACCTGCTGGTAGCCCTTGGCCGCCATGCAGGATTTCTCCAGCCGCAGGCGCAGGGGTTTATTCACATCCACCGTGTAGATGCCGCCATCCACCCAATAGCCGGGCCGGTAGTAACAGCTGCCGCCGGAACAGACTTTGCGGCCGGGGTGGAAAACCGGGGGATGCTGGCGGATTTCATTGGCGACGGGCGCATCCCGCAGCGATTGCGCCGCACAGCCAAGCTCATCACTTTGCAGGCGCGAGACTTCTGCCCCCTGCCTGTAGTAAACAGGAAGCGGTCCGCAGGCCGCCGTGCCAAGCAGCAGGACCAAGGCCGCCATGATCGTTCGATCCTTGCACATACGCAAAGAATGGCTGCAATCAGAGCAAGTTACAATTAAATTGACCGTGAAAGCGGCTTCTGTCATTCACGTCGGGCGAAACTCCGCCCGAAATTCCGCCAAGGGACACGCAAATGAAGGTCATTATCTGCGGCGCGGGCCAGGTTGGCTGGCAGATCGCCCGGCACTTGTCCGGCGAGCACAATGATGTGACGGTTGTCGACAGCAACCCGGAACTGGTGCGGCGGGCAACCGATACGCTGGACGTGCAGGGGATCCATGGTTTTGCCTCCTATCCGGATGTGCTGGACCGGGCCGGGGCGCGGGATGCCGACATGATCATCGCGGCCACCCATTCGGACGAGGTCAACATGGTGACCTGCCAGGTGGCGCATTCGGTCTTCAAGGTTCAGCGCAAGATTGCCCGCCTGCGGGCCAAAAGCTATCTGACCGCGATCTATTCCGACCTTTATCAGCGCGAGCATTTGCCGATCGACGTGGTGATCAGCCCCGAGCGCGAGGTGGCGGCGGCGGCGATGCAGCGGCTGTCGGCGCCGGCAGCGTTTGACACCGAGACCTTTATGGGCGGCAAGGCGCAGCTTCTGGGGATCCAGATCGATGCCGATTGCCCGGTGGTGAATACACCGCTGCGGCAGCTGACCGAATTGTTTTCGACTTTGCGCGCGATTGTGGTCGGGGTGCGGCGCGACGGCAGTTTGTTTGCGCCGGAACCGGGCGACCAGCTGTTTGTCGGCGACAGCTGCTATGTGTTCAGCCACGCCGATGATGTGCCCCGCACCATCGAAGTGTTCGGCAAGCAGGAAACCCGCCAGGACCGGGTGGTTGTGGTCGGCGGCGGCAACGTCGGCCTGGAAGTGGCCAAGGCGCTGGAGGCAAGCACAACACGGATCCGGGCCAAGATGATCGAACGCGACCGTGCTTGTGCTGAACGGGCGGCGGAAACGCTGGAACGCACGATTGTGCTGAACGGCGACGGTCTGGACCGGGCGCTGATGATCGAGGCGGGTATCGACAAAGCAGATGCGATGCTGGCGGTGACCGATGACGACAAGACCAACATTCTGGCCGCGGTGCGCGCCAAGGTCGAGGGTTGTCCGCTGGCCATTGCGCTGATCAATGACCCGACCCTGGTGCCGCTGCTGCCGCATCTGGGCATCGACGCCTATATCAACCCGCGCTCCACCACCGTCAGCTCAATCCTGCGCCACATCCGATATGGCCGGGTGCGGCAGGTCTACTCATTGGGTGATGCCGAGGCTGAAATGATCGAGGCCGAGGTATTGTCGACCTCGCCGATTGCCGGCCAGATGATCCGCGAGACGGACTTCCCCGAAGGCGTTCTGGTCGGCGGCGTTCTGAAGAACGGCGAGATGCTGCGCCCCTCCGGTCAGATGCGGATCGAGGCGGGCGATGTGATCGCGCTGTTTGCCATGGCAGCGGACGTGCCTGAGGTCGAGCGCCTGCTGCAGGTTTCGATCGACTATTTCTAGGATGCGCCGCCCGGTCAAAGCTCCCATTGGCGTGCTGCGCCTGCCGCTGTTCCTGCTAATCTGGGGCATTGCTTCGCTGGCGATGTGGCTGCCGGCCGTTCATGCGCTGGTGTTGGACGATCATCACACCTCGCGCAGTTTTTTCTATGCCGGCGTTGCCGGGCTAATACTGGTGGTGCTGATCGGCCTGTCAATGGGCAACCGGGTGCCGCGCTACGGGATGCCGGGACAATTGCTGTCGCTGCTGGCGACGTTCACCGTACTGCCGCTGTTCTTGGCGGTGCCGGTTCAGGATGCGCTGGTCAGCACCCGGTTTTTGAATGCCTATTTCGATATGGTCAGCGCCATCACCACCACCGGCGCCGATGTCTGGGGCGATCCGGGCCGGCTGCCGCCCAGCGTGCATCTGTGGCGGGCGATTGTCGGCTGGCTGGGCGGTCTTTTGATGTGGGTGGCCGCCTCGGCGGTGCTGGCGCCGATGTCCCTGGGCGGGTTTGAGGTCACTGCCAAGGGCGAGCCTGGCGGCGGCACGGCCGCCCCGCTGCATATGGAGCGGGCGGACCCCCGCCGCCAGCTGGTGCTGGTGACGCGCACCTTGGCGCCGGTTTATGCCGGGCTGACCCTTGTGCTATGGCTGTTGTTGATGATCACAGGCGAACAGGCCTTGGCAGGTCTCAGCCATGCGATGTCGGTGATGGCGACCTCGGGGATATCGGCCATCGGCGGGGTGGAGAATGCCGCCAGCGGCCTGGCGGGCGAGATGGTGATGTTCCTGTTCATGTTCTTCGCGCTGTCGCGGCTGACTTTCTCCAGCGACACGGTCACCGCGGGGCAGGGGCGGCTGGACAAGGATCCGGAATTCCGAACCGGGCTGCTGATCGTTTTCGGGGTGCCGCTGCTGCTGTTCCTGCGCCATTGGCTGGCCGCCTATGAAGTGGATGCCGGTGAAGATCTGCCGCAAGCCCTGCACGCTCTTTGGGGCACCTTGTTTACGGTGCTGTCCTTCCTGTCGACCACCGGATTTGAAAGTACGCATTGGGAAGCCGCCCAGGCCTGGTCGGGGCTGGAAACACCGGGCATGATCCTGCTGGGGCTGGCGGTGTTCGGCGGCGGTGTTGCGACCACTGCGGGCGGGGTCAAGCTGTTGCGGGTCTACGCGTTGTACCTGAATGGTCTGCGCGAAATGGAGCGGCTGGTGCACCCCAGCTCGGTCAGCAGCGAAGGCAACCGCGCCAAGCGCTTGCAGAAGAACGGAGCGTTTGTAGCTTGGGTGTTCTTCATGCTGTTTGCCCTGTCGCTGGCTGTGGTCAGCACTGCGCTTGCCGCAGTCGGCACGGATTTTGAACAATCGCTGGTGCTGGCGGTAGCGGCGCTGTCAACAACCGGCCCGCTGGCTGATACGGCCAGCAGTACGCCGATTGTACTGAACCTTTTGACAGATCCTGCCAAACTGATCCTGTGCATTGCGATGGTTCTCGGGCGGCTGGAGACCCTGGCCTTCATTGCGCTGTTGTCACCCAACCTTTGGCGCAGCTGACCGCCCTTGAGGGTGAAAAGTGTTTTTCTGGTGGAAACTTACATTTTCTCCGTCCATACTGAATTTAATGTGCGTGCTGGTCCGCAGCGCGCGGCAAGAACAAAGGCGAGATAATAAAAAATGGCTTCGGACAGACAGAATCTTCAGGATGCCTTCCTGAATCACGTTCGCAAAACCAAGGTTCCGGTTACAATCTTTCTGATCAACGGGGTCAAGCTGCAGGGTGTGATCACCTGGTTCGACAATTTCTGCGTGCTGCTGCGCCGCGACGGACAGTCGCAGCTGGTCTACAAACACGCGATTTCGACCATCATGCCGGCCCAGCCGATCAGTCTCTATGAGGGTGAAGACTCCAATTGATGGAGCATGAAAGGACGCAGACCCGTGCCTGGGTGCTGCATCCGGAAATCAAATCCGACAGCAGGCGCCGCCAGGCTGCACCTGCGCTTGATGAGGCCGTTGCGCTGGCAGCGGCCCTTCCCGATCTTGATGTGATCGGCTCCAATGTTGTGCGCCTGCCCAAGGCGCATGCGGGGATGCTGTTCGGCTCTGGCAAAATCGAAGAGCTGGCGGGCATCCTGAAAGCAAATGAGGTGGAACTGGTCCTGATTGACGGGTCGGTGTCCCCGGTGCAGCAGCGCAATTTGGAAAAAGCCTGGAAGGTCAAGATCCTCGACCGGACCGGCCTGATCCTTGAGATCTTCTCGGACCGTGCAGCCACCCGCGAAGGTGTGCTGCAGGTCGAGATGGCGGCGCTCAGCTATCAACGGACGCGGCTGGTGCGGGCCTGGACCCACCTGGAGCGCCAGCGCGGCGGATTGGGATTTGTCGGCGGACCCGGCGAAACCCAGATCGAGGCCGACCGCCGTGCTATTGACGATCAGCTGGTGCGCCTGCGCCGGCAGCTCGACAAGGTGGTGAAAACCCGCACCCTGCACCGCGCCTCGCGGGCCAAGGTGCCCTATCCGATTGTGGCGCTGGTGGGCTATACCAACGCCGGCAAGTCGACCCTGTTCAACCGGCTGACCGGGGCCGAGGTGATGGCCAAGGACATGCTCTTTGCCACCCTGGACCCGACCATGCGCCGGGTGCAGATTGCGGATGGGCGGGAGGTGATCCTGTCCGACACCGTGGGCTTTATCTCGGATCTGCCGACCGAACTGGTGGCATCTTTCCGGGCGACGCTGGAAGAGGTTCTGGCGGCGGATGTGATCCTGCATGTGCGCGACATCAGCCATGATGAAAGCGAGCAGCAAGCCAAAGACGTCGAGGCCATCCTGACCTCATTGGGAGTGGACGAAAACCGCGCCCGGATCGAAGTTTGGAACAAGCTGGATCAGCTGCCCGAAGACGACGCCGAAGCCCGCCGTCAGCGTGCGGAACGTGAGGACGGTATTCATGCGATCTCGGCCCTGACGGGCGAGGGGCTGGACGGGTTGCTGGCCGATATCGCCGAACAGTTGCAGGGCGTGCGGCACGAGGAGCTGTTGAAACTCACGTTTGCCGAGGGCAAACAGCGCGCCTGGCTGTTCAAGGAAGATCTGGTTCAAAGCGAAGAACAGACCGAAACCGGTTTTGACATTACCGTGCTGTGGACCGACCGGCAAAAGGCAAAGTACGAGAGGCTGTGACGCCTTGCGTCAAGAGTAAAAGGAAAAGGGCGCCGCAGCGCCCTTTTTTATTGTCCCGTTATTATTGGCGGGGGGTGATCCGGGTAATGCCGACAGCTGCGGCGCGGGCCAGATCCTCATCCAATGACATCGGGATGTATTCGCCGCGCCGCCAGAGCTGGGCCATGTCGTCATAGTAGCGCGACAGCGGATGGCCGGACTGGCCGGTTGATACGATAAAGACGGAACTGTCGGGGTCGGCAAAATCATAGACCCCGCGGTAGCCGGCAGAATGGGTGTTCTGGAACGGATCCGGGTCCTTACCTGAACTCTTGCCGCGCTGCAGGGTGTTGCCGCTGCCGCTGGTGGATTGGCGGATGTTCACGAAGTAACGCAGCAGCGGCACTTCGCCCAGCACCGGGTGGTCCTGCGTGGCTTGATGCGCATCGCCCCAGCGCAGCGATTCCAGCGCGGTGCCATAGCGTTCTTCGATCCAGATCAGCGCATCATCCAGTGCCAGCCGGGCCATGCCGGTGCAGCTTTCCTGCGGAGCGCTTTGGCGCACGTCGCACCAGACGGCGGCGCCGTCCACATCGCGGTAGACCCGTTCAATGAACAACGGTTCCACATGGCGGAAGGTCTTGGCCACCGGTCCCAGCTCATCGGTGATCAGCCGGGCCTGCAGCGCCCGCAGCCAGGCGGCATAGATCAGCGGTTCCGGCAGATGCTCGTTCATTTCACCGTTCCACTCCGACAGCAGGGTCAGGGCGATCTGGCGCTGGCGTTCGCGGGTGCCGGCGGGGGCGGCCTCGCCGGTGAACCACAGGTCGGCCCCGATCAGCGGCAAAAGGGTGCGGGCGGTGTAGGAGACCGTGTCCAATTGCGCCTCGATAAAGCTGTCGCGGGTATGAACTTCGCGGTTCTGCATCAGTTTTTCCCAGCGGTGGATGCGCTGGGTATCCCCCCAGTCAAAGGAGACGTGGTTCGGGAAGGGGCGGTCCAGGATCTTGTTGTTGGTATTGCCGAGGATGCCGCCTGCGGGGCTGGTGAACTCAGGATTTTCTGCATAAGGCGCGCGGCCTTGCCAACGGTTCTCCGGGCGCCAGCCCTGGCTTGGCATCCGGCCCTTGCTTTGGTGTGCGGCGTCGCGCAGCGGGAAGGCGCCGACGGTCTTGAGCGCAATTGCGTCCTTATCCGCCAGAGTCAGGTTTTGCGAAGGTGCGACAAAGCCTTCTCCGGCTATGATTGCGTCTTGGACTGTGGTGCTGCGCATCAGGCCGATGGCAGCACTCATTGAGGTATCTTTGGGGCTGAGCACAGTCCAGCTGAGCGATACCACATGGCCGGGCGGGGTTATTTCAGCCAGCTTGAACATCGAACCGGGCAGCACCGGGCCGTTGTCTGTCCAGCGCAGGGTCAAAGTAACCGGCGCCTGGTCCTTGATCTTGATGATCGACGGGCGGGAGATGAATTCCTTGTACCCTTCAACGCTCAGATACTCCTGAGGATTTTCCGGGTTGAGGCGTTCGATGAACAAGTCCTGATCGTCCAGATAAGACGAGGTCACCCCCCATCCCAGCACGTCTGAGCGTCCGGCGATTACCGCCGGGATGCCGGGGATGGTGCCGCCGATCACTCCGCCGGTGCCCAGTTCAAGCCGTGCCAGATACCAGATGCCGGGTGCGCTGAGGCCCAGGTGCGGATCATTGGCCAATAGCGTGCCGCCCGCCGTCGAACGGCTCGGGGCGGCGGCCCAGGCGTTGGAGGCCCCGGCCAGCCCGCGCGGAGCAACCGGAAACAGCAGGCTGTCTTCCTCTGCGGGCTCGGCAGTGGCGAACTGCCGGACATCGGGAACCAGTGCTGCATACTCCGGCAGCGCAGTCAGCCCTTTGCCCGGCGCATCCGGCAGGATGTCCTTGATCCTGGCGGCATCATCCAGTGCCAGCGAAGTCCGGGCGCGCAGGATCTCTTCTTTCATGTGGCCGGACAGCTGCAGCGCCATCAGCTTCATGATTGCGATGCTGTCGGCGGGCTGCCAGGGCGCAACCGGCATGTTGAACAGGAACATCTCCGGCGCACCGCGGCCAAGCGCGTCTTCATTGATCTCCTGAAGGCGGGCGTTGACGCCGGCGGCATAGGCCTTGAGCGCGGTCATCGCCTCGGGCGACTGCACGGCCGCAGACTCCTGCGCCAGACGGTAGATATCCAGCCGCCGCAGATATGTGTCGGTCTCAACCGTGCGGGTGCCGAAGATTTCCGACAGGCGGCCCTTGGCGGTGCGCCGCATCACCGCCATCTGCCACAGGCGGTCCTGAGCATGGGCATAGCCGAGGCCAAAATAGACATCCTCGTCGCTGGCGCCGAAACTGCCGAAGATATGCGGCACATTGGCGTTGTCGCGGACAATCTCGACAGGCGAGGAAAGGCCGGGCAGGGAAAGCTCTTTGTTGTATTCAGGCAGTGACTGCGACGCCAGGTAATAGACCAGCGCAGCGGCCAGAACACTCAGCAGAATCAGGCCGGCAGCTATGCGCAGAAGCCAGCGGAAAAGATGTCCCATCAGCGGTTGTTTTCCCTTGGGTTTTGTCATTTCCAGCCGCTTGGCAGATTGCGCCCCGCGGCGGCGGTGGTAGGGTTGGCGCCAACATAAGCGAAGACAGATCAGGGGAAAAGCAGATGGCAAAAATCGCGTTTCTGGGGCTCGGCGTCATGGGCTATCCGATGGCCGGGCACCTGCAGGCCGCGGGCCATGAGGTCACCGTCTACAACCGGACCGAAGCCAAGGCAAAGGCCTGGGCCGCCGAGCATGGCGGCCAGTTCGGCGCCACACCGCGGGCGGCTGCGGCGGGGGCGGAATTTGTAATGGCCTGTGTTGGCAATGACGACGATCTGCGCTCGGTTTGCCTGGGGCCGGATGGCGCCTTTGCCGGAATGCGCGAAGGCGCGGTGTTTGTTGATCACACCACAGTGTCGGAAACCGTGACCCGCGAGTTGCATGGCACGGCTGAAGAGAAAGGCGTGTTCTTTGTGGATGCACCGATTTCCGGCGGTCAGGCGGGGGCGGAAAACGGGGTGCTGTCGGTGATGTGCGGCGGCGATGAAGGCGCCTATGCGCGGGTGGAGCCGGTGATTGATGCCTACGCGAAAATCTGCCGCAGGATCGGTGGCTCAGGCGCGGGGCAGCTGACAAAGATGAGCAACCAGATCGCCATTGCCGGTCTTGTTCAAGGCTTGAGCGAGGCACTGCATTTTGCCGAGAAGGCCGGGTTGGACGGGCGCGCGGTGGTCGAAGTGATCAGCCAGGGCGCGGCGGGCAGCTGGCAGATGGCCAACCGTTACGAGACCATGCTGGACGATCATTTCGAGCATGGCTTTGCGGTGGACTGGATGCGCAAGGATCTGGGTATCTGCCTGGATGCAGCGGATGAAACCGGCGCCAGCCTGCCGGTCACAGCTCTGGTGGATCAGTTCTACAAGGACGTGCAAAAGATGGGCGGCGGGCGCTGGGATACCTCGTCGCTGTTCAAACGGCTGCGCAAACTGGACTGAGGGTAAGGAAAATGGCCTTTCCTGCGGGAAAGGCCATGCCTCCGGCGGAGGTATTTTTAACCAGAAAGAAGCGAAGGCCGTGAGCCACGGCCGCGTCCCGGATCAGTCAGGGGATGATACGGGTGTATTTGGTGCCTTCCAAGGTCGCACCAACGCGCAGGCCTGCCTGGGCAAAAACCACTGCAAGCACCGGGGACGTCAGGGTATTGGTGTCGGCACTCAGCGCGTTGCCTTCGTCCTTGATCACATATTCCACATCTGCGCCTGCCGCCCAACCGGACGAGCGGCGGAAGCCGGCCAAGGCGCCTTCGGTCATGAAGAACAGCACGTGCGCATACTGCTGGGCGCCGATCTGCAGACCCGCATTGCCCTTGTAAGTGGCGTAATAATCGACGGTCACGCCGTTGATCCGCAGGGCGCCGCGCCCATAGGCCCCGCCAAATACAAAGCCCGCCTCTGTGACCAGCGGCATTACCAGCATGCCGGTTGCCTTATCGGCCAGGGTGCGGGTGTTGGGGTACTGGCTGTACATTTGGTTCAGCGTGCTATCAACGCGGGCGTCGATGGTCGCGCCATTGCTGTTGCCTATGCCGTTGCCGCATGCGGCGGTGACGCCGGCGCCGGCCAGGGCCGTCAGGGCAAAGCCGCGGCGGGTCATGCGGGAAGAGGAAAAACTGCTCATTTCTCAGGTGCCTGTAATGATTTGCTCCAAGGCCGGTATGCTCCGGCTCTGGGCAAATGTATACGCGGAAAACCGCTGCCTGTCATCCGCTGCCATCTGGACAGCGGCGGCTTCCCGCTGAAGTGATCCGTATCTGCACTGAATGACTGGGTCAGCCGTTCAGCAACCGGGCCGCGGCGGGTGCGAAATAGGTCAGAATGCCGTTGCAGCCCGCCCGTTTGAAAGCCATCAGGCTTTCCATCATCACCGTTTCGCCGTCGATCCAGCCGTTTTGCGCCGCGGCCTGGATCATCGCGTATTCGCCTGAGACCTGATAGGCATAGGTGGGCACGCCAAAGGCGGATTTCACCCGGTGGCAGATGTCCAGGTATGCAATCCCCGGTTTGACCATCACCATGTCGGCGCCCTCCATCAGGTCGCGCTCAATCAGCCGCAGCGCCTCGTCGCTGTTGGCGGGATCCATCTGGTAGGTTTTCTTGTCACCCTTCAGCGCGCCCGAGGCGCCGACCGCATCACGGAACGGCCCATAGTAGCCAGAGGCGTATTTGGCCGAATAGGACAGGATCGCCACATTGTGGTGGCCGGCCTTTTCCAGCGCGCCGCGCATCGCCCCGATCCGCCCGTCCATCATGTCGGACGGTCCGATGATGTCGGCGCCGGCATCGGCCTGAGCGAGCGTCATTTTGACCAGCGCCTCGACGGTGGCGTCATTGACGATCTCGCCGTCGACCACATAACCGTCGTGGCCGTTGATATTGTAGGGGTCCAGCGCCACGTCAGTCATCACTGCGATATCCGGCGCCGCATCCTTGATCGCGCGGATTGCGCGGTTGGTCAGGTTGCCGGGGTTCCAGGCCTCGGCGCAATCTTCGGTCTTGAGCGAGGCATCGGTGTAGGGAAAGAGGCAGATCGCCGGGATCCCCAGCGCCTGCGCCTCAACCGCGGCTTCGGCAATCCTGTCCACTGAGCGGCGCACCACACCGGGCATCGAAGCAATCGGTTCTTCGATGCCTTCCCCTTCACGGACAAACACCGGCCAGATGAAATCAGACGGCGTCAGGGTGTTCTCCCGGACCAGGTCACGGATGGCCTGGCTGGCACGGGTACGGCGCAGGCGGGCGGCGGGAAAGGGCGCAACGGTGGGCTTCATGGCGGTCTCTCGATTTGGCTTGCCTATGGGTGGCATGGAAGCGGCCCCGGGAACAAGGGGCACAATCGCCGCGCCAAAAAACTTGTGCAGCAGGCGGGGCTTGCCTGTGCGCGCTTCCCGGTTGATATAGGGCCGGTTGACAAATTCCAGCCCGAGGATCTGCGGGCACAAGCGGGGGGCTGGCGTGGATCTGCTTCATATTATCTATGAGATGATTGAGCTGCGGTCATTCTCCAACCTGTGGTACTGGATTGCGCTGGCGGTGCTCTGGTCGACGGCCAGCAATAGGATCCTGGGGGTTCCCTATGACATGGTCCAGCGGGCGCAGCGAAATGGCGGCCAGGCGGAACGCGATCTGGAGGATATGGTGCGGGTCAATGTGAACCGCCTGCTGTTCATCTCCGAGGTTTCAGGCCCCTGGCTGGTGGCGCTGTCCTGTTTCGTGATGTCCGGGCTGGCTGTGCTTGGCTTTGTATTCCTGCTGGAGATTGCCCAGGCTGTATTCCTGCTGGTGTTTCCAATGGCTGTGGTCGGGCTGATCAGCTTTTCAACCGCGCGCCGGATCTCGCAGGACGGTGCCACGGGCGGGGAGCTGCGCAAAAGATTGGCGTTTTGCCGGCTCTATGTGCAGGTCGTCGGGGTCATCTCCATTGTGGTCACTGCGTTCTGGGGCATGTATCAAAACCTGACCATCGGGGCATTTTAACAGGCGGGCTGAGACCGATTGAGGACACCCGGAAAGGAAAAGGCATGGCACAGCGTGCAATCACCATGGGCGGCGCGCCCGAAGGGTTTGATGCCCGGCTGATCCTGAAGGAAGTGCAAAAATCCGGCGCGCCGGTTCTGCATGTTGCGCGTGACGACAAGCGGATGGAGGCAATGCGGTCGGCACTTGCCTTTTTTGCGCCGCAGATGCCGGTGTTTGTCTTTCCGGGCTGGGATTGCCTGCCTTATGACCGGGTGTCGCCGAACGCCGATATCTCGGCTGCGCGGATGGCCACGCTGGCGGCCCTGGTGCATCAGATGCCCAAGCAGTTTGTGCTGCTGACCACATTGAATGCCGCCAGCCAGCGGCTGCCTGCGCGCGATGTGCTGCGCGAGGCGGCCTTTACCGCCCGTGTCGATCACCGGATTGACGAAGGCGCGCTGCGCAATTTCCTGGTGCGTATGGGGTTCACCCAAAGCCCGACGGTGATGGAGCCGGGCGACTATGCGGTGCGCGGCGGGATCATCGATATCTTCCCGCCGGGGGAAAGCGGCCCGGTGCGGCTGGATCTGTTCGGCGATGTGCTGGATGGCGCACGGCGGTTCGATCCGGCCTCGCAGCGCACCACCGAGAAACTGGAGGTGGTGGAGCTGGCGCCGGTGTCCGAAGTGATCCTGGACGAGGCAGCAATCACCCGGTTCCGTCAGAACTACCGGATCGAATTCGGCGCCGCCGGTACGGATGATCCGCTGTACGAGGCAGTGAGTGCAGGGCGCAAGCATCAGGGGATCGAGCATTGGCTGCCGTTCTTCCATGAAAAGCTGGAAACCCTGTTCGACTATCTGCCGCAGGCAACGGTGACACTGGATGATCAGGTGACACCGGCACGGCTGGCGCGCTGGGACACCATCGAGGACCAGTTTGAAACCCGCAAACACGCTATGACGCAGAAGGGGCGGATTGATACAGTCTATAAACCCACGCCGCCGGGTTTGCTGTATCTGGATGATGCCGCTTGGGAGGCCGCATCGGCAGAACATCGTGTGGTGCAACTGCATCCGCTGCCGCAGGCCTCGGGTCCCGGCACAGTGGACGCCGGCGGGCGGCTCGGGCGCAACTTCGCACCCGAGCGCCAGCAGGAAAGCATCAGTCTTTTCGGGGCTTTGGCATCCCATATTAAGGCGCGGATGCAAGAGGGGCCGGTTCTTATTGCCTCTTACTCCGAAGGCGCACGCGAACGTCTGACCGGGCTGATTGAGGATGAAGGCCTTGCAGAAGCCATCCCGGTGACGGATGGCACGCGGATCGGCAAAAGCGGCCTGCACCTGGCGGTCTGGGCGCTGGAACACGGGTTCCAGGCGCCGGACATGACGGTGATCTCGGAGCAGGATGTGCTGGGTGACCGGCTGATCCGGGCACCCAAGAAACGCCGCAAGGCCGAGAATTTCCTGACCGAAACCCAGTCGCTCAGCCCTGGTGATCTGGTGGTGCATGTGGACCACGGCATCGGCCGCTACAAGGGGTTGGAAGTGGTGACTGCCGCGGGTGCCGCGCATGAATGCATTCTGCTGGAATATGCCGAAGCATCCAAACTGTATCTGCCGGTCGAAAACATCGAACTGCTGTCCAAATACGGCCATGACGAAGGTCTGCTGGACCGGCTGGGCGGCGGTGCCTGGCAGGCCAAGAAGGCCAAGCTCAAGGAACGCATCCGCGAGATGGCGGACAAGCTGATCCGCATTGCAGCCGAACGCGCCCTGCGCAAGGCACCGGTGATGGACCCGCCGCCGCATGCCTGGGAGGAATTTTCCGCCCGCTTCCCGTATCAGGAGACCGACGACCAGCTGCGCGCCATCGAGGACGTGATGGAGGATCTGCACTCAGGCCAGCCGATGGACCGGCTGATCTGCGGCGACGTGGGTTTTGGCAAGACCGAGGTGGCAATGCGCGCGGCTTTTGTCGCAGCGATGACCGGCCTGCAGGTGGCGGTGGTGGCCCCGACCACACTGCTGGCGCGCCAGCACGCGGCGTCCTTTGCCGAGCGTTTTCGCGGGTTTCCTTTGCAGGTCAGGCAGCTGTCGCGTTTTGTTAGCACCAAGGAGGCCAGCCAGACCCGTGAAGGGCTGGCCAAGGGGACCGTCGATATTGTGGTCGGCACTCACGCTGTGCTGGCCAAGAACATCAGGTTTCAGAATCTCGGGTTGCTGATCATCGACGAGGAACAGCACTTTGGCGTGGGCCACAAGGAACGGCTGAAACAGCTGCGCAGTGACATCCATGTGCTTACGCTGACGGCCACACCGATCCCGCGCACACTGCAGCTGTCTCTGACCGGTGTGCGGGACCTGTCGATCATCGGCACCCCGCCGGTGGACCGTCTGGCAATCCGCACCTACGTCAGCGAGTTCGACACCGTCACTATCCGCGAGGCGCTGCTGCGCGAGCATTACCGCGGCGGGCAAAGCTTCTATGTGGTGCCGCGGATCACTGACCTGCCGGATGTCGAGGCGTTCCTGCAGGCGCAGCTGCCCGAACTCACCTATGTGGTGGCGCATGGGCAGATGGCAGCGGGCGAACTTGATGACCGGATGAACGCGTTTTATGACGGTAAATATGACGTCCTGCTGGCAACAACGATTGTGGAATCGGGCCTCGACATTCCGACCGCCAACACGATGGTGGTGCACCGCGCCGACATGTTCGGCCTGTCGCAGCTCTATCAGATCCGGGGCCGGGTGGGGCGTTCGAAAACCCGTGCCTATGCCTATCTCACCACCAAACCGCGCCAGCGGCTGACACCGGCGGCAGAGAAACGGCTGCGGGTGCTGGGCTCGCTCGACACATTGGGCGCCGGCTTTACCCTGGCTTCGCAAGACCTTGATCTCCGCGGTGCCGGCAACCTGCTGGGCGATGAGCAATCCGGCCAGATGCGCGATGTGGGGTATGAACTGTACCAGTCGATGCTGGAGGAGGCGATTGCCAAGATTAAGGCGGGTGAGATGGAGGGCCTCTCGGACGCCGATGCGCAATGGGCGCCGCAGATCAACCTGGGCGTTCCGGTGCTGATCCCGGAAGATTACGTGCCGGATCTGGATGTGCGTCTCGGACTGTACCGCCGCCTGTCGTCGCTGTCGACCAAGGTGGAGCTGGAAGGTTTTGCGGCTGAGCTGATCGACCGTTTCGGCAAGCTGCCGAAAGAGGTCAACACACTGATGCTGGTGGTGCGGATCAAGGGAATGTGCAAACGCGCAGGCATTGCCAAGATGGACGGCGGGCCGAAAGGCGCAACGATCCAATTCCACAATGACAAATTCGCCTCGCCCCAGGGGCTGGTGGAGTTCATCCAGGGCCAAAACGGTCTGGCCAAGGTCAAGGACAACAAAATCGTCGTGCGCCGGGATTGGAAGAAAGACAGCGACAAGATCAAGGGCGCCTTTGCCATTGCCCGCGACCTGGCAGAGAAAGTCGTGGCAGAGAAGAAAAAGGCCAAGGCAAAAGCGAAAGCTTGACACGCAGAGCCAAGGAAATTCGAATTTCCTTGGCAAATGTCTTCGAAGACATTTTGCTCAGCTGCAGCAGCTGTCCGGCGTCATTGCTGCCTGTGCGCAGAAACAGGACGCGGCCACCGCCTGGTCGGCGCGGGCAAGCGCCATATCGAGTTTCTGCTTTATGTGCCGGATTTCAACGGTTTCGCCGCGGGCCTTCAGGCAATCATGCAGGCCTTTCAGGCTCCAGATATTGTCCGGATGGACCGACGCGCGCGGCAGAGTACCATCCAACCCCAGGTCCGCACGGTAAACCGCCTCGGCTTCTAACGAGCGGCCCTGCTCAAACAGCAGCGCCCCAAGCGCATGGCGGCTGGGCTGCATCCAGCCCCAGGGCTCATCGTAAGACAGGTTATCGTCCAGCTCAGCTGAGCGGCGCAAATGGGCAAAAGCCGCGTCGTAGTTCACTTTGCGGTACTCAATCTCACCGCGCAGCATTTCGGTTGCGATTTCAAGCAGATCCACCACACGGTTGTTGTGCAGCAGTCGGCTCTCCGGCACGTTCGCCTTGGCAGTCAGAAACAGCTGCTCCTCTGCTTCAGCCTCTGACACGCGGCCGGTTGCGGCAAATCCGATGGCGCGGGCGTAATGGGTGTTGGCGGTCAAGGTGCAATAGAGCGCTGTGTCTTCAGGCAGCTGCAGCGCCATGGCCTCATCCCAGCGGCCAAAGCGAACCAGGATGTGCGGATGCATTGCCATGTAGCTTTCAAAGAAATCCGCGATAGGCGGGCTTTCTACCAGCAGCATTTCCTGCGGGGTCGTGTCCAGAATACCCTGATTGGCCTGCAACGCAGGTTCGATCTGGCCCAGGAACATCGCGCCGAAGATAACGAAGTGGTAGTTATGCTGGCGGTAGCCGGTGTAAATGTTGAATGCGCCCTCGCGCTGGTAGTATTTCAGGTCGGCCTCAATCGCCTTTTGATTCCAATGCACCACGCTGTGATAGTCACCGCACAGCACGTCGATATGGGTCGGCATATGCACCAGATGGCCTGCGTCCGGCACCAGTGTACGCAGGACATCGGCGGCCTTCAGGGCTTTTTCCGGCGTTGGCGACATCTCCATCAGATGCACATATAGATGCAACAGGCCGGGGTGCCTCATCGCGCCGGGGTCGTTCTCCATTGCCCATTCCAGAACCTCCTGCGCCTCCAATGTCGCGGCCCCTTCGGCAGGCAGGCCGGTTTTCAAGTCCCACATTTTCCAAGGGGTCAGGTTCAGCAGGCTTTCGGCATAGACCGTGCGCAGGTCCAGATGATCCGGGCAGGCGGCAAAGGCCGCGCGCATGGCGTCTGCGAAAGCGTAGTCCCAAGCGTGCATGTCCCCGGTGGCCTCGCGCTGGGGGTAGCGGGCCTGAAGGGCAAGGATCAGCTGCCGCTCGGCCTCGGTGCAGCCCTCTAAACAAGCCAGCGCGGATTGGGCGGCGTCATAAGCCTGTGCCAGATCTTCGGCACGGCCTTTGCCGTCCCGCAAGTTCCAGGGCAGATTGTAATTCGGGCCGGTTGCATAGGCCACGCCCCAATGGGCCATGGCGCAGACGGGATCATGCGCTAACGCCTGCTGGAAGCATTTGACGGCTTCTTCGTGGTTGTAGCCGTAGGTCCAGACCAAGCCGCGGTCGAACCACTTTTGCGTCTCGGGCAAAGCTGCCGTTACCTGACAGGAATGGCTGCCGAGATCATAATCGTAACCCATGAAAAAACCTCCCCAAGTATTTGGAGAGGTTAGGCAGAGGTGTTGACCCGGACAAGATAGTTATTCTGCGGGCAATTGCGCCTCAGCCCGTGCCATTTGCAGCATCAGCAGGAACGCAAGGCCGGCCATTGTCAGCAGCCCGGAGGCCAGCGGCAGCAGCGAGCCGTCAAACAGCAGGCCCACAGGCGCGGCAATGGCAGCGGCCAGAACGGTGGAGATCGCACCAATGACCGAGGCCGCCATGCCGGCAATATGGCCCATCGGCTCCATCGCGATCGCGTTGAGATTGCCAAGCGTGGTGCCGGCCAGAAAGAACACGCTGGTCTGCCAGGCGACAAACAGGCCGAACAGCAGCGTTTCCGGCAGCGCCTGGCCGCTGAGCACCAGCATCACCGCGGAAAAGCAGGCCTGGGCGGCCAAGGACCATGTCACGATCCGGCGCATACCAACGCGGACAACGATGGCTGCATTCAACAGACTGGCAGTACCCGCCATCAAAGCCACAAAACCAAACCAGAAGGGGAAGCTGCCAGCGCGGTCAAAGATCACGTCATAGACCTGCTGCACCATGGTCAGCATGGTGAACAGCATACCCAGGCAAAGGGTCTGCACCAGAATAGACAGGCGCACAGCCGGGTGGGCGAACATTTCCTTCACCGCGCCCAAGAGCAGCGGCAGACGGAAGGGGCGGCGGTTCTCCACTGCTAGGGTTTCCGGCAAGCGCAGGCCCATCCACATCACGATGAGGATGGCGAAAATGGCAAAGGCCAGGAAGATGCTGCGCCAGCTGGAAAAGGCAATGATGCCCGCACCCAGCATCGGTGCAAAGGCGGGAACCAGGGTGAAGATCATCATTGCAATCGACATCATCCGGGCCATTTCCCGGCCCGAGTACAAATCCCGCACGATGGCAATGCCGACAACCCGCGGCCCGGCGGCACCCAGCCCCATGACAATGCGGGAGGCCAGCAGCAGCTCCAGCGATTGCGCCTTCCAGGCGACGGCAGATGCTGCGATGTACAGCGCAACACCGCCGGCAATGACAGTCTTACGGCCAAAGGCATCAGACAGCGGGCCGGTAAAAAACGTGCCGATGCCCATGCCCAGCACAAAAGAAGTCAGCACCAGCTGGGCGCGGTTAATGTCATCCGGGCTAAGTGCCTGGCCGATTTCGGGCAGGGCGGGCAGCATCGCGTCGATGGAAAACGCAATGGTGGCAAACATCATCGCGATCAGCGCAATGAATTCGGCCTTGGCCATGCCGTGGGCCGGAGTGTGAACCTGGGGTTGTGACATTTGAAACCTCTAACAGCTCTTCAAATGTTTCCGGGGAACAAGGCCGGTCCGGGAGCTGTCCGGTTCCGCTATCACGAATCCGCATACCGGGCCAGCGCCCGGCTGCACAGCAAACTGTGCATTGTTGCGATGCTAAGCAGTTTACCGCGAGGTTATTCGGCCTCTGCGTCTTTCAGCTGCTGCTGGATGTCTTCGATCACCTGCTTCCACAGTTCCGGCGGCTGGGCACCGGGTACGGCGTGCTGGCTGGCGACAATGAAGGTCGGCACTGAACTTACCCCCATCTTGCGGGAATGGGCGTCGCGGTCCTGGATGGCTTGAACGTCGCTGTCGCCTTGCAGCAGGCGTGCGGCGACATCTGCATCCATTCCGGCCTCGCGTGCGACGTCTGCCAGAACTTTGTGGTCGCCGATGTCCTTGGCGTCCACAAAGTAGGCTTGGAACAAGGCATCCACCACTTCGGTCTGCTTGCCTTCAATTCCGGCCCAATGGATCAGCCGGTGCGCATCCAGCGTGTTTGGCGTGCGCGTCATCGCCTCAAAATTGATGGTCAGCCCGGCCTTTTCCGCGTGCTCCATCACTGGCGCATAGGCTTTCACCGCGCCCTCCTTGCCGCCGAACTTGCGTTCCAGGTAATCGCGCCGGTCCATGCCTTCGCGCGGCATGTCGGGGTTCAGCTGGAACGGATGCCATTCAATGACAAAGGGATGATCCGGAACCTCGGCCAGCGCTTTGTCCAGATGAGTCTTGCCGATATAGCACCAGGGGCAGATCGGGTCCGACAGGATGTCGAGTTTGACAGTGGTCATTTGGGTCATCCTTTGAACAGGGCGGGCAGGGCGCGGCGCAGCAGCTTCCCATTGGCACCTGCGGGCAGGGCGTCAAGATACACATAAGCGCGGGGCTGCTTGTAACGGGCCAGCCGCTGGGATGCAAAGGCTTGCAGCTCTGCGGCGTTCACCTCTTCGGGACCGGTATAGAAGGCGGCGATGATGAAGGTCTCAGGCTTCACCTCTACCGCTGCGGCGCCGGCCTGAGTGATGCCGGGATGGGACACCAAAGCGGTTTCAACCTCGATCGGGGACACGCGGTAGCCGCCCGCATTCATCATGTCGTCAGCGCGGCCCAGGTAGCGGATCTGTCCGTCCTTCGACATTGCGCCCTGATCACCGGTCAGGAACCAATCCCCCTGATAGCGGGCGGCGGTTTCTTCAGGCGCATTCAGATAGCCAAGCATCAGCCCCGGGTCCGAGCGGTGGATGGCGATGGTGCCTTCTTCTCCCAAGGGAACTGGTCCGCCGCTGCCCAGAATGGCGGTTCTGCGGCCGGGTTGCGGCTGCCCGAGTGACCCATCCTGTGCGGGGCAGGACGGCGAAGATGAAATGAAGGTTGAGCATTCCGACATGCCGAAAGCCTCAAACAATCTGCGGCCTGTTGCCGCCTCCCAGGCCGCGCGCAGATGCTGGGAGAGCTTTTCACCAGCGCAAAGCCCATGCCGCAAGTCCGGCAATACAAGCGGGCTGGATTGCAAGAGTTTCCGGTAGACGCCAGGGGCTGCAGCAAAAAGGGTCGCGCGGTGGCGGCGCAGCAGCGCGGGCAGGTCCTGAGGCGGGGTTCCGGGCTGCGGGATCAGCGCCGTTGCACCCGCCGCCCAGGGATCCAGCAGGCCGGTGCCCAGCGTGAAGGTCCAGTTGAAAGCACCGGCATGCATCAGCCGGTCATCCTGCGTCAGCCCGTACCAGCCATCCACCATCATCTGCCGCGCCCAAACAGCCCGGTGGGCGTGCGCCACGGCGCGCGGATTTCCGCTGGTGCCGGAGGTGTAGACTACATAGGCGAGGCGGTCCGGGTCTCCAAGGGCGTAGCTGCAGGGAGGCAGACGGTGCATTTCCAGCAAGTCGGCGGTGCTGATCTGAAGCGGGTGACTCGCGCACGGGACATCGGGATCGCGCAGAACTGCTGCCGGTTGCAAATCCGCGATCATCCGGGCGGTTTCCGGCGCTGTAAGCTGGGCTGAGGTCGGCACCGGCACCAATCCGGCGGCAATGGCGCCGAGGTAGGCGATGGGAAACTCAACCGTGTTCCCCAGCCGCATCAGCACAATATCTCCAGGTTTCAATCCCGCTTTAAGCAGCCCTGTTCCGGTTCCGCGCACCGCTGCTTCAAGCCGGGCATAGCTCCAGTCTTCGCAGGCATCGCCCGCGAGAACCGACAATGCGGTCTTGGCCGCCAGCCGACGGGCATGGCGCAGCACATGGGCCGCGAGGTTGAAAGGCGAAGGGCAGGGCGCAAAAGGCCCCTGATCAAAAACGGACAGCATGGCAATTGGCTAGCCCGCGCCGTCCTGCGTTGCAAGCTGCGCAGGTGCGGCTTATAGAGTGGCTATGACAAGCCGTGACCCGAAGTCCCTGATTACCATCGCCCGTGCAAACGGCGGAGATGACGCAGCAGAGCCATTGGACCTGGGTGCGCGTGTGCGCGAACTGCGCAAGGCGCGGGACTGGACATTGGAACATGCTGCCAATCAGGCCGGTTTGGCGCGTTCGACCTTGTCCAAGATCGAAAACGGTCAGATGTCACCGACTTACGAGGCGCTTAAGAAGCTGGCCGTGGGCCTGCAGATCTCGGTGCCGCAGCTGTTTACCCAGCCGCAGCGCGGTCAGGTGAACGGGCGGATGACGGTGACCAAATCCGGTGACGGTTCAGCCCATGCCACCGCAACATATGAGCACGAGCTGCTGGCGGACGGTATGTCGCGCAAGCAAATGCTGCCCTACCGGGCGCGGGTGCGGGCGCGGTCGCTGGATGAGTTTGACGGCTGGGTGCGCCATGACGGCGAGGAGTTTCTGTATGTGCTGACCGGGGTGGTCAAGCTTTACACGGAATTCTACGAGCCGATTGAAATGCGCCGCGGTGACAGCGCCTATTACGACGCAGCCATGGGGCACAATGTCATATCTGTCAGCCCCGAAGATGCAATGATCCTTTGGGTGACGTCGCTGGCTTGAGGCCTGGGCTTCAAAAGGCGGCTGCGAGGCTAGTGCGTCCGCCCGTCCAGCTCTCTCAGCAGGCTTTCGATATACAGGAAGTCGTCCACTTCTTCCCTGGCTTCGTTCAGCGTGAGATGATGGGTGCGGGCCAAATAGGCAACAAATCTGTCCCGGTCATCGACAAGTGACGGCGCGTTGCTGGCTTTCAGATGCGGAAAGCGCTGTTTGATGCGGGGCATCCTGTCAATCCAGCTGGCAGCTGCTGTCTGTACAGGCATTGGGGGGGCCTCCCTGACAATCTGATTATGGTTGTTGGACCCTCATGCTAGCATTTTTTCTGCCGTCGCGTAACGGCGGCCCCGGGGCATCAGCCCAAGGCCGCTGTGTTAAGCGGTTTTTTGCCAGCGCCTAGGCCGGTGCGAACAGCCGGGGCAGCACCAGATGGCCGATTCCAACTGCAATCAGCTGCATCACAATGAACATCGGGATATGCCCCGGATAGATGCCTGCAAAAGTGTCGCTGAAGCCGCGGGCAATAGTCACCGCCGGGTTGGCAAAGCTGGTTGAAGAGGTGAACCAGTAGGCTCCGGTGATGTAGATTCCAACCAGAGCAGGCACTGTATCAGGACGCGACCGCAGCCCGCCGAAGATCACGAACAACAGGCCGAACGTGGCCAGGATTTCGGAGAACCACTGCGCTGTTCCTGTTCGGTGCATAGTCTCAGAGCTTTGCAAAACTGCAAGATCAAACATTGCGTGGCAAGCCCAGACCCCCAGGATCCCGCCTCCGATCTGCACCAGAACGTAAGGCGTCACCGCACGCCATTCATGTTCGCCGCGCAGGGCAAAGGCAAGGGTCACGGCCGGGTTGAAGTGGGCGCCTGAAATCGGACCCAGGGTAGTGATGATCGCATAAAGCATGCAGCCGGTGGCAACAGCATTGGCCAGAAGCGCTAGCGCCACGTTCCCGCCGGCCAGATTTTCAGCCATGATCCCGGAGCCAACAACGCCGACCAGCAGCATAGCTGTGCCCAGCCCCTCGGCCAGCAGCTTTTGGACAGTCATTGGATTTCTCCGATCCGCTTAAGTTGCTGTGTCAGCTCGGTTGCGTTCATGGTTTCAAACGGCAGATCAAGCAGCGCCTTGGCGCGCTTTTCCAGCGTGGCATAAGCCGCGCGAAAGGCGGTGTCCCATTCGGGTTGGTCCGCGGCAGCCGGATCTGCGACGCCCCAATGGGCGCGGACCGGCGCGCCGGGCCAGATCGGGCATGTTTCGCCCGCGGCTGAGGCGCAGACGGTGATCACCATATCCATTTCCGGTGCGCTCTGAACGGCAAACTCGTCCCAGCTTTTGGAGCGGGCGCCGGCGGTATCGTGGCCGAGTTCCTCCAGCAGAACCAGCGATTGCGGATGTACCTCGCCGGTGGGGTTGGAGCCTGCAGAAAACGCACGGATGCGGCCAGAGCCCAGGGTGTTGAAGATTGACTCCAGCAGGATGGAGCGGGCGGAGTTGCCCGTGCAGAGGACAAGAATGTTCATGGGTTTTGACCGTTCTATTGGGTTAGTCGGAAGAATTTACGCGGCCGATGCCGTCAACCTGATGCTGAAGCGACAGGCGGTCGAGCGTTTCAAAGGGCAGCGCCGCAAAGGCTTTGATCCGATTGCGCAGCAACCCATAGGCCTGCTGGAACGCCAGGTGCCTTTCGGCATCGGTGCCGGTCGCCTTGACCGGATCTGCCATCCCCCAGTGGGCGCTCATCGGCTGGCCGGGCCAGGCCGGGCATTCCTCATTGGCGGCGTGGTCGCAGACGGTGAAGATGAAATCCATGCTTGGTGCATCCGGGGCTGAAAACTCGACCAGATCCTTGGAATGCAGCGCGCTGGTGTCATAGCCCTTGGCCAACAGCAGGGACGCCACCTCGGGGCGCGGTCCCGGCGAAGGGTTGGTGCCAGCCGAATAGGCGCGAAACTTGCCTTCGCCGGATTGGTTTAAAATGGCCTCGGCAAGCAGCGACCGGGCGGAATTGCCAGTACAGATGAACAGAACGTTAAACGGGTGCTCAACCGTCGGCATGGCCCTTTCTTCATTCGTGAAAGGGCTGCAGATATCGGGCCGGTTCTGGCAGCAGCCTGTCAGCAGGTTATCAAACAGACCGCGCAAGCCAGGCAGATCGGCGGTGTACATCAGCGAAGTTCCGGTCCGGTGCTGGCTGATCAACCCGGCCTGTTTCAGGACTGACAGGTAAGCAGAAGCCGTGTTGGGTTTGAAGTCCAGCGCCGAGGCAATCTCGCCCGCTGGAACAGCGTCCGGATAGCGCCGCATCAACAGGCGGAACAGGGCCAGACGGTTCGGATGTGCAAGGGCGCTGAGCTTATCTGCGATCGTTGATTCCATATTTCGGGAAATATGGAATTATTAGCCGTGAGTCAACTGCCCCGCCTGTGGGCAGCCGCTGGTCAGCGCCTCAGTCTGATTGATACCACCAGACATCCGGCATGAATCCGGTCCGGTCGCCGTAGATCGGCAGGTATTCCGGAAACCGCATTTCCTTGACATGGGCGATCCGCCCCGCATCGAACCGCCAGAATGGAATGACATAGCGTCCCGCGGTCAGAACCCGGTCCAGCGCCCGCACGGCGGCGGTGAAATCCTCAGGGTCTTTTGCTGTCAGCATGGCATCGATCATCGCTTCGGCAGCCGGGCTGTCCATGCCCATAAGGTTGCGGCTGCCGGGCTGGCTGATGCCCTCGCTGCCCCAGTAATAGCGCTGTTCGTTGCCGGGGCTTAGCGACAACTCCCGGCGGTAACGGGTGAGATCGAAATCATAAGCGCTCTGGCGTTCGACATACTGGGCATTATCGACGGTTTCCGCCGTTAGGGATATGCCCAACCGCTCCAGTGCGCGTGCATAGATTTCAGTGATGGTCTTCATCTCGCCGTCGCCTTGGCGGATCAGAACCGTGAACTGCAATGGCGTACCATTGTTCTTGCGGAGCACGCCGTCTGTGACGCTCCATCCTGCATCGGCCAGCAGTTTCATCGCTTTGCGCAGATTTCTGCGGTTGCGCTTGCTGCCATCGCCCTGCGGAAGCGCGTAGCCTTCCAGCGTCCCGGGCAACAGCGTGTCTGCAAACGGAGCAAGCAGTGTGCGGACCTGGCCGGCAGCTGCGCCGGGCAGCATGCCAAGCCCGGATCCCGAGAAGTAAGAGGTGATCCGCGGTTGCACGCCGCCGGTCACGGTGCCGTTGATGTATTCGAAATTGAACGCCAGCAGCAGCGCCTCGCGCACCCGCCAGTCATCCAGCGGGGCGCGGCGGCTGTTCATCACCAGCCCGGTCATGCCCGAGGGGCGCTGATGCGGGATTTCGCTTTTGACCACATCGCCGCGGGTCACGGCCGGGAAGTTATAGACGCTGTCCCATTTGTCAGCATTGAATTCGCGCACCGCGCTCAGCTCGCCTGCCTTGAAGGCCTCAAAAAGCACGGTTGCATCGCCAAAGAAATCCAGCCGCAGTTCGTCAAAGTTCCCGGTACCGCGCCGAAAGGGCAAGTCTTTGCCCCAATAGTCCGGGTTTCTGGACAAGGTGACGAAACGGCCGGGTTTGAAATTCTTGACCACATAAGCGCCGGTGCCAATCGGGGCGCCGGGCAGGTCATCGGCACCGAACTCCCTGTCCTGCCATTGCGCCTTCTTTAAGATAGGGCGCATTCCGGCGATCAACGCCAGCTCGCGGTCTTTGGCATTGAAGGTCAGGCGCAGGCTGCGCGGTCCGGTCTGTTCAATCCGCGCCACCTTGGTCCAGAAACCGCGATAGCGCGGGTGGCCCTTGGTGCCCAGGGTTTCATAAGACCACAGCACGTCTTCGACCGTCACCGGGCTGCCATCAGAGAATCGCGCTTCCTCCCGGAGGGTGAATTCGACCCAGGAGCGGTCCTCGGGGACCTCAATCGATTCGGCCAAAAGACCATAAAGCGTGAACGGCTCATCCCAGGTGCGGCCCATCAGGCTCTCGTATCCCCAGAACCTCAGCTGCCACGGCGCGGTCCCCTTAAGGGTGAACGGGTTCAGCGAGTCAAAGCCGCCGGTATTGCCGAAAACCACCTTGCCGCCTTTGGGCGCATCGGGGTTGGCATAGGGTAAAGACACAAAATCGGGTGGCAGCGCAGGCGCCCCATACATAGCTATGCCATGACCTGATTCTGCCTGCGCAAAATTCGCAGCAAAAGCCAAGGTGATTCCGGCCAGTGCTGCACCGGGATTCAGGAAATTTTCTTTTCGCAGTTTCACAACAATCCCGCTCTGCCCTTATTTTCTTGCTTCTGCACGCTAAGTGCGCTTTTTCGTCTTTTCAAACTTTTAGCTTGGACGAAAGCCGGAAATTGCTTATAAAGAGGTCACTGCTCGATAGGTTTCTTGCCTGTATGAAACCTGCCTCAATAACTAACGCCCGCCTTGTGCGGGCGTTTTTTTTCGGACGTTTCCACACTGCCTCTGACGGGAAATGCCCCTGCGTTGCAAGGGGCGATCCGCTGTCTTACGCGTTTCTTTTGCATCTGCAGCATGGCACAGTGGCGTCAGTTTCATTCAGCCGAGGGAAAGTTGCCGATGTCCTTGCAAGGGAAGACCGCCGTTATCACTGGATCAAATTCAGGTATTGGCCTGGGGGTTGCACGCGAACTGGCGCGGGCCGGGGCCGATGTGGTGCTGAATTCGTTCACCGACCGGGACGAGGATCACGCGCTGGCAGCTGAGCTCGCCCGTGAATTCAGCGTCAAGGCCCAGTACATTCAGGCTGATATGTCCAAGGGGGCTGATTGCCGGGCGCTGATTGCGAAGGCCGGTGCCTGCGATATTCTGGTGAACAATGCAGGCATCCAGCATGTGGCCCCGATCGATACCTTCCCGCAGGATAAATGGGACGCGATCATCGCGATCAACATGAATTCGAACTTCCATACAATGGCCGCCGCCTTGCCCGGAATGCGCGCGGCGGGCTGGGGGCGGATCGTCAATATCGCCTCGGCGCACGGGCTGACGGCCTCGCCGTTTAAGGCGGCTTATGTGGCAGCCAAGCATGGGGTGGTGGGCATGACCAAGACGGTGGCGCTGGAAACCGCGGAGGAGCCGATCACCTGTAATGCAATCTGCCCTGGCTATGTGTTAACGCCGCTGGTGGAGGCGCAGATCCCCGACACCATGGAAAAATACGGCATGGGACGGGAAGAGGTGATCAAGAAGGTGATGCTGGAGCGCCAGCCGAGCCGCGAATTTGCCACTGTGGAACAGCTGGGCGGCACCACGGTGTTCCTGTGTTCGGACGCAGCGGCGCAGATCACCGGCACGACACTGAGTGTCGATGGCGGCTGGACGGCACTGTAGGCGGTACGTGGAAGCGGCGGGAGGGGGCCGGCCCCCTCTTGCCCCAAGGGGGCAATTCACCCCCGGAGTATTTTCACAAAGGTGAAATAGGCAGGTGTATTTTGGTGAAACGCATTAATCTGGCCCTGCAGGGCGGCGGTGCGCATGGGGCGTTTACTTGGGGTGTGATGGACCGGCTGCTGGAGGATGAAGGGGTTGAGGTGGCCGGGATCACCGGCACCTCGGCTGGGGCGTTGAATGGCGCGGCCTTCAAGTCCGGCATGGTTCAGGGCGGGCGGACCGGCGCCAAGGCGGCGCTGGACAACTTGTGGGCGCAGATGGGAGCGGTAGGCGATATGCGCTTTGCCCATTGGCTGACCCGGTTTGATGCGGTGGCCTGGACCGGTGCATTGGAGGCTGCGATGCCATTCTCGCCGCTGGAAACCATGAGCCAGATGATCTCTCCCTATCACTACGGCCCCTTTTACAAGAACCCGCTGCAGGAGGTTGTCGATCAGTTCTGTTTCGATGATGTCTGCGCCGGGGCCGGGCCGGACCTGTTTGTCTGCGCGACCTGTGTGCGCACGGGCAAGATCCGGGTCTTTGAGGGCGCCGGGATCAGCACTGACGCCATTCTTGCCTCGGCCTGCCTGCCGGACATGTTCCAGGCGGTGGAAATCGAGGATCCGGAGACCGGCCGGATGGAGGCCTATTGGGATGGCGGTTTCACCGGCAATCCGGCGCTGTTTCCGTTATTCCGTCCAGAGTTGCCGGGGGATGTGGTGATTGTGAACATCAATCCGCTGGAGCGCGAGGAGGTTCCGAAAACGCCGCAGCAGATCCGCAACCGGGTGAATGAGATCAGCTTCAACTCGTCCTTGCTGCGGGAGCTGCGCGCCATTAATTTTGTGCAGCGGCTGCTGGAGGATGGCACGCTTGAGGCTGGACGGATGAAGCAGGTTAGGGTGCACATGATTGCCGATGATGATCTGATGACGCAGCTGTCAGTCACCACCAAGCTGTTTCCGGTGCCGCAGATCCTGGCGCGGCTGAAACAGGCAGGGCGGGATGCGGCGGAGAACTTCCTGGCACAGGATGGTGAGAATGTTGGCGTGCGATCTTCAACGGATCTGCCGGCGATGTTCAGCTAGGTCAGGCGCTTTCTTTCAGCGCGGGTTTCTTGCCGTTTTCCAGCGGTTTTGAAGGATCCTTGGGGTTCGGGTAGACAAGGCCTGCCGAGATTACCAGCTTGGCAGAATCCTCCACCGACATGTCCAGCGCGATCACATCTTCTTCGGGGACGAACAGCAGAAAACCGGATGTCGGATTTGGCGTGGTTGGAAGAAACACACTGACCAGGCCGCCGCTGGTTTCGACCTTCTTGGCGATCTCACCCTTGGCGTTGGTTGAAATGAAGCCGATCGCCCAGATGCCTTTGCGCGGGTATTGGACAAGGCAAGCCTTTTCAAAACTGCGTTCCGATTGGGCAAAGACGGTTTCGGAAATCTGCTTGATGCCCGAATAAACGGTGCGGACTACCGGCATGCGTTCCACCAGGCTTTCGGCAAAGCTGATCAGCGACCGGCCCAGGATGCCCTTGGCGACCCAGCCGACGACGATTGTGAACAGCAGAAAGATGATCAGCCCGACACCGCGCAGGTTGATGCCGATGTACTGTTCGGGCCGGACTGTGTGCGGTACCAGCGGCAGCACCACGCTGTCGATCCAGCCCATCACCGACCACAAGAGCCAGATGGTCAGACCCACCGGCGCAATGACGACGATCCCGGTAAAGAAGGAAGCACGCAGGCTGGCAAACAATCCGCGGCGTCGGTGAGGTTCTTCGTCGAAGGGCGTGGTCATGTGGCTTCTTTGCGGAAATTTCGAGTGGAACCTAGGCACTGATTGCGGGCGGAGCAATGGCATCCGCCCGGAAAATCAAGTCATTGTGCCAGTTTGTTCAGTTCCTGTGCGATCTTTGCCGCCAGCCGGGCGTTGTTGCGCACCAATGCGATATTGGCGGTAAGCGAACGGCCTTCGGTCAGCTCGAAGATGCGGCGCAGCAGGAAGGGGGTTACATCCTTGCCCGAGATGCCCTGTTCATCCGCCTCCGATTGGGCCTGAGCGATGACCGGGGCCAGTTCCTCTGCCGCGATTTCGGCGTCTGCCGGGATCGGATTGGCGATCAGCTGGCCGCCGGGCAGCCCCATTGCCTGCCGTGTGGCATGGGCGCGGGCAATCTGCGCCGGATCATCCATGCGCAGCGGTGCCTTCAGATCTGACTGCGCCGACCAAAAGGCCGGGAAGCTGTCCTGGCCAAAGGCGATGACCGGCACGCCCTGGGTTTCCAGCACTTCTAGCGTTTTCGGCACGTCGAGAATGGCTTTGGCGCCTGCAGCAACTACCGTCACCGGGGTTTGCGCCAGTTCCATCAGGTCGGCAGAGATATCAAATGTGGATTCTGCGCCTTTGTGGACGCCACCGATGCCGCCGGTGGCAAAGACTTCAATCCCGGCCACACGCGCGGCGATCATGGTGGCCGCAACCGTGGTGGCGCCGGTGCCGCCTGTGGCGATGCAAGCAGGCATGTCGGCGCGGGAGATCTTGGCGACACCCTGCGCCTGGCCAAGCGCCTGCAATTGATCGGGTTCAAGCCCCACATGCAGCACGCCCTTTATAACGGCCATGGTGGCGGGCACGGCGCCGGCATCGCGGATGTCCTGCTCCACCTGGGCGGCCACTTCGACGTTTTGCGGGTAGGGCATGCCATGGGTGATGATGGTGCTTTCCAGCGCAACAATGGCCTGTCCTGCGGCCTTGGCGGCCTGGACTTCGGAGGAAGTGCGGATCTCGATCACAGCGGGGGTTCTCCTGAAACATAGGTGGCCGCAGCCTTGAGGGCGGAGGCCAAAGCGGTCTTGCGGTCTTCGCCCCGTGCCTCGGCAACGATATGGGCGGCCATGAAGGTATCTCCTGCGCCGGTTACGCGGGCAACCGTGACGCGGGGCGGGACAAGGGTGATGGCGTCCTGGACATCGGCCACTGTGGCAGAGGAGCCGCCATCGGTGACCAGCACCCGCGCCGCGCCGCGGTCCAGCATCGCCTGTGCCGCGGTTTCGCTGTCGGTGAATTCGGCCTGGCACAGGATGCCGGCTTCTTCGAGGTTCACATAGAGCGTGCCGCGGGTGCGGGTCAGGAAGGGGCGCAGCCGTTCCGCCTTGCCAGGAGAGGCAGGCGCCACCCGCAGGTCTGCCTTGGCAAAGGCCGGGCTGGCGACGATGTCATCCAGCAGCGACAATGTAAGGTTTCCATCCAGCGCAACCTGACCCGTGTAGGGGGTCTCCGGGGTACCCAGTGCGCCGTCGGACAGCGGGCGCAGAATCTTGTCTCCTGCAGCCTCCAGCGAATGGGCGTCGGCAATGGCGGCGATCAGCCCGTTGGCGCCCTCGACAGCCATGTAGCGGTCGGTGGGCAGATCCTCGGAGCGGTAGATGTGGTCGGTGATCAGGCCGAAGTGGCTGCAGGCATGGATCAGCTCGTCGCCTTCGGGGTCGCGGCCCACGGCCGTCAGCAGGGCAGGCTGCATACCGAACCGCGACAGAGTCATGGCGATGTTCATGGCCACACCGCCGGGCAGCCGGGTGATGCGCCCGGGCATGTCCGAGCCGCGCTGCATTTCCGTTCTGCAACGGCCGATGATGTCCCACAGAACCGATCCGATGCACAGGATGGCAGGTATCCGGGAATGAGAGGCTTGTGTCATAATGACCTATTGCCGCCTTTACCCGCCCTCTGCAAGCGGCTTCAGCGTAGCGGCACGGCAAAGGTCAGCGCGGCCCAAAGGCTTTCCCACACGTGATCTTTGTCCTCCGGCGCAGGGCGCAGGACCACGGCGTCCAGCAGATAGGTATGCCCCGGTAACACCGGGATGACGGATTTCCCCTGTGAATCTGTCAACTGGGTGCTGATGGCGACACTGCCGTCCGGGGCTTTAGCAAAGACCTCGACCTGCACCTGCGGGCGCGGGTTGCCCTGGTACAGAACCTGAACCGGAAACCCCGCTGCCAGATCATCGGTATAGGGATTGGCGAGGGCCACGATCTCGGTCTCCATACCGGTGTCTAGATCGGACCCTTCACCGCTGCCGATGGACACCAAAGCCTTGGCATAGCGGGTGTATTGCTCGGCAAAGCCCGCGTCTGGCAGGCCGCGTGCGTTATGCTGGCCGGGGATGCCGGCAAAACCCTTGTGGTCAATGAAGGCCTGAAAACCTTCCCATGTGTCATAGGTCAGCGTCTGCGGCTGTGTCTGGTGGATGATCACGGTCAAACCATTGTCGGTCTCATCCGCTGAGAAAGCAGGCATATCGCCCATCCGGCCCTCATACGGGGACGCTGATCCGCCCTTAATGACCTCGAACCGGGCGATCCGGTGATCCAGATAGGGTTGCTCGGCACCGTTGAATTCCTGCCCGTTGCGCAGCCTGGCCACCACTGTTGCACCGGAATTCACTTGATATTTTTCCGGCTCGATCCAAAACTCGTGGGATAACAGCGGGGCGGCCCCCAATGTCAGCCCGGCGCAGAGAATTGAGCAGAACAGGCGGTATTGCATGAAATTGTCCTTGGCTGTCGGGCGCAGTGTGACTTGGCTGCGGATCCTATTTGCGCTGCTGTTCAGTATGGTTGCAATAGGCGCTGGAAGTGCCCGCGCCCATGAAGTCACACCGGTGATTGCCGATTTCACGGTGAAAGACGGGCAGGTTGCGCTGGAACTGCGTCTGAACGTTGAGGCCTTTGTTGCCGGGATCAATCTGGATGGGCTGTCCGACACAAATGAGACCGCACAGGCTGCCGATTATGACGAGCTGCGCGCGCTGGAGGCTCAGGAATTGGAACCGATGGTTCAGCTCTTTGCCGAGGAGTGGCTAGAGACCTTTTCCCTGCAGGCCGGCGGCCCGGTAGAGCTGCGCGTCTCTGGCATTTCCATTCCAGAGGCCGGTGACACAAGCCTGCCGCGGGCGTCCTTTCTTGAACTGACCGGTGCGATCCCTTCGGGCGCAGACAGCCTGCGCATTGCCTGGCCTGCCGGGTCCGGCGGGGTGGTGCTGCGTCAGAACGGGGTGGAGGAGCCTTATACTGGCTACCTGCAGGGCGGAGAGACTTCACCCCCGATCCCGCTCCAGGGCGGTGCGGCCAAGACGCCGGTCGAGGCCTTTGTGGAATACATCCCCGTCGGCTTTACCCATATCCTGCCCAAAGGGCTGGACCATATCCTGTTTGTTCTGGGGTTGTTCTTTCTCAGCCCGCGGGTGAAGCCGCTGCTGCTGCAAGTAAGTATCTTTACCGTGGCCCATACAATCACCCTGGCGCTGGGCGCGCTGGGGGTGGTCAGCGTCAATGCTGCCATTGTCGAGCCGCTGATTGCGCTGTCGATTGTCTTTGTCGCGGTCGAGAACATCTTTGCCCGCAAGCTTCACAGCTGGCGCACTTTTGTGATATTTGGCTTCGGTCTGCTGCACGGGCTGGGCTTTGCCAGCGTTTTGGGCGCGTTTGGCCTGCCGTCCAGCCAGTTCCTGCCCGCCCTGATCGGTTTTAACGTCGGCGTGGAACTGGGTCAGCTAGCGGTAATTGCCGCGGCTTACATCGGCGTGCGCCTGTGGTTCGGGCGGCATCCGAAATACCGCGGCCGGGTGGCAATTCCGGCATCGGTCACAATCGCGCTGATAGGGGGATACTGGTTTGCCGAGCGGGTGTTCCTGTAAACACCCGCTGATGGATCAGCCCATTGCCCGCATCAGGATCTTTATCTGGGCAAGCGGATCCTCTGCGTGCCAGATTTCATCGCCAATGCCAAAGAAATCCGTACAGGGGGCAATGCTGCGTATCAGGTCTTCGGTCAAGCCGCCCTCGGCCACGACCGGAACCTCGATCATCTGGGACCACCACTGGAACAGATCGGCCTCGGCCTTGGCGCCGTCGCCCAGACCGGAAGTTCCGACAGGGCCAAAGCTTACATAGTCGACGCCTGCCTCGCCCGCCACCATACCGTCATGCTGGGACGCTCCGCAGAAACAGCCGACAATGGCATCCGCCCCCAGCGCTTTGCGCGCGGTACGAACCGATTTGGACGCATCCGTCAGATGCACACCGTCCAGCCCCAGCCGTTCGGCCAGGATCTGGTGATCCGAGATCACCAAAGCCACGTCGCGTTCCATCGTGACCTCACGCAGCGCGTCACCGGCACGGCTCAGCGTGTCCTCGTCGCGGCTGGCCAGATCCAAGCGCACGCAGGCCACGTCAACCTCGTCCAGCACCCGTGCCAATTGTCCGGGAAACTTGCCCAGCTCGAAACTCGGCGGGGAGATCAGGTAGATCTGCGGCTGCTCAGGTGCTTCTGCAGGGCTTCCCATAGCGGTGCTCCATTGTGTCAGGCGATTGGAGGTATTTAGCCGATTTCCGGCAGGACGCAAGGATTTGCGGCAGTGAAACCCGGGTAAATGCCGTCCAAAACCGCGCCGGACCTTGCCCCGCCGCCGTGCGGGCAGTACAGCAGTGCCGATTTTGCCGGAGAACACGATGCCCACCGATACGCCCCAGCCCGCCTTTGTCCTTGTCCGCCCGCAGATGGGCGAGAATATCGGCGCCGCGGCGCGGGCAATGTGGAACTTCGGCCTTGACCGGATGCGCATCGTCGCACCGCGCGACGGCTGGCCGAACCCCAAGGCGGTGGCGATGTCCTCGGGCGCGGGCCGCCTGCTGGACGAGGCGCAGCTCTGTGCCGACGTGCCCGAGGCGCTGGGCGATTGCACTTATGTGTTCGCCACCACTGCCCGCCAGCGCGGATTGACCAAACCTGTCTACAGTCCCGAACGCGCGATGCAGATCGCGGCTGAGAAGATCGCAGCGGGCGAAAAGGTGGCGGTGATGTTCGGGCCTGAGCGTGCGGGTCTCGAGAACGAGGATATTGCCAAGGCCAACGCCATCATCTCGGTGCCGGTGAACCCGCTTTATGCCTCGCTGAACCTGGGCCAATGCGTGCTGCTGACTGGCTATGAATGGATGCGCCAGTCCGCCGATGTGGAGCATGAAACCACTGACCTCGGCCGCAAGGGCGAATGGGCAAGCGGTGTTGAGGTCGAGAAACTGGTGGAGCATTATGAGGACCGGCTGGACCAGGCGGGCTTCTTCTTCCCGCCGGAAAAGGCCGACAGCATGAAGACCAACCTGCGCAACCTGTGGTCCCGGATGCGGATGACCCGCAGCGACGTGCAGATGCTGCACGGGATCATGCGCCAGATGGTCCGCTGGAAAGAGCGCGGCGGCGAATAAGCCGCTCTGGACCTTTAGATAACCCGCCCCTAGCTTGGCACCACAGACAAAGAGGCAAGCATGAGCAAGCGCAGCATTTTCGAAGAGGTCGAGGGCGAGAAGACGGACGCCCCCGCAGCGCAGCCGGGGCTGATCGACCGCGGCCGCGGCGGCGCCCGCAAAGGCATCCGCGCCTGGCTGATGGTGCTGTTCGCCCTGGTGGTGGCAATGATCGTGGTGGGCGGGCTGACGCGTCTGACGGACTCGGGCCTGTCGATCACTGAATGGCGCCCGGTGACCGGTGCCATCCCGCCGATGTCCGAAGCCGAATGGCAGGCCGAATTCGACAAATACCAGCAGATCGACCAGTGGCGCATTCAGAACCAGTGGATGGAACTGACTGATTTTAAATCGATCTACTGGTGGGAATGGGGCCACCGCCAGCTGGGCCGTTTCATCGGCGTGGTCTGGGCGCTCGGCTTCCTTGGGTTTCTGGTCGCGCGTAAGGTCCCGGCAGGCTGGGCAGGACGGCTGGCGCTGCCCGGTGTTCTCGGCGGTGTTCAAGGCGCCATCGGCTGGTGGATGGTGGCCTCTGGCGTCACCCAGGGCGAGGGGATGACCGCGGTCGCCTCCTACCGCCTTGCGGTGCATCTGGGGCTGGCGTTCGTGATCCTTGGCTTCATCACGTGGTACGTGCTGATGCTGGGCCGCGAGGAGCGTGAGCTGATGCAGGCGCGCCGCGCCAAGGAGGCCAAGCTGTTCAGCCTCTCCACCGGTCTGATGCATTTCGCCTTCCTGCAGATCCTGCTGGGCGCACTGGTGGCGGGCATCGACGCAGGCCGCTCCTATACCGATTGGCCGCTGATGGGCGGGCAGGTGATCCCGCCGCAGCCTTTCATGATTGAACCCGCGTGGAAGAACTTCTTTGAAAACCCGGGCCTGGTGCAGTTCATTCACCGGGTGGCGGGGTATTTGCTGTTTGCCTTTGGCGTGGTGGCCTGGCTGCGCGGGCGCGGCTCTGCCCATGCGCGCACCCGTCTTGCCTTCAACGCCGTCTTTGCAGCGCTGTCCGTGCAGGTGCTGCTGGGGATCATTACTGTGATCTATGCCGCACCGCTGCACGCCGCGATCACCCACCAGCTGGTGGCAATCGGCCTCTGGGTGCTGATCCTGCGCGCCCGTTTCCTGTCTGCCTATCCCATTGCAACCTCGATCAAGGATCATTGAATTATGAGCGCATTTGACGAACTGATGGCCTTCCAGCGTGAAACCCAGGCGCTGGGGCAGATTGCAGGCCGTCTGGGCTGGGATCAGGAAACCATGATGCCCCGCGGGGCCGCGCCGCAGCGGGGCGAGGAGATGGCCGCGATCGAAGCCGTTCTGCATGCCCGCCGCAGCGACCCGCAGGTGGCGGAGTGGCTGGAGCAGGCAGTTGCGCCGAATGAGGCAGGCGAAGCCCAGCTGCGTGAAATCCGCCGCAGCTATGAGCGCACCGTCAAAGTGCCCGCCGATCTGGCAAAGAAGATCGCCCAGGTTACATCCGAGGCGCAGGGCAAATGGGCCGCTGCGCGGGCGGATGAGGATGTTGCCGCATTTGTGCCGGTGCTGGAGGAAGTGGTCGCCCTCAAGCGCGAAGAAGGTCTGGCGCTGGCCGCGGGCGGCGATGTCTATGACGCCATGGTCGAGGATTATGAGCACGGAATGACCGGGGCAGGGATCGCGGAGATCTTTGACGCTATGCGTCCTGGCCTGGTGGAACTTCGCGCCAAGGTGCTGGAGAAGCCCGCGCCCAAGGGATTGGCAGGCATATTTGACGAAGCGGCGCAGATGAAGCTTACCCGGAAGCTCGCCAAAGCTTTCGGCTATGACATGGCGCACGGGCGCGTTGATAAGGCAGTGCATCCGTTCAGCTCCGGCTCGGGGCTGGATGTGCGGATCACCACCCGGACCAGTGAGGTCGATCCGTTCAACTGCTTCTATTCGACCATTCACGAGGTCGGCCACGGCGCCTATGAGCAGAACATCAGCCGCGACTACCTGCTGACCCTGCTGGGCAGCGGCGTGTCGATGGGCGTGCATGAAAGCCAAAGCCGGATCTATGAAAACCAGATCGGCCGCAGCCGGGCGTTCACCGGCTGGCTGTTTGAGGAGATGAAAGCGGCGTTTGGCGATTTCGGCATTGCGGATGCGGACAGCTTCTATGCCACGGTGAACGCAGTGCATAAGGGCTATATCCGGACTGAGGCGGATGAGCTGCAATATAACCTTCATATCATGCTGAGGTTCGGCCTGGAGCGCGCACTGATGAGCGGCGATCTGGCGGTGAAGGATCTGGAGGCGGCCTGGAATGACCGGTTCGAGGCGGACTTTGGCTATGCTGTCGACAAGCCGTCAAACGGCTGTTTGCAGGACGTGCATTGGTCGGTGGGCCTGTTCGGGTATTTTCCGACCTACAGCTTGGGCAATGTCTATGCCGGCTGCCTGTATCAGGCGTTGCGCCGGGATGTTCCGGGGCTGGATATGCAGTTGGCAGAGGGCGACACCACGGGTGCGACCGGGTGGCTGAAAGAATCCCTGCAACAGCACGGCGGGTTGCGCAGCCCACGCGATACCATCGTGCATGCATCCGGCATGGAGCCCAGCCACACACCGCTGCTGGCCTATCTCGAAGAGAAGTTCAGCCTGCTTTATGATCTCTGAATCGGCCTTGCACCACGGCTAAGGCATTCTGGCGGCAGCAGAAAATCTGCTGCCCCGGAAATGCCGCATTTTAGGTGTATTCTCGGATGCTCATGGGGATGAGAGCAGAGATATAACTGATGCATACAGCCGTAGCCTATCTGATTTTTGCCAGCTTCGTGCTGGCGCCAACCCTGATCTGAATCGCAAACCGTCAGATCAGCGCCATCCGCTCCGCCCGCTCGGGATCCGGGAAGGGACGGTAGAGGCCGGTCTCTGACGTGGCGATCAGGGCTGTGACATGGGAGTAGAGCTTTTCTACTTCCTCGTCATGTTCGCCCAGCACCCTGAAGGCCTGATCCAGCTGGGTCATGTCCTTAAACTCAATCTCCAGCAGGAAATCGCGGCATTTGTCGCTGGCCAGGTTCAGCTTGCGCCGCAGCAGCCGCCAGCCCAGGATCACGCCGCGTTCCTGCAGGTAGCTCATCCATTGGTCAACCGCGCTGGCAAAACTCAGCGCCTTGGCTTCATGATGCAGATCGATGGAGCATTGATAGAGGTTCATGGGGCGATCCCTTGGTGCAGACAACTCAAGCGATAGTCTGCCACAGAAAGATTAGGCAGCGGTTAAACACAAAAGCACCGCCCAGGTGATCCGGGGCGGCGCTGTTTCATTCAAGCTGAGCGGCGGGGTTATTCTTCGCCGCCGCCGTCTTCCTCTTCGCCGTTCTCGGCAATCCAGGCGACGGAAACCACTTCTTCGCCCTTGCCGGTGTTGAACACCCGGACACCGCCGGCCGAGCGGGACCGGAAGGAGATGCCATCCACCGGGACCCGGATCGACTGGCCTTTGGAGGTGGCCAGCATGATCTGGTCGTCCATTTCCACTGGGAAGGAGGCCACGATCTCGCCGCCACGCATCGCCTTGTCCATCGCCGTCACACCCATGCCGCCGCGTCCGCGAACTGGATAGTCATGCGAGGAGGACAGCTTGCCCGAACCCCCGGTGGTGATGGTCAGGATCAGGTTTTCCGCCGCCGACATTTCCGCATAAAGCTCGGTCGAGAAGTTCGGATCCTCGGGCGCATCCTCATCCGAGGCCTCGGCATCGTCGGTCAAACCGGCCATGGCGCGGCGCATCTTGAGGTAGGCGGTGCGCTGTTCCGGAGTGTATTTTGAGTGCCGGATTACCGACATCGACACCACCCGGTCCTCACCGCTGAGGCGGATACCGCGCACCCCGGTGGATTCGCGCGAGTTGAACACCCGCACATCGGTAGAGCGGAAGCGGATCGCCCGGCCCGAGTCGGTGAACAGCATCACGTCATCGTCTTCCGAACAGATACGGACATTCACCAGCTGGACGGACCCGTCTTCAGGTAGTTTCATCGCAATCTTGCCGTTGCGGCGGACGTTGGTGAAATCCGACAGCCGGTTGCGGCGGGTATCACCGCCGCTGGTGGCAAAGACCACCTGGAGGTTTTCCCATTCATCATCCGGCACATCGACCGGCATGATGGCGGCAATCGAAACCCCTGTCGGGATCGGCAGGATGTTGACGATGGCCTTGCCCTTGCCGGTGCGCCCGGACTGCGGCAGGCGCCAGGTCTTCAGCTTGTAAACCATGCCGTCGGTGGTGAAGAACAACAGCTGGGTATGGGTATTGGCTACAAAGAGGGTGGTGATCACATCCTCTTCCTTGGTTTGCATACCCGATACACCTTTACCGCCGCGCTTTTGCGACCGGAAATCGGCGAGCGGAGTACGCTTGATATAGCCGCCGGAGGTCACGGTCACCACCATGTCCTCGCGCTCGATCAGGTCTTCGTCCTCCATGTCGCCGGACCAATCGACGATTTCGGTGCGGCGCGGCACGGCAAAGTTGTTGCGCACTTCGCGCAGCTCATCCGCGATGATGCCCATGATGCGCTCGCGCGACGACAGGATCTCAAGGTATTCCTTGATCTTACGGGCCAGTTCTTCCAGCTCGTCGGTGACCTCTTTCACGCCGATCTGCGTCAGGCGCTGCAGGCGCAGCTCAAGGATCGCGCGGGCCTGGGTTTCCGACAGGTTATAGGTGCCGTCGTCATTGGCGGTATGGGTCGGATCATCAATCAGCGCGATGTATTCCAGGATCGGCTGGGCCGGCCAACGGCGGGTCATCAGCTTTTCGCGCGCTTCCGCCGCATCAGCAGACTGGCGGATGGTGGTGACGATTTCATCGATATTGGTGACCGCAACCGCCAGGCCGCACAGGATGTGGCTGCGTTCACGGGCCTTGCGCAGCAGATACGCGGTGCGCCGGGCCACCACGTCTTCGCGGAAGTCGATGAAGGAGGTCAGGAACCGGCGCAGCGTCAGCTGTTCCGGGCGGCCGCCGTTCAGCGCCAGCATGTTGCAGCCAAAGTATGTCTGCATCGGCGTGAATCGGTACAGCTGGTTCAGCACCACTTCGGGGGTCGCGTCGCGCTTAAGCTCAACCACCACACGCACGCCGTTGCGATCGGATTCGTCCTGCACATGGGCGACGCCTTCGATCTTTTTGTCGCGCACCTGCTCGGCGATCTTTTCGATCATTGCCGCCTTGTTCACTTGATAGGGAATCTCATCCACAACAATGGCATAGCGGTCTTTCCTGATTTCCTCGGTGCGGGTCTTGGCACGGATAACCACACTGCCGCGGCCCTCAAGATAAGCCTTGCGGGCACCGGAGCGGCCCAGCATCACGCCGCCGGTCGGAAAGTCCGGGCCGGGCACGTAATCGATCAGCTGTTCGCTGGTCAGGTCAGGATCGTCGATCAGTGCCAGGGTAGCATCAATCACTTCGCCGAGGTTGTGCGGCGGGATGTTGGTGGCCATGCCGACCGCAATACCGCCGGCGCCATTGACCAGCATATTCGGGAACCGGGCCGGCAGAACCGTCGGTTCGCGGTCCTTGCCATCATAGTTGTCCTGGAAATCGACGGTTTCTTTGTCGATGTCAGACAGCAGGAAGGCCGCCGGTTTGTCCATCCGCACTTCGGTGTAACGCATGGCGGCCGGGTTATCGCCGTCCATCGAGCCAAAGTTGCCCTGGCCGTCCAGAAGCGGCAGCGACATTGAGAAGTCCTGCGCCATCCGTACCAGCGCGTCATAAATCGCACTGTCACCGTGCGGGTGGTACTTACCCATCACGTCGCCAACCGGGCGGGCCGATTTGCGGTAAGACTTGTCATGTGTGTTGCCGGATTCGTGCATTGCATAGAGAATGCGCCGGTGAACCGGTTTCAGCCCGTCCCTAAGGTCCGGGATGGCACGGCTGACGATGACCGACATGGCATAGTCCAGGTAGGACGTGCGCATTTCGGATTCAATGGATACCGTCGGTCCGTCATAGGCGGGCCGTTCCGGCAGGTTTTCATCCATGTTTTCAGGAGTTTCCGGCGTATCGCTCACGTTGGCTGCCCGCTCTTTCTTCTGGCTCTATATATTGTGTTTGCACCCTATCAGATACCGTATATGGGGCGCAAGCAAACAGCCGGGAAAGCGGAAAACAGGCCGTTCACACAGCGGTAACACACTGTTTTTGGGGAAATTAACCAATAGCAGCCTAGCATCAGTATGAGGGGGCAAATTTTGGAGGCTGTAAATGGAGACCACAGAAACCGAGCTGATGCTGAAGGGATACGGGCTGACCACGGCGGAGTTCACCTATTGTATGCCCGACTACATCCACGTTCTGAATACCTTTGTGTGGCAGGAGTACGACCTTGCCCCGGACCATCCGCGGCTGTTCGAATTCATCGAATTCTGGCAGCGGGAAATCGAAGGCCCATTGCATTCTGTCCGTTTTAATCACCGCAAGATGATTGGCCCGGGAGAATGGCGCAACGTGGTCGGAGAGTTTCAGCTGCACTGAACCGGCTGGCTTTTTAATGTGTTTGCAGGGCCGTGCGGCAGGCTTTGCCGTTGCGTGCATGCAGGCGCCGCCCTAATCCTATGAGTGTTTGAAGCACCCGGGCCGGCTCACGGCATTCCTATCGGGACCCGGGGCACAGGGAAAGCAGGCAGGGATTCATGCGCAAGAACTTTTTTGGAAACCAGTTCGAAAACATCTTTGTGGCGTCCTCGACGATCCGGGAGAGTTTTTACGGCCGGGGCGGCGACGATGATTTCACGCTGTATCATCACGAACCGGATGGTGTGAACATTCCGGATCTGACCGACCGCTTCTTTGGCGGCAGCGGCGATGACACGCTGGAACTGTTGAGCTTCAGCGTGACCGCAGACGGTGACAATCTCAGCAAGTACGGCCAGCTCAGCTTTGACGGCGGCAGCGGTTACGACACTGTAAAATCAAAAGTATCTGCGGTCATGTCAGGTGGCTCCACTCTGGATCTGAATACCATTGAGACCAGCGTCATTTCGGTTGAACATTGGTTTTATGACATATTTTTGAACGAAGTTGCGGGAGATGGCGGCGTCACCATCCAGAGCGGGGTGAAGGACGACACGCTGAATATCTTCCAGCAAGCCGACGCATCGGAAAACGGCATCCGTGTCGACACATTCGCCGGCGCGGACAGCGTCCTGTACACCGCGAACGCCGACGTGAGCGACCTGAAGGTGAACACCGGCAGCGGCAAGGACTATTTTGAGTTCAACGGCAATTGGGGCGTTACTGCAGATATCACCGTGAAAACCGGCAGCGGCAAAGACACAGTTGTCATCAATGGCTCGACCATTGCATCGCCAGGCGGGCTGGACGCGGTGATCAAAACCGGCAGGGGTGCTGATACAGTTGTTCTGGAAGGCATGCATTCAGAAAGTCTGAATGCCGGCGGCGGGTCGGATGATATCTATGTCCTGACCGGCAGCTTTGCGAACGCAGCCGACTCCATCAAGACAGGCGGCGGCAGGGACCGTCTGTTTGTGGAATTGGATGCCTATTCGACCGTTGCAGTTGTTGAAGATTTTTCCGCTGCAAAAGACGTGTTTGTGTTCGATCGCCAGGAATCCAGCCGGGCGATCCCAAGAGATACAGACGTCCTGTTCGACCGGGACGAATGGGAGACCGCAGAGGAAGACCGGCTGTTCATGGATAACAGCGCGGACAAGCTCTATTTCGGCAGCAACGTCCTGGTGGAATTCACATCGGATGTCGAATTGACAGCCGGCAATTTCACCGTGGGCAACTGGGACTACTAAGCCCCGCCCAAGAGAGGAGGCGTCAGGCCGAGCAGCTGGCGCCTCCCAGAACGCAGAACTTGGCGCAGTGCGGGTGGTTCAGCTGCACCGGGCGTTCCGCCTCGGCCAGGGTTTCACCCATCTCGAATTCAGGCGCATAGGGCAGCAGCGTGCAAGCCAGCACAGCGGGCGCCTTGGCGCCTTTGCGTTTTACGACCATGCGGGACGAGGCGCACATGACGCTGTCCGGGGATTTCCCCAAAATATCCCAGCAGGCAGTGGTGATTTCAGGCACCTCGACGGTCTCGTCCATTTCAGGAAACAATACCGTCTGACCCGGGTTGTGCGCATCAATGGCAAAGCCATGCGCGGCAAACAGGGCGGCAAATCCGTCACGCGATTCTGTCTCGCTTTCACCCCATAAGGTGCGGCCGGCCACGGCCATCCGAACGCCGTTATCGCGCAGCCATTCCATGCCCTCGATGGTTTTGGCAAAACTGCCGGCGCCGCGCTCTTTGTCGTGCAGGGCGGCGCAGTGATGATCGACCGAAATGCGCAGTGTCAGCTTGTCCCCGAATCCCTCCCGCAGCGCCAGCAATCCGGCCTTGACCGTCTTGCGCATCATCGGGCGCATGGCATTGGTCAGGATCAGAACCTCGAACCCGCGTTCCAGCGCTGCGCGGGCCATCGGGATCATCTCAGGATTCATGAACGGTTCGCCGCCGGTAAATCCGATTTCGCGGATTGGCCAGTTGCGTTCCCCGATCTGGCTGAGATAACTTTGCACTTCGTCCTCGGTCAGATAGACCAGTGCGTCATTTGCGGGGGAACTCAGAATATAGCAGTTTGTGCATTCGATATTGCACAGCGTGCCGGTGTTGAACCAAAGGGTCTCGGGATTGCTGAGCGGCACCGATGCGCGTTGCTGACCATTGGCCGTCACAAAGGCGTCTTGAAACTTGCCTAGGTTCGCGACGGGTTTTTGCAGGTCTTTCATGCGGATGTCCTTTGGGGCAGTTCCTTTCGCGGGAAGCTACCTTATACTGTGCAGGAATTGAAAGCAGCCGGGCAGGCACATGACAGGGATGTGAGCGGCGGTGTGCTGCGCCTGCACCGGCTTGAACAGGAAGAACAAGAATGGTTTCGCGTGTGATACCGGTCGACCCGTTTGACCTGGTGATTTTTGGCGGCACTGGCGATCTCGCACAGCGCAAGATCCTGCCGGCGTTGTTCCGCCGTCATTGCGCGGGCCAGCTGACAGGCGCTGAGCGGATCATCGGGGCTGCGCGTACTGGCCTATCCAGTGCCGAATACCGCACAATCGTTGCTGAAGCGCTGCGCGTGCATGCTGGGTCCAAGGCCTGCGGCGGCGGGGCGTTGGAGGCGTTTCTTGAACGGATCAGCTATGTTGCGCTGGATGCGTTGGGGGAAGAGGGCTGGCAGGAATTGAGCCTAAAGCTGCGGCCGGCCGAAGAGGTGCCTGTCCGCATGTTCTACTTCTCGGTGGGTCCGGGTCTGTTCGGCCCTCTGGCAGAACGGTTGCACAGCCATGGGCTGGCCAATGCGGATACGCGGATCGTGGTGGAAAAACCCTTTGGCCATGACCTGGTAACGGCGCGGGAGCTGAACCGGACGCTCGCCGGTCATTTCGATGAAGGCCAGATTTACCGGATCGACCATTACCTGGGCAAGGAGACGGTGCAGAACCTGATGGCGGTCCGGTTCGGCAACATGCTGTTTGAGCCGCTGTGGAACAGCCAGTATGTCGATCACATTCAGATCACCGTGGCCGAGACCGTAGGTGTCGAGGGGCGCGAGGAGTATTATGAGCGCGCCGGCGCGATGCGCGACATGATGCAGAACCACCTGATGCAGCTCTTGTGCCTGATCGCGATGGAGCCGCCGGCCAAATTCGACCCGGACGCGGTGCGTGATGAAAAGCTGAAAGTGATCCGCGCTCTGGACCCGGTAGAGCCGCATCACATCGTGCGCGGCCAGTATCAGGCGCGCCTGGACCCGTCAGACCCGCATCCCTCCTACCGCGGGCTGGTCAGCAATCCACGCAGCAGCACCGAAAGCTATGTTGCCTTGAAGGCGCATATCAGCAACTGGCGGTGGGCGGGCACGCCGTTCTACTTGCGCACCGGAAAGCGGCTGGTGAACCGGTCTTCGGTCATCAACGTGATGTTCAAGGACGCGCCGCATTCGATCTTCGGGGCGGAGGCCGGGCGCCATGCCAACCACCTGAAAATCCGCTTGCAACCCAACGAAGGCATCACGCTGAGCGTGACAATCAAGGAACCGGGGCAGGGCGGAATGCGGCTGGTGGATGTGCCGCTGGACATGAGCTTTGCCGAGGCGCTGGGACCTGAAGGCGGCGATCCGCCGGATGCTTATGAACGGCTGATCATGGATGTTGTGCGCGGCAACCAGACGTTGTTTATGAGAGGCGACGAGGTCGAGGCGGCCTGGGCCTGGACGGATCCGCTGATTGCGGGCTGGAAGTCCCGGGGCGATGTGCCTAAACCCTATGAAAGCGGCAGCACCGGACCCGGCGATGCCGATTTGCTGATGCGCCGCGACGGGCGTGAATGGAGAGGGATAAACCCATGAAATTCAACGAATACCCTGATCAGGACATGCTGGCGATCGAAGTCGCCAATGAAATTGCAGGCGATCTGAAAACCCATCTTCTCGCACATGATGCGGCTTCTTTTGCAGTGGCGGGCGGTACCACGCCGGGGATGATCTTTGACGATCTGTGCGCAGCCGACATTGAGTGGGACCGGGTGCAGGTTATGGCCACGGATGAACGCTGGGTCCCCGCAGACAGCCCGCGTTCCAATGCAGCTATGATCCGCGCGCGGCTGCTGCAGAACCGGGCAGCTGCGGCGAAATTGCTGCCGTTTCATGTGCCGGAACGTCAGCCCGAAGAGGTGCTGGCGGAATTGGAAAGCCAGGTTGTGCCGCAATTGCCGCTGTCCGTCCTGCTTTTGGGCATGGGCGAGGATATGCACACGGCCTCGCTGTTTCCAGGTGCTGATGGGATCGAGGATGCATTGGCGGCGGATGCGCCTGCGCTTATTGTCATGCGGCCTGACAGCCAGCCCGAAGCGCGCATCAGCCTGACAGCACGGGTGCTGGATGCCGCCATAGCCAAACATTTGGTGATTTTCGGGGACGCCAAGCGCCGGGCGCTTGAACAGGCGCTGGCATTGCCGCCGGAAACCGCGCCAATCCAAGCCGTAATGTCCGAGGTAACCGTGCATTGGGCGCCTTGAATTCAGGAAAGATTGATATGTTCAAGGATTTGAAGTTGCTGCGTTCCCAGGAATGCGGCGAGAGTATTTCCGGGTTGTTTGAAAAAGATCCGAACCGCGCTGACGCGTTCAGCGTACGGTTTGAAGCGCTTTTGTTCGACTACTCCAAGACGCAGATCACCGCCGAAGTGCGCGCGGCGCTGACGGCATTGTGCAGCCAGCAGAATGTTGCCGGGCGGCGGGATGCGATGTTTGAAGGCAAAGAGATCAACGAAACCGAGCAGCGCGCGGTGCTGCATACAGCGCTGCGGGATCCCGGCGGTCCTGAATTGTTCGTCGAGGGAGAGGACATCCGTGCTCCTCTGCGCGCGACGCTGGGGCGGATGGAGCGTTTGGCACGGCGTGTGCGCTCGGGCAAACTGGCAGGCCCCGGCGGCCCCTTTACCGATGTGGTGAACATTGGCATCGGCGGGTCTGACCTTGGGCCGGTGATGGCGGCGCTGGCGCTGGCACCGTATCACAACGGGCCGCGGTGCCATTTTGTGTCCAACGTCGACGGCGCGCATATTCACGACATCCTGCAACGGATTGATCCTAAAACAACTTTGGTGATCGTTGCCTCCAAGACTTTTACCACAGTCGAAACCATGACAAACGCCGCGACCGCGCGGCGATGGGTCGAGGCCGGCGGTGGTGAAGCTGCGCGCCAATTCCTGGCGCTGTCGACATCCGAAGAGGAAACCGCAGCCTTCGGCATCCCGCGGGAGCATGTGTTCGGGTTTGAGGATTGGGTCGGCGGGCGTTATTCGGTCTGGGGCCCGATCGGGCTGAGCCTGATGCTGGCGGTCGGCCCGGACCGCTTCCGTGAATTCCTGGCTGGCGGCAAGGCGATGGACGACCATTTCCGCACGGCCGACTGGGAACAGAACATGCCGGTGATGCTGGCTTTGACCGGCATTTGGCACAATCAGGTTTGCGGCCATCCGACCCGCGCCGTGCTGCCGTACGACCAACGGCTGCGGCGCCTGCCGGCCTATCTGCAGCAGCTGGAGATGGAATCAAACGGCAAGTCTGTTGCGATGGATGGCGCGCCTTTGCCGTATCCCTCAGGGCCTGTCGTATGGGGCGAGCCGGGCACCAACGGGCAGCATGCATTTTATCAGCTGCTGCATCAGGGCACGTCCGTCGTGCCTGCGGAATTCCTGGTTGCAGCCAAGGGGCATGAGCCGGAGCTGGAGCCGCATCACCGGTTGCTGGTGGTCAACTGCCTGGCCCAGTCCGAAGCGCTGATGCGCGGACGCAGCCTGAAGAAGGCCAGCGCGCTGATGCGGGCTGCCGGGTATGAAGGCGCCGAGCTGCAGCGCCAGGCCCGCCACCGGGTTTTTCCGGGCAACCGGCCCTCGACCACGCTGATCTACCCGCAGCTGACACCCTATGTGCTGGGCCAGATCATCGCGCTTTATGAACACCGGGTGTTTGCCGAAGGCGTGATCCTAGGCATCAATTCCTTTGACCAATGGGGCGTGGAACTGGGCAAGGAACTGGCAGATTCCCTGATGCCGCTGCTGGCAGGGAAGAAAGATGACGCGGGCAAGGACGGGTCCACCCGGGCCTTGCTGGACTTTGTGCGCAATTCCAAGGCCTGAGACAGGCGCTAGTGCAGGCGGGGCAGGCCAAGCCCCGCTGCCAATTCAGGGCAGTGTCACGCTGCTGGTGATGGTATTGACGAATTTCCCGGTTTCCGGGTCTGTCAATGACGAGAAACCGCCGCCGCCCTCGGCATCAGACCAGTGCCCAGTGCCGCCAGTCAGTTTCCAGCTGCCGGTCAGGGCGCCGGACGGATCCATTGCTTCAGCAGACCAATGCAGCACAACCTTGTCGCCGGTGCTGCTGGTAAAGGCGCATATGCCGCCGCCGCCAACGCTGCCGGACGCAATCTCAACCGCGCCGAAACACGGCCCTGACGCACCGTTCATCGGATGGCCCGCATCTGCCATTTCCAAATTGTCATAAGAACTGCTGATTTGCATCACCATGTGCCCGTCGGCAATTTCAGTTACAGAACTGGTCGAGATACCCGTTCCAGTGCCTGCCTGGTCCCAGGTCGTGCCGGCAATTCCGCCTCCCGCGCTGAAAGCGCAAAACAGTGCCAAAATTAAACAATGACGTTTCATACTGGTTCCCTCTCAAAACGGTCCGCCCGCACTGCACAGGCGGACCGCGTCAGGTTAGCACAGTTTTGCGGAACCACGCGCTGGCAGGTGGCAATGGGGCCGCACTCAGAATATCAGATCCCGCGCGCCGAATACGTCCAGGCCATCAAAATCAATTCGCATCTCAGCAGCCGGGTCCCCGTCCAGATTGATTTCCAAAAGCGACCGGGCGGTATCGAACCTGACTTCGCCAGCGCCTGAGAATTCCGCATCCCGGCCAATCCACATCAGGTCTTGAACACCGGATGCATCGCGGTCGCCGTCGATTTCGCTGAGATCGGCCTTATCGCCCTGTTTGCGACTGAAATCGGTGACCGTGTCGCGTTTGTTTGGCCCCGTACCGGAATCTCCGCTGTAAAAGACAAAGACATCCGCTCCCTTGCCGCCGGTAAGATGATCAGCGCCTTTGCCCCCGGTCAGACTGTCGCCGCCTTTACCGCCATGCAACCTGTCGTTCCCGGATTTGCCCAGCAGCGTATCGCCGCCGCTGCCGCCGGTCAGCGTGTCATTGCCTGTGCCGCCGTCCAGCCAGTCAGCGCCGCCGCGGCCATTCAATTTGTCGGATCCGCCGCGGCCATAAATTCCCTCCGGCCCGCCAGTTCCGTCGATTTCGTCCTTTCTGCCTGTGCCCCTGATGTCATCGTCAAGGATCCGGGCCTTGGCGGCGGTGATGCTGCTGGTCACGTTCAATCCGGCTGGAAAGCTGCCTTGCTTCAGCACCAGCGAGAAGGCTTCGGTCCCTTCCGCCCGGTAATCAGGCAGCAGCTCCACGTTCACCGCGGCCTTGGTCTGGCCGGGCGCAAAGGTTAACACCCCTTTGGTTTCTACGTAATCTTGCCCGGCTTTGGCCTTGTTGTCCTTGGTGGTATAGCGGATTTTCTCAGTGCTGCTGAAGGAGTCGGACAGGGTCACTTCAAAGACTGCAAACCGGCCGCCTTGAGAGGGCTCCTCAGCCTGGGTCGCGGTTACCTGAATGCTGCGGTCCAGATTTACGCCATCATCATCGAGGATAAAGGCATCGCTGTGCAGCACCCGGCTGCCGCCTGCGAAAACCGCGCCCTCAAGACCGGAAAGTTCAATGCCGAAACTCTCGTCGCTTTCGATCTCGCTATCATGCCGCACCCGCACACCGACGGTTTTTGACGTTTCACCAGGGGCAAAGCTCAGCGTGTCGGCAAAAGCCGGATAGTCGACGCCTTCGGTCGCTGATCCGGCTGCCGAATTGTAATCCACTGTCACTGCCTGGGAGGAAGGTTTGGACAAGGTCAGTGTGAAAACCACAGTACCGCCGAAACCAGCCCCGATGCCTTCGACGGCATCTGTTGCCGAAACCGATAGCACCGGGCGTTTGCCGCCGCCATCATCGTCCAGAATAACCGCCGTGCCCACCAGCCCCTTAACGGTGCTGCCAAGGCTGCTGGCCGGCTCCACAACCAGGCTGAAGAACTCAGACGGCTCGATTGTCCTGTCACCGGTCAGTTCCACCTCGACGACCGCTTTGGTCTGGCCGGGCGCAAATCGCAGCTTGCCGCTTTGCGCCACGTAATCGTCACCTGCGGCAGCACTGCCGTCGCGGGTTTTGTACTCATAGACCAGCCTGTTGACGGACGGTTCCGAGATTTGCACCTCGAACAGGGCTGTGCGGGCGCCGCCGTTGCCCTCGGCAATGACTGGAGAGGAGACCATCAGCGCCCGGTCGAGATTGACGCCATCGTCATCCAGGATAAAGGCGTCCGCGCGCAGCACCTTGGAGTTGCCGGTGAAAACACCGCCGCCGGGATCAAACAGTTCGATGCCAAAACTTTCATCGGTCTCGGAAATGCTGTCATGCCGGACCCGGACCTCAACCGTTTTGGACGTCTCGCCAGGCGCAAAAGCCAAGGTGCCATTAAAGCCCGGGTAATCAATAGCCTCGTCGGCGGAACCCGCCCGCGAACGGTAGTTGACGGTCACCGTGTCAGCGGCGGCTTTGGACAGGGTCACGGTAAATTCCACGATGCCGCCAAAGCCGGCTCCGATGCTTTCCACCGCGTCGGCCGCGGCCAGCGAAATGACCGGCTGGCCGCGGCCGCCATCATTGTCCAGAACCGTTGCGGTGCCGGTCAGCCCATTGGCCGAAGTGCCGAGCCCGTTGCCCGGGGACACCGACAGATGAAAGAACTCGCTTGGTTCCACTGCCTTATCGCCGGACAGCTCAACTTCAACTACCGTTTTGGTCTGGCCAGGGGCAAACCGCAATTTGCCCGACGCAGCCGTATAGTCTTCCCCTGCAGTCGCGCTGCCATCGCGGGTTGCGTAGTCAAACACCAGCTGCGTTGCCGCAGGATCCGACAATTGCACCTCGAACAGTACCGAACGTGTGCCGCTGTTGTTTTCTAAAACAATGGGCGAGGACACGGTCAGCGCCCGGTCCAGATTGGTGCCGTCATCATCCAGAATGAAGGCCGAGGCGTGCAGCACCTTGGCGCCGCCCGCAAATGCGGCTCCGGTTGGATCAAACAGCTGGATGCCGAAATCCTCATCGGTTTCTATGAGACTGTCATGGCGAACGCGGACTTCGATGGTTTTCAGCGTCTCTCCGGGGGCAAAGGTCACAGTGCCGTCAAACCCAGGGTAGTCGATATCCTCGTCAGCAGCGCCCGCCATTGACCTGTAGTTCACCTCGACCGCATCTTCGGCGGGCCGCGACAGCATCAGCGTGAAAACAACCGTGCCGCCAAACCCCGAACCGATGCTTTCCACTGCATTGGCTGAGGTCAGCGACAAGACCGGTAAACCGCTGCCGCCGTCGTTGTCCAGGATCGTGGCCGTGCCCGAAAGACCCGATGCAGTTCCGCCAAGGCTGGCATCCGGGCCAACGATCAGATGAAAAAACTCTGACGGTTCCAAGGCAGTGTCTCCGGTCAGGTCGATCCGGACCGTCTTCTCCATCTGCCCGGCCTGGAAGGTGACACTTCCGGATTTGGCAAGGTAATCCACGCCTGCGATGGCACTGCCGTTCTTGGTCCGGTAGTCCAGCGTGAGGCTGCTGGCGGCCGGTTCGGACAGGCGGATGGTGAAATCCGCTTTCTGGGTGCCGCCATTTCCCTCCACCACAACCGGTGAGGAAACAAAGACCGCCCGGTCCAGACCCGCGCCGTCATCGTCCAGTACAAAAGCGCTTTGCCGCAGCACGGCTGACCGCCCCGCAAAGGATGCGCCGGCCGGGTTGAAAAGCTCCAGAACAAAGGCCTCGTCAGTCTCGTCGAGGGTATCATGCCTGACACGGAATTCGACCGTCTGGGTATCTTCGCCCGGAGCAAAGGTGATGGTGCCGGATGTTTTCGGGAAATCGATGCTTTCATCCGCACTGCCTCCGATGGTGCGGTATTGGACAGTGACCGTGTCGGCCGGAACCTCGGACAGCGTGACCGTGAAGGTTACCAAGCCGCCGAATCCGGATCCGATGCTTTCAATTGCGTCTGCGGACGTGATGCTGATCGTCGCCATTTTGCCCCCTGCTGGCCTGCGCTGCCGTAAGCGGCGCGTTAACTGGATCGCCCCAGGCATTCCGCAGCCGTCCTGCGATCCCCTTTTTGGCGGTCCCTAACAGTCAAAGCATCCCGGCCGCTGCAGGGCGTGGCTGATAGGCGAAACGGATATCACGACTGGCAGGCGGACGACTGCTGTGCGGCCACTGGCAATACAGTGCCGGACAGGGCCGTTTTCAGTAGATTAGCATCTCCAGGAAACACATTTCCCTGCCATAAAAGGCAGAGCCCGAAACCAGAACCATCTCCAATTACCCCAAGAACCAACAACACCCAACGCGGGAGATACCGTTAAAAATGTAGTGTCTTGCAGTTGTTTTTGTCAACAATAGCGGGAACAGTTCATTATTGTCCGTAAAATTGCTGAACGTTTGCAAATGATCCGGTTTCTTTGACGGTTGAGCTTCCAAAGCATGCTATGCCGGTTGTCTGCGGAAGTGTTCAACGCTTTGCCGCCGCACGAATAATGGCAGTGAAAGCATCCCTTTCGCGGAATTCTGGTGGCAAAGTGAGGCCGGATTGAAGTGAGGCCGGTTTGAAGATGCGGCCCGCCAAGCTGATTAAACATTCACTCGATACCTGCGGGCCGCTGCCCCTGTTGGTTAAGGGACCATTTAAGGGTAGGGCGAGGAGTCCGTCTTTTACGGGGAATTTTCGTCTGCGAAGGTCAGGACTGGCGGGGCGTTCGTTGTAAACCTTTGATTTGCCTGCCCTTGGCTGTGCTGACGCATGCAGCCTATAACCGGGCCGCTCGCAGCCGCTTCTGGCGGAATGCTGGCAATCATGTGTTTCCGGATGGGCGCAATGGGCGGCGCCTCAGGGCAGTGGAAAAACACTTCGGGAATACCTGGGGCTCACGCTCCGGAAGCTGTCTTTGTGGCCCCGATTTTCCCTTTTAATGCAGTATCGTCAACCGGAACCGCAGGGGCGGCTTCCGCTTTCACATTGAAAGTCAGGAAAAAGTGTTGGGTGATTTGGAGCGGGTAGCGGGAATCGAACCCGCGCCTTAAGCTTGGGAAGCTCGCATGATACCATTTCACCATACCCGCTCGTTGAGCAAAGGATTATGCCGCGGCGCCAGTGAGGTCAAGGGCACCGCAGCGTATTTTTATGCGGAAAGGTCAGCCGCGGCGGCGGCGGCGGCGGCCTCCGCCAGCGCCTTCTCCATCACCGCCGCCGGTGTTGAAGTTCACCTGCGGCAGGGTCACCACGGTGCCAAGGATCGGGAACGGTTCGGCCGAGTTCGGAATGGCTGATGCGTTCACGAAATGCTCCTGGAAACGCGGCTCCACGGCGGTTTCGATTTTCTCGATATTGCGGACGGTTTCTTCGATCTCGCCGCGCGCTTCGGTGTTCAACAGCGCAATGCGGGCACCGGTACCGGCGGCGTTGCCAGCCGAGGTCACCTTGTCCAGCACACAGTCGGGGATCATGCCCAGCACCATCGCGTGTTTGGCTGAGATATGCGCGCCAAAAGCACCGGCCAGAACCACCCGGTCAACATTTTCGACGCCGAATTTGTCCATCAGCAGGCGCGCACCGGAATAAAGCGCCGCCTTGGCCATCTGGATCGCGCGGATGTCCGGGTTGGTGACCGTAATGGTCGGGCCGCCCTCGGCAGAGCTGTCCCAAAGCATGTACGCGTTGGTGCGCCCGTCCTGAATGCAGCGGGCCGTGCCGGTCTGTTCTGCCGAGCCGATGAGGCCGGAGGCATCCAGCACCCCGGCCATGCGCATTTCGGCTATCGCCTCGATAATGCCGGAGCCGCAGATGCCGGTGATGCCGGTGGTGGCAATGGCCTCGGCAAAGCCGTCCTCATCCGACCAGATGTCCGAGCCGATCACCCGGAACCGCGGTTCCTTGGTTTCCGGGTTGATCTCGACGCGTTCGATGGCGCCAGGCGCGGCGCGCTGACCGCTGGAAATCTGCGCGCCCTCGAACGCGGGGCCAGTGGGGGAGGAACAGGCCAGGACTTTTTCCTTGTTGCCCAGCAGGATTTCGGCGTTGGTGCCGACATCGACGACCAGCACCAGATCTTCGGATTTGTCAGGTGCCTCCGACAGCGCCACCGCGGCGGCGTCAGCACCGACGTGGCCGGCGATGCAGGGCAGCAGATAGACGCGGGCGGCGGGGTGGATGTTCAGATCCAGTTCCATCGCGCGCAAGGCCAAGGAGTTGGAGGTTGCCAGCGCAAACGGCGCCTGACCTAGCTCGAACGGGTCTATCCCTAAGAACAGGTGGTGCATCACCGGGTTGCAGACAAAGACCGCGTCCACAATCAGCGCCTTGTCTATCTCCGCCTCAGACGCGATCTGAGTGAACAGCGCGTTCATGCCTTCGCGCACCGCGCGGGTCATTTCCTGATCACCGCCTTTGTTCATCATCGAATAGGAGACCCGGCTCATCAGGTCTTCGCCAAAGCGGATCTGCGGATTCATGATGCCGGAGGAGGCGACGACCTCGCCGGTTTTCAGGTCGCACAGATGCGCGGCAATGGTTGTGGAGCCGAGATCGACCGCCAGGCCGTACACGGTGCCTTCGTAGAATCCTGGCCAGATATGCATGATTTTGGGCGGGTGGCTTGCGTCGCCTAGATGCACGGCCACGGTCACCTTCCAGCCGCCCTTGCGCAGGGCAGGCTGCAGCGCATGCAGGATATGCAGATCGGTCTTGACGCCCTTGAGGTCCCATTGGGCGTCCAGCGCCTCGATCAGCCGTTCCATGTCGCCTGTTGGCTTGTGCATGTCGGGCTCTTCCACCTCGACATAGAACAGGCGGGTGGAGGGGTTCATGGTGATGTCGCGGGCTTCGGCGCGTTTGCGCACCACCTGGCGGTGGACCTGGCTTTCCGGCGGCACGTCGATCACGATGTCGCCCTGCACGGTGGCCTGACAACCCAGACGGCGGCCGTCGATCAGGCCGCGCTTGTCCTTGTAGCGTTGTTCAACCTTGTTCCATTCGCTGAGCGCGCCTTCCTCGGCGGTCACGCCATGCTTGGAAAACTCGCCGTAGGACGGGGTGATCTGGCATTTCGAGCAGATCCCGCGGCCGCCGCAGACCGAGTCGAGGTCGACCCCAAGCTGCCGGGCGGCGGTAAGGATCGGCGTGCCCGCGGGGAAACGCCCGCGTTTGCCGGATGGGGTAAACACAACGAGGGGTTCGTCAGTCATGCCTGTAGCCTTCTCATTCCGCAATTTAGGCGGAGCATATGGGCTTTTGCGGCAGGCGAAAGGCAATGGGCGGCATTTTCCCGTCTGCTGGCGCCATTTTTCCATATTTGGTGACTTTGGGATGCGGTTTTTAGTTGGGTGATTGTCAGGGGACGGCTTGTGCCTCAACCTCTTTCAGCCACGCCAGAATCTCTGCGCGGTCGCCATCCAGTTGCGGGGCAGGGGCGCGGGTTTCAGGGTCCGGCAGGCCGCTCATCTTGATCGGATTGCCTGCTGACAATTTTGCGGATCGACCGTTTTTGCCTAGAACCTCGACGACCATATTGCGGGCCAGGATCTGCGGGTCCTTCAGGACCTGATCCACTGTCTGGATCGGCCCTGTGGGAATGCCGGCCCTGGTCAGAACCCCGATCCAGTGGTCTTTGGTGTCCCCTAGTGTCACCGCCTCGATCAAGCGTTTCAGAAGGCGTGCATTTTCGCACCGGGCCGGATTGGTGGCAAAACGCGGGTCTTCGGCAAGCGGTAAATCCAACGCGTCACAGAGCCGGGCAAATAGCGTGTCATTGCCGGCAGCAATAACAAACAGCCCGTCTGATGCGTGAAAAGTTTCGAACGGAGTGATCGACGGGTGCCGGGCGCCAGAGGGCTGCGGGGCTTGTCCGGTAACCGATGTGATGGCGATGGCGTGCTCCAGCAGCGCCAATTGACTGTCCAGCATGGCAACATCGATGAACCGGCCCAGACCGGTTTTCTGCACGTCCAAAAGGGCCGCCAGGACACCGTGCCCCAGAAACATGCCCGCCACGATATCGCCGATCGAGGCACCGACGCGCACCGGATCGCGGTCCTTTTCGCCGGTGATTGACATCACCCCGCCGCGGGCCTGCACCACCATGTCATAGGCAGGCTTCAGGGCATCGGGGCCGGAGTGGCCAAAACCCGACACGGCACCATAGATCAGCCGCGGGTATCTGGCGTGCAGATCCTCCCAGCCGTAGCCCAGCCGCTGCATCACGCCGGGACGGTAGTTCTCCAGAAGCACGTCGGCCTGCGCCAGCAGCCGCTCAAAAACCACGCGGTCCTCGGGCGCCTTCAGATCCAGTGCGATGCTTTTCTTGCCGTGGTTGATGGTGGCGAAGTAAGCGCTTTCGCCCTCCTTGAACGGCGGGAAAGTGCGGGTGTCGTCGCCTGTTCCGGGACGTTCCACCTTAATGATATCGGCGCCAAGATCCGACAGGATCATTGAACAGTAAGGACCGGCCAGAACATGGGTGAAGTCCAGAACAGTGACGTTTTCCAATGGGGCGGGCATGGCAATATCCTGCATCATTTCTGCAGGTTTTCTGATACGCCAAGCAGGCCTGCGCGCATTGACCCAGATCAGAGCCGCCCGAAAGAGATTGCTGCAGTGCAGGAATTCTTGCCTGCTGCCTCTTTCCCCCCAGTAGGTTCTGTGCCATAGGGTCACCGCCAAACGGGGTTATGCATGAGGATGACCAATGCAGATTCGTGAGGCTCTCACCTTTGATGATGTTCTACTGGTGCCAGGCGCGTCGAGCGTGCTGCCCAATACCGCTGATACGCGCACCCGGGTGACGCAGTCGGTATCGCTGAACATTCCGCTTCTAAGCTCGGCCATGGACACGGTGACCGAGTCCCGCATGGCGATTGCCATGGCCCAGGCCGGCGGCATGGGGGTGATCCACAAGAACCTGAACGTGGAAGAGCAGGCCCGCGAAGTGCGCCGGGTCAAACGCTTTATCTCTGGTATCGTCTATAACCCCATTACGCTGACCGCAGACCAGACCCTGGCCGACGCCAAGGCGCTGCAGGAACGCTACCGGGTGACGGGCTTCCCAGTGGTGGATGGTTCGGGCCGCGTGGTCGGTATCGTTACCAACCGCGACATGCGCTTTGCCTCGGATGACAGCACGCCGGTGTCGGTGATGATGACCTCTGACAATCTGGCGATGCTGCAGGAGCCGGCCGATCTGGAAGAAGCCAAATCGCTGATGAAGGCGCGCCGGATCGAAAAACTGCTGGTCTCCGACAAGGATGGCAGGCTGACCGGGCTGCTGACCCTCAAAGACACCGAACAGGCCGTGCTGCACCCGACCGCGTGCATGGATGAGCTGGGCCGCCTGCGGGTTGCCGCCGCCAGTTCGGTCGGGGACAGCGGCTTTGCCCGCTCCGAGGCGCTGATCGACGCAGGTGTTGATATCGTTGTTGTGGATACGGCCCATGGCCATTCGGCAGGCGTGATCGACGCGGTAAAGCGGATCAAGGCACAGTATGGCGCGGTGCAGGTGATTGCCGGCAACGTTGCCACCGCTGAAGCCACCCGCGCGCTGATTGATGCGGGCGCGGATGCAGTCAAGGTCGGCATTGGTCCAGGCTCGATCTGCACCACCCGCATGGTGGCCGGCGTCGGCGTGCCGCAGCTGACTGCGATCATGGATTGCGCAAATGCGGCTGGTGATATCCCGGTGATTGCTGATGGCGGCATCAAATTCTCGGGCGATTTCGCCAAGGCGATTGCGGCAGGTGCCTCCTGCGCCATGGTTGGTTCGATGATTGCCGGCACGGATGAATCCCCGGGTGAGGTGATCCTGTATCAGGGCCGATCGTTCAAATCCTACCGCGGCATGGGCTCGATGGGTGCGATGGCGCGCGGCTCGGCGGACCGGTATTTCCAGAAGGACGCGGCCAGCGACAAGCTGGTGCCGGAAGGCATCGAAGGCCAGGTCCCCTACAAAGGCGGCGCCGGGCCGGTGGTTCACCAATTGGTCGGCGGTCTGCGTGCGGCAATGGGCTATACCGGCTGTGCGACCGTGGATGAGATGCGCAAGAACTGCAATTTTGTCCGCATCACCGGCGCCGGGCTGAAGGAAAGCCATGTGCATGACGTGCAGATCACCCGTGAAGCCCCGAACTACCGGGCAGGATAAGCTGATGATGGCCGCGTGCAATCAAAAGGCAGGGGCATGACCCCCGCCGCCCGCCTGCAGGCGGCCATTGAGGTTCTTGACCGGATTCTGGACGGCGAGCCTGCGGAAAAGGCTTTGACCTCCTGGGGACGACGGAGCCGGTTTGCCGGATCAAAAGACCGCGCCGCAGTGCGTGACCATGTGTTTACAGCGGTGCGGTGCCAGCGGTCGCACGCAGTCCTTGGCGGCGCGCACAGCGGCCGAGGGCTGGTTCTGGGCGCGCTGCGGGAAGCAGGACAGGACCCGGACGAAGTCTTTAGCGGACAGGGGTATGGGCCTGCACATTTGACCGAGGCGGAACGTCAGCTGCCTTCCCCGCCGGAAGGGGCCGAGGCACTGGATATTCCCGATTGGCTGTGGCCTGAATTCAGCAGCAGCCTTGGGGATCAGGCAGAGGCCGCAGCGCTGGCTCTGCGCAGCCGTGCGCCGGTGCATTTGCGGGTGAACATTGCCCGCGGCACGCTTGCGCAGGCGCAAGAGGCGCTGAACGCCGACGGTATCGCCACCCGGCCGCATCCGGCCGCCGCCACGGCGCTGGACGTGACCGAAGGCGCCCGCAAGCTGCGCAACACAAAAATGTACCAGGACGGTTTTGTTGAATTGCAGGACGCAGCGAGCCAGGCGGTAACCGCGCTGTTGCCATTGCAAGACAGCATGAAGGTGCTGGATTACTGCGCCGGCGGCGGCGGTAAAACATTGGCCATGGCCGCGCAGGCGAACCTCCGGCTGTTTGCCCATGATGCCGATCCCAAACGCATGAAAGACCTGCCCGAACGCGCGGCGCGGGCGGGTGTGCAGGTGCAGCAGCTGTTGACGGCGGACCTTGAGCGCAGCGGGCCGTTTGACCTGGTGCTGTGCGATGCCCCCTGTTCCGGTTCCGGGTCCTGGCGGCGGGCGCCGGAAGGTAAATGGCGGCTGACGCCTGAAAACCTGCAGGACCTGCATCGGGTCCAAGCAGATATCTTGCGCACAGCGGCAGGCCTGACAGCGCCTGGCGGGACCCTGGCCTATGCCACCTGCTCGGTGCTGAATGGCGAAAACTCTGAGCAAGTTCAAAGGTTTTTGCAAGAGAACGAGGGCTGGTCGCTGGCGGCGCAGCAAAGCTGGCAGGTGCAAAACGGCACCGATGGTTTCTTTGTTGCTGTGTTGACGCGCGCAAAGGGCGGTTGTTAGGGTCTCCGCCGGGAAACCTTTGTGTTTCTTAACGTGGTTTTAACCAAAACCGCCGCGTTATGGCGTCACTTTGCATTGTCCATGGAGCCGTAATGTCCGGTCGCCAAGAAACTTCCGTTCCGGAACTGCGGGTTTACGCCCCCGAGCATGCCCGGCTGGCCGCGACACTGCTGCTGGCCCTGATGCTGCTGTCAGGCCCCTGGCTGGTGCCGCTGCCCGATTGGATGGGCCGCGGTTTTGTCATGGTGGGGCTGACACTGGCGGCTGTGGCGGTGCTGATGGTTATTCAAACCCGGATGCGCCTGAATGCGCGGTCGATGGCGGCGGAGCTGCTGACCGGCTTTATCGAAAAAGATGCAACGCCAAGTTTTGTCACGGACGGCGATGGAGTGGTCCATGCCTGCAACGGGGCCGCTGTAAAACGGTTCGAGGACGGCAGCCGCGACACATTGGCAGGAACTTTGCGGTCGATCCTGGCTAACCCTTCGGCTGTTTTGTACCGGTTGCAAAGCCGCGCCCGCGTCGATGGTGCCGCCCGCGAGGATATCGTGACCCGGCGCGGCCATGTACGGCTGGCGGTTCACCAGATGAACGGCGGCAGCTTTCTGTGGCGGGTGGAGGATATCCTGGATCGCGGCGGCAACGGGCGCGGTGCGGAAACGATGCCGGTTCCGATGATCACGGTTGGCCGCACTGGCGCTGTTTTGTTCATGAACGAGGCGGCCCGCAGCCTGATCGGTGAGCGTGTGAAATCCACCGACCGTTTGTTCCCTGCGCTGCCGGTCATGCCCGGGCAGATCAATACGCTCAGCACCAAATCCGGCCCGGTCCAGGTGCTGGTCAGCGAGAAGAACCGCACCCAGGGGCGCAGCGAACTGTTTCTGATGGAGGTGGACGAAGGCAGTTTTGACTCTGCCCAAGCCGGGTTGGAAGCGCTGCCTGTGCCGTTCCTCAAGGTTGCTCCTACAGGTGAAATTCTGACCAGCAACCGCATGGCCCTGCGTCTGCTAGGTGTTGAAAGCTGTGCCAATCTGAAGCTTGGCCAGCTGATGGAAGGGTTGGGCCGCCCGATGTCAGACTGGCTGCGCGATACGGCTGACGGGCTGGCACCGAACAAGTCTGAATTCCTGCGCCTGTCGCGCGCTGACAAGGAAGTCTTTGTTCAGGTGACTCTCACCCGGGTGGTGGAAGAGGGCACTCCGATGCTGATCGCAGTGCTGAATGATGCGACCGAGTTGAAGACGCTGGAAGCGCAATTTGTGCAAAGCCAGAAGATGCAGGCAATCGGTCAGCTGGCGGGCGGCGTTGCGCATGACTTCAACAATCTGCTGACCGCGATTTCCGGCCACTGCGATTTGCTGTTGCTGCGCCATGATCAGGGCGACCAGGACTATGGCGATTTGATCCAGATCCACGAGAACGCCAACCGGGCGGCCTCGCTTGTCAGCCAGCTGCTGGCGTTTTCGCGCAAACAGACACTGCAGCCGGAAACCCTGGATGTGCGGGACACGCTGTCGGACCTGACCCATCTGCTGAACCGGCTGGTGGGTGAAAAGGTCACCCTGACCCTCAGCCACGATCCGGTGATGAAGTCGATCCGGGCTGATAAGCGGCAGCTGGAACAGGTGCTGATGAATCTGGTGGTGAACGCGCGCGATGCGATGCCGCAGGGCGGTGAGATCCGGGTCGAGACGGAAGTGATCGCGCTGGATAAACCGCTGGAGCGGAACCGCGCCACAGTTCCGGCCGGCGATTGGGTCACCGTGAAAGTGTCCGATGAAGGTGTAGGGATCGCTCCGGACAAGCTGCAAAAGGTGTTTGAACCCTTCTACACCACCAAACGCACTGGCGAGGGAACCGGTTTGGGCCTGTCCACGGCCTATGGCATCATCAAGCAGACCGGCGGCTACATCTTTGTCGACTCGGTCAAGGGACACGGCACCCAGTTCACCCTGTTCTTTCCGGTCTACAAACAGCAGGCCGACCAGCTTGCCGCTGAAAAACCGGCCGAGACTACGGAGAAAGCTGTTGCCGCCCAGCACGGCGAGGGTGTGGTGCTGCTGGTCGAGGATGAGGCTCCGGTGCGGGCCTTTGCGTCCCGGGCTCTCAGGATGCGGGGCTATACGGTACTGGAAGCCGAATCTGCCGAGGACGCACTGCGCACGCTGGAAGATCCCGGCCTGACCGTGGATGTCTTTGTCACTGATGTGGTGATGCCCGGCATGGATGGCCCCAGCTGGGTGCGTCAGGCGCTGAAAGAACGCCCTGATACCCGCGTGGTGTTTGTTTCAGGTTATGCCGAAGGAGCCTTTGGCGAGGCTGACCCGGATGTGCCGAATTCGGTGTTCCTGCCGAAACCGTTCTCGCTCAATCAGTTGACCGAAACGGTTCATGCGCAACTGCATTAAGGTTGAGAAATTCAGATCTGTAAAAGCCGCCGGTTCCGGCGGCTTTTTATGGTCAACGGACTGGAATAGAATCGTAAAGTTCAAATTCCGCTGCACGCTTTCGCCGGACATGGTTCTGGGCTTCCGGGCTTAGTGTCAGACTTGCCTGAGGGCTGACATTTTTGCGCTCCAGCCGGATTTCCACGTCCAGGCGAAGCTCCAGGAACTGCTTCAACGCGTCCTGATCCTCATAGCGGAACAGATGGCTGACCTTGCAGCCATTTGGCTGTGCCTCCAGGAATTTCGCTTGGCTGCCGACATTGGCAAAGGCGGGCGGTTTGCCTTTGCAATAGGCGTGCAGGAAGTCGTCAAAGCTGACATCCTTGGTCGAATTCGGATTGCCATCCAACGCCGGCCGCTGCCGGTACCTGTACCAGCTGCCCAGCCAGCTGACCGGCTCCCGCATCACTGCGGCGACTTCCAGTTCGGCACCGCAGACCTTCTCAAACATCGGCCGGATCCACCGGTTGTAGCGGTACAGCGGCGCATGTTTCAGCTCCGGCGGGTCGGAGACCACCAGATCTGCCCGGTTGCGCAAAGCCGCCTGAAAGGCGGTGGTGCCGGTCTTGGGAACGGAGAGTAGCGCCAGCCGTTCTTTGAAAAATATCATCATTCCGTTAACTGCCCGGTAAAGTTTCTTGCTGCGGATTAACCATCAATCTTTCTTTAACACCCTGGGTTTGTTGTGGGTACACAGAGTTTTCTGTTGCAATGTTCTCTTTTTGATCCCATAAGGAACAAGAGGTGAACAAAGCAGTGATTGCCGCACGCCCCGGTGTGTGACACATAGAAAGGGACAAGGGACTATGGCGGATCTTTTGACCATGAAAAATAAAGTAAGCGGTGACAAGCAAAAGGCGCTCGACAGCGCGCTTGCGCAAATTGAGCGGCAGTTCGGCAAGGGCTCTATCATGAAGCTTGGCGATGGCACGGCTTTGCAGGAGATCGAGGCCAGCTCGACCGGATCGCTGGGCCTGGACATCGCGCTGGGGATCGGCGGTCTGCCGATGGGGCGGATCATCGAAATCTACGGTCCGGAAAGCTCGGGCAAGACAACACTGACGCTGCATTGCATTGCAGAACAGCAGAAAAAGGGCGGTGTCTGCGCCTTTGTCGACGCGGAACACGCGCTGGATCCGCAATATGCGGCCAAGCTGGGCGTCGACCTGGATGAGCTGCTGATTTCGCAGCCCGATACCGGTGAACAGGCGCTTGAAATCACCGATACGCTGGTACGCTCCGGTGCGGTGAACATGGTCGTCGTCGACTCGGTGGCGGCGCTGACCCCCAAATCCGAGCTTGAGGGCGATATGGGTGACAGCAGCGTCGGCGTGCAGGCCCGGCTGATGAGCCAGGCGATGCGCAAGCTGACAGGTTCAATCAGCCGCTCCAAATGCATGGTGATCTTCATTAACCAGATCCGCATGAAGATCGGCGTGATGTTCGGCTCCCCTGAAACCACCACCGGCGGCAACGCGCTGAAGTTCTACTCCTCCGTCCGCCTGGACATCCGCCGCATCGGTGCGATCAAGGACCGGGACGAGGTGGTCGGCAATTCGACCCGCGTCAAAGTGGTAAAGAACAAGGTGGCGCCGCCGTTCAAGCAGGTGGAGTTCGACATCATGTATGGCGAAGGCATCTCGAAGATGGGGGAATTGCTGGACCTTGGTGTGGCGGCGGGTGTTGTCAATAAATCCGGCGCCTGGTTCTCCTACGGGGATGAGCGGATCGGGCAGGGGCGTGAAAACGCCAAAACCTTCCTGCGGGACAATGCGGCGATTGCCTTTGACATCGAAGATAAGATCCGCGCCTCGCACGGGCTGGAGTTCGACCGTCCGGATGTAAGCGGCGCAGACGATATCCTTGAGGCCTAAGCGCCGGGTAATCTGATCAAATATTTGAAATGCGAGGGCGTGGCGCAAGCTGCGCCCTTTTTCATGGGAGACGCCGCTTCGCGCTGTAGACAGTGCGCCGGCTGGGGGGTAAACCTGCCCGGACCGCTTATTTAAGCCCGCAAGAGATCCTGCATATGCCGACGCTCAACGATATCCGCTCAACCTTTCTGAACTACTTTGCCAAACAAGGGCACGAAGTGGTGGATTCCAGCCCGCTGGTGCCGCGCAACGACCCGACCCTGATGTTCACCAACTCGGGTATGGTGCAGTTCAAGAACTGTTTTACCGGGGTTGAGACCCGCGACTACAAACGCGCAACCTCCTCGCAGAAGTGCGTGCGCGCCGGCGGTAAGCACAATGACCTCGATAATGTGGGTTATACCGCGCGCCACCACACGTTTTTCGAGATGCTCGGCAACTTTTCCTTTGGCGACTATTTCAAGCATGAGGCAATCCCCTTTGCCTGGGAGCTGATCACAAAGGAGCTCGACGTTCCCAAGGACCGGCTTTACACCACCGTCTATCACACCGACGATGAAGCCTTTGAAATCTGGAAGAAGATCGGGGTGCCCGAGGACCGGATCATCCGGATCGCAACCTCCGACAACTTTTGGCAGATGGGCGATACCGGTCCTTGCGGCCCCTGCACCGAAATCTTCTATGACCACGGCGATCACATTTGGGGCGGTCCTCCGGGTTCACCTGAGGAAGACGGCGACCGGTTTATTGAGATCTGGAACCTCGTTTTCATGCAGAACGAGAAGTTCGCCGACGGCTCGATGGTTGATCTGGAGATGCAGTCGATTGACACCGGCATGGGGCTGGAGCGGATTGCGGCGCTGCTGCAGGGCACCCATGACAACTATGAAACCGATCTGTTCAAATCGCTGATTGAAGCTTCGGCAAATGTCACGAATTCCGATCCGTTCGGGGATCAGAACGTGCACCACCGGGTGATCGCGGACCACCTGCGCTCGTGTTCTTTCCTGATCGCTGAGGGCGTGCTGCCGTCGAATGAGGGCCGCGGCTATGTTCTCCGCCGCATCATGCGCCGCGCGATGCGCCATGCGTCGCTGCTGGGCGCCACCGATCCGGTGATGCACAAACTGGTGCCGGCACTGGTGCAGAAGATGGGCGCGGCCTATCCGGAACTTGGCCAGGGCCAGGTGCTGATCGAAGAGACCTTTGAGCAGGAAGAAACCCGTTTCCTCAGGACGCTGGACCGTGGCCTGAAGCTGCTGGATGATGCCTCGGGCGATCTGGGCAAGGGCGATGTCCTGCCCGGTGAAACTGCGTTCAAATTGTACGACACATTCGGTTTCCCGCTTGATCTGACGCAGGACGCGCTGCGTGCCAAGGAGATCGAGGTTGATACCGACGGTTTCGATGCAGCGATGAAGGCGCAAAAGGAAAAATCCCGCGCTGGCGGCATCGGTCTGGGCGAAGCGGCGGATGTGAAGGTTTACTTCGACATTCTCGATGCTGCAGGACCGACCGAATTCCTGGGCTATGAGACCGAAAAAGCCGAAGGCCAGGTTGCCGCCATCGTCAAGGATGGCGCGCAGGTTCAATCGGCGGGCAAGGGTGAAACGGTTCAGATCATCCTGAACCAGACGCCGTTTTATGGTGAAAGCGGCGGCCAGGTTGGCGACAGCGGTGTGCTGACCGTCGAAGGCGGCGCGGCCCGTATCACCGACACCAAAAAGGTGGAAGGGCTGTTCCTGCACATTGCCGAAGTGACCGAAGGTGAAATTGCTGTCGGCCTCGGTGCCGCGATGGAGGTCGACCACGCGCGCCGCAGCCGGATCCGGGCCAACCACTCGGCCACGCATCTGTTGCATGAGGCGCTGCGCAATGCGCTGGGTGAACATGTGGCTCAGAAGGGATCGCTGAATGCTGCGGACCGTCTGCGGTTTGATTTCAGCCACAACAAGGCGATGAGCGCTGTGGAGCTGACGAAGGTCGGCGCGGAAGTGAATGATTTCATTCGCCAAAACACTCCTGTTTCCACCCGGATCATGACCCCGGATGATGCGCGGGAGCTGGGCGCGCAGGCGCTGTTCGGCGAGAAATACGGCGATGAAGTCCGTGTGGTCTCGATGGGCCGGGCGGCAACCGGCAAGGGCCACGATGGCGACACATACTCCATCGAATTGTGCGGCGGCACCCATGTGAAGCAGACTGGTGACATCGGCACCTTTGTAATCCTTGGCGACAGCGCGTCTTCGGCTGGTGTGCGCCGGATCGAGGCGCTGACGGGGGCCGCGGCGTTTGAGCATCTGGAGCGCGAAGCAGGCCGGATGGCCGAGATTGCAACTGCGCTGAAAGCGCAGCCTGCTGATGTCATGGACCGTCTGAAGGCGATGATGGACGAACGCAAGGCGCTGCAGAACGAGATTTCGAATCTCAAGCAGCAGGTTGCGATGGGTGGCGGTTCTGGGAACGGGGCCGAGGCCAAGGACGTCAACGGCAAGAAATTCCTGGCCCAGGCTCTGAAAGGGGTGTCCGGCAAGGATCTTCGTGGCCTGATTGATGCGCACAAGCAGAACATCGGCTCTGGTGTGATCCTGCTGATTGCCGAGGAGGATGGCAAGGTTGCTGTGGCCGCGGGCGTGACCGACGATCTGACCGGCGAAATTTCAGCCGTGGACGTGCTGAAGGCGGCTGTTCCGGCTGTGGGCGGCAAAGGCGGCGGCGGCCGTCCGGATATGGCCCAGGGCGGCGGCAAGGATTTTTCCGGCGCTGACGAGGCGATCAAGGCAGCCGAGGCCGTGCTGGCTGGCTGACCATTTGGTCAAAAAATGCTTGGTCTTTCCGGCAAATCGCCTAATCTGCCGGAAAGATCATACCTTGGGAGGCTCCGATGCCCGCACTTTGGATTGCACATGTGACCGTCACCGACGCTGATGCCTATGGCAAATATGCCGAACTGGCGGGGCCGGCCATCGCCAAGCACGGCGGAACCTTCGTCGCCCGCGGCGGACGTTTCGTGCAGTTGGAGGGCAAGGAGCGCCCGCGCAATGTTGTCGCCAAATTTCCAAGTGTCGACGCCGCAGTCGAGTGCTATCACAGTGCGGAGTACCAGGAAGCGCTGAGCCATGCGCGCGGCGCGTCCGAACGCGAACTGATGGTGGTGGAAACCTCCGAGTAATGATCACCGCTTTTGCGGAGATGCTGAAACGCCACGCTGGCCAGGGCCGGGTGGCGTGGATCGGCCTGCGCCCTACGCGGCGGGAAGAAAATCTGACAGTGGAAACTGCGGATGTAACGGCAGCGGGTCTTTGCGGCGATCATGCCAATGAAGGCAAACGCGCCGTTACATTAATCCAGGCTGAGCATCTGCCGGTGATTGCGGCCCTTGCCGGGCTGGACAATTTGCAGCCGGAACTGCTGCGCCGGAACTTTGTCATTTCCGGGATCAATCTGGCGGCATTGCGCAAAGCCAAACTGCAAGTCGGGAGTGCGGTTTTGCAGGTTACCGGCCCCTGTCCGCCCTGTTCGCGGATGGAAGAGGTTCTGGGCCACGGCGGCTATAACGCGATGCGCGGCCATGGCGGCTGGTATGCCGAAGTGGTGGAGCCGGGCAGGGTGGCTTTGGGCGACAGCGTCACAGCTCTGACTTCGGCAGAATGAAAAACGGCGGCAGAGATTTCTGCCGCCGTATTTTTTAATGTCTATCAGGCGTTGGCCTTGGCCATCCGCTTACGCTCATGCGGGTCCAGGTAGCGTTTGCGCAGACGCACGGAGTTCGGCGTCACCTCGACCAGCTCGTCGTCGTTAATGTAGGCAATCGACTCTTCCAGCGACAGTGTCACCGGGGTGGTCAGACGCACCGCGTCATCGGTGCCCGAGGCACGCACGTTGGTCAGTTTCTTGCCCTTCAGCGGGTTCACTTCCAGATCGTTCTCGCGGGAGTGCTCACCGATGATCATGCCGGTGTAGACGTCGGCCTGGGCGCCGATCATCATCTTGCCGCGCTCTTCCAGGTTCCACAGTGCAAAGGCAACCGAAGTGCCGTTCTCCATCGAGATCAGAACACCGGCGCGGCGGCCCGGGATCGCGCCTTTGTGCTGGGTCCAGCCGTGGAACACACGGTTCAGAACGCCGGTGCCGCGGGTGTCGGTCAGGAATTCGCCGTGATAGCCGATCAGCCCGCGTGAGGGGACATGCGCGATGATGCGGGTCTTGCCTGCGCCTGCCGGCTTCATCTCGACCAGCTCGCCTTTGCGGGCACCGGTCAGTTTTTCAATCACCGCGCCGGAGTATTCGTCATCCACGTCGATAGTGGCTTCTTCGACCGGCTCCATGCGCTTGCCGTCTTCTTCTTTCATGATCACCTGCGGGCGGGAGATCGACAGCTCGAACCCTTCGCGGCGCATGTTCTCAATCAGGACGCCCATCTGCAGTTCGCCGCGGCCCGAAACCTCAAAGGCTTCGCCGCCGGGGGTGTCGGCAATTTTGATGGCGACGTTGGACTCGGCTTCTTTCATCAGGCGGTCGCGGATGACGCGCGACTGGACTTTCTTGCCGTCGCGGCCGGCCAGCGGGCTGTCGTTGATGCCAAAGGTCACGGTGATGGTCGGCGGGTCAATCGGCTGGGCGTCCAGCGGGTCATCCACGGCCAGCGCACAGATGGTATCGGCCACCGTTGCCTTGGCCATGCCCGCGAGGGAAACGATGTCGCCTGCCTGGGCTTCCTCGATGTCCTGCTGTGCCAGGCCGCGGAACGCCTGGATGCGTGTGACGCGGAACTGTTCGATTTTCTGGCCAATGCGGGTGAGGGCCTGAACGGTGGCGCCGACCTTCAGTTTGCCGGATTCGACGCGGCCGGTCAGCAGGCGGCCCACAAAGGGGTCGCTGCCCAATGTGGTGGCCAGCATCCGGAAATCTTCGTCCTGGCGTTTGATCTGTTTCGGCTCGGGCACGTGGTTCACGATCAGATTGAACAGCGCGTGCAGATCCTTGCGGGGACCGTCCAGTTCAGCATCAGCCCAGCCGTTACGGCCAGAGGCATACATATGCGGGAAGTCCAGCTGGTCTTCGTTGGCGTCGAGCGATGCAAACAGGTCAAAGCATTCGTCCAGCGCACGGTCGGGCTCGGCGTCGGGCTTGTCGACCTTGTTCAGAACCACAATCGGGCGCAGGCCTAAAGCCAGCGCCTTGGAGGTCACGAATTTGGTCTGCGGCATCGGGCCTTCGGCGGCGTCCACCAGCAGCACCACGCCGTCGACCATCGACAGGATCCGCTCCACCTCGCCGCCGAAATCGGCGTGGCCGGGGGTGTCGACGATGTTGATACGGGTGCCGTTCCACTCGACCGAGGTGGGCTTGGCAAAAATGGTAATGCCGCGCTCGCGCTCCAGATCGTTGCTGTCCATGGCGCGTTCCGCCACAGCCTGATTTTCGCGGAAGGCGCCGGATTGTTTCAGCAGCTCGTCGACCAGGGTGGTTTTGCCGTGGTCAACGTGAGCAATGATCGCAATGTTGCGCAAGTCCATGACGTTCGCCTTTGTAAGGAAGTTGGGCCGCGCATAGCCCGAACCCCGCACAAAGGCCAGAGGAAATCCGTCCAAAGAAGCCGCAAATGCGGATCAGTGGGCGGAAGACTTGGAAAACAGGTGAATGATAATGATGCCGGACATGATCAGCACCATGCCGATCACGGCTGGCAGATCCAGCTTCTGGCCAAAAACAATGAAGGCAATAACCGCTATCAGCAGGATGCCAAGACCCGACCAGATCGCATAAACAATCCCCACTGGCATGAACTTGAGCGTCAGCCCCATCATGTAAAAGGAAAACGCATAGGCAACCAGAACGATCAGCGACGGTCCAAGCTTGCTGAACTGCTGACTGGCCTGCAGGGCCGTTGTGCCAATGGTTTCTGCTGCAACCGCAATAATCAGGTAGATATAGTGAACCGGCATCTCTGCCTCCGTATACGCGTTTTGCCCGGCCTCCGGCGGAGCAGTGTTCCTATCTCCGGTACCGTATTCAATGCAGTGCAGGAAGTCCCAATGCGTCACTGTTTGCCTTATTTTCGGCCGCCGCGGCAGTGAACAGATGACTGTGCGCAGATACGCTGTATTAAAAATCCGATCTGTTTTAGGGAAATATTCCAATTACAGCGATTAGATCAGAAAATAAATCCTGATAGGATCTTCAACACAAGGAGCGACATATGTGCCGCTGGGCTGCCTACACCGGTACCAAGGTCTTTTTGGAAGACATCATTTCCACCCCGGCGCATTCACTGATTGCACAAAGCCAGAAGGCGGTTGAATGCAAGACCGCAACCAATGGCGACGGGTTCGGCATTGCCTGGTACGGGCAGCGGACCGAGCCGGGGCTCTACCGGGATGTCTACCCGGCCTGGTCGGACTGTAATCTGCGTGCGCTGGTGAATCAGGTTCAATCCGGTCTTTTCCTGGCGCATGTGCGGGCCTCAACCGGATCCGCGACCAGCCGCAACAATTGCCATCCCTTTGCGGTTGGCAGGTGGAGTTTCATGCACAACGGGCAGGTCGGCGGTTTCGAAACCTTCCGCCGCCATGCCGATATGTGCATTCCTGATGAGCTTTATGAGCACCGCAAAGGGGCTACAGACAGCGAAGTGCTGTTTCTTCTGGCCCTGCGCGAAGGCTTGGACACAGATCCGAAAGCGGCGCTGGAGCGGGCGGTGGGCTGCATGGAGGCTTTGTCGCGCGCCCGTGGCAGCACCCCGCATATGCGCCTGTCCGCAGCGATGTCGGATGGAGAGACGCTTTATGCGGCGCGCTACTCCTCTGACAGTATTGCGCCATCGGTCTATTACCGCTGGAGCCGCAGTTTGAACGGATGGGCGGTTGTATCAGAACCGCTTGAGGACACAGGTGACGCATGGAACGAGCTGCAACCCGGTGAATTCCTGACACTTACCGCGAGCGGGGCTGAAACGCAGCCGTTTCAACCGTTTCTCGCGTGAGGCAGGGCTGGCGGGGCTTGGTGCCCCGCCGGTTCACCGCTACAGGCGTCCAGCGTCCCGGAACCAGGGCTCAATCTTGGCCCGCACATAACGCCAGACGCCGGGCGCACCACGGTTGACCTTTTCGCCAACCCGGGTGTCGATCTGCGGTAAACGCACGTCATAATCCACCCAGCTGCCGCCGCCGTTCAGCAGGTTAAGCAGAACCGGCTGCACCCGGTCGATGGCTTTTGCAAAAACAGCGTCAGGGCTTTCTGCCACCTCGAATTCTTCCCAGATGGCCCGCATAGGCAGGCCTTGGTCCGGGGGCAGCAGGCCAAACAGGCGGTCAGCGGCGGCTTCTTCCTTGGCCGCAAGCGCCGCGAGGGCTGCGGGATCAATCACGCCGTGGATCGGCGCATCGCCTGCATCGATTTCGACCAGATCGTGCAGCAGCAGCATTTGCAGCACCCGGTCGACCTCAAGCGGGCCGGCGCTGTGCTCTGCCAGCACCCAAGCATACAGCATGATGTGCCAGCTGTGCTCGGCCGAGTTTTCGTGGCGTGATCCATCGCCCAGCTTGGACGCACGGGTGATCAGCTTCAGCTTGTCCGCTTCATTCAGAAATGGCAGGCGGGCCGTCAGGTGGCCGCAGTCAAAGCCGGTATCTTCGTTCAGGAGGGCCAATGCGTGGTGATAGGCTTCCGGGAAGTCCTGCTGCAGCGCGGCTGCGCGCCCGCCGTTCAGGTTTTGCCGGACCACATCGACATGCCAATCCAGCGGTTTGCTGCCATAGAGCGTCTGAAAAATCGGCTGGCAATGGTCCACCCGTTTGGCAAAGCGCGCATCGGGGCTGGCCGCGGCCTCAAATTCCTGCCACAGGTCCAGGAATTCAGCGCCCTGGTCCGTGGGCAGCAGGCCGAACAGGCGTTTGGCGGCGGCTTGCTCTGCCTGTGCGACGGCGTCCCAGTCAACGTCATCCGTGATCGGGTGATCGCCGGCGTCGATCTCGACCAGATCATGCAGCAGCAGCATCCGGATCGCGCGGGAAATCTCCACGTCCGGCGCGGCAAACGGCGCCATAACCAGCGCATAAAGCGCCAGATGCCAGCTGTGTTCCGCCGAATTCTCGCGGCGGCTGCAATCAATGATCAGGTTTTGGCGGTCAATGCGGCGAAGCTTGTCTGCTTTCAGCAAGAATGCGAACTGCGCGTCCAGCCGGTCGCTCATGCGTCGCCCTTTGCGTCAAGCTGCGCCTGAATTGCGCTGACTTTCTGATTTAGGAACTCCCGCGCCTTGCGCTCAGCCAGGCGTACGCGCATTTCGGTCAGAAACGCTTCTTCCAAAGATTGGGAGGCGGCGCCAAGCACTTGGCCCACCTCCACATACAGCCGGTCTTCGCCGCTGGCCTCCTGTACCTTGATCGTATCGACCGCCAGTTTCTGCGCCAGCGTTTCGATCGTGCCCATCAGCGGCTGTTCTCGGTCAGGCGGCGCTTCACGTAATCGGATACATCGCCGATCATCGTGTCCATATGCGGTTCCTGGAAGAAGTGATCCGCACCCTCGATCTCGTTATGAGTGATGGTGATCCCCTTCTGCTCATGCAGTTTGCCAACCAGATTGGCGGTATCTGCAGGCGGCGCCACACGGTCGGATGTGCCGTTGATGATCAGCCCGGAGGACGGGCAGGGCGCCAGGAAGGAAAAATCATACATGTTGGCCGGCGGTGCAACAGAGATGAAACCGGTGATCTCCGGGCGGCGCATCAGCAGCTGCATGCCGATCCAGGCGCCGAACGAGAAACCCGCAACCCAGCAATGCTTGGAATTGGTGTTCATCGACTGCAGGTAATCCAGCGCCGAGGCCGCATCCGACAGCTCTCCCACGCCCTGGTCGTATTCGCCCTGGCTGCGGCCGACACCGCGGAAATTGAACCGCAGAACCGTAAAGCCCATGTTGTAGAACGCGTAGTGGAGGTTGTAGACCACCTTGTTGTTCATGGTTCCGCCGAACTGCGGATGCGGGTGCAGTACGATGGCGATCGGGGCGTCTTTTTCTTTTTGCGGGTGATAGCGGCCTTCGAGGCGGCCTTCGGGTCCAGGAAAGATGACCTCGGGCATGGGTGGTTCAAATCCTACTCTCGTTCTCGCGACTGCCGGCAGAAAACTTGACGGGTTCCGTCGGGCATCTTAGAACAGTTCTAATCAAGGGCGCTGGCCTCGCCATACACCGTCAGGCTGAGATACGCACAGACGCGGGGAAGGTCAATGTTTTCACACTCGCGCCCTGGTTTTGAGGGATAAAATATGAAGCTTTCCACCAAAGGGCGCTATGCAATGGTCGCGCTGGCGGATATCGCGCTGCAGCCGCAGGGCAAATTGGTGCCGCTGGGGGACATCTCCAAGCGGCAGGATATCTCGTTGCCGTATCTGGAGCAGTTGTTTGTCAAGCTGCGCCGTGCGGGACTGGTCGAGTCGGTGCGCGGCCCTGGCGGCGGCTACCGCCTGGCGATGGTGCCATCAGAGATCCGGGTGGTCGATGTGCTGTCTGCCGTGGATGAAACTGTTGATGCGATGCACAAAGGGGCAGGCGCCTCGGGCGCGCTGTCCGGCAGCCGGGCGCAATCGCTGACCAACCGCCTGTGGGAGGGTTTGAGCGCGCATGTCTATGTGTTTCTGCATCAAACCCGTCTGTCGGATGTGATCAAGAATGATCTGGCGCCATGTCCGGCGGTGCCCAGCCTGTTTGCTGTCGTGGATGAATGAGGTGCAAAGATTTCACCTTCTTTGTCTCTCCGGACCCTGCACGGATACCGCACAAATTTCGCGGGAAAGCTTTGCGAAATGCTGCAAGGCCGCGTATGAGGCGGCACCGATCCGTAAAAAGATGACTCTATGACACGCGTTTATCTTGACCATAATGCCACCGCCCTCCTGCGCCCCGAGGCGCGGGCGGCTATGATCGCGGCGATGGATATTTGCGGCAACCCGTCGTCGGTGCATGCCGAAGGCCGCGCTGCCAAGGCGTTGGTTGAGAAGGCGCGGGCGCAGGTCGCAACCGCTTTTGGTGCTGATGGGGCGGATATCGTGTTCACCTCTGGATCCACGGAAGGCGCATCGCTGGCATTGGCGGGCCGCGGGCTGCATGGCGCCCCGGTGGAACATGATGCAGTGCGTGCCTGGACGGTGGAAGATCTTGAGGTAAGTGCCGACGGGACGGTCAGGGTTACCGATCCCGCATCCTGCACAGTACAATTGGCCAATTCCGAAACTGGCATTGTTCAGCACTTGCCGGACGGGCTGGCGGTGACTGATGCGACCCAGGCTTTTGGTAAATTGCCGGTGGCGTTCAACTGGCTGGGCGCGCAGATGGCGCTGATTTCTGCGCATAAACTGGGCGGTCCCAAGGGCATCGGCGCAGTTGTGATCAAACGCGGCACCGATCTGCCTGCGCAGATCAAAGGCGGCGGACAGGAAATGGGCCGGCGTTCCGGTACGGAAAATGTCATTGGAATCGCGGGTTTCGGCGCCGCAGCTGAAGCCGCGGCAAAAGATCTGGCAAATGGTGTCTGGGACAGGGTTGCAGAACTTAGAAATATTCTAGAAAAGGCGCTTGTGTCTGGCGCAAGCCATACTATTTTTGTCGGGAAGGATCAGAGGCGGCTGCCGAACACCCTGTGTTTTGCGACGCCGGGCTGGAAGGGCGAAACCCAGGTCATGCAGATGGATCTGGCGGGATTTGCCATCAGCGCGGGCAGCGCCTGTTCCAGCGGCAAGGTGCGCGCCAGCGCGGTGCTGACCGCAATGGGATATGACGAGGCAACGGCGCAGGGCGCAATCCGCGTGTCGCTGGGGCCGGAAACAACAGAAGAAGACGTGCTGCGCTTTGCCGATGCGTGGCTGTTAAAAGAAAAGAAACATCGCGCCCGCGCGGCGTGAATGAGGAGAAGACAAATGGCCGCTTTGGACCAGACCCAAGTCAAGGATGGTGTTGACCAGGAAACCGTGGACGCAGTCCGCGAGGTTGGCGGTGCTTACAAATACGGTTGGGAAACCGATATCGAGATGGAATACGCTCCCAAGGGGCTGACCACGGATATTGTCCGGCTGATTTCGGAAAAGAACGAAGAGCCGGAATGGATGCTGAACTGGCGGCTGGAAGCCTATGAGCGCTGGCTGACCAAGGAAGAACCCGACTGGGCGATGGTGGATTATCCGGAAATCGATTTCCAGGATCAGTATTATTATGCCCGCCCCAAGTCGATGGAAGTGAAGCCCAAGTCTCTGGATGAGGTCGATCCCAAGCTGCTGGCGACCTATGAAAAGCTTGGTATCCCGCTGAAAGAACAGATGATTCTGGCCGGCGTCGAGGGCGCTGAAAATGCGCCCGCCGAGGGCCGCAAGGTCGCCGTAGACGCTGTGTTCGATTCCGTGTCCGTCGGCACCACCTTTCAGAAAGAGCTTAAGGAAGCGGGCGTCATTTTCTGCTCGATCTCCGAAGCCATCCGCGAGCATCCTGAGCTGGTCAAAAAATACCTCGGCACCGTGGTTCCGGTTTCTGACAACTTCTATGCCACGCTGAACTCGGCCGTATTCTCGGACGGCTCGTTTGTCTATGTGCCGCCGGGCGTGCGCTGCCCGATGGAACTGTCGACCTATTTCCGCATCAATGCGGAAAACACCGGCCAGTTCGAACGCACGCTGATCATCGCCGATAAAGGCAGCTATGTCAGCTACTTGGAAGGCTGCACTGCCCCGGCGCGCGATATCGCCCAGCTGCACGCCGCAGTGGTGGAAATCATCATCGAAGAAGACGCTGAGGTGAAATACTCCACCGTCCAGAACTGGTATCCGGGCGACGAAAACGGCAAGGGCGGCATCTACAACTTTGTCACCAAACGCGCCGACTGCCGCGGCGACCGCGCCAAGGTGATGTGGACCCAGGTGGAAACCGGCTCGGCCGTGACCTGGAAATACCCGTCCTGCATCCTGCGCGGCAATGAAAGCCAGGGCGAGTTCTACTCGATCGCTATCGCCAACAACATGCAGCAGGCCGATACCGGCACCAAGATGGTGCACCTTGGCAAAAACACCAAATCGCGCATTGTTTCCAAGGGGATCAGTGCCGGTAAGGCGCAAAACACCTATCGCGGCCTGGTGTCGATGCACCCAAAAGCCAAGGACAGCCGCAACTACACCCAGTGCGACTCGCTGCTGATCGGCGGCAACTGCGGCGCCCACACGGTTCCCTATATCGAGGTCAAGAACAACTCCTCCCGCGTGGAGCATGAGGCGACCACTTCCAAGGTGGACGACGATCAACTGTTCTACTGCCGCCAGCGCGGCATGGACGAGGAAGAGGCGGTGGCCCTGGTGGTCAACGGTTTCTGTAAAGACGTGCTGCAGGCGCTGCCGATGGAGTTTGCCATGGAAGCACAGCAGTTGGTTGCGATCTCGCTGGAAGGGTCTGTGGGGTAAGCTATGACGACAGATCAGTTGGCGGATGTCCTGAAGGATCGCTACTTGAAAGCCGAAAAACGCGAAATGGTCACATCCATTCATCTATTTGGAATTGAGTATGCGACCGAATTGGAGGGGCACTCTGCCAACGATGTGGCGGAACTGGGTACAGGAAAACGTTCTTATGGAACTGAGGTTCGCAAGGGAATGCGCCTGTCGAAGTTTGTAAAACTAAAGACGGAGGCAAGCGCATGATTGTCACGACTACACCAAGCGTCGAAGGCTACCAGATCGCCGAATACAAGGGCATCGTGGTGGGCGAGGCGATCATGGGCGCCAATGTGGTGCGCGATGTCTTTGCCTCGATCACCGACATCGTCGGCGGCCGCTCCGGCGCTTATGAAAGCAAGCTGCAGGATGCCCGCGAAACCGCATTGGCCGAACTGGAAGACCGCGCCCGGGACAAGGGCGCCAATGCCGTTGTTGGCGTGGATCTGGATTACGAAGTGGTGGGACAGTCCATGCTGATGGTCTCGGCCAGTGGCACCGCAGTGGTGCTGGGATAAGAATGCAACGGCTCCAGCTGGGGCCATGGAATATCGTGGGCTGTATGCCCGCAAGACATGTGAGACGAGGAAAAAATGCTCGAAATCAAAAACCTGCACGTCAAACTTGAAGACGAAGACAAGCAGATCCTGAAAGGCGTCGACCTGAAAGTCGAAGCTGGCAAAGTACACGCCATCATGGGGCCGAATGGTTCGGGCAAATCCACTCTGTCTTATGTGCTGTCCGGCCGCGACGGTTATGAGGTCACCGACGGTTCTGCCGAGTTGGAAGGCGCAGACATCCTGGAAATGGAGCCGGAAGAACGCGCCGCAGCCGGCATGTTCCTGGCGTTCCAGTACCCGGTGGAAATCCCCGGTGTGGGCAACATGACCTTCCTGCGCACCGCGGTGAACGCACAGCGCAAAGCCCGTGGCGAGGAAGAGCTGTCGGCCTCCGACTTCCTGAAAATCATCCGCGCCAAGGCGAAGACACTGAAGATCGACGCCGACATGCTGAAGCGCCCGGTCAACGTCGGCTTCTCCGGCGGTGAGAAGAAGCGCAACGAGATCCTGCAGATGGCGATGCTGGAGCCGAAGCTGTGCATCCTGGACGAGACCGACTCCGGCCTTGACGTCGACGCGATGAAGCTGGTGGCTGAAGGCGTGAACGCGCTGCGCGACGAGGGCCGCGGCTTCCTGGTGATCACCCACTATCAGCGCCTGCTGGACCACATCAAACCGGACGTTGTGCACATCCTGGCAGGCGGCCGCATCGTCAAGACCGGCGGCCCCGAGCTGGCGCTGGAAGTTGAGAACAACGGCTATGCCGGCATCCTGGCAGAGGAGGCGTAAATGGCCCTGCCGGAAGTAAAGCAAAGCGCAACCGAGGCGCGGCTGTCCGCGCTGACCCTGCCGGAAAGCGGCTGCCTGAAGGCGGCCCGGCAGGCAGCGCTGTCGCGGGTCCAGACCATGGGCCTGCCCAACCGCCGGGATGAGTACTGGAAGTACACCCGTCCCGAAACTCTGGTGCAGGCTGAGGCTCTCAATGCCGCAGTGTTCGCTGCGGAGGAAACACCGATGTTCAGCGCTTTTGAGCGGCTGAACATTGTATTTGTCGATGGCGTTTTCGACGCTGAAGCCTCGGATGATTTGTCGCTGGAAGGTTTGACCATCGACCGGATCGAGGATATCTGCTGCAAAGATATCCATTGGGCCAAGGATTTGTACGGTGTTCTTGAAGCGCGTGGCCAAACCCCGGTGGAACGCCCGCTGGCGGCATTGAACACCGCTTTTGCCACCGACGGCGTGGCGATTCGGGTGACCGGTAAGGTCTCCAAACCGATCAACTTTACTTATGTGCATTCGGATGAGAGTTCCGACGCGATCCTGCATCACGTGGTTCGCGTGGAAACCGGCGCCGAAGTGACGATCCTGGAAAACGGCCCGGCGGCCTCGCGTTTCAATAAGTGCATGGAGATCGACATTGCCGATGGCGGCAAGCTGCATCTGGTGCGGGCGCAGGGCCGGGACCACGAGCGCCGCGCGGCAACGCATCTATTCACCCGTCTTGGCGCCGAGTCTGTGTTCAAATCGTTCACCCTGACCGTGAACGGTGTGCTGACCCGCAACGAGGCGGTGATTGAGCTGACCGGCGACGATGCGGTTGCGCATATTGCGGGTGCCTGCGTGGGCGATGGCGACTTTCACCACGATGACACCGTATTCATCACCCATGACGCGGTGAACTGCGAAAGCCGCCAAGTGTTCAAGAAGGTGCTGCGCAACGGTGCGACCGGCGTTTTTCAGGGCAAGATCCTGGTTAAAGAAGGCGCGCAAAAGACTGACGGATATCAGATTTCCCAATCCTTGCTGCTGGACGGCGACAGCCAGTTTCTGGCTAAACCGGAACTGGAAATCTACGCTGATGACGTCGCCTGCTCGCATGGCTCCACCTCTGGCGCGATCGACGAGGAAGGCTTGTTCTACCTGCGCTCCCGCGGGGTTCCCCATGCCGAAGCGACCGATCTGATGACGCTGGCCTTTCTGGCCGAAGCGGTGGAAGAGATCGAGGACGCGGAGATCGCGGCCGACATCGTTTCCCGCCTCGAAGGCTGGCTGGCCCGGCGCCGCTGATGTCCGTCACCACGGATATCCCGGCGACCTATAAGGGGCCGCGCAAGGTGTTTGCGCGGCTTCTGGACATGGGCGTGCGCGAAGACCGGCTGCTGATTTTCCTGCTCAGCGGCTGTGTGCTGACCTTTGTGGCGCAGATGCCAAGGCTGGCGCGCGAGGCGCATCTGTCGGGTCAGGAGCTGAATATGCTGCTGGGCGGTTCATTGCTGGGCATCGTGTTTATCGCGCCGCTGGTCCTGTACGTGCTGGCCCTGGCCGCGCATTGGATTGCCCGCGCGGCAGGCGGAAAGGGCGAGGCCTACTGCGCCCGGCTGGCGCTGTTCTGGGCTTTTCTGGCAGCCAGCCCGCTGATTTTGCTGAACGGGCTTGTCGCCGGCTTCATCGGGACTGGTCCCGCCTTGAACCTGGTGGGGGCACTGTGGTGTGCGGTCTTTCTGTGGTTCTGGGTGTCCGGCATGATCCAAGGGTATTGGGCAAAGCAATGAACGCACTGGCCGCCTTTGCCCTGCTGACGGTGAAATCGCCGCGGGATGCTGCGCATCAAATCCTGGCCCAGGATTGGCCGCGCGAGGCGCTATGGACGGGCTTTCTGCTGTCAGTGGTGCTGAACACTTGCGTCTATACATTGCAGCAAGTGCTGTTTCCGCTGCCGCCAGAGGTTCTGATACCGCGGTTTGCGCCGGGCGCTTATTTTGCGGTTATACTGCTGCTGCAAATCAGCTTTATCGCCATGCTTGCAACCACCGGCCGATGGCTGGGCGGTCAGGGAAACCTGGCGGGGCTGCTTGCACTGGTGACTTGGCTGCAATTGCTGCAAGCAGGCCTTAACGCGGCTGTTGTTGCGATGCTGCTGGTTATGCCGGCCCTGGCTGCCCTGCTGAATATTGCCGCGAACATCATGGTGTTCTTTATCCTCTTGCACTTCGTCAATGCGGCGCACAAGTTCGGCTCTGTCTGGCGGTCGCTTGGGGTTGTCATGATGGCCAGCATGATCCTGGTGTTTGCCCTTCTGTTTATCGTGGGTCTGATCGGCCCAGCCAATCTGGGACTTCCCGAAAATGTATGACGTGGAAAAAATCCGTGCCGACTTTCCGATCCTTGCGCGGGAGGTGAACGGCAAGCCGCTGACCTATCTCGACAACGGTGCGTCCGCCCAGAAGCCGCAGGTGGTGATTGACGCGGTAACACGTGCCTATTCCGAGGAATATTCCAACGTTCACCGAGGCTTGCACTTCCTTTCTAATCTCGCGACCGAGAAGTACGAAGCCGTACGCGGTATTATCTCCCGCTTCCTGAATGCAGGGGATGAAAACACCATCGTGCTGAATTCAGGCACCACCGAGGGCATCAATCTGGTCGCCTATGGCTGGGCCATGCCGCGGTTTGAAGCGGGGGATGAAATCATCCTGTCGGTGATGGAACATCATGCAAACATCGTGCCCTGGCACTTCCTGCGTGAACGCCAGGGCGTGGTGCTGAAATGGGTCGACGTGGCAGATGACGGCAGCCTGGATCCGCAAAAGGTGATCGACGCGATCACCCCCAAGACCAAGCTGGTTGCAGTCACGCAATGCTCAAACGTGCTGGGCACTGTGGTGGACGTGAAGGCCATCACCAAAGGCGCCCATGCCAAGGGGGTGCCGGTACTGGTCGATGGCTCGCAAGGGGCGGTCCACATGCCGGTCGACGTGCAGGACATCGGTTGCGACTTCTACGCGATTACCGGTCACAAGCTTTACGGCCCCTCCGGCTCGGGCGCGATATATATCAAGCCTGAACGCATGGCTGAGATGCGTCCGTTCATCGGCGGCGGCGACATGATCAAGGAAGTCTCCAAGGAGCAGATCATCTACAATGATCCTCCAATGAAGTTTGAGGCCGGCACGCCGGGCATCGTTCAGACCATCGGCTTTGGCGTAGCGCTGGAATACATGATGGATCTCGGCATGGACAATATCGCCAGGCACGAGGGCGGGCTGCGCGATTATGCAATGCAGCGTCTGACCGGTCTGAATTGGGTGAATGTGCAGGGGCAAGCTGTTGGTAAAGCTGCTATTTTCAGTTTCACCATGGAGGGTGCCGCACATCCTCATGATGTCTCTACCATCCTCGACAAAAAAGGTGTGGCGGTGCGTGCAGGCCATCATTGCGCCGGACCGCTGATGGATCATTTGGGCGTATCCGCCACATGCCGTGCCTCTTTTGGCCTTTACAACACCAAGGAAGAAGTCGACACGCTGATCGACGCGCTGGAGCTTGCACACGAGTTGTTTGTCTGACGAGCTGCCACTGACCCGCGAAAACGGCGCCCAACGGGCGCCGTTTTGTGTTTCAGAACTGAGGCAGCTGGAAACGGGAGTTTTCAACTTGTCCCGGCAGCTTCATTTTGCGAAAGTTCAAGCATTCATGTGTTTGTCGACCATTCGCTGCACCATCGGCGCAAAATGCCAGTAATCGGGCGTATCCATGTCGGCGCGTTTACCAGCCTCATCCAGATAGCGCACGGCGATGATCTGCTTGAGGTTCGGGTTCTTCTCCATCTCGGTCACTTCTTCTGCATTCATCGGCCCGCCTTGCAGGTTCAACGAGTGCACGGAAGCCTCTGATAAACGCTTGAAATACTCGGGCTTGGTGGCGCAGAGGTAGCGCTTTGCCGCCACATGGTACCGCACGCAGTCGGTGATCACAGAAGGGAAGAACTGTTCCAGCACCTCGGCGCCGGCCTCTTCGTGAAACCGGTCTTCGGTGTCGTCCATGGAGAAAGTGCCGAACTCGCTGGTGAAATGGCCGATATCGTGGAGAAGTGCTCCTACGATAATTTCTTCCGGCTGACCGTTTGCTTCGGCAATGGTGGCGCCTTGCAGCATATGCTCGGTCATGGTGACCGGCTCGCCCAGGTATTCCTCGTCGCCGCGGCGGTCAAAGATATCGCCGATGAAGGCGACAATGTTGTCCTGGCTCAGCATAGAGAACTCCGGCTTGCTCATGACTTAGCCCTCGATCTGTGCGTTCAGTACATTAAGGGTCGACAGCAGCCCATCCTTGTCAGCGTAGCAGCCCTGCAGCCAGCGCGAACCGGAACCGGAATACCCCAGACGTGCATGCATCACCCGGGTGTTGTCGACGATAAAGCTCTCTCCCGGCTCCAGCTTAAAGGAAACCCCCATGTCCGGATCGTCAATGATTTCGCCCAACCGCCGGTAGGCCGCGTAATAGGCCTCCATCTTCTCAAAGGGCACGTCCACAAAAGGCGCCGACGACCGGTTGTTGAAGCGCATGCCGATCATCTCGCCATCAGGCGCAAGTTCAATCATCGGGCGGCGCGAGTGCAGATGCACACCGTCGGAGCCTTTGAATTCGAACCGGGCCGGGTAGCCGGCCAGCAGCGCAAAACCTTCCGGATCTTCTTCGCGCAGCCGTTCCGCCGCACGGAACCCGTCCACCACGATGCTGTCGCCGCCTTCAGCAGAATTTTCCAGGCAATACAGGATCTGCAAGCTTGGCACCGGATCGCGGTAGGGGTTATCGGTATGCGCCTGCAGCCCCAGGCCGGTATAAGCAAGGTTGGTCGGGTTCACCTCGGTGCGGACTTCAAAGAAGCGTCCGTAGTTGGTTTCACGCACAAAACCGAACATCTCTGCACAGTCAATCAGCGCGCCTTCCTTGACGGGGCCGTTCACCAGCTTGGCAAAGCCGAGACGGGCAATCGCATCCAGCCAGTCGCGCTTGACCTTGGGGTCGGACTGCACGTCGTTCCAGTCAAAGGCGGGCGCCGGCTGGCTGCTTTTCCAGGTCTGAATGCCCGGCGCAACGCGGCCAAACTTAGTATCTTTGTCAATGTCATAGGCGTGTGAGTTCAACCATGTTCCGGGGAAGGTCACAGTCTTGCCTTCCGGAGCAAAGGTCACTGTCAGGGCGCCGTCTTCCACCAATGCGGTGCTGATCCTGGTGTCCGCGGGTATGTCGCCGATGGTGATCAGGCGCTGGCCATTGCCCGGTGCGCGGGTTTCAGGATCCAGCGCATTGTCGCGCAGCCAGATCGCGTGAAAACGGCTCTGCTGGCCGTCTTCAAAAGTCAAAGTCAGAAAACTGCCGGATGTGTCAGCGGTTACGGAACGGGGCATGGGATCTCTCCGGTTGGCTTGGTTCTCCCTTGCGCTAATACCGAGGCTGAGACATCAAGAGAACGACGGAAATCGGGGTTTGAGGGTTAGGTTTTCTAATGCCTAAGAAAGCGACCAAACAGGGCTTGCCGCCGCTCGACTGGCTGAAGGTGTTTGAAGCAGCTGGCCGGCTTGGCAGTTTCACAGCTGCAGCGGAGGAATTCGGCGCCACACAGGCCGCAGTCAGCCAGCGGATCCGAAACCTGGAATCCTGGCTGGGGCGGCAGTTGTTTATTCGCTCAGCACGCGGTGTGACGCTGACAGTGGATGGCGAAAGTTACCTGCCGCTGGTCCATGATACTCTGCTCGCTCTGGAACAAGGCACCGAAAATCTCTTTGGCCAAAGTGCCCGGGAGCTGAGGGTTGCGGCATTGCCATCGCATCTGGAGATGCTTTTGCTGCCGCGGCTAAGCTTGTTTTCAAAGACTTACCCGGACCTGCGCCTGGTTACGGAAACCGTTCCTAAGCGGCTGGAGTTCGAGGCGGCCGACGGGGCTTTGCATATCCGCTACGGACGCGGAGGCTGGCAGGGGCGCGACGGGGTCTTGCTGGCAAATGAATTGCTGCAGCCAATGACAGCACCTGGAAAAGCGGCCGGGTGGCGGCAGCTACCGGTCATAGAATTGCGCGGAGAACGGCCGGGCTGGGCGGAGTGGGCCAGAGTGACGGGCGAAACGGAACCTGATGCCGGTCCAGTGTCTGTAGATTCCATGGCGCATGCCTTGCGGGCTGCCCGGTTGGGAATGGGTGTTGTTTTGGGATCCAAAGCTTTGGCTGCAAATCTCTTGCAAACGGGGCAATTGGAATGCGCGCATGCGCCGGAACTGGCTATAATTGAAGGCTATTGGCTGACCTGGCCACCAAGCCTTGGCAAATCGCCGCGACAAAGAGCCCTGCTGCAGGCCTTTAGCCAGGCACTCCGGCAGTAGGGATGCAAAGCTGTGAAATTTTACCCGTGCAAACAACAGGGCATCTGAGGGCGCTTGAGGCACTGTAGTCAGCGTGCGGGGAAGCAAAGCCGCTGAATTGGAACATAACCTAGGGTTGCAGGGATTTTTGAGAAATCCTGAACTGGCGGTAGAAAGTCTGGGCCAACGCCATAGTTTCTCTCTTGGCGGTTATAGGCACAGCGGAGGGTATTCTAATGCGTGTGACAAGATATGCAGCGGCGGTGAGTCTGGTTGCCGCAGCCTTTTTACCCGGTTTTGGGCATTCCTCTCCCGATGTGACACAGGTTCAAGCGCGGTTCCGAGCGTTGGAAGCGCTTTACTTCCTGCCGTTGGGGGCATTCCCTGCAAGAGAGCTCCATACGATTTATCCGGGCGATCTGATTGATGTAGACAGAGGCACAAGGATCCTGGGGGCCGGCAGCAATAAGAAAAACACATGTTATCCCGCGCTTTCGATTAAAGGTCCCCATGACAGTAAGGAGGCAGGGTTCTTGGGGACAATGAGCGCTGAACTGCTTGTCGCAGGATCAGGCGGCGCCGGGCCAGGGGGGCTCATAACAATTGACGCTGCTGGGCGTTTTGCGATGTCTAAACTCGCCAAATTCGACGTCGAACGCTTGACCCAAATGGATCCGTCTGCCGGAGAAAGCGTATTGTATTATCCTGAAGCCAATCCGGAATGCAGCCCGTATGCTGACGTCCTGGCGTATGATTTCCGTGGGCGGGCGATAATCTCAAGGGTTTTCAGAGGCCGGGAAGTGCTGGTCGCGGGCATCTCTCTAAATGCAGGGGTCTCTGGCTCAATTGAAAAGTCCGAACTTTTATCGGTTCTTGAATCCGCTACGGGCATTAGCGCTCTCCCCATAGATTCCGTGACAGTTTCGGCTGATGGGCGAAGCGCCGGTTTCAACGTGATTTCAAAGCCTGGAAAGGGACACCTCGCCCTGGGATATTTGCCGCTGCATCTGAACAAGCGCCAAGTTGCCGCGGTGCATTATTCCCTGCAAGGCCAGCGCGGCACAGAGCTTAGAAGATTGGTCAACGCAGCGCTGAACACACCCGAACCGGGGATATTTGAAGATATCGTTCAAGAAATCCGAACGCTCTTTGGGGGTGAGCTGGACGATGAAGCTTGGGCCAGCAGGTTTCTTTCAGCTCCGCCGGAACTTGCCGGGGATTTCATGCAACCGGCTGAGGAGGTGTTGAAAGCGTTTGGCGAAGAAGCGCCAGACTATCTTCGCAGCCTCGCGTTTTACGCGGCGGCGGCTGAGCTATCAAGCGCAGTTAACGATTTTCAGGAGTAAGGCGCAGGAGGCTTGGATGATGAACATTCCAGCACAGCATTCGCAACGAATGCTGGTAGCCAGGATGGATGGGTCTAGGTGGGTTTTCAGGGAAATTTGGCGCACCTGAGAGGATTCGAACCTCTGGCCTCTGCCTTCGGAGGGCAGCGCTCTATCCAGCTGAGCTACAGGTGCGTCGTTAAGGCGGGGTATAACCGTGCTTTGCAGCCTCTGCAACGGGAAAAACCGGCTGTTTACAATTTCATGGCCAAAGCTGGAGGCGTTTCGGGCTGGTGTGTTTTCTGAAACCCAAAAAGCCCGCACTAGGCTATGCAGGCTTGCATTCTTGCAAAGATATGGCGGTCAGCCGCGCCAGGTGCGGACAACACCGCAATCCATATGCACGAAATTCGAACGCTGGTACTTACCGACACCGCCGGCATGGCAGGCCTCGGCGGCCTTGGCCATTTGCGACACTGACCGCGACGCCAGCCGCAGATCTGCAGCCTGGCCGCGCATATGCAGGGAGTTCTTTGCCACCCCGCGCGAGCGGCTGCGCAGCATTGCATTGGTTTTCGGGCTGCGGTAGCCGGACAGCAGCATAAAGGGCTCGTTCACATCCAGCAGATTGTGCGAGGCGGCCATGATATCAATGGTGCGAAGGTCCATGTCCTTGACCTGATCCGTCCGCCAATCGCGCATGAAATGATTGACTTCCCTGACGGCGTCTTTGATGTACTGGCCGTCGATCCAGTAGACCATGTCCAACCGTTCGCCAGTGCGGCCAGAGTACATGCGGATCCGGCGGATATCACCGCCGCCTCGCAAGAAGCCTGCTGCATTGGAAAAAGTCGGGGCTGCTGCCACTGCGGTTGCAGCAAATACACCCAAAAGAGAACGCCGGGAGATCCCCGTGCCCGTGGTTTTCGCCATTTTCACTGCGCCGTCCCGTACGCTTCTAGTCCTGCCTAATCGCCCGATGTTACGGGCTCGCCAACTGTCTTAGTTAGCGTGCGGCATGTATGGCACAGCCTGAATCTGGTTCCAACATTTGTTTGCCGCACTAGAACGGATAGCCCGTTTTTCGGCAATTTCTTGCGCAAAAGGGGAGGGCGATGGAACTTTTCCCCGCGACTGTTGCAACAGGGCTTCTTAGACGCGGCATCGGTGCATCAATGTTAACATTTCGCAAATGTGAATGGACAACACCGGCTGGCATTTACCAGAATTTCAGATAGGCACCGCTAAGATTAGCAAAAATCGGCTCAAGGACCGGATATTATGACGCGCGCATCCGCAGGAAACTTTTTGCCGGGGATTAAAGCAGGGCTTTTTGCTCTGGCCTTGGGCGGCCTGACCGCGGGGACTGTTTCCAGTTCAGCGCAGGCTGAAATTTCGGCGGCTTTCCGCCAAGCAGTGGCTGAAGCCGCCTCCGGCAGCGATGCCGTGGCCAAATTCTACCGTGAAAACGGATATCAGGCGATTTGGACAGGCACGGATGACGCGTCGCGCCAGCGCCGAACCGCCTTGTTAGCGGCGTTGAACGAAACCAATGCCCATGGGCTGCCGGACCGTTCAGCCGAGGTCAGCGCGCTGCTGCAGCAAATGCGCGGCGTGCGCACCACACGTGATATCGGCACCATCGAGGCCGCGCTGAGCCAGGCACTGGTGGATTATGCGACTGACCTGCAGACTGGCCTTTTGGTGCCGTCGCGGATCGACGATGGCATGGTGCGCAAGAAACATACAGTTGACGGGACCGGCTTTCTGGAGGGCATCCGGGATCAGCAGCCTTATGCTTACATGCGCAGCCTGGTGCCGGAATCGCCGCAATACCGCGGTTTGATGCGCGAAAAACTGCGGCTGGAGCAGATCCTTGCGGCGGGCGGCTGGGGGCCGGGTGTCAACGCCAAGAAACTGGAACCTGGTGATCAGGGCCCGGCTGTCATTGCCCTGCGGAATCGTCTGATGGCAATGGGGTATTTGCAGCGAAGCGCTGCACGCAGCTATGACGCCGCGCTGGAGCAGGCTGTGCAAAGCTTCCAATCCGATCATGGATTGGAAACCGACGGCGTGGCTGGCGCTGGCACAATCGCCGAGGTAAACAAACCTGTCTCCAACCGTTTGAAGTCTATAATCATCGCGATGGAGCGTGAACGCTGGCTGACACCGGACCGGGGTGAACGGCACATTCTGGTCAACCAGACGGATTTCACCGCCAAAATCGTGGATAATGGCGATGTGACCTTTGAAACCCGTTCGGTAATCGGCAAGAACACGCATGACCGCCGCAGCCCGGAATTCTCCGACGAGATGGAGCATATGGTGATCAACCCGAGCTGGTATGTGCCGCGCTCGATCATCACCAAGGAGTATCTGCCAAAGCTGCAGAGCAACCCTAATGCGGTCGGCCATATCCAAATCACCGACCGGCGCGGCCGGGTGGTGAACCGAGGGTCTGCTGATTTCTCACAGTATACTGCGCGGAACTTTCCGTTCTCCATGCGGCAGCCGCCCAGCAGCCGCAACGCGCTGGGGCTGGTCAAATTCATGTTCCCGAACAAATACAACATCTATCTGCACGACACCCCGCAAAAGAGCCTGTTTGCCCGCGAAGTGCGCGCATTCTCGCATGGCTGTATCCGGCTGGCGCAACCGTTTGAATTCGCCTATGCGCTGCTGGCCAAGCAAAGCGAAAACCCGAAAGATTTCTTCCACCGCATCCTGAGCAGCGGCAAGGAAACCAAGGTGGCGCTGGACCAGAAAGTGCCGGTGCATATCATCTACCGGACCGCCGTTGTGTCCAGCAAAGGCCGCGCAGAGTTCCGCCGCGATGTCTATGGCCGCGACGCCAAGATCTGGGCGGCACTGGAACGGGCAGGGGTGGTACTGCCCGGCGTTCAAGGGTAAATAGCAGGCCCACACAGGATTATTCTGAAAGGGCCTGCCATGTTCACTATCCGCCAGATCGCTGAGTCCCTGGGAATTGAAGCCCAGGGCGACCTGGACCTGCAAATTGCAGGCGCGGCGGAGCCGCAGGATGCAAAGGCAGATCAGATCGCCATGGCCATGGCGCCGAAATATGCCGAGGGCCTTAAAGCTGGCAATGCGCAGGCCGCGGTGCTGTGGGAGGGGGCGGACTGGCAGTCATTTGGTCTGAAGGCCGCTATTTTTGCTCCGCGTCCGCGCCTGACCATGTCCGGCGTAACCGCGATGCTGGACCGGGGGCAGGGGTTTGCTGCCGGTATACACCCCTCTGCAGTGATCGACCCTACGGCCAAGCTGGGTGAGGATGTGTCAGTCGGGCCGCTGGCTGTCATCGGTGCCGGCGCCGAAATCGGTGCCCGCTCGATCATCGGTCCGCATTGTTACATCGGAACAGATGTTGTGATTGGCGAAGACGCCCAATTGCGCGAAATGGTCTCGATCGGCGCCCGGGCAACCATCGGCGCCCGTTTCCGCGCCCAGCCTGGCGCACGCGTCGGCGGCGATGGATTTTCCTATGTCACTCCCGAAGTTTCCGGTGCTGAAAACGCCCGCAAGACCATGGGCGATCAGGGCGAAGCCAGGGCGCAGGCCTGGGTCCGCATCCACTCTTTGGGAGCCGTCACCATTGGTGATGACGTGGAAATCGGCTCCAATTGCACTTTGGACAACGGCACCATCCGCGACACGGTGATCGGCAATGGCAGCAAGCTCGACAATCAGGTGCATGTGGGCCACAACACCCGGGTCGGGAATGATTGCCTGCTATGCGGCCAGACCGGCATTTCCGGTTCTGTCGATGTCGGCAACAACGTGGTGCTGGGCGGCCAATGCGGTGTAGTCGACAATATTTTCATCGGCGACGGGGTGATCGCCGGCGGCGGCACCAAGATCCTGTCGAACGTGCCTGCAGGCCGGGTGATCATGGGCTATCCCAGCGTCAAGATGGAGACCCACACTGAGATGTATAAAGCACAACGCCGCCTGCCGCGTTTGATGCGTGACATCGAATTGTTAAAAAAGGCTGTTTTCAAGTAACGGCCGAATTACTACATCTGCCTCAGCCACAACGTCGGGGATCTCCACATGAGCACGCAGGACAAGGTCATTGCAATTATTGCCGAACAGGCGGTTCTTGAGCCGTCGGATGTGACCCTCGACAGCACGTTGGAGGATCTGGGCATCGACAGCCTGGGTCTGGTGGAAAGCATCTTTGCCATTGAAGAGGAGTTTGATGTTTCGATTCCCTTCAATGCCAACGAACCCGAAAACAGTGATTTTAACATTTCCAATGTTGCGGCTATCGTCGAAGGCATCGACAAGCTGATTTTGGAAAAAGCGTAAGATAGCCAATGAAGCGCGTCGTCATCACCGGGGCTGGAACCATCAATGCCCTGGGACATTCCGTGCCCGCCACACTGGAGGCCATGCGCGAAGGCCGTTGCGGCATTGGAGAATTGGAGTTTCGCGATGTGGACCGCCTGGCAATCCGCATCGGCGGCCAGGTCCGCGGATTTGAGGCAGAAGGGCGGTTCAACCGCCAGCAGATGAGCCTCTATGACCGGTTCACCCAGTTCACCTTGACTGCGGCCAAAGAGGCGATCGAGCAATCAGGCCTGGAGTTCCATGGCGATCTGTCCGCCAAGGCCGGCGTGGTTCTGGGCAACTCCGGCGGCGGCATGCAAACGCTGGATGAGAACTACCGCAGCGTTTACGAGGACGGCAAGAACCGGGTGCACCCCTTTGTGGTGCCTAAGCTGATGAACAATGCGGCAGCCGGGCATGTGTCTATGCAGTTCAACCTCAAGGGGCCCAGTTTCACCGTGTCCACGGCCTGTGCGTCCTCTAATCACGCGATGGCGCAAGCGTTCCAGATGGTGCGCTCGGGTATGAGCCCGGCAATGATCACCGGCGGCTCTGAATCCATGCTGTGCTTTGGCGGGGTCAAGGCCTGGGAAGGGCTGCGGGTGATGTCCAAGGACGCCTGCCGCCCGTTCAGCGCCAACCGCAATGGCATGGTGCAGGGCGAGGGCGCAGGCATATTTGTGTTCGAAGAGTATGAGCACGCCAGGGCACGCGGTGCAGAAATTCTGTGCGAAGTCATCGGATTTGCCATGTCCTCGGACGCTTCCGACATCGTGATGCCCAGCAAGCAGGGCGCCGCCCGTGCCATTTCTGGAGCATTGCAGGATGCCCGTATCAACGCGTCTGAGGTGGGATATATCAACGCTCATGGCACCGGCACCGCCGCCAATGACAAGACCGAATGCGCTGCCGTCGCGGATGTTTTCGGCCCCCATGCGGACAGGCTGATGATCTCCTCCACCAAATCCATGCATGGCCATCTTATCGGCGGCACCGGTGCGGTGGAGCTGCTGGCCTGCATCATGGCGCTGCGCGACGGGGTGATCGCTCCGACTATCGGTTATGAAGACCCCGATCCGGAGTGCGCGCTGGATGTGGTGCCGAATGAGGCCCGCGAGGCCAAGGTCGATGTGGCCCTGTCCAACGCTTTTGCCTTTGGCGGGCTGAACGCGGTGCTGGCCCTGCGCAAGGTCTGAACCAAGCAAAGAAAAACGCCGCGGCCCGAAGGCGCACGGCGTTTTCAGTTTTCAATGCCAGCGGGCTTATTGCTTGACCACGTCCACAACGTCAAAGCCGGCGGTGAAACCGCTCAGCGACAGCTTCATCTGCACCACTTGATCCGGTGCCGGCGCCGGACGCAGCGACAGAACGGCTTCCTTGCCCTTCCGGAAGGCGTCGATGTCGCCCTGGGTCAGGCCGATCTGTGCAACGCAGCCCAGCTGGTTGCAAAACGAATAGTTGTAGCGTTTGGCCGGGGCGCCATCGATCGAGATCGTCAGAGCCGCGGGCAGCAGAGTTTCCAGCGGCACGATGACGGTGGCCCCGGCAACGGCCTGGCCGCCTTGCTGGTCGATACGGAACAGCGACACTTCGGCAATCGGGTTGCCTTGCGGACCTGCCAGCACCTGCAACAGCGAGCAGGGGTCGGTGCCGCTTTCGGTTTTGATGCAGGCCAGATCCCAATCGCCGTGGGTTTCCTTGGAGTAGCGCTCGCCGGCCTGAGGGCCGTCGCTGACCGGTTCGCCCAGGTCCAGCAGCTGATCTGCGGTTGATTCCGTTTGTTCTGTCTGCTCAGCGGATTCCGCCCCCGCAGTCTCTTCCGTGGCTGTTTCCTGTGCCGCCAGCGGGGCGGACATGGCCAGCACTGCGGCAAGCGTGATCGGGGTCAGGGACTTCAACATGAATGCCTCATTTTTCTAAAGACGCTGGTTTTGCGTTTACCACGCCGGCCGGGTGGTGTCAGGCCAATAACAAATGATCTGCGGGGAATTCCGCGCAAAATGTTTCAAGCCCGGAAGTCACTGTACCGGAACAAAAAAGGGAACCGGATGGCCCCCTTTTTCGTGTTGTGTCTCCCCGTCGGACTGGCCGACTTAGTTATTGCGTAGGACGTTACGAAAGGGCTGGCCATCGGTCAACATGCAAGTTCAAAAAAAGTCGCGCAGGCTTCAATTTAGGGGGAATGGAACCCTGGCTGTCCGGATCGCCGCGGTATTTGCCTGTTTTGCAGGCAGTCCCGCCGGAAAAAGAAGGCCGTGCACAAGGCACGGCCAGTCTGACAGGGAGGAAATGTCCGCCACGGCAACCGCATTTGCGGGGGCGGGCAAGATTGACTATCGCACTGAAAAGTTAACGTTGTATTGTTATCCACAGGGAAAAAGACAGGCAGGGGACGGGCATGGCAGACAGTATCTTTCTGGGCGGCGGCGGCGAAGGTTATGGCACGCCGCAGGGGCTGGCACTGAAATACGCCAACCGGCATGGGCTGATCGCCGGGGCAACCGGCACAGGCAAGACTGTCACTCTGCAAATCCTGGCTGAAGGGTTTTCCAATGCCGGCGTGCCGGTGATTTTGGCGGATGTGAAGGGGGATCTGTCCGGCTTGGCAAAGCCTGGATCACCAAGCCACAAACTGCATGACGCCTTCACCTCGCGCGCGGAAAAAATCGGGTTTGCCGACTACAGCTATCATGCCTGCCCGGTCGCTTTTTGGGATCTTTATGGCACGCAGGGCCATCCTGTGCGAACTACTGTTGCGGAAATGGGCCCGCTGCTGCTGTCCCGGCTATTGGAGCTGAGCGAAGCGCAGGAAGGCATTTTAAACATCGCGTTCAGGCTGGCAGATGAAGACGCCTTGCCGCTGCTGGACTTGAAGGACCTGCAATCGCTGTTGGTCTGGATAGGCGAAAACCGGGCGCAGCTGTCCCTGCGGTACGGCAATGTGTCCCCGGCTTCTATCGGTGCCATTCAGCGGCGTCTTCTGGTGCTGGAAAATCAGGGCGGTGCCGACCTGTTCGGGGAGCCGGCATTGGCGCTCAGCGATCTGATGCGGTGCGATGACGCCGGTAAGGGCGTGGTCAACATCTTGGCCGCAGACAAGCTGATGGCGGCGCCGGGGCTCTATTCAACCTTTTTGCTGTGGCTGCTGAGTGAGCTGTTCGAAGAGCTGCCCGAGGTGGGCGATCCTGAGAAACCGCGCCTGGTGTTCTTTTTCGATGAGGCGCATCTCTTGTTTGAGGATGCGCCGAAAGCGCTGGTCGACAAGGTCGAACAAGTGGCGCGGCTGATCCGGTCCAAAGGGGTGGGGATCTATTTTGTCACCCAGAATCCGGCCGATGTGCCGGAGGATATCCTCGGCCAGCTTGGCAACCGTATCCAGCACGCGCTGCGTGCTTTTACCGCCAGGGACCGCAGAAACTTGAAACTGGCGGCGGAAACCTACCGCGAGAACCCGCGTTTTTCCACCGGAGAGGCTATCCGCGAGGTTGGCGTCGGCGAAGCCGTCACCTCAATGCTGCAGAAAAAAGGCGTGCCGGGCGTGGTTGAACGCACGCTGATCCGCCCGCCAAGCACCCAGCTTGGACCGCTTACGGTTCAGGAGCGGGAGGAAATGCTGAAAAATTCGGACATGGCGGGGAAATACGACAATCCGCTGGACCGGCGGTCGGCCTATGAAATCCTGGCACAGCGAGCGGAGGCGGCGGCAGAGGAAGCAGAAGAATCCGAGGCTGCGGCAGAAGCGGCCCCCCAGCCGATGGCGCGGGAATTCAACGCCGCCCGCCGGTATTCCGGTTCAAGGGTCAGCCGCTCGTCTGCAAAGGTTTTCCGCAAGAAAGACACTTTCACCTCGGCAATGTCTGAAGCGGTGATCAAGGAGCTGAAGGGCACAACCGGGCGCCGGATTGTCCGCGGCATTCTCGGCAGCCTGTTCAAAGGGCGTTGAGAGTAAGAATGGGTTCGGCTGACGCCGAACCCATGCCTCCGGCGGGGGTATTTACCACCAGAAAGAAGCCAAAAGCGCCACCCGGACCTCCAGGGTGGCGCTTGTTTTATTTTTCAGGGATCAGCCCGCGCGGGCTGAATCTGAGGACAAGCAGCAGTATCAAGCCCATCGTGAACAGCCGCATGTGCGAGGCGCTCTCTACCAGATGCGCCTTCAGAGCGCTGCCTTCGGCCATGCCAGAGGTGACAGCTTCCATTAGCAGAATGCCCATCGGCTCCACTTTGATCCAGAAGAACCAGATCAGCATGCCGCCCAGCACCGCGCCAAAGTTGTTGCCGGAACCGCCGACGATCACCATTACCCAGATCAGGAAGGTGAAACGCAGCGGGTTGTAGGTACCCGGTGTCAGCTGGCTGTCCAGTGTGGTCATCATCGCACCGGCAATGCCGCAGATCGCGGAGCCCAGCACAAAGATCTGCAGATGGCGGCGGGTCACATTCTTGCCCATTGCCTCGGCCGCGGTCTCGTTGTCGCGGATTGCGCGCATCATCCGGCCCCAGGGGCTTTTCAACGCCATCTGCGCCATCCACAGCAGCGCCAGCAGCACCGCGGTGAACATCAGCGCATAGCCTGCCTTGACGTAGATGGTCGAGGCCAGAACCGGGTCGAGACCAAACCCTGCGGCACTCTCGACAAAGCCCGGATCGTTCTGCAGATCCACTTCATAAGGCAGCGGACGGGGCAGGCCGACGACGTTTTTTACACCGCGCGACAGCCAGTCCTCGTTCTTGAGCACGGCAATGATGATCTCGGCGATGCCCAGCGTGGCAATCGCCAGATAGTCCGAACGCAGGCCCAATGCGGTCTTGCCAATGAGCCAGGCAGCACCCGCAGCCAGCAGTCCGCCCGCAGGCCAGGCCAGCAGCACCGGCAGGCCCAAGCCGCCAATGTTGCCTTGCAGTGCCGGGTTGATCGCCTCAACCGCACCAACCGCCGGATCAAAGATCGCACGGTAGACAAAGAAACCCGCGATCATCATACCAGCCAGCACCACAGCACGCAGTTTGCCGGGGGCCATGAATTTGCTGATCATCACACCGGCAACCACGGTCAAGGCGCCCATCACCAGCGCCATCAAAATGCTGACCCCGCCCGAGGACCAGGCCGCAGGGATCACCGGGGTTGAGGTCAGCACCACAGCCAGCCCGCCAAGCGCGGTAAAGCCCATAATGCCGACGTTGAACAGCCCGGCAAAGCCCCATTGGATGTTCACGCCGATCGCCATAATGGCCGAAATCAGCCCCATGTTCAGGATCACCAGCGCCGAGTTCCAGGAGCCGGAGAAGAACAGGAAGTCGGTCATGCCTTCAGCCAGGATCATCACGCCGACAAAGACGAAAAGAAGGGTATGTTTCATGGTGTCGGTCATACCGCTTTCCCTTTGAAAAGGCCGGTGGGCTTGAACAGGAGGACAACAATCAGGATCGCAAAGGAGACCGCGAACTTGTAGTCGGTGCTGAGGAGCTGAACCAGCCCGTCAGGCGCCAGGCTGTCCGGCAGCCCGTAGGTCAGAACTTTTTTCCAGGCATAGGTGATCGTCACTTCGGAGAAGGCGATGATGAATCCGCCTGCAATGGCGCCCAGCGGGCTGCCTAGGCCCCCCACGATGGCGGAGGCAAAGATCGGCAGCAGCAGCTGGAAATAGGTGAATGGCTTGAACGACTTGTCTAGACCGTAAAGCACACCTGCTATGGTCGCCAGCGCTGCCACAATCATCCAAGTGTACATCACCACGCGCTCCGGGTTGATGCCCGACAGCAGCGCCAGATCCTCGTTATCCGAATAGGCGCGCATGGATTTTCCGGTGCGGGTCTTGTTCAGGAACCAAAACAGCGCCGCCACCACGATGATCGCGGTGATGACGGTGATGCCTTGGGTGGTCTTGATCGCCAGGCCTTCGTTCAGGCCGGTCATCTGCTTGAAGGCGCGCGCCTTGATAATGAAGCGCTCGCCGTCGGCAAACCGCTGGTCGCCGGGGCCGATGATGAAGCGAACGATACCGTTCATCATGAACATCACACCAAGCGAGACCATGACAAAGATCACCGGTTTTGCCTTCTGCTCGCGGTAGAACCGGTAAACGGTCCGGTCGGTCAGAAGCGCGAGGCCAATGGTCCCCAGGATGCCAAAAGGCAGGGCCAGCAGCGCGGTTGGCAGCACTCCAAAGCTGATCCCCATCGATTGAAACAGCCAGGTGATCAGGATCGTCACCATCGCACCGAACGCCATGGTGTCGCCATGGGCAAAGTTCGAGAACCGCAGGATCCCGTAGATCAGCGTTACACCTAGCGCGCCAAGCGCCAGCTGGCTGCCATAGGCGAGCCCTGGAATGACTACAAAATTGGTAAGCGCCACAAGGGCGTTGAGAAGATCCATTATTCATTCACCTCGCAGGAACCTTGATAGAAGTGAACTTCCGGAGCGCGGCCATTCTTTACTATCAAGCGGGCTTCTCCATTTTCTGCAACTAAGAGCTCGTGCGCTTCACCTTGGTGGAACTCGCCAGAAGTGATGGTTGATACTCCATTTCGGAATGCAAACAGCCCAGTCCACTTTTCCTTCACATCGCTAATTTGTGCTTTGGATATCCACCCACTTGGACCAACTGGCTTTGGCGTGTAGCTTACTGAAATTTCGTAACTTTCTTCCACACAGAGCTGAGAATCTAAACAAACACTTCCAAAGTGGCACTCCATAACCTTCGCGTTCGCGAAATTGGCGGGTAGTAGCATAGTAATGAGAAGTGAGATGGGAGATGTTACAAGTTTCATGCTTCACCCTCCCAGGAACGATTTGCGCACTTCGGGATCGGCCAGCAGCTCCTGGCCGGTGCCGGTATAGGCATTGCGCCCCTGCACCAGAACATAGCCTTTGTCCGCGATCTCAAGCGCTTGCTTGGCGTTCTGTTCAACCATCAAGACCGGCAGCCCGGTGCGGGCAACCTCAATGATCCGGTCGAACAGCTCATCCATCACGATGGGGGAAACACCCGCTGTGGGTTCGTCCAGCATCAAGACCTTGGGCTTGGTCATCAGTGCGCGGCCCACCGCCACCTGCTGGCGCTGGCCGCCGGACAGCTCACCCGCCGGCTGGTTGCGCTTGTCGCGCAGGATCGGGAACAGGCTATAGATCTGCTCAATGGTCCCGGAAAAATCATCAGTTCGGATAAAGGCACCCATTTCCAGGTTCTCCTCCACCGTCATCGAGGTGAAGATGTTGCTGGTCTGGGGCACAAACCCCATGCCCTTGACCACCCGGTCCTGCGGCGACAGCGCGGTGATATCCTCGCCGCCCAGCCGCACAGTCCCTGAATGCACGTTCAGCATCCCGAAAACTGCCTTCATCGCGGTGGATTTACCGGCCCCGTTCGGGCCAACAATGACGGCGATCTCGCCGGGGTTCACGGCGATGGTGCAATCATGCAGGATATCCGGCCCTTTACCGTATCCGCCTGTCATGCAGTCGCCAATCAGAAATGGTTCAGACATTCGCTGCCCCTTTCATCTTTCTGAAAATACTCCGGGGGAGCCGCGCAGCGGCGGGGGCAGAGCCCCAATAAGCAGCAAAGCAATCCATCACGTGTTTTCCAGCTTGTCTTTGTTCTTCAGGCCAGTGCCCAGATAGGCCTCGATCACCTGCTCATTCGCTTTGATCTCGTCCAGAGTGCCTTCGGCCAGTTTCTTCCCCTCAGCCATGCAGATCACCGGATCGCACAGGCGGCCGATGAATTCCATGTCGTGCTCGATCACGACAAAGGTATAGCCGCGCTCCTCGTTCAGACGCTTGATCGCATCAGCAATGGTATACAGCAGGGTCCGGTTCACGCCGGCGCCGACCTCATCCAGAAAGACAATCTTGGCGTCCACCATCATGGTGCGGCCCAGCTCCAGCAGCTTTTTCTGGCCGCCGGATACCTGTCCTGCCTTCAGATCTGCGATATGGCTGATGGTGAGGAACTCCAGCACTTCATCCGCCTTGGCCCGCAGGGCGCGTTCCTCGTCGGCGATCCGCTTGCGGCCGAACCAGGTGTTCCACAGGGTTTCGCCTGATTGCGCGCCTGGCACCATCATCAGGTTTTCCCGGCACGTCATGGATGAGAACTCATGCGCGATCTGGAAGGTACGCAAGAGGCCCTTGTGGAACAGCTCATGCGGGGGCAGGCCGGTGATATCCTCACCATCCATGGTGACACGGCCAAAGGTCGGCGGCAAAACACCCGCGATTACATTGAACAAAGTGGTCTTGCCGGCCCCGTTTGGGCCGATCAAACCGGTTATGGACCCCTTAGCGATTTCCAGCGAAGCGCCGTCAACCGCATGGAACCCGCCGAAGTGCTTATGCAAGTCCTCGACGACGATCATGACATTTCATCCCCTGCCGCGATTTTGCGGCGTTTTAAATTTGGAACAGCCCGGGCGGAACCCGGGCTGATCATTTTCTGTGTCTTTTCAGGGTCGTATCAGCGGAACTTGACGGTTTCGATCTTGCCGCCTTTGACTTCGACTTCGCGGTAAGACCCCGCGCTTTCACCCGGGCCGATCAGCTCAACGCCGGTAGCGCCCTGATAATCGATCTCACCGCCAGCGGCGAGGATTTCCAGTGCCTTGCCCAGTTCGCCGGGGTTGATCGGCTCGCCCGGTCCATTGGCAACATCCAGGATCTTGCCCATGTAGTCCGCCGGTTTGGTCGAATTGGCAGCCTGCATCGCCAGCAGGAACAGCGCGGCGGCATCATAGGATTCCGGCGCATAAGCCGACGTGCCGTCAAAGCCTGCTTCCTTGGCCATTTCAGCAAAAACTTTCGAGCCTTCGCTGTCCGAACCTGCGATCTGGCCGAAAGACCCATCGAGATCCGGGCCGACGTTCTGCGGCAGGGAATCGCCGATCATGCCGTCGGGCAGGCCGAACATGTCAAACGCGCCGCTGTCCAGCGAGCCTTGGATGATGCCCAGTCCGCCTTGGTCCAGGTAACCGGCAACAACCAGAACGTCGCCGCCAGCCGAGGCCAGCGCGCCGACTTCAGCCGAATAATCGCCCTTGCCGTCTTCGTGGGCCGCAACGATGGTGACTTCGCCGCCGGAGGCTTCGAAGGCGGATTGGATCGAATCCGCAAGACCTTTGCCGTAGTCGTTGTTGGTGTAGGTCAGTGCGATCGACGAGACGCCGCGCTCTTTCAGCACGTCTGCCATGATCTCACCCTGGCGCGCGTCCGAAGGCGTGGTGCGGAAGAACAGGCCGTTGTCTTCCATTGTGCTCAGCCCGGGCGAGCTGGCGGAAGGAGAAATCATCACCATGCCGTTGGGGATGGCCACGTTTTGCAGAACTGCACCGGTCACGCCCGAGCAATCGCCGCCGACAATGCCGTTGACGCCTTCTGAGATGATTTTCTCGGCGTTGGCCACAGCCAGGCCGTTGTCGACACAGCCGTTGTCAGCACGAACAGAGCTGACGGTCGCGCTGTCCAGCAGTTTGCCGGATTTGGTGACTTCTTCCATCGCCAGTTCGGCGCCGCTGGCCATTGCCGGCGTCAGCGATTCAATCGGGCCGGTGAATCCGAACAGGATCCCGAGCTTCACTTCCTTGGCGTGGCCGCCGGCATATGCGGTGCCAGCCGTCAGCGCAGCGGCCGCAGTGGCCATCAGCAGTTTCTTCATTTGAAAACTCCCATTGTTGGAACAAAAATGTTCACATCGGACCCTAGGCAAGCCGGTTCCAAAAGAAAAGTCCTATTGAACCGGAACAGTTTTCCCCGGGCCGCTTGGTTTATGCTGCACCTCCATATGATCCCCGGATGCAGCGCGGGCGTGGATTTACAAGGGAATCAACAGAAGGAAAAGACCTCAATGCTGCAGTACTCACGCCTTTTGACGGTAGCCGCCGCGCTGATGACGGTTTTCACGGCTTCTTATGCAGAAAAGCTCCCGTCCAGTCAGGGAGATCTTAATGTAACGATGATGGCCGATGGCTTTGATGTGCCTTGGGCAATTGATTTTCTGCCGGACGACAGCCTGCTGGTAACTGAACGCGATGGGCAGTTGCTTCATGTCCGCGCGGGGCGCAAACAACATGTCAAAGGGGTGCCTCCCGTGGCCGCCGAAGGGCAGGGCGGCCTGCTGGATGTGATGGTGCCAAGGGATTTCACCCAAAGCCGCGAGGTTTTCTTGACCTTTGCCAGGCGTCAGGGCCGCGGTGCAGGCACCGCTCTGGCTGTTGGGCGGCTCAGCCCGGACAACACCCGCCTGACAGACGTCCGGGTGCTGTTCGAAGCTGCACCGGGTGCATTGGGCGGGCGGCATTTCGGCGCCCGTGTGGTGGAAGCGAGGGATGGCAGCCTGTTCATTTCGCTGGGCGAGCGCGGCGACCGGCCCAGTGCCCAGAACCTGCGGCTGCATCAGGGATCGGTGGTGAGGATCAACCGCGACGGCTCGGTCCCTGCCGGCAATCCGTTCACTGGCACGCAAGGCGCACAGCCGGAAATCTGGTCCTACGGGCACCGCAATCCGCAGGGCATGGCGCTGGATCTGCAGGGCAACCTGTGGGTTGCGGAACACGGCGCCAAAGGCGGCGATGAGGTGAACCGGGTCCGCAAGGGCGCCAACTACGGCTGGCCGGTGATTTCCTATGGGCGCCATTATTCGGGGGGCAAAATCGGCGAAGGCACCGCGAAACCAGGAATGGAGCAGCCGGAATGGTACTGGGATCCGTCCATCGCACCGTCCGGTTTGATGATTTACTCCGGCCGGATGTGGCCGCAGTGGCGCGGAGATATCTTTGTCGGCTCGCTGAAATTCGACTACATTTCCCGCCTTTCGGGAACGCCCCTTATCGAAGCGGAGCAGCTGCGCAGCGGCGAAACCGGGCGCATCCGTGACCTGCAGGAGGCGCCCGACGGCAGTATCTGGTTTGCTTCGGAAAGCGAGGGCGCGGTATACAGGCTATCGCGCTGACCAGCGGGCTGGCAGCGCTGGTCACACCTTGTACGTTGCCGCCTTGCTGCCGCGTTCGCGGTAGGGGGTGGTGTCGTAATGCGCCCGGTAGCACTTGGAGAAATGCGACGGTGAGGCAAAGCCGCAGGCCAGTGCCACGTTGATCACGCTCATATCCGTCTGCATCAGCAGGTTGCGCGCCTTTTGCAACCGGATCTCCATGTAATAGCGCTTGGGTGAGCGGTTCAGGTAACGGCGGAACAGACGCTCCAGCTGGCGGGTGGACATGCCGACGTCCTGCGCCAGAACCGACGGGCTGATCGGCTCTTCGATATTGGCTTCCATCATCTGGATCACCATTGACAGCTTCGGATGGCGCACCCCGATGCGGGTCGGGATCGACAGCCGCTGGGTATCCTGATCGGTCCGGATGGACGAATAGATCAGCTGGTCCGCCACCGCATTGGCCAGCTCCTCGCCATGGTCATTGGCAATCAGCTTGAGCATCAGATCGATGGACGAGGTGCCGCCTGCGGTGGACAACCGGTTGCCATCAATCACAAAGACCGATTTGGTCAGGTCAACCTCGTCGAACTCCTCGGCAAAGCTGTCGGCGTTTTCCCAGTGGATGGTTGCCCGCTTGCCGTCCAGCAGACCGGCCTTGGCCAATGTGTAAGAGGCGGTGCAAAGACCGCCGATGGTCAGCCCCTTGCGGGCTTCGCGGCGCAGCCAGGCCAAGAGCTTTTTGGTGGTGGAGTCCTGCACATCAATGCCAGAGCACAGCATGACCACATCATCGCGGTGCAGGTCGCTCAGATCGCCGTCCAGATTGAACGTGGTGCCGGCCGAACAGGTCACCGTTTCACCGCCCTCACCGATCAGCGTCCAGGCATAGGTGTCCTTCCCATGCATCCGGTTGGCAATCCGCAGGCATTCGACAGCCGATGCATAGGAAAGCATCGTGAACTTATCGAGAAGCACAAAAACGAACCGCTTTGGCTGGCCGGCGTCAACTCCAGAATCAGCAGGCTTGCGTGACGTCTGCATGGCGAGCTTCCTTCAAGAAACAATTCGGGCCGCGGCAGCACGCTCCGCGGCAGGTCGGGAAACCGTGCTCACAGCTTGGACCCGGGGTCAAGTGGGCGCAATTCTAAACTGGCCACCCCGGTGCGGATTTTGTATAGAGCACCCAACACAATCCAAAGACCTCTGATGCGGAGATAAAGTCATGAGCGAATGGCAAAAAACGGACTGGCGCAACAAGCCGCGGGTTCAAATGCCGGACTATACCGATGCGGCAGCGCTGAATGCTGTCGAGGCTCAGCTTTCCAAATTCCCCCCGCTGGTCTTTGCCGGCGAAGCGCGCCGCCTTAAACAGCATATTGGTGCTGCAGGGCGCGGCGAAGCCTTTCTGCTGCAGGGTGGCGATTGCGCCGAAAGCTTTGACCAGTTCAGCGCTGATGCGATCCGCGACACCTTTATGGTGATGCTGCAGATGGCGATGGTGCTGACCTATGGCGCCAAGGTGCCGGTGGTGAAAGTGGGCCGTATGGCCGGTCAGTTCGCCAAGCCGCGCAGCGCGCCGACCGAAATCATTGATGGCGTTGAGCTGCCCAGCTACCGCGGCGACATCATCAACGAGCTGGACTTTACCTCTGCCGCGCGCATTCCCAACCCGCAGAAGATGCTGCAAGCCTATACCCAGGCCGCTGCAACGCTAAACCTGCTGCGCGCTTTCTCCACCGGCGGGTTTGCCGACATGAGCCGGGTGCATTCCTGGACCCTGGGCTTTACCGATGAACAGGAAGTCCAGAAATACAGCGAGATCGCAAACCGTATTCAGGACACCATTGATTTCATGGCTGCCGCCGGCATAACCGCCGACACCACCCACGAATTCTCGACCGTGGATTTCTACACCAGCCACGAAGGGCTGCTGCTGGAATATGAGGAAGCGCTGACCCGGCTTGATTCGACCTCCGGCAAATGGCTGGCCGGTTCCGGCCACATGATCTGGATCGGCGACCGCACCCGCCAGCCAGACGGCGCCCATGTCGAGTTCTGCCGCGGCGTGCTGAACCCGATCGGCCTGAAATGCGGCCCGACCACCACCGCCGAAGACCTGAAGGTGCTGATGTCGCGCCTGAACCCGGAGAACGAAGAGGGCAAGCTGACCCTGATCGCCCGCTTCGGCGCAGGCAAGGCCGGTGAACATCTGCCGCGCTTGGTCAAGGCGGTCAAGGAAGAGGGCGCCAAAGTCACCTGGGTCTGCGACCCGATGCATGGCAACACCATCAAATCCTCCACCGGTTACAAAACCCGTCCCTTCGACAGTGTTCTGCGCGAAGTGCGCGACTTCTTCGGTGTTCACAAGGCCGAAGGCACTATTCCGGGCGGCGTGCATTTCGAAATGACCGGCCAGGACGTGACCGAATGCACCGGCGGCGTCCGCGCGGTGACGGATGAGGATCTGAGCGACCGCTACCACACCGCCTGCGATCCGCGCCTCAACGCCAGCCAGTCGCTGGAGCTGGCCTTCCTGGTGGCCGAGGAACTGTCTGCCCTGCGGGCCTCTCAAAGCACCCGCCAGGCTGGCTGAGGCCTGGACAGGCCGCGCGCTGTTACGGCGCGTGGCCTTTTGAAACATTGCACATGCAAAAAAGGCGCCCCGGGGTTCTCCCTCGGGGCGCAGTCGCTTCAAGTGCTATGACCTTGGACTTGAATTGAAAATACTTATGCGGCGGGGCCGTATTCCGGCGCCTGCATGTCAGTCGCGGCTCACAATCAAACGCAGATGCGAAGCCCGCTTGCGCTTACCTTCGTTCGGGTCCGCCGCCTTCGCGGTTGTATCTGCCGGTTCCCCAAGTTTACCTGCGCGGCTGCGTTCCAGCAGCGCCTTGGCCTCGTCCATAATTGAACGTTCAGGTTTGAACCGCGCCTGGGTTTCTGCAAAACCCGGGTTAGGCTGGTTTGCGTCCCGGCCCTCGTCTGCGGCTGAATCCCGCGGTTTGGCTTTGAACCCGGCAGTACCAGGGGCTTTGCCGACCGCACGCATTTCGATCGACGAGATCGAGAAACGCTGCGAGGTGGCGGCCGCCCCTTCATCCGCGACCAGAACCCCCAGAACCCGGCTGATATCGCCCAGGTCGCTGCGCAATGGCAGCAGGAGCATGCGGGCGTCACGCGGTGTGCGCTGGCGCGGTGCTTCGATTTGCAGCTCCAGCTCAATAATGGCGGGGGTTTCGAACATGTGCTCCATGGCCGAGCTAAGCTGTTTGCGGGCCTCGGTGGTAAAGAACGCCGTCACCGGCATGCCGCGCACTTCCATACCTGCCATTTCGTTCACCAGCGTTCCGGCAAGGCGGAAGCGGGCAATGCCAGGTGCGATCCGTTCCAGAATGAATGTATTGCTCAGGATGTTCTCCAGCCCGCGCGGATCAATCTGCGAGCGGCTGGGCACATCATCACCGCGGCGCAGCGCGGTCCAATAGGCTTCCGCTTGGCGCAGCGGTGATTGCGAGCCGCCCTTGCGGAAGCGGTTCATGGAAATAACTTTGTCTTGACCTGTCGGCACTTCAGTTCCGCTGCGGCTGCCAAAAATCATATCTTCATCCCCTTCAACCCCGGCCTTCCCTTTGGTTGCGGCAACCGATGGCTGCGTTAACTCTTAGGGCCGGCTTGGTTACCCTGAAGTTAAGATGACACAATCTAATTCAAATTTGGACTACTTCTTTAAGCAATGGTTAACGCGATAGGCGCGCCGAGGTTATGCGATTGCGCTTGCACCCTATACTTTTGAGACAGTAGAGCTGATCAATCACCAGCGACAAGAGGGCCTGCCCCATGACCATCCGCAGCATGACCGCCTTTGCCTCGGCGCAAGGCAGCTCTGATCAGCACAGCTGGAGCTGGGAGCTCCGATCAGTCAATGCCAAGGGGCTGGATCTGCGGCTGCGGGTGCCGGATTGGCTGGAAGGCCTTGAAAATCATGTCCGGTCGGCCCTGGCTAAAGCCCTGGCACGGGGCAATGTCTCGCTCACCCTGCGTGTTTCGCGCAGCGAAGACGGCACCGCGCAGATGCGGATCAACAGTGCCATTCTGCAATCGGTGATCAAGTCGCTGGCTGAGACACAATCCATTGCCAAGCAGAACCGGGTGGAAATCCGCCCGGCTTCAGCCGCCGAAGTTCTCACGTTCAAGGGGGTGCTGGAACAGTCTGCGGGGGACGATGATCCGGCACCGCTGGTCGCTGCACTCAGCAAGGAATTGGAAACCCTTGTGGCGGAATTCGTGCAAATGCGCGAAGCCGAGGGCGCCGCACTTGCCCAAATCCTTAACAGTCAGCTGGAGCAGGTCGCCGCGCTGACGGCCCGGGCCGGGGAGCGTGCCGAAGAGCGTAAGTTGAAAATGGCGGAGACGCTTAAGACCAACCTGGCGCGCGTCATGGACAATGCCGATGGCGCTGATCCGGACCGCGTGGCCCAGGAGCTGGCCCTGATCGCGGTCAAGGCGGATGTGACAGAAGAGCTCGACCGTCTTGGCGCCCATGTGACTGCTGCCCGCGATCTTCTGGCCAAGGGCGGCGCGGTGGGCCGTAAATTCGACTTCCTGATGCAGGAGTTCAACCGCGAGGCCAACACGCTGTGTTCAAAAGCGCAGCACAGCGCCTTGACGGCGGTCGGGCTTGAGCTGAAAACCGTGATCGACCAGATGCGCGAGCAGGTGCAGAACATAGAATAAGAAAAGGAGTGCCCAGATGGCGGACCGCCGCGGCCTTTTGATCATCCTCTCATCGCCTTCGGGCGCCGGTAAATCCACTTTGGCCCGCCGCCTGATGGCTTGGGACCCGGGCCTCAAATTCTCGGTCTCCGCCACCACCCGCGCCCCGCGCCCGGGGGAGGAGCACGGCCGCGAATATTATTTCACCTCCGAAGACGACTTCCGGCAGAAGGTGGCCGAAGGCGGCATGCTGGAACACGCCCATGTGTTCGGTAACTTCTACGGCTCCCCCGCAGGCCCGGTGAAAGACACCATAGAATCCGGTCAGGACGTGCTGTTCGACGTCGATTGGCAGGGTGAAATCCAGATCCGCAATTCAGACCTGGGCAAACACGCGCTGTCGATCTTCATCCTGCCGCCCTCGATCACCGAGCTGCGCCGCCGTCTGGAAACCCGTGCTCAGGACAGCGAGGAAGTGATTTCCAAGCGAATGCTGAAAAGCTGGGATGAGATCAGCCACTGGGGTTATTATGATTATGTGCTGGTCAACGATGATCTGGACGAGACCGAGGCCCGGCTGAAAACCATTGTCGAGGCCGAGCGGATGCGCCGCATCCAGCAGCCCCGGCTGCAGGACCACGTCCGCACTCTGCAAACCCAGTTCGAGGAACAGTCATGACCTTGTATGCACTCGGGGATTACCAGCCGCAGCTTCACGAAGACACCTGGGTCGCCCCGGATGCCAACCTGATCGGCAAAGTAGTGATGGAGGCGGGCGCTTCGGTCTGGTTCGGTGTCACCATTCGCGCCGACCACGAGGAAATCCGCATCTGCGAAGGCACCAACGTGCAGGAAAACGTGGTGATGCATATTGATGCAGGCTATCCGCTGACCATCGGCAGGAACTGCACCATCGGCCACAAGGCGATGCTGCACGGCTGCACTATTGGTGAAAACACCCTGGTTGGCATGGGCGCCACCATCCTGAACGGCGCAAAGATCGGCAGGAATTGCCTGATCGGGGCTGGGGCATTGATCACCGAGAACAAGGAAATCCCCGACAACTCGCTAGTGATGGGAAGCCCGGGCAAGGTGGTGCGTGAAGTGGACGCCGAGTTGGCGGAAAAACTCACGCAAAGCGCGCAGCTCTATCAGGACAACATGCGCCGCTTCCGGGCAGAGCTGAAACCGCTGTAATCGGGCCGGCTGCCACATCAGCTTTACACAGCGGCGCTAGACAGGCTGGGAATGTAACCGCGGGGTACAGATGACGACCAATCAGATTGACGGGTTTCTGGCGGCGATCCCGCTGCCTGCCGTGATGGTGGACCAGACCGAACGTTTCATCGCTGTGAACAGCGGCGCCGAGGGGCTGCTGGGGCAGGGGATCAGGGGCCGCCACTTCGCCACCATCCTGCGCCAGCCCAGCGTTGCCACAGCCATCGAGGCCTGCCTGAACGACAAGGAATCGCGAACCGCGCGGCACCTGTCCAACGACGGCGCCCAAGACACTGCTTACACGGTCACCCTGCGATATGTCCCTGGCATTGGCGCTGTTGGCGGCGGCGCGGCCCTGGTTTGTTTTGATGACATTACCGAACGTGAGCAAGCCAGCCAGATGCGCCGCGATTTTGTGGCCAATGTCAGCCATGAGCTGCGCACGCCGCTGACGGCTTTGATCGGCTTTATTGAAACCCTGCGCGGCCCGGCCAAGGATGATTCCGCTGCCCGGGACCGTTTCCTGACAATTATGGAGGGCGAAGCCAGCCGGATGAACCGCCTGGTCGGGGACCTCCTGTCGCTGAACCGGGTCGAAAGCGAAGAACGGGTGCGCCCCAAGCAGAGCGTCGATCTGGCCGCCCATCTGGCTACGACTCTGAAAACCCTCGCTCCGGTCGCCGAGGCGCGCGGCGTTTCAATGGAGTTGAAGGCGCCGCAGGACAGTGCAACGGTCATTGGCGATCCGGATCAGCTGCAGCAGGTGTTCACCAACCTGGTTGAAAACGCGGTCAAATACGGAGGCGACCGGGTCTGCGTCGAGCTTAGCTTTACAGAACGGGAGCCGTCGGTGCGTGTGCCTGCAGCCCGTGTTCAAGTGATCGACAACGGGCCGGGCATTGACCCCGTTCATCTGCCGCGCCTGACAGAACGGTTCTACCGCGCCGACAGCCACCGCTCGCGTGAGATGGGCGGAACCGGGCTGGGGCTGGCCATTGTAAAACACATCATCAACCGCCACCGTGGACGGCTGCGGGTGGAAAGCGATCTGGGCCAGGGGTCTGTTTTCACAGTGATCCTGCCCAAGTAGGCCGTCTTTCTGAAAATACTGCCAAGGCATCCAAGCCGCCGCCGGACACCCGGCGGCGGTTTTCTTCTTTCGTGTCACATTTTTTGCCGCCGAAACGCGGTTTGTCATGCAGCTGTTACACTGCCGTCACAAAAGGCTCATCAGCGGCTTCTACGAGGGGCCTAGATCATCGACGGGGTGATCGAACTTAGAAACTCTTGGAGACACAAATGTCCTTTGTGAAACTGACCGCTTCCACCCTGGCTATCGCCGCCGTATCAGCCACCGCAGCAGCTGCCCGCGACCAGGTGCAGGTTGCCGGTTCGTCGACCGTTCTGCCCTATGCTTCGATCGTGGCAGAAGCCTTTGGCGAAAACTTCGATTTCCCGACCCCGGTTGTGGAATCCGGCGGCTCCTCCGCTGGTCTCAAGCGGTTCTGCGAAGGCGTGGGCGAGAACACCATCGACGTCGCCAATGCGTCGCGCAAGATCAAGGACAAGGAAATCGCCGCCTGCGCCGAAAACGGCGTGACCGGCATCATCGAGGTCCGTATCGGCTATGACGGCATCGTTTTTGCCTCGGACATCAACGCCAATTCTTTTGAGTACACCCCTACCGACTGGTTTCTGGCGCTGTCCGACAAGATCATGGTCGACGGCGAACTGGTCGACAACCCGAACACAACCTGGGCCGACGTGAACGCCAACTTCCCGGCTGTCGACATCCAGGCCTTTGTTCCGGGCACCAAACACGGCACCCGCGAAGTCTTTGAGGACAAGGTGATCCTGGCCGGCTGCGAAGCCACCGGCGCGTTTGAGCACCTGCTGGCCCACGCCGAAGGGGATAGTGACAAGGCCAAGAAGAAAGCAGCCGAGAAAGCCTGTATCGCCCTGCGCACCGACGGCAAATCGGTCGATATTGACGGCGACTACACCGAGACCCTGGCCCGCATTGAAAGCAACAAGGACGGTATCGGCGTCTTTGGCCTGGCGTTCTATGAGAACAACACCGACAAGCTGCAAGTTGCCACCATGTCCGGCATCGTGCCTTCGACCGAAAGCATCGCAACCGGCGAATACCCGGTCTCCCGCCCGCTGTTCTTCTACGTGAAGAAGGCGCACATCGGCGTGATCCCGGGCCTGAAGGAATATGCTGAATTCTTCGTGGCTGACGAAGTTGCCGGCGAAGACGGCCCGCTGGCCGAATACGGTCTGGTTGCCGACCCGGAACTGGCGGACACTCAGGAATCTGTTTCCAACGAGGCCGTGATGGGCGGCAACTCCTAAGACGCCCTGTGTGCGATTGACCCCCGCCGGGGCGGAGCCATCCGCCCCGGCGCTTTCTTTCCGCGGCAGGGCTGCCGCAGCAAATACGCCACCGCCAAACCGGAGCTTTTCATGCCCACTTTCTGGCTTGTTGCCCTCCTGCTCGCACTGTCTGCCGCTGGCTTTTACGGCGGCCGCCGCCGCGCGATTGCCACTGCAAACGGTGATGTGAGGGACCTGCACTCGCTGCCGTCATATTACGGCTACCATGTTGCGATGGCCGCCTTTGTCCCGGCCGTCACGGCGCTGGCCATCTGGCTTCTGGCGCAGCCGATGTTCATCGAGACCCGTGTCTCCGGCACAATCCCGGCTGAAGCGGTTCCGGAAAATTCCACCCTGGGCCTGGTGATGAGCGACGTGCGCCGCGTCGCCGAGGGGCTGGACAGTGCAGTAGAACAGGGGCTGTTGACCGCCCGCCAGGCGCGCGACATCAGCAGTGGCGAACAGAACGTGCGTTCCCTGCTGGGTGAGGTCGGCGTGGCCCTTGGCTCGGACGTGCAGCCCGAAGTCCTGACGGCGGCCCAAACCTACCGCAACCTATCGCACACCGGTCGGACCGCCATGACCGTGGTTGTCGCGCTGCTGGCCTTTGGCGGTTTCGCTTGGGCCTACAGCCGCAGCCACAAGGACTTCCGTGCCCGGAATGTGGTGGAGCGGGCCATTCTGGCGCTGCTGATCCTTGCCGCCTCGCTGGCGATCCTGACTACCATCGGCATCGTTCTGTCGATGCTGTTTGAAACCAAAAACTTCTTTGGCCTGCACAGTTGGACGGACTTCTTCTTCGGCTCCACCTGGGCGCCCAACTTCCGCGGCGACAGTGAGCTGTCGATCCTGCCGCTGTTGTGGGGTACGCTCTATATCTCCTTTATCGCCCTTTTGGTGGCGGTGCCGGTTGGCCTGTTTGCAGCCATCTATCTGTCGGAATACGCCAGCGGCACTGTACGGGCCTTTGCCAAACCGCTGCTGGAGATCCTCGCCGGTATCCCGACCATCGTTTACGGCCTGTTTGCGCTGCTGACCGTTGGTCCGGCACTGGCGGACCTCTTTGGCAAGGGCGGCCTCTTGGGGGTCGAGTGGATGGCCGGTGCCACTTCGGTGCTGACTGCCGGGTTGGTGATGGGCATTATGCTGATCCCCTTTGTCTCCTCGCTGTCCGATGACATCATCAATGCGGTGCCGCAGGCAATGCGCGACGGCTCCTTGGGCCTCGGCGCTACCAAATCTGAAACCGTGCGCCAGGTGGTGATACCGGCGGCGCTGCCGGGCATTGTCGGCGCGGTGCTGCTGGCGGCCTCACGCGCCATTGGTGAAACCATGATCGTGGTGATGGGGGCTGGGGCGATTGCCAAGTTCTCTGCCAACCCGCTGGAGTCAATGACCACGATCACCACCCGCATCGTCAGTCAGCTGACCGGTGACACCGACTTTGCCAGCCCCGAAACGCTGGTTGCCTTTGCCCTGGGTCTGACCCTGTTTGTCCTGACCCTCGGCCTGAACGTCCTGGCGCTCTATATCGTGCGCAAATACCGGGAGCAGTACGACTGATGACCGATCTCAGCCAATCCCCCTCCGCGCAGCGCAAACACGGCGGCTCGCTGCTGGAGCAAACCCCGCATACCAAAAAGCGCAACGCGGCAGAAACCCGGTTCAAGGCTTATGGTATTGCTGCCATCGCTGCCGGCCTGCTGATGCTGGCGATCCTGGTGACCACCATCGTCGGCAAGGGCACCGGTGCGTTCCAGCAGACATTTGTCACCCTGAAAGTGGACCTGCTGGAAGGCAAGCTCGACAAGAAGGGCAACCGCGACCTGGCCGATATCAAGAAGGTCACCACCTTCGGTTATGCCCCGATCATCAAGGGCGCGATGGAGGCCGCCGTAGCGGAGCTGGGCATTGAGACCAGCCTCAAATCCAAGGAACTGGCCGGCATCCTGTCCAAGGACGTCGCCGCCCAGCTGCGCGATTTTGTCATCGCCAACCCGGACCAGATCGGCCAAACGGTTGAATTCCGCTTCCTCGCCTCAGGCCGAGTTGACGGCTACCTGAAGGGCCGGGTGACCCGCGACAGCATCGTCAACGACAAGAACATCTCGGCCGAGCAGCTTGATCTTGTTGACGCTTTGGCTGCTGCCGGGGTGCTGGAAAAAACCTTCAACCTCGACTTCATCACCGGTGCCGATGCTTCCGATGCCCGCCCCGAGGCCGCCGGTATCGGCGTTGCAATGCTGGGGTCGCTGTTCATGATGCTGGTGGTGCTGGCGCTGGCGCTGCCGATTGGTGTGGCCGCGTCGATCTACCTTGAGGAATTCGCGCCGCAAAACTGGCTCACCGACATGATCGAGGTGAACATCTCCAACCTCGCCGCGGTGCCCTCCATCGTGTTCGGTATCCTCGGCCTTGCGGTGTTCATCAACTACATGCACTTGCCGACCTCGGCCCCCTTGGTGGGCGGGCTGGTGCTGACACTGATGACTCTGCCGACCATCATCATCTCCACCCGCGCCTCGCTGAAATCGGTGCCGCCGTCGATCCGTGACGCCGCGCTGGGTGTCGGGGCGTCCAAAATGCAGGCGGTGTTTCACCACGTGCTGCCGCTGGCCGCACCGGGCATCCTGACCGGCACCATCATCGGCCTGGCGCAGGCACTGGGCGAGACCGCGCCGCTGCTGCTGATCGGCATGGTCGGATTCATCGCCTCCAACGCGCCGGAAACGATTGCCGACGGCCTGCTGGCGCCGAACTCCGCCATGCCCGCGCAGATCTACGAATGGGCCAAACGCGCCGACCCGGCGTTCTATGAACGCGCCTGGGGCGGCATCATCATCCTTCTCATCTTCCTGGTGACCATGAACACTTTCGCCGTGATCCTGCGCCGCCGCTTTGAACGCCGCTGGTAAGGGGGCATAGTGCAATGAACGACATGACCTTGATGGAAAACACCGTGGACACACAGAAAATCAAAATCGCCGCCAAGGACGTCAACGTCCACTACGGCGACAGCCACGCGATCAAAGACGTGAATGTCGAGATCGAGGACAAGACCGTCACCGCCTTTATCGGCCCCTCGGGCTGTGGCAAGTCGACCTTCCTGCGCTGTTTGAACCGGATGAACGATACCATTGATATCTGCCGCGTGAAGGGCGACATCCTGCTGGATGGCGAGGATATCTATGACCGTCGCGTCGACCCGGTACAGCTGCGCGCCAAGGTCGGCATGGTGTTCCAGAAGCCGAACCCGTTTCCGAAATCGATCTATGACAACGTGGCCTATGGCCCGCGCATTCACGGCCTTGCCAAGAACAAGGCGGAACTGGATGAAATCGTTGAAAAATCCCTGCGCCGCGCAGCCATCTGGGACGAGGTGAAAGACCGCCTTGATGCCCCTGGTACCGGCCTGTCCGGCGGCCAGCAGCAGCGCCTGTGCATCGCCCGCGCTGTAGCCACTGAACCCGAAGTACTGCTGATGGACGAACCCTGTTCGGCGCTGGACCCCATCGCGACTGCGCAGGTCGAAGAGCTGATCGACGAACTGCGCAGCCAGTATTCGGTGGTGATCGTCACCCACTCGATGCAGCAGGCCGCGCGCGTCAGCCAGAAGACCGCCTTCTTCCACCTCGGCAATCTGGTGGAATTCGGTCCCACCGGCCAGATCTTCACCAATCCCGAAGATCCGCGCACCGAGAGCTACATTACCGGCCGGATCGGCTGATCTTTAGGAAAAACAAATGACTGCACAGCATATTGCATCTGCTTTCGACCGTGACCTGGAGGCAATCCAGGCCCGGATCATGAAAATGGGCGGCCTGGTCGAGGACGCTATCCGCGAAGCCGCCAAGGCGCTTGAAACCCGCGATGAGGAACTGGCCCTGACTGTGCGCCAGGGCGACAAGGCCATTGACGGGCTGGAAGAATTGATCAACGAGGAAACCGCCCGGCTGATCGCGCTGCGTGCTCCGGCGGCTTCCGATCTGCGGCTGGTGCTGTCGGTGATGAAGATCGCCGGCAACCTGGAACGCATTGGCGACTATGCGAAAAACATGGCCAAGCGCACCACAGTGCTGGCTCAGGGGCCGAACACCAGCGAAGGCGCCGCCGCCCTGCGCCGGATGGCGCGCGAGGTAGAGCGGATGTTGAAGGACGCGCTTGATTCCTATATCCAGCGCGACGTGGAACTGGCCCGCGACGTGATAGAGCGCGACCGCGATGTGGATCAGATGTACAACGCCCTGTTCCGCGAATTTCTGACCCACATGATGGAAGACCCGCGCAACATTTCGGCCTGTATGCACTTGCATTTCATCGCAAAAAACACTGAACGCATGGGCGACCATGTGACCGCGATTGCAGAGCAGGTGATCTATCTGGTCACCGGCGAGAAGCCGGAGGAAGACCGCAAGAAGTTCGACACCACCTCAACCACACCGCAGGAGATCTGACCAATGGCTGCCGATCAGCCCACTGTTCTGGTTGTAGAAGACGAAATGGCACAACGGGAAGTGCTGGCCTATAACCTTGAAGCGGACGGTTTTCGTGTGCTCAGGGCCAAGGACGGCGAGGAAGCCTTGCTGATGGTTGAGGAGGACATGCCGGATATGATCATCCTCGATTGGATGATGCCCAACCTCAGCGGCATTGAAGTGTGCCGCCGCCTCAAGACCCGCGCGGAAACCCGCAATATCCCGGTTATCATGCTGTCCGCGAGGTCCGAAGAAGTGGACAAGGTGCGCGGCCTGGAAACCGGCGCCGACGATTACGTTGTGAAGCCCTATTCGGTGGCGGAGCTTATGGCCCGCGTGCGCAGCCAGCTGCGCCGGGTGCGGCCCTCTACCGTGGGTGTGCGGCTGGAATATGATGATATCGTACTGGACGCCGAAACCCACAAGGTCAGCCGGGGCGGCAATCCGCTCAAGCTGGGACCGACCGAATTCCGCCTGCTCTCCACTTTCATTGAAAAACCGGGCCGGGTGTGGAGCCGTGAACAGCTGCTGGATCGCGTCTGGGGCCGTGACATCTACGTCGACACCCGCACCGTCGACGTCCACATCGGCCGATTGCGCAAGGCGCTCACCCAGCACGGCGGCAACGATCCCGTTCGTACGGTGCGCGGCGCTGGCTACGCCTTAGGCTGAAATCTGGGCTGAACCGGCACCAGGGGACACGGATGGCGTAAAGGGGGGGCACGCATGGCCCCCCTGATTTTAGCGCGGCAGCGGGTCTTCGGGTTGGGCTTTCCCGGCCAGCCAGGTGCGGAACTTCATCAGCGCCGGCGCGTTGGATTTCCGCTCCGGCCAGACCAGGTAATAGGCGCCTTCGGTTTCCACCGGCTCCGGATGCAGCGCCACCAGGCGGCCTGTCGCCAGATCCTGCTCGACCAGATAATCCGGCATCAAGGCGACACCCAACCCATGCAGCGCAGCCTGGGTGATGGTTGCGAATTGATCATAGATCGTACCGCCCAGGCTGGCACCAGCTTCAATACCATTCTGCTCAAACCAATCGGTCCAGGCGCTTGTTCTGGTTTGAATGTGCAACAGCGGCAGCTTCAGGATGTCTTTGACCTCATCAATGCTGCGCCCTTCCAGAAGCAGCGGTGCACAGACCGGCAAAAGCTGCTCGTGCTTCAAAAGCAGCGATTGCGTGCCCGACCAGGACGCATCCCCAAAATGTATCGCTGCATCAAAGGGTTCAGTGGCGAAGTTGAAAGGTTCCAGCCGGGTCGCCATGTTGATGGTCACATCCGGGTGCAGCCGGGCAAATTCCGGCAGCCGCGGCATCAGCCAGCGCATGCCAAAGGCAGGCAGGATTGCCAGATTGAGCGACCCGGTCAGCGGCGCGGCCTGTAAACGAAGGGTGGATTGCACAATCTGGTTCAATGCCTGGCGGATCTCGGCGGCGTAATCCTGGGCCTCTGTGGTCAAGGCCAGCCGCTTCTGGTGCCGTTGCACCAGTTCCATCCCCAATTGCCGTTCCAGCGTCTGCAGCTGGCGGCTGACGGCCCCTTGTGTCAACGCCAATTCATCTGCAGCCGCCGAAGCGCTGCCCAGCCGGTCCACTGCCTCCAGCGCGCGCAGCGAGGAGATCGAGGGCAGGAATTTACGCGGCACAGTCATGTATGAGTGTTTGTCATGGTTTGTTGCGAAAGTCTCGCTGTTTTTTCCGTTCACCTCGCGTTAGGGTTTGCCCAATTCGCGAACCACTGAGGTGACAAGATGACTGACAAACCTGCCCTGCGCGCCAAAGATGCCCCGGACCTGGGCCGTTTCAATTGGGAAGACCCGTTGCGGTTGGAGGACCAGCTGACTGAAGACGAGCGGATGATCACCGCCTCGGCCCGCGCCTATGCTCAGGAAAAACTTCAACCTCGAGTGCTAAGCGCTTATGAAAACGAGGAAACTGATCCGGAAATTTTCCGCGAGATGGGCGGGATGGGTCTGTTGGGCACCACCATCCCGGAGGAATACGGCGGGCTTGGCGGCGGCTATGTGTCATATGGCCTGGTCGCCCGCGAGGTGGAGCGCGTCGACAGCGGTTACCGCTCAATGATGTCGGTGCAAAGTTCGCTGGTGATGTATCCGATTTACGCATACGGAAGCGAAGAACAGCGCCGGAAATACCTGCCCAAGCTTGCTACCGGCGAATGGATCGGTTGTTTCGGTCTTACTGAACCGGACGCGGGTTCTGATCCCGCCGGTATGAAAACCCGGGCTGAAAAGACCGAAGGCGGTTACCGTCTGACCGGCTCCAAAATGTGGATTTCCAACGCGCCTATCGCTGATGTCTTTGTTGTCTGGGCAAAATCCGAAGCCCATGGCGGCAAGATCCGCGGTTTTGTGCTGGAGAAGGGCTTGAAAGGTCTGAGCGCGCCAAAAATAAAAAATAAGGCCAGCCTGCGCGCGTCCATTACTGGTGAGATCGTCATGGACGGTGTTGAGGTCGGCGAGGATGCGTTGCTGCCGCATGTTCAAGGGCTCAAAGGTCCTTTCGGCTGTTTGAACCGCGCGCGTTATGGCATCAGCTGGGGCGCAATGGGCGCGGCTGAGGCTTGCTGGCACGCCGCCCGGCAATATGGCCTGGATCGCACGCAATTCGGGCGTCCGCTGGCCAACACCCAGCTGTTTCAGCTGAAACTGGCGAACATGCAGACGGAAATCACTTTGGGTCTGCAGGCATCATTGCAGGTTGGGCGGCTGATGGATGCTGCCAATGCGGCGCCGGAAATGATCTCGATTATAAAACGCAATAACTGCGGCAAGGCTTTGGATATCGCCCGCATGGCGCGGGATATGCACGGTGGCAACGGCATCAGCCTGGAGTTCAACGTGATCCGCCACATGGTGAACCTGGAGACAGTGAACACTTATGAGGGCACCCACGACGTGCATGCCTTGATCCTGGGCCGGGCTCAGACCGGATTGCAGGCTTTCTTCTAAGCATAGCAAGCAGCGCGGGAAATTGTCCCTGCGCTGCATTATCGCATTATTGAAATGCATTTCCGCAACATGGCTGCACACCGGGAGTTCCGCAAAGGCTGGCAGGGGTGTAGTGCGAAACGCGCCAGCAGTTTTGGATCCGAAAGTGTTGATTGAGCAGGCGGGTAGAGGGTCAGAACCTTAAAGAATTTCGGAAAAAGTTCATCTGATGGTTAATTTTAATAATTCCTATCGGCATTCTATAATGATTGTCAGGTGATCATTTGCCCCTGCCTTGCAGAAGTGAAACCGATCGCAAATGAGGCTAAAAACCTAGCACCTTGCAGTTTCGCAAAGTCAACCCGCTTAACGCCAGGTCAAATGCAGACACCTTTGCAGTTATTCAAAGTCATTTTGCTCAAATACAGGCGCGTTTTTGCAGGCTGATCGCCGTATTCAGGCGAGGAGACCTGAAAAATTTCGCGTGTTAATAAAAGGTTATCATCATATTGGGTGTGACAAAAGTGCTTTGTGAAAATTTTCTTAACTTACTGGCTGAGATAGCTGAGGGGGCAGGAAAACGCCCTGAGTTCCCGAGCCAGGCGTGCTGATTTTGTGCTGGTCACAAAAGACGGGCCGGAAAATTCCGGCCCGTATCAGCGCATCTGGAATGTCGGGTTAAGCCGGAAGGTGGATGTTGAACGTCTCGCGGATTGCCATGTCGGTTGCGGCATCAAACCGAGCGGATGCGCGCTGGGACAGGATCTTCTCCTTCTTGGCAATAGCCTTTTGGATCAGGTCAGGCTTTTCAAGCTCCACCCATTCCTTGGGAGATGTCCGGTCACCCAGATCCGGGTAGACATAATCGACCTGCATCCGGCTGAGGGTTTGATCGGTGCCCAGGTAGTGGCCAGGCCCGCCCATGCACGTGGCGCGCATCTGGTCCAGAGCGAGGGTTTCATCGTTCACCTCAATGCCGCGAACGCATCTCTGTGCCTGGCCGAGCAGATCGTTGTCCAAAATCAGCGATTCAAGGCAGAACCCCAGCAGTGACGCATGCATTCCGGCGGCTTCATAGGCCATGTTGAGGCCGGAAAGCCCCGCCATGACCGCAGAGCACATCTGCTCCCAGCCGGCCTGCATATCCGGCAGTTTGGAATCCGATGCGCCAGCCGCGGCACCGCCCGGCAGGTTGTAAAATTTATGCATCTGAGCACAGCCTGCAGTCAGCAACGCCTGTTCGCCGGAGCCCACGGACATCGCACCGGTACGCAGATCAAGACCAAAGGGCCAAGTGCCGAAAATAGCGGGTGCACCAGGACTTACAGCGTTAACATAAACCAGGCCGGCGAGGCATTCTGCAACCGCCTGGGTGATGGCGCCGGCGATGGACGAAGGGGCGGTTGCCCCGGCCATGCCTGCCGACAGCAGCAGCACCGGCATACCGCCTTTGATGCATTCCTCCATCACTTCACAGGATTCGGTTGCAAACTTCATGGGAGGCACCACAAAGCAGTTCGAGTTCGACACAAAAGGCCGCTCGCGCCACTTGTCTTCGCCGCCCGCAATCATGTGCAGCAATTCCAGTCCCGGCTTCACGAAATCCGGTTCGCTAAAAGAGACGCCGACATGTTTGGTCGTGCCTGCGGTGGTCGCGTAGATGGAGTTCAGGTCCATCTCAAGATTGTCGGGGATGTCGCGGCATACCATCGGACGTTGGACAAAGTGGATATTGTCCAGCTGATCACAGATGCGCGCAGCGTCGTGCAGATCCTGCACAGTTGAATCACGGTATTCCTTGCCGTGGACGTCGACCACGCTGACCGCGGCCCCAGCAGTGCCATAGTGAACCCGGCCGCCAGACAACTGCAGGTCAGACTTGCCATCCCGGCTGTACAAGGTGACGGAGCGGTTTGCCTTGGTGATGGTGTCTTCGACCAGCGCGCGCGGGAACCGGATGCGGCCGTCATCCCCCAGCACGCAGCCGACAGAAGTCAGATAATCGATACCGCTTTGCGGCGCGTCGGCAAGACCGATTTCTTCCAGCGCGGTCAGAGCGGTCTCATGGATTTTTTCCATATCTGCCTGGCTGAGCAACTTCAGCGCAGTGGATTCCATGCCGGGGCGGACCGGGCGCAGGTGTTCCGGCAATGCAGCGGCGCGGGCTGCACGGCGGGCATTACGCCCTCCGCTACGGGCGGCGCGGGACGGGGAGGCTTGATCGTTCATTCTGTGAGCCTTTCAGAAGGAGTGAGTTGAAGTGTTGAAACGTCAACTCACTGCGGCCGGCCCCTTGCCGCACGGCCCCGTGCCGCACCGATGGTGCGGCAGATAAGGCTGACATGGCAGCGTTCACCTTGCATGCGGACTCCTGTTCAGTTCCCTGCAAATTGGCACGCTTTTGCGTCGTTTCTAGCACAATAGCGACCTTGGTGAAAAAAACGACATGTTTTTCATTTGAGCAGAGGACGCCATGAGGCCTGAGAAGCCGCAAGCTTTTTCCTAAAATGTCATCATTTTTAATGCTGTAATCTCGATTTTTAACGCTTCACGCAGTGGTTCATTGTTGGCAAAGTGCGTTCGGGAACCAAATATTAAGCATTAATGGCTATACTGGTTATCCTGGGGATGGAGCGCTGATCCAGCGCATTTCAAAAAGGCACAGCCACATGCCGATGGTTAAAAAGGCCAGACACAGGTGCTCTCTAGCTGCGGTATTTGCGGCGGCGGCTCTGATTTCTCAGACATCTGCCGCAGAAGAATGGCGGCCGTTGCCCTCCGGTTTCACAGGCCAGGCCGCTGCTGCAACTGGCAGCAGACCAACAAGTGAAACACGCTCCTTCCAATTTGCCTATGGCCGCCATCTGGGGGGAATGATCCTAGCAGGCACTGTCTCGATGGAGCAGTCAGGCCTGCTGACACAAGCGGTGCATGCGGAAGAAACCCGTCAGCTGCGGTTGCACGCGGGTTATGACTTTGGCCCTGCAACCGGTTTTGTGACCCTGGGCAGGGTACAGGCAGAAACGTCCAGCGGATCGCGGCATGGACCGCTGTTTGGCCTGGGCATGCGGGTTTCGTTGAACCGTGCGCTGCAGGTGACCGGAGAATTGCTTCACCACGAGGCCGGACCAAGGGACGGCACTGCCAGCCCGCGCGGGGAGACCTTGTCGGTGAGTGCCGCTTTCCGGTTCTGACCCGGTCTTTTGAACATTCGGCAGCGTTGCCGCCACTAGGACCGGGGAGGCCGGTTTTCAATGGCTTGGCAATTTCCTGCCTGCGGATTCCGGCGGAAAGACGCACGTGTCCGAGGGTTTTCGGCCAGTCACTGCCAGTTCAGCAGGCGTGATCAACGCGGCTCTGGAAGTTCCTGTGCAGAACCCTTTTGTAGCTGACAACGGCGCACAGCTTGCGCCGGGACTGCAAAAGGAGAAGTCTGAATGACTCGTTTCGTAGCTATGACAGCCATCGCCGCCGTAATGGGCAGTGCGGCCTTTGCCGGCAATGTAAGTGATCCGGTAATTGAACCCGCTCCAGCTCCGGCGCCTGTTCCGGTGGCCAATGATGGCGGCGACTGGACCGGTTTCTACCTGGGTGGCCAGGTCGGCCAGCTGGATGCAGACGCCAGCAACGGCGCCTCCGGAGACGATACCGCTTATGGTATTCACGGCGGCTACAACCATGATTTCGGCCGTTTCGTATTGGGCGGCGAACTGGAATATGATGCAACCGACCTGGATCTGGGCGGCGGTGCGACTGTTGACTCGGTTGCCCGTGCCAAGGTGAAGGCCGGCTATGACTTTGGCAATGTGCTGGCATATGTGACCGGTGGCGTGGCCGAAGCTGACAGCTCGCTGGGGAGTGAAACCGGCGAGTTCTACGGTGTCGGCATTGCCTATCAGGTGACCGACCAGTGGCAAATCGGCGGCGAAGTGCTGGAGCATGAGTTCGACCAGTTCGGCAATTCGGGCGTGGGGGCGGATGCCACTTCGGTATCGCTGCGCGCATCCTTCAAGTTCTAAGCCTGCCAAAATTACGGGCGCGGCACTCCTGTTCCGCCGCGCCCTGGGCCGCCCGGTCCGGGCCCAAGACGGACCGGGCGGTCGTTGCCGTTTGAGGCAAAAGGCTTGGCGGGCTGAATGTCCCGTGCTAAGCATCCTGCATGAACCAAAATTGCACCATCATTAACTGCTGCATTACCTGCTGACATATCAGCGGGCCGGTTTCTGTCGTTTTCATTTCTCTGACAAGTTGCTAAGCCCGCGCTGCGCGCAACGGGTGATGCCGGCCGTTTTTGGCTGGGCATGGGAGAGGAACCGGGCATGGGTACCATGGACATAGAGATCAAGCTGCAGAATACGAAGACCCGCAAGAAGGAGGTCTTTGAGCCGATCAACGCCAGCAATGTGCGGATGTATGTCTGCGGTCCCACGGTCTATGACCGGGCGCATCTGGGCAATGCGCGCCCAGTGGTGGTATTTGATGTGCTTTATCGTCTACTTCGTGAGGTTTATGGAGCGGGAGAAGTGACTTACGCTCGGAACTTCACCGATGTGGACGACAAGATAAACGCGCGCGCCGCCGCAAGCGGACGTCCGATCGGTGAGATCACCGCGGAAACCACGCAGTGGTTCCTGGATGACATGGGTGAACTTGGCGCGCTGCAGCCCAACCACATGCCGCGCGCAACCGAATACATCCCGCAGATGGTGGCGATGATCGACGACCTGATCGCCAAGGGCCACGCCTATGCGGCTGAAGGTCATGTGCTGTTTGCAGTCGACAGCTGGAAAGAGTCGTACGGCAAACTGTCGGGCCGGTCGGTGGACGACATGATTGCTGGTGCGCGGGTGGAAGTGGCGCCCTACAAAAAGAACCCGATGGATTTTGTGCTGTGGAAGCCTTCCACTGATGACTTGCCAGGCTGGGACAGTCCCTGGGGTCGCGGACGGCCGGGCTGGCACATCGAATGCTCGGCGATGTCTTATGAGCTTCTGGGCGAGACCTTTGACATTCACGGCGGCGGCAATGATCTGATGTTCCCGCACCACGAGAATGAAATTGCGCAAAGCTGCTGCGCCAATGGCGACGATAGTTTTGCGCGGTATTGGCTGCACAACGAGATGCTGCAGGTCGAAGGCAAGAAGATGTCCAAGAGCCTGGGCAACTTCTTCACCGTGCGTGACCTGCTGGATCAAGGTTATCCCGGCGAGGTGATCCGGCTTGTGTTTTTGCAGACTCACTATCGCAAACCGATGGATTGGACTGACAAAAAGGCAAAAGAGGCCGAGGCGACGCTGCGCAAGTGGCGGGCGCTGACCGCGGGCATCGAACCCGCGTCCAGCGCTGCTGCCGCGGTTCTGGCGGCATTGGCGGATGACCTGAATACCGCTGGTGTCATTGCGGAGCTGCACAAGCTGGCGGCAGCTGGTGACGCAGCCGGTCTGCTGGCATCTGCCAATTTTCTGGGGCTGTTGACAGATGAGATGGGTGCGTGGGCTGCCGGACCGTCAATGGATCTCTCCGGCTATGAAGAAAGCCTGTTCAAAGCGCGTCAGAAAGCCATGGAAACGAAGGAGTTTTCTGAAGTTGATCGATTGAAGGCGGCCTTTGTTGAAGCGGGTTTGGAAGTGCGGATGAGCAAGGCAGGTGTCGAGCTGGTACCAGGTGCTGGCTTCAACCCGGCCAAGTTGGAGGGGCTGTGATGGCAAAAGAACGCCTCTATCTCTACGACACCACCTTGCGGGATGGGCAGCAGACCCAAGGGGTGCAATTCTCAACCGCAGAAAAAAAGCAGATTGCCCAGGCACTTGACGGACTTGGTGTTGATTACATCGAAGGCGGCTGGCCGGGGGCGAACCCGACCGACAGTGCGTTTTTCAACGAAGCGCCTGATACACGCGCCACGATGACCGCCTTTGGCATGACCAAACGGGCAGGACGGTCAGCGGAAAACGATGATGTTCTGGCGGCGGTGATGAATGCCGGAACGCCAGCGGTGTGTCTGGTGGGCAAGAGCCATGACTACCATGTGACCCAGGCGCTGGGGATCACTCTGGATGAGAACTTGGAAAACATCCGTGCATCGGTCGCCCATATCGTGGCGCAGGGGCGCGAGGCGTTGTTTGATGCCGAACACTTCTTTGATGGCTACAAGGATAACCCCGGTTATGCGCTTGATGCTTGCCGGGCTGCACTGGAGGCCGGGGCGCGCTGGGTGGTGCTGTGCGACACCAATGGCGGCGCCCTGCCATCGGAAGTGAAACAAATCGTTTCAGAGGTTGTTGCCGCCGGAATTCCAGGTGAGAAACTTGGCATACACACGCATAACGACACGGAAAATGCCGTGGCCTGCTCGCTCGCGGCAGTGGAGGCCGGCGCGCGCCAGATCCAGGGCACACTGAACGGCTTGGGTGAACGCTGCGGCAATGCCAACCTGACTGCGCTGATCCCGACACTGCTATTGAAGGAACCCTATGCCAGCCAGTTTGAGACAGGCGTCACCCACGAAGCTTTGGAAGGCCTAACCCGGATCAGCCGGATGCTGGACGATATCCTGAACCGCGTTCCGGTGCGGCAGGCGGCTTATGTGGGGGCCTCGGCCTTTGCCCATAAGGCGGGGCTGCACGCCAGCGCGATCCTCAAGGATCCTTCGACCTATGAACACATTGTGCCGGACAAGGTTGGCAACGCGCGGGTTATACCGATGTCGAACCAGGCCGGTCAGTCGAACCTGCGCAAGCGTTTGACCGATGCGGGCCTGAGTGTTGAGACCGGCAATCCAGCGCTGGCACTGATCTTGGAGCGGATTAAGGCGCGGGAGGCGGAGGGGTACTCCTATGACACCGCACAGGCATCGTTTGAACTGCTGGCACGCAAGGAGCTGGGGCAGCTGCCGGAATTCTTTGAAGTCAAACGCTATAAGGTCACCGTCGAACGGCGCAAAAACAAGTACAACCGGATGGTCAGCCTGTCAGAGGCGGTTGTGGTGGTTAAGGTCGATGGCGAAAAGCGGCTGTCTGTCAGTGAGTCCCTTGATGACACCGGCAGCGATCGTGGTCCGGTCAACGCGCTGGCGCGGGCATTGAGCAAGGACCTGGGGCGCTATTCTGCACAGCTGGAAGATATGCGGCTGGTGGATTTTAAAGTGCGGATCACCCAGGGCGGCACCGAGGCTGTGACGCGGGTTATTATTGACAGCGAAGACAGCCAGGGCCACCGCTGGTCCACGGTTGGCGTCAGCCCGAACATCATCGATGCGTCGTTTGAGGCGCTGCTGGACGCGATCCGCTGGAAGCTGATCCATGACGGCGGGGCCGGGCAGGCGGATGACGTTTGACGCTGATTTGACGGCCTGCGCCGAGCTGGTCCAGAAAAGCGACCCGGACCGGTTTTTGGCCACGATGGCTGCGCCAGTTCAGGCGCGGCCGTTGCTGTTTGCGCTCTATGCTTTCAATATCGAACTGGCGCGGGCGCCCTGGGCCAGCCAGGAGAGTATGATTGCCGAAATGCGGGTGCAATGGTGGCGTGATGCAGGCGCCGAGATTGCCGAAGGGGGTTCTGTCCGCCGCCACTATGCAGCCACGCCATTGGGACGGCTGCTGAAGCCGGAACTGGCTGCCTGCATCGACGGCATGGCCGAGGCGCGGCGTTGGGATATATATAAGGATCCCTTTGGGGATGAAGCTGAATTTGATAGCTACATTAACCGCACCAGCGGTTCGCTGATGTGGATGGCAGCGGCGTCACTAGGCCAGGCGGATGAAGCCGTGGTAAGGGGCTTCGCCTATGGAGCGGGTATTGCCAATTGGTTGCGCGCCATTCCGGAATTGGAGGCGCAGAAGCGTATTCCGCTGCTGGATGGCACCTTGGAAGGTGTGCAAGCTTTGGCGCGCAAAGGCTTGGAGCATTTGACTAAAGCCCGCTCAGACCGCAGCGCTGTCTCAAAACCGGCAGGCAGGGCGTTGCTGGCAGGCTGGCAGGCAGAGGCCTTTCTGAAACAGGCGCTGCAACAGCCGGAGCGGGTGGCGCAGGGGGCATTAGGGCAAAGCGAATTCCGGCGAAGAACCGGCCTGATGAGGCGTGCGGTCCTTGGCCGTTGGTAGATAGAAATCAAGGAAAAAGGCGCCTGATTGGGCGCCTTTTCTTTTATTGCGGGAGAATATGTCAGGCTTCTTTAGGGCGCATCACCAGCCACACCAGTGCGCCGCCGGCCAGCACCAGGAAGGGCGCCATCGCCATGTTCACTGCGCTCCAGCCGTCGGCCGGGTTGCCGCCCGAACAGTTCATCAGCCCGCCCGAAGCCAGCGACGCCATGGTAACTCCGCCAAAGACCAAAAGGTCATTCAGCCCCTGCATCCGGCCGCGCTCATAGCTTTCATGTGCGCCGGCCAGCATGGTTGTGGCGCCGATAAAGCCGAAATTCCAGCCCACGCCCAAAAGCACAAGCGCGATGAAGAAGTTTTCGATTTCAACGCCTTGCAGGGCAACAGCACCGGCACCGGCAAGGATCACCAGGCCTGCCGCCATAATTTTTTCCACACCGAAGCGGGCGATTAAGTGGCCAGTAAAGAAGGACGGCACATACATCGCCAGAACATGTGAGGTGACCACGTCGGCAGCATTGCCTTCGGTAAAGCCGCAGCCCACCACCGCCAGCGGCGTGGAGGTCATCACCAGGTTCATCAGCGCGTAAGAAACCATTGCGCAAATCACTGCAACAGCAATGACCGGAGTTTTCAGCAGCTCCATCCGGCTGCGGCCTTTGGGGCTGTCAGCGCTGGGGGCTGGCGGTTTGGGGATGTCGAGGAACAGAAACAATACTGCCCCCACAACGTTCACGGCAATTACCGCCAGGTAGGTGCCGAAGAACGGAATAACAAAGGCTTGGCTGGTGGCCTTTACAAGTTGCGGGCCGATAATGGCCGCTGCAAGCCCGCCTGCCATGACATAGGAGATCGCCTTGGGGCGGAACGCCTCGGACGCCGTGTCGGCTGCTGCAAAGCGGTAAAAGCCATGCGCGCTCATATAAACGCCAGTCAGCAGGCTGCCGATCAGAAAGATCGGAAAGGAGCCAAGGTACAACCCATAAGCCCCGACCAGCCCGCCCAAGGCGCCAAAGGCCGCCCCTGCGAAAAAGCCGGCCCGGCGGCCCCAGCGCTGCATGACGGCTGAGACCGGGGTGGCCGCCATCATCGACCCGGCCACGATCAGCGAGATCGGCAAGGTGGCAAAACAGGGGTTCGAGGCCAGCGACTGCCCGGCCAGGCCGCCGACGATGAAGATCATCGGCATCTGGGCGCCGAGGAGCGCCTGGGCCAGCACCAGGATGGCAACGTTTTTCTTGGCGACGGCGTCGCTGGGGGTGGTCATGCTCATGGTCATGTGGGATGCGTAGCTGTGAATATGTGCAGGAGCAAGCCAGCGGGCTGGACCTTGTGATCACGGTTTCTTTCAACCGCCGCCAATCAGGGGGTAACGTGGCGTCATATGGACAGACAATCCTGCCGGGGGCGGGACGGATTATCCAATGCGACGCCTGCGTGAGGGAGGGCGCCGAATGGCTGGCCGCGCAGGACAGCCGGTTTGCCGATGCATTGAAACTGACCGGCCCTTTGCCGCTGCGCCGCAAGCCGGACGGGTTTGCCGAACTGTTGAGCGCAATTGTCAGCCAGCAAGTGAGTGTGGCCTCCGCCAAGGCGATCTGGAACCGGATGAAGGCCGCCAGGCTCACCGGGCCGCGTAAGATACTGTGGGCCACGGATGAGGAATTGCGCGCAGCGGGCCTCAGCCGCCAAAAGATCCGCTATGCCCGTGCGCTGGCAGAGGCACGCATTGATTTCAAAGCTTTGCGTGACGTTCCGGATGCAGAAGTGATTGCACGTCTGGTCGAAGTTCCGGGGATCGGGGTTTGGACTGCTGAGATTTATGCGATGTTTTCGCTGGGCCGGGCCGATGTTTTTGCCCACGGTGATCTGGCCTTGCAGGAGGCTGCAAGGGTGCTGTTTGATCTGCCGGCCCGCCCCAAGGACCGGGAACTGCGGCAAATGGCCGAAGACTGGTCGCCCTGGCGATCGGTTGCGGCGCGCATTCTCTGGGCCTATTACCGGGTGGCGAAGGACAGGGAAGGGATCCGATGACTCGTGTACTGAATGCCGGCCGCAAAGAGCCGCTCTCCGGCGATATCCGCTCGATTGTGGTGTTCCTGCATGGCTATGGCGCCAATGGCGCCGACCTGCTGGGGCTTGCGGACCCTTTGGCTGAACATTTGCCGGATACGCTGTTTGTCGCGCCTGACGCGCCTGAGGCCTGTGCCGGCGCTCCGATGGGCTACCAGTGGTTTCCGATCCCCTGGATCGACGGCTCCTCGGAAGAGGAAAGCATGCGTGGCATGCAGGCGGCCGAGGAAGATCTGAATGCCTTCCTGAATGCGCTGATGGTGGACGAGGACGTGCTGCCGGAACAGGTGGTGCTGTTCGGGTTCAGCCAGGGCACAATGATGAGCCTGCAGATTGCTCCACGGCGCGAAGACGCGGTGGCCGGCATTGTAGCCTTTTCCGGCCGTCTGCTGGCGCCTGAACTGCTCAAGGACGAAGCCGTGTCCAAAATGCCGATCCTGCTGGTGCACGGAGATCAGGACGACGTGGTGCCGGTGCAATCCTTGCCGGAAGCGGCGGAAGCTCTGCAGGAGGCCGGTTTTCAGGATGTCTTTGCGCATATTCAAAAGGGCACTGGCCATGGCATCGCACCGGATGGCTTAAGCGTCGCCTTGGCCTTTATGCGCGATAAACTGGGGCTGTAACGCCGGATCAAAGATTTCCCGCCCTGGTGCCGCCCCATCAAAGATGAGGCGCTCCGGGCCGGGCCCGGCGGACCCGCAAAATTCTTGGCAAGAATTTTGGCCGGAAAATTCAAATTTTCCGGCGCGCTGCAGCCAATTCAAAACGCCCAGAGCTGTGGCTCGGCGATTTCAATCGAGTTTCCGGCGGGGTCGCGGAAGTAGAGGGAGCGTGCTCCGCTGGGCCAGTCGAACTCAGCCTCTATTGCAACTCCTGATGCCACCAGACGGCCGCGCATCAAAAGCAGGTCTGCCCGCGGCTGGGCAAAACATATGTGCCCCGGGCCGCTGCTGCCATGCGGCGGCACCGGCAAACGCGGATTGCCGGGCGGCTTTATGGTTTCCTGAGCGTTGAAAATCAGCAATACCGAAGTTCCGCAGCGAAAGAAGACATGCCTGTCACCGATCCGTTGAATCCGCTCAAGTCCCAGGATCCGGCCATAAAATTCTTCCGCCGCGTCCAGATCATCGGCATATAGCGCAGTTTCCAGAATGGCTTTGGGGGCAGGGGCTTGCGGTGGCATGCTGACAGAATATCAGCGCCGCCGCGGCCTGTCACTTGCCGGTGATCGCGGCGCAGATGCCTTGGGGCGGCACGGTGGTTTCTGAGAAGGTTTGGGCGGTCCTGGCACCCGGGGCGGTTCAAGGTCGTCCCACGCCCCCTGCGCCAGCCCCTCCAGCGTCCAAGCGCCGATGCTATAGCGGATCAGGCGCAGCGTCGGGTGTCCGGCCGCAGCTGTCATCCGCCTTACCTGCCGGTTGCGGCCCTCGCGGATTGTTAGTTCCATCCAGCTGTCGGCGACGGTCTTGCGCATCCGGACAGGCGGCGTGCGGGCCCAAAGGCCCGGCGGCTCATCCATCAGCCGGGCTTTGGCTGGCAGCGTCATTCCGTCTTTAAGTTCAATGCCTTCTGTAAGCAACTTGAGAGCCTCAGCGCCAGGCGTGCCCTCGACCTGGACCCAATATGTCTTGTTCATTTTATGTTTCGGATCGGTGATCCAGGACTGCAGCCGGCCGTTGTCTGTTAGCAGCATCAGCCCTTCGCTGTCCCGGTCAAGACGGCCTGCAGCATAAACACCGGGGCAGTCAATGAAATTGCTCAGCGTGGCACGGGGGCTGCCCTGGCTGCCGCGGTCGGTAAACTGGGGCAGCACATCATAAGGTTTGTTGAAGCGGATCAGGCGGGTCATGGCATGGCAATAGGCGGGCCAATCAGGCAGAGCAAGAGGGAACGCAAAACAGGCTTGTGGATAACTTTCACCGCTTTGTCACGGAATCAGCTTAGATAGATCCCGAGATATTGTGGATCATCAGGGCTTGTCAGGCGCTAACCACGAGATATAGTCAAATGAAAGCTGGGGCGGTTTCCCCGCTCTGGTTCCGGAAAACGGAAGATCAGTGCGAGGAAGACGTTCACAATGGATGGCGATTTCAGAGCAGAGTTTGTCAGATCTCCGGGGGCGCTGAAACAGCACCCGGCGCTGGTGCTGAATGCAGACTACCGGCCATTATCCTATTACCCGTTGTCCTTGTGGTCCTGGCAGGACGCGGTCAAGGCGGCCTGGCTCGACCGCGTGGCGATTGTGGCTGAGTACGACGAGGTGGTGCACAGTCCCAGCACCGAGATCCGAATACCCTCTGTGGTGGTTCTAAAAGACTATGTGAAACCTCAAAAGCGCGTGGCCTTCACGCGCTTTAATTTGTTTTTGAGGGATGAATTCCACTGCCAGTACTGTGGCAGCAAGGGCGACCTGACCTTTGACCATGTGGTGCCGCGTGCGGCCGGCGGGGTGACCAGCTGGGAAAACGTGGTGGCGGCCTGCAGCCCCTGCAACCTGAAGAAGGGTTCGAAATCGCTGCATCGGGCTGGCATGTCCTTGCGCAAACCGCCGCGCCGTCCAGGCGCAGAGGAGCTGCGCAATACCGGACGCAAGTTTCCGCCGAACCATCTGCATGACAGCTGGATGGATTTCCTTTACTGGGATACCGAATTGGACGCCTGAAGAAAAGTTTTTAAGATATTGAAAGTTAAGGTGTCCGGCCTTTTCACCTGTGTACCAGCCTACGTTAGGCGCGGTTGCTCAGATCCCCTTGAGCGTCGCCTGCAGGGCCAAAAGTGCGGTGATCAGGCGAAAAGGCCGGAGGTGCCGGCGGCCTCAGTTTAGCGGGCCGCCTTTGCATTGGGTCAGCCTTTGGCGCGCTGGAGCATACCAAACAAATCGCGCGGATCGTCCGGATCTGCGAGCATGTCCAGGTCGATGAAATAGTCCGTGCCTTTGATGCGGTCGCGAATGTAACGCAAGGCCGAGAAATCCTCGATCGCAAAGCCGACGCTGTCGAACAGCGTGATCTGCCGGTCACCGGTGCGGCCCTGTTTTTGGCCTGAAATCACCTCCCACAGCTCAGTGACGGCAAAATCCTCCGGCATTTGCTGAATTTCGCCTTCGATCCGGGTTTGCGGCGGGTATTCGACAAAGACGTCAGAGCGGCTGAGGATGCCGGCTGCCAATTCCGTTTTGCCCGGACAGTCGCCGCCAATCGCGTTGATATGCACGCCGCTGCCGACCATGTTGTCGGTCAGGATGGTGGCGTTTTGCTTGTCCGCGGTGCAGGTGGTAAGGATCTGGGCCCCTTCAATGGCTTCTTCCGGCGTTTTACAGGACACAACCTCAACCCCCAGACCTTCCAAATTCCTGGCGCATTTTGCGGTTGCCGCGGTGTCTTTGTCATAGAGGCGCACGGATTTCAGGCCGATTATCGCTTTCATCGCCAGGGTCTGGAATTCCGACTGGGCGCCATTGCCGATCATCGCCATCGTGGTTGACCCTTTTGGTGCCAGATACTTGGCAGCCATTGCTGAGGTTGCCGCGGTGCGCAAGGCGGTCAGCATGGTCATCTCGGTCAGCAGCACCGGATAGCCGGTGTAGACATCTGCCAGCAGCCCAAAGGCGGTGACAGTCTGCAGGCCTTCGGACGTGTTCTTGGGATGGCCGTTTACATATTTGAACCCATAGGCCTCGCCGTCCGAAGTTGGCATCAGCTCAATCACGCCAACATCCGAATGGCTGGCAACACGCGGGGTCTTGTCGAACAGCTCCCAGCGTTTGAAATCGTCTTCCACATAACCTGCCAGATCGCGCAGAATCTGCTCGACGCCGATGTGATGAACGAGGCGCATCATATTGTCGACGCTGACAAAAGGCACCAGTGCTTTTTCCGAAGGCTGTGTCATGCGGAAATCCTTTCACGGGGGCTGAGGTGGATGCCTGCCAGCATGCAGCGCACCGACCCGCCTGCGGTTTCTATGGTCGGAATGGTCAGGGGGAGCGGCTCTGCGCTCCTTTCGATTTCTGCAATCTGGTCCGGCCGCAATGCGTCCAGCGCCTTGGCAGAAAGTGCAAGAATGCGTTTCTTGCCAGTGAGTTCCAGCGCGTTCCCGGCAAAATTGGCGATCTGATCCTGCGTCAGATCAATCACATTGCGGCCGGTTTCCTCCAGCCGCGCGGCGACTTGGGAACGGCGCGCGGGATCAACGATCATATCGAGGCAAATCAACGCGTAGTCGGTGCCGATCCCCATCAGAACATTGGTGTGATAAACGTCGCGGCCGGCTTCATCTTTGGCTTCGAACACCATGGGTTCAAAGTTGAAATGGGTGCAAAACCGCTCCAGCAGGATCGGGTCGGCGCGATTGGATTTCACCGTGTAGGCAATGCGGCCGATGTGGTCGAGCACCATGGCCCCGGTGCCTTCCAGCGACAGCCCGTCCTGTTCCAGACCGGAGTAATCGATCACATCCTGAACCCGGTAGTCCCGCTTCAGCAGTTCGATCACATCCCAGCGCCGTTCCTTGCGCCGGTTCTCAGCGAACATCGGGTAAACAGCAACATGGCCGCCGGCATGGGTGGAAAACCAGTTGTTCGGGAAAACGCTGTCCGGTGTGTTGATGGTGGTGTCGTCAAAGACATGCACGGTAACACCAGTGCCGCGCAGGGTTTCCACGGCGCCGTCGAACTCTGCCAGTGCCTGGGCAGATGCCGTTTCAGCCGAAGTATTTGCCAGCGTTTGGAAGGCGTTATCGTCCTTTGTTTCCGGGTTTGAGCGGAAATGATGCGGCCGGATCATGACCACGGCAGAGGGGGCTTGCAGGCTGGTCACTGGTAGCTCCGTGTCGGGCGGTCAAAGACGCGGCGGCCCAGGGCCGAAGCGCAGAGATCCACCATCAAATGCGCAGTGCGTCCGCGTTCATCCAGAAACGGGTTCAATTCCACGAGATCCAAAGAGGTCATCAGCCCAGAGTCATGCAGGATTTCACAAACCAGATGCGCCTCGCGGACCGTGGCGCCACCTGGAACGGTGGTGCCAACTGCCGGGGCGACGGACGGGTCCAAGAAGTCCACGTCCAGCGAGACATGCAGCATGCCATTGGCTTGGGCGACATGTTCCAGAAACCGGTTCAGCGGGCCTGCAATGCCGTTCTCATCGATGTGGCGCATGTCATGGGTGCGGATAGAGCTGTCTTCCAGGGCAAGCCGTTCCTGGGTGTCGACAGACCGCAGGCCGATCATGCAGACATTCTCCTGCGGCACCGGGTTGGTGACATTAGGAAAGCCCTCGAACCCTTTGCGTCCAGTGAAATAACCAACAGGTGTTCCATGCAGGTTGCCGCTGTCCGATGTTTCAGGCGTGTGGAAATCGGTATGCGCGTCCAGCCACAGAACAAACAGCGGCCGGCCTGCCTTGGCAGCGTAGTTTGCGGCCCCGGCAACGGAGCCAAGCGAAAGCGAATGATCCCCGCCCAAGAACACCGGCAGACCGCACTCAAGCGCGTCTTCAGCCGCCTGTGCCAGACGTGCGGTCCAGCCGATTGTTTCATTTCGGGCAAAAACCAGCCCGTCATTGCTGTCGGGGGTATGGGACTCCGGCGTCAGGTTTCCCAGGTCTTCGACCGTGTGGCCAAGGCTTTCCAGTGCGGGTGCAAGCCCGGCAGTGCGGTAGGCGTCGGGCCCCATCAGGCAGCCGGCCCGGCGTTTTCCACTGTCCACCGGGGCGCCAATGAGGATGCAATGTTGCGATGTCACCATTTTGGCCTCTCAAAAACTTAGCTTTCATACTAAAAACCTCCGATATGTGATGGATTCCAGCACTCATTTTGTTCATAAAGGTTGGCAGTTGGTCAATTTGAGGCATGAAATGGACAAAACGGATGAGCGGCTGGTGTCGGCCCTGCGGCACAACGCACGGGCGTCGCTGTCGGACCTGGCGCTGGAGCTGAACCTGTCACGCACCACAGTGCGGGCACGGATCGAGCGGTTGCAGGCGCGGGGCGACATCCTGGGGTTTACCGTGGTGCTTAAGGAAGACGTGCTGCGGGATCCGGTCCGCGGGCTGATGCTGATCGGAATCGAAGGCCGCGGCACCAGCCGGATTACCCGGCAGCTGCAGGGGTTGCCGGAGGTGCGGGCCATTCACACGACTAATGGACGCTGGGATTTGATTGTTGAACTTGGCACCGAGACCCTGGAAACCCTGGACACGGCTTTGGCCAAGATCCGCACCTTTGAAGGGATTGTAAGCAGCGAGACAAACCTGCTGCTCGCCACTAAAAAGGACAGCTGATGCCTGGGGAGGCTGCGGGATAATCAATGGGTTATCTGCCGCACCTCAACTTTCCATAAGGTTAACCCTGCTTGCGGGCATGGTTGGCGGCTGCGACCCAAAGCAGTGCTAGACCAAAGGACGCAATGCCATTCCAGCTGGCCATTGACAGTGACAGCATTTCCCAAGGCACCTGATCGCATTGCACCAGCGGTGCGGCCATGATCTGGTCCAGCAGCTGATCCGGAGACAACCCGCCAATCGGGCCGGACGTGCAGGTGGACGGACCTTCCCACCAGCCTCGTTCAACCCCGGTGTGAAAGGCGCCTATGCCTGCTGTGGCCAGAGCCGCCAGCGCGCCCAGATAAGGCAGCAGCGCGCCCGGAATGATCAGCGCCAATACGCCGATCCCTGCGGCGGCGGCATGCGGATAGCGCTGCCAATAGCACAGTTTACAGGGCGGCATTTCGCCAATGTATTGGAACCCCAGCGCGCCCAACAGCAGCGCCGCAGAGCCGCCGGCCGCAAGGATAATCAAAAAACGATGCATTATCAGATAAACCTTACCAGTAGGAAGCCGCCAAACAGGACAAGCATGAAGGCCGTGAAAACCAGACCCAGGCGGCGCTCAATAAAGTCGCGGATTGGGGTTCCGAATTTCCAGAGAAGCCCGGCGACGATGAAAAAACGCAATGCGCGTGCGAGGATAGAGGTGGCAATGAAGGTGCCGATGGGCATACCGGTCCAGCCTGACATTATGGTTATTACTTTGTAGGGGAACGGTGTGACGCCGGCGCCTAGAACAGCCCAGAAGCCAAAATCGTTAAACCGGGTGTTGAATTCAGCGATAGCATCGCCTTTGCCCATTGCCTCCAGCACCGGCTGGCCGATGCCCTCGTAAAAGAACGCACCAATCGCATAGCCCAGCACACCGCCTGCGACCGAGGCCGCCAAGGCCACTAGCGCAATCAGCCAGGCGCGGGACGGGCGGGCCAGGATCATCGGAATCATCAGCACATCCGGCGGGATCGGAAACACGGAGCTTTCGACAAAGGCGACAGCGGCCAAACACCAAAGCGCCTTTGGATGATCGGCCAGGGCCATCGTCCGGTTGTATAGCGGTTTCAGCATCCTGCGCCCTGCATCCTCAACGGGTTTTGCAAGATGAGGTGGCATGCGCGCCGCATTCCGTCAACCTTTGCTGCCAGGTGAATTTGCCACGGGCTGATTTTTTGGCTGTAAAGTACCTTTTTGCCTCTGGACCTTGGCGTCCGGCTTGGCTAGGAAAAGGACGTTGCCCAAGTGGCGGAATGGTAGACGCAGGGGATTCAAAATCCCCCGCTGGTGACAGCGTGCCGGTTCGAGTCCGGCCTTGGGTACCAATAAAAACAAAGGCCTGCAGCGCGTTCTTGCTGCAGGCCTTTGTTCTTTTTTGCCCACTTCCATCGGCAGATTCCGCAATCACGTATTGGTCATGCTTTGCACTGATGCAACGTCAGCGGCTGTCCCTCAGACCATAATCCGCGAAGGCAGCGGTAACTCCCTCCATTTCATCTTCAGTCAGGATGTGCGGCTTGCCGATTGTGAGGCTCGCTGCATAACCTTTTGCCAACGCTTCCAATTCTCCCATCCGCCAGAGTGCACGCGGCAAGCTTTCTCCGGTGGCGACAGCACCATGATTTGCCATCAGGCAGGCACTGCGGTTTTGCAAAGAGCGGGTGATATTGTCCGACAGCTGCCGGCTGCCGAACAGCGCATAATCTGCCACCGGCACATCGTTGCCGCCAAAGGCCGCGACCATATAGTGGCAGGCAGGGATAGCCTGGCGGTTCATTGCCAGAGCGCAGCAATAGACAGGATGCGCGTGAACCACCGCGCTGACAGCGGGCTTGGCCTGCAGAATGGCCAGGTGAAAAGGCCATTCAGTCGATGGTTTCAACTGGCCGTCCGGTACTTGGCTGCCGTCCAGTGGTATCTTCACAAGATCCTTGGGCGTCATCTTTTCATAGGGCACACCGGAAGGCGTGATCAGCATCATATCGCCCGCGCGCACCGAGATATTGCCCGAAGTGCCCTGATTGATGTCCATGGCATTCATCTCCAGGCAGGCGTCGATCACTGCCTGCCGCAGCCCGCGGCTGTCCTGATAAGGAGGCTTCACGCAAAATCCTCCGGTCTCAAGCGGATCTGGCGGCGGCCATTTCCGGAAACAGCCTGGCCAGGCCGTCTTCGGAGGCTTCGCAGATCCCGCGTTCGGTGATCAGACCGGTGACCAGCCGGTTCGGGGTCACGTCAAAGGCCGGGTTGCCGCCAGGCGTGCCATCCGGGGTGACCTGAACCACGCCAATGGCGCCATCTTCGGTCTTGCCTTGAACATGGGTGATTTCACGTTCGCTGCGTTCTTCGATCGGAATTTCGGCAACGCCGTCCGCGACAGTCCAATCGATGGTCGGCGAGGGCAGGGCGACGTAGAAAGGCACACTGTTGTCCTTGGCTGCCAGCGCTTTCAAATAGGTGCCGATCTTGTTGCAGACATCGCCGCGGCGGGTGGTGCGGTCAGTGCCGGTGATCACCAAATCCACCTGGCCGTGCTGCATCAGATGGCCGCCGGCATTGTCGGTAATATAGCTGTGGCTGATGCCGTGGCTGCCCAGCTCCCAGGAGGTCAGAGCGCCCTGATTGCGCGGACGCGTCTCGTCCACCCAGACGTGGATCGGAATGCCCGCATCATGCGCTTGATACATCGGGCTGGTGGCGGTGCCCCAATCGACGGTGGCGATCCAGCCGGCGTTGCAATGGGTCAGCAGGCGGACCGGCTCGCCCGCAGGCTTATTCGCGGCGATTTTCCTGATCAGTTCCAACCCGTGCGCACCTATGCTGCGGTTGATCCCGACATCCTCGTCTGCGATCTCATGCGCCAGCACCAGCGCGGCGGCGGCGCGTTCGCCTGCTGCCAGCGGCCGCAGGTGATTGCGGCAACGATCCAGCGCCCAGCGCAGGTTGATAGCGGTGGGGCGGGTGGCGTTGAGAAAGCTCCAGGCCTGATCCATCGCTGCATCTGACGGATCCAGCCGCATCGCCAGAGCCATGCCATAAGCAGCCGTCGCACCGATCAGCGGCGCACCGCGCACCCGCATCTCAACAATTGCATCGGCAAACTCCTGCAGCGTGTTTACCTGCTGGACACGGAAGTCATGCGGCAGCCAGCGCTGATCAATGATCTGCAGCGCATCGTGATCATAATCCCACCAAAGGGAGCGGTAATGGGTGCCATTCACTTTCATCGGAGTTTCCCCTTTTTCGTTGCAGCGCAGCTGCCGGTGCCGGATTGGCCGGCAAGTTGTTTCCGGTTTCCCTGAATTGCGCCTTGCGCGCAAGGTTTCGTTGGAAAGGCCCGCTTGATTATCGCGGAGTTTCTGAGTGAAATTGTCCGGCCAGCACGCGTGCTCCTTGCAGACAGCAGCTCGCGCAGTGTTCAATAGGGTTAAGTTTTATAACGAGCGGGTGCACCGGAAAACCGGCCGCCCGGTTTATTTTCGTCAAATTGAAAGGCTCAAGGATGAAGAATTTCTGGAACAGGGGCCTGACCGGCTTGACCGGACTAGCAGCAATTGCAGCGGTTGGCCTTGTAAGTTCGGATGCGGCGTTTGCGCAGCAGGGTGCTGCACCAAAGGTTTCGGTGTCGCAGGCAGTGGTTAAACCGATCAAGGATACCTCAACCTTCATTGGCCGCGGTGAAGCGATCGACAAGGCAAACATCATGGCCCGGGTCAACGGCTACTTGGAGGAGGTGCTGGTCAAAGACGGTGCTGAGGTGGAAAAGGGCGACGTGCTGTTCCGCATCGAACGCAGCGCTTATGAGGCGGTGCTGGAAAGCCGCCGCGCCGAACTGGCCCAGGCTGAGGCCAATTTGGAGCTCGCCTCGTTGGATCTGGCCCGAAAACAGGAACTGTTCGAACGCGGTTCGGTGCCCGAGGCGGACCGGGACACCTCCCGCGCTAATGAGCTGGTGGCCGAAGCCCAGGTGCGCGCCGCTGCGGCTGCGATCAAGCAGGCGGAATTGGATCTGAGCTATACCGAAATCCACGCGCCGTTCTCGGGCCGGGTCGGCCGGGTCGAGGTCAGCATCGGCGATGTGGTCAACCCCAGTGGCGCGGCTTTGGTCAATATCGTGCGTGAAGCACCGGTTTATGTTTCCTTTTCGTTGAACGAAAAGCAGTTTGTCGAGATTTTGCAGGAGCTTCAGGCCGAAGGTATTGAACGCTCTGACACTGAAACCGCGCCGGAAGTATTCGTCGTCTTGCCAAATGGTGCCGAGCTGGAGGAAAAAGGCCGGATCGCCTTTGCCGGCAACCGGGTTGATCCAGCCACCGGCGCCGTCACCGTACGGGCGCAGTTTCAAAATGATCACCGGTTGATCCTGGACGGCGCTTTTCTGACCGTCGGCCTGCAGTCTCAGGAGGCAGTTGACCGGATCATCATCAGCCAGGCTGCGATCCAGCGCGATCAGCAGGGGCCGTTTGTTCTGGTAGTGGACGATCAGAATCAGGTGGCCCAGCGCTATATCGTCACTGGCGATGTTCAGGGCACCGGCATCATTGTGCTGGACGGTCTGACCAAGGGCGAAACCGTTGTGGTCGAAGGCCTGCAAAAGATCCGCCCCGGTGTCGAAGTGGACCCGGTCATGGCCGCACAGGCTGGAGAATAAGCAATGTTTTCCAGCATATTCATTTCAAGACCGAAATTCGCAATCGTCATCTCTCTGGTGCTGACGGTCATGGGGGTGATCGGCTACTTCGCGCTGCCTGTGGCGCAGTTCCCGGAAATCACCCCGCCGGTGGTGAATGTCACCGCCAGCTATCCCGGCGCCAATGCCGAAACCGTGGAAAAAAGTGTCGCCGCGCCGATCGAGGCGCAGGTCAACGGGGTGGATGGGATGCTCTATATGTCCTCCACGTCGGCTGACAATGGCAGCTATTCTCTCTCAGTAACCTTCGAAGTCGGCACTGATGCCGATATAGCCTCGGTCAACGTGCAGAACCGGGTGGCGCAAGCAACAGCAGCTCTACCCGCCGAAGTGACGGCAAACGGGGTGGTGACACAGAAAAGCTCCTCCAACATGCTGCTGGTTGCGGCCCTGACATCGCCCAACAGCTCGTATGACAACGTGTTTTTGTCAAACTATGCCGCCATCAACATCAAGGATGCCCTGGCCCGCGTCGACGGCGTGGGCAAAGCAGATATCCTGACCAATTTCGAATACGCCATGCGGGTCTGGCTGGATCCCAACAAGATGGCAGGCCTCGGAATCTCGCCGGGCGATGTTATCAACGCAGTGCGTGAACAGAACATCGAAGTCTCCGCCGGGCAGGTGGGCGCGCCCCCTGTTCCAGGTGATCAGGTCTTCCAGTATACCATCAAGTCCAAGGGCCGCCTGACTGAAGTTGCTGAGTTTGAGGACATCGTCATCCGCACCGGCGACGGAGGCAGCACTGTCCGGCTCAGGGACATTTCCAAGGTTGAGTTGGGGGCTTCGAATTACAGTTCCTCGGGCTATTTCGACGGCGTGCCGGCGACGATCCTGGCTGTCTACCAATCTCCCGGCGCCAATGCGCTGGCAGTGTCCGAGGCAGTGCTGGCAGAGATGGACCGGCTGTCGGGGGATTTCCCGGACGATGTTTCCTATTCGGTGCCGTTCAACACCACGGATTTTGTCGAACAGTCGCTGAATGATGTGATTTCCACCTTGATGATGACCTTTGCACTGGTGATCACGGTGGTGTTCATCTTCCTCGGCTCTTTCCGGGCAACGATTATTCCGGCGATTGCCATCCCGGTGTCCCTGATCGGGACATTTGCCTTCCTGCTGGTGCTTGGCATGTCGCTTAACACAATTTCGCTGTTTGCACTGGTGCTGGCGATTGGCATCGTGGTGGATGACGCCATCGTGGTGGTGGAGAATGTCGAACGGATCATCGCCGAAGAGGGGCTTCCCCCGGCTGAGGCCACCCGCAAGGCAATGGGGCAGATCACCGGTCCGGTGATTGCCACAACCCTGGTTCTGCTGGCGGTGTTTGTGCCGGTCACCTTCATGCCTGGGATCACCGGCAAGCTGTACTCGCAGTTTGCGGTGACCATTTCGGTTGCGGTTGTGATCTCCTCGGTCAACGCGCTGACGCTGTCGCCGGCGCTTTGTTCCATTGTGCTCAAGGCGCGCTCCGGCCCGCCAAAAGGCTTGCTGGCACTGTTCGAGAATATGATCGGCGGCGTCCGCAGCGGATATCTGAGCATCGTCACCCGATTGCTGCGTTTGCCGGTGATCGGGCTGGCCATCATTGCGGCGGTTGCCTTTGGCACCGGCACAATTTTCAACTCTACGTCCAAGGGCTTCCTGCCTGCCGAAGACAACGGCTATCTGTTTGTGGATGTGCAGCTGCCCGACGCTGCGGCGCTGGGACGGACGGAGACAGTGACCGGACGGATCGACGAGCAGATCCGGCAGATCCCCGGTGTCCAGGGAACGGTTCTGGTGAATGGTTTCAGCCTGCTGAACGGGGCGGGGGCCAATGGTGCCATGATCATCGCCTCCCTTCACCCTTGGGATGAACGGCAAACCGAGGCGCTGCATCCCAATGCCATCCTTGGCCAGATCTACGGCATTGCCAATGGGGAAGCCGCCGCCAGCATCGTCGCCTTCAACCCGCCGCCGATTTCGGGTCTGGGCATGTCCGCAGGTGTGGAAATGGCAATCCAGCAAACCGCCGGCGGCACACCGCAGGATCTGGCGCAATCGGTCGGCTCGCTGGTCTACTCGGCCAATCAGCGCCCGGAGATCGCCCAGTCCTATACAACCTTCCGGGCCAATGTGCCGCAGGTGTTTGTCGATCTGGACCGCGAAAAGGCCAAGACGCTGAATGTGCCGATTTCCGAGGTGTTTCAGACCATGCAGGCACTCTTGGGGTCCTACTATGTCAACGACTTCAACCTGTTTGGCCGTGTCTACAAGGTGATGCTGCAGGCTGAGGGCAGCTACCGCGACAAGATCGAGGATATCGGCGGCCTGTATGTGCGGACGCAGTCAGGTGAAATGGTGCCGCTGTCGACTCTGATTGATGTGGAAAACGTGCTGGGGCCGGTGCTGCTGAAGCGGCACAATATCTTCCGCTCGGCCACTGTTACCGCTGTGCCGGCGGCAGGTCTGTCCACCGGCGATGCGATCCGGGTGATGCAGGAGGAAGCCGCGACGGCACTGCCGCCGGGTTATGCCTTTGAATGGACCGGTACGGCGCAGCAGCAGCTGGACTCGGCAGGTCTGGTTACCGTGATCCTGGCGATGGCAGTGCTGTTCGGCTATCTGTTCCTGGTCGCGCAATACGAAAGCTGGACGATGCCGGTGGCCATCCTGCTGTCGGTGATCGTAGCCCTGTTCGGAGCGGTGGCAGCGGTGGCAATCGCCGGCAATGACATCAACCTCTACACGCAGATCGGGATGATCATGCTGATCGGCCTGGCGTCGAAAAACGCCATTCTGATTGTCGAGTTTGCGATGGAGCAGCGTGCCGCCGGACTCTCAATCCGCGACGCGGCGCAGGAGGCCGCTAAACAGCGTTTCCGCGCAGTGATGATGACAGCGCTGTCCTTCCTGCTGGGGGTGGTGCCACTGCTGGTTGCTTCGGGTGCCGGCGCGGCCAGCCAGCGGGCCATCGGTATTGCCGTCTTTGGCGGCATGCTGGCAGCAACCGTGGTTGGCGTCATCGTGGTACCGGTGCTGTATGCGATGATGCAGGGAATGCGCGAACGCATCAAACGCACACCGGCAGCCCAACCGGCAGAGTAAAACAGCCCGCCCCGCCAGTCCATCTGGCGGGGTTTTTTCTTCCGTCAGAACCGAAGGTCCGCCGGGGCTGGCTGCGATCAGCCGGGCATCAGGCGCGGCGCGCCCGCAATCCGCGGTCATGGGCCGCCGACAGGATCAGGTCCCATTTCCGTGGCGTACAGCGGAATTCCGGCTCCACATCACAGGTCAAAGGCGCATTTGCCTCGCTGGGTATCTTTCTGGCTTCAGCGGAAACGCATCGTTCCAAAGCCCAGAAATCCGTCAAAGACGGGTTGTCAGTAATCACTTGGCTCAGCAGCATTGCCGCAAGCTCCCCGTTAATGCTGTCCGCTTTGTTAATTTTTAGTACCGCGGATCAATTTTTATGTGGTGCGTATTAGCGTCATCCGGATGATTTGTCACCAGGATGTTTTTTAAACCGTCGCAAAGCTGCAAAAATCCGCCTGGAATGGCTGCCAAGGTTAGGTGGCGTAGAAACACGGCTGCCCGCAGAAAGAATCGCTGTACCGGTCACTTTCCTTGCAAGAAAAAACTTTGTGCAGAGGTGGCGGAATGCACCCGGGCCTTGACGGGGAAAATTACCTAACCTTCGTCAATTAGGAGAAAAATGCGGGTTTACGGGGTGCGTCAATAGATAGCACCCTTGACTTGGCGGGGTGCCGGTGAAACCCTTCTGCACGTGCGAAATAATCCGCACATGCCCGGTCTGGCGGGCCGAATTCCGTGGCCGTGCAGGTACCGTAACCACGGTTTCACTGCCTTCCGCGCCAGGCTGCAAATCATAAGACAAGTGGGAGAGACTTGATCATGAAACACACCCAGCTGGCTATCGGTGCATTGGTGGCGGCGTCCTTTGCGGCGCCCGCAGCATTTGCTCAGGAATACATCACCATTGGCACCGGCGGCGTGACCGGTGTTTATTACCCGACCGGCGGCGCCATCTGCCGTCTGGTGAACAAGGGCCGCAAGGAGCACGGCTTCAAATGCGCCGTCGAATCCACCGGCGGCTCGGTCTACAACATCAACACCATCCGCGAAGGCGAGCTGCAGTTCGGCGTGGCCCAGTCTGACTGGCAGTACCACGCGTATAATGGCACCTCCAAATTCGAGGAAGCAGGCCCGTTCGAAGGTCTGCGCGCCGTATTCTCAGTGCACCCGGAACCTTTCACCGTTGTGGCCCGCGCCGATTCCGGCATTTCAACCTTTGACGATCTCAAAGGCAAGCGCGTCAACATCGGCAACCCGGGCTCCGGCCAGCGCGGCACCATGGAAGTGCTGATGGGCGCCAAAGGCTGGGGTATGGAAGATTTCGCCCTGGCAACCGAATTGAAGGCAGCGGAACAGTCCGCAGCGCTCTGCGACAACCAGATCGACGCGATGATCTATACCGTTGGCCACCCGTCCGGTTCTATTCAGGAAGCCTCCACCGCCTGTGACTCGGTCCTGGTGACCGTAGACGGCGAAGCGGTTGAAAAACTGGTTGGCGACAATTCCTTCTACCGCACCGCCACCATCCCCGGCGGCATGTACCGCGGGTCTGACAACGACACCCAGACCTTTGGCGTGGGCGCAACCTTTGTGACCTCGGCGGACGTGTCCGACGATGCGGTCTATGCCGTTGTCAGCTCCGTCTTCGAAAACTTCGAAGCCTTCCAGAAACTGCACCCGGCCTTCGCCAACCTGAAGCCGGAAGAGATGATTGCAGACGGTCTGTCGGCACCGCTGCATCCCGGTGCTGCCAAGTACTACAAAGAAAAAGGCTGGATTGAGTAATCCACCCAACATAAGGAACGGGGCGCATTTGGCGCCCCGTTTTGCCTGAGGCCGCTGCCCAGGCTTTAAATTTCAGGCCCCGGAAAAACGGCGGCCACAGGGGAGATTATCCATGGCATCCGATGCTCAGGGAAATCGGCCGCTCAGCGAAGAAGAGCTTCAGGAACTTGTCGCGTCCTCAGACGCAGGCGCCCGTAATCCGGTAGGAAGTGTGGGGCTGTTCCTGGCTATCGTCGCAGTCATCTGGTCGGTGTTCCAAGTCATTCTGGCTTCACCCGTTTCCAACCTGCTGCTGCCCGGCAGTGTGGTGAACAATTCCCGGCAAATCCATTTGGCCTTTGCCATTTTCCTGGCCTATGCCGCCTATCCGGCGCTGAAGTCCAGCCCGCGGAGTTATATTCCCATTCAGGATTGGGTCTTCGCGCTGGCCGGCACCGTAATTGCCATGTACGGCTATATTTTCTATCAGAAAATCGTCGATTCCGGCGGGCTTGCCGATGACATGGATAAATGGTTTGCGCTGGCGGGCCTGATCCTGCTTTTCGAGGCTGCCCGCCGCGCGCTTGGCCCGGCAATGGCGATCATCGCAACTATCTTTCTGGCCTATGTGTTCTTTGGCTCCTCTGAATGGGTGCCCGAAGTCATCCGCTGGAAGGGCGCCAGCCTGAAGAAGGCGATGAGCCATATGTGGATCACGTCTGAGGGCGTGTTCGGCATTGCCCTGGGTGTCTCCACCAAGTTTGTCTTCCTGTTTGTGCTGTTCGGTGCACTGCTGGATAAGGCCGGGGCCGGCAATTACTTCATCAAAATGGCCTTTGGTGCGCTTGGCCACCTGCGTGGCGGCCCGGCCAAGGCGGCCGTGGTGGGTTCTGCCGCAACCGGTCTGATCTCCGGCTCCTCCATCGCCAATGTGGTGACAACCGGAACCTTCACCATCCCGCTGATGAAGCGGGTGGGCTTTACCAGCGAACAGGCAGGCTCAGTCGAGGTTGCCTCCTCAGTCAACGGCCAGATCATGCCGCCGGTGATGGGCGCTGCGGCCTTCTTGATGGTGGAATATGTGGGCATCTCCTATGTCGAGGTGATCACCCATGCCTTCCTGCCCGCCGCGATTTCCTACATCGCGCTGGTCTATATCGTTCATTTGGAGGCGGTGAAGCGGAACATGCCGACGCTGGGCAACCGCGTTGTTTCCATGGGCCGCACCATTGGCGGCATGGCTCTGTTCTTTGCCGGCTTTGCGGCCCTTTGCTATAGCGTTCAATACCCGGTCAAATGGATCACCTCGGCAATGCCGGGCGCCTCCGGGCTGACACTGGCAGCCCTTGTGTTCGCAGCCTATGCGGCCCTGTTGTGGCTGGCTTCCGGCGTTGACGATCTGGTGCCGGACGACCCGAACGCCAAAGAGGTCGAACTGCCGGTTGTGAGCGAGATCTATAAGGCAGGCCTGCATTACCTGCTGCCGATCATCGTTCTGGTCTACTTCCTGATGATCGAACAGAAGTCACCCGGCCTGTCGGCATTCTGGGCGACCGCACTGCTGTTTGTGATCCTGCTGACCCAGAAACCGCTCAAGGCGATTTTCCGCGGCCAAAGCAATATGGCCAATGCCTTTATGGAAGGCGTCCACGACCTGTGGAACGGGCTGATCGACGGCGCGCGCAACATGATCGGCATCGCTCTGGCCACGGCCACTGCGGGGGTGATCGTTGGCACCGTGACACTGACCGGTGTCGGGCAGGTGATGTCCGAACTGGTTGAGTTTGTTTCGGGCGGCAACCTGATCCTGATGCTGGTGATGGTGGGTATCCTCTCGCTGGTTCTGGGCATGGGGCTGCCGACAACGGCGAACTACATTGTTGTCAGCTCGCTGATGGCCGGTGTGGTGGTCGAACTCGGCGCCCAGTCCGGTCTGATTGTGCCGCTGATCGCGGTGCATCTGTTTGTGTTCTACTTCGGGATCATGGCGGATGTGACACCGCCTGTGGGGCTGGCCAGCTTTGCTGCGGCAGCGGTGTCGGGCGGCGATGCGATCCGCACCGGCTTCATTGCCTTCTTCTACTCCTTGCGGACCGTGGCGCTGCCGTTTGTGTTCATCTTCAACACCGATCTTCTGCTGATCGATGTGACCTGGATACAGGGCATCCTTGTGGCGATATCGGCCACCATCGCCATTCTGGTCTTTACTGCCGGCACCATGGGCTATTTTGTCAGCCGCAGCCGGATCTATGAAAGCATCCTGCTGATCTTCGCCGCCTTCGCGCTGTTCCGGCCGGACTTCTTCATGGACCGGGTGATGCCGCCCTTTGAGCAGGTGCCGCCGGCCCAGCTGGTTCAGGCCCTGGACGAAGCGGAAGCGGGAGCGGAGTTCAGGATCACGGTTGAAGGCCCTGATTTTGATACCTCCGAGATCAAAGGCACCACCATGATCCTGACCGCTGATGGCACTGGCGGCCAGCAAGCGGTGGATGCCTATGGGCTGCTGCTGCTGGAAGAAGACGGGGTTGTGAAACTGGACGAGCCGATGTTCGGCACCCCGGCAGCACCCAATCTGGAGAGTTTTGATTTTTACGCCGATGAACCGGTGCGGGTTGCAACGATCCAGGCCCCGGCCAGCCAGCTGCCCAAGGAGCTGATCTTTATCCCTGCGCTGCTGCTGGTGGCCCTCATTGCAATGATGCAGCGCGGTCGTGCGCGTGAACAGGAAGGAGTAGCGGCATGAACAAACCCGTACTGTGTGCATTGGAACTGAGTGATCCGGCGTCCGACGAAAAAGTGCTGACCCAGGCCGCCCGGCTGGCGGATCTGGACGGCGCCCAGCTGGATGTCGTCAACGTCCTGCCGGACTTTGGCGAAAGCTGGGTGTCGGGCTTCTTTGAGGAACACCACCATCAAAAAGCGGTCAAGGACACCACCCAGCGGCTGCGTGATCTTTGCATCAAGGTGCTGGGAGAGGAAGGCAATGCCAAGGTGCGCCATCTGGTGGCCACCGGCAAAGCCTATCAGGAGATCCTGAAGGTGGCCGAAACGGCGGGCAGCGGGCTGATCGTGATCGGCGCGCATAAGCCGGACTTGAAGGACTATTTGCTCGGGCCCAATGCAGCCCGGGTGATCCGGCATTCGGACTGCTCGGTCTTTGTGGTTCGCTGAAAACACTATGGGCGCCTGCGGGCGCCCTTACTCGTAGCCGGTCATCTCAAGGTAGCCTTTGCCGGAGTGGCTGCCGCTGACCGACACCGGTCCTTCCCAATATGAAAACGAGGTTCCCATCCAGCTTTGCGGATTAAGTGCTTGAACCTCAACGGAAACGCCTTTCTCCGGCAGGTTTGCACGCCAGCGGGTGGGGATCTGCCGGCCGTGGACATCGCTGGCAGCCAGCGCCTCGGCGTGAAAGGCGCCAGGCGACAATGTTTCCACACTGCCGTCTGCGGATATCCATGTGCCTGAGGTGAAATCACCGCTCCCGCCACGCAGAACAAACGCCATCAGCTTGTCGCCGCTGTCAAAGCTGAGCGAGAACCAGTCCCAGCCGCTTTGATCCTCTGCCAGCGGCTGGCTTGACCATTCCCGGTCCAGCCAGCCATGCCCTGTGACGTCAACCGGGCCGCCGGGCAGGTCCAGCGTTCCGGACACCTGATAATGCGGTTGAGAATAATAATAGCTCGCTTGGCCGCTGGCGGACTTCACGGAATAACCATCCTCTCCATGCAGCACCAGCGGACCATCAGCGCTGAGCTGCAAGTCATAGGAAAACTCTTGGCCTGAGGCCGTTATCTCTATCTTTTCAATTGCCTCTCCTGTGGAGCGCATCTGCCAATTCCCGATCCAGGCGTCGAAAGGATCAGCCAAAACCCCAGCCTGGCCCACGCCGCCGCGGGCAAGGCGTTCGGCGAACAGGTGCTGGTCCGGCGTTGTCACGGCCGCATGGGCCATCCAGACTTGCGGACTTTGCCAGCCCTCGGCCTCTCCCGGAGCCAAGGCGGACCGGAACAAGGTCCACTGAATGCCATAGTCCTTGCCGCCGGCGTCTGTCAGGTTGGCGGTTAAGTACCACCACTCAATGCGGAAATCCGGATGGGCGCCGTGATCCTGCGGAAAAGACAGCTGGCGGCCAAGCTCTGGTACCGCAAACCCCTCGGCCTCAGTACCAAGCCCGGCATAACCCTGCGGCAGGGCTGCAGTGGCCCAGCCAGCCAGGAGGAACGTGAAAATGGGTCTAACGTTCATTGGCAAACACCTTGAGCAGTTCCGCAGGATCCAGGCGGCTGAGACGGAGCGCGGGCAGGGCGGCTGCCACCACCGCGGCCAGCAGGGCCAGCAGGATAAGCCGCAGCCAGTCGCCTGGAAACAGATACATCGGCAGCTTCCAGCCAAACGCCTCAACATTGATGACGGAAAGCAGCGCCCAGGCCAAAGCCAAGCCCAGCGGCAAGGCCAGAACCGCGGTGATCGCGGCCAGCAGCAGGCTGCGCAGGATTTCGGCACCGGCCAGCTGACGACGGCTAAGACCCATCGCCCAAACCGGTGCAAGTTGCGGCAATCGCTGGCTCCACAGGGTAAGAAGGCTGGTCAGCATGGCAAATCCGGCCACTCCCAGGGTCAGCAGGTTCAGCGCGGAAGTGATGGTGAAGGTCCGGTCAAAGACGCCCAGAGAGCGGGCCTTGATGCCCGCCTGATCAACGATGTTTTCCCGCGGTATTTCAAATGCTTCACGAATGGAGCTGATCAGCTCCGGCACATCATCAGCAGGCAGCCGCAGCCCGAACTGCCGGTTGGGAATATCCGGTGCGCGGGCCAGCAGTGCGGCAAGGGAGACGATCACCTGCCCATTCGGATTGCCATAGTCGGAGTAGATTCCGGTAATTGTCAGCTCCCAGTCCGGTGCCAGAGCCAAAGAATGCCCGGGGCTAAGGTCATGACGGCGGGCAAATTGTTCATTGACCAGCAAGGCTTCTCCAGCGGCGACACGGTCCCAGACCTCCGGCAACGCCTCCAGCAGCGGCCAATTCTGCCGGTAGGTCTCATCATCCGCAATGCCGTATATCCGCAGCGGAGCCCCCTTGTAGCGGATGTCACTGCGCCGGAACGGCAGCACGGTTATGCCCCGCTCCTCCAGCCACAGCGTCAGCTTCGCTCCTTGTTCATCGCTTGTCGTGGTCACGTAAACTTCAGCCGACAGGCGTTGGTCCAGCCAACCGGTAAAGGTGAGCCTGAAGCTGGAAACCATTGTTCCGACGCCAATATTCGTCGCCAACGCTAAAAGCAGCGCCATCAGGGCAAGTGACATCCCCGGCAATTGCGCCCGGGTGTCGGCCCACAGCCATTCGGCAAATGGACGTGTGCACAGCCGCGCCCCGATCCGCAGGCCAGCGGAGATCAGCAGCGGCAGCATCAGTGCAGCCCCCAGCATAAGCCCGGACAGAAAGATAAACCCTGCAATAAGTCCTTGAAAGATAAGGATGACCACAATTCCAGAAAGCAAACAGACAGCACCTGCAATCGCCGCCGCCAGGTGTGACTTGCTTGCCTGCTGCCCGCGAGCCTGGGTTGCGGGTGCGGCCAGCAGGGGCATCCGCCATAAGGCATAAAGCGCCTGCGCCCCGGCCAGGAACGTGCCGCCGCAGGCCATTGCCAGCCCGGACAAAACCCACTCAAGACGCAAGCTGAGGGCGCCGTCCACCGAGGCGCCGTAGAGCCCGGACAGCGTGGCCTGAACATCCGGCAGCAGTGCTGCAGCCACCAGATAGCCTCCGGCCAGCCCCGCAATCCCGGAAATCAGCGCAACAACCGCAAGCTCGGCTGAAAACAGGGCAACCAGTACCCGCATCGGAACGCCCAGCCCGCGCAAGGTCCGGATCATGCTGCGGCGCTGCTCCAGGCTGAGGCCGATGGTCCCTTGAACAATGAATAGCCCAACAGCAAAGGACAACAAACCAAAGGCTGTCAGGTTGAGGTGAAAACTGTCGGTAAGCCGCGCCGTATCTGCCGCTGCGTTCCGGGCTGGAATGCGGGTCAGGCCCGGGGCAAGTTGCTGCAGGGGTGTCAGGCCGGACAATTGATCCGGCAGAATAATCAGGTAGCTGAGACTGTCCGGCTGGCGCAGCAGCCGACTGGCCAAACTGATATCGGCGATCAGCACACCGCGCGGCAACCTGTCCGTTTGGGTGACCGGGTGTTCACTTTGCGCGGCAGAAAGCACCTGCGCGGTTTCCGGGTGTGCAAAAAACCGGCCCGGCGGCAGCAACGCATCCAGTGCAGGTGTGTCATCCTGCTCTGCCGCCTCGGCCAGGGCCGGAACCAGCGGATGGCTTAACAGATCAATGCCCATGATATCAAAGCTTTGCCGCTTGAACCTGACAGTTCCTTCCAGAACAGGGGTCAGCTGCCAGCCCGACCGGCGCAGGCTTGCGTATTGCTGCAGCGGGATTGCGCCGTCTTCCGGCGCCAGCCGGTCCGCAGCTGTTGTGCCTAGCTGCTCGGCGGCGCGTGCGTAACTGGCGCGGGCTTCGCCGTTGATTGCCTGAACTGCAGACCAAAGCCCCGTTGCCAGGGCCAGCCCGGCCATCAGCGTTGCCAGTTGCAGAGGATGCCGGCGCCAGTGCGACAGGATGGCACTCAGCGCGGAGCGGATCATGCGGCCTGGCCAAGCTGCAAATGCAGGCGCTGGTCCAGCATCCTGGCAATGGCTGCGGAATGCGTGACCAGAAACAGGGCCGCGCCGCTCTCCCGGACCAGTTCCAGCATCAGGTCCATCACCGCCGCGCTGGCGGTTTCATCCAGGTTCCCGGTCGGCTCATCCGCCAGCAGCAATTTGGGACGCAAGGCCAGGGCACGGCCAATGGCAACCCGCTGTTGCTGCCCGCCCGAGAGCTGCTCTGGATAGCGATCGAGTAAACCGGCCAGGCCAAGACGGTCCGCCAGCACTTGCCCCCAATCAGGGTCCCACCGGTTTCCCAACCGCGCATGCAACGCGATATTCTGCCAAATACTGAGTGAAGGTATTAAATTAAACTGCTGGAAAACAAGAGAAACTTCTTTTCGCCGCAACGCGGCGCGCTGCCGGTCTCTGAGGTTTGAAAGCGGGGTGCCGGCAACTTCAATTTCGCCGCTGTCAAAACGATCCAATGCCCCGGCTAAGTGCAGCAATGTGCTTTTACCGGAGCCGCTGTCACCCGTCAGCGCCAGGCTGCTGCCAGCCGCCAAATCCAAAGACACCCCGCGCAAGACAGCGTTTTCCGGCGTTTGTCCCGGATAGGTTTTGATAACATTGCGGATCTTCAAAACCATCCTGCGGTACCCTCCTGCGCTTTGGTCTTCAATGCCTGCAACGGCACTCAATACCTCCGCCAGGAAGAAGTCCAGTGCGGCACAAAGGCTGGCCCATCCGGCTTTCTTATGGTTAAGCGTTGCGGAGTACCTTTCTAAGCTGCTGAAAAGCCCCAACACAGCCCTACACCGACGGGAGAGCCAAGATGACGCTATGGAACCAGTTGCTGTGGGGCTCAGTCTATCTGAGTGTCTGCCTGATCCTCGAAATCTCTGTTTTGGTTTTGTGTTCCGCCGTGCTGAACAGGATGTCGGCGGGCTTTGCCAAACCCTTCAGGCCCTGGCAGATCGGCATTATGCTGGTGGTGGCGATTTTCATAATTCTGGGCAGTCATACGGCTCAGGTCTGGATCTGGTCCGCTGCTTTTGTCCTGGTCGGTGCGATCGGCGACTGGAACACATCAGTCTATTTCTCTCTGGCGACTTATACCACGCTTGGCTACGGCGACGTTGTACTAGGGCCGGCGTTGCGGATTTTTGCCGCCTTTGCTGCAGTCACCGGGTTATTCGGCTTTGGTATCAGCACGGCCTTTCTGGTTAGCGCAATGGGGCGGCTGTTTTCCTTGAACGGAGAAACACATAGGGCAAGGAATTAAAGCACAGGCGCCAGCAGCCGCGCCACGGGAGCCAGCAATCGAATGCGCAATGCCTGCCGGTCCAGCGGCTGTGTAAGCGCGGTAGAACGCTGGAAATCACTGGCCAGCATTTCAGAGATTTCGCGCGCGGACCGAGGGTCGAAAAACAAGGCCATAGTTTCAAAATTCAGCCGGAATGACCGGTAGTCGAGGTTTGCCGTGCCCACACCCGATATCCGGTCATCAATAACAAAACATTTCTGATGCATGAAGCCGCCCCGGTAGCGCAGGATATGAACACCTGCCTCCCGCAGTTCATCAAAAAATGCAAAGCCCGCAAGCCAAGGCAGGTGGTGGTCAATGGATTCCGGCAAAAGGATCCGGACATCCAGCCCGCGCAACGCGGCATGTTTCAAGGCAGCAAGCACCTCCTGATCCGGAACCAGATACGGGGAGGCCAGCCAAACTTTTTCCTGTGCAGCGGTGATTGCCGAGAAAAACAGCATGGACCCGTTGCCGATGCTATCGCCGGGGCCGGTCGAAGCAATCAAGCCGGGCCGGTCTTGCGGTGACGGTTCAGCGTCCCAGTTCAGCAGATCCAGGACCGGCTCTTGCGTGCGCCAGTGCCAATCCTCGGCAAAAGAAAGCTGCAGCTGCTGAACAACCGGTCCGGTGAGCCGCACATGGGTATCCCGCCAGGGACCCATAACAGGATCCAGCCCCATGTATTCCTCGCCGGCATTCAGCCCGCCGGTAAATCCGGTCCGCCCATCCACAATAACGGTTTTCCGGTGGTTGCGGAAATTGATCCGAAGCCGGTGCCAAGGCGGCCGTTGAACCGCGGGATCAACCATGTTCACACCGGCCTCCTCCAGCGCGCCTGCAAAGCTGCGGGGCAGCTTCCGGCTGCCGATACTGTCTGTCATGAACCAAACCGTCACACCGCGCTGTGCGGCCTCGATCAACTTGGCCTGAAGCTGTTTGCCGACACCGTCCGCACGCAGAATGTAGTATTGAACAAGGATATATTCCTGCGCGTTATCAATCGCTTCGAAGATGGCGTTAAATGTGTATTCGCCATCAGTCAAAAGTTTCAATCCGTTTCCGTGGCAGACGTTCATGCCGGCAATGGCCTCAAAGGGCGCTGTGTTTACCGGCAGTTGCTGCGCCTCTCCGGATTGGGCGCTGGTATAGGTCCGCGTCGCAGCAACCGCCTGTTCTGCAGCGTGGCGAGCCGTCCAGTACCCTTTGAACCGGTGGTGGCCAAAGATCATGTAGGCAGGCAGGGCGGCTATCGGCGCAGCCAGCAGGAAGACGGTCCAGCCAATGGCCCCTTGAGGTGTGCGCGCGGTGCGGGCTGCACGAAGGGCTGCAAATCCGGCAGCGGCCCAGGTTGCGGCAATAGCCGTGGTGCTAAGAACAATCCAAAACATCTGGAGATCCTAAGATAGCGGTTTGATTTCAAATTAATACTGAAAGGCGGTGCCTGCTACACTTGGCCGGGCTGCGGCAAGCGGAAATCAGTGTGTTTGTTCTTTGCCGCTGGCAATTTCCTAATGGTTGTGGAACCTTACGCCTATGCCAATCCTGCCGCCATTACGCTGCTGGCCTGCAGCCTTGCTAGACGCCGCCCGCCGCTTCAACCGGAAAAACGGCTGGGTGATGAGCAGCCATATCGCCATGTCGATGATGCTGGCGCTGTTTCCGTTTGTTCTGTTTACTGTGGCGCTGGCGGGGACTGTTGCCGGTTTGCTGTCGCAGGACGTCGCCATGGAAACCCTGACGGAACAAGTGTTCAGCGTTTGGCCGGACGCGGTGGCACGGCCGATCCTGACCGAACTGAAAGCGGTGCTGCAGACATCAAATACCCAGCTTGTCACTCTGGGCGGCCTGTTTGCGCTTTATTTTGCATCAAATGGCGTCGATGCCGTCCGCACCGCCATGGTGCAGGCTTATCATGATACGGACACAAGACCGTTTTGGCGGTCGAGGGCGCTGTGCATCGGGCTGGTCGTTCTAGGCGGGGCGGGTATCCTGGCCGTTACCGTGTTTGAGGTGCTACTGCCGCTCTATGTCAGGCACATCGCGCAATTGCTGCCCTTCGACAGTGTTCCAAAAGGCTGGGAAAAGGGCTTGAGGGGCATTCTGGCGCTGGCTCTTCCCACTGGCGCGGTGCTGGCGTTCCATGTGCTGCTGCCTGGCCGGGTGCACCGCTTGCGGCGGATCCTGCCGGGCGCAATCCTGACCCTTCTGCTGTGGCTGGCCTGCGGCAGCGGCTTTGCGTTTTACGTCGGCTCATTTGCGCAATACTCGGCCACATACGCAGGGCTTGCGGGCGCCATGGCCGCAATGATCTTCCTCTATCTGAATTCAGCTATCCTGATCCTGGGGGCGGAATTCAACGGCGCGCTGATCGAGATCGCCAACGGGATGGGCCGGTCATGAAAGCTGCAGGTTTTCAGCAACTGTTTCCATTTCTTCAACAATAAGGCAGTCCTGCCTCATTTGAGCCCATCTAGCGGCCCAATCACCTTTTAGATCTTCAGGAAGAAGCGGATCCAGAAGGGGGCCATCATGACAAAACTGCAAAACAAACTGCGCCACATGCGCCTGTTTGAACTGATGCGCCAGCGTGAAATGGCCAGCCATGTCAGCCGCAAGCTGCGGGTGTCCCGGCTGGCTGACGGCGAGGGTGATGAGGCTATCCTGCTGCGCGATCTGGCGACGCGGTCGCTGACCGCACCGCACAGCCGCCGGGTCTGACGGGGCCTTAGCCCCGGAACCCGGTTGCCACCACAAATTTCTCAGAGCTGTCCGACCGGGAGGAGGGCGGCTTCATGTTTGCCACTTTGGTGAACTTCTGCTTCAACAGCTTCTGCAACTCGCCTTCGGCGCCACCTGCCAGAACCTTGGCCACAAAGGTGCCGCCTTCCTCCAGAACGTCAAAGGCAAAGTAAGCGGCGGTTTCACACAGCGAGATGATCCGCATATGGTCTGTCTGCTTGTGGCCGGAACTGGCGGCGGCCATATCCGACATCACCACGTCAGCCTTGCCGCCCAGCCATTCCTTGACCTTGTCGTCGGCGCCGTCCTCCATGAAATCAAGCTGATGGAACTCGGCGCCAGCCAGCGATTCAACTTCCTGCAGGTCCACGCCGATAATGCGGCCCACCGCCTTGCCCTGTTTCTCGCCCAAAGCATTGATGCGCTTCACCGCCACCTGCGCCCAGCCGCCGGGCGCACAGCCCAGATCGACGATCCGTGCACCGGGCACCAGAAAGCGGTATTTGTCGTCCACTTCCATGATCTTATAGGCTGCGCGCCCGCGATAGCCTTCGGCCTGGGCCCGTTTGACATAGGGGTCATTCAACTGCCGCTGCAGCCAAAGCGTCGAGCTGAGCTTGCGCCCGCGCGCGGATTTCACCTTGACCTTCAGATCGCGCTGACCGCGTCCGGATGTGTTCTTACCTGTCGGCGTCTTTGCCATCATCGTCACCATTTGCGCCGGTGCGCGGAATTCTGTAAAAATTCCGGCCCGGAAATATCCATTTTTTCCGGCCCCGCCTAGTAAGGGCCGTCCTCCAGAACGCCATCCGCGCTCATCTGTGCATAAAGCAGCCCTTCGCGCAGGCCGCGATCCGCAACCGACAGCCGGTCGGTCGGCCAGCAGCGCAGCAATGCCTGCAGGATTGCAGACCCGGACATGATCAGCGCCTGGCGGTCCTCGCCGATGCGGGGATCGCGGCGGCGGCCCAGAGGCCCGAGTTCTAGATACCCCCGGATCACTTTGTCAATCTGATCGCTGGTCATCCGCAGCCCGTCCACCTTGGTCCGGTCATAGCGTTTCAGCCCCAAATGCGACGCTGCCACAGTTGTAACCGTGCCCGATGTGCCGACAATCTGAAACCCGGTACGGGTCTGTTCGTTCTTATAGGGCGCAAAATCAGCCAGGTTTTCCTCGAAAAACCAGCTCATCAGCGCAAAACGTGCCGCGTCGTCTTCGACATCGTTGAACTGGTCCCGCAATGTGGCAACCCCCAGCGGCACGGAAATCCAATCCACCACCTTGGCCGCGGGAAACGGGCTTTCGGTGGTATGGAACCCGTTATGAAGCCGCATGATCGCAGAGGGGCGGTCGCGCCGCGGGACTGATGAGATGTCGATCCACACCAGTTCGGTCGAGCCGCCGCCGATATCGACCACCAGCAACTGATCCGTTTTGGTAGAGACCAGCGGCGCGCAGGAAATCACCGCCAGACGCGCTTCCTCTTCCGGCTGGATGATTTCCAGCGTCAGACCGGTTTCCCGCTTCACCTGGCGGATGAACTCGCGCGCGTTTTTTGCCCGGCGGCAGGCCTCGGTTGCCACCAGCCGCATCCGCCGGACCCTGTTGCGTTTCAATTTCTGCTGGCAGATCCGCAGCGCCTGGATGGTGCGCGCCATCGAGGACCGCGACAATCGTCCGGTCCGCTCCAGCCCGGCGCCGAGCTGCACCGACTTGGAGAAACTGTCGACCACATGAATGCCGCTGCCCTTGGGCTGGGCGATCAGCATGCGGCAGCTATTTGTACCCAGATCCAGCGCAGCATAAAGCGCATCAGGATCGGGCCGGGCCGGTGCAGGGGTTTCGACCGCTTTGGGAAACGCGCCCGCACCTTTCGAGCGCCTGGGCGCCATGATTCACGCCCTCCGATTATCGTGTTAACGACAACAATAGGGGCGCCGGTGCAGCGGCGCAAGCGCCAGACGGCGGAAGCGAAGCAATTTCCGCAGCTTCGAGGATATCTCATAATCCACATGAATATTTTGGCGGGAAACCCCTGTGGCATTCGAAACGGCACAAAGCTAGTGTCCCGGCAGCAAAACGTCGCTCAATCCCATCGTGTTGTCGAAAATCGACCAACGTGCGGGCGGCCGCCGCTCTAGAACGTGGTCTATCCAGGCTAGGAGGAAATTAGGCATGCCCGACGTTACGATCGTATACTGGCGCGATATCCCCGCGCAAGTCATCGTTGGCAAAGGCCGCCGCGGCGCCAAACGCCAGCTCGAAGAACGGTTCGAGCAGGCCATCGACCGCGCGGCCATGAAGGTGAACGCCAAGGACGCGGATGCCTATCTTGCCGAGTGGCGCAAGGCCGCGCCTTATGCCGCCGAAGGCGAAGCGGCCGATGTTGCCGAAGCCGAGGCAGTCCGCTTGGAAACAGAATACGATCAGGACCGCTTGAAGACCCTGATTGCAAATGACGGATGGGCGTGAGCCTGACACCACTATGGGAGGCCGTGATGGCTTTGCTGAACTTTAAGAAACGCGATTCTGGTGCTGGCCAGACTGCCACCCCCGAAATGGAAGCCTTCCTGAAAGGCTATTCCATCGAAGTGATGCCGCGCACCGCCGCCAAGGTCGATGATTTCCGCGATCTGCTGCCCGCCGGCACCCGTGTCTATGTCGCGCATATCGAAGGCACCCCGATCGAGGACATGGTCGACACTGCCAAGCGCATCGCCGGTGAAGGCTATGATGTGATGCCGCACTTCCCGGCGCGTATCATCAAGGACAAGGCCACGCTGGGCGACTGGATCAACCGCTACCAGGGCGAAGCCGGCGTCAAGCAGGGCCTGATCCTGGCCGGCGGCGTAGCCAAGCCGCATGGCGATTTCGACAGCTCGATGCAGCTGCTGGAAACCGGCCTGTTCGACGACGCGGGCTTTACCAACCTGCACGTTGCCGGCCACCCCGAGCCGAACCTGGACATCGACCCCAAGGGCGGCCGTGCCAACACCTATGCGGCGCTGGACTGGAAACAGGAATTCTCCAAGCGCACTGACGCTGAGATGGCGCTGGCAACCCAGTTCTGCTTTGAGGCGCAGCCGGTGATCGACTGGGTGAACGAGCTGAGCGACCGCGGCATGAACCTGCCGGTTCATATCGGCATCGCCGGCCCGGCCAAGCTGCAGACCATGATCAAATTTGCAATCGCCTGCGGTGTCGGCCCTTCGCTCAAAGTGCTGCAGAAACGCGCCAAGGACGTCTCCAAGCTGCTGCTGCCGCATGAGCCGGGCGAGGTTCTGGCGGGTCTGGCAGCACATAAGGCGGCCAACCCCGATTTCGCAATCGAGAAGGTCCACTTCTTCCCGCTGGGCGGCATCAAGACCAATGCCACCTGGGCGATCAACAACGGCGGCGATTCCGCCAAGCCGGTTAACTCCTAAGACCCTAAGGATCGAAAATGACCCGTACAGTCGTAGAATCAAAAACAAAAACCGCGGTCCTGGGCTTTGACGAGCCGTTCTGTGTGATCGGTGAGCGCATCAACCCGACCGGCCGCAAGAAACTGGCAGCCGAGCTGGAAGCCGGCGACTTCTCCACCGTTGAAAAAGACGCCGTGGCACAGGTTCTGGCCGGTGCCACCGTGCTCGATATCAACGCGGGTGTGGTCTATAACTCAAACCCGAACCCGAACGAGACCGAGCCGCCGCTGATGAAGAAGATCGTCGAGCTGGTGCAGGGGCTGGTCGATGTGCCGCTGTGCATCGACTCTTCGGTGCCGGGCGCGCTGGAAGCCGGCCTGGAAGTCTGCGAAGGCCGTCCGCTGCTGAACTCGGTCACCGGCGAAGAAGAGCGCCTGGAGCAGATCCTGCCGCTGGTCAAAAAATACAATGTGCCGGTCGTGGCGATCTCCAACGACGACACCGGCATCTCGGAAGACCCCGATGTGCGTTTCGCCGTCGCCAAAAAGATCGTTGAGCGCGCTGCCGATTTCGGCATTCCCGCACATGACATCGTGGTTGACCCGCTGGTGATGCCGGTTGGTGCAATGGCGACTGCCGGCCTGCAGGTGTTTGCCCTGGTCCGCCGTCTGCGCGAAGAGCTGGGCGTGAACACCACTTGCGGTGCGTCCAACATCTCCTTTGGCCTGCCGAACCGTCACGGCATCAACAACGCCTTCCTGCCGATGGCAATGGGTGCGGGCATGACCTCGGCGATTATGAACCCGGTGGCTCTGCCCATCACGCAGAAGAAGATCGCCGAGAAAAGGGCGGAAGTTGAAGCCGCCGGCATCGTCCTGCCCGAGGGCATGGAAGATGAAGCCTTTGTTCAGATGTTCGGCCTTGGCTCCACCATGCCGCGCGCCGGCAAGGAAATGGAGGCCATTCGCGCTGCCAACTTCCTGACCAACAACGACCCGCATGGCGGCGACTGGATCAAGTTTAACAAAGAGCCTGCCAAAGAAGGCGAAGAAGGCCGTGGCCGTGGCGGCCGCGCCGGCGGCCGCCGCCGCCGCGCCTGATCCGTGCAGTCAGACTGAACAAGAGGCCGGGCAGAAGTGTCCGGCCTTTTTCGTTTATCAACAGCTTATGTCGCGCACTTCATTTGGTTGGCGCGATCCCGGCAGCGTTCAACTGTTGGACGAAGCGAAAACCACCCACGGCTACGAGCCCCGCCCAGCCTGGCGGGGCTTCGTCTTTTTGGGACATCCGAATGGTCGCCTCCGGCGGCATGGGCGAGGGCATCCTGGCATAGCCAGCACAGCTGACAGGGCGAAAAGTCGTTAAACTATGCCGAGATAGACCAATACCACCGAGGCCATCCCATCCGGGCGGGTCGGATAATTATCTATCGATATCAAGGGGAAAATGGCGGAGAGACAGGGATTCGAACCCTGGGAACCCGTGAAGGCTCAACGGTTTTCGAGACCGCCCCGTTCGACCACTCCGGCACCTCTCCGCGGGGGTCTGGTGGGGCAGCGTTTAAGGTTGATTCCGGGCGCGTGCAAGCGGGAAATGCGGCCGTGGCAAAAAAAGCCGGTTTGCCGTTGCCAGCCAAAGGTTTTTGCCTAAATTTGCTTTATGCAGATGCCGCTCAAAACCCCCGCTGTGCTTTTACGTATCCTGACTTTGCTGTGTTTGGCTGCCGCGGGAGTGCCGCAGACCGGCCTGGCCGCAGACCGTGAGAGGGTTGAGGCGTTTCTGGAAGTGACCGGCTTTGACGTCGCGCTCGACAGCATTGCCTTGTCCGCCTCCAGCGCACCGGACATGCTGGGGCTGGATGCAGGCGCCTTTGGCAGCCAATGGACCGAATTGTCCGGGGACGTTTTTGATACCGCTGAAATGCGCAGCCTGGCGCTGGAGATCCTCGAAAGCACGCTGGACGATGAAGCCCTGGATCACGCGGCGGCCTTTTATGCCAGCGATCTGGGGCAGCGCCTGGTGCGGGCGGAAAACGCCTCGCATAAGGTCGAAGATGACACGGTAAAGCAATTGGCAGGCAACCGCATTATCGCGGATATGGTCAAGGACGGCAGCACACGTGTCGCAATGTACCAGCGGATGGGAACCGCAATTGATGCCGCAGAGGCAGGCGTAAAGGCGCTGCAGCAGATCCAGTTCCGCTTCCTTATGGCCGCCGCCGCTGCCGGGGTGATCAAGCTGGAGCTGGACGCCGACGGCTTGCGGGCTCTGATGAAGGCGCAGGAGGGCGAACTGCGCCTCAGCCTGCAGGCCTCCAGCCTGGCCGCCTCGGCCTATACCTATCAGGAATTCAGCGATGCAGAAGTCGAGGCCTATGTCATGGCCCTGGAAGAGGCGCCCATGCAACGGGTTTATGAGTTGCTCAACGCTGTGCAATATGAGATCACAGCCAACCGCTTTGAAGAACTAGCGCACCGGATGGCAGAGCTGACACCCGGGCAGGATATCTGATCCTGCACAGGCTGTTGGCGCAGGGTGTGGAAAACGGTTGACACCTGATGCATTCCGAACCATAAGCCCGCATCCCGGCCCGGCCTCCGTGCGCCGGGATTCATTTGTAATACGCCCATGACACGGGCGCGCTGTTCGAGGCGGCATTTGCCGAAACACCCGCAAGGGGGCCGTAGGACGCGGGTATAAAAGGAAAGACGCACATGTTTGCGGTCCTCAAGACCGGCGGCAAGCAGTACAAGGTTCAAGCGGGCGATATCCTCCGCATTGAGAAACTTGCTGCAGACGCTGGCGACACCATCCAGTTCGACGAAATTCTGATGCTTGGCGGCGACGCACCTGTTGTTGGCGCTCCGCTGGTAGATGGCGCTGCCGTAAAGGCAGAAGTGATCGACCAGATCAAAGGCGAAAAGCTGATCAACTTCGTGAAGCGCCGCCGGAAGCACTCCTCCAAGCGCACCAAAGGCCACCGTCAGAAGCTGACCCTGGTCCGGATCACCGAGATCCTGGCATCGGGCGCAACCAAAGCTGCTCCGAAAGCCGCTGCCAAAGCTGCACCTGCTGCTGGTTCGGACGATTTGGCCCAGCTGACCGGCGTTGGCCCTGCTGCCGTCAAAAAGCTGAACGAAGCAGGCCTGACCACCTTTGCCCAGATCGCAGCCTTGTCCGAAGACGACATTGCTGGTATCGAAGCGGTCAAAGTGAAGCCCGAGTGGGTTGAGCAAGCCAAAGATCTGGCTAAAGGCTAAGGAGAGAGAGAATGGCACATAAAAAAGCTGGCGGTTCCTCACGTAACGGCCGCGACTCCGCGGGCCGCCGTCTTGGCGTGAAACTTTTCGGTGGCCAGGCGGCCATCGCAGGCAATATCATCGTGCGTCAGCGCGGCACCAAATTCTGGCCGGGCGAAAACGTAGGCATTGGCAAGGATCACACTTTGTTTGCCACCGCCGAAGGTGCTGTCACCTTCCGCAAAGGCCTGAAAAACCGCACCTTTGTATCGGTTCTCCCGGTGGCGGAGGCCGCTGAGTAAACCGACCCGAAGGGTAAAGAAATCTTTAGGGGGATCGGTTATAAGACCGGTCCCCCTTTTCTTTTTTGCGTCTGCGAGTTCATGATGAGTTTTCCTGCTGTTTCCAGCCCCCTCGATTTTGTGCCGCTGCAGTTCGGTGTTCACGCCGGACCAACAAGTAGTTTTGCGCGAATTGAAGACCTTGGGGCTTGCTCCAGGGGCAGGGCGAACACATCTGAAAAGCATCGCCGCAACAACAATGACAATTGCCGCCAGAAGTACACAGGCAGAGGAGGAGCACGTCCATGAACTTGGAACATATCGTGTGTCAGCAGGCCATCGAAACAGAACGGTTTATTTTGCGGCCGCTGCGAAAATCCGATGCCGGGCTGATTGAACATTACGTCAGCGATGCGCGCGTTGCCCGCATGACCCGCTCGGTCCCGCATCCGCTGCCACCCGGCGCCGCCGAGGCCTTTGTCGCCCGCGCCATGGCCGAAGAGCGGGACGAGGATGTCTGGGTGATAGATGGCACCGCCGAAGGCGACGCCGAGCTGAAAGGCGTGATCGGCCTCAAGCGGATGGACCGCAACCAGTCGGAAGTGTCCTATTGGACGGCACCGCCGTTTTGGAATACCGGGCTTGCCTCTGCCGCGGTAAAGGCATTGGTGGATGCAAATCCGCAAAGCAACGCAGCGATGTTTGCTTCGGTGTTTCAGGACAACCCGGCCTCGGCCCGGGTGCTGATCCATTGCGGCTTTGATTACCTTGGCGACGCCGAAAGCTATTCGGTGGCCCGCGATGCCTCTGTCCCGACCTGGACCTACAGCCGAAAACTGTGATTGGCGCGGCGCGCGCTTTGCGGTAAGGCAAACGAAACATTCCCGCCAGGTCCCTGGGGCTTTGGCGGGACACGTGTACTGCGCGGGCGGGCACAGGATCCCGCCGCATTAAGGAGCTGTCATGAAATTCCTCGATCTGACAAAGGTCTATATCCGCTCGGGCGCCGGCGGGAACGGCTGTGTCAGCTTCCGGCGCGAAAAGTATATCGAATACGGCGGGCCGGACGGGGGCGATGGCGGCAAGGGCGGTTCGGTCTGGGCCGAGGTGACCGACGGGCTGAACACCCTGATCGATTTCCGTTATCAGCAGCATTTCTTTGCCAAAAACGGCCAGTCCGGCATGGGCCGGCAGCGCACCGGCAAGGATGGCGACGACATTATTCTGCGCGTCCCCGTGGGGACCGAGATCCTGGACGAAGACCAGGAAACCGTTCTGGCGGATCTCACCGAAGTCGGTCAGCGGGTGCTGCTGGCCAAGGGCGGCAATGGCGGATTTGGCAACCTGCACTTCAAATCGGCCACCAACCAGGCGCCGCGCCGGGCCAATCCGGGCCAGGAATGCGTAGAGCGCACCATCTGGCTGCGCCTCAAACTGATTGCCGACGCAGGTCTGCTTGGCCTGCCCAACGCGGGCAAATCGACCTTCCTGTCGGCAACCTCCAACGCGCGCCCCAAGATCGCGGATTACCCCTTTACCACATTGCATCCGAACCTCGGCGTGGTCGGCATCGACAATACCGAATTTGTCGTGGCCGATATCCCCGGCCTGATCGAAGGCGCGCACGAAGGCAAAGGGATCGGCGACCGCTTCCTGGGCCATGTGGAGCGTTGCGCGGTGCTGCTGCATCTGGTGGACGGCACCTCCGACACAGTGGTTGAGGATTACCAGACCATCATCGGCGAGCTGGAAGCCTATGGCGGCGTTCTGGCCACCAAAACCCGGATCACTGCGCTGAATAAGGTGGATGCGATCGACCCGGAGGAGCGCGACGAAAAACGCGCCGCATTGGAGGCCGCAGTTGGCGGTCCAGTCATGATGATGTCCGGCGTCAGCCGCGAAGGTCTGAACGAGGTGCTGCGCGCGGTCCGGGCAGAAATCGACGATGACCGCGTCCGCATGAAACCCGTCGAGGAGGAAGCGCCTTGGCGGCCCTGAAGTCGGCGAAACGGATTGTCGTCAAGATCGGCTCGGCGCTGCTGGTCGACCGGAAAACCGGTGAGCTGCGTGCAGGCTGGCTGCATTCCTTGGCCAATGATGTCGCCTGGCTGAAGGCCGGCGGCACCGACGTGGTGCTGGTCTCCTCCGGCTCGATTGCCTTGGGGCGGGGTGTGCTGGGCCTGCCGCGCGCGGACCTGCCGCTGGAACAATCCCAAGCCGCAGCAGCAGTTGGCCAGATCCGTCTGGCCCGCGCTTATGAGGAGGCACTGGCGCCGCACCGGATCACTACGGCGCAGGTGCTGGTAACGCTGGAAGACAGCGAAAACCGCCGCCGCTACCTGAATTCACGCGCCACTTTGGAAACGCTTTTGGGGATGGGCGCGGTGCCGATCGTCAACGAGAACGACACCATCGCCACAGACGAAATCCGCTATGGCGACAATGACCGGCTGGCGGCACAGGTGGCGGTGACAGTTGGCGCCGATGCCTTGATCCTGCTGTCCGATGTTGACGGTTTCTACAGCGCAAACCCGGCACTGGATCCCAAAGCGGAACGCTATGACCGGATTGACGAGATCACACCGGAGATTGAGGCGATGGCCGGCGACGGCGTCTCTGGCCTGTCCAAAGGCGGGATGATCACCAAACTGCTGGCGGCTAAGATGGCCACTGCAGCCGGCTGCGCCATGGTAATCACTGAAGGTTCGCCACTTAACCCTTTGAAAACACTTGAAGATGGCGCATCGTGCACCTGGTTCACCGGACAGGGCGACCCGCAAACCGCACGAAAACGCTGGATCAGCGCGATGAAAACGCGCGGAGTTCTGACCATCGACGACGGTGCTGCACGCGCGCTGATGTCAGGTAACAGCCTGCTGCCCGCAGGTGTGCGTCATGTGGAGGGTGACTTTGGCCGCGGCGATCCGCTGGCCATCCTTAGCCCAGACGGGCGCAAACTGGGGCAGGGGCTGTCACGCTATACAGCGGACGAGGCCCGCGCCATCCAGGGGCGCCAATCGCAAGAGATCGAGGCCACGCTAGGCTATCCTGGCCGCGCCGCATTGATCCACCGCGATGATATGGCGCTTTGAGCAGACCATCTGATAATCTATTCCAGCCGGCAGGCACCCGATGTGCCATAAAAGGACCGGCAAGGGCGCGAGACACATGAAAGACAATGAAAACATTCCCGCCGTGATGGCGGAGCTTGGCAAACGTGCAAAGCAAGCGGCGCAAATCCTGGCCACGGCCAGTGCCGAGCGCAAACATGCCGCCTTGATCGGCGCAGCCACGGCGGTTTGGACCCGCCGGGCTGAGATCATCGCTGAAAACGTCAAGGATCTGGAGTTCGGCCGGAACAAAGGCCTGTCCGACGCGATGATGGACCGGCTGATGCTGGACGAGCCCCGCATCCAGGGCATCGTGGACGGTCTGCGCGCGGTGGCAGAACAGCGCGATCCGGTTGGTGAAGTGATGGAAGAGTGGGAACAGCCCACCGGCCTCAAGATCCAGCGCGTCCGCACGCCGCTGGGGGTGATCGGGGTAATCTATGAAAGCCGCCCGAATGTGACCGCGGATGCCGGCGCGCTCTGCCTGAAATCAGGTAACGCGGTCATTCTGCGCGGCGGTTCGGAAAGCTTCCATTCCTCTCAGGCGATCCACGCCTGCCTGGCTGAAGGCCTGAGATCTGCGGGCCTGCCTGAAGACGCCGTGCAGCTGGTGCCGACCCGTGACCGGGCGGCGGTGCAGGAACTGCTGACCATGACAGACTATGTCGATGTCATTGTGCCCCGCGGCGGCAAGGGCCTGGTGGGTCTGGTCCAGCGCGAGGCCCGGGTGCCGGTCTTTGCCCATCTTGAAGGCATCGTGCATGTTTACCTCGACAAATCCGCCGACCCGCAAAAAGCGCTGGATGTGGTGCTGAACGCCAAGACCCGCCGCACCGGCATCTGCGGCGCCGTGGAATGCCTGCTTGTCCATCAGGACATCGCAGGAACGCTGGGTAAAGCAGTGTTGGAAGCCCTGGCATCCGCCGGCGTGGAAATCCGCGCTGAGGCCGGTCTTCCCGGTCCGAGTGGTATGATTGCTGCCAGCTCCGAGGACTGGGGCAAGGAATATCTGGATTCCATCATTGCAGCCAAACAAGTTGCGGATATTGATGAAGCAATCCAGCACATCCGCACGCATCATTCCCAGCACACCGACTGCATCATCACCGAGGATGAGGCTGCGGTTCAGAAGTTCTTTGCTGAACTCGACAGCGCGATCCTGATGCAAAATGCCTCGACCCAGTTTGCCGACGGCGGAGAGTTTGGCATGGGCGCGGAAATCGGGATCGCCACCGGCAAGATGCACGCGCGCGGTCCGGTCGGCGCCACTCAGCTGACCAGCTTCAAATACCTGGTGCGCGGCGACGGAGCCACCAGGGCCTAATCGGTATCAAATGCAAAACGCCGGGCGGTTGGCCCGGCGTTTCTTTGCGAAAATTGCTGCAGATTAGAACTGCAGCGTGATCTTTTCCAGGCTCTGCTCCAGCCGGACGGTGCGGTCTGCTTCCTTGGCGGCCTCGGGGAGCAACGCAAATTGCACCAGCGCCGGCGTGATCTCGGCATTTGAATTGCCGCCGCTGACCCGCGCCCACAGCTCATCATCCACGCTCAGCTTGCGGCCTTCGCCCATTACTGTCCATTTGCCGCCGGCGCAGAAAATCTTAACTGTGCCGCCATAGGGCAGGGCGGATTCCAGGCACAGTGCCGCCAACAGGGACAGGCGCGCCTCGCTGCGGGTGCACCCCTCCAGGGGCGACCATTGGTAATTGATCCGGCCGCCCTTGCTGATGTCCTCCAACACCGAAATCAACTCGGCCCGGCCCATCTGCTGGTCGCCGGCAGCGCCAAAGGCAATGCGGAAGAAACGGATGCGGGCATTGGCATTTGCGACGCTGTCTGAGATCAGCTCCAGCTCGGGGCCGGACATGCTGCCAGCCATTCCAAGCAGTTCCAGACCGTTGTTTATGGCACCGACAGGGCTGATCAGATCATGGCAGATCCGGGACCCTACCAATGCAGCCAGATTGGCGTTATCTACACCCATAACTTATACTTCCTCCGAACTGGGCCACCCGCCAATGAATGACCTCAACGCAATTTTAGCCCCCGGCATGTTCGTCCGGCACCCGGATCACCCTGAATGGGGCATCGGGCAGGTGCAGTCGAACGCGGGCGGCAAGATCACCGTTAATTTCCCCGACCAAGGCAAGCTTGTGATTGACGGAGCGCGCGTCTCCCTTATTCCCGTCTTTGATCCATAACGGTTTATGAAGAGTTAACGAACCCCATCTAATTCGCCTTAAATGCTGCGCGTTCTTTGCCTTAATACAGGGATGCGCTCAAGCCTGATCGACGCAAAGGTGATCGAATGCAAGACAGCCCGCCGGAATTTTCCGTCAAGATTGCAGAAACAGACGCAGAGCTGCGCGCCGCGCAGGCGCTGCGTTACAACGTATTTGTGCGCGAGCTTGGCGGCGGCGGTGCGCTGGTGGACCATGATGCGGGGCTGGAGCGGGACAAGTTCGACCCGTTCTTTGACCACATGCTGGTTATAGATGACACTAGGGGCATGGTCGTCGGTGTCTACCGGCTGCTGCGCGATGACCAGGCCGCGAAAGCCGGGCAGTTTTATTCCGAGGATGAATATGACCTGACCGTGCTGCGCTCGTCCGGCCGCAAGCTGCTGGAGCTGGGACGCTCTTGCCTGCATGCGGATTACCGCGGCGGCATGGCGATGTTCCACCTTTGGTCCGGGCTGGCAGACTATGTGGAGACCCACGGTATCGAGGTTCTTTTCGGGGTTGCAAGTTTTCACGGCACTGATACCGCTGCGCTGGCCAATCCGCTGGCCATGCTGCACCACAATCATCTGGCGCCGCCCGAGCTGCGTGTACGGTCAAAAGCGTTTCAGTCCATGAACTTGGTACCCGCAGGTGATCTGAACCGCAAACGTGCGATGGTGGAAACCCCTGCGCTGATCAAAGCATATCTGCGGCTGGGCGGATATGTCGGCGACGGCGCCTTTGTCGATCAGGCCTTCAACACCACCGATGTGTGCCTGATCCTGGACACCGCGCAAATGAACGACCGCCAGCGCAGGATATATGCCGGAGGCAAGGACCGGGGATGAGCGTCAGCTGGCAAAGTGAAGAGGCGCCGGATCCGTTGCGGATCAGCGCCTTGGGCTGGTTGCTGGTGCTGCTGCGCGGGTTGCCGCTGGCTGTGCTGGTTTTTGGCGGGCTGCTGGTATTGCTGGCCCTGCGGCTGATCGAGCGGCCGGTCTTTGGCCTGCAGCGGCCGGCCACGCCGTTCATCACGCAGTTTGTCTGCCGCAATGCCTTTCGCATTCTGGGGATCCGCTTCAAAACCCGCGGAACGCTGATGCGTCAAAATGGGGCCGTGGTGGCCAATCATGCCTCTTGGCTGGACATTTTTGCCCTCAATGCGCGCAAGCGGATCTACTTTGTCTCCAAGGCGGAGGTTGCCAATTGGCCGGGGATCGGCTGGCTTGCGCGGGCCACTGGTACTGTCTTTATCGAACGCAATCCCAAGAAAGCCAGGGAACAGGCCGACATGTTTGAACAGCGCCTGCTGGCCGGCCATAAGCTGCTGTTTTTTCCCGAAGGCACCTCTACCGATGGTTTGCGGGTTTTGCCATTTAAAACAACGCTCTTTGCTGCGTTCTTTTCTGAGAAACTGCGCACAGATCTGCATATCCAGCCTGTTTCGGTGCGCTACCGCGCGCCCATTGGCGCCCCGGCGCGGTTCTATGGCTGGTGGGGAGATATGGATTTCGGGCCGCATCTTCTTAAGATCCTGGCAGCCCCGCGGCAGGGCCAGGTGGAGCTGACTTACCACCAGCCCTTGAAGGTTGCGGATTTTGCGGACCGCAAAGCGCTGGCTGCGGCCGCAGGGCAACTGGTAAAAGACGGCCACCTGAGCGCTTTGAAGGGTTGAAAAATCAGGCGGGAACCGGTTTCTTCCGGTTCCGCTATTGTCAGCTGACAATTTCTGCTCTATGAGCCCGCCTACGAACCCGCAGGCGGGGTTTGGCCTGATCAGGGGAGACATCCCTGACGGACCCCCGGTTGGAGCATTTGCTCTGAACCCCCGCCGAGGATTGAAACCGGAAAGGATATATTAGCATGGCTCTTCCTGAGTTCACCATGCGTCAGCTGCTTGAAGCTGGCGTTCACTTCGGCCACCAGACCCAGCGCTGGAACCCGCGCATGGCACCGTTCATCTACGGTTCGCGCAACGGCATCCACATCATGGACCTGACCCAGACTGTTCCGATGCTGGACCAGGCGCTGCAGGTTGTCCGTGACACCGTTGCCAAAGGCGGCCGCGTCCTGTTCGTCGGCACCAAGCGCCAGGCAGCCGGCCCGATTGCCGAAGCGGCTGAAAAGTCGGCTCAGTACTTCATGAACCACCGCTGGCTCGGCGGCACTCTGACCAACTGGAAAACCGTTTCCCAGTCGATCAACCGCCTGAAGGAAATCGACGAGAAAATGGCGGGCGGCGCCGAAGGCCTGACCAAGAAAGAGCGTCTGGGCATGGAACGCGACCAGGAGAAGCTTGAAGCGTCTCTGGGCGGCATCCGTGATATGGGCGGCGTGCCGGACCTGCTGTTCGTCATCGACGTGAAAAAAGAAGCGCTGGCCATCGCCGAAGCCAAGAAACTGGGCATCCCGGTTGTGGCTATTGTCGACACCAACTGCTCCCCCGATGGCGTGGACTTCATCATTCCGGGCAACGACGACGCATCGCGCGCCATCTCGCTGTACTGCGACCTGGTTGCCCGTGCGGCACTTGACGGCATGTCCGCTCAGCTGGGTGCCGCAGGCGTTGACCTGGGCGCGCTCGAAGAAGCGCCGGCCGAAGAAGCCGTGGCTGAAGAAGCCGCTGCTGCTGACGCCTGATCCGTCCCGTCACGGAACTGACATGCGGGGCAGGGTATCACCTGCCCCAAATCTGTTTTTGAATTGAGGAGAGCCTAAGATGGCAATCACTGCTGCTATGGTGAAAGAACTGCGCGAATCCACCGGCGCAGGCATGATGGACGCGAAGAAAGCCCTGGTCGAAAACAACGGCGACATGGAAGCCGCGGTTGACTGGCTGCGCACCAAAGGCCTGGCCAAGGCTGCCAAGAAATCCGGCCGTACCGCCGCAGAAGGCCTGGTTGCCGTGATCGTCGAAGGCAACAAAGGTGTTGCCGTCGAAGTGAACTCGGAAACCGACTTTGTCGGCAAGAACGCTGAATTCCAGGCAATGGTCGGCGGTATCGCCAAGGCTGCGCTGGGTGTTTCGGACGTCGAAGCGCTGAAAGCGGCTGACATGGGCGGCAAAACTGTTGCTGACACCATCACCGACAAGATCGCCACCATTGGCGAAAACATGTCGGTCCGCCGTATGGCCGCGCTGGAAGGCGAAACCGTTGTGTCCTATGTGCACAACGCCGCCACCGCAGGCATGGGCAAAATCGGTGTTCTGGTTGCCATGAACGGCGGCGACGCCGCGATCGGCAAGCAGATTGCAATGCACATTGCAGCTGCCAACCCCGCCGCGCTGTCCGAAGCAGACATGGACGCCGCTGTGGTTGAGAAGGAAAAGCAGGTTCAGATGGACATCGCCCGCGAATCCGGCAAGCCGGAGCAGGTGATTGAAAAGATGATCGTTGGCCGGATGAAGAAATTCGTCGCGGAATCGACCCTGCTGAACCAGCAGTTCGTTGTGAACCCGGACCTGACTGTTGAAGCCGCAGCCAAAGAAGCAGGCGCAACCATCACCGGTTTTGCCCGCGTTGAAGTCGGTGAAGGCATCGAAGTCGAAAAAGAAGACTTTGCAGCCGAAGTCGCCAAAGCCGCACAGGGCTGATCCGGGCCAATTCGGGCTGTTCAGTTTTACGCTTGAATTCAAGAACCGGCAGGGACAGCCCTGCCGGTTTTTTTGTGCGCATCGCCCCCGGCATGCGGAATGCAGGGCCCAGTGGCTGAACGGGTCTTTGCATTTGTGAAGGAACGGAGCCCGCAAAAGGGATGTGAGGGACCCCACTGATGGGGATGGGCGAGGCCCCTCTGTATCCGGAACAGACGCAGAACAATACGTGTCTGTCCCTGATCAGGTAGGAGAGCCTTGAAATCACAAGGGTCGTTACCCATTAGTTCCTAGGCTAAAGCCACCACTCACGGAACAGGGGCAACATGCAGAAAATCAACCTATAACGGTAGTATAGAATTCCATACCTCTTACGGCTTAGTTCAGGCCGGGCCGGATTGAAAAACCGGTTGAATTTCCGCCGCTTGCAAGCGATCAAAGACGGCGGGGCGAAATCTGAAATTGACGCCAGCGCGGCGGCAGCACGGCCCGGTCATCCGCGGTCAAGCGGCTGCCTAGGCATCCATGATATACATCTGATTGTGCAACGCCGCCTTCAAAACAGCCTGGGCGGTTGTCTCGACAGAAAGCGATTCCCTGGCAAGGCGCAGGTGTTTTTCAATCGTCGCGGGTGTAAGCTCCATCAGAAGTGCAATGTCCTGAGTGGTTTTGCCATCGCCAACCCATTGCAGAACCTCCCGCTGCCGTTTGGTAAGGCTGCGGTTTGGTGCCGTGTAGGGCAGGGTGAGGATTTTCAGATGGGCGACATTATTCATAAGCACGATGTCATCGCCCGACTTCTGCCACAGCGCATCCACCGCATCCTGAGACATGCCCCGCTTTGCAGCCAGCGATATGGCGCCCTTGTAGCGGGGAGAAGCAGAGTAGAAACTGACGGTATAACCGGCATTCATGTCGAGCTTCTGATTGAACTCATGCACTCTTTGGGCTTCGGGCCCAAGCGTCCCGCCGGCAATCATGTCCTGCACAATGCGCCAGCTGCCGGCGCCTTCATTGTCCAAGGCCCAGCGAAGCATCGGCGCATGGAAGTACAGCCCCTTATGCAGGAATCCGTTCAAATACTCGCTGTTGTGGTTGGACAGGATAACAAAATCATCCGGATCCCCCAGCGACGTTTCCGTCTTGTAACGGGTGTATCCGTAGATCAGCCGGTCGAACCCGAACCTGGACATTTGCCGGACATGCGCGTGCCACAGCTCTTCCAGGCTTTGAGCGCCGCAAATGAAATTCAGGTAATCCTTTACCTTCATGCTGTTGCAGCCATTTCCAAATGTGCCTTCAACGCATCCAGCGCCAACAGATACCCCTGCGCGCCAAAACCGCAAATCTGCCCCAGCGCCGCCTTGGCGATATAGGAGGTGTGCCGGAACGGCTCGCGTGCATGAATATTGGAGAGATGCACTTCAACGGCCGGGATCTCTACGGAAATCAACGCATCCATCAGGGCAATGGACGTGTGCGTATAGGCGCCGGCGTTCAGGATGATCCCCTGATGCTGCCCCTTGGCCGCATGAATAGCATCAATCAACGCCCCTTCATGGTTCGACTGGAAGCAGCTGACCGTAACCCCGAGTTTCTGACCATGATCGGCGCAGGCCTGTTCGGCCATCGCCAGGGTGACCGAGCCATAGACGTCCGGCTGCCGGGTGCCAAGCAGGTTAAGGTTGGGGCCGTTCAATACCAGAATGCTCGTCATCGGATCCGTTTCCTTTTCGTCCTTCCCTTTGAACTTCTAAGACAAATTTATTGCAAATGCGAACACGCAAACGCGCATAAATTGGAAAAATTCAAATTTTGGAATTTACTGATCCCGCCGCCGCAAGCATTTGCGCGGCACTCAATTCCAGCCCATTTCCAAATTGAGCGTTTCTATTTCCAGTCAGAACAGTCATCGGGGCCTTTGAATTTTATTCTGCCCTTATTCCGGCACCTGCGCCCCGATGCCAGAAATGCAACGTCTGCCGGCTCGTCTCCTTTAGAACGGCAGTATACAGTCCGGATGGAAGAGGCAGAGCAGTGATAGGGCACAGCGATGAGATCAGACCGGCTGGAACGCATCAGGCGCTGGCAGCAACGCTATGTGGATGAAGGGAAATATCCGGGAAGCGCCCTTTTAATCCGCCGCCGCGGCGAGGAACAGTATTTCCACGCGGCAGGTCTGCGCAACATCGAGGAGAACCTGCCATTCACCCGTGACACGCTGGTGCGCCTCTATTCGATGACCAAGCCGGTGACGTCTGTGGCTGTGATGTCTCTGCTGGAACAAGGGCTGTTCCATCTGGATGCGCCTGTCAGCGATTTCCTTCCGGAATTCAATGATATGCAGGCGCTAGTACCCGGAGCCACCCAGATCAGCCAGACCAAACCTTGCGCTGCTCCGACGCTGCACCAGCTGCTGACCCATACCAGCGGGCTGAGTTACCCGTTCAACCCAGGTGTTCTGCCGGAAGTCATGGCCCAGGAGGATCTGCTGTTCAAGCCCGACCACGGATCACTTGCCCCGATGGTGACCCGGCTTGCCGGGCTGCCGTTGGCCTTCCAACCCGGAACCCGTTGGGAATATTCCGTTGCGACTGATGTGCTGGGCCGCGTTGCAGAGGTTGTTTCAGGCAAACCTCTGGGCCGGTTCTTGCAAGAAGAAATCTTTGAACCGTTGGAAATGACTGAGACCGGGTTCCAGCCGCCCAGCGGGGCAGGGAGCCGGTTTGCCTCTCTCTATACGCCGCTGGCGGCTGACGCCATGGCGCTGAATTCCGCAGTGACCGGCGCCGACAGCCTGCGCTTGACAGATAGTTACCCGCACTCTCCGTTCTGGCGGGCTGAAATGCACTCCGGCGGCGGTGGATTGATCGGCACAATTGATGATTACATGAAATTCACCGAAATGCTCCGGCGCCGCGGCCGCAGTCAAAGCGGCATTATCATCAGCTCGCAAACCGCTGATTTCATGATGCAAAACCACCTTACAGGCGACATTGCCTCAATGGGCCCGCAAAGCTTTGCCGAACAGCCGATGGAGGGCATGGGTTTTGGCCTAGGCGGCGCTGTTGTTCTGAACCCGGCACGGGCGCGGTGCCCGGGATCGGTTGGCGACTTCAGCTGGGGCGGCATTGCGTCAACGTTCTTTTGGCTGGACCGGCAGCTTGATGTGTCGGTGGTGTTTTTGACCCAGCTGGCGCCTTCCAGTTCATACCCGGCACGGCCGGAACTCAAGGCGCTGATCCATGGCGCCATAGCCGAGTGACTTCCAACTGCCGCAGTTCCAGCTAAGATAAGCGTTCTGCATCAGAAAAGACCAATGAAAGCGCTGCACATGCCGGATACTGCCAAAGTTCTCCTTGATCTGCTGGATCTGGAAGAGCTTGATACAAATCTCTACCGCGGATCGGGTTCCGGCGGCGAAACGCCGACCCGCATCTATGGCGGCCAAGTGATCGCACAGGCGCTGACGGCAGCATATGCAACTGTTTCCGGACGTTTATGTCATTCTCTTCACGCGTATTTCATTCGTCCGGGTGACCCGTCCAGACCAGTCATTTACGAGGTTGACCCAGCACGGGACGGCCGCAGTTTCACCACCCGGCGGGTGGTGGCGATGCAGAACGGCAAGCAGATCCTGAACCTGGCGTCATCCTTTCATGCACCGGAACCAGGCTGGGAGCATCAGCACCAAATGCCGAATGTTCCAACGCCGGCCGCGTTGGAGCCGCGCGACAAAATCCTCCTGCGCAATGCATTCCGGGTGGATCCGGCCAAACGCGATGAATTCACTAGGCCGCGGCCATTCGAGATCCGCGAAGTTGCGCCGCGGGATCCGTTGGAGCCGGAAAACACATCTGATATCAATCATATGTGGATCAGAATGGAGGCTGCCAAAGGCGCCGGTCCTGAGCTGCAGCATATCCTGATGGCTTATGCCTCCGACTTTGGCTTGCTCGGATCGTCGATGCGGCCGCATGGGCTGACGTTTCACAAACCCGGCGCCATGACCGCAAGCCTGGACCATGCAATGTGGTTTCATGCACCGGTTCAATTCGAGAACTGGCATCTTTACACAATGGATGCACCGTTTACCGGCAGCGGCCGTGGCTTCAATCGTGGATCTATTTACACGGAAGACGGCCAGCTGATCGCCAGCGTCGCACAGGAAGGTTTACTGCGTCCGGCAAGGGATTGAAAATTATATGTTTAATCTGCGCTAAGGCGGTCTGTTGATGAGTGATAATTTAACATAATTCTCATTATGAGATTTACCTGATGCAGTAAACAGCCCGCCCGCAGTCAAGAAAATGGCTTCCCCTGAAAACAGAGGAAGCCAGTTATCACCGGTCAGGCTCCTTCATTGACTGCCCGAAAGTTTTCTTACCTGGGCCTTCCCGGTGTTCAGAACGGGCGCACCCATTCCTGATAGCGCTGGAAGCAGTATCACCGCTTCCAGTATCCGTCTGCGCCACCGAGGGAAAATCAGAGACGCAGACGGTGTTCTTCAGCTGCAGCCGGAGGTTCCGCCGCAAGTGTTGCACTTCATGCAGGTGCCGTTGCGGACCAGCGTGTAGTTGCCGCATTCGCCGCAGGCCTCGCCCTCGTAGCCTTGCATTTTTGCCTTGACGCGCGCATCCATTCCGCCTCCGGGCTGCACAGGTGCATCACCGGTCTCTGGCACCAGCGATTGCAACGCGGCAACCGGATCAGTTCCAGTTCCCAGTGCCGATACTTCGGTCTGGCCGCCTTGCAGCACCACCAGTTCCTGCGGCAGCCGTTTGCGCAGATAGCCGGTCGAGGAGATTTGCTTCAGTACTTCCAGCGACCGCGAGGCTGCGTTTTCACTCAGCTCGCTCAGGTTCGACACGCCTTCTTCTTCGCCGCGGCCCAGGTCGTCAAAGCTTGCGCCCTCGGGCTTCACATGTGCCAGATCGGTACGGTCCAGATAGCTGACGGCCAGTTCGCGGAACACGTAATCAAGGATCGAGGTGGCGTTCTTGATCGAGTCATTGCCCTGGACCATGCCGGCGGGCTCAAACTTGGTGAAGGTGAAGGCGTCAACAAATTCTTCCAGCGGCACGCCGTATTGCAGGCCGACCGACACCGCGATGGCGAAATTGTTCATCATCGCCCGGAAGCCTGCGCCTTCCTTGTGCATGTCGATGAAGATCTCACCCAGGTTGCCGTCCTCGTATTCGCCGGTCCGCAGATAGACTTTGTGACCGCCGACAACTGCCTTCTGGGTATATCCCTTGCGCCGCTGCGGCATCTTGGTCCGGTGCGACTTCAGCACCTCCTTGATGATCACTTTCTCGACGATTTTTTCGGCAAGTACCGCTGCCTTCTCCTGCGGCGCGCCGCTCTCCAGCACTTCTGCCGCGTCGTCGTCATCTTCGACCAGTGCCGCCGCCAGCGGCTGGCTCAGCTTGGAGCCGTCACGGTAAAGCGCATTGGCCTTAACCCCCAGGCTCCAGCTCAGCTCATAGGCCTTCTGGCAGTCCTCGATGGTGGCCGAATTCGGCATGTTTATGGTCTTGGAAATCGCGCCGGAAATAAAACTTTGGGCGGCTGCCATCATGCAGATGTGGCTGTCAACATTCAGGAAACGCTTGCCTTTTTTACCGCAGGGGTTGGCGCAATCAAAGATCGCATAGTGTTCTTGCTGCAGATGCGGCGCGCCTTCCAGGGTCATGGTGCCGCAGACGTGGTCGTTGGCCGCGTCAATGTCCGCCTTGGTAAAGCCCAGGTGGCGCAGCAGGTCGAAGGTCGGATCATTCAGCTTGGGCGCAGGGATGCCCAGCACACCGGTGCAGAAATCTTCGCCCAAGGTCCACTGGTTGAACACAAACCGGATGTCAAAGGCCGATTCCAGTGCCGCGTCCACCTTGGCCAGCTCATTGGGGCCAAAGCCGTGGCCGGCCAGCGAGGTGTGGTTGATGCCCGGCGCGTTGCCAATAGAGCCATGGCCAACTGCGTAGGATGCGATTTCTTCAATCTGGGCAGAGCTGTAGCCCAAGCCCTCCAGTGCAGAAGGAACCGAACGGTTGATAATTTTGAAGTAGCCGCCGCCGGCCAGCTTCTTGAACTTCACCAGGGCGAAGTCAGGCTCGATGCCCGTCGTGTCGCAGTCCATCACCAGGCCGATGGTGCCAGTGGGCGCAATGACTGTGGTCTGGGCGTTGCGGTAACCGTGCTTTTCGCCCAGCTCCAGCGCCTCGTCCCAGGCACTGGCGGCCAGATCAGCCAGCAGCGCGTCCGGGCAGTTGGAGATATCCAGCGGCACCGGCGTGACCGACAGCGCCTCGTAGCCGTCCGCGTTGCCCATTGCAGCGTTGCGGTGATTGCGGATCACACGCAGCATGTGGTCTGAGTTTTTTGCATACCCCGGGAACGGCCCCAGTTCCGCGGCGATCTCGGCCGAGGTGGCGTAGGACACGCCGGTCATCAGCGCGGTCAACGCACCGCAAAGCGCCCTGCCCTCATCCGAGTCATAGCTGTAGCCCATGTTCATCAAAAGGCCGCCGATATTGGCATAGCCCAGGCCAAGGGTGCGGAAATCGTAAGAACGCTGCGCGATTTCCTTGGACGGAAACTGCGCCATCATCACCGAGATTTCCAGTGTCAGCGTCCATAGGCGGCAGGAATGCATGAAGTCATCCGCCTGGAACAGCCCGTCCTTCAGGAAGGTCAGCAGGTTCAGCGACGCCAGATTGCAGGCGGTGTCGTCCAGGAACATGTATTCCGAACAAGGGTTTGAGCCGCGAATCTCACCGTCTTCCGGGCAGGTGTGCCACTCATTCACGGTGTCGTGAAACTGGATGCCCGGATCGGCGCAGGCCCAGGCCGCATGGCCGACCTTCTCCCACAACTCGCGGGCCTTCACCACTTTGGCGACCTTGCCGTCGGTGCGGTTGATCAGCTGCCAGTCGGCGTCTTTTTCAACCGCGTGCAGGAAGGCGTTAGTCACCCGGATCGAGTTGTTGGAGTTCTGCCCGGAGACAGAGCTGTAGGCCTCGGAGTCCCAGTCAGTGTCATAGGTCGGGAATTCGATCGAGGTATGGCCCTGCTTGGCGTAGTCCAGCACCCGCTTGACGTAGGTCTCGGGGATCGCCACCTTCTTGGCCTCGCGGATCGCGGCCTTCAGCCCGGTGTTGACCGCCGGGTCATAAGCATCTGCTTCACCGCCGTCCCAGCTGCGGATCGCCTCGAAAATGCCATTTAGCATCTTTTCGTGCATCTTTGAACCGGCGACGATGGAGGCAACCTTTTGCTCTTCCAGCACCTTCCATTCGATGAACTGCTCGATGTCCGGGTGATCGGCGTCCACGATCACCATTTTTGCTGCTCGACGGGTTGTGCCGCCTGATTTGATGGCGCCCGCCGCGCGGTCGCCGATTTTGAGGAACCCCATCAGGCCCGAGGACTTGCCGCCGCCGGACAGCGGCTCGCCTTCGGCGCGCAGATGGCTGAAATTGGTGCCGGTGCCGGAGCCGTATTTGAACAGGCGCGCCTCACGCACCCACAGATCCATGATGCCGCCGTCCTTGACCAGATCATCCGAGACCGACTGGATGAAACAGGCATGCGGCTGGGGATGCTCATAGGCGCTGTCGGACTTGGTCAGCTTGCCGGTCTTGTAATCGACGTAGTGATGGCCCTGGGCCGGGCCGTCGATGCCATAGGCCCAATGGAGACCGGTGTTGAACCATTGGGGGGAATTAGGGGCGGAACGCTGGGTTGCCAGCATATAGCGCATCTCGTCGTAAAAGGCGCGGGCGTCCTCCTCGGAGGAGAAGTAACCGCCCTTCCAGCCCCAATAGGCCCAGGCGCCGGCCAGACGGTCGAACACTTGCTTGGAGGAGGTTTCCCCGCCCAGCACCGCGCCGTCCGCAGGGACCGAGCGCCACAGGAATTCGGGAACGCCTTTTTCACGGACTTTCTTCAGCCGCGACGGCACGCCGGCCTTGCGGAAATACTTCTGGGCGATGACGTCGCTGGCGACCTGGCTCCAGGATGCGGGAATTTCGATGTTGTCGAGCCGGAAAACAATGGTCCCGTCCGGATTGCGGATCTCCGATGTGGCCGAGAGAAAGGCCAGATCAGCATAGGCATCCTGTCCGGGTTTGGTGAACTTCCGTTCGATCTTCATGCTCAGCCCCTTTTCAAGCATTCGTCGTCTATTTGCCGCGGCGCCCCCAAGCGCCAGTCAGATCCGGTCACGGAAAACACAAACACCCGTCGCACGCCGCATATAGCGCGCTTGCGGCCCTCGCCGGCCATTCTCACAGGGCTGTCTGTTGTTTTCAGCGTTGTTGCTTCGGCTCTGTCACCCACCAGATCTAGTGCCGTCGCAACCGGTGTCCACAATTTGGCGTATTCGGACACTAAGGGTCAACGGCAAATTTACACTTTGGCAACTATCTTTGCTGTTGACGGTTTCCGCGGATTGCAGGGTCTGCGGCGGGGCGTTGATTCATCCACAGGCCCTGTCCCGTTCAATGTCTTCGGACTGCGCTGCTGCCTGTTCGGATTTCCTTTGACGGGTGAGTGACTTGCTGCCTTGCAGAAGGACAGCGGCCGTACCGGCCAGAGGTGATGGGTGTGTAAAACCATGCAGCTGTACCGGCTGAAAACAGGGCGCACAGCTTAGAAGCGATTTTTTGTGGCTTCCTGCCACGGACCTTCGGACAGCCAGCCTCCGATTAACCTTTTGATGCGACTCAGCGGCAATTGGTTAAGGGTGTCTTAACAGTGCATTAAGAAAGCAATAGCACCCCCGATTGAACTACGCAGTTTCAGTTCACCAAATACGGGAAGCGAATCTTTGCCCCGGGTTTTACCCGGCAAAGATTCGCTGCAACTTATTGAAGAAGTATGGTCGGGGCGGCGAGATTCGAACTCACGACCCCCTGTACCCAAAACAGGTGCGCTACCAGACTGCGCCACGCCCCGGACCGTGCGCCTTCCTATCTCTGCCAAACTGATTTGGAAACCCCTAACAGGGCCAAACTGCGCCGCTGAGGGAAAAAATTTCATGGCGCATCTGCGAGCCTGCCGCGATACCGTATTTGCGGGCAAGCCCGCCGTTGATTTCCAGCACTGCAAAGACAGCGTCCCCCCCCGGAATCGGGGTCAGATCGCCAGGCACGGCGTTCTCGTGAACCGAGGTCACCAGCCCGTGTTCATTCAGAAAAATAATATCGAGCGGGATCAGAGTGTTCTTCATCCAGAACGCCGCAGGCTGCGGGCTGTCATAGACAAACAGCATCCCTGCCCCGCGCGGCAGGTCTTCGCGGAACATCAGCCCTTGGGCGCGCTCCGCCTCTGTAGCGGCAATTTCAACGGTAAATCCCGCCTGCCCCCAGTCGCCGCGAAGATCGGCCTGTGCAAGCTGGCAGTCAGATGCCAGCGCGGTGCCGGCGGCAAATGCCATGCAGGCGCCCAAGCTCCAGTGAAGCAGGCGCCGCATCACAATCTCAGTCCTCGTCGCCGGGGAGCATTGCAGCCTCCCAGGCCAGCACTTCTACCGCCATGCGGCCGCGTTTGCCGTCGATCACCCGCATTGCCAAAGCTTCCCCCGGCTGCAGATCCGCCAGCCCGGACTGCCGCAGCACTTCGACATGCAGGAAAATATCCTCGCCGCGGCCAAAGACATTGGCAAAGCCGAACCCTTTGCCCTTGTCGAACCATTTGACCCGGGCAGGCTCCAGCGGTTCGTTCTGCAGGCTGGTCATGTCCAGTTCGGCAAAATCGCTTAGCACCGGGGTATCATCACGTTCGGGCGGCTGAATGGAGATCACTTCAACCGCCTGGACACCGCGGTCGGTCTGATGGGTGACAATCTCGATCCTGGCGCCGTCCGCGACAGAGCTTTGGCCGAAATTACGCAATACATTCACGTGGAGCAGAATGTCCGCGCCGCCCTCGTCAGATACGACAAATCCGTATCCTTTGGCGGGATCGAACCACTTCACCAGCCCCTGGATTTGCTGCAAGCTGCTCAGATCTTCTGCCACGTACTTTTCCCTACCGCGTTTTTTTTATTTTGATGGTGCCCTGATGCGCGATTCTGACCTTGGATTTCAAGCTAAAAAGTCTAGAAATTGTCATGAAATTACTCTTGACCCTAGGTAAGCCTTTGCCATTTCCGCTCATGGATTAAGCCGCAGGATTTCCCATTCTGCAGCTGCATTATTGCGGCGCCAGCGAAACCGGTCATGCAGCCGGAATGCGCCATCTGCCCAAAATTCTATCTCAACCGGCACCAGGCGGAAACCGCCCCAGAACGGCGGACGGTCCGGGTTCGGACCCTTCATGGCTGTGACCTTGGCCACCTCGGCCATCAGCGTGCCGCGGCTGTCCAGCGGCTGTGATTGCTTTGAGGCCCAGGCCCCCAGCCGGCTTTTGAGCGAGCGGGACTTGTAATATTCATCCGCCTGCGGCCCGTCTTCGCGGGTGATCGTGCCGCGCACCCGGATCTGGCGGCGCAACGATTTCCAATGCACCACAAAGGCGGCCTTGCCGGCCTGATCCAGCTCCTGCGCCTTGGCGCTCTCGTAATTGGTGTAGAACACAAAGGCGCCGTCTTCGATTTCCTTAAGCAGAACCATGCGGCTGTTCGGCATTCCGGTCCCGTCCACCGTGGCCAGGGCAATGGCGTTGGGATCGTTGGGTTCGGCCTGTTCCGCCTCTCCCAGCCAGGACCGGGCGATGGCAAACGGATCGTCACCTGCAAATATACCTGTACGGTCGGTCATCGGGCACCTCTTTGCGGATTTGGCAGCAACCTATGCAGCTTCCGGCGCCGCGACAAGGGCGTGCACCCTTGAAGCGGCCCGCGCGGCATACTAAACACCCTCTAATTCACAGATCACAGGCGGAGAACCTGCATGTCTAATCACCTGATGGCCGGCAAGCGCGGCCTCATCATGGGCCTGGCCAATGACAAATCCATCGCTTGGGGGATTGCCAAGGCCTGCGCCGATGCCGGCGCCGAGCTTGCCTTTTCATATCAGGGCGACGCATTGAAAAAGCGGGTCGCCCCGCTGGCGGCGCAGCTGGGCAGCGATATCGTGCTGCCGTGCGACGTCTCGGACGAAGCGTCCATTGACGCTTTGTTCGCCGGGCTTGAGGCCCAATGGGGCAAGCTGGACTTTGTTGTCCACGCCATCGGCTTTTCCGACAAGAACGAGCTGCGCGGCCGCTATGTCGACACCAGCCGCAGCAATTTCCAGATGACCATGGACATCTCGGTCTTCTCGTTCACCGCGGTGGCAAACCGTGCTGAGAAGATGATGAGCGAGGGCGGCTCGCTGCTGACCCTGACCTATTACGGTGCCGAGCAGGTGATGCCGCACTATAATGTGATGGGTGTGGCCAAGGCGGCGCTGGAGGCTTCGGTCAAATATCTGGCCGAGGATCTGGGCAAGGACGGCATCCGCGTCAACGCGATCTCGGCCGGCCCGATCAAGACCCTGGCCGCCTCCGGCATCGGTGATTTCCGCTACATTATGAAGTGGAACGAGTACAATTCACCGCTGCGCCGCAACGTGACCACTGATGACGTCGGCAAATCCGCGCTTTATCTTCTGTCCGACCTCAGCTCGGGCGTGACCGGCGAGAACCTGCATGTGGATGCCGGCTATCACGTGGTGGGCATGAAGGCGGTGGATGCGCCGGACATCTCCAAGTAACTGAAAACATGGACGCCCGGACCGCTGTCCGGGCTCCGGCAAGCTGACGCGACTTTGCGGGGAGCAAATAACATGACCGATCGTCTGCCGCACGAAAAAGGCTTTCACATCAGCTGGGACCAGATCCACCGCGACAGCCGCGCTTTGGCCTGGCGGCTGGACGGGCAAGGCCCTGATGAAGGCGCATGGCGCGCAGTCGTGGCGATCACCCGCGGCGGCATGGCGCCGGCGATGATTGTCAGCCGCGAGCTGGACATCCGCACCGTCGATACCATCTCGGTGCGGTCCTACCATCACCAGTCCCAGGGTGAGGCCGAAGTGCTGAAAGCCCCGGATGCCGGTCTGATGGGCGATGGCGAAGGGATCCTGATCATCGACGATCTGGTCGACAGCGGCAAAACCCTGGATCTGGTGCGCCAGCTGTACCCCAAGGCGCATTTTGCCACCGTCTATGCCAAGCCCAAGGGGCGGCCGATGGTGGACACTTTCATCACCGAAGTCAGCCAGGACACCTGGATTTTCTTCCCCTGGGACATGGCGCTGCAATATGTGGAGCCCTACCGCGGCAAGGATTGATCCCGCCCGGACAGAAAGAGTTTTAAGGCGCGCGTTACAGCGCGCCTTTTTCTTTGGCCATGGCGGCATCAGCCGTTACCGCTTGAGCTGTCCATGCCGCCGTGCCAGACATGTGCCGGCGCCCGGTCCGGCGCACCTGACATTATCTGCCGCCGCCCGGAGCCTCACATGCCCCTTCCCCGCACCCAAGCCACATTTGTCTCGCCCATCGTCGAATCGCGCCGCTGGGTGGCCGGGGTTGAATTCCCGCCAGAGCGCCCGCTGCTGAATGTCAGCCAGGCCGCGCCGGCAGAAGCGCCGCCCCAAGGTCTGCGCCAGGCACTCGCGGATGCTGCGCTCAATGATGTTGAGGCGCATCTATACGGGCCCGTCTTGGGCAATGACCCGTTGCGCCGGGCGCTGGCGCGGCAAATCTCCGGCCACTACCAGGCAGACGTGCGGGCAGAGCAGGTTGGCATCACCTCCGGCTGCAACCAGGCCTTTGCCGCTGCGATTGCCGCGCTCTGCGGCGAGGGGGATGAGGTGATCATCCCCGTGCCCTGGTACTTCAACCACAAGATGTGGCTGGACATGGCCGGCGTCACTGCCGTGCCGCTGCCGGTTGGCGGCGGAATGCTGCCAGAGCTTGCCGCGGCTGAGGCGCTGATCAGCCCACGCACCCGCGCCATTGTGCTGGTCACTCCGAACAATCCCTGCGGCGTGGAGTACCCTTCCGGGCTGGTGCAGGCTTTCTTTGATCTGGCCCGCGCCAGGGGCATTGCTCTGATCGTGGACGAAACCTACCGCGATTTTGACAGCCGCGAAGGCGCCCCGCATGGGCTGTTCCAGCAGGACGGCTGGGACCGGACCCTGATCCACCTCTATTCCTTCTCCAAGGCTTACCGGCTGACCGGCCACCGGGTCGGCGCTGTTGCTGCTTCACCGGATAAGATGTTCGAAATGGAGAAGTTTCTGGACACCGTCACCATCTGCCCTTCGCAGCTGGGCCAGGCCGGCGCTCTTTGGGGGATTGAAAACCTGCAGGGCTGGCTGGCCGGGGAGCGGCAGGAAATTCTCGACCGCCGCGCGGCAATCGAAGACGGATTTCCGGTTCTGGCCGCCAAGGGCTGGAAGCTGCTCGGTTGCGGTGCCTATTTTGCCTATGTCGCGCATCCGTTCGACCTGCCGTCCGGGGAGGTCGCCAAACGGCTGGTGTCAGAGGCTTCGGTTCTTATGCTGCCGGGCTCCATGTTCATGCCCGAAGATGATCCGGCCGGCGCGCGCCAGTTCCGCATCGCCTTTGCCAATGTGGACCGGACAAGCATCCAGACGCTGTTTGACCGGCTGGCCGCCTTTAATCCCTGATCACGCAGCAGTTTGATCCGCAACCATCTTGCCCCTCTGCGGGCAGCCGCGTATTCAGTCAGCGGCATTTCCCGCTGCAAGGCGACCCCTTGCACGGCAGAACAATAAAGAGGGCATCATGGCCGCAGGCATGAAAAAGCTATCCAAAACCTTTGTCTGGATCCTGATGGGGATGCTGATCGTCGGCCTTGCCGGATTTGGCGCGGTGAATTTCACCAGCTCCGCCTCCTCGGTTGCCAGTGTCGGCGACGAGGAAGTCAGCATCGGCACCTATGTGCGCGAATTGCAGCGCGAGCAGCGCGGCCTGCAGGCGCAAACCGGCCAGGCCGTCTCCATGGCGCAGCTCAGCGCCTTTGGTCTGGACCGGGTGGTCCTTGGCCGCCTGATCTCGCTGGCAGCGCTCGATCACGAGGCGAAGGGCCTGGGCCTGTCGATCGGTGACGAAAACCTGATCGAAGAACTGGGCGCCATTGATGCCTTCCAGGGCGTGAACGGTGCCTTTGACCGCGAAGCCTATAGTTTTGCCCTTCGCAACGCAGGCCTGTCGGAAAAGGAATTCGAGGACGATCTGCGCCGCGAAGCCGCCCGCACCATCGTCCAGAACGCGGTTCTGTCCGGCACTGAAATGCCGGGGATCCTGACCGAAACCCTGACCGGTTTCATCGGCGCGCGCCGCAGCTTTTCCTATGTGCAGATCAATGCCGCTGACATCGCGCTGACCGCCCAGGTTCCTGCGGATGCCGAACTGCAAGCCTTCTACGAGGCCGCACAGGACCAGTTCATGCTGCCGGAAACCAAGGTGATCACCTACGCCGCGCTGCGCCCCTCGATGCTGCTGGATGAAGTGGAGATTGACGAGGCCGCCCTGCTCCAGCTGTTCAATGACCGCTCCAGCCAGTACCAAGTGCCCGAGCGCCGTCTGGTGGAACGCCTGGTGTTTGCTGACGGCGATGCAGCTGCCAGCGCCAAGGCACAGTTGGAAACCGGCGGTGCGACGTTCGAAAGCCTGGTTGATGCCCGCGGCCTGACCCTGCAGGACATTGACATGGGCGACGTGACTATGGGCGCTCTCGGCGCCGCGGGCACCGATGTGTTTGCCGCCCAGGTCGGCGATGTGGCCGGCCCACTGCCCTCGGATCTTGGCCCGGCACTGTACCGTGTGAACGGCCGCTTGGAGGCACAGATCACCACCTTTGAACAGGCGACGCCGGAGCTGCGCGAGGAACTGGCCTCAGACCGCACCCGCCGTCTGGTAGAGGCCCAGGCCGAAGACATCGACGACCTTCTAGCCGGTGGTGCTACGCTCGAAGAGCTGGCAACCGAAAGCGGGCTGGAGCTGGTTCAGATCCATTGGACAGACAATACCAGTGATGGCATCGCCGCTTATGAAGGCTTCCGCACCGCCGCCGCCGCCGTCACCGCCGAGGACTTCCCGGCTGTGGACTTCCTGGACGATGGCAGCCTGTTCGCCCTGCGCCTGGACGAGGTTCTGCCGGAACGTCCGGAACCCTTTGCCGATGCCAAGGACAAGGTCCTCGCCGCATGGCAGGCCGACCGCCTGACCACCGCGCTGCGTGAGCAGGGCGAGGCGCTTCTGGCCCAGGCTGAAACCGCTGGCAGCTTTGCCGAAGGCGCAGAGGTCAAAACCGAGACCGGCCTGACCCGCACCGCCTACATCGACACGGTACCCGCGGACCTGGTCAATCAGGTCTTCGAAATGGAGGTCGGAAACTTCCGCCTGGTGCAGGATGCGGAGTCAGCCGTGGTTGTCCGCCTTGACGGTATCCTGCCGCCGGAAGCCAGTGAAGACATGAACCTGCTCAGCCAGGCTTTGCAGGCGCAGCTGGACCAGGCGTTGGCACAAGAGCTGTTCCAGGCCTTTGTGCAAGACGTCCAGGCCCGCGCCGAACCCCGTGTCGACCAGCAGGCGCTGAATGCAGCGCAGGCAAACTTCCAGTAATCAAGGCAAGCACCCATGGCTCTGACCCCCGATTTCGACACATTCTCCACGGCGTATGAGGCCGGCGAGAACCAGGTCGTCTATACCCGCCTTGCCGCCGACCTCGACACGCCGGTGTCGCTGATGCTCAAGCTGACCGGCGCCCAAAAGGATGCCTTCATGCTGGAATCCGTCACCGGCGGCGAGGTGCGCGGGCGCTATTCGATCATCGGCATGAAACCTGATCTGGTCTGGCGCTGCCATGGGGAGCAGTCCAGCCTCAACCGCTCCGCCCGGTTTGATGCGGATGATTTCACCCCGCAGGACGGCAACCCGATGGACAACCTGCGGGCGTTGATTGCCGAAAGCAGGATCGACCTGCCAGACGATCTGCCGCAGGCTGCGGCCGGCCTGTTCGGCTACCTTGGCTATGACATGATCCGCCTGGTTGAGCACTTGCCGGATGTGAACCCCGACCCCCTCGGCCTGCCCGACGCGCTGATGCTGCGCCCCTCGGTGATTGCCGTCCTGGACGGGGTCAAGGGCGAGGTCACAGTGGTGTCGCCGGTCTGGTCCAGCGACGGCCAGACCGCCAAGGCCGCCTATGCCCAAGCCGCCGAGCGGGTGATGGACGCGGTGCGCGATCTGGAACGTGCCATGCCTGCCGAAAGCCGCGATCTGGGCGACGCGGATGAGGTTGCGCCGCCGGTCAGCAATTTCACCAAAGAGGGCTACATGGCCGCGGTGGAAAAGGCCAAGGACTACATCCGTGCGGGCGACATCTTTCAGGTGGTGCCGGCACAGCGCTGGACGCAAGCGTTTCCCCAGCCGCCCTTTGCGCTCTACCGCAGCCTGCGCCGCACCAACCCGTCGCCCTTCATGTTCTACTTCAACTTCGGCGGCTTTCAGGTGGTGGGCGCCAGCCCGGAAATCCTGGTCCGCGTGTTTGGACAAGAGGTCACCATCCGCCCGATCGCAGGCACCCGCCCCCGCGGCGCCACACCTGAAGAAGACAAGGCGCTGGAAGCAGACCTGCTGGCCGACAAAAAAGAACTGGCCGAGCATCTGATGCTGCTGGATCTGGGCCGCAATGACACCGGCCGGGTCGCCAAAATCGGCACCGTGCGTCCGACCGAGAAATTCATCATCGAGCGTTACAGCCACGTGATGCACATCGTCTCAAACGTCGTGGGTGAGCTGGCTGAGGACAAGGATGCGCTCGACGCCTTCTTTGCCGGGATGCCCGCAGGCACCGTCTCCGGCGCCCCCAAGGTTCGGGCGATGGAAATCATTGACGAGCTGGAGCCGGAAAAACGCGGCGTCTACGGCGGCGGTGTCGGCTATTTCTCGGCAGGCGGCGACATGGATATGTGCATCGCGCTGCGCACCGCCATCGTCAAGGATCAGACCCTCTATATCCAGGCCGGCGGCGGCGTGGTCTATGACAGCGACCCAGAGGCGGAGTATATGGAGACCGTCCACAAATCCAATGCCATCCGCCGCGCGGCAGCGGACGCTGCCCGTTTTACCGGCAACGGCAACCGCTAGGACTTGCAGCGCAGGGCTGCGCTGCGGCTTCTTTCTGGTTCAAAATACCCTCGCCGAAGGCACGGCGCCCGCCTTGGGCGCCGTTTTCACTTAGCCGGCAGGTTTGCTTCCAAACTGGCCGAGACCGGCGCCAGCGCAATCCGGGCAGCCCGGTCCTGCAAGCCCCAGATCAGCAGCGCTGAAATCGTATCCGGGCGCAACCGTCCCAGCATGATCACCGCGCCTTCCTGCCCGGCCCGGAACGCCGCCTGATCCAGAAACCGCCGGATCGACCGCGGGTTTTGACCAGCGCCGTCAAAGTCGCGGAACACAACACCGGCCGGCACGCCGTCGCGCAGCGCCAATTTCTGCACCGTGTTCAACCCGCTGTCCTGGGTCACCAGCCCATAGCCGGCCGAGGCCGCAACTGCTGCAACCTGATCCGCCAGCGCCCGGTTGCCCTGCACCCCGGTCCCGATCCCTTCGAGGATCGCCATGGCTTCCGGCAGTTTGCCGCGCCAAACCTCCAGCGCGGTCTCCGCGTCCTGCGGCGACGCAGATCGCGGCAGATCCGCCAGCATCAGAACTTCGAACCCCGCCGCCCTGCGCGCGGCCATCTTGGATGCAGCCTGCGGGTCTTCCGGATCAATGGCAAAACTCAACGGATAGGGGAATTCCGCCAGCGCTTCGGCCCCGACCGCCCCCTCGTCGTCGATCAGTACAATCGACATCAGCGGCCGGTCTTCCGGATTGTCAAAAGGTTCGGCATAGGCGGTAAACGGCGGCTGGCCGGATACCGCCGCAGTGGCAAACCCGGCGTCCTGCGGCTTGTCCCGGTCGGTCAGCGGAACAACAGGTGTGCCGATACTTGGTGCCAAAGCCTCTTGCCCTGCAACCGCAGAGTCCGGAACAGTTTCGCTGTCAGAAATACTCTCACCGCTGTCGCCGCCGGCCTCTGGCAGAACCGGTGCCGCACCGATTACCGGCAGCGTGATTGCCTGCGGCGCGCTGCCGATATCCGGCGCCAGAACAGCAGCGGACTGCGGTGTCTCAACCGGAACCACCATGGCCTCAGGCTGCGCAGCCTCAGCTGTATCCTCTTGTGCATTTTCGGGCGCCTCGGGCGCGGGTTCCGGTGCTGGCTCGGTGGCAGCTATTACGGCAGCCTCAGCGCCCGGGGCCGGCGGCGCCGCCGGCTGAACGGCCTGCGGCAGAGGCGCATCTGGCCCCTTTGCCAAACCGGGTGCTGCCGCTGTTTCCGGATCGCCGGAAGCGATAAGCGCCGCTGACTGCCCGACCTCAGGTTTGCCGGCCGGCGCGGTATCCGCCCCTGCAAGCGCGTTCAGGTCATCGCTGCCACCGGTTTCGGCCGGCGCGGCCGGCTGTGCCTCAACAAGATCTGCATCACGTCCCTGGCTGCTGGCGGGCGCTCCGGCGGCGTCCGTGGCGTCCGTGCCGCCGTTTGGCATCTGCGGCGCATCGCCAGGATCATGCGCGGCAGGTGCCGGCCCCGCTGCGGTATCGACACCGCTGTCCGGCAAGGGCACCGACAAAGACAGCATCGCCAGCCCGCCCGCGGCCAGCAATGCCCCGACACTCACGCCGCCCAGAAATCCACGCATGCCTGTTTTGCCTCTCAATCCGTTTTCGGTGCCGCGCCTTACCAACGTGCCTGAGCGAACCCTGTTTCTGTTCACTCCGGCATTCGCCTATCCTGCCCTTGACGCTGCCCCGTATCCCTGAACATGTATGTTTCGACCACTATACTGCGGCGCGGCCCCGGCCCGCCACCCTTAAAAGAGCCCGCTACGATGCTGCTGCTGATAGACAACTACGATTCCTTTACCTACAACCTCGTCCATTATCTGGGTGAGCTGGGCGCGGAAATGGAAGTCCGCCGCAACGACGCCATCAACGTGCAGGAAGCCATGGCAATGAAGCCCTCAGGCATTCTGCTGTCGCCCGGTCCCTGCGACCCGGATCAGGCCGGCATCTGCCTGGCGCTGACCGAAGCCGCAGCTGAAACCGGCACACCCTTGCTGGGCGTCTGCCTGGGCCACCAGACCATCGGCCAGGTGTTTGGCGGCAAGGTGATCCGCTGCCACGAGATCGTGCACGGTAAAATGGGTAAGATGCACCACAAGGATACCGGTGTTTTCAAAGGCTTGCCGACGCCTTTTGACGCAACCCGCTACCATTCTCTGGTGGTTGAGCGCGACAGCCTGCCGGATTGCCTGGAAATCACCGCTGAACTGGAAGACGGCACTATCATGGGCCTGCAGCATAAGGAGCTGCCGATTCACGGTGTGCAGTTCCACCCGGAATCTATTGCGTCTGAGCACGGCCACGCGCTGCTGAAAAACTTTCTCGACGTGATGCAGGTGTCCGCATGAGCGACCGCCTGAAACCGCTCATCGGCGCCGCGGCGGAACGGTCGCTGACCCGCGAAGAAGCCGAAACCGCTTTCACCTTGCTGTTTGAGGGTGAGGCCACGCCCAGCCAAATCGGCGGCTTGCTGATGGCGATGCGCACCCGCGGCGAAAGCGTGGATGAATACGCAGCTGCCGCCGCCGTGATGCGCTCGAAATGCAACCCAGTGAAAGCTCCGGCAGGTGCCATGGACATCGTCGGCACCGGCGGTGACGGCAAGAACACTCTGAACATCTCCACCGCCACTGCCTTTGTGGCGGCCGGCGCAGGCGTGGTGGTTGCCAAACACGGTAACCGCAACCTCAGCTCCAAATCCGGCACTGCCGACATGCAGTCCCAGATGGGCATTAACGTGATGGTCGGCCCGCAAGTGGTTGAAAAGGCTATAAATGAGGCCGGTATCGGATTCATGATGGCGCCTATGCATCACCCGGCGGTGGCGCATGTCATGCCCACCCGGTCCGAGCTTGGCACCCGCACTATCTTTAACATCCTTGGCCCGCTGACCAACCCGGCCGGCGTGAAACGGCAGCTGACCGGCGCCTTCAGCCGCGCGATGATCCGGCCGATGGCGGAAACGCTGAAAGCCCTGGGGTCCGAGCGCGCCTGGCTGGTGCATGGTTCTGACGGCACGGATGAGCTGACAATTACCGGCGTCAGCTGGGTCTCCGCTTTGGAGGAAGACGGCAGCATCCGCGATGTCGAACTCCACCCCGAGGACGCAGGCCTGCCGGTGCACGGTTTTGACAAGATTATCGGCGGCAGCCCTGAAGAAAACGCAATGGCCTTCCGGGTGCTGCTGCAAGGCACGCCCTCTGCCTACCGGGATGCGGTGCTGCTGAACGCCGCCGCTGCGCTGGTTGTCGCGGGTAAGGCTGCCGACCTCAAGGAAGGTGTCGCGCGCGCGGCCGAGTCCATCGACAGCGGCGCGGCCAAATCAAAGGTCGAGGCACTGGCGCGGATCACCTCAGCCGCATGACCGATCTTCCGCCGGGGCTGGGCGCCTGGTCCAGTCTTCCCTTTTTCACCAACCAATGGCCCGGGATCTCAGCCGCAATTTCTGAAGATCCCCGGACCATCCTGCCGCCCGCGCACCAGCGGTTCGCTGCGCTGGAGCTGACCCAGCCGGAAAACACCCGCGTTGTGATCTTGGGGCAGGATCCCTATCCGACGCCGGGCCACGCCCATGGGCTCGCCTTCTCAGCAGAGCCGGACGTCCGCCCCTTTCCCCGCTCATTGTCCAATATCTACAAGGAATTGGAGGATGATCTTGGTGTCACCCGCCCGAATGCAGACCTGCGCGGCTGGGCGCGTCAAGGCGTGCTGCTGCTGAACACAGCCCTGTCAGTTCCCGCAGGCGAGGCAAACGGTCACAAGCACCTTGGCTGGCACCATCTGGTGCATCAGGTGCTGGAACTGACCTCCGCGCGCCCGACCGCGTACATTCTCTGGGGAAATGCTGCACAAAAGCTTGAAAAACATATCAAACCGGGCGATCACCTGATCCTGAAAACCGCCCATCCCTCGCCCTTGTCGGCGCGGCGCGGCTTCTTCGGGTCCCGGCCCTTTTCACAAGTAAACAATTGGCTCGCCGCCCGCGGTGAAACTGCCATAGACTGGAACGCAGCAACGGAGGCCCAGGCATGAGTGAAACTGGCATGACCAAAAACGTGCTCGACAAGATCAAGGCCTACAAGCTTGAGGAAGTCGCCGCAGACAAGGCCGCCAAACCGCTGGAGGCGGTCGAGGCCGAGGCGCGCGAAGCCTCCCCGGTGCGCGGCTTTGCCGACAGCCTGATGCAGGCCAACCGCAGCGGTTACGGTCTGATTGCCGAGATCAAGAAGGCCAGCCCCTCCAAGGGCCTGATCCGCCCTGATTTTGAACCCGCCGAACTGGCCAAGGCTTATGAGGACGGCGGCGCGACCTGCCTGTCCGTCCTGACCGACACCCCCAGCTTCCAGGGCGCCAAGGAGTTCCTGACCCAGGCCCGCACGGCCTGTTCGCTGCCCGCGCTGCGCAAGGATTTCATGTACGACACCTATCAGGTGGCCGAGGCCCGCGCACTTGGGGCGGACTGCATCCTGATCATCCTCGCCTCCGTCTCGGACGCGCAAGCGCAGGAACTGGAGCAAAGCGCCTTTGACTGGGGTATGGATGTGCTCCTGGAAGTGCATGACGCCGACGAGCTGGAGCGCGCCTGCAACCTGAAATCGCCGCTGATGGGCATCAACAACCGCAACCTCAAGACGTTTGAGACCACACTGGACACCACCCGGGAACTGTCGCGCATGGTGCCAGCCGACCGCACCATCGTTTGCGAAAGCGGGCTGTCCACGCCTGAAGACCTCAGCGACATGGCCCGTTATGGTGCGCGCACTTTCCTGATCGGCGAAAGCCTGATGCGGCAGGACGATGTCGCCGGTGCCACCCGTGCGCTGCTCGCCAATCCGCTAATGCCCGGTATGATGTAAAGGAGGACCGCAATGAGCCTCACCCATTTCGACACCAAGGGCGACGCCCATATGGTTGATGTTTCGGACAAGGCGGTAACTTCGCGCATCGCCACCGCCGAGGGCCACATTACCATGGCCCGGGAAACCTTTGATATCATTGCCGAAGGCCGTGCCAAGAAGGGCGATGTTCTGTCCGTTGCCCGTCTGGCCGGCATCATGGGTGCCAAGAAGACGCCGGATCTGATCCCGCTTTGCCATCCGCTGCCGGTCACCAAGGTTGCGGTAGAGCTGACGCTGGACCCGGAGCTGCCCGGCGTGCGGGTGGAGGCCACGGTCAAGACCACCGGCCAGACCGGGGTTGAGATGGAGGCGCTCACCGCCGTCTCCACTGCCGCGCTCACCGTCTATGATATGGCCAAGGCCGTGGACAAGGCGATGCAGATCGGCGGCATCCGTGTGACGCTGAAAGATGGCGGAAAATCAGGTAAGTACGAGGTGTAAATGATCCCGGTCAGCGAAGCCCGCGCGCATCTTTTATCGCTTGTTCAACAGCTTGAAACCGAACAGGTTCCGCTGGCGCAGGCTGCAGGCCGGGTGCTGGCGGCCGATCTGCAAGCGCGCCGTGATCAGCCGCCGTTCTCCGCCTCCGCAATGGACGGTTACGCTGTGAACGCCGCGGAAGTCGAACTGCACGCCATGTTCAAGGTGATCGGCGAAGCCGCCGCCGGTCACGCATTTCAGGGCCGCGCGGGCGCGGGCCAGGCCGTGCGTATCTTTACCGGTGCACCGGTGCCTGAAGGTGCAAGTTTCGTTGTTATTCAAGAAGATATAACCCGCAACGGGGATCTTATCACCATCACCGGCGCCCCCGGCAGCAACCACAATATCCGGCCCCGCGGCGGCGATTTCACCGATGGCCAGACCGTCACGGCCCCCAAGCGCCTGACACCGGCTGACATTGCCTTGCTGGCCGCTATGAACATCCCCGCGATACCCGTCACCCGCCGCCCGGAGATTGCATTGATCTCCACTGGCGACGAATTGGTGATGCCCGGCGGCACGCCTGGACCGGACCAAATCATCGCCTCCAACACCTTTGGCCTCAAAGCGATGCTCGAAGACATTGGCGCCCTTGCCCGCATCCTGCCTATCGCCCGTGACACCGAAAGCTCGCTGCGCACAGCCTTTGAACTGGCCGAGGGCGCTGATCTGGTTGTCACCATCGGCGGCGCCTCGGTTGGCGATCATGATCTGGTCGGCAAGGTGGCGCAGGATCTTGGGATGGAGCGCAGTTTCTACAAAGTTGCGATGCGCCCCGGCAAACCGCTGATGGCCGGCCGGATGAATGGCGCTGCTATGGTTGGCCTGCCCGGCAACCCAGTATCGGCTATGGTCTGCGGCCACGTGTTTCTGGCCCCGATGGTGCGATCCATGCTGGGGTTGCCTGCACCGGCGCAGGAGCAGCTGCTGACGGCCGCCCTTTGCGCCCCGCTGATGGCCAATGGCCCGCGCGAGCATTACATGCGCGCAAATGTGCAAAACGGCCAGCTGCAAGCGTTTGACAACCAGGACAGCTCCCTGCTCACCATTTTGGCTGAGGCCAACGCCCTGCTGGTCCGCCCGCCCAAGGACGGCGCGCGCAGGATAGGCGATACTGTGCAATACTTGCCGATCTAACTCCCCTTCACCTTTGCAAAAATACCCCCGCCGGAGGCACGCGCCCCAGGCGCGTTCTCTTCTGCACCACGCCAGGGACTGCGATATTGACACAAAACGGGAACATGCGTAGAACAAAAGAAAACCCGAGGCGCGGAGGGAGCGGCGATGCTCACAAAAAAGCAACTGCAACTGCTGGAATTCATTCACAAACGCCTGCAGCGTGACGGTGTGCCGCCCAGTTTCGATGAAATGAAGGTCGAACTGGATCTAAGATCGAAATCAGGCATTCACCGGCTGATCACTGCACTGGAAGAACGCGGCTTTATCCGCCGCCTGCCGCACCGTGCCCGCGCGATTGAGATTATCCGCCTGCCGGAAAGCCTGGGCGGCGGGCCGGACCCGCAAGGCTTTGCACCAAAGGTGATCGACGGCGGCCAAGCGCAGCCCGCGGCGCCTGCCCCTGCCGCCGCAGACCCAATGCGCCTGGCCGCGGTGGAACTGCCCGTTATGGGCCGCATCGCCGCCGGTGTGCCAATAGAGGCGATCAGCCAGGTGTCACACCAGGTGGCGGTTCCGGGCGGCATGATCGCACCAAACGGCCAGCATTTCGCGCTGGAAGTAAAGGGCGACTCGATGATCGAGGCCGGTATCAATGACGGCGACATCGTAGTGATCCGTGAAACCGGTACTGCTGATAATGGCGATATCGTTGTTGCACTGGTCGAGGGGCACGAAGCCACGCTGAAACGCTACCAGCGCCAGGGCAGCATGATCGCGCTGGAAGCCGCCAACCCGGCCTATGAAACCCGGCGCTACCCGGAAGACCAGGTGCAGATCCAGGGCCAGCTGGTTGGGCTGATCCGCACTTATTAAGGGTTTTCCTGGCCAAGAATCCTCCGGAGGCGGCTGATTTCAGCCCCCTCCGGCTGCCATCCAGTCCACAACCGCTGTCCCGACACACTGCGGGATGTCTGTAAGCCGCCTGTTGCGGTCACGGCGATGCTGCCCGTTTGACGCATCACTGCCGGTGTCAGGAGCAGACAGTTTTCCGGTGTTTGCGCCGTGACCGTGGAAACGATGATATCTCCCTTTTTACAGCCACTTGCCTGCGCGAGCTTACGTTTCCCAGGCGCATGAACCAGCCGGAATCCCGGCCCTTGCCAAATCGGCAAAGCCTCTGTTTCACCCCTCCAGCGCGCCGCGGCGGCGATTTGTCCTGCCGGGTCGCCATCATTCTCCAGCCAGATTTTCGCAGTAAACCCCTGCCCTTTGGCCCGGGACAAGGCCCGGCCTTGCGGCGTCATCACGCCAATCAGCCCGCCGGAATCCGCAATCAGGACAACAGGACGCTCTGCCGCGTTCCACATCAGCAGCGCGCATGCTGCCGGCAGCAGCCCTGCCAGCCGCAGCCGCCCTTGCCAGATCACCGCAAACAGCATGCCCGCAGCAAACAGCGGCAGCACCCAGTGGCTGGGCGCAGGTACATGCGACAGCGCCCCTTCAAATTCCGAGACGGCCTGCGCAACTGCCAGGATCCAGTCCAGCCCCCATCGCATAACTGTCAGCCCGATCATTTCCAGGCCGAACGGTGCAAGGCACAACGCCAGCACCGCAGCCGGAATGACGACCGATCCCATGACCGGCACCGACAACAGGTTCGCCAGCAGCCCGTAATGCGGCACCGTGTTGAAGTGCGCGGCGGCAAAGGGGGCTGTTGCGGCCCCGGCCACCGCAGAGGAAATCACCAGCGCCAGAACCGGCCGCAGCCATCGCGGCCCCAGCGGAACCTCCCCGTCCCGCAACGCGGCAAAGACCGCGACCAGCGCAGCCGTCGCGGCAAAACTCATCTGGAAACCAGGGCTCAGCAGGCTTTCCGGCCGCCGCAGCAGCACTATCCATGCGGCAACCGCCACCGCGCGCAGGGTAATCGCACGCCGGTTCAGCAGCACAGCGCCAAACATCACCGCCACCATGACAAAGGCCCGCTCTGTCGCCACATTGCCGCCTGACAAGGCAAGATATCCCGCGCCGGCAATCAGCGCCGCAAGCGCTGCCAGTTTCTTGACCGGCCAGCGCAGGGCCAGGACAGGTATCAGATTGAACGCAACTCTCAGCGCCGCAAAGACAAATCCGGTGAGCAGCCCCATATGCAATCCCGAGATCGCCAGCAGATGCGCCAGGTTGCTTTGCCGCAGGGCAGTCAGCGTTTGCTGCCCCACGCCGCTGCGGTCGCCGGTGGTAATTGCGGCTGCAAACCCGCCCGTCTCACCTGCAATACGGTCTTGCAAGCCCTGCGCCATATTCCGGCGCAGGCGGTCCACTGGCAGGCCTTGGCCGGGTGGCTTTGCCAGCAGCACCGGAACCCTTGTGTATCCTAAACCGCCCAACTGCTTGAACCAGGCATGGCGGCGGAAATCGAACCCTCCGGGCTCGGCAGGTCCCTGCGGCGGCAGCAAATGCGCGGTGGTCATGATCCTGGCGCCGGGCGGCGGCACCTGTTCCAGCGCTTTCAATGATATGCGGACACGGGCCGGCGTATCTTCCGCCGCCACCCGGTCCAGCCGAACCTGATCCAAAGTCAGCCGCAGGGCGTCGGTCGGCGAGCGGTCGACAGCCACGACACGTCCCTCCACCGCCCCGTAATAGCGGAAATCCAGGACCGGAGCCGACACCCGGTGCGCCCGTGCCCCGGCCAGGCACAGCCCCGCCGCTGTAAGTGCTGGCGCCCACAGCAAAAATGCCAGCGGCCGCCGGGACATAGCACCGGCTGCCATCAGCAGCGCACACAGCGCCAGCCCGGCAAACTCGGCGGCGCCTGGCTCAAACTTCAAAGAAAAATAGGCTCCGATCCCGGCCCCTAGAAACACCGGGGTCCAGGGGAACAGATGTCCCCGTTGCGCCTGCAGCAGGTCTGCAATGGCTGTGGTCGGCCGCATGCTTGCCCCCCGCCTTCTGGCCCGGTAGACAGGCTGAAACTCTAAACCTCACATGGTTTCCAAAAGGTAAATCCCGCTCATGACCCAACCGGTTGTCACCCGTTTCGCGCCGTCTCCCACCGGCTTTCTGCATATTGGCGGCGCCCGCACTGCGCTGTTCAACTGGCTGTATGCCCGGGGCCGCGGCGGCAAGTTCCTGCTGCGGATCGAGGATACCGACCGCGAACGCTCCACGCCCGAGGCAACCGCCGCCATTCTGCAGGGCATGGAATGGCTGGGCCTGGACCATGATGGCGAGGTGATCAGCCAGTTTGAGGGCGCAGACCGCCACGCCGAAGTTGCCAGGCAATTGCTGGCCGACGGCAAAGCCTATAAGTGTTTTGCCAGCCAGGACGAAATTGCCGCCTTCCGTGAACAAGCCAAGTCCGAAGGCAAATCCACCCTCTACCGTTCACCTTGGCGCGACGCCGATGCGTCCAGCCACCCGGATGCACCTTTTGTGATCCGCATCAGAGCGCCGCAAAGCGGCGTTACCGTTATCAAAGATGAGGTTCAGGGCGACGTCACCATCAGGAATGATCAGCTTGATGACATGATCCTGCTGCGCTCGGACGGCACGCCGGTTTACATGCTGGCGGTTGTGGTCGACGATCACGATATGGGCGTCACCCATGTGATCCGCGGCGACGACCACCTGAACAACGCCGCCCGCCAGATGATGATCTATGAGGCGATGGGCTGGGACGTGCCGGTCTGGGCGCATATCCCGCTGATCCACGGGCCGGACGGCAAAAAACTGTCCAAACGTCATGGTGCCTTGGGCGCGCAGGAATACCAGGCGATGGGCTATCCGGCGGCAGGCATGCGCAACTATCTGGCCCGTCTGGGCTGGTCGCATGGCGATGACGAATTTTTTACGGACGATCAGGCCAAGGCGTGGTTTAACTTTGACGGTATCGGCAAAAGCCCGGCCCGGTTCGACACCAAGAAGCTGGAGAATCTCAGCGGTCAGCATATCGCCGTTAGCGACGACGCCGCACTGCGGCATGAAATCAGCGCATATCTGGACGCAGCCGGAGAAACTGCCCTGAATGACGCGCAGTCACAGGGTTTGCAGGCTGCGATGTATTGCCTCAAGGACCGGGCGCGCACCTTCCCTGAACTGCTTGAAAAAGCGCATTTTATCCTTACCTCACGGCCAATTGACCGGGATGCGAAGGCGGAAAAGGCGCTATCTTCTGTATCCGATGGTATACTGGGTGAATTGACGCCGCAGCTGCAAAATGCTAGCTGGGTCCGTGACGATCTGGAGGCGCTTCTGAACGCATTTGCAGAAGCCCATGATACCAAGTTCGGCAAGCTGGCAGGCCCTTTGCGGGCAGCACTGGCGGGCCGGGCGGTAACGCCTTCGGTGTTCGATATGATGCTGATTCTGGGCCGCGATGAAACCATTGCCCGGCTCCAAGACGCAACAGGCTGAGACCGGTCCTTAACTCCCGGGTAAGCCTGTTTTGATAACACAACCCCTGCGCGACTCCGCGCAGGCGCTGCCCCGCATGAAGACGCCTGCACGGCCGCTCTCGTGCCTGTAACAGGAAGGGACATCCATGACCGAGACACAGAAATCTGCCACGCTCAGCCTGAATGGTGAAACTTACGAGCTGCCCATTTTCTCGCCAACGGCCGGGCCCGATGTTCTCGACATCCGCAAGCTCTACGCGAAGGCAGGTGTGTTCACCTATGACCCGGGCTTCACCTCGACCGCCAGCTGCGACAGCACCATCACCTATATTGACGGCGACAAGGGCGAACTGCTGCACCGCGGCTACCCGATCGACCAGCTGGCATCGAAGTCCCATTATCTCGAGGTTTGCTATCTGCTGCTATACGGCGAATTGCCGACCGTCACCCAGCTGGAGGATTTCGAGACCCGTGTGACCCGTCACACCATGGTGCATGAGCAGATGCACAACTTCTTCCGCGGCTTCCGCCGCGATGCGCATCCGATGGCGACGCTGGTTGGCGTGGTCGGCGCGATGTCGGCCTTCTACCACGACTCGCTGGACGTCACCGATCCGTGGCAGCGCGAAGTCGCCGCCGTGCGTCTGATCGCCAAACTGCCGACCATTGCCGCGATGGCCTATAAATACTCGATCGGCCAGCCGTTTGTGTATCCGAAGAACGATCTGGATTACGCAGCCAACTTCCTGCACATGTGCTTCTCGGTTCCGGCTGAGGAATACCACGTGAACCCGATCCTGAGCCGGGCGATGGACCGCATCCTGACCCTGCACGCGGATCACGAACAGAACGCTTCAACCTCCACTGTGCGTCTGGCCTCTTCCTCGGGCGCAAACCCGTTTGCCTGTATCGCGGCCGGCATTGCCTGCCTCTGGGGTCCGGCCCACGGCGGCGCCAATCAGGCCTGCCTGGAAATGCTCAAGGAAATCGGCTCGGTCGACCGCATCCCTGAATTTATCGCACGCGCCAAGGACAAGAACGATCCGTTCCGCCTGATGGGTTTCGGCCACCGCGTCTATAAGAACACCGACCCGCGTGCGACCGTGCTGAAGCAATCCGCGGACGAGGTTCTGGACCTGCTCGGCGTCGAGGACAACCCGCTGCTGCAGGTTGCCAAAGAGCTGGAGCAGACCGCGCTGAACGACCCCTACTTCATCGAGAAGAAACTGTTCCCCAACGTCGATTTCTACTCGGGTATCATTCTTGAGGCGATGGGCTTCCCGACGTCGATGTTCACCCCGATCTTTGCGCTGTCGCGCACTGTCGGCTGGATCTCGCAGTGGAAAGAGATGATCGCTGACCCTCAGAACAAGATCGGCCGCCCGCGCCAGTTGTACCTGGGCGAGACCATGCGCGATTACATCGACATCGAAAAGCGCTGACCGCCAGTTGCAATGAACGTCCAAACGCCCCGCTTTTTGCGGGGCGTTTTTTATTCTGAACTGATTCTGAACTGGCGGTTGACAAGGTTTGATCCCGGCCTGGCACCGCCTAGTTGTCAGTAGAATTCTTGCGTGAGTGGCGACAATGCCGGAGGATCCGGCCAATTTTTTGCATAAATCGCACAATACCCTGAAAATATTGACTGATAATCCTCAACTAAGTAGTTATTTTTTAACAAATTTCACGCTTTGGCGGAATTGCATGCAAGCGGAATGCTCCAGGCTGCACGCCAAAGAAAAACGGGATTCACGGAATGGAACTACTGGTTTTGCTTGGCTTGTCCCTGGCCGCGGGCACATTTGCAGTTCTGGACTCGGATGACGATTCAGAACCTGCCGCCGACACGTCCGCAGATGCAACCAAGGGCAACGACGACCTTTCCGGTGCATCCAGGGATGACACGATCTTTGCCAATGACGGTCACGACATTCTGGCTGGAAATGGCGGGGATGACCGGCTATTCGGCCAAGGCGGACAGGATCTGCTGGTTGGCGGTGAAGGCGACGACTTCCTGCGGGGTGGCTCCGACCATGACACGATCATTGACGGCAAGGGCAGCGACACCTTGATTGGGGACGCAGGCAACGACTTCATTGTGTCGACCAGCGCCTTTGATCCGGACAATGTACTGGAAGCTGGCAGAGAATGGGCCGCCAACGACGACCCGGACGTCCGCATCATACTGGAATACGACGTCAGCCAGGATATAGACGAGGCCCCCGATGTTATCCGGGCTGGGTTCGGCGACGACAATGTTGTCGCAGGCAGAGGCGATACCGTAACGCTGGGCGAAGGTTATGATGATCTGGCCTTGGGTGATTGGATCGAAGCCGGGGATGAGCCTGTGGTTTTAACCGACTATGACCGCGATCACGACATGATCGTCTACTATCACGATGGGGTTGGACCAGCGCCCGAAATCACCGTTGAATCCGAACAGGACGAAAACAGCGACGCGCAGGACGCACTGTTGCTGGCCAATGGCGAGGTTTTTGCCCGGCTGCAAGGTGCTGGCGGGTTGGTTTCAGAGAATTCCGTCCAGGTTCGGATAATCGAGTAAGGAGCGGACCGGGGCCGAACGCCCCAGGTCTCCCAGTCCCCTTAGCGCCCCTCGAACTTCGCGGGGCGTTTTTCCATGAACGCAGTCACCCCTTCCAGGAAATCCCGGGTCTTGCCGCATTGGCCCTGCAGATGCGCTTCTTCCGACAGCTGCTCGGCCAAGGTGCGCCCGAAACTTTCGCGCAGGGCGGATTTGGTGGCGGCAAAGGCTTTGCTGGGGCCGCTGGCCAGATATTCCGCGCGGGCGCGCCAATGCGCTTCGAACTCGGCGTCCGGCACCGCTTCCCAGATCATCCCCCAGTCGCAGGCCTGCCGGGCGCTGACGCGGTCGGCAAACAGGGCTGCCCCCATCGATTTTGCCAGACCGATCTGACGCGGCAGGAACCAGGTGCCGCCGGCATCGGGGATCAGGCCGATCTTGCTGAAGGCCTGCATGAAAAAGGCGCTTTCGGCGGCGATCACCACATCGGCGGCCAGCGCCAGATTGGCGCCCGCCCCGGCCGCGGCGCCATTGACGGCCGCCACAACCGGCACCGGGCAATCATAAATCGCCTGCAGCATCGGCAGGTATTCGTCGCGCAGCGTGCGCTCCAGATCCAGCTGGCCGCCATTGCTGCCAGCGTCACTCAGATCCTGACCCGAGCAGAACGCATCGCCTGCCCCGGTCAGCACCACAGCGCGGGCCTCGGAAGACGCCATGCGCATCGCATGGGTGATCTCGGACCGCATCCGGCTGTTAAGCGCGTTCTTGCGCGCTTCGCGGTTCAGGGTGACAACCGCCAGCCCGTCCTGCAGAGAAAACAGGATTTCCTTATAGTCCATCGGAGTGCCTCACGTAACTTGCGTTCAGGGGCCAGAAACGCGTGTGCCTGGCCGTTTGCCGGTATGGTGACGGAAAGCCCGCCTGCCGGAAAGCCGGACCCGGCGTCAATCCTTCAGGATTTTCCGCAACCGCTCCCGCTCGTCGGCGCTCAGCCCCTGCTCGGCGGCCTTGGGCGCGCGGGCGCGTCCCCGCACATAGAAGACGGCGATCACAAGGGCGGCCAGCAGCATCAGCGGACCTGCAGCCCACAACAGCCAGTTGGCGCCGCCGGTGGTGGGGCGCAGCAGCACATACTCGCCATAACGGTCGACGATAAAACTCATCGCCTCGCCGTCGCTGTCGCCTGCCACCAGCCGCTCGCGCACCAGGACACGCAGATCACGGGCCAGTTCGGCATTGGATTCATCAATGCTTTCATTGCGGCAAACCAGGCAGCGCAGGTCCTTGGACAGCTCCCGCGCACGGCTTTCCAGCGCTGGATCGGCCAGAACCTCATCCGGCTCCACCGCCAGAGCAGGCGACGGTGCCAGCACCGAGACGGCCAGCAACGCGGCCACGGCCAGGATCATTATTCGCAGCATCATTCTGCCGGCACTCCTGCTCCGGGTGATTTGCGCGCACCGGCGGCGACGCGGAAGCGGCGGTCGCTAAGGCTCAGCAGCCCGCCAAGCGCCATCAGGATCGAGCCGCCCCAGATCCAGTTGGCAAGGGGTTTGATATAGGTGCGCATGGTCCAGCTGCCATCGGCCTGCTGATCGCCCAGCACCACATAAAGGTCACGGGTGACACGGTAATCAATCGCAGCCTCGGTGGTTGGCATCCGGCTGACTGGATAGTCGCGTTTTTCCGGGAACATCACCGCTTCGGGCTGGCCGTTGCGCGTCACCTCGACCCGGCCTTTGGTGGTGAAATAGTTCGGCCCCTGTTCGCGGCTGACATCCGTCAGCATCAGGGTAAAGGCACCGACGTCAAAGGGTTCGCCAATGCGGGCCACGCGGATATCCTCCTGCTCCCAGGCCGTCAGGCCGGCGATGGCAAAGATGGTTATGCCCAGCCCGCCATGGGCCACGGCCTTGCCCCAATCGGCGCGCGGCAGCCGCAGCATCCGTTGCAGGCGGCCCGATTTGCCACTGCGCAGCCACAGGTCGGCCAGCGCGCCGAACACCATCCAGGATCCGAGGAACAGCCCCACCGGCCCCAGCGCGGACTTTCCTGTCTGCAGCGCCCAGGCCAGCACGCCCAGCGACACTGCCAGCACAAACACATAGCGCAGCTGCCAGGCTGTGCGCCCGATCCGGCCGCGTTTCCACGGCAGCATGGCGCCAACCGGCATGATCAACCCCAGCGCGATCATGAAGGGGGTGAAGGCAGAATTGAAGAACGGCGGGCCGACGCTCAGCTTGCGGTCCAACAGCATATCCGCGAGGATCGGCCAGACAGTGCCGAAGAAGACCACAAAGCAGCTGACCGCCAGCAGGATGTTATTGGCCACCAGCGCGCTTTCGCGGCTGACCATGCCAAAGACGCCCTTGGCCTCCATCGCCTGTGCGCGGGCGGCAAACAGCGTCAGCGCGCCGCCGGTGAAGAAGGCCAGGATGAACAGAATGAAGACGCCGCGTTCCGGGTCATTGGCAAAGGCGTGCACGCTGGTGATGATACCCGAGCGCACGATAAATGTCCCGATCAGCGAGAACCCAAAGGCCAGGATTGCCAGCAGGATGGTCCAGCTTTTCAGCGCCTCTCGTTTCTCCACCACGATGGCGGAATGCAGCAGCGCAGCCGCCAAGAGCCAGGGCATGAACGAGGCATTCTCAACCGGGTCCCAGAACCAGAACCCGCCCCAGCCCAGCTCGTAATAAGCCCACCAGGAGCCCAGCCCAATACCGATGGTCAGGAAAATCCAGGCCGCCAGCGTCCAGGGCCGCACCCAGCGGCCCCAGGCGGCATCAATGCGGCCTTCGATCAGGGCGGCCACGGCAAAGGAAAACGCCATGCTCAGCCCGACATAGCCAAGGTAGAGGAACGGTGGATGGAAGGCGAGGCCCGGATCCTGCAGCAGCGGGTTCAGATCCTGCCCGTCAAACGGCGGCACCGCCAGGCGCAGGAACGGGTTCGACGTGAACAGGATAAAGGCATAAAACGCCACACCAATCGCTGCCTGCACCGCCAGAACCCGCGCCTTCAGCGTTGGCGGCAGCCCGCCGCCAAAAACCGAGGCCATGGCCCCGAACAGGGCAACGATCAGCACCCACAGCAGCATCGATCCCTCGTGGTTTCCCCAAGTGCCGGAGATCTTGTACAGCATCGGCTTGGCCGAATGGCTGTTCAGCGTCACCAGCTTCAGCGAGAAATCTGAGGTGATGAACGCCCAGGTCAGCGCCCCAAAGGCAAAGGCGGTGAACAGGAACTGCGCCTGTGCCGCCGGTTCCGCCACGGCCATCCAGCCGGGCCAGCGCTTATGCGCGCCGATCAAGGGGATAACGGCCTGCACGATGGCAATCATGAAGGCGAGGATAAGGGCGAAGTGGCCAAGCTCTGTAATCATGTATTTTCCTATACGCCTGTCTGCTGCGGGCGCCAATGGCATTCGCCGCGCCATGCCGCCGCAGCCGCTAAAATGTGATCAGCCGCGACGGGCTTTCCAGGCTTCAAGTGCCGGGTTTGCCTCTGCGCCCGTGGCATGAAGCCGCGCTGCGGCGTCAGTTCCGGTGGAGGCCGCCGCAGGTGAAGCGGCCCGCAGTCTGTTCAGCGCGGCGATGTTTTCGACGGCCTGGGGAACCCGGGCCATGCTGGCCGCCAGACCGTGCTGAAACTCCTGTGCCTTCACCTGATGCCGCGCCCCGAAATAAAAGGAGACAATAACGCCCAGCAGCCACCACAACGGTTCCGGCACCAGCGCGAGCCCCTGCATCCGGGCGGCGAACCACACCGGGTCGCTCAGCGCAGACACCATCAGCGCCAGCGTCCCCAGCGCCAGCAGAGGGCGCGGCAACCGGTTCACCCCATCCATAAGGCGGTCAAACCAGCCTTTTGCGGGCTGCTGAAATTCGGTGCCAAACTGGCCAAGCGCTGCAATCTGCACCTCATGTGCGCGACCGGCGCCGGCTTCGGCGTTTTCGCGAAAGACTTCGGCAGTTTCCCGCAAGACATTACGCTGGCTGCCAAAAACAAGCCCCAGTAGGTCGGAAATCATCCCCATGCCGCGGTCCTTTCCTGAAAGGCCTGCTGGTTCAGATGGTAGTTCGGCGAGATGAATTCCTCGGCCCGTTTGATCCAGCCGCCTTTGCCGCCGGCACGGGTGCGGGCATATTTCCGGCTGGCCGGCCGACGGTCCGCTAGACGGAAATAATAATTGCGCCTCGCGATGCCATAGGCGTCGCGCAGGCCCGTCGCATCAACGGTGGCAGCATCGGCGGCGGCGCCTGCCGTCTGCGGTCCGATTGTGCCGTCCACCGCAACCCTGTACCCCATATCGCGCAGCAATCGCTGCAGGATGCGCACCGCGTTGCTGCCGGCATTCACATACATATCAAAGACCGTGGCCTGGAGGCACTCCGGCAGGCTGGCGATACGGGGCGCTTCGAAATAGTGGCGGATGAAAATGGCCACGGCCTGCGCGCGGGTCAGCGCCTTCACATCCCCGGCGTCCACATCCCCGTCGCCGGTCACATCCAGCCCCAGCCGCCGCAGGGTTCCAATGGTCACACCGTATTTGGTGGCGCCGCCGGGGTCATCCGGATCATTCACAAAGCCGCCTTCCCGCGCCACAATCTCAGCGGCGATTTCTTTTACACTCTGCATCGAACCTCACCCTTTTCTGGTGAGTCAATCATCGTGAAAATACGAAAAGATCTCCTGACAGCGGCGTACGCATATTGCGCAACACCGCCTCAGGAACGCTGCCGCGCCGCGCACCGCGCGGCGCCCGGCCCAACGCAAAACGCCTCCCCGAAGGGAGGCGCATTTGGGGCGGGAGCCATTTGCTCAGAGACCGGTCTCAGGTTTCAGGCTCCTGATAGACCCCCTGCGCCTTCAGCGCATCCATGACTTCCTTGGGCATATAGGTCTCGTCATGTTTCGCCAGGATTTCAGAGGCTTCAAAGACACCGTTCACGTAACGCCCGGTGCCGACCATGCCCTGGTTCTCTTCAAACAGATCCGGCAGCACACCGGTATAGGCAACCTGTACCGTCGCACCGCCATCAGTGACCGCAAAGCGCACGGTTTCACCCTGGCCGCGCTGCAGCGTGCCTTCCTCAACCAGCCCGCCGATGCGGAACACTTCGGACGGTTTCGGCGGTGCCTCGGCCACCTGGCTGGGCGAGCGGAAATAGTTGATCCCGTCACGCATGGCATAGCCGATCAGGGCGGTTGCAACCACCAAAGCCACTACGGCAACGGCAATGACCTGGATCCGGCGCTGTTTCTTCAGGTTCTTCATGGTGTCCTCACTTCAAGGTCCCTGCCTGCGCCGCCCCCCGGATCAGGGGAACAGCGGCGCCATCATCAGACCTTCGGTCTCAGTCTCACCTAACATCAGGTTTGCGTTCTGCAAGGCTTGGCCGCTGCTACCTTTTGTCAGGTTATCCAGTGCGGCGATCACAATGGTCCGGCCTTCGATCCGGTCCTGCGCCACACCGATATGGCAGAAGTTGGAGCCGCGCACATGGTGGGTGCTGGGGGCCTCGCCAAAGGGCAGCAGTTCGATAAAGGGTTCATTTGCGTAAGCCTTGGCAAAGGTCTCATGGATCGTCCGCGCGTCACCTTTTACATAGACGGTCGCCAGAATGCCCCGGTTGACCGGCAGCAGATGCGGGGTGAATTGCACCTTTACGGGGCGGCCCGCGATCTTGCTGAACTCCTGGTCGAATTCGCCCAGATGCCGGTGGGTGCTGCCGATGGCATAGGCATTGTAGCCCTCGCTCAGCTCTGCGTGCAGCAGATTTTCCTTAAGCGACCGGCCGGCGCCTGAGACGGCGCATTTCAGATCCAGAATAATGTCGTCCAGATCAATGACCCCAGCCGAAATCAACGGGCGCAGGGCAAACTGACCGGTGGCTGCGTTGCAGCCGGTGCCGGCCACCAGACGCGCGGACTTGATCTCATCCCGGTAGAACTCGGTCAGGCCATAGACAGCCTCTTTCTGCTGTTTCAGGGCACTGTGCGGGTTGCCGTACCATTTCTCATACTCTGCCGGATCACGCAGCCGGAAGTCTGCCGACAGATCCACGATCTTCAGGTTTGCGGGCAGCGCCGCAATTACTTCCTGGCTGGTCTTATGCGGCAGAGCGCAGAAGCACAGATCTATGCCGGAGAAGTCAATCTCGCCGATCTTGCACAGTACCGGCAGTTTCAAATGGCGCAGATGCGGGAAAACTTCCGCCATCGTCATGCCAGCCTTGCGGTCGGCAGAGAGCGCCGCAATATCGATGTTCGGATGCTGGGCGATCAGCCGCACCAGTTCGGCGCCAGTGTAGCCGGAAGCGCCAAGAATAGCCACTTTATGGGTCATGTCAGACCTCGTCTTTCGATGTGATATGCCGTTCCGCAGCCATCTGCGGAGAGAATTAGGTGGAAATGCGCCCGTGCACTTTGACCTGGAACAAGGTTCCGCGCGGTCTGGTCTCAGGCGGCCTGAAAGGTGATTTCCCGTCGGAGAAACTGGGTCGCCCGGTCGCTGACACGGCCCGGGTTTCCGGTGGTGAAGAAACCGCCGGCACCAGTGCCGTGCATGTCGGGATGCCGTGCCAGGTAATCCGCCAGACTGTCCGCAACCAGATTGCCCTGGCTGAACACTTTGACCCCCGGCCCCAATGCCGCCTGGAAAGTCTGCTCCATCAGCGGGTAATGGGTGCAGCCCAGAATGGCGGCTTGCGGATGCGGCATTTTACGTTGCAGGGCATCCACATGGGAGCGCACCAGGGCCTCGGCGAGGATCATGTCGCCGTCCTCGATTGCGTCCACCACACCACCGCAGGCCTGGGCCTCGACATCGACGCCGATGGCGCGGAACGCCAATTCCCGCTGGAAGGCGCGGCTGGCGACAGTTGCAGGCGTGGCAAACAGCGCAACGTGTTTCACTTCGACTTCGCGCGGTGGCGAATTGTCGCCCCACTGCCGTTCTGTCAGCGCTTCAATGAGAGGGACAAAAACCCCCAGCACCCGTTTGCCCTTGGGCAGCCCGCCCTCCTGCATCCGGCGCAGCGCCGCCGCAGAGGCCGTGTTGCAGGCCAGGATCACCAGATCGCAGCCTTTGCTCCACATATCTTCGACCGCAGCCCTGGTCAGATGATAGACATCTTCGGCATCGCGCACACCGTAAGGCGCGCGGGCGTTGTCGCCGTAATAAAGGAAATCCAAATCCGGCAGACGTTTCTGCACGGCGTCAAGGACGGTCAGCCCGCCCAGTCCTGAATCAAAGATGCCTACAGCCATGTCGCCTTCTCACGCGTGGTGTTACTCTTCGAACTCAACCCCGTACCCGTAGGATTTGAGCGGTACTGAAGAAAGCTCATACGTCGCTTTGCGAAAGAAATCCATAAGTGCTTTTGTGTCTTTAGCCATAGGCGCCAGAACGCCGCAAGTATCGTTGCTGCAAAGCCAGACCGGGGCGCTGCCCCGGACCCCGGGGTATTCAGGACCAGAAAGAAGCGGCGGAACGGCAAACGCCGCGCGTCAGCGCGGCGCCGGGCCCAACCGGGAAGGATCATCCTGCGGATGGTCCGGAGCGGGCGGGAGTGCCCCGCCCTGCCCCTGGTTACTCTGCCGCCTGTTTCAGCGGCACGCCGCCCTGGCGCAGGGCTGCCAGCAGCTCCTCACGGCGCTTCGCGGCTTTCTGCTCATTTGCCATCTTCACCGGACCAAAACCGCGAATCGAGAGCGGCAATTCAGCCAATGCCAGCAAAGGCTCAATGATGTCCGGCGCCGCTTTCGGCAGCCACTCCATCATGTCCGCTTCATATTGCTTGATCAGGGCGCGCTCCATCTTGCGTTCTTCGGTGTAGCCGAAGACGTCGAGCGGTGTGCCGCGCAAGCGTTTGAGCTTGGCCAGCAGGCGGAACCCGCGCTCCATGCTTGCACTGAACTTGCGTTTCTTCGGACGCCCGTCCGCATCGGTGCCGCCCAGCATGGGCGGTGCCAGGTGATAGGACAGCTTGAGATCGCCTTCAAACTCCGCCTCCGCCTTGGCGCGGCTGTCGAGCAGCAGGCGGGCGACTTCGTATTCGTCCTTGTAGGACAACAGCTTGTGATAGCCCTTTGCCACCGCTTCCTTGAGCGCGGGATCGCTGATGCCGTCGAGCAGTTTGGTATAACGCTTGGCCAGACCTTTGCCCTGAAATGCCACCAGATGATCGGCACGGAAGGCGATCTTCTCCTCGAGGGTTTTCGGCTTTTCTGATGCGTCCGGCTGGCTCAGACGGGCTGCGTCTTCGGGGTGCAGCACCGCCCAGCGACCGATATCGAAGGCGCGCAGGTTGCGCTCAACAGCAGCGCCATTCAGCGTGATGGCCTGCTCGACCGCCTCATGGCTGACAGGCACCAGGCCGCGCTGCCAGGCACCGCCGAACACCATCATGTTGGAGAAGATCGAATCCCCCATGGTGGCGCGGGCCAGTTCGGACGCGTCGAACAAATCGACCCGGTCGCGCAAGCGGGCCTGCAGCGCCACTTCCAACTGGTCCGACGGCACCTTGAACTCGGTGTTCTTGGTGAACTCGCCGGTGATGATTTCGTGGCTGTTCACCACTGCGCCGGTCTGGCCGGTAGAGGTTAGGCCAAGGGTCTTGGCCCCCGCACTCACCACCAGGTCACCGCCGATCAGCGCATGCGCCTCGCCGGTGGCGACGCGGATCGCCGAGATATCATCGGGTGAATTGGCAATCCGGCAGTGGATATGCACTGCGCCGCCTTTTTGGGCGAGGCCGGCCATTTCCATCAGCCCGGCGCCCTTGCCGTCAATCTGTGCGGCTTGTGCCAGAATGGCGCCGATGGTCACAACACCGGTTCCGCCGACGCCGGTGATTACCACGTTGTGGGTGCCGTCAATCTCCGGCAGTTCCGGTTTTGGCAGATGCGGCAGGTCGATGTCGGCCGTCGCCTCCTTGCGGATCTTAGCGCCCTCGACTGTCACGAAGGACGGGCAGAAGCCGTTGACGCAGGAGAAGTCCTTGTTGCAGGAGGACTGGTCGATGGCGCGCTTGCGGCCCAGTTCGGTGTCCTTGGGCACGATGGAGACGCAGTTCGACTGCACCCCGCAATCGCCGCAGCCTTCGCAGACGTCGGTATTGATGAACACCCGCTGATCCGGGTCCGGAAACTGGCCCTTCTTGCGGCGGCGGCGTTTCTCAGCCGCGCAGGTCTGGATGTAGATGATGGCAGAGACGCCCTCGACCTCTTCGAACTCGCGCTGGATCTTCATCATTTCGGCGCGTTCATGCATCCGCATGCCCGCCGGGAACAAGGCCGCGTCGACGTCTTCCTTCTCGTCATAGACCACGGCGATGGTCTTGACGCCCATCGCGGTCAGCTCATGCGCGATCTGTTGCGCGGTCAGCCCGCCCTCGGCAGCTTGCCCGCCGGTCATCGCCACCGCGTCATTATAGAGGATCTTGTAGGTGATGTTGGTGCCTTCGGCCAATGCGGCCCGGATCGCCTGTACGCCGGAGTGGTTATAGGTGCCGTCGCCGAGGTTCTGGAACACATGCTTGCGGTTGGAGAACGGCGCCTCGCCCACCCAGTTGACACCTTCGCCGCCCATATGGGTGAAACCGGTGGTCTCGCGGTCCATCCATTGCACCATAAAGTGGCAGCCGATGCCGGCATAGGCGCGGGACCCGTCCGGCAGTTTGGTTGACGAGTTATGCGGGCAGCCGGAACAGAAGTAGGGCAAGCGGGTTGCGATTTCCTCGGCGTTGTCGGCGCGGCGGGCCTCTGACAGGTTTTCGAGGCCGGCACGGATGGCCTCGGTCTCGCGGCCTTCCTCAATCAGGATGCCGCCCAGTTTTTCGGCGATCATGATCGGGTCGAGCGCGTAACGGGTCGGGAACAGCTCCTCGCGGTGCATGCTGCCGGCGCCGCCCTTGTACCAGCCATAGACCCGGCGGCCCTGGCGGTCGTCAAAGATCGCTTCCTTGATCTGGATCTCGATCAGTTTGCGCTTTTCCTCGACCACAACGATCAGATCCAGCCCTTCGGCCCAATCGTGGAAACCCTTCATGTCCATCGGCCAGGTTTGACCCACCTTATAGGTGGTCAGCCCCAACCGTTCGGCCATGTTTTCGTCGATGTTCAGCAGCTTCAGCGCATGCACCAGATCAAGCCAGTTCTTGCCGGCGGCCACAAAGCCGATCTTGGCGCCGGGCTTGCCCCACATGCGCTTGTCCATCTTGTTGGCGTGGCTGAAGGCCTCTGCCGCAAAGCGCTTGTAGTCGATGATCCGGTCTTCCTGGCGGAAGCGGTCGTCGTCCAGGCGGATGTTCAGCCCGTCAGCCGGCATGTCGAATTCCGGTGTGACCAGCTGCATCCGGTCCGGGTTTGCATCCACAACCGAGGTGACCTCAATCGTGTCTTTCATGGTCTTAAGGCCGGTCCACAGGCCCGAGAAGCGCGACAACGCATAGCCATAGATGCCGTAGTCCAGGATTTCCTGAACACCCGCCGGGCTGACGATCGGCAGGTAGCAGTCCAGCAGCGACCATTCCGACTGGTGCAGCACGGTGGAGCTTTCGCCGGTGTGGTCATCGCCCATCGCCAGGAGCACGCCGCCATGTTTTGACGAGCCGGCCATATTGGCATGGCGGATCGCATCGCCCGAGCGGTCGACACCCGGCCCCTTGCCGTACCACAGGCCAAAGACACCGTCGTATTTGCCTTCGCCGCGGACCTCGGCCTGCTGCGCACCCCATAGGGCGGTCACGGCCAGGTCTTCGTTCAGCCCGTACTGAAAGGTGACATCCGCCGCCTTCAAGTGCTTTTCGGCCTTGCTCATTTGCAAATCGACCGCCCCCAAGGGCGAACCGCGGTAGCCGGTGACAAGTCCGGCGGTATTGAGACCTGCCGCCTGGTCGCGGTGCTTTTGCATCAGCATCAGCCGCACCAGCGCCTGGGTGCCGTTCAGCAGCACCGGCGATTTCGTCAGGTCGTATTTATCATTAAGTGAGATTTTCGGCGTGCTCATCGTGGCCTCCTCAACCGGGATTAGCTTGCACTTTCTGACCCCAAGAATAGGTCATAAATGCTGACCTGAATAGCCGCTTTTTTTTCGTTTTTGCTCGCTTGCGTCAGCGAAACTGATACATAACTAAGATTTCATACAGTCGGCCCCAAACGCACAGAAAGTAACGCATATGGATTGGGATAAGCTCAGAATATTTCACGCGGTGGCCGATGCGGGCAGCCTGACCCATGCCGGTGACAGGCTGAATCTGTCGCAATCGGCGGTCAGCCGCCAGATCCGGGCACTGGAGGAAAGCCTGAATGCGACGCTTTTCCACCGCCATGCGCGCGGACTGATTCTCACCGAACAGGGTGAGCTGCTGTTTGACGCCACCCAATCCATGTCCACCCGGCTTGAAGCCGCCTCTGCCCGCATCCGCGACAGCGAGGAGGAAGTGTTCGGCGAACTGCGTGTCACTACAACTGTCGGGTTCGGTACCCTGTGGCTGGCGCCGCGGCTGACCAAACTGTATGAACAATACCCCAATCTGAAGATCGACCTGATGCTGGAGGAACGTGTGCTGGACCTGCCGATGCGCGAGGCTGATGTGGCAATCCGCATGAAGGAGCCGAGCCAGGCCGATCTGGTGCGCAAACGGCTGATGACGGTGCGGATGGGGCTTTATGCCTCGCCGTCTTATCTGGAACAGCGCGGCACCTTGGAAACCGTTGAAGACATTTCCCAGCACCGGCTGATCTGCCAGAACCAGCGGTCCGCCCAAGTGGGCTCAGCCGCGGTGCTGGGCAAAATGCTGATGGCGCATAACCCGGGATCGCTGCTGACGGTGAACAATTACTTCGGCGTGCTGCAGGGCGTGCTGCACAATCTGGGTGTTGGTATCCTGCCGGATTATGTGACCGAGGAATTCCCGCAACTGGTCGAGGTGCTGCCGGAAGAGGATCAGCACAGCGTTCCGGTCTACCTCGCCTATCCCGAAGAATTGCGCCATTCGCAGCGGGTCGGCGCGTTCCGCGACTTTGTGCAGTCCGAAATCATGGCGCACCGGAAACACATGAAAGAGCTGGGCAAACTCTGAACCGCGCCAGCGCATCAACGGGCTAAATTCGCGCTGCAATGCAGCGGCGTGGCCCGTTTTGATTTGTTCGAACCGGTGCAGTACCCCAAGCCATGCAATTTCCGCATACCAGCATTGACCCATCTTTGACATTAATCCCCTTGAAGGGGCAGGCCCGGCGCCCTAAATGAAGCTCATGGAGGCGGCGGCTTCGCCCCCCTTCATACCTCCCTGTTGGACTTCGGCCGAGCTTAGTGCTCGGCCTTTTTTTTGGCCGTAACACATTGGCCCCAAAGGGGTATTGATCGACAGGCGGTCTTGATAAGCGTGCCCTGATCCTGACAGCTTGCGGCGGCCCGCCATTGGGTCCGGACATGCCCTTGGATAGCAGCACGAAAAAAACAAAGTCATTTCCTTTCTTTTTCCAACCAGTGCGGACTTTCGTCATGCTTGTAATTTCAGCGCCCGTCCGGCTCCGCGCCCGCAATTCTACCGCTTTGAAAAGACTAAAGCTTAACCCGGCTCAGCAGGCCAGCCGCTGCGGCGCAAAGACGCCTTGGCCGGCATCTGGCCGGAATTCGTCTAATTCCGCTTCCCCCGCGCCCCTCCTTGCCCTAAAAGGCGCGCAATCGCAGCCATTGGGGACGTTTACGGATGCAGGAACCCGCCATCACGCCTGAACTGATTGCCAATCACGGGCTGAAGCCCGACGAATACGATCTGATCCTGGAAATCATCGGGCGCGAGCCGACGTTCACCGAGCTGGGCATCTTCTCGGCGATGTGGAACGAGCACTGCTCTTACAAGTCTTCCAAGAAATGGCTGCGCACCCTGCCGACCGACGGCCCGCAAGTGATCTGCGGCCCCGGCGAGAACGCCGGCATCGTGGATATCGGCGACGGCGACGCCGTTGTTTTCAAGATGGAAAGCCACAACCACCCCTCCTACATCGAACCCTATCAGGGCGCGGCAACCGGGGTTGGCGGCATCTTGCGCGACGTCTTCACAATGGGCGCGCGGCCCATCGCCTCGATGAACTCGCTGTCCTTTGGCGAGCCGTCCCACCACAAGACCCGTCAACTGGTCAACGGCGTGGTTGAGGGCATCGGAGGTTATGGCAACTGCTTTGGGGTGCCTTGCGCGGGCGGTGAAGTCCGCTTTCACCCCGCCTATAACGGCAACTGCCTGGTGAATGCTTTTGCGGCGGGCCTGGCGAAGACCGACGGCATCTTCTACTCCGCCGCGTCGGGTGTTGGCATGCCGGTTGTGTACCTGGGCGCCAAGACCGGCCGCGACGGCGTCGGCGGCGCCACCATGGCCTCGGCAGAATTCGACGACACCATCGAGGAAAAACGCCCCACCGTTCAGGTTGGCGATCCCTTCACCGAGAAGCGCCTGATGGAGGCCACGCTGGAGCTGATGCAGACCGGCGCTGTGATCTCGATCCAGGATATGGGTGCGGCTGGCCTCACCTGCTCGGCCGTGGAAATGGGCGACAAGGGCAAGCTGGGCGTCAAGCTGAACCTGGAAGACGTGCCGCAGCGCGAAGAGAACATGACAGCCTATGAGATGATGCTGTCGGAATCTCAGGAACGCATGCTGATGGTGCTGAAGCCGTCGCTGGAAGCCGAAGCGCGTGCGGTGTTCGAGAAATGGGACCTGGACTTTGCCATCGTCGGCGAGACCATTGCCGAAGACCGTTTCCTGATCCTGCACAACGGTGAGGTGAAGGCGGATCTGGTACTGTCCAAATTGGCCTCCACCGCGCCGGAATACGACCGCCCCTGGATCCCGACTCCGGCGGCTGAACCGCTGACCGACGCCGATGTGCCCACCATCGACCCGATTGATGGCCTCAAGGCGCTGCTCACCTCGCCCAACTACGCGGGCAAGCAGTGGGTTTATGAGCAGTACGATACCACCGTGATGGGCGATACCGCCCGCCGGCCCGGCGCCGGTTCCGGCATTGTCCGGGTGCATGGCACGGAAAAGAAGCTGGCCTTCACCTCGGACGTGACCCCGCGCTACGTGATGGCGAACCCCTATGAGGGCGGCAAACAGGCGGTGGCCGAGGCCTACCGCAACCTGACAGCTGTGGGCGCCAAGCCTTTGGCAACAACAGATAACCTCAACTTCGGCAATCCCGAAAAACCCGAGATCATGGGCCAGTTCGTCGGCGCCATCAAGGGCATCGGCGAGGCGGTTGCGGCGCTCGATATGCCGATCGTCTCCGGCAACGTGTCGCTGTACAACGAGACCGACGGCAAGGGCATCCTGCCGACCCCGACCATCGGCGCCGTCGGCCTGATTGCCGCGGGCGAAGAGCCGATCACCGGCGAAGCCCGCGAAGGCCATGTCGCCCTGCTGGTGGGGGAAACCATTGGCCACCTGGGCCAGTCGGCGCTGCTGGCCGAGGTCTTTAACCGCGAGGACGGCGACGCCCCCGCGGTCGATCTGGAGGCTGAGAAGCGCAACGGCGAATTCATCCGCGCCAACCGCGATTTCATCAAAGCCTGCACCGACCTTGGCGACGGCGGCTTGGCTCTGGCGGCGTTCGAGTTGGCCGAGGAAGCCGGCGTCGGCGTGCAGATTGACGCGGGCGACACCCAGACTGTCTTCGGCGAAGACCAGGCGCGCTACCTGATCGCCTGCAACTTTGATCAGGCCGAGGCGCTGATGCTGGCCGCCGGCCAGGCCGGTGTGCCGCTGGTTACTGTCGGCAAGTTCGGCGGCGACATGGTGAAGATTGGTGCTTCCGAGGCCCCGCTGGCTGAGCTGAAAGACATCTTCCGCTCAAGCTTTGCCGCTGCCGTGGCTTGATTTCTGGCCCCTTCAGGCTGCGATTGATACATGAACAAGGGCGGGATGGCACAGCCGTCCCGCCTTTTTCTTTCCCCCGGAGGCTCCCCCATGTCTCTACCTGAACTGACCGAGGATTGCGGCCGCTGCGCAGGCCTGTGCTGTGTGGCCTATCCGTTTGAGGAACATGAGGATTTCGGCCTGTTGAAGGCGGCAGACATCCCCTGCCCCAACCTCGCCCCGGATTTCCGCTGTAACATTCACAATGACCTGGCCAAATGCGGCTTTGGAGGCTGCGTGGCTTATTCCTGCGCCGGTGCCGGTCAGCGGGTGACGCAAGTGTTGTTTGACGGCGAGACCTGGCAGGACGACCCGGATCTGCTGACCCATATGACCTATGCCCTGCGGGTGCTGAGGCCGATCCACGAGGCGCTGTTGGTGCTGCAGGAAGCCACCGCGCTGCCGTTGCCAAAGGATCTGCAGGACCGCTGCGAGGAGCTGACGCGCGCGCTCTGCCCGGAGGCACCGTCGTCGGTCTGGGATTTCGAGGAAGACGCCGTGCAGGAGGCCCTGGCAGCAGTGCCTGATTTTGTCGAAAGCATTGCGCCTTTTGCGCAAGACCACGCCTAATCCTGCTTGCACAGCCCCTGCCGCACACCTACATTTTTGGCAAACCAGACAAAGGACTTCCCCGCATGCCCATGCAAGCCCACGAAATTGAAGAACTGCTGCGCGAAAGCTTCCCGGATGCCGAAATCCAGGTGGCGGGCACCGATGGCGTGCATATGTCGGCAATGGTTGTCGACGAAAGCTTCCGCGGCAAGAACCGCGTCCAGCAGCAGCGCGCCGTCTATGCCGCGCTGAAAGGCAAGATGGACGGCCCCGACGGCGAACTGCACGCCCTGGCCCTGACGACAAAAGCGCCGGAGTAACATGAACTCAATTTGGCTTCTCTGGGCAGGCATTCTCCTATGGCCTGCTCTGGTGTTAGGAGCCTTGTTGTTTATCAAACGTAAGGACAAGCCACGGCCAAAGGAAATGCCGCTTATGCCTTTGGACGGCAAACATCCGGAACTAGAAGCAGAGCTTAAACTGGAAAAGCAGGAGCGTTTAGCTGAAATGGGTGCGGGTATCATCAACAAGTATTTGAACCGCTTCTAAACGCGGTCGCCAGAGTGATGACCCTGGTTACGGGGCTTACTTTCCCGAAGCTTCTCCCCTATATCCTAACAAACCGCGACCGGTGGCAACGCCAAAAGGACAACGACACATGACCGACGTAAAATCCCGCATCGACGAAACCGTCAAAGCCAGCGACGTGGTGCTGTTCATGAAAGGCACCAAGGAAATGCCCCAGTGCGGCTTCTCCTCTCGCGTGGCTGGGGTTCTGAACTACATCGGCGTTGACTACACCGATGTGAACGTGCTGGCGGATGAGGACATCCGCTCCGGCATCAAGGAATACTCCGACTGGCCGACCATTCCGCAGCTTTACATCAAGGGCGAATTCGTCGGCGGTTGCGACATCATCACCGAGATGACCCTGTCAGGCGAGCTGGACGGCATGTTCGAACAGAACAGCATCGCCTTTGACAAGGATGCTGCCGACAAGATCCGCGAAGCCAACGGTTAAAAGCTGAAGGCTCTTTTCATAACAAAGGCCTGCCGCATTCCGTTGCGGCAGGCCTTTTTTGTTTCGTGACTGATGCGGGGTTTTACGCCGCGTCGATCAGCACCAGGTCATCGGCGGTAAAGGTATCGCCGGCCCCCTGCAACCGGGCCACAACCTCGCCCTGCTGCAGGATCAGCGCATCGCCTGTTTCCGCATCATTTTCAACACTGTAGTCGTCGGCATTCACGGTTTCGCTGCCATTGTCAAAAACCAGCTGAACCACGTCTTCGCCCGCTGTGTAATCGGTGATGGTGATGACACCGGTTGCGTCCTGCGACATATACAGGCCGAAGTCATCCTGACCTTCGCCGCCGGTTCCGGTATCGCCGGCGCCCATCAGCAGGAAGTCATTGCCGGCACCGCCATCCAGCGTATCGGCGCCATCTGCCGCGTTGGAGAATCCGACGCCCTCAAGCGTTGCACCCTCATCCTGGTCACGCAGGCTGGCAACCTCTTCCGGTGTCAGGTCCCGCGTCAGGTTTACCCCGCTCAGAGCATCATTGCCGGCGCCGCCATTCAAAACATCCGCGCCATCGCCGCCGATCAGGTCGTCATCCCAGGTACCGCCGTCCAGCGTATCGTCGCCGCCGTCGCCGAACAGAACATCAATACCGCCATCGCCGGAAATCGAGTCGTTTCCGGCACCGCCATAGGCAATGTCGTGAAATTCGCCGCCGGAGATAGTGTCGTTGCCTTCGCCGCCATAGGCCACGTCTTTTCCGGCGCCGGCAATCAGAACGTCGTTTCCGATGCCGCCTGTCAGGCTGTCATAGCCCAGGCCGCCAACCAGCGAGTCGTTCCAGTCGCCGCCGTCCAGCGTATCGTTGCCGCCTTCACCGAAAATCGTGTCGAGGCCGCCGTCGCCGGACAGGAGGTCATTGCCGTTGCCACCGTAAATCAGATCATGAAACGCGCCGCCGGACACCGTGTCGCTGCCGTCGCCTGCCAGAACTGTGTCTTTGCCCTCGCCGCCCGAGATCTGATCATTGCCGCCGCCGGCCTGCACCCGGTCGGCCCCGGTTCCTGCGTCCAGAACATCGTCTTCATCCCCCAGGACCAGATCGTCCGGCCCATCCGTAGGAAGGGTTCCCGGCAGTACAGGTTCAGGGTTTTCATCAATGGGATCCGGCTCGGGCGCGTTATCATCGCCGTCATCAAAGCTGATCGCCAGGCCGGCAACTGCCAATGTGCTTAGAACAAGTGCGCCAATCATTTAGTCCCCCAAAAGTAGAAAGCAGAAATACATCACAACTCAGCTACGGGAATTCTTCAAATTGGTCCAGATTTTGTTGTTATTTTGCCTAAAAATTGCCGTAAACGGTTTGTTCCCCATAGAGAAACAGTGAAATCAGGTCTGCAATCACAGCCGCGAAACCGGTGGCTATTCAGGCCGGGTCAGCCTGCATTCGCGGATGCATTGCCCAAAAAGCCCAGGTTTTCCAAGGCAAAACTGTCGCCGGCCCCCAGCAGCCTTGCAACCAGTTTGCCGTTCTCCAGGACAAGCGCATCGCCGCTGTCTTCCTCCCGCTGGATGCTGAAACCGCCGGTATTGCCGCCAGCGACCCGAACGGTATCGGTGCCGGCCTCAAAATCCTTAATCGTGATTACGCCGTTTGCATCCGGATCACGGTGCAGCTCAAACACGTCCTTGCCGCTGCCGCCAATGGCGGTATCCCCTGCCCCCAAGGCCAGGAAGTCGTTGCCATCGCCGCCGTCCAGCGTGTCAGCCTCATCATCCGCGGACAGGGCAAAAATATTCTCTGCCAGCACCTTGCCGTCGCGCAGAGATTTCAGTGTCCCGGCGTCCGGCTCCGGGTCAACACTGACGCCAAAGAGATTGTCGTTGCCACGCCCGCCGGACAAGTCGTCCGAACCTTCGCCGCCTGCCAGCACATCATCCCAGTCCCCGCCTATCAGCGTGTCGTCGCCGGTGCCGCCGAACAGGATATCCTTGCCGCCTTCGCCGTCTAGCACATCCGCGCCCGCACCGCCCAGCAGAATGTCGTGGAATTCGCCGCCAGACAGCTGATCTGCGCCACCCTCGCCTTGCAGGATGTCCAGCCCCAGGCCGCCGGAGACAGTATCATCGCCGCCACCGGCACGCACCTGGTCATTGCCGCTGCCGGCATCAATGCTGTCCGCCTCATCGCCAAGCTGCAGGCGGTCGGAATTTTCTGTGGGTTCTGTATCGGGCTGCTCTTCTTCCGGCAGCGGCAGGTCAAAGTCATAAGCACTTGCCGAGGCGCCGGCCAGCAACAAGACTCCCAGGATCAATGCTTCGTACATTCTGTGCGGCTCCACTGCGTCAGGACTTCTGCCCGTGCGGTGAAGCTACCGCAAACACTCGCCACGGACGAGCACCGGGCGGCCTGATTACATGAAAAACAGTGTTTCCGGCGGGTCCGGCAAAGGCCGGAAAACGAACAATATTTTGCCGTTTTCCTCTGCTGCCGCGCAGGCCCGCGCCAGTTCCCAGCCTGCGGGTTCTCAGCCTGCCGGTTGGGCTTTTTCTTCGATTTCCTGTGCCAGCGCTTCGGTCCGGGCGGCCAGTTCGGCAAGGCTCTCGGCGACCTGCGGCGGCACGATCGGGACTTCGATCCGCTCCGGTTCCGGTGCCGGCATGGCGCGCAGATCCGCCAGCTCCTGGTCACGCTCAGCCAGGACGGCCTCGACTTCCTTGATCCGGTCCTCAACCGCCGCCGTTTTGTCGGCCAGCATCAACCCGGCCATCAGCAGCATCCGCGCCTCGGGCATCCGGCCGATCTGGTCCGACAGCACTTGCGCCTCGTCGTCCAGCATCTTGGCAGCAGAATGCAGGTAGCTTTCCTCACCCTCCTGGCAGGACACCTCAAAGCCGCGGCCGCCGATCATTATCGTTACTTCGGGCATCAGACTTCCTCCCCTTCCGGCAGGTTGCGGGCATTGGCCAATAGCGGTTCCAGCTTGGCCAGCACCGCGTTGACCTGGGCCTGGTCGCTGGCTTGCGCCGCGCGCAGCCCCTCGATCTCGGCTTCCATGGCCGTGTTGATCAGCCCGGCATCGCCCAGGCTTTGGGCATTTGCATCGCGCAGCGCGGTGTTGGAGGCCCGCAGTTCCTCGTTGGCCTGGCGCAATTGCTGCAGTTCGGTATCAAGCCGCAGCAGGGTTTCATTCTGGCGTTCAATCTCGGCGCCCCTGTCCTGGGCCGGGGCCGCTTCCGCCGGTGCTGCCGCAGCAGCCGACGCCTCCTCCAGCTGAGCCTTCAGGCTGTCATTGGCAGCCTGGGCTTCAGACAGCTGGTCTTCCAGCGCTTCCTTGTCACTGGCGGCGGTATTTGCCGCGGCTTCCAGCTCGCCCTTTAGGCGCGCAACTTCACCGCGCAGGGCTTCCTTTTCCGCCGGATCGCCAGCTTCGTTGCGCAACAACTGCAGCTCGGCTTCCATCGCCGCAATATCTTCATTTGCGGCGGGAGCCTGGTTTCCGGCTTCCTGCAGCCGTGCGCGCAGCACCTTCACCCGCTCTTCAAGCTGGGCATTGGCGAGCTTTTCTTCTTCCAGCGCCTGTTCAATCTCAGCCGTCGCGGCCCCGGCAGCAGCCGCTTCCGCCGCCTTAGCGGCCTCGGCAGCAACCTCTGCGGCCTTGACCTTATCCGCTTCGCGCGCCTCTTGCAGCGCAGCCGTGCCGGTGCCGATACGTTCCAGCGCCGCCTGGATGCGGCCTTGCAATTCTTCAATCTGGTTCATGCCTGTCCCTCACCCGTCCACATCAGTGCCATATTCATTCCGGCGCCCGCGCGAATCGCGCATCTGCCGCCGACATGGGCCAGTTCTTCCCTTTCAGGGATAAAACACCCCCCCTTGTCTTTCAACCACTTGCCGCGCCAACTTCGCGCAACATAGCAGACATAGGCGCAACCATGCTTGATCTTTGCGGCATCGCTGTTATTGAGCGCAGCAATTGCCTGTTAACGCCAAAGGACGATCCAAGTGGACCTGACAGCCCTGCGCACCGCCAATCCCGACCATTGGAACAAGGCCGCCGCCATTCGCGCGCTGGCACTGGACGCCGTCGCCGCCGCCAATTCCGGCCACACCGGCATGCCGATCGGCATGGCCGATGTGGCGACCGTGCTGTTCGAAAAGCACCTCAAATTTGATGCATCCAACCCGCAGTGGCCGGACCGCGACCGGTTCATCCTGTCGGCGGGCCACGGCTCGATGCTGATCTATTCGCTGCTGTATCTTGTCGGCGACAAGCAGGTCACGCTCGATCAGATCAAGAACTTCCGCCAGACCGGCGCGCTGACTGCGGGCCATCCGGAAAACTTCCTGCTGGACGCGGTTGAAACCACCACCGGTCCGCTGGGCCAAGGCATCTCCAACGCCGTCGGCTTTGCCATGGCAGAAGAAATGCAGCGCGCCCATTACGGCCGCAAGGTTGTCGATCACCACACCTATGTGATCGCCGGCGACGGCTGCCTGATGGAAGGCATCAGCCAAGAGGCCATCGGCCTTGCCGGCCGCCACCAGCTGGGCAAGCTGATTGTGTTCTGGGACAACAACAACATCACCATCGACGGCACGGTTGAGCTTTCGGACCGCACCAACCAGGTGCAGCGCTTCAAGGCGTCGGGCTGGCAGGTACTGGAAATCGACGGCCACGACCCCAAGGCCATCGACGAGGCCATCGAGGCCGCCAAGAAGTCCAAGAAACCGTCGATGATCGCCTGCAAAACCCACATTGCCCTGGGCCACGCCGCGCAGGACACCTCCAAGGGCCACGGCGCCCTGACCGATGCGGACCAGTTGAAGGCGGCCAAGGACGCCTATGGTTGGACCGGCGGCGCCTTTGAAGTGCCGAGCGAGATCAAATCCCAGTGGGAAGAAATCGGTGCGCGCGGCAAATCCGAACGGGAAGCCTGGGAAACCCGTTTTGCCGAGCTGTCGTCGCAAAAGCAGGACCGTTTCAACCGCGCCTATGCGCTGGACGCGCCCAAGAAACTGTCCGCCGCCATCAAGGCGCTGAAAAAGCAGGTCAGCGAAGAGCAACCCAAGGTCGCCACCCGCAAATCCTCGGAAATGGCGCTGGCCGTCATCAACCCCTTGATGCCGGAAACCGTCGGCGGCTCGGCTGACCTCACCGGTTCCAACAACACCAAGACCGGTGATCTCGGCACCTTTGACACCGACAACCGCAAGGGCCGCTATGTCTATTGGGGCATCCGCGAGCACGGCATGGCGGCCGCGATGAACGGCATGGTGCTGCACGGCGGCGTGCGCGCTTACGGCGGCACCTTCTTCTGCTTCACCGACTATGCCCGCCCCGCGATGCGTCTGGCCGCTCTGTCGAAGATCCCGACCGTGTTTGTGATGACCCACGACTCGATCGGCGTCGGCGAAGACGGCCCGACCCACCAGCCGGTGGAGCATTTGGCAATCTGCCGCGCGACCCCGAACACCTATGTGTTCCGCCCCGCCGACACCGTGGAAACCGCCGAGGCCTGGGAAATCGCCCTCACCTCCAAGGACACCCCCTCGGTGATGACGCTCACCCGTCAGAACCTGCCGACCGTGCGGACCGAACACAAGCTGACCAACATGGTCGAAAAAGGCGCCTATGTGCTGGCCGAGGCCGAGGGTAAGCGCCAGGTGATCCTGATCGCCACCGGTTCCGAGGTTTCCGTTGCGATGGAAGCCAAGGCCAAGCTGGAAGCGATGGGCATCGGCACCCGCGTCGTCTCCATGCCCTGCATGGAGCTGTTTGCACAGCAGGACGAAGCCTACCGCCGCAAGGTCCTGCCCGCAGGCCCGGTGCGTGTGGGTATTGAGGCCGCCATGCGCGCCGGCGGCTGGGACCGCTGGCTGCTGGGCGAGCGCGGCCAGGAGAAGAAAGCCGGTTTCGTCGGCATGGACCGCTTCGGCGCCTCTGCCCCGGCAGGCGAACTGTTCGAACGCTTCGGCATTACGGCTGAGGGCACGGTGGCGAAGGTGAAAGAGCTGCTGGGCTGAGTCACTGTTAGCCAACAAAACATTCCTAAGGGGCGCTATCCACAGCGCCCCTTTTCATATCAGGACCAACACTTTACCCTGACAGAAGCGAATTCCTTAAAGTGATTACCTAACATGCTCGACACTGGCTTAGCCTTGGCAGAAAGCAATCCGTTTTACCTGTTGGCTACAACACACGGAGAACATGCGGCTGGCTTCGATGGGAGTTTCGAAAAGAAAAACCGCCGTATCTGGAACGGCTTCATGGCTCATACCCTGCAGCAGGAATTCAGGGAAAACCTTGCTAAAACACTTGAGGTTGACCCTGAGGAGATGCGCCCATTATCTGATAGAGAAATTCAGCACATTGAAGAACGCTTCAAACTAGCAAACATTCCATTTGAGAAGCTACCCGACCCAGATGCTATGCACGGCTTTTCCACAATTTCTTTTCGCGAGCTGGTGTTTGAGAAGTCTGTTCTGCTTTCCAACAGGGTGTTCCCGTTCGTGATTGATTTCAGCAGGTCAAAATTCAGCATGAATTTTTCAATGCAAAAATCTATTCTGGCGGCTGCGCATTTTTCAGACACCCACTTCCAACGCTTTGCTTACTTTCGTGAGGCTAAGATGGGTAACATCGGATGGATTGGTAACGCTGTTGAATTCAGAAATGCTAGATTCTGGCGGCAAGCAACTTTCTCTAAAGCCCAGCTTAAGAACGCTGACTTCACCAAAGCCAAGTTTGAAGAAGCCGCCCGGTTTGACGACACTATTTTCTATGGTGGCTGCCCGAAATTCTATGAAGCGACACTGCCAGAAGACACTGTCTTTCCGTTGAAACCAGAGAACTGGGGTTTTCCAACACCTTCCATTGATCGCTTTGGGACACATGAGCCCTACACCCCGCTTCAGTTAAAAATCGAAAGCAATAGCTTCACGGCCTTACGTCGCCGGATGGAGGAATTGCAACGCCCAGAGGACGCCCACTTTTTTACGAGGTTGGAGTTCAGAGCTAAGGGGCAGCCCAAAGGATGGTATAGTCTCTTAGTAAAGCTTTACGGTTGGTTTTCTAACTACGGTTACTCTATTGGCCGTCCATTAGCCTCATTGCTTTTCCTCGTGGGCCTCGGCTGTGCTGCTTACCTTGGTTATTTTGTTAGCTCTTCTGCGGTCCTTGATAACTCACCAGAAACTCCATTTTGGACAGGGCTGGGATATTCATTCAGCAATACTTTTAGTTTTTTTGGCTTAGGAAAGCTGGTGGAGCAGAAGTTGGTGGAGCAACTTCCTTCCGTCCTGAAATTTTTCGCGGGTATACAAACTGTCCTTGGGCTTATCTTTTCGTTTCTACTAGCTTTGGGGCTTCGGAATCACTTTAGGGTTGGGTGAACTTACTAATCACAGGCCCAATCACCTTGGTCGCCAGCGGGATCAGCAGCAGCCCCAGCGCCACCCCAAACACCCCGTCCATCGCCGCCTTGGCGCTCCACTCGGCAAAGCCTTCCCAGGCAGCAGGCACTGCATGTCCCACGGCATAGGCCCAGTCGTGGATCAAATGGCCCAGCCAGCCAAAGCCCAACACCTCCAGCCCGTGGATGATGATCGAGCCGCCCACCCACAGCATCGCAGCGGTGCCGACCACCGACAGGATCTTCATCAGCACCGGCATGAACTTGACCAGCCCGCGCCCCAGACCGCGGCCGATGGGTGTCGGTGCATTACCCGCCAGATACAGGCCCACATCGTCCATCTTCACGATCACCGCGACAGAACCGTAGACCGCAAGCGTGACGCCAATCGCCACCACCGCCAGCGTTGCCGCCTGCATCCAGACATTCGGCGCCTCAATCGCGGCCAGGGCAATGGTCATGATCTCGGCGGACAGGATGAAATCGGTCTTGATCGCGCCTTTGATCTTCTGCTCCTCCAGATGGCCGGGGTCCTTGATGCTCATGTCCTCGTCGATGGCGTGGCTGGCATGGGGGAACAGCACGTGAAAGACCTTCTCGGCCCCCTCAAAGCACAGGTAACAGCCGCCCAGCATCAGCAAGGGCGTGATTAGCCATGGCGCAAAATTGGCCAGCAGCATCGCCACCGGCATCAACAGGATCAGCTTGTTGAACAGCGAGCCGCGGGTGATGCGCCAGATGATCGGCAGCTCGCGCGCAGGCGCAAAGCCTTGCAGATATTTGGGCGTCACTGCCGCGTCGTCAATGATCACGCCTGCGGTCTTGGCGCCGGCCTTGCCCGCCGCCGCTGCCACATCATCGACCGAGGCCGCCGCAACCTTGGCAATCCCTGCAACATCATCCAGAAGCGCCAGCAAACCGCTCATGCCAAATCCCTCAAATCCTGTCCGCGTTCGGGGGCAATCTGCCCGCTTCCGCGCCGCAGCACAAGCGTTAGCGCCACCGCGGCGGAACAGCGGATTTCCGTTACCGCCACCGTCGCAAACCGTTAGCGCCACCGCTCGCTTTTTGCGCTAACAGTTTCATTTAATGACGCTTTTACCTCTTTAGACCACATCAGCCCCGGTCTATATGGCGGTCAAAGGTTTTTGCTCGCTTGGAGACGTAACTCATGACCATCAAAGTCGGGATCAACGGTTTTGGCCGCATCGGCCGCTGCACCCTGTCGCACATCGCCGCCTCGGGCCGCGACGACATCGAAGTGATCAAGGTGAACGCCACCGGCCCGCTGGAGACCGCGGCGCATCTGATCAAATACGACAGCGTGCATGGCCGTTTCCCGGGTGAAGTGACCATCGGCGACGGCACCATGAACCTGGGCCGCGGCGACATGCAGATGTTCTCCACCTACGACATGGGCGCGTTGGACTGGTCGGGCTGCGACGTGGTTCTGGAATGCACCGGCAAGTTCAACGACGGCGAGAAGGCCAAGGCGCACCTTGAGCGCGGCGCCAAGAAAGTGCTGCTGTCCGCCCCCGGCAAAAACGTCGACAAGACCATCGTCTTCGGTGTCAACGACGACCAGCTGACCGCTGCCGACACCATGATCTCCAACGGCTCCTGCACCACCAACTGCCTGGCACCGCTGGCCAAGGTGCTGGACGAGGCGTTTGGCATCGAGCATGGCATCATGACCACCATCCACGCCTATACCGGCGACCAGCCGACCCTGGACCGCCGCCACAGCGACCTGTACCGCGCCCGCGCCGCTGCCATGTCGATGATCCCGACCTCAACCGGCGCCGCCAAAGCGCTTGGTGAAGTACTGCCGAACCTCAAGGGCCGCCTGGACGGTTCTGCTATCCGCGTGCCGACCCCGAATGTCTCCGCCGTGGACCTGACTTTCCGCGCCGGCCGCGATGTGACCGCCGAGCAGATCAACGCCGCCGTCAAGGAAGCCGCCGAAGGCCCGATGAAGGGCGTTCTGGGCTATGAGCCCGCACCGCTGGTCTCCTGCGACTTCAACCACTCACCGGAAAGCTCGATCTTTGCGCCGGATCAGACCCGGGTGCTGGACGGCCGCATGGTGCGGGTGCTGGCCTGGTACGACAATGAATGGGGTTTCTCGGTCCGCATGGCTGATGTGGCCGTTGCCATGGGCAAACTGGGCTAATCTCAGTCTAACCCCTTGAGACTTCACGCCCGCTCAGGTTATCTGGGCGGGCGTTTTCTATTGCGGCGGAGCCCCGATGACCAACCGGATTGCCATTTCCCTCGGCGTGTTCCTGATTGCCGCCGCGGTGATCGACATTGCCATGTTCGGCGATCAGCACATGATCTTCCTGGGCAAGAAACTGTTTACCCTGATCGACTGGGTCGCCTTCTGGCGCTGACCGGCCTGTGGCCGCCTTCCACAGGTTTCGCGGCCGCCTGTGCCGGTTTTGCTTCTTTCTGGTGCAAAATACCCCGGGGTGAATTGGCCTGCGGCCAAGAGGGGCAGCGCCCCTGCCGGGTCAGCTTGCGGTCCGCACTGTGCAGCGGAATTGCGCCACGCCGGTTCAGGCGGTCTTGCCCAGACGCTCCAGCAGCTTGTCATTGACCAGCGGGGTGACGAATTTCGACACGTCGCCATCAAGCCGGGCGATTTCCTTGACCAATTTGGAGGCAATCGCCTGGTGCCGAGCCTCTGCCATCAGGAACACGGTCTCGATCGAGCTGTCCAACGCCCGGTTCATGCCGACCATCTGAAACTCATATTCGAAATCGGCAACCGCCCGCAAACCGCGCACGATGATCTGGGCGCCGACGTCGCGGGCGCAGTTGATCAGCAGGTTTTCAAACGGATGCGCAACAATCTCGGTACCGGTTTCGGTGCTAAGCTCGGCGCATTCCGCCTCGATCATCTCAACCCGCTCTTCCAGGTCAAACAGCGGCCCCTTGTCGCGGTTGATTGCCACGCCGATAACCAGTTTATCCACCATCGCGCTGGCGCGGCGGATAATGTCGATATGCCCGATGGTGATCGGGTCAAATGTGCCGGGATACAGACCCACACGCATGGGCGGCCTCCTGCCTTGTCAGAATTTTTGCACAGGCAAACATATTTGCGGCCATCATTGCAAGAGGGCAGAAATACGGACGCCGCCGCTGCGGCTTAGTGCCCCATGATCATGCCTTGCAGGGCATCTTTCTCCATTGCCACCTGCGCCAGCTGCGCTTTGACCAGATCGCCAAGCGTTACGATCCCAACAAGTTTTCCGTCTTCGACAACCGGCATATGGCGGAAACGCCCTTCGGTCATCTGCTGCAGCACACCGCCGACATTCGACTGGCTGGTGCAGGTCACTAGCTTGCGCGTCATGTATTCGCTGACAGGTTTGCTCAGGCAGCCGGCCCCGGTGGCGGCAAGCTCGCGGACAATATCGCGCTCAGACAGAATGCCATCGGGTTTTTCTCCATCCGCGGAAACTACAACGGAACCGAATTTGTTCTCTGCCAAAAGCTTGGCTGCTTCCGACACGCTGGCATCCGGCTTGATCGTGACCACACCGTTGGTGGCTTTGGACTTCAAAATGACCTGAACGAGCACGTTGCAGACCTCCATAATATTGGCGCGTTTCAATTAAGTGTGCCGCAACGCAGCTTTAAGTCAAGGCTTCCAGCCGGGCCACCTCGTCGCGGATGCCTTTCGACAACGCCTGGGCAAAGCGGTTCAACCGCTCGCTGCGCTGGTCGCCCTGGTGGCGCACCAGATGGAAACTGCGGCTGAGGCTGACCTTGTCGGTCAGGATCTTGCGCAGCATCCGGTGGGCCGGCAAGCTGAAATCATGAGCAATGCAGATCGCCGTGCCCTGCGCTGCCATCTTGATCTGCACTGACACGGAATTCGACGCCAGCGCCACCCGTTCGACACCGATGTCGTTGAGGTAGTCCAGTTCCTTGTCGAAAATCATGTCGGGGATGTAGCCGATCATTTTGTGGCCCTTCAGATCAGCCAGCCCGTTGATCGGCGGATGGTTCTTCAGGTAATGGCGCGAGGCGACCAGATGCAGCCGGTAATCGCAGATCTTCTGCACCAGCAGCTTGCCCGCTGTCGGCGCGCTGACGGTCACTGCCATATCCGCTTCGCGGCGGCTGAGGTTGATCACCCGCGGCAGCGCCACGATCTGGATGTCCAGATCCGGGTTCTCCTCGGCGATCCGGGCGCAGACCTGCGGCAACAGATAGTTGGCGCTGCCATCCGGGGCGCCGATGCGAATCTGCCCGGACATGGTGTCGCTGGGTCCGCTCAGCGCCTCGGTTCCGGCGCGCATGGCCTGTTCGGCCGCTTCGGCATGGACCAGCAGACGGTCGCCCGCAGCGCTCAGCGCATAGCCCTGCGGCGATTTCACAAACAGCGGTGTTTCCAGTGCGGCCTCAAACCGGGCGACCCGCCGCCCCACCGTGGCAGGGTCCATTTTCAGGATACGGCCGGCGCCCGACAGGCTTGCCTCCCGTGCCACCGCCAAAAACACTTTCATATCATCCCACTGCGGATCCATTGGCCCGGGTCCTCCGTCTTGCTGCTAACGTTCTGTTAACCTTTTGCGTTCCTGCAAAGCCTCTTTGAAATCTTTCCTCTTTTCCGATGATTTTTGCAAGCCTAGGATTAAGGCAAGATGAACAGAGGAGGATCCGATGAAAGAACTCGGCCATTTTATTAACGGCGCACTGGTCTCCGGCACCTCGGGCCGCTTTGACGATATCTTCAACCCTGCAACCGGCGAAGTGCAGTATCTCTGCCCGATGGCCAGCGTTGCGGAAACCACTGACGCCATTGAAAAAGCAGCCGCTGCACAGCCTGCCTGGGGCGCCACCAACCCGCAGAAACGCGCCCGCGTGATGATGGCCATGGTCGGCCTGATGAACCGCGACATGGACAAGCTGGCCGAGGCGTTGAGCCGCGAGCACGGCAAAACCATCCCCGACGCCAAGGGCGACCTGCAGCGCGGTCTGGAAGTGATCGAATACTGCATCGGCGCGCCTCAGATGCTGAAGGGTGAATTCACCGACAGCGCAGGCCCCGGCATCGACATGTATTCCATGCGCCAGCCGCTGGGCGTGGTGGCCTCGATCATGCCGTTCAACTTCCCCGCGATGATGCCGCTGTGGCACGTCGGCCCGGCCCTTGCCTGCGGCAACGCCGTGGTGCTGAAGCCTTCCGAGCGCGACCCCTCGGTGCCGCTGATGCTGGCCGAGCTGTTTGTCGAGGCCGGCCTGCCCGCAGGCGTGTTCCAGGTGGTGAACGGCGACCGCGAAGCGGTTGATACCCTGCTCGACAGCGAGATCATCCAAGGCGTGTCCTTTGTCGGCTCCACCCCGATTGCGCAGTACATCTATTCCCGCGCCACCGCCAACGGCAAGCGCGCGCAGTGTTTTGGCGGCGCCAAGAACCACATGATCGTGATGCCCGACGCCGATCTGGACCAGGCAGCAGACGCGCTGGTCGGTGCAGGCTTCGGTGCAGCAGGCGAACGCTGCATGGCAATCTCGGTTGCGGTGCCGGTGGGTGAGGAAACCGCCGATAAGCTGATCGAAAAGCTGATCCCGCGCATCGAAAAACTGAAAGTCGGCCCCTATACCGCAGGCGACGACGTGGATCTGGGTCCGGTTGTGACCGCGGCCTCCAAGGAGCGCATCCTGGGCCTGATCCAGTCCGGCGTCGATCAGGGCGCGGAACTGGTGGTCGACAACCGCGACTTTAAACTGCAGGGCTACGAGGACGGCTTCTTTGTCGGCGCCCATCTGTTTGACCGCGTGACCCCGGACATGGAGATCTACAAGCAGGAGATCTTTGGCCCGGTTCTGTCCACCGTCCGCGCGGAAACTTACGAGGACGCGCTGAAACTGGCGATGGATCACGAATACGGCAACGGCACCGCGATCTTTACCCGTGACGGCGACACCGCCCGTGATTTCGCAAGCCGCGTCAACATCGGCATGGTCGGCATCAACGTGCCGATCCCGGTGCCGCTGGCCTATCACACCTTCGGCGGCTGGAAGAAATCCATGTTCGGCGACCTGAACCAGCACGGCCCCGACAGCTTCAAGTTCTACTCCCGCACCAAGACCGTGACCTCGCGCTGGCCCTCAGGCATCAAAGAAGGCGGCGAGTTCAACTTCAAAGCAATGGACTGACCTTCCGGCCAGGCTGGAAACACTCAGAGGCTCCGGATTTCCGGGGCCTCATTTTTTTGATCAGACTTCGAAAATCCGGGGCCAATCGATCACTATTTTGCGGTTTAGGCTGAATTGACCCTGTTTTGGCGGGCCTGCGGCAGAATTTCACTTGCCCCACGCGTCTGGTAGTCTATCCGGTCTGCATCAGACAAATAAAACGGCAGGCGTATGAGCAACTCCCCAGACCCCACCAGGCCGCAGGCGGCCGAGAAAACGGCGCGCGACTGGGTGAAGGTCCTCGCGCAGTACCGGGAACCCGATCACAGACGCAGCGCGTTTGAACTGGCGGTCACGGTTGTCCCCTTTCTCCTGCTCTGGGCTCTGGCCTGGTGGTCGCTGTCGGTCAGCTACTGGCTGACGCTGGCGATCTCCATTCTGATCGCGGCTTTCCTGCTGCGCTTGTTCACCATTCAGCATGATTGCGGGCACGGTTCCTTCTTCCGCAACCGCCATGTCAGCGATTGGGTCGGCCGCATCATCGGCGTTCTGACCCTCACCCCGTATGACGTTTGGCGCCGCACGCATTCCATCCATCACAGCACCCATGGCAACCTGGGCAAGCGCGGCATGGGCGACATCCACACGATGACGGTGGCCGAATACCGGGCACTGGGACGCTGGGACCGGCTGATGTACCGGATCTACCGCCACCCTGTGACCCTGTTCGGCTTTGGCCCCGGCTACCTGTTCTTCCTGCAAAACCGCATTCCCTACGGTCTGATGAACCAGGCCCGCTACTGGATCAGCGCGATGGGCACCAATGCGGTGATCCTCGCAGCTGTCGGCATTATCTGGTACTTTGGCGGTCTGATGCCGCTTCTGCTGATCTTTGTGCCGGCAACACTGGTCGCTGCAACAGCAGGCATGTGGCTGTTCTATGTGCAGCACCAGTTTGAGACCACGCAATGGGAACAGGAAGAAGACTGGCAGCTGCATGACGCAGCCCTTCATGGCAGCTCGCACTATGTGCTGCCGCCGGTTCTGCAGTGGATCAGCGCCAATATCGGCATCCACCATGTGCATCACCTCTACAGCCGCATCCCGTTCTACCGCCTGACCGAAGTGTTGCGCGATCATGCGGAACTGTCCGAAGGCAACCGGATGACCATCCGCGAAAGCCTGGCCAATGCGCGGCTGCACCTGTGGGACGAAGACAGCAAGCGCCTGCTGTCCTTTGCCCAGGCCCGCCAACTGCAGGCCTGAAGCCAGGCGGGAAACCCGGACCCCGGCGGCGGTCTTCCGCCGCTTTTCCCAACACAAGCTTGTGAGGCGCGGCAATTCCAGTATGCCGCCCCTAGGAAAACCCGTCCGCTTGCTTATCTTGCAGCGGAGTTTTCGAGCAGCTTGGCAGAGGAAAAATGACCAAACTTCGCATCACCCGCCGCGCCGCCCTGGCCGGCATCGGCGCCTCTTTGGCCAGCCCGGCCATCCTGCGCGCGCAATCCACCGACGCCTTTCAGCAAAACGAACCCGCAATCCGTGAGGAAGTGCCGGTTCAGCGCAACCTGTCCGCCTTCACCCAACAGAACTGGCAGGATCATTTCGACACGCTTGGCGCCGGTTGCCTGCTCGCCGATATCAGTTCCCGCGCGCTGCACTACTGGGGGGCGGATGGTGAAACCTACCGGCTGTTCCCCTCCTCTGTGCCGATGACCGAGGATCTGACCAAACGCGGCTACACCAAAGTGGTGCGCAAACGGGAAAACCCAAGCTGGACCCCAACCGCCTCCATGCGCGAGCGTGATCCGACCCTGCCGGTCCGGATCGAGGGCGGCGTCCCCGGCAACCCGCTGGGCACCCGGGCAATGTATCTGGACTGGCCGGCCTATCTGGTGCACGGAACCCACGACACCCGCAAGATCGGACGGCAAAGCTCCTCCGGCTGTATCGGCCTGTACAATCAGCACGCCGAGGAGCTGTTTGAAATGGTGCAGATCGGCACCCAGGTCCGGTTGCTGTAGCCAGAAGACCGGGTTCAAAATTGCAAAAAAACGGAGCGCAAACGTGACTACGCTCCGTTGCATTCCGCTAACCCGAGATCAGGTCAAGCTGATGTGTTCCGGCTTCAGGCCCGCGTTGAACCGGTCAACGGCCTTTTCCATCAAGGCCTCGAAATTACGAGTAAACTTTTGAGTGTCATACAGAGGCCCTTCTGCGATCCCCTGTTTGACCCTTGCTTTCACATCTGCAAAATACTTTTGATCCCGTGCCAGTTTGAGTGCAAGAGCATGATATTTTTGAGGCGAACTGGCTACAAGTTCCTGCATTCCAACGTTGTGGAGTAGACTGGCAGCGACACGCGCCGCAAACTGTTTGCCAATTTTGGTGACAACAGGCACCCCGGCCCACAAAGCGTCGCTTGCGGTGGTATGCGCGTTCACTGCAAAAGTATCCAAAAAGATATCTGCAAGAGGCAAGCGGGCCAGGTGATCACTTTGATCTGCAAATCCGGCGAAAACTATCCGGTCGGCGGAAACACCTCGCTTCTTAGCTTCTTTGACAAAGTTTTTCTGAGCTTCACTTTCATTGCAATAGAACCAAAGGACGCTGCCCGGTACCTTCTTCAGGAGTTTCATCCAAATATCGAACTCTTCGGGTGAAACCTTGTACGGACTATTGAAAGAGCAAAATTCGAACGCATCCTCCGGCAATCCAACATCGGAACGGGATGGCTTGTTCGCCGATGCGGAGCGTTTGTCGTCATTTGGCTGATAACAGTCGGGCATATACAGGATTTTTTCGGTATAGTGCTTTCGCAATTGAGCCGGTATCGTGACGGGATCAGCAACCATGTAGTCCATTTCCTTGACACCACTGGTGCCGGGGTAACCCAGATATGCAACATGCACAGGAGCCAGCCGTTCATTAAAGGAGCCAGCCGTTCATTAAAGATGTTCAGGCGGTTGTCCTTTGTATACCCCTTCAAATCCACGGCAATATCCAGCCCGTCCTTTCGCGCGATTTCTGCAATTTCACTGTTTTCTTTGTCGGCCATGCTGGTCTTCCCCCACTGAAGTGGTCCTCCGCTATGTTTAGGAAAACGGAGGAATACCATGGCCAACAAACGGCCAAAGCCCGAGGAGACTGTCACGAAGTTACGGCAAGTTGAGGTTCTGACTGGGCAAGGTATGCCGCGTCTGGATGCGATCCGTCAGATTGGTGTGACTGAACAGACGTCTTATCGCTGGAAGATCGAAGCATCGCAGCGCCATTGGTTCAAGCGTGATGCTGAGGTACGGTGGAATGGGCACGGACCAGCTGAAAGAACTGAAGCGTCTTCAGAAGGAAATGAACGGCTGAGAAAGGCGGTGTCTGACTTGACGCTGGACAAGTTGATTTTGGCGGAAGCTGCGAAGGGAAACTTCTAAGCCCCGCTCGCCGCCGCGCTTGCATTGATCGCGCTCGTGCTGAACTGCACATCCCGGAGCGCCGGGCATGCCGGGTTCTGAGACAGCATCGATCCACGCAGCGCAAAGTGCCAGTAGGCCGCGCTGATGAAGAACGATTGGCGGCCGGCATGATCGAGCTGGCGGGACAATACGGTCGATATGGCTATCGTCGGATTGCGGCTTTGCTGAGGGACGCTGGCTGGCATGTGAATGACAAGCGGGTCGAAAGGCTGTGGCGGCGAGAGGGGCTGAAAGTACCAATGAAACAGCCGAAAAAGGGACGGCTCTGGCTGAACGATGGATCGTGTGCGCGTCTTCGGCCACAACGGCGCAGCCATGTCTGGTCATATGACTTCGTGCATTGCCGCACTGACGATGGAAAAGCCTTCCGGACACTGAACATCATCGACGCGTACAGTCGGGAGTGTCTTGCCATTCGTGTGGATCGCAAGCTGAACTCAGGCAGCGTCATCGATGTCTTGAGCGGCCTGTTCATTCTGCGCGGGGCGCCGTCGTTCATTCGTTCAGACAACAGTCCGGAGTTTGTTGCTCAGGCCGTCCAGAACTGGATCAAGGCTGTTGGCGCGAAGACCGCATACATCGAACCAGGGTCTCCATGGGAGAACGGATATTGCGAGAGCTTCAACGCACGGTTCAGGGACGAGTTCTTGAACGGCGAAATCTTCTACAGCCTGCGCGAGGCGCAAATCCTCATCGAAGACTGGAGGAAACACGACAACACCAAACGCCCTCATAGTGCTCTGGGCTATCGCCCACCGGCGCCGGAAACCATCGTCCAGATGGACCCAAGGCCAGTCATGCACTAACAATCAAACTGGACCATTCAAGTGGGGCTGATCAACCGAACGCGGCAGGAATCCCTGGCTGCGACACAACGCTGCCTGACTTTTCTGGGAAAAGTAGGGACCAACGCTCTAGGCTCTGGACTCCTTGAGTTTCAAAGCCAGTAGATGACGAGGGCGGCAAGCGCGATTGCTGACAGGAAGACCTTCGGACATCTGTCGTAGCTGCTCGGGGAACTGGATGCCGTTATCGGTCTGGATCGTATGTATCCGGTAAGGAACGGCTTTGAGCAGGTGTTCGAGGGGCTCCCAAGCTGTCTTGCGATCTGCCTTGTCCACGAGTTGGGTGATGGCGAACTTGCTGGTCCGGTCTCTCTCGTGACATTCGCGTTGCGAATGCACTGCCGGGCAGTGAATGCCCACGAAGAGATAAAGCTTGCCCTCCACCTTCTGAACCTCGGCGATGCCAATGTGAAAGAAGCCCCCCTCTCATGCATGTGAACATGCACTGCCGGGCAGTGGATGGGGTATCGCTTGAACCGCTGCCGCTTTGGCTTGTCACCCGCGGCATCCGGCAAGCGCGAGATGCCATGCCGCTGAAGGCACCGATGCAGCGCCGGCCGCGTCAGATGCGGGATCGACGGCTGGAGAGCATAAAGGCAATCATCCAACGGCAGTAGCGTATGCCGCCGGAATGCGGCGATCATTGCCTCCTCCGCTTCGGAGGGAACGGTTGAACGCGGCTCCTTCGGCCCGGTCCTAAAATCCTCCACCGTCGCATGCTTGCGCCACTTCGCAACGGTCTTGGGATTGATGTCCAGCTCCTTGCTCAGTGCCGCGATCGAAGCTTGTCCCTTTCGGGATCATGCTTCGCATAACCCTGCCGGGCAGCGGATCGCTGTATTGCTGCTCTGATGGCGTGCGTGCCCTCTCGGCAGATTTGCCATGCAAACCGCCTGCCAGGTGACAGTGCGTGGCGCTCCCGTGACGAACTTGTCCCATAATGCTTCCTTCCATTCCAAAGAGCAGATCCCACCATCAAACCATGGGATCAAACACCTAACCTGCATTTTGCCCATACCTGGATGCACGCCTTGCCAAATTCTGCCCTCGTAGGGACCACACGGTGGATCAGAAAAACCCTAGCACGAACCAGAAAATTTTCGACGGCATTGCAGGAAGTCTCAAGGAAGATAACAAGGCGCTTAAGCGAACAGACGAGCCTAAGACCTGAACCGACGCGACCGTGCCTTGGGTTTCTGCCGGGCCGCAGGTTTCTCAGTAAAAGGTCCTGGACAATCTGGGGCCGTCTGCACCGAATGCAAAAGTCGCAATCCTGGGCAGATCGCCCGAAACCCCACCTCAGTCGGGTGTCCAACCAGGTGCAATCAACGAAATACCCCCGAGAGCATTCATAGGGGAGGTAATACCCGGAACGGTTATTCAGGGCGCGTGCCCTGCAGGCCGATCAGCCCTCTACGGCCGATTTTCCGGGGGTGCCGCCAATTCCGGATTTGACCGCCTGCCTGGAGCTGGAGGCAGGCCCGGCGGTGGATGGGATGCTGGATCAGATTGAAGCCATGTTCGAAGCGGCGTCCAGCTTTGAAGAATTCCGGAACGTCCTGCTGACGGATCTTGCCGTTGCATTGGAAAAAACCGATGTGGAGGGCACTGGCTTTGCAGCGTTCAAAGATAATTTCCGGGCCATTGTACAACGGCGCGGCTGGACCGGCTGGACTGGGGAGCAGAGCGAAAAAGGCCGGAACTGGCGGATGCGGACCATCTACCGCACCAGTATCCCTGCCAGCCCTTCACCTTCAACGGTGACCGCAAAGGCGACCAGGCCCCCCGGCACCTCTGGCCGGACGTCGCCCGCATTATCAGCGAAGTGCAGCCGGAATGGTGCTTCTTTGAGAACGTCGCCGGCCATCTCACCCTTGGCCTGCAGGACGTCGTCGGCGACCTTCAAGGCATGGGCTACCGGGTTGCAGCGCGCGTGCAATCGGCGGCTGAAGTCGGCGGGTCTCATATCAGGCAAAGGCTCTTCATTCTGGCCCACGCCGACGTACAAGCAGGGGGGCAACCGGACCTCGATCCGGATGGGGCCCGGCAGCTTCCTGTTTGTAGCGGATCAGAATCAGGCCGGGGGCCAGGTCTCGCTGAGAACAGCGGGGCTGTGCTGGACGGTGATGTGGGATCTGATGAAGGCCACCGGCTGGACGCCGGGGCCGCTGGCCTCTTCCCCCCGATGCCTGGTGACCTTGCTGGCTGGGGACGCGCACTCGAAGGGGACAGCCCTGCTGCAGCAGAACCCTGCCTTCACCGATTGGATAATGGGCTGGCCTGCGGGGTGGACCGATCCGCTGCAGCCGGTAACGGGGTGGTCCCAATGGCTGCATCGCGCGCGTATCTCGAATTGAAGAAGGAGTTCGAGGTTTGAGGCAAACCGCCTTGAAGCCTTCAAAAACCGTAAAGCCCCCCTTTAATGGGCATTTAAAACCCTCTGCCGCCTGGCGTTCTTATTCGTTCTGGGCAGCGGATTTTCGAGTATCAAATGCGAAGTGTCCCGAAATCCCTGAGTCAAATCGAGAAACCGGCACAGATCCGAACTGGCTAAACCCCGGTTTTGCGCCTAAAAATCAGGGAACTCGCGAAAATGAGTTGCTGCAACCGGAAGTGTCCCGCACTGCAACGCGAAGTGTCCCTGTTAGGGGACACTTGATATTGCAGTAACCGGAAGAGGCCGGAGGAAGCCGGAAGAACCCGGATGGGGCCATATAAAAAAGGGCTTTCAGGAAGGGCTACCCCAGGAGCAGCCTGCGGAGCGTTTGTCCTTCAATACCCGGAAGAATGGCCCACACAGCGCGAATGGCCAATTTCGGGACACTTCCCGTTGCAAACTCTGAAAGCTGCCTGAAACGCCTATAAATTGGGGCATTCAGGCAGGATGGCAGACGAACGGCGCCGCAATCTGTCTTCCCGAACTTGAACGACAGGGGCCGAAGTTTGGTCAAGCGTTCAAGAATGGAATTAAACGCTTATAAACAAGGCGGTGGGGCCTACTTGCCTCGCACTGCACTTAGTCTGAACTTGAACGCGATTTTGGCTCGGGCTGAACGGCCGTGACAACAAGTCTGAGGCTAGCTATATCACGCGTACAGTGAGGGCGTCGGACTCCACTCTTCCGGAAGTTACGATCACAATGATTCACATGCATAAAGTAGAATTTGAAGGAACACCCAGTGAGCATTGATATTGAGGAAGCGACTGAAAGCCTGGAAATCTTCATTAAAGAAAACCCATATTCGCAGCTGGTGGCCGAGGAAGACCAAAGTGTTACCATTGCAAAACCCTGGGGAGACAAGACTGTGGCTCTTCATGTCCCCAGCGATATGGAAGCACAAGCTCAGCTCTTTCAAGCGTTGAATGCCTGCACACTGCCCGAAAAGTATTCAGCGATCTATCACCGCGATAAACAATTGCTGGAAGTGATATGGACGGCGTACCGCCTCACGGAATCCAGCCAAGTTATTGTGAAAAGAAACTTCGAGTTTCACTTCCTTGGGAGAGTTCACCAGTGCTGGTTCGCAATGTCTACCGAGGAACTCATGTCCATAGCCTCTTCTGCGTCTCCGGTTACCAACTCCACAAGCACAAACTACCGAAACATGATGTCGTTCATGATGCTAGCTCGAGATAAGGAGCGGGGGGGCAACACCCCCTCCGGTCGCGCGCTAAGTGAACCGATATCGTTTTTCATCCAACTTGGTGACATGCCCTGGGAGCACCTAGACCGCTTAATCGACAACTTGAACGCCTATATGTCGTATTATGACACAAAGGCTCCTCAGGTCTTAATCCATGACCCTGCCTTGTCCGGCTATGAAGCACGAGATAGATACCTTCACGGGCAGTTTCCTGAACAAATCCGCGGTCGTGAGATCGACGTCAACGCTTTGGCCTATTGGCGCGAAGCTACACTTTCCTCCAACGAGATCGTCACCTTCCTCACCTGCTATCGGATTGTGGAATACCTAGCCTTCCACTTTATTGAAGTTCAGACTAAGTCGAAGATCCGCCAACTGCTGTCGGCACCACACGCACTGGCGGACCTGGACGAGACGATGAAGTCAGTCGTTGAAGCTCTCTCGACGAAACACGCAACCGAAGATATTCCAAAGGCCCAGCACCTTGTTATGGCTACACTCGACATGAAACACCTGTGGTGCGAGGTCGAGCGACATAAGGACTTCTTCTGTACTCCTACTCAGTTCGATGGCGGATACTCGGTAAAGCCTCTCATCACGAAAAAGGACGAGCTCGAGACATTTTCAAACAACGGCGTTCGAAATACGCTTGATAGACTGCGCGGCATTCGGAACGCTTTGTCTCATGGCCAGGATCAACAGACTCGAAGTGTCATTCGCCCAACTGTGAAAAATAGTCACTTAATCAGACCTTGGCTTAACCTGATTGAAATCATCGCAGGACAGGCTATGTTGAACAACGATGTGGTGTGAGCCACAACAAAGAAGGAGAGATGGCAATGAGCAATCCCGATTGAGCTACCACATTTCGTTCTGAGCTTCGACTCACAACAAGATATAGACGCCGCCGTGCAACCGCCACGACGGCGTTTTACTTTTTGATTCGGAGTGCTTAGTCCACTTTTCCTGGCATTACGCCTGTGTCGGACCATTCAAGCCCTGCTTTGCGGGCGGATTAGCATTTCGATCGGTAACATTGAGCGGCTGCTTTGGTAAGCCTCGCACATGCAGTACTCAAAGCAGCGCGATTTGCTTGCATAGCCGGCCCGTGAAGCCAGCCGCGACACCGTGCCTAGTTGCCAGCCGGTTGCCGCTTAGTTGACCTATTGATGGGTTCCTAGTGCTCTATGAGCAGGGCGCCGATTTCCCAATCGCTCCGACGCCCTGCACGACCGGTCTAACGGGTGCTTTCACCCTATAAGCACCGTTATGTTCACTTGGCCGCTACCGCTTGATGAAGATTACACAGCGGGAATGCAGCGCGCGTCCAAACAGACAAGTTTCAACGCAAAGTTCTATTCTCGGCTACTGATGAGTGTCGTCATCATCGAGCAATATGGCTTGCCACCGTAGTCCACTTCTCTGCCGAGTATTTCGGTGCGAAAGCCCAGCTTGTTGAGGATGCCAGCGAAGCTCCGTCTGGTGAAAGTGATGGCACTATGTGCGCCTCGCGACACTAGAAACGCATTGGTCGCCTCAAAAAGTGCCACGAGTGACTTTTTCCCCTGGGCTTCGACGCGCGTCATCTCCCAGATGCCATCTGACCGGGGCGGGTCCTGGCCTTCTAAAATATCCGAGGGGATACCAGGAAGCTTACCCAAGCAAGCGTCTCGCACCAGGTAGCTGAAGGCTGCGGACCCGTAATTCACAGACGCGGTTGTAGGAAGCAGCCGCGCATATGCGGTCAGCCGCCCACCCTCCTCAATCAGCACGTAAACCGTTTCTGCGCGGTCGTATTGGTCGCGTTCAATCTGAGATGAGCGGGGCACGTCCCACGCGAGTTCCTCCGCAAAGAGGGCGTGACGCTGCCTGAACTGCTCGTGCAGAAGCCCCCCGTAAATCCCCATGTTTTTGTCGTCTACAATCAGCACGTTTTGCATTTACCGCTCCGAGTTTGAAAGCGGTAGAGTAACGCTGAACAGCACAACTAATCAGCGATTAATTAGTCTATAATCCGCGACTTGTAAGCTTTCAGAACAGCGGCCGGCAGTGTTAACACACCTAGCTTTTCTGTCACTCGCTCGCGGAGAGCGGCAACGGCCCTGACGGAACGGCCCTCCAAGTTCGCAATCTCCTGGTCCGTCATCCCCTCGGCTACCTGGGAAATGTACTTCTTCCCTTTCATGGTAAGAACCTCTTCCTGCCGTTCGGGACAGGCGATGAGCATATTCGCCAAGAGACCGCGCAGGGCGCGGAGATCTTCGACCGATAGCTCCAGGGCATCGTGGGTAATGCCGATAATCGCCTTCTTCCTGTTGACGGTCATAGAAACAACAGTTCCGTGCTTCATTCCTCGCTCCCTGGCGATGGAGATTACATTCGGGGAGACATTGGGGAACAGCCGCGACAATTCGCTCCAGGATTTAACGCCGTCGTGTTGCGCTCCCCAAATGACAACCGGGTCAACCATCAAGTAGTCGCGCTCCTGGTACTCCGCCAACCAGTCCTCAGAGAAGGTGGTAACGATTTCCGCCGGGATACCCCCAATAAAATCAAATCCAGCCGTGAAGCCGTCGCTGGACACTCGCCTTCCGAATGCAAGCAACTCACCCCTTAGTTGTTGCCAATCGCTATCTGTCATGCCAAAGGTTCCATTATTGAACATTCCAAAATTGAACTTGTGCCGAATATGAACACTGACTTGCTACTTGAACTCGTGATGCGCGTACTATCCCTGAAGCCGGATGAGGCTAACAAGGTCTTCAATTACTGTCGGGATCTTCGTCAAGGTCGGGCTTCAGGGGAGCCGAACTCAAGTGGTTCTTCAAGGAATTGAGTTCGGATTTCGTCAGCTTCGACATTTCGGTGATGACCCCGTCATAAATGGGATCCTCCCTCTTACCAGTAAGCACGTAGCTTATTGAAATACCGGCCTTCTCACACATGGTGATGACGTCCTGAATCCCAGGATTGCTGTTGGGATTTGTCATCCTGCCGACTCGGTCACGGCTCCAGCCCAAGGCCTCTGACAGCTTGGTTATAAGCAAGCCCTCCTCGGCCCTTTTCCGATTCAGCTCCGCCTTCAGTCTTACTCGCCAGTCTTCCACGTCTCACGCCACCGCTACGCTTAGTTGGTCTCAACAATACGACTAATAAGTCGAATTGACAACGCGCGATTAATCTCGATAATACGATATATAAGTCGAAAACATGCGATTGCGGAACATGACTAGCCACAGCACCAAAGACCACGAGAAATGGAAGAGGATGACCGAGGCGTGCGAGAGACGCCGCAATGCGCTCGGCTTATCATTGCGCGGGCTTTCCGTGAAAGCTGGCTTGGAGCCCTCTTACTACGGCCACTGGCTCGCCAAGCAGTTCAAGTTCCCCTCCGTTGAAAAAATGGAGCAAATTGAAAACGCCCTTGACCGCCTTGAGGCCCTCAAGAAATTCGAAGAGCGCCTCAAATCCGAGGCCGACAAATGATCTGCCTGTCCAATCTTCCCAGCCAGTCCCGCACGCCTGCTAGCAGCGGCCTGGCTCAACTTCCCGGCAGCAGGGATGCGCTGCCGGGGCCTTTTTATTCCCGCTTACCACTCGCCGGAGCGGGTCCCAGCGCCGTCCCATTTTGGACGGCCTGGGGCCAAGAGTTCCGCGCTGTGTGGCCAAGTCCTTCGGACCTTTTCGACGACTTTATTGGGAGCATCTGCGCCTTCGCCCTGCCCTTCCTGTTCTTGTTTGGAGCCTTTTTGAAATGACCGGCACCGATATCTTTTTCAAGAAAACCGTACCTGACCGGGCCACCGAACTGCGCGCCGCAGCAGCAGAATACGCAGCGCAGCGCGAACGCCTGGTTATCGCTGCAAGCCGTCACAGGATGGCTCAGACACGCCGCTGGAAAACGGTCGGCGAACGTGCCGCAGAAGTGGACGCAGCAGTTGAAGCCCTGGCTGAAACACAGCGCCGGGTGGCGGATCTAGTCGCCAGCCTGGCCGGTGACGGCGCCCTGGACGATTTCAACGACTTCCTGGCTAGCAAGCACTGATGCCCGGCGCGCAGATCATAACGGGCAGCTTCAAGCCCCTGCGCGCTGACACCGCCGGCCATGCCGCACAGAACGGCAGGCCATCCCTTGAAACCCCTGAATTCAATCAAAGTGGAGCATCCCCAATGACCCCTCCAAATTGGCAGAAAATTCAAACCCTTCCGGCTGCTGATATCCAAGTGGAAGAACGCCTGCGCACGGCCTCCCCCACAGCGGTTGCCAGCATTGTTTCGTCCATCCATGAGGTCGGCAGCATCCTGCAGCCGCTGCTGGTGCGCAGGGTCAAAGACGGCTACCGGCTGATGGACGGGTTGCACCGCCTGACCGCCGCCAAGGAAGCCGGGCTGGAAGAAGTGCCGGTCAAGGTCAGCGAATGCACCAATGACCAGGCCATCCGCATTGAGGTGGACGCAAATGTGGCCGGCGCACCGCTGACGCCGCTGGATATGGCCGTGTTTCTGGCCGCGCATAAAGAGCTGTATGAGCGGGAAAACCCCGAAGCAAAGCGCGGCAGCGCAGGCGGGCGCGCAAAGAACAGAGTGCTAACGGACATTATGTCCGTTAGCAGTTTTGCCGCCAATGCCGCCGAGGTGTTCGGCAAAGGAGACCGGCACATTCGCCGTCTGATCAAAGTCGGTGAAGAACTGTCCAAAGAAGAAATTGCCCTGCTCCGGCAGTCACCGAATAAGGTGCAGTTTACGGATTTGGAACACATCGCCAAATGCGGCGAACAGACAGACCGCAGTGCGATCTGCGCGGCCCTGGGCAGCGGTGAAGCGAAATCCGCCAAAGAGGTTCTGGCCCGCAAAAAGACCCCCGGAGCGGCGGTGCTATCCACCACGGACCAGCAGCTTTCCAAGATGGCCGACGCCTGGCGGCGCGGTTCCAAAGCTGCACGGACGCAGTTTGCGGAGAAATTCCGCGATGAGCTGCTGGAGCTTTTGCAGGATGCCGAAGACAGTGAAACACCCGCCTCTGAAGTTGTGAAGTTTCAATCCCACAACCGGGAGGCCGGTTGATGGACAGCGGCATCGCACCCGAAAAGGAATGGTGGACGGCGGCAGAGATTGCCGAGGCAAAGCTGCCGGGATTGCCGGGCACCGTGCAGAATGTGAACGCCTTTGCCGAACGCAGCGGCTGGCGCAAGGTGCCCGGCGCCATCAAACGCAAACCTGGGCGCGGCGGCGGGTGGTCGTATCATTGGTCTGTTCTGCCGTCTGCCGCCCGTGAAAAACTGGTGATGCAGGAAGCCGCCGAGCCAGTACCGGCGGAGCGCCCCGACCGTGCCGCCGCTTGGGTAGCCTATGAAAAGCTGTCCCAGAAAAACAAGAAAGAGGCGGCGCGGCGGCTGGATGCGCTTGCGAAAGTAGGCCTTCTGCACAGCAGCGGCACAGTTCACGTTCAGGCCGTGGGTGAAATTGCTGATGAATACAAGATCAGCCCGCGCACCATCTACAATTGGCTGGGGCTGATTGAAGGAATTCCGGCGGCGGATCACCTGGCCTATCTGGCGCCACAGCCGCCCAAAAAGCGCACCAAAACTGAGGACCGCAGCAAGTTCAGAATGTTCATGGACTGGCTGAAAAGTGCCTTCCTGCGGATGGAGGGGCCGACATTTGCACAGAGCTACCGAGACGCAGTTCGTGTTGCGAGCCATCGGGGCTGGGAATTTCCAATCCTGAAAACCGCAAAACGCTGGATGGATGCCGAAGTGCCGCGCACCACCCAGGTGTACAAACGCGAAGGCCCGCGCGGGCTGATGCGCTGCTTTCCCGCGCAGATCAGAGATAGATCCTCTCTGCATGCGCTGGAGGCTGTGAACGCGGATTGCCACAAGTTTGATGTTTTCGTCCGTTGGCCGGACGGTAAGATCCGCCGCCCGCAGATGATTGCGTTTCAGGACCTTTACTCAGGCAAATTTTTGTCCTGGCGGGTAGACTGTGACCCTAACAAAATCATGGTGATGGCCGCCTTTGGGGAGATGGTAGACAATTGGGGCATCCCAAAGCGTTGCCTGTTCGACAACGGCCATGAATTTGCGAACAAGTGGATGACGGGCGGGTCCCCTACCCGGTTCCGGTTCAAGGTGCGCGATGATGATGCGCACGGCGTATTAACGCTGTTGGGCATCAACCTGACCTGGGCACAACCGGCAAGCGGCCAGTCTAAACCTATCGAGCGGGCCTTTGGCGGTCACGCGAATGACATCGCCAAAGATGTGCGTTTCGCGGGTGCGTATGTCGGAAACCGTCCAGATGCCAAACCCGAAAATTACGGCTCCCACGCGGTCCCTCTGCATGAATTCGTTGCGGTTCTGGAAGAGCGCATTGAAGAACACAACGCCCGGACAGGACGCCGGACGGATACGGCTGCAGGCCGCAGCTTTGATGAAACCTTTGCCGAAAGCTATGCCACGGCCAACATCCTGAGGGCGACAGAGGAGCAGCGCAATCTGTGGCTGATGGGGCAGGAGACGGGCAAGCTTCACAAAAACAATGGCAGCCTGAAATTTCTGGGCAATGTTTATCACTGCGACTGGATGAGCCAGGAGGCGGGCCGGAATATTGTGATCCGGTTTGACCCCGAAGATCTGCACAGCGGAGTGCATATTTACACACCCCACGGCGCACACCTGGGCTTTGCCGAATGCCAGCAGAAAATCGGCTTCTTCAGCCACGAGGATGCGCGCGTCACCGCTAAACGGAAGCGTGATATCGTCAAAAAAGAAAAAGAACTGGCCAAGCTCTACGCGCCGCATACGCCGGCACAGCTTGGGGCCGATCTGAACGGGACCCGCAAGGAAACCACCGCACTGGTGGAAGCCAAAGTGGTGAAGCCCGTATTTGCGAAGCCGTCTCCGCGTCATGCCGCACCCGCCAAGCGCGCCAAAGAAGCAGACCGGGCGCGGGACGCTCTGGTTGTCAGCTTTAAAGCAAAGGCACAGAACCCCGCACCCGCTGAAGCCGGTTTCAAACCCGCCGAAACCGCCCAAGCGCGATTTGAACAAGCGTTGGAAATCGAACACCGCGCACAGGCCGGGAAACCGGTTGGCAAAGCGGAGCTGGACTGGCTGAGCCGGTTCCAGAACCACCATGAATACCGCGCGCGTTTAGCGATGCATCAGCTCAACCAAAACAACACGGGCTAGCTCTCTGTGCGGGAGCAGAAACCGTAACGGACAGTACAGGATAGGACTTAACATGTCGCAATCGCACAGCATCGGTAAGGGGCTGCAACCGTTAACCAATGTCGCCCTAATGGCCGAGCTAATAGAAAAGCTCAACTCCCGTAAGTTCGGCATGCCCGGATTTGGTGTGTTTCATGGCCCATATGGCTACGGCAAAACATATTCAGCGTCATTTGCCTTGAACATGGTTGATGCCGTGCATGTATCTTACGTCAAGGGCTGGACCGTAAAGCACTTTCTAAAGAGCATTGCGCGCGCAATGAACCTCCCGCCATTACGCAAATCGGCCCAATGGGGCGAGTACATGGATGCGCTAATAGACGCCTTGCGCTCTAGCGGCACGACCTTGCTGCTTGATGAAGTGAACCTGATCGTCAAACAAGAGCTGTTCATGGAGACAATTCGTGTGCTTGGCGACAACAGCCAAGCGACAGTTGTACTGATTGGAACGGATGAACTGCCGCAGTACTTGCAAATGCACGGCGCTTTGAGCAGCCGTTGCACCTGGTGTCCAGCGCAGCCTTCGGACCTGACAGACGCGCGAATGCTGGCTTCCTATTACGCTGACGGAGTTACTATCAGCAATGATCTGCTGGAAATTGTTGTCAACCGTTGCACCGGCAGTGCACGCCTAATCTGCAAGGAACTTGTACAGATTGACGAATGGGCGGTTGCCCATGGTTTTGCCGAAGTCGATGCAGCCACGGCCGGACATATTGATTTTTCCGAAAGCAACTCAGCCCCAATTCCGCGCAAGGGTTTGAAGGTATGAGCATCAGCGAGCTGAGCGATTGCAAGCGCGATCTAATAGCAATCATTGAAGGCAAAGAGACCTTCACAAAATCCGAGATCAAAGAGGAGTGTCAGCACCCGGGACACGTGGTTTCCAACGTTATTGAAAGCTTGGAACGCAGCGGAGAAATTGTCCTTGTTGCTCGGGGAAACGGTGCCGAAGTGTTTGCCCGTAGCGGCCCGGGCATTACCGAATTGGCGGAACCCAGCACTCCGACTGAAATGCGGGTCTGGGACTATGTCTCTGCACGACAGTTTTTCACACTGGAAGGGGTGCGCGAAGCTCTCCCTGCGTCCTCTGCTAACGAACGGGACCGGTTTTTCCGCAGGTTGAAGCGTGCCGGCCAAATGAAGATTTGGGCAAGGGACGGCAACAAGACGTTTTGGACGGTCAAATCCTATTCAGAATTCCGGCAGGCAGTAGCTGATCACAACAACTCTAATGAAGGCGCGATTTGGATTGCGCTGCGCCTGATGGAATTCGGAACACCGAGGGACATTCTGGCGGCTGCACACCCGGCTCGTCCAGAGTTGAATCAGAAAATTGTCACCGGGTATCTGAAGGACTTGCTGCAGGCGGGTTATCTCCGTTTGCAACGCGGGCAGCAGAAACTTCGGCCCGACACACAGGTCTACTTGGCCCGGGACACGGGGCCGATTGCTCCGATGAAGCGGTCTGTCAGGGTCATGATTGACGAAAACCTGGACAAAATCACTTGGGCGGCAGGAGGCCGGATTTAATGAACAAGAAGCTGTTGATCGCACAGGACGTCTGGGGAAGCGGTATCCCGGATTGGATCACAGTGCTCGCAACCGAATGCGACAGGGCCTCTCAAAACCAAGTCTCCAAGCGTTTGCAAATCAGCGCTACGGCCGTCAGCCAAGTCATTAGCCGTACATACAGCGCGAGCCTTGAAAACATCGAGAAGCGGGTCCGCGAAGTCTACATGAACGCTCCGGTCAACTGCCCCGCACTTGCACAGGAAATTTCAAGCGAAACCTGCCTGAGTTGGCGCCTCAAGAGTGGGGCCAAAACTGGAAGCGACCCGTTCTCAATCAACATGGACCGGGCCTGCCGCCGCTGCACTGTTCATCAAGGTGACTGATGAACAGGTCCGGTTTCCAACCCCGTCCGACATTTAGGGAATTCGAAAAATGAAAGCGCGGCTTCCCTTCAAAACCCGGCTTGGGGTTTTCCTTCGCCGCATTGCCGACCGCCTGGACCCAACAGGCGCCTGAACCCCGCGCAAACCCGCGCACCACCCAGCCAGAGGAGACAAGACCATGGCGGCTAAACTGACCAAGAAAGACCTGATCCGCGTCATTGCAGAAAACCAAGACCGCACCCAGGAGGACGTAAGCGCCACACTTGAAGCCATCCTGGAACAGATCACCCAAGCGGCCAAGAGCGGACAGGAAGTATCGCTGCACGGATTTGGCAGCTTCACCCGCAAGGACCGCCCCGCACGGCCTGGCCGCAACCCCAAAACCGGTGAAAGCCTGCAAATCGCGGCATCGTCCGGGCTGAGTTTCAAGGCCCACAAAGCGGTGAAAGACCTCTTGAACGCCTGACCCGATGCGAAACCCGCCCGGTTCATCCGGGCGCGGTCATCAGGGCGCGGCGGCCCTGATCTGATGAGCAGCCAAGGGAAAACCACTCATGACTGAACGACCCAAGAAAGAAGATCTGATCCAACGCCCTGATGGATCTTATGTGGCCTACAGTGAAGTGGAGCCACGCCAGCAACTTGCCCATGACCTCGTCACAAAGTTCTTTCCCCGCGCTGAGGGCCTGAACGACGGCATGGGCTGCTTGAAAAACGATGTTCTGCAAGAGATGTCGGCCTATTCCGAAATGATGATGGACGACTTAGGTGTCCGCGTCGGCGGCAAGGAAGGAAACCTGCTGCTGCGGAGCATTTGCGGACGGCTCGTCATCCGCCGGGAAGTCGCCAAATCGGTCAGTTTCGGGCCTGAGCTGGAATCTGCGAAGGCTCTTATTTTCGAGTTTCTGGAAGAGGAGCTGGAAGACAGCCGCGACACCATCAAGGAAATCGTCAGCGGGGTTTTCAAGTTGAACGGCCGAGGACGCGTCGACACCTACGGCATCCTTGGGCTGCGTGAACATAAGTTCGACCACCCGCTGTGGCTGAAAGCCATGGATGCTATAGAGAAGGCCATCATCCGGGACGTAGCAAACACCTATGTGCGTTTCTACTACGTAGACCCGCGCGAACCGAACCCTGCGATGCGTGAAACGCGCCTGCCTTTGGATATGGCCAAGGTTTGAGCTGTTGTGATGAACCATAGGACCCTTTTCGACAAGCGCAGCCCTGCAAATGCTTCAGGCGACGACAGCCCGGTTTCCGGCGGTGTGCGGGCGGTCCTGGAACGCGGCTATGCCATGCGGCTGAATTCCGGTCGCCTGGACGGCAAACTGCTGGCCGCCACGCCGCAGGAGCTGGAAGAGATTTCAGAGGCCCTGAGCCTGCCCCTGAGCGTCCTCCAAAACCGCAGCGCAGTGCTGGAGGCCACTTTGGCCCGCCAGTTCGCCGAGTAATCCAATTTGAGGAAAAACTGTATGCCAATTTCTGACGTACACGCACCCCACGAACCCGCGAAATTCGCCGACCTCAGCACCGCCCCCGAAGGCAGCACAGTGCATTTGAAAGGCAGCGAATTCCTGTGGAGCGTTGAAATGCCCGTTAATCAGGCCCTTGCCATGGAAGCCGACGGCTTTGAAGTGCATTGGCTTATGCCTTCTTCACAGCCTCCCAGCCGTGATCCGCGCACGGAGCGTAAAGCACTTTCAGTTGCATTGAATTACGGGGCTTACATCGCGCTGCCGTTTGCGTGGTGGTGGCCAGCTGAAGCCTTTGGCGCGTTCATGGCGGCGAGCCTGATAGGCCGCCATTTGGAAGCCAGCATCCTGCGCAAAGAGCGCGACGAAGCCCGTGCAGCAATCCGAAACCGGCAGCAGGAACCCTAACATGGCAATGACCGAAGACGAAATCCGTGATGCAGCCCGGCGCAGCTTCCGTGTTTACACGCAGAAACAACGCTGGGCTGGCCGTGTGCTGGGAAACGCGGTGGCGCTGCTGAAACAGGGGGCAGAGGTCTCCCGCATTTCCCCGGAACGATTTGACGCCATCGTGCGGGAAGAAATGGCCGAAGCGCGGCAGCGCATGGAAGCCGACGAAGCTGCAAGCCACCCGGTTGCGGCCGTGTTGAGCGAGGCCTCCTGATGACCCGAACGCTTCAGCAAAAGATCCACGTCGGCTGCCGTGAGCTGGGCCTCGACAGTGACGGCCGCCGCGATCTGCAGCTTGCCGTCACCGGCAAAGCCTCCATGAAAGACATGACCGAGGCCGATTTAAACAGTGTTTTAAAGCGCCTTAAATCGGATGGTTTCAAAGCCAGCAGCGGTGCCAAAAAGCACAAACAGGCGCCCCGCGCCGACCTGCGCCTGGTGCACGTTCTGTGGCGTGAATTGGGCGCTGTCGGCGAACTGCGCGACCCCAGCCGCAAAGGTTTAAACAAGTTCATCCGCTCCCGGTTTGAAAAGACCTGGCAATCGGTTCCTGCCGACGTGGATATGCTGCGCCAGCATGATCAGATCGACCAGGTTATTCAGGCCCTGAAAAGCTGGGGCCAGCGGGCGGATATCGACTTCGCCTGGGAGGATCATCAGCGATGAAGCCACCCCGCTATTTCGTTTCTGACAAAGCCGTCATCCGCCACCTTGAACTGGCCGAAGGACTGAACGTCAACGCCGTGCGCCGCAGGATCCGCCGCAATGTCGAACTGGCTGAGGACCACCCGGAGGCAACTGCTGTGATCAGCGGTGGCCGCCGCTACGTGCTTGAGAACGGCGTGGTGACAACCGTTACCCCAGCAAGCACTCCGGGCAAACGCTCCCGGCGGAAACACCGCAATGGGAGGAGCTGATGGGCGACGTTACCCCTACCTTTCCCCGGCCCACCGCCCAAGTGCAGCCCTATTTTGAAGTGCTTGGCCTTCAGGATACCTTGAGGTTTCTGGAAGCATTCGGCGGAACCGAAGTCAGGTATTCCCTGAAGCCCCGGCAAACCTCCAAGCTTGTGGGCGTTGTCGGCTATGCGAAGGCAAGGGCTCTTGGTTCTGTGTCCCACCGTTTGCAGCGGCGCACCCCGATTGCGAAGAAATGGCGCGCCAAGGTCTACCGCTCAATGGGCTTGAATATTAGCGATATTGCCCGCAAGCTCAGCGTGTCTGACGTGACTGTGCGAAAGTACCTGGACGAGCGGCCGCCCGGCGATGAGGCCCAATTGTCCTTCTTCTGAAAAATAGCCCGCAAGCCGTTGCGGGCATTTTTTTTGCCCGCCCCCCGTCAATTTGAATCCTATTGAAATGGGGTTTTAAGGGGCCGGAAATGGGCATCCAATACGGCAGAGTCACTGGTATAGATTTCAAGGAAGCGCGCTGGATTGGCCGCGAGATTGTACCCAGCCTGGTCATTCTTCACGACACCGCCAGCCGGATCGAAAAGGGCAACGCCGCCCGCTACCTGCAGAGTAACGACGCCAAGGTGTCGGTCCAGTTTGTGATCGAGCGTGACGGGCACATCGAGCAGCAGGTCCCGGTCAACCGGAAAGCCAGCCACGCCGGGAAATCAGAGTATCATGGCCGCGAATGGTGCAATGGGTTCTCCATCGGCATCGAGATGGTGAACCCCGGCCGCATGACGCGGGCATCGGAGCAATCCGCCCGCACCTGGTTCGGCCAGAAATTCAGCATTCTGGAATACGGCATTGAAGAAGCCGAAACGCCTCAGCACGGGCACGGCCTGTGGATGCCCTACACTGAGGCTCAAATCACAGCGCTGGTGGGCCTGCTGCAGACGCTGTTTTCGTCCATTCCATCACTCGAAGACATTACCACGCATTGGTACGTCTCCCCCGGCCGCAAGGTGGACACCAACCCGCTTTTCCCGCTGGAACATATCCGGTCGCTTATCCTTGGCCGCACCGATCCGGCCGAGGCGGAACTGGGCGATGCGGAAACCCCCGCCGCCGATGATTTTGTGATCATCAGCACACCCGGCGACACGCTCAATATGCGCCGCTGGCCCAGCTTCAATCCCAACGTGATCGCGCAAATCCCCGATGAAACCCGCGTGCCGGTCATCGCCTCTGTGACCGTCGGCGGGCGCGAATGGCTGAAGATCATTTTTGGCGGCATCGCGGGGTGGATCGTGAAGAGCTACGCGGCCCCCGTCACCTTTTCCCGCCCTGGTTTCCGAGGAGCTGAGACATGAAGAACAAAGCCAAAATCATCCGGTTTCTGGGCGCTGTTGCACCGACCGTCGCGGCGGCCCTGGGCGGGCCGATGGCCGGGGTGGCTGTTGATGCCCTTGCCACGCAGTTCATGGGCCGCCAGGGCGCCTCCGCCGACGAGGTGGAACAGGCCATCCTGGGCGCGTCTGCCGCTGATCTGGCCAAACTGAAACAGGTGGACGCCGAGTTTGCCGCCCAGCTTCAGGCCGCCGGCATCGAGCTGGAACGCATCGCCGCCGATGACCGCGCCAGCGCCCGCGCCCGCCAGGTTCAAACCAAGGACCGCACACCCGGCATTCTGGCCGCGGTGGTGATTGTCGGGTTCTTCGCCGTTCTGGCCTATGTGACCCTGAACGGCTTGCCCGTAGACAGCGGCCCAGTTCTGGCGCTGCTGATCGGTTCGCTTGCCACCGGGCTTAGCCAGGTGCTGAACTTCTATTTCGGCTCGTCGGTCGGCTCCAAGAACAAGGATGCGGTGATCGCCGGTATGAAAGGCGGTGCCGCGTGATCAGGGTTCTCGCCCTCACCGCCGCCATAGCGCTGGGGCTGTTCGCCCAGCCTATTGCTGCGGCTGCACAGTGCTATGCCCGTTTCGATGAACTGGCCGCTGTTCTGTTCGAGCATCACGGCGAAGCCCCGGCGGCTGAAATGCTCGCCAAGAACGGCAACGCCATCCATCTGTTCGTTTCTCCGGACACCGGCGCCTGGACGATATCGGCCACCGCGCCAGGCGGCGCGGCCTGCGTCCTTGGGCACGGCAATGAGTTTCAGGCCATCGGCCTGGCGGAACCGGAACCGGCGGGGGAGCTTCACTGATGGAGTTCGACCCCACATTCACGTGGTCCAATGTTCTGGCCCTGGTGACATTTTCCGGTTCTTTGGGAACCGCAGTTTACGTCTGGATCAGCGGTCGCCGGACGAACGTTGACGAGCGTTTTAAGCAGGGTTCAGACAGGATGGACCGGCACGAAAACAGGCTGATTTCTGTCGAGCAATCCATCAAGTCGATGCCCACCCGCGAAGACGTTCACAAGATAGAACTCGCCATGGAGCGCATCAACGGAACCATGGGCCGGATGGAAGCGGTCCTGGAAGGAAATCAGCAAATCATGGGCCGCTTGGAAAACGTTGTGACCAGGCATGAAGACCATTTGCTGAACGGGAGCAACTGATGAACTACAACGAAACTCTGCGGGAACATGCCCGTATCGCAATTCTGCGCTTCATTGAGGATGCGCCCGGCTACACGTCGAATGTGTCGATGCTGTCCAGCCAACTGCCGCGCGTCGGTATCGCCTACACTCGCGACCAAACCGAAACCGAACTCGAATGGCTACAGGAGCAAGGCCTGGCTCAAATCGAGCGGAACGGCAGTTTCGTAGTGGTCACCGCCACCACACGCGGCGTTGAAATTGCCCAAGGCATCGCCCGCCATCCGAAAATTCAGCGCCCCCGCCCTGGGAGCTGACACATGCCGCCTCCCAAGAAACTTGACCTTGTCCCGCTGGAGATCCGCCAACGGCTTGCCCTTGCGCTGCAGGAGCGGGGCTTTGGTGACATTCACGGCGTCACTGAGGATCTGAATTTCTGGCTGGATGAAAAAGGCCTGGAACTCCGCGTCGGAAAATCAGCGGTCGGGAATTTCTCCCAGCTCCTGAAAACCCAGCGCGATGCCTTCGCGATTGCAGAAACCCTGCTTGCGGACATGGATATTGAAGCCGAAAGCGGAATGCACCGGGCGCTGATGCAGATGATTGCTGCGGCGATGTTCCAGCTCATGCAAGCGGTGGCAGAAAAAGGCGACCAGATTGACGCCAAGAGCCTGGCCAACCTCGCCCGCACACTGAAAGATCTGATGCATTCGGCCGGTCTGCGGGAAAAAATGCTGGAAGAAGAACGCCAGCGTGTCGCCAAGAAAGCCCGCGAAGAAGCGCAGGCTGAAATGGCCGGCCGCCTGGATGAAGCGGTTTCCGAGGCCGGGCTTTCGCCGGAACGGGCAGAGAATATCCGCAACCGCGTGCTGGGCCTGCGCACATGAAACCCGAAGCTGATCTGGCCCCGCAGCAACCGATCCTGTCGCGCGATGCGGAAACACTTCCGGACGGGTTGCGCCTGGGTGCGGATCTGCCGGAGGACCTGGACCCGCTCGCCGACGGCATTCTGATGGAGCATCAGAAGACCTGGCTGGAAGATAACAGCGATCTGAAAATCGCTGAAAAAGGCCGCCGCACCGGCATTACCTTTGCTGAGGCCCTGGACGACACGCTCACCGCCGCCAGCACCAAGGCCGCAGGCGGCGACAACGTGTTCTACATCGGGGACACCAAGGAAAAGGGCCGGGAATTCATCGGCTATGTTGCGCATTTCGCCAAGGTAGTCGCCGGTGAGCTGGTCGATATTGAAGAACACCTGTTTGAGGATAAGAAAGAGGACGGCACCAGCAAGTTCATCACGGCTTACCGGGTCACCTTTGCCAGCGGTTACCGGGTTGAGGCGCTGTCTTCCAACCCGGCCAACATCCGGGGTTTGCAGGGCATCGTTGTTATTGATGAGGCCGCCTTCCACAAGGATGTGCGCGAAGTCATTGACGCGGTAAGCGCGATGCTGATCTGGGGCGGCAAGGTCCGGATTATCTCCACCCACAACGGCATTCTGAACCCGTTCAATGAGCTGATCCGGGAAGCCAGGGCCGGAAAGACCCCCTACCAGGTTCATCACATCCCGTTCGGCGATGCCGTTGAAAACGGCCTGTACCGCCGCGTCTGCCTGATGCGGGAGAAAGAGTGGAGCCAGAAAGGCCAGGACGCCTGGGAAAAGACAATCCGCACCGCCTACGGGTCCCGCACCGCTGCCATGCGCCAGGAACTGGACGCCATCCCGGCCGAGGCCGAAGGCGCCGCTCTGACCCGCGTCCAGATCGAAGCCTGCACCAAACAGGGCGTGCCTTATCACCGCTTGAAACAGCCGGACGAGTTCAAGAACGCCCCGGATGAGATCCGCAAGAAAACAGCTCTGGACTGGTGCGAAGAACACCTGAAGCCAGTGCTGGAAGGGCTGAACGAAAACGGCAAGCATGTGATGGGCGAAGACTTTGCCCGCTCCGGCGACGCCACCGACATTGTCATTCAGGAAATCACCAGCAGCTTGGTCCGGGAAACCAAGCTGCTGGTGGAACTGCGCAACATCCCGTTCGACCAGCAGCGGGACATTCTCTATTACATCTGCGACCGGGTCCCGAACTTCATCAAAGGCGCGCTGGATAAAACCGGCAACGGCGCCTACCTGGCCGAAAAGGCCGCCCAGCGGTACGGCGAGCGGATCATTGAAGTGAGCTTCAGCCGTGAATGGTATTCGCGTGAAATGCCGCCTTACATTGAGGCATTCGTCGACAAGACTATTGTGCTGTGCGCCCACGAAGACGTGGTGCAGGACCACCAGTCCCTTCAGTACGTGAACGGCATCATTAAGGTGCCCGACAATTTCCGCATGAAAGGCACGGACGGGCTGGACCGGCACGGCGACAGCGCCGTGGCCAGCGCCCTGGCCTATTTCGCCAGCCGCCAGGATTATTCCGAAATCGCCTACCGCGGCGCCAATACACAACATGCAGACGGCAGCCTGGACAGCGATGGCGGCCACCCGTTCGGCACGCCCCAGGGCGTTGGCAAAGGGTGGTGGCGCCAGCCCCTGGGCGCAAAATTGAGAGGGGGGATTTGATGGCCCGCAGCAAGAAAGAGCGCAAGCGGAGCAAAGCACGCCGCGCGCAGCAGCAGGCAAAGCAGTGGAATAATGAGCGCGCAAAACTGGTTCAAGCAACCTTGCCGACCGCATCCGGCCGGGTGCGCGGCACCGGCTGGTTCGGCAATTTCCGGTTTTGGCTCTGGGGAGGCCGCTAATGGGCAGGCTGGGCAAGATTTTTGACACCTTTAAACGCCCTGTTAAACGTGCCGAACTCACCAAGGAGGTCGCCGCCGCCACAGTTGGCGGCGCGCGTTCGCCGGTCTTTGGATATCCCGCTGATGGCTTGGACCCTGTTGTCCTGGCCAGCATCCTGCGGGCGGCGGATCACGGCGACCCGATCCGCTACATGGGCTTGGCGGAAACCATTGAAGAACGCGACCCGCATTACCTGGCCGTTCTGGGCACCCGCAAGCGGGCTGTCAGCCAGTTGGAAATCACGGTGGAACCCGGCGCCGACACGCCCGACGCAAAGAAGCACGCCGAACTGATCCGGGCCTGGCTGAAGCGGGACGAGCTGACCGAGGAAATTTTCAACATCCTGGATGCCGTGGGCAAAGGCTATTCCTTTACGGAAATCATCTGGGATTACTCCGAAGGCCAGTATCAGCCGGAGCGCCTGGAATGGCGCGATCAGCGCTGGTTTCGGTTCGACCGCACGGATCTGCGCACCCCGCTTCTGCTGGATGACAAGGGCCGGGAAGTGCCCTTGTCTCCTTTCAAGTTCATCTTTGCCCCAATGCCGGCAAAGTCCGGCTTGTATCTCCGGTCCGGTCTGGCCCGGATTGCAAGCTGGTCCTGGATGTTCAAGGCCTACACCCAGCGGGACTGGTCAATATTCACCCAGACATTCGGCCAGCCGATCAGAATCGGAAAATACGCGCCTGGCACATCGGACGCCGAGAAAAACACACTGTTCAGAGCTGTCGCTGATATCGCTGGCGACTGCGCCGCCATCATGCCGGCCAGTATGTCGGTGGATATTGTTGCGGCCCCGAATGTCGGCGCTTCGTCCGACCTTTACGAAAAGCGCGCCGACTGGCTGGACAAGCAAACGTCAAAGGCCGTCCTGGGGCAGACCTCGACCACCGATGCGGTTACCGGCGGGCTTGGGTCCGGCAAAGAGCACCGCGAAGTGCAGGAGGATATTGAACGCGCCGATGGCCGGATGCTGGCAGCGATCCTGAACCGCCAACTGGTGCGCCCCTTCATTGACCTGAACCACGGGCCGCAGAAGGTTTACCCGCGCCTGGTCATTGCGCGCCCTGAAGCAGAAGACCTGAAGGCCTGGACAGACGCGACTGTGCCTTGGGTTGCTGCCGGGCTGCAGGTTTCTCAGAAAGAAGTCCTGGACAAGCTGGGGCTGTCTGCACCGAAGGCGAAAGACGCAATCCTGGGCAAACCGCCCGAAACCCCGCCTCAGCCGGGATTGCAACCGGGCGCAGGCAACAGGAATACCCCTGAGAGCATTTTTAAAGGGGGGTTTTATACCCGGAACGGGAATTCAGGGGGCGATACCGCCCTGCAGTCCGAACAGCCCTCTACGGGCGATTTTTCGGGGGTGTCGCCAATTCCGGATCTGACCGCCCGTCTGGAGCTGGAAGCAGGCCCGGCGGTGGACGGGATGCTGGATCAGATTGAAGCCATGTTTGAGGCGGCGTCCAGCTTTGAGGAATTCCGGGAAATCCTGCTGAACGCCTATTCCGATCTGGACGCGTCCGGGCTGACCGTTTCCCTGACCGATGCCATCACGGCGGCGGCGGCTGGCGGGCGGGCTGCTGCCGAGGATGAAGCCGGTGACTGATGCGCTGGCCGCCACTTTCCGCCGGCCATTCAAAGAGCAGGCCGCGGCCTTCCGGCTGCGGCTGGGGGATTTGGTTCCCACGGCGGCCTGGGATGACCTTGCAGGGGCGGCCCACGACCGATCCTTTGCCGTAGCCGGAGCCGCAAAGGCCGACTTGCTGGCAGATCTGGCCGCCGCGGTGGACAAGGCGATTGTGGAAGGCACCGGCTTTGAGGCGTTCAAAGATGATTTTCGGGCCATCGTCGCCCGGCGCGGCTGGACCGGCTGGGCTGGTGAAGGCAGCGAAAAAGGCCGCAACTGGCGGATGCGCACCATCTACCGCACCAATATGCGCACCAGCTATATGGCCGGACGCTGGGCGCAGCTCCGCGACGGCAATTTCCCCTATCTTGTCTACCGGCACGGCGGATCCTTGGAGCCGCGCCTGCAGCACCTGTCCTGGGACGGGCTTATCCTTCCCTCAAGCCACGGCTTCTGGCTGATTGCCTTTCCGCAGAACGGCTTTGGCTGCAGTTGCAATGTCTTTGGCGCCCGCTCAATTGCCGGGGCGATCCGGCGCGGCGGCAAGCCGGGTGTAAAGCTCCGGGACGGCTGGGATGCTCCCCTGGCCGAAACCGGCGCGCCTGCCGGCATAGATGAAGGCTGGGGCCAGGCACCCGGCGCGTCTGTTGCCGACCTGGTGCAGGCCATGGCCAAGAAGACGGTAAACTGGCCGTACTCTATTGCCCGTGCGTATCTGGATGATTTCCCGGCAGTCCAGCAGGATGCACTGTCCAGCGCCTACCGCAATCTGCCGTCACTGATGACCGACCTGCGCCGCTATGCCAAAGCTGTGCAGGAAGGCCGCGCGGTTCAACCGGTCCGGACCATGGGCCGCCTCACCCAGGCGCACCGGCAGCGGGTGAATGACCTGCTGGGCAGCGATCTGGAAAACTATCACTTCACGCTGGACGCGCCTGCAGTGCGGCACATCCTTTCGGGACACGGCGCCGCCTCTGAAGCCCTGCGCGGCCAGATCCCGATCAGTGCGGAAACTTACGCGCTTCTGCCCCGCATTCTGAATCAGCCTGACGTCATCAAGGCGGCGGGCGAGACACGGGCCGGTTTGCCCGTGGTCCGGTTTTCGCGCCGGATTGGCGGCGTCACATACACAGTGGCCATGGAGATCCGCGGCAAGAAGCGCCGGATGCTGGCAATTCAATCCATGTGGGGAAGAAGAGCTTCCGAAGGGTCCCCGGCCTGAACGCCCGAACACGGTTCCAGGTTATGAGCCTGGCGGCCTGATGCCCCCAACGAAAGCAGGTAGAATATAGCCATGAGCGGACTTGTTTACAACACGGACACCCTGGACCCGATGCTGGAAGCGCTCCGGGACGCACTGGATGACCCCTCCGAGGCCATGGCGGATCTGGGCGAATACCTGATCAGCTCCACTCAGGACCGGATGCTGAAGGGCGAAAACCCTGACGGAACCCCCTTTGCCCCCCGCTCCCAGACGACAATCGACCGCTACGCCAAGCTGGGCCTCTCTTATGGCGCGCCGTTGAATCAATCCGGAGACATGCGCAACAGCCTGTTCTATGAGGCCGACAAGGACGGGCTGGAGTACGGCTCCAATGCCATCCAGGCCGCTGTCATGCAGTTTGGGGCTGCCAAAGGCGCCTTTGGCACCGCTTCAAACGGGTCTTCAATCCCTTGGGGCGGCATCCCTGCCCGCGAGTTCATCGGCCTTTCCGATGAGGACCAGGACAACATGGTGCTGGAACTGGAAGAGTGGCTGGAAACGGCGGCAAACAGCCGGGGTTGACCGGCGGCATCTGCCGCGCCAACCTGCCTGAAGCGCTGAAATAGCAAAGTGCCCGCAAACCGTTGCGGGCATTTTTTCTTTTCCGGTCCTGCGACATTCGCTGGCATGGGAAAAACGTATCAGACCACCGCAATTGCGATCCAATCCGAACTCCCCAGCGCCGACGGCGCCGGGGTTCCGGATTGGGTGCATCTTCTGCCCACCAAATCCGGCCTGGTGCAAACCAACGACAGCCGGGGGCCGTATCAAGTAACCGACGCAGAAAAGATCATTGCAGCCAGCTTTGACGGGGTCAGCAAGCTGCCGATCGACGTCAATCATGCGACTGATCTTGCCGCCCCGAAGGGCCTTCCCGCCCCCGCACGCGGCTGGATCACCAGGATGCAGGCCCGTGAAGACGGCATCTGGGGCCAGGTCGAATGGACCGGCAAGGGCCGTGAACTGCTCGAAGACCGCGCCTTTGCGGGCATTTCCCCGGTTGTCGCCCTGCTGCAGCCGGCCGGGCGGGAAATCGTCGCCATCCCGCGGGCGTCCCTCGTCAATCAGCCAAATCTGCGCGGGCTGACCGCGCTTAACCAGGAGAGTGAAACCATGCCGTTCCGGGAAACCGTCGCCAAGCTGCTGGGCCTTGCGGCCGATGCCAGCGAGGAGGACATCACCAAAGCGCTGAAGGCACGAAAGCCCAGCGAGAAAAGCACTGAATTGCAATCCCAGCTTGGCCAGATCGGCATTGCCCTGGGCTGCGCTGAAGATGCGGGCGCTAAAGATATTCTGACTGCCGCCCAAAGCGCCAACGCCGACACCACCGGCAAGGATGCTCAAATCATCGCCTTGCAGTCTTCATTGAAAGGGTTGTCGGATGAATTCAGCACCCTGAAGGAAGGCAACAAGAAAGCCGCCGCCACCAGTTTTGTGGACGGCGCCATTGCCGACATGCGCATGGGCGTAAAGCCGCAGCGCGACACCTTCATCACCATGCACCAGGAAAACCCGGAACGCACCGAGGCGATGATCAATGGCTTTCCCAAGGTGGAAGGCGAGTTGCTGCCGGATACACCCCCCGGCAGCGGCACCAGCCTGGCGCTGAATGCCACCGAACTGGCGGGCAAAGCCACCGCCTACCAACTGCAGCAGGCCAAGGCCGGTTTTGAAATCAGCATCACCGAAGCGGTGCACGCTGTGCAGGAGGGCAAAGCATGATCCCGGCCTTCATCCGCGGCTATGAAGCCGCTTCTGAGATCACCGGCCGCCGCATCGTCAAATTTGCTGATCCGGCAAACGGCCAGACAATTGACCTGGCAGACGGCAATACCGCCGCGTCCCTGGGCGTTTCGGACAGCATGGGTGCTGCGGCGGGCGGCATGTGCGACGTGCACCGCGCCGGTCTGGTTCCCGTGATCCTGGGCGGTCCGGTGAGTGCCGGTGACCCGCTCACCTCTGATGCCGACGCCGCCGCCGTCCTGGCCGTGGCCACCGCTTCCACCACCCTGCGCATTGTCGGCTTTGCCGATGAACCCGGCATCGCTGGCGACACCATCATGGCCTTCCTGGCCCCTGGCCTGCTGCACGAAGCCTGATTTCCTGAAAGGATCTGACCATGGCGCCTACCCGCCCGTTTCAATCTGACCCGATCCTGACCGCCATTGCGGTCGGCTACAAAAACCCGGAGGCCTCCCGCATCGCCGATGAGGTGATGCCCCGCCATACCGTGCCCGGCGAAAAGTTCAGCTGGACTGAATACCCTGTTGAAGAAGCGTTCAATACGCCCGACGCGCGTGTCAGCCGTAAAGGCCGGGTCAACCAGCTCGAATTCGGCGGCACTCAGCGCACGTCCGAAGTGGAAGACTACGGCCTGGACGCTCCCGTACCGATTTCCGATATTGACGCCGCTGCCGCTGCCCGTGCTGCAGGCGTGTCGAACTTCGACCCCGAAGGCCATGCGGTGGAAATGGTATCCGAGACCATTGAAAACATCCGGGAAGTGCGGGTGGCCCGTACCGTCCACAATGCAGACAATTATGCGGACGGCCGCAAAACCACTCTGGCGGGCGGCGACCAGTTTTCCGACTACGCCAATTCCGACCCGATTGGCATCATCAAAACCGGGCTTGAAAAAACGCTGATCATGCCGGCCAACACGATGGTGATGGGGCGCAAAGTCTGGACGGCACTGTCTTCGCACCCGAAACTCGTCAACGCGGTCAAAGGCAACCTGACCAGCGAAGGCATTGTGACCCGCCAGCAGTTCCTTGAACTGTTTTCCGGTGAGGGCATCAAGCGGCTGCTGATTGGCGATGCCTATTTCAACGCCGCGAAACCGAACCAGGCTGCCAACCTGCAGCGCGCCTGGGGCAACAATATCTCCCTGCTGCACATCAACAAGATGGCAACATCCCAGGGCGGCGGCATCACCTGGGGCTTCACTGCGGAATTCGGCGGCAAAATCGCCGGGCGTATTGAGGACAAGGACATTGGCCTGCAGGGCGGCTACCGCATCCGGCGCGGCGAGCGGGTGAAAGAGGTGATCGTCGCCAAAGACGTCGGCTACTACATCCAGAACGCAGTGGCGGCATAAGGGGGCGGTCATGAGTGAACGCAAAGCCCTATTCACACGCGCCAAGGAGCTGAAGCTGGATCTTCCCGGCAACATCTCGAACGACAACCTGAAGGCAGCCATTGCGGCGGCTGAAGGGCGCGCCGGAGGCACCACAGCACCGCTAAAGGATGATGCCGAAAAGGTCAGCGCCCGTGTTCTCAGCGAGCTGAAATACAACGGCGAAACCTACGCCCCGGACACTGAGAACGACACGGTTGAACTGACCCCGGCAGAGTTCAAGACGCTCGAAGGCCTGAAGGTCGTTCAAGCGCTGGACAGCGAGTAAACCGGCAGCGCCCCTTTGGCGCTGCCATCCCTTCCCCTTTTCCTGATCATTTGAGGGCACCATGGCCTACACCACTCTGGGCAAGCTGGCGAAACGGTACGGCGACAGTCTGCTGATTGAGCTGACAGACCGCGCAGACGAACCGACCGGCCAGATTGACGACACCGTGGTTGTCGGCGCCATCGAAGGCGCTGATGCGCTGATCGACGGCCATCTGCAGGGCCGCTACGTTCTGCCGCTGGGTGTGACCCCGCCGCTCATCGAGGAGCTGGCGGAAGCCATCGTTATCTACAAGCTGCACACCTACTCGCCCGAAGGTAAAATCAAGGACGAGTACAAGGACGCCAAAGAGACCCTGGACAAGATTTCCAGCGGCAGGATCCGCCTGCCCGTTGCTGGCGTCGAACCCGCCACCCAGCCCGGCAACGGCGTGCGCGTCACCGACCGCGAACGCCCGCTGACCGCCAAGAACCTGAAAGGGTTCATCTGATGCTGGATGCGATTGTCAGCCGCTTGAACGCCCAGGTGCCGGAACTGTCCAACCGGGCAAAGCCAGTGGCTGACCTGGTCGAAATGATCCGGAGCAACCGCCTGCCGCAGAATGCCACGGCGACGGTCTCCCCCGCGGGCCTGAAAGGCGGCAAAGCCGAGGCGGGCACCGGGGCTTTCACCCAGGCGCTGGCCCGTGCCTATTCCGTGCTGCTGATAGCCCCCAGCCAATCCAAGACCGGCGCCAAAGCGCTGGAAGAGGTGGACCCGCTCATTACCAGCGTTGCCTCTGCCCTGGCGGGCTGGGCGCCTGAGGCTGGCCCCGGCGTGTTTCAGGTGGACCGCGGCCGCCTGCTGTCCATCACCGGCGGCCGCCTCCTCTATGAGCTGGTCTTTTCCATCAACACCGAACTGAGGGTCACATCATGAGCAAGCCACCCCTGCCCCAATCCGGCGGCAGCTTTACCCGCCAGCCTGACGGCAAACTGAAGCAGGTTGAAAAGCCCGCTGCAGATCCGAAGCCGAAGGCCCCGGCGAAACCCGCCCGCAAGGAAAAGGAGGCATAAATGGCCGCCCCGGAATATTGGCGCGACAAGCGCATCCTGTTCAAGCTGGAAAGCACCTATGGCGACGACGCCACCCCGACCGGGGCGGCCAATGCCATCCTGGGTTATGATGTGACCTTCAAGCCGATGGAAGGCCAGGACCAGGACCGCGACCTGGAACAGCCCGGCATGAGTGCCAACGGCACCATCCCGACGGATATTCACGCCAAGCTGGCCTTGACCGTGGACCTCAGCGCTTCGGGTGCTGCGGGCACGCCCCCGGCCTGGGGGCCGCTGCTGCGTGCTTGCGCGGTTGCCGAAACCATCACTGCGGGCACCTCCGTCGTGTACAGCCCCATCGTGACTGGCCAGGAGGCTGGGACCGTGCATATCAGCATCGGCGGCACCCGCTATGTCATGCTCGGCACCCGCGGCACCGCGGAGTTTATGCTTGATGCCCAAGCTACGCCCAAGATCAAGTTCGACCTCACCGGCCTGTTCACGCTGCCCGCCGACACCGCGCCGCCGACTGTTGACCTGGCATCCTGGACCGAGCCGACAATTGTCAGCCACAACAACACCCCTGAATTCACCATCGGCGGCACCAGCCTGGTCATGAAGACCGCCAAACTGGCCCTGGGCAACAAGGTTGAACCGCGGTTCCTGGTCGGCTCTGAAGATATTCTGATCACCGACAAATCAGAACTGTTTGAAACCACAGTGAACGCCATGCCGCTGGCCGATTTCAACCCGTTCCAGATGGCCATGAACATGGACCAGCCCGCCGTGGCTCTGACCCACGGCACCGAGGCCGGAAAGATCGCCACCCTCAACCTGCCCACTGCCCAGATGCAGCGGCCGGGGCTGTCGCAGTCCCAGGGCATCAAGGAATGGCCTCTGCGCCTGGTGCCCCGCGCCGCCGCCCTGAACAGCCAGTGGTCGCTGACCCTCGCCTGATCCCAAAGGAGCAAACCCCAGTGTTCAATATCATCGAGCGCCCCACCTTTACCCGCACCGTGAAAGTCCGTGTGCCCAAAGATGACGGCGTAGACGAGCAGGACTTCAAGGCCACTTTCAACGCCATGGACGATGACGCACTCAACGGTCTCGGCATGGCGGATATTGAGGGCACCAAAGAGTTCCTGCGCCAGGCTGTGGCTTCCCTGGGTGACCTGGCCGGAGCGGATGGCAAGCCCATTCCCTACAATGAAGAGATCCGCGAGACCGTCTTCAAACTGCCCTACGCCCGGATCGCCCTGATGGCGGCCTATCACAACGGCATGAACGGTCTTCTGCCGGGAAACTGATCTGGGCCGGGCGGGCGTGGGTGCAGGGCAAATTGTTCAGCAGCTCGCCCGCCCGGTGCGAGGAAGACGAAGACGCCGAAACCCTGGGCATCCCGAAAGAGCTGATGGCTGCAGGGCGGCCGGGCCGGACAGATCCGGAGGGCGTCTGGCGGCAAAATGCGGAGGCGGTGGAAGCCTTCCTCGACGCCGCCACACAGTTGAACCGGATCGCCCTGGCAGACGGCCGCAGCCGCATCACCGGATTGAACTACCCCGGCGCCCAGGCCGCCTGGGCATTCAGCGGCACCGAAATGACCCCGGACCTGTTTGCCAAGGTCCAGATGATTGAAAGCGGCGTTCTGGCCGAAAGCAGCGGAAACTGATCATGCCCTTCGTCCTCTCCGGAAAAGTCTTGATGGATGCCTCTCAGGGCATTCAGGAGCTGAAGGAGCTGAAAGGGGCAAAAGACGCCACGGGGAAATCCGCTGAGGTTCTGAGTTTTGCAGAAGCCAAGGCAGCCGCCGAGATCAAAAAACTGGGGACGGCGTCGGGCGCGGCGGCTGGCCAGGCTGAAGTGCTCGATGCAGCGCAAGACGGGCTGGCCAACAACGTTGTCCGGATCGGCCAGAACAGCGCGCTTGCTGCCGGACAAGTCGGCAACCTGACCGCTCAGTTCAATGATATCTGGGTGATGCTTGCAGCCGGGCAAGCACCTGTTCAGCTTGCCCTCCAGCAAGGTACGCAAATCACCCAGGTATTCGGCAACGCGGGCGCTGCCGGTGCGGTGAACATGCTCCGCCAGGGCTTGCTTCGGATGATCAGCCCGCTGAACCTGCTAACCATTGGCAGCATCGCTGCCGGTGCGGCCCTATTCCAGTGGCTGACCAGTGCAAGCGACGAAGCGCGCACCTTTGAAGATGCCATCGGCGATCTTGAGAACCAGATGAAGGCCTATTCCGAGGCCGCTGAGGCTGCATCGGTCTCAACAAATGACCTGCAGTCCAAATTCGGTGACGCCTGGCAGGAAGCCCAGATCCTTTTGGACGGGTTGCGCGAAAATGCTCTGACCACCCTCAAGCTCGAAGCCGAAGCCACCATCGCAGTTACACTTGATGAGAGCGGCCTGGACCTGAACAGCTTCCGCCTGGATGACCGCCTGGAACTCAGCGGCCTGTTTGATTTTGACGTGTTCTATGGGGAGTTCCGCCGCACTCATAAGGCCATGATTGACGAAGTCCTGAATGACTTCGAAGGTCTGGGCGCCGCGGCCAGCGGGTCTGTGCAGGACCAGGTGCAGGCAGTAGAGGAGCTGATCGCCAGCTTCGAGGCCGCCGCCCAATTCTCCGGGAAAATCACTGCAGAAGAAAACGCCCAACTGGCCATGCTCCGCCAGTTGGCGCTGAAGCTGCGGGAAATTCAGGCTATGGAAGATGGCCGGGATGCGGCCAGCGAGGCCAAGGCCCAGGCTCTGAGCGAAGAACTGGCTGCAGAAGAAGCTCTGACCGCAGCCATTGAAGCGCACGGCCAAAAGTCGGCTGAGGTTCACAATCTCAAGATTGCCCAGGCCCGCGAAGCGTTTCAGGCCAAGGTCGAAGAACTGCGGATCAGCGACGAGCTGAAGGCGTCATTGCTTGAGCAATGGAACGCCGCAAATGAAGCGCGGGACCCTTACCAGGAACGCCTGGCCTCTGCCTATGCCTACTATGCCCAGACCCGGACGGCGTCCCAAGAACAGCAGCAGGACGCTCAAACGCTGATCGCATCGCTTCAGCAGGAAGCAGCCTTGCGCCAGGCTATGAACGAACAGGGCGCGGGCAGCGTGGAAGTCGCCGAACTCCGGCTGCAGGCAGAGCGCGAGGCCTTTCAGCAGCAAGTTGACGCGCTTGATGTTTCCGAGGAGCTGAAGGACGAGCTGATGGCGGCCTGGGATGCTGCCAACGGGGTGGCCGATGCCGATATGGCGGGCAATATCACCCTGGCCGCGGATGAAGCCCACCGCCTGAAAACCAACCTGCTGGAAGCCCAGGGCAACGAGATCATGGGCCGCATCCGTGCGAACCCGGATTTCAACGACCCGCGCGGCGAAGGCGCAGGCGCCGGAAACCCGGATTACATTTACCGCGATCAGGGCCTGCCGGACGTGGATCTGCCCTCCAATCCGCGCACGCCGCGCCGCGGCAGTGGTGCCAGTCAGCATGACTCTGAGCGAAAGGCCATTGAGCGGCTGATCGCGCGGGAGCGGGAGCGGCTGGACGTCCTGAAAGAAACCGACCCGGTTATGCAGGAAATGATCCGGCACCGGGACGTTTTGAAGGACGCCACCGATGCAGAACGCAAGGCGGTTGAAGCCATCATCCGCCAACGGCTGGAAGAAGAAAAGGCGCTGGAGCAAACCAAAGAGGCCGCTGATTGGCTGAAGGCAACCGGCCAGGATCTGGGCGATGCGCTGACGTCCAGCGGCGATGCCGCCGCAGACGCCTGGGACCGCGTCAAAGAAGCAATCATCCGCGCCGCCGCTGAAGCCGTGTTCTTTGGCAAGGGGCCTCTTGCCGAGCTTTTCAACATCGGCAGCGGCCTGTTTGGCGGCGGTGAAAGCACCGGCAGCGACGGCGGGAATATCATCCTGAATGCCTTGGGTTTCGCAGACGGCACTGTTGGCATGGTTTACGGCGATGGCGGCAACCGGGATGACAAAGTGCGGGCACGGTTGTCTGCCGGTGAAAGCGTCATCACCGCCAAGGCCACCCGCCGCTACCGCCCGATCCTGCAGGCGATGAATGACGGCGTGGAAATCCCCGGTTTTGCAAGCGGAATTGTTCCCGGCGCCGCCGCCAGTGCGCCCCCGTCGGCGGCGGCCGGGCAAACCCGCCCGGCCATGACAGTCCGCCTTCTGCCCTCACCGATGTTCGAGGCGGTGGTGGAAGAACGCGCCTCGGAAATCAGCGTCGAGGTGGTCCGGGACTATGACCAAGGCCCCGCCCGCTCGACCGTGAAAGACACTCTTGAAGATCCATACAAGGTTTGATGATGGCACTGGCCTGGCCCCTCCCCCTCAGCGAGTTTTTTGACACATTGCCCATCGCCCGGATCACCTCCCGGCCGGGTGCCGCCAATACCACGTCGGAAACCCACGGCGGCGACGTGATCAAGCACCGGCTCGGCAGCCGCCTGTGGGGCGGGCGCATTGTCCTGGACAAGGACCACCACAGCGCCATTGCCGCCATCGAGGCGCGCCTGTCGCTGCTGGACGAACCCGGCGCGTCCTTTCTGCTGTGGGACACCCGCCAGCCGCACCCGGCGGCCGACCCGGAAAAATTCATCCTTGGCAGCTCCGCACCCGTCATCGAGGCGCTGAACCCGAACAACCGCGAGCTGGATATTTCCGGCCTGCCTGCGGGCTACATCCTCAGCCGCGGCGACCTTCTGGGCTTCACCTATGGCGCCAATCCAACCCGCTACGCCTACCACCGCATTTCGACCGGCGCGGTGGCCTCTGGTGCTGGTGTTGCCGCAGACATCGAGGTCACCCCGTTCATCCGGCCGGGTGCTGCCCTTGGTGCCGCGATCACGCTGGGCAACCCGGTCCTGAAGGCCACCCTCACCACCGCACAGTATGGCGAGGGCCGCTCGGCTGTGACCGAAGGCGGCTCTTTCAACTGGCTGCAGACGCTGAGGTAACCATGAGCTATTCCGCACAAGCACAGCAGCAGCTCGCAGAACGCCGCGGCACCGACGCCCGCGTCCTTCTGTGGTTTCAGGCCAGGAACCGCACCACCGGCGCCCCGGAAACCCTGGGGTTCTGGACCGGCGATGATCATCAGGAATTCCTGATCGATGGCGGGATCCGCACCTACTACGGCGCGGGTGCCGTGATCGATGTGCCCCCGATCATCGCGGCGCCTGGCTTTCAGGTGCGGCAGTACCGGGTCAAGCTGCCGCCGATGCTGGACGAGGTGAAGCAGCTCCTGCAGCAGTATGATCCCCGCCACGCTGAAGTGCAGATCCATTCCGCAGTCTTCGACCTGGACACCGGCAACCTGATGCCCCCGGTTAAACGCATGTTTAAGGGCGTTTTAAACGAAGCGCCGGAGGAGCTGGGCGGCAAGGGCAAACCCAGTTTCACCCAGCTTGTCCTGGTATCGCCCGCCCGCAAGCTGACCCAGGGCCTGCCCCTGAAGCGTTCAAACGCCGAACTGCAGCGCCGCAACGCCGACGACCGGGGCCGCGAATACAGCGACGTGGCCGGTGAATGGCCGGTGCCGTGGGGGACCTGATGCAAAACCGGGCGGAACTCCTGCTGGATTATCTGAGCGGCATCCGGGCTGCCAAGCGCGTGCTGAAGCCGTCGCAATTCGACTGCGCGTTCTTTGCGGCAGGCTGGGTGAAGGCCTGCACGGGCGTTGACCTGGCCAGCGCCTGGCGCGGCAAATACCGCAGCCTTGATGAAGGCCGCACCAAGCTGAAGGGCGCCGGCTACCGGGATCTGGACGACCTGGCCGCGGCCCATTTGGCGGAAATCGACGGCTGGGGCAGTTCCCGGCCGGGCGACATTGCCGCAATCAGCGAGGGCGGCCACACCGCACTGGGGATTATCGGCGGCCCGCAGATCCATGTTCTGGGCTTCAAAGGGCTGGACTACCTGCACCTTGACCGGGCGGAACGGGTGTTCCGGCCATGAAGCTGCTGTCTTATGCCCTGCTGTTCCTGCTGGTGCTGTGCCAGCCCGCCGAGGCCGCCTCGGTCGGGGCTGTCCTGGTGGCACTTGGCACCGCCTTCAAGGCATATGTTGCCGCCAATGCAATCGCGGCCTTTGCGCTGCGGACGCTGGTTTCCACCGGCATTTCGCTGCTGCTGAAGAAGTTCCAGCAGCGCAAGCAGCGCCGCCCCGGCATTCAGACCTCGGCGACCACGACCGGCGGGACAGATCCGCAAGGCTCGGTTGTTGGCCGCTTCGCCACAGCAGGCCATCTGGTCTATCAGAACAGCCATGGCGAAAACCGGGTTTATCTGACCCATGTGATTGAGCTGGGCGACCTCCCCGGCGCCAGCCTGCGCCGCCTGATCATCGACGGCGAATACTCGGAGATCGGCACGGACTGGGACCCGAACGTCGGCTACCAGATCCTGAACAAAGTCGCGGATGACGGCTGGGGATACGGCTGGATCCGGTTTTATGACGGCAGCCAACTGGCAGCGGATCCGCGCCTGGTCGAACTCTATGCCGAAGACCCCGACCGGCCCTGGACCGAAGACCATATCCTGACCGGCCTTAACTATGCGATCCTGACCTTCTACCGCAGCGACAAGCAATATCCGAACGGCAGGCCGCAGGTCCGCTTTGAGCTGAACGGACCGGGCTTTTATGATGTGCGCCAGGACAGCACCGCCGGGGGCAACGGACCCCAGCGCTGGGACGATCAATCGACCTGGCAGCCCACCGAAAACCTGATGGTCATGGCCTATACAGTCATGCGCGGCATTACCCTGCCCTGCGGCAGTGTCTGGGGCGGCGGCTTTCCGGCCGGGGACATGCCTTACACCGAATGGGCGGCGGCCATGGATGCCTGCGATCTGGGTGTGGGCAGCAACAACCGGCCGCAGTTCCGCGGCGGCATGGAGATCCGCTTTGAAGAACCGCCGGCCGATTTCCTTGAGGAGATCTTTGCCGCCGCAAATGCCGAGATTGTCGAGCTGGGCGGCTATTGGTATCCGCTGGTGGGATCTGTTGACACCTATGCAGCCGATCTGACCGAAGACGACCTGCTGGTCTCTGAAGGCTGGAAGCATGACCCTTTTCCCGGCCTGGAAAAGGCCTTTAACGCCGTCACAATCACCCATCCGTCCCCGAATGCGCTGTGGAACCCGTCCGCGCCGGTCACGCTGACCCGGCCGGAATGGGAAGCGGAAGACGGCGGCGAGCGTGTCTTCGATCTGAAGCTGCCGATGGTGTTCAACACCCCGCAAGCGCGCCAGATCGGCAATGCGCTGCTGAAGGAAAACCGCCGCTTCCGTACCCACCGGCTGCCGCTGCCGCCTGAGTATTCCAACCTGCGGCCTCTGCTGAAGACCCGTTTCACTTCTGGCTGGTACGGCTACAGCGGCAAGACCTTCACCATCACCGAGATGGCCTTTGACCTGCTGAAGCTGAATGTCTCTGTCAGCCTGCGGGAATGGGACCACAGCGATTTTGATCCGGACCTGGCGCTGGAAACCCCGGACCTGCCGCAGGTCACCGCGCCCATCGTCACCCAGGACGCCGGGGTGCCGGGCTTTGGCGTCTCCGGTATCGAGATCAAGGACGCAAACGGCATTGTCCGCGGCGTAGGCATCCGGGCAGTTTGGACCCCTTCCCTTGCCTTCACGGCGGACGGCGTTTCTTTCCAGGTCCGCGTCAAGGACGGCGACGACGAGCGCTTCAGCGCCAGCACCGCCGATCTGGAGCTGGGCACCTTCCGCCTGGAGCCGATGCAGGGCAGCACCGAATACGAGGCCCGCGCCAAGGCCATCTCAAAGACCAGGGACACCAAGTGGACCGCCTGGCTGCCGGTCACCACGCCCGCGTTCAAGCTGCAGCCGGACATGCTGGCCGAGGAGACCTGGCAGGCAATTTCCGATGATGCCAATGCCGCCGCTGCCGCGCTGGATGACCAGCTTGTCCTGGACAAGATCGCGCCGCTGGAAGGCGCGGTGCAGCGTGATCTGGAAATCCGCGATGTGCAGAGCTTCCATGCCGCCGAAGCGCTGGGGGTCATCGGGGACAAAGTGCTGTGGATGCTGACCGAACTGTCCAAAATAGACGCCCGCATGGCGGACGCCGGGATCTATCAGGACCCGGACACCGGCACGGTGCGGATCTATGGCGTGGTTGCGGAAGCGGAACGGATCAGCGAGGCGGAAATCCGGCTGTCCGCCGCAGAATCCCGCATTTCCCTGACTGCCACAGAGGCCTACGTCAACCAGCAGGTTTCTATTGCGCTGACAGATCCAAGCCAGTTCCCGGTGTTTGAAGGGCTGCAGGTGCGGGTCAATCAGGTTGAGGCGGATCTGGACGCGGCGGAGGCGGCAATCGCCCTCAAGGCCACGCAAACCGAAGTGGACGGGATGGACGCCCGCCTGAGTTCGGCGGAAGTGGATATCGACGCCGCGCAAGAGGCCATCACCCTGAAGGTGGATCAGGCGGATTTTGACGCCGCCGAAAGCCGCCTGTCCTCGGCAGAGGTGCAGATCAGCACCCTGGACGGCCCGGCGATCACCCAGTCGGTGAGCGACGTGCGGACCCTGCATGATCAGCTAGGCACTCAGGATGTTGCCACCCTGGAGCAATTGCTGCTGGCCTATGAACAGCGCGAAGCCCTGAAAACCCAGATTGCCTATGCCACACAGGATATCCGGGCGCGGGTGGATGATGACCGCAGCGCAACAGCAGCCATCACGGCAAGCCTTGGCGTGGCGATTGAAAACAGCGTGGCGCTGATTGAATCGGAAAAGCTGGTGCGCGCCAGCGGCGATGCGGCACTGGCCAGCAGCATTGATGCTTTGGAAGTCCGCTTGGATGGCGACATCGCCGCCCAGGCCTCCGCTTCCAGCGCGCTGACAACCCGTGTCAGCACCGCAGAAGGCACCATCACCAGCCACAGTCAAAACCTGATCAGCCTTGAAGCCCGCCTGGACGACGCGGAAGGGGGTATTTCCGGCCAGGCCACGGCGCAATCGCAACTGGATGCGCGGGTCACAAGTGCGGAAGGTGTTATCACCAGTCACGGCCAGAGCCTCATCAGCCTGGACAGCCGTCTGGATGATGCCGAGGGCAATGTTGCCGGACAGGCCACCGCCCTCAGCCAGTTGGACACCCGTGTGACTGGTGCCGAAGGGAATGTGTCCAGCCAGGCCACGGCGATCACGCAATTGCAATCGGATGTTGGCGACAACAGCACCAGCATTCAGCAGACCATGCAGACTGTGGATGGCGTGATGGGGGAATACACCCTGCGCATCGACAATAACGGCCATGTGGCCGGAATGGTGGTGCGGTCTGATCTGGATGACGAGGGAGAACCCGCATCCGAGATTGCGTTTCAGGCGGACAAATTCGCCATCGTCTCACCTGATGGCGCGCAGAAGCGCAGCCCCTTTGTGGTCTATACCGAGGACCGCACGATCAATGGCCGGGTGTATCCAGCGAACGTCTACATGGAGAACGTCTCACTTGGGGCGGCATCCATCGGGCGCGCTGAAATCGCAAACGTGATCAAGAGCGATGATTACGCGCAGGATGCCAACGGCATTCCAACCGCCGGAATAAAGATCAACTTTGACACCGGGCAGATCAAGGCGGCGGGGGTGGTTCTGTCCCGGCCCATGGTTCTGGCGCAGGGATCGTTCACGGCTCCGGGGGCAATCGGCAACGGCGCCCGCTGGGCCTTTGTGAATACCGGCATCCGGGTTGGCAAGCTGGACGTCTGGCAGGCGCAGCGTGTTGCCCTGGCCGCCGCTGCGTCAATCTCCTCCACCGGCACTGCGCAAGGCGGCATGGACCCCAACAACACATTCTGGACCCTCAATACATCAATCCAGCCAGGGGCGCGCTGGAATGGTTTCGGCGGCGCCAACCCCGATCCAATAGCGGCTTGGCGCAAAGATCCTTCCGCCCTGGTGGACCCGCATTGGGCCAGCGGCAGCGATCAGCGGGTGTTTCTCGCCATCGATCTGGAAGCATGGGGCGGCGTCTATTTCAACAACCCGAAAATCGAATGGACAGTGTTCCAGGTAACATAAGGAGAGCAGCCCTATGGCATGGCCAAAGGCAGGAACAGTCAGCGTTGTGAACGGCAGCGCAATCGTCACCGGCACCGGCACCAGCTTCTTTGGCAGCGCGCAGGCGGGCTGGGGCTTTGTCGGCCCGGACGGGCGGGTTTACGAGGTGCTGGCGGTCAGCAGCGGCACGCTCCTGACAATCACCCCCATGTACCAGGGCGCAACGGCGGCCGGGCAGATCTATGCGCTGTTCCCCACTATGTCGCTGGCGCATGATGTGGTGGCCAGCGTGCAGGCGCTGACCGGCACGTTTCAAGCCGTTGCGGACGGCCCCGGACAGGGCAAGTTCAGCACCGATGTGGTCAAGCTGGGCGATGAAGACACCGGCCTGGGCTGGCCATCCAGCAATGAGGTGGCGCTGAAAGCCGGGGGCAATTGGCAGCTCCGCCTCAAGGAAGGTGCTGCCAGCGGCGCGGCGGTGCAGTCCAGCGCGACGGATGCCACAGCAGACAAGCTGCTACTGACAAACGCCTTCGGTTGGGGCGACAAGGGCGCCCCGGTCCCGAATGACAACATTGATGACATCGCTACATCCGGATCCTACTTTCTGACCTCCGCGGTGTTGGGAAATTCCACCCTGCCAGCAGGCGAGGCGTTTTCTTCCGGCTCCTGTCTCCTTCAGTTCCAGTACAACGCCGACAATGCGGCGCAAATCCTGATCGCGCATCCCAGCGGTAAGATGTTCACGCGGATCAAGGACGGCGGAGCTTTGCAGGACTGGATCAGCCTAGTCCCCAAGCGCGGCAGCGGCCCCACTGGCGAGTGGGTGCGCTTCGCTGATGGGACGCAAATCTGCACTAAAGCCATCACTGCGGACAGTGGCGCTGACTCTGTTTGGGACTTCCCGGCAGCTTTCTCTACGACGACAAATCTTACCGTTCATATCACTGCCCGGTCCTCTGCAAATGCCATCATTGGTGGCGCACGGGCGCCGTCTGTTTTGGCTGTGTCCTGGAACGCGCACGACACTGCGGGCGGGCGAACTGCAACGCCTTGCAGCCTCAGGGCCGAAGGCCGCTGGTATTAAAGGAGATCATCATGAAAGTAACCTGCATCTGTGTGGCCGGTCCTCCCGGCCAATCTGAAACCAGCGCCAATGTGAGCGGCGATGTGATCACTGTGGGCGGCGTGTCCTTTGATCTGTCCGATGTCCCCGATGGCGGCTTTGCCGAACCGGAAGGCGAAAACCATCCGTTCATAGGGCGCATCGAGCGGATCGATGGCGAGCTGCATGTTCAGGTGCGGTGGTTCTTTTTCGAGGCAACTGCAGAGCCGGACCAGTCTGTTGTCCCGCCGACGCTCACCGTCGCCAGCGGCCCGGTGCCTGACCCAATTGTTCGCAAACCCCAGACCGGCGAGGTTGCAGCATGACGTTCTCCCTGAAAATCACCACGGCTGAGCAGGTCGCGGCAGCCGCCCGCGCGGCGCTCCTGTCCGATCTGGCCGGAACCCGGTGGCAGATCCAAAACGGCGGCATCACGCTGCCCAGCGGATTCCACGCCCGCACCGACCGCACAACCCGCGAAGACCTCACTGAGGCGCTGTTTGCTCTGCAATTGGGCATCAAGAGCGAGCCGTTCTCCTGGAAGGCCCCCGATGGCTGGATCAAGCTGACGCGCGCCGACCTGGAGCAGATCACCGCTGCCGTCGCGGCCCATGTGCAGAGCTGTTTTGATGCGGAAGAAGCTGTGGAGGCGCAGATCGCCGCACTCAGCGATGCAGATCTGGCCGGGTTTGCTGTGCGGGCCGCATTTGATGCAGCCATGGCCGGCCCCGCTGCTGAAAGCTGAAACAAACCGCCTCCCGGAAACGGGAGGCCCGGGCCGGTTGCAGCCCCTTGCGGACCTTGACCATCCTGCGACCTTTAGTCAGCACGACTTGTCGCGTACCGCCCCAAGCGGTCACACGACAAGCTCTTCTCAATAGTAGCCTCAAGGTCACTACCTGCGCTAACCTTTGACTTCACCCACCGGCTTCATAACCAGATTTTTCAAAAGGAAATCACCTTTTAAAGCACCTCGGCAATCGGCACTCAGGCATTTAACGATATTATATCATTTTCGAGTTATCACATTTACCCACAGGAGTTCGGCCCAGAAACCCTTGGAGTAAAGCTAATGTTTTTTAAGACAAAGAAGCCAAAAACAACTAAAAAAGACGACATGAATGCGATCATCGCCGGCATGGTCGATCGCACACAGGCGACTATTCAGTTTCACCCAGACGGAACGATCATTACTGCGAACCAGAACTTTCTGAACGCGTTAGGCTACAGCCTAGAAGAGATCCAGGCGCGGCACCATTCGATGTTTGTTTCACCTGATCTAGTCGCCACCGTTGAATACAAATCGTTCTGGTCAGACCTCGCGAATGGCAAGGTTTTCTCGGACCAGTTTCCCCGATTGACTAAATCTGGTGAGACAATCTGGATTCAGGCCACCTATGCCCCAGTTGAAGGTGAAGATGGCAAGGTGGAACGGGTTGTAAAAGTTGCTTCAGACATCACAGAACGCCGCCGCGGCCTTGAAGAAATCGGAGAGGGGCTTCAGGAATTGAGCAAAGGCAACCTGACGCACAGAGTGGCGATTTCTGATCTGCCGGACATTGGAACACTGGGAGAAACCTTCAATCATTCTCTGGAACAGCTTAGCACGTCTATATCGGCGGTGAAGCAAGTGTCATCGGCGGTTGGCCGCACTGCAGATGAGATTTCACAATCTGCCAATGATCTTTCGCAACGAACTGAAAGCCAGGCAGCGACCTTGGAAGAAACAGCTGCAGCAATCGAAGAACTGACTGCGACCGTGAAAGCATCTGCTGAGGGCGCTCGGACGGTCGAAGGCATTGTGGCTGAAGCTAAAACTTCTGCCGTGCAAAGCGGCGAAGTCGTGGGTAGTGCAATTGGCGCTATGGCGAAAATCGAAAGCTCTTCAGAGCAGATTTCGAAGATCATCGGTGTGATTGATGATATTGCCTTCCAGACCAATCTTCTGGCACTGAACGCTGGGGTTGAGGCAGCACGTGCCGGAGAGGCCGGACGCGGCTTTGCCGTCGTTGCTTCTGAAGTTCGGGCGCTTGCACAACGATCAGCTGACGCTGCTGGCGAAATCAAACAGTTGATAGGCGAGAGCAACCAACAAGTGATCACTGGCGTCGACCTTGTTGGGAAATCCGGCGAAGAACTGCAGCAGATTATTAAGAGCGTTGCCACTATCTCCGAACATATTCAGGAAATTGCCACCGGCGCTTCGGAGCAATCAACAGCGTTGCTGGAAATCAATCAGGGCGTATCACAGCTTGACCAGGTAACTCAGCAAAACGCAGCCATGGTGGAGCAAACTTCGGCGGCCAGCCAGATGTTATCGAATGATGCAGGCCAGCTGACTCAAGAAGTGTCCAAGTTCAGAGACGGATCTGAGGGCCGGGAACTGGTTTCTCGGCCTGGAAAGCCGGATCAATCCAACTCCTATCCGGAACCTGCATTCGAGCAGGAAGAGCTTCGTGTGGCCCAAGGATGGGATAACTTTTGAACAACGACAGTTGCAGTGAAGGTATCAAGTAAAACAACGGGCATCATAAAAGATGCCCGTTGTTTTTCCAGGCCGTGTCGGCAAGAGGGGTTCACATGAAGTTCGATAGGGTCGCAATCTGCGCATTGCCGCCACACGGTTCCGCCTGGGCTGCACCTGCTGCGAACGGCGGCAAGGTCCCGCCCAACCCGTAAAACACTCCCTTTAAGCGCCCTTAAAAACCCTCCGCCGCCCGGCGTTTTTTTACACTTTGGGCGGCGGAACTAGGCAGTTTGCAACGGGAAGTGTCCCGTACTGCAATGCGAAGTGTCCCAAAATCGCGGCGTCAAATCGCGGAACCGGCGCAGATCCGGACTGGCTAACCCCCCGTTTCAGGCATAAAAATCAGGGAAATCGCAAAAACGAGTTGCTGCAACGGGAAGTGTCCCGCACTGCAACGCGAAGTGTCCCGCTACACCCGCTACACTGCACGGCAGCTTTGCATTTGCGCAGCTTGCCTCAGCGCCGCGTGCCCGCTATTAAATAAACAACTGTTCAATTCATCTGAGCGACGGGAGGAGCTGCTTATGGATTTCGCGCTGACTGAGGAACAGCAGGCCATTTTCGATATGGCCCATGCGTTCGGCCAGGAAAACATCGCGCCGCATTCCCGGCAGTGGGAAAAAGACGGCACCATCCCCAAATCCCTGTGGCCGCGATTGGCAGAGCTGGGATTTGGCGGGCTGTATGTCTCCGAGGAATACGGCGGCTCCGGCCTGACCCGCCTGGATGCCACCCTGGTGTTCGAAGCACTGGCGATGGCGGACCCCGCCATTGGATCGTTCCTGTCGATCCACAACATGTGCGGCGGCATGATCGACAAGTTCGGCTCTGAAGAGACCAAGCAGAAATGGCTGCCCGCGCTTTGCACGATGGAGAAGATCTTCTCCTATTGCCTGACCGAACCCGGTTCCGGTTCCGACGCCGCCGCCCTCAAAACCCGCGCCGAGCGCAGCAATGAGGGCTATGTGCTGAACGGGACCAAGGCGTTCATCTCCGGCGGCTCCTACTCCGACGCCTATGTCGTGATGTGCCGCACCGGCGAGGATGGCCCCAAGGGCATCTCCACTGTGGTGGTCGAGGATGGCGCGCAGGGCCTGTCGTTCGGCGCGCTGGAGGACAAGATGGGCTGGAAGGCGCAGCCCACCTCGCAGGTGCAATTCGACGATTGCGCGATCCCGGCGGACAACCTGATCGGCGAGGAAGGCAAAGGCTTTTCCTACGCCATGGCAGGCCTCGACGGCGGGCGGCTGAACATTTCGGCGGGTGCCCTGGGCGGCGCCCAGACGGCGCTGGACCAGACCGTGCAATACATGTCCGAGCGCAAGGCCTTCGGCAAATCCATCAACCAGTTCCAGGCGCTGCAGTTCCGGCTGGCGGAATATGAAACCCGCCTGCAGGCTGCCCGCACCTTCCTGCGCCAGGCGGCGTGGAAGCTGGACACCGGCGCGCATGACGCCTCCAAGTTTTGCGCCATGGCCAAGCTGATGGTCACCGACACCGCCTTTGACGTGGCCAACGGCTGCCTGCAGCTGCACGGCGGCTACGGCTATCTGGCCGACTACGGTGTTGAGAAGATCGTCCGCGACCTGCGGGTGCATCAGATCCTGGAAGGCACCAACGAGATCATGCGCCTGATCGTCGCCCGCCAGCTGATAGCTGAGTAAACTGCAGCCGACAAAAACACACTGGCGCAACACCACGATGGAGCACCCAGGATGAGTGATATCCATATCCGCAAGACCGGCCAGGCTGGCCGCATCACCTTTACCCGCCCCAAGGCGCTGAACGCGATGAGCTATGAGATGTGCATAGCGATTGATGCCGCCATGCGCGGCTGGGCCGATGACGACAGCGTCAAGCTGGTGGTGATCGATGCCGAGGGCGACAAGGCCTTTTGCGCCGGTGGCGACATTGCCGAGCTGTATGATACCGGCACCAAGGGCGACTACAGCTATGGCCGCACCTTCTGGCGCGATGAATACCGGCTGAACGCGCTGATTTTTGAATACAAGAAACCGGTGATCAGTTTCATGCAGGGCTTCACCATGGGCGGCGGTGTCGGCATCGGCTGCCATGGCACCCACCGGGTGGTGAACGAGACCAGCCAGATTGCCATGCCCGAGGTCGGCATCGGCCTGGTGCCGGATGTAGGTGGATCACTGATGCTGGCGCTGGCGCCGGACCATTTGGGTGAATATCTTGGCATGACAGCGGCCCGGATGGGCGCGGATGACGCGATCCTTGCGGGATTTGCTGACTTTTTCATCCCGCAAGAGCAATGGCCCGCGCTGATATCCGCGCTGGAAGAAACCGGCGCCGCTAAACTGGTGGAGGACGCCGCCCTGCCCGCTCCGCAAGGAAAGCTGCGCCCGGCACTGGCGGATATCACCCGCCATTTCGCCAAGGACTCACTGGAAGACATTCAAGCCAGCCTCCAGGCCGAGGGCAGCGATTTTGCCGCCGCGACGCTGAAGCCTCTTAGCCGCAACTCGCCTCTGTCGATGGCCTGCACGCTGGAAATGCTGCGCCGCCTGCGTGCTGATGGCCCTGCCATCCGCCGGGCGCTGGATCTGGAATACCGCTTCACCTTCCGCGCCATGGACCAGAGCGATTTCCTGGAGGGCATCCGTGCCCAGATCATTGACAAGGACCGCAATCCGAAATGGCAATATGCGGGCCAGCCGGTGCCGGCCCAGGCGATTGAAGACATGCTGGCGCCCTTGGGCGCTGATGCACTGACATTCGAGGAGGAACTCACATGAAAATCGGATTTATCGGGCTTGGCAACATGGGCGGGCCGATGGCCGCCAACCTAGCCAAGGCAGGCCATGAGGTCACCGGTTTTGATATGGCCGATGTCAGCATCGAAGGCGTGACCATGGCCGCCTCCGGCCCCGAGGCCGCGGCAGGTGCAGAGGCCGTCATCACCATGCTGCCCAACGGCGCCATCCTGCGCCTTGTCGCCGCTGAGATCATCCCGGCGATGACCAAGGGCGCTGCCTTCATCGACTGCTCCACCGTTGATGTGGACTCGGCCCGCGCGGTGGCCGAACAGGCCGACGCCGCAGGTCTTTTGTCCGTGGACGCCCCGGTCTCCGGCGGCATCGGCGGTGCGGCCGGCGGCACGCTCACCTTTATGGCCGGCGGCTCGGCTGATGCCTTTGCCGCCGCCGAACCGCTGTTTGATATCATGGGCCAGAAGGCTGTGCATTGCGGCGAGGCCGGCGCTGGCCAAGCCGCCAAGATCTGCAACAACATGATCCTCGGCGTCACCATGATTGCCACCTGCGAGGCCTTTGCGCTGGCAGACAAACTGGGCCTGGACCGGCAGAAGATGTTCGACGTGGTCTCCACATCCTCCGGCTATAGCTGGACCATGAATGCCTATTGCCCCGCCCCCGGTGTCGGCCCGCAATCGCCTGCCGACAACAATTACCAGCCCGGATTTGCGGCTGAGCTGATGCTGAAGGACCTGGGCCTTAGCCAGCAAGCCGCGGCCAGCGCCGACGCCGACACGCCGATGGGTGAACTGGCCATGGCGCTGTACAAGAAATTCGTCGAGGACGAAGACGGCAAAGGCATGGACTTTTCCGCCATGCTGCCCCGGTTTGAGACACGCAGCCGCAACGGCTGAGGCCTGCCTCTTCAACCGCAGGCTTTGAACAAATGACCTGTCAGGCGGCCTGTTCCGGGCCGCCTCTTGTATCCGGCTTTCTTAAAATATCCCTAAAATTCGAGTAAACTCCAGGATTTCGGCGCCAGTCCGCCACAGTTCTGTCTCAGTTCCCCAGCATTCCGGTAAGCGATCGTAAATTCTCGCACACCCGGAGGCGCGCTGTCTGTTATGGCCACGGCAACGGAACTGAACATCAACTCCTCTGCGACTGCCGCCCAGATGGCGGAGGAAATCTTTGGCGACGGCGTCACGGTTGAAAGCGCCAGCTACAGCGGCGACAATCTGTCTTCGGGCATCTATTCCGGCGCTGATACAACCACACCCGGCGTTGCGCCCGCAGATTCCGGCGTGATCCTGTCGACAGGTTACGCCCGCGACTTTACCAACAGCAGCGGCACCACCAACACAAACATCCGCGGCAACACCAGCACCAATACCACCGGCGCCAACAACGACGCGGATTTCAACGCTCTGGCCGGTGCCGCCACCCGCGATGCCTCGTTTCTGGAAATCGACTTCACTCCTGCAGGCGACTTGCTGACCATCGACTTTGTGCTGTCGTCCGAGGAATACCCCGAGTTCGCCAATTCGCAATACAATGACGTGGTCGGCGTATGGGTGAACGGGGTCGAGGCCCAGGTCTCCATCGGCAACGGCACCGCCTCGATCGGCAATATCAACGATGGCACCGAAAACGTCTATGTCGATAACACCGGCGACCAGTTCAACACCGAAATGGACGGGTTCACCATCACCCTGACCTTTGTCGCTCCGGTGAATGCAGGGCAGATCAACACCCTCAAGATCGGCGTCGCCGATACTGTGGACAGCAGTTATGACACCAACCTGCTGATTGCCGGCGGCTCAGTACAGACAGCGGTGGTTGCGCAGGATGACCAGGAAGATATCGCGATCAACAAGACCCGTGTGGTGGATGTTCTGGACAACGACACCGCCGCCGCCGGCACGCTGACCATCACCCATATCAACGACCAGGCCGTCTCGGCCGGGGATACCGTGACCTTGGCCACCGGTCAGCAGATCACCCTGAACGCCGACGGCACCCTGACCGTCGTCACCGACGGCGACCTGGAAACCGTTTACTTCAACTACACTGCAGACAACGGCCTGGGCAACTCCGACACCGGTTTGGTTGAGATCAACCAGACGGTTCCCTGCTTCCTGCGCGGCACCATGATCCGGGTGCCCGGCGGCGAGATGCGGGTCGAGGATCTGCGCCCCGGCATGGAGGTTCTGACCTACGACAACGGCCCTCAGGTTCTGCAATGGGCGGGCAGCCGCCGTATCGCCTGCACGCCGCAAACTGCTCCGATCCGCTTTGCCAAGGGCAGCTGCGGCAATACCCGCGACCTCTATGTGTCGCCGCAGCACCGGATGCTGGTTTCCGGCAGCCGCGCCGAGCTGCTGTTCGGCGAGGGTGAGGTACTGGTCAAGGCAAAGGACCTGGTGAACGACAGCACCATCCGCCCGGCGCTGGAGATGCAGGAAGCGCAGTATGTCCACCTGCTGTTCGGCCGCCACCAGATTCTCTGGGCCGATGGCGCCCTCAGCGAAAGCTACCAGCCCGGCCCGCAAACAGCGGCAGGATTTGACGCAGGCACCTTGGCGGAAATCCGCGAATTGTTCCCGGAACTCTGCGCTGAAACCGGCCGCGGATACGGAAATGCGGCGCGGCTGGCCCTGCGCAGCCATGAAGCGCGGGTTCTTGCCGCCGCGTAAGCAGCTGCAGGCGGGCCGCCGCCGCCGGCTTTACCGCCCTCTTGGATTTCGCGCCTGGCCCGTTATGTCAAAGGCGACCAGGAAAGGACCCGTTGTAAATGGTACGCCGTTATTTTGTTTCCATCATTGTTCTCACAGCCGCATGTGCCGTGGCTATTCCGCTTGCTGCGGGCAATAGCATCGGGCATGGCAAGTCAGACCAGGCAGGTTTGCACTGCCCGGTGGGCCTGGCCAAGACCTCATCGCATTGCGTGCCGCCGGACCATGCCAAGAAGTTCTACCGCCGCGGCGACCATATTCTGGATGAATACATCTGGATCGGGACTCCCGGCGAATGGGCACCGGACCCATTTGGCAGCTATGTTCAGGCCGGCGGCTATGTCTATCAGGTGAACCGCGAGACCCAGAAAGTGCTGCGCCTGATCGGTGCAGAGGCGGACCTGGCGAACTGACCTGGCGAACTGACCGGTCGCACTGCCTGCTAGCGGCCGCCCATAGCGGCCATCGCCTCCCGCGTGGCCTCATCAGCCGGAAACAGCATTTCGATTCGCAGCTCTGACATCGCCAGATCCCCAGTGCCGCCGAACTGGGTAATGGTGGAAAAGAACGACAGCACCTGCCCGCCCAACCGGTAGCGGGCCGGGATCACCGCGGGCAGTTCCCCCTCCGGTGCGCTGCCCGAGGCCGCCACCATCCGCTGCAGCCGCTCCACCGCCTGCTCCAGCACCGGATCCTCGCCGAAATGGGCCAGCTCGGTTCTAAGCCGGGCCAGGCTCAGCCGTTCGATATCCTGCAGGTTCTCCAGCGCTTCCCGCAGACCGGCGTTCTCCAGCAGAGCCTCAATCAGGCTGCAGCCCGCACGGATCCCAACGCCTTCAAGCATTAGGGCCGCAGGCCGGTTCAGGCGCAAAAGCCGCCAATGCCGGTCGATCATCAGCGCCGGATACGGCTCATGCGCGATCATCATCTGTTCAGCGGCCTGTTTCAGCGGCGCCAATTCCGCATCGTTCAGTTTCCGCCGGGCAAAGGCAGGTGCCAGGCCGGCAGCCGCCAGCAGCTGATTGCGCGCCCCGCCCGGCACCTGCAGCTCATCGCTCAAGCGCAGCACCATGCCGCGGCTCGGCCGCGACCTTCCGCTCTCCAGAAAAGACAGATGCCGCGCCGAGACCCCGGCCTCCAGCGCCAGCGCCATCTGGCTCATCCGCCGCAGCCCGCGCCATTTCTTCAGAACCGCGCCGAAACCTTCCGCCATGAGCTGACTCCTTTTGCCGCAGCATAGACGGCCACAATCAGAAGTTCACTTACCTCCAAGGTAATTGTTTCGCTTCCGCACCTGACCGCATTCTGCGCGCAGACATCATCAGGAGCTTTCAATGACCCACGCCGCATCAATCCGCATGCTTAAGATCGTCTCGATTCTCTCTGCCGCTTTCGGCCTCGCCATGGTGCTGGCGCTGGCCACCCCGCTCGGCACTGCACTAAGCCTGTTCATCGATCTCGCCTTCCTGCCGCTGGACGGCGCCCAGGCGCTCACCCCGGGCGCGGCCTCCCTGATGACCGCAATCAGCGGCGGGCTGATGTGCGGCTTCTGCCTGCTGATTTATTTGGTCACAGAGCATATCTACAGCGCCGACCCGGCGCTTGGCCGCCGCCTGCTGATCCCGGCGCTGCTGGCCTGGTACATCCCCGACAGCCTCGGCTCGCTCGCTGCGGGCGCCTGGTTCAATGTGGTGATGAACACACCCTTCCTGCTGCTGTTCCTGGTGCCGCTGTTACTGGCCCGCCCCGCCGCTGCCCAGACTGCATGAAAAAGGAGGGGGAAACCGCCCCCTTTCATCTTTCTAGAAATACTCCGGGGTGAATTGGCCAAAGGCCAAGAGGGGCAGCGCCCCTCTTCCATCCAACGTGAGGGACAGTGCCCTGCCCTTACTCCGCCGCCACCTTCCGTGCCGCCAGAATGTCCTTCAGGTACCGCCCGGTGTGGCTGCGCGGCTCATCTGCCACGGCTTCGGGCGTGCCCGCCGCAACAATCTCGCCACCGCCATCGCCGCCCTCGGGTCCGATGTCGATGATCCAGTCGGAGGTCTTGACCACATCCAGATTATGCTCAATCACCACCACCGAATTGCCCTGCTCCACCAGCTCGTGCAGCACTTCCAGCAGCTTCTTCACATCCTCGAAATGCAGGCCTGTTGTGGGCTCATCCAGAATATACAGCGTCCGCCCGGTCGAGCGTTTCGACAGTTCCTTCGACAGCTTCACCCGCTGCGCCTCGCCGCCCGACAACGTCGTCGCCTGCTGGCCCACCTTGATATAGCCCAGACCAACCCGCATCAGCGCATCCATCTTGTCGCGGATCGACGGCACCGCCTGAAAAAACTCCTGCGCGTCTTCCACCGTCATATCCAGCACATCGGCAATGCTCTTGCCTTTGAACTTGATTTCCAGCGTCTCGCGGTTATAGCGCGCGCCCTTGCAGGTTTCGCAGGTCACATAAACGTCGGGCAGGAAATGCATCTCGATCTTGATCACGCCATCGCCCTGGCAGGCCTCGCAGCGGCCGCCTTTGACGTTGAAGGAGAACCGCCCGGGTTTGTAGCCGCGCGTCTTGGCCTCCGGCAGGCCGGCAAACCAGTCGCGGATCGGGGTAAAGGCGCCGGTATAGGTCGCCGGGTTCGACCGCGGCGTACGGCCGATCGGACGCTGGTCGATGTCGATCACCTTATCCAGATGCTCCAGCCCCTTGATGCTCTCGCAAGGCGCTGGGGTCTGGCGCGCGCCGTTCAGCCGCATCGAGGCGGTCTTGAACAGCGTCTCAATCGTCAGTGTCGACTTGCCACCGCCAGACACACCGGTCACACAGACAAACTTGCCCAGCGGGAACTCGGCTGTGACCTCTTTCAGGTTATTGCCGGTGGCCTTGACCACCTTGATCTTCTTCTTGTTGCCCTTGCGGCGCTTGGCAGGCACCGCGATTTCCCGCGTGCCCGACAGATACTGGCCGGTGATCGAATTCACGTCCGAGGCAACCGCTCCGGGCGTGCCGTGGCTTACCACCTCGCCGCCATGCACCCCGGCGCCGGGGCCGATGTCGAACACATAATCCGCCTGGCGGATCATGTCCTCGTCGTGCTCCACCACAATCACCGTATTGCCCTGATCGCGCAGGTTCTTCAGGGTGCCGATCAAACGGTCGTTGTCGCGCTGGTGCAACCCGATCGAGGGCTCGTCCAGCACATAAAGCACGCCCGTAAGACCTGAGCCGATCTGCGACGCCAGCCGGATCCGCTGGCTCTCGCCGCCGGAAAGGGTGCCGGAGTTACGGCTGAGAGACAGGTATTCCAGCCCGACATTGTTCAGGAACCCCAGCCGCTCGCGGATCTCCTTCACAATAGCACGGGCGATCTCCTGTTTCTGCTGGCTCAGATGGTTCGGCACATCCTCGATCCAGGCCAGCGCCTCGCGGATCGACAGCTGCACCACTTGACCTGCATGCACGCCGGCAATCTTCACCGCCAGCGCTTCGGCGCGCAACCGGTAGCCCTCGCAATGGTGGCAATGGCGGTTGTTCTGATAACGTTCGAACTCCTCGCGGATCCAGTTGGAATCGGTCTCGCGGTAGCGCCGCTCCATATTCGGAATGACGCCCTCGAACGTGCGTTCGACCTGATAAACCCGCCCGCCCTCGTCATAGCGGAACATGATCTCTTCCTCGCCAGAACCATACAGGAACACCTGCTGCACCTTCTCGGGCAGGTCCTTCCAGACAGTGTTCTTGTTGAACTGGTAATGCTTGGCGATGGCCTCAATCGTCTGCAGGAAATAGGGCGACTTGCCCTTGCGCCAGGGCGCCAGGGCGCCGTCATAGACCTTCAGGGACTGGTCCGGCACCACAAGGCGCTCGTCAAAGAACAGCTCAACCCCCAGACCATCGCATTCCGGGCAGGCCCCGAACGGTGCGTTGAAGGAAAACAGCCGCGGCTCGATCTCGGGAATGGTGAAGCCGCTGACTGGGCAGGCGAAATTCTCACTGAAGGTGATCCGCTCCGGATCGCCTTCCTTGGGTGCGGTTTCCAAAATGGCGATGCCGTCCGCCAGATCCAGCGCGGTGCGCAAACTGTCTGCCAGCCGCGTTTCCATGCCTTCCCGCACCACCAGCCGGTCGACCACAACGTCGATGTCATGGCGGAACTTCTTGTCCAGCACCGGCGGCTCGTCCAGCTCATAGAATTCGCCGTCCACCTTCACCCGCTGGAAGCCCTGCTTGCGCAGCTCCAGGAATTCCTTCTTATACTCGCCCTTGCGGTCGCGGACGATCGGCGCCAGCAGATAGCCGCGGGTGCCGTCCTCCATCTCCATGATCCGGTCGACCATGTCCTGCACCTGCTGCGCCTCAATCGGCTTGCCGGTGGCCGGGGAATAGGGCGTGCCTGCGCGGGCAAACAGCAGCCGCAAATAGTCATAAATCTCGGTCACCGTGCCAACGGTTGAGCGCGGGTTCTTCGACGTCGTCTTCTGCTCAATCGAAATCGCCGGAGACAAGCCGCTGATGTGGTCGACATCCGGCTTTTCCATCATATCCAGGAACTGGCGGGCATAGGCCGACAGGCTCTCGACATAGCGGCGCTGGCCCTCGGCATAGATGGTATCAAACGCCAGGCTGGACTTGCCCGAGCCGCTAAGGCCGGTGATCACCACCAGCTCATCGCGCGGAACATCCACGTCGATGTTCTTCAGATTATGCTCGCGCGCGCCGCGTACTTCGATGGATTTCAGCTCAGCCATATTGCCCCCGTGCCCGCGCCTGCCAAACCAGCGGCAAACGCCCGCCATACAAATAGGGAATGCACCGGGAAACGCCAAGCCCCAAAAAAGAACATATCACGAACAGGACAAAACTTGCTGACAGCAGCTGGCAGCAGGTTGCGCCGACCCCGGATCAAACCGGAAAACACGCGTTTTCCGGCCCGGATTTCAACCGGAATCCGGCGCGCCGCTTGCGGCGCCAGGCCCAACGGGCGACGGCCCCGGCACGGGGGCCGGTGACGGGCGGGAGAGGCCCCGTTACGCCATGCTGCGCCGCCGCGCTGACAGCAGACCATGCACCGCAGCACCGCTCAGGAACAGTACCAGCAGCACCGCCATCATGCCACCAAAGCCGCCGCCAGCCAGTGCCAGCACCATCATCGGCGTGCCGATGGTATTGCCCAGATTGCCCATCTGCGCCATCGCACCGCTGGACTGCGCCCGCGCTGCCGCACTGCTGCTCAGCTGCGGAACCGCCGCAAAGGAGCCGCCCTGCACCAGCCCCATAGCCCCCGCCATGGCGATACAGGCGGCCGGCGCGCCGGGCATGGCCCACAGCCACAGGGCGGCAGCGGCACAGGCCAGGAACCCCAGCTGCGCCAGCCGCACCCCCGGCAGGAACCGCAGCAGATACACCCCCAGGGTCATCGACACCGCAATGCTGGCGAGCGGCATCATCCCTAGCACAAAAGCGCGCATGTCCTCGGCGATATAAGGCGGGATCACCGTCAGCACCGCCACAAAACAGCAGGTGTAAAACAGCCAGCCCGCGGCCGGCGCCGAAGTCCAGGGAGACCGGTAAATGGGCAGATGCAGCCCCGGCAATTCCCGAAGCCGCGGCAGCGGCCCCCGCTCCGGCACCAGAACATCGCGCAAAGAAAAGCCCAGCAGCAGCGCCAGTCCCGCCATTACGCCCGCGTGGGCACCAAACAACGCCAGCAGACCCCAGGCATCCGCCAGCGGCAGGCCGAACCAGGCCAGCAGGGTAAAGGCGACGGCAAAGAAGGTACTCCACAGGGTCATCGCCAGCCCGCGCCCACTGTCTGAGCTCAGCTGCGCAATCAGCACCGGCCCGGCAACTACAATGCCCAGATGCGACAGCCCCTCGACCACTCGGGACGCCAGAAACACCCCGAACGGCAGATGCAGCGCCTGCAAAGCAGACATCGCCGCCCCCGCCCACAGCGCCCAGACCAGCGTGCGCCGGTAGCCAAAGGCCGCCACATACAGCCCCGCCACAGCCCCCAGCAGAATGCCCAAAGTCCCGACCAGCGACACGGAAAAGCTGATCGCGTTGCCCGCCTCCGGGTACAGTTCCCCCATCCGGCCAAAGATCACACTGATCTTGCCGTATTGCGCAGCCGCCCCCAGGCCTGCGCCCCAGACCGCCAGGATCAGCCCCCAGCGCGAATTTCCGGATGCCGTCATGGCTGCTGCCCTTGTTGTATCCCTTGATCAGCCTCTGGTTACCCCGGACCCGGCGCCGGGACCAGAGCCCAGCCGCCAAAGAAAAAGGCGGCCTGTCACAGGCCGCCTTTTCAAACTCCGCTGCATGCGCAGCTTACATATGGATCACCCGGCCGTAGGCATCCAGCACGCTCTCATGCATCATCTCGGACAGCGTCGGATGCGGGAAGACGGTGTTCATCAGATCTTCCTCGGTGGTCTCCAACTGGCGGCCCACCACATAGCCCTGGATCAGCTCAGTCACTTCGGCGCCAACCATATGGGCACCCAGCAGCTCACCGGTCTTGGCGTCAAAGATGGTCTTCACCATGCCCTCCGCCTCTCCCAGCGCAATCGCCTTGCCATTGCCGATGAAGGGGAAGCGCCCGACCTTGATGTTATAACCCAGTTCCTTGGCCTTCGCCTCGGAATAGCCAACGCTGGCGACCTGCGGCTGGCAATAGGTGCAGCCGGCAATGCTTTCGGGCTTTACTGGATGCGCGTGTTTGCCTGCGATCAGCTCCGCCACCATCACCCCCTCGTGCGACGCCTTATGCGCCAGCCAGGGCGCGCCGGCGATGTCGCCGATGGCATAAAGGCCATCTACGCCAGTGCGGCAGTATTCATCGGTCACCACATGGGTGCGGTCGACTTTGACGCCCAGCTCTTCCAGCCCCAGACCTTCGACATTGCCGACGATGCCAACGGCAGAGATCACGGTGTCGAATTCCTGTTTCTCTACCTTGCCGCCAACCTCGATATGGGCGGTGACTTTGCCTTTACCGCGGTCCAGCTGCTTGACCATGGCTTTCTCCATAATCTTCATGCCCTGTTTGACAAAGGCCTTCTTGGCAAAGGCCGAAATCTCGGCGTCTTCCACCGGCAGCACCCGGTCCATCACCTCAACCACCGTGGTGTCAGCACCCAGCGTATTGTAGAAGCTGGCAAATTCAATGCCGATCGCGCCGGAGCCGATCACCAGCAGTTTCTTGGGCATGCGGACGGGCTGCAGCGCGTGCTTGTAGGTCCAGACCAGATCGCCGTCGGCCTCCAACCCCGGCAGTTCACGCGCCCGTGCACCGGTGGCCAGCACGATATTCTTGGCAGTCAGTTCTTCGGTGCCTTTGTCGGTCTTGACCGACACCTTGCCCTTGGACGGGAGGGACGCCTCGCCCATCACCACAGCAATCTTGTTCTTCTTCATCAGGTGGCCGATGCCCGAGGACAGCTGTTTCGCCACCCCGCGCGAACGTTTCACCACCGCGTCCAGATCATAGCCAATGTTTTCCGCCTTCAGGCCGAAATCCTTGGCCCGCTCCATCAGGTGGAACACCTCAGAGGAGCGCAGCAGCGCCTTGGTCGGGATACAGCCCCAATTGAGGCAGATACCGCCCATATGCTCGCGCTCGACAATGCAGGTTTTCAGACCCAGCTGTGCGGCACGGATGGCCGCGACATAGCCCCCCGGCCCGGCGCCGATTACGATCACGTCATAAGATTGTGCGGCCATGGTGCTCCCTCGCCCTCGAACAGGTTCCAAAACTAGTTTACCGTTAAACTATTTTTTTCTGCACTGCAATCATCCTCTGCTGCGGCATAGCGGCCATGCAAGAAACAGCGCAACGCCGTCTGAACAGGCTATGCTGCAGGCAAACATCCTGCCAGCACAATTTTGCATTCACCGGGGAAAGACAGCGGCTGGCGCCCCCCAATAGAAAACGCCGCGCCCCTTTCAGGGCGCGGCGTTTTCTATTGCTTCAGATCCGGGTTCAGCCGGCAGCTTGCACTTGCCGCACGGTCTCGCCGTAGCCGCCCGCCATCACGTAATCCAGCTCCGGTGCGGTGCTGGCGCGGTGCAGCGCCTCGTTGCGGTAGGGGAAGCGGCCGAACTGGCGGATCACCTCGCGGTGGGCCCGGGCATGCAGCAGGTTGCTGGTGCCGGTCCGGGGCATCCGCTCCAGCATCAGCCGGATGCAGCGTTCCTGGTCGCACAGGTTTTCGGAATGCATCAGGGGCAGATAGAAGAACTGGCGCGCCGGTTCGTCGATCTTCTTGTCCCATTTCTTGTTGATCGCCACCTTGGCCGCCGACAGCGCCGCCCGGTCAGAGGCAAACGCCTTGCCTTCGCCGCGGAACATGTTGCGGGGAAACTGGTCCATCAGGAGGATGTAGGCCAGGGTACCGCTGGGGTAGGTCAGCCAGAAGGAAAACCTGCCCTCGCAGGCCTCCTCCCAGGTCTTTTGAAACGTCGTGCGGATCTCCTGATCCAGCGCGTCATCCTGCAGATACCATCCCTTTTCCCCAACCTTATCGAGCCAGAATGCAAGTATCTCTTCGGGACCAGTCATCGGTCGTAACTCCAAGTTTTTCCTGACCCTAACTTCAGGCCATTTTACATTACCATTACAAGTAACCTTGGGTCACAAATTGCGACAGGCAAGACCTCTGTGTGAAATAATCCTCACAATTCCGGCTGGTTAGCGCAATCAATTCTCCTCGCCGGCGGTTTCCTGCTCTTCCAGCTCGGTCTCAATCGCGTACTCCTGGGCAAACTCAACCGCCACAGGCGTCGAGCTGGGATACATCGCGGCAAAGCTCCCGGTCTCGTCAACCGGCGTCGCAGCGCGCTGGGTCATACGGTAAGCCGCATAGATGGCCATCAAGAACATCAGCGCCGCAATCAGCGCAAAGAAGCCAGCCGGGCCAAACACCGCGTCGCTCATCAGCCAGCCGGTGATCATCGGGCCGGCAATGGCGCCCAGCCCGTTGATGAACACCAGCCCGCCTGATGCCGCCGCCATGTCCTCATGCTCAAGGTAGTCGTTGGTATAGGCGATCAGCAGCGAATACAGCGGATTCGACAGGCCGCCGATGATAAAGGCCGCAACCAGCAGCATCTTAAAGTCCATGCCGTAGAAAAAGCCCAGCACCGCGCCGCAGCCGCCTGCAGCCGCCACCACCATGATCAGCAGCCGCCGGTCCATCCGGTCCGAGACCCAGCCCAGCGGATACTGCAGGATAGTGGCGCCGATATAGAAGGTCGCGATAAACAGCGACAGGTTGCCCAGGCTCAGCCCCGCAGCGGCGCCGTAAACCGCGCTCATCCCGAACTGGGCGGAAAACACGCCGCCCAGAATGAACATGCCGACACAGCCCAGCGGCGAAATCCGCATGATCTCGCGCAGGGTCATCGGCTTGGTGGTGTCAAACGCCGGGGTCGGCGAGATCGACAGAAGAATGGGCGCAAAGGAGATCGAAACCAGGATCGAGGCGATGATGAACGCCTCGTAACCGGCTGGATCGCCGACCTGAATCAGCCCCTGCGCAGCGATGATACCGACCATCTGCACGATCATGTAAAGCGACAGCGCCTTGCCCCGGTTCGAATTGTCCGCAGAGTTGTTCAGCCAGCTTTCCGCCGTCACATACACGCCGGAAAAGCAGAACCCGATGATCACGCGCCCCAGCCCCCAGGCGACGGTATTCGGCAGCACCGGATACAGGATCATCACCGCCGAAATGAATGAGGCCAAGGCCGCAAACACCCGCACATGGCCAACCCGGCGGATCATCTCCGGCGCCAGCCGCGAACCGCCCAGGAAGCCGACGAAATAGGCCGCCATCACAATCGACATCTGGAAGGTGGAAAACCCTTCCAGCTCGCCCCGCACACCCAGCATGGTGCCCTGCAGGCCGTTGCCGACCATCAGCAGCATCATACCCAAGAGCAGCGCCCATGCGCTCGACAGCACCTGCAGCATTTTATGCCTCCTTTGAAAGCAAAGCAGCCCTCCACAAGGGACGGGCTGCCATCACATTTGAATGTTATGTACGGGCGATCAAGGCTCGCGTGGCCGGTATCGCTGATTCAGATTTCAATTTCATGACCCGGATTGCGCTATACGGGGTCATGGTTGCGGCGCTTGTCTATGGATTCGCGCCGCTTTTCTGAGGTGTATCCGCCTTAGCCGGGATCAAAAGCGACGCGTCGCCATAAGAAAAGAACCGGTAGCGGTTGCCGACAGCGTGTTCATAGATCCGGCGGATCTCTTCCTGGCCCATCAGCGCTGACACCAGCATCAGCAGGGTCGATTTCGGCAGGTGGAAATTGGTCATCAGCGCATCCGCCACCTGGAAATCAAATCCGGGGTAGATAAAGATATCCGTATCGCCTTCCCAAGCGTGAATCTGTCCGTCCCTCGCTGCACTTTCGATCAGCCGCAGCGCGGTGGTGCCAACCGGGATCACCCGGCAGCCAGCGGCCTTGGTGGCGGCGATCTCTGCCGCAGCCTGCTCACTGACCTTGCCCCATTCCGCGTGCATCCGGTGGGTGGTCACATCCTCGACCTTGACCGGCAGGAAGGTGCCCGCGCCCACGTGCAGGGTGACATAGGATACGTCCACCCCGCGCGCGGTCAGCGCATCCAGCAGCGCTGCGTCGAAATGCAAAGAGGCGGTCGGCGCCGCCACCGCGCCGGTATTGCGGGCCCAGACGGTCTGGTAATCGGTCTTGTCCTGCTCATCCGCGGCGCGTTTGGCAGCGATATAGGGCGGCAGCGGCATCGCGCCGGCCTCAGCCAGCGCTGTGTCAAAATCCGTGCCGCTCAGATTGAAACGAAGATGCCCCTGGCCTTCGGAAATCCCTTCCAGCGTTGCGCTCAGATCGTCCGAGAAAACAATCGCCTCACCCGGCTTGATCTTTTTCAGCGGTTTCAGCAGCGCCGCCCAGGTGCCATCGGCGCGCGGCTCCAGCAGGGTCGCCTCGATTTTGGCCGCCACGGCGCCTTGCGCGCTGTCACGGTGGCGCTGCCCGCTCAGCCGGGCCGGGATCACCTTGGTGTCGTTCAGCACTAGCCGGTCGCCGGGTTGCAGCCATTGCACCAGATCGGTCACCCGGCCATCATGCAGGTCCCCGCCAGCAGCCACCAGCAGCCGCGCCGCGCTGCGCGGATTGGCAGGCCGGGTGGCAATCAGATCGTCGGGCAGGTCGAAGTCGAAATCGCTGAGTTTCATGTCGCGCGCTATAGGCTGTGCTGCAGGGGAAATCTACGGTGTTTTTCGCCGTTTGTCAGGGTCACTTGTCAGCGCCCCGCGGTGTCCGGAACTGCCTGCGCTCTTCTTGCGCTTCTTCTTCTTCCGCCGTAAAGGCGCGCTGCTGGCCTGGAACCTTTGGCGCCGGGCCGCGGAAAATCTCGCGCAGAAAACCCGGCGCCAGCCCCGCCAGCGGGTTGACCGAGACCGCAGGATCATCCGCCGTGCCGCGCAGGGTGAAGGTAAAACCTATCAGCCCCTCGCCGTCGCGCGGTGCCAGAATTCTGCCGATTGCGTTGACCAGGTAAATCGGTGAAATCACGCCACGCATGTTCAGCCGGCTGTTTTCCAGGTCAAAATTGCCGTCCAGTGACAGCCCCATCGACGGGCCGACCGCGCTGCTTTGATGCAGGATCAGATGCGAGGCGCCCAGCCGGAACCGTCCGTTCATGCTGGTGAACAGAATGCCCTGGCCGGTCATCTCATCCAGCAGCCCGATCAGGCTGATCGCGTTCAGGATCGCCGCCATTGACGGCGCATTGCGGATCCGGATGTTTCGCACATTGACCTTGCCGTCGTATTCGCCCGGCTTGTCCGCCGGGATCAGGGTCATCTCAAAACGGCCGCCGCGGCCATGTTCAAACATCCCGGCCGAGCGGAACACGCCCCCTGCATCATTGGCCCGGATCCGCGCCGCGGTGCCGCCGTTCTGCGGCACCACGGTGCCCGCCACCGGGGTCTGGCCGTTCAGGCGGGCGGTGAATTCGCCGTTCATGCCGCCCTGGGTGGAAAACCGGCCTTGAAAATTCTGCAGCCCGATACTGTCGGTCACCTGCAGGTTCTGCAGCCGCAGGGTTACCGGGCTCGACCCGCCGCCGCCGCTGCTGCTGCCGCCACCGCTGGCTGAGGTTGCCGAAAACGGCGAACGGTTCAGATCCAGCCGGCCGCCGGTCACCTCGATGGCGGGCGGTGCTGCACCGCGCCCGCGGAAAGTCACAGACCCGCGGAACCAATCCCCTGCCCGTGCGGATGAAAACACCGCCTGATCCAGCCCGCCGCCTTTGCGCGTGGCTACACTCCCGGTGGCAGCCAGCCCAGGCGCCTGCAACGTCAGCTGTTCTACCGCGGCGGTCTCGCCCAGCAGCGCCGAAACCGACAGCTCCCCCTTTGCCGCCTCGCCTTTGCGCCAGCTGATCTCGGGGATCCGCAGGCCAAGCCCCGCCAAATCCGACTGCAGTACCAGACGCGGCGGCGCCCCTGGGGCCAGATCCACGGAATATTGCCCCTGGCCTTTGCCAAAGACCGCCCCGCGCGGCAGGCCAAGATTAAAGGCCTCCACCGCCTGCGGCGACAATTCAATAGTCCCCTCCACCCGGCTGTCCGGCGGCGCGTCCTTGCCGATCCGCTGTTGCCAGCTGGCCGTCAGCGGAACACCGGACAGGCTGCCTGCGCCGCTAAGGCGCACTTGGCTCTGATTGCCTTCCACGTCCAGCACCGGGGCCGCCGCGACATGGCCCGGCACCAGTATTCTGCTTTCCACGGCGCGAACCGTACCGCGGTAATGATAGAGGATCTCCTCTACCGGCACCTGCTTTTGCAGCGGCAGCGCCAGCGTGCCCTCCGCTTCCACCTGCCCTTCCGCCAGATCCACCGGCAGGTTCGCCTTATCCATCACCCGCAGCGGTTCCCGGTTCAGCAGCGACAGCGCCGCCGTCGCCGTGCCGCGCGCCATGATCCGGGCAATGCCAGGGGTCCCGTCCTTGGCCGACACATCCGGTATGATAAAGGACGTGCCCGCCACCTCAACCTCGCCGCCCTGCTCAGCCGTCACCGTTCCGCCGGAGGCCGTCACCACAAAGCGGTCGCCGTAGAGACTCAGCTGGCCCGCGGCCTTGCGCACCGGCGGCATGAATTTCTGAAACACCACCTCGGCGCCGTCAAAGGCCAGATCCAGGCTGACAAAGGGCTTGCCGCTGCCGCGCCCGCGCATGTGAAACCCGACATTGCGCACGTTCCCGTCCCGCAGGTTTTCCCGCACCCAAAGACGCGGGTTCGGCGCCAGCGGCTCCGGCCACAGTTCCTTGACCCGCTGAACAGACACCTGGTCAACGCTGCCGTTCAGATCGTAATCCCAGCCCTCAGGCCCGGCGCCGATATCGCCGTCAAAATGAATGCGGCTGTCCCCGTCCCGCACCAGCATCTCGCCCAGGCGCAGCCGGAACGGGGCAAGGCTCAGGTCAAAATCCGCATCAACCCCGGGGAATTTGACGGGAGTTTCAAACAGACGGCGCGGGTTCAGCTCCAGATCGGAAAACCGCAGCTGCCCCACCAACCCGGTCAGCTGCCCGTTTTGCACCCCGGCCAGGCTCGCCTGCCCCTGCATCACCCCGGACCCCCAGCCGCTTTGCACGCTGAGTTCCGAGAACTTAAGCAGCTGCTCTGCCGGGTAATAGGTGAAGTAACTGCGCGCACCGGTGATCGGCACCGGCCGGGTCTGGGCGGCCGGCTGGATCACACCTTCGCCGATGCGCAGGCTGGCCTGCACCGGAGCAATCCCGCCGTCGCTGAACACCTCGCCGCGCAAGGAACCGGAAATCGGCGCCCGCAGCACCCCCAGCCAGCCAAGCGCCGGGCTTTGCAACGCGATATCCTCGCTGGCGATGTCCGACACCAGAAACCCGAACTCGGCGCCGGGGCTGCCGATCTCAGAGGTGTAACTCGCCTCCACTGTGCCCACGCCGCCGCGTCCGCTCAGGACCGAAAACACCGCCGAAAGGGACACCGTGCTGCCGTCGCGCTTCAAACCGATCCGGCCGCCGTCCAAGGTCCAGGCGCGGCCCAGCCGGTCGTCAGTGTAGGACAGCGTCAGCGCGCTGGTCTCCATGCCGGCAAGCGCGGCCAGCACCGGTTTTTGCAGCTGGCTGTCCCATTGCTCGATCAGCTCAGCCAGATTGCCCGCCTGCCGCGACGGCAGCCCGCCGCTGGCAAAGCTGATCGCAAAAGAACCGTCCTTGTTGCGCCGCAGGGCCGCAAACAAGCCGTTCAGCGAAATCTGCTTGGGCTGCAGCTTGCCGCGCAGCAGCGGCCGCATCGCCAAGCTGGCCTGGGCATCGGCCAGCTGTGCGAACAGAGTGCCATCCGGGTGCCGCAGCACCACATCCTTCAGACTGACCCGCGGTCGCAAGCCCTTGTTCACGACCACGTGAATGGCGCCGAATTCGATCTGCAGCCCGTTCAGATGCCGCTCAATCCGGGTTTCCACCCGGCTCCGCACCCAATCCGGCGCATCCAGCCGGGTGCCGATCCCGAAATAGACAGCAGCGGCTGCCAGAAAGCTCAGCAGCGCCAGCACCCAGATACACCCGCGCAGCAGCCGCCAGCGCCAGCGGCGGCGCGCAGGCCGTTGCACCGCGCCGTGACCTGGCACCGCGCCCGGTTCCGTACCTGGCTCCGAACCTCGTCCAGGCACGGCTTCAGCACCCGGCCCCGGACCCTTCACGGGCACCGCCTCAGCAGCAGCGCGGTTATTCTCGCCGGCAGGTTTGATCTCAGCTTTCCCTTTGCTGCTCATGGGTTATGTTTGCCGCGCAATGATGTGCGCAAATGACCGGAGACAGGCCAATGCTCGACGTTTCAGATCCCGCCCCTTCCTTTACCCTGCCCCGCGGCGGCGGCGGAGAGGTCACTTTGTCCAGCCTCCAGGGCGCGCCCGTGGTGCTGTTTTTCTATCCCCGCGATAATACCCCCGGCTGCACCAAAGAATCCATCGGCTTTTCAGAGGCTTTGCAGGCATTCGCCGATGCTGGTGCTCACGTTTTCGGGATTTCCAAGGACAGCCTGAAGAAGCATGAGAATTTCACCGCCAAACACGGGCTGACCACGCCGCTTTTGTCGGACGCAGAGGGCACCGTCTGCGAGGATTATGGCGTCTGGAAGGAAAAGAGCATGTACGGCAAGAAGCACTGGGGCATTGAACGCTCCACCTTTCTGATTGGCGCCGATGGCCGCATCGCCCGCATCTGGCGCAAGGTTAAGGTCGATGGCCACGTGGACGAGGTGCTGGCCGCCGTCCGGGCGCTCTGATCCGCCAGCCGGGGCTCTCCCGCCCGCTCTGGCTGCTCTTTGGCAAGAGCAGCCCTCACCGTTGGGCCCGGCGCCGCCCGCGGGGCGGCGCGCGGCGCGGCCCAAGGCTGCCAGGGTGATCAGCCTGCTGATCACCCGCAGGCGCGGGAGCGCCCCGGTTTCTGCTCTGGACTCCGGCGGCCAAATCAGGTGAACCCGGCGCATCCCGCCGATTGAGGAGACGTCGCATGACCCATCAGCCCCTTTCGCTTGCTGAACGCGCCGCCGAGGTGCTGACCACCGCAGATGGGCGCGCCAAGACCGAGCTGTCCCGCCGCCATGCCGCCGAGTGGTTCGCTTACCGCAAAGGCGATGCGCCGGAGATCGCCATCGGCACCGCCGCGCCGCCGATGCACCCAGCCCGCCCGGACCGGCCAGAGCTGCTGCATCCGCGCGACGTGCCCAAGCGCAAACCGGGATCCGAGGCCGGCCGCATTGCCCTGCTGCACGCGGTGGCCCATATCGAGCTCAATGCCGTTGACCTTCATTGGGACATCATCGCGCGGTTTTCCCATGTGCCGATGCCAATGGGATTCTTTGACGACTGGGTCCAGGCGGCGGATGAGGAATCCAAACATTTCAACCTGATGTGCGACTGTCTTGAAGCGCTGGGCAGCCAGTATGGCGCCCTGCCTGCCCATGCCGGCATGTGGCGCGCAGCAGAAGACACCGCGCAAGACCTTATGGGCCGCCTCGCGGTGGTGCCGATGGTGCTGGAGGCGCGCGGGCTGGACGTCACTCCCGGCATGATCGGGGTCTTCCGCAAGGCCGGCATCACCCAGGCGGTAGACGCTCTGGAAGTGATCTATGCCGAGGAAGTCAGCCATGTCGCCTATGGCTCCAAATGGTTCAATTTCCTCTGCGGACGGGACAATCTGGATCCCAAGGAAGTGTTCCACGCGCTGGTGCGCAAGTATTTCCACGGCGCACTCAAACCGCCGTTCAACGAAGAAAAACGCGCCGATGCCGGCCTGCCGCCGGATTTCTACTGGCCGCTGGCCGATCAGGCCCGGGTGCTGCCCGGCAGCTGAACCGGACCTGCTGCCTGCGGCCGCCGCCGCACCAAAGGGTCCTGTAACACTCCTCGCAACGAGGCCCGGGCCGGATCACCAATCAGTGAGATCGCACCGCAGCGAATTGACGTTGCGGCCGCCGTCCCGATGTTGAGCAGAAGCAAAGCGCCAGCTTGCCCTTGCACAGGAAGACCAACCGCCATGACGTCCGCCGACCGCCGCACCCTTCCCGCCTGCCCCGGGTTCAATATCCAAACCCTTGGCCTGATGTTCATTTCCGGCTTCTTTGCCACCAACGCTTTTGACCTTTGGGGGCAGGTGATCAGCCCTGGCATCGGATTCGCCAGCCTGTCGCCGCACGGGCTGGCCCGCAGCCTTCTGGGCAGCCTGGGCCTGCCAAAAGGTGATTTTGCCGGTTATTTTGTGCATCTCTACCTGGTCGGCCTGATCGGCTACCCGGCGGGCTGGCTGTTCCTATTTGCTCCCGTCTGGAACCGGGTGGCAGGCGGCACCCATTGGTTGCTGCCGTCTGCGCTCTATGGCTTTGGCCTTTGGGTATTTGCCATCGGCGGCATCACCGCCATCGCCGGGCTGCCGTTCTTCCTGAACTTCACCGGAATCGCCTGGGTCGCCCTGGCTGGCCACGTGCTTTACGGGATTGTTCTGGTGGCTATCCTGCGCCTGATCGGCCGCTCCCCGGATTGAGGTCCGGATAAAACCCGGCAACTTAGCCGGCCCCCCCCCGGCGCAAGCCCCGGTTTCTTCGGCAAATTTCCGCCTATCAAGCGGCTCCTCCCGCCGCTTCCCTGCTCAAAGGGTCAACAGGCTTGCCCAATTGCCCCGCCCTGTCTATTCACTTCGCCCAAGGCACCGGCTCCGCCTTGAGGGGTCTGTGCAGAACGGGACAGGGACCAGACTTTGCGCACACGGCTCGCGATCAGAATCCACAGCTTCCTTGAACGCCGCTTCCCCGAGCGGCGGGTGTTCCTGAAGTCCGACAACGATACACGCTTCATCCGGCTGCGCTCGGAAACCCAGCTGGCAGCCGTCGCTGGCGTTACCCTGTTTACCGCCTGGACCATTGTCGCCACCGCGATTGTGCTGATGGACAGTATCGGGTCGGGCAATTTCCGCGAATTGGCCAAACGCGATCAGCAAACCTACCGCGAGCGGCTTAACGCTATCTCCGATGAACGCGACATCCGCGCCGTTGAGGCCCTGGCGGCGCAGGACCGTTTCAATGCGGCGCTGACACAGATTTCGATGATGCAGTCCGAGCTTCTGGCCTCGGAAACCCGCCGCCGCGAGCTGGAAACCGGCATCGAGGTTATCCAGTCCACCCTGCGCGACACCATGCGCCAGCGCGACACCGCCCGAAAATCCCTGGCGCAGCTCAAGGCAGACACCCAGGACGAGAACGCCCCCCACGCCGTCATCGCCAGCGCTTCGGCGCAGATGGACCTGCTGGCCGGGGTGCTGTCGGACACCGCAGCCGAGCGCGACCGGATCATGGCCGATGCCCGCGACGCCATCGGCCAGCGCGACGAGCTGGAACTGGAACTGCAGCTGATGGACGAGCGCAACAGCCAGATTTTCCGCCAGCTGGAAGAAGCGGTGGCGGTCTCTGTCACCCCGCTCGACAAGATGTTCCGCAACGCCGGCATGCCGCCTGAGCGCATTCTGGAACAGGTCCGCCGCGGCTATAACGGCCAGGGCGGGCCGCTTGCCCCTTTGGCAATGTCGACCCGCGGTGAAGAACCCACAGCCGAAGCGCTGCGGGCCAACAGCATCCTGGCCAAGCTGGATCAGCTGAACCTTTACCGCCTGGCCGCCCAGCAGGCGCCGTTTGCCACGCCGGTGAACCTGGGCCAGGTGCGCCAGACCTCCGGCTACGGCTACCGGCGCGACCCCAAGACCGGCGGCCGCCGCCTGCATAAAGGGTCGGATTTTGCCGGCAGCACCGGCACCGATATCTTTGCCACTGCCGACGGCGTCGTCACCCATGCCGGCTGGCAGTCGGGCTACGGCAGGATGGTCACCATCCGCCACGCCTTCGGCATCGAAACCAGATACGCCCATAACTCGAAACTCCGCGTGACAAAGGGCCAAAGGGTCTCGCGCGGGGATCACATTGCTGATATGGGTAACACCGGACGGTCCACCGGGACCCACCTCCATTACGAGGTCAGGGTCAACGGGCAACCTGTAAACCCCATGATCTACATCAAGGCTGCGAGAAATGTTTTCTAAGAGCAAAATCAACGAGCCCGGGCCGAAACAGGCCGAAGCGACCCCGGCACCCACTGCGGCGCCGGCGGCTCCGGTCAGCGACTACAGGTCCAGCGCCCCCAAGGCCAAGCCCGCCGCGTCGCTGCTCAGCTCGGACCTGCACATCACAGGCAACGTCAAGACCACCGGCGACATCCAGGTCGAAGGCACGGTTGAAGGCGACATCCGCGCGCATCTGCTGACGGTAGGCGAAACCGCAACCATCAAGGGCGAAGTCACCGCCGATGACGTGGTCATCAACGGCCGCATCGTTGGCCGCGTACGCGGCCTGAAGGTGCGCCTGACCGCCACCGCCCGCGTCGAAGGTGATATCATCCACAAGACCATCGCAATTGAAAGCGGCGCCCACTTCGAAGGCTCCGTACAGCGCCAGGACGACCCGCTGAACCCGGGCGGCCGCAAATCCGCCCCGGCGGCCGCCCCGGCAGCCGCGCCTGCCCCGGCGCCGTCCGCAGCGGTAAAAGCTGCCACCGCCGCGCATAAAGCCGAGGGCTGATCCGCCGTTACTGCCGGATCCGGCATGACCATTTCAAAAGCCGCAGGCCAACGCCTGCGGCTTTTTTGTACCGGGGCAGCTCCGCATTCTGCCAATCCCGCAACGGTATCTTGTATTCCTTACCTTGCAGCCACGAGTTGAGACCGATAGTTAACACGGAAAATACAAGGCTGCGGCCCGGCACGCGGCACATCGAGAAGGGTACTTAAAGGAAATGGCGACAGTAAACTTGAATGATCCGAGCGGAACATGGTCGCTCAATGACCTGAATTCTCCGGATTTTGCCAACGCAAGCATTACAACGCAAACTTCCAGCCTGATTGTCTTTACCGGCACCAACGGGGCTGGCTTCAGCCTGACCGGGGATTTTTCCTCCGCGTCCCCCTATTCCTGGACGCTTAAGTCTCTCAGCATCACATCCTACGGAACTCCAGTTCTTTCGTTCTCCGGCTTTTCGATGAACTTCTACACGTTCGCATCTTCCAGCGGCGCACGTCTGGAAGCATCCATTCTGGCCGGCAGCGATACCATCACCTCCAACATGGCCGAGGGACAGCGCTGGCTCACCCATGGCGGCAATGATACAATCAAGCTTGGAACCGGCGACGACACGCTGTACGGCGGCAGCGGCACGGATCGCCTGATTATTGCCGACACATTCGGCAATGCGTCTTTCTCCTCAAATTTCAGCACGGTCACAATCGACTCGGGCGATGGCCGCGATATTGTGTCCTCGATCGAACAGCTGGAGTTTTCCAACCGGACCTTTGCCCTGACAGCCGGCAGCTACAGCGGCAATTCCCTGACCGGAGACAAATCCGCCGGGCTTTCCAGCGACCTGATCTTGGGCGGCGCCGGCAATGACACCTTATCCGGTCTGTCCGGCAGCGACTTGTTGCTGGGCGAAGATGGCAATGACCGCCTGCTGGGTGGCGCCGGCCGCGATACGCTCAACGGCGGCGATGGCGATGACGACCTTTGGGGCGGCAGCGGACGCGACCTGCTGATTGGCGGCATGGGCGATGATCTGCTGATTGGCAGCAAACACGGCGACAGGCTGCTGGGCGGCGGCGGCGCCGATGAGCTGAAGGGCGGCCATGGCAAGGACGTTCTGATCGGCAATTCGGGCAACGACCTGCTGGTCGGCGGCGGCGGCAGCGATACACTGAAGGGCGAGTCCGGGCGCGACATGCTGCTGGGCCACAAGGGCAACGACGTGCTGACCGGCGGCAGCCAGGCGGATACCTTCGTCTTCCACAAAGGCCACGGTAACGACACTATCACCGATTTCACCGCCGGTGAGGACCATATTGCCATCGGCCGCGGCGCCAGCCGGCTGAGCCAGCTGGATTTTGAAAGCCAAGGCGACGATGTCCTGGTCTCCTTTGCCAATGTCACCATTCTGGTGGAAGACATCACCGTGGCGCAGCTGCAGGACGCGGACAACTTCCTGTTCTGACCATCACGGTCAATGACCTGCTCAAGGCGCGCCCCGGCGGCGCGCCTTTTGTCATTTCAGCATCCAGCGCCCGTCCGGCCAGAAGGCGTGAAAGGCAAAGGCAAACATCACATCATGCGCCACGTCAAATCCGCTTGCATCGCGCACCCGGACTGATCCGATGTCCCGTCCCTTGGCCAGCGTGCCCGCATCCAGCGCCGAGGCCTGCCCGGCCCGCCAGCTGAGCACCACGCCTGCCTCACGGATCTCGCCCGTCTTTGCCAGCCGCGCCAGCGGCCAGGCCCGGCTGCCGACCCGCACCACCCGGTCCAGCGGTGCCAGCCCATGCGGCGGCGGGGTGCCGTCATACAGAAACGGCCACTCCGACGTGTCATACCCCCGGTAAGGGTTTTGCCCGTAGCGCCGGTTATAGCCAGGCTGCGCCATCACCAGACCATCCGGGTTGCGCGCTTTGAACTCTTGCCAGCTTTCAACCCAGCTGGGCAGGCTGGCCAGCCGCTGGCCGCTCATCTCGCCGGCAATGCCGGTGCCGATCGCCTGCTGCCACCAGCTTTGGGTTTCGCGGTCATACATCACCATATCGGAATAGCGCAGCTTGCCGCTGACCCCGAACCGCAGCACCCCCGCCCGGGTGCGCCGGTCGAATGTCATCGCGGAATTGCACAAGGGGCAATAGGTCACCGCCACCGGCACCCCGGCCACCTCGTCGTTCACAATCTCATGCCAGGTCAGATACCGCAGCGGATAGGCACGGGCCGGCGCGCCCTCTATCTCCAGCGCGATCACCGGCTCTCGCGGCATCAGCCGCCGGTCCTCGGCCGCCGCCGTGAACTGCGGCGCATCCAGCGCCGGAATGCCGTCCTTGGGCACCCCGCCAGAGCGGATCTGGCCCCAATCCCCGACACTCGTCCGGCTGAAATCGGTTTTCGGCCATTCCCGTTTCCACTCTGCGGGACTGGCCTGCGCCATCCAGGGCAAAAACACAGCCGCACTCATTAACAAACGTCCCAGCATCACACGCTCCCCGCTGAACCCCCAGTATTCGGGACAAGCCGGGACTGAACAGTGGGAAACACAGGCTTGTGACATCATGTCAGTGGCCTGGCACAGCGCAGGGCTGCAACGGCAAAGGCCCGCCCCCGGATACCGGGAACGGGCTTTGGATTTTCCGGAAAACCGGAGGTGCTTATTCGGTGACGGTCACTTTGGTCATGGCGTCGGGCTGGCCGATCACCGCGCCGTTTCCGCCTGTGCCCAGCTTGATCGCGTCAACCACATCCATGCCGCCGGTCACCTTGCCGACAACCGTGTACTGGCCGTTCAGGAAGTGGCCCGCATCAAACATGATGAAGAACTGCGAATTGGCGCTGTTAGGGCTTTGCGAACGGGCCATGCCAACCACACCGCGGTCAAACGGCAGGTCCGAAAACTCAGCCGGCAGATCGGGACGGCTGGAGCCGCCGCGCCCGGCAGCACTCATGTCGCCGCCGGCCTTGCCGAATTCAACATCGCCGGTCTGCGCCATGAAGCCCTCGATCACCCGGTGGAACACCACCCCGTCATACTGGCCCTCAGTGGCCAGTGCGGTGATCTGCGCCACATGGGCGGGGGCCACATCCTCGAACAGGTCGATCTTGATGGTGCCGTTGGCCTCGCCCTCGACCTGAACCTCCAGGCCGGTGGCAAAGGCAGGCCCTGCCGCCAGCAGGGCTACCAGGGACAGGCTTTTAAGCATCCGCAGCAACCTTGACCGAGATCATCCGGTCCGGGTTTGCCGGCGGCTCGCCTTTGGTGATCGCATCCACATGCTCCATGCCTTCAATGACACGGCCGTAAACGGTGTACTGGCCGTTCAGGAAGTGGTTGTCCTTGAAGTTGATGAAGAACTGCGAGTTTGCCGAATCCGGGCTCGCCGAGCGCGCCGCGCCCAGGGTTCCGCGGTCATGCGGCAGCTTGGAAAACTCGGCCGGCAGGTTCGGCAGGTCGGAACCGCCAGTGCCCGCCATGCGGATGTTGAAACCGTCTTCCATGTCGCCATTGGCCACGTCGCCGGTCTGCGCCATGAAGCCGTCGATCACCCGGTGAAAACAGACGTTGTCATATTCGCCGGCACGGGCCAGTTCCTTCATCCGCTCGGCGTGTTTCGGCGCCACGTCGGGCAGCAGCTCAATCACGACGTTGCCGTCTTTCAGTTCAATAATAACGGTGTTTTCGGGATCTTTAATCTCGGCCATCTGGCTCTCCTGTCGTCGAAATTTGCACAGATACCTAAGGCCCGCGCCCGGAAATGCCAAGGGAGCATTGACTGATGCGCAAAAACCCCCGAAACAGCCCGCGGATTTACCTGCATTTTCACCATAAGGGGTCTCGCTGATGGGCTGGAAAACACTCGACGACATGGATCTGAACGGCAAGCGCGTGCTGGTGCGCGTGGATATCAACGTGCCGATCGTCGACGGGGTTGTCACCGACTCCACCCGCATCCGCCGTATTGCCCCTTCGGTGCGCGATATTCTGGCCGCGGGCGGCAAGCCGATCCTCTTGGCCCACTTCGGCCGTCCCGGCGGCGAGCGCCGCGAAAACCTGTCGCTGAACCAGCTGGTGCCGACGCTGGAGCGCGCCTTTGAAACCCGCGTGTTGTTTGCCGCCGACTGTATTGGTGCCGGGGCCGAGGCCGCCGCAGACGCGCTGCAGCCGGGTGAAGTGCTGCTGCTGGAAAACACCCGCTTCCATGCCGCCGAGACCAAGAACGACCCCGACCTGGCCGCCGGCATGGCGCGCCTGGGCGAGGTCTACTGCAACGACGCCTTCTCAGCCGCTCACCGCGCGCATTCCTCCACCGAGGCCATCGCCCGCCTGCTGCCCGCCTGCGCCGGCCGCCTGATGCAGGCAGAACTACAAGCGCTGGAAAGCGCCTTGGGCCAGCCGCAGCGCCCGGTGACCGCCGTGGTCGGCGGCGCCAAGGTCTCCACCAAGCTGGAGCTTCTGGGCAACCTCATTGAAAAGGTCGACCACCTGGTGATCGGCGGCGGCATGGCCAACACCTTCCTGGTGGCCAAAGGCCTGCCGGTTGGCATCTCGCTGGCCGAACGCATCATGAAGGACACCGCAGCCGAAATCCTGGCCAAGGCTGAAGCCGCCGGCTGCGAGATCATCCTGCCCTCCGACATCGTGGTCGCCAAGAAGTTCGAATCCAACGCGCCCCATGAAATCCTGCCCGCCGACCAGTGCCCCGAGGACGGCATGATCCTGGACGCAGGCCCCGACAGCGTTGCCCGCATCATCGAGGTGTTTGCAAACAGCAAGACCCTGATCTGGAACGGCCCCCTTGGCGCGTTTGAGCTGGAACCTTTTGACGCCGCCACCAACGCCGCTGCGCTGAAAGCAGCCGCCATGACCCGCTCGGGCCAGCTGATTTCTGTGGCCGGCGGCGGCGACACTGTAGCCGCCTTGAACGCCTCCGGCGCGGCAGGCGATTTCACCTATATCTCCACCGCCGGCGGCGCTTTCCTGGAATGGATGGAAGGCAAGGAGCTGCCCGGCGTCGCGGCGCTGGAATGCACCTGAAGCGGCACAGCTGCCTACCTGTTGGCTGAACCGGACCGCCGCAGACCTCCTTCTGCGGCGGTTTTCTGTTGAGCTGCCTTTTGCGCCATTTGCCCTCTCCCCTGAAACACCCCCGCATTTTCGCCGCATGCCGCTGTCAGTCATGCGCCAATACCAGAGGATTTTTGATGAAAACCTTTAGACTGCTTTTGGCTGGGTTTTTGTTTCTTTGCACAGCAGCGCTTGTGCTTGCCGTCCTGTCTGAAGAATCCCGAACACCGGAGGAAAACACCCGCCTGATAGGGATCGTCGACCGTTATTGCGCGCCGCAATGGCACGCCTTGACAACCTCAGAGAAAGCCGCGTGGCTGGACGAAACACCTGCAAGTCACGCAAACAACCTGGTAGAAGTTCCGGCCGATGACCCAAGCGCCGAGAGCTTTGAGGTCTGGAACAAGCACATTGCCTCCACTGTTGCGCTGGAAGACCATATCCGCTCCTTTTTCACCCTGTATAAATCGTTGCCCGAGGACGGCGCCGGCACAGAGGATGAATTTCCGGACGCCTTTGCATCCTACCGGGCGAAATACGACCTCTGGTCATGCCTCAGCCTCAACAGCACAGAGCGCCAGCTGCTGGAAGCCAAATTCCACTCCATCGACAAGACAGGTGATGCCACGGAACTTTACCAGGCCGAAGACCAGTACCATTGTGCAGGCCTAGAACGCATCAGAGAAGCGGTTTTCAATCTCGATCCGTCGGACAAGAATTTTACCGATGACTTCCGCGAAATTGCACATGAACATCTGAGGGTTTGCTAGCAACAGCGGTTTCAGCAACGTTAATACCGAGCACCTTCCGCAAATTTTCCCCGCTTTGGACAGTTTTAGGATTCACAAGCCGATTCGGTTGTGGCATAACAAGGGCAGACGCCGGGAAACGGCGCAAAAACAAAAACTTGAGCAGTAACATACAGGCACCTCCAAAGTGACCCGAAGCAATCGCCCGTCGCTGGGCGCCATCGCCTTTTTTGCCATCGCCTTCGCGCTCAGCGCGTATTTCACCTTTGCGGCGGTACAGGGCGACTTCGGTCTGTTCAGACGGGTCGAGATCCAAGCCGAAGCAGAAGAACTGCGGCTGGATCTCGACCGTCTCCAGTCCCGGATCGGCGGCATGGAAAACCTGACCCGCCGCCTGTCCGACGACTATCTCGACCTTGATCTCCTGGATGAGCAGGCCCGCTCGGTGCTTGGCCTTGTCCGCGCCGACGAGATTGTCATCCGCTAAACGCCCTCCGGTCCGTCCCCGCTTGTGCCGCGCTTGCTGTTTGCTGCGTGGCATTTTTGCGTTCCATGGGCGGATTTTTACGCGGCGGAAACCCCGCGGCAGAATAACACTATTCAGCCGGGTCAAAACCGGGTATCAATTGGTTTAACACTAAACTATCTAGCCTGCAGGGGGAGTCGACCACCATGGCCGCTAGGAAAAGCGCAAAGAAACCAAACGTTTCTGCCGAAGAGCTGACGAAACACTACCGCGAAATGCTGCTGATCCGCCGATTCGAGGAAAAATCGGGTCAGCTTTACGGCATGGGTCTGATCGGCGGCTTCTGCCACCTCTACATCGGCCAGGAAGCGGTTGTTGTCGGGCTTGAGGCCGCAGCCGAGGAAGGCGACAAGCGCGTCACCTCCTACCGCGACCACGGCCACATGCTGGCCTGCGGCATGGACCCGGACGGCGTCATGGCCGAACTGACCGGGCGCGAGGGCGGCTATTCCAAGGGCAAAGGCGGCTCCATGCATATGTTCTCGAAGGAGAAGCATTTCTATGGCGGCCACGGCATCGTCGGCGCCCAGGTGCCGCTCGGCGCCGGTCTCGCATTTGCCGACAAATACAAGGGCAACGGCCGCGTGACATTTGCCTATTTCGGCGATGGTGCTGCCAACCAGGGCCAGGTCTACGAGACCTTCAACATGGCCGCCCTGTGGAAACTGCCGGTGGTCTTCGTGATCGAGAACAACCAATACGCCATGGGCACCTCGCAGCAGCGCTCCACCTCCAGCGCCGAAATCTGGGAACGCGGCAAGGCGTTCGGCATTCCGGGTGAAGCAGTGGACGGCATGAACGTGCTGTCCGTCAAAGAGGCCGGCGAGCGCGCCGTCTCCCACTGCCGCAGCGGCGACGGCCCCTATATCCTGGAAGTCAAAACCTACCGCTACCGCGGCCACTCGATGTCGGATCCGGCCAAATACCGCACCCGCGAAGAGGTCCAGAAAATGCGCGAGGAGCGCGACCCGATCGAGCAGGTCCGCGAGATGCTGCTGACCGGCAAGCACGCAACCGAAGACGACCTCAAGGCGATCGACAAGGAGATCAAGGAGATCGTCTCCAAGTCCGCAGATTTCGCCAAGGAAAGCCCGGAACCCGCGCTCGACGAGCTTTGGACCGACATCTATGCGGACGACGTCCCGCAGGAGGCCAGTGCCTGATGCCGCATTTCGAAATCCACGCAACGGATGTTGAGGCTGCTAAGGCCTTTTACAGCGGTCTGTTCGGCTGGCAGTTTGAGCCGATGCCGGGCGGCGAAGATATGGCGTATCACCTGATCGAAGGCGCCGATATCGGCATGGCCCATGGCGTGACCGGCGGCCTGATGAAACGTATGGGCGATGCCCCTGCCGCCGGCGGCCCGGTCCGCGGCGGCACCATGACCTTTGAAGTCGGCGACTGTGACGAGCGCTACAGCTGGGCGCTTGGCAACGGCGGCGCCGAGGCGCTGCCGCCCCAGGACTATCCCGGCATTGGCCGCTGCGCCTATGTTGAGGACGGTCAAGGCAACATCGTCGGAATGATCACTCCTGCGGAGAGCAACTGATATGGCAACCGAAATTCTTATGCCCGCCCTGTCGCCCACCATGGAAGAAGGCACCCTGGCCAAATGGCTGGTCAAGGAAGGCGACACCGTGAACTCCGGCGATATCATGGCCGAGATCGAAACCGACAAGGCCACGATGGAGTTCGAAGCCGTTGACGAAGGCATCGTCGGCAAGATCCTGATCGGCGAAGGCACCGAGGGCGTCAAGGTGAACACGCCCATCGCGGTGCTGGTCGAAGACGGCGAGAGCTACGACGCGTCCGCTGCGCCGGCATCCGCCGCAGCCAGCGAAGCGCCGGTCGCCGAGGCACCTGCGGCGCCCGCAGCCCCCGCCGCTGCTGCCGCGCCTGCGCCGGTCGCCTCCGTGACATTGGAACCGGACTACCCGGAAGGCACCGAAATGGTGCAAACCACGGTCCGCGAAGCCCTGCGTGACGCCATGGCCGAAGAAATGCGCCGCGACGAAGACGTGTTCCTGATGGGCGAGGAAGTCGCCGAATATCAGGGCGCCTACAAGATTTCCCAGGGTCTCTTGGACGAATTCGGCGCCAAGCGGGTGATCGACACGCCGATCACCGAGCACGGTTTTGCCGGCATCGCCACTGGTGCGGCCTTCGGGGGCCTGCGCCCGATTGTCGAGTTCATGACCTTCAACTTCGCCATGCAGGCGATTGACCACATCATCAATTCGGCGGCCAAGACGCTTTATATGTCCGGCGGCCAGATGGGCGCCCCGATGGTGTTCCGCGGCCCCAATGGTGCGGCCGCCCGCGTCGGCGCACAGCACTCCCAGGACTATGCCGCCTGGTACATGCAGATCCCGGGCCTGAAAGTTGTGATGCCCTATTCGGCATCCGACGCCAAGGGCCTGATGAAGACCGCGATCCGCGACAACAACCCGGTGATCTTCCTCGAGAACGAGATCCTTTATGGCCGCGCCTTTGATGTGCCCAAGCTGGACGATTACACCGTCCCCTTCGGCAAGGCCCGGATCTGGCGGGAAGGCACCGATGCCACCATCGTTTCCTTTGGCATCGGCATGACTTATGCGCTGGAAGCGGCTGATAAACTTGCAGAAGACGGCATCTCAGCCGAGGTCATCGACCTGCGCACCATCCGCCCGATGGACCTGCCCACGGTGATCGCATCCGTGCAGAAGACAAACCGTCTGGTCACCGTCGAGGAAGGCTGGCCGCAGGGTTCGGTCGGCAGCTACATCGCCTCGGAAGTGATGCAACAGGCCTTCGATTACCTCGATGCGCCGATCATCACCTGCACCGGCAAGGACGTGCCCATGCCCTATGCAGCCAATCTCGAACGCCACGCGCTGATCACCACGGATGAGGTGGTCGCAGCCGTGAAGCAAGTGACCTACCGGTAAGGAGCCTCAAGATGCCCACTGAAATCCTGATGCCCGCGCTGTCCCCCACCATGGAGGAAGGCACCCTTGCCAAATGGCTGGTCAAGGAAGGCGACACTGTCTCCTCCGGCGACCTGCTGGCCGAGATCGAAACCGACAAGGCCACCATGGAATTCGAAGCCGTGGACGAAGGCGTGGTCGGCAAGATCCTGGTGCCCGAAGGCACTGAAGGCGTGAAGGTCAACACGCCGATTGCGGTGCTGCTGGAAGACGGCGAAAGCGCTGATGACATCGGCACAGCTTCCGCACCCGCCGCAGCGCCTGCCGCTGCTGCAGCAGAGCCGGGGCCCGCTGCCGCACCCTCTCCTGCCGCGGCCTCGCCAGCCCCGGCAGCCCCCGCTGCGTCTGATGGCAGCCGGATCTTCGCGTCACCGCTGGCGCGCCGCATTGCCGCGGACAAGGGCCTGGACCTGAGCCAGATTAAGGGCTCCGGCCCCAAAGGCCGCATCGTCAAGGCCGACGTGATGGACGCCAAGCCGCAAGCCGCCGCTGCCCCGAAAGCAGACGCTGCACCCGCCGCCGCAGCCCCGGCTGCCGCAGCACCGGCAACCGGCCCTTCAGCAGACATGGTCGCCCGCATGTACGAGGGCCGCGACTTCGAAGAGGTCAAACTGGACGGCATGCGCAAAACCATTGCCGCCCGCCTCACCGAGGCCAAGCAGACGGTGCCGCATTTCTACCTGCGCCGCGACATCCCCCTGGATGCGCTGCTGAAATTCCGTGGTGAGCTGAACAAACAGCTTGAGGGCCGCGGCGTAAAGCTTTCGGTCAACGACTTCATCATCAAGGCCTGCGCCCTGGCGCTGCAATCGGTGCCGGATGCCAATGCTGTCTGGGCCGGCGACCGGGTGCTGAAAATGAAAGCCTCCGATGTGGCTGTCGCCGTCGCCATCGAAGGCGGCCTGTTCACCCCGGTTCTGCAGGACAGCGACATGAAGTCGCTCTCTGCGCTGTCAACCGAGATGAAGGACCTGGCCAAACGCGCCCGCGACCGCAAGCTTGCGCCGCATGAATACCAGGGCGGTTCTTTTGCGATCTCCAACCTCGGCATGTTCGGCATCGACAATTTCGACGCCATCGTGAACCCGCCGCATGCCGGCATCCTGGCGGTTGGCGCCGGCGTCAAAAAGCCCATCGTCGGCAAAGACGGCGAACTGGCGGTGGCCACCGTAATGTCTGTCACGCTGTCCGTGGACCACCGGGTGATCGACGGCGCCCTTGGCGCGGAGCTTTTGAACGCGATCAAGGACAACCTGGAAAACCCGATGGTGATGCTGGCCTGATCCGCCTTCACTGCGAAACGTAAAAAGCCCCGGCCGAAACCGGGGCTTTTTCTTTGCCTCAAAACACGCGGACAAGCGGCTGAACGCAGACGGAAAAAGGAGCTGCCCCGCTCCCTTTCATCTTTTCAAAAATACTCACCTGCGCAACACCCGCCGCGCCCGCGCCATCAGCGGCGGCGCGCTAACCTCTCAATACTGATAGCCGGGCGTCGAGGCCGACAGCGCCGCCTCATCCGCGTCCATCTCCGCCGCGATGCCGTCAAACAGCGGCGTCGACAGATAGCGCTCACCGGTATCCGGAAGCATCGCCAGCAGAACGGAACCTTCCGGCGCGCTCTCTGCCACCTTGATTGCCGCCGCCAGGCTGGCTCCGCCGGAAATGCCGGTCAGGATCCCTTCCTCCGCCGCCAGCCGCTTGGACCAAGCAATGCTCTCGTCGCCGCCTACCGGCTCCAGCCTATCGAAATAGCCCTTGTCCAGCGCCTCCTGCAGCACCAGCGGGATGAAATCCGGGGTCCAGCCCTGAATGGGATGCGGATTAAACGCCGGATGCGTCGCCGCCGGCTCGCCCTCATCATTGCGCGCCTGCAACACACCCGACTGCACCAATGCCGCATTTGCCGGCTCGCTGAGGGTGATCTGCAGATCCGGCCGCGCGCCCTTCAGCACCCGTCCCAGGCCGGTGACCGTGCCGCCGGTGCCATAGCCCAGCACCACATGATCCAACCGCTGCCCGTCAAAATCCCCCAGGATCTCCCGCGCAGTTGTGCTCTCATGGATGTCGGCATTGTCCTTGGTCTCAAACTGATGCGCCAGGAACCAGCCGTTTGCTTCGGCCAGCTCCTTGGCCTTCACCACCATGCCGACGGCCTTGTCCTCCTTGCGGGTCAGAACCACTTTGGCGCCCAGCATCCGCATCAGCCGCCGCCGCTCGACGGAAAACCCGTCGTGCATGGTGATCACCAAGGGGTAACCCTTGGCGGCGCAAACCATTGCAAGGCCAATCCCGGTATTGCCGCTGGTTGCCTCCACCACGGTCTGCCCCGGTGCCAGCCGGCCCTCGCGCTCAGCAGCCTCAATGATGTTCAGCGCCAGCCGGTCTTTCACCGATCCCGCCGGATTGAACGCCTCAAACTTCACATACATTTGAACATGATCCGGCGCGATCCGGTTCAGCCGGATGGCCGGCGTGTCACCCACGGTTTCCAGGATCGACCCATACAGACGGCCGCGGCCTTCGGTTGTGTAAATCATCGTCTTTCCCCCGTTCCTGTCGTCTCAGTTTGCAATTGCTTCCAAAACATATGCCCATCACCGCCCCTCTGATCAAGGAAAGACCGCCGCAGCCACGCAAGGAAAGACTGGTGTTCAAAGCGTTGCCGCCGAAGCAGAACCACATGCTCAGCCAGCGCCCAAGCGCAGACGGAAACAAGGCTGGAAAGCCTAAGAAAAGAAGCGCGATCCCAGTCCCTTACCCCACAAATCCGGCCACCAAAAAAGGGGCGCCAAACGCCCCTTCATCTTTCTTACAAATACTCAAATCCCGCGGCCGGCGCCGGGTGCCTCACTCCGCAGCAGGGGACCCCGCCGGCACCACCTGATCCATATTGACAGAAGGCTGATCACAGCCCGCTTCGCCAACAATCCTGGCCGGTACGCCCGCCACCGTGGTGCAGGGCGGCACCTCCTGCAACACCACCGACCCGGCAGCAATCCGGCTGCAATGGCCGACCTTGATGTTGCCCAGCACCTTGGCACCCGCGCCGATCAGCACGCCATCGCCGATCTTCGGGTGGCGGTCCTGCTCTTCCTTGCCGGTGCCGCCAAGGGTCACCGAATGCAGCATCGACACATTGTCGCCCACCACCGCGGTTTCGCCGATCACGATGGAATGGGCATGGTCGATCATGATCCCCTTGCCGATCCGGGCGCCGGGGTGGATGTCGATGCCGAAAATCTCCGAGGTGCGCATCTGAAAGAAATAGGCCAGATCCTTTTGTCCCTGCTCCATCAGGTAATGGCTGACCCGATAGGCCTGAACCGCCTGGAACCCCTTGAAATACAGGATCGGCTGCAGCAGCCGGTGGCTGGCCGGGTCGCGCTCGTTGATCGCCATCAGGTCGGCTCGCGCCGCCTCGACCAGTTCCGGGCAGTCCGCATAGGCGTCATCGACAATTTCCCGCAGGATTGTCATCGACATCTCGTTTGAGGACAGCTTGGCGGCGATCCGGTAGGACAGCGCCTTCTCCAGCGTCTTGTGGTGCAGGATACAGGCATGGACCAGGCCGCCCATCAGCGGCTGGGTGGCCACGGCCTCCTCAGCTTCGCGGGTGATGCGGTCCCATACGGGATCCACCGGAGTAACGGCTTGCTGTGTTTTTGCCATGGGTCAACGTCCTTTCTCCGCTCAGACTACCCATCTAAGGGGGAATGCAGCAAACGCAAACCCGTGATGAGGCATATTTTTGAAATGAATGAGTCGGATCAGGCGCAACTCAAACAGCAGATCACCGCCCGGCTGGCGCTGGACCCGGCGGCGCTCAGCTGTATCAGATGCGCTTCGGGGTGACAGGCTTTTGCGCCCGGAATCAAGCCGCAAGCGCCGGGCGAGCGCCCGCCCTTAGTTGCAACACACCCGCGCCGCCGCCAGGCGGCGCTGCGCCCAACGGCTGGCCGGGCAGGTTCCCTGCATGGATCAGCGGGCGGGAGCGCTCCGCTCCGCGCCCATCACAGCCGCCAGTTCCCGCAGCACCAGCCGGGTGCAGCTGAGATAATCCGGATCATCCAGAAACGGCTCACCGGCCAGTGCGAACCGCCGGGCTGCCGCACTCAGAGACCCATCGCCCCAGCGCGGATGCAGACGGCCCATCCGGCGGCAATGCGCCGCCGCCTCCGCCGCGCCGCTTAAGATACGGCGGCACAGGTGCAGCCGGTCGCTCTCCGGCACCGCCAGCAGCGCCCGTGCAACGGCAGAGACATCCCCCGGCAACACCGGAAGCCTCATCCCAGCACATGTTTGGCCGCAGGTCCGGCGCCGAACCGAGCGGAGCGCTGCGCAATTTCCAGACTGTCGCCCGGCTGCACCCCGTCCGCCGTTTGCAGTGCCGCCGGATAGGTCCAGCCCCGCGTTCCGGAATTCTCCTCCCGCAGCACCGTGGTCCCGCGCATCACCCGGATGCGGTAGGATTCGATCTCTTCGCCCAGCGGCACCTCCTCCAGCTCCCAGCTGTCACCCTCAATCCGCGTCCGGCGCACCCAGGAAACCGCAATGTCCGCCCCCAAGCCGCCTGCCAGCCGCAAATGCACCGGCGCATAGGGGCGCAGGCCAACGCCCTCAAACGCCTCCTGCAGATGCAGATATGACGGATCCTCCAGCGCCCGCCGCGCCGGGCCGATCCGGTAGTGGCGCAGCCGGCGCCGCTTTTCCGGCGCCAGTTCCATCTGCACCGGCGTTCCGTCCAGCAGCACCACAAATGATCCCGCAGGCCAGACCTCAGGCATCAGCGCATCCGTGCCCTGCTGTCCGCGCAACCGGCCGCGCAACAGATACGTCTGCGGCGCAATCAGCTCTGCCTCGCGGAACTGGAACAGCTCCCAGTTTCCGGATGTGCCGTCACCGATGGCCGCCGCGTTGACACCATTCAGCACGGCCTCCGCCGTTCGGCTTTCCAGCGAACCGGAGATCAGCCTGACCTGAAGATCCGCCCCCAGATCCCAGCGCCCAGAGCCGGCGGCGAACAGCGGCGATTGTGTCACCCCGACCACCTGCCGCGCCGCAACCACCTGTTCCAGCGCATAATTTTCATCCGCCCCGGAGCCATAAACCGCAACGCTGCCGGGCCAGGCCTGCGCGGTCAGCGCCAGATGCGGCGCATGCGGCACCTCATCCCCGCGCATCAGGGGCAGATCCATGAACAACGGCAGCACCGGTCCGGGGGCGGCAAAGGCATTGACCCCCGGCAGCTCTTCGGCCACCGCAGCCAGATCATAGACGCCGGGTTCGATCCGAACCGCCTCCACCATCTGCGCCTCGGCCTGCTCCACCCGGTCGATCCGGTACAGCTGGTCACCGCCTTCCACCGGCAGGGAGACCACATCCCCCGCCCCCAGATGCAGCATCGAGGGCGGCAGCGAGAACCGCGCCGTATCGCGCGAAATCCGCGCCTCAGCCAGCCAGCGGCTGACCACCTGGCGTGCCTCGGCACGGGTCAGCGCCAGCGGCAGCTCGTTCTGGCTGACACTATGCGTCGCCTCATCCGGCAGCACCGCCTCAACCGAGCCGGCAGCATGGTCGCCGCCCCATTCGGTGAACCGCAGCTGCACCCGGCCAGCCAGTTCTGCCTCGCTGGCGCGGGCCAGCTCCAGGCTGCCGTCCATCTCGTCATTCTCGGCCAAATGCGCCAGCGCCAGCGCCTCGGCGCCTGTCCCTTGGCGCATCCGGAACTTCAGCAGCCCGTCACGCTCCACCGCATCAAACCCGTGCCGCAGCATCAGGGGCTGCAGCACCGTGCGCGCGTCGCTGACATCCGGGTTCGCAAACCCATGCACCACGCCGTAAAGACCAGTGACATCAATGTCATACAGACCGGAGCGGTGGCAGACCTCCTCCACCACCGATCCAAGTGTCCGCTGCCCGGCGCGGCCGTTCAGCCAATGACCGCGCAGGTAGTTTTCGCCGTCGTTCCAGATTTCAATGCGGCTGGGAAAGGCCGGAAACGGCCGCGCATCCCAGGCCCAGACATAGGCGTTGGCCATGTCCAGCATCCGCCCCTCGTATTCTTCGGACAGCGGGTTGTTGGCGGCCTCCCCCCAATAGCCCAGAAACGCCCGCAAATAGGCGATCTGCATCAGATCGTCGCGCAAGCCGTTGGAATAGCGAGGCAGTTTTGATTCCGAGCTTTTCGGATCCAGAAATTTATTCGGCTGATTGGTGCCCTTGTCGATCGCCGCACAGCCCAGTTCGGTGAACCAGACCGGTTTTGATTGCGGCACCCATTCGGTCGCCACCGCCTGCCGCACGCCGCCGATCCGCTCGTGATGCTCGCTTGCCCACCAGCTGCGGATATCCTTATAGCGCCACACCCAAGGCTCATCATGGGCGCCGTCGGTGATCGGGGTGCGGATTTGCGCTTCGCGCGCCTCGGGTGAATGGTAATACCAGTCAAACCCCTCGCCGCCCTCGACATTGCTGCGCAGGTAATCCGGGTCATAGATCGCCGGCACGCCGGATTGCGCGTCCAGATGGTCCTCGCCCTCGCGCCAGTCGCTGAGCGGCATGTAATTGTCGATGCCGATGAAGTCGATATTGGCATCCGCCCACAGCGGATCCAGGTGGAAATAGCGGTCGCCACCGGGCGATTGATAGCCCCAGTATTCCGACCAGTCGGCGGCATAGCCGATTTTGGTCTCCGCCCCCAAAAGCGCGCGCACCTCCGCTGCCAATGCCTTCAGCGCCGCAACTGCGGGAAAGCCGCTGGCACCGCGGATCTGCGTCAGCGCCCGCATTTCCGAGCTGATGCAAAAGGCCTCCACCCCGCCGGCCGCCGCACACAGCGCGGCATTATGCAGGATGAAGCGTGACAGGCTCCATTCCTGCGGCCCGGTATAGGTGACAGTACCGTCGCCCACAGTGAAATCCGCCGCCGTGACAGTGCCAATAAACGCCGCCACCTCAGCCTCTGCTGCCGCGGTACCATCGGGAGAGCCAGGCTGCCCCGGTGCCGCTGACAGTGTGATCCGCCCGCGCCAGGGCAGATGCGGCTGGCCGGCCGCCCCGGTCCAGGGATCGGTCAACGAGTTGTCCTCGGCCTGATCCATCAGGATGAACGGATAAAACATCACCCGCAGGCCGCGCGCCTGCATCTCGCGGATCGACTGGATCACCGAGGCATCCGCCGGGGTGCCGCCATAGAGCGGCTCACCGTCCTTCTTCAGCACTTCCTCGGCCGCGGCGCGGGTCACGCCGCTGACGGACCAGGGCATGCTGCCCTCGGCGTGCTTATGCTCCACCTTGGGTTTCAGCGTGCAATCGCCGCAACGCAGGTCGCCGCCGAACCACGACACAATCAACGAGGCCGCACCGCAGGCCGGCAGCTCAGCCTCCAGCGCGTTCAGCGAGGTCTTGAGATCACTGAGGCCGGAGGGCGTATGCTCATTGGCCGGCTTGGCATCTCCCGGCCCGCCGGAATACTGCACTACATCTGATGCCAGCGCGTATTCGCCGGTGCCGGGCATCAGCGCCACCCCCTGCACCAGCCGGCCCAGATCCTGCGCATGGCTGCTGCTGGCGGGCTGTTCAGGGCGCAGCACATCAAATGAAAACTGCGGCACCCGGTTGCCAAAACGGGCAAGGTCCAGGTTTTCCATCACCACGTAAGCCGTGCCGCGGTAGGCGGGCACCTGCCCCGCACCTTCTACCGCTTCCATCACCGGATCGGCCAGTTGGTCCATGCTGCCGGTGTAGACGGTCATGTTCAGATCCTTGGGCGCCACTTCCTCGCCATCGGCCCAGACGCGGGACACATGCGCGACCTCTCCCTCGCACAGCGCAATCGCCAGCGAGACGGAATAGCTGTAGCTGGTCACCTGCGGCTGACTGGGACGTCCCTTGCCACCGCCGCCGCTGGTGGTGGAGGCTGTTTCCAGAAACCGTGAGGTCCAGATCACCTGTCCGCCCAGCCGCATCCGGCCATAGACCTGCGTCACTGGCGTGCCTTCACTGGCCTGGGTCAGGCGGAAACGGTCGATCTTGCCGGTCTCCACCGGGTCGGCGCCGCTGCCCAGCAGCCGCTCGTCGATCACCCGGCCCAAAGTGGCGCCCACCGCGCGGCCAATCACCGCCGAGGACAGCCCCGCCACGGTGCCGCCGATTGTGCCGCCAATCGCAGCACCAGCGGCAGAAAGAAGAATGGTTGCCATCAGATCAGCTCCTTTGGGAATTGAAACCGCGCCACGATGCGGCGCTGCCAGGGGGGGCTCAGCGGGCTTTCGACAACCCCATGGCCCGCATAGGCGTGGATGAAGGCGGGGCCCGGCTTGACCGCTGCTGCCCCCGGTTCTGTTTCGCCAACTGCGGACTGCACCCCCAGATGCTTGGCCACCGAGCCGTCGCGCATCCGGAACAGGATCACATCGCCGGCGGCAGCCTCAAACAAGGGTTTCGCCATCAAATGCCGCGCCGCGGCCCGCCATAGCGCCTCAGCCCCCTGCGGTTCGGACCAGTCCATCGTATAGGCGGGCGGCGCCTCGGGTTCGGCCCCGTACAGTTCCCGCCACAGGCCCCGGATCAGGCCCAGGCAATCGCAGCCCGCACCCTTGCAGGCGGCTTGATGCACATAAGGCGTGCCGATCCAGCCGCGGGCGGCCCGAACCACCCTGCTCATCGTCTGCTGCCCCCGGTGTTCATGCCGGACTGGCGCGGCACCGCCATCACCCAGTCCTCGCCGGGGATGTCCGGGAATCCCTGGAAATTCACCAAATTGTTGAACTTCAGCCGGCAGGTCTCCATGCGCTTGTCGCAACCGGCCTCCAGCCGGACCATATCCCCTGGTGCCACTGCCGCACGGATCGGTTCCCACAGGGTGACCCGGCGCCCGCCGGCCTTGGTCTGATCCGCTTTCACGGCGCCCCACAGTCCCGCAGCCGCTCCGCTTAGCACCGTCAACCGCCCGCCGGCGAACCAATCCGGTTCAAACCCCGGCAGCGCGTCCCAATGGAACACCTCGTTGCGCTCAACTGCGACGGTCTGCAGCTCAACCGCGTAGCCGGGCGTCTCCAGATCAAAGCGGCAGGCCGCATCGCCCAGCACCGCCGTGCAAGGTTTCTGATAGATCCGCCCCAACGGCTGGTTCAGCAGCTCCGTCAGCCCGCGCAGCTCAGCCTCGAACGCACCGCCCGCACGGCGGATCTCGCCGATCGAACCGCGGAACTGCAGCCAGCGCATTGAGACATCCTGCCAGTTCACCAGCCAGCAGCGTACTTCAGCACCGTCAAAACGTCCTGCCTCGATGTCCGCCTCGCGCACGGCGGCGTCGCTTAAAACCCCCAGCGCTTCGGTGTTGTCGACAGACAGACCGGTGGCCTGGCTTACGGCCCGTGCCGTCAGCCCGCTGCCTGGCTGAAAGCGCAACCCGTCAAAGCTCAGCACACAGTCGTGATCGGTGAACCCCAGCACCGTGCCGTCACGCCGTTCCAGCGCCCAGGCCCGGCAGAGCGTGGTGACGCCGGACTGAAGATGGGCCTGCAATGCGTTGGAAAGACTGCTCATACCCGGACCTCCACCACCGGCACCGCCGGCGCCTCACCCGCTTGGAACGACGCCACGCTGGTCTGGATGCCAGTGGTATCAAAACGCACCGGCACGTCGAATTCAAAGCCGGCGTTGATGCTAAGGCCGACCTCCGGCGGATGCGCCAGCGTGATCAACCCGGTGGCGGTGTCCAGCTGGTAATCCACGCTTTCGCGCAGCTCATCCTGTTCGATGCCGACCCGCACAGAACCCGCTACCGGCTTGGCAATCGGGCGCTGATAGGTGAACTCCCCCGACCGGTAGGTCTTGGCCAGCTGGAACGTTACGGTGCTGCCGTCGCCGGTGGCAATCACCTGATCGCGGAAATCCGCCTCGGCGCTGGGCCGGGCTGATTTGTAATCGCTCCAGTCCTTCCAGCGAAAGCCGTACAGCTGCCCTTGGCGGGCTTCGAAGAAGGCGATCAGGGTTTCGATATCCTCCAGCGCACGCAGGCCCAGACCGGCATCATAACGGCGGCGGGAGTGCGCCCAGGGGGTGTTGCGTTCTTCAAACCCGTTGGCAAGCGTCACCACATCGGTGCGCCGTTCAGGCCCGCCGACCGAGCCGAAGCTGAGCGAAGCAGGAAAGCGGACTTCGTGAAAATTCATTAGGTTACCCTCCGTAGTTAACGGTTTCGCCCGCCGCGTGACAACGCGCGGGACAGCTGTGCGGCGATCTGGCTGCGGCTGCGTTCAAAGCCTTTGACGTCGGGGGTGGAGACATTCATCACCACATTGACCCCGCCGCCGCCCTGGCTGCGCACGCCCAGCGACCCGTCAGCGCCGCGGGTCAGCGGCAGGATCGCCTCTGGCCCCGCTTCGCCCATCAGCCCGGTGGCGCCGCGCATCGGGAATGCGGTTGGTCCGGTGACAACGCCGCCCTTGGCAAACGGCATCACCTTGCCCTGGCTGAAGGCGGCGCCATCGGCAAAAGGCAGGATGTTTCCGATCAGCGAGGTGAGGCCGTCAGTCAGCAACCCGCCGGCATGGTTCATCACCGGTTTCATGGCCGCGTTGTAGGTGGTGCGGATCATCGAGCGCGCCAGCGTGTCCATCGACTCCGACAGACTGTCGCCGTCGAAAACCAGCCCGTCAAAAGCACGCCGCAAACCATTGGAAAGACTGCGGTCCAGTATCTGCGCATCGCGGCCGGTTTCGGAAAACCCTTCCTTCACACGGCCCAGCGTTTCTGCAAAGACAGCAGCCATTCCAGAGGCACCGTCCAGCGCTTCTCCCAAAGCCTCGCCTTGCAATTCCAGTTCTGCCATTGATGACGAGTCAGCCATCTGTTGTCTCCTTTTCCTGAGGGCCCGGGATGTCGGGGAAGTCCTGCATCAGCGCCGCCAGCCGGTCCCGGCCAAGCGGCTGCGGTGCTACGGCCTCGCCCAGCATCAGCCGCAGCTCTGCCGGGGTCAGTTGCCAGAAGTCGCGCGGCAGCAGCTTGAGGCCTGCCATGCCGGCGCGCATCAGGGCAGGCCAGTCGAGCGCGGTCATTTGCCTTCCGGCACAGCAAAGCTGCGCACCAGCAGCTCCGCCGCCACCCGCGCCGCCTGCATGGGTCCGCCGGTAATGGCGGCCGATGCCAGGTCATCACGGCTAAGGTCATGCCCGCCGCCCTCAAGGCCGGCCGCCAGCAGCGCCAGCACGTCGCGGGCGGAAAACCGGCCCTGCTCAAACCGCTGCACCAGATCCACCAGCGCGCCTTCCTCCAGCGCGGCCTCCAGCCCTGCTAGCGCGCCAAGAGTCAGCTTCAGCGCGTAAGATCTTCCATTTACGAGCAATTCCGCCTCGCCTGCGTGCGGGTTCACCATTGGTCAAACCGCTGCAAAGCTGAGCTGACCGGCACTGGCCAGCGACAGCTCATAGGTCGCTTCGCCGTTGTGGCTACCGGCATATTCCAGCGCAGTGACCTGGAACGGCCCCTGCACGATGCCGAAATCCGGGATGATGACCTGGAATTCCGGCGTCAGCCCTTCGAAAAACAACTGCCGGGCGCGTTCATCCGTCGCCTCGTCCCGGAAGATGCCGGAACCGGAGATACTCGCCGAGCGCACGCCAGCACCAGCCAGCAACTCGCGCCAGCCGCCCTGGCTTTCAAGGCTGGTCACATCGACGCTTTCGGCGTTGAAACTGATCCGCGTGGCGCGCAGGCCTGCGATGGTTTCAAACAGGCCGGCGCCGTTCATGTCCACTTTGACCAAAAGGTCCTTGCCGTTTTGAACTGTCATGGGTTTTCTCCCGGTATTTCAATTGGTTTTAAGGGTGTCCTGATATTCAGACGTCATCCACCCGCGCCCGGAACCGCAGGGTGATCTGGCGGCCGCCGGTGTTCAGCCGTTCCGCCTTGGCCCGGTCGAACCAGAGGCCGGTCAACTGGCCGCGGGTCAGTGGTACCGAGGCGCCAACCAGCGCGTCGCAGACCGCCGCGGCGGTGGCCTTGGCGCCCGCAAAACCGGCGGTGTCGGTGGTGACGGTGATAAAAAACCGGTGCTCGGCGCCGCCCGCGGATTTGTCGGAACGGTCCAGCACCTCCTCTGATCCCAATGCCACATAAGTCTGCGGCAAGGGGCCTGCGGGGATCGCGTCATAGATCGCGTCGCCGACCAGAGCGGTGAGGCCCGTGTCGCCGGTCAGATGGGTGTAGACGGCGGATTGCAGCCCGCCTGCGATGGCATAGGTCATCCGCTCACCTCCTCAACCGCGAAACACGTCAGGTAGCGGGCATCTGGATCAGATTCTGCAATTGCATCAATACGGTAGATCCTGTTGCTGTCGCGGAATCGCTGATCCGGGCGGGGCCGGGATGCAAAGCCTTCGGGCGTTGCACGCAGGGTGATCCGGTATTTCTGCAATGACAGGCTGTCCCTGCTCAGACGCCCGGTGAGCGACTTCACCTCGGCCCAAAGGGTGCCAAGCGCGACCCAGGTCTCGGTAAAGCCGCCGGCGCTGTCGGCCTCACGCTGGGGGTCTTCCAGCACCAGCTTGCGGGTGAGTTTCGGGGGGTTTTTCATACCAGGCCTCCCAATGTCAGCCGCAGGCTGCGGTAGCGTTCAATCAGGCTGGTCACGCCAAAGGGCATGCAGCCGCCATGGAGGCCGGTGTCGGCCCGGTATTCGTAGTAATGCGCGGCCAGCAGCATCACCGCCTGACCCAGATCGGCGGGTAAACCGCCCCAGTCCGTGGCCATGCCAGCCTGCAGGGAAATCCGCGCCAGACCGCCGGTTGGAATAGCCGGCAGCAGGCTGCCTGCCGGGCACAGACGCGGGCGCTGGCTGTCGCGCTCCAGGTGATAAAGGGAGGCATCCAGAACCGTTTCGGTACCGCCGGCGTCGCGTATTGCAACGCCGGTCACCGATTGCACCGGGGCGATGGGCAGGATCATCCGGGCGCGGTCGCGCCAGTGGCGGATCTCCAGCTCGAATTCTCGTGTTATCAGCGCCTTGCCGGTCCTGGCTTCGATCGCTGCCAGGGCGGCGCGCAGAAAGCCAAACAGCACCTCATCCTGCAGACTGTCCTCGCCAAAGCCGGTGCCCAGACGCAAATGCGCCTTGAACTGGGCCAGCGGCAGGGCGGCCTCGGGCACGGGTGTCACTTCGCTCAGCATCATCATCTCACTCCTGCGGGCCTTCCCCTGCTGCGGCCCTGATCTGCTGTCCGGGTGGGGTTCGGCGGGCATGCACCATCCCTTGCCGCTCGGACGGAGGGGAGCAGCTGGACGGCAAAAGACTGTGGGGTGCATGCCCGCCGGCGGACCGGTCTGCCGGTCCGCCATCAGCGCAAAGCGTTAGCTCGCGCCGAATTTCATCAGCTTGATCGCAGCAAAGTCGCTGACGTCGCCGCCGACCCGCTTGGTCGCGTAGAACAGCACATGCGGCTTGGCGCTGAAGGGGTCGCGCAGCACCCGCAGGTCCGGGCGTTCGGCAATCGTGTAACCGGCGCGGAAATCGCCGAATGCAATCGGGTAGCTGTTGGCGGCCGGATCCGGCATGTCCTCGGCGATCAGCACCGGGTAGCCCATCAGACGTGCGGGCTCACCCGCGGCCAGGCCGTCGGACCACAGAAAGCGGCCATCGGCGTCTTTCAGTTTCCGCAGCATCCCCGCAGTCTTGGAATTCAGAATGAAGGTGGCATTGGCGCGGTATTCCGCCCCCAGCGCATAGACCAGGTCGATGATCGCGTCGCCGTTGCCGATTTCGCCGTCCACGCCGGTCGCCTTGTAGCCGATGCTGCCCCAGCTCCAGATGTCGTTATCAGCCACGGTATAGTCAAGGAAACCTCGGGGCTTGTCGACGCCGTCGCCGTTGATAAAGGCATCGGCCTCGGACCGGGAGAACTTGTCGGCGATGCGGTCGGCCAGCCAGCCCTCGATATCAAAAGCGCTGTCATCCAACAGCCGCTGCGACGCCTTGGGCAGCGCGCTGAGTTCATGCAGCGGGATCGAGATGCGGTCGATAGTGCCGGTGGAGGTCTCTGCCGCCGGGCCGGTTTCATTGGCCCAGCCGGCCCCCATTTCGCTGTGGTCGATCAGCACGTCATATGACGATGCCTCCACATGCACCACAGAGGCCACAGCGCGGATCGAAGCGGAGGCGTTCAACACCGCTTTGACGGTTTCCGAGGTCTGCGGGTCGACCAGATAACCGCCGTCGCCGCCCACGGCAGTGGACATCGCCTTGCCCTCCAGTTCCAGCCCGCGCAGGCTGTCGTCATCGCCGCTGCGCAGGTAGGCGTTGAACGCCTTTTGATGCGGTGCGCCCGCGTCCTGGCTGGCTGCCAGATGGGGGCGGTTCTGAGAGATTGTCTTACGGTCCAGCATGTTCACTCGCTCTTCTGCCTGTTTCAGCCTTGATTGCACGTCGTTCTGAAAGCCCTTGAATTCATGAAGAAAGCCGGTGACGGCCTGTTTCACTTCATGCGCCAGGGGCGCTATGTCCCCGGAGATGTCCGGGAGGTCTTGGTTGCTCATAATTGTTGTCCTGCCTTGAGGTCACTGGTGATCTGGCGCAGGCCTGTGGCCAGTGCGCGCAATGCGTCTGCCTCGGCATCCAGGGCGGAGGATTTGCCCGCCACCCGCGCCGCGGGCAGCATCGGGAAGGTGACCAGCGACACCTCCCACAGCTCCACTTCGGTCAATTGGCGGGTGCCGTCCTGACCGCGGCTGGATTTCACGGTTCGATAGCCGATTGACAGGCCGTCGATGGCGCCGGCCCCGATCAGTGCGGCGGCCTCGGCCCCCTTGGGAGTGGCGGTCAGGATGCGGCCCTTGACGTAAAGCCCGCGCTTGTCCTCGCGCACCTCGTCCCAGACGCCGATGGGTTGCGCCGGGTCGTGCTGCCACAGCATCTTGACTGTGCGGCCCTGATCCTGAAGCGCCTTCAGCGAGGCGGCATAGGCGCCGCGCACCACCACATCGCCGCCCTGATCGGTCTGGCCGAACAGGCTGGCGTAGCCGCTGATTTCTGTTGCGTCCTTCAGCGAGAGATCCTCGCCGAAGCGTGCGAATTTATGTTCAAGCCGGGGTGGTCCCTGCATGATATTTGCCTCGCAAGTTGTTGTTGTTACGGCAATTGAACCGTCAAGAAGGATTGAAAGGCCTGCGCCAGGATCACCGCGGCAACGCCGTAGACAGTGAGCCAGAGGCGTTTCTCCAGCCGTTCCATCATTTGTTCGATCCGGTCGAGACGGCGGTTCACAGCCTCGTTCTGGATCTGGGCGACCCGCTCATGGGCGGACAGGCGCAGTCCCGGTGAACAATCGAATGCGTGCATCGGGTGCTCAGTCATCCTGTCCGCCCCCCGCTTGCGGCGCGTCGGGGGCTTCTGCGGGCAAACCCAGCAGCTGCCGCTTTTCCGCGGTGCTGAGGAAATCCGCGCCAGACACCCGGCGCCACTGCGCCTCGCGCTCGGCCGCCAAGGCGGGCAATTGATCAAGGTCGGGTTTCAGGGTCAGGACCTCGCCGGTCCAGCCGGTCAGCCAATCGGCCAGCGCGGCGGTGACCTTGGAGACCAGGGGCAGCACGGTCAGCCGGTAAAAGGCGCGGTGGGCCTCTTGGTAGTTGGCGTAGGTTGCATCGCCGGGAATGCCGAGCAGCATCGGCGGCACCCCGAAGGCCAGCGCAATCTCGCGGGCGGCGGTGTCCTTGGTTTTCTGGAATTCCATGTCGGAGGGCGAAAAGCCCATTGGCTTCCAGTCCAGGCCGCCTTCCAAAACCATCGGACGGCCGGCATTTTTGGCGCCCTGAAAGTTTGATTGAATCTCGTCACTTAGGATGCGGAATTGTTCCTCTGACATGCGGCCATGGCCATCCGAGCCTTTCCAGACCAGCGCACCGGAGGGACGGGCTGCGTTGTCCAGCAGCGCCTTGGACCAGCGGGAGGCGGCGTTGTGCACATCTATCGCCATTGCCGCCGATTGCAGCGATGACAGGCCATAGTGGTCGTCCTGCGGGTGGAAGCTTTTGATATGGCAGATCGGGGATTGGGCAGGATCGTTGGCAAAGCGGTGCTTGCGCCCGCCCACAACATAGTCAAAACCCGCGGGCCAACCGTCCGGCCCCGGCACCACGTTCATCCGGTCGGAGCGCAGCACATGCAGCTCTGCCGGGGCGATGTCCTCTGCCGTCACCGCTTCAATATAGGCGTTGCCGGACAGCAGCAGGTGTCCATACAGCGCCTCCAGCAGTTCGGCCTGGCCCTGCGCCGGGTTGGGGCGGGCCAGAAGCGCCAGCCAGGGGTGGCTGTCATAGCGCTGGCGGCTGTCCTGCAGCACCAGCGGCACCGCGGCGGCGGCCTCGGCGATCATACGGATCACCCGGTGGCCGACCGGATTGCCGGCAAAACCGCTGCGGGTCAGGGAGACGCTGTCGCGCGGGCTCCAGGCGGTGCGGCCTGCGCCCTGCCAGGAGACCACGCGGGCGGTCTGGCTGGCCTTCTGTTCCAGGGCGGTTTCCGGGGTTTCGGGCTTGTTGCGCCGCAGCAGGTCAAAGACCATTGTCCGCTCCTCATGGTTGCTGTTTGGGGCGCTCTGTGCCGGAGGGCCTGTTGCGCCTTTGCTGAGGATGATTAATGACAGAGAGGCCTGAAGATTTGGCCAGCGGTGCGTACGCAGGGGGCGCAACACCTTGATGTAACCGATTGTAAAAACTGAAAATGGCAGCGTTGCATGCTGCCATTCCCTGGTCTTTCATTTCCGCAGCCCCCAGCCTGCGGCGGGGCTGCGTCTACAAGACCCGCACCTGCGGCAGCTGCAGTTTCGCCGCTGGATGAATGATCAGCTCATGCAGGGCCCAAACCAGCGCATCCAGCCGGTCGGGCGAGCCGCTGCCGCGGTAGCCTTGCGGGGTCATCAGGCACATCTGGTCCTCCAGCTCTCCCAGCCCCGGCAGGTGTTTGACGCGGCCTTGCTCATACAGCGCGGCAGCCGGTTCGGCGCGGGCGGATTTGCCTTTGCTTGCGTGCAAGGCGCGGAACGGCACCATGGGGTCGGCCTGGCGCAGAACGGTCTCCACCAAGGCACCGCCCTGGTTGACCTCGGCCACAACCCGGTCGGCGCCATGGGTATCGCGGGCGGCAATTGCGGCCTGGGCCCAGGCCAGCGGCCCAACGCCCTGCACGGTGCAATCCGCCAGAACATAGGCGCGCCAGTCCTGCGGCGGGCCTTGGGTGACAGCACCGGCCACCACAATGCCGCAGGCGTCCGAGGATTTCCCCGAACTGACCGCTGGATCCACCGCCACCACCACCCGGTCGAGCGGCGGAGCCTCTGCCACCTGTGCAGCGACCAGCGCGGCGTTTGTCCAGAGCGCCCCCTGCACATCGGTCAGCATTACCCCGTCCAACTCCTGCCGCCCGAGACGGGTGCCGGCATAACGCGCGCGCACCTCCTGCAGGAAGGACGGTGCGAGGTTGGCACGGTTGGCCTCGGTCGCGGCGTGGGTCTGCACGGTGCTGGGGGCGGCCAGCAGCCGTTTCAGCACCGGTGCGTTGCGCGGCGTGGTGGTGACGCAGACGCGCGGGTCCTGGCCCAGCCGCAAGGCAAACTGCAGCATGTCCCAGCTCTCCTGCCCCTTTTTCCACTTGGCCAGCTCATCCGCCCAGGCGGCATCGAATTGGGGGCCGCGCAGGGCCTCGGGGTCGTGGGCGGAAAACGCCTGCGCCTCGGCGCCGTTGGGCCAGATCAGCTTGCGTTCGGAGGCCTTCCATTTGGGCCGCCGGTCGGGCGGCGAGCAGGCCAGGATACCGCTGTCGCCATGGATCATCACGTCGCGCACCTGGTCATAGGTTTCCGCCACCAGCGCAATGCGGCGGGCGGTGCCGGGATCGTGCGGGCGCGGCCCTTCGGCAAGGGTGCGGATCCATTCGGCCCCTGCCCTTGTCTTGCCGGCCCCGCGGCCGCCCAGGATCACCCAGGCACGCCAGCCGCCCGGCGGCGGCCGCTGGTGGTCCAGCGCCCAGATATCAAAGAGATGCGGCAGCGCGCAGAGCGACTTGCGGTCCAGCTCATTCAAGAACCAGTTCTGGAGCGAGAGCGGAACGCAGGCCAGAAAGTCCGCGCTCGACAGCAGCGCGTGCTGCGACGAGATCGAGTTCATGTTCGGATTTGAGCATGCGGGCGAATTCGGTGCTTTGTTCTGCAAGGAGTCTCTCCACTTTCTGGCAATCGCGGATCAGCTGTTCCAGCTTGCTGATCTGGCTTTTGGCGCCGGTCGCTTCATCGGCGCCTTCCGCGTCGAGCTGCTCGCGCAGCTCCTCTGCCTCGTTGCGCAGGCGGTGGATGCTCTCCTGCAGGGATCGCAGGAGATCGGCAGTGTAATGCACCTGCCGCGTCAGCACAGCGGCGCCGTCCTGGTCTGTTGGGTGATCTGTCATGAATTTGTCTGCCTCATGCGTTTTTTGTCCGCACAAGAGAAAGAACGGCGGCCACCGGCGGAGGAGTCCGGGGCCGTCCTTGTTTCTTCCAGCTGCAATACAACCTATACACGAACCATCAGCAAAAGTCAAGAGTTACAGGCCGGGCTGCGAACGGTGGGTGCGCAACGGGCAGCCGCACAGGCGGGTGGCACACATCTTTGGGCAAAGCAGCCCAAGCCATTGTAAACGAGGAAGGCAAGGGCGGATGCTCATAAATCTGAGGTGATTTAAATGATGCGCATCTTTCACAAAATCACCCTTCCCGAAATGCAATCCAGGATTGTAGCGTCAATTCTGCACGACGCCGTGCAGCAACGTCATTTTTTTGATAACGAGGAACCGCACATGGGTTGGACCAACTACCAGATCGCCACCGCGCAGGAATCGACACCTGTACCCGGGGATGCCGGAAAGATCTTTTATGATGCCACACTCCACTATGTGAACATTCCGGCAAACGCCACAATCGTGATGTCCGGCGGCCCCAGCGGCGAAGGCCAGACATCCGTTGACGATGTGGTCAAACTGACCATGACGGACCAAAGCGATCCAGAGAACACCGCCACATATTCACATGACTACAGCAATGGCTGTTCCGGTGTGGTGACGCCGATGCAGCCAGTGGACCTAAGCGCGCAGTTCAGCGCGCTGGCTGGAAAAACCGTCAAGGCGACCATTGAATTCTATGATAAATGCGGCGGTTACCAGAGCGGGACAAATTTCTACATCTGCATCTACACGTGAAGCCGGCCTGTCATAACGGCGGCCCCAAAGCTTGCACCAAAAAGGGCGCCCCAAGGGCGCCCTTCCTGCTCATGGATATCTCACCGCAGACTGTTTCCCGGCACAAATTCCGGCCCTAATTCCGGCCCTGGCATCAGCCTCAGTTGTTCTGCTGCTGGGCTTCGATCTCGCGCCATTTGGCCACATTCCTGTTGTGCTCGTCCAGCGTCTCGGCAAACGCATGGCCGCCGGTGCCGTCGGCAACAAAGAACACATAATCCGTGGCTTCAGGGTTCACCGCGGCCTCCAGGCTTTCCATGCCGGGATTGGCGATCGGAGTCGGCGGCAGGCCTTCGATCACATAGGTGTTCCAGGGCGTGGCTTTGCGCAGCTCGCTTTGGCGCAGACCACGGCCCAGGACACCTTCGCCCTTGGTGACGCCGTAGATCACCGTCGGGTCCGTCTGCAGCCGCATGCCGCGGTTCAAGCGGTTGGTGAAGACCGAGGAGACCACCCCGCGTTCAGAGGCAACGCCGGTCTCCTTCTCAATGATCGAGGCGAGGACCAGCATTTCTTCGGGGCTGCCGACCGCAGCATCCGCGGACCGGCTTTCCCAGGCGGCGTTGATGCGCAGCTGCTGGCGCTCCTGCATCTCAGCCAGAACGGCGGCACGGTCTGTGCCGGTGGTGACCTCATAGCTGTCGGGCGCCAGGAGGCCCTCCCCCGGGCGTTCGCCGGGGTCGCCGTTCAGCACATCCATGGCCTTAAGCGCCTCAACCACCTGCCAGCTGGTCACGCCTTCGGCCAGCGCAATCCGGTAACGGGTGTCGGCCTCCTGGCGGGTCTCGGTATAGGCAGCAGGAGCCTCCCCTTCGCCGAGGATGAAGGCGGCCTTTTCCTCGAATTTATTGGTCGCCGGATCCAATTCGCGCACCACGGTCTGAGTGCGGGTCACGCCGACGCGATAGACAATCTCGGTGCCGCAGGTGGAGGCGCCGGAATGGGTGATCCCGTCGATGATCCGCTCCATCGAAGAGCCCGGTTCCAGCAGGAAGCTGCCGGCCTTCAGCTGGCCGGTCTTCTCGCTGTATTTGGCGCCGAGGCGGAAGATGGCGGCGGAGGCGACCGCGCCCTGGGTTTCCAGATCGCGGCTGACCCGTGCCATGTTCGAGCCCCGCTCGACCCGCAGGCAGATCGCTGTCTCCAGCGGGCCTTCAGCGGTGTATTGCGATTTGCCCCACAGGATCAGACCGCCCAGCAGGAACAAAGCCGCAATAAGCACTGTCAGCATGTTGGAGGCGAGGCTGCGCCACATCAGCCGGCCTTTCCGAAGATCACCGAGGCATTGGTGCCGCCAAACCCAAAGGAGTTCGACAGAGCAATCTCAACCTTACGCTCACGTTTGGCGTTGGGGGCCAGATCCACCTGGCTTTCGATGGCGGGGTTGTCCAGATTGATGGTCGGCGGTGCAACCTGATCGCGGATCGCCAGGATCGAGAAGATCGCCTCAATCGCGCCAGCCGCGCCCAACAGGTGCCCGGTAGCCGATTTGGTCGAAGACATGGTGACATTGGCAGCGTGGTCGCCCAACAGACGTTCAACCGCACCCAGCTCAATTGTGTCGGCCATGGTCGAAGTGCCATGCGCATTGATATAGTCAATGGCAGACGGCTCCAGGCCCGCGTTTTTCAGCGCCGCCCTCATTGAGCGTTCGCCGCCTTCGCCATTCTCGGACGGCGCGGTGATGTGGTAGGCGTCGCCCGACATGCCATAGCCCAGCACCTCGGCATAGATCTTGGCGCCGCGGGCCTTGGCGTGCTCGTAGTCTTCCAGCACAACGATGCCGGCGCCCTCGCCCATGACAAAACCGTCGCGGTCGGCGTCATAGGGGCGCGAGGCCGCTTTAGGGTCGTCGGCGCGTTTGGTGGACAGCGCCTTGCAGGCGTTGAAGCCGGCGATACCGATCTCGCAGATCGCGGCCTCGGCGCCGCCTGCGATCATCACGTCGGCGTCGCCGGATTTGATCAGCCGCGCCGCATCGCCGATGGCGTGGGCGCCGGTCGAACAGGCGGTCACAACCGAATGGTTCGGGCCCTTGAAGCCAAAGCGGATCGACACCTGGCCCGAGATCAGGTTGATCAGCGCACCGGGGATAAAGAATGGGGACACCCGGCGGGGGCCTTTTTCCTTGATCATCACGGCGGTGTCCGCAATCGACGACAACCCGCCAATACCAGAGCCGATCATCACGCCGGTACGCAGGCGGCTTTCTTCATCTTCGGGCGTCCAGCCGGCGTCCCGCACAGCCATATCCGCAGCAGCGATGCCATATAGAATGAAGTCGTCAATCTTCTTCTGGTCTTTCTTGATGACCCAGTCATCCGCGTTGAATGTGCCCTCGGAGCCATCGCCGCGCGGCACCTCACAGGCATATGTGGTGGTTACACCGCTGGCTTCGGCGTCAAACAGGGTGATCGGGCCCGCGCCCGACTGGCCGTCCAGCAACCGGGACCAGGTTTCTTCGACTCCGCTGGCCAGCGGGGTGACCAGGCCCAGTCCGGTGACAACTACTCGACGCATTCCTTGCTCTCCTTTGCCTCGGCAATCCGTCCGTTCAAATAGCTTGGAATGGCGGCTGGGTGCAAGAGCGGGCTGATCTGCAGTGTCGCCATGTGCAATGTGCATTTCACGGAGAGATTGCGAGAGTGGAATTTATTGTTAACCAATACCCCCTAGGTTGATAGCGCGATGATGACAGAACTCGGCATCCGTCCTCGTGGATTGCCAAAACCGGGCTGGAGGTCTGGGCCAATTTTCCTCCAGCCCGTCTTTTTCTCTCCGCTATGCTGACAGTACATTGCCTATGCTTGTTTCACCGGTGATCCGTGCCCTGATTTAATTGCCGCCGCTGCTCCGCCGGTTTCCATGTTGCTGTCCCGGCGTTGCCAGCCGCGGTTCAGATCCGGGTGCCGGCCAGCCGCGAGAGACTGGCAAATTTCCGCCACTGGGAAGATCAAAGCCAAGGCCGGCGGAAATTGCGCTTAGAGGCGCCTCTGGTCGCCGGAGCATCCCTGTGGCTGCTGCCTGTGCCCTGCGCAGCTTGGGCGGTCTGGGCGGCCCCCAAAAGCCGCCTGCGTTAACGGCACATTTGCATTTATACGTCATTCTTTTAGTCCAAAGGCATAAAGGAACGGCCCCGCCATGCGCAATTGGCTCCCGCTAACTGCATTTTTACTGGTTATTGGACTGCTGCCGGAACGCGCAGCCGCCAGTTGCGCTGTGCATCAGGAATTGTCGAACCTGCACCGGGCGTCCAAGGGGTTCCTCGCCTATCTCAGCTCCGGCCAGAATGCATTTTATGTGCAGCATCTGCGCAGCTGGATCAGCACAAACCCGCCCGCGCCGATGCGGCAGCGGATGAAAGCGGTTGGCATTCAATCCGTCGCTGCCGGCATGCAGGAGCTTTTACAGCAGCAGCAGGTCCTGCTGAAAATCCTCTCCAGCCAGGGCCGGGCCGCCGCGCTTGAAACTGCGCGCCATATGGGCACCCCGGTGCTGGCGTCGGAATTCGGAACCCGTGTCGAAGCTTTGCCCTGCGACCGGGTGAAGGAAAGCGGCAATGGCAGCAAGCTGGTTGCCGTGGCTGCGGGCGATGCACGGCAGAGCCAGCAAATCAGAAATGCCGCAATTGCCTGGCTGTCGTTTCTGGTTCTGGGCGGCAGTGCGCTGTATTTCCTGGACCGGATCGGCATCCGCAAAATCCGCCGCACGAAACGCTACCCCTGCGCAGTGCCTTGCGTCTTGCAGGCGGGCGGCCGGACAGTCCAAGCTCATCTGGTCGATCTGAGCCGGGCCGGCGCCAAGGTGCGCCCCGACAGCCCTTGCGAAGTGTCTGGGCGGGTGACCCTCAATTTCGGCGGATACACAATGGACGCCCAGGTCCGCTGGCAAACCCCCGGCTATTGCGGCGTCCAATTCTCCAAGGATTTCAACTTCATGCAATTGCACCGCCTGCTTGAGGCCTTCCCGCTTCAGGGCGACGGCCTGCGTGAAGAAGTGCGGCTCGGTATATAACAGCCCTCCGGCGCGCCAAAGGATCCGGCGGGTCCAGCACAAAAACTGTGCAATTCAACTGCCCTTCCAAATGAAACCGCCTGGAAAAGACACGCGAACCTGACATGTCCCGCACGGACTTGCCAGGCGGCAGGCGCATTGCGTGTCTTTTCAGTTCCGAAATCACCGGCCAATGTCACACACCGTAAGGTGCAACTCCGGACGGTGTTGCCGGTTTTATGGTGAATTATATACCCGCATAGAGGGTGTTAACGGTATCCAATTATCCATTGAGTGGTTCTACTGCATCCAACACCGCGACTGCACTTCCTCTCATGACCGGAAGGGTCCTGTATTGAAACACTGGCCATTGATTATCGCTCTTTCGATTTCCCCGGCTGTGGTTTGCGGCAGTGCAGGCATGGCTGCCGCATCATCCAGGGCGACCTGCATGCTGCAATCGGATCTCGCGCTTATGCGGCATGAGATGCGTGAATTCCTGGATTATTTGCGGACCGGGCAACAGGACGGCCAGGCCAAGAACCTTCGCCATTGGATGGCTGACCACCCGGCCGTACCGCTGCGCATGCGGATGCGCAGGTCGGGCATGGGGGCCTATGAACCGCTTACCATGAGGTTGATTACACAACAAAAAGGCCTTCTCGAAGTATACCGTATCCATGGACGGGAACGGGCGGAGGTCAGTGCGCGGCGGCTGGGCGCACGGGCCTTGCTGGAGAATTTATCCCGACAGATCGTTTCTTTGCCCTGCGATTTCGTACCGAAAGACATGCAAATCGGTCAGGCACAGGCAAACCTCGGCCCATTGCTGCCGTACCGGCGGAGGACCGCTATTGCCAGTTCTCTCTTAGCTCTGCTTCTCGCCGGCGCCGGCCTGTTTTTGGCAGAGCGAGTCACGCGCAAACGCTTGCGGCTAAGGCGCCGTTACCATTGCTCTTTGCCGTGCACCCTGCACTGCCGCCAGCGCCGGTTCCCTGCAAAAATTGTGGACATTAGCCGGGTGGGTGCAAAAATCCGGGTGCTGGAGCAACCGCAGGAACCGCGCGAACCGCAGTTCAATATCAAAGAGGCTGTAATCGCCTCGGTGCCCGGTGTGGCGTCTTTTGACGCGCAGATTATGTGGCAGAACGCCGACTATTTCGGCATCAAATTCAATGCCAAACTGCTGCGTGCCGATATGAAAGCCTTGCTCAATTCAAATCAACCGGGTCAGCAACAACCGGAACCCGCCGCCAACGAAGCATGATCCAGCAACATGCTGCCGGCCTTCCGGATCCCTGCCTTCAGTACCGGGCCACTCGAAGGATGGCCGCAACAGGGGCAAAAAATCGCCTGCGGACCAAAATCCGCAGGCATTGATTTATTGGAACTCGGCGACCGGCTCGGGTTCGGGCCGGGCCACTTCCAGAACTTCCTCGACAGTCACTGTTTTGCGGAACAGCGCCCGGCCAATCATCGCACCGGAAATATTGTAGATGTATTTCAGGCGCGAAACATCATCCGAGCTGCGCACAACGCCATTGGCGATCACCGGCGTGCGGGACTTTTCCGCGAGGGCGGAAATCAGGCCAAGCTGAGCTTCGAGATCCGACATGTCGCTGTCGATATCGGTGACAATGATTCCCGCCAGTGGCGCGGAATCAAACGCCGCGATAAAGTCCTCGGGCGAGATTGCGCCGGACTGGCGCCAGCCATCGGTCATCACCTGGCCCTGGTATACATCCACGGCCAGCACGATCTGGTCCGGGTGGTGTTTGGCCAGTTCCTGAACCAGCTGCGGATCGCGCGCGGCCAGCGTTCCGATCACGACGCGCCCTGCGCCTTTGTCGATCCAATGCTCGGCATGCTCGCGTGAGCGGATGCCGCCGCCCAGCTGCACCGGAATGCCGGCGCCGCGGATGATGTCGCAGATCAGCTCCTCGTTGCAGTGATCGCCTTCAATTGCGTTGAAGTCGGTCACATGCATCCATTCCGCCCCGGCGGCCGCAAAGCCCTTGGCGGTTTCCACCGGATCCACATGCCAGATCATCGGCTCATCCAGGCGGCCCTTTTCGAGGCTCACGCAGCGGCCGTTCTGAATCTCCATAGTGGGGTAAATCATCATGATGCCTATCTCCTAAGTTTTGCCTCTTACAAAGAGATTAGCACGGAACGCTGCCGCCGGAACGCCGTATCATGACGATTTATGGAACAATTGCGGCGCAGCGGAGCTGTCGCTTGATAGCGCAAACAAACACCCCGCAAATTTTCCGGCAAAATGGGAATCAGAGCCCTGCCGGACAAACGAAAACGGCGCCTTCCCCGATGGGAAGACGCCGCTGGGTCCGGTTCTCCGGAAGCGTGGCTTAGGACGCTTCGGAGATGAATTTGACCGCGTCGCCGAAGGTCTGGATGGTTTCGGCTGCGTCGTCCGGGATCTCGATGCCGAACTCTTCTTCAAACGCCATCACCAGTTCCACGGTGTCCAGGCTGTCTGCGCCCAGATCGTCAATGAAGGAAGCGTTTTCGGTGACCTTGTCTTCTTCTACACCCAGGTGCTCAACAACGATCTTTTTTACGCGGTCTGCGACGTCGCTCATGTCTATTCCTCGTCTTTCAGGGCACTCTGCCCAGTTCTGCCCTTGCCCGTTCGGGCGGCGTGGTTATTGCCCGGAGCGGGCGTTGTAATCCCCGCCGGGCGGGGACAGTGCGGCGGCTCCCTTGGGGAAACACCAGTACAGATATGCGCCGCCTATAACATAGACCGCGGCCAAGGCAAACGGTTTCGCTTGGTCACAGCAGCCGGGGCCAGATGCCTTCTGGCGGCTATGAAGGGTGCAGATGGCCCCGTAATCAAGTGCTTGCAAGAGGCCCAGAGCAAATTTTTCGCAAATCCGCTCCTTTTCAACTGCTTGGCAGCGAAACCTGCACCGTTCCTACGGCCCGGTCAGGCCGGGGCAGACATGGAAATACCCTGCAGGCAGGCTGCAGGGCAATGCATGGCACAGGTTGGCGCGGGGCTTAGATCATTGCCATGCCGCCATTCACGTGCAGCGTGGTGCCGGTGACATAACCCGCTTCCTGGCTGGCCAGATACAGAACGGCTGAGGCGATTTCTTTCGATTCCCCCATGCGGCCGGCCGGGATCTGGGTCAGGATCGCGTCTTTCTGGCTATCGTTCAGCTTGTCGGTCATTGCGGTTGCGATAAAGCCCGGGGCAACCGCGTTCACGGTGATGCCGCGATTGGCGATCTCATAGGCCAGCGATTTGGACATACCCACCATGCCGGCCTTAGATGCCGCATAGTTGGCCTGGCCGGGGTTGCCGGTGGCGCCCACGACCGAGGAGATGTTGATGATGCGGCCCCAGCGTGCCTTCATCATGCCGCGCAGCACGCCGCGGCACAGGCGCATGGTCGAGGTGAGGTTCACGTTCAGCACGCTCTCCCATTCCTCGTCTTTCATGCGCATGAACAGGTTGTCACGGGTGATGCCCGCGTTGTTCACCAGAATGTCGACAGAGCCCATGGCGGCAGCCGCCTGTTTCGGCAGAGCCTCAACCGACTCTGCATCCGACAGGTTGCAGGTCAGCACATGGGCGCGCTCGCCCAGCTCCTCGGCCAAGGCATTAAGCGGCTCTTCACGGGTGCCGGACAGGGCCACGGTGGCGCCTGCGGCGTGCAGGGCGCGGGCGATGTCGCCGCCGATGCCGCCCGAAGCGCCGGTCACAAGGGCGTTCTTGCCAGTCAGATCAAACATTTTTTTGTCCTTTATATCAGAGGCCGGCGCGGCACGGGCGCGCGCCGGCTAAATCCCTTTATGCTTCGGCGGCAGCCTTGGCGTCTTCGGGGGCGCCCACCTGGCGGCAAACCAGCGCACGGTCGATCTTGCGGATCATGCCGGACAGGGCTTTGCCCGCACCGATTTCCCAGAATTCGGTCACACCGTTGGCGGCCATCACCTGCACGCTTTCGCGCCAGCGCACCGAGCCGGTCACCTGTTCCACCAGCAATGCGCGGATTTCATCCGGGCTGGTCACTGCGTCGGCGCGCACATTGGCGATCAGCGGCACCGCCGGGGATTTGATGTCCACACCCGCCAGCGCTTCGGCCATGGCGTCAGCTGCGGGCTGCATCAGGGCGCAGTGGAACGGGGCGCTGACCGGCAGCATCACCGCGCGTTTGGCGCCCTTTTCCTTGGCGATCACCGCAGCGCGTTCGACCGCTGCCTTGGTTCCGGAGACCACCACCTGTGTCGGGTCATTGTCGTTGGCCGCCTGGCAAACCTCGCCCTGCGCGGCCTCCTCTGCCACGGCGCGCACAGCCTCAAGATCCAAGCCCAGGATCGCGGCCATGGCGCCCTCGCCCACCGGAACCGCGCTCTGCATCGCGAGACCGCGGGTGCGCAGGAGGCGCGCAGTGTCAGCGACCGAAATCGACCCCGCCGAAGCCAGCGCCGAATATTCACCCAGGGAATGGCCGGCCACAAAGGAGGCCTTGCCGATGGTGACGCCTTCGGCCTCCAGCGCGCGCATGGCGGCCATCGAGGTGGCCATCAGCGCGGGCTGAGCGTTCTGGGTCAGGGTAAGGGTTTCAATGTCGCCCTCCCAGATCAGCTGGCTCAGGCTTTCACCCAAAGCGTCATCCACCTCGTCAAAGATGGCTTTGGCGGCTGGATAAGCCTCGGCCAGTGCTTTGCCCATACCGATGGTCTGGGCACCCTGTCCCGGGAACACAAATGCGATCGTCATTGAAGACCTCGTCTGTTTTAACGTTTTGCCTGATTTAGCGGGCCTTTCCCCTGCGTACAAGCAAAGCCGCACTTTGCGCACCAAAGCTGTGCACCGGCTGACAATTCCTGCCGTTGCAACGCAGCCCCCCGCAGTTAGGTTAGAGCCACCGGAATCTGACAAGGAAATGCGCGCCAATGTCCCGTGCCAACACGTTCACCTCTTACGGCAGTGTCGCCAAAACGTTTCACTGGCTGACCGCCCTGCTGATTTTCTCGGCCTTTCCGCTAGGGTATTTCGCCAATGAGCTGGCGCATGAGATCCAAAGCCCCGGCTTTGACGGCAGCCAGGCGGTGATTGCACGGGCCACCCTGCTGTTCTCATTGCATAAGACTGTGGGGGTTGCGGTGTTCTTTACGGCGCTGCTGCGGATCCTGTGGGCGCTGAGCCAGCCGAAACCCGGCCTGCTGCATCCCGATCGCAAGGCCGAGGCGCTGGCGGCGGAGATGGTGCATTGGCTGCTGTACGGCTCGCTGGTGGCGGTGCCGCTGTCGGGGTGGATCCATCACGCCGCGACCACCGGTTTTGCGCCGATCTGGTGGCCGTTCGGGCAGAGCCTGCCGTTTGTGCCGAAGTCCGACCACGCGGCGGATTTTTTCGGCGGCTTGCACTGGGTTCTGGTCTGGACCCTGGCCGCCTCGCTGGGCCTGCATATTGCCGGGGCGCTGAAGCATCATGTGATGGACCGCGACGCCACTTTGCGCCGGATGCTGCCGGGCCGTGCTGACCTGCCGCAGCCGCCCGCGCAAAGCCACAGCCTGATGCCGGTGCTGGCAGCGCTGGCGGTCTGGGCCGGCGCCTTGGGCGGCGGCGCGGCCATTGGTGTCTTTGGCGGTCATGACCACAGCCACGGGAACGCGCAGGATCACGGCACGGAAGGCACCGTGACCCCAGTTGTGGCAGTAGACCCTGCGGCCGGGGGCGGCTGGGCGGTGCAGTCCGGTACACTAGGCCTGTCCGTCACCCAGATGGGTAGCGTCATTTCGGGCAGTTTCAGCGAGTGGGCTGCGGTGATCAACTTTGAGGAACCCGCGGCCCCGGGTCCGGCGGGTGATGTGGAGGTGACAGTGTCGATCCCGTCTCTGGAATTGGGATCGGTTGCCGGTCAGGCCATGGGCGCCGATTACTTTGACAGCGCAAATTTCCCAACTGCCCTGTTCAAGGCGGATATCGAAAAGCTGGCCGCAGGATATCAGGCATCAGGCACCCTGACCATCAAGGGCCAGACGGTTCCGGTCACCCTGCCCTTCAGCCTGGACCTGCAGGGCGGCACCGCAATGATGGCCGGCACGCTGACCCTGAACCGTCTCGATTTCGGCATTGGCAAAAGCCTGCCGGATGAAAGTTCGCTGGGGTTTGCCGTGGAGGTTCCGGTGGAGCTGGAGGCCAAACGGGCGGAATAATCCGGGCGCTGGCAGATCCGGGTGCCGGTTGATCCGGGGCCGGAGCCCTCCCGCGCCTGCGGGTGATCAGCGGGCTGATCCCCCTGGCAGCCTTGGGCACAGCGCCGCGCTGACGCGCGGCGCTGTGCCGTTTCAGCCGGTCTGTTTCTGCGCAACAGGTTTTACCGCATCGAAATGTCAGTGACGGTGCCGGTAATAGCCGCCGTGGCGGGTGCGGTGGCGGTGTATGCCGCGGTCATGGTTCCTGTGGCGGCCCGCGTAATGGCCGCGGCCGCGATGCGGCCGGTAGTAGGTGCGCGGCTGATACGAATGCGTGTAGCCGCGGTGACGGTCATTACGGTCATTCAGGTTTTTGGCAATAAGACCCAGAGCAATCAGCCCGGCAATGGCGCGGGCCGTATCACGGCCTGAATCATGGGCGGCAGCCGGTGGTGTGAACGCCAGGTTGGCAGCGAGGGCCAATGCCGCACCGGCTGAAACGAAGTAGCCTAGGCGAAACATGATGCCTCCTTTTTTAAGCGGCCGGAGGGGCCGGTTACAGCCTGCCGCAGCGGCTAGGAGAACACCAATGAACTTCTGTCACGCTTTGGCGAGGGGCCCGGCGCCGGATCCAACGCCAGATCTATCTCCGGGCTAGAAGACGGGTTGGCGGCCGGGCAACAAAAAACCGCCAGCCCCGGTGGAGCTGGCGGCAAGCCTTTCAAAGCAGAGGCTGAGCCTTAGCTGTCGGCCTTCATCGCTTCGACCGAGATTTTGATGTTCACCTCGTCGCTGACGAAAGGCGCGAACTGGCCCAGATTGTAGTCCGACCGCAGCACCGAGGTGGTGGCGTCAAAACCGGCCCAGGGCTTTTTCGCCATCGGGTGGTCACCGGTCTGGTTCAGCTTGGCGTCCAGCACCACCGGTTTGGTCACGCCGTTCAGGGTCAGATCACCGCTGATCTTGGCAGTGTTGTCGCCGGTCACTTCGATCGCGGTGGAGGTGAAGCTGACAGTTTCGTCTTCGGTTGCGTCAAAGAAATCCTTGGTCATGAAATGGTCGAAACGGGCCTGCCAGCCGGTGAACATCATGCTGAGCGGCATGGACACCGCGACACTGGAGGCTGCCGGGTCTTCCTGGTCGAACATGATCTCGCCCTCAAAGCCGGCGAACATACCATAGGTGGTCGAGTAGCCCAGGTGATTGTAGTCAAACAGGATCTGGCTGTGGCTGGAATCCAGCACGTATTTTTCCGGGGCGGCAGCAGCGCCGGTTACAGCAACAGCGGCCAGGGCGGCAGCAATCAGGGTCGTTTTCATGGGAAAAGCTCCGTCAGAATATATCATGAGGCAACAGATGCGGCGCATGCGCCCGAAAGGGAAGCCCGCAAAAACCAACATTACCTGTGAACGGGCGAACACAAAACCCGCCGGAAAGGCCGGCGGATTTTCCTCGCGAAAATGTGAAGGCGGGTCAGGTCAGGATCCGCACCGCACCGCTGAGCTGGTCGCGCAGCTGGCTGCGCATCGCGGCAGAGCCGATGGGCAGCTCGATCAGCAAGCTGCCGTCGGTCTCATACAATTGCACCGACACCGCCGTCAGCCGCGCCCCGCCCAAGGTGTCATAGCTGCGGCGCAACACGGTACACGGACGGCCCCGGCCATCCCGCTGAAGCACCCGCAGTTCGCGCCGCACCGGATCAAAGCAGGCTTCGGGCCGGTTGCCCGGTTCATGCGTTGTCATCAGCACCAGACCAATCAGCAAAAAGGCAACCGAGATACCGATCCTGATCAGGTTCATTTCCGGATCGGCGCCGGAACCCGGCACCAGCCACAATCCGGTGGAGCTGAGGATCATCGCGGCCCCCAGAACCCGAAGCAGCGCAACCCGAAGCTTCCAATTGGCCTCGAGTCTGAGGCTAAGCGGCACAGCTGCTGCCATCGCACCAAACGCAGCGGCTCCGGGGGTTTTGGTAACCTGCGGCGGGGTTTGGTCTGTCACTGCCATTTGATTGCCCTTTTTCAAGCTGCACCTGCCGGATGGCCCGGCTCCGCGGTTTCTGCCCGCGTTAAGGCTTCGTTAATCAGTGAAGACCTGCTTTGGGGCATCAATACGGCGGGCTAGCGGTATTGCAGCGGCGGCAGCGGCCGGCGGCGTGAAACCGCCCTTTTGCCTTGCTCTTTCAGCCGCAGCCTGTATAGGAGGCCCTGCTTCCGCGACATTTTCGATCCGCGCAGCCTCTCGTGACCGGGCAGCGGAAGCTTTAATGCCCGTTCTATGAAATGCGCCTAGACACAAACAGGAGTTCGCATGCCACTCTATGAGCATGTCATGATTGCGCGTCAGGACCTGTCCAACTCGCAAGCTGAAGGCCTCATCGAACATTTCGGTGCTGTTCTGTCCGACAACGGCGGCAAGCTGGTCGAGCAGGAGTACTGGGGCGTCAAAACGATGGCCTACAAGATCAACAAGAACCGCAAGGGGCATTACTCCTTCCTGAAGACTGACGCCTCTGCCGGCGCCATTCAGGAAATGGAACGCCTGATGCGTCTGCATGACGACGTGATGCGCGTCCTGACCATCAAGGTCGACGAGCACAAGGAAGGCCCCTCGGTCCAGATGCAGAAACGCGATGAACGCGACACCCGTCGCGAGCGCCGCTGATCTTAGCTTGAGAAAAGGACGCTAAACCATGGCAGCCAAACCGTTTTTCCGCCGCCGCAAAGTGTGCCCCTTCTCGGGCGACAACGCACCGGCGATCGACTACAAAGACACCCGTCTTCTGCAGCGCTACATTTCCGAGCGCGGCAAGATCGTACCGTCGCGCATCACCGCCGTTTCGGCCAAGAAGCAGCGTGAGCTGGCCCGTGCTATCAAGCGCGCCCGCTTCCTCGCCCTGCTGCCCTACGCCGTGAAGTAAGGAGATAAGCACATGCAAGTTATCCTTCTTGAGCGCGTTGCAAAGCTGGGCCAGATGGGCGACGTCGTTGACGTAAAGCCCGGGTTCGCCCGCAACTTCCTGCTGCCGCAGGGCAAGGCGAAAACCGCCTCTGAGGCCAATATCGCATCTTTTGAGGACCAGAAAGCGCAGCTGGAAGCGCGCAACCTGGAAACCAAGAAAGAGGCCGAGGCTCTGGCGGCAAAGCTGGACGGCCAGCAGTTCATCGTGATTCGCTCCGCATCGGACGCGGGCGCGCTGTACGGCTCGGTCACCCCGCGCGACGCAGCCGATGCTGCAACCGCAGACGGTTTCACCGTCGACAAGAAACAGGTCGCTCTGATCGCTCCGATCAAATACCTCGGCCTGCATTCTGTCTCCGTACGCCTGCACCCGGAAGTCGAAGCCGTCATCAATCTGAACGTTGCCCGCTCGGTCGAAGAAGCCGAACTGCAGGCATCCGGTAAATCGATCCAGGAGCTGGCCGCCGAAGAGGAAGCCGCTGCTGAATACGAGATCTCGGAACTGTTCGACGATATCGGTTCCGCCGCGTCTGACGACGACGACGCGCCGGTTGCTGACGCCGCTGGCGAAGAAACCAACTGATCCAACCGGATCAGGGAAACAGGGAAAAGGCCGCTCGATTGAGCGGCCTTTTCTTTTTTACCTTAACAGTTTGAAAAGATGTCCTAAGTTGTAGGAACATACACCTCCCCCATAAACCTCCCGTTTGCCTTCCTTTGGCAGGATGGTGCCGGGAGAAGGATAAAAACGGGGCCGTGATATGGAAAAATCATTGGAGCAAGAGGAACTGGCCCTGCGCCGCCGGCTGTTGTTCCGGTTGCTGCGCGGGCACAGGTTCGACACGCCGGTCTTCAAAACCGAGGCGATTTCCGACCCGGTGCCGCAGGGAATGATCAAACCAGGAAACGGGTTATTCACGCCTTCGGGGTCTGCTGCGCAGCCCCCTTCTCAGGACGGATCCCAGTCCTGCAGCCCATAACTCCGGAGTGCCGCCAGGCTGACAGGTCAAGGACCTGCAGATCGCAGCAAAGACGCACACCTGTGCGCGGGCCTGATGCCGCCCGGTTTGGCGCGAACCTGTTCCAGTGCCGCCAGGATGGCACTGCACAACGTCAAGGCGCCGGGCAAAGCAGGATCTGATGCAGGTGCTGTCATCCGCGGGGTATTCTGCGCGGCAGACGGCACGGTTGGCTTTGAGTGCAGCCAGCGCATGATGAACACCAACAACAGGAAGAACCGCGGCCATCCGATGACCGGCTCCCGGTGAATTTGCTGGTGTGATGCATGTTTCAGGTAGAACCCGGCGCTTATAGGGACCGCGGAAAAGTTGGGAAACAGCCGCGGCCCCCTCTGCCCGATTTGGTCAGCGGCCCCACAGGCGTGAGGGGCTAACTGCCCTGAGGGTTGTTTCTGCCTCAATGCGCATCCTCAATATGTAGTAGGAATCCATATTTAACAAATCTCTAATGACTAAAGTTTGATCGACCCTTCCGCCGTCTGATCGGGGCTGGGACAGGCGGACATCTGCTTGGTTCCGGCAGTTCTCTGCCGGTCCGGGGAACCCCCGGCAACACCGCCGTTGCAGCTTGCGGCGATGCGGCTAGTCTGGTTCCGGATAACAATTTTCGGAGGCCGCATGACGCGCCGGACCACTCTGATCTTTATTTTTGCAACTGCTGTTCTTACAGCCTGCAGCAGCACCGCCTCTCCGCCTGAGGCGAGCAGAACCGCCCCTCCGCTGTACCCCAATGAAACGCCCGAACTGCGGCAAAAGATCAATTATTGGGCCGATCATTACGAGGTGCCGCGCAGCCTGGTGCACCGGCTGGCCGTGCGCGAAAGCACCCACCGCCCCCATGCGGTGAACCGGCCCTATTACGGGTTGCTGCAGATCCTTCCTGCCACCGCGCGCTCGATGGGGTTCCAGGGCAAGCCCAAGGACCTGCTGGATGCCGGCACCAACCTGCAATACTCAGTGAAATACCTGCGCGGCGCCTGGCTGATCTCGGACGGCAGTCAGGATCAGGCCGTCAAACATTATTCCCGCGGCTATTACCACGAGGCCAAGCGCCGCGGCATGCTGAAGGAAACCGGCCTGCGCCCCTGAAGCCCCGGTGACGCAGGCGGCCGCAGCGCCCGGCAGGGCGCTGCCCGGCCCAACGGGACGCGCTGTCTTGCGCAGCAAGACGGCAAGGACGGGCGGGAGCACCCGGCTGCGGCCTGCATTTTAGGGGAATTGTAATCAGCAGCCGCTTAACTGGCGTCATGCTGAGCCTGATCAAACTCCTGCTTCCTGCCCTGATGCCATCCTGGCGGTTCTTCAAGGCGGTGGATCCGTCGCCGCGGGTGGAATGGGCCATGCTTGCCAATGCCGCCAGCACGCCAGCCCAGTGGCATGAATTCCGGCCGCGCCCGCAGCATCTGGCGCCCTGGGCAATGGCCTGCCGGATGCTATGGAACCCGCGCTGGAACGAAAACCTGTTCCTGGTCAGCTGCGCGGAACGGCTGACGCTGGCGCCGTCCGGCCACAGCCGGCAGGAGATCCTGCGCCGGATCACCGCCGAGCTGGAGCGCACGCTGCCGCCCGGTGCCCGGCTGCCCTATCTGCAGTTCCGGCTGGTTTTCACCGACCGCGCCGGGGATGGCCGGCTGGTCATGGCCGTAACCTACCTATCCGAACCGCATCTGGTGGCTGGAGTGGCCTCCGCATGACACTGGATTTGGCCCTGCGCCTGACCGAGATCCTGCTGGCGCTCGCCTTTATGCAGCAAAGCGCCGAACATCTGGCCGGGCTCCGGGATGAACAGGTGATTTACGGACCCCGCCTGATAATGTCCGGGTTCCTGCTGTTCGGCATTGCCACACCTTGGGTGCTGCTGGGACTGCTCGGACTGGGCTTGCTGATTCTGCAGCGGTTCCAAGGCCCCTATAACGGCGGCAGCGACAAGATGAGCCTTCTGGTTCTTTGCTGCCTCACTGCAGCCCGCTGGCTGCCCTCTGAACAGTGGCAGGAATACGCGTTCGCCTATCTCGCCGGGCAGCTGGTGATCTGCTACTTCATTTCCGGCCAGGTGAAGATCGTGAACCCCGAGTGGCGCTCCGGCCGGGCGCTTCAGGACGTGTTCCGCTTCTCCGCCTACCCGGTCAGCGAGGACCTGCGCGGGCTGGCGGACCGCCCGCGGCTGCTGTGGTTCATGGGCTGGGCTGTGATGTTGTTCGAGGTGCTGTTTCCGCTGGCCCTGTTCAGCCGCGAGACACTGGTGCTGGCGCTGTTCACCGCCGCGCTGTTCCATCTGGCCAATGCCTGCCTGTTCGGGCTGAACCGGTTCTTCTGGATCTGGCTGGCCGCCTACCCGTCCTTGGTATGGCTGCAGGACCGGGTTGTTCTGTAAGGCCGGCCGCAACGAAAAAGGCCGCCCCAAAGGCGGCCTTTCCGTAATGCTGACGGCTTAAGAGGATTACTCCTCGTCCAGCGCCTCGACAGCTTTCTGCAGATCGTCCTTGGAGACTTCTTTCTCCGTAACCTTCGCTTGCGCGACGATGTGGTCGACAACCTTGTCTTCAAACAGCGGCGCCCGCAGCTGCTGCTGCATCTGAGCGTTCTGCTGGATGAATTCAAAGAACTGGCGTTCCTGGCCCGGATACTGACGCGCCTGCGCCATGATCGCCTGGGTCATTTCGGCGTCGGTCACTTCGACTTCGGCTTTCTGGCCCAGCTCGGCCAGCAGCAGGCCCAGGCGCACGCGGCGCTCGGCAAGGGTGTTGTGCTCGTCGGTGGTTTCGATCTCGGGGTGATCATGGCCTTCGACTTCCGGGTTGTCCTCGTGCCACAGCTGATGCGCGATCTGCTTGGCTTCGGCCTCGACCAGCGACGGCGGCAGATCGAAGGAGACCAGAGTGTCCAGCTGGTCCAGCAGCGCACGCTTCATCACGGCACGTGCTGCACCGGCATATTCGGCTTCCAGACGCTCGCTGATCTGAGCCTTCAGCGCGTCCAGATCGTCAGCGCCGAATTTGGTGGCCAGCTCGTCGTTGATCTCGGCCGCTTTCGGGGCCTTCACCTCTTTCACGGTGCAGGAGAACACGGCCTCTTTACCGGCCAGATGCTCGGCGCCGTACTCTTCCGGGAAGGACACGGTCACGTCTTTTTCTTCACCGGCTTTGGAGCCGATCAGCTGCTCCTCAAAACCGGGGATGAAGGAGTTGGAGCCGAGGGCCAGCGGGTAGTCGTCGCCTGCGCCGCCTTCAAAGGCTTCACCATCGATCCGGCCGACAAAGTCGATCACAACCTGGTCGCCGTCTTCTGCAGCCGCACCGTCTTCGCGGGCCTCAAATTCCTTGGCGGTGTCGGCCAGGTTGGTCAGCGCTTCGGTGACGGCTTCTTCTTCTGCCTTCACAACCAGCTTTTCCAGCGCGACGCCGGAGAAGTCGACCTCGGGGATTTCCGGCAGCGCCTCATAGGCCAGCTCGACATTGACGTCGTCGCCTTCTTTCCATTCGTCGTTGGTCATTTTCACGTCGGGCTGCTGCGCCGGACGGTCGCCGCTGTCCTCGAAGTGCTTGTTCATGGCACCGTCAACAGCTTCCTGCATGGCTTCGCCGATCAGGCGCTGGCCGAACTGCTTTTTCAGCAGCGCCATCGGCACCTTGCCCTTGCGGAAACCCTTCATTTCGACTTCCGGCTGCGCTTCGACGAGCTTTTCGTTGACCTTCTCGTTCAGCTCAGCAGCCGTAACGGTGATAGCGTAGCCGCGTTTCAGACCTTCGTTCAGCGTCTCGGTGACCTGCATCCTATACCCCATAGAGATTCGGGGCGCGTGCGCGCAGGCGCCCCCAGACAATTTGCGGTCTTCTATTTCCCCCGGCGCCCCGGCGCAAGAGGCATTGCCGGTTTGCCGCGCAATCACGCGGATTTCCGGTGCCCGAATATGAAAAACACGCCCGCAAAGGGGCGTGTTTTCCGTTCTGCAACCGAGGGAGGAAGGTTCAGAACTTCCAGCGGGCACCGGCCAGGATCACATTGGCATCCTGATAGGTGGTGGCGCTGGTTTCAGCATAGGAATAGTCACGGTAGGCCAGATAGGTTTCGACATTGTAAGCGTCGATCTTCTGGACCGCGGCAATGCCCCAGGACTCGGCGCTGTCACCGGCGGTCACCATGTCCGAACCATCGTAGTAATCAACCGAGAACGCGGTGGAGCCCGCCGCGATCAAATCTGCCTTGTAGCCCAGCTTGGCATAGGCATAGGTGCCCGCAATGTCGCGCTCGCCCGCAGCCAGGTTCAGCGACAGGCCGGTTGCCTTGTGCAGCACCGCGAAGGAGCCGGAGATATCGCGCTGGTCGGCCTTGCCGGTTTCTTCGGTCCAGGAGGCGCCGATGCCGCTGTCGATGGCAAAACCTGCCGCGTCATCATTGGCCCAACGCACCGCCACGTCATAGCTTTCGCGGTCGTTTGCGTCCTTCAGCACGTCAGTGCCGTAAGAGGTGGACAGAGTGAAACCCGCCAGTTCCGGGGTGTCATAGCGGACCCGGCCCAGACGGCCGCCGTCCAGATCGGTGAAGGCATCGCCGATATCCACACCGCTGAGAGCGCCGCCGGTGGTGCGGAAAGCATAGCCGCCCGCGGAGTCGGCAACAGAGTTGGAGGCGCCAAGGCCGGTGCCCGAAAAATCCGCGCCGGTGATGCCGTCGGTTGCCATCGAGCCCTGACCTGCCGAGAAGCGGCCATAGCTGGCAGTGTCGAACTGGAAATCAACATGGCGGATGTTGGTGCGGTCCCAGCTGATGTTGTCGCCGATGGTCAGCTGGCTGACCCCGTCCGAGCCACGAAAGCCAAAGGCAGTCTCGAAGCGGAACCGCAAAGTGTTTTCGCCATAAGCTTGCTCAAGCTCAAAACCGATGCGCGAATTTGACGCCTCGTTGTCCACCAGACGGTTAAAGTCTTCCTGCCCGTCATCAAAGGACTGGAACGACGGGTTGAATTGCCCGTACCAGCGGAAGCTGCCGCCAGTGTCATTGGTGTAAGTCGGGCCCGCAAATGCCGGGGCTGCAAGCGCCGCTGCCAAAGTGGCCGCGCCTGCGCGCGCTGCAAATTTATTGCTCATTTTCTTCAGGTCTCCTGTTCCGTCAGCAGCATGTCTCTCCATCCCTGAGACCGCCGCTTGAGCCAGGAGCTATCACGCGTTTTTCCGCCCCTTCAGGGTTGAAAATTCACCCCGGGATCAGGAGAAATGAATAGGCGGATTTTTGCCTACAGCAACTTCAAGCCTGCAAGAAACCGCCTATGGGCAATGCGTTAGGTGAAAAAGGTCACTTTCACCCAATCACCAGGCTCAGAGGGGGCATGCAATTTCTGCAACCCTGCGCACACGCTCAATACTGCATTCATTTTTGCACAGAACAGCGCAGCGGAGCCCGGCAAAAAAACGTCCCGGACAAACGGGGCACTTCAGTGCGCTGCGTCCCGCAAGGATCAGATCTTCCAACCTGCGCCTTGAACCCAAGCGATCAGATCCAGCTAGAGCCGCTGCGCGGCATGGCTTCCGGAATGCCTGCGCCATCCGCGGCCAGCCTGCTCCAAGGCGATGCGCTTGGAACGCCGGGCCAGCGCTTACGGCATGCCGAAGGGGCTTAGTCCAGCTATCACTATCCAGTTGTCCAGCGCATCGCGCAATGTGGCGCCGCGTGCGGAAAACCCGTGCAGCTGAACTGACCACCGGCATTCGGGCGCAGCTGACTGTTCCCCGCGCACCAGCCTGACTTCGCCGCCCATCATGACGAATTGAGACGCCCGCGGGATGCCCTGAAGCTCGGACAGGATGCGCCAGTCGGAAATACTTTGCTGAGTGTTAATCTTTGACATGCGGGAGTGCTCGGATTTCCATCTGGGGCCGTGAGTGCCGTCGCAGCTGTGCTGTCTGCAAAAAAACAGAAAGATCTTCACGCTTCGCTGCTTCCTGGCTGGGGCACATCGGCAGAATAAACGCGGTACTTGCCGTTTTGATCGCCCCTGAGCGGGCCAAGCGGGACGACATTTGCAAAGCCTGAGGACTTGGCAAGCCGTGCGACAACCGGCGGAGACAGAAAAACGAAACGTTCTCCGCCCAGCTCCTGCAGAAATGTCCGCAGCCGCTGCAACACCAGCTGCCCTGCTCCCGCGGCACCATTCGATGCAAACCTGGTGAGTTCCCAGACCGCGGGATCGCACGGCGGCTCTTCATCACACAGGTCTGTGGGCAGCCCGGGAAGCATGCCGCGGACCGCATCACGCACCATATAAGTCATTTCGGATCTGCCTGGATGGCGGCCCCCGCGGTCTGTGCGCAGCAGCCTCGCACCGGCCAGCGCTTCGCCTGTGGCAGGATCAAATGCGATAATGTAGTAGGCGTCCAGGTGATCGTATTGATCCAGATCGCTTCGGCAGGACAGCCACACGCGCCAGTTTTTGCCGTCCGCAAACACGCTCTTGCGCAACGACATAAAGGCGTCCAGCACATCCTGATCTGGACTTCTCAGTGACTTTGGCAGCCGCACCGGCTCAAACCGGACAACCATAGTTTCAATACATGTCCGGGCCTTGGCCTCGCTCCTGGCGTATCCGTTTTGCATAAATGTATCTCCAGTACAGGTTTCCACCTTCCCTGCGCAGAAATTACACCTAAAGGTAGATTTTCGTTTGTCCATAACTACCTGACTGTTGCATTCTATTTGCAACTCTGGTCACATCAAATGCGACCTAGGTTGCGGGCAAGACAACCAAGGTTGCCGGCAGTGAGACTTAAGTCGCAAGTCATTCGGGGTGGAAGGTTGAGATGCCAAAATCTGTGATTACAACGAATCTGCCCTCGGACGGAGCAAACAGCACAAAGATTGCCGAGGCTTTTTCGGCCTGCAGATCCGCGATCAACGAAGTAAGCACCACGGGTTTCACTCTCATGGTCAACTTTTCAATCATGGGGTATGAGCACTTTGAATGTTCCTTCCACGAAAAATGGAAGGAACAGTATGACCGGGAAAACTACTTCCTTCATGACCCTGTATTCAATTGGGCGCTGAAGAACGAAGGCGCCATACGCTGGTCGGCCATTCAGCTGCCCGACCCTCTGCAGATACTCGAAAAGTCTCAGCGGTACGGATTGGTATATGGCGCTGCCTTTGCGGCTCTGACGGGGTCAAAAAGATCGATGGTGTTTGTTTCCCGGCAGGACAGGGAGCTTTCGGACACCGAGATGCGCAGGCTGAGCATGGTTGTCACCGAGTTTTTTGACTCGCTGCTTCCCCCCCCGTCCCTTTCCGGGAAAGAACTGGAGATGCTGCGCCTGCATATCCAGCAGGAGATGTCTTATGATGAGATCGCAGAGCAGTTCACGCTCTCTCTATCAGCAGTGAAAACCAGTTTTCTGCGGATGCGGCAAAAGTTCGGCTGCAAGTCAACCGCGCGCCTCGCCTATCTGGCCAAAGAGCGCAACCTGTTTGGGGTAGAGCCGCCCTGAACCTGTTGACCAGCCTCAATAAAATGATCCGGGGATCGTTTCGGAACAAGCGATGCAGCGTACCAGGAATTTTACCAAAGCTGCCGTTCGCCCACCTCGCAGGATCCGGCACTTGGGGTCGATCCTGCCACCCGCTGGGATGAGAACAGGCCAAGCAAAGGCAGCTATCCAAGACAGCCCGGCCACGCCGAAACATAATAAGAACATGATCAAGAGTATAAAACATAGCGCAGAACACTCGCTGCGCTGAGTTTGTAGAAATTTACCTGAAAATCAAGTTGGTGCGGGTGAAGGGACTCGAACCCCCACGCCTTGCGGCGCCAGAACCTAAATCTGGTGCGTCTACCAATTCCGCCACACCCGCACGCACACAAAAATGCTTTGTGTGACGCGGTGATTATCAAAGGACAGCGGCGGATGCGAGCGGAAAACGCGTCCTTGGGCGCCCTGTGCAAAACAGCAACAATCCGTCCGCATAATTGCAACAATGGGCAGGCTTTCGCCGGAAAAAGCTGGGCCTGGAATCCGGTTCTGGCATAGATTCACAAAAAAGTCTGAGGCAGACAGAGCGAGTAACAACATGAAACCGTTTGGTAATGCGGCATTGCGCGCGCAATTGGCGATGCGCGGCCAAGCACAGCCCCGGCGCCTGTATCAGGGCAGTCAGAACATCAGCCTGCTGCGCGGCACCCTGGTGCTGACCCGCGAGGGTGAGCGCGCAGCGGAAGAGGTTAAAGCAGGCGGCAGCCTCATCACCCGCACCCAGGGCATGGCCCGGGTAGAAGCGGTCCGCACCCGCCGCGCCATGCTGCAAGCCGTGTGCATTTCTGCCGGATCGCTTGGCGACACCCGCGCAGACAGCGACCTGACCGTCCCTTGGGACCAGCGGGTCCTGGTCCGTGATTGGCGCGCCAAGGCAATGTTCGGCCAGCCGCAGGCAGTGGTGCCGGCCTATGAGCTGGTGGATGGCGAATTCATCCGTGATCTGGGTCTGCAGATGATGGATCTGACGATCCTGGAGTTTTCCCGCCCGCATGTGATTTATGCAGGCGGATTGGAACTGGCCGCGGCAGCCGCACCGGACGAAGATCTGCGCCCGGCAGCCTGAGCCGGAGCGTTACAGCCCCAGTTTGCGGAACACGGCGGGGATCTGCTCTGGCAGGTCCTCGGCAATCAGGCCGGGGCCGAATTCCAGTGCGCATTCCACATGGACATAGGCGGCAGTTTCCGCCGCCTGCATCGGAGAGAACCCGCGCGCCATCAGCCCGGTGATGAAGCCCGCCAGCACATCGCCCGACCCGGCGGTGGCCAGCCAGGGGGCAGAACGTTCGTAATGCGCGGAATTGACCGAGCAGCGGCCGTCCGGCGCTGCAATCACCGTATCCGGCCCCTTGAACAGCACCACACAACCCGCGCGTATTGCCGCCTCGCGGGTGGCATCCACTTTAGAATAAGCCGGGCCTGTGGTGGCTGGCGCATTCAGTTTCTCGGCCAGATCCGGAAACAGCCTGGCAAATTCACCGCCATGCGGGGTGATCACACAGTCTTCATGCAAAACCTCAAACAGCACCTCCGGCTTCATCTCGAACCGGGTAAGCGCATCTGCATCCAGCACGGTTGCCCGTTTTTCCTTCAATGTGGCGAATACCATCGCCTGCGTATCCGCACCGCGCCCCATGCCGGGGCCAAGGCAAATAGCGCTGAGCCGTTCGTCTTCCATCAGCTCCACCAGCCCATGTGCTCCGTCGATCTGGCGAAGCATGATGGCGGTCAGATTGGCGGCATTTTCAAACATCGCCGAGCGAGGCGAACCGACGGTGACCAGCCCTGCCCCGATCCGCAGGGCGCCGCGGGCGGCAAGACGGGCCGCGCCGGTTTTGCCGTGGCCGCCGGAGAGGATGAGGGCGTGGCCGTGGGAATATTTGTGCTCTTCTCTATTTTTGGGCAGTAAACCTGACCGCCGGTGATCTACGAGGTTTACAAAACCCTCGCCGCTCGTCCCGCCGCACTCATTCATTCCAGGGAAATCATCTTGCTGGGCCAGAAAGCCCTTCCCGGCTTCAAACCCGGCCAGCCCAATATCTACGGTGCGCAGGCTCCCGCAGTAACCCGGCCCATCGTCAACGAAATGCCCAATACGGGATCTATGGAAAGTGACTGTAAGCCAGCTCCAGTTACCACCATATTCCAGGCACAATGCGCGACCACTGTTCATGCAAAGACCTGTTGGCGCATCAACCGCTACCATCCGGTTCAAAGTTCTGCCCTCGGTGTATAGTTTGGTCAGCGGCTCAAGGACAGAACTGTCCGGCGCACGCGACAATCCAGAGCCAAAAATTGCATCCACGAAAAGGCTCCCTTCCGCGTTACCAACAGCTTCTGTACTCCACGGCTTTACAGTGCCCGCACCCAAACGCTCATAATTCACCCTCGCATCCGGCGGCAGCTTGTCCGGGTCGCCGTAAAGAAACACCTCCACCTCCCAGCCGCGCTCCTTCAAAAGCCGCGCCACCACAAAGCCGTCGCCGCCGTTGTTGCCCGGCCCGCACAGGACCACCGCCCGGCGCGGCTTTTCATCTTTCCCAAAATACTCCGGGGAGCGCGAGGGGTCGGCCCCTCGCTCTTCTGCCAGCTCTGGCCACTCTTCGAAAATGGCCTCAACCACCCCCTGCCCGGCCCGCTCCATCAGCTCCAGCCCGGTCACTTCGCCGGACTCAATGGCGGCCTGTTCGATGGCCCGCATCTGGGCGGCGGTCAGCAGTTCGGTCATCTCGTCTTCTTTCCCGATTCAATTCTGCGCAATCCTTGGGCGCAGTGCTTAATTTTTAGGCGGCGACACTCAAATCCTGGCCAGAATTGCCGCAGCTGCACAGCCGCGCATTGCTGCCTTCATTTAGAAGTGAAATGACACCCTCAACAAGCTTGCGAGGAGCCATTCCGATGAAAAAGATCGAAGCCATCATCAAGCCTTTTAAACTGGATGAGGTGAAGGAAGCGTTGCAGGACGTCGGCGTCCAGGGTCTTTCCGTCATCGAGGTCAAGGGCTTTGGCCGTCAGAAGGGCCACACCGAGCTGTACCGCGGTGCTGAATATGTGGTCGACTTTCTGCCCAAGGTGAAGGTCGAGGTTGTGCTGGACGACGATCAGGTCGACCAAGCGATCGAGGCCATCGTCGACGCCGCCAAGACCGACAAGATCGGCGACGGCAAGATTTTTGTCTCGCCCGTCGAGCAAGCCATCCGCATCCGCACCGGCGAGACCGGCCCGGACGCGTTGTAAGTTAACAGAAAATCTCCAAGACATCTCTAAAGAAGGACTAAGGGAATGAGCGTAGACGCAGTTCTCAAGACTCTCCGTGAAGACGACGTCGCCTATGTCGACATCCGTTTCACCGACGTGCGCGGCCGCCTGCAGCACGTGACCGTGGACGTGGACCTGGTCGACGAAGACTTCCTCGAAGAAGGCTTCATGTTCGACGGCTCCTCGATCGCCGGCTGGAAGTCGATTGAAAACTCCGACATGAAACTGATGGCCGACACCACGTCTGCCTATATCGATCCGTTTTATGCCGAGAAAACCCTCTGCATCCATTGCTCGATTGTTGAGCCCGACACCGGCGAAGCCTATGAGCGCGACCCGCGCGGCACCGCCCAGAAGGCTGAAGCCTACCTGAAGTCCTCCGGCATCGGCGATGTGGCCTATATGGGCCCCGAAGCGGAGTTTTTCCTGTTTGACGACGTGCGCTACTCCAACACCATCAACAAGGTGTCCTATGAAGTAGACGCAACCGACGGTTCCTGGAACACCGACGCCGAGTTCGAGATGGGCAACATGGGCCACCGCCCGGGCCTGAAGGGCGGTTATTTCCCGGTGAACCCGACCGACGAAGCGCAGGACCTGCGTTCCGAAATGCTCTCGACCATGAAACGTCTGGGCATGAAGGTCGACAAGCACCACCACGAGGTTGCCTCCTGCCAGCACGAGCTGGGCCTGATCTTTGACAGCCTGACCAAACAGGCGGACGAGCTGCAGAAGTACAAATACGTGATCCACAACGTGGCGCACGCTTATGGCAAATCGGCGACCTTCATGCCGAAGCCGATCTATGGCGACAACGGGTCCGGCATGCACGTCAACATGTCGATCTGGAAAGACGGCAAGCCGCTGTTTGCAGGCGACAAATACGCCGACCTCAGCCAGGAAGCGCTGTATTTCATCGGCGGCATTCTGAAGCATTCCAAGACCCTGAATGCCTTCACCAACCCGTCCACCAACTCCTACAAGCGCCTGATCCCGGGCTTTGAGGCCCCGGTTCTGCGCGCCTACTCCGCCCGCAACCGTTCCGGCTGCGTACGGATCCCGTGGACCGAAAGCCCCAAAGCCAAGCGCGTCGAGGCCCGTTTCCCCGATCCGGCGGCAAACCCCTACCTGTGCTTTGCCGCGCTGCTGATGGCCGGCCTCGATGGCATCAAGAACAAGATCGATCCCGGCGAAGCCATGGACAAGAACCTGTACGATCTGCCGGCCGAAGAGCTGGAAGGCATCCCGACCGTCTGCGGCAGCTTGCGTGAAGCTGTTGACGCGCTGGCCGCCGACCACGACTTCCTGCTGCAGGGCGACGTGTTCACCAAAGACCAGATCGACGGCTACATCGAGCTGAAGATGGAAGAGGTGCACAAGTACGAGCACACCCCCCATCCGGTCGAATTCGGCATGTACTACAGCTGCTAAGCTGCAGCACCATGTTTAGAAAGGGCGTCCCTCGGGGCGCCCTTTTCTATTGCACCTCTTGCTCTTGGGCGGCACTTTCAGTATTCCGCGCGGCTCAGCCCAGCAGACAGGAGCCTTCCCATGACTGCCCCCAACACCCTTGGTATCGACTTTGGCACCTCCAATTCGGCGGCGGGGATTGCCGTGGCCGGCCGGCCCTGGCTGGTCGAGATGGAACCTGGCGAGCAGACCCTGCCTACCGCTGTGTTTTTTGAGGACGGCGCGCGTGCCATGCGGATCGGCCACAGCGCCACGCGGGCGCTGATCAACGGTGACGAGGGGCGTTTCATGCGCGCCCTGAAAAGCCTGCTGGGCACGCCGCTGCTGCATGAGGAACGGCGGCTGGGCGGCGAGCGGATCAGTTTCGGCACCCTCATCGCCCGCTTTCTGGCCGAGATGAAAACCCGCGCCGAGACGGCGACGCATATGGAATTCACCCACGCGCTGTCCGGCCGGCCGGTGCGGTTTCATTCCAAGGATGAGGCCCGCAATATCCAGGCCGAAAAGGACCTGCGCGCCTGTTACCTGGAGGCGGGTTTTCAGGATGTGCTGTTCCTGTATGAACCCGAAGCCGCCCTGCGCGCTGCAGCACCTGCGCCGGGCCGCGGGCTGATTGTCGATATCGGCGGTGGCACCTCGGACTTTACCGCCTTTGAACAGGACGCAAACGGCGCAACCCGCATCCTGGCCTCGCACGGGGTGCGGCTGGGCGGCACCGATTTTGACCGGCAGCTGAGCATCCATCATGTGATGCCGCTGCTGGGACGCGGCAGCCAGATCCGCAACAGTTTTGGCGGCGGCACCCTGCCGGCCCCGAACCGGCTGTTCAACGATCTGGCCACCTGGCAGATGATCCCGTTCCTTTACAGTCCGGAGAACCGCCGGGCCGCAAAGGACCTGGCCGCCAATGCGGTTGAACCGGACAGGCTGACCCGGCTGGTTGACGTGCTGGAGGACGAACTGGGGCACGAACTGGCCTTTGCGGTTGAGCGCGGCAAGATCCAGGCCAACACCGCAGGCGGCGCGGCGGCGATCGACCTGAAGCTGCTGCAGCGCGGCCTGTCGGTGCCGTTGCCCGCCGCAGAAATGAACCGGACCCTGGCAGAACAGACCGCAGCCATCGGGGCCTGCGCTGCCGAGACACTGGCGCAGGCCGGTCTTACTGCTGGCAACGTGGACCGGATCGTGCTGGTCGGCGGCTCTTCGCTGCTGGGGGCGGTTCAGGCGCAAATGCGCAGCATCTGTCCAAACGCCCGCGTTGAAACAGGAAATGCCATGACAGCGGTGGCGGACGGGCTTGCCCTGGCCGCCGGAACAGCCTTTGCTTAGGTAAATGGGAACCATGCACGGCTTTTCCCGTTAGACACGCGCGGCCAGCACGTTAGGCTGAAAGCTACGAGTCACATTTGAGAGATTCTTTCATGCGCCGTCTGCTGGCCTCTGCCCTGATTTCCACTCTGCTAGCTTCCCCTGCCCTGGCCGCGCCTTGCGGCAATACCTCATCCGGGTTTGACGCCTGGAAGCGGGATTTTCAGAACGAGGCCAAGCGCGCAGGCGTGCGCAAGGCAGGGCTGCAGGCGCTGGCCAATGCGCAATATGCCCGCCGCACGATTTCTGCTGACCGCAACCAGAAGAGCTTTAAATACTCGCTGGAGAAATTCATGCAGATCCGCGGCTCGGCGACCATCGTGGCGCAGGGCCGCAAGCGCAAGGCGCGCAACCCGGAATTTTATGCCGCACTTGAGCGGAAATTCGGCGTGCCCGCCGGCGTTCTGATTGCAATCCACGGGATGGAGACCGCGTTCGGCAACTATATGGGCGACAGCCAGGTGGTTTCCGCCATCGTGACGCTGACCTATGATTGCCGCCGCTCCGATTTTTTCCGCCCGCATGCGCTAGGGGCGCTGAAATTGGTGGATCAGGGCGCCATCACCCCGGCCACGCTGGGGGCCAAGCACGGCGAGCTGGGCCATACCCAGTTCCTGCCCGGCAATGCGCTGCAATACGGGATCGACTGGGACGGTAACGGGCGGGTGGATTTCTACAATATGGGGGACGCGATGGCCTCCACCGCCAATTACCTGCGCCAAAAAGGCTGGAAACCCGGCAAGGGCTATCAGCAGGGCGAGCCGAACTACCGGGTTCTGAAAGAATGGAACGCCGCAACTGTTTATCAGCAGTCTCTCGCAATCATGGGGCGGCAGATCGACGGCTAAGCCGCAACCAAGAAAATTTCAGGCAAGGTTTCTGCCTGCTCCTTTGGCTGTATTGCGTCTGCCCTTTTGACCGCCAGGAACAGTGAAGATGATTCCCGCGCCATTGTAGGCTCTAGGGCATCAATGTGTCCGCCGGCCGCCGCAATTGGGCCGCAATCCAGCCACCCAAATCGAACCCATCGAATTAAACCCAATAAAAACAAGAGCATCAACAACGCCCTGTTTCCTGCAACTCTGTTCGCGCTGTTTCGCCTGACGCCGTGTTTTCCGCCCCACTTTCAACTCGTTCAAATTTTATCCTTCTTTTAACGGCACCCTGAATGGAGGATCCGGACGGTGGCAGAGAAAGTGCAGTATACAGGCAGGCTTGGACTGGAAGCCCGCGATACCGGGACCCTTTCAGCAGCGGTTTCGGCTGTTGTGGACACGCTCGAGGATTTCGGCCATCCGGCAGAAACAATTGAGGCACGGGCAGAAAACACAGCCAAAATTCAATGTGACCATTACCTGGTGACTGTACGGCTGCGCAGGGTCCCCTTGCGGCGCGCCAGCCGGCTGACAAACTCGATGCTGCAGCCCGCGGCACTGCTGGAACTTTCGCTGACACCCGCCTTTCCCGATTATTGCGATCAGGAGATTTCGGAGCTGTTCCTGGCCGAAATGCTGCGGCGGCTGCTTCCTGCTGTCGAGGCAACTTCGGTTGAATGGCGCGAATCCGATGTGGCACTGACGTGCGAACAGTTCCTGAGCGTGTTCGAGCCAAATCCGGAAAGCAGCCTGCAAGCCACACCAGGGCCAGCCGAAACCCGGCGGGAACAACCCGCTCCTGTCAGGCTGCGCGGCCGGGCATGTTTCACTCCGGTTGATCAAGCTGCGCTGGCTCTTGATGCCCACTGCGACCAAGCGTTCCAAGCCGTCAGACTTACCCAAAGCGAACCAGAAGAAATCCAGAAAACGGATCGCGCTCAGGCCAGGGCCCGTAAACCGGAACAAGCCCAAAGCCCCTACCGCGGCTGGGCGTATCAACTCAGGTCGACGGCGATTGCCGCTTTCAGCACTGCGGGCACCCGCCGATTGCGCTTCATCAGCCATCTTATGCTTCTGACAGCTTTGCTGCTGTATTTGGAAAGTGCCGGAATGGTGCAGGCTGCCCGCCCGCTGGTGCCATAGGCCCTGTGTATCAACACGGACTGCCACGTTTGATGATATCCCACCTTCACGGTTCACATTATCCGATGCCCAAGGGTCAGAAACGACTGTAAAACCCGTCGTTTTCTGCGGCGCTTCCGCCAATAGACGGCTGCACACTGGACAAACCTGTGCAGCGACGGAGGCCACGCATGAACGAGCATTACCGCGACATCCGCAAAATTGATCCAACCCGCGGCGCCAATCTGGGCGACAACACCCCGAACAACAATGACCGGGTTGAGATCGGCCCGACCCAGCTGGCTTTTGGTGAATGGGCCGAGGCCGGTCTGCAGCTTCCTGACCTGCAGGCCATGCGCAAATTCCGTTGGGAGCGGCTGACCCGTTTCATCAACGACCGCGGCTATGCCGGCCTTCTGGTATTTGATCCGCTGAACATCCGCTATGCCACCGACAGCACCAACATGCAGCTGTGGAACACCCACAACCCGTTTCGCGCCCTGCTGATCTGCGCTGACGGCTATATGGTGCTGTGGGATTATAAACAGTCGCCGTTCCTCAGCGAATTCAACCCGCTGGTGCGCGAACAGCGCGCCGGCGCTGATCTGTTCTACTTCGACCGCGGCGACAAGGTGGATGTGGCCGCCGATGTGTTCTCCAACGAGGTCCGCAAACTGCTGGAGGAACACAGCGGCAGCAACAAGCGCCTGGCAGTGGACAAGGTCATGCTGCACGGGCTGCGCGCGCTGGAGGCGCAAGGCCTGGAGATCCTCCCTGGCGAAGAGCTGACCGAAAAATGCCGCGCGGTGAAAGGCCCGGACGAGATCCTGGCAATGCGCTGCGCCCATCACGCCTGCGAAACCGCAGTGGCCGCGATGGAACGGTTCGCCCGCGAAGAGGTGCCCGGCGGCAATATCGCGGAAGACGACGTCTGGGCGGTGCTGCATGCGGAAAACATCCGTCGCGGCGGCGAGTGGATCGAAACCCGGCTGCTGGCCTCCGGCCCGCGCACCAACCCCTGGTTCCAGGAATGCGGCCCCCGCATCATCCAGAACAACGAGATGATCAGCTTTGACACCGATCTGGTGGGGTCCTACGGGATCTGCATCGATATCTCGCGCAGCTGGTGGATCGGCGATGAAAAACCGCGCGCCGATATGGTCTATGCCATGCAGCACGGCGTCGAACACATCCGCCACAATATGGAGATGCTGAAACCCGGCGTGAACATCCAGGAACTGTCACGCGGCTGCCATGTGTTGGATGCGCAGTTCCAAAAGCAGAAATACGGCTGCATGATGCACGGCGTCGGCCTGTGCGATGAATGGCCGCTGGTTGCTTACCCGGACCAGATGGTCGAGGGCGCCTTTGACTATGACCTGGAACCGGGCATGGTTCTGTGTGTCGAAGCGCTGATCTCCCCTGAAGGCGGTGATTTTTCGATCAAGCTGGAAGACCAGGTGCTGATCACTGCGGACGGCTACGAGAATCTGACCAAATACCCGTTCGACAAGGCACTCATGGGGGAAGCCTGACCTGAACTGCCGGCCCCGCCTGTACAGGCGGGGCCGGGATACCCTGCGGCGCCGTCAGGCGCCTCCGCTTAAGAACAGCGCCAGCTTTTCACGCAGCACCAAAACACCCGGTGCCTCCGTCACCTCATGCAGCCGGTTCAGCGGCACCCAGGCCAGCGCGTGGGATTCCCCGCTCACCGCAATATCCCCGGCCTCTGCCTGAAACAGATAGCGCACATCATAATGCAGATGCGCGCGGTCCTGCGCATTTTCCGGGATTTCGTGAATATCCACATCAAACACTTGGCCGGACAACGGCTTGATCCGGGACAGCCCGCTTTCCTCATAAGCTTCTTTCAGCGCGGCAAAAGGCACGTCGGCAATGCCATCGCAATGGCCGCCCAACTGCAGCCAGCGGTCCAGCTTCCGGTGATGGGTAAGCAGAACGCATTTCATGTCCGGTGACATCACAAAGGCTGATCCGGTCACATGGCCGGTCTCAGCATTGCGGCCAAAGGCCTGAGGCTCGCCTTCGCAAAACTCCCGCAAACGCCGCCACATTTCCCGGTCACGGGCTGTCCGGGGTTTGAAACATCCAACGCCGCTCAGAGTTATTGCGCTCATCTGCCTTCACCTTCCCGTGACGTTGCGGGCTGCCGCCTTGTTCAGGGCTCATTGCGCGCTCAATCTATGCAGAACACCCAACAAAGGCCACGCCCATGCCCGCTGAACGCATCTCCTTTCCCGGCCATGCCGGAACACCCCTTGCTGCCCGCCTTGATCTGCCCGAGGGACCGGTCCTTGCAACGGCGCTGTTTGCCCATTGTTTTACCTGCTCCAAAGATATCCCGGCGGCACGACGGATTGCCGGGCGGCTGGCGGCGATGGGGATCGCGGTGCTGCGGTTCGACTTTACCGGATTGGGGCATTCCGAAGGGGAGTTCGAAAACACCTCCTTCAGCTCTAATGTCGCGGATCTGATCATGGCGGCGCAATATTTGGCCTCGCGCGGCATGGCGCCCTCGTTGCTTATCGGCCATTCCCTGGGCGGCGCGGCGGTGCTGCGGGCGCGGGCAGGCATCCCGTCTGTCAAAGGCTTGGTGACACTGGGCGCGCCGTTTGATCCCGGCCATGTCTCGCATCATTTCGACGCTGCCTTGCCCGAGATTGAAGCCAAAGGCCGTGCCGAAGTCTGCCTGGGCGGGCGGCCTTTTGTCATTGGCAGGGAATTCGTCGATGATATCAACACCGAAGCGCTGGAGCCTGCAATTACCGGCCTCAAGGCTGCACTGCTGGTGCTGCATGCCCCGCGGGACGAAACAGTAAGCATCGACAATGCGGCCTCGATCTTTGCCGCGGCCAAACACCCCAAAAGCTTTGTCACCCTGGATGATGCCGATCACCTGATCACCCGTGCTGCGGATGCAGAATATGCCGCCGAAGTGATTGCCGCCTGGGCCGGGCGCTATGTCAGAATGGCCCCGCCCGCGCCGCCGCCCGGTGCCCCCGAAGGCATCCTGCGGGTGACCGAGGCGGACCCGGAGGGGTTCCTGCAGGATGTGCAATCCGGTCCCTATCACCACACCTTTGCAGATGAGCCATTGGCCTATGGCGGCACCAACCGGGGCATGTCGCCTTACGGCTTTGTGGCGGCCGGGCTGGGTGCCTGTACCTCGATGACGCTGCGCATGTATGCCCGCCGCAAGGGCTGGCCGTTGGAGGGGATCAGCGTAGATGTCAGCCATGACAAGGTGCACGCCCAGGATGCCCAGCCGACGGGACCTGCCAAAATCGACCAGTTCACCCGTGTGATCCACCTCTGCGGCCCCTTGAGCGGGGAGCAGCGGGCCAAGCTGATGGAGATTGCAGACAGATGCCCGGTGCACCGGACACTGGAGAGCGGCGCCAAGGTGGTGACGCATCTGGAGACCACACCCCAGGCGGCGACTGCCTAACTTTCAATATTCCCGGATCTCCCGCGCCCGGCCCTTGCAGGAAACCTGCAACGGCAGCGGCCTTGGGCCCGGCGCCGCGCCAAGGCGCGGCGCCGGGCCCAACTGCGGCAGGCCTTCGCCAGAAGGCCGCAGCGCAGGCGGGAGACCGCCCTTGCTGTTATTCAGAGTAGCGGCCAGTAGTGATGCCACCGCTTTCATCCACAAACCGCATTGCCGCTCCATCGCTTTCCAAAACAAAACAGGCCCACAGGTCCGACGGCGGCCAGGTGGAGCAGTATTTACCGTCCCGCACCCCCCAGTAGCCCCAGCTGTCATGGCCGGCATTGTACAACGTCCGTCCCGACGCCCGGAACTCCTGCCAGGCGCCGCTGCCATAGACCAGCTTGCGCCCTGCCAGCGCGGCTTGCACGTCCTCTCCGCTCAACGCCCGCCATTCCGCCGCCGCAAGCGGCGAAACGGTCAATGATACCGCAATCATCAGGGCAATGTGCCTCATGTCCGTCTCCCAGCCTTGCTGTCACGCCTTACCTGATCTAATAGGCCCGGCATCTGCTGCACAATCACATAAAGGTGCTTTCGCCCATGATCCCGCGCTATGCCCGCCCTGAAATGGTCGCCATCTGGTCGCCCGAAACCAAATTCAAGATCTGGTACGAGATCGAGGCCCATGCCTGCGAAGCCATGGCCAACCTCGGCGTGATCCCGCGCGAAAACGCTGATGCCGTATGGAAAGCCAAGGACGTCGAATTCGACGTCGCCCGCATTGACGAGATTGAAGCCGTCACCAAGCACGACGTCATCGCCTTCCTGACCCACCTGGCTGAGCATGTCGGCTCTGAAGAAGCCCGCTTTGTGCATCAGGGCATGACTTCGTCTGATGTGCTGGACACCTGCCTGAACGTGCAGCTGGTGCGTGCCGCCGATATTCTGCTGGACGGCATGGACAAGCTGCTGGCGGCGCTGAAGAAACGCGCACTGGAGCATAAGAACACCGTGCGCGTCGGCCGCAGCCACGGCATCCACGCCGAGCCCACCACCATGGGTCTGACCTTTGCCCGTTTCTATGCCGAAATGGACCGCAACAAGAACCGTCTGGAAAAAGCCCGCTGGGAAGTCGCCACCGGCGCAATCTCCGGCGCCGTCGGCACCTTCGCCAATGTTGACCCCGCGGTCGAGGATCACGTCTGCGAGCAGCTGGGCCTGCGGCCTGAGCCGATCTCGACCCAGGTGATCCCGCGCGACCGTCATGCGATGTTCTTTGCCACCCTCGGTGTCATCGCATCCTCGATCGAAAACGTTGCCGTGGAAATCCGCCACATGCAGCGCACCGAGGTGCTGGAGGGTGCCGAATTCTTCTCGATGGGCCAGAAAGGCTCCTCGGCGATGCCGCACAAGAAGAACCCGGTTCTGACCGAAAACCTGACCGGCCTGGCGCGCTTGGTCCGCATGACCGTTGTGCCCGCAATGGAAAACGTGGCGCTGTGGCATGAGCGCGATATCTCCCACTCCTCCGTTGAGCGCGGCATCGGCCCCGACGCCACCGTCACCCTGGATTTCGCCCTGCACCGTCTGGCTGGTGTTATCGACAAGATGCTGGTGTTCCCCGAGAACATGCTGGACAACATGAACAAATTCCCAGGTCTGGTAATGTCGCAGCGGGTGCTGCTGGCACTGACCCAGGCCGGCGTCAACCGCGAAGACGCCTATGCCATGGTACAGCGCAACGCCTTGAAAGTCTGGGAAGACCGGGTTGATTTCCGCGAATTGCTGCTGGCGGATACCGATGTGGTTGCGGCCCTTGGCAAAGAGGCGATCAACGAGAAATTCGACATGGGCTATCACACCAAACATGTCGATACGATCTTTAAGCGGGTGTTCGGCGAGTAAACCGGCTCCTGGAAACCAATGTGAACGCCCCGTCAGCATGGCGGGGCGTTTCTTCATCCGGGGTTCATCCTGCACCTGAAAGGGAATGGTACGGAAACCTTAACCCAGGCATCGCTCATACCGCCCATGCAATTGTTTGCAGAATTTGGCGAAGCCCTGATCCGGCGCCACCTGCAGTAATTTCAGGCGGCCATAGGCCCGGAATGCTGTTTCAGCGTAAATTGTATCCATTAGTCCACTGATCCGGGACGGCAGCAGATGGTGTTCTCCCTCATGCATGAGAGCGGCACCGTTCTGATCCTCAAGAAAGACGTCAATTCCAGCACCCCATGGATCGAAAGGGAGTTCCGCCCGTTCGAACAGCTCCGCCCCCGTTTCACGGCGGCAAATGGCTGCGAGGTTGCCGGCCCAGTCTACCTGTGAGCAGACAAGAACTTTCAGATCACCAAATTTGCCGAAGGCCGGACCGCCTCGGATGCCTTGCGGACCTCGCAATCACAAGCACAGGCCAATCAGGTTTCCGGCGTTGCGGAAAATGGCTTAACCATCTTCCTAAATACCAGCATTGCGAACCGCAAAACTTCTGGATGAACTGGGTTTTAACCGAAATTGACAAACTAGCGGCTGGTGACGATGTTTGCGCGCAACCGGATCACTACTCTGCATTTCTGGAACAGCTCCTTGGTCAATCACAACAGTTTCAGGCCGCCCCCTGCAACCGCGTGCCTTTCCACGGCGACCTTCACAGCGGCAATCTGATCCTTGGCAAAGGGACGGCCTTGGGTCTGGATCTGGCCTACTGCAAGAATAAACCGGCCATCTACGACGAGGTTGACTTCCTGACCAGCGACTTGAAAAATCCTCTCCCCGCCCGGGACATCGGCCCCGGCGGGGTGCGGCAGGCCAGTGTGGAGTATTTTACAAAACCGAGCGGCGCCCCATCAGCCGCCCTTTGCTGAATATCCACTTGCGGGCCAGGTTGCTGATTGAGCTGATGCGCATCCGGAAGTCCACGGTGAACCTAAACGGCTTTGTTGCGCAAATCGGATGACGGGCAGACTCCCCCTTTCCCAGGACGGGCTTACCCTACGGGCTCTGTGACAGATATGCTCAGAGCGGTGTAGCGAATGAGCGCGGCAACGCGGACCTGGATTTCCGCGGCATGGCGTTCGAAGTCCCGTGCCATCAACGACTGGCCCAACGGTTTCAGGCAGTTCATCCAATCACCCGGAAAACGGTTCCCCGGATCGTTTTCTGATCCGGCTCATATCTCGACGCGGCTCCTACGGTGAAATCCGCTCCATCGCCGCCACAGCTCGCGGCCGAGGAACCGCGACGCGTTGACCGCCGCGCTTCGGGTGGTAGCTCCGGCAGTTGCGGGTTTTCACGGCTTGGCGTACTTGCGCGGTGGAATGACAGCATGAGCATTGCGAGCTGCAATCGCGTCGCGGCATTTGCGCGTGTCGTAGGCCCCGGCAGCGGTGACCGTTCAATGCCCAGCTCTGGCGCGAATTGGCTCAGCAGTTCAGGCAACAAGGGCGCGTCACCGATGTTGCTGCTGGTGACCTCAATCGCCCGGACTTCCAATGTTTCCTCATCGATACCGATGTGTATCTTGCGCCAGGTGTGGCGCTTCAAGCCGCCCGCCTTCATCCTCAGCTTTGATGCCGGGCAGTGGTCAGGCACGTCTGGATTGATACGTCACTGAATTGCCGCAGCCGACCCCGTTTGCCGCTTGGTGGCGGCACCCAGATCATCCCGGGATCAATCAAGACCGACAGCAATCCGCGTTGCTTTAGTGCGCTCGCCATTGTGCTCGAACCAATGGTGCATCAATGGCTCGCTGTACGAAGGCCAGTTCGTGATGTTGTACCTCGTCGCAGCCCCCAGCCGCTGTTTGCTGCCTGTCGAATGCTGTCGGCGCGTGAGGCTGGGCCAAGCCGCAAAATCGCGGGCCTTGCGGAACGTCCCAGGCGGCAGCGCAAGGGTGCGATGGCCGTAGAGATCAGCGGGCCGAAGCCCGGCATTGAGCTTGGCAATCTCTGCCTCCATCGGGGTCAAGGCCGCGATCAGCACCTTGAGTGTGGGGATCGCACCAGCTGGCAGACCGCTTTCCGGGGCATCGGCGGCATCGTTCTTCTGTTGCTTGACGAAGGGCTTGACATTTGCAGGCGGGATCAGGCGTGCATCGTGGCCTGGCATGCTGATCCCGCGGCCCAAGTGATGCGCGCCACCGCAGTCTCTCATCGTGACAACACAGGGCTGCAACTCGCTAAAGAAGGCCGGCACCTGACCCCACCGCAGCTTCTTGCGCAGAACAGGCTGTTCCGCTCTATCTGCCTGTCGGGCCTGAAACACATTCTTGGCCAGATCGAGCCCGACCGTGATAATCTCCGGCATGACCGCTCTTCTTTGTGGATCGTTGCAGACCCACCTTGGCACATTGGTGCCGTCGGGAGCGGCCGCATCACCAAGGCTGGGACGAAGAAAGGAAAGATCCGGTTTGAACTCCTTCTGGCGTGGTTCTCAACCGCCTTTGCACAACCGCTTGCCGACTGAATGACTTCTGAACTATTTTCATCTCCCGCAGTTTTGATGTGAATAAATTGGCCGGCCCGCGGGTTGTAAGGGTACATTGATCACGACTTTAAGCATCAGGAGATGACGACATGCGTTATTTTGCTCTCGCCGCTGCCTTGACCCTGCCGATGACGGCTTATGCCGCAGGCGGCAATGACTGGAACCCGCCGAAACCTTCCGAGACCACCAAGACCTGCAAGGGCAAGCGGATCTGGGACCCCAACAAGAAACGCTGCGTGCGGCCCAAGAAATCGTCCCTGAACCAGCAGGACCTGCTGAATGCGGCGCGCGAGCTGGCCTATGCGGGCCGCCAGCAGGATGCACAGGCAGTGCTGAGCGCGGCGCCGGACCAGCAGGAAACCTTGGTGCTGACCTATTGGGGTTTCACCCATCGCAAGCTGGGAAATTTGGAATTGGCGCAGGCCTATTACGATCAGGCGCTTGAACAGGATCCGGATAACATACTTGCCCGCTCCTATATGGGCCAAGGCCTTGTGAATCAGGGGAAATACGGCGCGGCCCTGATACAGTGGAAAGAGATCAAGGCACGGGGCGGTGATGGCACCTGGGCCGAAGCTTCGCTGCGCAACGCCTTGGAAACAGGTGCAACTTACAGCTACTAGCTTCAGCCTTTCTTTACGGCTTGCGGCCTATCCTGCCCTCGATGATCAAGAAGAATCTTTGGTAGGGTGCGAGAATGCCTCAAGACAATTTGCTGGCGCTTCCGATGGCTTCTGGCGGGCCGGATCTGGGCGGGTTCGGTGCCCCGGCCCCTCTGGGCGGCGGGGGCGGCAGCGGGCTGAGCGGCAAGGCAAAGGCCGCAATTATCGTCCGGCTGCTGCTGAATGAAGGCGCAGAAATCCCGCTGGAGGAGCTGCCGGACGACTTGCAGCTGGAGCTGACCCAGCAGATGGGCAAGATGAGCATTGTCGATCGCGATACGCTGAATACGGTGGTCGGCGAATTTGCCGATCTGCTGGACAACGTTGGCCTGCATTTCCCCAATGGCCTGGCCGGTGCGCTGAATGCGATGCAAGGCAAGATCAGCCGCCACACCCACAGCCGTCTGCGCAAGGAAGCCGGTGTGCGCCAGTTCGGTGACCCATGGGAGCGCTTGAAACAGCTGCCGCCCGAAGATCTGGCCGGCTTGGCCGAGGCGGAAAGCACAGAAGTGGCCGCGGTTCTGCTGTCCAAGCTGGACACCGCCAAAGCGGCGCAAATGCTGGTGCATCTGCCCGGCCCGATTGCCCGCCGCATCACCTATGCCGTCAGCCACACCGCCAATGTGACGCCCGACACCGTGGACCGGATCGGCCTGTCGCTTGCCGCTCAGGTCGAAGCCCGGCCCGATCTCGCCTTTGATGAGACTCCGGGGCAGCGTCTTGGCGGCATTCTGACCGAAGCGGCGGCAGCCAAACGTGATGAAGTGCTGACAGCGCTGGATGAAGAGGATGAGGATTTTGCCACCAAGGTGCGCAAGGCGATCTTCACCTATGCGCTGATCGGTGAACGGATGCAGCCGATCGACGTGCCCAAGCTGATGCGGGTGCTGTCGCAGCCGGATCTGGTCACGGCCATGGCCTTTGCCACCGACGAGGAAGACGTGGCAACCAACGAATTCCTGCTCAAGAACATGTCCAGCCGGATGGCAGACAATATCCGCGAGGAAGTGGGCGAGCGCGGCAAGGTCAAGCGCAGCGATGGCGAGGCGGCATTCAGCATGATCATCTCGGCGATGCGCGATTTGGTGGCAACAGGCGAGATTGATCTGAAATCCGACGACGATGAGGAGGACGGCGGCTAAGATCCGCAACTTGCGCCGGGACGGCAGGCGCGCAGACCATTCTGCCCGCGCCTGCGAGCGGCTTGTACCTGCCGGTCCGGCTGCGTATGATGCGGGCTTCCGGGCGCATTCCCGCGCCGCAGCCATCCAGACGCCATGCCCGTAGATCCTTCCGAGCTCTCCACCTGGAGCCATGTCAAATATTATGGCAGCAACCTGTTTCTGCGCGGGCTGCTGGTTGGCACGCGGCTGATCCCCTATGGGTTGAGGGTGCCCATGATGGGCCGGCTGGTGACAGCTATGGGCCGGCTGGCCGGGTTCGAAAAGCGGGTGCGCAGCAACCTGGATCTTGTCAGCCCCGAGCTGGCGGAAATTGATCCCCGCGCGCTTTACCGGGACGTCAGCGATAATGCGGGCCGGATGATAGCCGAAATCTATGCCGGCGCCCCTTTTCACGACCGCGCCAAGGCTGCCCCCATTACCGGCCCCGGCCTGAAAGCGCTGGAAGAGGCCCGTGCAGCAGGACGGCCGGTCCTGCTGGCAACGGCGCATTTCGGCAATTACGATGCCGCCCGCGCAGCGCTGTTTGCCCGCGGTTTCGAGATGGGTGCGCTTTACCGCCGGATGGCCAACCCTTATTTCAACGACCATTACGTGGCAGCAATCAAAGGCAACGGCGAACCCCTGTTCGAACAGGGAAAGCGCGGCATGGTCGCGCTTGTCCGGCATTTGAAAAAGGGCGGCATCGCGGCAATCGTCACTGATCTTCACGCCCAGGGCGGAGAGCTGATCGATTTCTTCGGCAAACCTGCGGTCACCTCTACCGTGCCGGCCGAACTGGCGCTGAAATTCGGCGCTGCTGTCATCCCTGTTTACGCGGTGCGCCAGGACAACGGTCTGGACTTCGAGATCGTGATGAGCGCTGAGATCCCGCATTCCGATCCGCTCACCATGACCAAATCCCTCAGCGCGGATCTGGAAGCCATCGTGCGCAAGCACACCGGCCAATGGTTCTGGATCCACCGCCGCTGGAAACCCTATGTTCCGCTGCCCAAACCCGGCAGGAAGGCAAATCCCGAGGCGGGCTGACTCAGGCTGCTACTCGGCGCGGGCAGCGGCAATGATCCGGCCAAAGGGTGCCTCTTGCACCACGACGGCAGCAGGCTGGCGGCCCGGCACCGGGACTGACAGTTCCAGATCCCCTGCCCCGTCCCATTCCGCTGCGATTTGCCAGTCTTCCACCACATTGGCATAGCTCAAGGTCTTACCGGCCAGTTCACCGCGGGTGATATTGACGGATCTTTCGGGCGTATAGCGCACCAACTGCACCAGCAGCCTCGCGTCGCCCATCTGCACCCGAGGCTGCAGCCGGATCACCAGATCCTCCCCGTTCCGCTCCACCGAAAGCGACACCGGACGCGGCTTGGATTGGTGTTTACCGATGGCATCGGCCACCTCCATTGCATCGGCGCCGACCACATCATCCTGACCCATAATGATCATTTGCGGCGTATAGATCATTCTGCGCCCGCCCGCATGCGCATAGCCCTTTTGCCGCTTGGTATGGGACGGCTTGGCAAATTGATCCTTCCAGCCGATGTAATCCCAGTAGTCCACGTGCAGCGCCAGCGGCAGCACATCGTCGCGCGCAGCCAGCTCATGCAGCAGTGCATCGGCCGGCGGGCAGGACGAACACCCCTGTGACGTATAAAGCTCTACCACCACAGGTTCCGCTGCGGATTGGCCGTATACCGGCAGGGCCAGGCCCCAAGCTGCAATGATCGACGCCAGAAGTTTCATGAATCGCCCGCTTCGTTTGTTAGGCTTCTGGTCTAAAGATGTGCCTGCAAATACGCCAATCAATCATTTTTGAGCCGGGATTGAACGGAGCAGGCCCGTTGCACCGCAAAAAATGTGTACTATTGCATACAAAAGTGCCCCCTGCGGCGATTGGGCTATTGAATGCTTAATCTTCCTCATGCATTTAGCAGGCAGCGAATTCCCCGATTTCAAATCCTTGAGGGAGGCCAAACATGCCTATCACCGTCGGACAAGACAATGCCAAAGCGCGTAAAACGCTCAGCGTCAACGGCAAGTCGATCTCTTATTATTCCATCCCCGCAGCCACCGAAGCAGGCTTTGGCGATTTCTCCAAGCTGCCCGCCGCGCTGAAGGTGGTGCTGGAAAACATGCTGCGCTTTGAGGATGGCGGCTTTTCCGTCTCCACCGACGACATCAAGGCCTTTGCCGAATGGGGTGCCAACGGCGGCAAGAACCCGCGTGAGATTGCCTACCGCCCGGCCCGCGTGCTGATGCAGGATTTCACCGGTGTTCCCGCCGTTGTCGATCTGGCTGCCATGCGCGACGGCATCGTGGGGCTGAAAGGCTCGGCTGCCAAGATCAACCCGCTGGTCCCCGTTGATCTGGTCATCGACCACTCGGTTATGATTGACGAATTCGGCAACCCGCGCGCGTTCCAGATGAATGTCGACCGCGAGTATGAGCGCAACATGGAGCGCTACCAGTTCCTGAAGTGGGGCCAGAACGCGTTCAACAACTTCCGCGTTGTGCCGCCGGGCACCGGCATCTGCCACCAGGTGAACCTGGAATACCTGTCGCAAACCGTCTGGACCGATGTGGATCAGAACGGGGATGAGGTCGCCTATCCGGATACCCTGGTTGGCACCGACAGCCACACCACCATGGTCAACGGCGCGGCCGTGCTGGGCTGGGGCGTTGGCGGCATTGAGGCCGAGGCCGCGATGTTGGGCCAGCCGATTTCGATGCTGATCCCCGAGGTCATCGGCTTTGAGCTGACCGGCCAGATGCTTGAGGGCACCACCGGCACCGACCTGGTGCTGAAAGTCGTGGAAATGCTGCGCGCCAAGGGCGTGGTTGGCAAATTCGTCGAATTTTATGGCACCGGCCTGGACCGTCTGCCGCTGGCAGACCGGGCCACCATCGCCAACATGGCGCCTGAATACGGCGCCACCTGCGGTTTCTTCCCGATCGACAATGAGACCCTGCGCTACCTGCGCAACACCGGCCGCGACGAAGACCGTATCGCGCTGGTCGAAGCCTACGCCAAGGAAAACGGTTTCTGGCGCGGTGCGGACTATGCGCCGGTCTACACCGACACCCTGTCGCTGGACATGGGCAGCATCGTTCCGGCGATTTCCGGCCCGAAACGCCCGCAGGATTATGTCGCACTGACCGGTGCCAAATCCGCCTTCTCGAAAGAGATGGAAGAGACCTTCAAACGTCCGATGGGCAAGGAAGTCGCCGTCAAGGGCGAAGACTACACTATGGAATCGGGCAAGGTCGTGATCGCTTCGATCACGTCGTGCACCAACACCTCGAACCCTTATGTGATGATCGGCGCTGGCCTGGTCGCACGCAAGGCGGCGGCCCTGGGCCTGGACCGCAAGCCCTGGGTCAAAACCTCGCTGGCACCGGGTTCGCAGGTCGTGTCCGCCTATCTGGAGGCCGCTGGCCTGCAGGAGGATCTGGACAAGGTCGGCTTCAACCTGGTGGGCTACGGCTGCACCACCTGTATCGGCAACTCCGGACCGATCCAGCAGGAAATTTCCGAGGCAATTGCCGAGGGCGATCTGGTGGCAACTTCGGTGCTGTCGGGCAACCGCAACTTTGAGGGCCGCATCTCGCCTGACGTGCGCGCCAACTACCTGGCCTCGCCGCCGCTGGTGGTGGCCTATGCGCTGGCCGGCACCATGGACATCAACCTGGCGTCCGATCCCATCGCTCAGGACAAGGACGGCAATGACGTCTATCTGAAAGACATCTGGCCCTCGACCCAGGAAGTTGCGGAACTGGTTGAGCAGACCGTCACCCGCGAGGCCTTCCTGTCGAAATACGCTGACGTCTTCAAGGGCGACGAGAAGTGGCAGGCGGTGGAGACCACCGATGCGGAAACCTATGACTGGCCCGCAACCTCGACCTACATCCAGAACCCGCCCTACTTCCAGGGCATGGGCACCGAGCCGGGCACCATCTCGAACATTAAGGACGCCAAGGTTCTGGCGGTTCTGGGCGACATGGTCACCACCGACCACATCTCGCCCGCGGGTTCGTTCGCGACCACCACGCCCGCAGGCCAGTATCTGCTGGAACGTCAGGTACAGCCGCGCGAGTTCAACTCCTACGGTTCACGCCGCGGCAACCACGAGATCATGATGCGCGGCACCTTTGCCAACATCCGCATCAAGAACGAGATGCTGGACGGCGTTGAAGGTGGCTATACCAAAGGCCCCGATGGCGAACAGACCTCGATCTTTGATGCCTCGATGGCGCATCAGGAAGCAGGCACCCCGCTGGTGGTGTTCGGCGGAGAACAGTACGGTGCGGGCTCCTCGCGCGACTGGGCGGCCAAAGGCACCGCGCTCTTGGGCGTCAAGGCTGTGATCGCTGAAAGCTTTGAGCGTATCCACCGGTCCAACCTGGTTGGCATGGGTGTGATCCCGTTTGAATTCACCGGCGGCGACAGCCGCAAATCGCTGGGCCTGACCGGTGAGGAAACCGTGTCGATCAGCGGACTGGACAGCATCCAGCCGCTGCAGGAAGTGCCCTGCGCAATCACCATGGCGGACGGTTCTGTGAAAGAGATCACGCTGAAGTGCCGTATCGATACCGCACCCGAGATCGAATACATCGAACATGGCGGCGTGCTGCACTATGTGCTGCGGAACCTGGCCAAGTCGTAAGACAACAGTGAAGCGAAAATGTGAAAGGGCGCCCGCCGGGCGCCCTTTTTATGTCAGGGATGCTGCAGACCGTCCGGGCTACGGAGCGATGGTACTGCTCAGGATCTCTGCAATCGTGCCGTCTGCCTGCAGTTCGGAAATCACCCGGTTGAACACGTCCAAATAGGCATCTGCGCCAGCACTCCGCGACAGGCCAAAGTGCGAATAGGTGCTGGAAATCGGAGTGGCAACAGACGCAATTCTGTTCTGCCAGCCGTTTTGCACGACGTGGTAGCGCCCGACCGCGTCATCAATTGCGATAAGGTCAAGCTGACCAAACAGCAGCATTTGCATCAGGCCTTCCACATCGCCGCCGCGAACGATCCGGTTGTTGTTTTCAAAGGCGCGTTCCATCTCCTGATCAATCACGCTGCCGTTCACCATCCCCAGCCGCAGCCGGGAAATCCGCGCATATCCTTCGTCAAGATCCAGCCCTTGCGGATAGCGCTCGCGGTTGTACCAGAATGTGTTGGTCTGCAGAAAGGTCGGCTCAGTGAAGGCCAGATAGGAAGCGCGCGCGGTGGATTTAAACAACGGAAGGATGCCGTCGGCCTCCCCGGATTCAGCCTGTGCTAGGCAGCGCTGCCAAGGCAGCAGAACAACAACGGCCCTTAGCCCGTCAATCCGGTCCGTCACGGCCTCCAGCAGTTTGACCTTCAGCCCGCCATCAGGAATGCCGCCGGATCCCAGCGTGTAGGGCGGATAGGGATCATAGCAGAATGTCAGTACAGAGTCGGCACGCGCAGTGTCAGCCAACCCGCTAAGGGCAGCAAAGCATGCCAGCAGCACTTTGACGAATCCAGTCGGCTTTTCCACTCTCCTAGCCTTCTCCATACGGGCGGTATCCAGCTTAGCAGGATTGCACATTACCGCTCCCGCTTGCCTTATGCTTCCGACCTATCCCACAGTAAAATGAAAGAACCTGTAATGGCATTGCCAGTGTCTTTCCGAATTGGCGCAGGCACAACCAAAGCGATATATTCCTGGTATCAATACCTGCTATACCGCCCGGTTCAGCTGTGTAAACATTAAGCATGAATACATCTTTTCCCCTCGCGACACTCCTTGATTGACCGGGTCTAATATCATGAAAGAAGCTGTAATAGCAGTCGTTTACCCGGATGTGGACACATTTGACGAACACGTTGAGGCAGTTCTGGAAATGCTTCCGGAAACCAGACGTTTTCCTGGCTGCATTGAAGCCCATGCCGGCATTAACCGCGCGCGTTTTGAAATTGCCGTTTTCCACCTATGGGAGTCGAATGACCATTTGGAGCGCTATTTGGTCTGGCGTGCCGACCGCGGCGATCTGGACGCCCGCAGCGCCACCATGCGGCGGGAGCAGGATTTCCGGACTTTTTCGGTACCATAAGACCCCGGCCTTCGTATTGAAAGCGCGGCATGGCGCCCGTGCCGCCGGGTACTGCGTTGCATTGCACACTGGCTGTTCGCAATCTGCAGATTGCCTTGGGCACACACCTTAGAAAAAGTGGTGGCATGAAACACACAGACAGCATCACAGGCTATCACGCCCACATCTATTTTGATGAAAACACCGCAGTGCAGGCCCGCGCTCTTTGCCAGCGTGCTGCCGAACTCTTTGGAGCAGAGATGGGGCGCATGCATGAAAAACCCGTCGGACCGCACCCCAAATGGTCCTGCCAGCTGGAGGCCAGCCCGGAGCAGTTTTCCAAGTTGCTGCCTTGGCTGGCATTGAACCGCGATGGGCTGATTGTCTTTGCCCATCCGGAAACCAGTGACGCCCTGGCTGATCATCGGGATCACGCGATCTGGATGGGAACAGGCCTGGCGCTGGATCTCAGCATCTTCGACTGACGTTTGCGCAAATTTACCAGAAGTTTCCAGTTGCCCGTCAAGCTGGCCCAGCCCGCTGAACATGGAGCGTTTCGTGACGGAAGCTGTGATCATTCAATTGCACCCGCTGCCCGGTAAATACACCGAGCTGGCAGTTCTTGTGAAAAAGATGGTGGAGGCGGCTCGCGGTTTTCCGGAATGCCAACAAGCCGAAACCCTTCTCGCCCCGGACCGGGACGAGATTTCGGTCTTTCAAAGATGGACTTGCGCGGAGGCGTTCAGCGAGTATCTGATTTGGCGTTCCAAGCAGGAAGACCTAACGCTTGCCTTTGCGCTGTCGTCAAAGGAACCGGACTTCCGCAATTTCACCCTGCATGATCCTGGCTAAGGCGCTGCCGCCTGTTTACTGACCTGCCGCCTTTTCCATCGCCGGGCGCAGGGTGTTTTCGATCACCCGCTGGGTAATCGGTCCGGCCCAACGCAGTACAATTTTGCCTTCACCGTCCACCACATAGGTTTCCGGCACGCCGTACACGCCCCAGTCGATGGCCATGCGGCCCTTCTCGTCGCGGCCAATCGCTGCGTAAGGGTCGCCCAGCTCATTCAAAAAGGCCTCGGCATTGGCCAGCTGGTCCTTGTAGTTGATGCCGTAAACCGGAATGCCCTCGTTGGACAGCGCTTCCAGGTTCGGATGCTCGGCCCGGCAGGGCGCGCACCAGCTGGCCCAGTAGTTCACCAGCTTCACACTGCCATCGCGCAGGGTTTCGTCTGTGAACATCTCCTTGCCAGGAAATTCGTCCAGCGCTAGCGGCGGCGCGGGCTGGCCTTCGCGCGCGGACGGCAGGCTGTTGGGGTCTTCGCGGAACATGCCCACCAGGGCAAGGCCGACAAAACCCGCAAACACGATACCGGGGACCGCCATCAGCGGAGAGATCTTAGCCATTGCGCTTCATCCGGGTTTCCAGGGTTTCCATTTCCCGGCGCACCTTGCGGCCGCGCAGAATTGTCAGCACCACCAGCGCCAACAGCAGCAGCAGCGAGGCACCATAGGCCGACAGCACCGTATCGGCGTATTTTCCAAGATCGGGCATCAGGCCTCCAGCCGTTCGCGCGCCATCAATGCCTTGATGCGGCGGGCGCGGATTTCGGTACCAGTGCGGTAGAACACCAGTGCAATGAACAACAGCACAAACCCCGCCATGCAGACATAAAGCGGGTTGGAGAACGCATCAGCCACGTTTTCCTTTTCATCAAGGCTCAGCGACGCGCCCTGATGCAGCCCCTGGTTCCAGAAGTTCACTGCATAGCGGCTGAGCACCGCAAAGACCGACCCCACCAGGCACAGAATTGAGGTCAGGTCCGCGGCGGTGTCGGGATTGTCGATCGCCTCCCACAGGGCAATGTAGCCGAGGTAGAACAGGAACAGCACCAGGAAAGACGTGAGGCGCGGATCCCAGGCCCACCAGGTGCCCCACATCGGCTGGCCCCAGATCGCACCGGTGATCAGCGCGATAACCGTCATTACAATACCCACGGGCGCCGCAGCCCGGGCGGCCAGCGCGCTGACGTGATGGCGGCGGATCACCCAGACCAGCGAGGTCACAAGCATCATGAACCACGCGTTAATGGCCATCAGCGCGGCAGGCACATGCAGGAAGATGATCTTGACAGTGGAGCCTTGACGGTAATCGTCAGGCGTGAAGAAAAATCCCCAGATCAGCCCCGCGCTGATCAGCACGGCAGAACTGATCCACAAGACCGGCATCACCTTTTCGGTGGTGGTCAGGAACTTCTTTGGATTGGCGTATTTCCAGATCGACATGTTGGCTATTTAGCTCTTGTTCTCGGGTTTCTCAATTCACGGCTCGTTGAAACCGCCTAGCGCAAATTGACGCGCAGGACAGCGGCGCTGGCAAAGGGCAGCAAGGCGATGGAGGCGGCGGAGATGCCGGCCAGCAGCAGCATCGGTGTTTGAACAGCCATGCCTTCAGCCCCGCGGCGGGCCACTTCGGAGCCAAAGATCAGCGTCGGCACATACAGCGGCATCACCAAAAGCGACATCAGCAGCCCGCCGCGTTTCAGCCCCACAGTCAGAGCGGCGCCAAAGGTGCCAATAACGGACAGTGCAGGCGTGCCCAGCAACAGGGAAACCACCAGCCATTGAAAGCCTTGTGCCGGCAGGTTCAGCAGCACCCCCAGCACCGGTGCCGCCATCACCAGCGGCAGCCCGGTAGTAATCCAATGCGCCAGCGCCTTGATCGTCACCGTGCTTTCCAAGGGCAAGGGGGCTGTGGCCAGCAGATCGAGCGAGCCGTCCTCCCAATCCAGCGCCAGCAGCCGGTCAAGGGACAAGAGGCAGGCCAGCAGCGCGCCCAGCCACAAAACGCCTGGAGCGATGCGAGCCAGAAGATCGGACTGCGGACCGACGGAAAACGGCACCATCACAGTTACGATCAGAAAGAACGCAAGGCCAAGGCCAAAGCCGCCGCCGGCCCGGAAGGCCAGCCGGAGATCCCGTATCAGCAGCGCAATCACAGGAAACCTCCATCAAAGTCATCCAGCGCCAGCGGCTTGGCCTTATAGGGGCCAACGTCCAGCACCCCGGCCTCCAGCCCCAGATCGATATGGGTGGCAATCAGGGCAGAACCGCCCTGCCCCAGATGCGTGCGCACGGCATCAGCAAACATCGCTACCGAGGTTTTATCGAGGCTTACAGTCGGTTCATCCATGATCCAGATGGGCCGCCCGGTAACCAGCATCCGGCTGAGGCCAAGGCGGCGCTTCTGGCCCGCTGACAGCGCACCTGCCTGCCGGTCTCGCAGGGCTTGCAGATCAAACCCGTCCAGCGCCTGTTCAATGCCATTGCGGCCAAAAACACTGGCCCAGAAGGTTAGGTTCTCCGCCGACGTCAGCGTCGGCTTCAGCCCGTCTGAATGGGCGGCATAGGCGATCTGATCCTCGGCTCCTTCGACTCGCCCCTTCAGCGGCGGCTGCAATCCGGCAACAGTGCGCAGCAGAGTTGTCTTGCCAATGCCATTGGGACCGCGCAGGATCAGCGCCTTGCCAGGCGCCAGAGCAAAATTCAGGCCCTCAAGCACCGGTATACCGCCGCGCGCCACGCTCAGATCCGTCACAGTCAATGTCATGAAGTTCGCTTATCCCGTTGTGCCCGCGCATCAAAAGACCATGCAGCCGCATCCCGCTTTGCGGCAGGTCAAATACATCTTCAGAAAGTCAGACCGCCAGCGCCGCCATGGCAATCCGGCGCCCCTCGGACAGCAGCACATTATAGGTGCGGCAGGCGGCGGGCGAGTTCATCACCTCAACCCCCAGCCCGGCCCCTTCCAGCGTTTTGCGCAGTTCCGCCGGGATATGAGCAATCTCTGCGCCGGTCCCGATGAACAGCACGTCGACCTCCCCCGCCAGCGCCAGCAGCGGCGCGTCATCCGCATAGCGGCCCCAGGCCGATGTCCCTGCCGCCGAGGTCAGCACCGCGCCCTGATGCACCTGCCCGCCGATGCGGAAGAATCCTGCGCCATAGCCGTCAATCGGCTGCGCGTCGGAAAAGCTCACTTCATTCAGGCGCATATGGGGGGGTCCTTTCAGTCAAACACCGGGAGGCTGGATAACACGGCCAGCGCAATCACGGAATAGGAGGCAAAGCGATAGAGCTTCTCCAGCTTGGGATCAAACAGCGCCTTGCCGGTCAGCGTGGTGACAACATAGGGGATGCCCAGCAGTGCGGCCAGGATCACCGCCTGCAGGCTGGCCAGCCCGCCAAAGACCAGGTTGACCGCAATCACCACATCCAGCGCCGCCAGAAACACGATGGTGTTGGCGCGCACCCGCGCCACATCACGCACATTAGCCAGGTAAAAGACAATGATCACCGGTCCTGTCAGACCGGTCATGCCGCCAACCATGCCAGCCGCCCCGCCGATGCCAAACCGGCCGGGCCAGCCCAGCCGCCCCTGCCAGCGCCAGCCGGAAACAACTGCCGCCAGCGTCACCCCGATCACGCCTGCCGCCAGCCAGCGCAGGGTCAGCGGATCCAGCTGCGACATCACCCACAGACCGGCCGGAACGGTGACAGCGGCGGCCATTGCCAGCGCGCCGACCTCGGCCTTGTCGGCCTTGCTCCAGGCCTGCGGGAACAGGGTGATGGTGGAAAACACCCCCATCAGCACCATCAGGAACACCACATCTGCCGAGGGCAGGAATTGCGCGCCGACGGGCACAAAAATCATCGCGGTGCCAAAACCAGTGAAGCCGCGGACTAATCCCGCGGCTCCAATAGTCAGCAAAAGCCAGAACAACCCCGGCGTGGCCAGGGCTGCCTGAAAGGCCTCAAGCATCGATGTTCGAGAACTGGTTGCCGGTGGTGTTTGCCTGTTTCGACCAGTCGCGCTTCACCCCCAGTTTCAGCAGGATGGTGGAGGCCACAAAGACCGACGAGTAGGTCCCGACCAGAACACCCCAGATCATCGCAAAGACAAAGCCGCGGATCACGTCGCCGCCCAGCACATACAGCGAGATCAGCGCCAAGAGCGTGGTGACAGAGGTCATCACCGTCCGGCTGAGGGTCTCGTTGATCGAGATATTCAGAACCTCGGCCAAATCCTTTTTCTTGTAGCGGCGCAGGTTTTCACGCACCCGGTCGAACACAACCACCGTATCGTTCAGCGAATAGCCGACGATGGTCAGCAGGGCGGCGATGATGGCCAAGTCGAACTTGATCTGCAGTTCCGAGAACACACCAATGGTCAGCACCACGTCATGCACCAGGGCCGCCACCGCGCCAAGCGCGAACTGCCACTCAAACCGCAGCCAGATATAGACAAGCACGGCGCCGATCGCGAGGGCCACCGCGTAAATCGCCGTGGTGATCAGCTCACCCGAGACCTTGGGGCCAACGGATTCGACGGACACAAACTTGATGCCCGGTGCCACCGCGTCCAGCGAAACCTTCAGCGTCTCGACCATATCGCCCGAGATTGCCTCGCCGTCGTCCTGTGCCTGGATGCGGATCATCGCGACGTACTGGTCTTCCTCGAAGGTCGGGTCAAACACCTCGGTGATCGACACATCCCCCAGCCCCAGCGGCGAAATGGCATCACGGTAAGCGCCCACATCCACGGTTTCAGACGCTTCGGTCCGGAGAGTTGTGCCGCCGCGGAAATCGATACCGAAGTTCAGCCCCTGCAGCAGGAAGGAGGCAACCCCCACCACCATCATCATGGCTGAGATGCCCAGCCACAGCTTGGCACGTTTGAAGAAATCGAATGAGGTCTTCTGAGGAACAAGTCTTAACCGCATATCACACCTCAATCGTTTTCGGACGGCGCCGTTCAAACCACATGATGATCATCAGCCGGGTGACAAAGATCGCGGTGAAAACCGAGGTCAGAATGCCCAGCCCAAGGGTGATCGCAAAGCCGCGCACCGGGCCGGAGCCCATGGCGAACAGGATCACCGCAGTGATGAATGTGGTGATATTGGCGTCAAGAATGGCGCTCAGCGCCTTGGAGTAGCCTTCGTCAATCGCCTTGGCCGGACCGCGGCCCGCCTTCAGCTCTTCTCGGATGCGTTCAAAGATCAGCACGTTGGCGTCCACCGCCATACCAACCGTCAGAACGATACCGGCAATGCCCGGCAGCGTCAGCGTACCGCCAATGAGGCTGAGCATGCCGAAAATCAGCGCGATGTTCAGGATCAGCGCCACATTGGCAAACAGGCCGAACAGACCATAGCTAAGCCCCATGAACACCAGCACCGCGATAAAGGCCACGATGGTGGCGATCTTGCCCGCATCAATGCTGTCCTGGCCCAGTTCGGGGCCGATGGTGCGTTCTTCCAGGAACTCCAAGCCTGCCGGCAATGCGCCTGCGCGCAGCAGAACCGCCAGGTTGGTGCTTTCCTCGATGCTGAAATTACCGGTGATGATGCCCGAACCGCCCGGGATATGCGACTGGATCACCGGGGCCGAGACGACCTCGTCATCCAGCACAATGGCAAAGGGCGAGCCGATGTTTTCCGCCGTGTAATCGCCAAAGCGGCGCGCACCGGAGGTGTTGAAGCGGAACGTCACCGCAGGCCGGCCGTTCTGGTCGAACGAGGGCTGCGCATCCACCAGGTCCTCGCCGGTCACTACAGCAGCAGCTTCGATAGTGTAGTAAATGCCGCTTTCATCCAGTGACGGGATGATCTTATTGCCGATACCCGGCGCCGCATCTGCGTCGCTGCCGCGGCCCACAACCGGGTTGAAAGTCAGCTGCGCGGTGGTGCCGATGATCGCCTTCAGCTCTGAAGCAGAGCCAATCCCCGGCACCTGGATCAGGATCCGGTCAGCGCCTTGGCGCTGGATGGTCGGCTCGCGGGTGCCGACCTCGTCGATCCGGCGGCGCACGATTTCCAGCGACTGGCGCACGGTGCGGTCGTCCGAGGCAATTTTCTCTGCCTCGCTCAAGCGCACCACCAGGGTGCCGGCTTCGGCGGAAACTTCAATGTCGTTGGCGCCCACACCGGTCAATGTGGTAATCGGATTGGCCAGCTCGCGCACCGCTTCCAGCGCACGGGCCATGCCTTCGGGCTTGGTTATTTTCACGCGAATCTCATCCGCCTGCCCCGGCTGGCGGCGGAACGTGCCAACAGTGCCGCGCTCGGGCCGCAGCGCATCACGCACCTCCGGCCACAGGGCATCCATCCGCGCCTCATAGACGTCTTCGACCTGCACTTCGGCCAGCAGATGCGCGCCGCCCCGCAAATCGAGACCCAGGTTCACCAGCCCCGACGGCAGATACGACGGCCACTGACCGACCGCTTGCAACCGTTCCGGCGTCCCGCCCTTGGCGATGATATCCGCCGCGGCGTCGTTGGCCTGTTCGACGCGGGTGTAAAATCCGTTTGGCAGGGCAAGCATCAGGCCGGCCGCGCACACCAGCCAGATCAGCACCCTCTTCCAGAGATCAATTTGCAGCATTGCCCTGCCTTTTCAGTTTGTTACAGGTCTAAGCTTACGACACAGGGTCGGTTTTGCTCAGCACCTGGGCAATGGTCGCCTTGATGACACGCACTTTCACGCCATCGGCGATTTCTACTTCAATCTCGCCGTCTTCCTTGACCTTGGACACCTTGCCGATCAGACCGCCCTGGGTCACGACCTGGTCGCGCACCCGCAGCTGATCAACCATCTTCTGATGTTCTTTCACCTTCTTCTGCTGCGGCCGGATCAGCAGGAAGTACATGATCGCGAAGATCAGGATAAGCGGGAGAAATTGGGCGATTGCGCCACTGTCCATGGGATTTTCCTTCTGTCAAAGCGGCATGAGGTTTCATGCCGGAAATTTGCAGCGGAACCTATGCGCTGGGGGGATGGGTTGCAAGGCTGCCGCAAAGCAAAAGCGCAGCCGGGATAGGCCGTTGCAGGATTGCCTGGATACCGTGCCGGGAAAGGCCGACCAATCCGCTTGCCCAGTGACCGGCATCCCCAAGTTGCACATAGACCGCGCGCGCCCCTTCCCCTTTGTTCACCCTTGCGTCATAGGATGGGCCTACTGATTCAAATCACAATTCAACGCTAGGAGAGACTCTCATGCATGACATCCGCGCTATCCGCGAAAACCCTGCCGCATTCGACGCCGCTGTGGCGCGGCGCGGGGATGCGGGCGTGTCATCCGAGATCCTGGCGCTGGATGAGGCGCGCCGCGCCAAAATCCAGGCGGCAGAGGCCGCCCAGGCCCTGCAGAACAAGGCCTCCAAAGAAGTCGGCGCCGCCAAGGGCCGCGGCGATGAGGCCGAGTTTGAACGCCTGCGCGCGCTGGTGGCCGAGAAGAAGGCCGAAGTGGCGGTGATGAACACCGAGGCCAAGGAGTTGGATCAGCAGCTGACCGATATGCTGGCCCGCATCGCTAACCTGCCGGCCGAGGACGTGCCCCAGGGCGCAGACGAGGACGACAATGTCGAAGTGAACCGTTGGGGTGAGCCGAGGGCGCTAGATTTTGATGCTAAGGAACATTTCGAGATTTCCGGCGTTGCTGCCGGCATGGATTTTGAAACCGCTACCAAGACCAGCGGTGCGCGGTTTGTCTTCTTGCGCGGTGCAGTTGCCCGCGTTCACCGGGCGCTGGCGCAATTCATGCTCGACACCCATGTGGACGAAAACGGCCTGATCGAAACCCAGACACCCGTCCTAGTACGCGACGAGGCCATGTACGGAACCGACAAATTGCCGAAATTCGGCGATGATAGCTATCAAACCACGAACGGCTGGTGGCTGGTTCCCACATCCGAGGTCACGCTGACCTATTCTGTTGCCGGTGACGTGCTTAACGAAGCGGAACTGCCAATCCGGCTCACCGCACACACCCAGTGTTTCCGCTCCGAGGCAGGCAGCGCGGGCAAGGACACCTCCGGTATGCTGCGTCAGCACCAGTTCGAAAAGGTCGAAATGGTCTCGATCACCCACCCGGATGAGTCTGATAACGAGCAAAAGCGCATGCTGCGCTGCGCAGAAGGGTTGCTGGAGAAACTGGGCGTCCCTTACCGTACCGTGGTGCTGTGCACCGGCGACATGGGCTTTGGCGCACGCCGCACCTTTGATATCGAAGCGTGGCTACCAGGTCAGAACAGTTACCGCGAGATTTCCTCCGTCTCGACAACCGGTGACTTCCAGGCCCGCCGGATGAATGCGCGCTTCAAGCCCGCTGATGGCGGCAAGCCGCAATTTGTGCACACACTGAACGGCTCCGGCCTGGCAGTGGGGCGCTGCCTGATCGCAGTGCTGGAGAATGGCCAGCAGGCCGACGGTTCTGTGAAACTGCCCGAGGTGCTGGCACCTTATCTGGGCGGCAAGCTGACCCTGACCGCGGATGGTGCACTGGCCTGACCCAAACGCCAGTGCAAGACAGAAACCGGCGCCATATGGGTGCCGGTTTTTTCTATTCACTCAACGCCTTACGCGCTATTTCTTCATCTTCTTCTTGCCGGCACCTTTGGCTGCCAGAATTGCCTGGGCCTTTGCCTTTTCTTTCTCGATGGCCTTTTTCGCTTTCGCCTTGACCTTCTTGGCCTTCTGCTTGGCTTTAATTCTTGCCGCTGCAAATTCCACCGCCAGTTGCGCCGCTTTACGCTTGGCTTTACGGGCCTTGGCCTGCGCCTTGGCGGCCTTATCCTCCGCTGCCCGGCGCGCGGCCTCGGCGGCTTCCAGCTTGGCGTTCAGCTCACCCTGCAACTTATCAGAAGCCTTACCTGCCGATGGTTTGACCACTTTCTTCTCTGGACTCTTTCCGTTCACGAACCGGGTCTCCTTATATTCAGGCACGCAAGATATTCAGGCACGCAAGGCCCGGCAGCCGCAGCCGTCTAAGCCTTGGCAGCCTCCAGCAGTACCACCGCAGGTCTGGTTACGATACCCGTGATGCTGTGCAGCAGCGGTTTCCCCACGCCGGCAAGATCGGATGAGCCTGGACTATTCGCGCAGGTTACGGCCCCTTACATCAAATGCCCCCCTCAGCCCGGAAAGGGCACCAGGCATTTCTTATCTTCATCCCACAGCTTCAGCGTCAGCGCTCGCACTGCTTCGGCAAATTTGATCCGGCGCAGCCCCAGTTCCGGCGGCAAGCTGTAATGGCACTGGCGCAGCCGGTAGGACGGGATGCGGGCATTGTAATGATGGATATCATGCAGGGTGATATTGGCCACCGCCATGTCGAAGATCCAGCCGAAATCCAGGCACGAGGACCCCTGCAGCGCCGCCACCTGCGGGTTCAAATCCGGACGGCGGTCCCAATAGGTGTCCTCAAAATTATGCTGCAGGTAGACCAGGAAAACACCGATCATGCCGCCCAGGAATGAAAACGCCAGCCAGATCCAGATGCCGGTTATCCCTGCCACCCGGTACAGCAGCGCCAGCATGGCCACGATCACCATATTATGCAGGACCACCCCCAGCGCCCCGAAACGCCGGGTATTTTTGGGCCAGCGGTAACGGATAAAATAGGTGAATGCCGCCCCAAGCGGCACCAGCACAAGCGGATTGCGGTACAAACGGTAGCCCAGCCGCTCCCAGAACCCGGCCGTCTTCCACTCCCGCACGGTCATGGTGTGGATCTCGCCGGTCTCGCGGTGCTCCAGATTACCGATGTTGGAATGATGCAGATTGTGGTTCTGCTTCATCACCTCAAACGGCGCAAAGGTGAAGGGCGACAGCACATGGCCGGCAATCTCGTTCTGGATCCGGGTTTCAAACAGCGAGTGATGCCCGGTGTCATGCTGCAGCACATACAGCCGCACTGCGGCAAAGGCAAAAACCACACCTGCCGGCAGCATCGCAAACCACTGGCCGGCATAGGCGACAGCCACGGTAAGCGCCGCAAAGTAGACCGCAAATGTTCCAAAATAGCTGAGCGACGCCAGCCGGTTGTCCTGTTGTGTGAATTGACGCGTATGTGTCCTCAGATCCATGAACCCGTCCCTAAAGCCGATGCGTGACAGCTGTGCAAAACGCGCATCCCGTCCAAAAAAACGCGCATCCCGTCCAAAGTAGGTTTCCAGATAACTCCGCCTTGTGCAAAAACAAGGTTATCACCGGATAATCCATTCAACTTGAAAGGTATCAATCTGCAGCAGTGAAGGAAACACAGAGAGGCTAAGCCCCGCATGAAGCAGGCAAAAGGCCGCTCAGCCCCGCGCAACGCAACAGCGCCGCCCGTCAGGGCGGCGCCGGGCCCAACGGGCCTAGGTATTTCTTTGGAAATGCCGCAGGCCGGGCGGGAGCACCCTGCCCTAGCTGGATCCGCCGCCGCGCTTATTCAAATGCTTGGCCAAAGCGCCGGCATTCTTGGCCCGCTTGCCCTTGTAGGGGTTCTTGTCGCCCTGGCCGCGCATATACAGCCGGATCGGGGTGCCGGGCATATCGAAATCTTCGCGCAGGCCGTTGACCAGATAGCGGTTATAGCTTTCCGGCAGCTTATCGGGATGCGAGCACATCACCACAAACCCCGGCGGGCGGCTTTTGGCCTGGGTCATGTAACGCAGCTTGATCCGCTTGCCCTGCGGTGCTGGCGGCGGGTGCTGTTCCAGCATGCCAACCAGCCAGCGGTTCAGCGCCGCGGTCGGCACCCGGCGGTTCCACACGGTATAGGCGCGCATGATCGCGTCATGCAGCCGGTCCAGCCCCTTGCCTGTTTTGGCCGAAACCGTCACCAAAGGCGCGCCGCGCAGCTGCGGCAGCAGGCGGCCGAAGGCTTCCTTCAGGTCGCGCAGCTTTTCCTGCTTGTTGTCTTCGATGTCCCATTTGTTGACTGCAACCACAACCGAGCGGCCCTCGCGCTCGGCCAGGTCGGCAATCCGCAGATCCTGCTGTTCAAACGGGATATCCGCATCCAGCAGCACCACCACAACTTCGGCGAATTTCACCGCGCGCAGGCCATCGGACACGGACAGCTTTTCCAGCTTTTCCTGCACCTTGGCCTTCTTGCGCATGCCGGCCGTGTCAAACACCCGCATCGGCACGCCGTTCCAGTTCATCCGCAGCGAGATCGCATCGCGGGTGATGCCTGCCTCGGGTCCGGTCAGCAGCCGGTCCTCGCCCAGGATCTTGTTGATCAGCGTCGACTTGCCCGCGTTGGGGCGGCCCACAACAGCAACCTGCAGCGGCTTGGCATCGGTCGGCTCGGGAATGCTCTCAGCCTCGTCCTCACCGATTTCTTCGTCCAGCACCACATCGGTGACCGGCGAATGATCCACCGCTTCGGATTCAAACTTCTCCGCCAGCGGCATCAGAACCGAATACAGATCCGGCATCCCTTCGCCATGCTCGCCGGACAAGCGCAAGGGCTCGCCCAGGCCAAGGCTGTAGGCCTCCAGCACACCGGCTTCGGCGGCATTGCCTTCGGCCTTGTTGGCAACCAGGATCACATGGGCGGATTTGCGGCGCAGGATGTCGGCAAACAGCTCATCGGTCGGTGTCACGCCGGTGCGTGCATCAATCATAAACATGCAGATATCGGCCATATCCACCGCCCGCTCGGTCAGGCGGCGCATGCGGCCCTCGAGCGAGTTGTCAGTGGCATCTTCCAGACCCGCGGTATCAATCACTGTAAACCGCAGGTCGCCCAGCCGCGCTTCGCCCTCGCGCAAATCGCGCGTGACACCCGGCTGGTCGTCGACCAAAGCCAGCTTTTTGCCCACAAGGCGGTTGAACAGGGTGGACTTGCCCACATTGGGACGGCCCACGATGGCGAGGGTAAAGGACATCAGACCAGCTTTCTGCGATTCAGACGCGGCTCATAACGCATCCGGGCGGCTTCCGCCACCCGGAAACACGGATCAGCGGTATGCCAGCAATTCACCCTTGGAGGAAACCACGTAAAGCGTCCGCCCTGCAACAACCGGTGCGGTGGTGGCGCCGCCCGGCACTTCAATGGTTCGCGTCAGGCTGCCGTCCTGCGGGTTGAAGAACCGCAGCAGGCCGTCGTTGGAGGCGACAATGATCTGCCCGCCCGCCAGAACGGGGCCGTAATGCACATGGATCCGACCGCGCTTGCCGGGCTTGTCCTTCAGAAACCCAGGCAGATCCACTGCCCAGACCACCTCGCCGCTGCCGCCATCCAGACGCAGCAGCCGGTTCTGGTCGCTGACCTGGAACAGGCTGCCGCCCGCGGGCCATGCGGTTCCAGAGGCGCCTTCGCGCGCGGTCCACAGCCGGTCACCGGTTTCCAGATCAATCGCCACGGTGCGGCCTGAGTTGTTGCCTGCGTAAAGGCGCTTGCCCGAAACCACCGGCGCACCGGTCACATCGCTGATCCGCGACAGGGTCTGACCCGTGCGCTGGCCGGAGACCGACGCGCTCCAGCGCCGCAGGCCGCCGCGGCGGAAGGTGGCGATCAGATCGCCGGATCCAAAGGCAAATACCGCCAGATCATTGGTCACCACAGGCGCAGGCGCGCCAAGGATGTTCGACGCCGAGGGCGAAGCCTCAATTTGCCAGGCGATGCGGCCGTCTTTGGTGTTGACCGCCCAGCCGGTGTCATCGCCAGCCACCAGATAAACCAGCCCGCCGCTGACCCGCGGCTGGCCGGATCCGGTGGCGTCCAGCTCCTGGCGCCAGATCAGGCTGCCGTCAGCGGCGTTCAACGCCGTCAGCACGCCATAGCCCGAGGAGATGTAGAGCACGCCATCGTCATAGGCCAAACCGCCACCGGTTGCCTGGCCCTCGTCATCTGCTGCCGGGATCAGCGTGCTGCGCCACAGCACCTGGCCCTGCGGCGATACCGCCGAGACCTGTGCTGCGCTGTCCAGCGCGTAAATGCGCCCGCCGCCGACAACCGGTGTTGCGGTGATACGCTGGCGCCGCCCATCGCCGTCGCCGATGGACGCGGACCAGATCCGCTGCGGCGCCGCCGACAGCGCCGGATGCGATGTGCGGGTGGCCTCGGCGCCGTGGCCCTGGGCCCAGCTTGCGTTTGCCACCTGCTTGGGCAAGGAAATCGCGCGGGATTGATTAACCACCTCAATTGCGGCCTCTGGACGGATGTCCTCGCGTTCGCCGCGCAGGATGATCTCCTCCTCCGAACAGGCGGCCAGAATTGCCACCGCTGCGGTGCCGCACAAAAATGCCCGTGCCCGGGAGAAAGTTCTGTTTTTTGTCATTGCCCTGCCCTGTCTGCCGTTCGTGTTCCGCAAGTTCCCATCCGCGGAGCGCCTTACCCCTCAGGCGCAGAGGCATCCCCAACGGAGCCGCCAAGCGCCACAATCACCTGAGTGGCCCGTTCTTTCAAGTCCGCACTCACAGCCGCATCCGCCGCAATCCCGCGAAGCCGGGTGATTGCGGCAGCGCTGTTGCCCTCTTCAATCTCCAAAAGCGCCAGCTGTTCGGATGCCAGCAGCGCCAGCGGCGCGCCCGGCTGGGCCAGCGCCTCATATTGCAGACGCCGGTCGCCGGCGCTCAGGGTTCCGGACTGCAGGGCCAGCGCCTTAAAACTGGCGATATGGCGGTAAATCAGCGGCAGCTCGCCATTGACTGCCACGGCTTCCAGCCGCGCCACTGCCTCAGCAGTGTTCCCCGCGTCCGCCAGCGCACCGGCTTCAAGCATCTTCAGAATGGCCGCGCCGCCTGCGCTTTCGGCTGAAACTGCAGCCAGCGCTTCGGACCGGCTGCCGCTGCCGTCAATCTCCAGCGCCGCGGTGATCGCATCCCCCAGCGCTTCGGCCGCCGCCTGGTCCTGTGCCTTGCTGTACTCACGAAACGCAGCGCCGCCGACGATCAGCGCCACCACAGCACCGCCGATCCAGCCATAGCGCTTCAGCATCAGGAAAAGCCGGTCACGGCGGACCTCTTCGGTCACCTCGTCGATAAAGCTGTCGGTATCGCTCATGAAAAGCCCCTGATATGCGCGGCCCGGACGTTCCGCCCAAACCGGTATTGAATGCGTTGCGCCCCTCTTAACCCGGCTCAAAGCCCAAGCCAAGTGGCGCGTTTAAACCAGAAACGCCGGCAATTACGCCAGAAAAGCAAGAAATGTGAACTAAACCACTTAGTTTAGAATGGACATCTCCTATATCAGGCTTATCACATACGCGCGACTCCCGTTGTGAGCAGGCCCCGCCGTATTCTGGCTATGGCTCATTTTGCACCCGGGACCAGACAAGAAACAGGAAGACCCGATATGCGTATCATTCCGATGCTGACTGCAGTGGCTGTGACGGCCGGCCTCTATCTGGTTGTGTTTGAGCGCGACGATCTGATGGCCTTTGCCCGGGGCGAGAATGCTCCGGAGGCAGCCGAGGCCGAAACCGGCACTGATGACGGCCAGGCGCTGACCCAAGCCGCAGACACGCGCGTTGGCGTGGTGGCCCTGCAAAGCAAGGCGCGCACCATCGGCAGCGCGGTCATCCTGCGCGGCCAGACCCAGGCGGTCCGTCAGGTCGAAGTCCGGGCCGAGATCACATCGACCGTGATATCCGAACCTCTGCGCAAAGGGTCCCATGTTAAGAAGGGCGACCTTCTGTGCGAGCTGGACCCCGGCACCCGCCCGGCCATGCTGCTGCAGGCGCAGGCCCAGCTGAAAGAAGCCCGGATCAATCTGACCGCCTCCTCTAAGCTGTCGCAGGGCGGTTATGCATCGGAAACCCGGCTGGCTTCATCCGAGGCGGCGGAGCGCACGGCGCTGGCCGCCGTGGCCACAGCAGAAAAAGAACTCAGCCACCTGACCATCACTGCGCCGTTTGACGGCCTGCTGGAAAGCGACACCGCCGAGCTGGGCAGCCTGTTGCAACCCGGCAGCCTGTGCGGCACGGTAATCCAGCTCGACACCATCAAGCTGGTTGGCTACGTGCCCGAGGCCGAGGTGAACAAGGTGACCCTGGGCGCCACGGCGGGGGCCGAGCTGGCAACCGGCCAGCAGGTGCAGGGTGAAGTCACCTTCCTCAGCCGCTCTGCCGACCCGAACACCCGCACGTTTGAGGTGGAAATCACCGTGCCCAACCCGGATCTCAGCATCCGTGACGGCCAAACGGCGGATATTGCGATTTCTTCAGCCGGCCGGCTTGCGCATAAGCTGCCCCAATCGGCGCTGACGCTGAACAACGAAGGCAAGCTGGGCGTGCGTGTTGTCGGTTCCGACAGCACCGTGGTATTCTACCCTGTGCAACTGCTCAGGGATGAGGCCGACGGCGTCTGGCTCGGCGGCCTGCCCGAAACTGCGGATGTGATCGTGGTGGGGCAGGATTTTGTGACCGAAGGCGTCGCCGTGGCGGCCACCTACCGGGAGACTGAACAGTGATTGGCATCGTCGATTGGGCTGCCGGCCGTGCCCGGATGGTCCTCGCCTTTATAGCAATCTCGCTGCTTGTCGGCGGCGTCGCCTATTCGATGCTGCCCAAGGAGGGCGAGCCGGATATCGAAATCCCTGCCCTGTTCATCTCGGTCCCCTTCCCCGGCATCTCGGCCGAGGATTCCGAATCCCTGATGGTCAAGGTGATGGAGACCGAGCTGGCCGACCTTGACGGGCTCGATAAGATGACCTCCACCGCCGCCGAAGGCTATGCCGGTGTGGCGCTGGAGTTTGATTTCGGCTGGGACAAGACCGCGATCATGGCCGACGTGCGCGACGCCATGGACAAGGCCGAGGCAGAGTTTCCCGAAGGCGCCGAGAAATACTCGATCACCGAGATCAACTTCTCGGAATTTCCGATTGTCATTGTGAACCTGACCGGCGCGGTGCCGGAACGCACAATGGCGCGTATTGCCAAGGACTTGCAGGACGACCTTGAAGCCCTGGACGCCGTACTGGAAGCCGGGATCGCCGGCAACCGCGACGAGATGGTCGAGGTGCTGATCGACCCGCTGCGGCTGGAGGCCTATAACGTCACAGCACTTGAGCTGATCAATGTTGTGCAGAACAACAACCAGCTGATTGCGGCAGGTGAAGTGGAAACCGCGCAGGGCACCTTTGCGGTCAAGATCCCCTCCTCGTTCGACGAAGTGAAGGATATCTATCAGCTGCCGGTCAAAACCAACGGCGACCGTGTGGTTACCCTTGGGGAGCTGGCGCAGATCAACTTTACCTTCGAGGACCGGGTCGGCACCGCCCGTTTTAACGGCGGCGACACGGTGGCGCTGCAGGTGGTCAAGCGCAAGGGCTACAATGTCATCGACACCGTCAACCTGGTGAAGGAGACCATCAACACGTCCAAGGCCAAGTGGCCGCCGGAACTGCAGGCAGCGGTCGAAGTCGGCACCTCCAACGACCAAAGCCGCGTTGTCGGCTCGATGGTCAGCCAGCTTGAAGGTTCGGTTCTGACCGCCGTGGCGCTAGTGATGATTGTTGTTCTGTCCGCGCTTGGCAGCCGTGCAGCACTGCTGGTCGGCTTTGCGATCCCGACCTCGTTCCTCTTGTGCTTTGCCTTCCTGGCGCTGATGGGCGTCACCATTTCCAACATGGTGATGTTCGGTCTGATCCTGGCCGTGGGCATGCTGGTGGATGGCGCCATCGTGATTGTCGAATACGCCGACAAGCGCATCAAGGAGGGCACCGGCCCGATGCACGCCTATGTCGAGGCGGCGCAGCGGATGTTCTGGCCGGTGGTGTCTTCCACCGCGACCACGCTTTGTGCCTTTCTGCCCCTGCTGTTCTGGCCCGGTGTGCCCGGTGAATTCATGGGAATGCTGCCTGTCACAATGATCTTCGTGCTGTCCGCCTCGCTGGTGGTTGCGCTGATCTACCTCCCTGTCATGGGCGGTGTCACCGGCCGCATCAGCCGCACGTTTGAAGGCGCCTCGCGCGCCTTGCGCATGGTCGCGCCCTGGTGGCTGCGCGCCGCTTTGGTGCCGGTGGCCATGTGGGGCATGTTTGCAGGCGCCATGCAGATGCTGAACCCGTCTTACCTGCTGGGCGGCGGGGCCGGCGGATTGGGCGGCGTGCTGTTTGGCGGGCTGGTCTTCACGCTTGCCTCCTTTGCCGCTTCCATCACCCTTAGCGCGGTCAAGATCGAACGCGAGCAGAAAGAAGTCGTCCCAGGCTACCACCACACACCCTTTGGCCATGTGATCAAGTTCATCGCCGGCAACCCGGTAATGCCCATTGTGACCATCGCTGTGGTCGCTTTCTCCATCATGACGGTGTTCAAGACCTTCGGTGAGAACAACCTGGGCGTTGAGTTCTTTGTGGATTCAGAACCGGAGCAAGCCACCGCCTACGTCCGCGCCCGCGGCAACATCTCGTTGCTGGAAAAGGACGAAATGGTCCGCGCCGCCGAAGATATCATCCTGCAGCACCACGCTGTGATCAACGTCTTTTCCTTTGCCGGCGACGGCGGGCTGAACACCGACAGCTCGGGCGCGCAGCTGCCGCCTGATACCATCGGCCAGGTCCAGTTTGAGATCATCCCCTGGGAAGACCGCCCCACCGACAGCGAGCCGCTGGACGGCTGGTTCGGCGGGTTGCTGAGCAAATACCTGGGGTTTGAAAAAGAACTCATTGCCGAGGAATACGACGGCAACACCGTTCTCGATGAGCTGAACGCCGAAATGGTCAAGCTGCCCGGGTTCGAAGTTGAGGTCCGAGCCCTGGCGCAAGGTCCTGCCTCCGGCAAACCAGTGCACCTGCGCCTGCGCGGCGACGGCTGGGACGACCTGACCTCTGCCACCCTGGCCGCACGGGAGCATTTTGAAAACACCCCCGGACTGATCCTGATCGAAGACAGCCTGCCGCTGCCCGGCATTGACTGGCAGATCGACGTCGATGTGACAAAGGCCGGCCGCTACGGCGCCGATGTGGCAACCGTAGGCGCGATGGTGCAGCTTGTGACACGCGGCGTGCTGCTGGGCGACATGCGGATGGACAGCTCGGACGAAGAAATCGATATCCGCGTCCGCCTGCCGGAGCAGGACCGGGTGCTGTCAACGCTCGATAACCTCAAGGTCCGCACTGCCGACGGGCTGGTGCCGCTGTCCAACTTCATCACCCGCCAGCCGGTGCCGAAACTTGCCCAGATCAACCGCATCGGCCAAGAGCGCTACTATGACGTGAAGGCCGACGTGGACGCGGGTCTGAGCAAGGCCGTGATCGAAGATCCGGATACCGGCGAAATGACCCGCTTGGCGCTGCTGAAGGACCTGCCCGAAGGCACGCAGGCAACCGGAGAAACCATCGTCTCGCCCAACGGCAAGACCCTGCAGCTGGTCCAGCTGACGGGTGCCGAAAGCCTTGAGGCGCTGAAGGCAGCATTTGAGGACGGTGCCAGGGTCAGCCCGGTAAACCCGAACGAGCGGATCGCCGTCATTACCGAGTGGCTGGAAAGCGACCCGCTGCCGCGCGGTATCGGCTGGGAATGGACCGGCGACCAGGAGGAGCAGGAGGAATCCGGCGCTTTCCTGTCCAAGGCGTTTGCCGGCGCGCTGGCGCTGATGTTCGTGATCCTGCTGGCCCAGTTCAACAGCTTCTACAACGCGGCTCTGGTGCTGCTGGCAGTGGTTCTGTCCACCACCGGCGTGCTGATCGGCATGATGGTGATGCAACAGCCGTTCTCGATCATCATGACCGGCACCGGCATCGTGGCGCTGGCGGGGATTGTGGTGAACAACAACATCGTGCTGATCGACACCTATCAGGAGTTCAGCCAGCAGATGCCGCGTATCGAGGCGATCATCCGCACCGCCGAGGCACGTATCCGCCCGGTGCTGCTGACCACTATCACCACGATGGCCGGCCTCACCCCGATGATGTTCGGCGTCAGCCTGGACTTCATCAACGGCGGCTACTCGATCGACAGCCCCACCGCGCTGTGGTGGAAACAGCTGGCAACCGCTGTGGTATTCGGCCTGGGCATCGCCACGGTGCTGACCTTGGTGGTCACCCCCTCGCTGCTGGCCATCCGGGTGTGGTTCGCCACCTACATGCGCGCCTTGGGCCGGGCGCTGTCGCGGATCACCCGCGGCCGCTCCAGCCGCATCGCGCAGGACTCGCGCCTGTTCAAAAAGGCGCGCCAGCTGCCGACGACGGAAATCCAGTGGGTCGAAAGCGAGATCCCCGAAACGATGGAAGCCCCGGCGGAGGAGGGAGAACCCGAACCGCCCGCACCGCAGGGCCGCCTGCGCGCAGCCGAATAACCGGCCACAAAAAAGCCCCGCTCCGGCGGGGCTTTTCTTTGCAGCAGCCGGGGCGCTCCCAGCCGTTGCCCGGATCAGTCGGTAAAGGTGTATTCACCCAGATCACACAGATCGAGACCAAAGTCTTCTGCTTCGGATCCATCGTCAAAGCTGCCGCGGATGTCGTAGACGCAGGTGGTTGCGCCATCGGCAATCACCACACCGATCTCATAACCTGGCGCCAGATAGCCGCCATCCATCAGATTGTCTTCCCAATTGCTGGAAGACGCCGGGGATACATTGAACTCAACCAAATCGGCGCTGCTGTCATTGATCAGCAGGAATTCCAGGTCCTCGGCAAAGGCCGGGGCCTGAAAGGCCAGGAGGGCAGCCGCGGCGGCGGCAGGTAGAAGGGTCTTCATCTGATTGTCCTTTCGATCTGGTCAGCCGGCGCCTGTGCCGCTGATCCCGGAATGGCAGCACTTTAGGTACGTCGCTTTGCCGGTCAATGGGGAATACTGCTTACGGCTTCCCCAGCGTAAACTTCTGCCTGGCAAGACCCCGGCGCTGTTCACGGTTCCGCAGGAAAGTTATGCTTATTCTGCCGGTAAACGAGGATAAGTCCCGGAAGGCAGCACATGGCACGGCAACTTGATCTCCGCAAAGGGTTCGCCTGGGCCGCGGCCCTGTTGTTTCTCACCGCCGGCACCTATCCCGGACAATCGGATGCGCGCGGGCTGCAGCCATCCGCTGTCATAATTCCGGACGGCAAGGAGGCCCGCTCGACAGCGCTGATCATCACCGGCGCCGAAGGCTGGAGCAAAGAGCTGGCCGCCCGGGCGCAGCGCCTGTCGGACATGCATACCCTGGTTATCGGCGTGGACGGGCGGGCGCTGCTGTCGCAGGCCGGCGGGGATTGTGCTGCCGCCGCACCGCTTTTGTCCGGCCTCGCCCGCCGCACCCAGCAGCAGCAGGGCGCCCTGGCCCGCACGCCGGTTCTGTCCGGCTATGGCGAGGGCGCGGCCATCGCCCTCCACGCCGCCGGCGCCGCGCCCAACAGCTTCAAGGGGCTGGTCACCGTGCACTTCGACGCGTCCCCTGTGCTCTGCGCAGGCAACGCGCTGACAGACGCGCAGGCGGGAAAGGCCCCGGTGCGATGGCTGGATATCACGCAGCCGGGGACCGTCTCCGCCGCCAACGGCATTGCCGGCGCCACCGTGGTCGATCCAGAACCCGACCCGCGCCGCGCGTTTTATCAAAGCTACCTGCGCCTTGCGGGCACCGATCACGCCTTTGACACCCAGACCGCCGCCGCAGGTTCCGGCCTGGACGGTCTGCCTCTTACTATTCACCAGGATGCGGATGCGCCTGCCGGCGGCACCTACGCCATCTTTCTGTCCGGCGACGGCGGCTGGGCCAATTTTGACGAGCAGGTGTCCGACCGGCTGGCAGCACGGGGCATTCCGGTGGCCGGCATCTCCAGCCTGCGTTACATGTGGCAGGAGAAACGCCCGGACCAGATCGCCGCGGATCTTGTCCGCATAGACGCACATTTCCGCACTGTATTCGGGCGGGACAAGGTGCTGCTGCTGGGGTTCTCGCTTGGCGCCAACACCCTGCCCTTCGCCGCCGTTGAGCTGCCGGAGCGTTTTCGGGCACGGCTGGCAGGTGTCGGCCTGATTGCGCCGGAGACGCACACCGGATTTGAAATCGTCGTTGGCGGGTGGCTAGGCCGGAAGACCGGCTCGGTTGAGGTGGCTCCGGCCATTGACGCCTTGGCCGCCAGCCTGCCGCCCGAGCGGATTTTATGCCTGTATGGCCGCAAAGAGACCGTCAGCGCCTGCCCGGCTTCCAGCTTGCCAGGACCGCAGCAGGTGGTTTTTGAGGGCGGCCACCACTTGGGCAATGACCATGCCCGTATCGCGCAGACCCTTGCAGCACTGGCCGGCCCTGCCGCAGTCCGGCTAGGGCTGCCTTTGCAGCCCGTTTCCAACCGGTGAGCGGGCATTCCATCCGCAAAAGACCCGTCTCCACCAAAGTTCACCAGATGTTATTTTCCGCACGTTAAAGTTGGGAGAAAGCAGGCTCCCCTGGATTTGCACGTATTTTTTGAGGAACAGAAATGTCTTTACGATCACAAATCCTGGCACTTATCGTTATCCCGTTTGCCGCGCTCGCCGGTATTGGCGGCTTCAAGGCTCTGTCGGATTGGGATCGTTTTCGAAGTGCAAAATCCTCGCAGGCACAGACCAGCGAGTCTGTTTCATTGATGAAAGTCATTCACCTCCTGCAGGTTGAGCGCGGCCTGTCCGCAGTTCACCTGTCTTCGGGCGGCGAATCCGGCGCAGATGACCTGAACAGCACCAGAGCCGAGGCGGACGAGGCGTTGCAAGATGTGCCGCAGACAGCAGCAGGCACGCTGAAGCATTTAGAACAGCTTGCCGCGCTGCGTGAGGCAATCACCTCTCAGACGCTGACACCGGGCCAGATGGGCACCCGCTATTCCGCAATGATCACCAGCCTTTTGCACGACACAAGCGCCCAGCTGCTGCAGATGAAGAACGCAGAAGTGGTGCAATACAGCGCCGGCCTGGTCAGCCTGGCCTTTGCCAAGGAGGCTGCAGGCCAGCAACGGGCTGCGGGAGCAGTCGGCTTTAGCCAGGGCAGTTTCACCCCGAATATCTACCGTTGGTTCACCGATACCGTAGCCGTAGAGAAACAGCTTCTCGACATCGCCGGCCTTGCGTTCGGCCGGTTGCTGCCCGAGCTGGACATCCGCGCGGGCCTGGAGGCAACCGGGCTGCCCGGCATCCGCACCGAAATTCTGGAGGCTGGCCCGGGCAATTCGGCACCTGATTACACGTCGCAGAATTGGTTTGAGCGGGCAACCGGTTGGGTCAGCTCCCTCAGGGATGTTGAAAATGCAGTTACCGGCGCAATGATTGCTCTCACATTGGAAGAAGAAAGCAATGCCCGCCAAGCGTTGATCTTTACCCTGGCGGCGGTTGCCTTGTCATTAACTGCCAGCGGCATCATCGGCCGGCGCCTGATCACGTCTTTCACCGAACAGTTCGGTGTCCTTCAGGCAGACCTTGACAGACTTGCCCGCAAGGATTTCGATTTCGAGCCGGCATATCTGCAATCCGACACCGAAGTCGGCAATCTCAGCCGCGCAATGGAGCAAACCCGTGCTGCGCTGGCAGAAGCTGAAGACAAGCTCGCCTCCATCGATGCCAACCGCATTGATGTCATCGGCAAACTTGAAGAAAATCTCGCCCGTCTATCCAGCCGCGACCTCGAATGTTCCATCGACGAGGCCTTCCCCGAAGAGTACGATCAGCTGCGCCAAAGCTTCAATACCACGGTGACCACGCTGAAAGAGACCATCACACAGGTGATCTCGGCCACCGGCAGCATCAACAATGGTGCAACCGAAATCAGCACCGCTTCAGACGACTTGTCGAACCGCACAGAAAGTCAGGCCGCCACCCTGGAGGAAACCGCCGCCGCGCTGGAGCAGCTGACGTCCTCTGTGAAATCTGCGGCCGAAGGGGCCCGCAACGTGGAACACACGATGCAGGAAGCCCGCCAGGAAGCCGAAGGCAGCAGCGAAGTGGTGCGGAGCGCGGTTGCCGCTATGAACGAAATCGAGCAATCCTCGATCAAAATCTCGCAGATCATCTCGGTTATCGACGACATCGCTTTCCAGACCAATCTTCTGGCCTTGAATGCAGGTGTCGAGGCGGCCCGAGCCGGGGAATCCGGCAAAGGCTTTGCCGTTGTCGCCTCCGAGGTCCGGGTTCTGGCGCAGCGCTCTGCCGATGCCGCAACCGAGATCAAGACACTGATCGGTGACAGCTCACAACACGTGAAGCAAGGGGTTGATCTGGTTGATGAAACCGGCGAGGCGCTGGTCGGCATCGTGGACCGTGTCAACACTGTCTCGGAACTGGTTTCCAACATTGCAGAAGGCGCTGCCGAGCAGTCGACCGCCCTGAGCGAAATCAACACCGGCGTCAGCCAGCTGGATCAAGTCACCCAGCAAAATGCCGCCATGGTCGAAGAAGCCACCGCTGCCGGCCACATGCTGCACACCGATGCGGGTAAGCTGGCAGAGGTTGTGGCTCAATTCAAAATTGCCGGGCTGGCCGCCCCGGCCGCGCGCAGCACATCCGCAGACACAGCGCCGGCAGGTCCAAGCGCACATGGTGAAGATATCGAATTCGATTCAGCAGTTCCGATGCCTGCCAAAGTAGCAAACGCAGGCTGGGACGATTTCTAAGTCCGGTTTAATACTGCACAAAACAGGAAAGGCCGGTTGCTGAACCGGCCTTTTTCCGTGAGCGATTTGCGCTCGCTGCCCTTTCCGCAGCTTACCGTCAGGCCGTGTCCTTTTCCGCCTGCTGGCGCTGCCACAGCCGGGCATAGCGGCCATCCTGCGCCAGCAGTTCGTCGTGCGTGCCGGTCTCGGAAATCTCTCCCTGTTCCAGCACCACAATCCGGTCCGCCTCAGCAATGGTTGACAAGCGGTGCGCGATGGTGATCACGGTGCGTCCCTGCCCGGCCCGCGCCAGCGCTTCCTTGATGTCCTGCTCGGTGTCGGTGTCCAGCGCCGAGGTTGCCTCGTCCAGCAGCAGCACCGGCGGGTTCTTCAGCAATGTGCGGGCAATGCCAACCCGCTGCTTCTCGCCGCCCGACAGTTTCAGTCCGCGCTCACCGACCTGGGTGCCGTAGCCCTCTGGCAGGGCTGCGATGAAGTCATGGATTTGCGCGTCGCGCGCCGCTTGCTCCACGTCGGCCTGAGTGGCCCCGTCGCGGCCATAGGCGATGTTGTAACGGATCGTGTCGTTGAACAGCACGGTGTCCTGCGGCACCACACCAATCGCGTGGTGCAGGCTTTTCTGGGTAACGTCGCGCACGTCCTGCCCGTCGATCTTCAGCGCACCGCCGGTGACGTCGTAAAAGCGGAACAGCAGCCGTCCGATGGTCGATTTCCCTGATCCGGTAGAGCCGACAATCGCCACCGTCTGTCCAGGCTCTGCCTCCAGCGAGACACCTTTCAGGATCTCGCGTCCGGCATCATAGGAAAACCGCACATCCTCCAGCGTGATCCGGCCGCCATTGACCTGCAATTCCCCCGCACCCGGACGGTCGCTTACATCGGCGGGCTGCTCCAGAAGATCGAACATCTCGCCCATATCCACCAGGCTTTGGCGGATTTCGCGGTAAACTGTGCCCAGGAAGTTCAGCGGCACGGTGATCTGGATCATATAGGCGTTGACCATGACAAAATCGCCGACCGTCAGCGCACCGCGTTCCACCCCGATCGCGGCCATCACCATGACCCCGATAAGGCCCGCAGTAATAATCATACTCTGGCCGAAATTCAGCGCTGCCAGCGAATAGGCTGTTTTCAGCGCCGCCTGCGCATAGCCCCGCATCGCCCCGTCATAACGCGCCGCCTCGCGTTCCTCGGCAACGAAATATTTGACCGTCTCGTAATTCAGCAGGCTGTCGATTGCCTTTTGATTGGCGTCGGTGTCCTGCTTGTTCATCTCGCGGCGCAGCTTCACCCGCCATTCGGTCACCGCAAAAGTGAACCAGACATAAAGCGTGATGGTCCCGGCCACGGCTGCCAGATACCAGGCGTCAAACAGCACCGTCAGGATCACCGCTACCAGCGTCAGCTCCAGGATCAGCGGTCCGATGGAAAACAGCATGAACCGCAGCAGGAATTCGACGCCCTTCACCCCGCGCTCGATGATCCGGCTGAGGCCCCCGGTCTTGCGGGTGATGTGATAGCGCATCGACAGGCGGTGGATATGGGTAAAGGTCTCCAGCGCCAAACGCCGCAGGGCACGCTGCCCGACCGGGGCAAAGATTGCATCGCGCAGTTGCTGAAAACCAGTGGTCAGGACCCGCGACATGCCATAGGCCACCGTCAGCCCGACGGCGCCCAAAGCCAGCGGCGGCACGCCCTCCCCGGCGAGGCTGTCGACCGCGTCTTTGTACAGCATCGGCGTATAGACCGCGATCAGCTTGGCCAGGACCAGCACCGCCAGCGCCAGCACCACCCGGACCTTCACGGCGCGGTTATCCTTGGGCCACAGATACGGCCCCACCCTGCGCAAGGTGCGCAGGCCGGAGCGGCGTTCGTCTTCGGCGGTTTCGGCTTGCAGCGGCACGGCGGCCTGGTCTGTCTGGGTCATGTCTGTTCCTGGCTTGACCCCTTCAGATATTCACCTGTTCACGGATTTGCGAGGGGCCGACAGGAAAAACGCGCCGCAGGGGCGCGGTTCTGTGGCGTTACTCCGGAACAGTAAAGACTTGCCCCGGATAAATCAGGTCGGGATTGCGGATCGCGCCGCGGTTGGCCTCAAAAACCCGGACATACAGAAAGCCGCTGCCGTATTTCTGCTGCGAAATCGCCCAAAGCGTATCACCCTTCTGCACTGTTACCGCCTGAATCAATGGCACTGGCTGATCCGGCGTTGCGTCGCCGCCCGGTTGCGGCAGTGTTTCGGGCGCTTCGCGTTTGAACGGGGTTTCCAGACGGCTGACCACCGCACCACTTGCCGGTTCGACCTCGTCCAGGCGCAGGGTGTAAATGCCTGGCGCCACATCCTCCAGCCGGCCGCTCCAGCGCCCGTCTGCCGCGGCACCCAGCTCGGCCACCGGCCGGTTGTCAACATAGACCCGCACCTGTGATTGCGGCTGCGCCCGTCCCGACAGCTCAACCCCGCCGCTGCCGTTGTAGCTGATTGAATCCAATGCCACTTCGTCGCTCAATTCCGGATCGGCAGGAATTGCCGGCTGCACCACCTCGATGCCATCCGCATCCGCCCTCAGAACGGCCACGGTCTGGCCCTGCGGTTGCGGCGCCTCGGGTTCGCCGGCTGGCACAACCTTTGCTGCAGTAGCCGAAGCCTCAGCTCCGGACGCATCTGCTGACTGCCCCGTGCCCGCTACAGTGTTGCCTGAACCCGGCGTTCCTGCAACCGAGGCTTCGGCAGCAGTCTGCTGCGCGTCACCCTCCGCTGCAAGGTCCAGGGCCGCAACCTGTTCCTGAGTTTGCGCGGTGACGTCAGATTCCGCAGCCTCTGCCTGTGCAGCTCCGGTTTCTGTAGACTGCGCCGTCTGGGCGGCTGCATCCGCCATTTCAACGGGCGCAACCGGACCCGCCGGCGCCAGGATAAACGACGCCCCCGAGGCGTTTGTCTGCCCGTCATGTTCGGCCAGAAGCGACACCACCCTTGCATCACCACTTGGCGCAATCGTGGTCAGAGAGACGAATTCACCGCCCGCCGGCACTTCCAGCTGCTCCAGCACTTCGCCGTCCAGCAAGACCGAAACACGCACCCCCGCCTGCGCGCGCCCTGCAATCACTGCTGCACCCTCAGTATCGACCCGCACCAGATCCAGTTCGGGGGCCTCCAGAACAAAAACACCGTCCTCGGCATCTGGCGCCTGCGGTGCCGCTTGACCGGCGTCCGGCGCAACAACCGCAGGTTCGGCCAAGGCGATCTGTTCCGGCTGCGCCTTAGCTCCGGCAGTTTGACCTGGTGGAATTTCAGTTTCAGCCTCAGCAGTTACCGGCTGCTCTTCAACTTGCTCCGGGCTGTCAGAAGCCGCTGTTTCAGCAGATCCTGTTACAGCGGCGGCTTCCGGCATTGGTTCCGGGTCCGCAGCCGTCGCGGCTGCTGACGGGGTGCCAGGTTCAGCATCATCACCGGAGGCGTCAAGAGCCGCAATTGCAGTTTCAGTTTCCGCATTTTCAGCTTCGGCCCATGGCCGGTTCTGCAGCGGCTGGCCGGACTCATCTCCATCCCCCGTGAATGCGGCGCCGCCATTTGCAGCCTGGCCGCCCGCCTGCCCGTCCGCCGTCCCGCTGCCTGGCTGGCCGCTGCCGAACACCCCAAGCTGGAACAGCGCCACGCCGCCCAGCACCACGGCCACGCCGGCAATACCGCCAATTGTGAGGGCCCCCAGGCCCCCGCTTCCAGATGCTTCCGCCATTTCGATCCCTTCGGCATTTGCGGAATGTTACCTTCCGCTTAGTTGAGCAAACCTACCAATCCCGCTATCACGGGTCAAAACACCAATTGCGTTTCACTTTGAAATTCCACGGAAAGGCTGGCCGATGAGCATCAAATCCGTCTGTGTCTATTGCGGCTCCCGTGCCGGAGCGCTGCCCGCTTATACCCAAGCCGCACAGGATCTTGGCACTGCACTCGCTGCAAACGGGATGCGGCTGGTCTATGGCGCCGGTGATGTCGGACTGATGGGAGAGGTCGCCCGCGCCGCCCAGGCCGCGGGCGGCGAAACCTTTGGCGTGATCCCCGGCCACCTGGAAAAGCGCGAAGTCGGCAAATCCGATCTCAGCACCTATGTCGTCACCGAGACCATGCATGAACGCAAAAAGGTCATGCTGTGGAACGCCGATGCGGTCGTGGTGCTGCCCGGCGGCGCCGGCTCGCTGGATGAGCTGTTCGAGGCGCTCACCTGGCGCCAGCTGGGCCTGCACGGCAAGCCCATCGTGATTCTGAACACCGCTGGTTACTGGGACAAGCTGCGCGACCTGCTGGACCATATCGTCAGCCAGGGCTTTGCCGGTCAGGACACCGCGGATTATCTGATCTGGGCTGACACCCCGGTCGCGGCCATTGCCGCCCTGCGCGACGCACGTTCCTGACGCAGGGCCGAGAACGAGAACACCGCAACCGCGCTCCAGATCAGCGCAAAGGCGGCGCTGTGCCAGGGGGTGAACGGCTCGGCAAAGACCAGCACCGCTACCAGGAACTGCAGTGTCGGGTTCAGGTACTGCAACACACCTACCGTCCCCAGCCGCACCCGTTTGGCGGCATAGCTGAACAGGATCAGCGGCAGCCCGGTCAGGATACCGGAAAACGCCAGCATCACAGCGGTCAAAGTGCCGTCCAGAAAACCCGCGCCGCCGGTGAACCAGATCACTGCCAGCGCCACTGGCAGGATCAGCAGCACTTCGGCGGTGACGGACACCACCGGACCTAATGGAATCTGTTTCTTCGCAACGCCATAAAGGGCAAAGCTAACCGCCAGAACCAGCGGAATCAGGGGCGCTGCGCCCAGCCCGAAGGACAGCACCGCAACCGCCAGTGCCGCCAGCCCGACTGCCGCGACCTGCGCCCGGGTCAGCTGCTCACCGAAGACCAGCCGCCCCAGCAGTACGCTCAGCAACGGAAAGATATAATACCCCAGGCTCGCCTCGGTGGCATAACCGGTCTGCACTGAAGAGATGAACACAAACCAGTTGAGCGAGATCATCGCTGTTGCGAGAACCAGAAACAATGTGCTTCGCCTGCTGGTGAAAGCTGCCGTTAAGGTGCCGATCCGGCCCTGAAACAGCAGCACGCCGGCAAAAAACAGAAACGACCACAATGCCCGGTGCGACAGCACCTGTTCCGGCGGCACATGCGACAAAGCATTGTAGTAGATCCCCGACAGCCCCCAGACCACGCAGGCCGAGACCATTGCCAGTATGCCCTTGGCTGCCTCTGTCATCACCGTTCCCCCGTTCCGGCGGGCCGTGCGCAATACGCGCCAGCCGCCGGTCCAAACAAGAAACGCCCGGTCGGATGACCGGGCGCTCCAGAATTCATGCCGCTCAGGACTTACATCCGCGAGGCGACGTTTTCCCAGTTCACCAGATTGTCCAGGAAGTTGGTCAGGTAAGCCGGACGCTTGTTGCGGAAATCAATGTAATAGGAGTGTTCCCACACATCGCAGCCCAGCAGTGCGGTCTGGTTGAAGCACAGCGGGTTGACGCCGTTTTCGGTTTTGGTCACTGCCAGCGACCCGTCGGCGTTCTTAACCAGCCACGCCCAGCCGGAACCGAACTGGCCGGCGCCTGCTGCGGAGAACTGCGACTTGAACTCGTCAACCGAGCCGAACGACTCGATCAGCGCCTTTTCCAGCTCACCCGGCATTGCGCTGGCGCCCGGGCCCATCATTTCCCAGAACTGGTTGTGGTTCCACAGCTGCGAGATGTTGTTGAAGATACCGTTTTGGGCAACAGAACCGGCGTCATAGGTGCCTTTGATGATCTCTTCCAGCGACTTGCCGTCCCACTCGGTGCCGGCGATCAGCTTGTTGCCGTTATCGACATAGGCCTTGTGGTGCAGGTCGTGGTGGTATTCCAGGGTCTCGGCCGACATGCCTTTGGCAGCCAGGGCGTCGTGTGCATAAGGAAGATCGGGAAGTTCAAAAGCCATTTGGGCCCCCTGTGAAAAAGATTGCGTTCCTGCGCAGATACATGCTGTGCGCGCGCTATCAGGTCAAGAGCCAAGGCCCCATTTCCGCGCAAGGTCTATGTGCAAAAAAGGCGATGCCAGCCTGGTCCGGCTGGCGCGATGCCGGCCTCAGCCTTTTTTGACGATGCATTTACCTTTGCCACGCGGCTGATTGGCGACACCCGTAATGACGCCGCGGATCGACAGAGTGTTCTGCTTGGTATTCAAAACAGCTGAATACAATCCATCAAGCGTCATTCGGGCATTGCTGACCGGAATGTTATTCACCCGCCAGTCCAAGTTGTAGGAAATTTCGTTTCGCGGCGAGACTTTAGCCGGAATAGGCTCTCCGACCAGTTTGTGTATATACCCGTCATAGATCTGCGCAGACTGGTTTTCTTCGTCCCACATGACAAGCACCCGCGGGGCAATCCAGCCATTGTTGGTAAACACCTTCATCGCGCAATCATATGTGATGGTGTCTTTTCCTCCCGCCGCTGCGGCGGACGCGGCTGACAGCAGAATGGATGCAGCCAATAGATATCGTTTCATTAGATGGTTCCATTTTTTTGCTGTGCAGTGATGCAGGGATACCGGCTCCGATGCAACGGCAATCTGCAGTTGCGCTGCAGCCCATAGCCTGCCCCGCCGGGCCTTAGATTACCCGCCTAGTTCCAACCGATATGGTTCTGGGCCAGCAGCGACAAAGACGGCTCCCGGCGGCACGTTCCGGAACCGCGCGGCGGCTGCTCTGTGCTCCCGGGGCGGATTGATTGAATGCTCATCTTCAGGTTTGCGGTGTTCAGCACAGCCCTGAAGCGCGGCTTTGCCTGCCCGTTGTCCGTCAGCACAGCAAGCCCGGGCAATGACCAGCTGATCGCATAAGATGTCTCGCTGCGCTGCGAAACCTTAGCGGCAACAGACACACCAAACGCCGCATCAGTGACCTTTGCAGTGGTGAAATCATCGGAAAAATGCACGGTAATCCGGCCGGGAACCCAAGTAACGCCGGAAATCGGTTTCAGATCGCAACGAAAGCTTGTTTCGGCCACTGCCCCGCCCCCGGACAGTGAAATGGCCAGTGCTAAAATTCCGCATGCCGGCAGACCCATCAGCCGCTCCCTGAAACATCGTCACAAAACCTACCCCCACTTGAAAGAAAGGGTATCAAATCAAACAGTTGCAATCGTAAAAATGTAAACTTCCAGGGAAGCGAAAAACAAAAAAAGATGCCCTGGAAGGTCTCCAGGGCACCGTAAATGACGCGTGATGGCGTCACAAGCAAAAAGCGAGTGAAAACTTTAGTAAACACCCACTTTACTTTGCGGATGCGCCGCCGTGCTGAGCAATTTGAACACATATTCGCCGACAGAGCGGAAGCAGACGATGTAAAAACTGCCGTCTTCGTTCAACCAGTAGGCGCCAGCCACCTGTGCCAGGCGCGAACGGCGGAACTGGCCTGCCTTGAATACCGCTGCGTCAAAATCCACCGGGCTCACTTTGCCCAGCACCTCTCGCGCACCTTCACCCGACAGGCGGAAGAAGGCACGGGCGTCAGAGACATTTGCCGCCAGCGCGTGTTCGCCTTTCAGCGCCCCAGCCAATTCCGCGGTTTTGGCAACCGCATCCTCATAGGGCACCAGCAGCAGCAGCTCGTCCGGCGACATCCAGGCAGCGGCACCGTTTTCGGCAACCGTGATGGAACCCCGGGCCGGAACTTCGGCGCCGGTGGCGGCCTTGACAGCCGCCTTCAAAACCGATGACTCCAGATCGCCGCGCAGGGTGATCATACCCTGCAGGCCTGCATCCTCGACCTTGGCCAGGCCGGAGAACTGCGCGCCGTTCAGTACGGAAACAGCCTTAGACATTCTGCTTTTCCCCTTCCTTGTCGTAGAAGACCGGATCAACGATCTTGGCCTTGTAGGTCTTGCCGTCAGTGCCCGGGAATTCAACCACTTCGCCCATCCGCTTGGTGCCGTGTTTGATCAGGCCCATGGCGATACCGCGGCCCAGAGTCGCGGAATGATAGGTTGAGGTCACCCGGCCGATCATATTGCGCTGGCCGTTGGCGTTGACGCCTTCACCTAATGCATAGGCGCCGTCGGGCAGCACCGAACCGTCCACCGTTTCCAGGCCAACCAGCTGCCAGCGATCGGGATCCGCCATGTGGGACCGCAGCTGCGCGCGCTTGCCCAGATAGTCTTCCTTCTTCTTCGACAGCGCCCAATGCAGACCCAGATCCTGCGGGATCACGGTGCCGTCGGTCTCGTCGCCGATCATGATGAAGCCTTTTTCGGCGCGCAGAATGTGCAGGGTCTCGGTGCCATAAGGCATGACGCCGAATTCCTTGCCTGCTTCCATCAGCGCATCCCAGAACGCCTGGCCTTCTGAGGCCGCAACCGCGATCTCGTAGGACAGCTCGCCCGAGAAGGAGATCCGGTAAGCGCGGGCATCAAAGCCGCCGATCTGACCGTCGCGCCATTCCATGAACGGCAGCGCCTCTTTCGACAGATCCATGCCGCCGCCTGCCTGCGCGTTCAGCTTTTCCAGCACCTTGCGGGCGTTGGGGCCGACCACGGCAACCTGCGCATACTGCTCGGTCACATTGGCAACATAGACTTTCCAGTCCCACCATTCGGTCTGCAGCCATTCTTCCATGTGGCCATGGATGCTTTCGGCACCGCCAGTAGTAGTGTGGCACAGGAAGGTGTCCTCGTCGATGCGGGCAACAACGCCGTCGTCGATCAGGAAACCGTTCTCCGAGCACATCAGGCCATAGCGGCATTTTCCGACCTTCAGCGTGGACATCATGTTGGTATAGAGCATGTCCAGGAACTTGCCCGCATCCGGCCCTTTGACAATCAGCTTACCCAGGGTCGAGGCATCCAGCAGGCCAAGGTTCTCGCGGGTGTTCTTCACCTCGCGGTTCACCGCGGCATGACGGTCCTCACCGGGTTGGGTGATCGCAAACGGGCGGCGCCACTGGCCAACGGGTTCCCAATCCGCACCGTTCTTGTCCATCCAGTCATAGATCGGCGTCTTGCGCACCGGCTGGAAGATCTCGGCCCGTGCTTCACCTGCAATCGCACCGATCGAGATCGGGTGGTACGGCGGACGGAAGGTGGTGGTGCCCACAGACGGGATTTCCGAGTTCAGCGCGTCCGCAAGGATCGCCAGACCGTTGATGTTGGACAATTTGCCCTGGTCGGTCGCCATGCCCAGCGTGGTGTAACGCTTGGTGTGCTCGACGCTTTCATAGCCTTCGCGCGCAGCCAGCTGCACGTCGGAGACCTTGACGTCGTTCTGATAGTCCAGCCAGGACTTCATGCGCAGTTTGATGTCTGCCTTGGCCGGCATCAGCCAGACCGCTTCCATCTGCGCCTCATTCTCAGAGACACCCTTGGCAGCCGCCACGGTTTTCGCCGGGAAGCCAGCAGCCTCAGCCGCTTTGGCGCCGGCCGCAGCCGCGTCTTCCAGCAGCGCGCCCAGGCCGAATTCGCCGTTTGCGGCACCAGCCGGAACCACAAAGCCGTTGCCGTCATGGCCCAGCGGCGGACGCGAGGCATCGGGGCGGAAGTTGGCGTTTTTGTCATCCCAAGTCAGCTTGCCGCCGCAGTGGGACCACAGGTGGACCACCGGTGACCAGCCGCCGGACATGGCAACCGCGTCTGCTTCGACGTCTTCGCGGGCGCCGCCTTCACCGTTCTGAGCGCAGATGGAGACCTGGGTCACGCATTTGCCGTCCTTCACCTTGGCAATGGCACGGCCCAGCTCAACCCGGATGCCCTTTTCGCGGACTGCTTCCATCAGTTCGCCGCCGCCGGTTTCGCGAGTGTCAACCACACGGACCACTTCGACGCCGGCCTCATGCAGCACCAATGCGGTGCGGTAGGCATCGTCGTTGTTGGTGGCAACCACAACCTTCTGGCCCGGGTTCACGCCCCAGTTCACCACATAGTCGCGCATCGAACCAGCCAGCATCACGCCCGGCACATCGTTGCCCGCAAAGGACAGCGGCCGTTCAATGGCACCGGTTGCGGTGACGATCTGGCTGGCACGGACCCGCCACAGACGGTGGCGCGGACCGCCCTGGCCCGGCGCGTGGTCGGTCAGACGCTCATAGCCCAGGGCATAGCCGTGGTCATAGACACCCGACACCATGCAGCGGTCGCGGAGCGTAACGTTCTCCATCGCACCCAGCTCGGCCAGGGTCTTGGCGATCCAGGCGTCAGGGGCTTCACCGTCGATGGTGCCGCCGTCGACCGGTGCCCGGCCGCCCCAATGGTTGTTCTGCTCCATCACCAGCACTTTGGCGCCGGTGGCCGCAGCCGCCTTGGCGGCCTGCAGGCCGGCAACGCCGCCACCGATCACCAGCACATCCGCAAAGAAGTAAAAGTGCTCGTAGGTGTCGGCATCCTTCAGCTCGGCGTCAGGCGCATTGCCCAAACCGGCGGATTTGCGGATGATCGGCTCATACACATGTTTCCACAGCGGGCGCGGGTGGATGAACATCTTGTAGTAGAAGCCAGCCGTCAGAAACCGCGACAGCTTGTTGTTGATCGACAGAACGTCGAACTCCAGGCTCGGCCAGTGGTTCTGCGAATTCGCCGACAGCCCCGAGAACAGCTCGGTGGTGGTGGCGCGCTGGTTCGGCTCGTAACGGTCGCCCACACCCAGCTGCATCAGCGCATTGGGCTCTTCCGAACCGGATGCGACAACGCCGCGCGGGCGGTGGTATTTGAACGAGCGGCCCATCATCACCTGGCCGTTGGCCAGAAGGGCGGACGCCAGTGTATCGCCGGCAAAACCCTTCATGGATTTGCCGTTGAATGTGAAGGCGATCTGTTTGGAGCGGTCGATCAGCCGGCCATGCTTGGCAAGACGCGTGCTCATGTGCGCAGACCTTTCAAAAGAAAAGCAGGTGTTTCAGTCAGGCGGCGGATCATTTCTGACCGTCCGAGAATTCGCGCCAGGACCAGCCGGGGCGTTTTGCGGTGATCTTGTCCATGATCTCCTGCGTCGGCACGGCGGTCTGGGCAGTGTAGGTGCCAAAGACCTCCAGCGTCATGGTGCAGCGGGCGGCGTGGAACCACTTGCCGCAGCCATTGGAATGGCGCCAGCGTTCAAAATGAACGCCTTTGGGGTTTTCGCGCATGAACAGATAGTCATGGAACTCATCATCCGAGGAGCCGGGACCAAAGCGCTTCAGATGCGCTTCGCCGCCCGCGGCCAGTTCGGTTTCTTCGGCTTTGACGCCGCAGTAAGGGCATTCAAGGATCAGCATTGTGCGGACCTCTCCAACTGGGGGCCAAGGATTTTCAAAAATCCTTGGCAAAATTCTTCGAAGAATTTTGCGGCGGCGCGCGGCATCAGTGTGCCACACCCGCAGCGACGCTCTCGTCGATGAACTTGCCTTCTTTGAAGCGCATCATCGAGAACTCCTCGGTCAGCGGCGAATGGCCGGTGGCCATCAGTTCTGCCATCGCCCAGCCGGACCCCGGGATCGACTTGAAGCCGCCGGTACCCCAGCCGCAGTTGACAAAGCAGTTCTGCACAGGCGTTTTCGAGATGATGGGCGAGCGGTCGCCGGTCACATCTACAATGCCGCCCCACTGGCGCAGCATCTTGAGACGCGACACCATCGGGAAAGTTTCAATCAGGGCGCGCACGGTTTCCTCGATATGGTGGAACGAACCGCGCTGGGTATAGTTGTTGAACCCGTCGGTACCGCCGCCAATGACCATCTCGCCCTTGTCGGACTGGGACATGTAGCCGTGCACGGTGTTGGCCATCACAACCACATCCATGCAGGGTTTGATCGGCTCGGAGACCATCGCCTGCAGGGCCACCGATTCCATCGGCAGACGGAAGCCCGCCCGCTCGGCCAGAACCGAAGCATTACCCGCAACGATCATGCCGATCTTGTCGCAGTCAATCGCGCCCTTGGTGGTGTCGACACCCACGGTGCGGCCGTTCTCGGTGCGCACGCCGGTGACTTCGCATTGCTGGATGATGTCCATGCCCATGTCGGAACAGGCCCGCGCATAGCCCCAGGCCACCGCATCGTGACGGGCGGTGCCGCCGCGTTCCTGCCACAAGCCGCCCAGAACCGGGTAACGGGGACCGTGCAGGTTGATGATCGGCACCAGTTCCTTGACCCGCTCAGGGGTGATCCACTCGGTCGGGACACCCTGCTGCAGGTTGGCATGCGCGGTGCGCTTGTAGCCGCGGATCTCATGCTCGGTCTGGGCCAGCATGATCACGCCGCGCGGGCTGAACATCACGTTATAGTTCAGATCCTGCGACATGGTCTCATACAGGCTGCGCGCCTTTTCATAGATCGCAGCGGACGGGTCCTGCAGGTAGTTCGAGCGGATGATGGTGGTGTTCCGGCCGGTGTTACCGCCGCCCAGCCAGCCCTTCTCGATGATTGCGACATTGGTAATGCCGAAATTCTTGCCCAGGTAATAGGCAGTGGCAAGGCCATGCCCGCCCGCCCCGACGATGACAACATCATAATGGCGTTTGGGTTCAGGCGAGCGCCAGGCGCGCTCCCATCCGGTGTGATAGCGCAGGGCTTCCCGCGCGACGGCAAAAGCTGAATAGCGTTTCATGAGCGAATCCGATGGTTCGTGTCTGGTAGCGGGTATGCCTGAAATGCATAACAGACCAGTGCCGTTTATCGCCCTGTTTCTGCGATATTGCGACATAAGAAACGGTCGCAATCCAACGGGAGGCGTCCGGGCGCGGCAGTTTGACCCTTTTGTTCATCCGCCTCCGCATATAGATGCAACCCAAACTTCGGAGACGGCATGATTTTCTGGACAGTCACCGCCCTTATCGCGTTCTCGGCAGCCTTTCTGCTGGCCATGATCCTTATTCGCGCCCGCACATTGGGCGAACCCGCCGCGGCCTACGACCTGCGTGTCTACCGCCAGCAGCTGCGCGAAGTGGACAAGGACCTTGCCCGCGGCGTCATCAATGCAGGCGACGCCGACCGCATCCGAACCGAGATTTCCCGCCGCATCCTGGCCGCCGATACCCAGCTGCAGCAGGCGCAATCGGGACGCTCGCAGCCTAAAACCCTGTCGCTGGTCTTTGGCATAGCAACAGCGCTGCTGATCACCGGCGGCACCCTGGGGATCTACTGGCAGCTGGGCGCGCCGGGCTATGGCGACCTGGGCCTGAAGGACCGTATCCAGCTGGCCGGTGAACGCGCCGAAAACCGCCCCTCTCAAACCGAGGCTGAGGCCGAAGTGCCCGCCCTGCCCAAACCGCAGGTCGAGGAAGGTTACGTCACACTGGTAGAGCAGCTGCGCAAGACGGCTAGTGAACGTGCGGACGATGCCCAGGGCCAGGCCCTGCTGGCGCAGCACGAGGCGAACCTTGGTAATTTTCAGGCCGCCTATGCTGCCAAGACCAATTACATCCGGCTGGCAGAGGGTCAGGTCAATGCCCGCGACTTCACTGAACTGGCCGAGTTGAAGATCATGGCCGCCGGCGGCTATGTCTCGCCCGAGGCCCAGACCGACCTGCAGAAAGCCCGCGCCATTGATCCCGCACACGGGCCTGCCCGCTATTACTGGGGCCTGATGCTGGGGCAGATCGGCCGCCCGGACCTGGCCTACCGCGAATGGGCGGCAACCCTGCGGGCAGGCCCCGCGGACGCGCCCTGGATCAAGGGCATCCAAGGCCAGATCGAGGAAATGGCCTTTCGCGCCGGTGTTGAGTACCAGCCGATTGCACCCGGCGGCACCACCGCCCCCGCCCTGCCCGGCCCCAGTGCCGAGGATATGGCCGGCGCCAGCGAACTCAGCGCTGAGGACCGGCAGGAGATGATCCGCGGGATGGTCACCCGGCTGTCGGACCGCTTGGCAACCGAAGGCGGCTCGGCCGAAGAATGGGCCCGGCTCATCGGCGCCCTTTCGGTTCTCGGCGACACCGACCGCGCCCGCAGGATTTATGGCGAGGCCCGCGACGCCTTTGCCGCCGATCAGGAGGCGCTGGCGCTGCTGGAAACCATCGCAGCACAGGCGGGGATTGCACAATGATCCACGATGTTTTCGAAGATTTCGCCGCTGCCCTACCGCCGATGCACGCACTGATGGGGCTGGACCTTGGCACCAAGACCATCGGCGTCGCCGTCTCCGACCGCATCGGTGCCGTGGCCACGCCGCTGGAAACTGTAAAGCGCAAGAAGTTCTCACTGGACGCCGCCCGCCTTTTGGAAATCATCACGATGCGCGACATCAGCGGGATCGTCCTTGGCCTGCCCCGCAACATGGACGGCTCTGAGGGGCCGCGCTGCCAATCCACCCGCTCCTTCGCCCGCAACCTGGGCCGGCTCACCGAACTGCCTATTGGTTTCTGGGACGAACGCCTCAGTACCGTTGCGGCAGAAAAAGCGCTTCTTGAGGCAGATACGACACGCAAACGCCGCGCAGAGGTTATCGACCACGTCGCGGCCTCCTATATTCTTCAGGGGGCATTGGACCGGATGCGGCATTTGAAGAACGGGTGAATGATGACTGACGACGTATGGAAACGGGACGAGATCCAAAGCCCCTGCATCAAGATCTGCGTCGTCCACCCCGAGTCGCGCATCTGCACCGGCTGCTACCGCACAATTGACGAGATCCGCGACTGGTCGAAAATGACCAACGAGGACCGTGCCGGCATCATGAACGATCTGCCGGAGCGCGCCAGCAAACTGGTCAAGCGCCGCGGCGGCCGCAGCGCCCGGTTAAAGCGCAGTTAGCGCGGCGCGCGGCTGGGTAAGGCTCTGTAAATCATGCGGAATAAGCACTGACCCAATGTTTCGCGCGCGAAACATTCAGGCTGAATTGCTGACCTATTCGCAAAGCCTGCATATTTAACCAACCCAGACACATTTACCAAAAAGCCAATGTGTTACCAAGCCATATCATGGAATCAGAGGGGAGCGCCTGCCCGTGGGATGGCGCCTCAAAGATTGGATACTGCCGCTTTATCCCTGCAACGCAAGTCCCCGGCTGAAATGCCGAACCGCCCTCTCAAAAGCGCCAGCCCGCCGGGACGGGCAGGCGCTCGCCCGGCGCCTGCGGCTTGTTCCGGGCGTTTCTCGGCACTTAGCTACTCATTTGACAAAACCGGCCGTCAGCCTGCTACGAGATCAAGCAACCCCCTTCATCGAAGAAAAGCGTAACACCCGGTTCTTTTGCAAAATTCAGCTGGGGTTCCACAAACACTCTGAGTGTTTCCGCAAATTCGTCCGGCGACCAGGAGCGGTACGGAGGCTGGCGGTTATCTTCATAACCCCAGCCCCTCGCCTTTGCGGCCTTTATCAGCGTCTCCTTACGAAGACACCCAAGCGCTGCGGCATCAGTCAAAAAATAACTATAGGCGCGATAGAAGTGTTTCGTATTGCGCACATCCCAAGCGATCAAGGACTGGTAAGCCAGCAGCACAAGGGCCACCAACAATCAAAATGGAAGAATTACCCTTTTCATCTTGCTCCAAGGTCAATGCTCTTTGACTGCCAGTGTTTACATCAAATTCGGCAGCTCACCCTTCCGCCAGCCACCCCTTGGTCCAATCCGCCAGCTCCGGGCGGAAGTATGCAATCATGCGGCCCTCTTCCGGCGCATTTGCCGCCGCGCCCCAGGGTGCAACCCCGTGCAGGCACAGCCGGTGCATCAGATAAGACTCACCGGGCTTGGCATGCACAGTGATCCGCGGGCAGGTCTCGAACACCTCGGCGCGCGCAGCCGTATAGGCGTCGGTCACATCCACATCCGCCCAGTCCTCTGGCGATAACCCCTCAAACGCGGCAGTAAAGGCGCGGCGCATGATGTGGTGGCTGCCCTCCCAGATCACCAAGGGTGAAGCATCGGGACTGCTTTCATTCAGCGGTATCCCCAGCACCCAGGCATGCGGCTCCTCCACCTTGCGGCGGCGGTGCTCGCCAAACATTTTCACCCCATCCACATGCGCCGCATCGCGTTTGACGCGGTAGCGGAAGGCCGCCTCGCCTTCGCCCGGGCGCGGCCGTGGATAGCCGGGAAAGACCGAAGACACCTGCGCCCGGTGCAGGTCCGGGATCGCGCCAAGGTTCTGCGTAATGAACTCCACCGGCGCGCCGGACAGCGGCGGGCCATCCGGCAGACGGCCCGCAGCGTCATTCGGCAGCGCATCGACCCCAATGAACCAGGTCCGTTCGCACTGGAACCACTCAGCGCAGGCCGGGTCGTCCAGCGACCGGATGCCATGCTGCAACGCATCCGCGGCCCAAGCTGCCACTTGGCGGTCCTGGGCGAAACGCACCCAGCCCTTGTCCTGAAACTGTTCGAATTGCGTATTCATAGCCTTCAATATCCAAATGCCTTGCGCAGCATGTTGAGCCCCACCAGCACCAGAAAGGCCCCGAACACCCGCTTCAGCGGTTTGGGGTCCATTGCATGGGCCAGCTTCACGCCCCAGGGCGCGGTGATCAGCGTCATCGCGATCACAATGAAAAACGCCGCCAGATTAACGGCCCCGACGGTGAACGGAGGCCGCGTGGCCGGGTCCAGATCCAACAGCAGGAACCCCGCGACCGACGGCACCGCAATGATCACGCCAAAGCCTGCAGCGGTCGCCACCGCCCGATGCACCGCCACCCCGTGCAGGGTCATCAAAGGGACTCCGAAGCTGCCGCCGCCGATGCCCATCAGCACAGACAAAAACCCGACCAAGGGAGACAGCATAAGCCGTTTGGCCCCCTTAGGCATGGCTTCAGACAGCCGCCAGTCGGCGCGGCCCAGCCCCAGGTAGCAGCCGATCGCCAGTGCCATCCCGCCAAACACCCCTTGCAGCACGGTGGAGCGCAAGGAAGACACTGCCAGAACGCCGACGATCGCCCCCAGCGCAATGCCAAAGCCCCAGTTGCGCAAAATCTGCCAATCCACCGCGCCCTTCCTGTTATGGCTCAGAACCGAGCGCAGAGAGGTCACGATAATGGTCGCCAGTGAGGTCGCAAGGCAGATCTGCATCAGCTGATCGCCGCCATATCCAAGTGTTTGAAAAGCATAGAAGAAGGCCGGTACCAGCACGATGCCGCCGCCAACCCCCAATAGCCCTGCCAGAACCCCGGCGAATGCGCCGATCACCAGCAGCAGCCCTGCCATCTGCATCATTATCGCAGGCGCTGGCAATAGGGCGGCGGTCAGGGCAGGATCAGTCATGCAGGGCACCTCAAGGCTGGCTTCACCGGCAAAGGGTTAGCCGCCGCAATCCGCTTGCACAAGGCTATAGCCTGCGAGCCGCCGCGTCATGCAGCCGCGCGGTCCGCAACCTGCGCCAGCGCCCGCTCCACCAGTTCCGGCCCGGCCCCAGCGCGGCAGGCCCCCTCGGACAGCATCCGCCGCCATTGCCGCGCGCCGGGGCGGCCGGCAAACAGCCCCAGCATATGCCGGGTGATCTGGTTCAGCTTAGCGCCGTTGCCGAGCCGTTCTTCGATGTAAGGCAGCATAAGCATCACCGCCTCAGCAGAATCGCTTACAGAACCCGTCCCGAAAATCTCCGGGTCCGCAGCACAGAGAACCCCGGCCGGCTGGTGATAGGCCGAGCGGCCCACCATCACCCCGTCCAGACCGCGGTCCAGATGCGCCTTGGCCTCGGCCAGCGTCGCAATACCGCCGTTGATCGAGATATGCAGATCAGGAAACGCCGTCTTCATCCGGTGCACCAGATCATAATCCAAGGGTGGAATGTCCCGGTTTTCCTTAGGAGAAAGCCCCTTCAGCCAAGCCTTGCGAGCGTGGATCGTCACCCGCTGGCAGCCCGCCGCGCGGATTTTGTCCAGGAAGTCCGGCAGCACCTCATCCGGCTCCTGCTCATCGACACCAATGCGGCATTTGACAGTGACTTCAGCCTTCACAGCTGCCTGCATCGCTGCGACGCAATCTGCCACCAGTTCCGGGGTCTGCATCAGCACCGCACCAAAGGCGCCGGATTGCACCCGGTCACTGGGGCAGCCGCAGTTGAGGTTGATCTCGTCATACCCCGCCTGTTCGCCCAGCCGCGCGGCTTCTGCCAGTTCGTCCGGGTCAGACCCTCCAAGCTGCAAAGCAACGGGATGTTCGGCGGTATTGAAGTCCAGCAAATGCAACGCCCCGCCGCGCACCAGTGCCGGCGCGGTCACCATTTCGGTGTACAGCAGCGCCTCCCGGCTCAAGAGCCGGTGCAGATACCTGCAATCGGAGGTCGTCCAATCCATCATCGGCGCAATGGATAGGCGTGCAGCACGCCGAACGTCGGAAAACCCTGAATTTTCTTGGTTTCTTGGATTCACCATTTCGCGCGTTTTCCCCGTTTCGGCCCGATTTAGCCCCGTTTTTGGGTGCGGTGCTACAGAATGTAGCACCGACGGCGCCGTGTAGCACTTTTTTCGCCCCAAGTTCCAGCGCCCCATTTCGAGCACTGCCGGGCCACTACCCTGCCGCCAAGAAAGAGCTGAAGCTGAGGGGGCATTGAGACACCCGTGACCACACTGATGTTGCTGTTAGCCCGCCATGATGGGTGTGAAGAAGTTCCATTCCGACAAATGCCCAAGGACTACTTCGGGATCGAACCTGAGGCCCTTGAGCGAAAAGTTAAAATGGGGACGCTTCAACTCGGCCTGCCTTGTGAAAGCCTGAGAGCCATGCGCACAAGCAACGTGCCCCTAAGTGAGATCCCGCACGTTGGGTAAGGGACAGCAGGCTCAACTTTTTTCCTCAAGCAGGTCGGCTATGTACTTTTGAAGGCCAATATTGAAATCATCCAACGCGAAGTGGGCATTTAGGCCACCGCTAGGGTCAGGGTGCATTTAGGCCACCGCTAGGGTCAGGGTGCATTGATTTCCGATCTGCCGGGGAAGCTTATCAACTCCATCAGAAGGCTTTACGTTCTGGGGTTTTGGTCGCGAATCTGCGTCTGATCTGTGTTACAAAAACACAATCCAAGCCTCAGCTACGAAACTTGGTGCTGCAACCAGTGCTACAAAATCTGACACTACTCCAGACCCCCAATAAAATAAGGGGTTTCAGAGCCGCCCTGCCCCATCCATCAGAGTCCGAAGTTTAGTTTCACACTTCCCCATATGAACATGGGTGCAAATACCTGAACAGGGAACAACTTCCATTTTGGCCAGCTGCACCGGACTCCTTGCAGAACTCGCTGATTTTGCATCTTTGCGAAGCGATGCTGCTGTCGCCCATCTATTGCGCTTCGTTGCAAGAACCGGTTGCAGGGCGCTGCGAAGTATCAATTGCGGGGCAACAGAATGGAAACGATCTGTTCAAACCCCCTCGCCTTGGCGTGCTGAATTGGTGTGACACCGTCGCGGTCGCCTATGCTCTGATCTGCACCGGCTTGCACAAGCAGTTGGACGACCTCCTGGTGATCTGATCCTCCATCGCCCAGAACCACGGCCTCAATCAGGGCGGTCCAGTCCAGGTTGTTGACATGATCAAGCGGTGCACCCGCATCGATCAGGCGGCGGACCACCTCAACATGTCCCAAATGGGCGGCGGCGATCAAAGCGGTGCCGTCATAGGGGCTGGTGGTAAGCCCCGGGTCATTGCCCAGCTCGATGGCAAGCGACATAAGTTCAGGGTCGTCGTTCACCGCAGCAATGGTCACCACGTCGTAAGCCTGCCCCTCCAGAGCATTCATGCCGCCCCCCGCCTCAGCCAAGGCGCGCAGAGCGTCATCGTGTGAAGCATAGGCCGCGACATGGGCGGGAGTGCGGCCCCGGCGGTCCTGGGCATTAAGGTCGGCGCCCGCCGCGATAAGGCGGGCAATTTCCACAAGATCTCCGGTACGGGCGGCGCGATGCAATCCCCCATAGCTGGCGATCTCGGCCCCTGAGGGAGCAGTCTGCGCCTGCGCCGAAGCGGAAAAGACGCTCAGGATCAGAGCCAGAACACATTTCATCATATCAGACCTCTCTGTCGTAAGGGCACCTGCTACCTGAGTGGCAGGCTGCGCTCCGGTCATTCGGCGCCGATTGCATCCCGCCCGGCGCGTGCGCAGGCTTCGTCCAGGTGGCCGCCAGGTGCGCCACCAACCCCGATGCCGCCAACCAGCGCGCCACCGATCCTGATGGGCAGACCACCGCCTTGGATGACCATACGGCTGTTCATATGGCGCAGGCCATCATGCTGCGGATTCTCGCCAACAAAATTGGCCAAACCAGCAGTGCCGCGCCCCATTGACGCCGAAGTGAACGCTTTGCCGGGCAGCGGATGTGCGCCGGCGCCAGCATATCAGCCCGCTGCCTGCGCGGCAGCCCGCGGTTAGTGCAATAGGCAAATATTAAGACATATCGAATATGCTGAATTCAACTGACAGTATTTTTGCAGCAAGGATTCAGACTATGAGTATGCGATTTCTAGGGCATCTGCCGGTCAAAACAAAGATCGCCATTCTGGTGGCTGCCCCGCTGATGCTCTCACTGTGGTTCATGGGGCAGACACTGCTTCAGCTGAACAAAAACGCGCAGGTCAACACGGCCGAGGCCGGAGAGGTGATCGAGCATATGAGCAGCCTTGTTCACAATTTGCAACTGGAGCGTGGCCTCAGCGCCTCCTATTTGGAAAGCTCTGCCACCACCGCGCCGGACAAATTGGTCCAGGTCCGGTTGCAAAACAACACCGCGATGGAGGCCTATCTGGCCGAGATCAGTCACATTGATAAATCCCTCCTCCCGATTGAGGCAGTGCAGGCCATCCAATTTGCCCGGGCCGAACTGGCCAAGAAAAAAGACATCCGCAAAAAGATCGACGGGCACACGCTCTCGCTGAAGCGGACCCTTTCCTACTACACAGATCTGAACGCGGCCCTCATTCAAACCGGGCTGTCATTGGCTAAATCCATAGACAATCCGGTGATCTCGCAGGAGGCCGTCGCGCTGTCCTTTTTCATGCGCGCAATTGATGCCGCCGGGCTGGAACGGGCTGCCGGCGCTGCCGGCTTCAAGCATGGCTGGAAACCGGCCGACCGGGAGACCTTTGTCGCCTATCATGAAGTGTTCAAGGAACGTCTGTCGATGTTCATGGGCTTTGCAACTGCGGAGGACCGCGAAACCGTGAAGGGGCTGTTCACCTCGCCTGAAATGACAAAGTTCGAGGACGTCCGCAAAGGCATCCTAAACGGCGGGGCCCAGACCGAAATGACGGCTGAACAGTGGTTTGCGGCAGCCAGCAAAGCGCTGAAGGTGCTCCAGAAAAAAGAGGGGATCCTGATCGAGCACCTGGAACGGGACATGGCCGGATTCGATGCGGACAACAAGTTTCTGCTGGCGGAAATGGCAGTGTTCACCGGCGTGCTTCTGGTTGCGGTTTTGGGCCTTAGCGCGCTCATCGCACGCGACATGACCAAGAGCCTGTCGGTTCTGAATGGCGCGCTGAAGAAACTGGGCAGCGGCGAAACAGACGTTGACGTGCCAGGTGCAAACCGCCGGGACGAAATTGGTACGGTGGCCCGCAATGTGGTGGATCTGCGCACTGTGACCCAGCGCAAACAGGAAGAGCGTATGGAGGAGGAAAAGCAGCGCCGCGAAGAAGTCATGACTGTTGCACGCCGCATCGGCGAAGCGCTGATGGACCTCCAGCACAAACGTTTGGACAAGCCGATCAAAGAGTTTTTCCCGGAAGAGTTCAAATCGATCCGGATGGATATGAACGACTCGCTGCAGGCGCTGAGCGTATCAATCTCCAACATCGGCGAATTGACCAGCAGCGTTGACGAAAGCACCAAATCCATTGCCGAAGCCTCAATGGACCTGGCCCACCGCACCGAAGCGGAATCGGCCACGCTGGAGAAAACCACCCATTCGATCAGCGAGCTGACCGCTAATGTTCAGCAGTCGGCAGACAATGCCGGCCGGGCGGAACAATTGGCGGACAGCGCCCAGAACGGGGTTAAATCCTGTGATGCGGTGGTCAAGGATACCATTGTCGCCATGGACAAACTGCAGGAGTCCTCACAGGAAATCTCGCAGATCACCAAGGTGATTCAGGATATCGCATTCCAGACCAATCTTCTGGCACTGAATGCCGGGGTTGAGGCCGCTCGCGCCGGCGAAGCAGGCCGCGGGTTTGCCGTGGTCGCCAGCGAGGTGCGGATGCTGGCGCAGCGCTGCGCCGATGCAGTCCAGCAGATTGACGAGCTGACTGCACGCAGTTCGGAACAGGTCAAGAACGGCGCTGCACTGGTGGACCAAGCCGGCACTGCAATGTCGGAGGTAAACGATCAAGTCGCCGAGATTTCCAGCCTTGTCATTGAGATTGCCGGCAATATGAAGGAACAGTCTTCGCAAATGGGCGACGTCAACACTGCCGTTGGCGAGTTGGAGATGATGGCACAGCAAAATGCCGCTATGGCCGAGGAAACCACTGCTGCAACCACCTCACTGTCCGAGCAGGCCCAGGAACTGCGCGAACTGGTCCAGCAGTTTGCCGTCGGCGAGGTTGACCCGGCTCAGAACGCGCTGGGTGGTCCGGAGGCTTATGCGCCTCCAGTGGCGGCGATCGATTTTGATGCCGACGACTGGGAAGATCAGGATTTTGGCAGCAGCGCCGCAGCCTGATCCGCTAAGGACCGGAGTTAGGATGTTAATAAATTGGGCAGCCTCTGCGGCTGCCCTAATTGCTTTGCGGTATTGTTTTCCGGGTTCAGGCCCCGGCGCCGCGCAGCACCTCCAGCACCGTTTCCGGCGGAACGTCTCCCGTTACAAACGCCTCGCCGATGCCGCGGGCCAGGATAAACCGCAGCTGACCGGCAACAACTTTTTTGTCTTGTCCCATCAGATCCAGCAGCACCTCTGCCCCCGGCAGATCGCCCGGAATGTCGGCCAGATCGGTCTTCATGCCCATCGCCTTCAGATGGGCCCGCACCCGGCTGGGATCCTCCTGGGAACACAGCCCCAGCTTGGCCGACAGCTCAAACGCCAGGGCGCAGCCGATGGCCACGCCCTCGCCATGCAGCAGCCGGTCGGAATAGCCGGTGGCCGCCTCCAGCGCGTGGCAGAAGGTATGGCCCAGGTTCAGCAGCGCCCGGTCGCCCTGCTCGGTTTCGTCGCGCACGACAATATCCGCCTTCATCTGCACCGAACGCGCCACCGCCTCAACCCGCGCTGCGACGTCGCCCTCGGCCAGAGCGGGACCGTGTTCTTCGAGCCAGGCAAAAAATCCGGCGTCCCCGAGCAGCCCGTATTTCACCACCTCGCCGTAACCGGACAGGAAATCGCGCGGCGTCAGGGTCTCCAGAACGGATGTATCGGCCAGCACCAGCGCGGGCTGGTGAAAGGCTCCGATCAGGTTTTTGCCCTGGGGCGCATTGATGCCGGTCTTGCCGCCGACCGAGCTGTCGACCTGCGCCAAGAGCGAGGTCGGGATCTGCACAAACCGCACGCCCCGGCGCAGCACCGCAGCGGCAAATCCAGCCAGGTCGCCGATCACACCGCCGCCAAAGGCCACAACCACGTCGCCCCGCTCGACCTTCTGCTCCAGCAGCCATTCCACCGCGCGGGTGAACTGCGGCCAGCCCTTGGTCGCCTCGCCCGGCGGCAGCGCCAGCGCGGTCATCTCAACACCTGCGGCTGCCAGCCCGGCGCGCAGACCCTCCAGGTGCTTTTCCGCCACGGTCTCGTCTGTCAGCACCGCCACCTGCGGCCGCTTCAGCAACGGTTTGATCCGCTCCCCCGCCTGCGCCAGCAACCCGGGGCCGATCACCACATCATAGGCCCGCCCGTCCAGAGGCACGTGAACCCTGCGTTCCATCATGTCCACTCCAATACATCGGGGCGTGCCTGCAAGGCTTCCAGCACCCGGTCAACCATGGTTTCAATTGCCGCCTGGCCATCTGAGACAACGGTCAGATCCGCCTTGGCATAAAGCGGCACCCGGTCGCGGTACAGGCCGCTAAGGGTCGCACGCGGGTCGGCTGTGCGCAGCAGCGGCCGGGTGTCGCGGTGGCGCACCCGGTTCCAAAGAACCTCCAGATCGGCCTGCAGCCAGACCGAGACCCCTTTGGCGGTTATCACATTGCGGTTTTCTTCCGCCAGAAACGCACCGCCGCCCGTCGACAGGACACCGCGTTCCTCCTCCAGCAGGCGCGCGATCACCTGGCGTTCCTTTTGGCGGAAGAACGGCTCGCCGTCGCGGGCAAATATCTCGGGGATGGTCATGTTGGCAGCGGCCTCGATTTCATGGTCGCTGTCCAGGAAAGGCACATCCAGCCGGGCCGCCAGCGCCCGCCCCACGGCGGTCTTGCCGGCGCCCATCATGCCCACCATCACGATGGTCTTCTTCAACTTCCCCGGCACCGGGCCTGCTGCCTTCTGGCCGCTGCTTTGCTCTTTTTCGCTCATTCTTCAGTGAATGACGTGATCTTGCGGAAAAGGGAATATATAACTTGGGCAAAAGAGCAGGAAACAGGCTTTGGATATACCATGGGGCGATTGATTAAGTATCTGGTCTATTTGGCGGTTCTGGCGGCTATCGGGCTGGTGGGCTATGCCTATGTAGGGCCTTGGTTCGGTGCGGATTTCCGCGCGCCCAGCACTGAGGTGCGCAAACCGGTGGTGCTGAATGCGGATTAGGGCGGCTGCCGCCGGGGTGGTGATGGCGGGCAGTGCGCTTGCAAATGAACCCCTGGCGGCGATTGACTGGCTGAACCAGCCACAGCCGCGCAACGGGCTGCCAGGCACTGTGCTGCTGGAGCCGCCAGTGGCAGGCACGGCTGCATTTCCGTCCGTTTCGGTCACACCATTGGAAACACTGGTGCCGCCCATCGGGCTGGTTCCGGCCTCGGCAACCGGCCTGCCGGCCGATCTGTGGCGCGGCAGCGCTGCCGATGATGTGAGCCATCTGATTGAAACCGTTCCAGTGCGCGGCAGCCCGGCGATGCAGGCGTTGCTGTTCACACTGCTGCTGTCGGAATCCCGGCCGCCGTCCGCGGCAGGCGACCGGATTCTGCTGGCCCGGCTGGACCGGCTGCTGGCGCTGGGGGCCACGGATCCCTCCCAGGCTCTGGTTGAACATGCAGGCCCCACGGACAGCAAGGACCGTTTCACGCGCTGGTTTGACGCCACCCTTTTGACCGGCAGCGAGGACGCCTCTTGCGCCGCCCTCACCGCCTCGCCGCATCTGTCAGACAGCTACGCGGCCAGGATCTTTTGCGCAGCGCGGCGCAGCGACTGGCCCACGGCAGCACTGATGATGGAAACTGCCCACGCGCTGGAGCTGCTGCCCGAAAACCAGATGCAGCTTCTTGACCGTTTTTTGAACCCCGATCTATTTGAGCAGGCGCCGCCGCTGCGCCGCCCGGCGGATCCGGACCCGCTGACCTTCCGCCTGTTCGAGACCATTGGCGAGGCGATGCCCACCGCGCCCTTGCCACCGGCCTTTGCCGCGGCAGATCTGCGCGACATTGCCGGCTGGAAGGCGCAGCTGGAGGCGGCAGAGCGGCTGGCGCGAGCCGGGGCGCTCAACCCCAATCAGTATCTTGGCCTGTTCAGCGCCCGTAAACCCGCCGCTTCCGGCGGGATCTGGGACCGGGTTGCAGCGGTTCAGCAGCTGGAAAGCGACCTTGGCTCCGGCAACGCAGAAGCCATTGCCCGCTCGCTGCCCCGCACCTGGGATGCGATGCAACAGGCGGGCACTGAAACTGTGTTTGCCGACCTCTTTGGCGAGCCGCTGGCGCGGGCAGGCCTGAGCGGCCGGACCGCCGCGCTGGCCTGGCGCATCCGCCTGTTGTCGCCGTCTTATGAATTGGCCGCGCATGATGCCCAGGCCGCCGGCGCAAATGACCCGTTCCTGGCAGCCCTGGCCCAGGGCCGGCCTGGTGACGCTGCCGCCCCGTCGCCGATGGCTAAAGCCATAGCATTGGGGTTTGACACAACCGCCCCGGTGCCGCCCGCGATCCGGCAAATACTGAACAACGGCCAGCTGGGCGAAGCGATCCTGCGCAGCATGGTGCTGTTTGCCCAAGGCGCCGACGGCAATCTGGGCGACCTGACCGCGGCGCTGGCCGCGTTCCGCGCTGTCGGGCTGGAGGACACCGCCCGCCGCGCCGCCTTGCAGCTGATGCTGCTGGAGCATCAGTAACATGGCGCCCCCACGGGAAAATTTCCAATGGATATCAACCTTCCTCGACGCCCAGGCGGCCGAAGCGGGCGCCTCGCAGAACACGCTTCTGGCCTATGGCCGCGACCTTAAGGACCTGACCGCCTGGCTGGAACACCGCACCCTGGGTTTCCTGACAGCCCGCCAGGACGACATCGAGGCCTATCTGATCAACTGCGACGCGCAAGGACTGGCGCGGTCCACCCGGGCGCGCAGGCTGTCGGCGGCCAAGCAGATCTACCGCTTTGCGTTTGAGGAAGGCTGGCGCGAAGACAATCCGGCAATCCAGATCCGCGGCCCTGGACGTGAAAAACGCCTGCCCAAAACACTGGAGGTCATCGAGGTTGACCGGCTGCTGGATGCCGCGCGCCAAACCGGCCGCAGCACCGCAGACCGGCTGCGCAACACCTGTTTGATGGAGCTGCTCTATGCCACCGGAATGCGGGTTACCGAGCTGGTCTCGCTGCCGGTTTCCGCCGCCCGCGGCGACCCGCGGATGCTGCTGATCATGGGCAAGGGCGGCAAGGAGCGCATGGTGCCGCTGTCGCCGCCCGCACGCGACGCGCTGGCCGTCTGGCTGGCCACTCGCGACGATACCGAGGCAGCGCATGTAGCAAAGGGCAAGCCCGCCTCGCGGTTCCTGTTCCCCTCCCGCGGCAAGTCCGGCCACCTGACCCGGCACCGCTTTTACCTGCTGATCAAGGAACTGGCGGTTACCGGCGGCGTGTCTCCGGACAAGGTCACGCCGCACACGCTGCGGCATGCCTTTGCCACGCATCTGTTGGCCAATGGCGCCGACCTGCGCGCAATCCAGGCGCTGCTCGGCCACGCCGACATCGCCACCACCGAAATTTACACCCATGTGCTGGACGCCCGCCTGCAGGAACTGGTGCTGGAGCATCACCCGCTGGCCAAGGATACGCGCTGACGCGCCGCTAGAACTTGAAGCGCCTGCGGCAAACCCCCATAAATGCAGCGAACCTTCAACTGACCGGATCTCTGGACCTCTCATGGACACTGCCTCCACCGTACTCGACAGCGCCTTCTGGACCACTGCCGGGGCCATCGTGCTGCTGCTTGTCCTGTCCGGTTTCTTCTCCGGCTCGGAAACTGCGCTGACAGCTGCCTCGCGCGGGAAACTGCGCAGCCAGGCCGATAAAGGCTCGCATGGGGCGCAAAGGGCGCTCAGCGTGACCGAAGACAGCGAAAAGCTGATCGGTTCGGTCCTGCTGGGCAATAACCTTGTCAACATTCTGGGCACCTCGCTGGCGACTGCCCTGTTTACCCGGGCTTTTGGCGAAAGCGGCGTCGCCCTGGCGACCCTGGTGATGACCGTGCTGGTGCTGGTCTTTGCCGAGGTGCTGCCCAAGACTTATGCCATTTCCAACGCCGAAAAAGCCGCCGCCGCCGTAGCGCCGGTGATTGGCGTGCTTGTCACCCTGCTGGCGCCGGTGGTGGGGTTGGTCCGGCTGCTGGTGCGCGGTGTCTTGCTTGTCTTCGGCGTGCGGATTGATCCCGACAGCCACATCATGGCGGTGCGCGAGGAAATTGCGGGCGCGCTGCATCTGGGCCACTCCGAAGGTGTGGTCGAAAAAGAGGACCGAGACCGCATTCTGGGCGCGCTGGATCTTTCCGACCGCTTTGTCGAAGAAATCATGCTGCACCGCTCCCATATCGAGATGATCGACGCCAACGCCGAGCCGGACACTATCCTGGAGCAATGCCTGCAAAGCCCCCACACCCGGCTGCCGGTGTTTCGCGGCGAGCAGGAAAACATTATCGGCGTGGTTCACGCCAAGGACCTGTTCCGGGCGATGTATGAACAAGCCGGCGGTGCGGACGGCGATGCAGGCAAGCTCAAGTTCTTTGATATCTCCGGGGTCGCCAAGGCCCCGTATTTTGTGCCCGAAACCACCACGCTGGACGAGCAGATGCGCCAATTCCTGCGGATGCGCTCGCATTTTGCGCTGGTGGTGGATGAATACGGCGCGCTGCAGGGGCTGATCACACTGGAGGATATTCTGGAAGAAATCGTCGGCGAGATCACCGATGAATTCGACCCCGACGAGGAAAGCATCGTCAAGAAAACCACAGATGGCTCCTATCTGGTCGATGGCGTCACCACCATCCGCGACCTGAACCGCGCCACCGACTGGAACCTGCCCGATGAGGAGGCCAATACCATTGCCGGCCTCGTCATCCACGAGGCTCAGATGATTCCGACCACAGGCCAGGTGTTCTCCTTCCATGGGTTCCGCTTTGAAGTGACCGAGCGGGAAGGCAACCGGGTGACCGGTCTCAAGATCCGGCCCTTATCGTGACCGGGATCCACGCATGACCCGTGCGGCGGTGCTGGCCTGGGGCTGGTTCGACAGCATCATCCTGGACCTGTTCCGCCAGCTGCGCTGGTCCTTCCTGCCGCCGCTGCTGATCTATTTCGCCTATGGCGCGCAGGGCATCACCACCGTCACCGCGTCGTTTTTCGTTAAAGAATACCTGGACTTTTCCGCCGCTTTTCTGGCGGGATTGGCATTTTGGGTCGGCCTGCCCTGGGCCCTGAAGATGCCGCTGGGGCATCTGGTCGATCTGATCTGGCGCTGGAAATACCTGCTGATCCTGCTGGGGGCCGGGCTGATGGCCGGCAGCTATGGCATCCTTGCGGCCATCGTGCTGGAACCTGCGGTGATGGGCACCGTGATGCCGCTGGGCGCCTGGTATGTCACCGCCGCGCTGCTGGCCCCTTGCGGATATGTGCTGCAGGATGTGGTGGCCGACGCGATGTCGGTCGAGGCCGTGCCCCACACGGATGACCACGGCCGCCCCCTGCCCGAGGCTGAAACCAAATCCCTGCACACAACCATGCAGACCTTTGGCCGCATCGCGCTGATCGGCGGCTCCAGCGCCGCTGCCGCGCTGAACGTTGCCCTCTTCGACGGTGCCGATGCGCTGCCGCAAGCGGCAAAGGGCGCGCTTTACGGCTTTGTTTTCAGCCTCGCCCTGCTGATCCCGGTTATCTCGCTGTCAGGGGTGGCGCTGGCAATCTGGCAAAAATGGCGCAAGGCTGCCCTGCTGCGCCGCGCCGGTGTGGCCGAGGCTGAGATCCGCACCCGCATCGAGCTGCCCCGCGAACCGGTCGCCCCCAACCGCTGGTACTTCATCGGCGGCGGCGCCTTTGTCGCGCTGTCGCTGGCTGTGGGACTGGGCGATGTGCCCTATTCGCAGGAAATCGTCTTTGCCGGCTCCATGGCCATCGTGCTGTTCCTGATGAGGCAGCTGGTCTCGGTGCTGCCAACGGACCAGGCCCGCGCCCTGATCGGCACTGCCATCATCATTTTTGTCTACCGCGCCACGCCCCTGCGCGGCCCCGGCGCCACCTGGTTTGAAATCGACGTGCTGGGGTTCGACCAGCAGTTCCTGTCAGTCCTGGCCCTGATCACCTCGCTGCTGACCCTGGCGGGCATGCTGATCTTCCGCCCGATGATGGCCAGCCGCCCGATCACCTGGATCGTCGCCTTTCTGGCGATCACCGAGGCCGTCCTCAGCCTGCCCAACATCGCGCTTTATTACGGCGCCCACCACTGGACCGCCGCGATAACCGGCGGCGTGGTCGACGCCCGCTTCATCGCCATGGTCGACACCGCCGTGGAATCCCCGCTGGGCCAGGTCGCGATGATCCCGATGCTCGCCTGGATCGCCCGCAACGCGCCCTCGGGGCTGAAAGCCACCTTCTTTGCGGTCATGGCCTCCTTTACCAATCTGGCGCTGTCGGCCTCCAGTCTCGGCACCAAATACCTGAACGAAATCTTCCAAGTGACCCGCGAGGTGACAGATTCGGCAGGCACCATCACCACAGCCGCCGATTATTCCCAGCTGGGCATGCTGCTGATCACCGTTGGAGCAATCCTCCTCCTGGCACCGCTGACCGCAATATTCGTCATTCAGAACAGCCGCTTCCGCACCTCCGAGTAACGAAACCGCAGCCTGGCTGCCTGTAAGCGGCATACGGTGCCGTTTTTCTGCTGGACTACTGTTCACTTCTGTACAGAATGCGGGCAACACCTATTCAGGGAGGCCCACATGAAAACCACTACCCGCGTGGCAGTTATCGGCGGCGGCGTCGTCGGCTGCTCAGTCCTGTATCACCTGACCAAGCTCGGCTGGTCCGACGTCATGCTGATCGAACGTTCGGAATTGACCTCAGGCTCCACCTGGCACGCGGCGGGCGGTTTTCATACGCTCAACGGCGACACCAACATGGCGGCGCTTCAGGGCTACACCATCAAGCTGTATAAAGAGCTGGAAGCCATCACCGGCATGTCCTGCGGGTTGCACCACGTCGGCGGCGTCACCCTGGCCGAGACCCAGGAACGCTTCGACATGCTGAAAGCAGAGCGCGCCAAACACCGTTTCATGGGCCTAGAGACCGAAATCGTCTCCCCCGAAGAAATCAAGAAGATCGCTCCCGTCACCAACATCGACGGCATTGTCGGCGGGCTGTACGATCCGCTTGACGGCCACCTCGACCCCTCCGGCACCACTCACGCCTATGCCAAGGCTGCCCGCATGGGTGGCGCCACGATTGAGACCCACTGCAAAGTCATTGAGACCAACCAGCGCCCCGACGGCACCTGGGATGTAGTGACCAACAAGGGCACCATCCACGCCGAACATGTGGTCAACGCAGGCGGCCTCTGGGCGCGTGAGGTCGGCGCCATGGCCGGCGTCTACATGCCGCTGCACCCGATGGAGCACCAGTACATCGTCACCGACGAAGTACCGATGATCGCCGAAATCATCGACGGCGGCGGCGAGCACCCGCATGTGATGGACCCGGCCGGCGAAAGCTACCTGCGCCAAGAGGGCCGCGGCCTCTGCATCGGCTTTTACGAGCAGCCCTGCAAACCCTGGGCCGTGGACGGCACCCCCTGGGACTTCGGGCATGAGCTGCTTCAGGACGACTTCGACAAGATCGAGGACTCCATCGCCTTTGCTTACAAACGCTTTCCGGCGCTGGAGGCTGCTGGCGTGAAATCGGTGATTCACGGCCCCTTCACCTTTGCCCCGGACGGCAATCCTCTGGTCGGCCCGGTGCCCGGAATGCGCAATTACTGGTCCGCCTGCGCAGTGATGGCCGGCTTTAGCCAGGGCGGCGGGGTCGGCCTGATGCTGGCCCAGTGGATGATCAACGGCGAATGCGAGCGCGACACTTTTGCGATGGACTGCGCCCGCTTCGGCGGCTGGATTACCCCGGGCTACACCCGCCCGAAAGTCATTGAGAACTATCAGAAACGCTTCTCCATCGCCTATCCGAACGAGGAGCTGCCCGCCGCCCGCCCGTTCCGTACCACCCCGATGTACGACATCTTTGATGGCATGGGTGCCGTCTGGGGCGCGCAATACGGCATGGAGGTCCCGAACTACTTCGCCCAAGGCGATGAGCCGCGCTATGAGACCCCGTCCTTCCGCCGCTCCAACGCTTTTGAGGCCACCGCGCGTGAAGTCAAAGCCGTGCGCGAACATGTCGGCATCAACGAAGTCCACAACTTCGGCAAATACCTGATCAAAGGTGCGGGTTCGCGCGCCTGGCTCGACCGCATCATGGCCGGTCGGGTGCCGAAACCGGGCCGTCTGTCGCTGACCCCGATGCTGTCCCCCAAAGGCCGCCTGATCGGGGATTTCACTATCTCCTGTCTTGGAAAATCCGGGGCGGAAGAAGAATTCCAGCTCACCGCCTCCTACGGCAGCCAAGCCTACCACATGCGCTGGTTCCTGCAGAACCTGGACGATGGCGTGACCCTGGAAAACATTTCCGACACCCGCAACGGCTTCCAGATCGCAGGCCCCAAAGCCCGCGAGGTGCTGCAGGCCTGCACCCGGACCGATATCTCTGACATGCGCTTCATGGATGTGCGCCGCCTGACCGTGGGCATGGCTGATTGCATCGTACAGCGGGTCAGCTACACCGGTGATCTGGGCTATGAAATCTACTGCGACCTGCCTTCGCAACGCGCCCTCTGGGATGCGCTGTGGACCGCAGGTCAGCCGCACGGCATGAAGCCTTTTGGAATGCGGGCGATGATGTCGCTGCGCCTGGATAAGTTCTTCGGCTCCTGGCTGCGGGAATTCTCACCCGATTACACCGCCGCCGAAACCGGGCTGGACCGCTTCATCTCCTTCAAGAAACCCGTTGATTTCATCGGCCGCGCGGCGGCAGAGGCGGAACGCGACACAGGCCCCGCGCGCCAGCTCTGCGCCTTCGAGGTCGAAGCAGACGACGCCGATGTGGTTGCCTATGAGCCGATCTGGCTCGACGGCGCGGTTGTAGGCTTCTGCACCTCCGGCGGCTATTCGCACCATGCGCAAAAATCCATCGCGCTGGGGTTTGTCCCCACGGGGACAGCCAAGGAAAACCTGGAAGTGGAGATCGAAATCCTCGGCAAGATGTACAAGGCCCGCCTGATCATCCAGCCACTGTTTGACGCAGACGGCGCCCGGATGCGGGGCTGAGGCCCAAAAGCACCGGATTCAGGTCAGCCCGCCTGACCTGAATCCGCCCTGTTGCCACAGCAACGCACGCTAACGCCGCGAAACCCGCGCAACACATAGGTCAACGGCCGCACCCGAATGTTTCGCGCGCGAAACATTCGGTCAACCCTGCTGACCTATGCGGCTTTCACTGGCCCCCGCCCTTCTTCTTTGCAAAAATACTCCCGCCGGAGGCATCCGCCATTGCGGCCAAGAACCAAGGACCGGGTTGCATGACCGCCATCACCATTCTCCTGCTCGCCGCCGGCGCCTCGTCACGGATGCAAGGCCGGGACAAGCTGATGGAGGATGTGGACGGCCAGCCTCTGCTTGCTCTGATGTGCCGCCGTGCCGCGCTGACCGGGCTGCCGGTGTTTGTGACCTTGCCCAGCGAAACCCATCCCCGTGCGGCCGCAACCGGCAGCACGATCCCGGTCCCGGTTCCCGACGCGGCTGAGGGCATGGCCGCCTCGATCCGCCGCGGAATCGCAGCACTGCCTGAACAGACTAAGGCCGTGATGATCCTGCCCGCCGACATGCCAGATATCACAACCCAGGACATGCTGCATCTGGCTGCGCATTTTCACGGTGCGGACAGCCCCGTCCTGCGCGCCGCTTCCGAGGACGGCATCCAGGGCCACCCGGTGCTGTTTCCGCGCGGCTGCTTTGCTGCGCTGAAAACCCTTAGCGGCGACCAGGGTGCCCGCAGCCTCCTGACATCCGAACCGGTGCAGATGGTGCCGCTGCCAAAGAAACATGCGGTGACCGATCTGGACACGCCCGAAGACTGGGCCGCTTGGCGCCTGCACCGCTGACACCCCCGCGAATGCAGAGAAGGCAGGGCACAAGACCCTGCCTTCCTGCGCTTTGCTCTTCTCTGCCGTTTCCCCCAAAACAGCAGCAGCATTTCTCAATGCACGAGCAGATGCGCCTCGTGTTTCCGCAAAGACCGGCGTGCCGCGGAATAGGCTGCCCGGCCCTTCTCCGACTTAAGGTCCGGGAACAGCTCGAACAATTCGTTGCGCTGCGCGTTGTCCAGCCCGCGCAGGGACTGATCGCCGGGCTGAAAGCTCTCGGTCCAGGCGCCATCGGACAGCACAACCTCATGCTGATCGAACATGAAATGGATATAGGTCACCTCGGTGGTCTCTACCGTGTCGACCCCCGTAAGCCCGGTCAGATGCTTGGCCGCCACCAGAACCTCGCGGTCCTCGAAGTACAGCGCCGTCTTGTCGTTGGCGACCAGCACCCGGTGATTGGGGCTGACCATCATGTCGCGCTCCGGCAGGCCATTGCCCAGGGCGCCCTGGCGGATCAGTACCGGTTGCAAATGCGCGGCGCTGTTCAACTCCAGGTCCTGCAGCGTGCGGGTACCGATCCAGCGGATTTCCTGAATGCCGTTGTCGCGGGTGATCACCCGGTCGCCGGCCTGCAGGTCTTCGACCCGGCGTTCCCCCAGAGGCGTGGCGATCAGCGTGCCGGGCGTGAAGCAGGGAATGATCTGCTCAATCTCGCCAAACGTCATGGAGCCGGTCACAGCCCCGTCGCCATCAAGGAAGTTGACGGTTCCCGAGATGCTGTTGCCATCCGCGTCAACGGTGACACCGCTAAGTTCAAACGGGCCGCTGCCGGTCAGATCCAGGGTGTCGAAATCGTCGCCGCCCGAGCCGCCGTCAACTTCGTCGCCGGCATTGCCGCCCAGGAAGGTATCGCGCCCGGCGCCGCCGGACAGGGTATCGGCGCCCTGGCCGCCGGTGATCAGGTCATTGCCCGCCCCGCCGCGGACGATATCGTCATCAATACCGGCATCAATGGTGTCATGACCGGAGCCGCCGGAAATGTCGTCGTCGTCGTCCTGGCCAAAGATCAGGTCGTTGCCCGAACCACCGTCAATCGTGTCCATGCCGTTGGTCGGGTCCGGATCCGCCGGGCGGCCATCGCTGCCGTCATCTGTAATGTTCAGCCCATCCGGGAAGGATGGGTTCAGCCCGCCATAGATGGTGTCGCTGCCGCCGCCGCCGAGCAGGATGTCGGAGCCTTCGCCGCCGGTCAGAACGTCAGCCTGGGAGCCGCCGTCGATGGTGTCATCGTCGATGCCGCCATCAATCACATCCATGCCCGAGCCGCCGTCGATCAGGTCAGCGTCATCCCCAGTAGAGATGGTGTCATTGCCGGCGCCGCCCAGAACGGTATCGCGGTCGTCGAACGGATCGGCATCCGCCGGAATAAAGGGAATGTCGGGATCGGTGCCGGTGTAGCCCGGAAAGCCGCGGTCCGGCAGCGGGATGCCGCTGTCCTTGGAGGTGTCGATCACATCATCGCCGTCGCCGCCCTCAACCGAGTCGGAGCCGTCACCGCCGTCAATGGTGTCATCGCCGCCGCCGCCAAGAATGGTGTCGTCGCCTTCGCCGCCGGTCAGGCTGTCGTCGCCCGGCACAACCGGATCAGAAGGATCCGATGAGTAGTCGAAATGCGCATTGTCGAGCGTTGTGCCGGAGCTGCCCAGGTCAATGATCAGCTTCACGTCATTGAAATCATTGTCGCCAAGGTTGTGCGTATCTTCGAACCCCAGCTGAACCGAGCCGTCCGGGAATTCAAAGATCCCTTTGGTGTGGTCCAGCCCGTCCGTGTTCAGGCCGGCGTTGGCGCCATAGCCGGACGAGTAATAGGTGCCATGCGAGCTGACGATGCCGACGCCGACAAAGGCGCCTTCGGGCGCATCGTAACTAAAGGTCTCGCCGACATCTGCATTTGCATTCTGCGACAGCATCACGACATTGCTGATCTCGCCGGTCGACGGATCGATGGTGTAGGCAAAGACCTTGTTCTGGAAGGCCGCGCTGGTCGAGGAGATGGTGATCTTGACCGGTTCATTGCTGCCGGAGACGCCATCGCCCAGGATCAGATCATCGCCGCTGCCGCCGTCGACAGTATCATCGCCTGAGCCGGCATAGATGCTGTCATTGCCGCTGCCTGCGATGATGACATCATCATCCGGCCCCGCCGCCGGGCCGGTGGCATCGGCGTTATCAACCATGTCGCCTTCCGGATCGCCGGTGTAAGCCGCGTTGATCAGGTCATCCCCCGAGGTGCCCTCAACAATTCCGTTTAAGGCCGCATTCGGCATATCGGTACTCTTCGCCATCACTCTCTCCTCACCGGTCTGGCCCCAAACCCACCGTTCGGGCCAGCCGGACAGCCGCACAGCCATGCGGAACTTCGCAGTCAAAACACCAGCCCAAGCGGAGAGAGGGCCAGAACGCGCAAACGCTCTGGAGTGCACGCCGGAACAGCGCACAGCCGATAAGCAAAAGCTCTTAGATCAGTGGTATGCAGGCATCAGCAGCCCAGGGACTTAAGCTAAATTTTAGCAGTCCACCACAGTCCAGCAGCTCGCAGAACTCGCCCCCCCAATGGGCTAGAACATGCATACGTTAGGTACCTCCGGCCACAAAGCCAAAAAATTGCCTAAAATTCCCCCCATTCCGCCATTCGGGGCAATTGAGACGGCGTAAGCCGGTGCCGGATTATGATGATTGTCTCGGAAACCGGATACAATCCGAGGGCCAAACTTACACTTCCAGCACAAATTTCCCGCACTCGTTGCTTGAGGGAGTGAAATTGTTTCCAAATCCGAAACAAGGACAAAATACGGCGGCACCACCGGTTTTCCGCTCCCTCAGCAAGCTGCCCTAAGGGAAATGGCGTGGAATTGATTTCAATCCTTGCCGTTTGCAAAGTTTGTTTCTCAATGCGGCCGGAATGCCGGGCAGGTCTTTCGAATCAGACGGCCTATGCGGAAGGTCATCGCAGCCGTGCGGAAAAGTAAATAACGCTGAAGAGTTTATTCAATCCGCCGGCATCTGTCCGCTGACCGGCCTGCCCCAGATGCAAGAACAGCCGCTGCAACGCGCTTTTCTTTGCCTGCTAAGCCATGCCTGAAGCAACTGATGTTCTTTGACAATGTGGGTTATGGCGGAGAGACAGGGATTCGAACCCTGGAGACGGTTTCCCGCCTACACACTTTCCAGGCGTGCGCCTTCGACCACTCGGCCACCTCTCCGTGAGGGGGCTTTTGAAGGATCACAGGGGGAAATGCAAGGGCCGAAATGGCAAAAAATGCACTCCGGCCCGCATTCTTTTTCAAGTCTCCAAATGCAGGTAGACGCGGCGGTTCTGCTTGCCCTTTTTCTCCACCTTGCCAAGGCGGATTTTGCCGATTTCACCAGTGCGTTTCACATGGGTGCCGCCGCAGGGCTGCAGATCAATCTGCTGGTCAGCGGTGCCGATGCGGACAAGCCGCACCTGCCCTGCCCCGCGCGGCGGCGAGACGGACATGGTTTTCACCAGCTGCGGGTTGGCGTCGAGTTCGGCATCAGTGATCCAGTCCTCGGTCACTTCAAGATCACGGTCAATGAGCGCCTGCAGCTGGTCCTGCAGCGCCTGCTTATCCGCGGGCGCCTCAGGCATGTTGAAATCGAGCCGGCCTTTGTCTGCGCTGATCGAGCCGCCGGTCACTTCCAGCGGGATCACCACTGATAAAAGATGCAGCGCAGTGTGAACCCGCATGTGGCCATAACGGCGGTCCCAGTCCAGGACCTGGGTGACCGTAGTGCCTTCGGCAGGCAATGGTTCATCTTCATGCGGGACCAGAACCACCGCGCCGTCTTCACCTTTGACAGTGGTGGCAATGGTGCATTGGCCATCACCCCACAAAAGCTGGCCGCTGTCGCCCGGCTGGCCGCCGCCGGTGGCGTAGAACAGGGTCCGGTCCAGGATCAGCCCGCCCTGTTCCGTATGGGCCAGCACCAGGGCTTCGGTCATCCGGGCATAGGCGTCCTTGCGGAATAGCAGGTCACTTGTCGGCATCGGCATCTCCATCAGCATCTTCTTCGGGGTCCTGCTGCACATCCGCCAGATCCGGCTTCAGCGGAGCAGATGCGGGTGCGCCAGCAGGTGCGGAAGCGGACGCCGCGGCAGAGGTTGCCGGTTTGTCCGGGGTCAGCGCCTCGGGGTTACGGATCCAGATGTCGCGCTGCATGAAGGGGATTTCGATCCCTGCTTCGTCGAACCGTTTTGAGATTTCATAATTCATGTCGGATTTCACCGACAGAACCCAGTTCACATCGCGCAGGATTGCCCGGATCTCAAAATCCAGACTGTCGGCGCCAAAGCCCTGGAACACCACGCTGGGCGCCGGGTTGAGCAGTACCATCGGATGCGCCTTGGCGACCTCGTTCAGGATTGCCTCCACCTTGCGCGGATCGGTGCCATAGGCGACGCCCACCGGCACAATCACCCGGCCCACGGTGTTGCCGCGGGTGTAGTTGGTAACGGTGCCCGAGATCAGGTCCGAGTTCGGCACGATCACGTCGGAGCGGTCGAAGGTTTCGATCCGGGTGGAGCGTACCGAGATGTCGCGCACATAGCCCATCAGCCCGCCGACCTCGATCCAGTCGCCTTTGGATATCGGGCGTTCGATCAGCAGGATAATGCCGGAAACAAAGTTCGACACGATGGTCTGCAGGCCAAAGCCGATACCAACCGACAGCGCACCGGCAACGATGGCCAGCGACGACAGGTCCAGCCCTGCCATCGAGATGGCGATAACAGCTGACAGGAAGATGCCGACATAGCCAAGGCCGGAGGTAATCGCGTTCTGACCGCCCGGGTCGATCTTGGTCTTGGGCAGCAGCGAATTGCGCAAGGAGCCCTGCACCAGCCGCGTCAGCGCATAGCCAACGGCAAAGACCACCGCAAACGTCAGGAAAGCGGTTGGAGAGATCTTTGTGTCGCCGATCTGGAACCCTTCCAGGAACTGCGACCACAGCTCAGTCAGATCTGCGATCCGTGCGCCCCAGATCAGCGCCACCAGCGGCAAGGCCAAAGCCGCCAGCACAAAGCCGATCATCACCGCAAACAGTGAGTCCCGCGCCTCGGACCCTTTGCCGGAAAGCCAGCCGTAGAGGTCGCCCAGGAAGCGCTGCAGCACCAGCAGCGCGGCCAACAACGCCAGGGTGGACACAGCGGGGTAAATCAGCGCCTCAGCTGCGTTCACATAACCAAAGGCCGCCAGCACCGGCGACACAAACCCCAGCAAATAGGTGGCACGGCGCACCAGATTCATGATCCGGTTGGCACCGGCAGCAATGGCGCCGTCGTCTTCGGTCTCATCGCTGCTTTGCTGCTGACGCCGCTTGGCACCGATCCGGTGCAGGCGCAGCAGAACCAGGGCCGCGCCCATAATCAGCGGGAAGCTGGCCACCGCATGGGCCTCAGCCGGGATGCTGTCGATGTTTTCCAGCTGGGTCAGCGCATCCTGCAGAACCAGGATCACCGCCAGAATATCGACCATCAGCCGGGTTTCATTCAGCCGCCCCTCTTGCACCGGAACCAGATCGTTCTCGATGCGGCTGGAGAACAGCTGGTTGCCCAGCCAGTGGAACGACAGCAGCAGCAGCGCCCAGCCGGGCACATAGTCCAGCAGGATCGACCCGCGGATGCCAAGCACCCCGGACAGGTCCACCGCTGCGGTCAGGCAGATGATGCCGATAAAGGGCAGGATCACCTCCAGCAGCGAGACCACAAAGCCCCAGACACCGCGGCCCGAGCTGCCGAACTGGCGCAGGTAGTCGCCCGCCGCATGGGCCCAGGGCCGGCCGCGGAACACCAGCAATGCTGCGATCAGCAGCAGCAACAGCAGTGCCGGCAGGCTGTTCTGCACCCGTTCAGCCGTGGTGGCGCTGCCCACCTTGGAGGCGGTTTCGTTCCACAAGGAGCTGCCCGAACGGGTCAGAGAACGCAACGCCCCGGCCCAGTTTTCCGGGTTGAACGGCGAGGGTCCGCGTTCCAGCAGTCTGCGGGTGCGGCGCTCGCGGATGATCTTGTCAATCTCGGTGATCAGCCCGTTGGCACGGCTGTAGGCCTCTTCCGAAACGATACGCGGAACCTTGAGGTCCTTCAGCTGCTGTTCCAGCGAGCGGCGCAGCTGGGCGATATCCTCGGGCTCGCTCTCGCCCTCGCCGGGCGCCGGGCCAAGCGCGCCAAGCTGGCCTTCGAGCGTCTGAATACGGTCGCCGTTATCGGTGCGCGCCGCCAGGAAATTCTGCCGGTAGGTGGTAAGCTCTTTGCGCAGCGCTTCCATAGCGGCGCTGGAGGCCCGTCTGGCGTCGATGACCTCTTCCGCACGGTTGGCGGTCTTGAGCCAGTCCTGATAATAGGCGCGGGATTCAGCAGTCAGCTGAGCCAGCGCAGGCAAAGCGAGGCCGGCCATCAAGGCCAGCCCCAGCAAAGCAGTCCGCAAAGCGGTTATGATAGGTGTCATACGTCCTCAAATACGCCTGGAATCGACGCGGGCGTGTGGGTCATCCACTCTGGCACCGGCAGGTTCTTCTCCCGCAGGAAATCCGGATTGAACAACTTGGACTGGTAGCGGGTGCCATAGTCGCACAGAACGGTGACAATGGTTTTACCCGGACCCATGTCCTTGGCCATACGCACAGCGCCGGCAATGTTGATGCCCGAAGACCCGCCCAGCACCAGGCCTTCCTCGTGCAGCAGATCAAAGACATAAGGCACCGCCTCGGCATCCGGCACCTGATAGCTGAAGTCCGGCGTGAAGCCCTCCAGGTTCTTGGTGATCCGGCCCTGGCCGATGCCCTCGGTGATGGAGCTGCCTTCGGAGGCCAGCTCACCCGTGGTGTAAAAGGAATAGAGAGCTGCCCCCAGCGGATCGGCCAGACCAACCTTGACGCCTTTGGGCTGCAGTGCTTCGGCCACCCCTGCCAGGGTGCCGCCGGATCCGACCGCGCAGACAAAGCCGTCCACCTTGCCGCTGGTCTGTTCCCAGATTTCCGGGCCGGTGGTTTCCACATGGGCCTGGCGGTTCGCCACATTGTCGAACTGGTTGGCCCAGATCGCACCGTTCGGTTCGCTCTTGGCCAGTTTCTCTGCCAGACGCTGGGAATAGCGCACATAGTTGTTGGGGTTGCGGTAAGGGGCCGCAGGCACCTGGACCAGCTGGGCGCCAGCCAGGCGCAGCATGTCTTTCTTCTCTTCCGACTGGGTTTCCGGGATCACAATCACCGTCTTGAACCCCATCGAGGCGCCAACCAGCGCCAGACCGATACCGGTGTTGCCGGCAGTGCCTTCGACAATGGTGCCGCCGGGTTTCAGATCGCCGCGGGCAATGGCATCCTTGATGATATAGAGCGCGGCACGGTCCTTGACCGACTGGCCCGGATTCATGAATTCGGCCTTGCCCAGGATCTCGCAGCCGGTCTCTTCGCTGACGCGGTTCAGGCGGATAAGAGGTGTGTGGCCGATGGCATCAGCCAGATCGCGTGCAATGCGCATGGTATCCCTTTCGATCGTTCCCCCAAGGTGTAACTAAGCGCCCCGGCGTTCACAAGGCGCGAAGCGGTCAGGACGGTGCGTTGCGCAGCCGCTCACGATGGCGTGACAGCCACAGTGCAGCAGTGACCAGCGGCATGTCCTGATAGATCTGCGCATCCACGCCCTGCATCAATTCGTCATAGCTAAGGACCTGGCTGCGGATATCCTCGCCCTCCCCGGCGACACCGCCGCCGCCATTGACGTCAGAAAGGTCAGATATACCGATGAAAACATGAATGAATTCCGCCAGCGCGCCGCTGGACGGATAAACCTGCGCCACCGGCTCCAGGCGCTGGACAGTGACGCCTGCCTCCTCTTGCGCCTCGCGGATCGCGGTGTCCTCGGGCGTCTCGCCGGGGTCGATCACGCCTGCGACCGGCTCCCACATCCAGGGGTGCGCCTCGCCCATGATAAAGGGCGGTGCGCGGAATTGCTCCACCAGCAGCACCTGATCGCGGACCGGATCATAGGGCAGCAGCACTGCCGCATGGCCTGCCATCGCGGCAGAGCGCTCCATGACCGGGCTGAGACTGCCGTCAAAGCGGCGGTACTGCAGGTTCATTTCTTCCATCGCAAAGAAATTCAGATAGGCGCGGTTGTGGCTGTGGACGATCACGTCCTTTGACAGGTCATGCTCCGGATCACCGGGGCGCGCCTGCGCCTCCAGCCAAGCGGCAGCGCGGCGGCGGACCGAGGGGAAGCAGCGGGCCACCTCTTCGGCGGTCATGCGGCCATGATAAGACATCACCTCTTCAGCGGCGCGCAGGGACAGCGCGCCCCATTTCCGTACCCAGGCCGCCAGATCCCACGGCTCAGCGGTTTGCCACAGGCCGGGTTCGGGGAAATAGACCTCCGCCGGGGCGGTGCTGCCGTCCTCCAGCTGAACCGAAACCGGTTTCAGCGCATAGCCGAAGCCGCCCTCGTAAAAGTTGAGCGCATCCAGATCGGCAGGCGACAGGTCCTGTACCAGAACACCGTCAGCCGTGGCCCCGGCGCGTGCCTCAATCGCTGGGAACGGCTGGCCAACCACCTGATAGACACCATGGCCGGACAATTTTGCACCCTGCGCGTTCAGCGCAGCACCGCTGCGGCCCAGCACCAGTTCAAGCAAAGGGATATGGCGCAGCGTGCCAAAGAAAAAGAGATCAGCCACGGATTACAACCTGTTGTTAAGAAGACGTTTCAGCGCCAACGGCGGGAGGCGTTCTCGGTCGCGAGACCGGCAAGAACCCCGCCCACGGCCAATGGCACCAGCACAGATGGCACAGCGATAACAAAGAAATACTCCAGTGCAATCACAAAGATCTGCGACAGTGCCTCAAACGGGCCGCCATAGCGGTGGCGCATGGCCAAGCGGAACATTTCCCAGGTGCCTTGGATGAACAGCGCCCACAGTACCATCACCACCATGCCCGTGAGGCCATTGTTGATACCGGGCACCAGCCCGCGGCCGGCGCGTTTGCCCATGAAGATCCAGCCGCTCAGCAGTCCCAGCGCCACATTCACATGCACGAAATAGCCGAAATCGGTGCCTTCGGGCATCAGCGGCATAACCAGGAAGGACACAAAGAACGCCACCAAGGCAAGGCAAAAGGCGGCGGTCAGTCGGGCTCCGGTGGGCATGTCTGGTTACAATCCGTGCGGCCAGTTCAGTCAGCGATGCGCAACTGTAATCTGCGTTACATCGCAATTGCCAGTCTTAAAGGCCGCGGCGCAGGAAGTGAGGTAAAAGTTCCACATCTTGCGGAAGCGGTCATCAAATCCCAAGCCGGCGATCTGGTCCCAGCGGGCGTTGAACGTGTCGTGCCAGCGCCGCAAAGTCTGGTCGTAGCTGTCGCCGAATTCAATCGACCGCACCACGCCCAGCCCCGCCCGTTCGACCTGGTTGCGCAGGACATGCGGGGACGGCAGCATGCCGCCGGGGAAAATGTGTTTCTGGATGAAATCGACGCCTTTGCGGTAAATCTCCCAGCGCCTGTCGGCAACGGTGATGATCTGCAGCGTCGCCTTGCCGCCGGGTTTCAGCCGGTCGCGGATGGTGCTGAAATACGCCGGCCAGTATTTCTGCCCCACGGCCTCGAACATCTCGATTGAAGCGATGCCGTCGAATGTGCCGCGGCAATCGCGATAGTCCTGCAAACGCAAATCAACCTGATTCGAAAGTCCTGTCTTTTCCATGCGTTGCCGGGCAAAGCTCAACTGCTCCTGACTGATCGTCAGACCGGTGACTTTCAGCCCCCGCTGACCGGCGGCGTATTCGGCAAAGCCGCCCCAGCCGCAGCCGATCTCCAGCACATGGTCGCCGGGCTGCACCCCCATCTGATCCACCATCGAGGCGTATTTTGCGGTCTGCGCCGCCTCCAGGCTGTCCTGGCCGCTGCGGAACAGGGCGCTGGAATAGGTCATCGTGTCATCCAGCCACAGCCCGTAGAAGTCATTGCCCAGGTCGTAGTGGTACGAGATATTCTTCTGCGCCTGTTTGCGGTGATTGCGGTGCAGCCAGAAACGGAAGCGTTCATAAGCGCGTGCCAGGCCCTGGCCCGGGAAACCGTCATAGACGGTATTGGCGCCCATATGCACCAGATCCATAAAGGCTTGCAGGTCCGATGTGCTCCACCAGCCTTCCAGGTACGCATCGGCAAAGCCAAGATCGCCCTCGCGGATCAGCCGGGCAAAACAGTCGGGATTACGGATATGCAAGTCGGCAGTGGGGCCGGGATCGCGCCCGTTTGCGGAAAATATGCGCCCGTCCGGCAGGTGGATATCCAGCTGCCCGACCTCCATGGCCTTCACCTTGGCAAACACCGCAGCAAAGTAGCGCGGCAGATCTTTCTGGCCCTCAACGGACGTGTGCTTCATGCGCTTCCCCCTGTGAGACACGGACTGGCTACAAGGAAAAAGCTAGGCCGCAGGGGGCCTTCCGGCAAGAAAACTATACGTTAGCGGTTTTCACGGGCACCGTGATAAGCCGCAAGCGCGCGGTCGCGGCCCTCTTTCAGGCTGATCACCGGCTTGGCGCGGGGAGTGTCCGGCGACAGCTCCCAGGACAGCGGCGCAGCGTCAAAGAAATCCAGTGCGGATTGCGGTGCATTGCCTTGCCCCTCGGCAATCCAGCGTCGCGTGTAAGCACCTGATGAGTCGAATTTTTCCAGCTGGCCGCTAGGGTTGAAGACGCGAAAAAAAGGGGCGGCGTCGGGACCGGAGCCTGCCACCCACTGCCAGCCCATGGCGTTGGATGCCGGATCCCAGTCCACCAGGGTGTCGGCAAACCAGTCCATCCCGATTTTCCAATGCGTCATCAAATGCTTGGTCAGGAAACTTGCCACGATCATCCGGGCCCGGTTGTGCATCTTGCCGGTCACATACAGTTCGCGCATGGCGGCATCTATGAAGTCATAACCCGTCTGTCCGCGCTGCCATGCCAGAACCTGGCGCGTGATGTCCTGCGACCAGGGAAAGGCCTGCCATTCGCCGCGCCAGCTGGCCGTCAGCATATGCGGTGAGTGGTACATCAGGTGATAGGCGAACTCGCGCCAGGCGATCTCTTTCAGGAAATGTTCTGCGCCCTGGCTGCCGCGCTCCATCGCCGCACGGCCCAGGTGCCACATGCGGTGCGGGCTGATTTCCCCCCAGGCAAGGTTCTCCGACAGGCCGGAGGTGGCATCCTCGCCCGGATAGTCGCGGCGCTCCTTGTAGGCGTCCACAGAATATTCAAGGAATTCGTCCAGACGGTTTAACGCGGCACCTTCGCCCACACGGCAGTAGCGGGCGACCACATCCGCACCGCGGCGCATGGCGGCGCCCATATTCCAGGCGGAGATATCTTCGCTGGCGGGCCAGTTTTCCGGTGCCGGCAGCGCGGCGGGTGCCGACAGCAGGCTGTTGACGTCGCGGCCCCGCACGGCCTTCCAGAACGGGGTGTAGACCTTGTACATGCCTCCGGTCTTGGTCTCGACCGTCCAGGGTTCAAACAACAGCCGCCCGCCGTGGGATTTGGCCGTGATCCCCTGCGCCGAGAGCTGCTGTTTCACCGCGGTGTCGCGGGCAATGGCCTGCGGATCATACAGGCGGGACCAATGCACGGCCCCTGCCCCGGTTTCAACGGCCAGCTGCTGCAGCACCTCCAGCGCCTTGCCCCGGCGCAGGATCAGGCGGGAGCCGGCCCTGGCCAGTTGCCGTACGAAATGCTCCAGCCCCAGCCCAAGGCGGAACTTGGGCGCTGCGCCCAGCGCTTCGTCCTGTTCGTCGAGGATATAGACTGGAAGCACGGGCGCACCGGACGCGGCAGCAGCCGTCAGAGCCGGATTGTCACAAAGACGGAGATCCCGCCTTATCCACCAGATCACCGGGGAACTGCTGTTCATGCCGCTTTCCTTGCCCTGTCTGCGTTACAGTATCCGGTCCAAGACCTCAATCAGCTTGGCCACTTCTGCCTCGGACGTGTAGTGGGTGAAGCTCACACGCAGCACGCCCTCGTTTGGATCAACGCCCATGGCGGAAAGGGCGCGCACAGCATAGAAATCGCCGCCGCCGGCCATGATGCCATATTCCGACATGGCCGCGGCAACCGGTTCTGCCGGGCGGTTCAGGGCAATGGCAACGGTGGGCGCGCGGTTTTCTGCGGTTGAGGGCCCCAGCAGGCGCACATCGTTACGGTCCTTTAGCGCATCCAGCAACGGTTGCAGCAGGGCAACCTCATGCGCGCGCATCAGGTCGTGGACAAAGGCGCCGGTTTCCGCCGCCGTGCCTGAATGGCCGTGATGGGCCGCCAAGGCCTCAACATAATCCGCCATACCGGCCGAGGCCGCCACCTGGGCATGGTCCGGGCCTGCAGGGGTGAAGCGTTTATAGAGCGTGTCCGCGTTGAAGTAATGCGCCTGGTTCGGCAGCAGCGCGCCCAGCGCCTTGCGGATCACCATGATACCCTGATGCGGGCCATAGGTCTTGTAGGCAGAAAACAGATAGATATCAGCGCCCAGGTCATCCACATTCGGCAACCCGTGCGGTGCGTAAGAAACGCCATCGACACAGACAAAGGCGCCGGCGGCATGGGCCATGGCGGTGATCTCGGGCACCGGGTTGATCTCGCCCACCACGTTGGAACAATGCGGAAAACAGACCAGGCGGACATTTTCGTCCAGCAGGGTTTCCAATTGCGCCGGGTCCAGATGGCCGGTCTGCGGGTCGATCTGCCATTCGCGGATCTCGATCCCTTCCTCGGCCAGACGGCGCCAGGGGCCTGTGTTGGCTTCGTGATCCTGATTGGTGACGATGATGGCTTCGCCGGGCTTCATGAAGCTGCGGAAGGCCTGCGCCAGCACATAGGTGTTCTGGGTGGTCGAGGGGCCAAAGCTCAGCTCCTCAGCGGCAACGCCCATCAGCGCGGCCAGACGGGCGCGGGCCTCGTCCATCTCGGCGCCACCGAGGCGCGAGGCTTCATAGGGGGCATAGGGCTGCACCTTGCGCTGGGTATAGAACCGGGTCAGCCGGTCAATCACCTGGCGGCAGGTATAGGAGCCGCCCGCGTTTTCAAAAAATGCCTGATCCCGCAGGCCGGGTTCGCCAAAGGCCGGGAACTGGGCCCGGACAAAATCAATATCCAATGCGGTCATTGCTTTTCTGTCTCCTCAAATCGCGCACCGGTCAGGTGTTCCCGGTTCTTGGCAGGCGGTCGGCCAAGGCTGCGCTCCTGCGTAAGGATTGAGGGAACACTTGCGGCCCTGCAAGCTGGAAATTTCGAATAAAACGCCGTGTATGAAACCTGCCTGCCGGAGATGCTCCGGACCGCAGGTTGATGCCAGAAACTGACAACAGCGCCTGTCATGCTGACCGCAGGCAAAAACGGAGGATTTGATATGGCCTATACCCCCAAGGATTTCCTGGTCTGGGGCGAACTGCCCGTCAGCGATCTGGACGCGGCAGTGACGTTTTACTCCAAGGTGACCGGTGCCGCGTTGAGCATCGACACCAGCGGTCCCAACCCGATGGCAATGTTCAAGCCTGCGGACCAGGCAACCGGCGTTGCCCTGCATCTGTATCCCGGCAAACCGGCAGGCGACGGACGCGGCCCGACGCTGCATCTGACCGCTGAGGGCGAGTTGGAAGATGTGATGGAGCGGGTCACGGATGCCGGCGGCAAAGTAGTCTCCCCCACTATCGAGATCCCGCCCGGCCGGTTCTTCTATGCCACCGACCCGGATGGCAACTCGGTGGGTTTCTTCAAATACAATGACTGACACGCAAAAGGCCCCGGCAAAGCACCGGGGCCTTTTGTTGCCATCCGATCAGGTCTCAGCCGTTCACGTCAACCACAACACGCCCCTTGACCTGGCCCTTGAGGATATCCGCCCCCAGCTGCGGCAGGTCGCTAAGGGCGGCGGGTTGGATCATTGCCTCCAGCTTGTCCATCGGCAGATCCTTGGCGATCCGCTCCCAGGCGCGCAGGCGGTTGTCATAAGGCTGCATGACGGAATCGATGCCTAATAGGTTCACACCGCGCAGCAGGAACGGGATAACGGTGGCAGGCAGCCCGGCGCCGCCCGCAAGGCCGACGGCAGAAACCGAGGCACCGTATTTCATCTGCCCCAGAATCCGTGCCAGCATGGCGCCGCCAACCGCATCGACACAGCCCGCCCAGCTTTCGCTTTCCAGCGGGCGTTTGGTGGTCTCGTTGATCTCCTCGCGGGGGACAATCCGGGTGGCGCCCAGGGATTTCAGATAGTCCGCAGTTTCCGGGCGGCCCGTGACGCCGGCCGCCTCATAGCCGAGGTTCGCCAGGATCGCGGTGGCCACCGAACCGACACCGCCCGCGGCGCCGGTGACCAGAACGGGACCATGCCCGGGCTCCAGTCCATGATCCTCCAGCGCCATCACCGCCAGCATCGCGGTAAAGCCCGCAGTGCCCACTGCCATCGCCTGGCGGGTATCCAGCCCCTCAGGCAGCGGCACCAGCCAGTCGGCGCGCACGTTGGCCTTTTGGGAATAGCCGCCCCAATGCGCCTCGCCCACGCGCCAGCCGGTCAGCACCACCTTGTCGCCAGCCTTGTAGCGGTCATCCGAGGACGTCTCAACAGTACCGGCAAAATCTATCCCTGGCACATGCGGGTATTTGCGCACCAGCCCGCCGCCCGGCCCGATGCACAGGCCGTCCTTGTAGTTCACGGTGGAATACTCCACCGCCACGGTCACTTCTCCCTCGGGCAGGTCTTCCAAACTAAGCTGCTGGACCGCGGCAGACGTCTTGCCGCTGTTTTCATCCTTGTTCACAACCAATGCATTGAACATTTCACATTCCCTTTCCAAAAACCCAGCCAGATCCCATGTTCATCTGGCCAAAAATATCCCGGGGGAGCCGCGGCCTGCCGCGGCGGGGGCAGCGCCCCCGCTCCTACCGCCAGAACCTCTCCTGAACTGTTGCGGGCAGCATTCCTGCCGGGGTCTCCACTTCCATCACCGTGCCCGGCACCCAATGGGACCTGTCCACCATCCCAATCGCCGCATTCACTCCAAACTCCGGCGCATGAACGGCCGAGCCGACCTGCCCCACCTGGCGTCCGTCAGCAATAAGCGGCCAAGCATCCAGGCACGGCGGGATCTCTCCACCGATCACCAGCGGGCGGATCTGGCGCGCGGGGCCGTTTGCAGCCTGTTCTGCCAGTGCGGCCTTGCCGATATAATCCTCGGGCGAATTGCAGAACTTGCCCAGTCCGCATTCATACGGCGTGTTGCCGCGGGTCATGTCGTTGCCGTAACTCAACAGCCCGCTTTCGATGCGTTCAATGGTGTTCGGGCAGCCCGCACGGACGTGCATGTCCTCCCCGGCGGCAAACAGCGCATCCCACAAGGGCATACCCAGATCCGACCCTTCGACATAAATCTCGAATCCGCCCTGCTTGGACCAGCCCGAGCGCGCCACCACCAGCTCGGCCCCCTGGAACGCAAGACGCTTGTAGCGGAAAAAGCGGATATCGCGCACCGCATCGCCGAACACCCGCGCCATCAGATCGTCGGCCATGGGTCCCTGCACAGCCAATGGCGACACATCCGGCTCCACGATATCGACATCAAAGCCCTTGGCAATGGCGATCCCCAGCACGAACTGCAGCAGGTCGCCATCGGCCAGCGACAGCCAGTAGTGGTCCGCCGCCAGTTTCACCGCCACCGGGTCATTCAGCATACCGCCGTTGTGATCCACCGTCGGCACATAATAGCACTGATCGTCTGCCATCCGGTCCATGTCGCGCGGGCTGATCAGTTTCATCAGCCGCAGCGCGTCCGGCCCTTTGATGCTGACCTGCCGTTCGCAGGACACATCCCAGACCTGCACATGCTCCTTCAGGTGCGCGCAGTCGTATTCAAGACTTTCAAACACTGTTGCCAGCAGCATGTGGTTATAGACAGTGTACCCTTTGACGCCTGCGGCCTCGACCCCTTTGGAAAAGGGTGTGCGCCGGATGCGGCGGGACGGAAAGATGTTCGCCAAACTCAAGTCTCCATATGAGCGTTACACAGTATAGTTTTCCAACAGCGGAGCCGGCCGGAACCGCCCCCCGCCGGTTTCACCATTGCTTGGAACCGGACCAGTCAATCGGGCAGATTTCCGCAGACTCACCGCCAAAGTTCCAAACCCGGCCATAATCACGCACCCGCGATTTGAGGCCCGTAGCCGCGATGATGTCCGGCCCCATGCCGGTGCTCATGGAGTACATCACCAAGGAACCCAAACCACAGAACGTTGCGCATGGATGATCCGAGCATTGCCTTCTCCCGACTCACGCCTTACGTTTTAAATGTCAGACTTTTAAATGTCAGACAAATGATTTTTTGCCGGGACACCTCCGGCGTAGTGCTGCGTCAGGGCCCTGAGAATGAAGATTGACCCCAACAGTTCCGCCGATCTTTCGGTTCAGATAGCGCAGGCAATCAAGGATGCCATCATCTCGGGCGCATTGATCGTGGATGAGCGGCTGCCGTCTGAAAGCGAGCTGTCGGAGAAGTTTCAGGTCTCCCGTTCCACCGTGCGGGAAGCGCTTAAACGATTGGCGGCGCAGTCCTTGATCCGCACCCAGCGCGGCGCGACCGGCGGGGCGTTTGTAAACCGGCTCAGCTTTGAGGACGCCTATTCGCAGCAGATCACCACCTCAACCCTGCTGCTAAGCATGAACGCGGTGAGCTTTGATACCGCTTGCGAAGCCCGCTATGCGCTGGAACGCTCTTGCGCGCCGCTTTCTGCGCAGCGCCGCACCCCGGATCAGCTGGCCACCATGCGGACCGAGATCTTCCGGCAAAACCAGCCTGGCCTGACCGATGAGGCCTTCTGCGCCTCAGATGTCTCTTTTCACCGGGCGCTGGTGGACGGGGCGCATAACCCGGTGCTGTCTTATCAATTGGCCGGCGCGGTGGAAGCAATGCAGCCGCTGATGAACATCATTACCTTCACCGCACGGGACCGCGCCGCAATCACTGCGCTTCATGCCTGCATTGCCGACGCGATTGAGCGTGGAGACGGCCCGGCCGCGGTGTCCGGCCTGCAGGATCTTGAAACCGAGACCCGGAAACTGGCCGCAGATGTGTTTGCAGCACGGGCAGCCGCGCGGTGATCACATCCTGTTTGCCAAAATCCGCAACAGCAGCCCCGGCCCAAATGCCGCCCGTGTGATTTTCGGCCTTTAACTCCCTTTGATACACCCCTATATTCGCAGTGTTCCCTTGTGGAACTATGGACATAAACGCGCTCGTAATAAACGGATCGGACCCGGGGGCGGTACCCGGCGACTCCACCAAACATCCTTCATTTGGGGATCATGGGGTCGAAACAGGATCGACGGACGTCTAAAGGGGTTAGCTTTGTCTCGGCGGGGTGCCACCGTACCGGCCCAAAAAGTACAATTGCAAATGACAATCGTGCTCCGGCAATGGCAGTAGCAGCGTAAGCTGTTAATGTCGCCGAAACTAAGCCCTTGCGCCTAGCAGCGTAAGGCGGGGTTCGCAGGTACCTGGCAACAGAAACCTGCACTTTCCGCCCTGTGTTTATGCTGCCGTTACGGCACCCTGCCAAAAATCACCTTTTTGGCGCTTTAAGTCTGCTTGCAGCACCTGTAGCAGGCACATCTGAACAGCAGCCTGTCTGCAGGCAGCCTGCCCTTGATGCCGCCTGCCCGGCCCCAAACACACCCCGGACTGAATGCCCAAACCTATCATTGAACCCGAGATTACCGCAGTATCCCCGCGCCGGGCGGCGCCTGCGCACGATCTGCCGCAGCATTCAGCCGAGTGCGCCCCGGCCATGGCGGTCCCGTTTGACTCCGCATGCCCGGCTGAAATGCCTTTGACCCGGCTGCTGCATTACTGGTTTGAAGAGGTTTGGTGCAAAGGCAATATGGACGCTGTTGCCGAGGTGATGACACCGGACACGCTGATTTACGGCGCAATCTCTGCCCTTGCGGAACCGGAATGCGACTATGGTGAAGTTGTCGCAGCGTTGCGCAACCTGCTGGGGCCGATGACTGTCACTTTCACCCACGCAATGGAAACCGCAGACTGGGTGACCGTCCGGCTTTTGGTACGCACCAGCAACCCAAGTGATGGTATGCCCTTCCAGATCACCGGTCAGGTGATGGCGCGGGTGGCGGATGGCAAGATCGCAGAACTGCATTCCAACATGGATTACTTCCGGATGTTCGAGAAGCTGGGCCAGCTGCCGCCCGAGGCCCTGGCAGTTTGCATGACTGGCGAACGGTTGAAGTGACGGCGCATTGCCGGCCAGCGCAATCTTGACAAGACTGCCGTAAATGCGGTTCTTAGGAGCTATGGGGACAACCGCGAACGCCCCGTGAGGCGACAAGCCCAAGGTTCGCATGTTAACCTTCGCTTGCGAGGAGACATGCTTATGGCTGCCCCGAATGAAATCACCCCTGCCCAGCTCTTGCGTCTGATCGGCACACCAAATGCGTCGGTTCTGGTGGATATCTGCATTGACGAAGACTTTGCCGCGGATCCCTTTCTGATCCCTGGCTCTTTCCGCCATTCCCATCAGGATATTGATGGCCTCAAGGCCCGCCTGAACGGGCGGCGCTGCGTGGTGATCTGCCAGAAGGGCATCAAACTGTCGCAAGGCCTGGCCGCCTGGCTGCGCAATGACGGGATTGAGGCGGAATACCTGCAAGGCGGCATGTTTGCGTGGCGCGCCCTGAAAGATGCGCCGCGCATTCCCGCCAGCATCCTGCCCGCGCCGGTGGGCGGCAGCAGCCTGTGGGTGACCCGCCACCGGCCCAAGATCGACCGCATCGCCTGCCCCTGGCTGATCCGCCGCTTTGCGGATCCGACGGCGCGCATTCTGTTTGTCTCGCCGTCTGAGGTTACCGGCGTTGCGGACCGCTTTGGCGCCACGCCGTTTGATGTCGAGGGTGTGTTCTGGTCCCATCGCGGACCGCTTTGCACCTTTGACACCATGCTGGATGAGTTCGGCCTCAGAACGCCCGCGCTTGACAGGCTGTCCCTGGTTGTGAGAGGCGCCGACACCAACCGGCATGATCTGGCACCCGAGGCGGCGGGGCTTCTGGCCCTCTCGGTCGGATTGTCGCGCCAGTACAAAGACGACCATCAGCAGCTTGAGGCAGGCATGACCCTATATGATGCGCTATACCGCTGGGCCCGCGATGGCCAGAATGAAGGCCACGACTGGCCTGCGGACCGCAAGGCATGAACCATCCCAGCTGGACGGAGATGTTCCGTGTCTTCGGGCGCATCGGGGTGCTGAGCTTTGGCGGCCCCGCAGCGCAGATTTCGGTGATGCATAAGGAGCTGGTTGAAGACCGCCCGTGGCTGAGCGAGGACAGCTTCCTGCGCGGTCTTTCCTTTTGCATGCTGCTGCCGGGACCAGAGGCGATGCAGCTGGCGACCTATACCGGCTGGCGGATGCGCGGCACTGCCGGCGGGCTGCTGGCCGGGCTGCTGTTTGTGCTGCCGGGGGCGGCGGTGATTGCGGCGCTGGTCTGGCTTTATGCGCAATACGGCACCCTGCCTGCGGTGCAATCCGCATTTCTGGGGGTCAAGGCGGCGGTGGTGGTCATCATCCTGCAGGCGCTGCGGCGGTTGGCTGGCAAGGCCCTGCACCATCCGCTGGACTGGGCGCTGGCGGGGTTCGGCTTTGCCGCACTGTTCCTGTTCAACCTGCCGTTTCCGCTGGTGGTGCTGGCCGCCGCCTGCATTGGATTACTGCGCAAGGATGGCAGCACCGGTGCCCCCGCGCATCACACGCCTGCCCGCAACGGCAGCACGCTGCGCACCATTGCAGTCTGGGGCGGGTTGTGGCTGCTGCCGCTGATTGCCCTCTCGCTGTCCGGAGCGGGGTTTCTGGCGGACATCGGCTGGTTCTTTTCCAAACTTGCCGTTGTGACCTTTGGCGGCGCCTATGCGGTGCTGGCCTATATCAGCCAGACCGTGGTGAGCCAATTCGGCTGGATCACTGCCGGGCAGATGATTGATGCCCTGGGCCTGGCCGAGACAACCCCTGGCCCGCTGATCCTGGTCACCCAATTTGTCGCCATGCTGGCAGGTCTGACGCAGGGCGGGTCCGGGCTGTTCCTGGCCGCCGGCGCGGTGGCGCTTTGGGCGACCTTCATGCCGTGTTTCCTGTGGATCTTTGCTGCCGCGCCTTATGTGGAGCGTATCGCCGCACATCCGCGGCTTGGCATGGCGCTAAAGGCGGTAACGGCGACTGTGGCCGGTGTCATTCTGAACCTGTCCGTGTGGTTCATGATGCATGTGGGTTTTGCCGGAACGCAGGTGTTTGAAGCAGGCATTCTGCACATGCCTGTTCCGATCTGGAGCAGTATGAACAGCACTGCGGTTCTGCTGGTTCTGCTGGCGCCGATTGCCGCCTGGATGGTTCGCGGCAATATGCTGCTGCTGCTGGCGGTGATGGCAGCAGCCGGCCTGGTCGTTGCGGAATTCCCGTTTGCAATCAGCTGACTGCCGATACCCGCAAAGCACCGTCAGCCGCAATAAAATTTGATCCTGCGAAAAGGCTGCTCTTTTGTTTCCGCCAGAATCTCCTATGCTGGTGACAAATGAACAAAGGGTGACTGCATGTCCCGTGAAATCGACTATGGCAACCTGATGCACTCTGCCATGCGCGGCCTGATCCGGACCGTGCTGCAGGATATCTCCGACAATGGCTTGCCCGGTAACCACCACTTTTTCATCACCTTCGACACAGCCCACCCGGATGTGGAGCTGGCCGATTGGCTGTCCGACCGGTATCCCGGTGAAATGACCGTTGTCATGCAGCATTGGTTCGACAATCTGACCGTGGATGAGGACGGTTTTGCGGTCACGCTGAACTTCGGCGATTCTCCTGAACCGCTTTACATTCCCTATGACGCGATCCGCACCTTTGTGGACCCGTCGGTGGAATTCGGACTGCGGTTTGAGTCCGCCGATGAAGAGCCGGAAGGCTTTTCCGCGGTCACAGATGCGGCTGAGGAACAAGACGGCGCCGAGGAGCCAGCGGAAGAAGACAAGAAAGACGCGGATGTCGTGTCGCTGGACAGCTTCCGCAAATAGGCGGGCTTACCCATCGCGCAGTATCAGGCAGCCCGTCCGGCTGCCTTTTTCATGTCCGGCCTGTTCCTTGGCCTATTGCCTGGCCAGGAAGGTCTCGAGCCGCCGGCGCGGTTCGCCGTTCAACCGTGAAATGTAAACCAGATCCAGCCCGCCATCGGCCAGGGTCCTGTCATACTGCTGCATCTCGTAGTCGCCGTTCGGGTGAATAAACAGCGAAAAGACCGTCAGCGTATCACCAGTCAGCCGGCCCCAGACGAAGGGTTCGCCTTCCATCGGGTTCAACGGCACCGCATGACCAAACACATTGCGTGTCATTGCCGCAGAGTAGACGCCATTGCGCCCGCTTTTCTGGAATTCGATTTCATAGGTCTTGGTCTTCTTGCTGCCGTCATCCTTTTCGGTGGTCGAGGTCCATTTGATGGTGAACCCCTTCTTCATCTCGTGGATGATAACGCTCATGTCCCGGGGATCGGTGTCGCCATCTGTCTTGACGACGTCGACGCTGCCGGAATATTCGCCGGCAAACTGCGAAATACCGGCAGCAATCCCCTGCACCGCCCCGCACAGCAGCAAACAGGCGGCCAATGCAGGCACGGCCAGGGATTTCAGTGACAGAACTTCACACAGACGGATTGGCACGATCAATTCCTTTCCGGATACAAATTTGCCCGTCTCCCGCCCCGTCCCACGCAGTGTAACCATAGCATGGATTGAGACAATGGCATGGATTGGATTGCGCCAATTCGACACTATACCTTACCTGCCATTTGGCTATGCTGCGCGCAACTGGCCAATTGCGCCGCATTCCGGCACAGGCTACACGGCATACAATCGCATACTCAACGGAGAGAAGACGGATGTCCGAAACCCGCACCGAAACCGACAGCTTTGGCCCGCTTGAAGTCCCCGCAGACAAGTATTGGGGCGCCCAGACCCAGCGGTCGATCATGAATTTTCCCATTGGCTGGGAAAAGCAGCCTGTCGCCATTGTGCGCGCGCTGGGGGTGATCAAACAGGCCTGCGCCATGGCCAACAAGGCCTCGGGCAAGCTGGACGCCAGGATCGGTGATGCCGTTATTCAAGCAGCCGGCGAAGTTGTCGCGGGCAAGTTCGACGACAACTTCCCGCTGGTGGTGTGGCAAACCGGTTCCGGCACCCAGTCCAACATGAACTCCAACGAGGTGATCGCCAACCGCGCGATTGAAATCCTGGGCGGCGTGATCGGCTCCAAGGATCCGGTGCACCCGAACGATCACTGCAATATGGGCCAGTCTTCCAACGATACCTTCCCCACTGCCATGCATATTGCCACCGCGATGTCCGTTCGCGACGTGCTGGTGCCGGGCCTGACCAAGCTCGCCGAAGGGCTGGAGGCAAAAGCTGAGGCGTTCAAGGACATCATCAAGATCGGCCGCACCCATACCCAGGACGCCACCCCGCTGACGCTGGGCCAGGAGTTCGGCGGCTACGCGCATCAAATCCGCCAGGGTCTGGCGAGGGTCCAAGCGGCGATGCCCGGCATCTATGAGCTAGCGCAGGGTGGCACCGCGGTTGGCACCGGTCTGAACACGCAGAAAGGCTGGGGCGAAACCGTTGCTGCCAATATGGCCGAAATCACCGGCCTGCCGTTTGTCACTGCTCCGAACAAGTTCGAGGCACTGGCCGCCCATGACGCGATGGTGTTCCTGTCCGGCGCTTTGGCCACTATCGCGGGCAGCTGCTACAAGATTGCAAATGACATCCGCTTCCTCGGCTCGGGCCCGCGCTCGGGCCTGGGTGAGCTGATCCTGCCGGAGAACGAGCCAGGCTCCTCAATCATGCCGGGCAAAGTAAATCCGACCCAGGCAGAGGCACTGACCCAGGTGGCCGCCCATGTGATGGGCAATGATGCCGCGATCAAATTCGCAGGCTCGCAAGGTCATTTCGAGTTGAACGTCTACAACCCGATGATGTCCTACAACCTGCTGCAATCCATCCAGCTGTTGGGCGACGCGGCGGACAGCTTTACCGAGCGGATGCTGAACGGCATCCAGGCCAATGAGCCGCGCATCGACAAGCTGATGAAAGAGTCGCTGATGCTGGTCACTGCACTGGCGCCGACCATCGGCTATGACAACGCCACCAAGGTTGCCAAGACCGCGCATAAGAACGGCACCACGCTGAAGGAAGAGGCGGTCGCGCTTGGCTTCGTGGACGAGGCGACTTTTGATGCCGTGGTCCGTCCCGAACAGATGATCGGCCCCAAGGACTGATGGCTGGCTCCGGTTCAGGCCCGGTCAATCTGAACCGGTACAGAAAGGAAAAAGCGCGGGCCGGGAAAAAGGCCCGCGCAGACCAGAACGCCGTGACCTTCGGGCGGACCAAGGCGGAAAAGGAATTGGACAAGGCGCGCAATGTGCAAGACGTCCGGCGCCTGGACGACCATAAGCGCGACGAATGAACAGCCGGCCCAAGAAGCACTCACTGACCTTGCGCGGGCACCGGACGTCGGTGTCGCTGGAGGATGACTTCTGGGATGCCTTCCGCGAGATTGCCGCGCAAGACGGCCGTGCAATCAATGATTTGGCTGCCGGAATTGATGAAGCCCGCGGCGAGGATTGCGGATTGGCCTCAGCGATCAGGCTGTTTGTGCTGCACCGGTTAAGGGCACGTTAACCACGGTTTGGCATCGTGCTGCTATGCCTGTGCCTGCTCCTCTCACCGCTGATGCCTGGATACAGCAGATTTTCCGGTCCCAGGCTGCTGCAAAAGGCGGTGTTGTCCGCCGCCAGAAGCGCGATATTGAACGGCTGCTTGGCTGGGACCGCTTTCACTGTGAACTTAAGCGCCGTGGATTTCGAGCCGTCGAAAACGCCGGTCAGGTTGTCATCTTCTGCAATCAGGACGCCGTGCGCATCATCCAGTGATGCAAATTTCTTCGAAGAAATTTGCCAAGAAAATTCGAATTTTCTTGGCTAACGCCGCGACAGCTGCAGCCAGATCCCATTCTTCGACCGCACCGTAAGATGCGCCACGGGCACCGGCACCTGCGCCGCAACCGGAGCTACGCGGAACGCGCGCAGGATCATCGACAGGATCAACGGTCCTTCCACCATGGCAAACCCAGCGCCGGTACAGACACGTGCCCCCGCCGAGAAAGGGATATACGCGTCCCGCTGGCACTGCTTGCCGTTCTCCGTTTGCCAGCGGGAAGGGTCAAACCCATCCGGGTTCTCCCACAGCCGCTCATGCCGGTGCAGATGCCAGGGGCTGAGCACCATCTGCGCGCCCTTTGGCACGTCGCGGTCTCGGAACTGCTCCGGACAGGCTGCCTCGCGCACCATCATCGGCACCGGCGGATACAGCCGCAGGGTTTCGCGGAACACATCCCTGCTGACCCTCAGCTTTGAAACCGCGGCAAAGCTTTCATCCGCCAGCGCCTCGGCCTCAGCTGCCACCTTCTCTTGCCAACCAGGATAAAGCGCCATCAGATACAGCGCCCAGGCCAATGCCGAGGCGCTGGTTTCATGGCCCGCAAGAAAGAAGATCGCGACCTGGTCCACCATTTCGGCGGTATCAAAGGTGCTGCCTGTTTCCGGGTCCCGGGTGGTCATGATCTTAGTGGCCAGGTCATCCGGTGCCGTGCCCGCCTTGATGGCATCCATTCGTTCGCGGGTCAGCTGTGCAATCAGCTCGCGGATCACCTCAGCGTTCCGGCGGGTGCCGCGGCGGAAAAACCGCGGCATCCAGCGCGGCAATGGGACAAAGGCTGCCAGGTTCAACAGCGGCTGGCTGCGCTGGTAGTCACGGAACCGGCTAAAGACCTGTCCTGCGACCTGATGCTCGATCGGGATCGAGAACAGCGTTCGAAAGATTACATCCGCCGCTGCGTGCGACGTTTCCTCCTCAATCTCGACAAGTCCTTGCCGTTCCTTCAGCCGTTCCACTGCGGCCTCTGCCGCGGCGCGCATCGCCGGGTAAGTGTCCTTAAGCCGTCCGCCTTCAAAGGCCGGATCGATGATCCGCCGCTGCCGTTTCCAGGCCTCGCCATTGGTCAGGAAAACGGAGTTCCCCAGCAACGGCTTCAACCCCTCGGCAATCCGGTCCGACTTGGGAAAATCTTCGGGTCGCTCTTTCAGCAGCACTTTCACCAGCTCCGGCTGGTTGACCAGGAAGGAACGGAAAAACGGCGTGCGGAACTCGGCCATCCAGGCGCGGTACAGGCGCGCGGGCTGGGCCGACAGAATATCCTGGCGGAACAGTTTCACATAGCGCCACAGCGACACGCGGTCCGGGCGTGCGGGCGGTTTCGGCGGCAAGGCTTGGGTCATTCAGCCGCCACCGACGTGAACTTCGACACTGCCGCATCAATCCGGGACTGCGACGGTTTGCGGTCCTTGTAGCGTTCCGCCAGCGTCAGCGGTCCGGCTGTGATGCGGAAGTAATCATAGTCGCCCGGCCGGTCGAAGGCGCAGAGATACTGAAAGTGCAGCCGGAAAAACCGCCAGCGCAGCTGTTGCCAGCGTTCCGGGCTGAGCGTCTGGGTGAAGGCGGCGGAGAACACCAGCGGCCAGCGCTTGCCCTCAACCGCGACGCCGCTGACCGACACCGGATCGCACAGTGCAAAAGCGCAGCCATCACCTGGTGCCGTGACATCAACCCAAGCCAGCTCCTGCCGCTGGGACAGATACTGCAGATCAGCCCGCAAACGCTCGGCCCGCGGCAAGAAGGACACCATGGGCACAACCTGCCCCAAGGTCAGAAACCCCAGCGCCGGCCGGTTCAACGGCAGACCCGCGCGGATCAGATCCGCCAGGACGGACACGCCAACATGAGCGCCCGAGGAATGCCCCGCCACCAGCACCTCGTCCAGATCAGGATCTTGCAGCGCCTCCGAGATCAGCGCGCGGAACGCGCGCATCCGCGCTTCCATCTCCGGCGGGATGGCGCCGCGGGAGGCCGCGGAATGCGCATAATCATGCATCAGGTAATAGGCGAAGAACTTGCCGTCCCGCTTTTTGAACCAGCGCAGCAGCGCGCAGCCGCAACCAAGACCCAAGGCCCAGCCAATGGCCAGCGCTACCGGACCTGAAAGGCCGGCGGAACCGGCCACCGCCCCAAAGACATAGGCAACACCCCACGCCAGCAGCAGCGCCAGAAACGCCTGCAACAGCAGCATCCCCACCGGGTAAAGTGCGGCGATCACCGGCCCTTTGCGCAGCCGCATCAGCCGCCGCAGTGCACCTGTGGAGATATAGATCCAGGCGGTGCGCAATAGCTGCCAATAGGTACCGGGAATGGTTGCCTCCATACTGCCGCGCACGATGTCGGACCAGACCAGCACCTCGATGTCCGCCTCAGTGCAAAGACCATCCATCTCTGACACAACGTGCCAGCCATAGGGGCCTTTGGTTTGTTTGGGGGACAGTGCCAGGCTGTAGCCGGAAACCCCGGCCTGCGCGGTGCCTTCCTTGCGGTACAGCTCGCGGTAACGGCGCGGATGAATCGGATCATAGCCGGGTATGTAGAATACCCGCCGCTTGCGCACCTGCTGTTGACCGTGCTCCTGCTGTGTCACGCCTTGGCCTGCATTTTTGTTCTGCGGCCAGACTAGCAGTGCATTCCGGCAAGAGTAAGGCCAGGAATGGAAAAGAAAAAGGGGCCCCAAGGCCCCTTTGAACATCTCAGGCTCAGCCCAGCGTTGCCAGTGCCGGGAAGGTTTCCAGCAGCCACCAGGAGAAGGTGGTGAACAACCCGGTGACCAGCATGATGCCGACAACCAGCAGCAGCCCGCCCATCACCTTTTCAATCAGTCCCATATGGCGCTTCATCTTGTTCATCAACACCATGGAACGGGTGAGAAACATTGCCGCCAGCAGAAAGGGAATGCCCAGACCTGCGGCATAAACGCCGAGCAGGATTGTGCCCCGGCTGACCGAAGCTTCAGAGGCTGCCAGAGACAGGATCGCGCCCAGCTGCGGCCCGATGCAAGGCGTCCAGCCAAAGGCAAAGGCCAGCCCCAGAACATAAGCCCCCAAGGCGGAACCACCGGACTCGCCCGCCTCCATCCGCGCCTCGCGGTCCAGCAGCGGAATGCGGAACACAGACAGGAAATGCAGGCCGAATATGATTACAACCACACCTGAAACTTGCGCAAAAAGCTCCTGATTTTTCAGCACAAATGCACCAAACACCGAGGCGGTGAAGCCCAGCAGCAGAAACACCGTGGACAGTCCCATCACAAAGAACAGAGCTGCGATGACCGCCTTGCGCCGGGCTGCGCCGGTGCCTTGCATCTCGCCAATGGTGACACCGCTCATATAGGCCAGATACGGCGGCACAATCGGCAGGACGCAGGGCGACAGAAAACTGATCACGCCGCCTAGCAGCGCCACCAGCATGGCAGGGAGCAGCCCTGCGTCTATGATCTCGATTCCAAACATGTCCCACACTTATGCCAGCAATTGACCAACGTCACGGGGCGGGTTGGTCACATCCTTGTGGACAGCATGAAACATCCCGCTTATCTGCACACCATGACCGAGATCAATGAGACATTGGATGCCATCGGGCTGCTGTGCCCCCTGCCCGTCCTGAAGGCCCGTAAGCGGTTGAAATCGCTGCAGCCCGGCCATGTGCTGCAACTGCTGGCGGATGATCCGGCAGCGGTGATTGACGTGCCGCATTTCTGCAATGAGGCGGGCCATGAATTCCTCGGCCACAGCGACGGCGCTGGCCACCAAGCCTATCTGATCCGCAAGGGCAGCTAAAACCAAAGGCGCCTTGGCGCCCTGTCCGGACAGCTGCGGAATTCGACGCGCTTTCCGGAGTTGATACCGCGTGGCTTCCGAACGAAGCCCCGCCCTAGGATGCGCTTTCCTGACACGCCGCCGGCTGCGTTTCCTTCGCTGGCAATACCGCCAAAAAAAGAAAGGCAGGCGCTTTGGCCTGCCTCCCATTAGTTATCACTTAGCAATCAGCTGCCCACCGACCACCAGCCGCGGCGTTTCGGCTTGGGCGGTGCCGCCGGTTCCGGTTCAGCTGCAGCAACGGCCATTGCAGGTTCCGGCTGCTTCTCCTCTTGCGAGGGTGCGGGCTCCGGCTGGGCGGCCTCTTCTGCAGCAGGCTGTTCTGCCACCGCCTCGGCAGCGGCGTCCGGTGCTGCCTCTACAGGCTCTTCCGCCGGTACAGCCTCGGCTTCAGCGGCAACCGGTTCTGCCGGGGCAGCTTCCACTTCAACAGCGGTGACTTCTGCCGGAGCAGTGGCTTCTGCCGGAGCGGCATCTTGCGCTTCTGCAGTACTGTCCGCGGCAGGCTCAGCATCCGGGGCAGCAGCGGCTGGTGCGCCTTCTGCAGCGTCTTCAGACGGGGCCTGCGCAACGGTTTCCGCTGCAGGGGCATCTTCAGCGTCAGCCGCGGCCGGGGCGTCCTGCACGGAAGCTTCGGCAGTCTCCGCAGCGGCGGGAGCCTCCTCCGCGGCTTCTGCCTCAGCCGGTTTGGCCTTCGGCTTGCGCGACCGGGTACGGGTGCGGCTGCGGGAAGGTTTCTTTTCCTTCACCTCTTCTGCGGCAGCGCCTTCACCTTCGGCGGCAGCCTCCGCAGGCTCAGCAGCGTCATCCTGCTGCTGCGGCTCGTCAGACGCCTCATCGCCGTTTTCACCATCCTGGCCCTGTTCGCCATTGCCGGATTTCCGGCGGCGGCGGCGGCGGCGCTTGCGCTTGGGCTTGTCGTCCTGCTCAGCCTCTTCGGCGGCGGGTGCGGCCTCTACGGCTGCGGGAGCTTCTGCCTCTTCCTCGCTGGCTTCCTCAGCATCCACCTGATCCATGATCGAGGTATCAACGGACACCACCGGAGCAGTCGCAGCAGGCACCACGCGGGATGCGGTTTTGAACTTCTCCAGCACAAAATCCGGGCTGACCAGATGCGGATCGCCTTCGATGCGCACGGACAGGCCGTAGCGGGCTTCGATCTGGGCGATATGCTCGCGCTTCTGGTTCATCAGGAAGTTGGCGATGGAGACCGGGCAGCGCACCAGCACTTCGCGAGAGCGGCGGCGGGTGCCCTCTTCTTCGATCTGGCGCAGGATCGACAGCGCCATCGAGTCGTCGGAGCGGATCAGTCCGGTGCCATGGCAATGCGGGCACGGAGCGGTCGTTGCCTCGATCATGCCGGGGCGCAGGCGCTGGCGCGACATTTCCATCAAGCCAAAGCCCGAGATCCGGCCCACCTGGATGCGGGCACGATCGGTCTTCAGCTTGTCCTTCATCCGTTTTTCGACGGCGGCGTTGTTCTTGCGCTCGTCCATGTCGATGAAGTCGATCACGATCAGGCCGGCAAGGTCGCGCAGACGCAGCTGGCGGGCGACTTCTTCAGCCGCCTCCAGGTTGGTGTTAAGCGCGGTTTCCTCGATCGAACCCTGTTTGGTGGCCCGGCCCGAGTTCACGTCAATTGCCACCAGCGCCTCGGTCACGCCGATCACGATGTAGCCGCCGGATTTCAGCTGCACGGTCGGGTTGAACATGCCTGCCAAGTAGCTTTCCACCTGGAAGCGGGCGAACAGCGGCAGCCCTTCCTGGTAGTTTTTCACGTTCTTGGCATGGGACGGCATGATCATTTTCATGAAGTCCTTGGCGATGCGGTAGCCGCGCTCGCCTTCGACCAGAACCTCGTCGATCTCGCGGCTGTAAAGATCGCGGATCGAGCGTTTGATCAGGTCGCCTTCTTCATAGATCTTGGCCGGCGCGATGGATTTCAGTGTCAGCTCGCGGATCTGTTCCCACATCCGCTGCAGGTATTCATAGTCGCGCTTGATCTCGGATTTGGTGCGTTTGGCACCTGCGGTGCGCACGATCAGGCCCGCGCCGGTCGGCACGTCCAGTTCGGTTGCGATATCCTTCAGCTTCTTGCGGTCATCCGCGTTGGTGATTTTGCGGGAGATGCCGCCGCCGCGGGCAGTGTTGGGCATCAGCACGCAATAGCGGCCGGCCAGCGACAGGTAGGTTGTCAGAGCCGCACCCTTGTTGCCGCGCTCTTCCTTGACGACCTGCACCAGCAGGACCTGGCGGACTTTGATGACTTCCTGGATCTTGTAGCGGCGCGGACGCGGCTTGCGCGGCGGACGGATGTCCTCGCTGTCGTCCTCATCGGCAACGGATTCGATGCTGTCATCTTTGGAGGTTGCATCGGCACGGCCGGTTTCGCCCGCGTCTTCATCGCTGTCGCCGCTGTCTGCGGAGTCAGCACCGGCATTGGCAGATGCGGCTTCCGAAGCGGTCGCTTCTGCATCGTCCTCAGCTGCTTCGGCGGCTGGTTCGGAGCCGGCTTCAGCCTTGGCTGCAGGCTCTTCCGCAGCTTCTGCGGATGCCTCTTCGGCAACGACGGCCTCAGCTGCCGCCTCTGCAGGTGCTTCTTCGCCAGCGGTCTCAGCGGATCCGGCAGGCACGTCGGATTCGGCTGCCTCAGGTGCAGACACATCATCGTCTTCCGGCTCTTCCACCGGCGTTTCCGCGACATGTTCCACCGGCGAGGACCCTTCCGGCACGTCCGCCAGATCATCCCCGGCCTCAGCACTGTCGCTCAGGTCGATGGTCTCCATTCCGGCGATTTCAGCGGTCTTCTCCTCAGAGGCCTCAACCTCCTTGGTTTCCACCGCATCATCAGAAGAGGTTTTGGCAGCCTTGGCGGCGGATTTGGACCGGCGCGACCGTTTGGGCTTGGCCGGTTTTTCGTCGTCTTCCTCGTCGCGGGCACGCATCGCCTCGGCATAGGCGCGCTCTTCCTCCATCAGCGCCTCACGGTCGGCGACGGGGATCTGGTAATAATCCGGGTGGATTTCGGAAAACGCCAGGAAACCATGGCGGTTGCCGCCATATTCCACAAACGCCGCCTGCAGCGACGGTTCGACCCGGGTTACTTTTGCGAGGTAAATATTGCCAGCAAGCTGGCGTTTATTTTCGGATTCAAAGTCGAATTCCTCAACCTTGTTTCCATCCACAACCACAACACGGGTCTCTTCCGCGTGGGTGGCGTCGATAAGCATCTTCTTTGCCATGTGTCCTTGGTGCACCTGCCCTGTGCGTCCGCAAGCCTCTTGTTTCCAGGCGGCCGCGCACGTTTCGGGTGGTGTCTTGTCAGGGCGATCTGGGACGGCGCGGTGCAGCAGGTGGTCCCGGGGTCGATGCCCGGCCTTCCTGCCTCAGTGCTTTTCGCTCTCGCGCGCGTCATCGCGGTTCTTCTCCGGCAGGCGGGTGCTGCCCGTCCCTGCCACATTATCCCAGCACCGGCTTAAATTCCGGCTTGGGCGCTAAACTGCCCTCCAAAGTTCAGAGGGCCAATCGGTCTGACTGCAGCTTTCTCGGATCATGCCGGACAAAAACCGCAGTCAGCGAAACTCATAAGAACGGGGGAACCATACACCGGTTTCCGGCCCGTTTGGTCAGCATAAGGCCTGTGGATAGGTAATGACAATGGACATTCGTCACCACAGGCATTGAAAATGAAACCTGCCGGCCCATAGCAGACAATGCGTTAAATTGTGGTTAGTTTTCAGCCGGCTGCCGGAGTTCCAATAAAACTCCGGCGCGCAAGCAATTGTTTTCCCAGCCGGTTCCCGTGCCGAAAACAGCGGCAGCGGCAGTTACGCCAGATAGTCGGACCGCTGCAGGCCGTATTTGGCCATCTTCTCGTTCAGCGTCCGGCGCGGCAGGCACAGCTCGTCCATCACGCTGGCAATAGACCCTTTGTGGCGGCGCATGGTGTTGTCGATCAGCATCCGCTCAAAGGCTTCCACATATTCCTTCAGCGGCTTGCCTTCGGTGGTCATCACCGGCTGCATTTCCTCGTGATCGGACATCAAAAGCGAGGCAATGGTGCCCGAGCCGCGGCGCGACTGCAGGACCGCGCGTTCGGCGATGTTGATCAGCTGACGCACGTTGCCCGGCCAGGGTGCCTGCAGCAGCTGTGCCGCCTCCTGCGCGCTGACCTGCGGCGCCTCGCAGCCGTATTCTTCCGAGAATTGCTCGGACAGGCGGGTGAACAGCGTCAGGATATCTTCGCCGCGCTGGCGCAGCGGCGGCACGGTGATGCGCAGCGCTGCCAGGCGGTAGAACAGATCCGGGCGCAGCGCGTCTTCGCAGGTCTTGCCCGCTTCCTGCAGGTTGGAAATTGCAATGATCCGGGTTTCTGCCGGGGTGCCCTGCTCGTTGATCACACTCAGCAGCTTGGCCTGCAATGTCTCAGACAGCGCGTCGATATCTTCCAGCACCAGGGTGCCGCCACGGGCCTCCTCGACTGCCGGAAGCATGCTGTCTTCGGGTTGCATCGGCCCGAACAGGCGTTTGGCAAGCGCTTCCTCTTCCAAGGCAGCACAGGAGATCAGCACGAATTTCTTGCCCGCGCGGCTGCCAACCGCGTGCAGCGCATGCGCCACCAGGGTTTTGCCGGTGCCGGTCTCGCCGTCGATCAGCACATGGCCGTCCGCCTGGCCAAGATCCAGGATGTCCTCGCGCAGGCGTTCCATAACCGGGCTTTGGCCGATCAGTTTCTTCATGATCTGGCCGCCATCCGACAATTCACGCCGCAGCACCCGGTTGTCCAGCGTCAGGCGGCGCGCACCAGTGGCGCGCTTGGCCAGTTCCGACATCCGGTCCGGATTGAACGGTTTTTCCAGGAAGTCGAAGGCGCCCACGCGCATCGCCTCCACCGCCATCGGCACATCGCCGTGGCCGGTGATCATGATCACCGGCAGCGCAGAATCGCTGCCCATCAGCTTTTTCAGGAACTGCATCCCGTCCATGCCGGGCATCTTGATGTCTGAGATCACGATCCCCGGGTAATCCGGCCCCAGCACCTTCAGCGCTTCTTCTGCACTGGAGAAGGTCTCGGTGTCGTAACCCGACAATGCCAGCCACTGGCTGATCGACTGCCGCATATCCTGTTCGTCGTCCACGATCGCGATTTTCATAGCCTGGGCCATGCGCGTTCTCTCCTAATCTTCAGGGGCTGCCTCATTCCGCAGCCTCGATGCCGTCCACCAGGACCGGCAATTGCATCTCAAAGACCGCGCCGCCGTTCTGGCCGTTGCGGGCGGTCAGCCGTCCCCCAAGGTCGTTGACGATCCCCGAGGAGATGGCAAGACCCAAACCAACCCCGTCGCCGGGCTGCTTGGTGGTGTAGAACGGCTCGAACAATTCATCGAAGTCGTTGATCCCCACCCCGTTGTCGCGCACCGACAGGGTTGCCGTCTCACCCGCCGCCAGCAGGATTTCCACCTCCGGGTCGGCCACTGATTTGGTGGCGTCCAGCGCGTTGCGCAAGAGGTTGACCATGACCTGTTCCAGCCGCATCCGGTCACCCATCACCATAACAGGTTCTTCGGGCAAAATCCGGGTGATTTTCACATGCCGCTGACGCAGCTGCGGTTCCATCATCGACAGGCTGGAGGCCAGCGCATCGCCCACGTTTACAGGGCTGAACGTATCGCCGCCCTTGCGCGCATAGGATTTCAGCTGCCGGGTGATTGCCCCCATCCGCTCAATCAGATCATCGATCCGGCCAAAGGAGGCCAGCGCCTCATCCGGACGGTTGCGGTTAAGCAGCAGACGGGCGCCGGCCAGATAGGTTTTCATCGCCGCCAGCGGCTGGTTCAGCTCATGGCTGACGGCAGCCGACATCTCCCCCAAGGCGGCCAGTTTCGAGCTTTGCGCCAGGCTCTGTTCCGCCACGGCCAGGGTCTTTTGCATCCGTTCGCGCTCGGCAATTTCCCGCTGGAGGCGCGCATTCAATACGCGAAGCTCTGCCGACTCGCGCTGGAACAAGGCCATGCGCAGCGCGGTTTTCCGGCTCAGCGCATAAAACGCCAGCGCCAGCAGGATGGCGAATCCCATAATTTCCAGCGCCAGCACCGCGTTAACCCGCTCACGAACCGAGGAATAAGTGGTGAAGGACGCCATCCGCCAGCCCTGGAACGGCACCCGGGTTTCCAGCCGCATCACCGCCTCGCCCTGAAGATAGGCGTCCGGCGGCAGCGCGGTCCAGTCAGTGGTGGCGCGGATTGCCCGCTGAATGGCGCCCTCGGGCGTCTGCAAGGTCAGCGCATCACCCTCCTGCAGACCACGCCAACGGGCCTCGGTGGCCAGGATGATATTGCCGGTGCTGTCGGTGACCAGAACCGCATCGGAAATCCCGGCCCAGGCCCGTTCGAACTTCTGCAGGTCCACCTCGACCACAATCGCGCCCAGGACGCCGGTCGCATCGATCATCCGCCGCGAATAGGTGAAACGGTAGCCGCCCACTTCCCGCGGGATCACCGAAAAGACTGTCGACTTGGCCCGGATCGCATCGACAAAATAGGCAGCATTGCGATGGGTCTCGCCCAGCCGGTTGCGGTCGGTTGCGGCCACAGTGCGGCCATCCTGCGCCAGCAGCATGATCGAGGCTGCGCCGATCTCATCCACAAAGGAGATCAGCCGCTGGGTGGACAGGGAAAAGTCATTGGATTGCAGTGCCGAAATCAGCGTCTGGTCGCGCGCCAGCAGCTGCGGCACAATCGCATGCTGGCGCAGCTCGCTCAGCAGGTTGCCCGAATACAGCGCCAGCCGCAGTTCGGCCCGGTTGCGGGTGCTTTCGGTAAAACGGTGGGTCAGCGCCCGGTTTGTGGTCCACACGGTGACAGCCGCCACCAGCATGAACAGCACAAGCGACAGCCGCGCGCGCCACGAAATCGTGCGCGAGCCGGTCTTCCGCTTGGGTTTGGTCACATCAAAGCGCGGGGCGGTCATAAACTATACCTATTGCGGCCGCCCCGCATCCTCAAGTCACGCCGCAGTGACCATGCCCGCCAATGCGCGGAACACTGCCGTGCCATCGGTGCCGCCGTGGCCTTCATCCGCGGCCCGTTCCGGGTGCGGCATCATGCCGAGCACGCGGCGGTTGTCCGACAGGATACCGGCAATATCAGCAACCGAACCATTGGGGTTGTCTGCATAGGTGAAGGCCACCCGGTCCTGGTCCTGCAGCGCCTTGACGGTCTCTGCATCGGCAAAATAATTGCCATCATGGTGGGCAATCGGCACACCGATCACATCGCCCGCGCTGTACTCTTGGGTAAAGACGCTCTCAGACGTCGCCACCTTCAGGTCCACGGTGCGGCAGATGTATTTCAAACCTGCGTTGCGCAGCAGTGCGCCCGGCAAAACACCGGTTTCGGTCAGGATCTGGAAACCGTTGCAGACGCCGATGGCATAGCCGCCGCGATCTGCGTGCGCGACCACAGCCTTGCAGATCGGCGATTGCGCCGCGATAGCACCGCAGCGCAGGTAATCGCCGTAGGAGAAACCGCCAGGAACGCCGACGATATCAACGCCTTCCGGCAGCGCGCTGTCCTTATGCCAGACCATCGACACGTCGAAACCAGCCTGCTCAAACGCCACCGCCAAATCGCGATCACAGTTTGAACCCGGGAAGACTACTACCGCCGCCTTCATCACTGCAGCTCGATGCTGTAGGATTCGATCACGGTGTTGGCCAGCAGCTTTTCGCACATTGCGGTCACGTCTGCCTCGGTGGCGCCGTCTGCCAGATCCAGATCGATCACCTTGCCCTGCCGCACACCTTCAACCTTGTCAAAGCCCAGGGCCCCCAGCGCGTGGCGCACCGCCTCGCCCTGCGGATCCAGAACCCCGTTCTTCAGCATCACATGCACCCGTGCCTTCATCGCATCATCCCTCAGGTTTCGGTGGCGAAGCCCCATCCAGGCTTCTTCTTTGCAAAAATACTCAAAATCCCGCCCTGTCCGCAGGGCGGGACCGTCTTAGTTGACCAGCGTCGGCTTGCCCGGCGCCGGCGGGTTGTTCGGCATCACGCCCAGGCGGCGCGCCACTTCGCTGTAGGCATCGGTCAGACTGCCCAGATCGCGGCGGAACACGTCCTTGTCCAGCTTCTGGCCGGTCTTCACGTCCCACAGGCGGCAGCTGTCCGGGCTGATCTCGTCGGCGATCACCAGACGCTGGAAATCGCCCTCATAGACGCGGCCGATCTCGATCTTGAAATCCACCAGACGGATGCCCACGGCCAGGAACACGCCGGACAGAAAGTCATTGACCCGCAGCGCCAGGCTCAGGACGTCGTCCATGTCCTGCTGGCTGGCCCAGCCAAAGGCGGCGATATGCTCTTCGGTGACCAGCGGGTCGCCCAGGGCGTCGTCCTTATAGCAATATTCCACAATCGGGCGCGGCAGCTGGGTGCCCTCGTCGATGCCCAAACGCTTGGAGATCGAGCCTGCAGCATAATTGCGCACAATCACTTCCAGCGGAATGATCTCGCAGCTGCGCACCAGTTGCTCGCGCATATTCAAACGCTTCAGAAAATGGGTCGGCACACCGATCTGCCCCAAGCCCAGCATGAAAAACTCGCTCAGGATGTTATTCAGCACACCCTTGCCCTCGATCACGTCGTGCTTTTCAGCATTAAAGGCGGTGGCATCATCTTTGAAATACTGCACGATGGTGCCCGGCTCGGGACCTTCATACAGTGTTTTGGCCTTGCCTTCATAGATTTTCTTGCGACGCGCCATTGGGAGCCTTTCGGGTCAATGCCGGGAATCCGGCCCTGCGATGTGCCGCCCTCATAGTGCAAGGGGGCTTCAGCCGCAAGCTTGCTGCACGGGATCGCGCCCCCGCAGCTGCGGCCCCGGTTAGCGGCAACCGCTGCCCGCGGCAGCCAGCCCGCCTTGCGCCGGGCACAAAGGCTTTATCAAGAACAGTTTTTTCTTGCCCTCGGCAGGGATCATGCTCCTATCATTAGACAGGTGCAAACGGTTAATGAGGATCAGTCATGACTACATTTGACGAACGCGAACAGGCGTTTGAGGCCAAATTCGCGCATGATGAGGAAATGCAGTTCAAAGCCCGTGCGCGGCGCAACAAGCTGGTCGGCCTTTGGGCGGCAGAGCTGCTGGGGAAAAGCGGCTCATCTGCCGCCGATTACGCCCAGTCCGTCGTTGCTGCTGATCTTGAGGAAGCCGGCCATGAGGATATCGTGCGCAAGCTGTCAGGCGACCTCGGCTCTCAGGCAAGCGAAACACAGATCCGCGGCAAACTGCAGGAACTGATGCCGCAGGCGCAGGCAGAAATTCTGAGCGAAGCCAGCTGATCACCCGGCCGGACCGCCAGTCCGGCCCGGCGCCTTCCGCCGCTTCCCGGCACGGAGCCCGCCGGCAGCGTCACCATGCGGCTGCCGCAACACCCTGCCTGCCTTGCCTATCCAATGATAGGGAAGGCCACTACGGTAATCAGCGCAGTTTTAGCGGTTAACTGATCTGCAAACAGCACCCGGTACACTGGCAACCAAGGGCCTTTTGCGCTGCCTTCCAAGGATTGCCATGCTGTTTTCAAAATCCACCGCCCCCAGGCCGGCTGCGCGGCTGATCCGGCTGACCCTGCCTTTTCTGGTGATGGGGGGCTGTCTTTGGCTGCTGCAAACACAGACCGAATTGCCGCCGATGCGGGAGCTTGGTGCCATCCTGGGCAGTCTGCCCGCCTGGAAGTGGGTTGCTGCCGTATTGGCCACCGGCCTCAGCTTTTGGGCGCTGGGACGTTATGATTCCGTGGCCCACCGCCATCTTGGCACCGGTATGGATGGTCCTGCAGCGCGGCGCGCAGGCATGGCCGCCATCGCTTTTTCGCAGACTGCCGGGTTTGGCCTGATTACCGGCAGCTATGCCCGCTGGCGCCTGCTGCCCGGCCTGTCGCCGCTGCAGGCGGGCCAGCTCACAGCATTGGTGGCTGTCACATTTTTGGCGGCACTTTCGGTAATCTGCGGTGCCGCGCTGATCCTGGCGCCGCCGTCGCCGGGTATGGCCTGGGCTGGCGGTGTGATCCTGGCCGCCGCCGCCAGCGTTTCGGCCTTCAGCTTTCTGCACCCGCAAACACCGCTGTTCCGGCTGCGGCTGCGCTGGCCCTCCTTGACCGCAATGGCCGCTTTGGGGTTCTGGGCGGCCCTCGACGTCGCCGCCGCCGGCACAGCGTTGTGGCTGCTGCTGCCGGGTGAAATTGATACCTCCTGGGCGCAGCTGCTTACGGTCTATGCGATTGCGCTGGGGTTTGCAGTTGTGTCGTCAGCCCCTGGCGGGGCCGGCCCGTTTGAACTGGCGCTTTGCGCGCTGCTGCCTGCGGTCCCCGACCACAGTCTGATCGCCGGGCTGCTGGCCTTCCGTCTGGTCTATTATGCAGTGCCGGCGGTTCTGGCCGCCTTGCTGATGATCTTTCCCGGACTGTTGCCGGCAAGGGCTGCAGCCATCGCCGATACAGACCTTATGGGCAGCCGCAGCCTGCCGCCAGCCGCCCTGCCCAGTAGCAGGGCATGCTCTGAGACCGGGATTATCCGGCAGAACGGCGGCCATGTGCAGATGTTTGGCCTGAACCGGATTGCACTGCTGGACAGCCCGCAGGCATCGATTGCGCTGTTTGATCCGCTGTCAGGCCTTGCAGCCGAAACCTTTGCTCCGCTGGCCTGCCATGCCCAAACCCGCAACGCCGCCGCCTGCTATTACAAATGCAGCGGACGCAGTGCGCTGCACGCCCGCAAGTCCGGCTGGCGCGTCCTGCGGATCGCCGAAGACGCGGTTTTGAACCCGCTTAAGTTCTCCGAGGGCGGTTCCTCCCGCCGCCAGTTGCGCCGCAAATTGCGTCATGCGGAGAAAGCAGGCATTGAGGTCTGCCGCGCCGCGGCCCGGCTGCCCTTTGATCAGATGCGGGACGCCGATGCAGCCTGGCAATCGGCACATGGCGCCGCCTATGGCACCACGATGGGCCGGTTTGAACCCGGCTATCTGGCCGCCCAGGAGGTGATTCTGGCGTTCCGGGACGGGCAGCTGATCGGCTTTGCCAGCTTTCACACATCCGCCCGCGAATGGTGCCTGGATCTGATCCGGATGCGCCCTGATGTTCCGGACGGGACCGGCCATGCGCTGGTGCGGGCCGGCATAGCTGCCGCCGCAGCCGAAAGTATCCCGCGCTTGTCGCTGGCAGCCGTGCCCGGTCACCGCCTGGCCAAGGGCGTGGACCGGGGCCTGCGCCGGTTCAAGGCCAGCTTTGCGCCAAGGTGGGAGCCGCGCTATATGGCAGCTCCCAGCTGGCTGCAGATGGCGCTTTGCATCGGCGAGCTGCTGCGCCTGGTGCACCGCCCGCCCGCCGTGCAGCCCGCAGCCGCCGCAGCGCCCGCTCATAATGAAGATGAAGAAAATGAAATTGCCCTTGCCCGCCCGGCATGAGACAGGGAACACAGACCGATTTACCGCCCAGCCCGCCCGGGCGGCCTGCTGACACGGGATGAAACCGATGACAAACACTTTCAAACAGTTGCTGGAAACCAAAGACGCTCTGCTGGCGGATGGTGCAACAGGCACCAATCTTTTCGCCATGGGCCTGCAGTCCGGCGATGCGCCGGAACTGTGGAACGTGGACGAACCGCAGAAAATTCTGGCGCTGTACCAAGGCTCGGTTGATGCGGGCAGCGACCTGTTCCTGACCAACAGCTTCGGCGGCACCGCCGCGCGGCTGAAACTGCATGACGCTCAGAACCGCGTGCGCGAGTTGAACCGCATTGCGGCCGAACTGGGCCGCGAGGTGGCAGACAAGGCGGAACGCAAAATCGCCGTGGCCGGTTCCGTCGGCCCGACCGGAGAAATCTTTGAACCTATCGGTGACATGTCCCATGCCCTGGCGGTCGAGATGTTCCATGAACAGGCTGACGCCCTGAAGGAGGGCGGCGCCGACGTTTTGTGGCTGGAGACCATTTCGGCACCGGAAGAATTCCGCGCCGCGGCTGAGGCCTTTAAACTGGCGGACATGCCCTGGTGCGGCACCATGAGCTTTGACACCGCAGGGCGGACCATGATGGGTGTGACCTCGGCGGATCTCGCCCAGCTGGTGGAGGAATTCGACAATGCTCCGCTGGCCTTTGGCGCCAATTGCGGCACCGGCGCGTCGGACATTCTGCGTACTGTGCTTGGTTTTGCCGCGCAGGGAACCGAGCGCCCGATCATCTCCAAGGGCAATGCCGGCATCCCGAAATATGTCGACGGCCACATCCATTACGACGGCACGCCCGAGCTGATGGGGGAATACGCAGTGATGGCCCGCGACTCGGGCGCCAGGATCATCGGCGGCTGCTGCGGCACCATGCCGGATCATCTGCGCGCAATGCGCGACGCCCTGGACAACCGCCCGCGCGGCGACCGCCCGGCTCTTGAGAAAATCGTCGAAGTGCTTGGCCCTTTCACCTCCGACAGCGACGGCACCGGTGAAGACGCAAACGCAGGCGGTGAACGCCGCTCGCGCCGCCGTCGCCGCGCCTGACCTTTCGGGCCACCGCAACCGCGAACTTTAGCGCGGCCAGTGGAAGCACCGGAATGCAAAGTACCGAGCACCGCAATTGCCTTGCGGCGCTCGGCACTTATTGCTCAGCCTGTTTTTTTGCCTCCAACCCGCCTTGCAAACCGTCAGGACGGCCTGACGGCGCGCGCATGTTTTCTGCGTGAACGCCCGTATCGGTTTCGCCGCAAGCCCCGGCAAGTGACGCCAGCCGATTGTTCACACCGGCCTAGCGGACGATTGTAAAGCCGCTCACTTCAGGGTCGGGAACTGTCCGTTCGGTCAGCACATCCTTCACCGCGGCAGCGCCAGGCCCGTGGCCCATCCGGCGCACCATATCGGCGACGCCGGCGGCCGGCCCCATCAGCAACGCCCGCACCGACCCGTCCGGCTCATTCCGGATCCAACCGGACAGGCCGTGGCGCAACGCCTCTGCCCTGGTCCAGGTGCGGAACGCCACACCCTGCACGCGGCCGGTGACACGTGCCTTTACTGCGACAGCAGTCATAGCACACCTTCCTTTCAATCATGAAGGATCACAGCTTAGCACAAAAAGCCGCTCCTCAGGATCAAAGACGGATCAAAACAACGCCAGCTGGTCGCCCGGCTGCGGCGGCCTGGCAAACAGATCGCATCGCAGATCCGGTGTCCGCTCCTTCAGCCCCAGCCGCCGGCAGGCTGCCTTAAACCGCTGCGCAATCATTTCGGCATAACGCCCCTCGCCACGCATTCTGTGGCCCCAGCGCGGGTCGTAGTCGCGCCCGCCATGCATTTCCCGCAACCGGGCCATTACCTTGGCCGCACGGCCAGGCTCGTGCTTGGCCAGCCATTCCTGCCACAGCTCCGACACCTCCCGCGGCAGCCGCAGCATGATCCAGCTGGCGGCATCCGCACCCGCCTCCGCCCCGGCTGCCAGCAGCGCCTCCAGCTCATGATCGGTCAGCCCCGGCACCACAGGGGAGGTCATCACCCGCACCGGCACCCCCGCCTTCGTCAGCCGCCGGATGGCGGCCAGACGGCGGGCTGGCAAAGGGGCCCGCGGCTCCATCCGGCGGGACAGTTCCGGGTCAAGCGTGGTAACGGAAACCCCCACCCGCACAAGCCCTTTGGCTGCCATCGGCGCCAGGATATCCAGGTCCCGCTCCACCATCGCACCCTTGGTGACGATCGCCACAGGATGATTGAAATCCCGCAACACCTCCAAGCAACTGCGGGTGATGCGATGGTCCCGCTCGCACGGCTGATACGGGTCGGTGTTGGTGCCTAGCGCCAGCACGGCCGCCTTGTAACGCGGCGCCGACAGTTCGTTGCGCAGCACCGCAGCCGCATTGGGGCGTGCGACCAGCCGGGTCTCAAAATCCAAACCCGGCGACAGGCCGAGATAGGCATGGCTGGGCCGCGCAAAACAATAGATGCAACCATGCTCGCAGCCCCGGAAAGGGTTGATGGAGCGGTCAAACGGCAAATCCGGCGACCGGTTGTAACTGATCAGCGACCGCGCCGTCTCGTGCCGCACTTCAGTGGGAATCACCTCCGTATCCGGTTCTGGCAACCAGCCATCATCTACTTGGCAACGGTCCAAATCGAACCGCCCTGCCGCATTGCTGAGGCTGGCACGCGCTTTGCGTCGCATGGGCTGGGAACCGTCATGATAAGGCATTGCCGCACTATGCACCCGCAACAAGAACATATAAAGAACAAATGCGCAGAACTGAAGATTTTCATGCATAATCCGCATTACCAAATCATCGAATTTCCTCTTATACGTCGGTTCGGACAATAGCTATGTCGCAAACAATGCAGTCCCGGGGCGTCATTCTGTCACAAAAGTCCCAAAACTAGGCCAACACGAGGCACGCCGCCCCGTAAGCAAGGAATATGCGAATGTCGGACGAAGAAGACATCATCCTGTCGGAACTCGATGACGAGGAACTTGTTCAGCAGATGTTTGACGACCTCTATGATGGTCTCAAAGAGGAAATCGAAGAAGGCGTTGGCATTCTTCTCTCGCGCGACTGGGCGCCGTATGATGTTCTGACCAAGGCCTTGGTGGGCGGCATGACCATCGTTGGCGCCGACTTCCGCGACGGCATCCTGTTTGTCCCCGAGGTTCTGCTGGCGGCCAACGCGATGAAGGGCGGCATGGCCATCCTGAAACCGCTACTGGCTGCAACCGGCGCCCCGCAGGTCGGCTCAATGGTAATCGGCACCGTCAAAGGCGACATCCACGACATCGGCAAAAACCTGGTTTCGATGATGATGGAAGGCGCGGGCTTTGAAGTTGTCGATCTGGGGATCAACAACCCGGTCGAAAATTACCTGGAAGCCCTGGGAGAGCACAAGCCGGACATCCTTGGCATGTCAGCTCTGCTGACCACCACCATGCCCTACATGAAAGTGGTGATCGACACCATGGTCGAGCAAGGCCTGCGTGATGATTACATCGTGCTGGTTGGCGGCGCGCCGCTGAACGAAGAGTTCGGCAAGGCAATCGGCGCCGACGGCTATTGCCGTGACGCCGCCGTGGCTGTGGAAATGGCCAAGGATATGGTTGCACGCAAGCACAACTCGATGAGCGCCTGATTTGGCACGTAAAGGACGCGCAGCCCGCTTGACCGAGCGGGCTGCCTTCCGCCCCCCCACCGGGCGGACACTTGAGGAAACATCCCTCACCGAACAGGGCCTGGCTGCCCCTGAAAAGAAGTCCGGCCGCATCCTGCTGATCGCTTGCGGCGCGCTTGCGCGCGAGATCCTTGATATCAAGGAGAAAAACGGGCTGGATCACATCGACCTCACTTGCCTGCCCGCCAAGCTGCACCTTTATCCGGACCAGATTGTCGATGCCGTGGACGGCGCCGTAGCCAAACACTCAGCCGTTTATGACAAGATCTTCGTGGTCTATGCTGATTGCGGAACCGGCGGCGCGCTGGAGCGCAAATGCGCAGAGCTGGGCGTTGAAATGGTGGCAGGCCCGCATTGCTATTCCTTTTTTGAAGGCAATGAGGCCTTCGCCGCCCATGCGGATGCAGGCGAAATCACTGCCTTTTACCTGACCGATTTCCTGGTCAAGCAATTCGATGCCTTTATCTGGCGCCCAATGGGCATAGACAAGAACCCCGAATTGCGGGACATGGTGTTCGGCAATTACACTAAACTGGTCTACCAGTCGCAGATCAGCGACCCCAAGCTGGTGGAAAAGGCGCGCGACTGCGCGGACCGCATGGGTCTGGAATTCGAACACCGCCACACCGGCTATGGCGATCTGGAAACCACGCTTTCAGGCTGGACAGGCTAGCCTTTCATCTTTCCTGAAGTACTCCGGGGAGCGCGAGGGGCCGGCCCCTCGCCCTGCTGCCTCAGGCCTGGGCCATCGCGGTTTCGCGGATCCGCTCGATCATCGACCGCAGCCCGTTTGAGCGTTGCGAAGACAGATGATCGTTCAGCCCAAGCCGTCCCAGCTCTGCCTTGGCATCCACGGCCACCACGTCCTTATGCCCCAGACCATTGTACAGGCAGCGCAGCACAGCAATCAGTCCGCGCACAATCATCGCATCGCTGTCGCCGTCGAACCGGAATTCTCCGCCGTCGATCGTGGCATGCAGCCAGACCTGGCTGGCGCAGCCGTCGACCTTGGTTGCGGGCACTTTCAGCGCGTCGTCCAGCGGCTGCATCGCCTTGCCCAGATCGATGACATGGCGGTAGCGGTCCTCCCAGTCCTCCATGAACTCAAAGTCTTCCACGATCTCTTCAAAGGCGGCAGTGGCCATTATCGTCCATCCTCAAAACCCGCATCCGGTGCAGATCAGCACCTAAGCCCCTGCCCGCCCCATTTCAACCGCTTTTCAAGCCGCGGCCAATCGGGTAATCCGTTGCAAAGACATTTTGAATGGGCGGGGACAGATGCATAAACCATTGGCTCTTACATTGGCCTGCGCGCTGATGCTGGCAGGCTGCGGCGGCTGGAAACAGTCGCGGATCAACCCCTCCAACTGGTTCGGCAGCTCCGTGCCTGCCGAAGCGCCGGTGGCGGAAAACACCAACCCGCTGCTGCCGCAAGACAGCAATGCCCGCGGCATCTTTGCCCGGCCTGAGCCCAAGGACACCACTGTCCTGGCCGGCCAGATCACCGAAATGCGGATCGAACGCACCGCATCCGGCGCCATCATCTATGCAACGGCCATTGCCAGCCGCCAGGGCGCCTATGACGTTGTTCTGCGCCCCGCCGACGGCAGTGAAGAGGGCGTCCTGAGCTTGGATTTCCGGGTGGTCTACCCGGAAACCAGCACCGCAACCGGCAGTGAATTCAGCCGCACCATCCATGCCGCCCGCACGGTCACAAATCAGGACTTGGCCGGTATCCGCACCGTGCGTGTGAATGGCGCGCAGAATGCCCGCGAAAGCCGCCGCCGCTGACTTCAAGACCGACCGATAAGAAAAACGCCCGCAGGAATTGCGGGCGTTTTTCTTTGAGCGGATTGCTTGCAGCGGCTATAGCGCCTTACAGTTCCACAACCTTTACGTCCTGACCCTTGGCGGCGAGACCGATCTTACCGTCACACAGACGCAGCGCATCGGCGCCGAACACCTCATGCCGCCAGCCGTTAAGGGCCGGGACATCGCGCAGCCCCGCCGCAATTGCGTCCAGGTCCGCGCTGGGGGCGATCAGCTTGGCCGCCACGCCCTCCGCTTCGGTTTTGGCCTTCAGCAGCACCCGCAGCAGATCCGCCAGCGCCGGGTTTACCTGCAGCTTTTCCTTGCTGCGGTCCATCTTGGGGTGGTCTTCGGGCGGGCAGTCAGCCCCCTTGGCCACGGCCGCCAGGATGCCTTCGGCAATCGCACCTTTGCGCGCCTCGCGCAGCAGCAGGCGGGATCCGCCCAGATCGCCGGGATTGCGCGGTTTGGTCGAGGCCAGCTCCACCAGCGCGTCATCTTTGAACACCCGGTTGCGCGGCACATTGTTGGATTGCGCATAGGTTTCGCGGAACGCCGCCAATTCGCGCACAACCGCCAGAAACTTGCCCGAGGAGGTCCGGGTTTTGACCCGTTTCCAAGCGTCCTGGGGCTGAATGTCATAGGTCGCCGGATCGGTCAGCACCTGCAGTTCCTCGGTTACCCAATGGGCGCGTCCGCTCTTTTGCAATTCCGCGGCCAGGAACTCATAAATCTTGCGCAGATGGGTCACATCGGCCAGCGCATAGGTCTTTTGCGCCTCGCTCAGAGGGCGGCGCGACCAGTCGGTAAAGCGCGATGTCTTGTCGACGCCCAGCTTGACGATCTTGCGCACCAGAGTTTCATAGCCCGCCTGATCGCCAAAGCCGCAGACCATCGCCGCCACCTGAGTGTCGAACAGCGGCTTGGGAAAGACGTTCGCATCGACCCAGAAGATTTCCAGATCCTGACGGGCAGCGTGGAACACTTTGACCACGTTCTCGTCACGGAACAGCGTATAAAGCGGCTCCAGAGAAATACCATCGGCCAGCGGATCAACCAGAACCGCATCATTTTCGCCGTCGCCGGCAAAGGCCAGCTGGATCAGGCAGAGCTTGGAATAATAGGTCCGTTCCCGCAAAAACTCGGTATCCACCGTGACATAAGGATACTGTGCGGCGGTTTCGCAAAAGGCCTGCAGGTCTTCGGTGGTGGTCAGAGTTTTCATAAATTCCGGCTTTTCAATCTCATGTGGGCCGGGACGTGATACGCGCTTGTCCCGGGCAATGCAATCAGCCGGGCTTCAGCCCAGCTGAACCGGCGTCTTATCTCCCGCGGCGAAGCGGCGCAGCACGGCCGGATACAGAAGATGCTCCTGCACCAGAACCCGGGCCGCCAGCGCATCCGGCGTGTCGTTTTCCAGAACCGGCACCCGTGCCTGGCCCAGAATGGGGCCGTCATCCAGGCGCGGCGTCACCTCATGAACGGTGCAGCCGTGCGCAACATCGCCGGCCTCCAGCGCGCGGGCATGGGTATGCAGGCCCTTGTACTTCGGCAGCAAGGAGGGGTGGATGTTCAGCATCCGGCCTTCGAACTGCGACACGAACCCGGCGGTCAGCACCCGCATGAAACCTGCGAGGCAGACGATATCGGCACCAGCCTCCAGAATCGGCTTCACCAGCTCCGCCTCAAAGGCAGCACGGTCGCCATCGAAAGGCCTATGATCCACAGCTGCGATGGCAATTCCGGCGGCGGCGGCCTTTTTAAGACCGCCCGCTTCGGCATCATTGGACAGCACCAGACAGGGCCGGGCCGGATGATCGCCAGTCATGCTTTCAACCAGGGACACCATGTTGGAGCCCCCGCCCGAAACCAGTATGGCGACCTTCTTATGGCTCACAGCAGCTTGCCGGTATAACGCATGCCGGCACCAGCGGTGACCGTTCCCAGGCGCGCAACGGTCTCGCCTTCGCCTTCCAGAATTTCTGTCAGCGCGTCAGCACGGTCGGCAGAAACCGACAGGATCATGCCGATGCCGCAGTTGAAGGTCTTCAGCATTTCCGCTTCGGCGATATTGCCGGTCTCTGCCATCCACTTGAACACGGGCGGCAGCTCCCAGGCGTTCAGGTCGATGTCGGCGCCCAGATCCTCAGGCAGAACCCGCGGCAGGTTTTCAGTCAGGCCGCCGCCGGTGATATGGGCCAGCGCATGCACGCCCCCTGCCCGCACCGCGGCCAGGCATTGTTTGACATAGAGTCGCGTCGGGGTCAGCAGTGCGGCGCCCAGGGTGCCTTCGCCAAACGGGCAGTCCGCATCCCAGCCGAGGCCGGAAACTTCTACCAGCTTGCGCACCAATGAGTAGCCGTTGGAGTGCACCCCGTCAGAGGCCAGACCCAGCAGCACGTCGCCCTCGGCCACGCCTTCGGGCAGCGCCGTGCCGCGCTCCATCGCGCCGACAGCAAAGCCTGCGAGGTCGAAATCGCCTTCCGGGTACATGCCGGGCATTTCAGCCGTCTCACCGCCGATCAGCGCGCAGCCCGAACGCACGCAGCCCTCGGCGATGCCTTCGATGATGCGTGCCGCAACTTCGGTTTCCAGCTTGCCGGTGGCAAAATAGTCGAGAAAGAACAGCGGCTCGGCGCCCTGGCAGACCAGATCATTGACGCACATCGCCACCAGGTCGATGCCAACGCCGTCCACCACGCCGGTGTCGATGGCGATCCGCAGCTTGGTGCCGACACCATCGGTGGCGCCGACCAGGATCGGGTCATTGTATCCAGCAGCCTTCAGATCGAACAGCGCGCCAAAGCCGCCTAGCCCGCTGGCCACGCCAGAGCGGTTGGTGCGCTTGGCGGCCGGCTTGATCCGGTCAACCAGGGCGTTGCCCGCATCAATGTCCACACCTGCGTCTGCATAGGTCAAGCCGTTCTTGCCGCTGGTCATCACTTGGCTCCTTCAAATCGGTTGCGCAGCCTTTAGCGCAAGGCGCATCAGAAGGGAACTAGGGAATCTGCTGCGCCATCCCGGACGGCGCAGCAGGGTGGTTTTCACGACAGTACCGCCAATCTCAGATACCAAACTGCCAGGGTGCCGCCTGATAGGCATAGGCATCGCCTTGGCGCAGCACCCGGCCCAGCGCCGGAAAATCCAGATGCGCGCCGGTGACCAGCAGATTATCCGCCGCCGCCCGGTCCAGCATCCGCCGCCGGGTCGCCGCCGTCTGCGCCGGATCGGTGTCAAATGCGACGGTCCAGTCCGGCAGGGCAAATTGCAGCGCGGCGCTGTGAATCAGGTCACCCCAGAACAGCAGCCCCTCGCCGCCCGCATCCAGCATGAACCCGGTGTGGCCCGGCGTATGGCCCGGCAGCTCCAGCGCAGTGAAACCGGGAGCCGCTTCTTCCTCTCCCTGCAGCAATTTCAGCCGGCCGGCGTAAGGCGCCACGGAATTGCGGGCCATGTCAAAGAAGCCGCGGCTGGCCTCGGGCACCCCGGCCAGGATCCCGTCATCATGCCAGAAATCCCATTCCCGCTGCGCGACCACCAGTTCGGCATTGGCAAAAACCCCGGCTCCGTCCGCGGTGATCAGCCCGCCGGAATGGTCCGGGTGAATATGGGTCAGCAGCACCGTATTGATGCTCTCAGGCGTCACGCCCGCTGCCGCCAGCCCAGCACCCAGCGCGCCAAGCCCCGGCCCCATCAGCTGGGCAGTGCCGGTGTCGATCAGCAGCTTCTGCCCGCCGCGCTCCACCAGATAGCCGTTGACCGGGATCTGCAGCGCGCCGTCCTGCAACCGGTGCAGCCCCTGCGCCAGAACGGGTTCGGCTTTAGCCGCGTCGTAATCATTGAACAGCTGCGTCCCCAGCGGAAGATGCCCGTCCAGAAGAACCGTGATCCGGGCATCTCCCAAAGTGAAAGAATGCGTAACTGGCGCCGCCTCTGCTGCCCCTGACGCAGCCATAGCAGCGCCGCCGCCCCAAAACCCGCCTGCCAGTGCCGCCGCCGGAGCCGCCGCAAGCCCGTTCAAAAATACCCTGCGATTGATTGTCATAAGAAACTCCGATATCCAATTGAGGAGAATTTTCCTGTGAGCCGGAAATAACCCTGATGGTCCGGTACTTACAGCCCAGCAGATCCGATAGCAGTTATAAGCAACACTGATAGGCATCCGATGGACCGGTTCACCCTGCTTGAGACATTTACCATTGCCCTGGACGAAGGCAGCCTGAACCGGGCCGCCCAGCGCCGCGGTATCAGCCAATCCGCAATCAGCCAGCAGATCAAGCAACTGGAGACCCTGACAGGCCAGCAATTGCTGCACCGCACCGCCAAGGGCATTCATGCCACCCGTGCGGGCGATCTGATCTACAGCCACGCGCAGACGCTGCTGTCCGGCTACAACCGGATGACGGCAGAGCTGGACGCGCTGGAGGGCAGTGTATCGGGCACCTTCCGCGTCAGCGTGAATTCTTTCCTGGGCCGCAGCGTGATCGGGCCGATGCTGCTGGAGCTGAACCAGCAGCACCCCGACCTGAATATCGTCATGCGGCTCGAGGACCGGCTGGTCGACGTGGTGCGCGAAGGCTACGATCTGGCGATCCGCACCGGGCGGCTGGGGGATACCGACGGGTTCGGACGCAAGATCTCGACCTTGGAAACGGTGCTGTTTGCCACACCGGAATATCTGGACCGCGAAACCCGCCCGCAGAAACCGGAAGACCTGCAGCGGCTCAAATTCATCCAGCACCACGAGGACCAGACCCGCGGTTTCTTCCCGTTGCGCCGCGGCAGGCAGGAGTTTCCGGCGCCGGTGCAGGTCGGCTTTACCGCCGATGACCCGGATCTGATCATGCGGGCCGTCAGCAGCGGTACCGGTTTTACCCGCGCGCCCCGCTTCATGATCGAGGCGCAGCTTGCCTCCGGTGAATACGAACTGGTGTTGCCCGGCTATGAGGCGCCGCTCAAAGAAGTCTTTGCCGTCTATCCCTCCCGCCGCACCCCGGACCGGCGCCGGGACCTGACCATCGAGAGCACGGTGGCGCGGCTGGAGGCACTGCACCGGCCCCGCACGGCAAATTCACCGATGCGCCCTGCAATCACCGCTTGACCTCGCCCGTCCCATTTCCTAACCACGAAACCATGGCGGGCCTGTAGCTCAACGGTTAGAGCAGAGCGCTCATAACGCTTTGGTTGCAGGTTCGAATCCTGCCGGGCCTACCACCCTCCCCGCCCTGCCTCCGGTTCGGCTGCGCTGTTTCGACCCTTCCCGATCCACCGATTTGCGTCCGGAAACGGCCGATGCCATTCCAATCCCCGGTCTGGCAGGAAGCTTTTGCTTTTTTCTAACCGCCAGATGGCTAAAGTGGCCAATGAGCAGGCCGGTTTTATTCGTTTCGTTGTGTTTCCAAGCTGTTTTAGGGCATCCATCCGGCCACTAGACCTGTAGAGGCACGAGAGAGCGCAATGGCAACCGAAAAACTCACAATCATCAAGGCAGACGTCAAGAACGAGGTGACCAAGGCGGTGAAGCCGAAGTTTGTTCAGCTCGGCAATATGAATTTTGCCGCCACCGTGGAAGTCGACAAGAAAGTGGCCGCCGAACTGGATACCGACGCCCGTTTTGTCGCCAAGCTTTATGATGACGCCACCAAGGAATACAAAAAGCTTCTGGCCGAATGCAGCCTGCGCGTCAGCCAGGCAAACGATCTGGGTTCGGTGCTGCCGCTGACTGATAAGGAATGCAAGGAGCTGGACGCAGACATCAAAAAGATCTTTGCCAAATACGAAAAGTCGATTGAGCAGGTCGCGACAAAACATTTCGACAAGTGGAAGCAGGCCAACAAAGACCGCAAGAAATACCGGATCAAAGTGGTCAGCGCGATTGTTCTGGGCAGCGCCTGCGCCATCGGCAGCACGGCGTCATTGGCGGCAGGTGCGGTGACCGGCGGCGTGTCGATTGCCGCCAGCATTTACGGCATTGCGCAAAGCATCGTCTCGGTGGCGCGCGCGGTGCAAAAGGTGACATCTGACATCGTCAAGATCCATGGCGAGCTGGAAAAGGCGCTGAAACAGCTGGTGTCCGCTTACGAAAAACAGTCCAAGGCCAAGGTGAAGGCCAAGGAGATCGGCAAGGAATTCCTGGCCGACTTCCTGATGATCGAAACCGCGGGCTTCAACCGGGTGGATAAGCATCTGGAGACTTACAAGGCCAAACTCAAGAACATCGATCTGGAGATTGCGGGCCTCGGCAAGGAGCTGAACAAGCTGCTGGATAAGCAGGGCAAGCTCGACAAGGAGATCGAGAAGAAGCTGGGCAAAATGGCCAAGGACCGCAACTACAAAAGCAAAAAGCTCGACGGGCTGTTTGCCGCCATGGAAGCGGCCCGCAAGGCCACGGCCAAGCTGATCAAGGATATCGAGGCTTATCACGTCAGCATCAAACCGGCCGAAAAATTCCGCGACAATGCACAAAAGGCCGTTGATGCCCTGCGCCACAAGGATCCGGTCTGGACCAAATGGGCAATCTGGATCGGCAGCCTGGGCCTTACAACCGCAGTGACCAGCATCGCATCGGGCGGGGAAAACCTGATCAAGGCCGCCTCGGCAATAGAACAGGGTTTCACCGCACTGTCCAAGGAACTTGCCTGAACCTGGCAGCACGCTTGCGGGCCGCTGAAGACAGCGGGCCGCAAGCAGCCTGTCCGGACCAGCCCTGGCAAGGTATTGCCCCTCCAGCCTCGCCCACGGTCACACCCCGCGTTTGCAATTGAGCCAGGCAGTCAGGCCTGCGGTTTCCACTGCTGTCAGCGCCCTGTTGACCACACCATAAGCGTAAAGCTTCTGGCTGGCCGGCAAATCCCGCAGCCCCGCGGCGATGGTCAGACCGCCGCTGATCACCACACCGGTTTCATCAGCGCGCCATTCTGTGGCCTGCGCTCCCAGATCCGGCAGCGGCACTGTCAAACGATCGTCAACCAGGTCGTTTGACAGATACCAGGCACCGCTGACCGGCTCCTGCATCAGCAGCGGCCTGAAGCTGTCCCCTCCCTCCTGCAGCGCATGGAGGCCAGGGACATTGCGCACTGAAACATTGCGCACCGATCCTTGGGTCGCGGGTGTGCCCTCGATCCAGAAGTTGCCGCCGGAACCGTCGCCGCGCAGCAGAACCTCAACCGTGCCATTGGCGACTTGCCAGGGGCCAATCCCTGTATCATCTGCGCTGGTCCCCACCCGGGCGCGGAAGCCCCCCGACAGAAAGCCAAAGACTTCGTAAGACACGAAATACCAGTCCCCCACCGTGATCCCGGCCCCATCCTTGTAGGCATAGGACGTGCCGGAACCATCACCGGTGCAGGTAAAGCTGCCGTCGCCGTTGTCCGCGAAATTCCTGGTGGTGGAGAACGGAGCCGCGAACAGCTCCGTCCCCTGTCCGCTGAGGCGCTGCGCCAGCTGCCCGGCGCCCGCGGCGGCCATTACACCCTGTGCGCCATCCAGTATCAGCGCCACCGGATCGCCGGGACCGGCCACCGGCACCCGGCCTTTGATATCCTGAAACATCCCGCCGGTGCTGGACGGATCCCAGTAGCCGCCAAGCGCGCCGGGTGCATCAAACAGGGCAGCGGGCGTAAACGGGTGCAGTGCAGCCGCCGGACCGGTCAGCCTGGTGGCGGAATGCCCCAGCCCCAGCATCAGTACCACCCAGCCACGGATGCGGTCGTACCCGTCGCTTCAATACCCGCTGCGGAAAACCCGATGGTTTCACCGGCGGTAACCGCGTAGGTGATGATTGTGCCCGCCTCATCGCGCAGCACCAGATCCCCCGAGGCCAGCACCCGCAGCACCCGCGGCCGGACCGGCAGGTCGGTGCCGTCCTGCGGCGTGATCACCATGTGATGAGTAGCAGGGCTTTCCAGCCCGCGGCGGTGGTTGGAAAACGGATCAATCTGAGGCATGAGAGCTCTCCCAACAGTGTTTCTTTCCCGGACAAGCTGCCCGGGGCCCGATTGATAGCTGCAAAGAAAGAAGATTGGGCAAAGCGGGCGTGCGCTGCAGGCCGCCGCTACGCAACACCTGATCGCATTCAGGCGCCCGCCCCGTTCGGCGGCCAGTGCAGCGGCCAGTGCGGATTAGCGGTCAGCGCGCGATTACGATGTCAGCCTTCAGCCCGCCCAGATCCGTGCTTTCGCCCAGCCGCAAGGTGCCGCCATGAGCACGTGCAATGTCCGCCACAATCGCCAGCCCCAGGCCAACACCAGACCCGCGGTCCTGGTTACGGGCCGGATCCAGCCGGGTAAACGGGCGGATGGCATCGCCGCGCTGGCTGGCTGGAATGCCGGGGCCGTCATCTTCGACCCGGATCCGCATGGAGCGCTCGGTCATCGCCACAGAAACCCGCGCTTGGGAGCCATAGCGCACGGCATTGGATATCAGGTTCTCCACCGCCCGCCGCATCGGCTGGCGGCGCAGCATCACCTCCCCTGCGCCGGACATCCCGCCCAGCGTCACCTGTTTTTCCTGGCGCTGCCAATCGCTGATGATGGTACGGACCAGCTCTTGCGGGTCCACCGGCTCCGGTTCGCTGACTGCAGCCCCGCGGGAGAAATCCAGGAATGCATCCAGCAGCGCCTGCATTTCATCCACGTCGCGCAGCATCGGTGCGGCGTCCTCCTCGTCCAGCATCGCCAGTTCCAGCTTCATCCGCGTCAGCGGCGTGCGCAGATCATGGCTAACCCCCGACAGCATCAGCGTGCGCTGCTCGATCTGGCGCTCCAGCCGGGCCCGCATATCCAAAAAAGCACTGCCGGCCGCCCGCACCTCCAGCGCGCCGGCCGGCGAATAGGGCACCGCCCGGCCGCGCCCGAACGCCTCGGCCGCATTGGCCAGCCGCTTGATCGGGCGCAGCTGATTGCGCATGTAAAGGAAGGAAATCAGCATCATCAGAAAGCCGAACAGCAGCATGGTGACAATCAGCTGGTGCGGTGCTGCGGCAGTTACCCGGCGGCGGTCAAAGCTGAGTTCCATCAGCCCATGCGCCGAGCCGAAATAGACCTGCACCGTGCGGTCCGCCGGAAACCGCGCCGCTAAAAACCCCGGAAACGTCTTTTCCAGCTCTTCGCGCACCACCCGGCCGGAAAACTCAATCAGGCTGAACTGATCCTCCGGCAGCGGCGCACCGGGCGGCAGAAACCGTGCCTGCATTTTCAGCGGCTGCAGCAGCGGCCCCATCTGCGCCAATGCGGCCTCCTGATCCGGGGCGCTGTCCGCCACCTGGCGCAGCAACTCGAACTCGCGCTGAATGGTGGCCGTCATCTGCACGGTCACATCCTCCAGATCGCGTTTGATGAACACGACCGACACCACAATCTGCAGCGCCACAATGGGCACCACCAGGATCAATGCCGCACGGGCGTAAAGACTGCGCGGCATATATCGTTTGAGCCATTTGAAGAACATGGGCTAAGCCTATAGGGCGGTTGGAAAAGAGGAAAGACGATCCAGGCGCGCACCGGCCAGGAAAACAGCAGCGGAGCAAAACCATGCAGGTACCGGATGAATTCAACCCGCAGGCGGGCCTGGCCGAGGAGCTGGAGCCGGGCCTGCGCCGCATTCTGGCACCGAATCCTTCGCCGATGACCTATCGCGGCACCAATACCTATGTGATCGGCACCGGCGGCCTGGCCGTCATTGATCCGGGGCCGGAGTCCGAACCGCATCTTGCCGCGATCCTGGCCGCTGTGCAGCCGGGCCAAAAGATTACCCATATCATCGTGACCCACAGCCACCTGGACCATTCGCCGCTGGCCCGGGCGCTGGCCCAGGCAACCGGTGCGCCGGTCTATGCCTTTGGCGGGCCCGCAGCCGGGCGCAGCGCAGTCATGCGCCAGCTGGCCGCCGACGGGCTGGCCGGCGGCGGCGAGGGCATCGACACAGCGTTTTCCCCAGACATCACCGTCGGTGACGGCGCTTTCATCCGCGGTGACGGCTGGGAACTGGAGGTCATCCACACGCCCGGCCACCTTGGCAATCACATTGCACTGGCTTGGAATGATGCCTGCTTCACTGCCGACCACGTGATGGGCTGGGCCAGTTCGCTGGTGTCGCCGCCGGATGGCGACCTGACGGATTTCATGGCCTCCTGCCGCCGCCTGCGCCAGCGCAACTGGCGTATTTTCCACCCAGGCCACGGCGCCCCGATCTTTGATCCCGCCGGACGGCTCGACTGGCTGACCGCCCACCGCGAATCCCGCGAGGCCGCAATTCTCGACGCGCTTCTAACTGCGCCGGCCAGCGCAGCCGCCTTAGCCCGACATATCTATACCGAGACCCCGCCGGCTTTGCTAAAGGCTGCTGAGCGCAACGTTTTCGCTCACCTTGTTGACCTCACCGGTCGCAAGTTGGCCGCGCCGCAAGGCGTCCTTTCCGCCACCGCCGTATTCGAACAGCGCGGCGGTTGATTTTTTTCAAAAAAGTCTCTCGCGCCCTCTGGACGCCTGATCCCGAGGGCGCTATACGGCACGGACCGTTCCGGCGTAGCTCAGCGGTAGAGCAGTTGACTGTTAATCAATTGGTCGTAGGTTCGATCCCTACCGCCGGAGCCAACACACATATGCAATGTGTTGGAAATAGACGATAAGACACTTTACCTTGAGGGTCTTATACTGTTGCACCACCCCTTGAAACACCCGTTATTTGCACCGCCTGCGAGAGTCGGGCACTCAGTGCAATTTAGACGCCCTGGCGGGACACCAGCGGAACTATGATAGCCGGTCCCTGAGGACTTCGTAGGGCGACTTTCCTTTGTGCGCGCCATGCGGTCTGTGGAAGCTCTAAAATCGCTCCCGCCCAGATGCGCAGTTCCACGCCTGATGCAAGCATGTCCGCTGCCGGGATCCTTGGCATGCCAGTGGAATTTCGCCTGGACCTCACGGCCGTTGTCCGACCGGACTTCACGAATGCGGCAGGCGTCCTGATGCTGCGGGCTGAGTATACGCTCAGGAAGCAATCAATGCGCAAGGTTCAATGCGGCAACAATGAGAAGATCACGGCAGTATGGCTTTGCGAGCCAGAACCAAAAAAGCCCTCAAGTCAAAGACTTAAGGGCTTTTTATGGCTCCGGCGGTAGGGATCGAACCTACGACCAATTGATTAACAGTCAACTGCTCTACCGCTGAGCTACGCCGGAATACGAGATGCGGTATAGAAATAACTCCAATAGACGTCCAGAGGTAATTTGCGGTTTTGAACAACTTTTTTCGCCCCCGCTTGAGGGGCCGTTTTTGCCGGGAAGAACCGCAAGTCCTCCAAGGCCCGCCAACCTCTAACCAGCCGCCGGACAGGCCCCAAAATTGCACGCGCAAGACTGATGCCTGCAGAACGGCTAGTGCATATCTTCAGGTGCATCCTTCGGAATCAATTCCTCCAGAAACGCCTGCAGCGGCGGGCTCTTCTCAGCCGCACCGGTTTGATGAGCAGCAGACTGCGGCACGATGGCAAAATAGGCGTACGGAAGCGGCAGGCCAGGTTCACCAACCACGACGCCAAGACTGGCTGGATGCTTGGCCTCCGCCAGCATCTTTGGCACCAATGCAATGCCTGCCCCCTGTCTGGCAAGCTCCAGGGCAACCGCAGCGCCGCCGACACGCAGGCCTTTGCGCATGTTCGGATTTCTGGCCAGGCCAGCGGCCCGGAACCAGTTTGCCCAGGTCGGATGCGACGCATACTGCTCTCCCCAATCAGTATGTATCAGCAAAGCGTCCGGCACTGCGGCAATCCCGGATCCTGCTACATGACTGTCGTAAAACGCTTGCGTGCAAAACGGATGGGCCACATCTTTGAACAATGGCAGCTGGGTGTGCTGCGGATAAAGATGGCTCTCATAGGTTACCCTAAGATCGGTACGCGTATTCAGCAGGTCGACCGGGTCAGCTTCGATCCGCAGCTCGATCCCGGTGCCGGGGAACGCCTCCCGAAAGCGTGAAATGGCGGGGGCGACCCAGTTTTCTGCCAAAGACTGGATTGTGCTGACCGCAAGGCCAGAGCGGGCCTCAGTTTCAATGAGATTCTCCGTGGCCGTCGATATGGCCGTCAATGCTTCGGAAATTGCCGGGTAATAGGTCCGCCCGGCATCGGTCAGCAGCAGACGGTTATTCAACCGGTGAAACAGCGTTTTCCCAAGAAACGCCTCGGCATTCTTGACCTGCATGCTGACTGCGGCAGGCGACACGCCGAGTTCGGACGCCGCTGGCGTGAACCCGCCCAAACGCACCGCAGCCTCGAATGCTTTGAGTGCATTCAATGGAGGAAGGAGCATGGAAGCGGCCCTTTCTGAATCAGAAAAACTTAGGCCAGCCTCACATTTTTCGGTCTGTAAAGACATCGCACAAACGCCATCATGCCCCAAAAACGGGAGTGACGGACATGGCGCGCATGGAGATCGAATACCTGGGACAGCCGGAAGTGGACCGGGTGGCGCTTAGCAATGACGACATACTGGATGCGGTTGAGCAGACTTTGGTTGCAGCCGGCCGGAACAAAACCGTCATTGAGCCGCGGATGCATCTGACGCCGGATCCGGCGTTCAACGGGCACTTCAATGTGCTGCGCGGATATGTGGCGCCGCTGGACTATGCAGGCGTCAAGATCGTGGGGGATTACGTCGACAATTACAAACAGGGCCTGCCGTCCGAGCTGGCGCTTTTGAACCTGTTTTGCCCCAGAACCGGGGCACCGCGCGCCGTGATCGACGCCGCAGGCATTACCGATATGCGCACCGGTGCGCTGACGGCCCTGGGCGCCAAATGGCTGGGGCCGAAGACCCCGAAGATCCTGGGCCATGTCGGGGCGCGCGGCACTTCCTACTGGAATGTGCGGCTGCTGGATCATCTGTTCGATTTCGAGGAAATCCGCATCCATTCGCGGCGCCCCGAAAGCAGGGAGGCCTTTGCCGAACGGCTGCGCCAGGATCTGGGGAAAGACGTGACCGTGACCACAAGCTGGCAAAGCTGCCTGGAGGGCGCTGATATTCTGGTCGAGGCAACGCGGCTCAGCACCCCTGCCCCGATGTTTAACCGGGCCTGGGTCAAGCCGGGTGCCTTTGTGGTGCCTTACGGAACCATGAGCACCCTGCCGCTGGATTTTATCGAGGGTTTTGACAAGCTTGTCATGGATGATCTGGGGCAGATGCGCGCCGGGCATCTGGGGGCGCTGAGACCGCATATCGATGCAGGGCTGGTCAGCGAAGAGACGTTTTATGCCGAGATCGGCGAAATCGCCGCAGGAGTGAAGCCGGGACGCGAAGCGGACAGCGAAACCATTCTGTTCTGGCACCGCGGCATGTCCACAAGCGATATCGCCCTTGGGGCAAAGATATTGGAGCGCGCCAGAGAGCTGGGGATCGTTCAAAACCTGCTGTACCGGGATGCCTGACATGAAAACGCTAAGACTGGATGGCGCGTCGCTGACGGTTGAGGATCTTGACAGGGCCGCGCATGGGAACTGGCAGCTGGACCTCGCTCCGGAAGGGCTTGCCAGAATGAGCCGGACACATGCGCTGGTCGCGCGGGCCATCGCAGGAAAAATCCCGGTTTACGGTGTGACAACCGGATTGGGCGCGCGGGCGACCGAGGTACTAGGCGCAGACGCACTCGCCGATTTTTCACTGCAGACGCTGCGGGGGCGTGCCCATGCCATCGGGACATTAGCTGCGCCCGAAGTGGTGCGGGCAGGGTTGATCGTCCGGCTGAACACGATGCTTGGCGGGTACAGTGCAGCCCGGCCCGAGGTCGCCCGGCATATCGCCACCTGCTTGAATGCGGGTCTTGTCCCGGTGACTGGTTCTGTGGGGTCAATCGGTGCGGCGGATCTGGTGCTGAATGCCGCAACCGGGCTTGCACTGATCGGCGAAGGCGAGATGTATGGCAGCGACGGCAGCATCTGCCCCAGCGCCGAATTGATGCAGGCACATGGGATTACGCCCTTAAAGCTAGCGCCGCGCGACGGGCTGGCGCTGGCCAACCACTCCTGTGCAACTGCCGCCAGGGCCGCGCTGACCGTGTCCAAAGCCGCAACCGCCTTTGAAGCGGTGCAGACTTCTGCCGCGATGTCGATGGAAGGGTTCCGGGCGAATACCGGCCCTTTGGACGAAACCATTTTGTCCATCAAGCCCCACCCCGGCCATCTAAAGGCAGCAGCGGGCCTGCGCAACCGGCTGGCTGGCAGTGCGCTGTTGGAATCCGGCCAGGCCCGGCGCCTGCAGGATCCGCTGTCGTTCCGCAATGTTGCGCAGATCCATGGCACGGCCAAAACTGCTCTGGACCGGGCCATGGGCTGCGTGCAAATCGAGATCAGCAGCGCCAGCGACAATCCGGTTGCCCTGGCCGAACACGAGAAAATGGTGTCTTGCGGCGCCTATTTCACATCCGAGATTACCAGTGCCACCGAAACCCTAAGCCGGTCATTTGTCCCGTTGGCAATGGCACAGCTTGCCCGCGCCGCCAAACTTCTGAACCCCGAATTCAGCGGTTTGCCCAGTTTTCTGGCAATGTCGGACAGCGCATCCAACGGGTTCGCCTCGGTCATGAAGGTAGCCGAATCCCTGGTGGCCGACATCGCGCATGCCGCCCAATCGGTGCCGGTTTGGCCCAGCGTGAATGCAAATGGAGTGGAGGATTGCCTGACAGGTTCCCCAGCCGCCGTCAGCGCGCTGGACAGGATCGCTGACAATGTCTTTCACCTGACGTCGATTGAATTGCTGATTGCCTGCCAAGCGATAGAGCTTCGCAAAGGCAGCGGCAATTGCGGCGGGTTTCTTGCTGGTATGAGCAATCAGGTCCGAAAGATCTCGCCCGCGCTGCGCGAGGACCGGCCGCTTGCCAAAGATACCGAGCACCTGTCAGCCGCCCTGAAAGAAAAACGTATCGCTTTCTGCCCCCCTGGCGCAAGCGGATGAACGCTTCAGATGCGGCGGCCTGATTGCAAAAGCACGATCCGGCCAGCAATCAGCCCTGCCCAGGTGACGCCCGCTTTTGGAGTGGTGACTTCGGACATGGCTGAAATCTGCGGGGGCCGCTTTTGCAATTACTCTCGCCGCGGCTGCGTATACCAAACGGTATAGGTGTTTTTTGAAGCCTGAAGCGCGGCAAGGATTTATTGCCGCGCCTCATTTTTGATCAAGCCCCTACGCGAAAGTAAGGTCGATATTTTCAATATTTGCGATATCCAACGCAATTGTTGAGAAGCTGTAGCTTGAGGCGACACCATTGGTGTCATCTGCATTTGCAGCCAGCGACATCAGATAAGCGTCAACTTCCACTTGCATCGCAGCAAAGTCCGCAGCAGCCACCTGCACCTCAAGCGTATCGATACCTGACTGCCCGTCGATCAGATCGCGCACGCCATCCGCCTGGAAGTCGCGCCAGACAAAAACGTCATCGCCATCACCGCCAAAGGCCATATCCGCGCCCTCACCGATACGATTGATTTCATCATCACCCTGGCCTGCAAAAATCATTTCGCTTCCGGCATTGCCGTCGATCGTGTCATTGCCGGCGCCCGCGAAAATGAAATCATCGCCTGGATTGGCGCTGATGTCGTCGTCGCCATCGCCGCCCAGGATCTGGTCGTTATCTCCGCTGCCGGAAATCTCGTCATTGCCGCTGCCGCCGGAAATGAGATCATTACCAAGATTGCCCGACAGATCGTCATCGCCTTCACCGCCAATGATTGTATCGTCACCGGCCGATCCCAGGACAGTGTCATTGCCGCCTGCACCGTCGATGCCATCATTGCCACCCCGGCCCGTGATGGAATCATTGCCGCTGCCGCCGATTATGACGTCATCCAGGCCTGAGCCCTCAAAGGTTTCGCCCCCGTCGCCCAGCACCACAGCACCCGGCGCCGATGCATCCGGAGCCGCAATATCACCCAGCAGAAGTTCAGCCGTCGCCATCCGGCCCTGGCTGTCAACAACGGTATAGCTCACAACGTCAAATCCACCGGTTGCTTCCGCAGTGGCGGTGTAGGTGATCTGACCGTCCGGCTCGACTGACGCCGTGCCAAACTGCCCGTCGGTAACGGACATGACAACTGGCGTGCCGGGGGCCTGACCTGGATTGTCATTGGCCAGCACATCAACACTCACGCTGCCGTTCAGCGCTGGCAAATCAGCCGCGTCATCACTGGCCGAGAGGAGCAAGGACGAAACTAAAACGTCCTGATCGTCAAACCGCAGCAGCTCCATATCAATCAACAGGTCTTCACCATCCGGCCCCGTCACTGTGAGCGAGCTTCCGTCTTGCGTATTCAGTGCGACCGAGTAGTCCGCGGCCGCACCGCTGAAGACTGCAATGTCGAAATCAAGGCCGCCGTCAATCGTATCATTGCCTGCGCCTCCGATGGCGGTATCATTGCCACCGGCAAGGTCGATGGTGTCGTTGCCGCCACGCGCATCGACCCAATCGTCGCCAGAAAACGCACGGATGCTGTCGTCGGTATCGCAGCCGATAAGCACATCATTAACACGCGACTGGCCGTCAATGCGTCCGCAGGGCCGGATGCCAGCGTCGATGTCTTCGATAGTTTCGCCTTTTCGGATTTCAATAATCTCAACCTTGCCGGACATATTTACATCAGAGTCGACTGTATCGTCGCCCCCCTGGTCCTGAGCAACGAATCCAAAGCCGTCGATCTCGGCAAAGAAGACTTCATAAGAACCCGGCTCCAGGTCGGTGAACGAATAAAGCCCGTCACCGTCTGTGCTTGTGGTGAAAACCTCGCCCGTATCAAGGTTGGTCAAAGTGACTTCTGCGCCGGCCACGCCTGGTTCGCCATTGTCGGTGTCACTGCCATCGGTATCCTCGAAATACCGGCCCGAGAGCGAACCCGGCTGGGGGTCGACAACACCAAGGTCGATATCAGATTCCGTGTTTGCCCCGACAGTGATCACGCCCGACATGCCGTTTTCATCAACATCTGAATCGACCGCGTCGTCCGAACCGGCGTCCTGAATGGTGAATTCGGTGCCGTCAGGCGCCACACCCATGATCTTGTAATCACCGGGTTCGATGCCGTCGAACCGGTAGTTCCCTTCGGCATCGGTGGTCGTTGTGGCAACAACCATGCCGCCGGCATCAAGCAGCTTGATCGTGACATCAGCCTTGCCCGGCTCCGAGACCATTTCCTGCTGGTCCTGGCCTTCGAGAACGATGTTATCGATGCGCACATATTCGTAGCCATCGCCCTTGGTCTTGATGGTGATGTCTTCCCCATTGCTGATGGCAACATCCTTGATGACATAGGTTGAAAAGCCGCCATCATTCGACCCGCCGCCGTCTGAATCGGCATCCAGCCGGATTGCTTCGACCAACTGACCATCCACTTTCAGCTTGATCGTGCTTTGGCCGTCGTTTTCATCCTGCACGCGTATCTTTACGTCATAGACACCGGTTTTGCCGTCAAAGGTGGTGCACAGCGTGCCGTAGCAGCCTGCATAAGCCAGCTTGACAAGCTCACCGCCGGACGCCTGGTTACCGTCCACCGTCTTAAAGCCGCTCTTGTGCATATTCTCGGCTTCGATCGTGTAATCGCAACCTGGGATGGTGGCCACCTCCCCGTTAATGCCGTCGCAATCCAAATCGCAAAAAACGGTTCCCGAAATGGATCCCGTTTCAATCTTGTCACCCGCGCCAAGGCATTTGTAGTCAACCCAGTTGCCTTTGACGCCGCAGGTCTTGACCACTGTCAATTCAACCCCGGCCGGGGGAACATCATTGTAAAAGGTGAAATAGTCTTCGCCCTCACCCGGGGCGTCATGGCCTTCGATCTCGATTTCGATCAGATAGTAGGTATTGCCGTCCGAGCCTTTCAGGACGTGATAGCTTTCGGCATACATCTTCCCGCCTGCCGGTTCACCATCGACATAAGCGTTTTGGCCGTACCTGTCATCCGCGCGCTCGTTTCTGTAATAGTCACCCGACAAAAAATAGTCGTTGTCTTTTGTGGACAGGCATACCGTGGCACTTGCCGGCATGCTGAAGGTGTCACCGTACCCAAAGCTGGATCCATTTCCTCCTTGATCCAAAAGATCTGCTTCGGTAAATGCAGTCCATTCGTAATTCCGGTAGCTATAGGTCACTTTCACTTCCCCCGATCAGGCGCAACTCGTTACAAAAAACGCCCCAGGGTTCAGCCCGGCTTCCTGGCCTCGGAAACCTCAATTCACAATACAGACGATCCACGGGAACCGGCTTCAAACGAAACCGGCTGCGGCTCTTACTGCGCAATGAAAGTTGTTTTTCTCGGCCATTTGCGGCTCAGTCTGTCCCCAAGGCAGCGTGTTTTCCCCATTCTTGGCCACCGGAAACAACACCCCGCTCCTGGCAGCCACCTTCTAAACTAAAGCGCAATTTTTTTTGTCAATGGGAAAAGTATCCGGCCGGTTGCACAGAACAATAGAGCGTCACTCCAAATGCGGCCGGAGCCTTGTCAAACATGCTTTAAAAACAACCTCTATCCGCCGTAACAAACCGGCCTTCCAATCGCTGCCAAGGGCCGAAAAAAGAACACCGCAAAAGCGGATCCCAATCTATCTTCCGGATCAAATCGGACCGGGTGCGGTACATCCGGCGGATTCCGCCCCATCAGCCGCTGGCACGTAAACCGGTTTACACGTGCAAATGCGGGGCCAGAACCAGTGCTGCGCTGGCCCAGGCCTGCTGGAATAGCGCAACCGGAGGCTTCCCCCCTTCTTCCGCCGTCTCGATCGCAAGCATCGCCGCGCGCAGGCCGGACAGGCCCAGAACTGCCGCCGACCCTGCCAGCCGGTGCGCCTCCTTGCGCTGGCCATCGTCGAGAACCGCGCAACCCTGCAGCCCGTCCTGGAGCTGATTTACCTCCTCGCAAAAGGAAGCCAGAAAGCTGCGTGCCCGGTCTTGCCCAAGGGCTTCAAAAAACTGGTGGATGTCCGACTGCATTCCGGGCAGCACCTTGACCCCGCTGCCTGCCCGGCGGTCTATCACTTCAGCCAGTTCAGCCTTATTGGCCGGTTTGGTCAGAACTTCGGCAAACCCGGCATCCAGAATGCGGGCGTGGTCCTCCGCGGCGGCATGTGCGGTGAGCGCCACAATGTCGGTGCCCTCGGCCAGCTGCTGGGCGCGGATCCGGCGCAGTGCCTCGATCCCGTCCACCTGCGGCATGCTGATGTCCATCAGAATCAGATCGAACCGCCCCCCTTCTGCCGCCTGTACAGCCTCGGCACCACCTGGCACAGCCGTCACCTGATGCCCCTCCTGGCGCAGCATCGTGGCTAGAAGCTCGCGGTTGATGTCGTTGTCCTCGGCGATCAGCAGACGGCAGGCGCCGTTCCGGCAGGGTCTGTCCCGTGCTGCTTGGCGCGGCGGCGCCTTGGCCGCCGGTAACACCAGTGAGATGGTGAACAGGCTGCCTTCACCCAGCTCGCTTTCGCAGGCAATCGTGCCGCTCATGGCCTGCACCAGGCGCTTGGTGATTGCCAGTCCCAGCCCCGTGCCCTCGCTGCCGCGGCCATAGCTGGAATCCAGAGTGATGAAATCTTCGAAAATCCGGTCAAGGTCGCCGGGCGCGATGCCTTGGCCGGTGTCCGCGACATGGAATTCCACCGTCTCCCCGTCCGGCAGCCGCATCACATCCACGCTCACCGCGCCATCGCTGGTGAACTTCAAAGCGTTGCCAATCAGGTTCAAAAGCACCTGCTGCACGGCGCGCGGCCGCCCGGCCACCACCGGCTTGCCGCCAAGGCTGCAGTGCAGCGACAGATCGATCCCCCTGCCCTTGGCGCTGGCCTGCTGGCTTTCCACCAGACCGCTGATAAGCTCCTCCAGATCAAAGATCCGCCGTTTCTCTGTATCGGCGCCGGCCTCCAGCCGCGACAGCTCCAGCACGTCATTCACATGCTGCAGCAGCAAGCCGCCCGAAACCCGCATCGCCTGCAAGTAGCGGCGCTGCTCCGGTGTCGGTTCGGTTCCCTCGATCAGGTCGATGGCCCCCAGAACCCCGGTCAGCGGGGTGCGCATCTCGTGGCTCATCACCGTCAGCAGGTTTTGCTTGGCGCGCTCGCCGGCCAGTGCGTCGTCCCGCGCCCGCCGCAATTCTTCTTCCGCAGCGATCCGCTCGGAGATGTCGCGCAGGAAGCCGACAAAGACCAGTTCATTTCCCGATTGGCTGACCGAAACCGACAGCTCGACCGGGAACAATTCGCCGGACTTGCGCCGCGCTTCCAGCTGCAGCCGGCCTTTGCCGGCCACCTGCGCCTCACCGGTTTGCAGAAACCGTTTCATGCCGGCCTGATGCGCCTCTTGCAGGTGGTCCGGCACAATCAGGCTGACCATCTGCTGGCCCATGGCCTCAGCCTTGCTGTAGCCGAACACCGACTCCGCCGCCCCGTTGAAGGCAAGAATACTGCCGTCCGCACCGACCACCAGGATCGCATCCAGCGAGGAGGCAATCATCGCCTCCATCCGCGCGGCAGAGCGGCTGCGCTCCACTGCCAGCCTGCGGCCTTTACGGTAGAGCCGCCCAAGCAGCAGCGCCGCCAGCGCCAGCGCCAGCACCAGGGCCAGCACCACCCAGCCCAGACGCGCCAGGATGGTGAACAGTTTCAGCCGCTTATCCTTGGAATCCTCCACCTGCAGCACGACACCAAACAATGCAAGTTCACGCACATCACCGCTGTTTTGCACCAGTTCGGCGGCAAGCTCCGGCAGGCTGCCCAGCAACGGCCGGCTGCCACTGTCAACAACCGCCGCCATGCGGTCCAGCCGGTCCTGCATCTGCTGCAGCAGGGCTGCACCTGCCGGGCTTTGGCGCAAATCTTCAAACAGCGGGCTTTCGCGGAAGGTGGCAATCCGGCTGTAGTAGATATCGAACTGACGCCGCAGCCGGCGCAGATCCCCGGGCGCGCTGGCCGTCAGGACCGCCGCCTCCAGCTTGAGATGCTCAACTTCGGCCTGGGACAGGTTCCATTGCATATTGTCGGTTGCCGCGGTCGACAGCCCGCCCAGTTGCTGCAGCACCTGATGCCCCAGCCGCACAGACTGCGCTGCCAGCGCCGCCGCAATCGCCAGCACCAGCGCCAATACCCAGCGCGGCATCGTTGGAAATCCGCGCAGCATCACCTGACTGCTCCCTGCCCGCCATTCACGGCTGAATTACGATCCGGTCCAGTTGCCAAATACTGCGCGAAAAGACTTCTTCGGTGCGGTAAGCCGGGTTGCTGTCATAAGGGTACACCACCCATAGCGGCCCCTTGTTGCGCAGGGACATTTCCGCACCGTTGCGCTCAAAGGCAACAATCGGGCCGCCTTCAACCGCATCCGCAACAGGGATTTCCACCGCATAGTCATTCACCGCATAAGCTACAAGCCGCCCGCTGCTGACATCCATCCGCCCCACCAGAACAGCCAGCGGCACGCCGGTGAATTGCTGCGGCCCGGTGGTCCAGATGGTCTCCGTCTCAAAGGTGACCGGAGCCAGCGCACGCAGATCCTCGATCGTGTATTGCACCGCAGGTTCCGCCGCGCCCTCCACGCCCACCGACAGCAGCACCGGTTGCGCCTCATCCGCAATACCTGCGGCTGCACAAGCCATGACTGCAAGCGAAGCCAAGGCCGCGACCTGCGAAATCAACCCACTCATTCCAGCACTCCTCTTTTAAGGCAGTCTCCACAACAACTGGGCAAAGCATGGCATATCCGCTCGCCCCGAAAACCGGCACCTGAGGATAGGTTCATGACCTTTCGTATAGGGTGCACAACCGCCAGAGTAGCGCCAACACCCTAATGTTGGCTTACCGGAGACCGTCAGAACGTCGTAATATCAATAAAATTTCCAGCACACGCAAAGGATCAGCAGCAGATGTTCACATCCCAGACCAGCCCGCAATCCAAGGTTGACAGTTTTGAAACCCTTGTCGCTGTAGACTGGGACCGGGAAATAAAGAACAGGTCTAGTGGCTACATGCGCATTTTGCTGGCAGACGATCATGATATGGTCCGCGAAACAATCTCCGCCTACCTCAAATCCGAGGGCGGTGCTGAGGTCGCTTTGGCGACGGATCTGCCTGGTGCGATCTCGCAGATTTGCGAACAGGGCCCCTACGACCTTGTGCTGCTTGACTTCAACATGCCCGGCATGATGGGGCTCGACGGCCTGACCAAGGCGCTTGAGGCCAATGGCGGCAAGGGCGTGGCCATTCTGTCCGGCAGCGCGCCCGCCCGCACCGCGCAGGAGGCCCTGGATGCCGGCGCCATCGGGTTCATCCCCAAGACCATGGGCGCGCAGTCCCTGCTGAATGCCGTGCGCTTCATGAGCGCGGGAGAGATCTACGTGCCCGTCAATCTGATGCGCGAAGACGCCTCGGCCAGCACCCATCCGCTGGCTGAAAAACTCAGCCCGCGCGAATTGGAAGTGCTGAACGGATTGTGCCGCGGCTTGTCGAACAAGGAAATCGCCCGCGAGCTGGAGTTGCAGGAAGTGACGATCAAACTGCACGTGCGCACGCTTTGCCGCAAGCTGGAGGCCAAGAACCGGACCCAGGCCGCCCTGACCGCCAAGGAGGCCGGACTGTTCTGAGCCGGCCAGCCTGACAGCGCCCCTGTTGACCCTTTTTCACTCCATTTCCGCCGGCAGCGCCGCATAGCCGCGAAAGCGGATTCGCCCGCCCGGCACCCGGCCAGTCAGCAGGCGATAGCCAGGGAAACGGTGCAGCAGGCGTTCAATGGCAATCCTCCCCTCCAGCCGTGCCAGCGTCAGCCCAACGCAGACATGCGGCCCGCCGGCAAAGGCCAGATGCCGGTTCGGCGTCCGGGACACATCAAAGACACCGGGCTTTTCAAACACCTCCGGATCGCGGTTCGCCGCCCCGATCAGCAGATGCAAGTTGGTCCCCGCAGAGACTTTCATTCCGCCGAATTCCACATCCGCTGTGGTTTCCCGGTTGCCCAGCTGATTGGGCGACCGGACACGCAGAACCTCCTCGATGGCAGGCTTGATCAGCTCCGGCTGCTGCAGCAGCCGGAGCTTTTCGTCCGGATGGTCATTCAGCAGCGCCAGCCCGTTGCCGATCAGGTTGGTGGTCGTCTCGTGACCTGCATTCAGGATAAAGATACAATTCTGGATCAGCTCAACCTCGCTGAGGGCGCCATCCGCCCCCTCGCCGTTGATCAGCCGTGTCAGCACGTCGGTCTCAATGTCCCCTGGTTTGGCCCGCCGCCGGGCGATCAAATCCTGCAGGTAGGCCTTGAACTCCTCCACCGCCTGGTGCCCTGCGGCCAATTGATCAGCATTCAGCGCAGGCTCCAGCGCCCCCAGGATAGCCAGAGACCAGTCACGCAGCGGCGCCCGCTCCGCCATCGGCACATCCAGCAGGTTGCCGATAATCTGGATTGGAATGGAGGCGGCAAAATCCTCGATCAGGTCCACATTGGCTGCGCCCGCCATTCTGTCCAGCAAGCGGTCAACCGTCTCAACCAGCCCCGGCTCCATCCGGGCAATTGCCCGCGGAGTCAGCGCCGAGGTCATGATCCTGCGCACCCGCGTGTGCAGCGGCGGATCGGAAAACACCAAGGAGGTGGTGTGATGTTCAAACAACGGCGACCCCGCGCCGAATTTTGGCGCAAAAGCTTTCTTCTTGTCCGAGGAAAACAGCGTGGTGTCCCGGTAGACCCTGTCCAGATCGGCATGGCGGCAGACCAGCAGCGACCCATCCGGCTGCGGCAGCACCGGCGCCTCGCGCAGCAAGGCATCGTAAAAGGGAAAGGGATCCTCCAGGAACCCCTCCGGCGGGTTCGCCAGGTTAAACTCCTTAATATTCACAGATACTTGCTGTCCACTGCCCATCTGACACCCTCCCACTGGCCTTTCCGGTCAGCGTTTCCGCAGGAAATGCGACTGTCAATCCGCCATTGCGGCAAGAAACCCAGCGTCAGGACGCCGCCGCACAATTCGCGAAAAGGCAGGATTGCAGCGTGACATCGGCGCAAGGAGCCGCTAGAAACAAAACATGAACACACCGATTTCTTCCATCCGAAACCTTGGCCCCGCGTATGAGGACGCCTGCCAACGGGCCGGAATTTCTTCGGCCGAGGATCTGCGTGCCATCGGCGCTGATGCGGCCTATGCCAAACTGCTGAAAACCGGTACCCGGCCGCATTTCATCGGCTACTACGTGCTGGTGATGGCGCTGCAGGGGCGGCCTTGGAATGATTGCAAGGGCAAGGAAAAAGAAGAGCTTCGCCAGCGCTTTGATGAGATCAAGGCCAACAGCTTTGATACCCATCAAGCAGCTTTCGAGGCAACCTTGGACATGATCGGCGTTGTCGCGCGCAAATAGCTGGATGGAACCAAATGGGGTATCCGGGGGTTGGGTCATCAACAGGGCACTAACCAAAGGAGATCCTTGATGGACCTGATCCGGATTATTTTTGCAGTCATCCTGCCGCCGCTTGGCGTATTCTTGCAGGTCGGCCTGGGCAAGCATTTCTGGCTGAATATCCTGCTGACGATCCTCGGCTATATTCCGGGCATCGTGCACGCTGTCTGGATTATCGCAAAGACGCCTGAACATGCCTGACACAGCGCATCACGAACACCGCCTGCAATCATTGCAGCGCCTGGCACACCGCATGGACCGCGCATTCCGCATTCCCTTGATCGGAACGCGGATCGGCTGGGACAGCATTCTGGGTCTCATCCCGGGCGTGGGCGACGCGGTGGCGCTGCTGCCTGCGGGCTATATCCTACTCTCGGGCCATCGCATGGGTGCTTCAAAGGGAACGCTGGTGCGCATGGCCGCCAACATCGGTATTGATGCGCTTGTTGGCACGATCCCGCTGGCCGGCGATCTTTTTGACATTGGCTGGAAGGCCAATACCCGCAACGTCGCCCTGCTGCGCCGCCACCTGGAACAATCAGCCGCGCCGGATGAGCCTTTGGCAAAACGTCTTGCGCGGCGCGGCTTTTCCAACCTGATCGCGCCGAAGGACTTGGCAGTCTTCAGCCGCTTCGCCACGCGGAAACGTCCCCCCAGACCGCGCAACCGGCAGCACAGCGGGCTTAAAACCGCTTTCTCTGACTCATAAAAAAACCGCGCCAGTTGCCCGGCGCGGCCTTCAGTCATCGCTAAGCCTGCGGCTTAGCCGACCAGCTCGAGGCCGGAGAAGAAGTAAGCGATCTCAACAGCCGCGGTTTCCGGTGCGTCGGAACCGTGCACGGAGTTTTCGCCAACAGATTCAGCAAATTCGGCGCGGATGGTGCCGGCCGCGGCGTCTGCCGGGTTGGTGGCGCCCATGACTTCACGGTTTTTGGCAATGGCGTTTTCGCCTTCCAGAACCTGCGCAACGATCGGAGCGGACGCCATGAATTCGCACAACTCACCGTAGAAGGGACGCTCAGCGTGCACTTTGTAGAACTCGCCTGCCTGCGCCTGGGTCAGGTGAATGCGCTTTTGCGCCACAACGCGCAGGCCGGCTTCTTCGAATTTGGCGTTGATTGCGCCGGTCAGGTTGCGGCGGGTTGCGTCGGGCTTGATGATCGAGAAAGTGCGTTCCAGTGCCATGGGGCAGACTCCTGTGCTGAAAAGCCGGACATCATGCCCGGCCCGTTACGAATTGCCGCCCCGATAGCATGGCTCTGTGACAGGATAAAGAGGGGATTGCGCAGCTTTGACACAGCAGCAAAGGCGGCGCGCAGCCGGTTGGATGTGCCTCCTGAACCTATGCCGGTCTTGCCGCGCATCTGCAATAAGCCGGCCACAGCCAGCTGCGTCCGGCGCCCGCACATGGCCTGCCCCATTGACAAGGGCCAGACAGTACCGCAGTGCAAGGCCCATGTTACGTATCAGCGATATATCCTATGCGGTCGAAGGCCGTCTTTTGTTCGATGGCGCCAGCGCCACGATCCCCACTGGCCACAAGGTTGGATTGGTCGGCCGCAACGGCACCGGCAAAACCACGCTGTTCCGGCTGATCCGCAATGAGCTGTCGCTGGAATCCGGCGCCATTTCCCTGCCCAGCAAAGCGCGGATCGGCGGCATTGCCCAGGAAGCGCCATCTTCAAACGTGTCGCTGATCGATACGGTGCTTGCTGCGGACACTGAACGCGCCGAATTGATGGCCGAGTCCGAGACCGCGCAGGATCCCGGACGGATTGCCGAAATTCAAACCCGGCTTTCAGATATCGACGCATGGTCGGCCGAAGCACGCGCCGCTGCCATCCTCAAAGGTCTCGGGTTTGATTTTGCCGCCCAGCAACGCCCCTGCTCCGACTATTCGGGTGGCTGGCGGATGCGGGTGGCCCTGGCGGCGGTGCTGTTTTCACAGCCCGACCTCTTGCTGCTGGACGAACCAACCAACTATCTGGATCTTGAAGGCGCGCTGTGGCTCGAAGCCTATCTGGTGAAATATCCGCATACGGTGATCATCATCAGCCACGACCGTGAGCTGCTGAACCGCTCGGTGAACGGCATTCTGCATCTCGAAGAGCTGGGCCTGACCTATTACTCCGGCAACTATGACCAGTTTGCCCGCCAGCGCGCGGCCAACCGGGCCAATCAGGCCGCCCAGGCCAAGAAACAGGACGCCCGCCGCGCCCATCTGCAGGCCTTTGTGGACCGGTTCAAAGCCAAGGCCAGCAAGGCCAAGCAGGCGCAAAGCCGGGTCAAGATGCTGGAGAAGATGGAAACCATCCGCGCGCCCGAAGACGCCGCACGCACCGTTTTCACTTTCCCCGAACCTGAGGAGCTGTCGCCGCCGATCATCGCAACCGAGGGCGCCTCGGTCGGCTATGACGGCACTGCGATCCTCAGCCGTCTGGATCTGCGTATTGATCAGGACGACCGCATCGCGCTGCTTGGCAAGAACGGCGAGGGTAAATCCACCCTGTCCAAAATGCTGTCGGGCCGTCTGGATGTGATGGCCGGCAAGATGACCCAGTCCGGCAAGCTGCGGATCGGCTTCTTTGCCCAGCATCAGGTGGATGAGCTGCACATTGACGAAACCCCGCTGCAGCATCTTCAGCGCGAACGCCCGAACGAAGGCCAGGCCCGGCTGCGCGCCCGGCTGGCCGGCTTCGGCCTGGGGTCGGATCAGGCTGATACCGAGGTCGGCCGTCTCTCCGGCGGGCAAAAGGCGCGGCTGTCGCTGCTGCTGGCCACCCTGCCCGCCCCGCATCTGCTGATCCTCGATGAGCCGACCAACCACCTGGATATTGAAAGCCGCGAGGCGCTGGTCGAAGCGCTGACCGCCTATTCCGGCGCGGTCATTCTGGTCAGCCACGATATGCACCTGCTTAGCCTGGTCGCAGACCGGCTGTGGCTGGTGTCCGGCGGCACGGTGAAACCGTTTGAGGGCGACCTTCCGGCCTACCGCGATCTGCTGCTGACGCGCGACAAACCCGCAGGCAAATCCAAGGCCAAGGCCGAAAAACCCAAGCGCCCCAGCCGCGACGCCATTCAGGCCCTGCGCGCCGAGGTGCGCAAAGGTGAGGCGCGCCTGGAGAAGGTCAGCGAAATGCGCGACAAGCTGGCCAAGAAACTGGCGGATCCTGCCCTTTATGACGATGGGCGCAAAGACGAAGCCATTGTCTGGCAGCGCAAATATGCCGAAGTGATGGAAGCCCAGGACCGCGCCGAGGAGCTGTGGCTGAAAGCGGTGGAGAAACTGGAAAAAGCAGAGGCGCAATGATCGACACGGCCTTTCTGATCACCTCATTTGTCACGCTGTTTGTCATTGTTGACCCGATCGGCCTGACACCGATCTTTCTGGCGCTGACACAGGGCATGACACCCGCACAGCGGCGTGCGATTGCCCTGCGTTCGACCATCACCGCAGCAATTCTGCTTGCGCTGTTTGCGGCACTTGGCGAGGCGGTGCTTGGCTTTGCAGGCATTTCCATGGCTGCCTTCCGCATTGCCGGGGGCGTGCTGTTGTTCCTCACTGCGCTTGATATGCTGTTTGAACGCCGCAACAAGCGGCGCGAAGACCGCAGCGAAGAGGATGATTTTGATGATCCGTCCATCTTCCCGCTGGCGATCCCGCTGATTGCGGGCCCCGGATCCATCGCCACTGTCATCCTGCTGGCGGGGCAGCAGCCCGGCATCGCCGGCTTTGCCATGGTGATGGGCGTGGTGGTTGCGGTGCTGGCGATCCTGTTGGTGATGTGTCTGTTCTCCGGCCTGTTCGAACGCTTGCTGGGCAAGACCGGCATCACCGTTGTGACCCGCCTTCTGGGCATGCTGCTGGCGGCGCTTTCCGTGCAGTTCGTGCTCGACGGGCTGCGCGCATTTGGATTTGCAGGCTAGCATAACGCCCCGGCCCGCCTACATTATATTCAGGAGGTGCGCAGATGGGCGAGTTTGAGATCGGGCGGGTTATCTATCTGGTTGTTCTGCTGGTTGCAGTGGGTTCCTGGGTGTTTGTGCAAAACCGCCAATCCATCGGCAAGACACTGCAGATGTTTGCGGTTTGGGGCTTTATCTTCCTTGGTGTGATCGCCTCTTACGGGCTGTGGGAGGATATCCGCCAAACCGTGCGCCCGCAGCAAAGCGTCGCGGTGGAGGCCGGACGGGTCGAAGTGCCGCGCGCACCGGACGGGCATTACTATCTGACCCTTGAGGTGAACGGCGCTGCTGTCCCGTTCCTGGTCGACACCGGCGCCAGCGAAGTTGTGCTGAACGCGCGCGATGCAGAGCGTGCCGGCATCGATACCGGAAGCCTTGCGTATCTCGGCCGCGCCCGCACCGCCAATGGCGAGGTGCGCACGGCCTCGGTCTGGATCGAAGAAATGTCGCTGGGCGGCATCACCGACACGGATGTGCGCGTGTGGGTGAACCAGGGCGAGCTGGAGCAATCCCTCTTGGGAATGGGTTACCTGCAGCGTTGGTCCAGCATCGAAATCCGCAATGGCGCATTGGTGCTGACCCGCTGATCATGCGCCTGGCGGCGCAGGCCTCCGGCAGGGGTATTTAGGACCAGAAAGAAGCCAAGGCACTTTTCTTCCTTTGGGCTAGAGGGGCAGCGCCGCTGCCCTGCGATCACCCTTTGTCCGGAACCGGCAGAATGAAGCCGTTGATCGGATAGACCCGCCCGTAGGCCCCCGGATTGCTTTCCAAGCGAACGGCAGACCAGTCGTTTGCTGCAGACACGTCAATCACCGCCATGCCCAGCGACACCTTGTTGCGGCGCCAGTTGGCGTGATTGATCCGGATCCGGCGCGAATCCTCTACCTTGGAGACCACTGCCACATGCCCCAGCGGATTGGAGCGGGTCGCCCGGAACGCCATCACCGCGCCTGTTTGCGGCTGCTGGCCGCGGCTGAACTGTCCTTTGGCCTGTGCCCACCAGGTTTTGGCATTGCCGAAAATCTCAATCCCGCTGGCATTGCGGGCAAAGGGCACGCACCAGACACGGCTCCCTCTGGATTGCAAAGACTGGACTTCCTGAACCGCGTACTCCAGACGCGCGGCCTCGGCCTCGGCGCGGGCCACCGATCTGCCTTGAATATCACCGCAATTGGCAAGGAACAGCAGCCCCACCCCAACAAACGGCAGCAGCCGCGCCCGACGGAACGCATGTGATATTTTCATCTGTCCCCCAGTGTCCTGGTCTTTTGTTCTGATCTTTTGACCGGGAGGATTACTGCGGCAGCGCCTTTTGCGCGAGCATTTCCTGCCAAGCTGAAACAAATCTGAACAAAATTGGCAAAATCCCGCCGATACCGCGGGCTGACAGGCCGGTTTCCCGGCCTATTTCTCGGCCTTCTTCTCCCAACGCCCGCCCTCTTCGGACCAGTATTGGGCGGAACAGCCGGCATCTGTCAGGGATTTCCACTGGCTGCGGGCCTGTTGCACAGCTTGCGGATCGGTGCCGTCGAACAGAATACAGACACGGCTCAGCGTCTGAACCTCATCCGCGCTGACCGCGGCGCCATCCACCGCCATCACACAGTCCGGGGTATTGGCCGCCTCCGGCCCTGCGGTCAGCAGAACCGGCTGCAGCGCGTCATGGGGGCCGCCGGCCAGGCCATGGGGCAGGAAGCTTTCCTCCGGCCCCAGCCACAACCGGTCATCCAGCCAGGCCATGCGCTCGGGGTCACGCCCGCGCACCGCAATGCGCCAGCCCGCCCCGCGCGCCTTATCCAGAAGAACCGGCAAGGTCTCCTCCAGCGGCCTGCGCGTCAGATGATAGAAATAGGCAGCGCCCATAAGTGTTTATTCCGCCTCGAACTTATCCGCGACAAGACGGTTCAGTGCCATCACGCCCCAGCCGGTGGCGCCTTTGGGCGCATAGTCCGTTTCCGCCTTGACCGAGGCAACGCCGGCAATGTCCAGATGGATCCAGGGCATACCGTCCTTAATGAACCTTGCCAGGAACTGCGCCGCGGTGATGGAACCCGCCGGGCGCCCGCCGACGTTTTTCATATCGGCAATGCGCGATTTCAACTGATCGTCATAGGCCTTGCCCAAGGGCATCCGCCAGGCACCTTCGTCCTCGGAGCGCGCGGCCTTGAGGAAGGCATTGCACAGATCGTCATCATTGGAGAACACGCCAGCGTTCTCATGCCCTAGGCCGATAATGATTGCGCCGGTCAAGGTCGCCAGATCGATAATACCTGCAGGTTTGAACCGCTCCTGCGCGTACCAAAGCACATCACACAGAACCAGACGGCCCTCGGCGTCGGTGTTGATAATCTCGACCGTGTCGCCTTTCATCGATTTCACCACATCGCCAGGACGGGTGGCATTGCCCGAGGGCATGTTTTCCACAAGGCCGACCAGCCCGACCACATTGGCCTTAGCTTTGCGCAGTGCCAGGGCCTTCATCGTGCCGGCCACAACGCCTGCGCCGCCCATGTCCATGGTCATGTCTTCCATGCCGCCCGCAGGCTTCAGGGAGATACCGCCGGTGTCAAACACCACACCCTTGCCGACCAGCGCCAGCGGGGCTGCACCCTTGGCGCCGCCTTTCCATTGCATCACCGCCACTTTGGACGGGCTGTCAGAACCTTGGCCAACACACAGCAGCGTGCGCATGCCAAGCTTTTCCAGGTCCGCCTCTTCCAGGACCTCAACCTCAAGGCCGATCTGCTTCATCTCTTCGATACGGCGGGCGAATTCCGTGGTGGTCAGCACATTGGCTGGCTCATTGACCAAATCCCGGGTCATGTGAACGCCCTCTGCCACTGCCAGCAACGGCGCGCAGGCGGCCTCCAGATCGGACGGCATCTTGGAAGCGATCACCACCTCGCCCTCGGGCTTGTCTTCGGCGGGGGTCTTATGGTCATCAAAGCCATAGTCGCGCAACGCCAGCCCCATGGTGAGGTCAGCAGCCTTGTTCATGCTGCCGGCCATCACCGTCAGCCGCTTGCCCGCAGCCGTCTTGGCCAGTTTTGCGCCCGCCTGGCGTGCCTCTGCCGGAGTCAGCTTGCGCGGCAGAACCAGCACATCCAGTGCCTCGGCCTGCATGCCTGCGGGCCAGCCCAGGGAAATCACATCCCCCGCCTTGGCCTTCTTGAAGCCGTCCGATTCGACCAGCCGGGCAATTGCGCCCTTGCTCAGCCGGTTGGCGGTGCGCGCGGCCTGATCCAAGCTGCCCTCGGGCGTGACCATCACCGCCACGCGGCCGGTCATTTCCGACAGTGCCTTGGGGTCGTATTCGGCAAAACGGATCGGGGTTAGGCTGCTCATTCTCGCGCGCTCCTGCTGGTTTCATATGGTTCTTGGCATAAGAGGTATCCTGCGCAGGGGCGCTTGGCCAGACCCGCCTTTGCGCCCGCGGCGGCCGCGATCTGCCGCCGAATGAGGCGCCTTGCGAGAATGCAGTTTTCCCCGCCCGGCAAATCCACTAATGTCGCGCAAAATCACAATGGTCTGGGGGGATCGGGTGTCACGCTACGACAGATACGTGCTGTCACAATATCTGCTCTTCTTCGGCTTCTTTGCGCTGATTCTGGTGGCCGTGTTCTGGGTCAACCGGGCAGTTGTGCTGTTTGACCGGCTGATCGGCAATGGGCAGTCGGCCTTGGTGTTCCTTGAGTTCACCGCGCTCACCCTGCCGAACCTCATCCGCATGGTGCTGCCGATTGCCGCCTTTGGCGCTTCGGTCTGGGTCACCAACCGGCTGAACAGCGAAAGCGAGCTGACAGTGCTGCGCGCCACCGGCACCAGCCCCTGGCAGATGGCGCGGCCGGCCCTCGCATTCGGGGTCATCACGGCACTGATGATGTCGGCACTGACCCACTACCTGCTGCCCGCCTCGATCAGCCAGCTGGAGGTGCGTGAAAGCGAAGTCTCCCGCAACATCACCGCTAAACTGCTGAGCGAGGGCGATTTCCTGCACCCGGCAGACGGTGTTACCTTCTATATCCGCCAGATCGACCCGGACGGCACCTTGAACGACGTCTTCCTGTCTGACCGCCGCGACCCGGCGACGACGGTGACTTATACCGGTGCCCGCGCCTTTCTTGTGCGCGACGGAGGCAGCGCGCATCTGATCATGGTGGAAGGCATGGCGCAGCGGCTGGATAATCAGACGCAACGGCTTTCGACCACGTTCTTCTCAGATTTCTCATATGATATCAGCGCACTGGCCCGGAAAACGGAAAACCCGGCGCGCAACATCCGTGCGATCCCAAGCTTGGAGCTGATGACCAGCACCCAGGCCGTCACCCGCAGCGATGGCTACTCCGCAGGCGCCCAGGCCGAAGAGCTGCACCTGCGCTTTGCCCGTGCCCTGGTCTGTGTGGCCGTCGCCCTGATCGGGTTTTCCGCGCTGATGCTGGGAACGTTCTCGCGGTTCGGCGTGTGGCGGCAGGCTTTCCTGGCCTTTGTTGTGCTGATCTTTGTCGAGGGCTTGCGCGGGGTTGTCTCGGAACCGGTTCTGCAAAACCCCAGCCTGTGGCCGCTGATTTACCTGCCGACCTTGCTGGGGCTTTTGGTGGCGCTGATCTTTATGGTTCTGTCAGCCCGGCCCAAACGGACCCGGGCGGAGGCGCCCGCATGAAGCTTGATCTTTACTATGCCCGGCGCTTTCTGCAGTGGTTCCTGGTGATTGTTGCCGTGCTGATGACGCTGGTGGTGCTGATCGATCTGAACGAACAGGTCCGCCGTTTCGAGGCGATCGACCTAAGCCTGGCGCAACTGGTTGGCCTGACCCTCCTGAACGTTCCGGCCGCCCTCAGCGAGTTTCTGCCTCTGATCATGATCCTGTCGACCATCGTGCTGTTTGTCGGCCTCGCCCGCAGCAGCGAACTGGTGGTGACCCGCGCCATCGGCCGCTCCGGCATTCGCGCGCTGGCGGCACCGGTGCTGGTGGCGGCGGCAATCGGCGCCCTGGCGGTCACCATGCTGAACCCGATCGCGTCAGCCACAGCCAACCGCTATCAGGATCTGTCCGAGACCTATCATAATGGCGGGCCGTCGGCGCTGTCGCTGTCCGGCGAAGGCCTGTGGCTGCGCCAGGGCGGTGCCAGGGGCCAGTCGGTCATCCACGCCAAGGGCTACAGCGGCGACGCTGCGGATATCACGTTGCTTGACGTCTCGATCCACGCCTACACCAGTGCCGGCGGCCTGGTGCGCCGCATCATTGCCGACAGCGCCCGGCTGGACGGCAGCAACTGGATCCTGTCCAACGCCAAATCCTGGCCGCTGGCCGCCGGCATCAACCCCGATTCCAACGCCGCCCGGCATGACGAGCTGCAGCTGCCCACAACACTGACCACCGACCGGATCCGCGATACCCTGGGCACCGCCAGCGGCATCTCGATCTACGATCTGCCCTCGACCATCCGCGAATTGTCTGCCGCGGGTTTTACCACCAAACGCTACGAGGTCCGCTATCAGGCAGAACTGGCCCGCCCCCTGTTTCTGATCGCCATGGTTCTGGTCGGCGCCTCCTTCACCATGCGGCACGCGCGTTTTGGCGGCACCGGGCTGGCGGTGCTGATGGCGGTTCTTTTGGGATTCGGGCTTTATTTCATCCGCAATTTCGCGCAAATCCTTGGCGAGAACGGGCAAATCCCGGTGGCCCTGGCCGCCTGGGCGCCGCCCGCCGCCGCGATACTTTTGACTTTGGGACTGCTTCTCCATGCCGAAGACGGGTAAATTGCGCCGCGCACTGCTTCTTTCGGCTGTGCTGCCCTGGCTCGCCCTGACAGCCCCGGCGCCGCAGGCGCAGACCGCGGCGCTGCCTGATCCGGCGCAGCCCGCGATGCTGGTTGCAGATCAGGTCTTCATCACCCCTGACCGCACCCTGGTGGCCGAAGGCAACGTCGAGGCGTTTCAGGGCGATATCCGGCTGCGCGCGCAAAAGATCACGTTTGATCAGACCACCGGCACCCTGCAGATCGAAGGCCCGATCCGCATCGACCAGCAAGGCGACATCACCATACTGGCCACTGCTGCCGAGCTGGACAGAGACCTGCGCAACGGGTTGCTGACAGGCGCCCGCATGGTGTTCCAGCAGCAGCTGCAGCTGGCCTCGCTGCAAATGACCCGGGTCAGCGGCCGCTATACACAGCTTTACAAGACCGCCGTCACCTCCTGCCACGTCTGCGAGGATGGGCGCCCGCCGCTCTGGCAGATCCGGGCGGAGCGGGTGACCCACGACCAGCAGGCACGCCAGCTCTATTTCGAAAGCGCCCAGCTGCGGGTGCTCGACGTGCCGGTGTTCTATTTTCCGGCGATCCGCCTGCCTGATCCTTCACTGGAGCGGGCCAGCGGATTTCTGGTGCCCTCGATACGCTCCACGTCGAACCTCGGCACCGGGGTCAAGGCGCCCTATTTCTTCACACTCGGCCCGCACCGCGACCTGACACTGGCGCCCTATATCTCGTCCAGCACCCAGACGCTGGACGTCCGCTACCGCCAGGCCTTCCGCCGCGGCAGGATCGAATTCAACGGCGCCTACACCCGCGACGACCTGTTTTCCGGCGAAGACCGCGGCTACATCTTTGGCGAAGGCCAGTTCGATCTGCCGCGGGATTTCCGCTTCACCTTTGACGTCAAAGCGGTCTCGGACGACGCCTATCTCGAAGACTACGGCCTGCCGGAACTGGACCGTCTGCGTTCCGAGGCGGTGCTGTCCCGGGCCAAACGCGACAGCCTGTTCCGCGCGTCCCTGACACATTACAAAACCCTGCGGACCAGCGAAGAACAGGCAAACATTCCGTCCGGAATCGCCGAAGCCTTCTATCAGACCCGCCACCATCCCGCCCTCACCGGCGGCGAGCTGCGGCTGACCCTGCAGGGCCATGGCCACCGCCGCAGCTCCAGCATCGACGGCACAGCCACTGACAGCAACGGTCGTGATCTTGCGCGGCTCACTGCCGACATCGACTGGCGCCGCAGCTGGCGCCTGGGCTATGGTATCCTGGCGGAATGGGAACTCGGCGCCGCAGCAGATGCCTTCCGTGCTTATGACGACAGTTTCTTCAATGAGGAGGTCACCCGCCTGACCCCGCGCACCGCGCTGACCCTGCGCCTGCCGATGAGCCGCCGCGAGGCTGGCGGCGCCACCCAGTACCTGGAACCGATCCTGCAGCTGGGCTGGCGCGACGAGGGCGGCGGCAGCGTGGTCACCGAAGAAAGCCGCTTTGTCGAGTTTGACCAGGGCAATCTGTTGTCGCTGTCGCGGTTTCCTTCCACCGACGCCCGCGAGGACGGCCTGACCCTTGTCTACGGCGCCAACTGGGCGCGTTATGCACCCACCGGCTGGCAGGCCTATGCCACCGTCGGCCAGGTGCTGCGCAGCGACGGCGATGACCGGTTCACCAAAAGCTCCGGCCTCAGCGGCACCTCCTCGGATTTCCTGCTGGCGGGCCAGATCAAATTCGGCGACGGGCTGGCCCTCTCCACCCGCGGTTTGCTGAACGGTTCATTGAACTTCTCCAAGGCTGAACTGCGCGGCGACTGGCGCACCGAACGCTCCAGCCTGTCCGGCACCTATCTGTGGCTCGGCACCGACCCGGATGAAGACCGGGCCGAGGAAAGCTCGGAGCTGTGGGTCGACGGCAGCTATGACATCAACCCCAGCTGGTCCGCCGGCGCCCGGCTGCGCTATGATATTTCCGGCGCCCGCGCCACCCGCGCAGGCCTTGGCTTGGCCTACAGCAACGAATGCGTGACGGTCGACCTTTCAGTCAACCGCCGCTATACCTCAACAACAAGTGTTGAGCCGACAACCGATTTCGGCTTTACCATCTCGCTCAGCGGATTTTCCGTAAAGAGCGGCAGCAAACAGTACAGGCGGTCATGCAGCAAGACGTGAATTTCCGGTTCCCGGCTCCTTTCTTTTCCCGTGTTCTAAAATCAGCAACAGCGCTGGCGCTGGCTGCGGGGCTTTCCTGGACCGGCCTGCCGGCGGGGGCACAAAACCTGTTCGCCCCGGCCATCACCGTGAATGACGAGGTCATCACCCGCTATGAGCTGGAACAGCGCGCCCGCTTCCAATCGGCGCTGCGGGTGCCCGGCGATCCTCTGGCCACCGCCCGCGAAGAGCTGATCAACGACCGGCTCAAACTGGCTGAGCTGGAGCAGGCCGGGATCGAACTGGCCGAAGAAGACATCACCGCCGGCATGGAAGAACTGGCCGCACGCGCCAACCTGTCGCTGAACGACTTCCTGACCGCACTGCAGCAAAATGGCGTGGAGCCGCAAACCCTGCGTGATTTCACCAAGGTCGGGCTGGGCTGGCGGGAATACACCCGCGCCCGCTTCCTGTCGCGCGCCCGCCCCACTCCGGAGGAGATTGACCGCGCCATGGGCTCGGCCGGCACTGGCAGCGTCCAGGTTCTGCTCAGCGAATTCATCGTTCCGATCAACGAACAGAACGCAGCACAGGTCGAAGAGCTGATCGAACAGGTCGCCCGGCTGAAAGGCTACGACAGTTTCTCAGCTGCCGCGACCCAGTATTCTGCTGCCGCCAGCCGCAACGAGGGCGGACGCCTGCCCTGGATGCCGCTGACCCAGCTGCCGCCACAGCTGCAAGAAGTTGCGCTGGCGCTGAAACCCGGCGAGATTTCCGAACCGCTGCCGCTGCAAAGTGCTGTGGCCCTGTTCCAGATGCGCGGCGTGCGCGAGGTTGAGGGCGCAGCACCGCGCTACACCGCAATCGAATATGCCGCCTATCATGTGCCCGGCGGCCGCACGCCAGAAGGGCTTGCCGCGGCGCAAAAGGTGGTGGACAGCGTCGACACCTGCGATGATTTCTATGGGCTGGCCCAGGGTCAGGATCCGTCGGTGCTGGATGTGCAAAGCCTTCAGCCGTCAGAGATCCCCCGCGACATCGCGCTGGAACTGGCCAAGCTGGACCCGAATGAAACCTCCACCGCGCTGACCCGCAACAACGGCCAGACACTGATGGTGCTGATGCTCTGCGGCCGCACTGCCGACCTGGGTGAGGACAGCTCGCGCGAGACCGTGGCCAATGCGCTGACGGCACAGCGGATGGCCTCGCTGGCCGGCAGCTACCTTGAACAGCTGCGCGCCGACGCCCGGATCGACATCAAATGAGCCAGCCCGGGCCGATTGCCCTCAGCTGCGGCGAACCCGCAGGCATCGGCCCGGAAATCGCCGTCAAGGCTTGGAACGCACTGCGCAGCTCTTGCCCGTTTTTCTGGATCGGCGACCCGCGCCACCTGCCTGCGGGCACCCCGGTCCAGGAAATCTCCGCCCCCGCCGAAGCCGCGGCTTCCTGCGCAGACAGCTTCCCGGTACTGCCTCTCGCCTTCGGCGGCAGCGCAGTCAAGGGCACTGCCGACCCGGCCAACGCCGCTGGCGTCATCCGGTCCATTGAGACCGCAGTCCAGTTGGTCCAGACCGGCAAAGCCGCCGCTGTCTGCACCGCCCCGATCCACAAAAAGGCGCTGATTGATGGCGCCGGCTTTGCCTATCCCGGCCACACCGAGTTCCTGGCGTCCCTTGCCGGCCGGGAGCGGGTTGTGATGATGCTGGCCAGCGAGCAGCTGCGGGTTGTGCCCGCCACCATCCATATCGCCCTGTCCGACGTCCCCAAAGCCCTGACCCCGGAACTGCTGCGCGAAACCATCGAGATCACCGCAGCCGGCCTTAGCGGTCAGTTCGGCATCGCAGCGCCCTGCATTGCTGTCGCCGGGCTCAACCCGCATGCAGGCGAAGGCGGCGCCATGGGCCATGAGGAACTGGCTTGGATCAACGTCCTGATCCGGCAGATGCAATCGGAAGGCCTGAATGTCACCGGTCCGCACCCTGCGGACACACTGTTTCATGCTGCCGCCCGCGCCCGCTACGACGCAGCGGTCTGCATGTATCACGACCAGGCGCTGATCCCGATCAAGACGCTGGATTTCGACCGCGGCGTCAATGTAACCTTGGGCCTGCCCTTCATCCGCACCTCGCCCGATCACGGCACCGCCTTTGACATCGCAGGCACCGGCCAAGCCAACCCAACCAGCCTGATCGAAGCCCTGAAGCTGGCGCAGCGGATGGCTGCCAGCCCTTGATTCTTCCCCGGACGGCAAATATCCCCGCCGCAGGTATGAAATTTCTGGCGCGCCGCCCGCGCCATGTCCCAAGGTACAGATGATATGAGCGCTATCGATAGCCTTCCTCCCCTGCGTGAAGTGATCGCAACGCATCAATTGTCGGCGCGCAAATCACTGGGCCAGAATTTCCTGCTGGACCTGAACCTCACCGCCAAGATCGCCCGCCAGGCCGGCGATCTGACGGGCTGTGATGTGCTGGAAATCGGCCCCGGCCCCGGCGGGTTAACACGCGGGCTGCTGGCCGAAGGCGCCCGGCGGGTGCTGGCAGTAGAGAAAGACAGCCGCTGCCTGCCCGCATTGCAGGAGATCGCAGATGCCTATCCGGGCCGGTTTGACGTTATCAACGGCGACGCGCTGGAGATCGACCCGCTGGCGTATCTGACCCCGCCGATCCGCATCGCCGCCAACCTGCCTTATAACGTCGGCACCGAACTGCTGGTGCGCTGGCTGACACCCAAGGAATGGCCGCCGTTCTGGCAGAGCCTCACCCTGATGTTCCAGCGCGAGGTGGCCGAGCGTATCGTGGCCCTGCCCGGCTCCAAGGCCTATGGCCGGCTGGCAATCCTGGCGCAATGGCGGGCCGATGCACGCATTGTGCTGTCGCTGCCGCCCGGCGCCTTCACCCCGCCGCCCAAAGTCTCCAGTGCCGTGGTGCATCTGGATGCCCTGCCCGAACCGCGCTTCCCGGCAGATGCAGCCATCCTGTCGCGTGTCGTGGCCACGGCCTTCAATCAGCGCCGCAAAATGCTGCGCTCCTCGCTCAAGGGCGTCTCACCGGCAATCGAGGATCACCTCAACGCTGCCGGCATCCCGCCCACCGAACGTGCCGAGCAGGTAAGTCTTGAGGCCTTCTGTGCGCTTGCCCGAGAGCTGGCCAAGGCCTGAAACCTCATTCCTTCTCAGCGATTGCAGCCGGTCCTTCCCACACCCCATTCCATTTCGCCCTGCCCAACAGTTCTGTCCGTGAACGTCAATTCAGCCGCCTACCCGTGTAGCCGCCACGCTCTGACCGCCGATGCGCTGATGCTGGGCTTCCCCGAAGCTGTCCGGCGCTATCTGCGGGTGCCGGGACACAGCGCCTGACCCGCAGCTTCGCGACCGGAGGCCAGCGGCCTGAACAGAAAACGTAAAAAGACCCCCGGGCGGTCAGCGCCGGGGGTCTTTTTGATTGCCGGGTCCGGCGCTGATTACTCAGCCGCCTCTGCCGGGCCTTCTTCGGCCTTCGGCTTGGGCTTGGGCTTGGCGCGCGGACGGCCGGGTTTCTTCGGCGCCGGTGCCTCGCCGCCTTCACTTGCTGCAGGCGCATCGTCAGCCTTGACCGCGGGTTTGCGCGGGCGGGGCTTGCGGGCCGGAGCCTTTTTGGCGGGTGCTTCAGCCGGCGCTTCAGCAGATGCTGCCGACTGGCTTTCCGGTGTTTCCACCAGGCCGCTGTCGCCGCCATTGCCATTTTCGCCGCGCGGGTCGATCACCTCGGGCTGCGGGGCCGCTGCCGGATCGGCCGCGGGCGCTGCAGCTGCGGGGGCTGCCGCAGCGGCAGCCGCAGCTTCCCGCTCCTGGCGTTCCAGCCGCTCGGTGCGTTCGCGGTCGCGCTCGGCCTGGCGTTCGCGGTTCTGCCGCTCCTGCTCATCGCGGCGCGCATCGATTTCGCGCTGTGCTTCGTTAAGCAGCCGCAGATAATGCTCTGCATGCTGCTGGAAATTCTCTGCCGCAACCCGGTCATTGCTCAGCTGCGCGTCCCGCGCCAGCTGATTGTATTTGTCAATGATCTGCTGCGGGGTTCCGCGCACCTTGCCTTCGGGACCGGAGCTGTCGAACACCCGGTTGACAACATTGACGCCATTCGGGCGATTCCGGTTGTTCGACTTGGAACGTGAACGTGATTTTGACGATCTCATATGCCTAGCGTAAGCCTTGAGTTAATGCGCCGTAGACCCTGTTCTACGCGTCTTAGCGCCGGATCATTAGCTTTTTTGGGCTTGATGCCGCGGGAAGGCTTGGAAAGCGTTCTCCTGAAGCGGCTCCTCTTGAGTAACCATGTTACGAAGCCCCAGACAAGGGGCACAACAGTGTTTTCTTTGATTTTTCTTCCGAAATTGTGAATCTTCGCGTTAAAAACGGTGTTTTGCGCCGGAATGCGCCCGCACCACCCGGTCCCGGCCGTCCAAATCCGGCAGCACAGAAATGCCGCTAAACCCTGCCATTTCCAGCAGCGCGCCGACCGCCTGCCCTTGCGTCGGGCCGATTTCCAACAGCACCCGCCCGCCCGGCGGCAAATGCGCCGCAGCCTGCGCAGCTATCCTCCGGTAGGCGCCCAGCCCGTCGCCGCCATCTGTCAGTGCGATGCCAGGTTCATGCCCCCGAACCTCCGCAGACAGCCCGTCCATCTCGTCCAGCGCAATATAGGGCGGGTTGGATACGATCAGATCGAACGTCCCCTCGACACTCTCAAACCAGTCCGATTGCTGAATATCCGCCCGCGCTTCAACCCGGTGCAAAACGGCATTGGCGCTGGCCTGCAGGCAGGCCGCCTCGCTGATATCCACCCCCAGGCCGGTGGCCTCCTGCCGCTCGGCCAGCAGTGTCACCAGAATACAGCCCGAGCCGACGCCTAAGTCCAGCACCCGCGCGTATGGTTCTGCCAGCGCGGCCTCAATCAGGGTCTCTGTTTCGGGGCGCGGATCCAGAACATCACGCGACACTTTGAAACGGCGGCCATAGAATTCCCGCTCGCCGATCAGATGCGAGACCGGCACCCGCACCGCCCTAAGCGAAATCAGCTGCTCATACCGTTCTGCCACGTCCTGCGCCAGCTCCTCGGGCGCGATCAGCGTCACCCGGCTGGCTTCGATACGCGCCGCATGGGCCAGCAGCACCCGCGCATCCCGCGCCGGGTCCTGAACCCCGGCTGCGCGCAGCCGGGACGCCGCTGCTGCCATCGCCTGTGCCGCGGTCTCTGCCATGCTCACTGCCCCATCTCGGCCAGAAGCCGCGCCTGATTGTCTGCAGTCAGCGCATCGACAATCTCGTCCAGATCGCCGCCCATCACCTGATCCAGCTTGTAAAGCGTCAGGTTGATGCGGTGATCGGTCATCCGCCCTTGCGGAAAATTATAGGTGCGGATGCGTTCCGACCGGTCGCCCGAGCCCACCTGGCTTGCCCGGTCCGCAGACCGCTCATTGTCGATCCGCTGCCGTTCCAGATCATAGAGCCGGGTTTTCAGCACCTGCATGGCAATTTCGCGGTTTCGGTGCTGGGATTTCTCTGACGACGTCACGATCAGCCCGGTCGGCAGGTGGGTGATACGGACAGCCGAGTCGGTGGTGTTCACATGCTGCCCGCCCGCACCCGAGGCCCGCATGGTGTCGATCCGTATGTCATTCGGGTCAATATGAATGTCCACATCCTCGGCCTCCGGCAGCACCGCCACGGTGGCAGCCGAGGTATGAATGCGCCCTCCGCTTTCTGTGGTTGGCACCCGCTGCACCCGGTGCACACCGGATTCATACTTCAGCCGGGCAAAGACATTCTCGCCCTTGATGTGCGCCACCACTTCCTTGATGCCGCCCAGCTCAGTCGCCTGTTCCTCAATGATCTCGACTTTCCAGCCTTGGCCTTCGGCATAGCGCTGGTACATCCGCAGCAGATCGCCGGCAAACAGCGCCGCCTCGTCACCGCCGGTGCCGGGCCGGATTTCCAGCATCGCAGGGCGGCCATCAGCGGCGTCCTTGGGCAGCAAGGCCAGCTGCAGCGCCTGCTCAGCTTCGGGGATCGCATCCTTCAGCGCAGGGATCTCTTCCTCCGCCAGATCCTTCATGTCCGGATCGGCCAGCATCAGCTCGGCCTCCTCCAGGTCGCTCAGCAGTTTACGGTAGGCGCTGATCTGTTCCGCCACCGGGCGCAGGCCGGAATATTCCTTGGCCAGCGCCGCAATATCCCCGCCCCCGGCACCATCCGCCATTGCGGCTTCAAGATACTGAAACCGCTGCAGGATCTGTTCCAGCCGCTCTTCGGGGACCATGGGCGCGCCTATTCTTGTTCATGTTTTGGCCAATTCTTGCCTCTGTGATATGCTAGAGCCATGAAACATGCCAGTGCCCTTGTCGTTTCCATTCTAATGGCTGCCTCCGGCAGTGCCTGGGCTGATGTGACCGGACCAGGCGGCAAGACCATCGACTGCTACTGCACGGATAAGTCCGGTTCGCGTGTCGAGCTGGGAGAGCTGCGCTGCCTGCAGGTAGACGGCCGCATGTTCATGGCCCAATGCCAAATGTCGCTGAACGTGCCGATGTGGCGCGAGGTGCAAAACAGCTGCCTGTCGGCGTCCCTGGGAGAGTTAGCCGGGGCGTCTGATGTACCATCGGAGCTGCCGCAGCTCTGATCCGCCCGTCGGCTGTTCCGCTGCCGCTGCAAGGTGAATGCAGATGTCCGGCAAAGACGCCTTCATTGAACTGTGCCGCCCGGGCATTCGCGTACCTTCACCCTGGCCGCAGCCACGCATGATCAAGTAATAGCGCGACAAGTCATTTTTGTTGAGTTCACGGCAGAGGATCTTATGACCGCCCCCACGCTCAGTTCCCGCCGCGTGGCACGCGGAAGGGATGCCTGCGCCATCAATCCACAAACGGGGTGGAGCCGTCCCAAGCTGAACTCTTACCCGCCAGCGTCACTACCGGCGCCGCCGGCGCGGTGACGATGTAATCTTGCCCCACGCCTGCGACTGGGAAGCCATCCCCTCCGGATGCGCAAGAGCCGGAGAAAATCTTGTAGTCCGGTGCAGTTGGCAAAACCCTCACATTGAATTCTGCAACAGTTCCTTTACCGCATATCTGGCCAGAGACGTGTGTTCTGATCTCTTGTGCTGTCCAACCGGCACCGGCACTGCCGCTGAAGCGGCCATTTCCATCCTTGTCGAAACGCAATTCATTGCTGGCAGGCGCGCCGCCGCAGGCCGCGAGCAGCGCACAACAGGCAAGGTACAGAACAGGCTTAGAAATATTTGAGGCCACGAAATATTCTCCTTATTTAATAATAACAGCGCTTTAGGTCTGCGCATGCGAATAACATCTGCTTTGGAAGATGCTACGAACCACTCCCAACAAACACCCTGCAGGGTCAAGGGTGGCGCAGCCACCACGCGCCAGCGCGGCCTGCCCTTGACGCGACAGCAACAAATACAATCGAAATGGCGTCTTCAGGCGCAGGCCTGCGCCTGAAGCGCTTCTCAGCAATACAATGGCTCTGCCGCCCAAGGCGGCAGAGCCCGCGCCGCGCAAAGCGCGGCGCCCGGCCCAACTGCGAGGGGCTTTACCCAAAAGCCCGCGAACAGGCGGGAGAACACCCTGGGTGTTACTCTCCGGCGGCAGCGGCCTGCGGATCCTCCGCCATCTCCGCCAGCCAGGTGTTGATCCGCTCTTTGTTGGCACCCAGATCCGACCGCCCGAACCGCAGCCGGGCATAGACCTTCAGCAGATCCCCGTCCTGCGCGGCAGTGGTATAATCCGGAAACCCCAGCACCTGGGTGCGGGTGATATAGGTCACCATGCCGTCATCCGGTCCGCCCGCCAGCACGCTGGTGCGCGGGGCGTGGCTGGCAATGCGGTGGAACCGCTCCAGCCCGTCCGGCCCCGAGCGCACCACCCGGAACACGCCGCCGCGGAACTCCTTGTCTTCGGTGAACTCCGGCTGAGTGTTCCAATCCAGCGGATCGCTTGGCGCCAGCCGGACAAAGCCCAAGACAGCAATGCCTGCCGCCAATACCAGCCAGGCAAACAGCATCAGCCGCCTCATTGCGGTTTCAAGGTCAACCCTTGCCTCCTCCCTTTGCGGCCCTCCCCCGGCCTGACGTGCAGGCCGGACCGCTTATTTTGTCGTCACCCCCGGCAGCACGCACAGCAGCTCATAGAGCAGATTGGCACCCACCAAAGCCGTGTTGCCCGAGGGATCATACGGCGGCGACACCTCCACCAGGTCGCAGCCGACGATGTTCACCCCCTTCAGCGACCGGATCAGCTCCAGCGCCTGCGGCGTGGTCAGCCCGCCGATTTCCGGCGTGCCGGTGCCCGGTGCATAAGCCGGGTCCAGACTATCGATATCATAAGACACATAGACCGGCCTATTGCCGATATCGCGGCGAATTTCCGCACCCATCTGATGCAGCTGCCGCCCCCACAATTCCTGCGCGGGAAAATGCTGAAAACCCCAGCTCTGCGCCTCGGTAAAATCGCTGGCGGCGTAACCCGTGCCGCGGATACCGATCTGATAAGTCTTGTCAGGGACAATCAGCCCTTCTTCAAAGGCGCGGCGGAACACGGTGCCATGGGTCTCGCGCTCACCGAACATCTCGTCGTTCACATCCGCATGGGCATCCACATGCACCAGCGCCACGGGGCCGTATTTCTTGGCAATCGCGCGCAGGATCGGCAGGGTGATCGAATGATCGCCGCCCATTGCCACCGGGATCACCGCGCCGGACAGGATCGCCTCATAGCTTTCCTGAATAATGCGCAGCGATTCCGGCAGCGAAAACGTGTTGATCGCCAGATCGCCGATATCGCCAATGTTCAGACTGTCAAAGGGTGCAGCACCCGTGGCCATGTTATAGGGCCGCAGCATCGCGCTTTCGGCCCGGATCTGCTTGGGGCCGAACCTTGTGCCCGACCGCCAGGAGGTGCCAATGTCCATCGGCACCCCCAGCACGGCCACATCCAGGCCCTCCAGAGAGGTTGCCTGCGGCAGCCGCATAAACGTGTTCGGCCCGGAGAACCGGGCCAGGTCATTGCCGCTGATCGGTTGATTGAAGTCAGTCATTGTCTCTCATGTTCCAGCCCAGTAGGCAGATGATTTCCGTCGCCACATGTGCCCCGGCAATAGCAGTTGCGCCGGTTGTGTCAAAGGGGGGAGAGACCTCGACCACGTCACCGCCCTTGATATTGATGCCGGCAATCTCGCGCAGGATGCGCGCCGCTTGCGCCGAGGTCAGCCCGCCCCAGACCGGCGTGCCGGTGCCGGGTGCATAAGCCGGGTCCAGGCAGTCGATGTCAAATGTCAGATAGGTCGGGCGGTCACCCAGGATCGTCTTGATCCGCTTGGCGGTTTCCACCGGGCCGATCTCATGCACGGTGGATGCATCGATGATATTGACGCCCAGGGTGTCATCATTGGTGGTGCGGATCCCCACCTGGACCGAGGTCGCCGGGTCCACGATCCCCATCTTCACAGCCTTATAGAACATGGTGCCATGGTCCACCCGGTCCATGTTGTCATCCGGCCAGGTGTCGGTATGGGCATCAAATTGCAGCAGCGAGATCGGCCCGTATTTCTCGGCATAGGCTTTCAGGATCGGAAAACTGATATAGTGATCCCCGCCCAGCACGACCGAGGCCGTATCCTGCGCCAGGATACCCCGGATATGCTCCGTCAGCGCCGCCGGAAATCCCGGTACATTGGCATGATCAAATGCCAGGTCGCCGTAATCCGCAATCGCCAGCGTGCTCAGCGGTTTATGCGGCCAGCCATAAGGTTCGTCCGGGCTTTGCAAGCAGGACGCCTCGCGGATCGCCCGCGGCCCCAGCCGCGTGCCCGGGCGGTTGGTCACCGCCTGGTCAAACGGCACGCCGGTGACAGCAATATCCACACCGGTCAGGTCCTTGGTGTATTTACGGCGCAGGAAAGACATCGCCCCGCCAAAGGTGATCTCGAAACTCAACCCCTTCATGTCCTCGCGGGTGAAGGCGTGATCGATCATATGTTTTGCGTCTTCCAGTGCCATGGCATTGCGTCCCTGTTCTGCGGCTTCAGCTTTTGATCAAATACCCGCTTTGCAGGCCCCTGTCATCTGCGCAGGCCCTTACCCGCCCACCGGCTGCGCCCGCTCCACCAGGCGGGCAAAGAACGACGCTCCAACCGGCGCAATCTGGTCGTTAAAATCATACTTCGGGTGATGCAGCCCGGCGCTTTCACCCTGCCCCAGGAACAGATAGGAGCCGGGCCGCGCTTGCAGCATATAGGAAAAATCCTCTGCCCCCATCTCGCGGCCGCCATCAGGCACCACATTGCCCTCGCCCGCGATCTCCTTGGCAACGTCCACGGCAAATGCGGTTTTCTCCGCATCGTTGAATGTGGCCGGATAACCGATCTCATAGTCCAGTTCGGCCTCAACGCCGTAACTGACTGCCTGCCCTGCCACGATTTCCTTCATCCGCCGCATCACCATCTGCTGCACCTCCGGGTTAAAGGTGCGTACGGTGCCGTTGATATAGGCGGTATCCGGAATCACATTATCGACAGTGCCGGTATGGATCTGAGTAACCGAGACCACCAGATCCTCCAGCGTGTGATGGTTCCGCGACACGATTGTCTGGATCGCCTGCGCCATACCGCAGGCCGCCATCACCGGATCACGGGTTTCATGCGGCATCGCGCCATGGCCGCCCTGCCCCTGAATGTGAATGTGAAACGTATCCACCGCCGCCATCAGCGCCCCGGGCGTGGTCAGAAAATGCCCAGCCGGCAGCCCCGGCGCATTGTGCAGCGCATAGACCTCGCCAATCTCAAACCGCTCCATGATGCCTTCTTCGACCATGATGCGCGCGCCGCCAATTGCCTCCTCGGCGGGTTGAAAGATCAGCGCCGCCCGGCCCTTGAAGTTACGCGTCTCCGCCAAGTATTTCGCCGCCCCCAGCAGCATGGCGGTATGCCCGTCATGGCCGCAGGCATGCATATTGCCCGCATGACCCGAGGCGTAATCAACCCCGGTCTCCTCCGGGATCGGCAATGCGTCCATATCAGCCCGCAAGCCGATGGTCGGACCATCCCCACGCCCGTTGATGATCGCCACCATGCCGGTCTGCGCGATGCCCTCATGCAGCTCATCAACCCCGATTTCCCGCAACCGCTCCGCCACAAAGGCAGCGGTCTTGGGCAGGTCCAGCGCCAGCTCGGGAATCTGATGCAGACGCCGCCGCCAGGCCTTCATCTCCTCGGCGTAATCGGCAATACGGTTCACAACGGGCATTGGGGTGGACTCCTGCAGCAGACTCGGGATTGATGCATCAGACACTGGAACAAGAGCCGCCGCAATGCCCCAAACAGACCTGATTCACGATGAGACCGCTGGCATCGAACGCCTGCTTGAAATCATGGCGCGCCTGCGCGACCCCAAAACCGGCTGCCCCTGGGACATCGAACAGAATTTTGCCAGCATCGCCCCCTATACCATTGAAGAAGCGTATGAAGTTGCCGACGCCATCGACCGCGGAGCCTGGGATGAACTGAAGGGAGAACTGGGTGACCTGCTGTTCCAATCCGTCTTCCACGCCCAGATGGCGCAGGAGGCGGGCCATTTCACCTTCCAGGACGTGGTCCGGACCATGTCGGACAAGATGGTCTCGCGCCACCCGCATGTGTTCGGGGATGAGAGCCGCGAGAAATCAGCTGACCAGCAAACCCGCGACTGGGAAGCGATTAAGGCAGCAGAACGCGCAGACAAGGCCGAAACCGGCACATTGGACGGTGTCGCCGTTGGCCTGCCCGCCCTCTTGCGCGCCTACAAGCTGCAAAAACGTGCCGCGCGCGTCGGCTTTGACTGGCCCTCTGCCGACAATGTCATCGCCAAGATCACCGAGGAATGCGCCGAACTGGTCGAGGCCCGCGACACCCTCACCCAGACCGAAGTCGAAGAAGAATTCGGCGATCTGATGTTTGTGATGGCCAATCTGGGCCGCCATCTGGGGGTTGAACCCGAAGCCGCCCTGCGCGCCGCCAACGCCAAATTCACCCGCCGGTTCGAAGGCGTCGAGGCCAAACTCGCCGCCCGCGGCAAACGCCCCGAAGACAGCGATCTGGCCGAAATGGACGCCCTCTGGGACGCGGTCAAGGCAGATGAACGCGCCTGAGCGCGCATCTTTCATTCATCTTTCTCCAAATACTCAAATCCCGGCGGCGCAGCCGCCGGGCAGCCAAAGGCATCAGGCCAGGCCAGCCTTTTTCAGGTTGGCCATGATGGTTTTGAAGTCCTGGATGATCTTTTCCTTCTTCATCAGATCTTTCCACAGCTTCTCGCCGGTCTTCTTGTCGCCAACTGCGATATTGACCATTACATCCTTCAGCTTTTTTACATCGGTGATGCCCAGCAGCTTGGCCGCCTTTTTGGGGTCGCCCATCCGGTTTTCGGCGACATATTTCTTGTATTCATCGCTACCGGTGAAGCCCATCACATCCTTGTTCAGCATCAGGACGACTTCTTTCTTGCCGGTCTCGATGATCTTCTTCCAATCGCCGCTCTTAAAGTCTCCCTTTTCCGCCAGCACCTTGGCCGCATTGTAGGTCTTCGATGTGATATTGACCGGCTCCTTGCCCTTTTTCTGATCCATGTAGCGGACCCACAGCGATTCCGGATTGCCTTTGTTCTGCGTGAACATGAACTCATTCAGACAGTAACGCCGCTTGCAGTAATCCATGTAAGAAGCGGTCATTTTCTTGTCCTTCAGGATGTCGCCGACAACTTTGGGATCATTGCTCATGTTTCTTATTCCTCATGAAAATCAAAAATATGTCTTCCGGCAAAACACCGCAGAACCAATACCGCCCGTCTCCGGGCTTCAAAAAACCGCTGCGCATCCGGGACCATCCCGCCCCGACTGACGCTGCGTCAAGCCACCATAGAAAGCAAACGCCGCAGCAGCAAACTTCCGTCGCAGAAAATGCCCGGAAAATTGCAAGGCCGGTGCGGCAGCGGTTCAATCCCGGCAAAACTGCGCGTAGTCTCATGGCTCACCACCAGCGGAGAGTGCCATGGCACCGAGAAAAATCATCATCGACACCGATCCGGGACAGGATGATGCAGTGGCCATCCTGCTGGCGCTGGCCAGCCCCGAAGATCTGGATCTGATTGGCATCACCTGCGTCGCAGGCAATGTGCCGCTTGCGCTGACCAGCAAGAACGCCCGAATTGTCTGCGAAGCTGCAGGCAAGACGCATGTGCCGGTCTATGCCGGCAGCAAAGCGCCGCTTTGCCGGCCGCTGATCACCGCCGAACATGTGCACGGCCAAACCGGCCTCGACGGGCCAAAGCTGTGGGAGCCGGACATACCGCTGGCCACAGGGCACGGCGTCGATTTCATAATCGACACCCTGCGCCGGGAACCTGCGGGCACTGTCACCCTCTGCACGCTGGGGCCGCTCACTAACATTGCCGCCGCCTTCAACCGGGCGCCCGACATCATCGAACGGGTGCAGGAAGTGGTGATGATGGGCGGCGCCTATTTCGAGGTCGGCAACATAACCCCGGCGGCTGAATTCAACATATACGTCGACCCGGAAGCCGCTGAAATCCTGTTCAGATCCGGCGCGCCGATCACCGTGATGCCGCTGGATGTGACGCATAAGGTGCTGGCCACCAAACCCCGCACCGCGGCGATCCGCGCGCTGGACACCCGCGTCGGCCATTTCACTGCAGACATGCTCGATTTCTTCGAACGCTTTGATGTGGAAAAATACGGCTCAGACGGCGGCCCGCTGCATGACCCCTGCGTCATCGCCTGGCTGTTGCAGCCCGGCCTGTTCTCCGGCCGTCATGTGAACGTCGAGATCGAGACCAGCTCCGAACTCACCCTTGGCATGACCGTCGCCGATTGGTGGGGCGTCACCGGCCGAAAACCCAACGCCCTGTTCATCGGCGACGCTGATGCGGACGGTTTCTTCAAACTCCTGACCGAAAGGCTCGCCCGACTATGAGCGCCGCCCTGCATCTAGCCAAACCTGAACACCTGGACCGGGTGCTGTCTCTGGTTGCCGCCTTCCACGCAGAATCCGGTCTAGGCACCACCGAAGACCACCGCCGTGCCGGGGTTGAGCCGCTGCTGAACGGGCATCCTTACGGCGCGGTCTACCTGATCGGCCCGACTCGCGCGCCGATCGGTTACATCGTCGTCACCTTTGGCTGGTCGGTGGAATTCGGCGGCATGGACGGCTTTGTGGATGAGCTGTACATCCGCCCCGCCGTGCGCGGCCGCGGCATTGCCACCGAGGTGCTGACCGAACTGCCGAAAACCCTGGCCACGGCTGGATTGCGTGCCCTGCATCTGGAGGTCGACCGCGAAAACGAGACCGCCCAGCGGCTCTATCTGCGCACCCGGTTTAAGCCGCGCGACAGCTACATACTGATGACCAAGGAGATGTAAGCCAAAAGGCACAGCTGTCATGCTGCGCCTTTTGGCCAGCTCTCCCCCCAAAGAGCCTGTTCTATCGCTGCCGAAATGGCAGTTGGAGCTGCGGCAGGCACGGTGGCAATTCAAAACAGCCAGGCAAAACAATGTGCCAGTTCGCGCGGTGATGGAACCTCATGCACCGCGGCGGACTAAGATGTGCCGCCGCTCACCCCTTGGTTCTGACGCTCTGCCCCCCGGCCAGAGCGCCAGCCATCCGGTCCTAAATTCCCGGATGGTTCATGAAACCGGCCGTTGCACTCATACTTCTGACCGGATCCGGCGGTGCAGCGGCGTCCCCGCCAAGCGGGGAGTATTCCGGGCTGCTGCACCCTGGCAGTACTGAAAGACCCGCTGGAATTGCCAATTTGCGAAAACCTTGATTTGGCATGCTGGTCTCTCCTCTCCCGCGGTAACACCCGGACCGCGTAAGACTAAGGTAACATGTCCGTGAAAGCCCGTCTGTGAACCGGGCCACACAACCGCGGGCCCTGTTTTACGATCACCTTCTGCATCCTGCCCTGCCTGCGGGCGGAGCTAGAGAAAAGCAAAATCGCGGAATGTCGCCGCCTCACCCAGTTTACCCCCATCCGCCCCCAGCAAGGGCCAGATGATGGCATTGTGGATCTCGAACCGCCGCCCCAGCGCACTGATCCGCACGCCTGTGTAATTGCTGATAAAGCCCTTTGCGCGCATCTCAGCGAACATCGCGTCCCGCTGGCCCCGATGGGCCGGCTCCGCCGTCAGCCGCGACGGCATGGCTGTCAGCTGCTCCCAGCCCATTTCCCACAAGCTCTGCGCCGCCAGATTGCCATAGGTCAGGACCGGGTCGGCGGCAGTGTTGTGCGACAGCACCGCAAACGGCGCACGGTACAACGTTTCGGCATTCACGCTGTCCAGTAAATCGCGGCCTGTCGCTTGCGCAAAAGACCTCAGCAGCAGGTCCGCGTGGCGGTCCTGGAAACGGTTTTCCAGGCAGGGTTCCTTCATTTGATCCGTCACCGCATGTTCCTCAAAACGGAGCGCATTTCTTTCTGACTGCCCGTTCCAGTTTCCTGAACTGCTTGCTGGCGCGCCCGCGCGGTCTAAGGGCATCCGCCTCTTCCTGACGGTCGATCCCGTCGTTCCAGGACTGAAACAGCAGCGCCTTGATATCGTCGTCCATGACTTCATCGGCCAGCTTGTAGGTGCAGGTGCACAGGTTCATGCTTGGCCCTTCCCCCTGGGTGCGCGCGGCAAGGGCCTTGCAGGTTTCCTCAGCACCGGGGGCGGCAGCGGCTGCCGCGGCAAAGGTCAGCGTAAACAGCGCTGCGAGGACAGGAAGTTTCATCTGCAGATCCTGTAGTCTTCAAAGAAAACCCCCGGCCATTGGGAACCGGGGGCAGCTGCGCTCCGGCCTTGCCGGAGCGCAAACAATGATCAAGCAGCAGAAATCAGCGCTTCAGGATCGAACGGCCTGCGTATTCGGCCACTTCACCCAGCATTTCCTCGATGCGGATCAGCTGGTTGTACTTGGCGAGCCGGTCAGAGCGCGCCAGCGAGCCGGTCTTGATCTGGCCGCAGTTGGTGGCAACCGCCAGGTCGGCGATGGTCGCGTCCTCGGTCTCGCCCGAGCGGTGCGACATCACGTTGGTGTAGCGCGCGCGGTGGGCCATATCGACCGCTTTCAGGGTCTCAGTCAGGGTGCCGATCTGGTTCACTTTCACCAGCATCGAGTTGGCGCAGCCGCGCTCGATGCCCTCGGCCAGGCGCGCCGGGTTGGTCACGAACAGATCGTCGCCCACCAGCTGCACCTTATCGCCGATCTCCTGGGTCAGGGCCTTCCAGCCGTCCCAGTCATCTTCGCCCATTCCGTCCTCGATCGAGATGATCGGATAGTCGTTCACCAGCGCCGCCAGATAGGCCACGTTTTCCTCCGACGACAGGGTCTTGCCCTCGCCGGACAGCACGTATTTGCCATCCTTGTAGTACTCGGTCGCTGCACAATCGAGCGCCAGGTGGATTTCCTCGCCCGGCTTGTAACCCGCCTTTTCGATGGATTTCAGAACAAAATCCAGCGCTTCGCGGGTAGAGGCGATGTTGGGGGCAAAGCCGCCCTCGTCGCCGATCCCGGTCGAAAGGCCCGCCGCTGACAGCTCTTTCTTCAGGGTGTGAAACACTTCGGACCCCATGCGCACCGCGTCGCGGATGTTCTCCGCAGCCACCGGCATGATCATGAATTCCTGAATGTCGATCGGGTTGTCGGCATGCTCGCCGCCGTTGATGATATTCATCATCGGCACCGGCAGCACCCGCGCCGAGGTGCCGCCGATATAGCGGTACAGCGGCTGGGTGGTGAAATCGGCTGCCGCCTTGGCCACCGCCATCGACACGCCCAGGATCGCGTTGGCGCCCAGGCGGGCTTTGTTCTCGGTGCCGTCCAGCTCAATCATCGCCATGTCCACGGCGACCTGCTCACAGGCGTCAAAGCCGACCAGCTCTTCAGCGATCTCGCCGTTCACTGCCGCAACCGCTTCCAGCACACCCTTGCCCATGTAACGGGATTTGTCGCCGTCGCGTTTTTCCACCGCCTCATAGGCGCCGGTCGAGGCACCCGAGGGCACTGCAGCACGGCCCATGGTGCCGTCTTCCAGGATCACGTCGACCTCAACCGTCGGGTTGCCCCGGCTGTCGAGAATCTCACGGGCGTGAATGTCGATAATGGTGCTCATCTGTCCATCCTTGGTTTGGCCTGAAAGCGGCGCGTTCTGTTGCCAGCGTCATACCAGCCGCGACGGAAATGTAAACCGGTCACGTTATCGCTAACACGCGTAAAAGCGGCGGTTTAGGGCTAACATTGCGCTGTTTGCGCCAACAGGGTTGAACAATTGCACGCCGTGCTGCCGGCCTGAGACCTCAGGCCGCAGCAGCAGCAGCAGCCGCGCGCCGCGCCCGCCGGGCCAGCCGCTGCTCCCGGACAAAGGTATAAAGACCGGATGCGATAATCAGCGCCGACCCTGCCAGGGTCAGCGTATCGGGGCGCTCGCCAAAGACAATAACGCCTGCAAGGATCGAAAACAGCAGCCTTGTATAGCGGAACGGCGTCACCGCCGAGGCATCGCCAACCCGCATCGCCGTCACGATGCCGTAATAGCCCAGCACCCCGAACAGCACACCGCCGGCCATCATCATCCACTCGCTACCCGCCAGCGCCTGCGCATCGCCCGGCGTGAAAATCAGCAGCAGAGCGCCAGCCGGGATGACTGCCATAAACGCCTGAAAACTCAATACTGTTGATGGCACCCCGGCGTCCATTGTGCGGGTCATCAGATCGCGCGCCGCGACCCCCAGCACTGCCACCACAACCAGCAGTGCGGCCGGTTCAAACCCGTCCAATCCGGGCCGGATAATCAGCAGAACACCAGTAAAGCCCACGCAGATCGCCAGCCAGCGCCGCCAGCCCACGTCCTCTTTCAGAAACAGCGCCGCGCCCATGGTGATCACCAAAGGCGTTGCCTGAAACACCGCGGCCACGGTCGAGATATCCACCAGCGCCAAAGCCGAGGCAAACCCCATAGCCGACACCGCTTCCATGGCAGCCCGCATCACCGGTTTTTTGCGCCAGGCCCGCGCCGCCATCAGCCGGTGCCCTTGCATCTTGGCCATGACGGCAAAGACAAGCCCGCTGCCCAGCCCCAGGAATATCAGGATCTGGCCCACCGGCAGGGTGCCCGACAGACTCTTGATGAACATGTCTTCAAGCGTGAAAAAACCCATCGAAGCAATGACCAGCAGAATACCATGCAGGTTGTTCATAAGCGCGCGTCCTGTATCCCGGTCCGGCAGTGCGCCGGGCCATCCGGGCAAAGAACATCAGCGCCCCGGCGCAGGCAACTCCGTTTCCGACCCGGTATCATGACAAGACGTGAGCACACATATCAATTTCCGTGATGCGCCGTGCGGCCAAGACTACCGGCGCAACCGGAATTCTGCAGAAAACAATGGGGGCCGGACAGGTGCTACTCCGCCTTGCGCGGCACCCCGTACAGCTCCAGCTTATGCCCGCGCAGCTCATAGCCCAGCTTGCGGGCGATCCGCTCCTGCAGCTCCTCGATCTCGGGGTCGCAGAACTCAATCACCTCGCCGGTGTTCATATCGATCAGATGGTCGTGGTGATCCCGCTCGGCATCTTCATAACGCGCGCGCCCGTCGCCGAACTCCAGCCGCTCCAGAATGCCCGCCTCCTCGAACAGCTTCACCGTGCGATAGACGGTCGCAATAGAGATCGCCGCATCCATCGCACTGGCGCGGGCATACAGCTCCTCTACATCCGGGTGATCGCCGCTGTCCTGCAGCACCTGGGCAATCACCCGGCGCTGGCCGGTCATGCGCAGCCCCTTGGCTTCGCAACGGGCGATAATCGGCTTTGGCATCGAAGGTCCTCGCGGTTTTCTGGCTTTCCTCTTTAGCGGATGCAATCTGCGCCGAAAACAGGCTTTTCGCCGGCATCAACGGTTGACAATGCGCTTATCCACAGCCATTTGACGCCCAGGCATCCCTCCCTGCCGCGTGAGCAGAGACCAAAACCGGCCGCACCGCATGTGCGTGACAAGACACCCGGGGTCAAGTGATATGCCGACATTCCCAAAATCACGCGTGGGGATTGCAGAGGCCAGCGGCCTGGCATCCGGCCAGCGCGCGCCCGAGGTCCCTGCCCCGCAAGAAACCGCTGTTTTGCAGCGGATCCGGCCCGTGCTGACGCAGGGCTGTGAAAGGACGATACGTGACTGAATTTTCGACCATGGGGCTTCCTGAAAAGCTCCTCACCCGGCTCCAGGACCTGGGCCTCAATGATCCCACCCCGATCCAGGCCCGCGCTATTCCGCATGCCTTGAACGGTCAGGACGTGCTGGGCCTGGCCCAGACCGGCACCGGCAAGACCGCCGCCTTTGGCGTGCCGCTGATTGCGCAGATGATGCAATACGGCCGCAAGCCCGCCGCCAACACCGTTCGCGGCCTGGTGCTGGCGCCGACCCGCGAATTGGCCAACCAGATCGCCGCGACCCTTAAGGGCCTGACCGAAAACACCCCGATGAAGGTCGGCCTGGTTGTCGGCGGCGTGTCCATCAACCCGCAGATCTCCCGCATTGCCAAGGGCACCGACATCCTGGTCGCCACTCCTGGCCGCCTTATCGACATCCTCGACCGCGGCGCGCTGGATCTGGGTTCCTGCGACTTCCTGGTGCTGGACGAGGCCGACCAGATGCTCGACCTCGGCTTTATCCACACCCTGCGCAAGATCGCGGCCCTGCTGCCGGCCGAACGCCAGACCATGCTGTTCTCGGCCACCATGCCCAAGCAGATGAACGAGATCGCCAACTCCTACTTGCAAAGCCCGGTCCGCATCGAAGTCTCGCCTCCGGGCAAAGCCGCCGACAAGGTCACCCAGTCGGTGCATTTCATCGCCAAGGCGGAAAAGCTAAGCCTGCTGAAAGAGCTGCTTGCCGACCACAAGGACGAGCGCGCACTGGTCTTCGGCCGCACCAAACACGGCATGGAAAAGCTGATGAAAGTGCTGGACAAAGCAGGCTTTGCCGCCGCGGCTATTCACGGCAACAAATCCCAGGGCCAGCGCGAGCGCGCCCTTGCCGCCTTTAAGTCCGGCGACATCAAGGTTCTGGTCGCCACCGATGTGGCCGCCCGCGGGTTGGACATCCCGGACGTGAAACACGTCTACAACTACGAGCTGCCCAATGTGCCGGACGCCTATGTGCACCGCATTGGCCGCACCGCGCGCGCAGGCAAGGATGGCGCTGCGATTGCATTTTGCTCGCCGGATGAAATGGAAGAACTGAAGGCGATCCAGAAGGTGATGAAAACCACCATCCCTGTCGCCTCGGGCCGCGCCTGGGAGGCTTTGCCGGATCCGGCGGCGGCTGGTAAACCCGGCGGCCGTCCTGGCGCACGCCGCGGCGGCGGCGGTTTCGGCGGCGGCAAACCCGGCGGCCAGCGCCGCCGCGGCGGCGGTGGCTCGGGTGGCCAAGGCAAGCCCCAGGGCGCAAGCAACGGCCAGCGCGGCGGCCAAAAACAGCGCGCGCGCTAAGCCTGCCCGCGCAGCTCCGGGTCAAGGACGGTACTGCCGCAGCGCGTCAGCGCTGTTCATCCTTGCCCCGGAACAGCAAAGCATCCGCCACACTCAAACAGCCATCTTCAGGGGCAAACTCTGCCCCTGAAGCAGTTCCCTGCAGCAGAAACCTGCAGGAAACTGTCCGGGGGACAGTTCCGGCTGCAAACATCCGCCCCCTCCTTGCGTTGCGCAGCAACGCCCGGCCCAAGGCCGCCAAGGGGCTTCAGGCACAGCCTGACGCACCTGCGGGCGCGGGAGCGCTCCCGCTTCACACCGCCTGCAAATCCGCCCAGACCGGCAAATGGTCCGAGGCAATATGCGCAGGCCGTGCCCCATGCACCCCATGCGCAACGGCTTTCAACCGCTTGCAATACGCAATCCGATCCAGTGCCCCCAGGGGCCGCAGCGCCGGAAAGCTCGCCTTGGGCGGCAGGAAAGTCAGCGCCGGAGTGATATGCTCCAGCACCGCCCCCCGCGACCACTCATTGAAATCCCCCGCCAGCACCACCGCGCTGTCCTCGCGCTTTGCCGCATGGGCCAAGGCACGCATCTGTTCACGCCGCGCCCGTCCCGTCAGCCCCAGATGCGCGCCAATCACCCGCACCGGCCCCAAAACCGTCTTCAGCTGAACCCAGACCGCGCCGCGCGGCTCCAGCCCCGGCAAAACGATATGGCCTTTGGCCTGCAACTGCGCGCCATTCCGGAACAGCACCGCATTGCCGTGCCAGCCCAGGGATCCCGCGCCGCCCAGGTCCGCCGCCTGCCAGCCGGTTTCCGCGACCAGAAAATGCGGCAGCGCCGCGGGCCGCGGCGGCAGGCGCTTGTCGGCCTCCTGCAGCACCACCACGTCCGCAGCCAGTCCGGCGATCACCTGCAAGATGCGCTCAGGCCGGCGGCGCAAGTCCAGGCCGATACATTTCTGAATATTGTATGTGGCAACCCGCAGCGTATCCTGCGGCGGTTGATTGGGCATCCGGTGCCTCCAGGCTTGTCCGGAGTTTGGCGCAGGACACATCTGAAACACAACCGTCATCCCGCCGCAGGCGTGGCCGGGGGCTGCCCGCCCCCTCTTGAGCCTGCGGCTCAATTCACCCCCGGGAGTATTTGAAACCAGAAAGAAGCAGATCAGGTTCCGCAGAAAGTCGCCTGCACCACTTCCTCCGGCGCTGGCGGGCGCTGCAGGTCTGTGTGTTCCGGCTGGTCCGCATAAGGGCTGGCCAGAACTGCGTTCAGCCGGTGAAACAGCGCATAGTCTCCCGCCACGGCGCCCGCGATCATCTCTTCGATGCGGTGGTTGCGCGGGATGAAGGCCGGGTTGGCGGCCCGCATCACCGCTTGCGGGTCCGGCTCATCCGCCAGCCGCGCCTGCCAGCCTTCGGCCCAGCTGTCATATGCCGCCGGATCGGTGAATTGATCGCGCGCCGTGCCCGCCGCCAGCGCCCTGAAACTGTTGGTGAAATCGCTTTGGTTTTCCGCCATCCGCTCCAACAGGCCCGTGACCAGCTCAAGATCATTTTCCTGCGCCGAGGTGATCCCCAGTTTGTCCCGGAACCGGGTCAGCCAGGCGTCCTCGGTCAGCTGCGGCATCGCATGAACGATTTCGGTCGCCTCTTCGACGCTTGCCTGCGGGTCGTCCAGCTGCTGGATCAGCGCGGTGGCCAGCTGCGCCAGGTTCCACACTGCAATATTGGGCTGGTTGGCATAGGCATAACGCCGCCCGCGGTCGATTGACGAGAACACGGTGTGCGGATGGTAGGCATCCATGAAGGCGCAAGGGCCATAATCGATTGTCTCGCCCGAGATCGCGGAATTGTCAGTATTCATCACCCCGTGGATAAAGCCCACGCCCATCCAGGCCGCAATCAGCTTGGCCTGCGCATCGCGCACCGCACGCAGCAGGCCCATGGGACCATCCGCAGTTGGGTAATGACGGGCAATCGCATAGTCCGTAAGCTGCCGAAGGCTGTGTTTGTCGCCGCGCGCCGCGAAGATCTGAAACGTCCCCACCCGCAAATGGCTGGAGGCCACCCGGGTCAGCACCGCACCGGGCAAACCGCCCTCGCGCCAGACAGTCTCGCCCGTCTCAACCGCCGCCAGCGCGCGCGTGGTTGGGATGCCAAGCGCATGCATCGCCTCGCTCACCACAAATTCCCGCAGCACCGGGCCCAGCCAGGCACGGCCATCGCCGCTGCGGGAATAGGGCGTGCGCCCGGAGCCTTTCAGCTGGATATCCCGGCGCTTACCGTCGGTTCCCACCGTCTCGCCCAGCAGGATTGCCCGCCCATCTCCAAGCTGCGGATTATAAGTGCCGAACTGGTGCCCGGAATAAAGCTGCGCCAGCGGGTCCGCCCCCTCCGGCACTTTGTTGCCACCAAAGACCGCCGCCATCTCTGCCGCCTCACCCGGGCTTATGCCCATCACCCGGGCCAGATCCTCGTTGAAGGCAATCAGCCTCGGCGTCTTCACCGCCTGCGGCGCCAGTTTGGAGTAGAACTGCCCCGGCAGGGCAGCATATGTGTTATCAAAGGGGAACGTGAATGCCATAGCCCAAACATATGCTTGGTATACAGATTTACCAGCGCCAAAAGGGAGAGCCTGCAGTGACGGCAGATCAGATCATCGAACATTTGGGCTTGCAGCGGCACCCCGAGGGCGGATGGTACCGGGAAACCTGGCGGGCCGGGAATGAAGGCCGCCCCGCAGGCACCTGTATTTACTTTCTTTTAAAGGACGGCGAAAACAGCCATTGGCACCGGGTCGATGCAACGGAGATCTGGCTTTTCCACGCCGGCGCACCGCTAGTGCTGTCGGTGGCGGAGACAAGGGAAGGCCCGGCACAAGACCACATACTGACCCCTGATCTGACCAAAGGCGCGCCGCAGCAGATCGTGCCCAAAGGTCACTGGCAGGCGGCCCGCACAACCGGGGACTGCACATTGGTAAGCTGCACCGTCTCGCCCGGGTTCCAGTTCGAAGGATTCGAACTTGCTGCGCCTGGCTTTGACATCCCGCGTGGCTGACCCCGTCTCTTGCAGCGAATCAGAAGACTGGACAAAACTGTCCATATGCCTGCACCTATGGACCACACCACCCTTATCAAGTCGCTGCCGCCGGAGACCAAAGCGTCCTTGACCACCCGTTCCGATGCTGCGGGACTGCAGCATCTTGCGCTGTACCTTGCCGCATTGGCTGTCTGCACCACGGGCCTTGTGCTGCAAGTGCCCTTCTGGCCGCTTCTGCTGCTGCCGCAGGGGGTGCTGCTGGTCTTCCTGTTCACCCTCAGCCACGAATGCACCCACCAGACCCCGTTCCGCAGCAAGTGGCTGAACGAGGCCGCAGGCCATGTCTGCGCCCTGGCCATGGCGCTGCCTTTTGTTTGGTTCCGCTACTTTCACCTGGCGCATCACAAGTTCACCAACGACCCCGAACGCGACCCCGAGCTGGAACAAGGACCGCGCCCGGAGACCCTTCCCCAATGGCTGAAATACCTCAGCGGCTGGGGCTATTGGCGCGGTATGGCGGGGACCCTCTGGCGCAACGCCTTTGGCACCATTGATGCGCCGTACCTGCCGGAACGCCGCCACGCCCACATGCGGCTGGAGGCGCGGGTGCTGTTAATCGTCTACACAGCCGCCCTGCTGACCCTGCTGGTGTCACCACTGGTTTTGCGGTTGTGGCTTGTGCCGCTGCTGATCGGCCAGCCGTTCCTGCGCGCCTATCTGTTGGCAGAACACGGGCTCTGCCCGCCAGTTGCCAACATGCTGGAGAACTCCCGCACCACCTTCACCAACCGGTTGGTACGCTTACTGGCCTGGAACATGCCTTATCATGCCGAGCATCATGCTTTTCCGAATGTGCCTTTCTACCAGCTGCCCGCTTTCCATGCCATCACACAGGCGCACCTGAAGTCGGCTTCGGGCGGGTATGCGGAGTTCACATCAGACTACCTCCGGCAGATTTCCCACTGACCGGCCGTCAAAGGCCGCACAAATTTCTTCAAAGAAATTTGACAAGAAACTTCGAAGTTTCTTGTCCCCGCGTCTCTATCTTACGCCCCCGGCACGCTCACCACCCCGCCGCCGACGCAGGCGCGCACACCAGTGGTGCCGGGGCAGGATGTCGCCATCCCCCGCGCCACCCGCACCGCCAGATGGGCAAAGGCCTGCGCCTCCAGCATGTCGCCGTCCAGGCCTGCGTCCTCGACAGGTTTCACCGCACAGTCCAGCGACACCCGCAGCATCTGCATCAGCACCGGGTTGCGCCGCCCGCCGCCAGTGACCAGCACCACCTCCGGCGGCTCCGGGCAATGCTCCATCCCCTGCGCCACCGAGGCTGCGCACATGGCGATCAAGGTCGCCGCGGCGTCCGAGTCATTCAACTCCTTCACCAACCCGACCATCTCGTCAAAATCGTTCCTATCCAGTGACTTGGGCGGCATTCTTGCAAAGTAAGGCTCGGCCAGAAACAGCTCCAAAGCACCGGTCTCCACGGTGCCGGAGCGCGCCACCTTGCCATCGGCGTCCCAGGGAATGCCCAGCCGCTCCTGCACCAGATCATTGACCGGCGCATTGGCCGGGCCGGTGTCAAACGCCAGCAGCGCGCCGGGTTCCTCGGCCCGCTCAAACCGCGGATCCACATAGGTAAGATTGCCAACCCCGCCCAGGTTCAGGAAACACAGCGGCCGTTCGGCGCCGATGTATTTGGCGCAGGCAAAGTGAAAGAACGGCGCCAGCGGCGCGCCCTCTCCGCCCATCGACACATCGTCAGAGCGGAAATCCCAGACCACCGGCTTGCCAAGACGTTCGGCCAGAGCCGCCCCATCGCCCACCTGCAGCGTACCCTGCAGCCGCGGCGCATGGGCCAGGGTCTGGCCGTGAAAGCCGATGATCTCCACGTCCTCGAACTCTGCCAGCGCCGCCGCATGGGCCGCATCGCAAACCCCGGCAGCCGCTTCAACCTCCGGCCCGGTCCATTTGCCCAGCCCCGCCCGCAGCACGCTGCGCTCGGCTTCGGTGTACTCGCGGTAACTGCTCTCGCCAAATCCGTGAATGCACGCGCCATCGGTCACCACCACGGCGGCATCCACCCCGTCCAGCGATGTGCCGCTCATCGCTCCCAGCGCCCGCACCGGGCCTGTTTTTGCTATGGCCCTGCTCATGGCCTACCCCCGTCCTTATGGCTCCGGGCCGTTCCGCCCGCTTGCGCCTGACTCTACAACGCTTAAATTGCCGGGAAAACAGGTTCCAACCGGCATCAATGCGATTTATAGGGCATGGTGCAAATTCATAGACCGAGGCATGTTATGACCTACACACCGAAATCGGATTTCGTCGCAGTCATGATGGAACGCGGGTTCCTCGCGGACTGCACCGATTATCAGGGGCTGGATGACGCCCTGATCAGCGGTGTGCGCCCGGCCTATATCGGCTTTGATGCGACTGCGAAGTCATTGCATGTCGGCTCGCTGATCCAGATCATGATGCTGCGCTGGTTCCAGAAGACCGGCCACCAGCCGATCACCCTGATGGGCGGCGGCACCACCAAGGTGGGTGACCCCTCTTTTCGCGCCGATGAACGCCCGTTGCTGACCGAGGCGCAGATCGACGACAATATCGCGGGCATCAAAAAGGTGTTCTCAGCCTACATCGACTATGACAGCGATGCGCCGAACAAGGCGCTGATGCTGAACAACGCCGAATGGCTGGACGGTCTGAACTATCTGGAATTCCTGCGCGACATCGGCCGCCACTTCTCGGTGAACCGGATGCTGGCGTTTGAAAGCGTGAAATCGCGCCTCGACCGCGAGCAATCTCTGTCGTTCCTCGAATTCAACTACATGATCCTGCAGGCCTATGACTTCATGGAGCTTAACAACCGCTACGGCTGCATCCTGCAGATGGGCGGCTCTGATCAATGGGGCAATATCGTCAATGGTATCGACCTCACCCGCCGCACCATCGAGCATGAGGTCTATGGCCTCACCTCGCCGCTGCTGACCACATCGGACGGCAAGAAGATGGGCAAATCGCAAGACGGCGCGGTCTGGCTGAATGCCGAAATGCGCAGCCCATACGAGTTCTGGCAATTCTGGCGCAACACCACCGACGCCGACGTGGGCCGCTTCCTGAAGCTTTATACCGAGCTGCCGGTTGATGAGTGCGAGCGCCTGGGCGCGCTGGCAGGGTCCGAGGTCAACGCCGCCAAGGTGATCCTGGCGAATGAGGTGACCACGCTGCTGCACGGTGCCGGGGCCGCCGCTGCGGCCGAAGCCACCGCCCGCGAAGTGTTTGAGAAGGGCGGAGTGGGCGACGACCTCCCGACCCTGTCGCTCACTCCGGCGGATCTGGGTGACGGGATTTCCATTGTGCAGCTGATCGTGAAATCCGGCCTCGCCAAATCCGGCAAGGACGCCAAACGGCTGATTTCCGAGAACGGTGCCAAAATCGACGACCAGCCGCTGACCGATGCCGGCCTGATGATCGACGCAGGCGCGCTGTCCTCGCCAATCAAACTGAGCGCCGGCAAAAAGCGCCACGCGCTGGTGCGGCTGGACGGCTGAACAGGCCGGAAGTAACACAGTAAAGGGGAGCCGCCGCGCTCCCCTTTCTCTTTTGCAGCTTTCTTTTGCAGCAAGCCCTCCCGCCCATTCCGGCCCCATCCTAGATGGGCCGTCATGGTTGGGCATAGCGCCGCGCAGCCGCGCGGCGCGGTCGCGCTTCCTTTGAGACACACGCCAATACAGGCCAGCGCCGGGTCAAGGACGGCGCAGCCGCCGTGCGCAGCACGGTTTACCCTTGAGGCGGGGATGGCCAGGGTAAACTCAAACAGGCGCCTTGAGGGCAAACCTGCCCTTAAACGCCTCTCAGCAGTAATTCCTGCCTAGAATGCCAGCGCTTCCAGCAGCGTCAGCCCCAGAAACACCGGCACCGACAGCCCGATGGCAATCAGCAGTGCCGCTGCCTTGGTCATCCGCGGGGCGGCAGCCGCCTGCCCCATGATCAGTTTTGTTTGCTTCATGCGGAAAGTTAACCATGATTTAGGTTTCCAGCGCGTTAATGGCCCCATGTTCGACAGCGCCCCCGATCCCGATATGCCCGCAGCGGCAACCACCCGCCCGCAGCTCCGCGCGCTCCAGCAATCGCCGGAGTTTGCCCGTGCGCTGATGGCCTGCGGACAGGACCCGCTGATACTGGAAGACGCACAGAACCTGCTGGTCCTGCACCGCCGCCTGCCCGGCGGGCTGCGCCTGGCGATGGTGAACCGGGCGGATCTGAGCAACCCCGCCCCCCTGATGCCAGCCTTGCGCAGGCGCGGCCTGGGCCGCACCCCTCTGATCCTGTCGCCGGAAACACCGGCCCCGCAGCTCGCCCGCCTTGGTGCAGTACCGCTTGTCACCCCTGCGCATGCTGCGCTTTGGGATCTGACCGAAGATCCGGAGCAGCGCCGCGAAGCCCTGCACCAGAAATGGCGCAACCGGTTGAACCACGGCGAATCCCAGGGCCTGCGACTCACCCGCCAGAACCTGCCGCACGACCCGCGCCACTGGCTGTTTGCAGCCGATGCCAAACAGCAATCCGCCCGCGGCTACCGCAGCTGGCCCATCGCCCTCACCCTTGCCTATGCGCGTGAAAACAAGGGCCAGGCCAAACTGTTCCAGGCATTCGAGGGCAAAGACCCGGTCGCCGCCATCCTGATCCTCACCCATGGCAGCAGCGCCACCTACCACATCGCCCATACCACCGCGCGCGGCAAACAGCTCAGCGCCCATCCCCTGCTGATGTGGGAGGCCGCATGCTGGCTTGCCACCAAGGGCATCTGCCGCCTCGACCTTGGCCTGATCGACACAAGCCGCGCCGCTGGGCTTGCCCGGTTCAAACTCGGCACCGGCGCCAAGGCGCACCGCCTGGGCGGAACCTGGGGCCTTTGGCCGCCGTTGGGCCGCCTCTTACGTCCCCTGGCGCTGCTGGACCGGCAGCAAATGGGCGCCTGACCGCTCCGCGACGTCCCGTCCCGCTGGACAGATGCAGGCCGCCTCCATTATATGAACACACGTTCAGATAACCGGGAGGAGCCCCGTTCATGAAACTTGCAGACACCGCTGCCATTGTCACCGGCGCCGCCTCGGGCCTGGGCGAGGCCACCGCCCGCTACTTTGCCGACCAAGGCGCCCAGGTCACTATCCTGGACCGCGACGCCGACCGCGGCGCCATGGTGGCGCAAGAGATCGGCGGGCATTTCGCCCAAACCGACGTCACCAGCGAAGAATCAGTCTCCGCCGCCATCGCCCACGCGGCCGGGAAGATGGGCAAGATCACCGCTTGTGTGAACTGCGCCGGCATCGCCATCGGTGCCAAGACCGTCGGCAAGGACGGCGCGCATCCGCTGGACGCCTACAAGCGCACCATCGACATCAATCTGGTCGGCACCTTCAACGTGGCGCGCCTCGCTGCTGTGGAAATCGCCAAGAACACTCCTGACGCTGACGGCGCCCGCGGCGTGATCATCAACACAGCATCCATCGCAGCCTTTGACGGCCAAAAGGGCCAGGCCGCCTATGCCGCCTCCAAGGGCGGGGTCGCGGGCATGTGCCTGCCGATGGCACGTGATCTGGCCTCCTCCGGCATCCGGGTGATGACCATCGCGCCCGGCATCTTCATGACCCCGATGCTGGCAGGCCTGCCAGAGGAAGTGCAGCAGCAGCTGGCCGCCGACGTTCCGAACCCCGCCCGCCTGGGCGACCCGCGCGAATACGGCCGCCTTGCAGGCTTCATCGTCGAGATGGGCTACCTCAACGGAGAAGTCATCCGCATCGACGGCGCGCTGCGCATGCGCTGACGCCCAGCTGCTGAGGCCGGGTTAAGGGCCGCGCAAGCGGCGGCGCTTGCGCCGTTCACCCTTGACGCGGCCTCAGCAGGTCAAACACTCGAAATCGCGCCTTCAGGGCAAACTTGCCCCTGAAGCGCATCTCAGCAAAAACTTCTGCATTGCGCAGCAATGCCTGGCCCAAGGCCGCACAAAGGTGCTTGGCGCAGCCAAACACCTGCGGGCGCGGGAGCCACCCCGACATTTGACAATCCCAGCCTCCCGATCTTCACTCGCCGGTCAGGAGGCTTCGATGAGCAAGACCGAACGGCAGAAAATGCAGGCAGGCGAATGGTACTGTTGCCTGGACGGCGAACTCTCGGCGTTGCGCCATCAGGCCCGGATTGCGGTGCACCAGCACAACGCTGCACTTCCGGATTCGTCAGAAAACCTCAGCCCTCCGCTGGCCGCGCTCTTTGCGGCCCACGGCGAAAACTGCCTGGTTGAGGCGCCGTTTCATTGCGCCTATGGCATCAACATCACCCTGGGCTGCAACGTCTATCTGAACGCCGGCTGCACCATTCTGGACACCGCGCCGGTTATCATCGGCGACGGCGCCATGCTGGGGCCGAATGTGCAGATCTACTGCGCCCAGCACCACAAGGACAGGGCATTGCGGGCGCAAGGGCTGGAGATCGCCCGCCCCGTTACCCTGGGCACGGACGTCTGGATCGGCGGCGGTGCAATCCTCCTGCCGGGCGTCACCATCGGCGATGGCGCCATCGTCGGTGCCGGGGCAGTAGTGACCAGGGATGTGGCTGCAGGCGAAACGGTGACAGGCAACCCCGCCCGCCCCCGGCGCCTGTAATCAAGCCGGTCGTCAGACGGTTAAAGCAGCGCCCGCCGCCTTAACCCGCGCTTCATATTTCCTGATGAATTCCAAAGTATTATGGCAGGATCTTTGACCAAATGTTTCGCGTGCGAAACATTTGGTCAGCCTTACTGTCCTAACTGAAACAGTGGTCTCAGCCCTCGGCTTTTTCTTCCAGCAGCAGCCATTCTTCCTCAGCCGCCGCCAGCTTTTCCTGCCGCTCCACCAGCGCCTCGGTCGCTTTCTTGAACTTGACCGGCTCGCGGGTGAACAGCGCTGGATCCGCCATCAATTCCTGCAGTTTGCCAATCTCCGCTTCCAGCCGCTCAATCTCTCCCGGCAGCGCCTCCAGCCGGTGCTTTTCCTTAAAGCTCAGCCCGTCCTTGGGCTGGCTTTCCTGCTTGGGCTTCGGCTTCGCAATCTTCACCTTCTCAGACTTGTCCGCAACCTCCAGCGGCCCGCGCTGCGCCAGGTAGTCGCTCCATCCGCCGGCGTATGCCGTGGCCTTGCCGTCGCCTTCCATCGCAATGGTGGTGGTCGCCACCCGGTCCAGAAAATCCCGGTCGTGGCTCACCAGCAGCACGGTGCCGTCGTAGTTATCGAGCAGCTCCTGCAAGAGGTCCAGCGTCTCCACATCCAGGTCGTTGGTCGGTTCGTCCAAAACCAGCAGATTCGAGGACCGCGCCATCAGCCGCGCCAACAGCAGCCGCGCCTTCTCGCCGCCCGACAAGGACCGCACCGGGGCACGTGCCTGGGCTTCATCAAACAGAAACTCCTTCAGATAGCCCACTACATGTTTCGGCTGCCCGCGCACCATCACCTGATCCGCCTTGCCGGAAACCCCCAGCAGGGGATCCGCGGTCAGATTCTCCCACAGCGTCGCATTGCCATCCAATTGATCCCGCGTCTGATCAAACAGCGCCAGCTCCAGATTGGTGCCCAGCTTCACCGCCCCCGTATCCGGCTGTTCCAGCCCCAGCAGCATCTTCAACAGCGTGGTCTTGCCTGCGCCATTGGGTCCGACAAAAGCCACCCGGTCGCCGCGCTGCACCTTCAGCGAGAATTCCTGCACGATCTGCTTGCCGCCAAAGGCCTTGCCCAGCCCCTCGGCCTCAATCACTTTGCGGCCCGATTTCGGCCCCGAATCCAACGCCATCTCAGCCGCGCCCTGGCGCTTGATCTGGCTGCTGCGTTCGGATTTCAGATCCTGCAGCGCCCGCACCCGGCCCATGTTGCGCTTGCGGCGGGCGGAAATCCCCTCCACCGCCCAGCGGCTTTCGGATTTGATCAGCCGGTTCAGCTTGTGCCGCTGCTGGTCTTCTTCCTCCCACAGCTTGTCACGCCAGGCTTCAAACGCCTCAAACCCCTTTTCCTGCCGGCGCACCTCACCGCGGTCCACCCACAGCGTCGCCTTCGTCAGCGCCCGCAAAAACGCCCGGTCGTGGCTGATCAGCACAAAACCCGCGCGGGTCGCCTTCAGCTCGTTCTCCAGCCAGGTGATCGCCTCGATATCCAGGTGGTTGGTCGGCTCGTCCAGCAGCATCAGATCCGGCGCCTCGGCCATCAGCTTGGCCAGCGCTGCCCGGCGCCGTTCACCGCCGGATGCGGTTTCAACGGGACGCGCCGGATCGAACTTCAACCCTTCGCCCGCGCGCTCCACCTTGTACATCTCACCGGGATCCAGCGCGCTGGCGGCAAAATCGCCCAAGGTTGCAAAACCCGTCATCTGCGGATCCTGCTCCATGTAGCCCACCGATTTACCCGGCGGCACCACAATCGCGCCCTTATCCGCCTCAACAATCCCCGCCATCACCTTCATCAGCGTGGATTTCCCCGACCCGTTGCGGCCAACCAGGGCAACGCGGTCGCCGGGCTGAACCACCAGATCGAGATCGGAAAAAACCGGATCGCCCCCAAAGGTGAGGGAAATACCGGACATCTGCAAAAGAGGAATACGTGCCATGCCAGCCAGCTACCCCGGCGGCAGAATCGCGTCAACGCCGCTTCTTCATCTTTTCAAAAATACTCAAATTCACCCGGCCACCGCCCTGAGCAGCCGCTTGCGGGCAGCCGGAATGGCCCTGATCTCCAGCCCGGTGAACACATGCAGCGTGTTCATACAGGCATCGACCACCGCATGATCGCTGACCCAGCCACCCATCAGCAGATAGGTCCGCAGCAACGGCGGCATATGCAGCAGCGCCTTTTTCGCATCCGGCTTCCGCCGCAGCCTCGCAGCAAATCGGAACACATCCGGCGCCTTCACCTGCGGCCGCCAGCAAAGCGGTGCCAGATGCCGGTGCTTCAGCAGCGCAAAAGCGTCCAGATATTCTGCCGTAGAGTTACCGGCAAAGGACGAGCAGCCAAACAGCATTTGCACACCCCGGGCATCGACAAAGACGGTCACCGCGCCCCAGGCAACGCGCAGAATATCTGCATCCTGCTGATCCGGATGGACGCAAAACCGGCCCAGCTCCGCCATTCGGCCCTGGAACGCCTGCAATCCCTGCAAATCATAGAACTGCGCCGAATAGCTGCGCGGCAAGTCCGCTCCGCTTTCCAGCACCAGCAGCCGGAAGCAGCAGACCAGAGCACCGGTCCGCACCTCCTCCACCAGCACATGCGCGCAGGCCGCATCATAAGCGTCGCAATCGGTGCCGCCGGTACAAAAACACAGCGCGCGCAGCGCCTGCGCCGCTGCCACATCGGCCGGCCCCGCCGCCAGGCGGGCGCGGTAACATCCCTTGTGCAAAAGCACGCCCTGCTCCGCTGCCATCACGGCCTCCCCCTTCTCCGGCTCAGCCCTTAACATAAGCGCTGTGACAGCCCGGTGAAGCCCGCTGGACCGGCAGCCCCCAGCCTTACTGGTCCTGCAGGAACTGATCGGGACCGAAGTTGCCCAGGCTGCCCAACAGCTGGCGCAGGAACGTGTTGTCCTGCACGCTGGAACTGGTCACACGGCGTTCCAACGGCACCACTTTGCCGTCTTCCAGGCTGAACCGCTCAATCCCCTGCACCACCCCGGCGGTGTCAAAGCTGATCGCAACCAGATCGCGCGCCACCGGTTTCGGGGCTGCGGCGCCATAGTGGCGGAACCGGGTCGCGACGTAATAATAACCGCTGTCGTTCAGCACCCCGGTCGAGGACGGGATGCCGACGCTTTCGGCCACCGAATCCCGGGTGTCGATCCCCGGCACCACTTCGGCCAGCTGGTCCGGCGTGGGCACATACCCGTGCTTGCGGTAAACCGACGAACAGGCCGCCAGTGCCAGCCCCGCCGCGGCAAAAACCGCCCCGCGAATAACGGACTTAAAGTGAAATGCCTTAGCAACCATGACTGCCCCCCGGCCTTATGCCGCAATGCGCGGCTTGAATACGTCTTTGAACCCGATTACCTAATGACCGCTTCCGGTTCAAGAAACGAAAGTCCCCGATTATGTCTGACAGCACCGCACTGCGGGTGGCGGATCTGCCGCAAAACGCCCCGACCGCCTTTGAAATTATCCCGGATAAAGCAGATCTGGCCGCATTGGCGGCTGAGCTGAGGGTGAACACCCTGCGTAAGCTGCGCTTCACCGGCGAGATCAAGGCGCTTGGCAAACGCGACTGGCAGCTGACCGGATCTTTGGGGGCAACCGTAGTGCAGGATTGCGTGGTCACGCTTGAGCCGGTGACCACGCGGATTGAGGAGACCGTCCGCCTCACCTACCTGTCCCGCATGGAGATTCCGGACGAAGACGAGGCGGAAATGCCCGAAGATGACAGCACCGAACCGCTTGGCAGCCATATTGATCCGGGCGCCGTGATGGCCGAGGCCCTGGCGCTGCATATCCCCGTCTATCCGCGCAAAGACGGCGCTGAGCTGGGCGAAGCGGTCTATACCAAGCCCGGCACAGCGCCGATGCGCGACGAAGATGCCCGCCCCTTTGCCGGTCTTGGCGCGCTGCGCGGGCTGCTGAAAGATGAGGACTAAGCCGGAATTTCCGCGCTTGCGGAAATTGCATCTGGAACCGGCGGCAAAGCTGCCCTAAAAAACACCTTGCGCCGCCGGAGATTCGCAGTATTTTCGCGCGCTCATCGGAATTTTTGGTTGGACAATGCTTGGGCAGGCGCCTAAACGCACGTCAGACTGATCGAACAGAACGCAATCGCGCCGCGGGGATGGCCCCAAGGCCCAAAAGACAAAGGTTGAGACATGGCCGTCCAACAGAATAAAGTATCCAAATCGCGCCGCAACAACCGCCGCGCGCACGATGCACTGGTTGCTGCAAACCCGAACGAATGCGGCAACTGCGGCGAGCTGAAGCGCCCGCACCACGTATGCCCCTCCTGCGGCCATTACGACGACAAAGAAATCGTCGCAGCGGCTGACGAGATCGAGATCGACGAAGACGCGGCATAAGCCACGGACAGGATTTGATGCCAGGCAGGCTTTCGCATGACGGGTAAACCCGATCAAAATCAGGCAAAAGCCGGCCGCATCACCATTTCTGTTGACGCCATGGGCGGAGACGCCGGCCCCGCTGTTGTGGTGGCCGGTATCGCTATGTCGGCAGATAAGAATCCCGATATCGGCTTCATCCTTCACGGCCCCGCCGAACAGCTGAAACCGCTGGTCGCCAAAAAACGCATCCTTGAGGGCCGGGTTGAGATTCGCGATGTCCGCGACGTTGTCACCATGGAGGACAAACCCTCCCAGGTGATGCGCAACGGCAAGGGCACCTCGATGTGGTCGGCGCTGGATGCGGTCAAGAACGGCGAAGCGGGCGGCGCTGTATCCTGCGGCAACACCGGCGCGCTGATGGCGCTGTCGATGCTGCGTCTGCGCAAGCTGCCGGGCGTTAACCGCCCCGCCATTGCCATCCTGTGGCCGTCGCTGAATCCGCAGGGCTTCAACGTGATGCTGGATGTCGGCGCCGACGTGAAGGCGGACGCCGAGGATCTGCTGCAATATGCGCTGATGGGCACCTCCTACGTGCGCAATTCCATGGACATTGCCTGCCCGCGCGTCGGTCTGCTGAACGTGGGCACCGAAGAGCACAAGGGCAGTGCCGTGCTGAAAGAGGCCCATGCGCTGATTGCGGAGAACGCCGCACAGGCGAATTATGAATTCACCGGCTTTGTCGAAGGCAGCGATATTCCAGGTGATACCGCAGATGTGATCGTCACCGACGGCTTTACCGGAAATGTGGCGATCAAGACCGGCGAAGGCACCGCGCGGGTGATACGCACCGCCTTGCGGGAAGCCTTTGAATACTCGTTTTTGTCCAAGATTGCCGCCGTTCTGGCGATGACCTCTTTGAAAAGACTGTCCAAACGGATGGATCCGCGCCGGGTCAACGGCGGCGTGTTCCTGGGGCTCAATGGCACTGTGGTGAAATCCCACGGCGGCGCCGATGCCATGGGGGTTTCCGCTGCGGTCAAGCTGGCGTTCCGGCTGGCAGAGCATGGATTCGCCGAAAAGCTGGCAGCACGGGTTGCATCTGCCGGTGCGCATACCCAAGATGATACTGCCCCCCGCGAGACGCGGGCGGCCACCGAAAAAGATTAAAATAGGCAGGCAATCGAATGACGCGACGCGCGGTAGTTGTTGGCACAGGACACTATCTCCCCGAACGGGTGGTTGAAAACGCGGAATTCGAAGCCACGCTGGATACCACGGACGACTGGATCCGCAGCCGGTCTGGCATCGAACGCCGCCATTTCGCCGCCGAGGGTGAGACCACATCGGATATGGCCGCCAAGGCAGCGGAACGCGCTTTGGCAGACGCAGGGCTGACGGCTGAAGATGTGGACGCCATCATCGTGGCAACCTCCACCGCCGACCTCACCTTTCCCTCCGCCGCCACCATGGTGCAGTCCAAGCTGGGCATGACAAAAGGCTTTGCCTTTGACGTGCAGGCGGTCTGCGCCGGCTTTGTCTATGCGCTGAGCAATGCCAACGCGCTGATCGCCTCGGGCCAGGCAGAGCGGGTGCTGGTGATCGGCGCCGAGACCTTCAGCCGGATCATGGACTGGACCGACCGCGGCACCTGTGTGCTGTTCGGCGACGGCGCCGGCGCGCTGCTGCTGGAAGGTCAGGAGCAGCCCGGCACCAACAGGGACCGCGGCATCCTGTCGACCGACCTCAACTCGGACGGCCGCTACAAGGATCTCTTGTATGTGGACGGCGGCGTCTCCACCCAGTCGACCGGCCATCTGCGGATGCAGGGCAACCAGGTGTTCCGCCACGCAGTGGAAAAACTCGCCTCTACCGCGAACACCGCACTGGACAAGGCCGGGCTGGCGGCCGCGGATGTGGATTGGATCGTGCCGCATCAGGCCAATATCCGCATCATCCAGGGCACGGCCAAGAAAATGGGCCTCAGCATGGACAACGTGGTGGTAACCGTGCAGGATCACGGCAACACCTCTGCCGCCTCCATTCCGCTGGCCCTGTCCGTCGGCAAAGAGCGCGGCCAGATCAAGGAAGGCGATCTGATTGTGACCGAAGCCATCGGCGGCGGCCTCGCCTGGGGTGCCGTTGTGGTGCGCTGGTAACCCTGCAGTCTTAATTTCCGCCCGAAACACCCCGCGCAATTCATTGATATTGACAGGGAAATTCCCCGCGCCCTATGCTTTGGCAAACAACGGGGAATGGTATGGGCGAAAAAACACTTACACGAATGGATTTGAGTGAAGCAGTTTTCCGGGAAGTCGGCCTGTCGCGCAACGAAAGCGCGCAGCTGGTGGAAAGCATGCTGCAATACATGTCGGATGCCCTGGTGCGCGGTGAACAGGTGAAGATTTCCTCGTTCGGCACATTCAGCGTGCGGGACAAATCAGCCAGGGTCGGGCGCAACCCGAAAACCGGCGAAGAAGTGCCGATTCAGCCGCGGCGCGTGCTGACCTTCCGGCCCTCCCACCTGATGAAAGACCGCGTGGCAGACGGCAACCGTAAATAACGGGACCAATAGGCCATGTCGAAATCACCGGACGCGTTCCGCACCATTAGCGAAGTTGCGGAATGGCTGGGCGTGCAGGCCCATGTCCTGCGCTTCTGGGAGAGCAAGTTCACCCAGCTCAAACCTGTAAAGCGTGCCGGCGGGCGGCGCTATTACCGGCCTGCGGATATGCTGCTTCTGGGCGGCATCAAGAAACTGCTGCATGACGACGGGCTGCCGATCAAGGAGGTGCAGGCGCTGCTGCGCGAGCATGGCGCGGCGCATGTGTCCGGCTTTTCCCATTCGCTTGACGGCTCAGCCGCAGAGCGCCCCGAAGCCGTGCCGCCGGCCGATAAGCTTGGCGATGATTGGCAAAGTTCGCTGGAGCTGAGCCTTGACGCAGCCGCGCAGGATCCTGACCCGGGCAGCAATGTGGTCGGCTTCCCGCCCACGGCGGCAGCTGATGCAGCCACGGCTGAAACCGGCGCGCTGCCGGACAGCGGCCCGGAATCTGCCTCCGAAACCGGCCCTGTATCCAGCCCCGAATCCGCCCCCAAGCCGCAAAATCAGACGGACCCGGAGCCGCCCGCCGCTGACAACGGTGCAGAGACCGGCACAGAACAGCCAACAACCGGCCCCGGCGAATCCCCCGTGGCAAAAGTCCCTGCAGACCTGCCCGTTACCGGCGCCTCGGAGCCCGAAGCCTCTGCCGCTTTGCCCGGTACTGATGCGCCTGACTCTGCTGTATCGCTGGATCTGCCCGCCGCTGAGACTGCTAAGGATGTCTCAGCCGATGCGAACAGCGCGGCGTCCTCAGTCGATCAGCCCGCCGCCGCCGCCACGGCACCGGAAGCACCCGTACAGGACCGCCCCGCCGCCACGCCGGTGATTGAAGACCCCGCGCCTGCTGCTGCGGTTGAGATTTCCGCCACTGACGCCAAGGCAGAGCCGGCTGCGCCAGTGATGGACAGCCTTGCAGACGATCCTGCCGCAGCGGAGCCGCCGCAAGCCGGTGCGGATTCCGCAGACCTCCCAGCTGCCTCCGGCCCGGCCGGGGACCAACCGGCAACCAAGGCCACGGACCTGCCTCTGGAGCAGCCGCCGGCAGAGCCAGAGGCGGCACCGCCTGCACGCGAAGCCGCGGCACTTGATCCGGGCACCGCAGCGCCAGAGGCCGAGGAGGCGCAGCCCGCCGCCACGGATATCCCAGCCGCAGTGCCGGGTCTGCCCCCCGAAGCGGCAATCGAAGAGCCGCAAGAATTTGTTTGGGAAGCCGATGCGGCTGCGAATCCGGAACCCGTTCCGGAACAGCCCGCAGTCCCGGAAGAATCAGACAGCACGCCGGCGCCAATGGCAGAGCCTGCCTCTGATCCCTCCGCCGCACCGCTGGACGAACCAGCCGCAGCGGCGGAACCGGAACAAGCCGCAGAGCCGGTTGCAGAACAAGCGCCCGAAGCCAGGTCCGAATCGGCGGCCGGGGCCGCGCCGGCAGAACAGCCGGTCCCGGTGGAAGGCTCCGTTTCCAGCCAGACACCGGCGCCCGCAGAAGAACCAGCAGCTTTTGCAGCGGACGCCCCGCCAGCGGATCCGGAGCCTGCCGAGGACACGCTGGTGGCCGCCGCAGGCCTGCAGCCGGAAGAGCCGCTGGACTTCGGCTTGGCCCCGCCCGAGGCCGCCGCCGCGCCTGCTTCAGAAGCGGATCCCGCGATGTCTTTCCCGCCGCATGATCTGGACGAGGCCGCCCGGCAAGTGGATGCGCTGGAATTCTCCTCCGGCTTCGACCCTGCGGCCGAAGCGCCCCAGGACGGACCGGCAGAAACGGAATCGCCGGCACCTCAAGAGGCTGCAACGGAAACCACGGCGCCCGGCGCGCCAGCCCAGCCGCCAGTCCAGCCTCCAGCCCGGCCTCCGGTGCCGCAACCGGGTGTTCTGGCGCATCTCGCCGCCATCCGCAGCTTGCCGCCGCATGTATTGGGTGAAATTGCCGCCTGCGCGGAAGAACTGCGGGTCCTTACTGCAAGCAGCCACTGAACCGAAGTCCAGCCCGTCGCCCGTCCCGGGAAACGGCTGCCGCAGCTGGCCTGCCCTGCAACTGCTTTCCTCTGCTGACTTTCTTTGCGGCGGCGCGAAAAATATTGCCGCCCCCTCTTGCCCCTGCCGCCAAAACGGTTAGAAGGCTCCTCAACGGGCTATGGCGCAGCCTGGTAGCGCGTCCGTCTGGGGGACGGAAGGTCGCAGGTTCGAGTCCTGCTAGCCCGACCATATGAAAAACGCCCGGGTGTTCACGCACCCGGGCGTTTTCGTATCCAGCGCAGGGCTTTGCCGATTGCGCAGCGCGGCCAATTCGGCCAGCATCGCCGCAAAGCCGGCACTGAGGGGGACAGGACATGACAGGCGTATTGCCCAGCCAAACCATTGAAAAGATGCTGGATCACGGCGAAATCGCCGTCAGCACCCCGCTGGTCGAAGGCCAGGTGCAGCCCGCCAGCCTGGACCTGCGCCTGGGCAACGTGGCTTACCGGGTGCGTGCCTCGTTTCTGACCGGCCAGGGCCGCAGCGTTTCCGACCGTCTGACCGAGTTTGAGATGCACCGGATCAGCCTTGAGGGCGGCGCGGTGCTGGAAAAAGGCTGCGTCTATGTGGTGCCCTTGATGGAAAGCCTGGCGCTGCCAAAGGATGTCTCTGCGGTGGCCAATGCCAAAAGCTCCACCGGGCGGCTGGATCTTCTGACCCGCACCATCACCGACGGCGGCGAGGAGTTTGACCGCATCAAACCCGGCTACACCGGCCCGCTTTATGCCGAGATCTGTCCCCGGTCCTTTTCGGTGCTGGTACGGCCCGGCATGCGTCTCAACCAGATCCGGTTCCGCACCGGCCAGGCAGTCCTCAGCGATGCCGAGCTGAAAATGCTGCACGCAGGCTCGCCGCTGGTTGACAGCGACGCGGTGATTGAGGATGGCCTGGGCTTTTCGGTTGATCTGAAATTGCCCGGCAGTGATCTGGTCGGCTACCGCGCCAAGCCGCATACCGGCGTGATCGACCTGGACCGGATCGGCGAATACGACCCGCAGGAATACTGGGAGGAAGTGCGCACCAAGGAGGGCCGCATCATTCTGGATCCTGGTGCCTTTTACATTCTGGTCAGTCGCGAAGCGGTGCATATCCCGCCCGCCTTTGCCGCCGAGATGGCGCCCTATCTGGCGATGGTGGGTGAATTCCGGGTGCATTACGCGGGCTTCTTCGATCCTGGATTCGGCCATGACGCGGCCGGCGGCACCGGCTCGCGCGGGGTTCTGGAGGTGCGCTGCCACGAGGCGCCGTTTGTGCTGGAGCACGGCCAGGTGGTGGGACGTCTGGTCTATGAGAAGATGGCCGAGGTGCCCGAGCAGCTTTATGGCGCCGGGATTGCCTCGAATTACCAGGGCCAGGGGCTGAAGCTGTCAAAGCACTTCAAGACGCCTGCCTGATAGCAAATAGGGCAGCACCCGGCCCAAAAGCCGGGTGGTTACTTCACCGGCCCGCCGTCCGCCAGTTCCTTCGTCGTGCCCGCCTGCACCGGCCGGTCCAGATGCGTCGACAGCACCGTATAGGTGCGGGTGGCCCGCACACAGCCGACCTCGTAAATCCGCGCCAGCAGCCCCTCCAGCGCTTTGGGGGAGGCCACCCGCACCTTGAGAATCAGGTTGGTATCCCCGGCAGAGCTGTGCACCTCCTCCAGCTCCGGCATCTCTTGCAGCGCCAAAAGATCCGTGGTCACGCCCCAGCCCTCGGTGTCCACATGGATAAAGGCCAACAGCGGCTTGCCCACTGCAGCGCCGTCCAGCCGCGCAATGGTTGCCTCAATCGCGCCAGAGGCGCGCAGCCGCTTGACCCGCTCATGCACCGCGGGCGCTGACAACCCCACAACCTGCCCGATGGCTGTATAAGACAGCGTCGCATCGACGCTCAGCGCGCCTAATATTCTTCGGTCCAACGCGTCCAGAACCCGGGCCGGCCCCGTATTCTTCCGAACCCCATCTGTTATTTCCGTTGCCATATCCAGCTGCCCTTCACAGAACGTCATTCAGCACATAGCAAAGTTATCTGAACATTTTTCAAGGTAAACCCATGCGAACCCCGATTCTGATCCTGATGAGCGCAATTGGCGTGATTGGTGCAAACTCCCTGCTGCTGTCGCCGGTGGTGACGGCTGTCAGTGAAACCCTGGAGGCCAGCACAACAGAGGTGATGCGGGCCGCCAGCGCCTATGGCCTCGGGGTTGCCGCGGCGGCGCTGCTGCTGGCGCCAATGGCAGACCGCATCGGCGCCGGGCGGCTGCTGCGCGCAGCCCTCATGCTGCTAGCCGCTGGGCTGGCGGCCAGTGCCGCAGCAGCGGATGTCTGGTGGCTGATGGCGGCGCAGGCGGTGTGCGGGCTGGCAGCGGGCGCCGCCCTGCCCTCGATCTATACGCTGGCGATGGTGATTGCCCCCAAAGGACGCGAGGCACAGGTGCTGGGCTATGTGCTGGCGGGTTGGACGGTGTCGATGGTGCTGGGCGTCAGCGTCAGCGCCTGGGCCACCGATCTGGCAGGCTGGCGGGCGGTCTATGGCGCCCTGTCAGGCGTGGCGCTTGTGTTGTGGGGCGCGGCGCGCGCCTTGCGCGGGGCAGGCAGCCCCAGCGGCCAGGCAACCTCGCCGCTGACCGCGCTGCGGGTGCCGGGCATCACAGGCGGGTTGCTGGCCACTGCGCTGCTGATGCTGGGCTTTTACAGCAGCTATTTCTTCACTGGTGCCCATATCGCCCAAGCACTGGGGCACAGCACCACCCAGGCGGGCCTGCTGCCGCTGTTCTACGGCATCGGCTTTGGCCTGGCGGTGCTACTGGATCCGCTGCTGGACCGGCTGGGCCTGGCGCGGGCGACGCCGCCGGTGTTTCTGGGCGTCACTGCCAGCTATTTGCTGATGATGGTCTGGGCGGACCAATACATGCTGCTGCTGGGCCTCGCGGTGCTGTGGGGGATCTGCCAGCATCTGGCGCTGAACCTAGTGGTGGCGCGGGTGACACAGCTGGATCCGCAGCAGCGCGGCGCCATCATGGGGCTGTTCAGCACCGTGACCTACCTGTGCGTCTTCGCAGCCCCCTTTTGCGGCGCTGCGGCCTATGCCGGCTGGGGACTGGCGGGCTGCTTAGCCGTCTCCGCCCTGCTGTCAGCCTGCGCTGCGCTCGAATCCTTGGGCCTGAGGCGCAAACGGGTCAGCCCTGACGGCGCCCCGGCTTGACCGGCGGAATGCGCGAACTGCCCGCCTGCTGCGCGGGCGGTGCGCTGCGCGGCTGACCCTTGCCGCGTTTGGCAACCGCGCTGATGCCGGCATTAACGCCCGCATTGACTGCGCGGCTGACCAGCCGCCGCAGCACCATGTTGATGATCGAATTCAATGTCATAGCCTTGGCCCCGCTTTCTGACTGCCCGCGATCTTAAGGGCAAATTAAGACAATTCCGGGGCGCAGAACACCGCTAAACACCGCCGGGACAAGACACCGGCAGACACGATTGCGTAAACCGCGCCCTGAGGCGTCACTCTTCGAACAGTTCCGCCTGTTCTTCCGGTTCCTCGTCGTCGTCGTCGCCCCCCTGGCCCATCGCAAAGGCCCCCGGCGGCGGCCGGTTCTCCAGCAGGCCCGCGGCGCGCAGCTCTTTCAATCCCGGCAGGTCGCGGGCACTTTCCAGGCCGAAGTGATCCAGGAAGACCGGCGTCACCACAAAGGTCACCGGGCGGCCCGGCGTCATCCGGCGGCGGCCCAGGCGGATCCAGTCCATCTCCATCAGCTGGTCAATGGTGCCGCGCGACACCGACACGCCGCGGATCTCTTCGATCTCGGTGCGGGTGACCGGCTGGTGATAGGCAACAATCGCCAAAGTCTCAATCGCGGCGCGGCTCAGCTTGCGCAGCTCGGTGGTTTCCTTCTGCATCAGAAAGCCCAGATCGGGTGCTGTGCGGATCGCCCAGGCATCGCCCAGACGCACCACCCGCACGCCGCGCCCCTCGTAGCGCTTGCGCAGATGCTCCACCGCCTCGCGCGGGTTGCAGCCATGCGGCATCCGGCCTTCCAGATCGCGTAAGGTAACAGGCTCAGCGCTGGCAAACAGCACCGCCTCGACCATCCGCTCCTGCTCCGCCATCGGCGGCGCATCAAACAGCGTGTCGCTCTCTTCGCGGACGGGAGCGCCGTGGCTGTCCATAAGCTGGTCTTCCATCAGGTATCCTCGTTCAGGCTGCGCAGCTGGATCGGCGCAAAAATCTCACTCTGGCGCAGCTCAAGCCTGCCTTCTTTCACCAGCTGCAAAGACGCAGCAAAGGTGGAGGCAGTGGCCGAGCGGCGCTTGACCGGATCGCTGTGCCAGCCGTCCGGCAGATAGCTGATCAGATCGGTCCAACCGCCGGTAAACCCCAACAGCTGGCGCATCCGCTCCAGGGCTTCTTCCATCGTAAAGACCGACTCCCGGTCCATCACAAAGGGGCGGAAATCCTCCTTGGTGCGGATGCGGGCATAGGCCTGCATCAGATCCAGGAGGTTGGCAGTATAGGTGACGGTCTTGATCCGGGCGACGCTTTCTTCCTCGCCGCGGGCAAAGAAGTCGCGGCCCAGCCGGTCGCGGGCCAGCAGCCGGGCGGAGGCATCGCGCATCGCCTGCAAGCGCTCGAGCTGGAACGCCAGATGTGCCGCCAGCTCCTCGCCCGACGGCCCGTCTTCCGCCGGGTCGGGCGGCAGCAGCAGGCGGGATTTCAGAAACGCCAGCCAGGCCGCCATCACCAGGTAATCCGCGGCCAGCTCAATCCGCAATTCCTTGGCCTTGTTGACAAAGGTCAGATACTGCTTGGCCAACTCCAGCACCGAGATCTTGCGCAGGTCCACTTTCTGGGTGCGCGACAGGGTCAAGAGCAGGTCAAGCGGGCCTTCGAACCCGTCCACATCCACGATCAGGGCCTCGGCTGCCAGCCGCTCCTCTACCGTCGTGTCCGCGTCTGAAAAAAGTGTCTGCTCAGCCATAAACCTGCCCGCCCATGAGGGCGGCAAGTTCTCTTTCAGCGCTCAGAATGTCAAGGGCGGCAGGCGGGCGGCGGGCCGCCAAAGCGCGTTCTGCGCGGGTCTGCGCCGCCGCTGTCATGGCCCCTGCGGCCTCAGCCACCGCGATCCGTTCCTCCAGCGAGGCATTGCACAAAAGCACAACATCGCAGCCTGCCGCGATCGAAGCGCGGGCATTGTCCGCCAGCGAGCCCTGCAGAGCCTTCATCGAGATGTCGTCGGTCATCACCAGCCCGTCAAACCCGATGCGTTCGCGGATCAGCCGCATCATCACCGGCGAGATGGTGGCGGGGCGGTCGTCATAGGCGTCATAGACCAGATGCGCGGTCATCCCCAGCGGCAGGCCGTTCAGTGCCTGGAACGCGGCAAAGTCGCTTTGCTCCAGCACGTCGGGGTGGCTCGCCACATGCGGCAGGTCCAGATGGCTGTCCGCAGCGGCGCGGCCATGGCCGGGGATATGCTTCAGCACCGGCAGCACGCCGCCATCAAGATGCGCGGTGGCCACGGCACGGGCAATCCGGACAACCGTTGCGGCGCTGGTGCCATAGCAGCGGTTCTTCAGAAACTCATGGGTTTCCATGCAGGCGACATCGGCAATCGGCGCACAGTTGCTATCAATGCCCAGCGTATACAGCTCATGGGCAATCAGCCTATAGCGCAGGTACATTGCCCGCACGGCGTCCTCGCCCGCCAGTTGCACATGCTCCAGCGGCGGCAGCCAATTGCGCGCCAGCGGTTTGCGCAGCCGCTGCACCCGGCCGCCCTCCTGGTCGATGGTGATCGGGGCATTGCGGCCCACCGCCTCGCGGAAATCGCCGCACAGCGCCTGGATCTGTTCGACATCTTCCAGGTTGCGGGCAAACAGGATAAAGCCGAACGGATCGGCATCGCGGAAAAACGCCTTTTCGTCCGCGCTCAGGCGCAGGCCCTCGGCGTCAAGGATGGTGGCTCCGTAAGTCATGCGGTCCTATCGCCCCTTGAAATGCGGGAGGGCAGCGCCCGGCCCGGGGTGAGTGCAAAGCGCCCGCCGTTTTGCCGCAGGCAAACCTCCGGTTTGACTGGGCGCGTCGGGCGCTGCCCGGCCTGACGGCCGGGCGGTTCGTTACCGTGTGGTTACCGGAATGCAGTCGGCATTGCCAGCCACCAGCGCCGAGCAGAACCGGCGGGCGTCCGACAGGCCGGCAAAGCCCATCGCCCGCAGCCGGTAGAAAGTCCGCCCGCCGCTTTCGGCGCGCTGAATCACCCGCTGCTTGCCCTCAAGATAGTCCGCGAAACGGGCATGGATGCGGTCCCATTCGGCGCGCGCCACCTCCGGGCTTTCATAGGCGCCAAGCTGCGCCAGCCTTGTGCCTGCCGCAAGGGTTGCCGGATCCACATCAACAGTCCCGGCACGTGCTGCCGGTGCGGCTGCGGCCGGAGCCGGGCTGAACCGTGTGGGCCGGGCCGATGGCCGCAGCGAGACCTTGACCCCCGGCGCATTCAGAATTGCAGGCGACGGGACTGCCGCGGCAAGCGCCGGCTGCAGCGGTTCCGGCTGCACGATGGCAGGGGCCTGCGCCGACGCGGGTACCGCGGCGGAAAGCGGCTCAGCCTCACGCGCCAATTCGGCAACCAGCGCATCGATGTCGCCATTCTGGAACGAGGCCACGGCCTCTTCGCTGACGCCGGGCGCTGCAGGAACGCCGGGTTCAACCGGGGCCGCAGGCACGGCAGCTGCCGGCGCGGCCTCGGCGGCCAGCTCGGGCAGCGGTTTGTCATCTTCGGTCAGCTCAATGGCGGCCGGCGCCAGGGTCAGCCGGTCGGCAGGAGCTTCAGCGCTGCCGCTGGCGGCAACCGCATTGACAGCCAGCCCCTGATGATCCGCCTGAGAGCCGCCCGGCAGCACAGGCTGTTCGCGCATTGGTCCTTCGGCTGCGCGCACCACTGGTACACCGCTGACATCCCGCATCACCAGCTTGTAGCCCCAAAAGCCCACCCCGGCGACCAGCGCAATCGACGCAACTGCCCCCAGAATGCTCAGCGATTTCGAGAATCGCGCCCGCAGCCCGGCAGGAGCAGCAAAAACGGCATAGTCCTGGGGGCCATGGCCCTGCCCTTCGGGCTGATAGCCATAGGCGGGGTCTTCATATCCGTAATTCGGCTCGGCCCCTGGCCCGGAATAGTGCTGACCTCCGGAGTTCTGGCCGCCGGAGTTCTGGCCGGCATATTGCTGACCGGAATACTGCTGTGTGTATGTGCTTTCCGGGGCAGTGTCCTGTTCGTGACCGCTGCCTTGTGCATAGGCGCGGCCTTGGCCCGCCTGCGCAAAATACGCCATTTTCCGCCTCACTGCCCGGTTTGGCGGCGCATGGGCTGCGCTGCCGCTGGGTCTCTTGAACTGCCTCAGTCCGGCGGACTGCGCGATTTATGCCCGCAGGGGCTGGCGCCCCATTGGTTATCGCATCTCTTCTGCCGGTTTCACGCCAAGAATACCAAGACCTGCGGAAATGACAACGGAAACGGCCCGGGCCAGCGCCAAATTCGCATGTGTTGCCGATTGGCTGCTCTCCTTAACAAATCGTAAACCTTCGTTCGATTTGCCCAGATGGTACAGCCCGTGCAACTCAGACGCGAGATCATAGAGATAGAAGGCCACCCGGTGCGGTTCATTGCTGCGGGCGGCGATTTCCACCTGGCGCGGCCATTCGGCCAGCTTCTTGACCACTGCCAGCTGCGCCGGGTCGGCAATCAGGCTCAGATCTGCAGCGTTCAGCGTGGCATCATCGGCAGCAATATTCTGCTCCGCCGCCTTGCGCAGGGTCGAGCAGATCCGCGCGTTGGCGTATTGCACATAAAACACCGGATTATCCTTGGACTGCTCCAGCGCCTTATCAAGGTCAAAGTCAAAGCCCTGATCGTTCTTGCGGGTCAGCAGCATGAAACGGGTCACATCCGCACCCACCGCATCGACAACATCGCGCAGGGTGACAAAGGTCCCTGCCCGCTTGGACATCTTGAATTCCTGACCGTCCTTGAACAGCTTGACCAGCTGGCACAGCTTGATATCCAGCGGCACCCGTCCGTCCGACAGCGCCGACACGGCCGCCTTCATCCGTTTGACATAGCCGCCGTGGTCGGCGCCGAAAATGTCGATCAGCTCATCAAAGCCGCGCTCGACCTTGTCATAGTGATAGGCAATGTCCGGTGCGAAATAGGTCCAGGCGCCATCTGATTTCTTCACCGCCCGGTCGACGTCGTCGCCGTGATCGGTGGATTTGAACAGGGTCTGCTCGCGCGGTTCCCAATCGTCGGGCTTCTTGCCCTTGGGCGGCTCCAGCACGCCTTGATAGATCAGCCCCTTGGATTGCAGCGCCTCCAGCGCCGCCTCGATCTTGCCGGTGCCATAGAGGGATTTTTCCGAATAGAACACATCCATTTCGATGCCAAGCTGGGCCAGATCCTCGCGGATCAGCACCATCATTGCCTCGGTGGAGAACTCCCGCACATCCGCCAGCCAGACGTCCTCGCCCTTACCGACATAAGCATCACCCGCCTTGTCTTTCAGCGCCTGCCCTACCGGCTTCAGGTAATCACCCGGATAGGTGCCGTCGGCAAACGCCACGTCCTGCCCGTGCGCTTCCAGGTAGCGCAGGTAGACAGACCGCGCCAGCACATCGACCTGGCCGCCGCCGTCGTTGATGTAGTATTCGCGGGTAACGTCATAGCCGGCATAAGCCAAAAGCGAGGCCAGTGCATCGCCGAACACCGCGCCGCGGGTATGGCCCACGTGCAGCGGACCGGTCGGGTTGGCCGAGACATATTCCACGTTCACCCGCTTGCCCGCACCCAGGCTCGAGCGGCCGAAATCAGTTCCTGCGTCCAGGACCGATTTCAGAAGGTTCTGCCAGATGCCGGGCGCAAGGCGCAGGTTCAAAAAGCCGGGGCCTGCGACCTCAGCCGAGGTCACCCGCGCATCCGCGGCCAGCCTGGCGGCCAGTGCTTCGGCAATGTCGCGCGGCTTCATCCTGGCGGGCTTAGCCAGCACCATCGCCGCATTGGTCGCCATGTCGCCATGGGCGGCATCGCGCGGCGGCTCCACCGCCACATTGGCAAAATCAAGCCCCTCGGGCAGCGCGCCGTCCGCGGTCATCGCGGTCAGACTGTCAATCACAAGCGAGCGGATATCGGTAAAGAGGTTCATATCTGGCGTCCCATATGTTCAGCTCTGCGGATACCGGGGGCCAAAGGCAGGGTCAACAGGATTGCAGGTGCTGCCAGGGCCACCAGGCGCAGCGCATCGGAAAATTCAAATTTTCCGGCCAATTTTCTTACTCAAGAAAATTGCGCCACCATCCACCGCGCCGGCCTCACAGGGTTGCGGTCTGGTCTTCCAGGATCTTGCCCCAGGTGAAGATCTCATAAGACCGGAAAGCAGGCACATAAAACGGATCGCCATGGATCAGGTGCTCCACCTCAATCCGGTCCTCGGCCTCGACAATCCACAGTGCACCGCAGAAATCGCCATCGGCGTCCGGCTTCAGCCCGCCGCCGATCCGCAGCTCCGGGTGATCCTTGACATAGGCCACATGGGCATCGCGCCGGGCTTCGCTGGCGCGTACATCCATCATCGCCGGCGCATCACGGAACATCACCGCCCAGCGGGTCAGCGCCGGCGCGGTCTTGCGGGTTTCCCGGGGCACGGTCATGACAGCATTCCCTGAATGGCCGAGGCGGTGCCCCATTCAGTGATCTTGTAGGTGCGCAATGAGGCCACGTAATAAGGATCCTGCAAGATCAGCCGTTCCACATCCTGGCGGGTCTCCGCCTCCACATTCCAGATCGCGCCTGGGAAATCCTGCATCGGCCGCATCGCCAGCGCACCGCCGATCTGCAGCCCGGACCTGGACCGCACAAAGGCGATATGCGCCTCGCGCCGTTTCTTGTCGCCGCGCACCCGGTCCATTTCGGGCTTGTCCGTGAATGTGACGGTCCAGCGTGCCATGGCTTTCCCCCTTGCTGCTCCTTTCGCGGATAACGCCAACGCCCCGCAGCATCATAGGGCCAGATCATAGCACGGCTTACGGCCAATTCGGGAACCTGACTGAGAGCATTCCGCACCCCGAACACACAACAGCAGGTCCGCGCCCGGCCTCGGGCGGGTGCAAATGCGCCGTCCCGCGGGGGAGGCCGGGCACAGACCGGACCGCAGGCGGCCCGGCCTGAAGACCTGCCGCACCTATGCCGGATGCCCCTCCGACTGCTTCGCATCGTCGCAAATCGCATACCAGCCCGGTTTCTCGCCCACGAACTCATGAAAACTGTTCGTCGCCTCCAGCGCCCCGTCCAGCGCGTTTGCGGCGATCGGAAAACTGGCGTCCTGCGACAGGATCTCGCCCAGCGAGCTGCCGCAGATCCGGCAGAAGCAACGGCCGTATTTATAGGGTGGCGCAGGCTGATACAGCGCCACCTCCTCCTTGCCGGCAATCCAGCGCAGGTCTTCCTTCTTCACAAACACAATGGCGCTGGCCCCCGCCTTGCGGCAGCGCGAGCAATGGCAGGTGCCCATCAGCGACGGCTGCGCCAGCAGCTCAAACTTCACCGCGCCGCAGCAACAGCTTCCCTCAATCATTCCTGCAATCCTTCCTATCAACAACCTGACAGGAACATTACGTGAACACGTCCTCGAAAACAAGCCGCACTCACCCGTTGCGCAGCGGCCGGCGGCACCGCATGCCCCGCTTGCGCCGCCTTAACCTGACTATGCGAAAGTCACTCCCGCTGCAGCCCTTGGCGCGGGTCTGGCACCCCGTGCGCACTGGAGACCAGCCCCCCCCCAGGACCACCTCCGCAAAAGGTGCAGGGGCGTCTGACTAACGAAGCATTTGACCGGACCCTGGGCGCGCTGGCGTTCCGGCCCTCCCCTCTGCCTATCGTGGCGGCGCCGCCATCCCTACTCTGCCTATTTCATGGCACACAGGAACGACACAAGGAAAGGGCCGCAACAGACAAGACAGCCCCCAAGGAACACAAGGTGAAGCCCTCAGACCTCGACCTTCACCCCGATCAGCCGCTCATGCTGCTGCAGGGCGAAGCGGTCGGTCATGCCGGCGATGTAATCCGATACATTCCGCGCCAGCGCGGTGCGTCCCTGTGCAGCCGCAATATCGGCGTGCCAGCGCTCCGGCATGTCCTGCGGATTGTCCAGAAAGTACGGAAACAGTGCCTCCACCACCTTGGCGACCTTGGCGCGTTTCTCCATCACCGAAGGCGCGCGATACATGCGGGCAAACAGGAAGGCGCGGATGTCCTTCAGCCCAGCCCAAAGTTCCGGCGAGAACTGCACCACCGGATAATCCAGCGCCCGCACATCTTCGACACTCTGCACAGCAGATTCCGCCAGCAGCATCCGGGCTGTGCCGATCACATCGCCGACCATGACCCCGAAAAAACGCCGCAGCGCCTCGTGCCGGCGGCGGTTCGGGTCCAGTCCCGGATACAGCCGGTCCACCGCGCCATACGCCTTGTCCAGCAACGGCAGCCGGGCCAGATCATCATCGCCGAACAGCCCGGCCCGCAGCGCATCGTGCAGATCGTGATTGTTATAGGCGATGTCATCCGCCAGCGCCGCCACCTGCGCCTCGGCGCTTGCGTGGGTGTGCAGCTCCAGATCCACTGCCGCGTTGCATTCCGCCAGCGCCCAGGGCAGTTCCCCCACCACCGGACCATTGTGTTTTGCAATCGCTTCAAGGGTTTCCCAGGTGAGGTTCAAGCCGTCGAACTCGGCGTAATGGCGCTCCAGACAGGTCACAATACGGATCGCCTGGGCGTTATGATCAAACCCGCCGTAGGGCGCCATCAGCCTGTGCAGCGCATCCTCACCGGTGTGGCCGAACGGCGTGTGGCCCAGATCATGCGCCAGCGCCACCGCCTCGGTCAGCTCCTGGTTCAGCCCCAAGGCGCCGGCGATTGTCCGGCCGACCTGCCCTACCTCGATCGAATGGGTCAGCCGCGTGCGGTAATTGTCGCCCTCATGTTCGACAAACACCTGGGTCTTATGTTTCAACCTGCGGAACGCGCTGGCGTGGATGATCCGGTCACGGTCGCGCTGAAAAGGCGATCGGAAGGAGCTTTCCTCCTCGGTCACCTGCCGGCCGCGGCTGCGGTCCGGTGACGTGGCATAAGGCGCATGCATATTAAATCTTTTCTCCAGCAAATCTTGCCGCTTGAATTGCACCTTCATATATAAAGCCTTGCGCTGCAACTAACGCTGTGGAGAAACCTGATGAACCTGCCCCCGAAAGTCACTGACCGCGCCTTTGCCCGGCTGGCCGAGATCGGCGCCGCGGACCAGGGCCAGGCGCTGCGCGTCGCGGTCGAAGGCGGCGGCTGCTCGGGCTTTCAGTACGAGATCGCGCTGGACGAGGCGAAACCCGAAGATCTGGTGCTTGAGGGCCAGGGCGAAAAAGTCGTCGTCGACACGGTCTCCCTGCCCTTCCTGGAAAACGCAGTGATCGATTTCACCGAGGAGCTGATCGGCGCCCGCTTCACCATTGAGAACCCCAACGCCACCTCCAGCTGCGGCTGCGGCACCTCGTTTTCGATGTGACCCGGCGTCCAGCCGGCACCGCGCATCATGATCCCGCCTTGCCGCCAGGCAAGGCAGCGCCCGCCCTCATCTCAAGGGGCGGGCCCTTCGCCCGTTTGCCGGGCGCAACTTCTCAGACGCAACGCTGACCCGGCGCTAAGGATCGGTCTGCAGCCGTCCCTGGCCGCGCAGCCTCGGCAAGGCCGGGGCAAACTGATCCCAGACCAGATACAGACCGGACGCAATCACAATGGCGCCGCCGATATAGGTGGTGGCCGGCGGAAACTCGCCAAAGAAGACTGAACCGATAACCGCCATCCAGATGAACTGCAGGTTCATCAGCGGCGTCACCGCATAAGAAGCCATGAGCCGCAACGCCACCACCAGCAGCCAGCGCGCGCCGAACAACAAGAAGGCATAGGCCGCAGCCCACCCCACATCAGCAAGCGGCATCGGCACCCATACAAACGGCAGCGCCAACAGCATTGCGCCGCACAGCGTCAGGTTAGGATAGAACACCTGCGCCAGCGCGTTGCTTTCATAACGGCCGATAAACCGTGCCATGGTCATGGAAAACGTGCCGGAAAGCACGGCCCCAAAGGCCACGAAATGGCCCCAGGATGCATGCGCGTCCGCGTTGCCATGCGGCAGCAGGAACAACACGCCGCAAAATCCCGCAGCCAGCGCAATCCAGGCCGCCGGGCGCACTGGCTCTTTCAAAACCAGACCCGACATGGCGCCGGCCAGCAGCGGCATCAGGCCGATAAAGACAAACACTTCGGCAAAGGGCAGCAGCCGGAAAGCATAGAAGAAACAGACCGCAGCGATCAGCGTCGCCACTGACCTGAGCGTCATCGCCCGCGGGCAGCGGGTGCGGAAGCCGCCGCGCTGCGCCGGCAGCCGGTCCGCCAGCAGGCAGAACCCCACCACCATCGCGCCGGACAGCGCATAAAGCTGCGCCACCGCATACTGGCCCGCCAGCAATTTGGTGATCCCGTCAGCCGAGGCGATCAACCCGGTATAGGCCACCACCAGCAGCGCACCGCCCAAGGCCTGATTGCGGGTGCCGCCCATCACGCGGCCCCCGCGCTGCCCGCCCGGGCGAAGCCTTCGAAAAATCCTGCGAACCTTGCACAGCTGCGCTCTGCCGCGGTGAGCAGCCCGTGCTCCTCCTCGCTCAGTACAGCCTCGGCGCGCGCTTTCACTGCGCTCCAGCTGTTGCGCGCCATCCCGGCGTCGAAAACCGCTTCTGACAGGCTCCTCAAAATGCTCCCTCCCTGCTGCGCCGACACATGCACCCCGCCCATCGGGACTGCCTGCCGAAAGGCCGGACGCCCGGACATCAGCATGAGCCAGTTGACCACAAAATACTCGTGATACGCATCCTGATGTCCATAAAATTCTCCTTTAGCGAGCATATAGGCCGAAACCTGCCGGTCAAGCCACGCCTCCCAGGCCGCAGGCGGCTGCTGGCCGGCAAACCGCAACGCGATGCAGATCTCTGCCAGCAGGTCGGCATTCTGATCCAAAAAGGCCACCAGACCGGCAAATTCCAGACTGGTGAGCGCCGCCTCTGGCAGGTCCGGATCGCGGCGGCCGTATTCAGAGAGATAGAAAACAATATGGGTCAGCTCGTAAGCTGCTTTCTTGTTGGGAATGGCAAAGGTCTGCGGGTTCGAAATGAAACCGCGCAGCCGGTCGTCCAGCCCGTCGTCGATCAGGTCTATCCCGCGCCGCGCCAGCAGCCGCCGGGCCTCGGCGCGCTGCAAATCGGACAGCTCGGCCTGCGCCAGCCCCTGCATGGACACCCAGCCTGCCAGTTGCGCCCCGGTCTGCCCCGGCAGGCCCAGATCCTCCAGGTCCAGACAGATCGACAGGATAAAGCGGTAATACTGACGGAAAAAACTGATATGACGCGCCGCACCATCGTAAAATTGCTGCAAGGGCTGCAGGGCGTCAGCGGCAACATCCGCCCCGGTGCATTCCAGAATGTTCAGCAGCTCGGCGTTCTCCTTGAGCCAGAAAACGTCCTCCTGGCTGCGCCGGTGCGTTGCGAAACCGGCAATCAGCGTCTCTTGCGCACAGGCCCGGGACTGGCGGGCGGCAGGAGAGAAAAACGGGATGATCTGGGCCATGGGAACCTCGTTCGGATAGATGCGGCGCGGTATCGGCGGCCCCGGCTGCGGGGCCGCCCAGGGACAGGAGCCGGGCAGGAAGCCGGCCCTGCCCGGATCAGCTGCCCGAGGAGAACAGCCGGGTGGCATCGCCCGCGCTGGTCCGTGCCGCCGTTGCGGGGGCAGAACCGGAAGAGAACAGATGCGTCCCCTCGCCCGCGCCCGTCTTGGCCGCGGCGGCCGGGGCTGAACCGGAAGAAAACATCTCCGTCAGATCGCCGGCACCTGTTTCGGCCTGCGCAGCTGGCGCCGAGCCGGAGGAGAACATTTCCGTCAGATCCCCTGCCGCGGTTTCATGTGCCGCCGCAGGAGCAGAACCGGAAGAGAACATTTCTGTCAAATCCCCGGACGCAATCTCTGACTGATCCGCAGGCGCTGACCCTGAGGAAAACATTTGCACCAGATCACCTGCGGCGGCATCGCTTTGAGCAACAGGAGCGGAGCCGGAAGAGAACATCTCCACCAGGTCGCCAGCTGCTGTTTCGCTGCGGGCCGCAGGCGCTGAACCGCTGGAGAACAACCCGGTTTCCCCGCCAGCCCAGCTTTGCGCGGCCTGCGGCATTGACCCGGAAGAAAACAACGAAACACCCTCACCCGCAGTCAGGTCCGCGGAACATTCAGGTGCCGAACCAGAGGAGAACATCTCTGCCCCATCACCCTCGAACAGGCTGGCGCCTGCAGTTTGACGGGCTGCGTGGATGGTCTGGATTTTGTGCTGAGCAGTCATTTGGAACCCCATTCATTAAGGACAAAAGGCTCCACAACGCTGGCACGGACACCGCGCAGCGCAAATAGAAAATGCAATTTCACATTGTATTTTCTAGTGCGGATTACATTAACTTCAACTCGCTATTTTTTGCGCAATTTCAATTATTTCAATTCATCCACAGCTTATTCACCGCGTTATTCACACGTATATTATTGCAAAATAAAGAAACTCAACCTGAGGGGTACTTTTCACCTGTGCAAAACAGCCATGATTCGCGGCTGCGCAAGTGATTCCCGAATCGTGCTTCGGGCTTGCCCCGCGACGCTGATTCAGCGATAGATCGGCCTCGGATAAAGCAATCTGTGCCGGAGGCAAGCCATGAAAATCGCCACATTCAATATCAATGGCATCAAGGCCCGGGCGCAGGCGCTGCCGGACTGGCTGGATGAAGCCCAGCCCGACGTGGCGGTGCTGCAAGAGATCAAATCAGTCGATGAGGCGTTTCCGCGCGAAATGCTGGAAGAGCGCGGCTATAACGTCGAGACCCACGGCCAGAAGAGCTTTAACGGGGTGGCAATCCTGTCAAAGCTGCCGCTGGAGGACGTGCGCCGCGGCCTGCCCGGCGATGACAGCGACGAACAGGCCCGCTGGATCGAGGCCACGGTGGTCGGCAAGCAGGCGATCCGCATCTGCGGCCTGTACCTTCCCAATGGCAACCCGGTTGAGCTGGAGGCGGACGGCAGCCCGGTGGCGGGCGGCAAATATGCCTATAAACTTGCCTGGATGGAACGGCTGAAGGCGCGCGCCGAAGCGTTGCTGGCGGAGGAAATGCCCGCGCTGATGGCCGGTGACTACAACATCATCCCGCAGGCCGAGGATGCCAAGCGCCCCGAAGCCTGGCTGGAGGACGCGCTGCACCGGCCCGAAAGCCGCGCCGCGTTTCAGCGGATCGTCAACCTTGGGTTCACCGAAGCCTTCCGCGCCCGGCACCAGGGGCCGGGGCATTATTCCTTCTGGGATTACCAGGCTGGTGCGTGGAACCGCGACGACGGCATCCGTATCGACCATTTCCTGCTGACGCCGCAGGCCGCCGACCTCTTGCGCGATTGCCAGATCGACAAGGATGTGCGCGGGCGGGAAAAACCCTCGGACCACGTGCCGGTCTGGGTGGATCTGGACATCTGACACAGAGTGCCGCCCGCGCCGCGCATCAGCGCGGCGCCCGGCCCAACGCTTTCGAGTTCATTTCAGATGAACCCGAAAAGGGGCGGGAGCCGCCCGCCGGCCCTGTCTCAGGCGGTGACGTCGTGGTGGTAGATCCAATCGAACTGGCTAACCATCTTGCCGGGTGCAAAGCGGCCGCCCAGCTTCAGCACCTGATGCGCAGGCCAGCTGAGCGGCGCGCGCAAGTGGTATTTCCAGGCGTTTTTGCCCGCCGCCTGCACTACCTTCTCGGCCCGCTCGCGGCGGCGGGACTGGTACACGGCCAAGCCGCGCGCGATATCCGGCGCTTCCTGCAGGGAACGGGCCAGCACCCAGGCATCCTCCAGCGCCAGATTCGCGCCCTGCGCCATGAAGGGCAGCGTCGGATGTGCCGCATCGCCCAGGATCGCGGTGTTTTCGCCGTGCCAGCTGGCCGCGACCGGGTGGCGGAACAGGCCCCACAGCAATACATCCTCCACCGCTTCCAGCAGCGCCGCGGCAGGGCCGCCGAAACCGGAAAAGGCGGCGCGCAGGTTGGCGGGATCATCCTTGAAATGCCAGCCCTCGTCGGCCCAGGCGCGGCGTTCCTGCACCGCAACCAGGTTCATCAGACTGCCATCGCGCAAGGGGTAAGCCACCAGATGCCGCCCCGGCCCCATGAACACCTGCGCCTCGGCGGGCAGGTTCAGATGGTTGGGCACAGTGGCGCGCCAGGCCACCTGGCCGGTGAAAAAGGGCGTTCGTTCGCCGTTCAGCGCCACCCGGGCTTTCGAGTGCAGCCCATCAGCGCCCACCACCAGATCGCCGCCGCATTGCGCGCCATTGCTGAGGTGGACGACAGGCTGCAGGCCCGGTTCGACCCGGTCCGCCCGTTGCAGCAGCCGCACCTGCACACCGTCGCGGCGAGCGGCACCGGCGAGAATGCCGACCAGGTCGGAGCGGTGGACAAAGTAGTACGGATGCCCCGCTGAATATTCATCAAGATCCAGCCGCAGCACCTGATTGCCGCGCCGGTGGCCGCGCAGCACCACGGCGCGGGCGCGCTGCGAGCACCAGGCCAGATCATCGGCCAGCCCCAGCGCCTTCAGCACAGCCACGCCATTGGGAGTGATCTGCAGGCCTGCCCCCACTTCGGAGATCGCCTCGGCCTGCTCCAGCACAGTGACGGATGCGCCAAAGCGGCGCAGCGCCAGAGCTGCGGTCAAGCCGCCGATCCCGGCGCCGATGACGGTTATTTTCAGGCCTTTGAGTTCCATGGGCTCCCGCAGATTCTCCGCCTGCACCCAATGAAACAAAAAACGCCGGAGCAAAAGGCCCCGGCGTCATGAATTCGCGCGTTTTCGCTGCCAATGGCGGCGGTTAATCGTCGCGGTGGACTTTTTCGCGGCGCTCGTGGCGTTCCTGGGCCTCAAGGCTCATGGTTGCGATCGGACGTGCATCCAGGCGTTTCAGCGAGATCGCATCGCCGGTCACTTCGCAGTAGCCGAATTCACCCTCGTCGATGCGGCGCAGGGCCGAGTCGATCTTGGCGACCAGCTTGCGCTGGCGGTCACGGGTGCGCAGCTCCAGCGCGCGGTCGGTCTCTTCGCTGGCACGGTCGGCAACATCCGGGATGTTGCGGGTGTTGTCCTGCAGCCCTTCGATGGTATCGCGGCTGTCGGACAGCAGATCCTGTTTCCATTCCAATAGTTTGCGTCGGAAATACTCAAGCTGCCGGTCGTTCATGAACGGCTCATCTTCAGCCGGTCGGTAGTCGTCCGGCAGAAACACTTCTTGCTTCATTTCGGCTCCTTCGGTCTGGCCCATAATGCTGGTCATAATTTGCACCTGAACATTTTGGCTCCCCCTCTGCCGCAGCGTTTATCCCCATCGGAAGGGAATGTCACTACACAATAGTGGCGCCGTTTGGTTAAAACCGTGATAACAACTTGGCGCCGCGGCACCGATCATGACTGGAACAGGAAAGATATGCAATTTCAGGGCACTAAAGAATATGTCGCAACAGATGATTTGAAAGTTGCGGTGAATGCGGCGGTAACGCTGGAGCGTCCGCTGCTGGTCAAGGGCGAGCCGGGCACCGGCAAGACCGAGCTGGCAAAACAGGTTGCCAGCGCCCTGGGGCTGCGGATGATCGAGTGGAACGTGAAGTCCACCACCCGCGCCCAGCAAGGCCTGTATGAATATGACGCCGTCAGCCGGTTGCGCGACAGCCAGCTGGGCGATGCGCGCGTGAATGATGTGAAAAACTACATCAAGAAGGGCAAGCTGTGGGAAGCCTTTGAAGCGGGCGAGAAGGTCGTGCTGCTGATCGACGAGATCGACAAGGCCGACATCGAGTTTCCGAACGACCTGTTGCAGGAGCTCGACAAGATGGAGTTCCACGTCTACGAGACCGGCGAGATGGTCAAGGCCAAGCACCGGCCCGTCATGATCATCACCTCGAACAATGAAAAAGAGCTGCCGGACGCCTTTTTGCGGCGCTGCTTCTTTCACTACATCCGCTTTCCGGATGCTGAAACGATGAAGAAGATCGTCGAGGTGCATCATCCCGGCATCAAGGACAGCCTGCTGACCGCCGCGCTGACCCAGTTCTACGAGATCCGCGAGACGCAAGGCTTGAAGAAGAAACCCTCGACCTCCGAGGTGATCGACTGGCTGAAGCTGCTGCTGGCCGAGGATCTGAGCCCTGAGGACATCGCCCGTGACGGCGCCGATGCGCTGCCCAAACTGCACGGGGCGCTGCTGAAGAACGAGCAGGACGTGCACCTGTTTGAACGGCTGGCCTTTATGGCGCGCGGGCGGCGCTGATCGGCCTTGAGGCCGGAACAGGCAGGCGCATTGCCTGGCGGCTGCCTGTTTCGCTTCAAATTGCTGCCGCATTCCCCTATCAGAGGAAACAGAACCGGGCAGCACAGCCCGGGCTGATAGGAGACGCCCCGAGTGCCCGCTGACGCTGCCCCGGTTTCACACATCTCTGTCCGCCGCCTGGTTTGGCAGCCCGCCGCCAGGCCTGCCGGCCTGCGCGTTTTGCGGGGCGCAGTGGCCGGGCTTGCTGTGGCTGTGCTGGCCGCCTGCGCTGCCCCCGACGGGCGGACCACGGCGCCGACCCGCGCCGCAGCCGCACCGGTTGCACTGCCGCCGGTCAAGGTATTCACCGCCGGCCGCGCGCAGCCGCCGCAGCGCTCCAACGCCGATATCGCGCGGGATTTTCTGGATCTGCACTTCCGGCTGGAAGGCGGCAGCACCCTGCCCCAGTTCACCCGGTTCGAGACCCCGATCACCCTGCGGGTGACCGGCACGCCTGCCCCGGGTTTCAACCGCGATATAAGCGCGCTGCTGGCCCGGCTGCAGACCGAGGCCGGGGTCCCGGTCCGCCGGGTGTCCGGCGGCGAGGCCAGTATCACCATCCAATCGGTTTCCCGCGCCGAGATCCGCCGGGCCTTGCCCAAGGCCGCCTGTTTCGTGGTGCCCAATGTCTCGTCGCTGCGTGAATACCGGCGCAACCGGCGCAGCCCGCGCACCAATTGGTCGCTGCTGCGCAGCCGCGAGAAGCTGGCGGTATTCATCCCCAATGACGTCAGCCCGCAAGAAGTCCGCGATTGCCTGCACGAGGAGCTGGCGCAGGCGCTTGGTCCGCTGAATGATCTGTACCGGCTGCCGGATTCGATCTTCAATGACGACAATATCCACGCAGTGCTGACCGGCTTTGACATGCTGATCCTGCGCGCCACCTATGCGCCCGAGCTGCATACCGGCATGAGCCGGGCCGAGGTCGCCGCGCGGCTGCCTGCGGTGCTGGCACGGCTGAACCCGCGCGGCGCGCGCACAGCGGCACAGTGGCTGCCCGAAACCCCGCGCGCCTGGGTCGCAGCCTATGAGCAGGCGCTGGGGCCGCAAGCCTCGCTGCGGGACCGGCTGCGCGCCGCCAACACGGCCGCGGCAATTGCCCGCGATCTGGGCTGGCAGGACCACCGCCGGGCCTTGAGCCATTACACATTGGGCCGGATGCTGCATGTCCGCGAACCCGAGCTGGCATTGCAGCATTTCCTGACTGCGCAGACATATCTGCAAGGCCTGCCCGGCACCCGGATGCACCAGGCCAAGCTGGCAGTGCAGCTGGCGGCCTATGAGATTGCCACCGGCAACGGGGGCGCCGCGCTGGCGCGGCTGACCCCTGCTGTGGCAGCCGCGGCCGAACATGAGAACGCCGCCCTGCTGTCGACGCTGCTGATGCTGCAGGCCGAAGCGCTGGAGTTGCAGGGCCGCGCGGTGGAGGCGCGCCGGGTCAGGCTGGACAGCCTGGGATGGGCGCGCTACGGGTTTGGCCCGGATTGGGTGGTCGAGGCCCGGCTCGAAGAAATTGCCGCGCTGCGCCCCTCGGCCCCCTGATCCTGCAACACGAGACAACAGACGGATAAGACCATGATCGTAATTGCCGGCTTGGTGCTGGGCGCCCTTATTGGCGCAATGAAGGCCCGCAAACGTGGCGGCAATACCCTGGACATGCTGCAATACGGGGCTGTCTATGCCATCGTATTTGGTATGATCGGCCTGCTGGCAACCATCCTGACCCACCGGGTGCTGGCGTAACTGCTCAGCAAAGGCCCTGCCATGTTCCAGCCCTTCTTTGAAAACCTGCGCAAGGCGGCGATTCCTGTCAGCCTGCGGGAATATCTGACCTTCCTTGAAGGCATGAAGGCGGGGCTGGCGACCTATGATATCGAGGCGTTCTACTTCCTCGCCCGTGCAGCGATGGTGAAAGACGAGCGCAACATCGACAAGTTCGACCGCGCCTTTGCCGCCACATTCAAAGGGCTGGAGGCCATTCCGGCCGAGGCCGTGATGGAAGCCGTCGATATCCCCGAAGACTGGCTGCGCAAGATGGCGGAAAAACATCTGAGCGCAGAGGAGAAAGCCGAGATTGAGGCTTTGGGCGGCTTTGAGAAATTGATGGAGACGCTGCAGGAGCGGCTGAAGGAGCAACAGGGCCGCCATCAGGGCGGCAACAAGTGGATCGGCACCGCGGGCACTTCGCCCTTTGGCGCTTATGGCTACAATCCTGAGGGCGTGCGCATCGGCCAGAAGGAAAGCCGTCACCAGCGCGCGGTCAAGGTCTGGGACAAGCGCGAGTTCAAGAACCTGGATGGCGATGTGGAGCTTGGCACCCGCAACATCAAGGTCGCCCTGAAACGGCTGCGCCGCTGGGTCCGCCAGGGCGCGCATGAAGAACTGGATCTGGACCGCACAATCCGCTCCACTGCCGAACACGGCTATCTGGATGTAAAGACCCGCCCCGAGCGGCACAATGCGGTGAAGGTCCTGCTGTTTCTGGACGTGGGCGGCTCGATGGATCCGCATATCAAGGTGGTGGAGGAGCTGTTCTCAGCCGCGCGGACCGAGTTCAAGCATCTGGAATACTATTACTTCCACAATTGCCTGTATGAGGGCGTGTGGCGCGACAACCGGCGGCGCTGGGGGGAGAAGACCCCGACCCATGAAGTGCTGCGCACATACGGGCCGGACTATAAATGCATCTTTGTTGGTGACGCCTCGATGTCGCCTTATGAGATCGCCTATGCCGGCGGTGCCAATGAGCATTGGAACGAGGAAGCGGGCCAGGTCTGGCTGCAACGCGCGCGCGACGCCTGGGGCGCGAACCTGTGGATCAACCCGGTGCCGGAGAAATACTGGGACTACACCCATTCGATCGGCATGATCCGGGAGATTTTCGAAGGCGCCATGGTGCCGATGACGCTGGACGGGCTGGAACGCGGCATGCGCGAGCTGTCGCGCTAGGCTTTTCTTCCTTGCAGCCGGCCAGACCGGCCGGGCACCGCAATACTCAGCGGCCCTCCCGCGCCTGCAGATGCGCCGGCTGGCGCCAGCACCCCTTGGCAGCCTTGGGCATGGCATCCTGCCAAGGCAGGATGCGCGCCGGACCTTAAGGTCCGGCGCCGGGCCCAACCGGGAGGCCGGCATTTCAGATGCAGGCCGGACGGGCGGGAGCCTCGCTTTGCGTCGCCAATCTGCGCATTTCCGCTGCTAGACGCCCCAAAGCCCCCAGCCGCCCAAAGCCGCGACCGGCACGAACAGCCAGCCTTGCGGCAGCAGCCCATAGCCAGTGCGGCGCAGCGGCGGCACCACAATTCCGATCGCCGCAGTCACCGCCGCCAGAGCTGTTCCCGCCAGCGCCATGTCAGCCGAGCCGCGGGCGCCGAGAAACAGGAACAGAGCCATCAGGCCCAGGTAGCCGGTCACCAGATGCCAGCAGAACAAGGTGGTTTCGCGCACGACATCCGGCAGCTGCCGGTCCTGTGCCAGCGGCACCGCACATTCCCGGCCCCCGATACAAGCGTGAACACCCATCCACAGGGCCGCCAGCGCTGACGCCGCAAGTAAAGTCCACTGCATCGCAATTCTCCAATTTCTTAATAAAATCAATACCGCCGGTCAAATGTGAAACCTGGCAGCCTATTCAAACCATGCCAAGCCGGAAGGCACCACTGGCAAATACGCCGCAGAGGCTGCAGCTGGTGCGACGTTACTCCGGCACTGTTGATTGCGCCCCCGCGGCGCTGTGCCGCCGCCGCTGGTTCTGGATGGCGGCTGGGCAATGCCTCCTGCCCCGGCAGCGCGGACAGCAATCCTTTTTTGCACAACCTGAGGCAGTCTTCCCGCGGAATTCCGCCGCTGAAATCGGCATCCGGCGCATGTCCGCCGAGGCGGGCTTGCACCGGTTGAACGGGCCGCCCCGCAACCGCTATCCATAAGCAAAAGAACAAGCGGCAATACAAAGGCCGCAATCCCCGAGCAGGAGCCTCGCGTGAGCGTGCCGCATCAAGACATCCCTCCCCGTGGCGGTGCCCCCGCCGCCGCCATAAAGCCGTTTCAGATCCGCGGGCGGTATTTCACCGCCGTTGCGCTGCGCCCCGAAGACGGCCCGCTGGACAAGGCGTTTTATGCGGCGCTTGACGCGCAACTGCGCTGGAGTCCGCATTTCTTTGACGGTGCGCCGCTGATCCTGGATCTGGCCCAGGCTCCGGGGCTGACCCGCCCGGCTGAGCTGCGCGCACTGGCCGACAGCCTGCGCAGCCGCGGCCTGGCGGTGTTCGGGGTGCAGAACGCCTCGCCCTCGCAAACCGCTGCCGCCGAAGATGCCGGGCTGATCACCATTGCCAGCGGCAAGGATGCACCGCTGAACACCGAAGGCCCGGCCCGGCCCGGTACCCGGCGGGAATTGCCCAAGAAATTGCGTCCGCCGCAGAACCGGCTGATCACCCAGCCGGTACGGTCCGGCCAGACGGTTGTGGCCGAGGGCGGCGATCTGGTGGTGGTCGGGCCGGTCAGTTCCGGCGCCGAGCTGATTGCACGCGGCAGCATTCATGTCTATGGCCGCCTGCGGGGCCGCGCCATGGCTGGCGCCGAGGGTGACGAGGCGGCGCGGATCTTCTGCAACAGCCTGGACGCCGAGCTGCTGGCAGTCGCCGGGCTGTACAGGACAAGCGAAAATTTGGAACCGGAGCTGTTGAACCGCCCTGTGCAGGTGTTCCTGCAGGACGGACGGCTTTGTGTGGAGCCCCTGGGATGAGCGCAGGGATAAGGAAGGCAGAACGATGAGCAAGGACCTGAAACTGGAAGAGCCGCTGGGCAAGGTGATTGTGGTCACCTCGGGCAAGGGCGGCGTTGGCAAGACCACCACCTCCGCTGCCGTCGGCGCCGAGCTGGCGCGGCGCGGCCACAAGACGGTGGTGATCGATTTCGACGTCGGGTTGCGCAACCTGGACATGATCATGGGCTGTGAACGCCGGGTGGTGTTCGACTTTATCAATGTCATTCAGGGCGACGCCAAGCTGAAGCAGGCGCTGATCCGCGACCGGCGTCTTGAGACGCTGTCGGTGCTGCCGACCTCGCAGACCCGCGACAAGGACGCGCTGACCAAGGATGGCGTCCAGAAGGTGCTGGAAGAGCTGCGTCAGGAGTTCGACTATATCATCTGCGACAGCCCTGCGGGCATTGAACGCGGCGCCCAGATGGCGATGCATTTTGCCGATGAGGCGATTGTGGTGACCAACCCCGAAGTGTCCTCGGTGCGCGACAGCGACCGGGTGCTGGGCCTGTTGAACAGCATCACCGACCGGGCGGGCAAGGCCGGTGCGGAGCCAATCAAGGCGCATGTGCTGATTACCCGTCACGACAAATCCCGCATCAGCAACGGTGAAATGATGACGGTGGAGGATGTGCTGGAGGTCCTGGCAGAGCCGCTTTTGGGGATCATCCCTGAAAGCAAGGCAGTGCTGCGGGCCTCCAATCTCGGCGTTCCGGTGGTGCTGGATGACCCTTCTGCGGCGGCCACCGCCTATGAGGACGCGGTGGGCCGGCTGATCGGCGAGCAGATTGAGATGCGGATCGCCGCCGACCGGCGCCCCGGCCTGCTGCAGCGGCTGTTCGGACGGGCGGTGTAGGGCATGTTTGGTTTTTCCCTCCGCCCCCGCAAAGCCTCGGCCAGCACTGCCAAGGAACGGCTGCAGATCCTGCTGGCCCATGAACGCAGCAGCAGCGGCGGTGTCCGCCCCGACTGCCTGCCGCAATTGCAGCGCGACATCCTGGAAGTGATCCGCCGCCATATGCAGATCGGCGACGAAGCGATCGACATCCGCATGGAACGCGGCGATGAGCTGTCGAGCCTGGAGATCAACATCGAGTTTCCCGGCAAGCTGGGCATGAACTGAACTAGCCCGGCGGGGCAGTGCATGTCCCGGCAGTTTTAATAAATTCCGGCGCGAATTCCCCAACCCGCCCGCGCCGGGGTAAGGGCAGGTTAAGCCTGCCCGTGGTGTCATGGGCCTTCCGCATCTATCGCGCAGAAGGCCCATGACTATCTTAAATCCGAATTCGCACCTTTCCGGTGCCGCCTCTCAGGAAACCTTGCGGCTGGGGGAGCTTCTTGGCGCGCTCAGCCATGCGCTGGACATGACCGAAGGCCAGCCCAAGGGGCATTGCCTGCGCTGCTGCTGGATCGGCATGCAGGTGGCCGCAGAGCTGAGGATGGCGCCTCAGGCGCGCTCCGACCTTTATTTCACCTTGCTGATGAAGGATCTGGGCTGCAGTTCCAATGCCGCCCGCATCTGCCAGCTGTACAAGACCGACGATCTGTCCTTTAAACGCGATTTCAAAACAGTGAACGGCCTGCGCCAGGGGCTGGGGTTCCTGTGGCGCAACACGGCCAGCGGCGCCGCGGCCTGGATCCGGCTGAAGACCCTGAAACAGGTGCTGGCTAGGAACAGCAGCATTGCCGCAGAGATGATCGACACCCGCTGCAACCGGGGTGCGGCAATTGCCCGGCAGATGCGGTTTTCCGAAGCTGTGGCCGAAGGCATCGCCGGCCTGGATGAGCATTGGGACGGCGGCGGCCTGCCGCAGGGCCTGGCGGGCGATGCAATCCCGCTGTTCTCGCGCATTGCGCTGATGGCGCAGGTGGTGGATGTCTTTGCCGCCGAGCGGGGGATCGAGGGCGCCGCAGCCGAGCTAGAGCGGCGTGCGGGCACATGGTTCGATCCGGATCTGGTGCCGGTCTTCACCTCGGTGATCCGCCGGCCGCGCTTTTTGCCGGATCTGTGGGACCCCGGGCTGGAAGCAGAAGTGCTTGCCACCCCGCAGGCCCGGCACATTCATCCGGTGGATGAGGATTACCTGGATGAAATCAGCGAGGCGTTTTCATTGGTGATCGACGCCAAAAGCCCGTTCACCCACGGCCATTCGCGGCGGGTTGCGCGCTATACCGGCATGATTTGCGACCAGCTGGGCTATACCCCGGAACGGCGGCGCTGGATGGTGCGGGGGGCGCTGCTGCACGACATTGGCAAGCTGGGGATCCCGAACACTATTCTGGACAAGCCGGGCAAGATGACCGAGGCGGAAATTGCCCGAATGAAACAGCATCCGGTGCTGGGCCATCAGGTGCTGAGCCGGATTTTCGCCTTTCGCGGGCTGGCGGATGTGAGCGCGGCGCATCACGAGCGGCTGGATGGCAAAGGCTACCCTTACGGTCTGGACGCCGGCCAGCTGAGCCAGGAGATGCGGATTTTGGCGGTGGCCGATATCTTTGACGCGCTGACGGCGGACCGGCCCTATCGTGCAGCGCTGCCGCTGGAGGAGGCCTATGCAATCATGGACAAGCTGTCGGGACCTGGAATTGATCCGGACTGCTATGCCGCGCTGCAGGACGCGGTCACGGCCAGCGGCTGGCCGTCGGGCCAGGACAGCCTGCCGCAGGAAAGCGGATGGGCGGCAGCGGAACATGCAGAAACCGCTTGAGCCTGGCAGGGTCAGCCCCCATATCTGAAGCATGCTGCGCCTTTTGCCCATTTTGCTGGCCGTCGCTTACGGCCTGGTGATGTACCGGATTTCGATCTGGCGCACCCACCGTGAGCTGGACCAGCGCTCAACCGAGCTGGCGGATGCGCGGCTGAAAGGGCTGACCGACCGGCTGGCGGCGGCGCTGGAGGTTGCCCGCATTCCGGTGCATATCTATGAGGTCGATCCGGTCAACGGGCTGGCGGCGCCGGACGGGCGGATCTTCATCACCCGCGGGTTCTACCGCAAGTATCAAAGCGGCGAGGTCAGCGCCGAGGAGCTGGCCTCGGTGATCGCCCATGAGCTGGGCCATGTCGCGCTGGGGCATGCGAAGAAACGGATGATTGATTTCTCCGGTCAGAACGCCCTGCGCACGGCGCTGATGATGATCCTGGGCCGCTACATTCCCTTTATCGGTCCGTGGATAGCCGGGGTGCTGACCGGTTTGATCGCAGCGCGGCTGTCACGCGGCGATGAGTATGAGGCAGATGAATATGCCGCCGCATTGCTGACCAAGGCTGGCATTGGCCTGGCGCCGCAGAAAAGCCTGTTCACCAAACTGGAAGAGCTGACCCAGGCGCGCGCGGGCATGGCGCCGGCCTGGCTGATGAGCCACCCGAAAACCGAAGAACGCATCGCCGCGCTGGAGCGGCTTGAAGCGAAATGGGCCAAGGGCTGAGAGCGTTGCGGCCTTGAGGGGCCGGCCCCTCAAACTCCCCGGAGTATTTTCACAAAGAAGAAGACAAGGCCTTGGCGAGACGCGGCAGCCGCGCCTTTTTCAAAAGCGGGCGGATCTCCCAGCTGCCGCCGGAGAGGCGGTTGGCCTCTGCCAGCACCTCGGCGCCGAGGGTCTCCATGCCCGCGCTGTCCTGCAGCCAGAAGCGGTAGAGAAGTTCGTCCGCGCCTATGCGCTCCAAGCCTTCCTCGGCCAGGGTGTGACGGGGGAAGTCCTTGTTGTTGAGGGTAACAATTGCGTCGGCGTGGCCGGCGATGGCGGCGGCCAGCACATGGATGTCGGCGCTGTCCGGCAGCCAGAGGCGGGATTCAACGCCCGGAGATGCGGGCACTTCGGCCCTGGGCCAGTTGGCGCGGGCCAGAGCAGTCTCGGCCTTGGCCTGCGCTGCGCCTTCAGAGCCGAGTTTCAGCGCGGCGCGCTCCCACTCTCCCAGAATGCGCGCAGACCAGAGCGGGGTGAAATGCCCCAGCCTGGCCGCGCCCAGCAGCATCTCCCGCATCACCGTCGGGTAAAGCACGCAAGTGTCCAGGAGCAGCTTCATCCCCGTCAGTCCAGCCGGAAAAAGACAGCCTTAAGGTAGCCGCTTTCGGCCAGCTGCGGCAGCTGCGGGTGGTCGGGGCCGGCATAGCCGGTGTGGATCAGCGTGCTGCGGCGGCCGGATCTGCCGATGCCGCGGGCAGAGGCGTTGCGGAATTTGGCGAGATCCGCCGCGTGCGAGCAGGAGCACAGGCCGAGATAACCACCGGGTTTGACCAGCGGGGCGGCCAGTTTGGCAATGCGTTCATAGGCCCGCAAGCCCGCCTCCAGTGCCTGTTTCGATGGCGCAAAGGCAGGCGGGTCGCAGATAACGGCGTCGAAGCTTTCGCCTTCCTTCTGCAGCGCGTCCAGCACGTCGAACGCATCGCCCTGGCGGGCGGTGAACCTGTCCTTGTGGCCGCTGGCTTCGGCGCCCCGGGCCGCCAGCTCAAGTGCGGCGGCAGAGCCGTCGACGCAGGTGGCGTGCGCGGCCCCCCCTGCCAGCATCGCCAGGCCAAAGCCGCCGACGTGGGAGAACACATCCAGTACCTTGGCGCCCTGCCCGGTGAGGCGGGCGGCAAAAGCGTGGTTTTCGCGCTGATCGAAGAACAGCCCGGTTTTCTGGCCGCCGGTGAGGTCGGCCATATAGGTGGCGCCGTTCATCTGCACCGGCACAGGTGCGGCGGGCGTTTCGCCCAGCAGGGTCTGGTTCTGATCGTCCAGCCCTTCCAGGGTACGGGTGCGGCCAGCGGCGTTTTTCAGGATCACTTCTGCGCCGGTCACATCCGCCAGCGCTGCGGTGAGCATGTCCAAATGCATCTCGGCCCAGGCGGCGTTGGGCTGGACCACGCAAACGGCGCCGAACCGGTCGATGACCACGCCGGGCAGCCCGTCGGATTCGGCATGGACCAACCGGTAGAAGGGCGCGCCGTACAAGCGTTCGCGCATCTCCAGTGCGCGGGACAGGCGGGCAGCGAACCAGGCCTGATCAATCTGCGCTTCCGGATCGCGGTCGAGCATCCGGGCAATGATCTTGCTGTCCGGGTTCACCGACACCAGCCCCAGCGGGTTCTGCGCCTCATCCTCCAGCACCGCCAAGGTGCCGGGCGCCAGTTTGCGGGTGCGGCGGTCGGTCACCAGTTCGTTGGCATAAACCCAAGGAAACCCGTGCCGGATGGCGCGGGCGTTGGATTTGGGTTTCATTTTCACGCGGGGGCGCTGATGCGCATCTGAGGAGGCTGTCATGGGTCCCTCATAGCCGTAAGCCCGGAACAGGAAAAGGGGCCGCATGGCCCCTTCCCGCAGAACTTTGCCGCTGCGCCTTGGCTTTATTGCAGCGCCTGCAGCAGCCCCAGACGCGGGTTCCGGTAGCTGCCGGGTTTGGTCAGCTCCTGGCGGACCACATTGGCTAAGTGGCCGGTGATGCGCACTTTCTGAGTCTGGCCGCGCGACATGGCTTCCAGGGCGCGGGCGCCGCCAAAGGCCTTGAGATCGGCCTCGATGGTTTTTTCCGGGCGCAGCAGGGCACCCGTGGCCGGATCGGTGAGCCGCATCTTGAAGGTGATGGCGTGAATGCCGCCGGTGGTGTAGCGGGCCTTTTGGGTCAGGGCGTGAAAGCGCTGCAGTTCGATATGCAAGTCGGCCTTGATTGCGCCGCCCATGCCGGTGCTGCCGGCCTCCATGGCGCGCTGCACGATTTTTTGCACCTGGGCGTGGCGGTCGCCGTAAGGATCCTCGCGCCAGACAATATCGCCTTTGGGCAAATAGCTGTTGGCCTCGGAAACGGAGAGGCTGCGCGGCACATCGACGGTAACGCGGCTGACCCGCAAGGCTGGCACCGGATCCACCTGCGGCAAGGATTCATAGCCGTCGGGCACGTTCACCGCCGCGTCGGGCACCGGCTCGAACGGCAGGTTGCGCGACGGCACGTCCACCGAGGCGCAGGCGGACACCATCAGCCCGAGGGAGACGAATGCGAGGCTGCGGAAGATGTTCATGGCTCTGCTCCTTACCGTTTTTCAGCCGCCAGGTCAGGGTCCGGTTGGCGGGTTCAACAGCAAGATGCGGGTCAATCGGGGCAGAATTGGGACAATTTACGTCCAATTTAGCGAAAAATTAACGAATGTTGACGGACCAATAACACTGACGGGCCGGTAACTTTTGCCCCGGCCCGTCCGGATGCTGCCGTCAGCGTTCCCGCGATCGCCAGCCGCCGCGGCGGCGCGGTGTGGCGCTGCCTTCCAGCCCGTCGCGCAGCACTGCGGTCATCGGATGGTCCGGATCTGCGCTGCCGTACATCTCCAGCAATGCGCCGATGTCTTCCCGGCTGTCGCGGGCCGCGTCCATGCCCAACGCCCAGTCAAAGAAAATGCTGCGGCATTGCGCGCTGGTAATGCCGTCGATCCGGTAGGATTCATAGATCAGACCGCGCGGGTCCTGTTCAGTGCTGCCCTTCATCCGCCCCATCCCTTTCCAAGGCCTCTGCAATCAGCGCCGCACAGCGTTTGTAACGGGTCTGCAGCTCCTGCTCCAGCGCATCCAGCCGGGCATAACCGGTGGTGCGGCAGAGGAACTGCGCACCGCCCTCCCCGATCGTCTCCGCCTCGATGGCTTTGCCGGAAAGCAGCCGCGCGGCACTTTGCACCGACCAGAATAGCCGGTAACTGGCGGTCAGGTATTCTGCATCCGCGTCATTCAGCCATCCGGCAGCGACAGCCCCCAGCAGGCCGGAAGCCACATCGCGCGCCACCGAGTCGGAAGTAAGCGCGCCGGCTTGAGACAAAAGCTCGATATCCATCATCCGGCCGGCGCCGTTTTTGGCGTCCCACAGGCCTGACGGCGCCTTGGCGGCGGCCAGCCGCACGCGCATTTCCGAGACCTCCTGCAGCACCTTGGCCAGGTTCCGCGGCTGGGCCAGGAAAGCCGCGCGGAAGGTTTCGATTTCGGCGGCAAGGACGGCCTCGCCCGCAACCACCCGCGCCCGGGTCAGCGCCAGATGCTCCCACACCCAGGCCTCGTTCTGCTGGTAATTGGTAAAACCGGCCAGGCTGACCGCCACCGGCCCCTGGTTGCCCGAAGGCCGCAGGCGCATGTCGACCTCGTAAAGCTTGCCCTGCGCCATCGGGGCTGAAAGCGCAGTGACAAAGGCCTGGGTCAGCCGGGCGAAATAGGGCCGCGTGGCCAGCGGGCGCTTGCCTTCGGACATCTCCGCATCGCCCGGGTCATAGATCACGATCATGTCGAGGTCGGATTGCGAATTGATCTGCCCTGCCCCCAGCGACCCCATCGCCAGAACCGCCGCGCCGCGCCCTGGCGGCGGGCCGTGTTTGCGGGAAAACTGCGCCACCACTTCCGGAGCGAGGCCGGCAATCACCACCTCGGCCAGTTCGGCGTATTGGACACCCGCCTGATGGCCGTCTGTCAGCCCGCGCAAGTGGTGCACGCCGATGCGGAAATGCCATTCCTTACACCAGCGGCGGGTGGCATCCAGCCGGGCCTCATAGTCGCCTTCCTGCGCCAGCCGTTTTTTCAGTTCCGCCCGCAGCTGCTCTGCCCCCGGCCAGGGATCAAAGAAGGAGCCGCCGATCACCGCATCAAACACCCCGGAATTGCGGGACAGGAAACTGGCCAGCTCGCGCGAAGTGCCGGCGATATCCACCAGCAGATCGATCAGCTGCGGGTTGGCGCCGAACAGCGAGAACAGCTGCACCCCGGCCGGCAGCCCGGACAGGAAACCGTCCAGCGCCACCAGGGTCTCGGCCGGTTTGGCGGTTTTGGCAACGCGCGACAGCAGCTCCGGTTTCAGCCGCTCAAATATCCGCGCCCCGCGGGAAGAACGCAGCGCCGGATAGGTCGGCCAGCGGGCGATGATGGCGCCGTCCAGCTTGGCGGTGTCCTCTGCGGTGCCAGCTGCGGCTGGCGTGCCGCCGGGCGAGAAGAACCCCTCGGTCAGCTCATGCACTTCGGTCAGCCGGTCCCTGATTTGTGCCGTCAGCTCCGCCGGATCGCGGTCCATCAGGCAGGCGATACGGGCAATGCCGTCCTCGGATTTGGGCATCTGGTGGGTCTGCGCGTCATGCACCATCTGAATGCGGTGCTCAACCTCGCGGTGGGCGCAGTAATGGGCCGACAGGGTTTCCGCGGTGCCCGGCGGCACCCAGCCCTTGTCTGCAAGGGCGGCCAGCCCCTCGACGGTGCCGCGCAGGCGCAGGCTCTCGTCGCGCCCGCCAGCGATCAGCTGGCGGGTCTGGGTGAAAAACTCGATCTCGCGGATACCGCCGCGGCCCAGTTTCATGTCGTGGCCCGGCACATGCAGGGCGCCGCCGGTACCCTTGTTCTCGCGGATGCGCAGGCGGATGTCATGGGCGTCCTGGATGGCGGCGAAATCCAGGTGACGGCGCCAGATAAAGGGGCGCAGGGTGGTCAGGAACCGCTCTCCCGCCGCAATGTCGCCCGCACAGGGGCGTGCCTTGATGTAGGCGGCGCGCTCCCAGGTGCGGCCCAGGCTTTCATAGTAGCGCTCGGCCGCTTCCATCGCCAGGCAGACAGGGGTGACCGCCGGATCCGGGCGCAGCCGCAGGTCGGTGCGGAACACATAGCCGTCGCCGGTGCGGTCGCTGAGGGCGGCGCACATGTTCTTGGTTGCGCGCACCATGCCCTGGCGCGCCTCAAAGAAGTCATCCGGGTCGAACCGGGTTTCATCGAACAGGCAAATCAGGTCGATATCGGAGCTGTAGTTCAGCTCATGCGCGCCCATTTTACCCATCGCCAGAATGGTAAGCCCGCCTGCGGTTTCCACATCATCCTCTGTCAGGCCCGGCAGTTTCTTGCGGCGGATCAGATTGGCGATTTCCGCCTTGATAGCCACATCCGCACAAAGCGCCCCGAAGTCCGTCAGCGCCCCGGTCACCTGTTCCAGGCTCCAGCCGCCGCTGAGGTCGCAAAGCGCCGTCAGCAGTGCCAGCCGCCGTTTGGCCTGGCGCAGGCCCGGTTTCAGCTGTGCCGCCTCTAGCGCCCGGCAGTCTGCAAAGACCGCTGCCAGCGCGGCGTCAGGATCCTGCAGCGCCTGCGGCAGCCAGGCCGCCTCGCGCGCGGTCAGCTCCTTAAGATACGGGCTGGAGCCGCAGGCGCCTGCCACCAGTTCAGCAAACGCGCCGGACAGTTCCGGCACCAGGCTGCGCGCCTCGGCGCCAAGGCCGGGATCAAAGGGGCGGGGAATGCGGGAGATATTCAGGGCTGTGGTCATGCGCCGAGACTGTTCCCGCCGCAGCGGCGCGTCAATGGCCGAATTGCCGCTGCCCGGCACAGGTTTACCTAAGGTCAGGAAAACCTGAATGGATAAACAGTCCAAGTAAAGATATCGTTAATACACGGTCATGCTCCGGTTCCCGGGGCCGTTTCGTTGTAAAGAGTATCTTGTTAACAGGGGATGCCGGGCTGTGCTGCAAGCACCCCGGCCCTGCTTGGGACATTGCGTATTTTGCAGTGCCGTCACCTGCCCGGCTTGTGTATCGGGAGCATGACCGTGCGATCCTCTGCCGATCCTGAACTTGGCGCTGTCTGCCAGAATGTTTGCGATGTTTCGCAGAGCAATGAGCAGCAGGCGTCCGGGTGCGCATTTTCGAACTATTGCGTAACTTCCTGTCAGTCCCTTGGAATATGTACGATAACGGGCCACTAGCAGTGAAGAAAACCATCCTCAAAACCGCATTCAAAGCACCCATGGCCTACGACCGCCAAAACGGTTTTCGAACTCCGCAAGCGTCTGTAATATTTGATTTTTTGGGATTTTTTACGTCTGAATGTAAAATGGTGCGGACGGCGGGACTCGAACCCGCACGGCCATAAGGCCAGGAGATTTTAAGTCTCCGGTGTCTACCATTCCACCACGTCCGCACAAGGCGCTGCCAAGCGGCGCCTTTGCAGCAGGTCTAGCCTTCTGAATTCATGCGGACAATCGGTTTTCAGCGTTTTGCTGGAATTTTTCCCGCGGTGCGGGCGCCGCTACAATTCCGTATCCCCCGCTCCTGCAGGTGCCAATGGCCCGCCCGGGTCAGCCAGATAACGCTCTGGCAGCCAGGGGTTCAACGCCAGCGCCTCGGCCAAAGCTGCCCGCGCCTCCTCCAGGCGCGACAGGCCGTAAAGCGACAGCGCCCGTCCGCTCATCGCGGCAATATGGCGGGGCGACAGATGCAGCGCCCGGTCCAGATCACGAAGGGCGGCGGCAAAATCCCGGCGCAGGTAGTGCACAAAGGCGCGCTGGTTGTAGCCCTCGGCATAGTCCGGGCAGTAGGCGATCAGCTGATCGAGATCCTCCAAAGCCCCCAGAAAATCAAAGGACGTGCGCCTTGTCATCCCGCGGTCAAGCATCGCCTGGGCCTGCGCATCCGGCGCATCGGCCCAGAACTCCCACATCCGGTTGGCAATTTCACGCGCCTGATCTTCGGTGGCGGCCTTCTGCACCTCGAACAGCAAGCCGTCCAGCCGGGCGCTGTGGTCTGGCGCCGCCGGGCAATCGGACGCCTGCACAGGCGCGGCCATAGTTAATGCGGCGAAGACGGCAGCAAATCCAGTAAAGCGTGGCGGTGTGCGAAACAATACATAGAGCATGAGCCTATGCTGGCATATTTCGGCATTCAATCAAGTCAACTGCGCGTGCGCGTATTCCTTCTGCCTCACAAAGGCGCCAGTGCGCCGTCTTCCTTTATCGCTTCCATCGCCACATAGGTCGAGGTTGAGGCGACATGCGGCAGCGAGGAAATCTTTTCACCCAGCACCGCCCGGTAATCGGTCATCGAACGGGTCCGCACCTTCAGCAGGTAGTCGAAATGCGACGCCATCATATAGGCCTGTTCGATCTCCGGCAGTTTCGCCACCGCCGCGTTGAACTTGACCAGCGCCGCCTCGCGGGTGTCGTCCAGTTTTACCTCGACAAAGGCGACGTGATCCAGACCCAGCCGGATCGGATCCACCAGGGCGCGGTAGCCGGTAATGATCCCCTCCGCCTCCAGCCGCCTGAGCCGGGTCTGGGTGGGTGTTTTCGACAGACCGATTTTGCGGGCCAGATCGGCAATGGAGATCCGGCCGTCCTCACTCAGCACATTCAGAATCGCCCGGTCGAACCGATCCAGGTCAGGAAAGTTCATTTGCACTTCTACCTTTCGTATTTTTCCCGCTTTCGCCTGTGTATCCCCCATTTTCAGGCGATTGTCCCGCAAGAAAGGGTGTATCCTAAGCAAAAGCCCTGCACACCCTTTTGTGGAGTTCCCCGCATGACCACCCAACCAAAACTGCGCCACCGGATCGATGCCGGCACCTATGCCGACCAAACCGCGGTGCGTGACCAGCTGATTGTCCAGGCGGCCCTGTCTGACACCGACCGCGCCCGGATCTGTTCCAGTGCTGCTGCCCTCGTGCGCGATATCCGCGGCCATTCGGCGCCGGGCCTTATGGAGGTGTTCCTTGCCGAATACGGGCTGTCGACCGATGAAGGGGTCGCGCTGATGTGCCTCGCTGAGGCGCTGCTGCGGGTGCCGGATGCCGACACCATTGATGCGCTGATCGAGGACAAGATTGCGCCCTCCGACTGGGGCAAGCATCTGGGCAAGTCCACCTCTTCGCTGGTCAATGCCTCGACCTGGGCCTTGATGCTGACCGGCAAGGTGCTGGACGAGGAACGCAGCCCCATCGGTGCCCTGCGCGGCGCCATCAAGCGTCTGGGCGAGCCGGTGATCCGCACCGCCGTCAGCCGTGCGATGAAGGAGATGGGCCGCCAGTTCGTGCTGGGTGAAACCATCGAAAGCGCGATGGACCGGGCAGCTGGGATGGAAGCCAAAGGTTACACTTACTCCTACGACATGCTGGGCGAGGCCGCCCGGACCGAGGCTGACGCAGCTCGCTATCACCTGTCCTATTCCAAGGCGATCTCGGCCATTGCCGCTGCCTGCAACAGCGACGACATCCGCAAGAACCCCGGCATTTCGGTGAAACTCTCTGCTCTGCACCCGCGCTACGAGCTGGCGCAGGAAAGCAGCGTGATGGAGCATCTGGTGCCGCGGCTGAAGGCGCTGGCACTGCTGGCTAAGGCGGCGAAAATGGGCCTTAACATCGACGCCGAGGAGGCCGACCGTCTGTCGCTGTCGCTGGAGGTAATCGGCGCCGTGGTCTCGGACCCCTCTTTGGCCGGCTGGGACGGGTTTGGCGTGGTGGTGCAGGCCTATGGCCCGCGCACCGGGCTGGCCATCGACGCGCTGCATGAAATGGCTGAGACTTACGACCGCCGCTTTATGGTGCGGCTGGTCAAAGGCGCTTATTGGGATACCGAGATCAAACTGGCGCAAGTCGAAGGCGTCGATGGGTTCCCGGTGTTCACCAACAAGGCGCTGACCGATGTCTCTTATATCTCCAACGCGCGCAAACTGCTGGGGATGACGGACCGGATTTACCCGCAGTTCGCCACCCATAATGCGCATACTGTCTCGGCGATCCTGCATATGGCTGCGGACAAGGACAGCGCAACATACGAATTCCAGCGCCTGCACGGCATGGGTGAAACCCTGCACCAGATGGTGCTGGAGCAGAACAAGACCAACTGCCGGATTTATGCGCCGGTTGGCGCCCACCGCGATTTGCTGGCCTATCTGGTGCGCCGCCTGCTGGAAAACGGCGCCAACAGCTCATTTGTGAACCAGATCGTGGACGAGAATGTCTCGCCGGATATTGTCGCTGCGGACCCCTTCGCGGCAGTTGCCGATATCAGCCGCAAGATCCCGACCGGGCCTGAGCTCTACGCGCCCGAGCGCCCGAATTCCAAAGGCTTCGACCTGGGCCACGCGCCGACGCTGGCCGCTATTGAAGAAGCCCGCGCGCCCTGGCGCACGCACCGGTGGCAGGCCGGGCCGCTGCTGGCAGGCGATGCCCGCCCCGAGACTGCCAAGGATGTGACCAACCCCGCCGACCTGAGCGTAACCGGCACCGTCAGCCAATGCAGCCCCGAGGATGTCGAGCTGGCGCTGGCGCTGGCCGACCCTTGGGATGCTCCGGCTGCGGAACGCACCGCGATCCTGAACAAGGCTGCCGACCTCTATGAGGAAAACTTCGGCGAGCTGTTTGCCATCCTCGCCCGCGAAGCCGGCAAAACCATCCCCGATGCTGTGGCCGAACTGCGCGAGGCGGTGGATTTTCTGCGCTATTATGCGTCCCGCATTTCTGACGCGCCGCCTGCGGGCATTTTCACCTGCATCTCGCCCTGGAACTTCCCGCTGGCGATCTTCACCGGACAGGTTGCGGCAGCACTTGCCGCAGGCAACGCCGTATTGGCCAAACCCGCCGACCAGACCCCGCTGATCGCCCACCGCGCCGTACAGCTGATGCATGAGGCAGGCGTGCCGCGCGCAGCCATGCAGCTGGTGCCGGGCCGCGGCAGCGTGGTTGGTGCCGCCATCACATCGGACCCGCGGGTCAATGGCGTCGCCTTCACCGGCTCTACCGCAACAGCGATGCGTATCCGCAAGGCGATGGCCGACAACCTGCAGCCCGGCGCGCCGCTGATTGCGGAAACCGGCGGTCTGAACGCGATGATCGTCGACTCCACCGCGCTGCCGGAACAGACCGTGCAGGCTGTGATCGAAAGCGCCTTTCAGTCGGCCGGCCAGCGCTGCTCGGCGCTGCGCTGCCTATACCTGCAGGAGGACATCGCCGACACCGTGCTGAAAATGCTGAAAGGCGCGATGGATTGCCTGCATCTGGATGATCCCTGGCATCTGTCGACTGACAGCGGACCGGTGATTGACGAAGGCGCCCGCGCAGGCATCCTGGCCCATGTCGCCAAGGCCCGCGCTGAGGGCCGCGTCCTGAAGGAAATGCGCGCGCCGCAAGGCGGCACCTTTGTGGCCCCCACAATGATCGCAATCCCCGGCATCAGCGCGCTGGAAGAAGAGATCTTTGGCCCCGTTCTGCATGTTGTGCGGTTTAAATCCCAGCAGTTGGATCAGGTGATTTCCGACATCAATGCAACCGGTTACGGGCTGACCTTCGGGCTGCACACCCGGATCGACGACAGGGTGCAGCATGTCTGCGACCGGGTCCATGCGGGCAACATCTATGTGAACCGCAACCAGATCGGCGCCATTGTCGGCAGCCAGCCATTCGGTGGCGAGGGTCTGTCGGGCACCGGCCCCAAGGCCGGCGGCCCCTATTACCTCAGCCGTTTCTGCGCGCCGGACCGTCAGCAAAGCAACGCAGTGTGGGAGACCACCTTTGCCGAACTGCCCGGGGAAAGCGGCGTGCCTGCGCGCGCCGTGACCACCTCCCTGCCCGGCCCGACCGGGGAATCGAACCGCCTGACCGTCTCGGCCCGCCCGCCGCTGTTGTGCATGGGACCGGGCCCCGAGGCTGCGGCGGAACAGGCCAAGGAAGTGATCAGCCTCGGCGGCACCGCGATTGAGGCGCATGGCATGTTCGACCTGCACCGGCTGGAGGCGATCCAGGGCATTGCGGGCGTGCTGTGGTGGGGCGACGAGGCGACAGGCCGCGAGATAGAGCAGTGGCTGGCCAAGCGCGACGGTCCGATCATCCCGCTGATCCCCGGCAAGCCCGACCGCGCCCGCGTCCTGGCTGAACGCCACGTCTGCGTCGATACCACCGCCTCCGGCGGCAACGCGGATCTGCTCGGCGGAAACGCCTGAACTGCGCCCGATAAGTGCTTGACGCTGGGCCGTTTCCGGCCCAGCGTTCCCCCATGTTTCCGATCCGCGACCACAACCCGTCCGGCCGCAGGCCCTATGTCGTCTATGCGCTGATGGCGGCGAATATCCTGGCCTATGTCTACTACACGGTGAGCTATGCCAGCCCCCGCGCGTTGGCCTTTTTCTATGACGCCTACGCGGTGGTGCCGGCCGAGATCAGCCACGGCTACGGGTTCGAGACCCTGTTCACCTCAATGTTCATCCACGCAGGGCTGATGCATCTGGGCGGCAACATGCTGTTCCTGTGGATCTTCGGTGATAATCTGGAGGATGAGATGGGCCACCTCCCCTTCCTTGTCTTCTACCTTGCCAGCGGTATCGGCGCCGGGCTGATACATGTCTATTCGGCGCCCGGGTCCATGGTGCCCACGGTGGGGGCTTCCGGCGCCATTGCGGGCGTCATGGGCGGCTACCTGTTGATGTTCCCCAAGGCCCGCGTCGATATCCTGCTGGTGCTGATCATCTATTTCCGCATCTTCACGATCCCCGCTTTTGTGATGCTGGGCGTCTGGCTGGCGATGCAGTTCTTCGGCGGGCTCGGCGCTGATCCCGATCAGGGCGGCGTTGCCTATTGGGCCCATGCCGGCGGTTTTGCGGTGGGTCTGGTCCTGTGCCTGCCCCTGTGGCTGCGGCGCGGTGGCCCGGCGTTCTGGAACAAGACCCATGGCCAGCCGCCGCATCCGGAGAACGAGTATGAATATGCCGCCAGCCGCATCCCCAAGCTGCCGCGCAAGAAGCGCAATCCGGGGCCTTGGGGAAAATAGAAGGAGGGCGGCAGTTTAGCCAGTCCTTAAGAAGCAACAGCTGACCTGCTGCATCGGCGCGGCCAGATAAGCCGCCAGCGATCTGCAATGAATCGCTGGCACTTTCAGCGACCGGCTTGACCAGCCCGAAATTGAACCGCATCGCAGACCTGCGAAAATGGCTGGTTTGCTGTATCCAGTAAAAAAAGCAGGGCATTTGGTCGTCGAGCGGCCTGCTGTGATAATAATCTAAAAGTAATACAGGCCGCTCTAACCCGATTCTCCTCCCCCCTGAAGAAGACCGGGATGTCAGGGATGTAGGGCCGCGAAAAGCTGTGTCCAGTACAGGAAGTGATATGGAACACCTGAAAGCCACCTGCCACTGCGGCGCTATTGAGATCGAGGCAGAGTTTCCTGAAGGCCTCGCCTCGGCTGCGCGCTGCGACTGTTCATTTTGCCGCCGCCGCGGGGCGGCTGCCGTGACCGCCATTGCCGCCAGCCTGAAGGTGCTGAAAGGGGCCGGGAACCTCAGCCTTTACACCTGGGGCAGCCACACGGCGAAACACTATTTCTGCAAGACTTGCGGCATCTACACCCATCACCAGCGCCGTTCAGATCCCAAGGAATGCGGCGTCAATCTGGGCTGTATCGAGGGAGCAAACCCACGGACCCATCCGGAAACCTATGGAGAGATCCCCTGGAACGACGGGGTGAACCATCCGTCGGATCAGTAGTTTAACACGCTGAGGGCAGCGCCCGATCGGCCAGGCGAAACAGAAAACGCGGCCCAAAGGCCGCGTTTCCGGTACTCAAAGCTCCGCGGTGGTTCAGCCGCGGATCACCTTGGCGAAGCTATCAAAGATCGGCTCGTTCGAGCACACCACAGAACCGCTGTCGATAATACCTGCCTCGGGGTCGATTGCCTCGGCAAAGCCGCCGGCTTCTTTCACGATGATGATGCCTGCGGCCAGATCCCAGGCGTTCAGGCGGCGTTCCCAGAAGCCCTCGTAACGGCCCGCAGCCACATATGCCATGTCCAGCGCGGCAGAACCCCAGCGGCGCACACCAGCGCAGGCAGGCATCAGGCGGGCCAGGTCCTGCAGAGTCAGCGGCAGGTCGGCACGGCCGCCGAACGGCACACCGGTTGCGAAAATGGACTCAATCATCCGGTGACGGCCCGACACGCGGATACGGGTGTCGTTCATCCAGGCGCCAGCACCCTTTTCAGCAAAGAACATCTCGTCCTTGGCGGCGTCATAAACAACGCCCGCAACGATCTTGCCCTTATGCTCCAGCGCGATCGAGATCGCCCAATGCGGCAGCCCGTGCAGAAAGTTGGTGGTGCCGTCCAGCGGGTCGACGATCCAGCGGCGGGTCGGATCCTCGCCGTCTTCCTCGCCACCCTCTTCGGCCAGCCAGCCATAGGTCGGGCGCGCATTGCGCAGATCGTCCTTGATGATCTTTTCAGCGGCGATGTCGGCCTTGGAGACAAAATCGCCGGCACCTTTCATCGACACCTGCAGGTTCTCCACCTCGCGGAAGTCTTTCACCAGGGAACGGCCGGCCTTGCGGGCGGCCTTGATCATCACATTGAGGTTTGCGCTGCCAATCATGTCTGCAGTATCCTGTCACGTCGGGGAGATGCCGGTCAAACCGTGCCTATACGCCCCCTGCCCGCAGTTGCCAAGGGGCTTTGCCGCATTGAGGGTTACGGGCCTGACGCCCGGTTACAGCTGCCTGAGCGGTTGAATTCCTGTGTTGCGGCGCCCAAACTCCAACGCAATCAGATCAAGGAACAATCCCATGCCCGACCAGATGCAGCGTATCGTGCTGGCCAGCCGCCCCGAAGGCCAGGCCAGTGAAGACAATTTCCGCCTTGAGGCTGCAGACATGCCCCAACCCGGCGAAGGTGAAGTGGTTGTAAAAGTTCATTATATGTCGCTGGACCCCTATATGCGCGGCCGCATGAACGCGGGCAAATCCTATGCCCCGCCGGTCGAAATCGGGGAAACCATGACCGCGGGCGGTGTTGGCGAAGTGATTACCTCAAACAGTCCGGAGTTTGCTCCCGGCGACTTTGCCCTGGGCATGTTCGGCTGGGCCAGCCATGCCTGCGCCCGCGCCTCAGAGCTCCGCAAGCTGGACCCGCAGATGGCGCCGCTCACCACCGCGCTCGGCGCTCTCGGCATGCCGGGGTTTACCGCTTGGCATGGCTTGGACGCCTATGGCCGCCCGCAGGCGGGTGAAACCTTGGTGGTCGCGGCTGCCACCGGCCCGGTGGGGTCAATGGTTGGTCAGCTGGCGAAACAGGTAGGCCTGCGCGTGGTTGGCGTTGCGGGTGGTGCAGACAAGTGCAAGCTGGCGGTTGAAACCTTCGGCTTTGATGCCTGCCTGGACCACCGTGCCTATGCGGATGCCGGAGCGCTGAACGCGGCACTGGCCGCTGAATGCCCGGACGGCATCGACATCTACTATGAGAACGTTGGCGGCAAGGTGCTGGAGGCCGTGCTGCCCTTGATGAACCCCCATGGCCGGATCCCGGTCTGCGGCATGATCGCCTGGTACAACAGCGCCGAAACCGATCTGACCGCCCCCGCTATCTGGCGCTCGGTGCTGACCAGGTTCCTGTCGGTGAATGGTTTCATCATCTTCAACCACTACGACCGCTATCCGGAATTCCTGCAAGAGGTCGCGCCCAAGATCGCCAGCGGCGGGATCAAGTATCTGGAAGACATCGCCGAGGGGTTGGAGAACGCGCCCAAAACCTTCCTGTCGATGATGCAGGGCGGCAATACCGGCAAGCAGATCGTTAAACTGGTCTAAGGCCAGGCGCAGCGCTGACAGTATCACGCAACCGCGCGGAGCGGGCACGGAAGCCGGAACGGCGCCCGGCCGCTCCGCGCCTTGTCAAACATGCTGCAGCTTACGCGCCTCGACCTTGGCCAGGCGGATCAGCTCCTGCATGTAAGGTTTCCCGCGGTCCTCCGCCCGGATCGCCGCATACAGCCTGCGGGTGATCCCCGATTTGGTCAGCGGCCGGGTCACATAATCCGACGAGTACTTCACCTCCCGCACCACCCAGTCCGGCAGCACCGACACACCGCGGTTTGACGCCACCAGCAGCAGGATCACCGCTGTCAGCTCAACCTGGCGGATCGACGCAGGTTCCACTCCCGCCGGGATCAGCAGCTGGCTGAACACATCCAGCCGGGTCTTCTCCACCGGGTAGGTGATCAGGTTCTGACCGATGAAATCCGCAGCCTCGACAAACGGTTTCTCCGCGAGAGGGTGCTGGGCCGAGGCAACAAACACAGCATTGTAATCAAACAACTCAATAAATTCGACGCCGGCGATGTCCTCGGGATCGGAGGAGACCACCAGATCCACCTCCTCCTTTTGCAGCGCGGGCAAGGCATCAAAGGCCAGGCCGGGGCGGATATCCACATCCACATCGCCCCAGTTCTTGCGGAACCCCTCCAGCACCGGAAACAGCCATTCAAAACAAGCGTGGCATTCGATGGCGATGTGCATCCGTCCGGTATTGCCATCCCGCAAAGAGGAAAATTCCGCTTGTGCTGCCGCAAGTTGCGGCAAAACCTGCTCGGCCAGCCGCAACAGACGCAGACCCGCCGGTGACAGTTTCATCGGCTTGGACCGGCGGATAAACAGCTCGACCCCCGCCTGTTCCTCCAGACCCTTCACCTGATGGCTCAGCGCGCTTTGGGTGATGTTCAGCTGATCCGCGGCGCGGGCCAGCCCGCCAGCCTCGTGAATGGCCTTGATGGTGCGGAGGTGACGGAACTCAATATGCATTCTTCAATTGTGCTCATGTTGTTCTTGAGGATTATGAAATTGTCTCACAATGCTGCACATGCAACAAGAGCTGAAATCAACCTAGCGAGAGACCTGAGATGACGACGCCCAAGATTTCCTTTGAATTCTTTCCGCCGCAAAATCTCGAAGCCTCCTTCCGGCTTTGGGACACCGTGCAAGTCCTCGCCCCGATGGACCCGCGGTTTGTGTCCGTGACCTATGGCGCAGGCGGCACCACCCGCACCCTGACCCGCGACGCAGTTGCGACTTTGCACAAATCCTCCGGCCTGAACGTGGCGGCGCATCTGACCTGCGTGAATGCTTCCAAGGCCGAAACGCTGGAGATCGCCGACCAGTTTGCCGAAGCCGGCGTGACCGAGATCGTCGCCCTGCGCGGCGATGCGCCCAAGGGCGAAGGCAAGTTCATCCCGCATCCCGACGGTTTTGCCAATTCGGTGGAGCTGATCAAAGGGCTGGCGTTGCGCGGCAATTTCAACATCAAGGTCGGCGCCTACCCGGACCGCCACCCGGAAGCTGCGGATCAGGCGGCGGACGTGGAGTGGCTGAAGCGCAAGCTGGACGCCGGCGCGAATGAAGCGCTGACCCAGTTCTTCTTCGAGGCCGAGACTTTCTTCCGCTTCCGCGATGCCTGCGAAAAGGCCGGGATCGATGGCAGCAAGCTGACCCCCGGCATCCTGCCGATCGAGAACTGGAAAGGGGCGCGCAACTTTGCCAAGCGCTGCGGCACCATCATCCCCGATTGGGTTGAGAACGCTTTTGAAAAGGCGCTGCGCGATGACCGCGAGGAATTGCTGGCCACGGCGATTTGCACCGAACTGTGTTCGGACCTGCTGGAGGGCGGCGTCGACAAGCTGCATTTCTACACGCTGAACCGCCCTGAACTGACCCGGGATGTCTGCTTTGCCCTGGGCGTCACCCCCAAGGTCTCGCTTCAGAACGTGGCGTAAGCCTTGCGGGCTCCGGCGCGCGGTTTCAAATGGAGGGTACATCCCCGCCAAGGACCCGCGCGCTATGTATTATGCTGAAAAACCCGCCGACCTGCTGACAGTGGAGCAGATCACCCGGATTTCCGGTCTGGACTTCATGCAGGGTATCCTGGACGGCCGCCTGCCCGGCCCCCCGATTGCCGAAACGCTGGGGTATCATCTGCACAGCGTCGAAGACGGCCGGATTGTGTTTCGCGGCACGCCGGAATTCCCCGTCTGCAACCCGATGGGCACTGTGCACGGCGGCTGGTACGGCACACTTCTGGACAGCGCCATGGCCTGTGCGGTGATGACCAAGGTGCCTGCCGGGTCGGTCTACACAACGCTGGAATACAAGATCAACATCCTGCGGGCGATCCCGCTGGGCACCGCCATCGACTGCAGCGGCAGCATCGACCACGTGGGACGGTCCACCGGAGTGGCGCATGGCGAAATCCGAGGAATTGAAGACGGACGCCTCTATGCCACCGGCTCCACCACCTGCATTGTGATGAAGATCGCCGCGGGCTGACCTATTGGCGTAAACGCCTTCCGGGCTTGCCCGCCGCCTTCATCCGTCTATGCTCCAGCAGGCCACCCGGAAAACCCAATAGAGGGCTGATCATGCCGCCAAACAGTCTCGGCCGGGCCGCCACAGCCCGCATTCAAATCCTTGCCCCCGCCAAGGAGCTGGATTTTCTGGATACCCAATCCGTTGTTCTGCCGGCGCCTGTCACGCCGCTGGAGGCCTGGAACATCATGCACGCAAAGCCTTTGCCGGGCATCAAGCTGGCCTTCCGGCTGCGCGACGCCATTTCCGCATGCTTCGGGGTTAAACGCATCGGCGGCATTTCCCGGGCACCAAAAGCGGCAGTGCAAACGGGCGACAAGCTGGATTTCTTTCTGGTAGAGGCCCTGTCGGATGAAGTGATGACCCTCACGGTCCGGGACCGGCATTTGGATGTCATGACCTGTGTTTCCTCCAGCAGCGGAGTTGTGTCAGTGACGTCCTCCGTCAAAACACATAATCTGTTTGGCCGGGTTTACATGATCCCGGTCCGGCCGGCCCACAAACTGATTGTGTGGCTGTCACTGAAACGGCTGCGCCGGGAGTTTGACCGGCGGGCAGCTGCCGGCTGATAGTTATTGCCGCCTAGGCCCGGTATTCATCCCGGACCGGCTTTGCACAGGGGCCCGGATGACTGGCTCAGGTGTTCCCCCGCTGCGCCGAGGTGTCAGGTCTTCGAAAACATAGCCAGCCAGCCGCCAGCTGCGGCAGCTTCCTGTTTGCCGCCATCGACACTGCTGTGCAAACGCTCGCTGCCGTCCAAACCAACCCGGCGGCGGCTGCGCAGCAGGAAAATCTTGCCCCAGCCGCGCCAGGTGCCGACAGACGGCGCCTTGGGATCGACCGGAAACCGCATCCGCCAATCCAGCGGCAGCGGCAAACCGCGGTCTTCGGCCTTTTCCAGCATCCACACCAAAGAGACGTTGGCCTTGGGCCGGGCTTCCTCATAGCCGCCAAGCTGGCCGCCGACGTCACCATGGGCGCCGCGGAACCAGACCTGCTCCACATGCCCGCCCCAGTCCTTGGGGCAATCCCACAACACTGGTTTGAAAACATCGCGTGTCTCGTCCAGCGCCAGCGCGTGGTAACCGCTTTTGACATGGTGGCCCAGGTGGTGGTTGTGGAAGTTATGCCGGTTCTCCGCCCAGCGCCACAGCAGCGGCAGGCGCAGCCCCAAAGCCTTGACCGTATCCCACGCGCCGACCATTTCAATCTCGATGTCTTCGTGGCAATGCGCTGCCGTAAATGCACTCGACGTCTTCGACCGCCCGTTCAGCCGGTAATGCCGGTACGCGGTGCGGATATTGCGCACGGTCGCATGTTCCGCCTTCAGCAGGCCGATCCGGTCGATCACCCCGGCAAGCGAGCGCACCGCATAGGCGCCGCGCGAATAGCCGAACAGATAAATCCGGTCGCCGGGCCGGTAACGCGAGGCAAGATAGCCATAGGCCCGGCGGATCTGACGGTTGATGCCGCGCCCCATCATCACATCGGGGGCGCTGCCCCAGCCTTTCCACTGAACACCGGATTCATAAAAGACCGAGACCTGTCCGCCCATTTCGCGGCACAGACGGAACAGCTGGCCGGCATGGGTTTCATGCCCTTCTTCCAGCGTCGACATGGTGCCGTCCAGGATGATCACATGGGCATGCGGCCCGCGCAGCTTGGTTTCGCCGGAGTGTTCCGAGCGCAGCGGCCGTCCAAGCCACCCTAGAACCTTCTTACTCAGCTGCGTCAGAAACATCCCTAAGCACTTCCCAAACTCTCAGCGGGGTGAACGGCATGTCCACTTGCCGCACGCCACAGTCCCAGACCGCGTCCTGCACCGCATTTGCAACAGCGGCCAGCGCGCCAACGGTGCCTGCCTCGCCGCAGCCCTTCATCCCCATCGGGTTCTGTGTCGACGGCACAGGCTCGGAGGTAAAACCAATCATGGGGACGCCGTTGGCCCGCGGCAAGGCATAGTCCATGAACGAAGCTGTGAGCAGTTGTCCGTCAGAATCATAGACAACACGTTCCAGCATGGCCTGTCCCAGCCCCTGCGCCACCCCGCCATGCACCTGCCCTTCGGCCAGCATCGGGTTGATCAAATTACCAAAATCGTCAACTACAGTGTAGCGCACGACGTCGGATTGCCCAGTCTCCGGATCAATAACAATTTCGGCAATATGTGCGCCGTTCGGAAACGAGCGCCCCGGCAGCCGGGCCCGCGCGGCGTGACGCTGCAGATCAAGCCGGCCTTGCGCGCGGGCCATCTCTGCCGCTTCCAGCATCGTCGGGGTCAGGTTCGATCCCGGAGCCCGGAAGGTTTCGCCGTCAAACTCCACTTTGTCTTCCTTCACCCCCATTTCCTCCGCCAGGAAGGGGATGAAGGCGGCAATCATCGTATCCACTGCGGCCAGCGTGGCGTTTGCCTGTGTTGTCACAGACCGCGACCCGCCGGTGCCGCCGCCCGTGGCGATGCGGTCACTGTCGCCTTGGATGACATGGATGTTTTCCGCCGGGATACCGCTTTGGTCGGCCAGGAACCGGGCATAGACGGTTTCATGCCCCTGCCCGTTGCTTTGCGTGCCGACATATATATTCACCCGGCCACCCTCCAGAAACTCCACTTCCGCGCCTTCTGAAGGATCGCCCAAAATGCTTTCAATATAGTAACAGACCCCAACGCCCCGGTACTTGCCGCGTTTACCATCTGCGGCGCGGCGGGCGGCGAATCCCTTCAGATCCGCCTCATCCGCAGCCCGGCTCAGAACTTTGTCGAAGTCGCCGACGTCATAGGTCTCTCCGGTCACGGTGCCATAGGGGAAGGCCGCCGGTTTGATGAAATTGCGCCGCCGCAGCTCCAGCGGGTCCACACCCAGTTCCCGCGCGGCGCGGTCCATCGCCCGTTCCAGCACATAGATCGCCTCGGGCCGCCCGGCGCCGCGATATGCATCCACCTGGGTGGTGTTGGTGTATATCCCCTCTACCTGCAGCCAAGCAGTCTGGATGTCATAGACGCCCGCCAGCACCCGGCTGAACAGCTGGGTCTGGATTGGCTGACCGAAGTGGGAGTTATAGGCGCCGAGGTTGCACCGGGTGCTGACCCTGTATGCGGTGATTTTCAGATCCGCATCAAAGGCCAGTTCCGCCAGAGAGGTCAGATCGCGCCCGCCGTTGTCGCTCAGCATCGACTCGGTCCGGTCGGCGATCCAGAACACCGGGCGGCCCAGCGCGCGGGCGGCCTGGGAAATGACGAAGTATTCCGGGTAGGGAAAAGCCTTCATGCCAAAGCCGCCGCCCACATCCGGGATCGTGACTTTGACGTCGGCCTCATCCAGCCGCATCTTGGCCGCCAGCTGTGATTTGATCGCCCAAACCCCTTGCCCGCCAAAGGTGAAATGCAGCCGCCCGCCATGCCATTCGGCAAAGCAGCCGCGCGGCTCCATCGAGTTGACGATGATCCGGTTGTCATCGACCTGCAGTGCAACGGTATGCGCCGCAGTGCGGAACGCCTCAGCCGTTGCCGCCTCATCCCCCAAACCCCAATCAAAGGCGCGATTGTCCGGTGCCTCCGAATGCAGCGTCTGACCGCCCGGCAAGACGTCCATCTTCGCAGGCAGATCGTCGATATCCAGCTCGATCAGCTCTCCTGCATCGCGGGCCTGGTCCAGCGTTTCGGCAATGACCACCGCCACCGGTTCCCCCACATAGCGCACGCGGTCCCGCGCCAGCATCGGCCGTTCCGGTGCGGCGCCGCTGGAGCCATCCCGGTTCTTCACAGTGGTGCCATCCATGGAGACATCAAGGCCGGCCGCCTCAAGATCCGCCAGGGTGATCACCGCATGGACGCCCTCAGCTGCGCGCGCGTCCTCAACGTTCAGCGCCGTGATCACGCCATGCGCCACCGGGCTGCGCAATACCCAGGCGCGCAGGGCATCCGCCGGGGCCGCATCCTCGATGTACTGCCCCTGACCGGTCAGAAACCGCAGATCCTCAACCCGTTTTACCGGCTGGCTTTTACCGAATTTGTCCATGCTTGCCCCCTTGTTCGCGCTGGCTGGCGTTCCGGGGGCGAGACTAACCTCAGCGGGCGGCTTGTCCAGACAGCTCGATCACCGTCGCCACGTCAGACAGGCCGTAGCCGTTGAATTGCGTGCTCATGGCGGAAGAATAGGCGCCCAGCCCCGGGAACAGCACATAGTCGCCGGTTGCGGCATCACCGGGCAGCGGCAGCCCGTCCGGCAAACGGTCCAGGCTGTCACAAGTGGGCCCGAACACCACACGCGGTTTACGCGCGCCTGTGCGATGGGCGCCATCCCCCCCGACAACTTCCACCCGGCCCGGCAGCCCCATGTCGCGGATATCCACCAACCCGCCATAGATTCCGTCATTCAGGAACACCACCTCGCCGCCTTTGCGCATCCCCTTGATACGGGCCGCCAATGTGAAGCTTTCGGAGACCATCGCCCGGCCCGGCTCGCAGATCAGCGTGGGCTTGTCTGTGCCAAATGCCGTGTCCGCGGCCTGACTGATAGCGGCAAAGACCTTCTCCAGATCCGGCGCCACACCATCCCGGTTGGCTGCAAAACCGCCGCCCGCATTGAGACGAGCGATCTTCACACCTGCCGCATCCACAATCCGCTTGGCAGCGTGAACATATTCCACCCATGCGCTTTCATCCTCGCACTGGGTGCCCGGATGGAAACACAGCGCCGGCGTCCAGCCATCCGCCGCCACCTGTTTCAACAGCTCTATCGCTTCTTGCGGGGCTGCGCCGAACTTGCTGCCAAAATCATAGGCCGCACCGGCCACCGGCAAGGCAAAGCGCACCGCAATCTCGCAAGAGCGCGGCACTGCGGCCAGTTTTTCCAACTCGCTCAGCTCATCCACCGACCAGCTGGCGACACCATGTTCGATCCCCGCCGCGACTTCGGCAGTGGAGCGCATCGGGTTGTTGTAATGCATCACCGCATCAGGGCTGGCGGCACGCACAGCTGCCATTTCCGCAGGCGAAGCGACATCAAATGCAGTGATCCCCGCCGCCACCAGATTGGACAGCACGGCAGGGTGCGGGTTGGCCTTCACCGCATAGGTCACCAGCCCTGGAAACCCCCGCTGAAAACGCCCCGCAACCTCGTGCAATACCCGCGGCGAGAAATACAGGATCGGGTGATCCGGTGCACTGCGGGCCAGGTGGGATTCAGGGGAAAGCCAAAGCGGTGGAATTTGCTGCATCAGGAAAAGCCTCGTTTGTTTTGCATATTTTCCGACAAATTTCCGTCGATTCCGCTCGTCACTTTTCCTATAGTGACGAGAATTGACGTCAAATCGCAGGAACAACATGCAAACCGACGATACTGATCAGCGTCTTGTCACCCTGTTGCGGGAAAACGCCCGCCGTCCGGTGGCGGAGCTTGCCCGGCATCTGGGGCTGGCCCGCACCACGGTACAGGCGCGGATCGAACGGCTGGAAACAACCGGGGTGATTACAGGCTATACGCTTAAATCCTCCGCCGCCTCCCGCCCGCCGCTGCAAGCCACGGTGCTGATGTCGATTGAGCCGCGCTCGGGGCCTGAGGTGCTCGCCCGCCTGCGCAGCCTGCCTGGAGTTGAGGTCGTGCATACAACCTCAGGACGGTTTGATCTTCTGGCTCAGGTGGTGGCGCAAAGCACGACCGAGCTTGACAACACCATCGACCACATCGCCGAGGCCCGTGGCGTGCGTTCCTCTGAGAGCCTGATCCATCTGGCGACAAAACTGGACCGGACCGGGCAGTAAGGGTCAGACGGTGCGCACGTACTCCAGCAGCCAGTCCCGGAACAGCCGTGCTGCCGGGCGCAGGGCGCCGCGGTCGGGATAGATCAGGTGGTAGGCCTCCTGCCCCGGCACCGCGACGTCCGGCAGGCAGCGCACCAGTCCGCCTGCGCTGACCGCCGCGTCCGACGCAGGTGCGCGCGCCAGCGCAATCCCCATACCCTGCGCCGACAGCTCTGCCGCCATCAGGGAGTTGTCGGCAAAGAAATAGCGCGCCTGCCCGTGCGAGAGCCGCAAGGCCCCGAACAGCTGCACCCAGCTGGCCCGATGGGTCGAGACTTCAATCAGCGGAAAGCGGAACAGATCCTGCGGGGTCCGGACCTGAGCCGCAATCTCTGGCGGAGCCACCGGATACAGCACCTCGCGCAATAGCTCGTCCCCTTCGGTGCCGAACAGCGACGGATTGCCGAATACGATCTGCAAATCGGTGAACCGGTTGGCAAAATCCGCCGCCATATTGCCGGTGCTGAGCGCCAGGTTGATTTGGCTGTGCACCGCCTGGAACTGCGGCAGGCCCCGCGCCAGCACCCCATGGGCAAACAGCAGCACCGACTGCACAAACAGCCGCTGCTCGCGGCTTTCGCCAAACAGGCCGGTCGTGGCTGTTTCCAGCATAAGCAGCGACTGCTGAACCGAGGGCAGATACGCCCGCCCGGCCTCGGTCAATGTCACCGCATGGGCATGGCGGTGAAACAGCGGCGTGCCCAGCTGCGCCTCCAGCGCTTTCACTTGCTGGCTGACTGCAGCCGCCGACATGTTCAGCTGCGCTGCCGCACGGGCAAAGCTTTCGGTGCGCGCCGCCGCTTCAAACACGCGCAGCCAGTTGAGAGAGGGTATCCGGGCCGTCATGCGCACAGGCTAAGCAGAACTTATCCTGACCGGCAAGACATACCGTGCTGGGATTGCCTTGGCCCGGACTAGGGTTTTCAGCAGCGAACAGCCGCGGCTCCGGCCGCTCCTCCACAAGCCACATGAGAGACGAGACATGACACGTCCCGCCAGCACACCGCGCCCCAAACGCAAGATTTGGAACTTCACCCCCCAGCTGCCGATCCAGACCTCCCCCTATTGGGACTGGCCATTGAGGCCGCTGGCCGCGATCAAATACCTGCTGCAAAGCTGGAACCCTCTGGCACTGCGGGCATTTCTTCTTGTCTTTGCCATTGTCACCTGGACATTCTTCACCCCGTCACTGGACCGGATTGCCACGCTCAGCTGGGATTGGGTGTTTGAGATCTGGCTGCGCAATTTCTGCATCCTCATGGTGGTGGCCGGCGGGCTGCACTTGGCGCTGTGGAGGTTCCGCACGCAAAACGACGACTACCGTTATGACATGCGCCCGATGATGAAAGGCGCCAAGGTGTTCACCTTCAAGAACCAGGTCTGGGACAATATGTTCTGGACCCTTGGCCCGGCGCTTGCCTTCTGGACCTTCTGGGAGAGCTTCATCCTTTATGCCTATGCAAGCGGCTGGATCACGATGATCACACTGGAGAGCAACCCCGTCACCATGATCCTGATGACCATCTTCATCCCGGTCTGGGCAGGCTTTCATTTTTACTGGCTGCACCGGCTGCTGCACGTGGGCGTGCTTTATACCAGGGTGCACGCCTGGCATCACCGCAACATCAACACCGGCCCGTGGTCCGGCCTGGCGATGCACCCGGTCGAAAGCTTCTTTCTGATGTTCGACACGATGATTTTCTTCCTGCTGCCCTCGCACCCGGTTCTGGCGATCTTCCTCTTGTTCCACCACGGCATCGGCGCCCCGACCTCGCACGCCGGGTTTGAGCATGTGAAATTCGGCAACAAGGCCAAGTTCCTGGTTGGCGATTTCTTCCACCAGCTGCACCACCGGTTCTTCGACTGCAACTACGGCACCTGGGAGACACCATGGGACGAGTGGTTCGACACTTTCCACGACGGCACCGATGAAGGCAACGAAATGGTAAAGGAACGCCGGCGCAAGATCTGGGCGTCAGAGTAACTCCGCACCACGGCACACACCACCGGGCACTCAGAATTCAAAACGGGCGGCCCGGCTCCCCTATTTGAAGACAGGGAAAAACGATAAAGAACATCTACATCTTCAGCCACCGCCCGGCGCAGCGCAAATACATCGTCAAGGATCTGATCGGCTTGAAGAAAACCGGTGAACCTTCGACCATGTGCAACCCGGCCAACGAGACCGGAATCCAGACCTGCGTTAATGCGGGTATCAATCTTCAGACTCTGTGGGACGTGCATCTGGACATGGCGCGCGAAACCGCACCCGGCCGCTTTGCCGGCGCCGCGATGAATTGGAGGCAATTCACCACCAAGAACGAGATCATGCGCCACGCCATCACCTGTATGGAAACGGCGCCGAAATGTATTTCACCAACTGCTCCTAAGGCGTAGCCGAAATGCCCGCCAAGAGAGGCATCCCGGTGCAGGTGCATATGGGTCTGGTGCCGTCGCTCAGCCATTGGTGCGGCAGCCTGGGCCGGCCGCATAACCAGATGTACCTGGAGAAGGTGGAAGCGCGGCAGGAATTCCAGTCGGAAGTTCGCGCCAGGAAGTTCCCATTTTAGGCGCAGGCGATCTTCATGCACGAAGGCGAACTGGAGAAACTGCACGAAGCACAGGACAAGCTGTAACCGGAGCAAAGCGGAGCGCACCCAATGGGCGCGCGCAGGCTTTAGCGCCTCCGGCGCGGAATTTGGGTATTTGGGACCAGAAAGAAGCAGCGATCGAAGCGCCCTAACCCGCTGGCCGTCCGTCCGCCAAGGGATAATCCTGCCAGGAGCGAGGGCAGCTTCTTCCTGGTGCGGTCATCGGCTCCCCAGCCTGTACCGCATAAGGAGAGTGCCGTGATTCCAGTTAACGGAATCTTACCGCTTCTTTCTGGTCTTAAATACCCAATGGCGCTCTGCCAGCCGCAGACGGGACACTTGCGGCAAAATCCGCCTTCCCCTTCCTGCCGCCATTGGGTAATTGATCGGCCACTTGCATGAGGGATCAAAGCGATGGCGATGGAAAAGACGTTCAACGCGGCGGAAGCCGAAAGCCGCCTTTACAAGGCCTGGGAAGAAGCGGGCTGTTTCAAGGCCGGCGCCAATGCCAAGCCAGAGGCCTCCGCCTATTGCATCATGATCCCGCCGCCGAATGTGACCGGTGTTCTGCACATGGGCCATGCCTTCAACAACACCCTGCAGGATATCCTGATCCGCTGGAAGCGTATGCAGGGGTTCGACACCCTTTGGCAGCCCGGCACCGACCATGCGGGTATCGCCACCCAAATGGTTGTTGAGCGGGAACTGGCCAAGACCCAACAGCCCTCGCGCCGCGAATTGGGCCGCGAGAAATTCCTGGAGAAGGTCTGGGAATGGAAAGAGAAGTCCGGCGGCACCATTGTTGAGCAGCTGAAACGCCTCGGCGCGTCCTGCGATTTCTCCCGCACGGCCTTCACCATGGCGGGCGCCCATGGCGACACGCGGACGGGGCACGAAAACTCCCCCAACTTCCACGACGCCGTGATCAAGGTCTTTGTGGAGATGTACAACAAGGGGCTGATCTACCGCGGCAAGCGGCTGGTCAACTGGGACCCGCATTTCGAGACCGCAATCTCGGACCTTGAAGTCGAAAACCTGGAAGTCGCGGGCCATATGTGGCACTTCAAATACCTGCTCGCAAATGGTGCGACATATGAGTACTTGGAGAAAGATGAAGACGGCAATGTGACCTTCCGCGAGGAACGCAATTACATCTCCATCGCCACCACCCGGCCCGAGACCATGCTGGGCGACGGTGCGGTCGCCGTGCATCCCTCAGACGAGCGGTATGCGCCCATCGTTGGCATGCTGTGTGAAATCCCGGTGGGGCCCAAGGGGCAGCGCCGCCTGATCCCGATCATCACTGATGAGTACCCGGACAAGGACTTTGGCTCGGGTGCGGTGAAGATCACCGGCGCGCATGACTTTAACGACTATCAGGTTGCCAAGCGCGCACGGATTCCGATGTACCGCCTGATGGACACCAAGGGCCAGATGCGGGCCGACGGCGCGCCCTATGACGAGGCCGCAGGCATCGCCATGGCCGTGGCCAAGGACGAGCAGACCCTGACCGAGAACGAGGCTGATGCCGTCAACCTCGTTCCTGACGACCTGCGCGGGCTGGACCGGTTCGAGGCGCGCAAACTGGTGGTGGAGCAGATCACCAGCGAAGGCCTGGCGGTGATGCAGACCGTCGCCAAGACCGATCCGGAAAGCGGTGAAGACGTTCAGGTGCTGGAGCCTTACGTCGAGAACAAGCCGATCATGCAGCCCTTTGGCGACCGCTCCAAGGTTGTGATCGAGCCGATGCTGACCGACCAGTGGTTTGTGGACGCGGAAAAGGTTGTCGGTCCGGCGCTGGACGCCGTGCGCAATGGCGATGTGAAGATCCTGCCGGAATCGGGCGAGAAGACCTATTACCACTGGCTGGAAAACATCGAACCCTGGTGCATCTCGCGCCAGTTGTGGTGGGGCCATCAGATCCCGGTTTGGTTCGCGGTCGCCGTTGACGACGGCGCCGAGGAAGACCTCGAAGAGATGTTTTGTGCGGCGACAGAAGAAGAAGCCCTACAAGCTGCTTATCAGAAGCTGGGTTTCAAGAAACTCATCGTCACAGAAGCAATGAAGGACTCGGGTAAGCCTGTTGATTTAGGCGCAATTGGTGGAGGCCTTTCCGCGCAGGCTGACCTTTCCTCTGCTCCACACATCATTCTTCGACGCGACCCCGACGTCCTCGACACCTGGTTCTCCTCCGGTCTCTGGCCGATTGGCACGCTGGGCTGGCCGGAAGACACGGCGGAGATGCAGAAATACTTCCCGACCTCGACCCTTGTCACCGGTCAGGACATCCTGTTCTTCTGGGTTGCCCGGATGATGATGATGCAGCTGGCGGTGGTCGATCAGATCCCGTTTGACACCGTCTACCTGCACGGGCTGGTGCGCGACGCCAAGGGCAAGAAGATGTCGAAATCCACCGGAAACGTGGTGGACCCGCTGGAGATCATCGACGAATTCGGCGCCGACGCGCTGCGCTTTTCCTCGGCTGCGATGGCCGCGCTTGGCGGCGTGCTGAAGCTGGATATGGAGCGCCTCAAGGGCTACCGGAACTTTGGCACCAAACTGTGGAATGCGGTGAACTTTGCCCATTTCAACAACGTCTATGACGAGAACACCCCGGCCTTTGACTGCCCGGATGCATCGGCAGCCGTAAACCAGTGGATCATTGGTGAGACCGCCAAGGTGCGTGTCGAAGTCGACGCAGCACTGGAGGCCTACCGCTTTAACGACGCGGCCAATGCGCTTTATGCCTTTACCTGGGGCAAGGTCTGCGACTGGTATATCGAGCTGTCGAAACCGCTGTTCGGCTCGGAAGATGAGGCGGTGATCGCCGAGACCCGCCAGACGCTCGGCTGGGTGCTGGATCAATGCATGATCCTGCTGCACCCGATCATGCCCTTCATCACCGAGGAGCTATGGGGCAACACCGCCAAACGCGGCAACATGCTGGTGCATGAAGACTGGCCGGCCTACGGCACCGAGCTGGTCAACGCCGAGGCCGACGCCGAGATGAACTGGGTGATCACCGCGATTGAAAACATCCGCTCCACCCGCGCGCAGATGCATGTGCCGGCGGGCGCCAAGATCCCGATGGTGGTGACCGAATTCTCTGATCAGGCGCGCAATGCCTGGCAGAAGAACGAGGCGATGATCCAGAAACTGGCCCGCATCACTTCGCTGGAGCAGGTCGAGAGTTTCCCCAAGGGCTGCGCGTCTGTTGCTGCACCCGGTGCCGCCTTTGGCCTGCCGCTGGCGGATGTGATCGACGTCGATGCTGAAAAGGCGCGGCTGGAGAAAACGCTGGGTAAGCTCGCCAAAGAGCTGGGGGGGCTGCGCGGGCGGCTGAACAACCCGAAATTCGCGGCCTCGGCCCCGGAAGATGTGGTTGCCGAAGCCCGCGAGAACCTGAGCCTGCGCGAGGAAGAGGAAGCCAAGGTCAAGGAAGCCCTGGCGCGCCTGGCTGAGATCGGCTGAGCCGCCTGTTAAGCATGTTTCAAACGCCCGCCCTCTCCGGCGGGCGTTTTGCATTCCGTGGCAAACCCTTGAACCGGGCGCAAATTCCCGCGGAACGGGGAAATTCTTAACAACCGCCCCATTGTCATTGCCGCGCTTTTGTATCAGCCTGCACTCAACCATAAAAAGAAGGGAGGCTGCAGCCCATGCCCAAAGGATACTGGGTGGCCCATGTGGATGTGCAGGACATGGAACGCTATGAGGACTACAAGAATGCAGCCAAACCGGTGCTGGCCGAGTTCGGTGCAAAGTTCCTGATACGCGGCGGCGAGCGCGAGGTGCACGAAGGCGCGTTCCGCTCGCGCACTGTTGTCCTTGAATTCAAGGATTTCGAAACTGCAAAAGCCTGCTATGTTTCCATGGCTTATCAGGACGCCAAGGCCTTTCGCGATCTGGTCTCGTCGGGTGATATGCAAATCATCGAAGGGTACGGCGGTTAACCCGCCCGCCCAGCCGCTTTGACCGAGGTCTGCTGATGCCGCTGCTTAAGAAATTCTTCCAAGCGTTCCGCCCGACTGAGCGCCCCGGATTGCCGGACCCGGATGCCGAATTGGCCCTGGGTGCCCTGCTGGTGCGGGTGGCGCAGTCCGACCGCGATTACCAGCTGGAGGAAATCAGCCTGATCGACCGGATCCTGGCCCGGCTCTACCAGCACAACGCGATCGAGGCCGCCAAGGTGCGCGCCACCTGCGAAAAGCTGCATGCTGCGGCGCCGGAAACCGACACCTTCGGGCGGCTGATCCGCGAGACCACCGGGCTGGAGGAACGGCTGGCCGCGATGGACGCGCTGTGGGAGGTGGTGCTGGCCGACGGCAACGAGCACGCGGGCGAAGTCACCATCGTCGAAGAGGCCCGCAAAGCGATGGGCCTGTCTTATGCCGACAGCCAAAAAGCCCGCGCTCGCGCGGTCGGGAAATTCAGCGGCACAGCGGAGGAAACCTGATGTTCAAGGAGCTTCTGCAGCGATTGCTGGAACCTGCGCCCGCGCCGCTGGATGATGAGGGTGCGCGGCTTGCCCTGACCGCGCTGCTGGTGCGGATTGCCCGCTCGGACCACAATTACTCTGAAGTCGAGAAGGACCGGATTGACCGGATTCTGTCCACCCGCTACCGGCTGGACACCGGCGGGGCGCTGATCCTGCGCGAACAGGCTGAAGCGATGGAGGCCGAGGCGCCTGACACCGTGCGCTTCACCCGCGCGATCAAGGACGCCGTGGCTTATGAGGACCGCACGGGTGTGATTGAGGCGCTGTGGCAGGTGGCCCTGGCCGATGGCCACCGCGATGCAAATGAAGATGCTCTGCTGCGGCTGTCCGCCAGTCTGCTGGGAGTTTCGGATGTGGATAGCGCAATGGCGCGCAAACGGGCAGAGGCTGCTTTATGATTGCTCATCTTGGAATGTACGACCGTCCGGAAACGGCTGCGGCCAACGACCGGTTCTGGGCATTGATCCGCGCGCAACTGGGCCGCGGGCCGGAACAGCTGACCCGTGGCGCCGATTTCTGGGAGGTCTGGAAATCGCCGGAGCTGCTGCTGTCACAGACCTGCGGCTGCCCGTACCGCACCCGGCTATATGGCGAGGTGGAGCTGGTGGGCACCCCGGACTACGGCCTGCCGGGCTGCCCGGCAGGTTATTACAACAGCGTCTTTATTGCCCGCAGCGCGGACGCGGGCCGGCCGCTGTCTGCCTTTGCCGGGCGCCGCTTTGCTTACAATGAAGGGTTGTCGCAATCCGGTTGGGCCGCACCGATGGTGCATCTGCACGACCGCAGCATCCTGCCAGGTGCGCTGCTGGAAACCGGCGGCCACAGCCTGTCGGCGCAAGCCGTTGCCGAGGGCCGGGCCGATTTTGCGGCCCTGGACGCGCTGACCTGGGAACTGGTCAAGACGCACGACGGGTTCGCCGAAGGGCTGACCGAAATTGAACGCACTGAGCCAACCCCGACCCTGCCCTACATCACCGCCCTGGACCAGGACCCGCAGGCGCTGTTTGCTGCCATCGAAGCTGCAATCCGCGCGCTGGACGAAGACAGCAAAACCCTTTTGCATTTGAAAGGGCTGGTGCGGTTTGCCCCCAGCGACTACCTGGCGGTGCCGACACCGCCCGGCCCGGTGCTGACCGAACAGCGCATCCGTGCTGCGTAACTGACGCAGCGCCCCCTTCCGAAATGGCGGCTCATCCGGTCATTTCGGCGCCTGCGGTTCCGGCTTGTGCGGTTTGAACGTTGCATTCGGTCTTTTTTTCGGTCCAATAAGAACGAATTTCCACTTACAGGGACAAAGACACCTTGACCGATACTTCGCCCGTTCTGCAAATCCGCGGCCTGCATAAATCCTATGGCGAGCTGGAAGTGATCAAAGGCGTTGATATCACCGCCCACAAGGGCGACGTGGTCTCGCTGATCGGGTCTTCGGGATCAGGCAAGTCTACCCTGCTGCGCTGCTGCAACCTGCTGGAAGACAGCCAGCAAGGCGAAATCCGGTTCAAGGATGAGCCGATCACCTGGTCGGGCCAGGGATTGAACCGCCGCCCGGCGGACGCCAAACAGGTCCTGCGCATCCGCACCAATCTGTCGATGGTGTTCCAGCAGTTCAACCTGTGGGCCCATATGACCATCCTGCAGAATGTGATGGAGGCGCCGGTCACCGTGCTGGGCCGCGACAGGGCAGAGGTCGAAGAAAAAGCCCGCCACTATCTGGCAAAGGTCGGCATCGGCGACAAATGCGATGTCTACCCGGCGCAGCTGTCGGGCGGCCAGCAGCAGCGCGCCGCAATTGCCCGCGGGCTGTGCATGGAACCCGAAGCACTGCTGTTCGACGAGCCCACGTCTGCGCTTGATCCCGAGCTGGAACAGGAAGTTGTCAAGGTGATCAAGGACCTCGCCGCCGAGGGCCGCACCATGCTGATCGTGACCCATGACATGAACATGGCGGCGGATGTTTCCAGCCACATCGTGTTCCTGCACCAGGGGCTGATCGAAGAAGAAGGTTCGCCGGACGAATTGTTCGGCAACACCCGCTCACCGCGGCTGAGGGCATTCCTGTCCTCGACCCGGCACGGCCAATAAGCAATAACAAACAGACCCAAAACCAAACAGAACGGGAGTAAATACATGAAATCACTGATCCTTGGCACCGCCGCCCTGGCGCTGACCGCAGGCATGGGCCTGGCGGACACCGTGCGCCTGGGCACCGAAGGCGCCTATGCGCCGTGGAACTTCGTTAATGACGCAGGCGAGATCGACGGCTTTGAGCGCGAATTGGGCGATGAGCTGTGCAAGCGTGCCGAACTGACCTGCGAGTGGGTGAAAAACGACTGGGATTCGATCATTCCGAACCTGGTTTCCGGCAACTACGACACCATCATCGCCGGCATGTCGATCACCGACGAGCGCGACGAAGTCATTGATTTCACCCAGCCCTACACCCCGCCGGATCCGTCCGCCTATGTTGCCCAGTCGGCAGAAGTTGACCTGGCAAGCGGCGTGATTGCGGCCCAGGCGACCACCATTCAGGCCGCCTTTGTGGCCGAACAGGGCTGGACCCTGGTCGAATTCGCCACCCCCGAAGAAACTGTCGCAGCAGTACGCAACGGCGAAGCTGACGCGGTTCTGGCCGACAAAAGCTTCCTCGACACGGTTGTGGGCGACGGCCTGGTGATGCTGGAGAAATCCGAAGCACTTGGCGGCGGCGTTGGCATGGGCTTCCGGGAATCTGACGGAGACCTGCGCGGCACGTTCGACGCGGCGATCCAGACCATGAAAGACGATGGCACGCTGAACGAACTGATCGCCAAATGGGAAGTTTCCTCCCAGTGGTAATCTGATCCTGTTACAGGATCTGCAGGCCCGCCGCTGCGGTGCGCGGGCCTCATTCATTCTCATCCGGTGCCGCGCGCCGGGCGTGAACAGAGAAAGACAGGCTCACTTATGTTTTCCTATTGCACGGACCCATCGACGCTTGAGGGGCTGAGCTGGCTCAGCTGCTACCTGACCACCGGCAAGCATTTGAACCTTTATATCTCGGTCTTTGTGGTCCTGACCCTGCTGGCCATCACCGCTCCGGTTGCGCTGATGTTCGGATTTGGCGCTGCCAGTGCCGCCCGCTCCAAATTCCTGCCGCTGCGCTGGTTCGGCATGGGCTATACCAGCATTGTACGCGGCGTGCCCGATATTGCCTTCTTCCTGTTTTTCGTCATCGCGCTTGACCAGGCGTTCGAGTGGATGCGCCACAAGGTGAAATGCCCGGACTGGGACGAACCGGTCCGCCGCGGCATTGATTTTGTGGTCTGCGATGCGGCGAAACTGCCGCTGTCCACCGCACCGCAATGGGTGCATGAAACCTACGGCTTCTTCCTGGCGGTTCTGACCTTCTCGATCGTTTTCGGCGCCTTTGCCGCCAACGTCCTGTTTGGCGCCATGCGCGCCGTGCCGCGCGCCCAGATCGAAACCGCCGAGGCCTATGGCATGACCAGCCGCCAGGCCTTCTGGCGCATTCTGGTGCCGCAGATGTGGGTCTATGCGCTGCCGGGCCTGTCGAACCTGTGGATGGTGCTGATCAAGGCCACGCCGCTTTTGTTCCTGCTGGGGGTCGAGGACATCGTTTATTGGGCGCGGGAGCTGGGCGGCACCAAGACCGCCAGATTCACCGACTACCCGCATCCGAATTGGCATGTCTGGTATTTCGCCGCGCTGCTGGTGTTCTACCTGTGCTTTACCAAATTGTCCGAAGTCGCCCTGGACCGGATCATGAAGCGTCTGACCAGAGGCCAGGCCACCGCAGCAGGCGAAGCACAAAGAAAGGCCGCGGCATGAGTTGCGTAGAAACCATTCAGGCCTATGCCTTCCGTTCTTTGGGCTTTGGCGAACGGCTGCTGCCCAAGGGCGAATACACCCTGTGCGAGCACTTCACCCTGATCGGATCCGGCCTGATCTGGAATATCTACTTTGGCATCATCGCCCTGACGACCGGCTTTTTCCTGGCCGTCGCCCTGGCGGTTGGAAAATCCAGCCCCAACCCGGCGTGGCGCAAACCGGCGGAGTGGTTCATCTTTGTGTTCCGCGGCAGCCCGCTGTTCATCCAGTTCTTCTTTGCCTACGCCTGCTTCCTCAGCCTCAAAGGCGTCTCCAGCTTCTTTGATCCGTTCACCTCGGCCTGGTTGGGCGCGCTGGTTGTGCTTTTCTTCAACACCGCGGCTTATTCAGGCGAGATCTTCTATGGCGCGCTTTTGTCGATCCCCAAGGGCGATATCGAGGCTGCGGACGCCTATGGCATGACCGGCTGGACCCGGTTCCGCCGCATCACCTTCCCGACCATGATGCGGCTGGCCTGGCCTGCCTACACCAACGAGGCGATCTTCCTTTTCCACGCCACCACGCTGGTGTTCTTTTCGGGCTTTCCGGCCTGGCAGCAAAAGGGCGATGCGCTGTACTACGCCAGCTATTTCGCGGACAAGACCTTTAACCCCTTTGTCCCCTACCCGATCCTGGCCTTCTACTTCATTCTGCTGACACTGGTTGTTATCTCGGTGTTCGGTTTTGTGAACAAGCAGCTGAACCGGCACCTGCCGCAAGAGCGGCGCAGCCGCACCAGGCTGAAGATCAACCTGATCCGCTGAATGCAGAATGGCTCCTTCGGGAGCCATTTTTTTGGCGATCGCTGGATCATACCGGGCGCACTTAGTACCTCACACCGCAGGGGATTCTCCCGCAAGACGGGGCCGCCGGGGTGTCGCTTCAAACTTTTGATCAAATTATCTTGGCGAATGCAATTCTCTGCGCTAGGGTTGGCGCAACGCATTCATGGAGCCCCCTATGGACCTGTCCGGACTGAAGACCATCCGCATTGCCGCCTGTGACATGAACGGCCAGATGCGCGGCAAGCGCCTGCCTGCGGGCATGGCCGCCAAGCTGGACAGCGGCGCGGCGCGGATGCCGATCTCCACCCTTAATGTCGATCTCTGGGGCCGCGACGTTGAAGACAATCCGCTGGTGTTTGAAACCGGCGACGCCGACGGGGTGATGCTGCCGACCGAACGCGGTGCGGTGCCGATGCCTTGGCTCAAAAGCGCCTCGGCGCTGGTGCCGATGGCAATGTACTGGGAAGATGGCTCTGCCTTCCTTGGCGATCCCCGCCATGTGCTGGCCGATGTGCTGTCGCGGTATGCGGCACGCGGCTGGAGCGTTGTGGCCGCCACTGAGATGGAGTTCAGCCTGCTGGATGACAGCGGTCCCCGCCCTGCCCCGCCAATCGACCCGCAGACCGGCCGTGAGCTGGATCAGCAATCGGTGCTGTCGGTGGCAGAGCTGGACGCATTCGATGACTTCTTCACGGATCTTTATGACGGTGCCGAGATGATGGGCATTCCTGCCCAATCGGCAATTTCCGAGGCGGGACTGGGTCAGTTTGAGATCAACCTGAACCATCAGGAGGCGATGCGCGCAGCAGATGATGCCTGGCTGTTCAAGGCCTTGGTAAAAGGGCTTGCACGCAAACACGGCTTTGCCGCGACCTTTATGGCGAAGCCTTATGCTGAAGAAGCCGGCAATGGTATGCATGTGCATTTCTCGGTCGAGGATCAGGACGGCAGCAACGTCTTTGACGACGGCGGCGAAAAGGGGTCGGACCTGCTGATGCACGCGGTGGCGGGCTGTCTGGCGGCGATGCCCGCCAGCTCGCTGATTTTTGCCCCGCACGGTAATTCATATGACCGGCTGGTGCCTGGCGCCCATGCGCCCGTCAGCGCCGCCTGGGCCTACGAGAACCGCACCGCCGCCATCCGTATCCCCGGCGGCAGCCACAAGGCGCGCCGCATTGAACACCGCGTCGCCGGCGGCGACATCAACCCCTACCTGATGCTCGCAACCGTGCTTGGCTCTGCCCTGGCCGGGATCGAAGATCAGATGCAGCCGCCCGCTCCGTCCGAGGGCAACATCTACGAGATCCAGGGCCTGCCGCAGCTGGCCGCCGACTGGGAGACCGCGATCAACTGGTTTGAGACCGCCCCGCTGATCGCCCGTGTGCTGCCGGACCTTGCCATCCGGAACCTGGTGATGACCAAGCGGCAAGAGCTGATAGGCTTTGCCGAACGCCCCCGGGAGAGCCATTGGCTGTCCTGGCTGGAAGCGGTATAGGGCCGCCTTGCCTAAAGGGGATTGGCAAGGCGCTTGCCTGCTCCAGCCCCCTCAGCTAGGCTCAATTTGATCAAATCTGGTGACTTATGAAAATCGGCATCCTGCAAACCGGCCACTCCCCCGAAGATCTGTTCGGCCCTTTCGGAGATTACGACGGCATGTTCCGCGACATGCTGGACGGTAACGGCTTTGAATTTCAAACCTGGGCCGTGGTGGACGGGGTGCTGCCGGACAGCGCCGATGCGGCAGACGCCTGGCTGATCACCGGCTCCAAGCATGGCGCCTATGAAGATCACGCCTGGATCCCGCCGCTGGAGGATCTGATCCGCGAGATCAACGCCAGGAAACAGCCGCTGGCCGGCATCTGTTTCGGCCACCAGATCATCGCCCAGGCGCTTGGCGGCAAGGTCAGGAAGTTCGAGGGCGGTTGGGCCGTGGGCCGTGTCACATATCAGGTGGACGGCCAGGACTTGACCCTCAATGCCTGGCATCAGGATCAGGTGGTGGAACGGCCCCAAGGTGCCCGCGTGCTGGGCGGCAACGACTTTTGCCAGAACGGCATTCTGGCCTATGGCGATCACATCATCTCCTGGCAGCCGCACCCTGAATTCCCCAGCGCCTTTGTCGGCGGCCTGATCGAAAAACGCGGCCGCGGCGTGGTGCCGGACGACCTGCTGGACCGTGCAGCCGCTGAGCTGGACGCCCCCGTGGACAACCAAGAAATCGCAACCCTCCTCGCAGAATTTTACAGGAAAGAGAGGACGTAATGTCAGCCTGGCTCGACGCCCTTCCCGAAGCAGCAAAAACCTATCTGGAGGGCCGTCGTCTCGACGAAGTTGAATGCGTTATCTCGGACCTTCCCGGTATCGCCCGTGGCAAGGCGGTACCGGCATCCAAATTCGCAAAAACCGACTATTTCCACCTGCCCGACAGCATCTTCTACCAGACCATCACCGGCGACTGGGCCGATGCCGCGGACGAGGACGGCTGGATCGAAAAGGACATGACGCTGAAGCCGGACATGTCCACGGCCACAGCGGCGCCCTGGACCGGCGACTGGACGCTGCAGGTGATCCACGACGCCTATGACAGGCACGACAAACCGATCCCTTACAGCCCCCGCAACGTGCTGAAACGGGTGGTGCAGCTTTATCATGACAGGGGCTGGAAGCCGGTTGTGGCACCGGAAATGGAGTTCTTCCTGGTTGCCCGCAACATTGATCCCGCGCATGAGATCAAACCGATGATGGGCCGCTCCGGCCGTCCGGCGGCAGCGCGCCAGGCCTATTCGATGACTGCCGTGGATGAATTCGGCCCGGTGATCGACGATATCTATGATTTCGCCGAGGCCCAGGGTTTTGAAATCGACGGCATCACCCAGGAAGGCGGCGCCGGCCAGTTGGAGATCAACCTGCTGCACGGCGACCCGGTCAAACTGGCGGATGAAGTCTTCTACTTCAAACGGCTGATCCGCGAAGCGGCGCTGCGCCACGACTGTTTTGCCACCTTCATGGCCAAGCCGATCGAGGATGAGCCGGGTTCAGCCATGCACATCCACCATTCGGTTCTGGATATGGAAACCGGCGAGAATATCTTTTCCGGCCCGCAGGGCGGCGAGACGGACGCGTTTTACAACTACATTGCAGGGTTCCAGAACCATCTGCCGGCGGGGCTGGCAGTGATGGCGCCATATGTGAACTCCTACCGCCGGTATGTGAAGGACCACGCAGCCCCAATCAATCTGGAATGGGCGCGTGACAACCGTACCACGGGCATCCGGATCCCGCTGTCGGGCCCTGCGGCGCGGCGGGTGGAAAACCGCATCGCCGGCATGGACTGTAACCCGTACCTGGGCATCGCACTGTCGCTGGCCTGCGGCTATCTTGGCCTGATCAACGAGGAGCGCCCGCGCAAGCAGTTCAAGGGCGACGCCTATGAGGGCGAAGGCGATATCCCGCAAGTGATGGGTCAGGCGCTGGATCTTTTTGACGAGGCCACCGAACTGCATGAGGTTCTTGGCCCGGAATTCGCCCGCGTCTATTCTATCGTGAAACGCGCGGAATATGACGAATTCCTTCAGGTGATCTCCCCCTGGGAGCGCGAACATCTGCTGATGAACGTGTAAACCTCCGGCGCTGCGCCCCGGTGCAGCGCCAGCGCAATTGAGTATTTACAGAAAGATGAAGCGCAGGCTGTCCCGGCGGACGACTGCGCCGGAAAGAGGTGTGCTATGGGCATGAACCTGCTCTATTCCAATGACCGGAAGGGCGAATATCCAAACAGCTGGTACGCGGCAACAGCCACGCCGATGGATCGCTTCGCGGCTCTTGATGGCGACGTGACGGCCGATGTTTGTATCGTCGGCGGCGGCTATACCGGCCTGTCCGCCGCGCTGCATCTGGCTGAGGCCGGGCAGCGTGTTGTGCTGCTGGAAGCGCACCGCGCAGGCTTTGGCGCCTCGGGCCGTAATGGCGGCCAGCTTGGCAGCGGCCAGCGGATGGAACAGGACGGGCTGGAAGCGCTGATGGGTGAGCCGGAGGCGCAAAAGCTCTGGCAGTTGGGCGAAGACGCCAAGGATCTGGTGAAATCCCTGATTGCCCGTCACAGCATCGACTGCCATCTGACCCCCGGCATTGCCCATGCCTGTTTTTCCAAAAGCGAAGCAGCCCATGAACACGCCTATGCCGAACATCTGCAAAGCCGTTACGGCTACGATCAGATCCAGCCGCTGGATGAGGCTGGTTTGCACGCCATCTGCCCCTCACCCGCCTATCAGGGCGGATCGCTGGACATGGGTGCCGCCCATTTGCACCCGCTGAACTATGCCCTGGGCCTGGCCCGGGCAGCTGCGAACGCCGGGGCGCAGATATTTGAGCAAAGCGAGGTGCTGGACATCCAGGAAGGCGCGCAAGTCCGTGTGCAGACTGCAGGCGGAACCGTGTCAGCCGGCCATTTGATCCTGGCCTGCAACGGCTATCTGGGCGGGCTGAACCATCAGGTCGCGTCGCGAGTGATGCCGATCAACAACTTCATCGTGGCAACTGAACCGCTGGGCGAAGACGCCGCCCGGGTACTTGCCCGTGACGTCGCGGTGGCAGACAGCAAATTTGTGGTCAATTACTTCCGCCTCAGCCATGACAAGCGGCTGCTGTTCGGCGGCGGCGAAAGCTATGGCTACCGCTTTCCCGCCGATATCGAGGCCACAGTGCGCAAACCGATGCAGCAGGTTTTCCCGCACACCAAGGACGTCCGGGTCGACTATGCCTGGGGCGGCACCCTAGGCATCACCATGAAGCGGATGCCCTATCTGGCGCGGCTGGCGCCCAATGTGCTGACGGCCTCCGGCTATTCCGGCCATGGTGTCGGCACCGCCACCCATGCAGGTCAGTTGATGGCGCAGGCGATACAGGGGCAGGCAGAAGGGTTCGACACCCTGGCCCGCGTCCCCGCCCCGCGTTTCCCGGGCGGGCCGCGGATGCGCTCGCCGCTCTTGGTGCTGGCTATGACTTGGTTTGCCTTGCGTGACCGGCTGGGGGTCTGATCCCAGGCCGGTTTCCGCGCAACTCCGCAACATTTCTGTGAAATCCCGCCTGCGCCGGCATTTTCCGCCGCGTCGCCTCTTGGCATTTTCGGCATCTAGATTTACATTTCCCGAAGCAACAATTCAGGATTTTGAAATATGGCTCTGCCGCCCAACGTTCATGACGCTGAACCCATTCCCGCAGCCGCCCTTGAGGCAATCGAGGCCCTGATGCAGTCGGGCGATCTGTTTCGCTACACCGCGCCCGAAAACGCGCCCGTTACGCTGCTGGAACAGGAATATGCTGAACTGCTGGGCAGCAAATACGCACTGGCAGTCTCCTCCTGCTCCGCCGCCTTGTTCCTGTCATTGAAAGCGCTTGGCCTGCCGCGCGACGCGCGCGTGCTGATCCCCGCTTTCACCTTTGCCGCCGTGCCGTCATCGGTGGTTCATGCCGACTGCGTGCCGGTCCTGTGTGAGGTCGGCGACAACTACCGCATCGACATGGGTGACTTTGAGGCCAGGCTGGACAGCGTGCAGGCGGTCATCATCAGCCACATGCGCGGCCATACCTCTGATATGGATGCGATCATGGCGCTGTGCGATGCCCGCGGCATCCCGGTGGTTGAGGACGCGGCCCATTCGCTTGGCACCACCTGGAACGGCCGGAATATTGGCACCATCGGTAAGGCCGGCTGCTTCTCGTTCCAGTCCTACAAGATGGTCAACGCCGGCGAAGGCGGTATCCTGATCACCGACGACGCTGACCTGATCGCCCGCGCCGTGATCATGTCCGGCGCCTATGAGCACAACTGGAAAAAGCATAAAGGTCCGCATGGGGAAAACACCCCCGATCTGGAGCAGGCCTTTGCCAAGTGGCAGAACCAGCTGCCGCTGTATAACCTGCGGATGAACAACCTGTCCGCCGCGGTGATCCGCCCGCAGCTGCCGGAACTGGCGCGCCGGGTGCGCGACGGGCTGGCCAACCATGACTATGTGGCCGAACGGCTGAATGCCTCCCCTTTCTTTGACGTGCCCGCACCGCTGGCCCCTGAACGCCGCGCGCCGGATTCGATCCAGTTCAATCTGGCAGGCCTCAGCGAGGCGCAGACCCGCGCCTTTGCCAGCGCGGCAGAAGCCAAGGGCGTCAAGGTGCAGGTCTTCGGCCTCTCTATCGACAACGCCCGCGCCTTCTGGAACTGGCAGTTCTTGCGCGATCAGCCCGATCTGCCGCAAACCCGCGCCATGCTGATGAAGGCCTGCGACGTGCGCCTGCCAGTGCGCCTGACCCATGCCGAGTTGGATGTGATTGCAGACATTCTGCTGTCCGCGGTTGAGGAGACCATGGCCAAGGCCGCAGCCTGAACGCCACAGGTGATTTAAAGAAGATACTGCCCCGGCATTATGCCGGGGTTTTCCTGATTGCAATCCTGGCTTGCGCCGTACAGTTTGCCGCCATGACTCCGCTTCCCGAATTCGAACGGCGCCCGGCCACGGCTCTGGTTGCGATGGCCAATGCGCTCAGCATGGGCGATCCGGTCAGCGAAGACGCGCTGACGCAAATCATCCGCGCGGTTTCCACCAGCAGCAGTGAACGGGCTGCGCTTTTGGCCGCCATCGGGGCCGCGAACGACCCGGAAACCGGCCTCACCGTGGCGGATCTGCTGACTGCCTTCGCCACCCGGGCCGGAGATGCGGAAGCCCAGGCGCAGGATGCCGATCAGGTGATCGGCCAATGGTCGCAACGCCTGGCAGCAGGCGCGCTGCTGGCCAGCTTCGGCGCTGCTATTGCAGGCACAGTAACGGGCGGGCTGGCCTTTGGCCTGACCCTTTTGTCTTTTTCAGGGTTCATCTTCGCCACCGCGTCCCGCCTCGGCGGACGGGCGCGGCGGCGGATCAAAACGCAAGAACGCGAAGCCGCGGAAACACTGGCCCGCCATGTTCTGGAAGCAGCAAAGAACACGGGCAGTACAAAGTGATATGGAAATTTCAACTCTCCATGCCTATATTGGTCCTCAAACCGGAGAACAGCATGTTTGAAGCTATGGGAATGGAAACTGTCATCGTCAGCGCAATTGCCGGGGCCTGCAGCCTGTCTTTTGCTGCAAGCGTCTATTTGTTCTATCGCTCCAAACCGCAACCGGAAACCAGCGATTTGGACGAAATCGTCAGGAATGCGCCGTACCACCGGCTGCACAATATCCTGAAAATCAAACCCAGCGCCTGACCGCCGACCCCGGCGTCTGGACCCCGGCGCAGCGCAGGGGCGCTGCAAATCTTACGCAGAAACCGCACAAAAAGAGAATGGCACCGCACCGCGGTGCCACGCCCAACTGTAAGGAACAGTCGCAGACTGTTTGCGAACAGGCGGGAGCCCCTGTTGATCAGGCCCCCGCTGCCGCCAATCGCCTCACTTCATCCTGGACAGTTTTTCCTGCAGCTCAGCCAGCTGCTTCTTGATGTCGTCCAGGTCCTCGCCGCCTTCGGATTTCTCTTCCCCGGGCGCGCCGCCGGTCCAGCCGGCCCCGCCAAGGCCGCCGGTCATCGCCTTCAGAAACGCTTCCTGCTGCGCCTTCATCGCCTCAAATCCCGGCATCTTGGCCATCGGATTCATCGCGCTCATGTTTTCCATCATCTTGGACTGGCTTTCGCGCAGCATATCAAAGGAAGACTGCAGAAACTGCGGCATTACCCCGCCGCCGGGCACCATGTAGCTGCGCACCAGATCATTCAGAACATTCACCGGCAGCACATTCTCGCCGCGGCTTTCATGCTCTGCAATGATCTGCAACAGGTACTGCCGTGTCAGGTCATCGCCCGTTTTCAGGTCGACGATCTGCACCTCGCGCCCTTCCCGGATGAACCCCGCGATATCCTCCAGCGTGACGTAATCGCTGGTCTCGGTGTTATAAAGCCTGCGGCTCGCGTACCGCTTGATCAGCAAGGGTTTGTCCTGCTCTGCCATGTATTCCCTCCCCGGTCATGACGCATCGCAGCAAAGCCTATGCCAGCGCAGAACAAAAGGGAAGCCTTCGCATGTTTTCCGCAACATTTGTTCCGGACAGCCCTGCTGCGGCGGTCTTCAAGACGCTTGACCTCAACCCGGCTTGAGATTTTAGAGAGGATCCCGCAATAGAATCTGCAGCAGGAAAGCGCGGGACATGAAAATCCTGATCCTCGGCGGCACCGGATCCATCGGCACCGCCGTCACCCAAGACCTGGTCCGGCACGGGCATGACGTTACCGGCCTCAGCCGCTCGGACGCCTCGGACCGCAAACTGACCGCACTGGGTGCACGCCCCTTGCGCGGCGATCTGCGCCACCCCGGCAGCTGGGTCCGCGAAGTGTCCCGCGTGGACGGGCTAATCCAGCTGGCGGCCACCTTTGGCCCGCACATGGCAGAGACGGACGCCGCCGCCATGGCCGCCATCCTGCGCCAAGCGGCCCTGCGCCCTGAACCTCTGCGGCTGATCTATACTGGCGGCTGCTGGCTGTACGGCGCGACCGGCAACCGGATCGCCGATGAGGCCAGCCCCTTAAGGCCGATCAAAGCCTTCGCCTGGATGCAAAAGAATGCCTGCGCCGCCCTTGCAGCCCCTGCGGTTTCAACTGCGGTGATCCACCCGGCGATGGTCTATCACCCGGATGGCGGCGTTTTTTCCCGCTACTTGGAGGCTGCCCGTCATAGGATACCGTTTGAGATCTGGGGCAGTATCGCAACCCGCTGGCCCTTGGTCGAACGTGCGGATCTTGCCCGCGCCTACCGTCTGCTGATGGAGCGCCCCAAGCTAACAGGCCACTTCAATGCCAGTGCGGAAACCGGCGTGCCAGTGGCAGAGATCACCCGCGAGATTGCCCGGCGCCATGGCCATGACGCCAGCTATGTTGTGCGCAGCCTCAAGCACGTGCTGATCAAATACGGCGATTGGGCCGAGGGGCCTGCATTGGACCAGCAGATGGGCTCTGCAAAACTGCGCCAAATGACTGGCTGGGAGCCGCAATACACCAGTTTCCGCAATGCGCAGTTTTGACCTCAAGACAGCTTTGCATGAACAAAAATCGAACATTTTGCAATTGAGGTGCAGCAAACAGGGCTTGATGTGTTACAATTCAGACAGAGTCTTTTCGAGTCTGTGGTAGCGGGAATGATGGCTGACCAAGGGGACAGACAAAGACAAGCTGCTGTTTTAATCGCTGATGTGGCTGGGTTTTCCGCACTGGTTGAGACCGGGGAGGCAGAAGCGGTCGCTGCCGTTCGCACTCTTGCGGACGATATCGTCGTGCCAGCCGCACAGCAGTATTCAGGCCGGCTTGTCAAATCACAGGGCGACGGCTTTCTGCTGGAGTTCCAAACTTCTGTGCAAGCGGTGAAAGCCGCCTTGCTGATTGCCAAGCGGGCCGCTGCCGCGGCTGCCAGCCATCCTCCGCCGCATCTGCACCTGAGAATGGGAATTCACACAGGAACCGTCATTGCTGCCGGGGACGATCTGTTCGGCAATTGCGTCAATATCGCCGCCCGCCTCGAAAGCCTTGCAGGACCCGGTGAAATCTGTGTTTCCGGCACGGTTCAAGAACAGGTCCGCGGCAGGATCAATGCAGCCTTTGACGACCTCGGCCTGCAGGTGATCCGCAACATCTCAGACCCGGTGCGGATCTTCCGCATAGCCGAAAACCCGATGCCGCGCTTTGAGGCCGAAGGCCCCGCCTACGAAGTATCCGTTGCCGTTCTGCCTTTCCTGAACAAATCACCTGGTGCACCCGGCGCAGACAGTCTCTCTGAAACCCTGACCGAAGACATAACCATCGGTCTTTCCCGGTTCCGTGAGCTGCGTGTCATTTCCCGCACCACTGCACTCCGCTTTGCCGGCAGCGCATCTGAAACATCCCTGGCTGCAGTGGAATTGGGCGTCCGTTACCTGGTTGAGGGCACGGTGCGGCAACGGTCCGGACAATTGCGTGTCGCTGTTTCGCTGGCTGATGGCTACAGCGGCACAACGCTGCTTAGTGAACAATACGATCTGGAAAATCAGGCCGGGTTCAGCCTTCAGGATGCTTTGGCACGGCAAATCACCCAAACCCTGGCCGGACAGTTGCAGGCCACCGCAAAACGCATATCAGCCGAAGTTCTGGCCAGCGGCGGCCCTTGGACATCCAAGGAACTGGTCCTGCAAGCCAAAGCTCTGATCCTAGACACCCGGGACACTCTGTATCAGTGCCGGGAATTGTACCATAATGCCTGTGACAGCGATCCTGGGAATCCCTCGGCCTATTCCGGATTGGCGCTCACATTTCTGGTCGAATGGATGAGCGGCTGGGGCCTGTCCCCTGAAGACACCCTGGATCAGGCCTTCCCGTATCTGCGCCGCGCCGCCCGTATCGACCCGCTGGACAGCGTCGTGCAGCGCCGCCTGGCCGTCATGCATCTGTTCAAGGGAGAATTTTCTCTGGCGGAAGACCATTTCCAGCGCGCCCTTGCCCTGAACCCGAACGACACTGACGCAATGGCTTTCCGCGGCCTGTCATATGTGTACCGGGGCCAGCCTGAAAAGGCCCTTGCCGAATTGGATCAAGCCTCTGGCCGCAACCCGTTCCATCCAACCTACTTCCACTGGTTCAGGGGGCTGGCGCTGTATATGTGCCGGGAATACCGCCCCGGCATATCTGAAGTGAACAAGGCTGTCGGGCTGTTTCCCGGCTTTCCGGCCCCGCACCGCCATCTGGCTGCCTGCTACGCACAACTGGGAGACAGGGCTGCTGCAGCACGGGAATGCGGGCGTATCCTTGGCCTGGAGCCGGAGTTTTCGCTCGCCCGTATCAGCAAGACCCTGCCCTTTGTCAGAGCAGAAGATCTGGAGCATTACTGCGACGGTCTGCGGCGGGCCGGATTGCCGGACTGACCCCTGAACGGCAAAAGGGCAGGCCTTGCGGCCTGCCCTTTCTTACAGTCCGGCTCCGTCAGGGAGGAGAGCCAGGGCCGGTCTGTGGTCGATCTTACTTTGCAGTAGCCGAAGCTTTTTTCGCAGCGGAGGTCACTTCGTCGGTGGCCTTTTTCACAGCTGCGGTGGCTTCTTCGCCCATGTCTTTGCCGGCAGCCATCACCAGTTCAACGGTTTCCATCTGGACCTTCTTGGCGATCTCAGCAAAGGCAGCCATATTTTCAGCAGCCACTTCAGCGGAAGCAGAGGCGAAATCGGTTGCGGCTTTGGCATAGTCGGCCGGGTCGGCTTTGACTTTGGACACATCGCCCAGCTTGGAGATGGTTTCTTTGGTCCACTTGTTCGACAGCTCAGCGGATTTGCCGGCAGCGTCCAGCGCAACGGCGGACAGCTTCTCGTTCAGGGCTGCGGTGTTTTTGAAAACGTCTTCCATCGCTTTGGTGTCGACCGGGAATGCGCCCATGAAGTCTTTCATCATCGCGGTGAAGTCTTGGGTCTTTGCCATAGTTCTAATTCCTCAGAAAGCTGCAGCAGGACCATCCTGCGCTCTTAGCATGAGAGGAATATGCGTGCCGCACTGCAGCATTTCAAGGTTTTTAATGCTGCAGTGCAGAAAAAAATCGTAAATCCCGTCAAATCAACGGTTTGCCTTGACCCTTACATAAGACCCAGGAGCAGGCATCAAAGAAGGATAACCCGAATCCCCTGCTTCGCGGGCAGGAACCTGCTTGCCGGACCGCTTTTTCAGCCACTCATTCCAGCGCGGCCACCAGGAGCCTTCGTGGTATTCCGCCCCTGCCATCCAGGCCTCGCTATCGCCTTTCAGATCAGCATTGGTGTAATGGCCGTACTTCTTTTTGCTGGGCGGGTTGACGATGCCGGCGATATGGCCGGACTCCGACACAATGAAGCTTTTGCTGCGCGATCCCATCTGCTGCACGCCGCGGTAACAGTCTTTCCAGCGGGCGATATGGTCGGTCTCGCAGGTGATCGACATCAGCGGCACATCCACGTCCTTGATGTGCAGCTTGTGGCCCATCAGCTCAAACCCGTCGCGAACAAATTCATTGTTCTGGCACAGGCCCCGCAGATACTGCACCGCCATCCGGCCCGGCAGGTTGGCGCCATCACCGTTCCAATAGAGCAGATCAAAGGCCGGCGGCGTCTCGCCCATCATGTAGCTTTTGACGGCGGGACCATAGATCAGATCCTTGGACCGCAGGAATGACATGGTGCGTGCAATCACCCAGGAGCGCAGCAGCCCTTCCTCTTCCACCTGCGCCTCGATCCCGTCAACAAAGTCATTCTGCAGGAACGGGGTGAATTCGCCCTGATCGCCGAAGTCGGTCAGCGTGGTAAAGAAAGTCGCCGATTTCACCGAAGTGTCGCCGCGCTGCTTCAGCAAAGACAATGTCAGGCTCAGCGTGCTGCCGGCGATGCAGTAACCCACAGCGTTCACCTGCTTGACCTTGCAGATCTCCTTGGCGGTCTCAATCGCGGTCAGGATGCCTTCTTGGATGTAATCCTCCATCCCCACCTCGGCATGACTGGCATCCGCATTAACCCAGGAGACGACAAACAGGGTATAGCCCTGCTCGGTCACCCATTTGATCATGCTGTTCTGTGCCTTCAAATCCAGGATGTAGAACTTGTTGATCCAGGGCGGGAACAGGACAATCGGGGTCTCATGGACGGTTTCCGTCGCTGGCTTGTACTGGATCAGCTCCATCATCCGGTTGCGGTAAACCACATCCCCCGGGGTGGTGGCGATATTGCCGCCCAGCTCAAAGGCGCTCTCATCTGCCAGCCGCACCACCAACTCGCCATTGTTGGCTTCAAGGTCGGTGACCAGGTTCTCCAGCCCGTCGATCAGCGACTGGCCTTCGGTCGCAACGGCCTTTTCCAGCGCATCCGGGTTGGTGGGCAGAAAATTGGTCGGCGACATCATCTCGATGATCTGGTCGGCAAAATACGTCAGGCGCTGCTTGTCCTTGCTGTCCAATTCGTCCGCATCCTGCACCGCATTGCGGATCGCATCGGCGTTGGTCATGTATTGCTGTTTCACAAAGTGGAAATACGGACTGCTCTCCCACAGCGGATTCGAAAACCGGCGGTCCTTGGGGCTGCCATCGTTCGGACTGTCCATCTGTCCGGCCAGGGCCTTCTGCGCTTCGGCGAAATTCAGCACCGATTTGCTCCAGTATGCCACCTGCTGCTCCAGGATCTTGGCAGGGTTCTGCATCGCTTCGGTCCAATACGCAGTTGCTGCACGCGCATAAAGCTCTTGATTCGGACCGTCCAAAGCGGCGTTATGCGGGGTCTTCCGGGACATGACATCGGCCAGACGCTTAGTCAGCTCCTCAACACGGCTCATGTTTTCCTTAAGCTTTTCAATGCTCTCAGAATTGGGCGCTGCGGATAATTCGTCACTAGTTGTCATATAAAAGAATCCCTCATAGGCTTTCTGCTATGCAGAATACTCTTCTGCATTTTTCAGGGCAAAGCGGCGATTGGTCCAATGTTCCGGATTTGACGATCCGATGACGCAGGGGCAGAACCCGAAGGAGACACGCATGCGATACATGATGACCTACGATCTGATGGAGACCGTCCGGAACACCAACCAATGGTTGGGCGCAACCGCCCTTTCCATGGCATCTTACCCGGTCTTTTCCGCCTTGCCAAACCCTGCGCTCAGCTGGATGGCCGCCTGGGGTGAAGTGACGGAACGTACTTACCAGCGGATGGTGGTGAAACCGGACTGGGGCATCCGCACTTTCACCTGCGAAGACGGCAAGGACCATCTGGTGGACATCACCACTGTTGTCGAACGCCCGTTCGGCGATCTGATCCATTTCAAGGTCAACGGACGCGAGGAACAGCCGCGCAAGGTGCTGCTGGTTGCGCCGATGTCCGGTCATTACGCCACTCTCCTGCGGTCCACCGTCCAAAGCTTGATCGTCAATTGTGAAGTCTATGTGACGGACTGGCACAATGCCCGCGATATACCTGTTTCCGCTGGGAAATTCGACGTCGAGGATTACACGCTCTACCTCGTCGATTTCATGCGCGAAATGGGCCCCGACACCCATGTTGTCGCGGTCTGCCAGCCAGTGCCGCTGACCCTGGCCGCGACCGCTTATCTGGCCGAACAGGACCCCAAGGCGCAGCCGTCGTCGCTGACCCTGATCGGCGGCCCGGTGGACCCGGACGCCACCCCGACCGAGGTCACAGACTTTGGCCGGCGCGTCACCATGGGCCAGCTGGAGGAAACCATGATCCAGCGTGTCGGCTACAAAAACAAAGGTGTCGGGCGCAAGGTCTATCCGGGCCTGCTGCAGCTGTCCTCCTTCATGTCGATGAACGGCGAGCGCCACTCCAAGGCCTTCATGGACCAGATCCATCGCGTTTCCCGCGGCGAGGCTTCGGATCACGACGCCCACAACCGTTTCTACGACGAATATCTTGCCGTCATGGACATGACAGCCGAGTTCTACCTGTCCACCGTCGAGCGTGTCTTCAAAAGACGCGAGATCGCCCGCAACGAATTTGTGGTCAACGGCCACAAGGTCGATATCGGCAAGATCACCAATGTTGCGGTGAAAACTGTCGAAGGCGCCAAGGACGATATCTCTGCCCCCGGCCAATGCGTCGCGGCGCTGGATCTTTGCACCGGCCTGCCCGAAAGCATGAAGGCCAGCCACCTGGAGCCGGGTGCCGGCCACTATGGCATCTTTGCCGGCCGCAGCTGGCGCGACAACATCCGTCCGCTGGTGATTGATTTCATGAACGCAAACTGCCGCAAAAAACCTGGCCGCAAACCGGCCAACAAGAACACGGCTGCCTGACGGCATGGGCGGCGGGCTGGCGTTTTCCTGTAAGTGCGGGGCCCTGTGCGGCGAAGTTTCCGCACAGGGTGTAAAAAGCGGCACCCGCGTGGTCTGCTACTGCCCCGATTGCCGCGCCAATGAGCTGTACCACGGCCAGCCGGATCCGGCACCGGATCCGGTGGACCTGTTTCAGCTGGCACCGGACAGCATTTCCATCACCCAAGGCGCGACGCATCTGAAAGCGCTGCGCCTTGGCCCCCGCGGCCCGCTGCGCTGGTACGCCGCCTGCTGCGGCACCCCTTTTGCCAACACGCTGGCCAAACCCACGCTGCCCTTCGCCGGGATGCGCTCGGACTTGTTCGAAGATAAATCCGCACTTGGCAAAATCCGCGCCAAGGCTTTCCTCCCAGTCACGGGAAAACAGTCCCGGACCAAGGGCGGCGGAGTTATGGCCTGGGGCATCCTTAGCCGGATGATCACCTCTCGGCTGTCCGGCAAGTGGCGGGAAACGCCGTTCTTTAATGCACAAACAGGCAAACCGGTGGCTGAACCCGAATTGCTCAGCAAAGACCAGCGCGCAAAACTCTCCCCTTAAGAAACAGGCACCGCCAGCCAGTGCAGCAGCGCCCGGTTCACAGCATCCGGCTGTTCCAGCACCGGCATGTGCCCGGCTTCGGGGATCACCTGCAGCTGCGCATCCGGGATCAGCTGCGCCAGCAACTGGTGCTTGGCAACCGGGGTGATCGTGTCATGCTCTCCCCCCAAAACCAGAGTGGGAACATGCGCCCGCCGCAGCGTTGCCTGCTGATCCGGCCGCCGCTGCAGCGCGCGGGCCTGCGCCACATACATTTCCGGCCCCAGCTCCATCCCCATGCGGCAGAACAGATTGTGGACCTCCAGCCGTCCCGGCCCCGGCGCCAGCGCCTCCATCGGCAGGGTCTCGCGCAGCACATCCTCCAGCCGTCCGGTCCGGGCTGCTATGATATGCGGTTCCCGGTCGGCAGCCTGCTCCGGCGTCTCCGCCAGCGGGCTGGCCCCCATGATGCACAACCGGCTGATCCGTTCCGGTGCGCGGCGCAGCAGCTCCATCGCCAGGATTCCGCCCATCGACACCCCTGCCAGGGAAAACCGCGGCGGCAGGTGTGCCAGCATCCGGACGGCGATCTTTTCCACTGTGTCGCCGCCCGCCAGCGGCAGCACCATAACAGGCATACTGCCGGAAAAACTCCGGACCTGAGCATCAAAAATCCGGCCGTCGCACATCATCCCCGGCAGCAGAACCAATGGTTCGCGGCACGGTTGCTGGTCATAAGGCATATCCTGCCCTCGCGGTTTGCCTTCCACCCGATGTTTCAACTCTGCGGAGAACCGCCCCCGGGATCAAGACAAACCTCCCGGCGGCAGGGATTTAGAAAGCTGCTGCCGCCGCGGTGCCACGTCTAGTAGCCATTCCAGCAAAAAGCGCCATTCCCGGCCAGTTCTGAAAACGGGTTGAACGCGATTTCCCAAATATGCCCGTCCGGGCTGCGGAAATAGCCGTGATGCCCGCCCCAGAACACATCCTGCGCAGGTTTCAGAACCTCTGCGCCAGCCGCCTCCGCTGCCGTCAGCAGCACAGCCACGTCCTCCTTGCTGCGGGTATTATGGCTCAGCGTCACCGCACCGGTGCCCAGCTCCGCTTCCGGCAGGCCTATTTCGGCTGCCAGCGCTGCCAGCGGATACAGCCCCAAGGTCTGCGAGATCAGATCAAAGGCAATCACCCCGTCTGGGCTTTCAGCACGCTGCCACCCCAAAGCTTCGTAAAAGGCAGCAGCCCTTTCCATGTCCGGCACACCCAGCGTAATCAGGCTAACTCTCTGTTCCATGAACCAATCCTTGCACTTTCAACCACTCTGCTATGCCCGCTGCATCAGCCGTCAGGCCGCTCCAGCGCGCGCCCAAACCGCCGCATCAGGTGCCGCCCAGAACATCCAGCACCGCGTCTTCCATCATCTTCAGGCAAACCTCGTCCGAAAACCGGTGGTCGGCATCTTTCACCAGGCTGAGCCGCATATCCGGGCAGGTCGCGTGATCCATCAGCCGCAGCGCGGTTTCCGTCGAAACAGCCGTATCCGCGGTCCCCTGCAGGCAGCGGACTTTGAAGGGCAGGAACAGCGGCGTGCGCAGAACCAGCCGCTTGCGGCCATCTTCGATCATCCGCTTGGAGATATGATAAGGCTCCATGTAATCACTGGGCAGCTCCACATAGCCTTGGGCCTCCAGCTCAGCCTTCTGCGCATCCGAGAAATTGGCCCAATACCCATCCTCGGTGAAATCCGGCGCCGCAGCGATGGTCACCAAACCCTTGATCCGTTCCGGCATTTCGCGCGCCAGCAGCAGTGCCTGCCAGCCGCCCATCGACGAGCCCACCGGCACGATGTCCCCTTCGGTAAGCTGCGCCACCGCCTCCAGCGTGTCTTCATGCCAGTCACCGATACAGCCTTCCTCAAACCTGCCCGAGCTTTCGCCGTGGCCGGAGTAATCGAACCGCAGAAACGCCAGCCCGCGCGCCTTGGCCCAGGCTTCCAGGTGCACCGCCTTGGTGCCTTCCATGTCGGATTTCAGCCCGCCCAGAAACACCACGCACGGCCCCTGCCCTTCGCTCTTGTGATAGGCAATCCGGCGGCCCTGGGCGGTCTCGAGGAAAGATGTGGCGGGCATGTCTTTGGTCTCCTGTCCTTTTCCCTAAGATGTGGCATGGCAGCGCCTGCCCCGCAAGCGCCGGCACTCCCTGCTTGCAAGCCCCCCGCCTGCCTCCTTATGGTCCGCGAAAATTTTCAAGGGACCTTGGGCATGTTCAGACTCATTAAGGGCATTGCGATCGCCACCGCCATTCTGGCCGTGGCACTGGCCACCGCCTGGGCCGCCCTGGCGCTGTGGTACCGGCTGCCTTTTGGCACACTGCCGCGCGGCCTGCTGGCAGGCGGGTTTGCCTTCCTGGGCCTCACCGTTACTGCCGGCCTGTTCCGCAGGCGTGCCTTGCGCGCGCTGACCACCTTCACGCTGGCGCTGGCCGCAGTGATCTTGTGGTGGTCCACCCTCACACCGCCGGACGCGCGCAACTGGTCCCCCGACGTGGCCCGTCAGGTCACCGGCCGGGTGGAGGGCGACACTCTCACGCTCACCGATGTGCGCAATTTCGCCTGGCAATCCCCTGGCGACTTCAACGAAAGCTGGGAGACCCGCAGCTATGACCTGACCACGCTCAACACCGTTGATCTGTTCATGTCCTATTGGGCCGGTCCGCAAATGGCGCATATGATCGTCAGCTTCGGCTTTGAAAACGGCGATCATATCGCCTGGTCGGTCGAGGTGCGGCGCCAGCTCGGCGGCGGCTTCTCACCCATTGCCGACCTGTTCAAATCCAACACCCTGGTGATCCTGGCCGCTGATGAACGCGACGTGGTCGGCACCCGCACCAACGCCCGCGGCGAAAACGTACAGCTGTTCCGCATTGACGTCAGCCCCGAGACCGCCCGCGCCTTGCTGATGCAATATGTCGGCGCCGCCAACAGCCTTGCCGCCCGGCCAGAGTGGTACAACTCGCTCACCACCAATTGCACCACTGTGGTGATGACAATGATCCGCGCCTTTGCTGATGAGGTACCGCTGGACTGGCGGGTGCTGGCCAACGGCTATCTGCCGGATTATGCGTGGGAACAGGGCGTGCTGGACCAGACCCGCACAGTCAATGAACTGCGTGCCTTGGGCAGCATTACCCCGATCGCCCAGGCCCACGGCGTGACCCCGGACTTTTCCGCGGTGATCCGCGAAGGCATCCCTGCTTTTACATCGAACTGATCCAGCTTCTTTCTGGTCAAAAACACCCCGGGGAGCGCGAGGGGCCGGCCCCTCGCATCTTTTCTGCGGCAGGTGAATCAGCAAGCGCCAATTGGCATAGTCACAAAGCTGCAGCAGCCGGGCTGGAAACGGTTTTCTGCATACTTAAGCGCCCCAGCAAATCCTGTATCCGGGTCAATGCCTCTCCTGTCAGCCGTGCCTTTTCCCGGCTCGGCCCGCCTTCGACATGCGCGCAATGCTCATAGGATAGACGGCGCTGCGACAGGATCTCCCGTGACTGGCACAGCGCGGTTTCAATCAGGTCCACATCTTCAACTGTCAGGTCAAAGTTCGGGTTCGGGCGGGTCATCGGAACACTCCTGGTATGTCCATTGGGCCTAAGATTTCAGCCACACTGCCCCGGATTCGCTCCCATGACAACATTTTTCTTGTTGTTTTTCAAATGCTTACCGGTATACATATATGTGCAATCGCATGCATTGGCACACAAAGGAATTTTCCAGGGCAAAAACAGACACATGCAAACCTGTCTTGACTTGCCCCTGCATTGACAGCAATACGCACAGACCAAACACATACCCGCAACCGGGCGTTCAGTGGGCGCCAAACCGACGAGGAGCAGCCAGACAATGGCCCAAATCTCTCTCACATTCCCCGATGGCAATGCACGATCTTATGACGCAGGCGTAACCCCTGCGCAGGTGGCTTCCAGCATTTCCACCTCGCTGGCCAAAAAGGCCATCTCCGCCACCGTCGACGGCCAGCACTGGGACCTGCAGTGGCCGATTGATGCTGACGCCGCCATCGCCATCCACACCATGAAGGACGAGGTTCAGGCGAACGAGCTGATCCGCCACGATCTGGCGCACGTCATGGCCCGCGCGGTGCAGGAGATCTGGCCCGACACCAAGGTCACCATCGGCCCGGTCATTGAAAACGGCTGGTACTACGACTTTGACCGCGCCGAGCCCTTCACCCCCGAAGACCTCGGCACCATCGAGAAGAAGATGAAGGACATCATCAACAAGCGTGATGAGGTCCGCACCGAAGTCTGGGACCGCCCCCGCGCGATCCAGTATTACACCGACCTGGGTGAGCCCTATAAGGTCGAGCTGATCGAGAGCATCCCCGGCGACGAGCCGCTGCGGATGTACTGGCACGGCGGCTGGCAGGATCTGTGCCGCGGCCCGCACCTGCAGCACACCGGCCAGCTGCCCGGCGATGCCTTCAAGCTGATGTCGATTGCAGGCGCCTACTGGCGCGGTGACTCGTCGCGCCAGATGCTGCAGCGGATCTACGGCGTTGCCTTCACCGGCAAGGAGAAGCTGAAGGCCCACCTGCACATGCTGGAAGAGGCCGCCAAGCGCGACCACCGCAAGCTGGGCCGCGAGATGGACCTGTTCCACATGCAGGAAGAGGCCCCCGGCCAGATCTTCTGGCACCCCAACGGCTGGAAGATCTACACCCAGCTGCAGGATTACATGCGCCGCCAGCAGGAAAAGGGCGGCTATGTCGAGGTGAACACTCCGCAGGTCGTCGACCGCAAGCTGTGGGAGGCCTCAGGCCACTGGGAAAAATACCAGGAAAACATGTTCATCGTCGAAGTCGACGAGGAGCACGCCCGCGAAAAAGCGGTGAACGCGCTGAAGCCGATGAACTGCCCCTGCCACGTGCAGATCTTCAACCAGGGCCTCAAATCCTACCGCGATTTGCCCCTGCGCATGGCTGAATTCGGCTCCTGCAACCGCTATGAGCCCTCGGGCGCGCTGCACGGCATCATGCGGGTGCGCGGATTTACCCAGGATGACGGCCACATCTTCTGTGCCGAAGACCAGATCGAATCCGAGACCGCGGAATTCATCACCTTCCTGTCGAAGGTCTACACCGATCTTGGCTTCGAGAAGTTCTCGGTCAAATTCTCAGACCGCCCGGAAAAGCGCTCCGGCTCGGATGAGGTCTGGGACAAGGCCGAGGCTGCCCTGCTGTCCGCTACCCGCGCCGCCGGAATCGAACCGGAACTGAACCCGGGCGAAGGCGCCTTTTATGGCCCCAAGCTGGAGTTTGTGCTGACTGACGCCATCGGTCGTGACTGGCAGTGCGGCACCCATCAGGTGGACTTTGTTCTGCCCGAACGTCTGGATGCCACCTATATCGGCGCCGACGGCGCCAAGCACCGCCCGGTCATGCTGCACCGTGCAACCCTTGGTTCGTTTGAACGCTTCATCGGCATCCTGATCGAAGAGCACGCGGGCAAACTGCCGTTCTGGCTGGCCCCGCGCCAGGTTGTCGTGGCCTCGATCACCTCGGACGCGGATGACTATGTGCAGGAGGTTGTTGCCAACCTGCAAAAGGCCGGTGTGCGCGCCGAGGCCGACATCCGCAACGAGAAGATCAACTACAAGGTCCGCGAACATTCGGTGGGCAAGGTGCCGGTCATTCTCGCCATCGGCCACCGCGAAGTGGAGGAGCGCACCGTCTCGGTGCGCCGTCTTGGCGAAAAGCAGACCAGGGTCGACTCCCTGGAAAATGTTACAAACGCGCTGGCGGCGGAAGCCACCCCGCCGGACCTTCTGTAACATTTCACGCGCAGAACAGCATCAGCGGCCCCCAATCGGGGGCCGTTTTGTTTCAAACGCAGGCAAAAAGGCTTGAAATCAGCTCTTTACCCGGCGTTCCGCTCTCACATACGCTGACGCAGGCGTGAGACACGGCCTCGTGACTTAAAATCCCGGAAACCTCAGGTTAGTGTTTGCCTGTCATCACGACACCGCATGTTAAACCGAAAGGAATTCACGAGATGTCGAACACCGCAAAATCCCTGGCCGTTGCAGGCGCCGTTGCTGCCGCTCTGACCGCCGCTTCGACCATGCCCGCTGCCGCCGCCACCAAGGAAAAGTGCTACGGCGTTTCGCTGGCCGGCCAGAATGACTGCGCCGCCGGTCCCGGCACCACCTGCGCCGGCACCTCGACCACCGACTATCAGGGCAACGCCTGGACATTGGTTGACGCCGGTACCTGCGCCGGTCTTGAGCTGCCGGCCATGGCCGACGGCACCGCACGCAGCGGCTCGCTGGAGCCGCTGGAACGCGACCTGCCGGCATAAGCGCCGCTTGAATTCGGGGGCGGGAGTGTGAATTCCCGCCCTTTTTTGCACCCGGAAACAGGACTTCCCATGCTTGACGCCGCTGCACAAAACAGGCTGCCCGCCGCCCCTGGCGTTGGCTACAAGCCGCAGCATTTCGCCCAGATCACAACGGATCCGGGCGCTGTCAAATGGCTGGAAATCCACGCGGAAAACTACATGGGGGACGGCGGCCGCCCGATTGCGCAGCTACGCCACCTTGCCGAAGATTTTGCCATGTCGGTGCATGGCGTGGGCCTTTCCATCGGCGGCGAAGGACCGCTGGACGCAGACCATCTGGCCCGGCTCAAGCATCTGGTGTCCTGGCTGAACCCCGCCAGCTTCTCCGAGCATCTGGCCTGGTCCACACACGACAGCCATTTCTACAACGACCTGCTGCCGCTGCCCTATACGGACGCCAGCCTGCAGCGGATCTGCGATCACATCGGCCAAGTGCAGGACACCATCGGGCGGCGGATGCTGCTGGAAAACCCCTCCAGCTATCTCGCCTTTACTGAGAGCACCTGGTCCGAGCCTGAGTTCCTGGCTGAGATATCCCGCCGCACTGGCTGCGGGCTGCTGCTGGACGTGAACAATGTCTTTGTCTCGGCCACCAACCTCGACTTCTCTCCGCAGGGCTATATCGACGCCTTTCCGCTGGGCAAGGTGGGTGAAATCCACCTCGGAGGCCATGACGAGGATCAGGATGAGCACGGCCATCCCCTGCTGATTGACAGCCATGGTGCCGCGGTGGTGGATCCGGTCTGGGCGCTGCTGGATTACACCCTCGCCAAATCCGGCCCCAAGCCGGTGCTGATCGAATGGGACAACGACGTGCCGGACTGGCCGGTGCTGGCAGCCGAGGCCGCCCGCGCCGCAACCGCGCTGGAGCGCATCCCGGCATGAGTGTATCCCAGGCAGATTTCACCCGTGCCATGATGGATGCGGGCCAACCGGTGCCGGATGGGCTGGTGGATCATCAGGACCAGCCCGCCGGGCGCCGCTTCAGCGTCTACCGCAACAATGTGGCCGTCTCCCTGACCGAAGCCATGCACAGCGCCTTCCCGGTGATTGCCAAGCTTTTGGGCAAACAGAACATGGACGGGCTGGCCGGTATCTACTTGCGCCAGCATCCGCCGTCGTCGCCGCTGATGATGTTCTATGGCGACCACTTCCCCGCCTTCCTGGAGGGTATGGAGCAACTCAAGCACCTTGGTTATCTGGGTGATGTGGCCCGGCTGGAACTGGCCCTGCGCCGCGCCTACCACGCCGCAGATGCCGCGCCCGTTCCACCCGAGGACCTTGGCGCCTTGACGCCCGGGGACCTGATGAACACGCGCGTGGCCCTGGCGCCCGCGGTGCAGCTCCTGCGCTCGCCCTGGCCCATTCATGGCCTCTGGCTTTACAATACCGAAGACAGCGCGCCCAAGCCGCAAGCCCAGGCGCAGGATGTGCTGATCACCCGCCCCGAATTCGATCCCATTCCCCAGCTCCTGCCGCCCGCGGGCGCACACTGGATCCGCGCCCTGACAAAGGGCGCCAGCATCGGCGAAGCCTTGGAACAGGCCGCCGCCGAAGACGAAACATTCGACCTGGGTGCCACGCTGACTCTGCTGTTGCAGGGCGGCGCGATCACAGGACTGGACAGCAAAGGGTAAGACCATGCACGCACTTGTCTCCATTCACAACGCAGTTTTCGACCTGGTGGAAAAGGCCGGCGACTGGCTGATGCCGCTCGCGGCGCGTTTTGTCTTCGCCTCCACACTGCTGCTGTATTACTGGAATTCCGGCCTGACCAAGCTGGGCGATGGCATCCTTGGCTTGTTCAGCCCCTCGATCGGTGCCTACAGCCAGATCTTTCCGAAACAGCTGGAGGCTGCGGGCTATGACGTCTCGCAATTCGGCCTGTTCCAGAAACTGGTGGTGCTTGCAGGCACCTACGCCGAGTTTATCCTGCCGCTGATGATCGTGATCGGCCTGGCCACGCGCCTGGCGTCTTTCGGCATGATCGGTTTTATCATCGTTCAGTCCTTGACCGACGTCGTCGGCCACGGTGCCACCGATGACAAGACACTTGGCGCGCTGTTCGACCGCTTCCCGGATGCCGTGATCCTGGATCAGCGGCTGTTCTGGATCTTCGTGCTGACCTATCTGGTGGTGAAAGGCGCAGGCGCCCTGTCGGTGGATGCGCTGCTGCGCCGCCGGATGGAGCCCGCAATCGCCTGACCCCGCCCGCCCTGACAGAATAAAGGCGCCCTGCCCCGGCAGCGGCGCCCTTTTTCATTTGACAGCGGCGTACCTTAGAAATGCGCCTTGGGTTCATCGGGCTTCCCGGCTGCCAGCGCCATCAGCCCGGCCGCCGCGGCAAAGCTAAGCGGGAAGATGGTAAAGACGTTAAGGCCGAACCCTGCATATATCCCCGCAGCTGATCCCAGCAGCAGGACCCCGCCCCACAACGCCCGCGCCCGCGCCATCGCACCGCCGGCAATCGCCAGAAGCGGCGACAGCAGCCGCAGCTGCTCCACGTTAACGACTTGTTCAGCCAGCCCTTCGATCTCGCCGAAATGCTCCACCGCCGCAGTGTAGCCATAGCCGAAAAAGCCCACGATCATGCCGAAAACACCGGCGATGACCCCCAATACCAGGGCTGCGTTGCGCATAATGCCTCTCCCTAAATTGACGGTAACGACATAGGCAGCGGTTTAAGATCCGCCAAGTGCCACCTGCACGTTCTGATCCCAGCCCAGGAATAATTCCCCGTCCCGGTCGATCAGCGGCCGCTTCATCAATGCAGGATGTTCCCGCAACAGGGCCAGCGGTTCGCTTGCCCGATCCTGCTCGCTCAAACCACGCCACGTGGCAGACCGCGTATTGACCAGTTTCGCACCAAATTGTGCATAAGCCGCCTCCAGCAGCCCTTCTGGCATGCCGCTTGTGCGGATATCGATCAGAGTTGAGTTTTCAATACTCTTCAAAGCCTTACGGCAGGTATCGCAGTTTTTCAGCCCGTAGATTTTCATAAATCCTCCATCCTCCGCGGGAACCTCACACAATTTATGGTAGAATGCGCCGGTTTCTCTTGATTTTCGAGCAGCCCGTGTAAAACTTAAAGTTGTCCGGCCTTGCCTCACTCGCTTCAGACAACGGGACGGGCCGGATGTCTTGGGAAGCCTCAAGGCGACGTGCAAAGTAGAAGGAGACGCGGGAAATGCCAAGTGGCACCGTGAAGTGGTTCAACACCACCAAAGGGTATGGGTTTATTGAACCTGATCAAGGCGGCAAGGATGTGTTTGTGCACATTTCCGCGGTGGAACGGTCGGGCATGGCCGGCCTCGCGGACAATATGAAGGTCGGCTACGAGCTGTCCGAAGGCCGCGATGGCCGCCAAATGGCCGCAGAGCTGAAAGAGCTTTGACCGATTAATCTGCACTGCGCCCGGGATCAGACTGGGCGCAGGCAAAGACCGCCCGTCAGGCCCGCCGCAGATACTCAGCCATCACACAAGCCGGATCGCTGCCGCGCAGAACCGTTTCCCCGACCTTGGCCCACTCGTCTGCCTGAAACTCCGGAAAAAAGGCATCTGCATCCTCGATGGTCAGATCCACTTCGGTGACAAGCAGCCGGTCGGCCATTTCCAGCATGCCGCGGTAAATACCTTCGCCGCCAATGCCATAGACCCGGCGGTAGCCCTGCGCATAGGCCTCCTGCACCGCCGCCCCGATCGACGGCAGCACATTCTCTGCCGCCTGCGGGTTGGACGACACCACCAGATTGAGCCGGTTCTTCAGCGGTTTCACCGGCAGGCTGTCCCAGGTATTGCGGCCCATAATGATGGCGCCGCCCAGGGTCTCGCGCTGAAACGCTTTTAAATCCTCAGGCGCAAACCACGGGATATCATTGTCCTTGCCAATGGCCCCGTTGCGCGCCCGCGCAGCGATCAGAGTAATCATAAGTGTCTTCCTTGCTGTTCAAAGTGCAACCGGTGCCTTGACGTCCGGACCGGGATCATAATTCAGAATCCAGAAATCACCGTAGGTGAAATCGAAGAATGCGCCGGCCTGCCGCTTGATCGGCAAATGACGCATATTCTGAACGGTTTTCCGGTCTCCTTCGAATTGGCGATTGCCGCCATGGCCCCATCCCGCGTCTGCGCTGGTCCGCTCTTCCTCTGAAGAATGCCTGCCACAGCCCGCACCCTGTCTGTCAGCCCTTCCAGCGCCCCGGCCGCCTCGATCTGATCAAACCGGACTTTTGCGTGTTTGCGTTTCATAGCCGCCGGTTTGTGCATGAGCAAGCGCGGCTGGAGAGAGAGAGGGCGGATTGGCTGGTGCGGCCTGTGCGGGATTGCTGCCGGTTGATGCCGGTTCGGCGGAATGCATCCGGGGCCGGGCGGCTGCAGCTGCATAACAGATGCAAGTTGGCGGGGAGGCCGGATGCTGGCACAGTTTCGCGCTCATTTTTGCAAGCAGCCTGCATCCCGCATAAAAACCATCACCTGAATCCGGAGCTGGATCCGGGCATTGCCACCGAATTTGCGCGGCTCGAAGATGCCAAGGTTACCGGGCCTAACACCAGGACCCTCCAGCTGAGCGCACCGTCTCCGTCGTATTAGTCTGTAATTTTAGCCGGCACCTCCAGCACCATCATTCCCAAGGCCGCGGCGGAAGCTTCGGACAGGTATTTTGAGGCGGCACGGTCGTCCGGCTGGATTTTGCCAACACCGCCAACCGGGTATCACCGCGCAGGACATTCACGCAGTGCTTTGTGAAACCAGCTTGATTGCCGAACTGATCGGCCAGGACAAGGGGACCTTCCGGAACAGCGATGAAATCCACACTGCCGACCTGCAATTGCATCAGAAATTCTGAACCGGCAATCCCAACGGGATCTGCACGATGCAGTAATTTGTCCCGGACCTGCCCGCCCGGATTTTTCTTCCAAGGAGCCGCCGGCGTGCTTGGTTATATTCTCCGCCGCACCTGTCATGGGGCGATCCTGCCAGCGCGATGCTGGGCCCACGGGCGACGCCAGCCATCAAGGCCGAGTTTGCCGAGCGGCTGGGGCTGGATCAGCCAATGCCAGTGCAGATCGTGAAGTATCTGGGGTCAGTGGCCCAGGGCGATCTGGGCACCGATCTGCGCAGCCGCCGCCCTGTCAGCGAAGTGCTGATGGCGCATCTTCCGCATACTGTGCAGCTGATCACGGCAGCGATGCTGCTGGCAGCAGGCCTGGGCATCCCGCTGGGCTGCCTGGCGGCGGTGCGCCGCAACGGGCTGTTTGACCGGCTGATCGGATTGCTGTCGGTCAGCGTCATCGCGGTGCCTTCGGTGATCATTGCAATCTACGGCATGCTGCTGTTTTCCGCCCGGCTGGGCTGGCTGCCTGCCATCGGCGCGGGCGAAGGCGGCTTTGGTTCTACGCTGCACCACCTGATCATGCCAGCCGTCGCAGTTGGCATCGGCTGGGTCGGCTACCTGGCGCGGCTGGTGCGCGCCTCGATGATCGAGGTGCTGTCGGCAAATTACATCCGCAACGCCCGCTCTTTTGGCCTGACCGAGCCACGCATCATCTCCCGCTATGCGCTGCGGGTGGCGGTGGCACCGACCATTACCGTGCTGGGGGTCGGGGTCGGCTACATGCTGGGCAGCGCGGTCTTTGCCGAGATCGTCTTTGCCCGGCCCGGCATCGGCAAGCTGATGTATGACGCGGTGATCCTGCGCAACTACCCGGTGACACTTGGTGCGGTGCTGGCCTCCAGCGCGCTGCTGATCGCCGCCACCACCGCCGCGGACATCCTCAACGCCATCATCGATCCCCGTTTCAAGGAAGGCCAGGAGCAATGACTGCGGTAGATATTCAACCCGTCTCCAAGCCGGTGCGCCCCGGCGGGTTCACCCATCTGGCCCGCGATCCGATGGGTATGCTGGGGCTGCTGCTGGCGCTGCTGCTGATCCTGTCGGCGCTGCTGGCCCCCTGGATTGCGCCCTATGGACCAAACGCAATGGACATCCCCTCCAAGCTGCAGGGGCCAAGTGCGGCGCATTGGCTGGGCACGGATCAGCTGGGCCGCGATGTGCTGTCCCGGGCGATCTATGGCGGGCGGATCGCGCTGAGCGTGGCGCTGATTTCCACCGCGCTGTCGGTCATCCTGGGTGGCATTCTGGGCATGATGGCGGCGATGGGGCCGCGCTGGCTGGACTATGTGCTGACGCTGGGGTTTGACACCGTGCGCGCCTATCCGGTGATCATCCTGGCGCTGGCCATCGGGCCGATCTTTGGCGGCGGTATGGTTGTGCTGGTCGGGCTGCTGGTCGCAACTTCGGTGCCCTATTACGGGCGGATCATGCGGGCTTCGGTCATGGCGCAGGCCAATGCCGAATATGTTGAAGCGCTGCGCGCTATAGGCGCCGGCCGCATCCGCATCGTGGCCCGCCACATTCTGCCCAATGTGATCGGCCCGGTTCTGATCGTCGCCTCAATGGATATTCCCACCTTCATCGCCGCCGAGGCGGGCCTCAGCTTCCTTGGCGTGGGTGTTAAGCCGCCCGCCTCAAGCTGGGGTTTGATGCTGCAGGACGGGTTTGATTTTGTCGGCCACACGCCCTGGCTGGTGGTGGCGGGGGGGATCCCCTTGGTGCTGGCGACCCTTGGCTTCACCTTCCTGGGCGAAGCGCTGCGCGATGCCTTTGACCCGAAACTTGGCGGAAAGGGCTGAACCATGGCGGATATGCTTCTGAAAGTTGACGGCCTCGCCGTGCGCTTTGGTCCCATTCAGGCGGTGAAATGGGTGTCTTTCACGCTGCAGAAGGGCCGCACCCTGGGCATTGTCGGTGAAAGCGGTTCCGGAAAATCCACCCTGCTGTGGGCGCTGACCCGGCTGCTGCCGGATGCCGCCACGCTGAATTCAGGCGAGGTCTGGTTTGACGGTATGGACCTGCTGCGCCAGCCGCCGGACCGGATGCGGGCGCTGCGCGGCACCCGGATTTCATACATCTCGCAGGACCCGATGACATCGCTGGCGCCGGGTCTGACCATCGGCCAGCAGATGATCGATCTCCTGTACCGCGAGCCTTGGTCCAAGCGTGAGAAATGGCAGCGCGCCATAGACGCGCTGGATTGGACCTGTCGCGGTTTTGTGCTCCCCAAGTGCTCGTTTTAGCCACCTTCCGTTCAAAAGCGACTGGGCTTTTCCAGCTCAATGCTGAGTGGCAGCGTCGCGGATTATAGAAGCCGTGTGTGGATGCCCGGTTTGATGCAAGAAGTTTTTCAGAGGGGTATGGAACCTATGATCAGTTGCAGTCGTGTGTCCGGCCTTTGATTACAGCTTTTGACACGCCGCTGGCCTGTATGGTGACCGTGGATTGGGTCCAAATCGTTGATGCAGGCACGAGGCTCCTGGCTTCCACCTGGTTTCCCCGCCCCCGTCATATGACCGTTGTTCCTTACTCTCCTTCGACTTTCTCACATCCCCGGCCCTTCCAGCACTCGGCTTGATGACTATGCTGCCAGTGCCGGAATTCTATAGGTTTCGTTTTTGGTTGTTAGGGCCCAAACGATCCGGGCCAATTTATTGGCCAGAGCTGTAGCCGCCAGCATGCGTAGTTTTCGGGCGAGCATTCTGGCCAGCCACGATCCAACGGGCGGCCTTTCCGGATAGCCCGCCGAATTACCGCCATTGCACCGGTAATCAACAGTCTTCGAATGTCCCGCTGACCTGTTTTCGAGCTTCGCCCAAGGATGTGTCGGCCGCCGGCCGGTTTTTGTCGTGACACCAGCCCGCACCAAGCAGCAAATTCCCCGCCGTTTGCAAACTCTTCCATCGCAGGCGCAAAGGCCTGAATGGTTGGCGCACACATGGGGCATCTTTGGACATGAAGCTGCTTCAGCAATTACTTTCGCATCAATTGCATCGTTCTTTTACCGCGTCACAAACGGTTTGACGCAGATCGGAGGAATGAGCCGCACCTCATGGCCCAGCCGGCCAATCCCGCGGCCCCAATGATGCGGAGTGGCGCAGGCTTCCATCGCAACGATACACCCAGACTGTCCAGCCAGAAATGCTAGGCGCTATGGACGTGAAAGCTTCTTGCGGAGAATCACAGTGCCGTCATGTGCAGCACCGTGAAGCTGGTAGCTTCGTTTCCCCAAATCAATTCCGATTATGCTAACATTCTCCACGGGCACTCTCCCCTTGCTTGACAGTTCAAACCTCAGTCATTCTGGCACATCGCGATGCCGCCGGGTGGGGCATCCACTCCATCATTGATAGTTCGGCGCGTCTGCCATGAAGTTCCGGTCCGGCAGGTTGGGCGCGATGTTAAACTTGTAGCCGCTGACCGTCGTGACCTTGTGCTTGCCGCCTTTGCACCACGGATATGCCGTTGTGGCGCATCCATTGCCCGGCAGGTGATCTGGCAAAGCCCAATCTGCCGGGAGGCGGCTACCCACACGGCGGTGGCCGGCATCCAAACCGGTCTCCTTCAGCTCTTCAATCATTCTTGGCCTGCCATAGCTGCCCAGGCCGAGACGCGGCTGTTCTTCCCCTCACGTGCATTTTCAATGTACTGCCAGGCAGCGGATGGGCGCCGGCGTCACCATTTCAACCCGCGGCCTGCGGCTGGCCGGGCGGTTGCGAAAGGCCCGCAATCCGCGCGTGCTGAAACCAGCAACATGGCACAAGCGTTTGGCCGGTTGTCCCGGTGGATGTGATGCCAACCATCCAAGGCGCAGTGGCCCGTCAGGATTTGACCGGCCGCCGGCAGACACAAAGCCACCGGGAAAGCCGGGACGTATCCCCCTGCCCTTCCTGGCAGGCTTGGATCCGGCTGCGGCAGCCCGTGGCTGCCCCGCGGGGAACCAGCCCTTTCAGCCGGTTCAACTTTACACCGCGACGTCGGCCTTGATGTGAGGATGAGGGTCGTAACCTTCGACTTCAAAGTCCTCAATCCGGTAGTCGTCGATACTCTCAGCACGTTTGGTCAGCGAAATTTTCGGCAAAGGACGGGGCTCACGTGCCAGCTGCTCGCGCGCTTGATCGAAATGATTGCGATAAAGGTGCACATCCCCGCCGACCCAAACCAATTCACCGGGGCGAAGCCCCGCTTGCTGCGCTAGCATCAGCTGCAGCGCGGAAGCCCCCACATAGTTGAAGGCCGCCCCCAGCAGCAAATCGACCGATCTCTGGAACAGAAGGCAATTCAGGCGCCCGTCAGAGGTCACGTGATACTGATAGACCATATGGCAGGGCGGCAGCGCCATCTCTCCCAGTTCTGCAACGTTCCAGCCGTGGAACAGCAGACGCCGGCTCGCAGGGGTTTCGCGCAGCGAGCGGATCAGCGTCCCGATCTGGTCATGTTCACGGCCATCAGATCCCATCCAGCGCCGCCACTGTTTCCCGTATACAGGACCAAGCTCACCCCATCGGGCGGCAAAGCCGTCGTCCTCGGTAATCCTGCGCTCAAAGTCCTGTTGCGTGATGTCTTCGCCTGTTTCGCGCCGATAGGCCGCCAGCGGCCAGTCTGTCCAGATCCGGACATTTTCCCGCAGCAGCGGCTGAATATTGGTGCCCCCGGTCAGGAACCAAAGCATTTCCTTGATTGCGGTTTTCCAATAGACACGCTTGGTCGTCAGAATAGGCGCAGTGCCATCCGACAGATCAAAGCGGACCATGGCGCCGAACAGCGAGCGGGTGCCGACCCCTGTTCTGTCAACCCGCTCGTCCCCGTATTCAAGGACTCGTTCGATCAGGTCCAGGTACTGGTATTCCGGGTGCCGCATGCCTCTGTCTCCACATTTTTTTGCCATCAACAGAAACCTGCGTGGCAACCCTTTTCAATCATAATGAATAACACGTGCCAGGCGACAGCTCATTCTTCTGTCCCAAGAACGTTCCACAACGCTTTGTGAAACAGAAAGCCGCGGCGCCGGCCCAGATACAGATGCATGGCTGCTTTCCTCGATTTACACCCGGAATTCACACCCCGGCATATCGGCTGCGCCATCAAGCGCCAAGATCAAAAACACCTCCGCGCCGTTCCTTTCATACAACATATGCGCAGCCTGGCTTGAATTGGAGCTACATGCAGGTAGCGTATCCGCCACGGTTGCGTCCAAATGCCAACGGCTCAATTGACAACAGGCCAGCCTGGACCGAAGGTGGCGCAAAACGATAAAACAAATTGAGGTAGAGACAGATGAGGCGCTATTGGCTAGGGCTCGCGGCAGCGTCCGTGCTGTCCGCATGCGGCGGGGGCAATCCGTTCATCACGACGACGGGTGACCCCACAGATGATCCGGCCACCACCATCCCCGAAGCTCTGGCAAATGACCTCGAGAGCGTCGATTATGATCCAGGCAACCAAACACTGACTGTTACTGGTGTCGGCCTGGATGAAACGCCCTTTACCGCGACTTATGTCCGCAAGCCTGCTTTGGACCGCAATGGCTACGAGGCCTATGCCGTTCAGGACAACGCACTGACCGAGCATTCGACTGCCTATGTGCGTCAAACCGAAGGCGGTTACGCTGCTGTCGTTGTGACAGGCGGACAGTTCGGCACTTACCAGGGCGGTACGACCTACGGGCGCACCGGCAGCTTTACCGCTCCAGATACGGACACGGGGGCCGGCGGTATCGTCAGCTATGCCGGCACCTACGTGGGCCTGTTGAACATCGATGGCGACGGCGGCGACTTGCTCACCCCGGCTCCCGGCACCGACCCTTCAATTCTCCCCGGCCAATCCGCAGAAGTTACCGGTGATGTCTTCATCAATGCCGACTTCACACAAGACAGTGAAGTCAAAGGCCGGATCTACAACCGTCGGATCACTGACCTGCCTGCAACAGCCGTCGAGGATCTGACCCTCATGAACACGGCGATAACGTCAGACGGCTCATTTACAGGCGCTGTCAATGCTGGAGGCACAAGTGTGGGCGAATACGGCGGCGTCTTTTCGGGTGCAGATGCCGCAGCGGTGGCAGGCTCGGTCCACGCGACAAGCCATATTGAAGCCTTTTCGGGGAATACTCCCCCAATTGAGGAGTACGGGGTCTTTGTACTCGGCTCTTGCGATGGTGCCAGTCCCGACCCGGTCTGCAACCAGCCTGACCCTTAAACCATGCGCAAGGCCACCGCGGCTCTCTTTGGGCTGGCCCTGGCAACGGCCCAGCCCCATGCGCAAGAAACACCAGCGCCGCAGATGCATCTGTCGGTCCAGCAAGGGCACGCGTTAGGTGCGCATGCGCTGAACTCCGGCAACCCCCGGCTGGCCTTGCGGATCGCCAGCGCCCTGCTGCAGGCCGACCGCAAAAACCATGCGGCCTGGCACCTGCAGGCAGCCGCCCATGCCAAAAACGGCCAACCTGGCGAAGGCCGGAAATCCGCCGCACGCGCCTTCCGCTTTGCACCGGACGGCGCTGCAAAGTACCAGATGGCGCAGCTTGCTTCCCGCCTGGCTTTTCAAAGCGGCAGCCCGACTCTGTCGCAATACTGGCTGCGCCGCACTGCCGTGTACGCCCCCGATGACAAGGCCGAGACCCTGATCGCCAAGGATTACAAGACCCTCCGGCGCATAAATCCGTGGTCCTTCCGGCTAAGCGGCGGGGTAAAACCATCAAATAATGTCAACGGCGGTTCGGATGCAGCCACGCAGGAGATTGACGGGCTCTCCTCCCATCTCAACAGGCTTGGGCCAAGAGCCGTTGCGCTATCAGGTGTTACCGGCACGCTGGACGCAGGCATCAGCCGCCGCTTGAGGCAAAACGAAACAAGCCTGACGTCCTTAAGCGGCCGTCTTTATATTCAGCGTGTGGCTCTGTCGTCCAATGCCAAGGCAAAGGCCGCTGAATTGGCCGGGCAAACTGGTACAACGGTGCCGCGAAACTCCGAATTCGGCTCCACTTATGGTGAAATCACCTTAAGCCATGCTTTTGCCGCTGGCCCCAAGAACAAGGGTGGCAGCGCCCGGATTTCCGTGACCAGTGCAACTTCCTGGTATGGCGGGGAACGGAACTATGATCTGGCAAAGCTGACCGCTGCGCGCAGTTGGGCACTATCACCTCAGATGCGTTTCACTCTTGATGGGAGCGCCGAACACCGCCTGAATCCTCGGTATGCCTCTTTGGACGCCGATGTGTTTGGCTTAGGCGCCTCGCTCTCCCGGAAACTGGCCAATGGTGACAACCTGAACGTCACACTTGGCCTGCGCGATACCCAGGCGGAAAGCGACAGCTCCACTACGAAATCCGCAACACTCAGGGTCGGCTATACCTTTGGTCAAAAGGTAGGACCGGTTAAGGTCAGCACTGGGCTGATCCTAGGGGCCGCCGACTACCCCATCTACATCTTCAACAATGGAACAGACTGGGTTCCTATTCCTGGCGGACGGCAGGACCATTCCGCTTACGCCGATTTGAACCTATTTTTTGAAGACTATGACTATGCCGGTTTTGCGCCGATGCTGCGATTGCGTGCCGGAAAGAAATTCTCAAACCATAGCCGCTTTGAAAGCTCGGAATTCTCTGTCTCCCTGGGCATTGAAACAAAATTCTGAGAGCGCCTTGGCGCTTTCGCTGGCCTTTGTGCACCGCCCCGGTAAAATCCCTTCAAACATAGACAGGAAAATCCGCCATGCCCCTTACATATCTGCACACCATGGTCCGGGTGAAGGATCTGGAAAAATCGATGGCCTTTTACACGCTTCTGGGCCTGCGCGAGACCCGCCGCTGGGAAAATGAACAGGGCAGGTTCACCCTGGTCTTCATGGCCCCGCCGGGACAGGAAGAGACACCGCTGGAACTGACTTGGAACTGGGACGGCGATGATGCGCTGCCTGATGACAGCCGTCATTTCGGGCATCTCGCCTATGGTGTCGATGATATCTATGCGGCCTGCCAGCACCTGATGGACAATGGCGTCACCATCAACCGCCCGCCCCGCGACGGGCATATGGCCTTTGTCCGTTCCCCCGACAATGTGTCAATCGAACTGCTGCAAAACGGTGAGCCACTGGCACCAGCAGAACCCTGGGCCGGCATGGAAAACACCGGCAAGTGGTAGGGTAACACCCCGTTCCGCAACGCAGAAAACCCGGCGCAGCACCGGTTTGGTGCTGCCCGTTCCATGCGGCCTCTGCAGCCGCTTATTGATTTCCTGCAACCCTCAAACCCGGTAACAAGGGCGGCCGCTTCTGCAGCCGTCTGCCATGGACCTTCATGCGGATCCTGGCGCTTTGCCCCTCTATACGTCCAGAGCACGGTTTCCCCTCATGCCCTGTCTGCGGCCCGCCGGTGTTTTCCCGGCTTTTGCGGCCCGTTGCCCGCTGGGATTTCACACCCCAACCGGCGGCTTAGTAAATATAGCGGATCTGGTCAGACCAATACCGCTCCATCCGCTTCAGCGCGGTGGAGATATCGTCGATCCCTTGGGAGGAGATCACATCCTTGTTCTCCAGGCCTTCCGCATGGCGCGAGAACAGCGCTGAGACGATATCGCGGATTTCCCGGCCCCGCTGGGTCAGGCGGACGCGCACCGACCGGCGGTCGATCTCGCAGCGCTGATGGTGCATATAGCCCATCTCGACCAGCTTCTTCAGATTATAGCTGACATTGCTGCCCTGATAGTAGCCGCGGGTCTTCAATTCCCCGGCGGTCACTTCATTGTCGCCGATGTTGAACAGCAGCAGCGCCTGCACTGCGTTGATCTCCAGCACGCCGACGCGTTCGAACTCATCTTTGATGACGTCCAGCAGCAGACGATGAAGGCGCTCAAGCAGACCCAGCGCCTCCAGGTAGCCAGTCATGAACCCTTTGCGGTCCGTCTGGCCGATTGGCATTTCCATACTCATTCGCATCTCCGACTCGAATTTGCTCTTGAGACAAGATGCCAACAATTCCCCAAAAATCAGTTAAGCCGGTATTTTACTATTTTTGGTACGTTTGCGATATATCGGCAACCAGGGTGCGGAACCGCTCTTGCGGTGCCGCCTGACCGGTGACCCATTGATACAGATCCTGATCATTCTCAAGCAGCAGCTGATCATAAAGATCCAGCTGCGCCTCGTCCATCTGCTCAAGATTCGCGGCTGCAAAGGCCGACAGCAGGATATCCATTTCCTTGATACCCCGGCGCATCGAACGCATCTGCAGCCGCTTCAGACGGGTGGCACGGTCTTCCTGCATCCCGGTCTCAGGCAGCTTCAGTTGCCTGGCTGTCATTGACTTGCAGCAGGGTCCGCAGTTTTTTCTCCAAACGCGCCGCACGATCTGCATTCTGGCGCATCTCGCTGCGCAGATCGCGCAATTCGCTCAGAACACTTGCGAAGTCACCAGCGTCCAGCTCCAGCGGCGCCGGTTCCGACATGCCTTCGCCTTCGCCGGTCAGCAGCCACGACATGGAGACGTTCAGCACACCCGCCAGCATGGTCAGCTTGTTGGCACGCGGTTCTGCCAGATCCCGCTCCCAAGCGCTGAGAGTGGATTTCTTGATGCCAAGCCGGCGCGCCAGCTGGCCCTGGGTCATCCCGGCAGCTTCCCGTGCGGCCGCCACGCGGTCGCCGAAAGTTGCTGCATCCGGACCGTACCAGTCTGTGTTCTGCTCCGTCATTGCCAGTTCTCCTAAATCCAGTTTCGACGCGGCTTGATCGCCATCTAGCCGCACCCTATGACAGTTATGCGAAACATACAAACCAAGGCCATAGCCCATGTCTTTCCTGTCCGAGACCTTATCCCGCGTCAAACCGTCACCGACCATCGCGATGACCGCAAAAGCCGCCGAACTGCGGACGGCGGGACGCGACGTCATCGGCCTCAGCGCCGGCGAGCCGGACTTTGACACGCCGCAGAATATCAAGGACGCAGCGGTCGCCGCCATTGCCGCGGGCAAGACCAAATACACCGCCCCCGACGGTATCCCCGAGCTGAAGCAGGCGGTCTGCGCCAAGATGAAACGCGACCATGGGCTGGACTACACACCCGCGCAGGTGTCGGTCGGAACGGGCGGCAAACAGACGCTGTACAATGCGCTGATGGCGACCCTGAATGCGGGCGACGAGGTGGTGATCCCTGCCCCCTATTGGGTCAGCTACCCGGACATGGTGCTGCTGGCCGGCGGCACGCCGGTGATTGCCGAGACCTCGATCCAGACCAATTTCAAGCTGACCGCCGATCAGCTGGAGGCTGCGATCACCCCGAAAACCAAATGGTTCATCTTCAATTCGCCGTCAAACCCCACCGGTGCGGGCTACAGCCGGGACGAGTTGAAGGCGCTGACGGATGTGCTGCTGCGCCACCCGCATGTCTGGGTAATGACCGACGACATGTATGAGCACCTGGCCTATGACGGGTTCGAATTCTGCACCCCGGCGCAAGTGGAACCGGCGCTGTACGGCCGCACCCTCACCTGCAACGGCGTCTCCAAGGCCTATGCGATGACCGGCTGGCGCATCGGCTACGCCGCAGGCCCCGAACAGCTGATCGCCGCCATGCGCAAGGTGCAATCGCAATCCACCTCCAACCCCTGCTCTGTCAGCCAATGGGCCGCGGTGGAAGCACTCAATGGCACACAGGACTTCCTCGCGCCCAACAACGCGACCTTCATCCGGCGCCGCAACTTGGTGGTACGGATGCTGAACGAAATCGACGGCATCTCCTGCCCGGTGCCCGAAGGCGCCTTTTACGTCTATCCCTCCATCGCCGGGCTGATCGGCAAGACCACGCCCGCAGGCAAGCTGATTGAAACGGACGAGGATTTCGCCACCGCGCTGCTGGAGGAGGCCGACGTCGCCGTGGTGTTCGGTGCCGCCTTCGGGCTGTCGCCCAACTTCCGCGTCAGCTACGCTACATCCGACACAGCGCTGGAAACGGCCTGCAGCCGCATCCAGGCGTTCTGCGCCGCGCTGACGTAACGGGAGAACAAGACATGAGCGCCGAACTGCCGGACTATTACTTCCGCGTCCGTGAAAACGGCGCTTTTGTCTTTCGCGTGGATACCGAGAACCGCCAGCGGCGGATCGAAATGGATCAGATCGCCGTTGTGAACATCCGCAACGGCGAGATCAAACCGCATGGCCAGCGGGAATTGTCCGAACAGGACATCGCCGAGATCAAATCCTGGATGGAAAGCCGCGCCGCCACCATCGCCGCCCGCGACACCGACGATATCCACCGTGCCATCGATCACCTGAACCTTACCGCCCATTGGGCCAACAGCCGGGCCACGGATGCGCAGCTGGAGAACGTCACCGACGCTTTGCTGCTGGCGATGCACGACCTGCGCGGCGTGCTGGTGCGCAAAAAGGCCGACCGGCTGATGAAGGACCGAAGCGGGGACTGACCTCCCTCCCTCCCGGATGCTTCAGCCGCAGAACAGCGACCGTACCGAAAAAGACCGGAACCGGGCCTCCGCCCGCCCAGGGGCCGGGTCTTGCAGGCCTGCCTGGCGCCTGGGCAACAGCGGGCTGCCCAGCACAAACCTTCTGCGCTGCCACAACTGTTCTGCCGTTCCGGCCTCAGGCGCGCGCAGCCCCAGCCGCCACTGCAGATGCAGGCTCCATCTTTCATGGCGGTCACCACCCAGGCGGAACAGGTGCCGGCTGTCCTGCAGCGGGCGGGGCACCGGCGCCGGCTCGTCCAGACTGGCAACCTGGCAGATATACTGTTCCGTGACCGCGGCCTGCAAATAGGCGCCGCTCCGCGTCAGGGTGATCTTGTGCCCGCCCTTGATCCCTGCGCCGCGGATGGCAAATTCCAGCACCTCCGGCAGCTTGAAGACCCGCGTTCCGGGTCCGAACAGCCGCCCCTCGCCCTGCCAGCCTGATCCGCTGGCAAAATGCAGCGCATAGCTGCCCGGCGGCACCAGCACCTTGAAGAACGCACCGCCCTTGAAATAGGCCGCCAGCGCTTCCTCGCCGCTGCCTTCGCTGCTTAGCACCAGATAATAATCCGCCCCCGGCGGGCTTTTCACCTGCAGCGGAAACACAGCCGGCAGTCCGGTTTTGTTCCACATCAGCCCGCTCCGGGGCCGTTCAGTCTCTGCCGCGGCGCCCGCAGCCAGGGCGATCAAAGCCAGGCAGGCCAGCAAAGCGCCCCAAAGAGACGCCGGAGAAACAGGACAGGTAACGGAGCTTGCCATAACAGGGGCCTCCTTGCCGCCGGTGGCAGTGTTCACGCCCAGCATACCACACTGCCCAAGCGGATACAGGGGCGGACAGTGCAACTATTGGCTGATTAATTTTCCATTAACACAATCCAAGTATCACATCTGGACTGCTGCCGCCTGAGCAGCCCCGCACCCGCAGAACCCGCGGTGCACCGGTACGTCCCGCTTTTGTTCTCAGCTACAACAGGAATCCCTATGCAAAAACCCATTCTGTCTCTGGCCGCTGCCACTGTTTCCACTCTGCTTGCCGGGACCGCAGCTTATGCTGTCGGCGCAGGCGCTGTTGCGGACAGTGTGATTGCCGAACAGCGCGCAGCCCTTGCGGCCAAGACCAAGGGCGCCGGTTTCGGTCCCCAGGCGCCGCGCGACATCGACGCCGCTGCCGGCAGCAACACGCGCAGTTTCCAGGCGGCGCCGGACTATGCGGAAATGAACCTGTGCAACATCCACTTTCACGAGAACGCCGAACACCGCGGCGGTGACTTCACGACTTTCGCCGGCAATGGCGACGGCCACGGCTATGGCACCGGCTACAAATACGACGGCACGCTGACCGCCGCAGAACTGGCACCGCTCGACCATCCCATCGGCGCAACCGAACACGGCGATCTGCAGCCCGGCGACACGATCGAGGTGCATTACGTCCACTCCACCGCCCAGGTGCAGCCCGGCCCGACCCTTGGGTCCTGTCTCAGTGATGCGATCAAGAACCCGCAGCTGCGGGTCGAAGCACAGGTTTTTGTGCTGGTGAACGACGAAAATGCGCTCGACTTCAACGCGCTGGCCCATCTGGGCAAGGCAAACGGGCTGCATCAGGCCAGTAATATTCCCAGCGATACCGGCACCCCGGTGCAATATGCCGGCTCCACCACCGGCCCCGGCTATAACGAGGACGGCTCCCCCTTCCAGGTCTCCTGGAGTGTGCGCCCCAAGGTCGCCAAGGTGAACATTCATTCCGTCGGCAAATGGCTGGAAGACAATGTCTTTATGGAGGATCACGCCCACGGTGTTCGTAATCTGGTGATGAACCCGGATCTGCTGTCGGACATCAGCCACTAAAAACGGCCGTGCTAAGGCGCTGATTGCTTGTCCGCCGAATCCCCCCACGCAGGACAAGCCAAGGGCTTCGCGCTGCCCGTGCGAAGCCCTTTTTTTCTTTCAGACCGGCAAACGGTCCTCTGCGGCTCAGGACACCGTGGCGGCGGCGGCGTCTTTCATTGCATCGACACCTTTCTTCCACAAGTTGCCCTGCCATAGCTCTTCAAGGCCCGTTTCACCGCAGGCGCCCTTGGTGGTCAGATAGTCATAATAAGAGGTCGGCTTGTGCCCGGTGATGTTATAGAAATCCGGGCTGCAGCGGGTGTAGAAACCGTTGGTCAGATACTCAAAGAACTCGGCGCGGGTGCTGCCGAAATCGGCCTCGAACTGCTCCATTGACTGGGCGCGGTACGCGATTTCCTTGCCCATTGCGCGGCCCAGATCAGCGGCGATTTCCGCCATCGACTGCGGCGCCGGACCGGTGATGTCATAGAATTTGTTGCCATGCCGCGCTGGGCCTTCCGCCAGCACCACTGCCGCCGCCTCGGCGATGTCGCGGGTGGCGACAAAGGAATTGCGCATATCCCCCAGCGGGTTGGAGAACCAGCCCTCGGCGCCGATGGTGTCGCAATCGGTCTTCAGCAGGTGGTTCATGAAGAAGTTGTTGCGCAGCGCGGTCACGTTCAGACCGGCATCAATCAGCGCCTTTTCGCCCCACCAGTAATGCTGCAGCATCAGCGGAATACCGGCCCCTGCGCGCGAGGCATGGCTATCCGCGTCATAATCGGCGGTATTGGTATCGGCGCCCATGCAGCTGACCCGCACCACATGCTTGATCTGATCCTTGCGCGCGCTCAGCGCCTTGGCAAAGTTCAGATGCCCCTCCAGCATCGGGTCCAGCGAGGCGGAATAGACCGCCGAAACACCATCCAGCGCGGCGTCCCAGGTGGCCGGCTCCGACAGGTCGAACTTCACAACCTCATCAGCGCCCAGCGCGGTCAACTGCTCGGCCTTGGCCTCGCTGAAATAGCAGGCACGCACGGTGAAACCGCCTGCGGAGGCAAGACGCGCCACCAGCTCGCGGCCAATGCGGCCGGTGGCCGAGGTGATCAGAACAACGGGTTTGGACATGGGGGATCCTCCTGGTGCCGCGCACCGTCCAAACGGCGCGCGCAAATATTGCAAATCTGCGCAGACCCTACCGCAACAGGCTGGTGCCAAGCCTCCGAAACCCGACGCAAAATGCCATGGTTTCGCCAGACCTCAGGCCGCTGTCACTCGGCGATGTCTTCCGCCCACAGCTCCGGCCTTTCCCGGATGAACCGCTCCATCAGCGCGATGCAGTCCGGGTCCTCGGCAATCACCACCTCCACACCGCGCGAGCGCAGGAACTCCTCGTTGCCGCCAAAATTCTGCGCATCACCGATCACCACCCGCGGGACGCCGAACTGGACAATGGTACCGCTGCACATCATGCAGGGCGACAAAGAGGTATAAAGCACCGTATCGCGATAGGATCTTTGCCGCCCCGCCTTGCGCAGCGCGTCCATCTCGCCGTGGGCAATCGGATCGCCCTTCTGCACCCGCTGATTGCGCCCCTGCGCCACCACCTGACCGCCACGCGCCAGTACCGAACCAATCGGGCAGCCGCCCTCGTCAAATCCCGCCCTGGCTTCCTCAAAGGCGATGCGCAGCAGGCGTGTGTCGTCGTCGGTCATCATCAGGAACGGCCTCTTTCTGAATGGATCCAAAGCTGTTCCCGAAGCCTGCCCAGATGCCCGCAAAGGGTCAACCCCGCGCCGCTCAGACTGCCGCAGCGCCTACCAGCTTGATCGACTGCCGCCAGAACCGGGCCATCAGGAAGACGCCGGCGGCTGTAAGCCCTGCAATCAGCCCCACCCAGACACCAACGCCGCCCCATTCCAGCATAAAACCAAAGACATAAGACGCAGGAATCCCGACGGCCCAATAGCTGAGCACCGCAATCACCATCGGCACGCCGGTGTCTTGCACTCCGCGCAGCAGCCCCAGCGCAATGGCCTGCATCCCATCCATCAGCTGAAACAGCGCCGCAGCCGCCAAAAGCCCGGCACCGATCAGCAGGATCTCCGTCTTCTGCGGATCCGCCGGATCAAGAAACAGCGACATCAGCGGATCCGGAAGGGTCAGAAACAGAGTGATCCCAATCACGGACACCACCAGCGACATCACTGTCACAACCTTGCCGCCGCGCGCCATGTGGTCCCGGTCACCCCGGCCAAAGGCATTGCCCGCGCGGATCGTGGCCGCATTGGACAGTCCCAGATGCACCATGAACGTCAGCCCCGCCAGCGAGATCGCAATCCCGTGCGCGGCCAGCGGCACCGTGCCCAGCCACCCCATCATCATGGCTGAGGCCGCAAACAGGCTGGTTTCGGCCAGGGTGGTCAGCCCGATTGGCGTTCCCATCCGCAACACCTGCCCTAGCATCTCCCAGTCGGGGCGCTGGAAATTCTTCAGCAGCTCATGCTCCGGCAGCACCTTCAGCGCATAGGCCAGCACCAGCACAAAAGACACCCCGTTGGTCACCAGCGACGCAATCGCCGCCCCGGTGATGCCCAGCTCCGGCGCGCCCCAGTTGCCAAAGATCAGCGCATAGTTCACCAGCGCGTTCAGCACCGCCCCGAACACCGACAGCCACAGCACGATCTGGGTCCGCTCCAGCGCCGCCAGATACGACTTGGCCACCATGTACAAAAGCGCCGGAAAGATCGCCCAGCCTGCAATCCGCAGGTATTCAGCCGCCGCATGGGCAATATCCGCCTTCTGCCCCAGCATCAGCAGTATAGGCTCCGACCACCACAGCAAGGGCATCGCCAGCGCACCATAGAGCAGCGACAGCCACAGCCCCATCCGGGTGCTGCGCCGGATCTGCCGCTCTTCCCCGGCACCGGCTGCCGCCGCCACCATCGGCATCACCGCAAAGGCAAAGCCGGACCCCAAAAGGAAGATGGAGAAGAAATAGGTCGCCCCAAGCGTCACCGCCGCCAGCGCCTCTACCCCGTACCAGCCCAGCATCACGGTATCGGTCAGGCCGATTGCAAACTGCGCCACATGGCCGCCGATCAGCGGCAACCCCAGGATGGCTATCGCCCTGGTATGGCCGCGCAGGGACATCTCGGTGTGTTTGGGTGCGAATGTGCTCATACAGCCAGCCTTAGGCGGGACAGTCATTCCCGGCAAGAGCGGAGTTTCCTTGCCCCTGCACAGGCCTATGGTGATATCCTGCACAGAAGGATTTCCCGCCTGCCGCACAGGAGCCATTCCCGATGACCAACGCCTTTGCCCAGCTGATCCCCGATGCCCGCGCCTTTCTGGCAGCGCTTGCGCAGAACAACAGCCGGGACTGGTTCACCGCGCATAAGGACAGGTATGAAGCCCAACTGAAGTCCCCTGCGCTGCGGCTGCTGGACGAAGTTTCCCAAGCCATAACCCGGCGCAGCGGCGCCGAAGTCACGGGCAAGTTATTCCGCCCGCAGCGCGACGTGCGGTTTTCCAAGGACAAGACGCCCTATAGCACCCATCTGCACCTGATGTGGACGCTGAACAGCAGCGGCTGTGCGCTGTTTTTCGGGCTGGCCCCGGATTATTGCACCGCAGGCGGCGGCATCATGGGTTTCGGCAAGCCGCAGCTGCCGCGCTGGCGGGCGGCCATCGACGGCGCCTATGGCGACGAGATCGCAGCGCTGACGGACATCCTGGCGCTCAAGGGCTTCGCCGTCAAAGACCCGGAACTGAAACGCGTGCCCGCCCCCTATGGCAAAGCCCACCCGCACGGGCACCTGCTGCAGCGCAAATCCCTGACCTTCTGGCACGGGATGACTGCGCGTGAACAGGCCGCCCCGATGCAAGCGCTGATGTCAGCCTATCTCACCCAGGAGCCGATGTTTGCCCTGCTGGACAGCGCCCTGACCGCGTGATCCTTTACAATGCCCGCAGCATGATCTGGACCGCCAGCACCGCCACCACTGCGCCTGCGGCGATTTCCAGCACTGCCGCTGCCCGCAGCGCACCCGTCCCTTGCAGCTGCGCCAGCGCGCCCTTGCGCAGGGTGACCGCCGCCGCCGCCACCGCCACAGTCACCGTTGCAGTGCCAAGCCCCATGGCAAAGGCCCCGGCAATCCCGGCCCACAGCACCCCCATGCGCCAGGTCAGAAGCAGCAAAAACACTGCCCCCGTGCAGGGCCGCAGCGCCACCGCGCCGATGATTGCCAGCGCGTCGCGCAGCGAGGCGACACTGGCCGCCTCCTCCGCCGTGGGCCCGTGCCGGTGCCCGCAGGCGGCACAAGCGTCTCCCTGTTCATGATGGTGGTGATGCGGATGATGCCCTTCCGGCCCGCCATCCCGGCTGGCCAGCAGCCGCCGCGCCCCGCGCAGCAGCAGCCACAGCCCCACCAGCGCAATCAGCCCATAGGACAGCGGCGCCAGCACATCTTCGGCCGCAAGGGTCAGCTGCTCCCGCCCCCAGTCCAGCAGCAGCAGCCCGCCCGCCACCAGCAGCACCGCAGTGGCCGCCTGCGCCAGCGAAGACGCCACCGCCAGCCCGGCCAGCCGCGCCAGCGGCACCGGCTTGCCCATGCCATAGCCGCCGATCACCAGCTTGCCATGCCCCGGCCCGGCGGCATGAAAGAACCCGTAGGCAAAACACAAACCAAGCAACGCCGTCAGCGCTCCGGGTTCACCGGCCCGCAAGGCCCGCAGCCCCCGCGCCATCGCATTCTGCGCCTCGCGCTGGCCTTCGCCCGCCCAGGCGGCAACAACGCCTGCGCCGCCGAAGCCCCACAGCCAGGCGGCGGAAACCGCAACAGCCAGCACTGAAACTGCCAGAAAAGCCCGCACCTTACGCCCCGCAGCTTAACTGCACGGTATCGGCAAAAGCTGCCCCCACCTCAGGATACGCCGCCTCTGCCTGATCCGCGGGCATCGCATAGAGCAGCTCTTCAACTTTGGTATAGGCCGCGTCCAGATCCGGCGGGGTGACATGACCTTGGCAGCCCACTGAAACCTCCAGCCCGCCGGTCAGGGTATAGGCCGTGTAATAAGTTGGATCATAGGCCTTGATCATCACCCCGTCCGCGGCCTGCGGCTGCGCCAGAACGCGCCGGTGGCGGGTGCTGATGCGCCCCCCGGCGACCTCGGTGGACAGATGCTCCGGCGCTCCCAGCGCCAGTGCAGCCCCATCCCGGGTCAAATAGGTGTCGCCCTGAAACCCCTCGGTCCACGCCAAGTCGAACCCCTGCAGCCCGGCCAGTTCCGCGGCTGTCAGCGCACCGTCATAATCGCCGTCCAGCCCCCGGTCCTCGAAAATAAGCAGTGAATAGAACTCATCATAGGCCCAGGTGATCTCCACTGCCTGCAACTGCCCGGTATCCGAAACAATTACCTTCAGCGCGGTATCGACAAAAATATGCGGATGCGATCCGGCGCCCTGCGGCACCAGCAGCGCAAACGAAAGCAAAGGAGCAAAACGTTTCATAGCCACAGCTTTACGCCCCAATCCGCCCCCCCGCAACAGCCGCGCACCGCACCAGCAGGCTTCTGCCCGCCCGCTTCTTTCTGGCCGGAAATGTCTACCGTGGACCTTTGGTCAACATCCTGGCGCAACGATGGCAAGGGCATTGAGCGTGGAGACACCAAATATCGGAACGCTCAATGCCCTTGCGGATTCAGCAAAGCAGCTGTTGAGTAAAACACGGCGAAAGCTGGCGGAGAGTCCAACCTGTAAATTGGATTTCCTTACTGCGTGCGCGCGCAGCGCGGGTTTTTCTGCACACGCGCAAATTCTGACGTCGCAGCGCGGCGGGAATACCTGCCGTTCGTGTGTGCTGCAGCGAGATTCTTTTTCTGAAATTCCAGGACGCCGGACAGAACCGACCTTGGCAAATTCTTCTTCGCTGACGCAGCATCGCTTTGCACATGCGACGGGCTTCTCGCTGCTTTGCAGCCTATGTCACGGAAGCGGTCATTGCTTGGCGGGGTCGAGCATTAGATCAAAACCGCACCTTCACTGCTTGGCGTTTGGACACTAAAGAGGCCGGATAGAGCCGCCTTTTGCCAACGTAGCTTTCGCGTACGCAGAAAATTCTCGTAACCGATGCGGCAGATTTTCGGCGGTGAAGCGGATTGCCCAAAAACGTACACTCAAAACCGTGCAGCAGGGTGGATTTTGAACTGTTCATTCGAAGCATCTTAGTCGAAGAAGTTAAGCAAACAGAATCCTTCGGCAAAGCTCTTCAATGCTACGAACCCCGTCCGCCTGTCCCGGTAAATCAGAGCATGGCCCCACCGAATATGGCCGTCTTTAGGCCGTTTGACCGTAGCGCGCTTTTGACCCCCGCTGCGATGGCCACAGCGGCGGAAGTATCGCCATGCAGGCAGATGGTATCGATCCGCGCCGGGATGCGCTTGCCGGCGGCGGTGATAATCGCGCCTTCGCGCACCATTTCCACCATCCGCCGCCCGGCCTCTGCCGGATCATAGATCACCGCGCCGGGCAGGCTGCGGTTCACCAGCGTCGCATCGTCGTTATAGGCACGGTCGGCGAAGATCTCGCAGGCCGCCCTGCAGCCCAGCTCTTGCACGGCCTGCTGCTGCGCGGTGCCCGCCAGCACCATCACGATGATCTCCGGATCGACTGACAAGGCCGCCTGATAGCAGGCCCGCGCCACCGCAATGTCTTCCGAGGCCATATTGGCCAGCGCCCCGTGCAGCTTCAGATGCCGCACCGCGCCGCCCGCCGCGCGGGCCATTGCCTGCGCCGCCCCTAGCTGATAGCGCACCATGTTGCTCAGCGTCCCATAGGGCACCGACATCCGGCGGCGGCCAAAGCCCTGCAGATCGGGAAAACCAGGATGCGCACCAATGCCGGTGCCCTTGGCCACCGCGTGTTTCATCGTCGCCGCCATCACATCCGGGTCGCCCGCGTGATAACCGCAGGCGATATTGGCCGAGGTCACGATATCCAGCAGCCCGGCATCATCGCCCAGGGACCAAGCGCCAAAACTTTCGCCCATATCGGCGTTCAGATCGACAGTCCGGGTCATGTCATCTCCTCACAAGACATCTTCTTCACCGGCAATCGCGCCGCTGATCAGCTGATAAGACAGCAGGTTGGACATAGTGCGCGGATCGCGGATCAAGGGACGGCACTGGCCGCGCATGCCTTCGCGCCGCTCCGTCTCTGCCCGTTCCAGCCCGACCGCCTCCTCCAGCGGGATGAAACGGAATTGTAGCGCCGCCCCCGCCGCCGCCTGCGCCAGCAAGGGCAGATCGCAGGGCACCACCGTACCGATCCGCGGATAGCCGCCGGTGGTCTGGCACTCTGACAGCAGCACATAGGGCGTGCCATCGCCGGTCACCTGGATGTCGCCGGGCACGATCACTTCGGAGACGACCGTGCGCGCGCCCTCGGGGCGGAAGCCTTCGCCTTCGCTCTCCAGCGGCACGCCCATCCGGTTGCCGCGCACCCCGCGGCGGAAGGCCGTCTGCTCGAACCGCTCCAACTCGGCCTGCGGGAACAGCGCCGTCTGCAGGCTCGCCACCACCCGCACGGTGCCGCCCTCGAAGCGGTTCTCCGGCGTCAGCCCCAGCCCGGTGCCCTTGCCGCCGTCAGGACCGGTGTCCAGAACCTCCCCCTCCGCCAGCGGCGCGCCGATGCCCGCCGCCAGATGCGCCGACCGCGCACCCAGATGCTCCGCCGACTTAATACCGCCGCTGACATGCAAATAGCCATAACTGCCGCTGCGGGCCGCGCCGATCGTCAACCGCGCCCCAGCGGGCAGCAGGTGGCTGGCGTTCCAAGCCACGGCGGTGCCGTCGATGCTGGCCCGCATCGGCGCGCCGGTCAGGGCGATGCGCAGATCGCTGCCCGCCTGGAACTCGCCGCCCAGGCCGGCCATCTCGACCGCCGCCAGATCCGCCGCTTGCCCCAAGAGCGCCGCGCCCTCGGCCAGCGCCAGCCGGTCGGCAGCGCCGCCGCGCGACACCCCGTAATCCAGCCAGCCGGAACGGCCGCCGTCCTGAACCGTCACTCCCGGTCCTGCGCGCAAAATGGTCAATGTGCCGCTCATGACAGATCCTCCGCCTTGGCACCGCCCAGCGGATCGCGCCGCAGGCCCTGCAGCTCCTCCGGTGTTATCGCGTTGAATTGCACCTCATCGCCGGGGCGCAGCAGGAACGGCTCCTCTGCATCCGGGCGGAACAGCCGCACCGCGGTCTGGCCCGCGTGCATCCAGCCGGTGGGCGTCGCCACCGAGAACAGCACTAGCTGGCGGATCGCCACCGCCAGCGCGCCTTCGGGGATGCGGGTGGTCAGCTGGCTCTGGCGCGGGATATCCCAGGCTTCGGGCAGCTCACCCAGATAGGGCTGGCCGGGGGCAAAACCGATGGTCTGTACCCTGACCCGCGCTGCCGACAGCGAGGCCACTGCCTCTGCCTCGCTCATACCGGCCGCCTCCGCCGCCTGCGGCAGCTGCGGCGCCAGATCGGTGCCGAACACAGCCGGGATCCGCCACAGGCGGCGCTGGCCGGGCAGTTTGGCCGCGTACCAGTCACGCTGCGACAGCAGCCCCTCCAACCGCGCCCGCAAGCCCGCATGGTCCAGATGCCGCAGGTCGAAGCGCACATAGGCCGACACCAGCGAGGTGGAAACCTCCTCGACCCCGTCCAAGCTCTCCTGCGCAAGTGCTGCGCGGAACGCCAGGGCGGCGCGGTTGGCCGGCTCGCTCAGGCGGCTGCCAAAGCTCACCAGCATCCCGTCCACCCCCACCGTGCGGATTTCAGGGTTGGGCGCCGCAACGGTATCCTGTGCCATTACATCTGCTCCGGCAGGTAGGTGACGATGGACGGGAACAGCACGATCAGCACCAGTGCCACGATCATCAGGAAGAAGAACGGCAGCGCCGCCTTGGCCACGGTCAGAATGTCCCGCCCGGTCAGCGACTGCAGCACAAACAGGTTAAAGCCGACTGGTGGCGTGATCTGCGACATCTCGACCACGATCACCAGGAAGATGCCGAACCACAGAGGATCAATGCCCGCTTCCAGCACCATCGGCATGATCACCGAGGCGGTCAGCACCACCACCGAGATCCCGTCGAGAAAGCAGCCCATGATCACAAAGAAGATGGTCAGCGCCGCCAGCAGGGTGAAGGTTGACAGGTTCAGCGACCCGATCCACTCCGCCAGTATGCGCGGAATACCGGTGAACCCCATCGCTACGGTCAGGAACGATGCCCCCGCCAGGATAAAGGCGATCATGCAGGAGGTGATGGTCGCCCCCATCAGACCCTCGGTAAAGCTTTGGCGGTTGAGTGAGCCCGATTGCCATGACAACAGCAGCGCCAGCACCACGCCGACAGCGGCGGCATCGGTGGGCGAGGCAATGCCTGCATAGATCGAACCGATCACCCCGCCGATCAGCAGCACCACCGGCAGCAGCCTGCGGGCGCGCTTCAGCTTCTCGCGGAAGGTGGCGGCGATGTCCTCGGTGGGCAGCTGGCTGCGGTTCAGGAGTGCCCAGACCACCACATAGCCGACGAACAGCCCGACCAGCAGCACGCCCGGCAGCACGCCCGCGACAAACAGCCGGGCGATGGATTGCTCGGTCGCCACGCCGTAGACGATCAGGATGATCGACGGCGGGATCAGCAGCCCCAGCGTGGCAGAACCGGCCAGGGTGCCGATCACCAGCTTTTCAGGATAGCCACGGCGCGACAGCTCCGGGATCGACAGCTTGCCGATGGTGGCGGCAGTGGCGGCGGACGACCCTGACACCGCGGCAAAGATCCCGCAGGCAAAGACATTCACATGCAGCAGCTGCCCCGGCAGCCGGTTCATCCAGGGCGACAGCCCGGTGAACATGTCCTCCGACAGGCGCGAGCGGAACAGGATCTCGCCCATCCAGATGAACAGCGGCAGCGCCGCCAGGGCCCAGGAGTTGCTGTGGCCCCACATGGTGGTGGCCATCACCAGCCCCAGAGGCGCCTCGGTGAACAGCGCCATCGCGGCGATGCCCACCCCCAGCAGGGCAAAGGCCACCCAAAGGCCTGCACCCAGGAACAGGAACAGAAGGACAAGAAGAAGGATGGAAAGTGCGGCAATCGACATGGTGAACCCCTATTCGCTCAGAAGATTTTCGCCCTTGCCCTCCCAGGAGGGCGGGGCGCCGCGCAATATGCAGATCAGCTCGTCCGCCAGCGCCAGGGTGAGGATCGCAAGGCCAAGTGCCACCGGTGCCTGCGGCAGCCACAGCGGCACCGACACCATTCCTGCGCTGCGGTCGCCGAATTCCAGCGATTCCAGCAGCAGCAAGCCCATGTACCAGGTGGCATAGCCGCTCATGACCAGTGCCAGAAAGGTGACGGCCGCTTCGGTCATGCGGCGGGCGGGGACGGGCAGCCGGTTGGTCAGCAGCGTCACCCGGATGTGGCCGCCAGCGCGCAGTGCGTAGGCCAGTGCCAGAAAGGTGGAGGCCGCCAGGAAAAAGCCGGTGAAATCGGCATAAGACGGAATGGTCAGGCCGACCCCGCTGCCGGTCAGTGCCGCCGCGATCTTGTCGGCCAGGTTCAAGCACACCTGCGCGAATACCAACGCCACGATGGCCACGATGAACAGTGCTGCCAGCCCGCCGGCCGCACGGTAGATGAAATCAAGCACAAGCCGCATGGCTGCTCCTCCTCCCCAGGAGACCGGACGCCGCTGCCGGCGTCCGGCCGTGTTGTAGTTACTGCTGATAAGCGTTCAGCAGGGTGGCGCCGGCCTCACCGGCCTCGCCCTTCCAGTTTTCCAGCATCTGCGCCCCAATGGCACGCAGGCCTTCCATCAGCTCCTCCGACGGCTCGGCCACGGTGATGCCGTTTTCCTTCAGCACCCCGACCTGCTCGGCGGTCTCGGTCCGGCTCATCTCCCAGCCGCGTGCCTCGGCCGCAGCTGCGGCTTCCAGAACGGCGGTCTGAGTGGCTTCATCCAGGCGGCGGAAGGCACGCTTGTTCACCACCACGATGTTCTTCGGGATCCAGGCCTGGATATCGGTGTAATGAGTCAGGAAATCCCAGGCCTTGGAGTTCACGCCGGTGGAGGGCGAGGTGATCATCGCCTCGACCCGGCCGGTGCTGAAGGCCTGCGGAATATCCGGAACCTCAACCTGGGTCGGCGCGGCGCCCGCCAGGTTGGCGAATTGCTCCAGCGTGGCGTTGTAGGTGCGGAACTTCAGCCCGGCCAGATCGTCCACGCTGTTGATTTCCTTGGTGGTGTACAGTCCCTGCGGCGGCCACGGCACAGCGTACAGCGCCATCAGCCCCTGTTCGTCCAGCAGCCCGTCGATCACGTCCTTCTGCGCCGCCCACAGCCGTTCGGCCTCGGCGTAGCTGGTCGCCAGAAACGGCAGCGAGTCGGCGCCAAACGCCGGGTTGTCATTGGCCAAGAGCGACAGGAAGAACTCGCCCGCAGGCACCTGGCCGCTGCGCACCGCCTTGCTGATTTCGGGATGCTTGAACAGGGAACCCGCCGAATGGACCTTGATCTCCAGCCCGCCACCGGTGGCCTCGGCCACGTCGCTGGCAAATTCAGCGACGTTCTTGGTGTGGAACGTGGCGTCCGGATAAGGCGTCGGCATGTCCCAGGTTGCGGCCTGCACCGAAACCGACAGCCCGGCAGCAAGGACGGCGGCACTGCCCAGAATACGTGTGATTTGCATTTTTTCCTCCCAATGCGGTTTGTTGTCTATTTATACTCATAACGCTGACAATTTGTCAACGTTATGCCAAAATGGGCCCCTGCTCGCTTGATCTTGCTGATACTTTGCATTTTTATAGCTTCAAGCAGGTAAAACACCGGGGTTTTATCAATAATGAAGGAGCTAAAGATGGCTGAGAACCAACCGGACGGCCGCCGAATCGTCTCCTCCCGCCATCTGGCAGAGGGCGACGGATGGGAACTGTCGGAACTGGAATACGGGCTGATCGTCGCCTTCAATGCATTTTCGCGCTGGACCGCCCGCTGCATGTCCGCGGCCGGCCAGCCCGACCTCAGCCCGCTGGAAATCCTGATCCTGCACAACGTTAATCACCGCAGCAAGGACAAGCGCCTGTCCGACATCTGCTTCCTTTTGAACATCGAGGACAGCCACACGGTGAACTACGGGCTGCGCAAGCTGCTCAAGGCGGGGCTGCTGGATTCTGAAAAACGCGGCAAGGAAGTGTTCTACCGCACTTCCCCTGAGGGCGCCGTGATTTGTGCTGCCTATCGCGATGTCCGCCGCCAATGCCTCCTGGACGGGCTGGATGGCGTCGATCTTCCAGGAAAAGATCTGCGCGAGATTGCCCGCAGCTTGCGCACTTTATCGGGCTACTACGATCAGGCCAGCCGCGCAGCGGCGTCGCTATAAGGATGGCCGGGGACCAAGGGCAATGGGAATCGGCAGTTCCGGGCCACCTGACCGATGAGCTCCTTTGACGGTTAACCTGTCCGGCAGGACTCCGGCCAGTGATTCCAGCCGCGCCGCAGAACGGCCAGCCCAATCCGCCAGGATGGAGCGGTCCAGAGTGATCCCTTCCTGCCCGTAATTCTGCGGCTGCTGGTACAGGGGAAATTGGCCCGCCTATTTGTTGGCCAGCACATTGCCAGTGAGGCGTGAAAAAGGTTGAGGGCGGATTGGAACCTGCCGTGCGCCTGCCAGACTATATACCTGAGACGCTGCGGCTTCATTCAATGTCCCGGCATTGACGCTTCCATAGCTAGCGTTCAGGCAAAACGCCACAAAAGCGGGAGCAGAGCCCACTTTGCAAATTTTCTGTGGCGCGGCCAACGGCTGCTTTCATCATCGGCTTATCGATTGGCAAGTCACAGCACCCTTTCGAACAAGTAGGCAAATGGCGATTTGGTATAAGCAACGCCGCGTCCTGATTTCATCAGGCTGTCACGGGTGATCGTTTGCGGCTTTTTCGGCACCATGTAGCTGTCAAGGTGTTGATCGGTGACTTCGTAGCAACCGCTTGCAGAGGTGACGACCGCAACCAACTTGAACCGTGGATCGAGCGCCGCAAGCGCTGCATCCCCATGGCTTGAGTTCACCAGAAAATGCCCCCCGATGCGCAGCAAACGGCCGCAGGGCTCTGATATGAGCCCCGCATAGAGCGAGATCAGCAGATCGAAGCTTTCGGGCGGCAAATCAAGTGCGGCGTAGTCGCCATGCACGAACGCGACCCGCCCGTTCACATTGCCTCCATGGTCGCAGATGATCTGTCGCGTACCTCCAGTATCAGCAAAAAACGCCGCCGCCCGTTTGTCCATGTCCGCATAGGTCACATCGTCATAAACAAAGGACGGCGCAACATCGACGTAGCTGCCCGCATAGAGCACACGGCGCGCAGGCACCGCCGCGCTCACCGCTTGAAACAGCCGCCAACGGTCGCCTTTATGCTGATCCTGCTTTTCCCAAAGCGCCTTTGTCTTTTCCTTCACTTTGATTCCTCCAGCAGGACGGCCCAACGTTCCATCGCGACCTCATGGGCTATCATTTCTACGCAGAACCCGCCTTCCGAAACCGCTGCCGCGATACCCGCGAATCCCATCCGCGCATCCCCGACGATGTAAAGACCTGGAATATTAGTCGTGCCGTTCGCACCGGCAAGCTCGGACATACCCCAATCGTTCTCTTCGTTCGCGATAACCCCCAGACGCACCGCAAAGTCAGTCGCGGGCGAAGAGAATTCCTCGACGACAAACCCGCTTTGCCGCGCAATCTCGCGGCCGTCGTCCAATACGACATGGGTGAGCGTGCCGCCTGTTGACCGCAAGCTCGCAACCCCGGCTTCTTCGACCGGCACGCCTTTGGCCTGCAACTCTGCCTTCACCTTGGCGTCCAATGGATTGCCGTTGGTGAACACGATCATATCGCGCGACCAAATCCGCATCATCGGCACAAAATGTTCGATTGCGCCGTGGCCGAAAATGGCCAACGCTTCGTCGGAATGTTCGTACCCATCGCAGAACGGGCATGGGTAAACCGATTTGCCGTAGACGTCCTCGATACCGGGTAAGTCCAACTGGTCGAGGTGGTCCCGATGACCCGTCGCAATCAGCATGCGGGTCGCGGTCATCGTTACACCCTGCGCTGTCGTCGCCGAAAATCCGCCGGCCAAGCGGGCGACCTCAGAAACCTTACCGGCAATGTAGTTGACGGTTGGATATTTCCGCAGCTGCTCCTTGGCCACTGCCAATAGCTCGCTTGGGTGGGCACCATCGCGGGTCAAAAACCCGTGCGAGGCTGTGGTCACAAAGTTGCCGGGGCTTTCCGCGTTGATGAAGGCGGTTTTCATACGGGTGCGTCCAGCAATCAAAGCGGCGGATTGTCCGGCGGGTCCACCACCGATGATAATGAGGTCGTAGTGTTGGCTAGCCATGTCTGGATCCGTTTATGCTGATGGTTTCGTCGGCCCAACATAGTCCCGCTGGCGTCGTTGCTTGAGAGCGTGGATTCGGGTATTATCGGCTGATCTTATGATATTCGGGATTTGTGCATGACAGATCTTAAGCAGCCCGAACCGCCGCATCCCTCCTGCTATGTGATTCACGAGACGGGCGTCAGCACACAGCCGGCGCCCGTCGCCGTTCACGCCGAACATGGGTTGGTGTTTGCCCGTGAGGGTTGGTTCACAATGGAGCAAAGATACGAAACGCTATCCTTGGCGGGAAGCGTGACGATTGTTCCCGCCGGTGTGCCGCACCGGCCATTGGCAGGTGAAGATCTCGATTATTGGCTGCTAGGGTTTTCTGCTGGCGGCTTTGGGCTTGATGAGGAGCAGGCGGTCATGCGTCCCTTTGCCGAGGTTCGCCTTGGGGCATCCCCGGTGATCCACCTGGAGAATGCGGCACAGGCACGCCTGCAGCTCTGGTTTGAAACCTTGGCGCGCGAAGCCGAAGGGCAAAACGAGCTGACCGCAGACGTGCAACGCAGCTTGATTACGCTAATTCTTTCAGAGGTGTCACGGGCGATGCCAAGTGCGGATGAGGATACGCAACGCTCGCCGCTGGTCGCCGCCGCACTGCGCTACATTCAACGGCATAGCCTTTCCCCCATTTCCCTCAGCGATGTGGCCTCCGCAGTTAGCCGAACCGCGCCCCATGTCGCGGCCGTCGTCAAAGCCGATACTGGCTTTACGGTCGGCACATGGATCACTTCCGCCCGCCTCGCCAAGGCCGCGCAACTCTTGCAACATACCGACATTCCCGTCGATCAAATTGCGCCACACATCGGATGGCAGGACACGACCCATTTCATACGCCAGTTTCGAAGAATCTACGGAGTGACCCCTGCTGCCTGGCGCAAGAAGCAACGATTGCCAGCGTAGCCGCTTGTATAAAATTCTCCTTTGCAGACATTGACGCATTTGCAGCAAATGCACCAAGTCCCGCTCCTCGATGGTCGATCCTGGTCGCGGCGAAAGGGCGGATTGGATTTGGCCGAAATTTATGCCGATGAATGACTTCTGTGGATGGCTCCTGCATAGCAAGACATATTTTGACGATTTCTGCGGCGGTTTGGTCAGTACAGTCGTCTGTCCGGCCTGTTCGCTTGGCGATCTCCCACTGGCCCTGATGATTTCCGCAAGCGAAGTTCCAATCGGCAAAACGACCTCAAGGGGTCATTGCCATTCCCGGAGTGTCCTGGCTCTTGGTTGACTTGATTCCGCATCATCACGTCATTCGTCTTGCACCTCTGGCAGGTTATCCGGTCAAGCGACCGGCTGCCGGTAATTTTCCAGTCGCGTCAGCATTACCCAGATTGCACGAGCCGCCTTGTTCGCCATGGCAACAGTCGTAAGCCGAACCGGCTTTCCGGCCAGAATTTTAGCGGTCCAGGGATCGACCTTTTCAGGATTCCGTTTGGCCATCAGCGCGCGGGATGGCATGCCAAAGATCAGGAGTTTCCGGATGTAGTGGTTCCCCTTCTTGGTGATGCGTCCGAACCTCTCCTTGCCGCCACTGGATTTACTGAGCGGGGTTAATCCTAACCAGGCGGCCAGATCGCGTCCGGTTCTGAACTGTTTGGCATCGCCGATCGTCGCCACGATTGCGGATGCCGTGATCGGACCGATCCCCGGCACCTGCATCAGCCGTCGCGGATCGGCATCTCGTTGGCAGTGGCTCTAGATCAACCTGGTGAAGCCATCAATGCGGGCGTTGAGCCCGAGGAATTGGTAGCACAGCGTACCGAGGACTCCATTCGCCAGCTCGGGCATGTCGGGTGGAACGCCCTCGAGATGGCGTTAGGAAAAGGCGGTCACGGCCTCGACACCGGTTGGTCGGACACGCCCAAATTCGCGCAACAGGCCGCGGATCATGTTCGCGACATGAGTTCTCAGGCGGACAACGAGTTCGCGGGTGCGGTGGACCGCCAGCAGCGCCTGCTGGTCTTCCGTCTTGATCTCGGCAAATCTCGTTCTGCGCCTTTGAACGATCCCCCGGATCGTTCAATCCGCTGGCGCGGACCAGCTTAAACTCGGGCGACGAACGGCTTCGCAGAGCGCCTCGGCATCCACCGCATCGGCCTTTCCCCGCTTCACATAAGGTTTGACGTAAGTCGCTGGCATCAGCCGGACATCATGGCCAAGCTTGCGCAACTCGCGCCCCCAGCGATGGGCAGAACCGCAGTCCTCCATGCCGACCATGCATGGCGGCAAGCTTTCAAAAAATGCCAGTAGATTGGCGCGCTTTATCTTGCGATAGAAAATCTTGCGGCCTGTCTCGGTAACTCCGTGAACCTGAAGAACATTCTTGGCCAGATCGAGACTTATGGTTTTAACTGTCATTGGGTGGTTCCTCTCCTAGCAGTTCATGACAACTGCACTATGGTGCATTGCGACGCCGGTGGAGCAGGAGCCATCCACTTCATCCGCAATCAGAAAACCCGCTGCTTCGCCGCAAAACCCTGCCGCAAGAGCGAAGGTTTTCTGCATGGGCAATAGCCGCACGGGCAAAAGTCCGGAAGGTCCGGCATCCTACCAGTTGGCAGCCGTGGTTTCGAAGGTTAGTAATCGTCAGTTGGAACGGGCCGTCGCGCAGGTTCGCCGGTCTTCAACCCCGCATTCATGATGACGATGAGCTTGCGCATGATTGCCGTGATCGCGACCTTTGCGGGCTTTCCACGTTCACGTAAGCGTCGCGCGCATGATTGCATCATGGGATCGTATCGCTGCGTTGACAGAGCGGCCATGTAGAGCGTGGATCTGACGTCGCGCCTGCCCCCGGAAATGCGGCGGTGGCCTTTCAACGTCCCTGAATCTTGGGCCTGCGGCGCAAGTCCAACGATGGCGGCTGCTTTACCCTTGGTCAGTGAGCCAAGCTCAGGCACATATGCTAAGCACGCCGCAGCCGTTTCGGAGCCTACACCGACCACGGATTTCAGCAAGTCCGACTTGCTCCGAAACCCGGGTGTTGATGATATCAGCTTGCCGGTTTGTTCATCCAGCTCGTTCATATCTTTGGTCAGGGCGCGGATATGGCGTTTCAAGGAGCGCTCAACGGCCCTGATTAGCCGGTTCTGTTCCTTGCGGATCATCTGGGCCAGGCCATCGCGACGCCGCCGTAGCCCACGTAGCTCGGCTGTTTCCGTCCCAGGCGGCTGCCAAAGGCGCAGATCCTCTGATTTTGCGGCAAAGAGTGCGAGCATTCTTGCGTCCACCTGGTCTGTCTTGGCTGACAATCCGGGATACTTCGCAAAGTACCGTGTCCGTGTGCCATGTGCGCGATGGACAGGCAGCTCCAGATCGACACAGGACTGAAGAACGTGCCGTTCATAGCCTCCAGATGCCTCGCAAACGACAAATGGGATGCCGCCTTTCCTCTTGTCTTGAGAAACCGTTTGATGGCCGTGACGCTGTTGGGACTTGTCACCTGCCGATCATCGGGCAAGCTATGCACCGTCAGACTGGCCTTCGGGACTTCGAATGCAATGACGTTGGTGCGGTCTGCCTCGCTGAAGTTACTGCTGATGTCGTTATCCTTGATTAGGCTCGGCCGCGAAGGCCCTTCTGCCGTTCGGATGGCCGGACAGATGTGACGGGCGGCAAGATATTTTGCGACCGTTGAGCAGGTCTTCCTCGGGTTGGCCTGCCCGCCACCAGCTTCCCGAATGGCCATCCGGGAAACCGACCGGCATCATCTTCTCAGAAGATAAAATAGAGGCAATGTCTTACGCATAACCCTGGGGTGAGGCCGGAAGGCCAAGAGGGCAGCGCCCCTTCTTGCAACCCAAAACCGCAAGAGCCCGCCGATAGCCCCCCCCGATCCGCCGAGTTAACCGGCAGCCTCCCGCGCCACTGCCGCGATTGCCGCCCGCACATCCGCCTCGCGGCTGCGGTGGTTGGTGATTGCCGCGCGCAGCATCACCCGGCCTTGCGAACGGGTGGTGGAAAACACCGCCTCGCCGCTTTCCTGCAGGGTCTGGGCAACCCGCGCGTTGACCTCGGATTGCGCCTCAGGTTCCAGATCGCTGCGCGCGGTGAACACGCAGACATTCGACACCACCGGCGCCCCCAGTGCCATATCGGGTTGCGCCTCAATTTGCGCCGCCATGTATGCCGCCAGCTCGCAGTTCCCTGTAATGGCTTCCGAAAACGCCGCCTCGCCATAGGTCTCCAACGCGGTCCAGACCTTTAACGCCCTATTGCCGCGGCTCAGATCAATGCCGTAGTCGCAGAACCACGGCTCACCGCCCGCCAGCCCGCGCTCGGCCCCCTCCAGATAGGATGGCCGCGCCGAAAACGCCGCCCGGTGCTCATCTTCGTTGCGCAGCAGCGCCATGCCGCAATCATAACCCACATACATCCACTTATGGAAATCCAGCGCAATGCTGTCGGCCCGTCCGATCCCGTCGGACAACGACCGCCAAGGCGCGTGCGCAATCCGCGTCCAGGCGCCGAAAGCCCCGTCCACATGCAGCCACAGCCCCAGATCCGCCGCCGCATCGGCCAGCGCATTCAGATCATCATACAGCCCCAGATCCACCGATCCGGCCGTGCCCACCACCAGGAACGGCACCGCCCCGGCAGCCTTGTCTTGCGCCACCATCGCCGCCAATGCCGCGCAGTCGATCTGTCCGCCAGCCAAGGGCACTCGGCGCAGATTGTCCGAGCCGATGCCCAGCAGCTCCACCGCCTTCAGCGTCGCATTATGCACACCCTCGCCCGCATAGGCCGTCAACCGCGCGTCACCCTGGCCGGATTTGCGCAAATCCTTCAGTACCCGCAGCCGGGCCGCCTGAAAGGCAATCACCGTCGCCTGCGAGGTGCCGGTCACCAGCAGCCCGCTGGCGCTGTCCGGCATCCCCATCTTCTGACGGGTCCAGTCCACCACGGCGCGCTCCATATAATTCGCACCGTGATCGCGCCCGCCCATATTGGCATTGACCGCCGCCGCCGCCATTGAGCTGATCAGATCCGTTGCCAGTCCCGATCCCTGCACCCATCCCCAGAACCGCGGATGGGTATTGCCGCCATGATAGGGCAGCACGTCGCGGATGATCCGGTCCACCGCCTCCTGCGGCCCCCGCGCCTGTGCCGTCACCGCATAGCGCGCATCAATATCCTCGGGCACCGGTTGCCAAGGGCGCTCCGCAGCCTCTTCCATCTGGTCCAGCGCCGCCTCCAGCATCCGCTGCGCCTCCGCCCGGAACGCCGCCCAGTCCTGCGTCTTGATCCCCTTGTCAGCCACTTGGCGGCCCTCCTCATGCCATTCGTTGGCCAAGGTTTAACTCGCAGGCTGTTTCCCTGCACGGGAAATATCGACGCAAGCGGATAACCGGAACTTACCTTCGGCGCAGTGAAAACAACCGCTCTCCGCCCGCCCCGGCCGCCTTATCCACAGCCCCATGCGCCCCTCTTCCACCCGGCCCCGACACCTGCCATAATGCCTCCCAATCAACACCAAGGAAGAGCAGTTTCCGCACATGGCCGACGACCTCCTCAGCACGCCTGCAGCCGACACCTATGACGCCTCCTCAATCGAGGTGCTGGAAGGCCTCGAACCGGTCCGCCAGCGCCCCGGCATGTATATCGGCGGCACCGATGAGCGCGCGCTGCACCACATGGTGGCCGAGATCCTCGACAACTCGATGGACGAGGCCGTCGCGGGCCATGCCAACCGTATCGAAGTCACCCTGAACGCGGATTATTCCGTCACCATCACCGACAACGGCCGCGGCATCCCGATCGACCCGCATCCCAAGTTCCCGGATAAATCCGCGCTTGAGGTGATCCTCTGCACCCTGCACGCAGGCGGCAAATTCTCCGGCAAGGCCTACCAGACCTCCGGCGGCCTGCACGGCGTCGGCTCCTCGGTGGTGAACGCGCTGTCGGATTCGCTGGTGGTGCAAGTGGCCAAGAACAAGGAACTGTTCGAGCAGCGCTTCTCCCGCGGCCTGCCCTTGGGACCGGTCGAAAAAATCGGCGCCGCCCCCAACAAGCGCGGCACTTTCGTGACCTTCCACGCGGATGAGCAGATCTTTGGCTCTCACCGGTTCAAGCCCAAGCGCCTGATGACCCTGGTGCGTTCCAAGGCTTATCTGTTCTCCGGCGTCGAAATCCGCTGGAAAACCCACATTGACGACGGTGAAACCCCGGCCGAGGCCACCTTCCACTTCCCCGGCGGGTTGCGCGACTACCTGAGCGAAGTCCTGGGCAAATCCTCGGTCTATGCAGACGCGCCCTTTGCCGGCAAGGTCGAGTTCCGCGAGAAATTCAATGCGCCGGGCTATGTCGAATGGGCGATCAACTGGACGCCCTCGCGCGACGGCTTTACCCAGTCCTACTGTAACACCGTCCCCACGCCCGAAGGCGGCACGCATGTGGCGGGCTTCTGGGCTGCGATCCTCAAAGGCATCAAGGCCTACGGCGAGCTGGTCGGCAACAAGAAGGCGGGCAACATCACCCGCGACGACCTAATGGCCGGCGGCTGCGCGCTGATTTCCTGCTTCATCGCCGACCCGGCATTCGTTGGCCAGACCAAGGACCGCCTGTCGACCGAGTCCGCCTCGAAAATGGTGGAAAACTCGGTCCGCGACCATTTCGACAATTGGCTGGCCGCCGACACCAAATCGGCCGGCGCCATCCTCGACTTCCTTGTCCTGCGGGCCGAAGAACGCCTGCGCCGCAAGCAGGAGAAAGAGACCCAGCGCAAATCGGCCACCAAGAAACTGCGCCTGCCCGGCAAGCTGACCGACTGCACATCAAAAGACCGCGCCGGCACCGAATTGTTCATTGTCGAGGGCGACTCGGCCGGTGGCTCCGGCAAGGGCGCGCGCAACCGGGTCAATCAGGCGCTGCTGCCGCTCAAGGGCAAGATCCTGAACGTGCTGGGGGCGGCCTCCAACAAGATCGGCACCAACGCCGAAATCCGCGACCTTTGCGAGGCGCTGGGTGTCGGCACCGGCACCAAGTTCAACCTCGACGATCTGCGCTATGACAAGATCATCATCATGACCGATGCGGACGTCGACGGCGCCCATATCGCCTCGCTGCTGATGACCTTCTTCTTCACCCAGATGCGGCCCCTGATTGACGGCGGCCACCTGTATCTGGCCTGCCCGCCGCTGTTCCGCCTGACCCAGGGCGCGCGCCGCGTCTATTGCCTCGACGAGGCCGAGCGCGACAAATGGCTGGAAAAGGGTCTGGGCGGCAAAGGCAAGATTGATGTGAGCCGTTTCAAGGGTCTTGGCGAAATGGACGCCAAGGACCTGAAAGAGACCACGATGGACCCGACCACCCGCAAGCTGATCCGCGTCACCATCGACGAGGACGAGCCGGGCGAGACCGGCGAGCTGGTCGAACAGCTGATGGGCAAGAAACCCGAGCTCCGCTACCAGTATATCCAGGAGAACGCGAAGTTCGTGGAGGAGCTGGATGTTTGAGGGGTAGATTCGTTGCTCGGGTCAAATCAGTATTTGAGTTCTGTACGATAACAACAAAACAAAACTGGCATATCTGGCTTACGTTTGCATATCTTGGAACGTTTGCTGGAGTGTTTTCCAAATATGCAGAGGCTGGCGGAACATTAAGCCTTAATGAACTTGGCGACTTCCTCGCTGGGTTAGCTGGCCCTGTGGCGTTATTGTGGCTTGTCGTAGGGTTTTTCCAGCAAGGTGCCGCCATTACCGTTCAATCAGGAGAGTTAAAGGCTGCGGTATTGCAACACAAAGCCCAAGTCGATGCCACCAATAAAATGGCTGATCAGGAAACACGCAAAACCAGGATTGAGTACTACAAGCTTGTGTCGGAAACCTCTCATGTTATTGGGGATTGCCGAAGCGAGCTCGGCCTCGAGAATAGAAATATCTCCGCTCTAAACCGTTTGCTCGGCATTGGTTTGTCTGAGGAGATTTACGAGGGGCTTTTTGCGGCTAATGCAGTAGGTGTTTTGGCTTCAAACACACCTAAACACGCCAAAAGAGAACTCCGTAATAGGTACGAAGAGCTATTTTCGCGGCACCAAACGGCGCAAAACAACTTAGACGATACGGCAGCAGTAAGTCTTGAGAAACTTGAGATTCTTTTCAAGTCTGCGGTTGCTCTACATGGAGAAGCGCACCTGCTCCTAAAAAACATTAAAGACTACAACAGGAAAGACGAAAAGCGACCTGTGAAGGTTGGCCCTTCTACCAAAGAGCTAAAGTCTACTTTGGATCAATCTCCACTTTAACCGCACGCAACTTTCCTGCCACCCTTCCACACAACAAGGCCCGCGCCTGACCTTGGGGAGGTGTTAAGCGCCTTCCCGGGGGGAGTTGAGACCGTCCCTGAAACTGTCCGGGGGACAGTTTCAGGTCGAAACGGGCGGAGCCCAATCAGGCGCGGGCCGTACCGCTGCGCGCCACGTCCCAGGTGGAATATTGCAAACGCCGTACTTTGATTTACACTGTTGGGTGCGAAGGGCTCCGCCTGTCCGAACCTCAAACGCTCTCCCGGAGCGTTTGCCGCTGCGCGGACCGGTTCGAACTCCCGGATGTAAAGTCAGGCGCGGGCCGTACGGCTGACGCCCCACATGCAAAGGGGCACACCGCCCTACCATTCACCTTTCTGAAAATACTCCCGCCCCCTGCCCGGCAGGCGGCTTTGCCGCCGAGAGGGGAGGCATCCCGCCGCTAGGTCTGCGACTGCCTGGGAGGCAGGCAGGTGCAGCGCCCCGGTCTTCAGGGCTCCGCCCGTTCGCAAGCGAAACCATCCCCCGGATGGTTTCCGGGCAGCTTGCTCACTGTTGCGCCAAACCCCGAACCACCGCACGCCCCGCTTTCCCCGCCTTAACCCCGCTCAGCCATACTCCAATGTGTCGCGACACCGGTGCGGACTGACACCCCGCACCAACAGGAGATACGGGAACCCGCCAGGACCACCCCCTCATCGGGGGCAGGGGTTTTCCGCAAACAGGAAGCTTTCAAGCGGACATGGGGTCTTGCGATCCCCATCCGGCCCTCCGCCACTGGCCCATCCGGGCTCTGGCGGCGCCGCCACTTCTTACCCGGCCAGATCACCCCGGCCACAGCAAGTAACGGCCCAACCGGCCCCCGGAACAGCATTCCACCCGGACCGGGATCCCCTCCCGCCCGGCCAAACCCATGCGCGCCGCCCGCGGCATGACGCTTGCGTGATGCCTGTTGCCTGAAACCCCTTTCTCTTCTTATGGTTAGGCAAGCCAATCACAGCAAAGAGACCGGGCATGAATTTCATCGCAAACAACCAGCTGCCCCTGCTATTGCTGTTCTTCCTCACCGGCCTTATCGGCACCATCTTCCTGTTCCGCAAACCGGCCGGCCACCGCGCCTGGAAACTGGCGGACCTCGTGTGGGTGGTGCTTGGCGGCTTTGGCGCGCTGGTGGCGGTGATCTCCGGCATTTACGCCGCCGACAGCTCAAAACTCGAACGCCAGATCGACATCGCCTATGCCGCCACAGCCGCCTTTGACCGCGACGCCGCCCGCTTCCGCCTTCGGTTTTGCGACCCTGCCTATGACGCCGACATCGCGGTCTTGTGCGAAAAGGTCGAATTCCTCTCTGCCTCCACCGCAGGCAACGCCGAACTGCCGCTGTTTATCGCGGTAACAAATGAGGTGGCGCCGCTGCAGGGCCTCAACTTCCTGTTCGGCACCGGCGGGGACGACATGGACGAGATGAAACACATGGAAGCCAAGGCCAGCGCATTTAACCCGGAAGCGTTCCTGGTCTTCACCTCGCTCGACGCCCCTGCCCAGGCCGCCGTCGACAACATGCGCCGCAAGGTTCCCGCCATCGCTGGCGACTACCTGATCATCGCGCGGGCCTATGACGACCTGATCACCCATGTGTCCAAGCTGAAGGACGAATGGGAATACCTGCAGGCCAATGCCCATATCCTGGTACTGCAGATCATCGCGCTGTGCCTTGTCAGCTTTGCCGCCCCCTTCCGCCTCGGCAAATCCATTGTCGAGCTGCGCCGCCCCCGCTAACCTCACCGGAACGCCACACCGGAGCCGCCATGCGATCCTTTGACGACATCCACGCCATCTCAGCAGACCGCCACGGCGGGCCGGAGGCGCTCGAGGAAAAGCTCGCCAAACCCGACCCCAAGGTCACGGATCTGCCCGAGGACCGCTGGCTCGCCACGATGACCAAATGCATCTTCCAGGCGGGCTTCAACTGGAAAGTGATCGAGGCCAAATGGGACGGCTTTGAGGAGGTCTTTCACGGATTTGACCCCGGTCCTTGCGCCTTTATGGCCGAAGAGGAATTCGACCGGATCCTGCAAGACACACGGGTTGTCAGAAACGGCGCCAAACTGGCAACCGTGCGCGAAAACGCCTCCCTGCTGATGGAGCTGCGCGCGGAGGGCGGCGCGGGCCAGGTGCTGGGCGGCTGGCCCTCCACCGACTACATCGGGCTTTTGGACATGCTCAAAAAGCGCGGCAGCCGGCTGGGTGGCAACACCGGCCAATACGCCATGCGCTTTGCCGGGCGCGACAGCTTCATCCTGTCCCGGGACGTCACCGCCCGGCTGATCACAGAAGGGGTGATCGACAAGCCCGCAACCTCCAAAACCGCGCTGAAATCCGTGCAGGCCGCTTTCAACACCTGGATGGAGCAATCGGGCCGCTCGCTCACCGAAATCAGCCGTGTGCTGGCGATGAGCTGCTGACCGGATGGCAATGCACACATGATCCGCGTCCTGCTTCTTGCCCTGCTCGCTCTCTCCGCCTGCGGCCGCCCGTTGACAGAGACCGAGCGCGCTTATCTGGCCGGGCTGCACGGGTCCAGCCTGAACGCCGGCAAGGTGCGGATCGTGCGCGGCGCACCTGTGGGGGCGGTCACCTTCCGCCGGATGCTGCGCCCGCGTGTCACCTGCCGCGAACGTATCCTGCCGCCGGTCACGGAGGAGGTCGTCACCTCCTCCCCCGCTGCGGTGGCCCTGTTCAACCGGATCTTCTTTGCCAGGGTCTGGTACACGGAAAATTACCTTCCGGACTACCCGGACAAGCTGCACCTGGTCGAGGCGATGCTGCTCGCACATGAAGTCACCCATGTCTGGCAATGGCAGAACCGCAAGCAAACCGGCTATTCGCCGCTGCGGGCTGCGGCAGAACACGGCCAGAACCGCGACCCCTATCTGTTCGATCTCGAGGGCGAACCGGATTTCCTCACCTATGGATTTGAACAGCAGGGCGCCATCATCGAGGAATACGTCTGCTGCCGCGCCCTGGCCCCGCAGGCGGCACGCACCCGCCGGCTGCACGGGATGCTGGCGGCGGCGATGCCGGTCAGCGCCCTGCCGCAAAACCGCGAAAGCGATGTCTACCTGCCCTGGAAGGACGCCGAACTGCGCGGCATCTGCGACTGACCCCGTCGTTTTCTTGCAATTAGCGCGGCCCCGGGAAATCAAATTTACCTCAAATTTACCAGGGCTGGAATCCGCGCCGCAACGTAGCACTTGTTTTGCCAAGTGAATTCCGGCCACAACTCTCGCAAGCAATCTTCAGGAGCCGCCCGATGACACAATACGCCCTCATCATGCTGGCCGCGGGCCTTGGCATCCCGGTGCTGGCCGCCCTGAATGCGGCCCTGGGCAAGCTGATCGGCTCCCCCGCCTCAGCCGCTGTGGTGCTGTTCCTGATCGCGCTGATTGCCACGATCCTCTATTGCCTGATTGTTGGCCCGCAAGCCTTGGCAAAAATCCCCGCCGCGCCCAAACACCTGCTGTTGGCAGGCGTTCTGGTGGCCTTCTACGTACTGTCCATCACCCATGTCGCGCCGCATTTCGGCGTTGGCAACGCGGTGTTCTTCGTGCTGATCGGCCAGTTGATTTCAGCTGCAGCCATCGACCACTACGGGCTGTTCGGCGCCCAGATCAGCCCCCTGACCCTGACCCGCACAGCCGGAATTTCGGTAATGGCGCTGGGGGTCTGGATCACCCAGATGGCGTGAAACGATCAATGGAAGTTCTGCAGGCATACCCGGAACACTCCGAACGCCCTTGCGCTTTATCTGACAACCGCCCAAGATTTCATCCATGGATCTGCCGCCCTGGATAAAAGAACCGGAAAACTCTCACCCGGACCGCATTCTGGCAATTGCAGATTGCATCTACCGGCTGCACTACAAAAAGGTGATTCACCTCACCAATGGGCCAATGCTCATCTTCGACAACTTATGCGCCGGACCTCTCCAACTTGCAGCAGAAGTTCTCCACCAATCCGGGTTTACGGAGTTTCAGGATGCGATCCAGCGGATGAGTGTGTTCACTTGCAGTCCAAGTGAATTCAAGTCTCTTGCCAACTCAGCGCAGGCACAAAAAGTCAGTTTGGAACGCGTCAAGACAGCAGTCATACGCCTGTCGGATGAAGGATTTGGTGCAACCGGCGAAATCGCATGCCTCGCTGAGAAACTGCAAAAAAACCAATGACCCTTCCCTCACTCGACCGCGACCCTGCGGGCCGCACACGGGCTGTACTTCACAGGGGCCCAAGCCAACAGGGGCCGAAGCCCCCAAAATCAAGCAAAGCACTGCCCGCCTGTTTTATGCCTTGCCGGTGATCTTGATGTTGCCTTCCACTTGCGCACCGCTTTCGGTGGCCATGCTTTGGGCAGACACATCCGCCTTCACCTGCGAGCTGGAGGCGAGCCGCAGGTCCTCGCACTGGATTCTGCCGCTGTAGGTGCCCTCAACGGTCACCGATTGCGCGCTCAGGGCGCCGTCAACCGTGCCGCCCTGATGCACTGTCACCGCCTGCGCCGAAAGATCCCCAACCACCCGGCCGCGGACTTCGACGCTGCCTTTGCTGGAGGTGATATTGCCCTCAACAGTCACATCTTTTTCGATAACGGAATTCACCACGTCTCAGCCCTTTCTGCGCATTCCCGGCCAGCCTAGCCTGCCAGCTCCGGTTTGAACACCTGATAGCAAACCCCTGCACCCGGCCATAGCCCGCTCCCGGCGCCGCCGGCAAGGTTCCGCCTGCCGCTGCCTGCCCCGCTTTCACCTTTGCGAAAATACTCTCGCCGAAGGCATTGCGCCGCCAAGGCGCAATTTGCTCACATGGCCACCAGCAACCCCTCCTGCAGCTTCACCTGCCGGTCCATCCGCGCAGCCAACTCCAAGTTGTGGGTGGCAATCAGCGCCGACAGGCCGGTGCCGCGCACCAGTTCCATCAATGCAGCAAACACCTGATCCGCAGTGCCGGGATCCAGGTTTCCCGTCGGCTCATCCGCCAGCAGCACCCGCGGCGCATTGGCCAGCGCGCGGCAAAAGGCGACCCGCTGCTGCTCACCGCCCGACAGCGCCGCGGGGCGGTGACCGGCGCGGCCCGCCAGCCCGACTGTGGCCAAAAGATCCGCCGCCCGCGCGGCTGCGGCTTTTTGCGAGGCCCCGTTGGCCAGCTGCGGCAGCACGATGTTCTCAAGCGCCGTGAACTCCGGCAGCAGGTGGTGGAACTGGTAGACAAACCCCACCTCCTGACGGCGCACACGGGTGCGGCGGCGGTCGCCCTTGCGGCTCACGTCCTCACCGGCCACCCGCACCTCGCCCGCGTCCGGCGTGTCCAGCAGCCCGGCGATATGCAGCAATGTTGATTTACCGGCACCGGAGGGCGCCACCAGCGCCACAACCTCCCCCGCCTGCAAGGTCAGATCGGCGCCGCGCAATACATCTACCTGACCGGGCGTGCCCTGAAGATAGGATTTGCTGATCCCTGTCAGCTCCAACGTCAGTTCACTCATAGCGCAGCGCCTCCACCGGGTTCAGCCGCGCCGCGCGGCGGGCCGGGAAAATGGTCACAAAGAACGACAGCCCCAGCGACAGACCAACCGCCGACAGCACATCCCCCAGCCGCAGCTCGGCCGGCAGCGCATAGATGCCGCGGATCGACGGGTCCCAGACGCCGCCACCCATCAGATAATTCACAAACGAGAAGATCGGATCGATATACAGCGCAAAAAGGCACCCCAGCAGCACCCCGAACAGCGTGCCCAGCACCCCGGTAAAGGCGCCGCAGATGAAAAACACCCGCATCACCGATCCTTCGCTGAGGCCGATGGTGCGCAGGATGCCGATGTCGCGGCCCTTGTTCTTGACCAGCATTATCAGCCCCGAGACGATGTTCATCGCTGCAATCAGCACCAGGATCGACAGGATGATGAACATCACATTGTCCTCGACCTCCAAGGCCCGCAGGAACCCGCCCGAGGCATCGCGCCAGGTCCACACGCCTGCGGTGCCGCCAGCTGCCCCCAGAATTGCAACCGCCATGGCATCAACGTCTTCCGGATCCTCCACCATCACCTCGATCTCATCCGCCGTGCCTTCGCGGTTGAAGAACCCCTGCGCTTCGGCAAACGGCAGATAAACACGGGTACGGTCGATGTCCCAGCGCCCGGCGGTGAAGACATAGACCACCTCATAGGCGTTGACCCGCGGGCTGGTGCCAAAGGCGGTCTTGACCCCGTTGGGCGAGATCAGCTTGATCTTGTCCCCGACCGAGACGCCAAGTTCCCGCGCCACACCGGACCCAATAGCGATACCATCGTCAAAGCGCGCCAGATCGCCCAGCGCCTCCGCGCTTTGGGCGACACCGGGGATGCCTTGAATATCAGCCGCTGAGATGCCGAACACCTCAACCCCTGCATTGCGCTGGCGCCGGTTTGCCATCACCTGGCCTTTGACCAGCGGGGCCGCGCGGGTCACGCCGGGCACGGCGGCCACTGTTTCAGCCAGCGCTTCATAGTCTTTCAGCGAGCGGTCCAGCACCCCGGATTCCGTCACCTCTCCGTAGGAATAAAGCGTCACATGCGCGTTGGCGCCCAGAATGGTGCCGACAAATTCCGACCGGAAGCCCGAACGTACTGCCAGCGTGGCAATCAGCGCAAACACCGCCAGAGTGATGCCGATGAGGCTGATCCAGGTCATCACGCTGACCCCGCCCTCGGCCTTGCGGGCGCGCAAGTACCGCCAGGCGATGATCCATTCAAATCGTGAAAACGGCGGAGGTGTTGTGGCCATGTGCTGTCCTGCCCGGAAATTTTGCTGCAACCTGTGCTGCCGGGGGCTTGGGGTCAAGATGTGGTTGCCGGCCCGGCCCTTTTTCCGCCGGCCGCAGCCGAAGCCGCAAATCTTTTGAGAAAAGATTTGCCAAGAGTTTTCCTCAAAACTCTTGGACGCCGGTCACAGGCTCCTCTGCCGGGCGTCACCGCAACGTGACTTGCCGCAAACGCCTATTGCCTTGCATCTGCGCCGTAAGCAGGGTGTACCGCGCTGGTTACGGTTTTTTTACGGGTGAGGACGATGGACAGATACTTCAAGCGCGCGCTGCCGCATCCGTCACCGCGGGCTGTGATCACCGCCGGGCTGGGTGCCTTTCTGGCAATTGCAGCGCTGTCGCTGCTGACCACCCATGCCAATCTGCTGCTGCTGATCGCGCCTTTTGGCGCCAGCTGCGTGCTGCTGTTCTCCGTTCCCGCCAGCCCGCTGTCGCAGCCTGCCAACGTAATAGGCGGCCACCTTCTGGCCGCTGCTATCAGCCTCGGGCTTAATGCCGTGCTGCCGGAAGCCTGGTGGGCACTGGCGCTGGCGGTGGGTCTGTCGATTGCGGTGATGGCGGCTTTGCGCCTCACCCATCCGCCTGCCGGCGCCAATCCGCTGGTGGTCTTTGCCACCGATCCCGGCCTGTCCTTCCTGCTGTTCCCGGTGCTGACCGGCGCGGTGGCGCTGGTGGTGATTGCCGCAGTGTTCCACAGTTTCTCGGGCCACGAATACCCCCTAAAACACGATTGAGCACAGCGGGCTGACGCAAAGACCTACCTCCCCCGGACCGCTTCCGCCATTGCAGCATAAGAGTCTATCAGCCCCTCTGCTGTGAGCCGAGGCTCCACTGCCTGTTCCGGCGCAGCCAGACCGGTCGCCTTGACGATGGTGTTGATAAAGCTGAAGACGCCGCAGACCTCCACCACCTCATAGAGCGCGGCCTCGCTCCAGCCCGAACTGATGGCGGCCTCAAAGGCCTGCGATATGCCCCCAGCCTCCCCTGTATGCAAAGCACCAGCATAATCCAGCAGAGGCCGGATACGGACCTGCGTTACCGCCGCCGGGCCGCAGAACACCTCCGAGAACAGGCTGTGGTAATGAACGCAATAGGCCACATTGTTCAGCCGTGAGACATGCGCCGCAATCGCCTCACGCTCGCCCCGCGACAGCGCGCCGCTACCGCTCATGATACTGTCCAGCAAGCGCAGCAACGGTTCGGAGTTGCGCGGAAAGGATGACAGCACATGCGTCAGCCCGCTGTTCGCTGCGATACCGCTGAAATTGGCCATGCCTGCTCTGCCCCCGCTGCTGTTCGAGGCAAGGCTAGCAGCCCAAGCGCTCTCTGTCAGCGCCCTGCCTGGCAAAGGAAAACCCCGCCGGCGGCGACTGGCGGGGCTACATACTTCAACCTGTCAGTCCGGCTCAGAAGCCGCGCCCCGTGGGGTGCGCCTTGTAGACCTGGGCCACCTTCTTCACTGCCTCTTCCGGGCTCAGCTCTTCGCTGTCGCCAGTGCGGCGCGAAGTGAGCTCGACCACGCCGTTTTTCAGCCCGCGCGGGCCGACAGTGATGCGCCAGGGCAGACCGATCAGGTCCATGGTGGCGAATTTGCCGCCCGCACGCTCGTTTCGGTCATCATAGAGCGGGTCCAGACCGGCAGCGGTCAGCGCCGCATAGAGCTGGTTGCAGGCCGCATCGGCTTCGTCGTCGCCCTGCTTGAGGTTGACGATGCCGCAGTGGAACGGGGTCACGCCTTCGGGCCAGATGATGCCCTTGTCGTCGTGGCTGGCCTCGATGATCGCACCCAGGAGGCGGGAAACGCCGATGCCGTGGGAGCCCATGTGGACCGGCACGTTCTTACCATCGGGGCCCTGCACGGTGGCGCCCATCGCGTCGGAGTATTTGGTGCCGAAATAGAAGATCTGGCCGACCTCGATACCGCGCGCCACCCGGCGGCGCTCCTCGGGGATCTGGTTGAACAGAGCCTCGTCGTGGGTCTCGTCGGTGCGGGCGTATTTGGAGGTGAACTCCTCCAGCACGCTCTGGCACTGCTCGACGCTGTCATAGTCGATCTCGCGGTCGCCGAAGGTCAGATCGGTGACGGCGCTGTCATAGAAGACCTCGGACTCGCCGGTCTCAGCCAGCACCAGGAACTCATGGGTGTCATCGCCGCCGATCGGGCCGGAGTCGGCACGCATCGGGATCGCCTGCAGGCCCATGCGCTCATAGGTGCGCAGGTAGCTGACCAGGTGGCGGTTGTAGGCGTGCAGCGCGTCTTCCTTGGTCAGGTCGAAGTTGTAGCCGTCCTTCATGTAGAATTCGCGGCCGCGCATCACGCCGAAACGCGGGCGGATCTCGTCGCGGAATTTCCACTGGATCTGGTACATGGTCAGCGGCAGATCTTTGTAGCTGCTGACATGGGCGCGGAAGATGTCGGTGATCAGCTCTTCGGCGGTGGGGGTGAAAAGCATGTCGCGGTCATGCCGGTCCTTCACCCGCAGCATCTCCTGGCCGTAAGCCTCATAGCGGCCCGACTCGCGCCACAGGTCGGCGGACTGCATGGTCGGCATTTGCATCGGGATGTGGCCCGCACGGATCTGCTCGTCATGCACGATGCTTTCGATCTTCTTCAGCACCTTGAAGCCCAAGGGCAGCCAGGAATAGATCCCGGCGGCGGATTGCTTGATCATCCCGGCGCGCAGCATCAGCCGGTGGCTGACGATCTGGGCTTCCGAGGGGTTCTCTTTCAGAACCGGCAGAAAATAGCGGGACAGGCGCATCTTGGCTCCATCGGTGATGTGGGTTCGAGTTCCCGCCCGGTTTAGTGGCTGATGGGGGTGCGGGCAAGAGGAGGATCCAATCGCGGTGTTCTGGATAGCAACTGTGTCAGGCTGTGCCCCTTGGGACGTGTGGCGCCAGCCGCACGGCCCGCGCCTGACCTTCCCCCCGGGAGTTCACGCCGGTTCCCGAAGGGGCAAACAGTCCGGCGGACTGTTTGAGGCGTGGACGGGCGGAGCCCTTCGCACCCAACCGTGCAATTCAAAGAGGGGCGTTGGCAGGATATTCCCTGGGACGTGAGGCGCTAGCCGCACGGCCCGCGCCTGACCTTCCCCCCGGGAAGGCGCATTCGCGCCTCCCCAAGGTCAGGCCCGGGCCTTGTGTTGCGAAACGGCGGCAGGAATGCACACCATTGATGTTAAGCCGGTTCAGAGTGAGACCTTCACCCCCAGCCCTTCTGCCAGCATCCGGATCTCTGCCCAGGTGGCTTCCGGCAGCAGGATCGGCTGCTGCGCATTCTCCATCCGCGCGTCCGCCTCGCGCTCGCCAGGGATCTCGACCCGGTCGAAGCCGGGCGCGGGCGGGCAGTTGCGGAACTCGTCCAGAATGCCCTCGGCGATCTCCTGCAGGCGGCTGGGTTCCTGATACAGGCTGCAATCCAGCGCCAGCATCAGCCAGTTGCATTCGGTGCTAACCGGCCCCAGCATCGCCTCGGCGATCATCTCAGCCGCCACCGACAGCGCATAGCCCTTGGCGCCGCCCGCGGTCAGGATGGCGCCGCCCCCGAAATAGGCCTCCGGGTCGGTGCTGGGGTTGCCGTCGCGGTCGATCAGCACGCCCTCAGGCAATTGCGCCCCGGCTATCCGAGCGCCATAGACCCAGCCCGCAGCCGCCTCAGAGGTGGCGAAATCGACGATCACCGGCCCGCGCCGCCCGCCGGGAATACCGATGGCATAGGGGTTGGTGGACATCAGCGCCTTGCGCCCGCCGTAAGGGGCGACCAGCCGCCAGGCCTCGCGCCCGCCGCCGCCGATGATGATCGCCAGGCAGCCCTGTTCGGCGGCATATTCGGCAAAGGCCCCCAGCCGCCCGGTATGGCCGGCCTCGGTCACAGCGATTGCCGCGATGCCGGTCTCCTGCGCCCGCGCGACCACATCGCGGATTGCAATCGACATCCCCGGAATGCCGATGCCGCCGTTGCCGGTGACGCTCCAGGCGCCGCGGGCGTTCTGCTGCAGCTCCGGGCGCACCCCGGCGGCCAGGTAGCCGCTGTCATAGTACCCGGCATAAGGCAGGATCCGCCACACGCCGTGGGATTCCACCCCCGACAGGTCCGAGTCCAGCAGATGTGCCGCCACCTCTGCCGCGATGTCCGCCGGACAGCCCTTGGCCGTCAGGATTGCCTCCGAGATCCGCCGCGCCTCCGCCTGCGGCAGTGCCACCCGCGGCGTGTCCCTGCTGTATTTGCTGCGCGTCATGGCGAATCATCCTCCCTGCCCTGCCCCTTGGCATCAGGCTACGGCTCCGGCAGGGCCCGCCGCGCCTGTTTGCGGCATTGCTTCCGCTTTCCTGCTTCCAGACCGCAGCGCCATGCCGCTTTCCTGCCATCATGGCGCAAAAGAACTTGAGCCGCTGTACAAGATTCGAAACTGTTACCGGAAACACCGCTCTCAGCAGCGACAAGGGAGAGACAGACGTGGCCAAAACAATCCTTGAGCCGGCGCGCGAAATACCGGTCATTCACGAAACCGAAGTGCTGGTTGTCGGCTCCGGCCCTGGCGGGCTGGCAGCGGCGCTGGCGGCAGCCCGCACAGGGGTGGAGGTAACCCTGCTGGACCGGTTCGGTTGTTTCGGCGGCAATATTACCACCGTCGGGGTCGAAGGCTTTGCCTGGTACCGGCACGAACAGACGGTCGAGGCCCATGGCATCGGCTGGGAGTTCGAGGAGCGCGCCAAGGCCATGGGCGCCGCGGTGCCGGAAAGCCAGTCGCTGTCCTATGAGCTGGACAGCGAGGGCTTCAAGCTGGTCGCCGACAAGCTGATCGAGGAGGCCGGCATCCACCCGATGCTGCACCGGGTGTTTGTGGCGCCGATCCGCGAGGGCAGCCGGATCACCGGTGTGATTGTCGAGAGCAAGGCTGGCCGCGAGGCAGTGCTGGCGAAACGGGTGATTGACGCGACGGGAGATGCTGACATTGCCCATATGATGGGCGCGCCGACCCTCAAGACTCCGGTCGAAGAAATGCAGGCGGCCAGTGTGATGTTCCACATCGCCGGCGTCGACAAGCAGAAATTCATGGAGGGCGTCAGGGCCGATCCGCAGACCTATGCCAACTGGTCCACTGGCGAATGGCAGGTGGAGACCTCGGGCAAGGAAGACGGCATGTTCTCGCCCTTTCTGGCCAAGCCGTTCGGGCAGGCGATCCGCGACGGGGTCATTCCGGCGCATCTCAATACTATCGGCGGCACCTGGGGCGCGGTGCATGACAGTGGCGAGATGACCTATATGAACCTGGTGCATCTGGCCGGGATCGACGGCACCGATCCCGACAGCATGACCAAGGGCGAGATCGAGGGCCGCAAACAGGCGATGCACGCGATTGACGCGCTGCGCGCCTATTCGCCGGGCTGCGAGGGCGCGCGGCTGCGCAATTTCGGGATGACCATCGGCATCCGCGACACCCGCAAGATCGACGCGCATCACAACATTACCGAAGGTGAGACCCGCAATCAGGGCCGTTTTGATGATACCATCGGCATTTATCCCGAGTTCATCGACGGCTACGGCGTGCTGATCCTGCCGACCACCGGGCGCTACATGCAGATCCCTTACCGGTCGATGCTGCCCAAGGGCGTTCAGGGCCTGCTGGTGACAGGCCGCGCCATTGGCGGCGACAGAATCGCCCATGCCGCCACCCGCAACATGGCCTGCTGCGCCGTTGCGGGACAGGGCGCGGGCATCGCCGCGGCGCTGTCGGTCAAGGCGGGCTGCGAGTTTGACGCGGTGGACATTACCGCCGTGCAAGGAGAGCTGAAGCGCCAAGGTGTGAGGATCCATTGATGCAGAGCATTCCCACCATCGACATCACACCGCTGCGGGAGGTTGGCCACCCGCAGCACCAGCAGACCGTCGCTGCTATTCTGGCCGCGGCGGAGGATATCGGGTTCCTCTCAATCACCGGCACCGGCGTCGCGCAGGAAACCGTAGAGGCGGTGCGGAACGCGGTGCAGGCCATCTTTGCCGTGCCGGAGAAATCCAAATGGGATCAGGCGATTACGCGGGGCAATTACCGCGGCTACATCCCGATGGGGTTTTTCACGCCCAATGACGGCTCTGGCACCGCAGACAAATACGAGGGCTATAAGCTGCATTACGAGGTGGCGGCGGATGATCCCATCCGCGCCGCCTGCCCGCTTTACGGCCCCAACCGCTGGCCCGCTGAAGTGCCGGAAGCGCGCGAGGTCATACTGGGCTACTGGGCGGAGCTGGACGGCGTCTTTCACCTGCTGCTGGGTGCTTTGGCCGAGGGGCTGGGGCTGAACCCGGCACAGTTTCGCGAGCCGTTTGAAACCCCGCTCACCAACATGTCGCTGCTGCATTATCCACCGCAGGCGCCGGAGGACGCGGGCTTTGGCATCCACCCCCACAAGGACACCGATGCGCTGACCATCATCGCACCCGATCCGGTGGGCGGGCTGGAAGTGCAGACCAAGGGCGGCGGCTGGATCACCCCGGACTGCCCGCCCGGCGGCTTTGTGGTCAATATCGGCGACATGCTGGAGCTGTGGTCCGGCGGGCGGCTGGTCTCCACCCCGCACCGGGTAGTGAACAATACCGGCAAAGAACGCTACTCCTTCCCCTATTTCGCGGTGCCGCGCCATGACGTGGTGGTGGCGCCGCTGCTGCCGCCGGTCGCGGGGTTTGACCGCCCCGCGGTGCATTGCGGCCACTGGTCGGCCGAGATCTGGCGCACTAACTGGCCGGATGAAGACGCGGGCGCCGATACGCCGGAACTGGGCACAATTCACAGCTGAGGGAACGCCCCGCCCCAAGGGGGCGGAGCGCCCGCCCACACCGTGAGGGCGGGCGCTGCCCGGCCTTCCGCCCGGGCGGAAGGCCTTTCCCGGGTTGCCCCCCGGTTGCCCCCCGCCTTTTCCGTCTTATCCCCGGCTTGCCCACAGAGGATTGACCCGCCCCCCTTGCAAGCCCCTGCCCCATCAGGGAAGACTGGCGCCAAGATCCTGAACCAAACGGATAAAGGGCGGGCTGACTGACCATGGCGCTACCAGCACAGAAACAATTCAAATACTGGGGCATCGCCGCAGTGGTGTTTGCCGTGGTGATGTGGGCGCTTGGCGGCGTGCTGATGCCCTTTATCCTGGGCGCGGCCATTGCCTATATGATCGACCCGATTGCCGACCGGCTGGAGTCCTGGGGGATGAGCCGCACGGCTGCCACCGCCGCCATCACCGCCGGCGCGCTGATGGTGTTCCTGCTTCTGCTGGTGGTGGTTGTGCCGACGCTGGTGTCGCAGATGATCGACCTGGCACAGGTGCTGCCGCAGCTGCTGCGCGATGCCCGCGCCTTTGCAATTGAACAGTTCCCTTCTGTCTTTGAGGAAAACAGCCGCATCCACCAGGCCCTCACCGCCTTTTTGCAGACGCTGCAATCACGCGCGGTTGAGGTGCTGCAGTCGGTTGCAGGATCGGCGGTCTCACTTCTGAACGTGGTGGTTCTGCTGGTCATCGTGCCGGTGGTGGCCGTCTATCTGCTGCTCGATTGGGACCGGATGGTCGCCCGCATTGATGAGCTGCTGCCGCGCGACCACCAGCCGGTGATCCGCCGCATTGCCGGCGAGATCGACGCGGTGCTGGCGTCGTTCATCCGCGGCATGGGCACGGTCTGCCTGATCCTGGGCACCTATTACGCGGTGGCGCTGATGCTGGTGGGGCTGAACTTCGGCCTGGCGGTCGGCTTTATCGCCGGGCTGGTTACCTTCATCCCCTATCTCGGCGCCCTCATCGGCGGCGCGCTGGCAATCGGCCTGGCGCTGTTCCAGTTCTGGGGCGACTGGGTGTCGATCGGGCTGGTGGGCATCATCTTTGCCATCGGCCAGGTGGCTGAGGGCAATTTCCTGACCCCGAAACTGGTCGGCAGCTCTGTGGGCTTGCACCCGGTGTGGCTCTTGCTGGCGCTGTCAGTCTTTGGCGCCTTGTTCGGCTTTGTCGGCATGCTGGTTGCTGTCCCTGTGGCCGCAGCCCTGGGCGTGGTGGCCCGCTTCCTGACTGAACAATATCTGCACAGCCGCCTCTATCAGGGCCAAAGCCACCGGGATGCAGGGGCGGAATAACACAGATGGCACAACAGCTGAGCTTTGACCTCCCGGCGAAACCGGCGCTGGGGCGGGATGATTTCTTTGTGGCACCCTCCAATGCAATGGCGGTGGCGCTGCTGGATCCGCAATTTGCCTGGCCCAGCGGCAAGCTGGTGCTGACCGGGCCTGCAGGTGCCGGCAAGACCCATCTGGTGCACGTCTGGGCCAGCCAGACCGGCGCGCGGATCCTGCCGGCGGCAGAGCTGACAGCCGGAGCCGTGCCGGAACTGGCGCAAGGCCCCGTCGCGGTGGAGGACGTGCCGCAGACCGCCGGCAGCGCGGAACAGCAGAACGCCCTGTTTCATTTGCACAATATGGTGCTGGCAAACGGGTATCCGCTGGTGATGACGGGCCGCGGCGCGCCGAATCTGTGGGGGCTGACCCTGCCCGATCTGCAAAGCCGGGTGCAGGCCGCCACCCATGCCGAGCTGCAGCCGCCGGACGACCAGCTGCTGGCGGTGGTGCTGGCCAAACTGTTCAACGACCGCCAGATCACCCCCAAACCTGATGTGATTCCCTATCTGGTGGCGCATATGGACCGCTCCTTTGCCGCAGCCGCCCGGATTGTCGGACGGCTGGACCACCTGTCGCTGGCCGAAAAACGCAGCCTGTCGCGGCCCCTGGCGGTGCGGGCGCTGTCCGAGATCCGCCACGAGGCCGCGGAAAATGACGCATCCGCAAGCGGTTGACCGCTGCCCTCCCTTCGACCATCCTGACCGCGGATTGCCAGACGGAGCCCTCATGAACGTCACCCAGGACCCCGCCGCCGCCAATGCCGATTGGGGGCCCTTCGGCCGCCCGATCTTTGATGACCCCAGGGCCCGGGCGCTGTCGCGGGTGGGTGTGGTCGATGTCGGCTCCAACTCGGTCCGGCTGGTGGTGTTTGACGGCGCCGCCCGCAGCCCGGCTTATTTCTATAACGAAAAGATCATGTGCGCGCTTGGCGCGGGCCTGTCGGAATCGGGACGCCTGAACCCCGAGGGCCGCGCCCGCGCCCTGTCGGCGCTGCGCCGGTTCCAGCATCTGGCCAAGGGCATGGGTCTGCCGCCGCTGTCCGCCGTTGCCACCGCCGCGGTGCGCGACGCCGGGGACGGGCCGGATTTCTGCGCCGAAGTGCTGCGCGAGACCGGCCTGAAGATCCACGTCATAGACGGGCGCGAAGAAGCCCGGCTGTCAGCGCAAGGTGTGCTGTTGGGCTGGCCCGGCGCCTATGGGCTGGTCTGCGATATCGGCGGCTCGTCAATGGAGCTGGCGGAAATACAGGAAAACTCTGTCGGGCGCCGGGTCACGTCATCCCTGGGGCCGCTGAAGCTGCGCGACATCAAGGGCGGGCGCAAGGGCCGCAAAGCCCATATCAAGGAGGTGATCGAACAGCTGAAAGGCGCGATGGGCGCGCAGCGCGACCGGCTGTTCCTGGTCGGCGGCAGCTGGCGGGCGATTGCCCGTATCGACATGCACCGGCGCGGCTATCCCTTGAAGGTGCTGCATGAATACCGGATGTCCGCCAAGGATGTGCGCGAAACCGCCCGCTATATCGAGACCACCAATCTGGACAAGCTGCGCAACGCCTGCGGCGTCTCCGCCAGCCGGATGTCGCTGGTGCCCTATGCGATCGACGTGCTGACCCGGCTGGTCAAGACCTTCAAGCCCAAGGATATCGCCGTCTCCAGCTATGGCATCCGCGAAGGCCTGTTGTACGAACAGATGCCGCAGCGGCTGCGCGCCCGCGACCCGCTGATCGAAGCCTCGCGCTTTGCCGAGGCCAAGGACGCCCGCGTGCCCGGTTTCGGTGGCACCCTGTATGAATTTGTCAGCCCGCTGTTCAGCGGTGCCCCGCTGGCCAAACGGCGGCTGGTCAAGGCGGCCTGCCTGCTGCATGACGTCAGCTGGCGCGCCCATCCCGACTACCGCGCCGAGGTCTGTTTCGACAACGCCACCCGCGCCAACCTGGGCGGGCTGAAACATTCAGAACGGGTGTTCCTGGGCCTGGCGCTGCTGCACCGCTACAGCAACAAGCGGCAGGGCAGCGCCTTTGAGCATCTCTATGCGCTTCTAGACGAAAAGGGCCAGCACGAGGCCGAGGTGCTGGGCAAGGCGATGCGGTTCGGCGCAATGCTGATGCTGACCAGCACCGGCGCCATCGGCAGCTTGCGCTGGCAGCCGCGCAAGCGGGTTCTGCACGCGGAACTGCCGGATGCGGCACGGCCGCTGTACGGCGAAGTTGCCGAAGCCCGGTTGCAATCGCTGGGCAAGGCATTGGATGCCGGGGTGCAACTGAGTTTCAGCAAACCCGCCGGTCCGTCTGAGGCGTAAGGCCCTAGGGTGGTGCGTCAGATTTCGGTGACGCCTTCCTCCTCGCCCTTGTCTTTTTCGGCGGGCGCGTTGTCCTTGGGTTTCTTGCGGATGATGATGTCGCCATTGGGCAGGATCTCGGGCAGCTCATAGACGCTCCAATCCTCCACCTCCTTGGCGATTTCGGCCAGCGCAGGCCCCATTTCGGCAAGGAAAGCCCCCATCGAGGGGCCGATGTCCTCCATCATGCCCTGCAGGTCTTCCAGCGCCGGCGCCATTTCCTCGCGCAGCCCCTCCCAGAACAGTTCCGCCCCGCGTTCCATCAGCGAGGGGGCACCGCCCTCCTCCCCGGCTTCCTGGGCGGCAAGCGGTGCGGGCATCAGGGCAACGAGGGCGGCTGGCAAAAGGATCTGTTTCATAGTGCCAATATAGGGAGGTCTTGCCGGGGGTAACAGGGGTGCCCTGATACGGAACCGCGCCGGGCGGGTGCATGCCCGCGGTGATGGCTGATTTGCAGCCGCCTGGCATGAATGCCGATTGCCCCGGTCAATGAACTGCAGGCCTTGCAACAAAACTGGAACCTGCCAAAAGTGAAACCTCAATCAGCGTAGAACGTTCCGAAATACGCAATGTAGTGTGCCCTTGAACGCATGATGGATTGAACCGACGGCAGGCCGCGCATCGTTTTCAGCCACTTCTGCAAATGCTCGAGACGGTGCGGAATTTCGACATTGCGGAACACTTCCACGTCGGCGAAGCGCTCAAAGAAAGGATAAAACGCAAAGTCAACAAGCCCGGCACGGCCGCTTAGCCAGAACGGCTGATCCGCGGCCCGTTGCGAAAGGCCCTGATCTTCGATGAAAGCCAAATGTTCCAGCAATTCCGCACGCAGCGCATCCCGCGTTTTTCCGGGAACTGATTTCAGCAGATTGAAATAAGCGGGCATGAACCGCGTGTTGCAAAAATCGATCCAAAAACGAGCGGCAGCACGGTTATAAGGGTCCCCGGGCAGCAGCGCAGGTTCGGGAAAAACCTCCTCCAAATATTCATTGATCACGCTGCTCTCATAGATCGAATTGCCATTATGTTCGAGAACCGGCACCCGGCCATAAGGTGAAAGGAGCGCGCCGAATTGCGTCTTTTCCGCCAAGTTGACCGTCAGCAGTTCGAACTTCTGCCGCTTTTCCCGAAGCGCGAGCACGCAGCGCAAACTGAACGGGCAGTATTCTGCGGTGATGAGCTTCATAGACCGATCCGGCAGCTTAGACGTTGGATGTTCTGCAGACACTTTGCGCCGCCCCTTGGATTTATGAAAGGGGCAATGTGAAGGGTTTAAACGACGGCGGCTGATCGCCTGCCCGGAAAGTCCAGGACTGCCCCCCTTCAGGCGCTGGACGGCATGTGCAGGCCCGGGATGAAACCAGACCGTTCACGCCAGCGCGATATCCAGCGTCACCGGGAAATGATCCGAGGCATCCAGCAGCGCCTGGCGCAATTCCGCATCGCCATAGCATTCCGCGTCCTCGAACGGGTGCCAGATGCGCCACTTGGGCTGCAGCCCCATCAGGCTGTGCGAGATCATCACATAATCCAACAGCGCGCAGAAATAGCGTTTGGTTTCAGGATTGTAAAACCGCGAGGTGCTGGGCAGCACGGTGGCGCGCGGACGCAAAAGGCTTTGCGCGTGGGGGTCGTTCAGCAGGCTGCCCATGACGATCTCAACCGAGGACTGGCCGAACAGTTTCTCAAATTCATCCAGGCCGGGGCCGTCGTTCAGATCCCCCAGAACCACCACATGCTCCCCCGCCGCGGCATGTTCCGCCACCCGCCGGTGCAGCCAGATCGCCTGCGCCAGCTGCTTGCGCCGGTTGGCGATGGAGACGGTGGTGACCTCGTTCTTGGTCCGGGCACCATGCGGCGCCTTGGATTTCAGATGCGCGCCGATCATCCGCAGCTCCACCCCCTTCTTGTCCGGGCCGCCTTTGGTGGTCACCGCCAGCTCCAGCGGCGGTTTGGAAAACCGCACCTGATCGGCCTGGGCGTCAACGTCCAGGTCAATGCCGAACACCCCGTCAAACCGCGGCGCATCCGCCGAGGAACGGGCGTCGTGGCGGGCGTCCAGAACATCCGGATCAAACAGCAATGCAATTTCCTGCTGGGTGTCATTGGGAAAGCCGCTGACGGCCTCGCGCGCTCTGAGGCCGGCTTCAGCCGCAAAGCGCTCCAACGCGCGGGTGGTGCGCTGGCTGCGGCCGGTATTGGGCGCCTCCACCACCATCACCGCATCGGCATCAATGCGGCGCAGCACCTGGGCGATGGCTTGGCCCTGGGTGTACCGGTCGACCCCATGGCGGGAGGAGCGTTCGCCGTCGAGCAGCAGATTATCCTCTGCATCAAAAAGGTTGGCGAACCATTCGATATTATAGGTTGCCAGCCGCATTGCCGCAGCATCCGTTGATTTCATCCCAGGCGCGGTTGATGTCGATCATCCGCTTCTCCGCCAGCCGCACCGCCTCTTCGGGCACGCCGCGGGCGATCATCGCATCCGGGTGGGTGTCGCGCACCAGCTGGCGCCAATGCTTGCGGATCTCGGCCATGGCCATATCCGGGCTGACACCCAGCACGGTATAGGGATCCTTGGGCGCATCCGGCACAAACCGCGCGCGCAGCGCCTGGAACTGCTGCGGGGTCTGGCCAAAAATGCGGCTTACTTCTTCGAGGAATTCATTCTCGCCGGGGTGATAGAAGCCATCGGCCATGGCGATATGGAACAGCCCCTCCATCAGGTCGCACAGCGTGGTGGGGTCATCGGCAAACATGCTGTGGATGCGGCGGGCGTATTCCTGGTAGCCGGCCACATCGGTGCGCGCCATGTCAAAGACGCGGGCGGCGCCGGTTTCATCATCGCGGGCGATCTGGAACACCTCGCGGAAGGCGGCCACTTCGTCGCGGGTGACCTGCCCGTCGGCCTTGGCCATCTTGGCGCCAAGGGCGATGACGGCAATGGCAAAGGCCACGGTGCGTTCGGGCGGCGCGCGCAAGCGGTCAAAGACTTCCGACAGGCTTTCGCCTGCGGCAAGTGCGGCCAGCGCGTCGGATATGCGGGTCCAAAGTGACATGGTGCCAGCCTATGCGTCTTTGCGCGGGTTGTCAGGGGCGGGAATACCGGGCGTCAGGATTTTCTGCATGAAAACAGTGTCGAGCCAGCGCCCCTGCTTGCAGCCCAGTTCCGGCATCCTTGCTGTTTCCACATAGCCCATAGCAGCATGGAAGGCGATTGCTGCGGGATTGGCACTGCTGACACTGGCGATCAGCACATGAATGCCCGCCTGTTCCGCCTTGGCCTCCAGCGCCTGCATCAGCTTGCGGCCCGCGCCCTGCCCCTGTGCTTCGGGCAGCAGATGAATGGTGTGCTCTGCCGTAAATCGATAGCCGGGACCGGGGCGGAACGGGAAACAATGCGCGTGGCCGAGGATCCTGCCGCCCTGTTCCGCCACCAGATAGGCGCCGTTGCCGGCCATGATCAGTTCCCGGACGTCTTCAGGCGTTTTTTCAATGGTGTTGAAGGTGGCCAGCGTGTCGCGGATCACCCAGTTGGCAATGGCGCAGACGGCTTCGGCATCTTCAGGGCGGGCAGAGCGGATTTTCATCGCAGCACCCTTGGCCCATGCGGGGTGTCGAATTCAGCCAGCATCGCAGGTTTACCCTGCTCCACTGCAACACGCGGATCGGCGAGGATCCGGTCCAGTGCGGCATGCAGGTCTTTGGCCTCCGGGTGGCTGAGGATCAGGCGGGTCAGGCGGCAGTGCGACCGCGGCAGCTTGCCGGCGGGCGGCTCGGCCTGCCACTGCAGCGCCGCAGGGAAGATGTTGTCATAGGGCAGCAGACCGTTTGCGGGCACTGTCATCAGCCAGCGCAAGTCCCCGCGCTGCATCTGCACGTGGCGCTGCGCAAGGAGCGGCAGCAAGGGTTTCTCAGTCTCAAGGTTTTCGCTTCGAAGAATCCAGTTGTTCAGTCTTGCGGGGCCTTTGAAACGGTCGAGGTCAAACCAGCGCGGCTGCTCTTGCGGCTCGGCCTCAATGTCGATGGCTTCGAGGTAAAGGCCGTCCTCCAGCCCGATGAGGCGGTTATGGGTGCCATAGCGGGTGTGGGAGCCACCGGGGCCAAGCGCGGCGCCAAGGGCCTCTTCGGCATGGGCAACCGCCTCTTCCAGCGTTTCGCCGGCCACGGCCAGGTGGTCGAGTATCATTTGCACGCCTCCCCGGTTTGTGGGCTGAGACTAGCGGCGCTGCTGCGGGGCGCAAGGCGGGAAATGCCTGCGGACGGAATAGGGGAAGCTTCTAATTGGGCAGGCACTAGGATTAGGGTAAACCTGCATCACTGCTGTTTAACGGCGTTAGCACCCCGTTTCTTTTGAGAGAGAATTCTAATGACAGTCTATCATTTAGACACCAGTTTGAATGCGATTTCAGCCGGAGTAGACTGGTCGGAAACCAAGGAACGTCGCCTGCCTGGGTCGGGTATGGGCAAGGATTTCTGGTACTGTACCGATGCAGACAGGGCTCCCTTGGGCCAGCTACCTGCGGAGATCAGGAATGAGATTGATGCGCATTGGGCTTTGAGTTTCGCGCGCAATGACAACCTGCCCGATACGTTTAGGACCCTCAAGAGTGCTCACTTCACCGGTGCTCCTTTTGCTCGCCTAGGCGTTTGTGAGGTGTTTCAGGAATTTGCAGAAGGTAATTGCGAGATCATACCAATTCGAAACTTCTGGTCCTTACACGACAACAAAGAGGTTCCGGTTCCTTACTTCGTTGCTAATGTATTCAATGCAGCTGCACTTCTGGACCCCCGCCTCACGAAAACAAGGCCTGTCAAAAACCCAAAAATTGGGAAAATAAGATCTCTCCCAACGCGCCTAGGCGAAAAAATGTTTGTTCGGAAAGACCAATTTTCCGGTCGCCACCTTGTGCGCGATGCAGAAACTTCTGAATGGTTTTGCGACGACGTTTTCCGCGAAGCCATCGAGAACGTGACACCCGGCACATATGTGTTTCGTGAAGTGAACTTGGTCTAAGGAAGCACTAAAACTCTAACCCCAAACGGAAATGGTCCAGCCGTCCGCTTCTTCTTTCTGGTCCGAAATACCCCCGGGGGGTCAGGGGGGCTGGAAGCCCCCCTGCTCTTTTGCAGCGCCATTGGTTCAAGCCCAATGGCAGCGGGACAGGCAGCCCCCCTGCTGTGTTCAGCTGCGCGCCTCGCGGATCAGGCGCAGGATGTCCTGGGCGGCTTCCGGGATGTTGGTGCCGGGGCCGAAGATTGCCTTGACGCCTTTGGAGTACAGGAACTCGTAGTCCTGCTGCGGGATCACGCCGCCGCAGATGACCAGGATGTCGCCCGCGCCTTCCGCCTTCAGCGCCTCAACAAGCTGCGGAGCCAATGTCTTGTGGCCTGCCGCCTGGCTGGAGATGCCGATCACGTGGACGTCATTGTCGATGGCGTCCTGCGCGGCCTCGGCGGGGGTCTGAAACAGCGGGCCGACGTCAACGTCGAAACCGATGTCGGCGAACGCCGTCGCAATCACCTTGGCGCCGCGGTCGTGGCCGTCCTGGCCCATCTTGACCACCAGAAGACGCGGGCGGCGGCCCTCTTCTTCGGCGAAATCCTCGATCGATTTCTGGATCGCCGCAAAGCCTTCATCGCCTTCGTATGCGGCACCATAGACGCCCGCCAAAGTCTTCACTTCCGCACGGTGGCGGCCGAATTCCTTTTCCATCGCCATGGAGATTTCTCCGACTGAGGCCCGCGCGCGGGCGGCTTCAACTGCGGCTTCCAAAAGATTGCCGCTGCCCGCCTGGGCACGGCGGGTGAGTTCATCCAGCGCGGCCTGGCAAGCGGTCTCGTCGCGGTCAGCCCGCATTTTCTGCAAACGGGCGATCTGAGACTCGCGGACAGCCACATTGTCCACATCCAGGATGTCGATCGGGTCTTCTTTTTCCTTGCGGTACTTGTTGACGCCGACCACCACCTCGTCGCCGCGGTCGATCATCGCCTGGCGGCGGGCGGCACTTTCCTCGATGCGCAGCTTGGGCATGCCGCTCTCAACCGCCTTGGTCATACCGCCCATTTCCTCAACCTCTTCGATCAAGGCCCAGGCCTGTTCGATCAGGTCGTTGGTGAGGCTTTCGACATAGTAAGAGCCCGCCAGCGGATCGACGACATTGGTCACACCGGTTTCCTCCTGCAGCACCAGCTGGGTGTTGCGGGCGATGCGGGCCGAGAAATCGGTGGGCAGCGCGATGGCTTCATCCAGCGCGTTGGTGTGCAAGCTTTGCGTGCCGCCGAGGACTGCGCTCATCGCCTCATAGGCGGTGCGGATCACGTTGTTGTAGGGGTCCTGCTCCTGCAAGGAGACGCCCGAGGTCTGGCAATGGGTGCGCAGCATCTTGGAGCGTTCGGACTTGGCGCCGAATTCGGTCATCACCCGGTGCCACAGGGTACGGGCGGCGCGCAGCTTGGCGATTTCCATGAAAAAGTTCATGCCGATGGCAAAGAAGAACGACAGGCGCCCTGCGAATTTGTCCACGTCCATGCCCGCATCCAGCGCTGCGCGCACGTATTCGCGCCCATCCGCGATGGTATAGGCCAGCTCCTGCACCAGGTTCGCGCCGGCCTCCTGCATGTGGTAGCCGGAGATCGAGATCGAGTTGAATTTGGGCATCTCGTTCGAGGTAAACTCGATAATGTCCGAGATGATCCGCATCGAGGGTTTCGGCGGATAGATATAGGTGTTGCGGACCATGAACTCCTTCAGAATGTCGTTCTGAATGGTGCCCGCGAGGACCGATTTATCGTGGCCCTGCTCTTCGCCCGCAACGATGAAGGACGCCAGAACCGGAATCACCGCGCCGTTCATGGTCATCGAAACCGAGACCTTGTCGAGCGGAATGCCGTCAAACAGGATTTTCATGTCTTCGACGCTGTCAATCGCCACGCCGGCCTTGCCGACATCGCCGACCACGCGCGGGTGGTCGCTGTCATAACCGCGGTGGGTGGCAAGATCGAAGGCGACCGAGACACCCTGCTGGCCGGCGGCCAGGTTGCGGCGGTAGAAGGCGTTGCTTTCCTCGGCGGTGGAGAAGCCTGCATACTGGCGGATGGTCCAGGGCCGGCCGGCATACATGGTGGCCTTGACGCCGCGAGTGAACGGGCCGACGCCGGGCAGCGTGCCCATGTGGGGCAGGTCCTTGGTGTCGTCTTCGGTATAAAGCGGCTTGACCTCGATGCCTTCCAGCGTCTGCCAATTGAGGTCGTCAACCGCCCGTCCGCGCAGCTCTTTCTCAGCCAGAGCCTGCCATTCGTCTTTGTTTGTCATCAGGTCTTCCTCTTGTCAGTGCGATACGGGGCGGGTTCGTGCCCGCCGCCAGTTTATCGGGATCATGGGCCAGTGCGGCGATGCCATCGGCACCGGCAGCCAGCCACATCATGTCGTCGGCATACGCCTCGCGCAGGCGTGCGGTCTGCGCGTCGTCAAAGGGGCGCCAGCGGCCTGAGCCCCCTGGCAGTTTGGCCGCCGCAGTGGACGGCACGCTGGCGCGCAAGTCCTGCAGGCACAGCGAGGCGTTGAGCCGCACCCTTGCGTGGGTGCGCGGCGCCTCGGCCCCGGTGAGGGCCGTCAGCTGTGCCTCGGGCCGGGTGCCGAAGGTTTCAAACGGCAGCACATGCAGGCGCACATCTGGCACCGCGCAGGCAATATCGGTGATCACATCGCGCCAGCTGCGCGGCGCCTGCACCAAGCGGTCAAGCTGCGCAGGCGACGGCACCCGGTGGCCGCGGGCAACCGCATAGGCCAGTGCCGAGGTCCAGTAGCCGTCCAGGCTGCGGATGCTGAGGGCCACGTCTGTCACGGCATTGCCGAAGGCCTGGGAGAACCGCGCCATCCGTTCCCCCACTCCGTTATAAAGATCGCCAAGCCGCAGGTTGCCGCGGATGGAGCCGATCATGTTTTCTTCACTGATCAGCAGCTGATGGATGCCCTGCTCGCGGCAGCCGGCAATCTGGATTTGCAGCCGTCCGCGGGCACGCAGGGCGAGGTCGCGGCCAGTCACCCGTGCAGGCCCGGGCTGGATGCCGTGGAACAGCCCGCCCCTGGTGCGGAACGGCCCCCAGAACCCAATGCGCTGTTTGGCAAGCCCATCGGCGTTCTGGCGCATGTATTCCTGAAACGACGTGGTTGCGCAGCGGTGCGCACCGGTATGAAGGATCACTTTCATCATGCTTCGGGACCTCTTCTGGAGGGCCGCAGGCCGCAGCCCGGTCAAGGGGAATGGCACAATCATGGCCGGCAACCCCTCAGTATCCCGTTAACGATGATGTTTTTTGGCCAAGTTGCGGATTTCCCGGTCGCATTTACCGCCGCGGCGCATATATTCAACGGGACAGGAGAGATCATGAGAGCAATCCTAACCGTTGTTTTGGCAGGTTTTATTCCGCTTGCGGCTCTGGCTGCAGATGGCAGTGCGCCTGATTGGATACAGCCCGGGTATGATGTGGAGCTGGAGGATTTCCAGTGGAAGCAGCGCCCTGTGGTGGTGTTTGCCGACAGCCCCGACGACCCGCGCTTCCACGAGCAGATGGAGCGGCTGATGCAAGGCGCCGAGGTTCTGAAAACCCGGGATGTGGTGGTGCTGGTTGACACCGACCCGGCAGCAAAATCCGCGCTGCGCAAAAAGCTGCGTCCGCGCGGGTTCATGCTGGTTCTGGTCGGCAAGGACGGCGGCGTGAAGCTGCGCAAACCGCACCCTTGGACAGCGCGCGAATTGTCCCGCACCATCGACAAATTCCCCGAGCGGCTGCGCGAAGTGGAAGAGCGGCGCGGCAGCTGAGCGGACCGAGCCGCGCCTGCTGTCAGCTGTTGCCGCGGACGTAAATCAGCGCCATCGCCTGTTTGTCGAGCACAACCATGGCATGGCTGTCCGGCACGAAGACAAGGTTGGACTGCGGATTGAGAATAGCGCGGTAGTAGACGCCTTTCACAGTCTCGTTCATGCAATTGACCCCGGCCAGGCCCGAGTTCAGGATCCCGATACCTTGCGGCAGATCCCGCGACATGATCGCCTCGGTCACCGCATTGGGGGATTTTCCCGCCACCCGGAATACAACCGGTTTGCCGTCTGCCAGCATTTTCATGCCGGTATTGACGGATCGCGCCCTGCCCAGCAGCGAGGTGATCCGCGGCTGTTCCGTTGTGTGGAACACCGCAGCGGTGCAGGTGGACGAGGATTGGAAAAAGAAGGTTTCGCCCAGTTCCGTCCATTCGGACAGCAGCACGCGCACCTCCTCTTCCTTGTCGAGCGTGCAGCCCGTCAGCAGGAGAATGCCCGAAAGCAAACCGGTCATTAAGCGGAACATAGGGCACCTTGAGGAAGTTCAACCCGGGCAGGATTGCAGAAATTCCTGAAGATTCGGTGCACGCAACCGTACGGTCCGGGGCAGGCATGCGGGTGCCGGCGGAAAAAACCGCCTGCCCGCCCGCGCTTATGCCTGCCCCGTGGTGCATTATTCGAATTCCATGATCACATCATCAACCGCCAGGCTGTCGCCCGCGGATGCGTTGATCTTGGAGACCACGCCCTTTTTCTCGGCGCGCAGGATGTTTTCCATCTTCATCGCCTCGATGGTGCAAAGGGCCTGGCCCTCCTGGACTTCCTGCCCCGCTTCGACGTCGACCTTCACAATCAGGCCGGGCATCGGGCAGAGCAGCATCTTGGAAGTATCGGGCGGCAGTTTTTCCGGCATCAGCTGCGCCAGTTCCGCCTGGCGCGGGGTGCGCACATGGACCTTGAGATCCGCCCCGCGGGAGCGGATGCGGAAACCCTGGGTGACCTTGCCGGTCTTCAGCACCAGGATCTCGCCGTCCACATCCAGTGTGGCCAGCTGGTCGCCCGGCGTCCAGTCCGAGGACACGCGCAATGCGGTGCCATCGGCGAACTTGACAGTGGCACCGTCGCGGTCGGCGTCAATCACCACGTCATAGGACTGGCCCTGCAGGGTGACGGTCCAATCGGTGCCGACCTTGCGTTCATGGTTGTCCATCCGGCCCGACACCCGGGTGCGGCGGATTTCGGCAACCCGGTGCATGGCCGCACAGGAGGCGGCGATCTTGCGCAGGTCGGCTTCGGGCAGCTCAACGCCCTCAAAACCTTCGGGATACTGTTCCTCGATAAAGGCGGTGGTCATGGTGCCGTCGATGAAGATCGGGTGATCCATGACAGCTGACAGGAACGGCAGGTTGTGGCCGATGCCCTCCACCTCGAAGCTGTCGAGGGCAATGCGCATGGCGTCGATCGCCTCGGCCCGGGTGGGCGCCCAGGTGCAGAGCTTGGCGATCATCGGGTCGTAATACATCGAGATCTCGCCGCCCTCATAGACGCCGGTGTCATTGCGCACGGCAGCCTCGCCCGCGGGCGCATCCCCCTGCCACTTGCCATTGATCAGCATCGGGCCTGCGGCAGTCTCGGCCGGCGGGCGGTAGCGCGACAGGCGGCCGATGGAGGGCAGGAAGCCGCGGTAGGGATCTTCGGCATAAAGACGGTTTTCAATCGCCCAGCCGGTAAGTTTCACGTCTTCCTGGCGCAGCGGCAGCTCACCGCCGTCTGCGACGCGGATCATCTGTTCGACCAGATCAACGCCGGTGATCAGCTCGGTCACCGGGTGTTCCACCTGCAGGCGGGTGTTCATTTCCAGGAAGTAGAAGTTCTTGTCACCATCAACAATGAATTCCACAGTGCCGGCTGAGGCATAGCCGACGGCCTTGGCCAGCGCCACGGCCTGCTCGCCCATGGCTTTGCGGGTTTCTTCGTCCAGGAAGGGCGACGGGGCCTCCTCCACGACTTTCTGGTTGCGGCGCTGGATCGAGCATTCACGCTCGCCCAGGTAGATGCCGTTGCCGTGGGTGTCGCAGAGCACCTGGATTTCGATGTGGCGCGGCTGGGTGACGAATTTCTCGATAAAGATGCGGTCGTCGCCAAAAGAATTCGCGGCCTCGTTCTTGGAGGACTGGAAACCTTCGCGGGCCTCGTCGTCGTTCCAGGCGATGCGCATACCCTTGCCGCCGCCGCCGGCGGAGGCCTTGATCATCACCGGGTAGCCGACCTCGTTCGAGATCTTCACCGCCTCATCCGCGTCGGCAATCAGCCCCATGTAGCCGGGCACGGTGGAAACACCGGCTTCCTGGGCGATTTTCTTTGAGGTGATCTTGTCGCCCATGCTTTCAATCGCGCCCACCGGCGGGCCGACAAAGGCGACGCCTTCGGCGGCCAGGGCCTCGGCGAATTTGGAGTTTTCCGACAGGAAGCCATAGCCCGGATGCACCGCCTGAGCGCCGGTTGCGCGGACTGCCTCCATCACCTTGTCGATGACGATATAAGACTGGTTGGCGGGCGGCGGGCCGATGTGGACAGCCTCGTCGGCCATTTGCACATGCAGGGCCTGCTTGTCGGCGTCAGAGTAGATGGCAACGGTTTTGATGCCCATTTTCCGCGCGGTTTTAATCACCCGGCAGGCGATCTCGCCCCGGTTGGCGATCAGGATCTTGTCAAACATAGGTGGTCCCTTTGTATTCTGGCCCTTGGTCCTTGGCATTCCGGAATGCAAAACGCCGCGCCCGGGGCAGACCCAGGCACGGCGTTTGCGCGATTTTTGCACCGGCCGCAGCGGGCCGGATGTTCAGCAGTGCAGCGGCAGCGGTGGCGGCCTTAGCACTTGCGGGGATTTTGCTGGCAATAGACCAGGTTTGCGGCCACGCCGACGGCTGCGCCGGTGACCAGGCTGCCGTCCAGCAGCGCAGCACCTGCGGCGCCTGCGCCGGCGCCATATACGATACGTTCGCCAGTGGTGTCGCCGCAGGCCGCCGCAAAGCCGCAGAGCGACAGGGCCGCGATGAAAGTTTTTGCCCGCATGTCCAGTTTCCTTCTTCCGGGGACGTCAGTGTCCCTGCGGAATTTGCAGGCTGGACAGCCGCGCGCAACGCTGTGCCGAACCCGCCCTTCAGTTGGGCGGAGGCTTGCCGCATGGGGGGGAGTATACGGCAAGCTTCCGCCGGTGCCTGAAGGGGAGAAAAGACGGGCAGGACGCGGATGGGGGCGCGTACCTGCCCGTTCAGGCGAAGGGGCCGGAACAGATGCTCGGCACAGCAGCGTGGCTGCGCTGCTTGACCCACGATGCACAGCCCCGGCGCTGCTGTAAGCCCCTGAAATGCAAGGGTGCGGATTTGGGCAGATTCCTGCTGACCCAAGCGGCAGCTGTGCGATTTCACGCCGAAATCACGCACTACCGGCCGGGCAATGGCGCAGGGCCGCGTCAGCCCTGTCACATCGCCGTTACAACCCTGACACTGTGCTGGCCGGCCGGCCAAGCGGCTGTCAAAGCGCTGTGAACGGCAGCGCCGGACCGGCGCCGGGATTTGCAACCCCGCCAGCAGCTTGGCCTGCGCAAACACTGCAGCGTGAACAGACCGTGAAAATTTCGCACTTTTTCTGGCGCAAATCCTCACGGCGGCTCTCTTTGAAGTCATTTCCCCCCTGTTTGCGCACGTGGGAGTCTGGCTGCACGACACATAAGGAGGAGGGATAACCCCATGACCAAAGTGCATAGAGGGCGCTTCGCCCTGGCTGCTGCTGCACTTGCCGGCAGCGCTGGCCTGGCCCACGCGGATACGCAGTCCGAGCTGCAAGAGCTGCGCAACCGGGTCGAGGTGCTGGAAGCGGAAAGCCAGCAGGTGACCGGCGCGCCCGGCGACTTCCGCTTGGGCAATACCGCGGTCGACATCTACGGCTACGTCAAGGCCGATTTCTTTTATGATTTCGATTTCGTCCAGGGCGACACGGCCTTTGTCAACAATATCGGCGAGCCGGTGAATGCCACCGACGGCGACTTCGGCGCCACCGTGCGCCAGTCGCGGCTGGGCATCCGCACCACCACCGAGACCGGCATCGGCACCATTCAGGGCCAGCTCGAGTTCGACCTGTTCGCCTCCGGCGGCACCTCCGAGCTGCGGCTGCGCCACGCCAATGTGCAGATCGGCGATCACTGGCTGATCGGCCAGACCTGGACCAACTTCATGCCGCTGGGGCAATACCCCGCCAGCGTCGAATTCAACGGCCCGGTCGGCATCGCCTTTGCCCGGGTGCCGCAGGTCCGCTACAGCAACAGCTTTGGCGACGGTTTCGACTACAGCCTGTCGCTGGAGGAAAACACCGCCGCCTCCAGCGATCCGGTCGCCACGGCAGCGTTCCAGTACAGCAATGATCTGTTCACCGCGCGGATTGCCGGCCTTGCCGGCACCATCCAAAGCGGCGGCGTTGACGTTGATCAGACCGGTGTTACCGTATCCGGCTCCATCACGCCCTGGGACGGCGGGTTGTTCCAGGCCACCTATGTTGACGGCGAGGCCCTGGGGCCGTTGCTGATCGGCCTCGGGGATGCGGTGGTCGGCGGCCAGGCCAACGATGTGAAGGGTTATACCGTCGAATTCCGCCAGGACATCACCGATCAATGGAATGTCGGCATCGCCTACGGGCGCGAGGATTACGACCTGCCGACCTCGACCGGCACGCTGTCCTTCACCGAGCTGGAGACCATTCACGTGAATGCCTTCTACAGCCCCACCGACAATCTGACCTTCAGCGCTGAATACATCTTTGGCGAGCGCAACGACACGATCTCCGGCAATACGTTTGACGGCGACCGGGTGCAGCTGGCGGTTCAGCTGAACTTCTGAGGAAACAGCAGACGGGCGGCGCCCCGGACGCAGCGGCAGGCATCGCGGAGAGATCCGCGGTGCCCGTTGCGTGATATGCGTCCGGGACGGTGCCATCAGTCAAACGCGTCCGGGAAAGACGCCTGCGCCACGGCCACGTTAATGACCAGCAGCGCCTCGTAGCTGGCCGGATCAAACGGATCTTCAGCGGCGATCACTTCGCGGCCGAACAGCCAGCTGAGGCGGCCGGCATCCAGATTGCCGCGCTCGAACGGCTGGTCGCCGAACTGCTCCCACAAAGCCCGCATAAAGGTGGCATCGACGCGCCGGTCGACGTTCTTGCGGTCGGCAAAACGCTCGCGCCGGGTCAGCGGCGTGACCCCTTTGGGATTGGGGCGGCGGACGGTGAATTGAAAATCGGTGCCGGGCATACGGCCCGGGAACCCGCGGTGTTTCAGCATTTGGGTGCCTCCTGTCCGGCACCCTGCGGGCGGGTAAGGGCCGGCCGCAGGGCCGGACCCTTGTGGTCGTTACTTGTACTTGCCGGTGAATTCCGGCTCTTGCGAGATCGGCTCGGGCTCGACCACGACAAATTCTTCTTCCTGCTGGGCGCAGGCAGTGACGGCGGCCAGCAGGCCTGCCAGGGCGATAAGCTTGATGCTCTTGGACATTTCTGTCTCCTGATAAAAAACGCGAAACCTGCGGGGGCTTGGCCCGCCGCCTGCCTCAACCTCAATGTGAAGGCAGCCCGCAGGCTGCCCGCGCCAAGGATAGCGGGGTTTGCAACCGAGTCACATGTGAATCGCGGCAATTGGCAGCGCTGTGGCTGCAATGCCGCAAGAATCCGCCGATCTGAAGTTTGCCCCGCAAGATATTGTGGATGCATCAGAAAGCCTCCCACATGCAGCCAGCGGCCACGGGGCGGTAGGCCTCGAAAAACTGGGTGGCCGCCGGGTCCTGCGCCCCAAAAGGCACCATTCGGTCCGAGAGCGAAATCACCACCCGGGCTGCGGTCAGCCCGTGACCGGCCAGATAGGGCACCGCCAAGGTCTCGCAGAGATGGTCCATGTCGGGCGCCGCCGCCTCATAGCTGACCGAACCGGTTTCCCGGGCGATTTCCGGCGCCAGGAAGCGGAAACGGGCCCAGGTTTCGCCCGCCTGTCCGGGTACTTCGTCCAGCAGCACCTCGGCCAGGGTCACTGGCTGGCCCGACGGAACCGCAACCGGTTCCGCGGCAGAGGCGGACAGGACGGACAATGCTAATGGGATAACAGCCAGATATCCGCAGCCCCGGCCCCCGGTTTCCCAGGCTCCTCCGGCCGGGGCTGCTGGCGCAGCGCATAAAGCGCGCGCTGTTGGTATCTGGCTGAGGCGGATCATGAGACTGATTCGTTTCCCTTGTCAAATTTTGCCGCAATTTCGGGCGGATTATTCGTTTTCGGGCCCGTTTCCGGGCATGTCTTGTCCCGGCGCCGCACCGCATGGCGCAGCCAGCGGGCCCGGTTAGCGGGATTTTCCAGCACGTCGGCAATCAGCCCGGCGGCATTGGAGGGCACCCGGCCCATCACCTGCCCGCCGGCCCGGATGTGCAGCCCCTGCCCCGACCCCGGCCCTGTGGCGGTGATTTCCACCACCGGAGAGAAGCCCCGCATGCCTTGCAGCTTGCGCCACATGTCCTGGCGGATCTGATGCGCCAGCCGCAGCGGGTCGCCGGACGTCAGCACGGTCTCCGCCGCCACGTCGAACTGCGCAGGCAGGCGGCGCGACAGCGTCAGGCTGCTGTCCGTGCGGGTGATATGCCAACGGTTGCTGGACAAATCCGAAGACTCCCTCTTCTTTCTGGTCGAAAATACCCTCGGGGGTGCGGGGGCAGACAGCCCCCGCTCAACATCCGCAATTACAGCGGAATGTTGTCATGTTTCTTCCACGGGTTCTTCAGCTGTTTGCCGCGCAGGGAGGCAAACGCGCGGGAGACGCGGCGGCGGGTGGATTGGGGCATGATCACCTCGTCGATAAAGCCGCGTTCTGCCGCCACAAAGGGGTTGGCGAAACGGTCCTCATAGTCCTTGGCGTGGGCCGCGATCTTATCCGCGTCTTTGAGGTCGGCGCGGTGGATGATTTCGGTCGCGCCCTTGGCGCCCATCACCGCGATTTCCGCTGTCGGCCAGGCATAGTTGAAATCGCCGCGCAGGTGCTTGGAGGCCATCACGTCATAGGCGCCGCCGTAGGCCTTGCGGGTGATCACGGTGACCTTGGGCACGGTGGCTTCGCCGTAAGCAAACAGCAGCTTGGCACCGTGCTTGATGACGCCGCCGTATTCCTGCGAGGTGCCCGGCAAGAAGCCCGGCACGTCGACAAAGGTCAGGATCGGGATCTCAAAACAGTCGCAGAAGCGCACGAAACGCGCGGCCTTGCGGCTGGAATCGATGTCGAGGCAGCCTGCCAGCACCATCGGCTGGTTGGCGACGATGCCCACGGTCTGGCCCTCAAGGCGGATGAAGCCCGTGATGATGTTCTTGGCGAAATCCTCCTGGATCTCGTAGAAATCACCCTCGTCCGCAACCTTGGCGATCAGCTCCTTCATGTCGTAGGGGCTGTTGGGATTTTCCGGGATCAGGGTATCGAGGCTGGTCTCAATCCGGCCAGGTTCGTCAAAAAACGGGCGCACCGGGGGTTTTTCACGGTTATTGAGCGGCAGGAAATCAACCAGGCGGCGGACTTCGGCCAGCGCCTCGACGTCGTTTTCAAAGGCGCCGTCAGCAACCGAGGATTTCTTGGTGTGGGTGGAGGCACCACCCAGCTCCTCGGCTGTCACCACCTCGTTGGTCACGGTTTTCACAACATCCGGGCCGGTCACAAACATGTAGGACGAGTCTTTGACCATGAAAATAAAATCGGTCATGGCCGGGGAATAGACCGCGCCGCCTGCACAGGGGCCCATGATGACGGAAATCTGCGGGATCACGCCCGAGGCCATGATGTTGCGCTGAAAGATCTCGGCGTAGCCTGCAAGGGCGTCGACGCCTTCCTGAATGCGGGCACCGCCGGAATCGTTGATGCCGATCACTGGCGCGCCGTTCTGCATCGCCATGTCCATGATTTTGCAGATCTTCTGGGCATGGGTCGCCGAGACCGAACCGCCCAGGACGGTGAAATCCTGGGAAAACACATAGACCTGGCGGCCATTGATGGTGCCCCAGCCGGTGACCACGCCGTCGCCTGCCGGTTTGTTGTCTTCCATGCCGAAATCGGTGCAACGGTGGCTGATGAACATGTCGAACTCTTCAAAGCTGTCCTCGTCCAGCAGCAGTTCGATCCGTTCGCGGGCCGTCAGCTTGCCGCGGCCGTGCTGCGCGTCAATGCGGCGCTGGCCGCCGCCCAGCCGCGCGTCCTGGCGGCGGTCTTCCAGCTCGGAAAGGATGTCTTTCATGGCACATGTCCCCTGTAGATTTCACCGGGACCATATATTGCGCGGCAGCGAAGCCAAAGGACATTATCGCAAATTTGCAAATCGTTTGCATACGCAGGATGCAAACCTGTAAATCAGCAAAGTTCGCATTTGGATTCCAGCCCCTGTCCGGGGCCGGGGCCGGGGCCGGGGCCGGGGAGGCAGCCTCAGGCCGCTTTGGCGATCCCGGCCATTTGCCGCAGGGCGTTTGTCAGCGGTGTTTTAACCGGGGCTTTGACTCCGAAAGGATTGTCTTCGACCATGCCGATCACCGGATCGTCCTTAAGGAACTTGAGATAGGCGGCGATCTGGGCCAGCAATGCCTGTGCAGCTGTTTTGCGGGCGTCGCCAGTGGCCGATTTCATCTCGAACAAGGCCTTCATCAGCGCCGTCTGGTTGCCGTCCGTGACACCGGCAAGGCCGGCATCAGCGATTTGCGCCAGCACTGGATGGTTCTGGGATTTCAGCGCATCCTGCAGGCTGGAGACGCCGCGGTCCACATCCTCCTTGGCGGCCTGCCAGATTTCCATTGGGTCCGCCGCGGGCTGGCCCGTCTCTGCCGGTGCCTCAATCGCTTTGATCAGCGCTTTGAGCCCGTCCGCGGCCTCGGTCAGCGCGCCTGATTTCAGATTGGCCGCGATGGCGCGGACCTGTTCTGCCAAGGGCGCGGCCTGTTCCGGCGGCAGGGATTTAAGCTTGGCCGCCTGCGCAGTCAGCAGCTTGCCCAGCTTTGCGGCCTGTTCCGATTGGGCCGGGTCCGCGGGCGCAGGCTTGGGCTGACCGCCCAGTTTGGCAAGGGCTGCTTCAAGCCGGTCGAGCCGGGCCGCGCAGGCGTCGTGATCGCCCTGCCCCAGCAGTTTCACGCTGGCTTTGATTTCCGGTGCAAGCTTGCCTGCCAAGTCCGGTTTGCCCAGCGCCTTGACCGCCTCAGCCGCTGCCGCAATGCGGGATTTCAACGCCGCAGCAGCCCCGGCATCAGCTGCCCTGTCTTCGGCAGGGCGGGTTTCAGGGCTGGTTCCTGCGGCGTCGTCGTCGTCATCCGGCAGGCTGTCTTCGTCGATCACGCTGCCATCGGGGCCGACAAGCACCGGCTTGAACTTGACCATTCCCTCCTTCATGAACTTTTTCTTCAGCTGCTTGACGATGCCCTTCAGCGGCTTTTCCGGCTGCAAAAGAACCTCGTTTTCCTCAACCCGCAGGGTGCCGAAACAGGATTTCTTGATCCCCGGCGCCTTTTTCATGTCGCCGCGCAGCACCTTGCCGGGTTTGCGCAGGTCGATCATCAGCCCGCAGTCTTCGGGCTTGCCGGCAAGGCCAAAGGCAAAAGGCAGCTCCTTGCCGGAGGCCTTGGCCTTTTTCAGAAGTTTCAGGACGGCGTCCGCATCAAAAGCCTGATCAGGCATGGCAGGTCTCCTAAGCTGGTTCCTAGCTGGCGTTGCCGGTAAAGGCGTTCCAGTCCTCAGCGCTCATTTCCACAAAATCGAGATCGGCCTCGTCGCCCGGCTCGGACAGCGGCTGATCCGGCCAGATCATCCCGTAGGCACGGCGGAACAGCGCCTGCAGCTCGGCGTCGTCAAACGGGTACTGCTGGCCTGCAAACTGGCTGATGCGTCCAGCAGGGCTGGCGATCAGCGAGTCCAGCGCCAGCCGCAGCCAATCGAGGTTGCCCTCTTTATGGGCGCGCTTGTGCATGCTGCGGATGTCGGCGTCGAACTGGGCCAGATCGGCCATCGGATCGGGAGCATTGACCGCCCGCCCCATGGTCAGAAGCCGCGTGTAGCCCGCGATCAGTTCCTTGCGGATTTTCATGGGATCATGTTCCCCGGATTGCCATTGGTGTAGGTCTTGGTCTCGTTATCCCAGCCATCTGCGACCGGGTATTGCTGCATCATCACCCAGCGGCCCGGTATTTTGGCCGGAGCGGCGCCATGCCGGGTGGTGTATTTCGCCACATAGTCGGCGTTATCCTGCGCTTTTTCCTCGGGATAGTCCGTTGCAGGATCGGGATTGTCTGTGGTTTCCGCCGGCAGCAGTTCCGGCTCCCAGATGAAGTTCACATAGGCGCGGGTCAGCCCCTCAACCTCCTCGAAGCTTTCATAGGTCTTATCGGAAATCGGCTCGCCGTTGTCATCGGAGCGCACGTGTTTCTTGTGGCCGATATAGGCTTTGTCGATCGGGCGGCCGTGTTCAACGGTGAAATCGGCGCTTTCATCGGGATCGGTCAGCGGATCACCGGTGAATGTCATTTCGGTTTCAGTGATATCGACACCTTTGGCCAATGCGGCCTCGGCAGCAATCTCGCGGCCTGCCAGCCAGTCCTGCGGGCTGTGGAACTTGGAAGACGCGCCGGTGTAGGAACGTTCGTCGTCGTCATGCGCATTGGGCGGCTTGCCGGTTTTCAGCCGGGTGATCAGATCCTCGTCGCTGACGTCTGGGCCGTGGCGGTCCAGCGAATGGCCTGCATTGCTGCCGGCACCGTCCAACATCTCATAGGCTTCCGCCGCCTCGGCGCTGAGTTTTTCAAGCTCATTGCGGACCTTATCAAAGGCGGTCTTGGCCTTATCGAAATCCGGCTTTTTGGCTTCATCCTCAGCCGCTGCAACTTTGACCTCTAAGGGGTCCAGCTCGCCTGAAGGCACGCTTGCCCGTTTCAGTGCAGCGATAATGCCCTGCACCTGAAAACGGGCTGTGGCCATCGGTTTGACCGTCTTCAGCAGCTTTTCATGGGTGTCCAGCATCAGGAAGGCGTCGCCATATTCCTTGTCCGTTCCGGCCCGGTCCTTGGCCGCCTCCAAGGCTTCGTCCAGTTTGCTCTCGGCGGCTGGCAGCTTGAGGTATTTCTTGGTCCGGGCGTGTTCCTTTTCGACCTTGGCCAGCTTGGCGCGGTAATCCGCCATGGCCAGCACCAGATCCATGTAATCGGCGTTGTCCAGCACAGTCTGCAGATCACCTGCGGCCTTGGCCGGATCACCGCCGCGGGCAGTGAACTCGGCAGCCTTGATCGCGTCATCCAGCGTGCTCTTCATAACATCCGCATCGCCGGGCAGCACCGCGAGCAGGTCTTCGGCGGCCTTTTTGGCGGTCAGGTAGCCCGGCATTGCACGCAAAAGCGCCAGTGCCGCGGGCACAGCGCTGACAGCATCCGGGTATTTCTGCGCCGTGATATTGTCTGCAACCGGTTTGTGAAAATCATAGCTGGCGGCCTCGGGGAATTGCGTCAGTATCCGGGCCATTTCGCTTCGGTCATCCACAACCTTTTCCAGCTGGAACAGATGGTTCAGCTTGACATGGTATTGCGGCGCGCCGGTTTTTTTGTCGAAGTTGTCGGCATCCGCCAGAAGTTTATGCGCGTCCCAGGTCGTGGTCAGGTCGCTGAGTTCCGGCTCAGCCAGAACTTTTTTCAGAGTGTCGTATTTCGCCTCCAGCGCCTTGACGATCTGTTTGGAATGGCTTTTGCGCATTAACGCGCGGTTGGCCTTTTCCCAGACCTTCAGATCCGCCAGCGCGCCAGCGGGATCATTGTTGCCCTTGAATTTCTGCTTGGTATCCGCCGCCGCCAATGCGTTGCGGAACCCCTCATCCGCTCTGAGGGAGCCGTCAAAGCCGCGCATATAGCGGGCGAGCTTGCCGCGGTCCTTGGAACTGTAGTCTATCAGCTCCTGCAGCAGCCCCTTGGCCTCATTGAACTTTTGCTCCTTGTAGCCCTTTTTCTTGGCGTTTTTCAGGTGATTGCGAAAATCCTTGGCGTCAGGAACAGCGCTGGCGAGGATAAGCTCGCAGCGCTTGTGGGAGTTTGTCATGTAATCGTCCATCAGCGCAGCAAAGCTGAGGCCTTCGGCCAGATCACCCTCATCGCTCAGATTGGATTTCCAGGCCTCCAGCGCCAACTTGGCGGCGCCGAAATCCCCGGCCTTGGAATGGACGGCTGCGGCTTTCATCTGGGTTCCGCGGGCGGCTTCGGCGGTATCCTTGGTAACGCCTGTCATCGGGTTGATCAGCGCCAGCGTGGCGCTGGTCCAATTGTCGAAGAAGATACCATAGGTATTGGCGTCTTCCGCCTTGGACGAGGCATCCTTGGCCGCGGCCTCCACTGCTTCAAAGTCCTTGTCGGTCACGGCGGCGGCCATGGTCTTGTGCGCCGCCTTGATCAGCCCCTCCACATAGGTAAAGGCGCCCTGGTCCAGACTGTTGCGCACCGAGGCGAATTTTTCCTCAGCTGCGGCCAGGGCGGTCTGCGCCTTGTCACGCGCGGCGGCAACCGCCAGCTGCGCGGCGATCTGGCTGGACAGATCGGAAATATCGCTGTCGATCTTGTCAAAGGCGCCGGCCTCATCCGCGCTGAGGATTTCCTTTTTCAGCGCCTTGCGCCCGCCGGCCAGGCTGCGCCGCGCGCCTGAGCTGAGTTCGGCGGGAATGGTGATCTTGTTCAGCTCCGTCAGGGCCGCCGAACGCCTGTTGTCCACCTCCTCATCCACCGGATCGGGAAAGTCCGGCATGGTCCAGGCCTTGAGCTTGTAAAACCGTTCGGCCCATTGCCGGATGGCCGGATTGTTGGCAAGCGGATCAGGGGTATTGGCCATGGGTCACCTCAACAGAACTTAAAAGGACGGGCCTTGGGGGAACGCGCGATTTGATGGAATGCTTAAGCAACCATAGGGGAGGCATTGAATTCGGCGCAAGAGTCTTTTGACGCAACGGCAACCTTATGCCCTGCCAGGCCGGGGACTGATGGACAAGACGGGCCGACTGCTCTAACCGGATGGTATGTCCACATATAATTCCCGCGTTTCCGGCCAGCGGACACCTCCGCGCATTTTCACCCTGATCCTGCTTGCCGGGCTGTCGGCGCTTGGCATGAACCTGCATCTGCCGTCGCTGGCGGGGATGTCCGAGTATTATGCGGTCGATTACCGTGTGATGCAGCTGTCAGTGGCGCTGTATCTGGCGGGCAATGCGGTGGTGCAGATTTTTGTCGGGCCGATCTCGGACCAGATGGGGCGGCGGCCGGTGATCCTGGTCAGCATTGTGCTGTTCCTGCTGGCGACATTGGGCTGCATCTATGCGCCGACGGCCGAGGCGTTCCTGCTGTTCCGGGTGGCGCAGACGGCAGTGGCGGCCACCATGGTGCTGAGCCGGGCGGCGGTGCGCGACATGTATGACACCAACCAGGCCGCCAGCATGATCGGCTATGTCACCATGGGCATGGCAATCGTGCCGATGATCGGCCCCGCAATCGGCGGTTTCCTGGATCAGTGGATGGGCTGGCAAGCCAACTTCTGGCTGTTGTTCCTGGTCGGTGCGGCGACGCTGGCCATCACCTTCACCGATTTCGGCGAGACTGCCCACAAAAGCGGCAAGACGCTGATGGCGCAGTTCCGCGAATACCCGGAACTGCTGCGCTCGCCCCGGTTCTGGGGGTACTCCTTATCCTCGGGCCTCGCCTCAGGCGCTTTCTTTGCTTACTTGGGCGGCGCGCCCTTTGTCGGCACCGAAGTCTATGGCCTCAGCACGGCAGAGCTGGGGGTCTATTTCTCCACTCCGGCGGTGGGGTATTTTGCCGGCAACTTCATCTCGGGGCGGTTTTCCACCCGGATCGGGGTCAATCGCATGGTGCTGTGGGGCTGTGTTATCAACGGCGGCGGGGTGCTGCTGTCGCTGCTGATTGCTATGGCGGGCGCTGACAGCGTGTTCACCTTCTTCGGGCTGATGTGTTTCGTGGGCCTGGGCAACGGCATGGCGATCCCCAACGCCACTGCGGGCGCCATCTCTGTCCGCCCGCATCTGGCCGGCACCGCGTCCGGTCTTAGCGGTGCGATCATGATCGGTGCGGGGGCAGCACTCAGCGCTTTTGCGGGGATGCTGCTGGTGCCGGGATCCACGGCGGTGCCTTTGCTGGCGATCATGTTCGGCACCGCCGCATGCGGGCTGGTTGCGATCCTGCTGGTGGTCCGGCGGGAGCGGCAGATCGGCGCATAACGCCTGCGGTCGGCTTGCAGGCATGGATTTGCAATTATACCATTCGCAAGAATTGGATTTGCAAAGGCACGCCCTATGGCCACCCAGAAACTATACGCCGGCGCCAAGCTGCGTGAAATGCGGCAACGGCTGGAGCTGACGCAGAAGGATTTCGCCGCCAAACTGGGGGTGTCCCTGCCCTATCTGAACCAGATGGAGAACAACAACCGCCCGGTGTCAACCACGGTGGTGCTGGCGCTGGCGCAGGAATTCGGCATGGATGTGACCGAGCTGTCTGCAGGCGACAGCGAACGGCTGGTCAGCGACATGCGCGAGGCGATGGCGGATCCGGTATTTGCTGATGAAGCGCCGCCCTTGGCGGATCTGCGGCTGACCGCATCGAACGCCCCGGCCCTGGCGCGGGCGTTTCTGTCGCTGCACCGGGCGTATAGGCAGACGCATGAACGGCTGGCCTCGCTGGACGAGGCTTTGGGGCGCGAGGACGCGCGCATTCAGGCCTCTCCTTGGGAAGAGGTGCGCGATTTCTTCCACTACTGCGACAACTACATCGATGCAGTGGACCATGCAGCCGAGCATTTTGCCGCCGCCAATGACATCCGCGCGGCAGCCGTGGCCGCGCTGGAGCGCGGCGGCGTGACCGTGCGCCAGTCCGAAATGGAAGGCTTGCGCAGTTTTGATGCGGAGACAGGCGTGCTGCATCTGTCCAACCGCTCGGCGCCGCAGACGCAGCTGTTTCAGATGCTGCTGCAGGTGGCGCTTTTGCGGCAGAACGCGCTGCTTGAAGCGACGCTGGATTTTGCAAAGTTCCAAAGCGAGGAGGCCCGCGCCATCGCCAAGATCGGCCTTGCCAACTATTTCGCTGGTGCCGCCCTGATGCCCTACACAAGGTTTCTGGAGGCGGCGCAGGCCTGCCGCCATGATCTGGAGCTGTTGTCGATCCGCTTTGGCGCCTCGATCGAGCAAATATCGCACCGGCTGTCGACCCTGCAGCGTCCCGGCGCCAAGGGAGTACCGTTTTTCTTTGTGCGGGTTGATCAGGCTGGCACGATCACCAAGCGGCACTCGGCCACGCGGCTGCAGTTTGCCCGGTTCGGCGGCGCCTGCCCGCTGTGGAACGTGCACCGGGCGTTTGAGACCCCGGGCCGGTTCCTGCGCCAGCTGGCAGAGACGCCGGACGGGGTGCGCTACATCTCGCTGGCGCGGGATGTGTCGAAACCGGGCGGCTCATTCGGATCCCCGGTGCGGCGCTATGCCATTGCGCTGGGCTGCGAGGTGCGCCACGCGGAGGCGCTGGTCTATGCAGACGGGATGGATGTGAACCAGGACAGCGCCTATGAGCCGATCGGCATTTCCTGCCGCATTTGCGAGCGCAAGGACTGCCACCAGCGTTCGGTCCCGCCGCTGGAACGGCGGCTGACCATCAACACCGATCAGCGCGGCGTGCTGCCGTATGAGGTGAGCTGATGCACCGGCTGGCCTGCGTACCCGGCGCGCTTTAGGGTAGGATTCATGGCAGCTTTTGAACAATTGGTCCTGTCCGGCGGCGGCTGCCGCTGCTTCTGGCAAGGCGGTTTTCTGCACGTGGTTCAGGATGAACTGCCGCTGCGCCCCGCCCGCGTGACCGGGGTTTCTGGCGGCGCCCTGACGCTGGCCGGGTTTCTGGCGGGCCGCGGCGAGCGGGTGCTGGCGGAGATGAAAGATGCGTTCCGCGGCACTGATCACAATCTCAACTGGCACAAGCCTGGCGCGGACAAGCTGACGCCGCATCAGAAGGTCTATGAGAAGGTGGTCACCCGGTCGCTGGATGGCGATGCCATGGCGCGGGTGGCCGCCGGGCCGCAGGCGCAGATCCTGCTGGGCCACCCGCCCTCTGACCGCTGGGCGCGCCTGACTGGCAGCCTGGCGGCGCTGGCCTATGAGGCAGAGCTGCACATGGTCGGCTCGCCGCATTTCAACTGGGCAGAGTGGCTGGGTGTCGGCTCCAGCCTGATGGACGCCCGTGCCGCAGCGCAGGAGGGGAAGCTGGCCGATCTGGTGCGGTTCGCGGCCACCATCCCGCCGGTGTTCGACCCGCCCCGCTGGAACGGGCAGGCAGTGATCGACGGCGGCATGGCCGATCAGGCGCCGATGCCGGACCCCAACAAGGGGCGCACGCTGGTACTGCTGACGCGCCCGTACAAGCACCTGCCGGAGATCGCCGGACGGTTGTACGTCTGGCCAGAGGAAGAGGTGCCCGCGGATAAGATCGACTTCACTGATCCGGAGAAGATCCAGGCGACCTGGGACGCAGGCCTGGCGGCTGGGGAAACGTTCCTGCGGGAGAGAGCGGCAGGGGTGATCCCTGACGCCGGGGATTGAGACCCAGCACGTCTGAAAACAAGGCCTGCCCCCCGTATTGTCTGCCTTATTGACTGCCGCGCCCGGCCCAGCCAATGTCCGTTGCTTCTGCGGCACGCACAATTGCGTTTTCAGCGGACCGGCGCCGTAGCCAATACTGAGGCAATGCACGCAAAATGACAGACGACTGGAATGACTATGCGGACGGCTGGGACGGCAACAGCGATGTCAGGCTTTTTGCGGCCAAAGCGTTTTCCGCGCTCGACTCGCATGCCGGAATAAGCGGTGAGGCCTGGCAGTCGAAACGTGTTCTCGACTTTGGATGCGGAACCGGGCTGCTGACGGAACTGATTGCACCGCATGTTAGAGAGGTGATTGCCGTTGACACCTCGGACAGGATGATTGCGGTCCTGAAGGACAAGAATCTGCCCAACGTGACGCCCGTCCACGCGGACATCCTAGGCGGTGCAGCTGCGGGCGACAAAAACCGGCTTTCCGGTTTTGATTTGATCTGCGCATCTTCCGTCTGCGGCTTCCTGCCGGACTATGCAGCTGCAGTGAAGCTACTGTCAGGCCTGCTTGAGCGGGGCGGCCAGTTTGTGCAATGGGATTGGCAAGGCCAGGACAGCGGCGGCTTCGGGCTGACAGAACAGCAGATGCACGTTGCACTCGAGGCTGCGGGGCTTGGTTCCATTCGGGTGAAGCAGGTCTTTGCGCTGGACACCGGCGGGCAATCCATGCCGGTCTTGATGGGCTTGGGCACCCGCAACGCAGACCGGCCCTGAAACGGGTGTACGCCAGTCAGGGCCGAACAGGTTCAAAAAACAGAACGGGGCTTCAGTGATACCCCGTTCTGCCTTCAACACGTTTTTCCCTCACGCCTTCGACAATATCCCCCAGATCTCGTCCTTCAGCGCGGCGCGTTGTTTGCGCAGGCCGGTTTCGGCCTCAGCACTCACCGGTTCCACGTTGGTTTCGGCCCGGTGCACAGCGCGATTCACTTCGTGGTATTCGTCCGACAGCTTGGCGAAATGGGCATCTGCCTGTTTCAGCTGACTGATCTGCGCGGCCTTTTCGGGGAATTCTTCGGCCAGTTCATGGGGGGTATTGGACATCTGCCCGCTCCTTTTTTCTAGGGTCGGTTGCAGGTTATCCGCAGCGCTGCGCGCCCGCTTTGACGCGGATCAAAAGATGCGGCAAACACGCTGATTTTCGGTCTGATTTCAGGCCCGGTCCCAGGCCCGGTTCCAGGCCGGGATTTCAGAAAATAAGCCGCCCGCACAACGGGGAGGTGGCGGGCGGCTTGCTGGCAGCGCAACAGGATCAGCGTTGCGCCTGGCGCCAGTCCGGGTTGAACCACGGTTCAGCGTTCGAGGACGGCAGGCGGCGGCCCAGGATGTGGTCCGAGGCCTTCTCGCCGGTCATGATCGAGGGGCCGTTGAGGTTGCCGTTAGTGATGCGCGGGAAGATTGAGCTGTCGGCAACCCGCAGACCCTCGACGCCAATCACCCGGCATTCCGGATCGACTACCGACATCGGGTCATCAACTGCGCCCATCTTGCAGGTGCCGCAGGGATGATAGGCGCTTTCCACGTGCTCGCGGATGAAACCGTTCAGTTCCTCGTCCGATTGCAGCGCATCGCCGGGCTGGATCTCATGCTTGAGGAAGGGTTTCATTGCCTCCTGGCCGAAGATCTCGCGGGTCAGACGGATGCATTTACGGAAATCCTCCCAGTCCTGTTCGGTCGACATGTAGTTGAACAGGATGTTTGGCGCGTCTTTCGGATCGGCAGAGTTCAGCGTGACCTCGCCGCGCGAGCCGGAGCGCATGGGGCCGACATGGGCCTGGAAACCATGGCCCTCAGCCGCGGCCTGACCGTCATAGCGGACTGCAATCGGCAGGAAGTGATACATGATATCCGGGTAGTCCACCCCCTTGCCGGAGCGGACAAAGGCGGCGCTTTCGAACTGGTTCGAGGCGCCAAGGCCGGTCTTGGTGAACAGCCACTGCGCCCCCACCAGCGCCTTGCCGAACAGGTTCCAGTACTTGAACAGGGTGATCGGCTGTTTGCAGGCGAACTGGAAGTAGAATTCCAGGTGGTCCTGCAGGTTCTGGCCCACGCCGGGACGGTCGGCGACCACGTCGATACCGTGTTCCGCCAAATGTTTGGCCGGGCCGATACCGGACAGCATCAGCATCTTGGGGGAATTCAGCGAGGAGGCGGCCAGGATCACTTCGGTATTGGCCCGGATCACTTCGACCTTGCCGCCGCGTTCAACCTCGACCCCGACAGCGCGGCCGTCCTCGATCACCACCTTGCGGGCGAAGGCACGGATCAGATTGCAGTTGTCACGCTTGAGCGCGGGCTTCAGATAGGCGTTGGCGGCGGACCAGCGGCGGCCCTTGTAGACCGTCATCTCCATCGGGCCGAAGCCTTCTTGCTGCTCGCCGTTGTAGTCGGAGGTGACCGGGTAGCCCGCCTGCGCGCCTGCGTTGACAAAGGCGTCGTGCAGCGGGTTGTCGCGGGGGCCGCGGGTCACATGCAGCGGGCCGTCGGTGCCGCGCCAGTCCGGATCGCCGCCATGACCGCGGTCGTTCCAGGTTTCCATACGTTTGAAGTACGGCAGCACGTCGGCGTAGGACCAGCCCGCCGCACCCGTCTCGGCCCAGTGGTTGTAGTCGCCGGCGTGGCCGCGCACATAGACCATACCGTTGATCGAGGAGGAGCCGCCGATCACTTTGCCGCGCGGGCAGACCAGTTCGCGGCCGCCCAGATGCGGCTCGGGCTGGGATTTGTAGCCCCAATCGTAAAGCGGCATGTTCATCGGGTAGCTGAGCGCGCCCGGCATCTGGATGAACGGCCCGGCATCGGTGCCGCCGTGTTCGATCACCAGAACCTTTTTGCCGGCCTCAGACAGCCGGTAGGCTATTGCACAACCGGCAGACCCGGCCCCGACAATCACATAATCCGCGTTCATTTCTTCTCTCCATTGCGGATCCGGGTTGGGTCAAGGATGCCTTTGGCACCGCGCCTTGGCGCGGCTTGTCCTTGAGGCATCCCGAATCTGCCTCATCATTGTTCTGGTCTGCTGAGGACGCAAAGCGCCCTCAGCGACCTCTCAGCAACCCCTTCCCTCTTGCCCTTTTGGGCAACGGGGCGGGTGGGTGGGCGTTGCCCAAAAGGGCAATCAGAATGCCGCTTCGACGTCGCCCATGCGGACGTAGACGGATTTCACCTGGCTGAAGTGCTTGATCGCCTCTTTCGAGTTCTCGCGGCCCACACCAGACGCCTTCACACCGCCGAACGGCGCCTCGACCGGCGCGTCGTTGTAGGAGTTGATAAAGCAGCTGCCGGCCTCAAGATTGCCGATCACCCGGTGGGCGCGGGTGAAATCCTTGGTGAACACACCTGCCGACAGGCCGAATTCGGTGTCATTGGCGCGGGCCACGACCTCTTCTTCGGAGTCGAAATCGAGGACAGACATCACCGGGCCGAAGATTTCTTCGCGCGCGATGGTCATGTCGTCGGTCACATCGGCAAAGACGGTCGGCTCGATAAAGTAGCCGTCCTTGTCGGCGCGGTTGCCGCCGCAGATCAGGCGGGCGCCCTCGGCCTTGCCCTTCTCGATGTAGCCCAAGACGATGTTCATCTGGTTTTCAGTCACCATCGGGCCAAAGCTGGTGGCCTCATCCATCGGGTCGCCAATAATGGCATTGCCGGTGCGTTCGGCGAGACGGGCGAGGAATTTTTCCTTGATGCCTTTCTGCACAAACACGCGGGTGCCGTTCGAGCAGACCTGGCCGGAGGAGTAGAAGTTGCCGTTGATGGCGCCGCCGACGGCGTTGTCCACATCTGCGTCGTCAAAGATGATCAAGGGCGACTTGCCGCCCAGTTCCATGGTGACGTGTTTCATGCCTGCGGCGGCGGCGGCATAGACCTTCTTGCCGGTCGGCACCGATCCGGTCAGCGAAACCTTGTCAACGCGCGGGTCGGTGACCAGCGCGCCGCCGACCTCGCCCATGCCCTGGACGACGTTGAAGACGCCCGCCGGCGCGCCGGCCTCAATCAGGATTTCGGCCACTTTCAGGGCGCAGAGCGGGGTGGTTTCCGACGGTTTGAACACCATCGAGTTGCCGCAGGCCAAGGCAGGCGCGCCTTTCCAGCAGGCGATCTGCGTGGGGTAGTTCCACGCACCGATGCCGACGCACATGCCAAGCGGTTCGCGTTTGGTATAGACCCAATCCTCACCCAGCGGGATATGCTCGCCGGTCAGCGAGGCTGCGAGACCGCCGAAGTACTCAAGCGCGTCGGCGCCGGAGGTGGCGTCGGCCACAAGGGTTTCCTGCAGCGGCTTGCCGGTGTCATAGGTTTCCAGCACGCTGAGGTCGTGGTTACGCGCGCGCATGATGTCGGCAGCACGGCGCAGCACGCGGCCACGCTCGGTGCCAGTCATTTTCGCCCATTCCTTTTGGGCGGCTTTGGCGGTGGACAGCGCCTGTTCGACAATTGCGGGCGTTGCGGCGTGGACGGTGGCGATCTGCTCACCTGTGGCGGCGTAGATCACCGGGATCGGGGTGCCGGCGGTATCTTCGACGTATTCGCCGTTGATGAAGTGGCTGGCTTTGGGCTGGGCGGGGTGGGTCATGAGTTTATGCCTCCGGCGGGGATATTTGGGGCCAGAAGAACTGGCGGGGTGCTGATTTCGAGTTATTCGCCGCGGGGAAAACGTTTGTTTTCCTCGAGGGTGTTGAGATCCATGTGGTTGCGCATGTAACGCTCGGAGGCCTTTTGCAGGGGCTGGTAATCCCAGGGATAGTAGCCGCCCTGGCGCAGGGCCTCGTAGACAACCCAGCGGCGGGCCTGGCTGGCGCGCACCTCGGCGTCGAAAACCTCCAGGTCCCAGCGGGCGTCTGATTTGGCGCGCAAGGTTTCCAGTGTTCCGGCATGGGCAGGGTCGGCTGCCAGATTGGCCAGCTCGTGCGGGTCGGCTTGCAGATCGAACAGCTGATCGGGGTCCAGCGCGCAGCGGTTGTATTTCCACTTGCCATAGCGGAGCGACACCAGCGGCGCATATGAGGCTTCGGCAGCATATTCGATGGCAACCGGCTCGGTCCGTTCCGTGCCGGTGGCCAGCGGAACCAGGTTCTGGCCGTCGGTCCAGGGCTCGATTTCAGCCATATCGACACCGGCCAGCGCGCCCAGCGTCGGGGTCACATCCAGGGTGGAAACCGGGGTTTCAATGAGGCCCACGGGCAGGTCCGGTGCCGAGATCATCAGCGGCACGCGGGAGGAGCCGTCATAGAAGCTCATCTTGAACCACAGGCCCCGCTCGCCCAGCATGTCGCCATGGTCGGAGACAAACAGGATGATCGCCTCTTGCCGTGTGGTTTCCAAGACGTTCAGGATCTCGCCGATCTTGTCATCCAGATAGGAGATATTGGCGAAATAGGCGCGGCGGGAGCGTTTGATGTTCTCCTCAGAGATGTCGAAGCTGCGCCAGTCGTTGGCGTCAAAAATCCGCTGGGCGTGCGGGTCGTGGTCGTCGTAATCCATTGCCGGGACCTGCGGCAGCAGATGCTGGCAGTCCTCATACAGATCCCAGTATTTCTTGCGCGCCACATAGGGGTCATGCGGGTGGGTAAAGCTGACGGTCAGCGCCCAGGGGCGGTCGTCCAGCCCGCGCGACAGCTCATAGAGCTTGGCGGTAGCGTTGTAGGCAACCTCGTCGTCGTATTCCATCTGGTTGGAGGTTTCCGCCACCCCTGCCCCGGTGACGCTCCCCATGTTGTGGTACCACCAGTCGATGCGCTCGCCCGGTTTGCGGTAGTCCGGGGTCCAGCCGAAATCAGCCGGGTAGATGTCGGTGGTCAGGCGGTCCTCGAACCCGTGCATCTGGTCGGGGCCGACAAAATGCATCTTGCCTGAAAGGCAGGTGTAGTAGCCCGCGCGGCGCAGGTGGTGGGCGTAGGTCGGGATGTCGCTGCGGAACTCAGCCGCGTTGTCATAGACGCCAGTGCGAGACGGCAGCTGGCCGGACATGAAGGAGGCGCGGCCCGGCGCGCACAAGGGCGACGCAGTATAGGCGTTGGCGAAACGGGTCGAGCGTTCCGCCAGTTTCTTCAGGTTCGGAGCATGCAGCCAGTCGGCGGGGCCGTCCGGGAAAAGCGTCCCATTCAACTGGTCAACCATCAGGATCAGAATATTCGGGGCACTCATCGCGGACCTCCCAGATAAGGCGATGTTTCTTCGAAAGGCGCCTGGCAGGCCCAAAGGCGCTGCCAGGCAGTTTGGTGGCTGGTCCCGTCATTCGGGGAAACTTGGGGGCCAGCCGGGAGACCGCCCTTAATGGGCTGTCTTGATCTTGTCGAAGTCGAGCGTGTTTTCCTCGGGCGAAGCAGTGATGCTCATCACTTCGCTGCGTTTGAACAGCACGATATAGGCCAGGCAGGCGACATAGATGCCGATCACCGCGGTGCCGATCCACTGGATCTGCAGCCACTGGCTTTGGAAGGCCAGGGTCAGGGCGAAAAGCACAACCGCGTTGCCCAGCACATAAGGAATGGTGCCGAAACGCTTGGCCGTCAGGTTCAGGTTGTCGGTGTAAAGGCGGATCAGCGAGTCAAAGGAGTTGACCACAAAGATGATGCCCACCGCGACCATGGAGACGTTGATCAGCAGCGTCGTCTCGATGCTGTTGAGGTGGTAATAGTACAGCACCGAGAACCACACACCCAGCGGGATCGACGGGAAGATCAGCAGCGCTGCCAGAACCTGCCAGGTGCGCAGCCCGCCGACAAAGCGCGAGGTGAACTGGCCGATCATGATCGACCATGCAAACCACCAGAACAGGTAGAATTCGTGATAGTCGGTCAGCGGCAGCACGAATTTGTGGATGTTGGCAAAATAGCCGCCGATGTTGGAGGCGGTATCGCCGAAGGCGCTCAGCCCCATACCGGAATAAGCCCACATGCCGAGGATCAGCGACAGGAACAACACGGTGGAGCCGACCGACAGGATGCGCACGTATTTGATGTCGGTCGAGGAGAAGGCGGCAAACAGGATCACCAGGAAGGTAATGACATAGAAGGCCGGGATCACGCTCTCGCCGTCGCCCATGAAGGTGGCATAATACGGCAAGTAGATTAGGAACAGCGCGCCGGTAAAGGCGCAGGTGCCGATGATCACGATGTTGTTGAGCCATTTCACCAGCGGGATCTCAAAGAACTTCACCCGCGGCTCAACCACGCAGAAGTAGAAGGTGGTCAGGAAGTAGAAGCCCCAGATCAGGAAGCCCCAGAAGCCGAATTCCAGCGCCAGCGGGTTGGTGAACCCATAGGCGGGCTCTGCCGCGGTGTCGGCATAAAGCGGAAAGTCCCAGGCCAGCGGGAACATGATCAGGCCGACGTCCAGGCCCGAGGTGAAGAGGATTGCGATGAAGGTGAACAAGTGGACCGGAGTCACGCCGACGTTGCGGACGTTCCACCACTTGATCACGCAGAACACCACCAGCGCAAAGGCCAGCAGAATCCCGAATGAAATGATTGAAGTCATATGTCCCTCCCATTTCCAGGCGGTTCCCGCCCTAAGACATGGGTCGGGTACATAACACAGCAGGCTGATCGGCCAAATAGTTTTTTGAATGGTCATTCAAGATTTGAATTCCTTCGAACAACAGTTGAAACGCCGGCCCAATTGCCGCACAACTTATTCATGAGCAGGAAACGCATCCGGGATATCCGCAACGAAGAGCTGATCGAAGCCACCATCGTTGCGGTGCATGAGCGCGGTTACGGTGTTGTAACCATGGCGGAAATCGCCAAGGAGGCCGGTGCTTCGGCGGCCTCGATAAACTATTATTTCGGCTCCAAGGAAGGGCTGATGGAAGCCACTATGCTGCATCTTCTGGGCAAGCTGCGGCGGGCCATGGCGGATGGCTATGCCACAGCGCGCACCCCGCGCGAACGGCTGTATGCGGTGATGGACGCGAACTTTGCCGACGATCTGTTCACCGTTCCCCAGTGCAGTATCTGGATGCAGTTCTGGGCAAATGCCCCCTATTCGCCGCGGCTGAGCCGTCTGCACCGAATCAACCGTGCCCGGGTGCGCAGCCATGTCCTGGCCGAGCTGCGGGCGCTGCTGCCAGGCGGACAGTTGGAAACCGCGCGCCAGGCGCTGCAATGCTATATGGACGGGGTCTGGCTGCAGGCCGCGCAGTCGGAAGATCCGCTGAATCCCAATGCCGCGCGAGCTGCGGCGCATCTGGTTGTGGATCTTGTCATCCCATAAGGCCTAGCCGCCAGGCAGCCGTTCGTAGTCCAGCCGGGTTCCGCGCGGCAAATAAATAAGGGTCATTCCGTCGCGGGTCAGAGAATTGATCTGATAACACAGTCTGGTGCCGCTCTGGCTGTCCCAGGCCATCAGGAAGTCAGCCGTAAACCCTATGCCGCGGCAGCTGTGCTGGATCGTGACAAACTCCGGGGTCATTTGCCTGCCACCGTAACGGACTTGGCGCACGGCACCGGAAATGGCAAACCGGTCTTTTGGGTTTTGCACGGACTGCCACTCTCCCTGCATGTTCTGCAGCATCTTGTCGAACCGGTTCGGCACACGCGGCGTGACGCTGTGCAGCTCCAGCTCTGCAAAAGAGCCGAAACGGGTGACTATCTCACCGTCAATTGCCAGCGGGGTGCCGCGCACCAGCCCCAGCAGGAATGTGAAGACCGGATCGGAGATCCGGACCTTGCCCACAGCACCGAACTCCATGCCGCCGCCAACAAAACTGCAGGTGACGGCGCCCGGGCTTTTCTGCTGCTTGCAGCCTTGAAAAACCACCTCCGCCGCGTAATGCAATTGGTCTTCTGTCGCGTCATGCCCGTCTTCAGCGGCGGCAACCGCAGCCTGCCGGCGTTCGGACTGTGATCGGGAACTGAGCAGAACCTGCGGTCCTGTTGGTGCCGTAAGGGTTTTGGCAAACCCCTGCATTGCATAGCCTTGTGCGGTGCAACCGCTGTCATGCTCAATCCGGAACCGGCCCTGGGCGGTGCAAAACCGGACGCTGTCATCGCGAAAACGGTATCCGGGGCTTTTGGTGCGGAAGTAGAGAAACCGGCCCTGATAGCCGGCCGGCACCGGTTCGGCGCAATCTCCCGGCATGAGCGGCTGCCAGCCCTGCACCACCCAGCGGCCGTCAATCCGCAAGCTGATGGCCAAATGATGCAAGGCCTCCGTATCGTTGCAGATACTGGGCCCGGCCTGGGCGGCCGGCAGATCAAAAAGGGCCGCCAGCAGCAACGCCGTGGGCCAAAGCCAGTTTGCCATGCGCGGTCTCCGCCTGCATCGGTAAGAGCGGAAGATTACTTCGGGTTTGTAACATCCATAAGACGATCAAACACCAGTCGCATTACCGGAAGGTGTAAGAGCCTTCTTTTTAACCCTGGCTTCACGCCATGAGATAAAGCTGACCGCAGCCAGGATCAGCCCGCCGCCGGACATTACCCAGATGTCAGCCGGTTCACCAAACGCCAGCGCGCCCAGCAGGGTAGCCCAGACCAGCTGCAGGAACGTGACCGGCTGGGTCACCGCCACGGGTGCTGCGGCAAAGGCCAGCGTCATGGTGTAGTGGCCTGCGGTGGCAAAGCAGGCGACACCGAACAGAATTGCAAGCTCAGCCAGCGTGGGCGTCACCCAGACCGCCAGAGCAAAGGGGGCCAGGCCCAGAGTGACAAAGATCGACAGCATGCCGACCACAACCGCTGGGCTGTTGCTGCCAACAGTAAACTTGGCGATCAGGTAGGAGGCGCCGAAGGACACTGCGGTGAACAGCATGGCGATATGGCCGGGCGAGACCTCGCGGAAGCCCGGCCGCAGGATGATCATCGCGCCGATCAAAGCGACAGCAATCGCCGATATCCGGCGCACCGCCAGCTTCTCCCCCAGAAACAGCGCAGCCCCCAAGGTGACATAGACCGGGGACAGGTAGTTCATTGCCGTAACCTCGGCCAGGGGGATCTGGGTCATGGCATAGAACCACAGGATCACGCCGGCAGAATGCACCACGCCGCGGCCTGCAAACAATGCCCAAAGCCGCGGGGTCAGATGCGCCCGGCGCAAGGCCCCGGCCATCGGGATCAAAAACACCAGCCCCAGCAAGTACCGCAAAAAGGCGCTTTCGGCGGGCGGGATGCGGGTGCCGAGGTGCTTGACCAGCGCTGTGACCGCCACAAAACAAAGACCGGTGACAACCATCCAGAACACGCCCCTGAGAGGGTTTTGCGCGGTTTGGGCGGATTTGACGGTTTGGGACATGGCCGGACAGAACACCCGTTCGGGCGGCGGCGCAAGGCTTCACATGTGAATTATTTCCGCTTCTCCGGCAGCGGGGTGAATTCCTCATCATCGCCTGGCGGCAGCTGGAAGCGGCCTTGCTGCCAGTCGCCCGCGGCCCAGGCGGCCTTGGCGTCTTCGATCCGGTCGCGGGAGGAGGCGACGAAGTTCCACCAGATATAGCGCGGCCCGTTCAGTGTCGCACCGCCCAGCGCCATCAGCCGGGCGCCTTGCGGGCCTGCGGTCACGGTGATCTCATCCCCTGGGCGGAACACCATCATGCGGCCGGCCTCAAATGTTTCGCCGGCGATTTCCACCGACCCTTGCGTGACGTAAAGCCCGCGGTCCTCGTGATCCGAGGGCAGCGGGAGCTTGGCGCCGGCTTGCAGTACCGCATCGGCATAAAAGGTTTCAGAATAAAGCGTTGCAGGGGCTTTTTCACCCCAGGCAGTACCGAGGATCAGCCGCACGGCCTTGCCCTCGCCCTCCAGCAGCGGCAGTGCGTCCTTGCCGTGGTGTTCAAAGGCGGCGGGCGTGTCCTCGTGGCTGTCGGGCAGAGCGATCCAGGTCTGGATGCCGAACAGGCTGCTTGGACCTGCGCGGGTCGTGGCCGAGGTGCGTTCGGAATGGGTGACGCCCTGGCCTGCCACCATCCAGTTCACCTCGCCCGGATAGATCATCTGGTGAGTGCCTAAGGAATCGCGATGTTCGAATTCGCCCTGATAGAGGTAGGTCACGGTGCCAAGGCCGATATGCGGATGCGGGCGCACGTCGATGCCCTGCCCGGTCAGGAATTCAGCCGGCCCGGCCTGATCGAAGAAGATGAACGGGCCGACCATCTGGCGGCGTGGTGCGGGCAAGGCGCGGCGGACCTCAAAGCCGCCAAGGTCGCGGGCGCGCGGGATGATCACCGTTTCAATTGCATCAAGGCTGCCCGCTTCGGGGCATTGCGGTTCCAGTGCCGGGTTCCAGCTCATCCTTCCCTCCTGTTGGCGGCTTCAGGAGGAAGGTAGCGCATTTCAGCGCAGGCGTTAGGGCGGCCTGCGCACAGATGCTGTTCGTCACATCATCAGCAGCTTAAGCGCAATCGCCCACATGGTGAGGCCGACAATGGCATCCAGCACTTGCCAGGCGCACGGGCGGGCAAAGACCGGAGCCAGCAGGCTGGCGCCATAGCCGAGCGTGAAGAAGAAGGTGAAGCTGGCAATGGCAGCGCCGGACGCAAAGACCAGCGGCTCGGGGTATTGGGCCGAGATCGAACCAAGGAGAACAACTGTATCGAGGTAGACATGCGGGTTCAGCCAGGTCAGCGCCAGAACCGTGGCCAGCACCGGCGCCAGGGCGCCGCCTGCACCTTCGCCCGCCGTGTCCAGGGTTTCGCCGCCGCGCCAGGCGCTGCGCAGAGCGCGGGCACCGTACCAGATCAGAAAAGCCGCGCCGCCAAGCCGCATCGCCTGTTCAAACCACGGAACTGCCAGCGCAAGCGAGCCAAAGCCGAAAACACCCGCAGTGATCAGCACCGCATCGGATCCCGCACAGGTGAAGCAGATCCAGAACACATGCTGGCGCCGCAGCCCCTGGCGCAGAACAAAGGCGTTTTGGGCACCAATCGCCGCAATCAGGCTAAGGCCAAGGGCAAATCCGGCAAGCAGGCTGGGGGGCATTGTGGTCTCCATCGTTGTGCTGGGGTTTGACTAGAGACTGCCACGCCATTAATCCAGTTAAAGAGACTTAAGTCAGATTAGAGTTGCTAATGCAGATGGATCCCAGCCAGATGGCGGCGTTGAGCGCGGTGCTGCGTCTTGGCACATTTGAGGCCGCGGCGCATTCCTTGCGGGTGACGCCATCGGCGGTTTCGCAGCGGATCAAGGCGCTGGAAGACCGCATCGGCACCGCGCTGGTGCTGCGCGGCACGCCCTGCACCGGGACGGCGGCGGGTCTGAGGATTGCCAAACATGCCGAGGACATCGGCCTGCTGGAAGCGCAGCTGGCACGGGAACTGGCTCTGACAGCGGATCACGGCCCGGTGCGGCTGCGGATTGCGGTAAATGCCGACAGCCTGGCCAGCTGGTTCATTGACGCAATGGCAGAGGTGGACGGGGTGCTGTTCGATCTTTTGGTGGATGATCAGGACCACAGCGCGGAGTGGCTGAAGCGCGGCGAGGTCTCTGCTGCGGTGACGGCCAGCGCCAAGCCCGTGACCGGGTTTGACGCCCATCCGCTGGGCACGCTGGACTATGTGGCAACCACCAGCCCGGATTTTATGGCGCGCTGGTTTCCGGCAGGGGTGACGCCGGAGGCTGCCGCCCACGCGCCCTGCCTGATCTTCAATGCCAAGGACAATCTGCAGCGGCAGTGGCTGGAGCAGAATGTGGCGCCGCAGCTGGCACCGCCTGCCCATTACCTGCCCTCGACCCAGGCCTTCATTGATGCCGCCGCGGTGGGTCTGGGCTGGGGCATGAATCCGCTGGCAATGGTCGCCGGCGATATCCGCAGCGGGCGGCTGGTGCCGTTGATCCCTGAGACCACGCTGCCGGTGCCCTTGACCTGGCAGGTGGCGCGGGTGATGGCCCCTGCCCTTGCGGAGGTGACCCGCGCCGTGCAGAAATCTGCTAGGCAGTATTTGACCCAAAGCTAGACAGGAAAGCCCGCCGATGTTTTCAAAAGACACCCTCAGCTATGATCCTCTGCCCTTGCCGGACCGAGCCGAGTACTCCGACGCTGAAATGCAGGAGAAAGCAGCAGAGTTCCTGGCCCATATGAGGCGGCGGCACACGGTGCGGGACTTTACCGGCCAGCCGGTACCGCGGCAGGTGATCGAAACCTGTATCCGTGCAGCCGGCACGGCACCCTCGGGGGCCAACCACCAGCCCTGGTTCTTTGCTGCGATCTCCAATCCGGAGCTGAAGGCGCAGATCCGCGCCGAGGCTGAAGAAGAGGAAAAGAAGTTCTATGCCGGGGGTGCGGGCGATGAATGGATCACGGCGCTGGAGCCGATCGGCACCAATGCGGACAAGCCGCACCTGACCACTGCGCCCTGGCTGATTGTTGTCTTTGCCCAGCGCTGGGGCGCTTTTGAGGACGGCAGCCGCTACAAAAACTATTACGTGCCGGAAAGCGTGAACATTGCCACCGGCGTATTGCTGACAGCTTTGCATACGGCGGGCCTGTGCACTCTCACCCACACGCCGAACCCGATGAAGTTCCTGAATGGCGCCCTGGGCCGCCCGGCATCGGAAAAACCGACGATGATCATCGCCGTGGGCCATCCCGCAGAGAACGCCATGGTGCCCTCCGTTGCCAAGCTGAAAAAACCGCTGGAGGAGATTGCAGCATTTGTAGAATAGCCCTCGCGGCCGGCACCCGGAAAATTCGAATTTTCCGGCCAATTTTCTTGCAAGAAAATTGTGCCGCCTGCGGCGGGCGGTACAGTTGATGCCGGCGCCCGCCTCCCTGCGCCGCAGCCTGGGCCTGCAGGTGCTGCTGCCGCGCGCGGGGGTTGTGGTGATCTGGCTGGCGCTGAACCAATGGGTCAGCCTGCCAGTACCGCTGGTCTTTGCTTTGATGGCGGCGGACGGGCTGTTTCTGCTGTGGCAGGCCCGCATTTATCTGCACAGTGCCGATGCGCATGTACGCAGCACCGGTGCGATGGCGCCAGTCTGGGGCGGTTATCTGGTGCTGCTGTTTGCGGGTTTTGCAGCGGTCACCCTGTGGTGGGATGCCCAGTTGATTGCCAGGGCGGAGGAAGAACCCGTCTATGCCGAACAGCGGCGGCAGGCGCGCGAAGCGCTTTACAGGCTGACAGTTTCCAATGACGGCCGCGCGCTGATCTTTGCAGGTGAAATCACCTTTGGCCTGACACAGCGGGTTGAGCAGATGATCCTCCAGCACCCCGGGCTGCAGCGAATTACCCTGACCAGTCCCGGCGGTCTGATTGCCGAAGCCCGTGGCGCCGCCAGACTGATCCGCGAACAGGGGTTTTCCACCCGTGCAGAGGGATTGTGTGCTTCAGCCTGCACATTGATGTTCGCAGCCGGCCTTCGGCGCAGCCTCGGCGGAAACGGGCAGCTTGGCTTTCACAGCTATGCTTTGCAGTTCGAAAGCGGCCTGCCGCAGATAAACCTGGAAAAGGAGCAGGAAAAGGACCGCACCTTTCTGTTGCAGCAAGGGGTGAGCGCCGAGTTTGCAAACAGGGTCTTCGCCATCCCCCACCGGGAGATATGGATACCGGATGCCACGGCCCTGCGAATTGGCGGTGTCGTGACCGAATGACCGGCCAGCCGCCGTGCATCCGGGTTTTTCATGCCGCCTCCACCATCCCCCCTAACGTTTCAGAGATCACCCGGAGGGAGTTTTGCATGAAGCATATTCTACTTGCTGCGGGCCTGGGGCTGGCAGCATCGCCTGCCGTTGCCGGGCTGGAGATCTGCAACAATGGCGGGCAAAGCCTGAGCCTGGTCATCGGCTATTTTGGCGGCGGGGATTGGGTCTCGGAAGGCTGGTGGAACATGCCGGTCTAAGCGTGCAAAACGCCGGTCGGCGGCGATTTAAAGAAAAGCCAAAATTATTGCCAGGCAAATGTATCGGGCAAGGCTTTTGCCAGCGGCGGTTACACCGTTTGACATTCTCTGAGCCCTGTACCATTCGCGGCGGCAGGGAGGGGCGCTGCCCCCTCGGCCTTGCGGCCTTACCCCCGGGGTACTTTCGACCAGAAAGAAGCAGCAGCCCGGAGCCATTTGGGTGGCCTCATACGGGTGGCCCCATACAGGTAGCCCCAATACAGGTGGTCTGTGCGCCAAAGGAAAAGCCCGCCGGTGGCGCGGCGGGCTTTCAACGTTGCGCGGCTGCTGCAGCTTAGAGCTGCGCCATGACCTCGTCGGACGCTTCGAAGTTGGTAGTGACACGCTGCACGTCGTCGTCATCCTCCAGCGCATCAACCAGCTTCATCAGCTTTTGCATGCCTTCGAGATCCAGCTCGGTGGTGGTGCCCGGTTTCCAGACCAGCTTAGTGCTCTCGGACTCGCCCAGTTCAGCTTCCAATGCGTTCGACACGTCGTTGAGGTCGGTATCGGCGCAGTAGATAATATGGCCGTCCTCCGAGCTTTCGACATCTTCGGCGCCGGCTTCGATTGCTGCCATCATCACGGTGTCGGCATCGCCAACAGAGGCCGGATAGGTGACTTCGCCCTTGCGTTCGAACATGAAACCGACTGACCCGGTCTCGCCCAGGTTGCCGCCGTTCTTGGAAAAGGTGGAGCGCACGTTGGAGGCGGTGCGGTTCTTGTTGTCGGTCATTGCCTCGACGATGACAGCCACGCCACTGGGTCCATACCCTTCGTAACGGATTTCATCGTAGTTTTCAGCGTCTCCGCCCACGGCCTTTTTGATCGCGCGGTCGATCACGTCCTTGGGGACGGACTGGCTTTTGGCTTCCTTGACCGCCAGGCGCAGGCGCGGGTTCTTGTCGGGATCAGGGTCGCCCATTTTGGCGGCCACGGTGATCTCCTTGGCCAGCTTGGAAAACAGTTTCGACCGCGCCGCGTCCTGACGGCCTTTGCGGTGCTGAATGTTTGCCCATTTTGAATGGCCTGCCATGGTGCATCCTTGCTGCTGAATATCTGAATTGGCGCCCATATAGCCCGTGCCGGCACCGGGTTTCAAGCACCCTGCCCCGGCTTGGCCCTTGCTCCGCGGTGTTTCGCGGTTAAGCTGGCCCGATGACATATGATCAAGCTGTTTTATTTGCGTTATTTGCTGCCGTTTTTGCCCTGCTGTTATGGGGGCGTTACCGCTATGATCTGGTGGCCTTTGCGGCGCTGATGGCGGGGGTCGTGCTGGGGGTGGTGCCTGCTGGCGATGCCTTTGGCGGGTTTGGCCATCCGGCAACGCTGGTGGTGGCGCTGGTGCTGATCGTTTCTGCCGGGCTGGTGCGCTCAGGCGCGGTGTTTCTGATCACCCGCACATTGGTGGATTCCGCGCGCGGCCTTGGCGGCCATATTGCGCTGATGGGCGGCGTGGGCGCGGTTTTGTCGGCCTTTATGAACAACGTGGCGGCGCTGGCGCTGCTGATGCCAGTGGACATTCAAACCGCACGCAAAGCAGGCCGGGCGCCGGGGTTGAGCCTGATGCCCCTGTCCTTTGCCACTATTCTGGGCGGCATGGCGACCCTGATCGGCACGCCGCCCAACATCATCATTGCGGCGATCCGGGAGGAACGGCTGGGAGAGCCGTTCCGGATGTTCGATTTTGCCCCGGTGGGCGGCGTGGCGGCGCTGGCGGGGCTTACCTTTGTGGCGCTAATCGGCTGGCGGCTGATCCCCGCGCGGGAGAATGCAGCGGGAGCGTCCGAGGCGCAGCTGGCGCCCTATATTGCTGAGCTGACTGTAGGCGAAGGGTCAGAGCTGACCGGCAAGCGGCTGGGCGAATTGGACGAAGAGGCCGAAAAGGCGGATGTGGCGATCATTGGGTTGATCCGGGACGGCAAGCGCCGCTATGGCCGCGCCAGCGCTGCGATGCTGCAGGACGGGGATACGCTGGTGATCGAGGCCGAACCGGAGGCATTGGATGAGTTCCGCAGCGCCCTGAAACTGGATTTTGCCGACGCCGCACGGCAGGAAAAGCTGACCGCTGCAGGCGACGGGCTGGAGCTGGTTGAGGTCGTGGTGCCGGAAGCGGCCCGCGTGCGCGGGCGCAGCGCCCAGTCCATCGGACTGGCTTGGCGGCAAAGCGCGGTGCTGCTGGGGATTTCCCGTCAAGGCCGGCGGATCACCAAACATATCCGGCAGGCAGAGATCGAGGCAGGGGACATTCTGCTGCTGCTTTGCCCGCGCGGGCGCAGTGCCGATGTGACCGACTGGCTGGGCTGTCTGCCGCTGGCGCAGCGCGGGCTGGCGGTAACGGCAAATGACAAGACCTGGGCCGCCATCGGTCTGTTTGCCGCCGCCGTTCTGGCGGCCTCCGTCGGGCTGATCTACTTGCCGGTGGCATTGGGCCTGGTGGCAATCGGTTATGTTCTTTTCAAGATCCTGCCGGTGGCGGAGATCTATGATCATGTGGAATGGCCGGTTGTGGTGCTGCTGGGGTCGATGATCCCGTTGGGGGCGGCACTGGACAGTTCAGGCGGCACAGCTCTGATTGCCAATGCGCTGACAGGCCTGACCGAAGGCCTGCCCGCCTGGGCAGTGTTGACAGTGCTGATGGTGGTGACCATGACGCTGTCGGACGTGCTGAACAATACCGCCACAGCCATTGTCGCGGCACCTGTGGGCATTCAGATGGCCGAGTCCCTGGGGGTATCTCCGGATCCGTTCCTGATGGCGGTGGCAGTTGCCGCCTCGGCGGCGTTCCTGACGCCGATCGGACATAAGAACAACACGCTTGTGCTGGGTCCCGGAGGATACCGCTTTGGCGATTACTGGCGGATGGGATTGCCGCTTGAGGTTCTGGTCATTGCTGTCTCTATTCCGGCAATCCTGGTGTTTTGGCCATTGTAGCGGGGACCAAAACTTTTGAGAAAAAGTTTTGCCAAAATCCTTTCACAAGGATTTTGCGGCCTGCGCGGAGACTTTTAAAGACTGTGGGTGCCGGTCCGCCCAGGCCTGCGACATCAGCACAATGGCTGTTGATCCGCCCAGGACCGCGATCAGGAACAGTTTTTTGAAATCCACTTTGCCACCCCATGAAATACTCTCTGTTTCATATGGGCCCGGCTTTAACAGTTTCACGTAAACAAATGCTGGCGAAGCGGAAAACCGCCATCATCAAGGGCATCCGGTGATGTCAGAGCGGCCAGAAAAACGGAATGATCAAGGACGCAACCATGCCGACCGTCAGGTTCAGCGGGATGCCGACACGCAAAAAATCGGTGAACTTGTAACCGCCAGGACCGTAAACCAGCGTGTTGGTCTGGTAGCCGATCGGGGTGGCAAAAGAGGCCGAGGCGGCGACCATGACAGCCACCACCAAGGGGCGCGGATCCACCCCCATGGCCTGGGCCAGGCCAATGGCAATCGGGGTGACGACAACAGCCACAGCGTTGTTTGAGACCAGCTCGGTCAACACAGAGGTCAGCAAATAGACCGCCCAGACCAGCAGGAACGGCGGCAGCATCGACAGGCCGGGGGCAATGGCATTGACAATCAGGGCAACCGCCCCAGAGCTTTCCAGCGCGGCGCCGATGGCCAGCATCGAAAAAATCAACGCCAGGAGCCGCCCGTCCACAAAGGAGAACGCCTCGTCCGCGTCAATGCAGCGGGTCACGAACACCAGCGACACCATCAGCAGAGACAGCATCAGGATTGGTGCCACGCCAAAGGCGGCCAATAGAACGATCCCCAAAAGGGCAACAACAGCAATCGGCGCGTGGCTGCGGCGGTAGGCGCGCTGGGTCGGCTGCGAGACATCGGCCAGATCCATATCAGAGGCCAGACGCTGGATATCGGCGGGCGCCCCCTCCAGCAGCAGGGTGTCGCCGATCCGCACCACGAGGTCATCCAACTGCACGCCGATGTTCTGGTTCCGGCGGTGCACCGCCAGGGTATAGACGCCGTAGCGGCGGCGCAGGCGCATGGCGCCAAGGCTGCGGCCCACCATACGGCAACCCGGGGTGATCAGCACTTCGACGGTTTCAGTCTCGACGGCGGAAACCTGATCCACCCGCTTCAGTTCCTTGTTGGTTTGCAGGCTCAACAGCTCGGTCATTCGGGTGCGCAGCACTACCCGGTCGCCGACCTGCAGCTCCACACCCATGAGGTTGCGGCGCAGAGAGTCATCGCCGCGGATCACGTCGATCAGCCGCACGCCAGGGCGTTTGAACAGCTGCACACCGGTGACTTCGCGGCCGATCAGGTTGCTTTCGGGCGGGATCACCGCTTCGGTGAAGAACTTCATCTTGGATTTGTCGCTCAGCAGCATGGCCATGCTGTCACGGTCCGGCAGCAGCCGCGGTGCGACAAAGCGCAGGTAGATCATGCCATAGATGACCAGGATCACGCCCAGCGGCGTGACCTCAAAAATAGTGAAAGGCTGCAGGCCCTGCGCCCGCGCAACACCATCCACCAGCAGGTTGGTCGAGGTGCCGATCAGTGTCAGCGTGCCGCCCAGGATCGCCGCATAGCTGAGCGGGATCAGCATCTTGGAGGCGGAAACCTTCAGGGTGCGGGAGATCTGGATGAACACCGGGATCATCACCACCACCACCGGCGTGTTTGACACCACGGCTGAAGCCGCAACCACAAAGGCCATCAGCAAGGCAACCGCAAGCTTGGGACTCACCTCGGCCTGCTTTTTGGCGATTTGAGTGAAGGCATCCAGCGCACCGGTCCGCACCAAGGCGCCCATGATGATGAACATCGCCGCAATGGTCCAAGGCGCCGGGTTGGACAGCACCGGCAGCGCCTCATTGTAGGGCAAAACACCGGTGGCCAGCATTGCTGCAACGCCGGTCAGCGCCACAACTTCGGTGGGATAGGTTTCGCGCAGAAAAGCCACGAACATGGCCAGGACAATGGCTAGTGCCAGGACCGCGCTGCCGGAATCACCTAGTTGGAAAAACTGCATATACCGTGACGATGCCTTATTGTTTCAGGCGGGTTTAGCGCGCTGCTGCACGCTCCGCCATCGCGCAGTTTCCCTGAAACCCTTGGCCTGAGCAAGAATTTCCGCGCCCGCCCCGCTGCGGAGGCCTGGATTCGGGAATTTATGCGGAAAATCGCGGCCGCACCGGCAATTCATCCCGCCACAAGCTGCACCGCGTGGCGGAAAAGCACTCCGTTAGGGGGCCGCCTCCTGCAGCAGGCCGCCGTTGCGCACCATGCGAATCTGCTTGGCAGCCCCTGTGCGGTCGTCTGTCTCGACAAACACGCCGGACAAGGTGGCCGCGCCGTTTGCAGGGGTAAAGCGCGCCTTGGGCATTCCGGTCAGGAAGCGGCGCATCGGCTCGGCCTTGTCCATGCCGATGACCGAATTGTAATCGCCGCACATGCCGGCATCGGTCAGATAGCCGGTGCCCTCGGACAGGATCTGCGCGTCAGCCGTTGGAACATGGGTATGGGTCCCGACCACCAGCGAGGCACGCCCGTTGCAGAAATGGCCCATCGCCATCTTCTCGGAGGTGGCTTCGCAATGTACATCCACAATGATGGCCTGTGCCAGCCCGCCCCGGGGGTGCGATTTCAGCACCGCCTCAACCGCGCCGAAGGGATCATCGAAAGCGCGCTTCATGAACACCTGGCCCAGCACCTGCACCACCAGCACCTTACGTCCGCCCGGAGCCTGGAACAGCCGGAAGCCGCGGCCCGGCGCACCTTTGGCAAAGTTCAGCGGCCGGATAATGCGCTGTTCCTTCTCAATGAACTGCAGCATGTCCTTTTGATCAAAGGCATGATCGCCCAGAGTCAGGCAATCAACGCCGGCCTCCAGCAGCAGCTTGGCGTGCTCGCCGCTCAGCCCCATGCCGTTGGAGGCGTTTTCGCCGTTCACCACAACAAAATCGAGCCGCCAGTCCTGGCGCAGCCGCCGCAGATTTTCGGTAATGGCACTGCGCCCCGCGCGGCCCATCACATCGCCTAGAAACAGAATTCGCATGCGGGCGTGGTACGCGCATGCGGACGGCAGAACAAGGCCTGCAGCAAGCGCGCAAAACTTTTCTGAAAAGTTTTGCCAAGATTTTTCGAAAAATCTTAGGCGCGCGGCCAGCGTCAGCGGCTGAATTGCAGGATCCGGCTTTCGGTAATCAGCATGTCCAGCGGTTGATCTGTGGGTTCCAGCGGCAGGTCTTCGGCCTCTTGCGCGTCAAAGGCAAAGCCGATCGCCAGCGTCGCCCGCTTGCCGCGCAGCAATTCCAGCGTGCGGTCATAAAAGCCGCCGCCATACCCCAGACGCCCCCCCTTTGCATCAAAGGCAACCAGCGGCACCACCAGGATCTCTGGTTCAAAGAAGTCATCGGTTTCAGGAACCATGGCGCCAAAAGGGCCGTCGCGCAGCGGGCCTTCGGGCTGCCAGCGGCTGAATCTCAGCGGCTGGCCCGCCCCCATGATAACCGGCACGCCGACAGGCCCGTGCGCTGCCGCTTCGGCCATTGCGGGCACCGGGTCGATCTCGGTGCGGATCGGCAGAAAACCCGACAGCGGCACACCGCGGTAACCGGCCAGCACCTCGGACAGATGGCCTGCGGCACCGGGGATGTTGCGGGCGTGCGCGTCCTTGCGGCGGGCAAAGGCCGCCTTGCGGGCGGCGGCTTTGATTTCAGTCAGATCCGTCATCGCGGTCTCCTACAGCAAAACGGTGGCGGCAAGCCCGAGGAAGGCAAAGAACCCGACCACATCTGTCACAGTGGTCACAAATGCGCCTGAGGCCAGCGCCGGGTCAATTCCGGCTTTCTCCAATAGAACCGGGATCACCGTGCCCGCCAGCCCCGCCACGACCAGATTGATCACCATAGCGACGGCAATCACGACCCCCAGCATCGGCGAGCCGAACCAAGCGAGGCCCACCAGACCCATCACAATGGCAAAGATCACCCCGTTGACCAACCCCACCAGCACTTCCCGCCGGATCACCCGCCAGACGTTGGAGCCGGTCAGGTCGCGGGTGGCAATCGCGCGCACCGCAACCGTCAGCGACTGGGTGCCGGCATTGCCGCCCATCGAGGCAACAATCGGCATCAGCACCGCAAGGGCAACGAACTGCGTAATGGTTGCTTCAAACTGCGCAATCACCAGCGAGGCCAGTATCGCGGTGACCAGGTTCACGGCCAGCCAGGGGAACCGGCGTTTGGTTGTTTCGATCACCCGGTCCGCCAGCGAGCTTTCCTCGCCCACACCCGCCAGACGCAGGATATCTTCCTCGTGCTCCTCGTCCTGCACAATCATCGCGTCGTCGATGGTGATCACACCGACCAGACGCCCCTCAGCGTCGGTCACGGGCGCCGAGATCAGGTGGTACTGGTTGAAGGCATAGGCCACGTCTTCCTCGTCCTGATCGGCGGGGATCACCTGAAAGGTGTCCTCGACCAATTCGGTCAGCGGCACTTCGCGTTTGGTGGCCATGATCCGGCCAAGGGTGACATTACCAATCGGATGCAGACGCGGATCAACCAGGACCACGTGATAGAACTGCTCTGGCAGATCATCCGAGTTGCGCATAAAATCAATGGCCTGCCCGACATTCCAATGCTCCGGCGCCATCACAACTTCGCGCTGCATCAAGCGGCCGGCCGAGTTTTCCGGATAGCTTAGAGATTGCTCAACCGCGACCCGGTCGGCATCTTCCAGCGCTTCAAGAATGGCTTCCTGCTGCGGCACCTCAAGGTCTTCGAGAAGGTCGACGACATCGTCGCTTTCCATCTCCCGGACCGCGTCGGCCAGAACCAGCGGATTCAGCGTCTCAATGACTTCTTCGCGGATCGACTCGTCCAGTTCGGACAGGATCTCGCCGTCGAACTCACGGTCGTAAAGCCGGATCAGCCGTGCCCGGTCGCTGGCATCGATCTGTTCCAGAAGGTCGGCGATGTCGGCTGCGTGCAGGTCTTCCAGCAGATCCGTCAGCGCCTGCTGATCGCCCTGCTCCACCGCCCCCAGAATCCGGGCAACCAATTTGCGGTCCAGGTCATAGGAGTCGTCCTGAGACAGATCGCCGGTGATGTTGTCGCCGCTGCTCATGTGATGCCCCCGGGTATTTTATGAGTGTCTGCCTGCAAAATAGAAGAAGCGGCTACCGGAAAACAATGACATCGGCATAATTTACCGGAGCTGATGCGGCGGGTATCCTGCCAAGAGCCATTTTGCAAGGAAAGGGTTGGAAGAATGGGCACCGATTACATCCTGAAAGGGCACGTATTGTCTTTTACCGGCTCTCCCTTTGCCGTGGAGCAGCCCGAAGACGCGGCCCGTCTGCTGGACGCGGTGGCGGTGCAGAACGGCAAGGTCGCGGGTGCAGGGCCGCTGGCAGAAATGCAGGCGCTGCTGCCTGCGGCGGAAACCGTGGATCACAGCGGCAAGCTGATCATGGCCGGATTTGTGGACGCCCATGTGCATTACCCGCAGACCGCGATCATCGCCAGCTGGGGCAAGCGGCTGATCGACTGGCTGAACAGCTATACCTTCCCGGAGGAGATGCGGTTCGGCGACCGCGCCTATGCAGACGGGATTGCGAACAGGTATCTGGATCTGACAGCCGCACACGGCACCACCACTGTCTGCAGCTATTGCACAATTCATTCCGAAAGCGTGGATGCGTTTTTCACGGCCGCGCAATCGCGCGGGCAGCGGGTGGTGGCGGGCAAGACCTGCATGGACCGCAACGCGCCGGAGGAGCTGCGGGATACCGCGCAGTCGTCTTATGACGATTCAGACGCGCTGATCGGGCGTTGGCACGGTGTGGACCGGCTGGAATATGCAATTACACCGCGGTTCTCCCCCACCTCCACCCCAGAACAGCTGGAAGCAATGGGTGCACTGTGGGGCAAGCACCCGGAATGCCTGATGCAAACACATCTGAGCGAGCAGATTGATGAGATCGAATGGGTCAGGTCGTTGTTTCCGCAGGCCCGCGACTATCTGGACACCTATGAGGAGTTCGGACTGCTGGGCGCCCGGGGGCTTTACGGTCACGCAATCCATCTGGAGGAGCGTGAACGGCACCGGCTGCGGGACTTTGGCGCGGCGCTGATCCATTGCCCGACGTCGAACACATTTATCGGCTCCGGCCTCTTTGACATGGCAGGGCTGATGGCAGAGGGCCAGCGGATCGGGCTTGCCACTGACACCGGCGGCGGGTCCAGCTTTTCAATGCTGCGCACCATGGCGGCGGCCTATGAGATCGGCCAGCTGCGCGGCACGCCGCTGCATGCAGCACAGCTGTTGTGGCTGGCGACCCAAGGATCCGCCACGGCGCTGCGGATGGAGGCAAAGATCGGCAACATCGCCCACGGCATGGAGGCGGATCTAGTGGTGCTGGATCTGGCCTCGGCCCCGGCGATCGCGCAGCGGTCAGCGCGCGCCGGGGATCTGTGGGAGGCGGTGTTCCCCACCATCATGATGGGCGACGACCGCGCCATTTCCGAGGTCTGGATTGGCGGGCGACCGGTTTAGCAGAGGCGCTGACGCGCCTCGGCCTTGAGTATTTTCAGAAAGATGAAGCCAGCGCCCGCGCCAGTTTCCCATGGCGTTCTATCAGCTGCGGCAGGTCGAGCGTTGTGATCCCGCCGCTGCGGATGACCTGCTTGCCTTCGACAAACAGGTGTTTCACCTGTGTGGGACCGGCCAGCAGCAGCGCTGCGGCATCCCAGCTGCCGCTGGAGGCAATGCCTGTGGTGTCCCAGACCGCGATGTCGGCGCGCTTGCCCGGTGCCAGGCGGCCGCAATCCGGGCGGCCCAGCACATCGGCGCCGCCGCGGGTGGCGATCTCCAGCGTTTCATAAGCGCTCATCGCGTCGGCGCCATTGGCAACCCGCTGCAGCAGCATGGCCTGCCGCGCCTCTGACGCCAGGCTGGCCATGTCGTTGCTGGCGGAGCCGTCCACACCCAGCCCCACAGGAACCCCGGCGTCCCGCATTGCGCGCACAGGCGCTATGCCGCTGCCCAGACGGCAGTTGGAACAGGGGCAATGGGCAACCCCGGTGCGGGTTCTGGCAAAAAGGTCAATCTCTTGCACGTCGAGCTTCACGCAGTGGGCATGCCAGACGTCGTCGCCAGTCCATCCCAGTTCTTCGGCATACTGGCCGGGGCGGCAGCCGAATTTGGCCTCGGAATAGGCGATGTCCTCGTCGTTTTCGGCCAGATGGGTGTGCAGCATCACGCCTTTGTCACGGGCCAGCAGGGCGGCATCGCGCATCAGCTCGCGGCTGACCGAAAACGGCGAACATGGCGCCAGGCCGACGCGGCACATGGACCCTTCGCCGGCATCGTGGAAGCCATCCACCACGCGGATCATGTCGTCGAGAATGGCCTGCTCTTTCTCGACCAGGCTGTCCGGCGGCAATCCGCCGTCGCTTTCGCCGATGCTCATCGCGCCGCGGGTCGGGTGAAAACGCAGGCCCACATCGCGGGCGGCATGGATAGTGTCCTCCAGCCGCGAGCCGTTGGGGTAGAGATACAGGTGGTCGGAACTGAGGGTGCAGCCGGACAGCGCCAGCTCTGCCAGGCCCAGCTGGGCAGAGACGAACATCTCGTCCGGGGTGAACTGCGCCCAGATGGGATAGAGCCGCTGCAGCCAGCCGAACAACAGCGCATCCTGGGCGCCCGGCACCGCGCGGGTCAGGTTCTGGTAGAGGTGGTGATGGGTGTTGACCAGCCCCGGGGTCACCACGCATCCGCGGCCGGAGACAATGTCTCCGCTGGTTTGCAGCCCCTGCCCCACCGCGGCAATCCCGCCGCCGCGGATCAGCACATCGGCGCCGTGCAGCACACGGCGCGTGTCATCCATGGTCAGGATGGTATCGGCATTTTGTATCAGGATCTCTGTCATTTACACACACTCCAAAAGACAGCCCGCTTCAGAGGAATGTGTGATTAGCCGATGGAAAACGGGCGAAGAACCGGCCTGCCGGGAAAACTACAGGCCGGGGGCGCCATTATCAACCCGTTTACGTCTGTTGCAGAAGTTCCAGTGCAGCCGCGTGGATATCCGCATTGGCCGCGGCCAGGGCACGGCCGCCGTTGTGGGCCGGGTTGCCCTGCCAGTCAGTGACCATACCGCCTGCCGCCTGGATCAGCGCAATCGGCGCCTGAATGTCATAAGCGTTGAGACCGGCCTCGATCACCAGATCCACTTGCCCCGCCGCCACCAGCGCATAGGCATAACAATCGGTGCCATAGCGGGTCAGCTTGGCGCGGGCCGAGACCCGTTCGAACGCAGCGCGGTCCTCTGGCGTACCGACTTCCGGAAAAGTGGTGAACAGGATGGCGTCTTTCAGCGCCGCAGTGGCGCGGGTCTGCAAAGATCTTTCGCCTAACGGGCCGGTCATGGAAGCAATTTCCGGCCCGCCGCAGAAACGCTCGCCGGTATAGGGCTGGTCGATCACCCCCAGGAATGGACCGTTTTCATCCGACAATGCGATCAGGACACCCCAGGTTGGCGTGCCGCTGATGAACCCGCGGGTGCCGTCAATCGGATCGAGCACCCAGGTGCGGCCCGTGGTGCCTGGCTTGGTGCCAAACTCTTCGCCCAGAATTCCGTCATCGGGGCGCAACTCTGCCAGGACTGCCCGCATCGCCTGCTCGGCAGCGCGGTCCGCAACCGTGACCGGATCAAACCCGCCTTCGAGTTTGTTTTCAGCGGTCAGCGAAGATGTGCGGAAATGCGGCAGGATGGCAGCGCGGGCTGCGTCTGCCATCCTGTGTGCAACGTCAAGATCGAGAAAAGCGGCCTGTGTCATACCAATACGGGTGCCACTCACCCGGCATTATTGCAAGCGCAAACCCTGTCATCGCAGGTTTTGCGCTTGCAATTATCCTTCATTCGCCGTCCGGATTTCAGGCGACGTCGCTCAGTACGCGCGCCAGTTCAAACAGGCGGCGGCGCTGGTTTTCCGGGATCGCGTAGTAGGAGCGCACCAAGTCCAGGGCTTCCTTGTCGCCCATCAGATCTTCCGGAACGGAGGCTTTATCCGCCGAGGATTTGCCTTCTTCCTGCAGACCTTCGAAGAAGAAGCTTACCGGCACCTCAAGGGCGTCGGAGATATCCCAGAGCCGGGAGGCGCTGACCCGGTTGGCACCGGTCTCGTATTTCTGAATTTGCTGAAATTTAATGCCGACCTGCTCGGCGAGTTGCTGCTGTGTCATGCCGATCAGCCACCGGCGGTGGCGGATGCGCTTTCCCACATGCACGTCAACTGGATGAGCCATGCGTTTCTCCTAAGTTCAAAAATCCGGCTGCAACCCGGACCGCTGCGTTCCTATAACCTGTTCTGGCGGCTTCAATTCTTTGCCGGAACACGGTTCCCCATCAGAGCGATCTACGCTCAACCTCTGAGCAAAAGTGTACAACCCTTGCGATTGATTGCAAGGCTGCCGTCGCCCCGTGCGCGGACCGCACGTTCAAGCGCATGATTTCATGTATCATTTTTCTAAAGGTTTTGTTGCCAAGCGGCTGCCGATCACGTACCTCCCCAGAAATAGCGAGGTGCAGGCAGGCGCAGCACCCCGCCAGTGTGAGGTGGCGAATCACACAGATTCCCGCAGAAGGTGAGGAAAAAACATGCAAGCTTTCCAAGTTCCGGCCTTTGACCGTCCGGCGTCGCTGACGGAAACAGACGTCCCGCCCCCGGGCCCCGGCCAAGCTGCCGTTGCGCTGCAAGCTTGCGGTTTGAACTTTGCCGACCTGCTGATGATGAAGGGCAGTTATCAGGACACGCCCGAGCCCCCCTTTACCCTGGGACTGGAAGCGGCAGGCGTGGTGACGGAACTGGGCGATGGCACAAAAGGGTTTGCTCCGGGCGACCGGGTCGCGGTGTTCGGCGGATCCGGCGGGCTGGCTGAAGCCGGGGTTTTTGACGCAGCCCAGCTGATCCGGATCCCGGATGCGATGAGTTTCGAGCACGCCGCGGCGATGCAGATCGCCTATGGCACCAGCCACATGGCACTGGATCATTGCGCCCGCCTGCAGCCGGGCGAGACACTGCTGGTAACAGGCGCCGCCGGCGGCGTCGGGCTGACGGCTGTTGAAATCGGCAAGCTGATGGGCGCAACAGTCATTGCCCAGGCCCGCGGGCTGGAGAAGCTGGAAGTGGCTGCCGCTGCCGGTGCCGATCACCTGGTCGATGCAAGTGAAGACCTGCGCAGCACTGTGAAAACACTGGGCGGCGCAGATGTGGTTTATGACGCTGTGGGCGGAGATGTTTGGAAAGCCGCTTTCCGCTCTGCCAATCCCGGCGCTCGGCTGCTGCCGGTGGGGTTTGCCGGCGGCGAGGTGCCGCAAATCCCGGCCAACCACTTGCTGGTAAAAAACCTGACGGTGATCGGGTTTTATCTGGGCGGCTACATGAAATTCTGGCCCGAAGCAGTACGCCGCTCCTTTGAGACGCTGTTTGCCTGGCACGGCGAAGGCCGCATCAAGCCGCATATCAGCCACACCCTGCCGCTGGACCGCGCGGCCGAGGGGCTGGACCTGCTGCGCAGCCGCAAGTCCACCGGCAAGGTGGTGATCACCATGGGCGGCAACCGCTGACCAGATAGCGCGTCCGGGCCCTTCCCGCCCGGTGCCGGAGCATCAGCGCGTCAACTGGCAGCGCGCAGCGGCGCGGACCACAGCCCTTGAAAGGCCTGACGGATAAACTCGGCCAGCTCCTCGACATAGGGTGCGCGCACGCGCTCGGCCCCGTAGAGATTGATGTGCTGCATCGGAAGGTCCGGCAGACCGCAACCCTGTTCAACCAGCTCCTGATAGCCCGGCTGGGTGCCCTCCAGCAGCACGCCGATGGCCAGGTCGGCACTGACCGTTGCCTCGACGGTGCGGTCGGAATCGCTGTCGAGCGCCATCTCCCATTCGATACCCGCCTGATCCAGCGCCGCAGTGGCCACGGGGCGGAAACTGCAGTTGCGGCAGAAGCCGAGCCGCAGGGGACGCTGCCGCCAGACCGATCCGTCGGGCGCGCCGACCCAGCGCAGCGGCATGCTGTGGATCGTCTCACCGCCCTCGCCTGATCCGTTTTCCGTGGTCAGGATCAGATCGAATGCACCGCGCGAGAATTCAGTTTTCAAGTCGCGGGTGTTGGATGTGCAAAGGTTCACATTCACCCGCGGGTAGCTGAGATTGAACCGCTTCAGCACCTGCGGAATGACCGGATGCACCACGTCATGCGGCACCCCCAGCAGCACCTCGCCCTCAAAGGCCTGGTCTGTCAGCCTGCCGATCACCTCGTCATTCAGCGCCACCATCCTGCGGGCATAGCCAAGCATCTGCTCACCTTCCGCTGTCAACGCAATAGTGCGCCCGGAGCGGTCCAGAAGGCTTAAACCCAAAAGCTCCTCCAGCCGCTTCATCTGCATCGAGACCGCCGATTGGGTGAGATGCAGAAAACCGGCCGCCCGGGTCACGCCGCCATTGTCCGCCACCGCCACAAAAGAGCGGAGCGTGGTGATATCGAGATTTCTTATCATCACAGCACCTGATGCATTAGATCAAAAACATTCGTTTTTAAAATGTGCCACAAGACGCCATATTCATCAACACAATTGATCACCCAAAAGGGGCGCATCACAAACGTAACTGAAGGATCCGCGCTATGACCCCTGCAACCTCCTCCCGCTGCACACCCCGCCCTGCCGCAAAGCCGCAGCTTTCGCTGGCTGCCCGCCTGCGCTTGCACCTGAAGGTCTGGACGCAGCGCCGCCAGCTGGCCAAGCTGGACGCCCGCGCATTGGACGACATCGGCGTGACCCGCACAGAAGCAGATGCCGAGGCCCGGCGCGGGTTCTGGAGCGCGCCGGATCACTGGTCCCGCTGAGCCTCTGCAGCCCGATTTGACGCCCGCATTTGAGACGGGCCGCCAGCCGGCGGCCCGTTTCCTCGTTTTTCATGTATTTATTGCCCTGAAATACTTGAACCGGAACGCACTTCCCCCGATATTTAGCGGGAATGCTGCCGGCCGCGGCCCGGTTCGTGCGCCGGCAGCAAGGGAGTAATTTACGGAGACCACCCAAGATGGCACAATTCGACACCATCCGGTCTGCCGCCGGCGCCCGCGCCGCGCAGATTGATGAGGGCCTGCGCGCCCATATGAACAAGGTCTACGGCACCATGGCCGCAGGCACGTTCATCACTTTCCTTGCAGCCTGGGCCATTTCCGGCCTGGCCGTCACTGCGGACCCGGCGAATGCCGTAGCGCAGCTGAGCGCGGATAAATATCTGACCAATATCGGCCATGCGCTTTATGCTTCGCCGCTGAAATGGGTCATCATGTTTGCACCGCTGGCCTTTGTCTTTGGCATCGGCGCTGCCGCAAACCGCATGTCCGCGGCCGGCGTCCAGCTGCTGTTCTATGTCTTCGCCACCGTGATGGGCCTGTCGATCAGCTCGATCTTCCTGGTGTTCACCGGCGAGAGCATCGTGCAGGTGTTCCTGATCACCTCCGTCGCCTTTGCGGGCCTGTCGCTGGTTGGTTACACCACCAAGAAAGACCTGTCCGGCATGGGCGCTTTCCTGATCATGGGCCTGATCGGCCTGATCGTGGCCTCGATCGTCAATATCTTCCTGGCGTCGTCGGCAATGGCCTTTGCGATCTCGGTGATCGGCGTGCTGATCTTTGCAGGCCTCACCGCCTATGACACCCAGCGGATCAAGAACGACTACCTGCAGATGGCCCATTCGGGCGACCAGGAATGGCTGGCAAAGTCCGCCATCATGGGCGCGCTCAGCCTTTATCTGGACTTCATCAACATGTTCATGATGCTGCTCCAGCTGCTTGGAAACCGCGAATAAGCGTACAACACATTCCAAAGTCAGCGAGGGGCGGGTCACAATGATCCGCCCCTTTTCATTTCAAAAACAATAAGAGGGATGACCCCATGAAGATTATCGAGATTCCCGCAGTGGAGGCAGACCGTCTGCTGCCGCTGTTGCAGGACCTGCATGCGCTGCACGCAGCGCATCAGCCAGAGCGCCACACGCCAGCCCCTGACAGCACAGGTCTGGCCGCATGGCTGCAGGAGTGGCTGCGGGAAGAGACCATCTTTGCGCTGGCCGCAGAAAGCCCGCAAGGGGCGCTGCTGGGCTATCTGATCTATGAGCTGCAGAACCGGCCAGCGCTGCCCATCCGCATGGCTGAGACCCGCGCCATGCTGCACCATATTTCGGTGACCGAAGCCTGGCGCCGGATGGGGGTTGGCAAGGCGCTGGTCGAGGCGATGAGGGCACAGGCACTGGCGGCGGGCGCCACAGTGGTTGCAGCCACTTATGCACCCTTCAACACCGCCTCAGCCGCGCTGATGCAGGGGATGGGAATGGATCCGGTGCTGACTATGGCCGAGTGGCGCGCCTAGTTCAGATCTGTGGCGTCAGGAACCTGGACCGGCGCAGTCCAGCCCGGTGGAGACGGCGATTGTGCCCCGGCGGCTCGACACTTTGCGCACTTCTCCGTCTGGGCGGCAGCCGGAAGCTTCTGTGACCAAACCAAGGAACTCAGCCGCTGGGATCTCTGGCAGGCTGGGCACCGCACTGTCCTCCGGGACACTTAGAACCGCCATTCCAGCACTGCCTGAGCGGACCAGGCACAATGCCAGCCTGCGCCCCTGCAGGTGCACGATTTTGTCCACCACAGCCCGCTGTCCGCCGGAAGGGGCCGGCGACGCTGCCTGCAAATGCCGTGCCTCGACTGCAGGCGGCGGCGGTACCGCCATCCCAGCATCAAAAGAACTGGAGACCGGCGCCCCACTCGCTGCCAGTGCAGCCGCAATCATGTAAACCCTCACAGCACATCCACCCGTTTGTTCATTAACCCACGGGTTTAAGGCTAGGCGGGAATTGGGGCACAAACGTGCCACGGCAGGTCGTTATGCGGCGAAATCAGCCCGGCATTTTTCTCGAATTTGAAGCAGCCGCGCGAGGTGTCAGACCAGCCGAAGTGTCAGGCTAACCGAAGTGACAGGCCAGCCCAAAAGAAAACGGGCCGCGCCAGGCGCGACCCGTTTCCGGAAATCATTCCAAAGGAAAGGCTTACTTGATTTTGCCTTCTTTGTACTCGACATGCTTGCGCACAACCGGGTCGTACTTCCGCACAACCATTTTTTCGGTCATGGTGCGAGCGTTTTTCTTGGTCACATAGAAGTGGCCGGTGCCCGCGCTCGAGTTCAGGCGGATCTTGATTGTGGTCGGCTTCGCCATGGTGCTTCTCCTGCGTCCGAAAAGGCAGGGGCCTCTCGGTAAATTCCTATCTGAAGCCCGGCTTGTACCTGTCCCAGCCCCCAAGTCAATAGGATTCGGGGGTAATTATGCGCAGAAGGCCTGTAAGCCGGATCCTGTCCCCCCGGGACCGTAATCCCGGGCTCGACGGCCATTCATCTGGGGCGCGCATTGCTGCGTGCCTCTAGCTGCCAACCCGGCCCCTCTCGGCTGAAGCGTGCCTAGCAGCGGTTTCCCGTTTCCGGGACCTGCCTGCGCGGGGGCCCTATTTGGCATTGCTCCCGGTGGGGCTTGCCGTGCCGCCCCTGTTGCCAGCGGCGCGGTGGGCTCTTACCCCACCGTTTCACCCTTACCCGCCGAATGCTCCGTTGGCGAACCTCCGGTCCGGCGGGCGGTCTGTTTTCTGTGGCGCTTTCCGTCGGGTTTCCCCGCCCGGGCGTTACCCGGCACCGTTGCTTCATGGAGTCCGGACTTTCCTCGCGGGGCATGAACCCCACGCGGCCGTCCAGCCTTCTGCGCGCCGGATGCGTAGGAACATCGGCGCGCGGCGTCAAGCAGATAGTGCAGACGGCAGGGGCGCTGCCCTCTTGGCCTTCCGGCCTCACCCCAGGGTTATGCGTAAGACATTGCCTCTATTTTATCTTCTGAGAAGATGATGCCGGTCGGTTTCCCGGATGGCCATTCGGGAAGCTGGTGGCGGGCAGGCCAACCCGAGGAAGACCTGCTCAACGGTCGCAAAATATCTTGCCGCCCGTCACATCTGTCCGGCCATCCGAACGGCAGAAGGGCCTTCGCGGCCGAGCCTAATCAAGGATAACGACATCAGCAGTAACTTCAGCGAGGCAGACCGCACCAACGTCATTGCATTCGAAGTCCCGAAGGCCAGTCTGACGGTGCATAGCTTGCCCGATGATCGGCAGGTGACAAGTCCCAACAGCGTCACGGCCATCAAACGGTTTCTCAAGACAAGAGGAAAGGCGGCATCCCATTTGTCGTTTGCGAGGCATCTGGAGGCTATGAACGGCACGTTCTTCAGTCCTGTGTCGATCTGGAGCTGCCTGTCCATCGCGCACATGGCACACGGACACGGTACTTTGCGAAGTATCCCGGATTGTCAGCCAAGACAGACCAGGTGGACGCAAGAATGCTCGCACTCTTTGCCGCAAAATCAGAGGATCTGCGCCTTTGGCAGCCGCCTGGGACGGAAACAGCCGAGCTACGTGGGCTACGGCGGCGTCGCGATGGCCTGGCCCAGATGATCCGCAAGGAACAGAACCGGCTAATCAGGGCCGTTGAGCGCTCCTTGAAACGCCATATCCGCGCCCTGACCAAAGATATGAACGAGCTGGATGAACAAACCGGCAAGCTGATATCATCAACACCCGGGTTTCGGAGCAAGTCGGACTTGCTGAAATCCGTGGTCGGTGTAGGCTCCGAAACGGCTGCGGCGTGCTTAGCATATGTGCCTGAGCTTGGCTCACTGGCCAAGGGTGAAGCAGCCGCCATCGTTGGACTTGCGCCGCACGCCCAAGATTCAGGGACGTTGAAAGGCCACCGCCGCATTTCCGGGGGCAGGCGCGACGTCAGATCCACGCTCTACATGGCCGCTCTGTCAACGCAGCTATACGATCCCATGATGCAATCATGCGCGCGACGCTTACGTGAACGTGGAAAGCCCGCAAAGGTCGCGATCACGGCAATCATGCGCAAGCTCATCGTCATCATGAATGCGGGGTTGAAGGAAGGGCAGGTGTCAATTCGCTACGGTGCCGCAAAGTCGTGACTGCTGCCTTTCACGGCAAGGTGTCGGAATTGGCAAGGTCGGGACTTTTCTGTCGTTCGCCGCAGTCGCGAACAAGACCGCGCCCATTGCCTTCTATCGGTGGTAAACCGCCAAAACTCACCTTAGTTTACGGCATGTTCGAGCCAAATTCATCTGCTTTTGCGATGCGCTCGGATGCCGTCTCAGCAGATCATACAGCTAGAAAACATCCATGTACTCATCACGAATTTTAGCGGTCGCGAATTCGAAGAATGCATGAACCCTGGCGCTTCGTCGAATATCGGGATGTGCCAGCAACCAGAGACTTGTGTTGTTTTTGGGGTCGGGCGCGTGCAGCCGCTGCAGTTCCGGGCAGCTTTGGCCAAGGTAGCAGGGCAACACAGCAATACCGAGGCTTGCCCGGGCAAGGTCGAACATCCCCATAACCGCACTGGTTAGTGTTATTGGCGCATGCTCCGCCTTGTGCCCCGCTGTAATCCGGTTCATTGGTGATTGCCGCAAGCTATCGTCCAGCTGCAGCCAGCGGTGCTGCTCCGGCGGCAGGTCCCGCATAGCCTCCACGTAATCTGTATGGGCATAGACTGCATAGGAAACCGGCAGCAGGTTGCGCCCTATCCAATGTTCGGGAGGGTTCATTGTTGGCCGCAACGCAATATCCGCGTCACGCTGCATCAGGTCTAGTGGCCGGGTCCCGGAGAGCAGGCGCAGTTCAACATCAGGGTATTTTTGCTGAAAATACCGGAACACGGGCGAAAACGTGTGCAGCAAAGAGTCTGTCGTCGTAACGGTAAGAATGCCCTCCAGGCGCAAATCCTGGCCGCTTAGTTCGCGCTGAATCAGGGTCATGCGTTCCCGAAGCTTCAGCCCATGCTGAAGAAAATACTCACCCGCCGCAGTCATGACATAGCCGTGCGATTGGCGCTCGAACAGGGTGACGCCCAGCTTGCTTTCCACGTTTTCGATGCGCCGGAAAACGGTGGAGTGGTTCACTCCTAACCTGCGGGCCGCGCCGGACAGGCTTCCGGTTTCGCAGACGGCCAGCACAAAAGGAACATCGCTCCATTCAAAGTTTTGTGCGTCCATGCAAGAAGCCTTTACGGTGATGCCAAATCTCCTTGCAAGTATTAACGCCTGAACGCCGCTCAGCAAGCATTTCGCCTGGCCAAAGGGAGGCCTGCTTTCTGGCGCAGTTTCTGGGTCAGCTTTCGAAATTCAGCCCGCATGGCCTGGTTGCGATTTTAATCTGTGCTTTTGTGCAAGTATGGCTTGTCTAGATCGCTAATTACTATGCGCAGTTGCGCAGGCTATCTTCTGAGCACACCGAACTGGAGAAACGCCATGAGCAAAACACTGAACCTCCCGAAGCGCGTTGGTCCGAAACCCGACACCACCCACGGGCTGCCGCATTCCCAGGTCACTCACCACGGGCCTGACCACATCGTTGACCAGATGCGCGAATGGGCCTTTACCCTGCCGGGTGTAGAAGACCGCGACAGCCTTGTTTCGGTTCCCGGTGCCCGCGCAATGGTTATGCACGATGGAGCCGCCTGCAATCACGACGCCTTCATGATTGGCCGCGAGTTCGCCCACATCCACCCGCATCCGGACAATGGCAGCATGCATGTGCAACTGCCCCACGACGATGCCCTGGAAGTTGTCGAAAAAGGCTGGGGTGAGCACCACACTCTTGTCCTGGCAGGCCGCCGTCCGGTCGGGCTCGTGATGGTGTTTTCACCCCGTGATGAGGCTGAGCTGGACACCATCAAGACGATACTCATCCGCTCCTACGAAGCCGTGAACGGTCAGAAAATCGCGGCGTAACCCTCAAGCTGTTAAAGAAAGAACACTCCAATGAAACATGCACTTATTGGTGCCATTGCAGGCGCTCTGTTCGCCAGCACAGCACTCGCAACCGAAATCGAAACCAAATCGCTCGAAGAACTTTATGCCGAAGCCGTTGCGGAAGGCGGCGAGCTGGTCATCCGCGCGGGCGGTGATAAGGACGATCAGGCCGACTACTACCTGGATATGTTCAAAGAGCGTTTTCCGGAAATCAATGTCACGCACAGTGTTGACCTGAGTTTCTATCACGCATCCCGCTATGACAATGCGCGGGAAGATGACAGCAAAGCCGATGTGCCGGACATCATCCAGTTTCAAACCCTGCACGACTACGACTACTACGCCGAGCGCGGACTGCTGGAGCGATACAAGCCGAAGAACTGGGAGAAGGTCTACCCGGATTACAAAGATCCGCACGGGCGTTGGATCGGCCTGTTCGGCGTGGCCTTCACCAACGTATTCAATTCCGACCTGATTAATGAAGATGACGCTCCGCGCGATGCGCTGGATTACCTGGACCCGGCGCTGAAGGGCAAAGTCATCCTGACCTACCCGCACACCGATGACGCCGTTCTGTACCAGTTCTGGAATCTGAAAGAGCAATACGGCTGGGAGTATCTTGAACAGCTTGTTGCCACTGAACCGACCTGGGTGCGCGGCACGTCGATGCCCTATGTCGCGATTGACAACGGATGGTATGGCGCGAGCTTCACGACCTCCTGGGCATTTGTGCCATTTGAAGGCAGCGATACACGGCTCGTATTGCCCGAAGAAGACTACTTCCTGAGTTGGTTTCAAACCGCAGCTATTCCGACGGATGCAAAACACAAAGCCGCGGCCAAACTCTACCTGAACTGGATGCTCTCTGAGGAATTCCAAGGCAAGTGGCTGCAGTTCCCGGTGCGCATGGATGTTGAATCACCCGATGGCTACAAATCGCACCTGCACTACAACACCTCTCCTGCAGACTTCCACCGGTTCATGCTGAAACGCGATCAGGTCGAGCGTTTCCGCCTGCAGATCGAACAGCTCGTCGGTCCGGCTGAAGGTCCAGCCCCTCTCGAACTGGACTACAGCGTCAAACCATAACCCCGCTCACGGCTTCGCGTTGCGACTAGAACGCGGCAACGCGAAGCCCTTCAATATCGGAGAAAATCCATGAAAATCCTTATCGTAGGCGCAACCGGTCTCATCGGCGGCGCAGTCGCAAATGCCCTCTCGGCCAACCATGAAATCATCAGCGCCGGATACAGCGACGGTGATGTGAAGGTCGATCTCGGTTCCAAAGCCTCCATCGAGGCGATGTTCCAGGCCATCGGCACCGTTGACGCCGTGATCAGCACCGCCGGGCTTGCCGGTTTTGCGCCCTTCAACGAGCTGGACGACGCGGCTTACGACCTTGCGCTTTGCAACAAGCTGATGGGCCAGATCAACCTTGTCCGTGTCGGCGGGAACCACATCACTGAAGGCGGTTCCTTCACGCTCACTGCTGGCATTCTGTCCCGCGATCCGATGCCGGGTTCTGTGGTGATCAGCATCGCCAACGGTGCTCTGGAATCATTTTCCAAGGCTGCCGCACTGGAACTGGACCGCGGCTTGCGCGTCAACACCGTCAGCCCGGTCTTTGTCAAAGAGACCATGGAAATGATGGGCATGGACGCAAGTTCTGGCCTGTCAGCTGCGGATACTGCCAAAGCCTATGTCGCAGCTATCGAAGGCACTATGAGCGGTAAAACGTTGGATGCACCTGACTACGTGTAGTCATTGAAACCAAAATGCCGGTTCCTTCCTGCCGTTGCGTTTCCAAAACGGAATGGCAGGAAGGAACCGATTGCGACGTACTGCATGTGCAAAAGAATGCCATGGGACGAACGGCTGCAAAGGGCTCTCTCGTTGATTCCGCTGCGCGAAAGACGAACGGCTACTCTGCTGAAGATCGAATGGGGAAAGTATCGAACAAAGCAACACGGTAGATTTTTCCCACTAGAAAGAAACAGACGGCGTGCGCGCCTCAGCCCTGCGCCGCCTCCAGCGCCGCTTTCAGGTCGTTGATCAGGTCGTCTGCGTCCTCCAGCCCGACTGAAAAGCGTACCAGGCCGGGCGTGATACCCAGCTCCGCCTTCAGCTCATCGCTGAGGCGCTGGTGGGTGGTGGTGGCCGGGTGGGTGGCGATGGATTTGGCATCGCCCAGATTGTTGGAGATCACCGGGATGGTCATTGCGTTCAGGAACTTGAACGCCGCGTCCTTGCCGCCCTTCAGGTCCAGCGACAGCACGGTGCCGCCCTTGCCGCCCAGCTGAGCCTGCACCAATGCGTTCTGCGCGTGACCTTTCAGACCCGGATAGATGGTACGCGCCAGCGCTGCATGGCCGTCCAGCGCTTCGGCGATTTTCAGGGCGCTGTCCGCCTGGGCGTTGACCCGCAGGTCAATCGTCTCCAGCCCCTTCAGCATCACCCAGGCATTAAACGGGCTGAGACTGCCGCCGGTGTGCTTCATATAGGGTTCCAGCGTGCCGCGGATAAAATCTTTGGTGCCCAGCACCACCCCGCCCAGCGCCCGGCCCTGGCCGTCGATATGCTTGGTTGCGGAATAGATCACCACATCGGCGCCCTGTTCGATCGCGCGGGAAAACACCGGGGTCGAGAACACATTGTCCACCACCACCGTGGCGCCCGCTGTATGGGCGATCTTTGCAACCGCGGCAATGTCGATCACCTCCAGTGTCGGGTTCGACATGGACTCAAAAAACACCGCCTTGGTGTCAGGGCGCACGGCCTGCCGCCAGGCATCCAGATCGGTGCCGTCAATAAAGGTTACCTCGACCCCGAAGCGGCCAAGCACATCCGCCAGGATGTAGTTGCAGGATCCAAACAACGCCTTGGCCGACACGATGTGATCGCCCGCTTTCACCAGCGAGGTCAGCGCGCCGTTGACAGCCGCCATGCCGGAGGCGGTGGCAAAGGCATCCTCCGCCCCTTCCAGCGCCGCTATGCGCTTTTCGAACATGTCGACGGTCGGGTTGCCGTAACGGGCATAGATGAACTCATCCGGGCCGGTCTCGATGAACCGCGCCTCGGCCTGCTCGGCACTCTCGTAGACAAAGCCCTGGGTCAGGAAGATCGCTTCGCTCACCTCGTTGTACTGGCTGCGGCGGGTGCCTGCGTGAACCAGCTTGGTGCGGCTGTTCCAGTTGTCGCTCATCTTCTGTCTCCTCGCGCCTGTCGCGCATAAAAAAACCCCAATCGGCCAAGCGAAAGGGGGTCCTTCACGTCCTGACCTCTTTAGCGGGAGTGTTTAACGTGGCCCGCAATCCGGTAACAAATCGCCACGATGTGATGTCCGGGCTTTACGCATATTGCGGGATTCGGTCAAGCGGCAGCGTCTTCGCCAGTCACACGGATGTGAGCGGCGCCGCCTCTTGCCTTACCGCCGCTGCCCGTGCTCCTGTGGCCGGGCATTCTGACGGAGGACGACCATGCGGGAGCCGATCCAGCTTTTTTACTGGCCCACACCGAACGGCTGGAAGATCTCCATTGCACTGGAGGAGATGGGCCTGCCCTATGATGTCTCTCTGGTCGACATCACGAATGGCGATCAGTTCGCGCCGGAGTTCCTGAACATCTCCCCCAACAATCGGATGCCCGCAATCATCGACCCGGGCGGCCCCGGCGGCACGCCTGTTTCCCTGTTCGAAAGCGGCGCCATCCTGCAGTATCTCGCCCGCAAGACCGGGCAGTTCTATGGCGCGGATGAACGCGCCCGGCTGGCGGTGGATCAATGGCTGATGTGGCAGATGGGCGGGGTCGGGCCAATGGCGGGCCAGGCGCATCATTTCCTGAAATACGCGCCCGAGGATCTGCCCTATGCCAAAGACCGCTACCGGAACGAGGTGGCCCGTCTTTACGGCGTTCTGGACCGGCAGCTGGCGGAGAATGAGTATGTGACGGGACCGGACTGCACAATTTCTGATATGGCGATCTGGCCCTGGGCCTCGCTGTGGGAAGGCCAGCAGCAGGTAGTGGAGGACAAACCGCATCTCGCCCGCTGGCTGGAGCTGATGTGGTCCCGCCCTGGTGTGGTTGCGGGCCGGGCGCTGCATGCGGAGCTGCGCGGCGACCGCTCGGACACCAAGGCGCAGCAGGTGTTGTTTGGCAATTGATGCAAAAAAGGACGCCTGCGGCGCGGGTATTTAAGACCAGAAAGAAGCGATGCCGCAGCGCACCGCAGGTGCGCTGCCCGGCCCAAGGCTTTGTGCCTCATCTTGGATGAGGGGCAAAGGCACGGGAGCCCCCCCTTTCAGCCGCAGATTACTCCGCCGGTCCGGCCTCTTCTTCGATCCCGAATTTCTGCAACAGCTGCCCCTGCATCATGAAGAAGGCAAACATCGCCACCGGCAGGCCGAAGGTTTTGAAATAAACCCAGGTGTCGGTGCTTTGGGTCCGCCAGATCAGCTCGTTTGCAACCGCCAGGCCAAAGAAAAAAACGCACAGCCGCCGGGTCAGGATCATCCAGCCCTCCTGCTGCAACGGCATGACTTCCTCCATCACCACCTTCAGCCAGCTTTGCCCGCGCATAAGCCCGATGCCCAAGAGCCCGCCGAACAGAAGATACAGCATCGTCGGCTTCATCTTGATGAACCGGTCGTCGTTGAACCACACCGACATGCCGCCAAACAGCACCACCAGCACCAGGGTCGCAAACTGCATCTTCGACAGATGCCCGGTCAGCTTCCACAGGGCGAGCGTGGACGCCACCATCAGCGGAATAAACGCAGCGGTGATCACGATAAAGCCCTTGTACTCATGGCCGCCGATCAGAAACACCTCATCCTTCAGCTTCAGATAGCCAATGAAAAAGAGAACAATCGGGCCCAATTCCAATAGCATCTTCAGGGTCGGGTTGATCTTCTTTGCGGCCATGGGGCCTCCTGTCAGTTCTGCGCGCGGCCTCAGCCGCCAATTTCCACTATCACGGCGCCCAGCGCGATCAAAGCCATCAAGGCAATCCGCCGCGGCCCCACGGTTTCCTTCAGCACCAGCCAGCCGATGAGGGCGGCAAACACGGTGGAGGTCTCGCGCAGCACCGCCGCCTCTCCGACCTTGTCCAGCCTTGTGGCCAGCATGATCGCACCAAAGGACGCAAAGGCGACCAGCCCGCCAAAGAAACCACGGACCATCAGCGGCCCAGGTGCCGGCGGCGCGGGCATTCTGCGCCAGCGGGTCAAGGCAATCACCGGAAACACCAGCCCGTCGATCATAAAGAACCACGCCAGAAAGGTGAACGGATCAGCGGTCGCCCGGATGCCATAGGCGTCATATGTGGTGTAGCCCGCCACAAACAACCCGGTGATCACCGCCAGCACCAGCGCCGGCACCAGCGTGTCGCGGTTCACCGTCAGGTAGCGGTAGTTGTACGCCGCCAGGCCGAAGATCCCGGCCAGCAGCACCGCCACCCCCAGCCATTGCACCGGGGTGAACACTTCGCCGAACAGAAAGAAGGAGCCGATCACCGTGAACAGCGGCCCGGTCCCGCGCACCACCGGGTAGACCACGGTGTAGCTGCCCTTGGTATAGGCCAGCGCCTGGAACAGCTTGTAGAAGACGTGGATCCCCCAGGCGACAGCGAAGATCAGCCACATATGCGGCTCCGGCCAAGGCACCACGAACAGCGCAAAGGGCGCCGCCATCACACAGTAGAAAAAATCAATCGCCCCGCGCGACAGCCAGGGGTCATGCCGCCCCTTCTGCAGCGCGCCGAAGACCGCATGCAGGAACGCGGCCCAGATAGCCAGAAACAGCGCCGTCTGATGCCCGGCCTCGGTGCCTTCCAGGGAGATCAGCCACTCGCTCAAATCAGCCGCCTTTACGCAGGAGGAAGGCGCCGGGGGTTTTCCACCCCCGGTCCCCCGGAGGATACTTCCGGCCAGAAGAAGATATGGATCAGGACTTTTCCAAACCAGTCAGAGCGGCGGCGAACTCCTCGGGATCGAAGGGGGCGAGGTCGTCGATCTGCTCACCCACACCGATGGCGTGGATCGGCAGGCCGAACTTGTCCGCCAGCGCCACCAGCACGCCGCCCTTGGCGGTGCCGTCCAGCTTGGTCATCACCAGGCCTGAGACATCCGCCAGCTTCTGGAATGTGCCCACCTGGCTCAGCGCGTTCTGGCCAGTTGTCGCATCCAGCACCAGCAGAGTGTTATGCGGTGCTGTTTCGTCCTTCTTGCGGATCACCCGGGCAATTTTCGACAGTTCCTCCATCAGGTCGGCGCGGTTCTGCAACCGGCCCGCGGTGTCAATCATCAGAAGGTCGGCACCGTCTTCCTGGGCCTTGGTCATCGCGTCAAACGCCAAGGAGGCCGGGTCGGAGCCTTCCGGTGCTGTCAGAACCGGCACGCCCGCACGGTCGCCCCAGACCTGCAACTGTTCGACAGCCGCGGCGCGGAATGTGTCGCCTGCGGCAATCACCACCTTCTTGCCGGCGCCCTTGAACTGGCTGGCCAGCTTGCCGATGGTAGTGGTCTTGCCAGAGCCGTTGACCCCCACGACCAGCACCACCTGCGGCCGTTTGGCGTAGATCGGCAGCGGCTTGGCCACCGGCTCCATGATGCGGGCGACTTCCTGCGCCAGCAGCTCCTTGATCTCGCGGCTGGAAACCTTCTTGCCCATCCGCCCCTCGGCCAGGTTAGCGGTCACGCGCAGCGCCGTGTCCACCCCCATGTCAGCAGCGATCAGCAGCTCTTCCAGCTGCTCCAGCATGCCGTCATCCAGCGCCCGGCGCGGTTCAGCAGCAACGGTGCGGCCCATCAGGCGGCCCAAGAGGCCCGGGGATTTTTTCTCAGGCTCCGATGCCGGCTGCGGCGCGGGGGCAGGTTTAGAAGCAGCAGCCGGCTTCGGTGCAGGCGCGGGTTCAGGTGCAGCTTCGGGCGCAGGTTCCGGCTCGGCCAAAGGGTCCGGTTGCGGAACCGGTGCAGGTGCAGGCTGCTCCGGCGTTACCGCCGGGGACTCTGCCAGGGCCTCAACTTGGGCCTCCCCGGCCTCCGCCGCGCTGCTGTCCGCCCCCTCCTCGACAATCGCATCGAGCCCCTGCTCGAGCTTGGAGGAGGATTTGAACAGCCGCTCCTTGAGCTTTGAGAAAAACGCCATCTTGGTCTCCGCAAAAGGGTCTGCACCCCACCTAATGCGGATTTACCCGGAGTGCAAAGCGCAAGGCACCGCCAGGTTCAGGAAAATGCAGCCAGAAACCCGGCTTGCGCGCCCCAATACAGCACCCAGACCGCATATGGCGTGATCCGCAGCAGCGGATGCTCTGCGCTCAGGACAAAGGTTTCCGCCGCCAGGATCATATCCGACAGCATGAAGGCACAAGCCGCGGCAAAGACCCAGGTGCCAAACGGCAGGGTCAGCGCCGCCGCCCCCATGCCCAGGATGACCGGGATATAGGCCAGCACCGGCCCCTTCAGCGCGCCCGCCCGCGGCGCCAGAACGCGCGCCATGATCAGGCCCGAAACCAGCAGCCCGGCAGCAATCCCCGCAGCCGGCATGTGCATGAGCCGGGCAGGATCGCTGTCCGGCCGGGTCAGGAACAACGCCGCATAAGCCAGATGTCCAGCGGCAAAAGCCCCCACACCGGCGATAAAGGCGCGTTCGCCGCCGCGCGACAGGAACAGATCCCCCAGCGCGCAAAGACCAAGCGCCAGTACCAGAAGCAGCGGCACCCCCGCCAGCCCGGCGCCAAGAGCCAGCAGCGCAACCGCTGCGGTTTTTGCCAGACTGCGCAGAATACCGGGCGGCTGGGCGGTCAGGCCCAAATACCCGGCGGCGCAGAGTGCTGCCCCTGCCGCCGTCAATTGCATCATCAAAGTCCTACCTCCCTGCCCGTTTGTGCCAGTTGGCTGCAAGACAGGCGCCGGGTCAAAGGTGACCAAGCGGGAGCCTGGCAGCGCCGCTCCGCTTTACGGCCCGTTTGCTGCCCGTTTTTGCAGCCTGCGTGTTTCCCTTGGCCCGGACCCGGACACTCTGGCACAGTGAACCCATGCGCTGTCTGATGCTGATTCCCCTGGTTGCCGCCCTCAATGGGCCGCTGTGTGCTGCCGAGCCGCTGAACGCCGAGCAATTCGACCGCTATACCCAGGGCCGCACGCTGTTCTATGGCTTTGGCGGCAGCATGTACGGGGTGGAACGCTATCTGCCCGGACGCCGGGTGATCTGGTCCTTTCTGGACGGCAGATGCCAGGAGGGCAGCTGGTATGAAGACGCAGGCCGGATCTGTTTTGTCTATGAAAACCGGGGCGATCCGCAGTGCTGGAGCTTTGAACTCACCCCCGGCGGGCTGACCGCCCGGTTTGAGGATGACCCGGCCTCGACCGAATTATACGAGGCCGAAGACATCGGCGAGGACATGCTGTGCTACGGCCCGGACGTTGGCGTCTGAGGCGGGCTGGGTATTTCAGACCAGAAAGAAGCTAGAACAGCGAGCCCTGACCACCGCCGGACGGTTTCGCAGCAGCGGTCTGGGAACCAGGTTCCGCGATGCCCTCCTCTAGGTCCAGCATGCCGTCGGCAAATTCGATCTGCAACGGGCCGCCCTTGGCCGCGGCGGCCCTGGTTGTGAGGATCTCGGCGCCCGAACGCACCACCGCATAGCCGCGCTCCAGCGTGGCCTTGTAGCTGAGGATCTCCAGCTGGCGGCCAGCGGCGGAGAGGTTTTGGCGCTGGCGGTCAAGACGCAGCGACTGCGCCGCATCCAACCGCTGCGCCAGTCGGTCCAGCGCGTCCTTGCGGGCTGTGATCTCGCGCTGGATCGGGCGCAGGGTCAGGCGCGAGGACAGGTTTTGCAGCCGGTCGCGGCGGCCTTGCACCAGTTGGCGCAGGGTGGAGGGGCGCAGGGAGGCGGCAGTTTCGCTTAGATGCACCCGGCGGCGCTGCACACCGGAGATCAGCGCGCCCGGCAGCCGGTCGGAAATCCGGTCGAGCCGCTGGCGCGGGGTTTCCAGCAGCGTGTCGGGCTTGGGCAACGCACGGGCCAGATCATTCAGCCGCTGGCGCCGCTGCTGCACCGCCTGGCCTGCGGCGCGGATCAGCCGCGCGCCCTGGGTCTCGGCCCAGGCCATCAGTTCCAGCCGCACCGGCACCGCCAGTTCCGCCGCCGCAGTCGGGGTCGGCGCCCGGCGGTCGGAGACAAAGTCGATCAGCGTGGTATCCGTCTCATGCCCCACCGCCGAGATCAGCGGGATCTGCGAGGCCGCCGCAGCCCGCGCCACGATTTCCTCGTTGAATCCCCAAAGATCCTCGATCGAGCCGCCGCCGCGGGCGACAATGATCAGATCGGGCCGCGGCAGCGCGCCGCCGGGCGTCAGGCGGTTGAATCCTTCGATGGCGCGGGCCACCTCGGGCGCGCAATTCTGCCCCTGCACAGCCACCGGCCAGACCAGCACCTTGCGCGGGAAACGGTCGCGCAGCCGGTGCAGGATATCGCGGATCACCGCGCCCGACGGCGAAGTCACCACGCCGATGATCTGCGGAAGGTAAGGCAGCGGTGTCTTGCGTTCCGGGGCAAACAGCCCCTCTGCCTCCAGCTGTTTTTTGCGCTTTTCCAGCAGCGCCATCAGCGCCCCCTGGCCCGCAACCGCAACCTCGTCCACATTCATGTTGTACTTGGACTGGGCGCCGAATGCGGTCAGCCGGCCGGTGACGACCACCTCCAGCCCCTCCTCGGGCACCACCGACAGGCTGGAAACCTGCCCTTTCCAGGTGGTGCAGGCCAGCACCGAGCGGTCGTCCTTGATGTCGTAGTACAAATGCCCGGAGCGGGCCTTGAACACCCGCCCGACCTCCCCCTTGACCCGGATGCGGCCGAAGGTGCCCTCCAGCGTGCGCTTCACCTCGCCGGAGAGTTCCGAAACGGTGAATTCGGGCGCGTTCTGCCCCGGTTTTGGATCATCAAACAGGTCGGACATTGCGGGGCAGCTCTCCTGCGGCTTGCGGCTGGTCTTGTTTTGAATTCGCGCGCAGCATAGAACCCGCCGCAAGCAAGGCAAGCCCCAGACAGGACCGGGGCGCCTCTCGGCTCAGTCAGATCGGAGTAGACGCAGATGAACATCCTTATCCTTGGCAGTGGCGGGCGCGAACACGCATTGGCCTGGGCGGTGATGCAAAACCCCAAATGCGACAAGCTGATCGTGGCGCCGGGCAATGCAGGGATCGCGCAAATCGCCGATTGCGCATCGTTCGACATCGAGGATGGCGGCGCGGTCGCCGGTTTCGCCGAAGACAACGCCATCGATTTCGTGATCATCGGCCCGGAGGCGCCGCTGGCCGCAGGGGTGGCCGACCGTCTGCGCGAGGCGGGATTGCTGGTCTTTGGCCCCTCGGAAGCGGCGGCCAGGCTGGAAGCCTCCAAAAGCTTCACCAAGGAAGTCTGCGATGCAGCCAATGCGCCCACCGCTGGCTATGGCCATTTCACTGATGCAGAAGCCGCCAAGGCGCATGTGCGCAAACACGGCGCGCCCACTGTGGTCAAGGCCGACGGGCTGGCCGCCGGCAAAGGCGTGATCATCGCCATGACCGAAGAAGAAGCCATCGCCGCCATCGACGACATGTTCGGCGGCGCCTTTGGCGGGGCCGGCACCGAGGTGGTGATCGAGGAGTTCATGGAAGGCGAAGAGGCATCGCTGTTCGTCCTGGTGGACGGCGAGGATGTGCTGGCGATCGGCTCAGCCCAGGACCACAAGCGCGTGGGTGAAGGCGACACCGGCCCCAACACCGGCGGCATGGGTGCCTATTCCCCGGCACCGGTGCTGACCGCCGAGATCGAAGCCCGCGCGATGGACGAGATCGTCAAGCCCACCATGCGGGTGATGGCTGAGCGCGACATGCCTTATCAGGGCGTGCTTTATGCCGGTCTGATGATCAAGGACGGGCAGCCGCGGCTGGTGGAATACAACGTCCGCTTTGGCGATCCGGAATGCCAAGTGCTGATGATGCGGCTGGGCGCGCAGGCGCTGGACCTGATGCACGCTGCGGCTGAGGGCCGCCTGGCCGAGGCGCAGGTGAACTGGGGCGACGATCATGCGATCACGGTGGTGATGGCGGCTGAGGGCTATCCCGGATCTTACCAAAAAGGGTCGGAAATCAAGGGGCTGAAGGCCCTGCCCGAGGATAGCAGCAACATGGTCTTCCACGCCGGTACCAAGGCTGAAAACGGCATGGTGCTGGCAGCTGGAGGTCGGGTTTTGAACGTAACTGCCCGCGGTGAAACCCTGCAGGAGGCCCGCGACCGTGCCTATGCGATGGTTGACGGGGTTGATTGGCCGCTGGGGTTTTTCCGCCGCGACATCGGCTGGCGCGCGCTGGGTTGAGCATCTGTCCCGGCGGCGGCTCTCCCGCCTGTTTCCAGTCAATCGCAGATTGACAGTCTCAGTTGGGCGTGGCCGGGCGCAAATGCGCCCGGCGCGGCGGTATTGTTCCACCAGCCGGCAGTCTTCCTGACCGGAGCATTGCGGTACTCTGGACACCAGCCAGAAGCGGGATGCAGCGAAGCAATGAGAACCGTCCAAAGCGGCAAAGGCCAGTATCTGCAGGAGAAGCGGCATGCCGTACCATTCCCTCTCTGCGGCTTCTCATGCCGTCTGCACCGCTTGCCTTCTGCCATTGGCCAGCCAGGAGTATTTCCGGCCCGCCCTCCGGGTGGCCCAGCTGTGAAACAGCCCCGCCGGGTCAATGCTGACGATCCGCGGCGTGCAGGCCCTGATCCGGCGCAGCTTTGCCTATATCAACGGGCGCATTGATCCGCTGTCTTCCATGCACCGGCTGACGGGGGATCAATGAAGGATCGCTATCTGGCCGGCAGCCTGCCTGCGGCTTGCATATTCCTGACATCACAGACGGACTGCCTGTATCTGGGCAAACTGGCAGTCGATCCGGCCCAACGCGGATCGGCCCAGGCAAGGCAGAGGGTGGACCTGGCGGCAGAGCGAGCCAGGGATCTTGGCCTGCCGGCGCTTGAGTTGCAGACGAGGGTCGAACTTGTGGAAAACCACCGCAGGTTCGACCGGCTGGGATTTATCAAGACCGCAGAAGGCGCTTATCCCGGCTGCAGCAGGGTGACCGGTATCACCATGCGCGTGACGCTATGGCGCCAGCTTTCTGAGCCGGTCGAAACAATTGCCGCTCCACAGGCCAAAGCGCACCCGGCGGGTCAGAACAGCGACAAAATCGGATCGCTGACGCCAGTGTTAAAAGGTGCGTTGAGATCTGCCAGCATCAGGAACCTGTTGCGGAATTCATCCAGTTTTCCGGCTTCGAGAAAATCTGCAGGATGGGTGGTCCCAAATGCAGCAAACGAGCGCTCCTTCATTTCCTCCACCTGCCTGTCCACATCCAGCTGGCCGAAACCTGACGGCAGCGCCAATGTGGTTTCAAAAACCGATTTCAGCGGCGGGGAACCGAGAATACCGTACCAATGGGCATCTTCGCTGCCGCCTGCATCAGCAACGGTTTGCAGCTCGCGCTCAAAGGCCAGCGCCAAGCGCATGTTCTGATCGCTCTCACCGATCTCAATTTCAAACTGGCGGGTGGTGTAAAGCTCGGAAAGTTGCTCGGCAAAGCCTTCGGGATACTCCCGGCCGGTTTCTCCCCCATTGAAGGAAAAAGCATGAGCCATGGCCTTCAGGCCGGTGTCGTAATGCAAGTTTGCATATGACGTGCTGGACGACAGGTCAGATTCAAAGGCGCGGATCACGGTGTCAAAATCCAGGCTCCGCTTGCTCTGGCCAAAGATATCCAGCGTCGCATTAAACAAGCTTATATCAAAGACCAGCTGCCTTGGATCGGAGAAGGTGCCCAGCTTGTCTGTGATGTCATCAGAAAACACCTGCATCTTGCTGACATGATCCGGCCAGCCGTTCTGGAACGCATCAGCAAAGTCATAGTAAGCAGCATTTTCCGGCTGGTTCACATAGGAGTTCGGGTCTGACAGATCGGATTCCAGAATCTGGCGCAGCTCGGCTTCGTCCCTGCCAAAAAGCCCGAATGTGTCCAGCGCGCTTTCCAGCAGCGGCGGATTGGACAGAAGCTGGTCTGGGTCGGTGAACTCATTGATATCGGGCCAGCCGAATCCAAATGCTTCGGACGCGGCAAGATATCTTTTATCTTCCAGCTGATTCACAAAGGAGTCAGGGTCGGTGGTATCCGATTCCAGAACGCGCCGCAGAAAAACGGGATTGGAACTTTCCAGGCCAAAGGCCTCGATGACGGCTTGCAGAAGATGCTTATCCTCCAGCAGATCATCCGCGCTTTGCAGGCCTTCGGTGTGCTCGTTGAATTCCCCAACCAACGCCTGAATGCTGTTTTCATACACCGGCGGCTTGTTGAAACTGAATTGCTGGGCAAACTCGGTATATTTGGGATTGCTCAGTTTATTAACAAAGGAATTCGGGTCTTCCAAGTCGGATTCCAGAATTTTCTGCAGAAAGAACTGATTATTTTCAAACCCTTCCATCCCGACATTGCCGAGCGCCTTGCGCAGCAGGGTGCCGTTTGCCAGCAAATCATCTGGCGAGGCGACACTGGCAAATTCAGCGCCCGCCTTGGCGGTGGGAAGCGTTGGACCATCCGGACTGTTGAAGCCAAAGGTTTCCGCCAGCGCCTGATACCGGACGTCGTTGAGCCGGTTCACAAAAGACCCCGAGTCGCTGACATCGGACTCAAGCACCTTTTTGATGAACGCTCTGTTGCCGATATCCTCGTCCAGGCCAAAGGCACCGAGCGTGACGGTCAGCAGGTTGTAGTCATCCAGCAACTGGTCCGACGTCTGAATGCCGGTGATTTTTTCATTGAAGTCCTGCAGCGCCCGGTCGATGACCGGCGACTTCTCATAAATTTCCTGCTGCTGGTCGCGGGTCCGCTGCAGGAAGGTCCACCCGCTGATACCGGTGCCCAACACATAGGGTGTAAAGCTCACGCGCCTGTCTCCTGTAAAACCGGCCCAGACAGGTAGCCGCCTGGCGCCGCTCGTCAGGGGCAAGGTAACCAAAGGTGATGAATAAATATGAAACACCGCACAAAGACCGGGTTGGACGCGGCGCAACAGGCCTGTCTTTCCGGGCGGCAGCGGCGGCAAGCACTCCCGCCTGTTCCAGCCCATCCTTGCGGATGCCCTTCCCAGTTGGGCGCGGCGCCGCGCAGTGCGCGTCGCAGGCAGCGCTTAGCGGCAGGCCATTGCGGCCTGCAGTCCCGTGCCCTGCCGGAACCCGCCGATGTCCCGGCTGGTGATTCTGCCGTTCTGCAGACGGGATGCAATGATCCTGCGCCAATCGCCGCTGGCGGTCACCAGTTCCGGTCCTTGCCCGCAATCGCGAATGCCGGAGGTGATGAAGTCATGGCCGATCTGGTGATTGGTCAGCCCGGGCGTGCTGGCGGCTTCAGTCAGCGCACCGTTCCTGAACCGCCAGATACGCAGAGTTTTGGCCAGATGCGGCCGGTCGATATAGGCAATTTCCACATGCCCGTCGCCATCCAGATCCGCCGCGCCAATGGGTGCCAGCCAGCGGTTGCGGGTGCCGATATGCGGGGTGGCGGCAATCTTTTCGCCGCGGGCATCATAGATGGCCAGCTGGGCGCCCTCTGCCACATCGGTCTCGACCACCAGCACCTCGGGGCGGCCATCGCCATCGATATCCGCCAGCCGCGGTGCGATGTCCTCGAACACATGGTCCAGCGGCAGGCGGATCAGGATTTCGGACTTCTGGTAGACCGCCTTGGCGGACAACCCGCCGGAGCCGGTGTTTTCCACCTTCAGTACCAGCGCGCCGTATTCCGCATCATCGCCCAGCACTGCATGGCCATAGCGTGTGGTGGGCTCGCCGTAATGCGCCGAGACCACCCTGCCCTCAGCCGCCAGAACAGACGGGCCGGCCAAGGCCAGCCCCAAACACATCGCCCGCCAAACGCGGTGGACGAAACGGGGCCGGGCGCGCAACGGAAAACGCCGCGCCGCTGCCCCTGCGCTCATCAGATCTGCTTTTCGGGCATATGCACCACCAGCCCGTCCATCGCATCGCTCACCTTGATCTGGCAGGTCAAGCGCGAGCGGGCCGGATCGGGCTCATAGGCGAAATCCAGCATATCCTCTTCCATGTCGTCCTTGGCGGGCAGCTTCTCAACCCAGTCCGGCGCAATGTACACGTGACAGGTCGAGCAGGCGCAGGCGCCGCCGCAATCGGCCTCGATACCCGGAATATTGTTGTCGCGCGCGCCTTCCATCACGGTCAGCCCGTTGGCGACGTCCACCACATGGCTGGTGCCGTTGTGCTCGATGTAAGTGATCTTTGCCATTGTCAGCTCTCTTCCCTTTTCCGGTACTTGCGCGACTGTGTAGCCAAGCCCCTGCGCCGGTGCCACCCCCAATTGCGACCCCGCCCTGCCGCAGCTGGACTTTTCGCGTCAATGTTCTATGTTTGTTCACATCGGATATTTTTCAACCGCAAGGCCGTTTTCCTCATGCCAGCCCCCGCCTCACCCCCCGCATCAACCCCTGCCTCAGTTCTCCCCCCTGCCGCAGCCTGCGCAGCAGGCGGGCACGGATCCCAGCCCTGGCCGCACCCGCCGCACTGCCTGCCTGCGGCCCGGCTGCAGGAACCGCCCCAGAACGCCTGCATCACCGTCGCCGGGCTAGTGATCCTGCGCCAGCGCCCCGGCACCGCTAAGGGCGTGATCTTTGTCACGCTTGAGGACGAGACCGGCATCGTCAACGTGATTATCTGGCGCAAGATCTACGAGGCTTTCCGCCGCGCGGTGATCTCAGGCCGGCTCTTGCGCGTCACCGGGCGGCTGCAGCGGGCGCATTCCGTCACCCATGTGATTGCCGAAACGGTTGAGGACATTTCGCCGATGCTTGACCTGTTGCTGGCGGAACAAAGCCGCCGGGATGATCCCGCCTTTGCGCAAGGGCCGGAACTGGGCTAACCTGCCGTCAAAGCACCGGCGCCCGGAACTGACAGGGGCGCCGGCAGAGGCACAGTGACAAAGGCATCCGGGCATGACGCCGAGCATAATCGAAACCAGCCGCCGGTTCTGGCCCGGGCTGCTGCTGGCGCTGCTGGCGGCCTGCGTCCAGCCGCCGCCCGGCGGCGATGTCTCCCGCGCCGGCCGCTATGCCCCGCCCGGCGCGCCGCCCGATACCTGCTGGAGCACGCACACCTCGCCCGCCGTCGTTGAGACCATCACCAGCCAGGTGCTGACTCAACCCGCGCAAACCAACAGCAGCGGCCAGGTCATCCGCCCCGCCATCTTCCGCACCGAGACCCGCCAGCAGATCGTGCAGCCGCGGCAGAAGCGCTGGATAGAAATCCCCTGCCCCGCCATGATGACGCCCGGCTTTATCCGGTCAATCCAGCGCGCTCTGGCCGTCCGCGGGGTCTACCGCGGGCCCGTTCACGGACAGATGGACGCCGCCACCCGCAAGGCTGTGCGACGCTATCAAGCACCACTGGGACTGGACAGCGGCACCCTGACACTCACCTCCGCCCGCAAGCTGGGACTGGTCGCCGTGGCGGGCTGAACCAACCGGTTCAGTTCCCCGGTTCCCCGGTGTCCACGCCTCTGCTAAGGTCCGCCGGACTGGGCACCTGACGCAAAGAGATTTGGCCATGCTGACAACCCGCCTGCCCGATACCGGCTTTCTCTCGGCCGCCTCCGGCCCGCTTAGGCGGATGCTCGAAAGCCAGGCGGCTGAAGTGCGCCTGCGCCAGGGCGAAGTACTATTTGAACAGGGAGATCAAGGCGATGCGCTTTATGCAATTGCCGAGGGCGCGCTGGAATTTTCGGTGCTGTCTGCTTCGGGCCGCAAGCTGTCGCTGGACATGATGCGCCCCGGCGCGGTGTTCGGCGAGATCACCCTGTTCGACCCGGGTGAGCGCACCGCCACCGCCATCGCCGCCGAGCCAAGCCGGGTGCTGCGCCTGCGCAGCGGCGACGTGCTGGATCAGATCCGCCAGTATCCGGATCTGGCCGCCGACCTGCTGCGGCTGGCCGGGCAGCGGATGCGCTGGATGAACACCCAACTGAACGAGCAGGTGTTCCTGCCGATGCCGGTGCGGCTGGCGCGCAAACTGCTGTATCTGGCACCTGAAAACAGCGACGGCCGCGTCGCCCTGTCGCAAGCCGAACTGGCGGAATTTGTCGGTGCCACCCGCGAAGCGGTTTCAAAAACCCTGGCCGCCTGGAAGCGCACCGGCCTGGTCAGTATCAGCCGCGGCGGCGTGCAGATCCTTGACCGCACAGAACTGGCGGTGCTGGCCGAGCCGGACTCGATCTGACAGCACCAGCGGCAGCAATTTTCCGGAAAAACCGCGGGAAAAACCCTGCTCTGTAATCCCGGTTACAGAACGCTTGTCTGCATCCGGCAATAACCGGATACAGACAGCCATTATCCGTTCCATCCCAATGGCTGCCTGTCCCAAAAGAGCCATGCGCCCGCCAGCGCATGGCTCTTCCCCACTCCGCACTCTCGTTGGCAGCCGCGGCCCGTCAGCGACGGGGCGTAAAAGTTTTCCAAAAACTTTTGCCAAGACTTTTCAGAAAAGTCTTGCGCCGGGCCCGCCTTCCGCTCACGGAATATTTCACTTAGCCATTCCGCAACCGGGCCGCTACGGTGCCGCGCATGGCTTACAATTATGACAAACTCTACCGCGAAACCCCGGACGCCCTCGGCACTCCCTCTCCGGAAATCACTGCCTTTTTCACAGGGCTTAAGGCGCAAGGCCTGCATGTTCTGGATGCCGGCTGCGGCCAGGGGCGGGACGCGCTGTTCATTGCCCGCCTGGGCCACCGGGTCACAGGCGTCGACCTGTCGCCGCATGGCATCCGGGATATGCTGGATGCTGCGGCAAAGGAAGGCCTGGACATTACCGGCGCTGCCGCCGACCTCACAACTTGGGAGCCGGACAAGGACTACGACGTCCTGCTGTTCGACCGGACCCTGCACATGCTGGCCGCGCCGGACCGGCGGGCGGTCCTGACCCGCTGCCTGCCGCATCTGCGGCCGGGCGGCTGGGTGCTGATATCCGACGAAAAACCCAACCTTGAAGATTTCCGCCGGATCTTTGCTGCCGACCCAAAGGGATGGCACACCGAACAGGACAGCCACGGCCTGTTGCTCATGAAACGGGCATAACTCCTTGCCGCAATGATCAAAGGCCGGGCAGAGAGCCCGGCCTTTGACGACTTGGACAAGACCTGTCTTCAGGCGGTTACTTCGCCAGGTTCAGCGCCACAAAACGCGGCTCGCCGCCGCGGCGCACCAGCAGAAGCAGCGACTTGCGGCCCGCCTCCTTGGCTTCAGCAACGCGGCTTTCCAGCTCGCTGATCGAGGTGACCTTCTGCTGGCCTGCCTCGGTGATCACATCGCCGGCGCGCAGGCCCTTTTCCCAGGCCTCCGATGTCTCATCCACGGACAGAATGGCCAGTCCTTCGACATCTTCGCCCACATTCAGCTCACCGCGCATCTGGTCCGTAAGAACTCCGACCGACAGGCCCAGCAGTTCCTTTTCGGTCTGCCCGGGTTCACCGTCACCGTTCTGCTGACCGGTGGGGCTGCGCTCGGCATCTTCGCGGCGGCCCAGAGTCACCCGCAACGTTTCTGTCTTGCCCTCGCGGTACACCACCAGCCGCACGGTCTTGCCGACCTCGGCATTGCCGACCTGGCGCACCAACCCGCGGGTGTCCTTCACATCGCCGCCGTCAAAGCTGACAATCACGTCGCCGGCCAGCACACCGGCCGCTTTGGCAGGGCCTTCGGGCACGTCCGTCACCAGCGCGCCGCGGGCCTTGTCCAGGCCGATCGCCTCAGCCAGATCCGCATCCACATCCTGGATCTTCACACCCAGCCAGCCGCGGCGGGTCTCGCCGAATTTCTTCAGCTGGTCGACCACTTTGACCACCACATTCGACGCCATCGAAAAGCCAATGCCGATGGAGCCGCCATTGGGCGACAGGATCGCAGTGTTCACGCCGACAACATCGCCATCCATGTTGAACAGCGGCCCGCCCGAATTGCCCCGGTTGATCGCCGCATCGGTCTGGATGTAATCGTCATAAGACCCCGACAGCTCGCGGTTGCGCGCTGACACGATGCCGGCGGAGACTGAGAACCCCTGCCCCAGCGGATTGCCCATGGCGACCACCCAGTCACCGACACGGGCGGTGTCGCTGTCGCCGAATTTGACGAATTTCAGCGGTGCGGGCGCCTGCACCTTGAGCAGCGCGATATCTGTGTTGGGATCGGTGCCGATCACCTTGGCCGGCAGCAGCTCCTTAGGCTGGCCGTCGCCGGGAAAAAACTCGATCTCGATCTCATCCGCACCTTCAATCACATGGTTGTTGGTGACGATGTAACCGTCCTCGGAAATCACAAACCCAGACCCCAGCGCCGAGGACCGGCGCGGACGATTGCCATTGCCATTGCCGTTGCGGTCCTGGAATTCACGGAAAAAATCTTCAAACGGCGAGCCTTCGGGGACAATGCCCTGCGGGCCGGTGCGGCCCTCGACCACGGTTGTGGTGGTGATGTTGACCACTGCCGGGCTGACCTGATCGGCCAGCGGCGCCAGGCTTTCGGGGCGCGCCATCGCGGATACCGCCTGCATCAGCAGGACCGCCATGGCCAGCACCGCAAGCCAGATCATGCGCATCATCGCGCTGCTGCCGCCTGCCCGGCCGGAAATTGCAATTGCCTGTGGCTGCACGGATCTACTCCTTGTCACTTCTAATTCTTCTTGTCCGCCACGGACCGGCATAAACACCAGGATAGCCGGGCAGAGTCTTATGGCTCCAATGTAGGAACTTCCGCCCGCCCCGCAACAAATGTTGCAAGGAATAAAGCCGCTGTGACCGGGTTTTCAGCCCGCAACGGCACGCGCGCGTCCTGCTGCAGGTTATTCTAGCAGGGAAAATTTACGTTTTCGCTGAAAATCCGAGGGGAAAACTGCGGCTCAGACGCCAAACCGGAACGCCAGCTAGGCTTTCTATGGGCCGGGAGACCCACGGCAAGCTAACCTGACTGAAGGCCCCAGGCTAATAGGAAAGCTGCAGCGCAGACCGGCACGAACCAATTCATCCAGACGTATGACTTATAGACATGCGCGTCATAGCTGCTGTTCCTTTTGCCTTGTGCGACGGTGTAAGCGGCATCCGCGTCCCAGTGCATGACCCTCAACCCGAAATGGCGCATCACGATTTGCCGCCCCGCACTCCCCAACTTGTGGTAGTAGACTTCAGCGCAACCAATCGTCTTGACAATGTATCGAAACAAAAATCCCAACCCCACCAAAGCTACGGCAAGGCTCAGAAATTGAAACGTATCCAAATCTTTAGCTTGAAGCCCGAATGACAAAACTGAACCTGATACAAGCAGATTAGTACCAGTCACCGCAAGCCGCTGAGCAACAAAGCGCCCGTCCATTGCTTCTGCATGCCGGGCCAATTCCATGGCAGCTCGCATTGCTTCATCAGAATAAGCTCGATGCGGACTATCGCCAGTCATTCCCTGCCTGTCCTTAGGGACCTGAACACGTTTCCGGCCAAAATTCGGGTGCGGGACATCTGGTCCAGTATCATCATAGGTCGCCATTCCGCTCCTCCCATGTTGCGGGAGAACGATACCCTATTTCAGCTAAAAATTGAACCAATTCCCCTAAACCGGAACGCCAGCCAAACCAGGATCAGACCCAGCGCCAGTGCCGCCAGCCCGGCATTGCGGCGCTGCTCCTCGCTCAAGGCCCGCAGCATCTCCAGCAAACGCTCCACAAGCGAAGGGGCCAGTGCGTACACCAGCCCCTCTGCAATCAGTACCAGCCCAAGGGCCAGGAGGATGAACCCCATTACTGCCCTGCCGGCCGCTTGCCGTCCGAGGATTTCAGGTAGTTGAAAAACTCGTTGTCCGGCGACAGCACCATGGTCGAATTCCCCGCCAGCAGCGAATTCGCATAGGCGTTCAGGCTGCGGTAGAATTCAAAGAACTCCGGGTCCGCACCATAAGCCTGGGCAAAAATCGCGTTGCGTTCGGCATCCGATTCACCACGGATGATCTCCGCCTCGCGCTGCGCTTCCGACACCAGCTCAACCACGGTGCGGTCGGCCTGGGCCCGGATCCGCTGTGCGGCTTCGTTACCGCGGGCGCGTTCGTCGGTGGCTTCGCGCACACGCTCGGCCCGCATCCGCTCAAACGTCGCATCCAGGTTTTCCGACGGCAGGTCGGTGCGCTTCAGACGCACGTCGATGATGGCAATGCCCAAAGCGCGCGCATCGGCAATGGCGCCATTGCGGATCCGCAGCATCAGCGCGGCACGGTCCGACGACAGGATGTCGTTGGAGCTGACCGAGCCGAGGATCTCGCGGGTTTGCGCCCGCAGGATCGAATCCAGCCGGTTTTCCGCAGTGGCGATACCGCCGGCACCAACTGCCTGACGGAACCGGTTCACGTCCACAATCCGGTAGCGCGCAAAGGCGTCAACCACCAGACGGCGGTCGTCCGACGGGGTGATTTCCAGAGGGTCAATGTCGCGGCTCAGGATGCGGTCGTCATAGCGCACCACCTCCTGGATCACCGGGATCTTGAACGCCAGGCCCGGATCTTCCTTGACCGAGACCACCCGGCCGAACTGCAGCACCAGCGCTTTTTCGCGCTCGTCCACAATGAACACCGACGACAGCGCGGCAATTGCAGCGATCACCAGCACCGGCAGCAAAAGAGTTGTCTTACGCATCAGTTGCTTCCTCCGCGGCGCAGTTCATTCAGCGGCAGGTAAGGCACGACGCCCTGTCCTTCGCCGGATTGCTCATCGAGGATGATCTTGTCGACCCGGCTCAGCACCTTTTCCATGGTTTCAATGTACAGCCGCTTGCGTGTCACCTCAGGCGCCTTCTGGTATTCGGTCAGAACCGCACTGAAACGGCTCGCCTCACCCTGGGCTTCGTTGACAACGCGCGCACGGTAGCCTTCGGCCCGTTCCAGCAGCTCAGCCGCCTGACCTCGGGCCTCAGCCAGCGCATTGTTGGCATAGGCGTCCGCTTCGTTCTGGCGCCGGTCGCGTTCCTGTTCAGCAGCCTGAACATCGCGGAAGGCGGCAATCACGGACGCAGGCGGATCCGCCTTGTCAAAGTTGACGCGGATGATGTTGATGCCGCTGTCGTAATCGTCCAGCGTGAACTGGATCAGCTCCTGCAGCCGCGACGCGATCGAGCCACGGTCACGGTTCAGGATCGGCGCCAGTTCGGACTGGGCGATAATCTCGCGCATCGCCGATTCCGATACAGCGCGAATGGTGGTGCGGGCATCGCGCAGGTTGAACAGGAACTTCGCCGGATCGTTGATGTTCCAGACCACCTGGAAATCAATATCGACGATGTTCTCGTCCCCGGTCAGCATCAGCCCCGCTTCCGAGCTGCGGCCGCCGCCAACACCGATGTCTTCGGTCTGTTCACGGGTGACCGGCAGGATCTCCTTGGTCACCAGCGGCCAGGGCGCAAAATTCAGGCCCGGCTGTCCGGTCGAGGAGTATTCCCCCAGAAACAGCTCAACCGACTGTTCTTCCGGCTTTACGGTATAGAAGCTGGCAAAGCCCCACAGCACGGCTGCAGCAACAACGGCCAGCCCCAGCGTGCCCTTGGTGAACAGCGGTCCGCCGCCGCCGGAACCGCCGCCGCGGCCGCCCCGTCCGCCGGACCCGCCGCGCCCGCCCATCAGGACGCGCAGCTGCTCCTGGCCTTTCTTGACCAGCTCGTCAATCTCGGGGATCTGGGGGTCCTCCGGCTTGCGGCCGCCGCCGCCGCCATTGTTGCCGCCGTTATTGCCCCGGTTGCCTCCTCCGCCGCCAGAGGAGCCACCGCCCCCCCATGGGCCACCGCTATTGCCCGCCATTTGTCTCCTATCCATATGCTGCCGCCGATGATTTTTCACACTGGCCGGCATGAGGTCTAAATTATTGCCGGTCTGCCCGATCAGGTCGAGCGTACCGGAGTCTTCAGCGTTACCAACTCTTCCGACATTGTCGGGTGGACCGCAACCGTACGGTCGAAATCTTCCTTGGTTGCGCCCATCTTTACGGCAATTCCGGCCAGCTGGATCATCTCTCCCGCCCCCGGCGCGACAATATGGCAGCCCAGCACCTTGCGCGTGGCCTTGGACACCACCAGTTTCATCAGCACTTTCTGGGCCCGCCCCGCAAAGGCCTGCTGCATCGGCTTGAAGGAGGTCGAGTAAACCTCGATCGCTTCCTGCTTGGCCGCGTCTTCTTCGCTCAGACCCACGGTGCCCATTTCCGGCTGGGTGAAAATCGCCGTCGGGATCAGCTCGTGGTCGGGGCTGGTCGGGTTGCCCTTAAACACGGTCTCGACAAAGGCCATGCCTTCGCGGATCGCCACCGGTGTCAGGTTCACCCGGTCGGTCACATCGCCAACGGCAAAGACCGACGGCACCGCAGTCTGGCTGTAGGCATCCACCACAATGGCGCCGCCCTTGCCGCGCTCGACGCCGATGTCTTCAAGCCCCAGATTGTCCGCATTGGGCGCGCGGCCCGTGGCGTACATCACCTTGTCGAACAGATGGCTGTTGCCATGGGTATCGGTCACCCGGATCTTATCGCCCTCGGCCTGCATTTCGGTGACATTGGTGTTCAACTGCAGGTCGACGCCCGCCTCGGCCATGCCCTCGGCAATCACGCCGCGCGCTTCTTCGTCAAATCCGCGCAGGATCTGCGGTCCGCGGTAGAATTGCGTCGTCTTGACGCCCAGGCCGTTCATGATGCCGGCAAATTCAGACGCGATGTAACCTCCGCCGACAATCAGCAGGCTTTCGGGCAGCTTATCCAGGTGGAAAATCTCGTTCGACGTGATCGCCAGCTCCGCGCCCGGAAATTCCGGCACGGTCGGCCAGCCGCCGGTTGCCACCAGAATATGCTTGGCCGTCTTGCGGGTGCCGTCAGCCAGCTCAACCGTGTGGGCATCGGCCAGCTTGGCACGCTGATCAAAGCTCTCGACACCGTTGTTTTTCAGGATGTTGCGGTAGATGCCTTCCAGCCGGTCCAGTTCCGCATGCAGCTTGCCCTTGAAGGCATCCCAGCTGAAATCACCTGCTTTGATGTCCCACCCATAGGCCTGGGCATCCTCGACCATGCCGGAATACTCCGAGGCAAAAACCATCAGCTTCTTCGGCACACAACCGCGGATCACACAGGTGCCGCCATAGCGGTCTTCCTCGGCCAGCGCCACCTTGACGCCTTCCTGCGCCGCAACACGCGCCGCCCGCACCCCGCCCGAGCCGCCGCCGATGACAAACAGATCGTAATCAAAGCTCATGAAATCCCGCCCTTTGCATTTCTTGATCAGGTGTATCCCATAACGGACCACCAAACGCCATATGCCCAAGTGGGCGTTCCTGCGGCGCATTCAACCTTTTGCATTGAATTTGCACAGGGTTGTGAGGCGAAAGGCCCCACACAGAAAGCGCAGGGCAGCGCCCGGCCTGCCGGCCGGGTGCAATTCAATCCTGCAGATCGGTGAACAGGTTGTCGTTCTCGACAAAGTCCAGCTTGTCCTTCTCAACCGTGCCTTCGTTGATGTCGCGCACCTCGACCCTGCCGTCGCCGAAACCGATCACCACGGTGTCGCAGATGTCGATGAACAGCCCGTTCTCGATCACGCCGGGGATCTGGTTCATCACCAGCGCCAGCTGGCGGGCATTGCCGATGCGCTTCAGATGCAGATCCAGGATGTAATTGCCCTCATCGGTCACAAACGGCGCATCGCCGTTCATCCGCAGCGTCGTGGTGCGGCCCATCACATCCATCGATACCAGGGTTTCCTCAATCAGCGCCTGGCTGCTCTGCCAGCCGAACGGCAGCACCTCAACCGGCAACGGGAAGGCGCCCAGGGTCTCAACCGACTTGCTGGCATCGGCAATCACCACCATCTGGTCCGAGGCGGTGGCCACGATCTTCTCCTGCAGATGCGCGCCGCCGCCGCCCTTGATCAGGTTCAGATCGGCGTCGAACTCATCGGCGCCGTCAATGGTCATATCCAGCCATTTGGCCTCGTCCAGCGACACCACATTGATGCCCACATCCCGCGCCAGCGCGGCAGTGCGGCTGGAGGTCGGCACTGCGGTGATCTTCAGCCCGTCGCGGCTCACCATCTCGCCCAGGCAGCGCACCAGCCAGGCCGCGGTGGAACCGGTGCCAAGGCCGACACGCATGCCATCCTCAACCATTTCAGCGGCCCGTTTGGCAGCCACAAATTTCGCCTTGTCGATGGGCGACAGCTCTCCGGTCATCAGGTGACTCCATGAATACGCATTTGCCGCGGTTATAGGCGGTTTGCCGCCTCTGTGCGAGGGGGCTTGCAGCGGATTCCGGCGCCGCGGCTGGAAATGCGCCGCAGCCGGGCTATTGATTTTCAACTTGGGGGATCAAAACCATGCTGCAATTCGACGAGGAAACCGCCCGTGTGCTGGAAGACGCCTATCAGGGCGCCGATGTGTCGCAGCGGCGGCGGGCCAGTTTCGACGCGCTGACGCCCGAACCGGGAGACCGCATCCTGGATCTGGGCTGCGGCAACGGGCTGCTGACGCTGGAACTGGCCCGCGCTGTCGGCCCGGCCGGCCACGTGACTGGCTTGGACACCAGCCCCGACATGCTGGCCGCCGCCCGCAACCGGCTGGAGGCGCGCGCCAATACCACCCTGGCCGAGGGCGATGCGGCCCGGCTGCCGTTTCAGACGGAAAGCTTTGACAAAGCCGTTTCGCTGCAAGTGTTCGAATACCTGACCGACCGCCGCCTTGCCCTGCGCGCCTTGCATAAGGTGCTGAAGCCCGGCGGGCTGCTGGTGGTTGGCGACATGCATTGGGACACCCTGGCCTGGCACAGCGACAATACCACACGCATGAACCGGATGCTGGAGGCCTGGAGCCGCCACATGGCGGTGCGCGACCTGCCTGCAAAACTGCCCTCCGAACTGCGCAGCTGCGGATTTGAAATGCAGCGGATGCAGCCGCTTGCAGTCTGCGACACCACCCTGCGCCCGGACGGGCTGGCGGCAATGATGATCCAGCTGATCCGCGCCTTTGCGGTGGATATCGGCGCCACCGACCACGATGACGCCGCCGCCTGGGCGCAGGAACAGCAGGAACTGGCCGCCGAGGGCAGATTCTTCATGTCGCTCACCCATTTTGTCTGCACCGCCCGGCGGCAATAGCCGCCTGAATCGCAGGCAGGAAACCGCCATCCGGCGCCCCGGCAGCAAAACCTGCATCACAAAGGCGGGTTTCCTATTGGAAACGCCGGAAACGGACACATATTCCGGGCGTCTGCGTCATAATATTGCGTCATGAAACCCGAATACCGCCTGCACTACGCCCCCGACAATGCTTCACTGGTCATCCGGCTGGTGCTGGAGGAGCTTGGCCTGCCGTTTGACGCCGTTCTCGTTGACCGCAAGGCAAAGGCGCAGCGCAGCGCGGACTATCTGGCGCTCAATCCCGGCGGGCTGATCCCGGTGCTGGAAACGCCCGATGGTGCGCTGTTTGAAACCGCCGCCATCCTGCTGTGGCTGGCCGGACGGCACGGGGCGATGGCCCCGGCGGCAGGCACTGCGGACTACGCACCGTTCCTGAAATGGCTGTTCTTTGCCTCCAACACCCTGCATGCTGATCTGCGGATTCTGTTCTATCCGCAAAAATACATCGGCGATGACCCTGCCCAGCAGGCGCAGCTGCAGTCCGTCATCCGCCAGCGGCTGCATCAGCATCTGACCAGTCTCGACCGCGCCGCCGCCGAGCGCCCCGCCTGGCTCGGCGCGCCGCAGCCTTCGGTGCTGGACTATTACCTGGCCTGCCAACTGCGCTGGATGGGGCTGTATCCTGCCGATGCGGACAGATCCTGGTTCCGCATCGCCGCATACCCCAGCCTGCAGCGGATCTGCGCCGCGCTGGAACACCGCTCCGCCGTTACCGTGGCACGCGAGGCCGAGGGCCTCGGCGCCACCCCGTTCACATCCCCGGCCTACGCCAATCCCCCAGAAGGATCAGCCACCTAATGTTCCTCTCCGTTTTCGACATGTTCAAAGTGGGCATCGGCCCGTCGTCCTCCCACACCATGGGTCCGATGGTCGCCGCCGCGCGCTTCCTCGACATGATGCGCGCCTCGCCGTTTGAATTCCACGGGCTGCGCGCCTCGCTGCACGGCTCGCTCGCCTTCACCGGCGTCGGTCACGCCACCGACCGCGCCACCATCCTCGGCCTCGGCGGCTTTGTCGCCCATGACTATGACGACGCCAAGGCGGAGGCCTTCCTGGCGGAGCTGGACAAGACCCACACCATGCACCCCGAAGGGCTGGGCGCGCTGCATTTCGACCCCAAGGCCGACATGATCTTCGACTATGATCACGCACTGCCGGGCCACGCCAACGGCATGATCCTGATGGCCACCGATGCCCAGGGCGACGTGATCCTGAAACAGGTGTTCTACTCGATCGGCGGCGGCTTTGTCGTGACCGAAGAAGAACTCGCCGCAGGCAAGGCGACCGACGAAGGCGACCCTGTCCCCTTCCCCTTCAAATCCGCCGCCGAAATGCTGGAAATGGCCAAGGCCAGCGGCAAATCCATCGCCGAGATGAAGCGCGCCAACGAGATTGCCCGCGGCTGCGAAGTCAGCCTCGCCAAAGGCACCGCCCGCATCTGGCAGGTGATGAACGACTGCATCAACCGCGGCCTGGAGCGCGACGGCATCCTGCCCGGCGGCCTCAAGGTGCGCCGCCGCGCCAAGGGAATCCATGATACGCTGATGGCCGAACGCGGCATGAACCTCACTGCGCCGCACACCATCAACGACTGGATGAGCGTCTATGCGATGGCGGTGAACGAGGAAAACGCGGCCGGCGGCCAGGTCGTGACCGCCCCCACAAACGGCGCCGCAGGCACCCTGCCCGCGGTGATCCGCTACTACCTCGACCACGTGCCCGGCGCCTCGGAAAGCCACGTCGAGGACTTCCTGCTGACTGCCGCCGCAATTGCCGGCCTGGTCAAGTACAACGCGTCTATCTCCGGCGCCGAGGCCGGCTGCCAGGCAGAGGTCGGCTCCGCTGCCGCGATGTCCGCCGCGGGCCTCTGCGCGGTGATGGGCGGCACCCCCGAACAGGTGGAAAACGCGGCTGAGATCGCGCTGGAGCATCACCTGGGCATGACCTGCGACCCGGTGAAGGGCCTGGTGCAGGTTCCCTGCATCGAGCGCAACGGCCTCGCGGCGATCAAGGCGGTCTCCGCCGCCTCCCTCGCCCTGCGCGGCGACGGCCAGCACTTCGTGCCGCTCGACGCCTGCATCGAGACCATGCGCCAGACCGGCGCCGACATGCACGACAAGTATAAGGAAACCTCGCTTGGCGGCCTCGCCGTGAACGTTCCGAACTGCTGAGGTTCCGGTCTCTTTAGGAAACCCTTCTTGGGACGTGTCGCGAAGCGGCACGGCCCGCGCCTGACCTTCCTCCCGGGAAGGCGCATTCGCGCCCTCCCAAGGTCAGCCCCGGGCCTTTGGGCGCGGGGCTCGGCAACTGGCGCTCTTTCCTTCCAATGAGGCGCAACGTCTCTCTTTTCCCCGCAACTCCAGCTTGCGCCGCCTTCCTTGCGGGCCTAGCGTGGCGCCATGACACAGGACCGGCCCCTCCTCGGCATCGCCCTGATGCTGGGTTTCTGCATGGTGATCCCGCTCGGGGACGCCATTGCCAAACTGCTGACCGACCGGGTGCCGGTTGCCCAGATCGTTTTCATCCGCTTTGCCGCCCAGGCCGCGATCCTGCTGCCGCTGGCTCTGGCGCTGCGGCTGCCGCTCAGCCTGTCGCGCCGGGTGGCGCCGCTCTTGTTCCTGCGTACGCTTCTGCAGATGGGCGGCATCGCCGCCATGTTCACCGCCTTCCGCTATCTGCCCTTGGCCGACGCAGTGGCGATTGCCTTCGTGATGCCCTTCCTGATGCTGCTGCTGGGCAAATACGTCCTGAACGAAGAAGTCGGCCTGCGCCGCCTCGGTGCCTGCATCGTGGGCTTCACCGGCACATTACTGGTCATCCAGCCCAGCTTTGCCGCCGTCGGCTGGAACGCGCTCTGGCCGCTGCTGGTGGCGGTAATCTTTGCCCTGTTCATGCTGATCACCCGCAAGATCGCCAAGGAGACCGACCCGATCGCGGTTCAGGCCGTGGCCGGCGCCATGGGCACGGCGCTGCTGGCCCCGGTGTTCCTGATCGGCGACGCCATCGGCCTGCCCGCCCTCTCCACCGCCCCGCCGCCGCAGGACACCTGGACCCTGCTGGCCGCCGCCGGCGCCCTGGGCACCGTCGCGCATCTGATGATGACCTGGAGCCTGCGGTTTGCCCCCACCTCCACCCTCGCCTCGATGCAATACCTGGAAATCCCGGTGGCCGTGTTCTTCGGCTGGCTGTTCTTCTATGAACTCCCGAACACCCTCGCGGCCTTTGGCATCCTGCTGACCATCAGTGCCGGTCTCTATGCGGTGCTGCGCGAACGCAAGGCCGCCGAGATCGCAGAACGGATCAATCCCGCCTGACCGCCGCCGCCACCGCCGCCAGCAGCCGCCGCGGCACGATCACCAAGAGCCCCGGCCCCTCCGGCACCAGCCGCAGCGGTCCGGTGGCCCGGTTCGACGTGCCAATCCGCCCCATCGGCGACATCTGCAAGCCATCAATGGGCCACTCCAGCCCCTCGGACCGCCCCTGCACCGCCTGCATCGGAAACAGCGAGACAACCTCCCCCGCCGCCGCCGGCAGGTCCACCGCATGGGTCAGGTGAAAAATCACTTCGGTCTCACCAATCAGCACACAAGGGGTCTGATGCCCCTGCACCAGCGTATTGAACGCCGCCAGCTGGTGATCCACCCGCGCACCCAGAAACCCCACCGCCAGCACCACCGGCGCCGCAATCCCCCGCAGCGCCTTGTCAAAATCGGTGCTGTCCTGCTCGGCCACCGGATGCAGGCACTCCGGCGGCAGACGGTCCCGCACATCCTGCGGCAGCGAGTCAAAATCGCCGATCACCGCACTTGGCACACAGCCCGCCGCCAAAACCGCGGCAGCCCCGCCATCGGCCGCCACCAGCACCGGTGCCAGCGCCAGCGCCGCCGCCAGATCGTCAGCCCCAAGCGCACCGCCGCCAACCAGGGTGATTGGTTCCAATTCCTCAACAATCAGACGGTTCATGGGGCGCATTCCTGGCAGTTTTGGAAACAGGTCACATTCTGAACACAAAATGATACGATCAATTGCACGGATTCGAGCAAAATTGGTCCCTTCTGCCAATATGGTGAATGGCAACAAATGTGACGAAGACGAGCGAGCTGATGGTACATAACAACAAAGTCTTGACCGTATCCTATGGAACCTTTTCCTGCACTTTGGAAGGGTTTGAGGATTCCTTCGGCACCATGAAGGCAATTGCCGAGTATTTCCGCGACCTTGCGTCGGACGACAGGTATTTCGGGGCCGAGCCGCCCCAGCCTGACGCCGACATGCTGGCCCGCATCGCCCAACGCGAGATTGCCCGCCAGGTCGAGGCCCGCACCAGCGACGGCGGTATCCACCTGCGCGCCGCCACCCCGGCGCTTGGCACCGCCGCAGTTGAACCCCCTGCTCCGGCACAGGCTGTTCCGTCTAAGGCAGCTCCGGCACAGACTGTCCCCGCACCGGCACCTGCTGCGGAACCGGCTGCAGAACAACCCGCCCCGGCAGAAGAATCTGCAGAAACTGCCGTGACCGAGGCCGCCGCTGAAGTAAGCACAGCAGCAGACACGATTGCTGCCGAAGCCTCCGATTCTGCCGCCGAGGCCGTTGTAGAGGAAGCCCAATCCGAAGCAGCAGAGATTGAGGAAGCCGAAGCCGAAGCCGAAGCCGAAGCCGAAGCCGAAGCCGAAGCCGAAGCCGAAGCCGAAGCCGAAGCCGAAGAAGCCATCGCCACGGTGCTGGAAACCGCAAGCGAAGATGTGCAGGCCACCGAAGACAGCGCCCCCGAAGTCGAACTGCTCGAAGTCAATGAAGCCGCTGCCGCTGAGGTTAACACCCCCAGGGAAGCAAAGGCCGAAGCCGCTCCGCGCGCCGGAAAAGACGCCGGAATGGACACCGGCGAAGACACCGTGCCGGCCGCAGACAGCATCGCCGCCAAACTGCAGCGCATCCGTGCCGTGGTGGCACAGACCCCGGACGAAGACTTCACCGAAGACGAACATGCCGACGACGTGCTGGAAAGCGCCGCCGAGGACATCTCAAACGCGCTGCTGGAGGATGACGTCGACGGCGCACAGGGCTTCGATGATGAAGACAACGATGCAATCGCCAAGGCACTGGACCGCCTGGACCTGAACACCGGGGCCGCCTCTGCAAGCGATGACCCGGCACAAGACAGCGACAGCCTGTTTGCCGGCCTGCAGGATAAAGACAATGCGCCGGCTGCAGCGGACGCCAGCGAAACCACAGACAGCCGCGGCGCCGAAAACCTCCTGGCCGGCAACGCCGAAGACGAAGCCGCCGCTGCCAAACCTGCCCCCGCCCGCCCGGCGCGGGTACGCATCACCAAGGTGAAGCGCGCCGACTTTGACAAGGCGGTCGCGTCCGGCCGGCTGGAAGAAGCCAAAGCCAGCGAAGACCCCGCACCCGGGCAGCCGCCGCTGTCGCAGGAAGACGAAGCCGACCTGATGCGCGAACTGGCTGTGGTGGAGGCCGAGATCCTGGCCGCTTCCGAAGATCAGGACGCCGGGGATTCCCCCGTCCAGTCCCCAGCCCAGCCCACGGACCAGTCCGCAGCAGCCAGCCTGGCGGACAGCGATGTCTCCCGGCTGATGGCCGCCGCCGACGAAAAACTCGAAGACCCTGACACCGCCTCTTCCCGCGAGGCTTACAGCCAGTTGCGCGGCGCTGTCGCCGCCACCAAGGCCGAAGGCTCTGCCGCCGGCACCACAGGCAGCGATGGCGCCAAGCCTTACCGCGAAGACCTGGCCAGCGTGGTCCGCCCGCGCCGCCCGGAGTCCCGCCCGAACGCCTCGGAACGTCCGGCCGGCCCGGCCTCCCGCCCGGCCCCGCTGAAACTGGTGGCTGAACAGCGCATTGACGAAGGCAGCACTCCGCAGCAGCCGGTGCGCCCGCGCCGGGTCTCGGCTGCGGTTCTGGGCGACGAGACCGAAGGCAGCAGCGGTTTTGCCTCCTACGCCGCCGAACGCGGCGCCGCCGAGCTGCATGAGCTGCTGGAAGCGGCCGCCGCCTACATGAGCTTTGTCGAAGGCCGCGACCACTTCTCGCGCCCGCAGCTGATGAACAAGGTGCGCAGCGCCGGCAGCAGCGACTTCAACCGCGAAGACGGGCTGCGTTCTTTCGGCCAGCTGTTGCGCGACGGCAAGATCGAACGCTCCGGCAACGGCCAGTTCACCGCCTCCGGCGACATCGGCTTCAAGCCCGGCAAACGCGCCGCAGGCTGAACGCCCCGGCAAACAGACCAAAAAAGGCGGCCATTGCGGGCCGCCTTTTCAGTTTCCGAACCGGATCCTGCTTCATCTTTGCCGAAATACTCCGGGGTGAATTGGCCGGAGGCCAAAAGGGGCAGCGCCCCTCACCTTATTCCTGTTCCGCGCCCGGATCTTCCTTGCCGACACCGCGGAACACAAATTTGAACGGCAGCACCCAGACAACCCCCAGCGCTACATAAATCAGCAGCTCCAGCCACAACGGCGGCCGGTCCAGCATATTCATCACCGTCACCGCAGCCACGATGTAAACCGGCATCCCGACCAGCAGGATAACCAGTGCCCAGCGCCGCCGGGCCTTATAGCTCAGGCCTGTTTCCTCAGCCATCAGTCGGCAAAGGGATCGGTCACCAGAATGGTGTCGTCCCGCTCCGGGCTGGTGGACAGCAATGCCACCGGGCAATCAATCAGCTCTTCCACGCGTTTCACGTATTTGATCGCATTGGCCGGCAGGTCGTTCCAGCTGCGCGCGCCTTCGGTGCTTTCGCTCCAGCCCGGCATTTCCTCGTAGATCGGGGTGCAGCGGGCCTGGCTGTCGGCAGCCGTCGGCAGGTAATCCAGGCGCTCGCCGTCCAGATCATAGCCCACACAGATCTTCAGGGTCTCGAACCCGTCCAGCACATCCAGCTTGGTCAGCGAAATACCGTTGATGCCGGAGGTGGCGCAGGTCTGGCGCACCAGACAGGCATCAAACCAGCCGCAACGGCGCTGGCGTCCGGTGGTGGTGCCGAACTCATGGCCGCGCTCACCCAGACGCTGGCCGTCCGCATCCGGCGTGCCATCGGCCTGCAACAGCTCAGTCGGGAACGGGCCTTCGCCAACCCGTGTGGTATAGGCCTTCACAATGCCCAGCACATAATCGATCGAGCCGGGGCCGATGCCCACACCAGTTGCCGCCTGGCCTGCAATCACATTCGACGAGGTCACAAACGGATAGGTGCCGAAATCAATGTCCAGCAACGCGCCTTGCGCCCCTTCAAACAGGATCCGCTTGCCCGCCTTGCGTTTCTCGTTCAGCACTTTCCAGACCGGCGCCGCATAGGGCAGGATCTTCGGTGCGATCTCTTTCAGCTGTTCAATCAGCGCGTCGCGGTCAACCGCGTCAACGCCCAGCCCCTTGCGCAGCGGATCATGATGCTGCAGCGCCCGGTCAACGCGGGCAATCAGCGTCGCCTCATCGGCCAGATCGGCCACGCGGATCGCCCGGCGGCCCACTTTGTCCTCGTAACACGGGCCAATGCCGCGGCCGGTGGTGCCGATCTTGGTGCCTTTACTGGCCGCCTCTTCGCGCGCCCGGTCCAATTCACCATGCAGCGGCAGGATCAGCGGCGTGTTTTCCGCTACCATCAGCGTATCCGGGGTGATCTCAACACCCTGCGCCTGGACCGTGGCGATTTCTTTCATCAGGTGCCAGGGATCCAGCACCACACCGTTGCCGATGACGCTCAGCTTGCCGCCGCGCACCACGCCCGAGGGCAGCGCGTGCAGCTTGTAGACCTTGCCGTCAATGACCAGCGTATGGCCGGCGTTATGGCCGCCCTGGAAGCGCGCGATCACGTCTGCACGCTCGCTCAGCCAATCCACGATCTTGCCTTTCCCTTCGTCGCCCCACTGGGCGCCGACTACGACGACATTGGCCATATCCGGTCCTTTACAGTCTTGGTTCAAACCCACGCTCATATAGCGATGCTGCGCCGGCAGGGGAACCGCAAATTCACCGCTGTCAGACGCTAATTCACGGCGCGCGGTACCATCTTCGCCGCGAAACCTGCTCTCAGCCGGGCAGAGCCCGTCCGCGGGCTGGCGGCGGAACAGACCTGCAAGGCAGCTTATCGTGCCGGATCTGCAAGAGTTCAGTTGGTGGGCTTACCTGTCAAAAGAGCACCCCCGATGGGGCGGACGGGATCTGCCCGGCGGTGTTGCGCACCTTTACTCCGGGCGGATTCTCCAGGCGGGATTGCGCCCAGCCACAGGGTGTTGCGCACCCGCCGTACGCCGCCTTGACGCAATCCTCACGCTACGGTGCCCGACTGCCAAGTGATCGGGATCACCCGCCATGGCCCCGCGCACGGGCCATGATACAAAGCGCTGGCATCTGTGGCGCTTTCTGCGTATCCCCCGAAGACAAGCCCCGATAAAAAGGGCGCCGTTCAGGAAATCCTGCCCGAGCTGGCTCCCGCGGGGTCTGTCCTACTCCACCCGGCGGCGCCGCCATCCTTAACCGGATCAGCGCTCAGATCGACGAAAGAAAAAACCTGAAACCGCCCGCCCGGATGATCCCGGCGGCCGAACCTGCTGCGCGGTCAATCGCTTAGCCGGACCGGCTCACCATGCGGGGTCGACAGATAGGCCGCTTCCCAGCGGCTGCGCATCACCTCGGCCTCCGCATGCGATGCCGCGCCCTCTTCGGCCAGAAACAGCTCCAGCGTTTCCAGCCAGGCGCAAAAGTAATCCTCGCCGCCGTCCAGCTCGCGGCTGACGCCATGGCGCTGCAAAGTGGCCGAGAACCGTTCGACCCACGCGCCCCAGGTAAACCGCCCGGCTTCGTTCAGATGCACCGTCAGTGCAAAGACCTGCGCATGCCATGGCTCGGCAAAGACCGGCTCCGGCGCGGCCACCTCAGGACACCCGCTCATAGTGCCTCCAGATAGCTTTGCCACAGGTCCAGCACCACCTCGTCCTCGGGGTGCTCGGGATGTGCCCACAAGGTGCGCGCCGAAAACCGCACCGCATACAGCGGCTCCGGTGCCTCGCCCAATCCATGCGCGTTGCTGTCAGGCAGCACATGGGTGCCATGCAGCCGCAGGATATAGCCATGCGCCCCGGCGGCATATTGCGGCAGCCGGGTGTGGCCGCCCTCCACCAGCACACTGTCAGCAGGGATTCGCACCCGCACCGCCTGCCCCGGATGAAACCGCGGCTTCGGCCCGCCCTCCCGGTTTGCCGGCCCTCCCCTGGCCAGCGCAGCCGCCACCGCGTCCGCCTTCAAGGCCCGCTCCGCCAGCCCGTGCAGCCCCGTAGCCCCCTGCCCTTGCAGGTCTTCGCGCGTCAGCACGCCCTTTTCAACCAGCAGATCCGCCAGCGCCGAGATCCATTTCTCGTAATAGGAAAACCGCGTGTAATCCTGCGGCGACAGCTTCTCCCGCGCGTGGCGGGAGGTGTCGATATTCCACTGCCCCAAGGCGCCGCAGGCCAGCGTCACTGCCAGGGCGCGGGCATGCCAGTCCTCGGCAAAAACCGGCGCGTCCTCCGCCTCCGGCACCACCGGCCCGTCACCGAATCGCCCGCCCATGTCATGCACACGGGTCATGCCGGCACCTCCCCCGGCTGCCGCGCCAGGCCGGTGCCGATCATGCTGTCGCGGGTCACCAGCGCGGCCAGATCATCTTCATTCAGCCCGTCCGTGCCTTCGGGCTGCATCGGCAGCACCAGATAGCGGACCTCAGCCGTCGAATCCCAGACCCGCACAGCCGTACCCTCAGACAAGGCCACGCCGAAATCCGCCAGAACTTTCCGCGGCTCGCGCACCGCGCGGGCGCGATAGGCGTCGGACTTATACCAGCCCGGCGGAATACCCAGCAAAGGCCACGGGTAGCAGCTGCACAGCGTACAGACGACCATATTGTGCTGCAGGGCCGTATTCTCCACCACCACCATATGCTCGCCCTGGCGGCCAAAAAACCCAAGGTCCGCCAGCACCGGATCAGCATCTGCCAGCAGCGCTGCCTTGAACTCCGGATCGCTCCAGGCGCGCGCCACCACCCGGGCGCCGTTCTGCGGGCCGATCCTGTTTTGATATGTATCAATGATCTCCTCCAGTGCGGCGGGATCAATCAGCCCCTTCTGAGTGAGAATCGTTTCCAGCGCCTTGACCCGCAAAGCAGGGTCAGGCGGCAAAAGGGCATGCGGGTGGTCGGGGTGATCATGAGGCATACCCCATGCTGCGCCGCTGCAGGAGGCCTGTCCAGTCATGTTTCATGATGCAAACATTCACGTAGCGTGACGTCCGGGACGGTTCACGGCAGGGGCTGCAACTCCGCCCTTGCCCCCCCGGTCAATCTTGCCTATTTACCGCCCGATACTCAGCCAACCGCCGCAGGGGCCCATGGAAAACGTTGTTCTCATCATCCATCTTCTTTTGGCTCTCGGCCTGATTGCAGTTGTTCTGCTGCAGCGCTCCGAAGGCGGCGGCCTTGGCATGGGCGGCGGCGGCGGCGGTGCTGTCTCCGGCCGCGCGGCAGCCACTGCGCTTAGCCGGCTGACCTGGATCCTGGCCATTGCCTTTATCTGCACCTCGATCACCCTGACCATCATGGCCGCGCAGAAATCCGCAGGCGCCTCGGTCACCGACCGTCTGGCAGTGCCGCAGGCCGAAGAGCAGGGCGACGCTCCGGCAGTCCCGCTGGGCAGCGATCTTCTGCCGCCTTCTGAGGGCGACAACGCTCCGCTGGTTCCCAGCGCAGACTGACACACTACACCTTGAGAGGGTTTTAGGAACCGCAACAGCATCTTGCGGTTCCCTTGCGTTGTTTGCGCGAATCCTTTATATATGAAGTCCCGTGATGCTGCGGTTTTTGGGGTGATTCCAATCACCGCCGGGCAGCTGAAATCTGACTTCTCACGGGGGCAGCCGAATACATATGGCGCGTTTTATCTTCATCACCGGCGGTGTTGTTTCATCCTTGGGCAAAGGCCTGGCTTCGGCCGCGCTTGGCGCCCTTCTGCAGGCGCGGGGCTACTCGGTCCGCCTGCGCAAGCTGGACCCCTATCTGAACGTCGATCCGGGCACGATGAGCCCGTTTGAACACGGCGAGGTCTTTGTCACCGACGATGGCGCCGAGACCGATCTGGATCTCGGCCATTACGAACGGTTCACCGGGGTGCCTGCGCGCAAGACCGACTCGATTTCGTCAGGCCGGATCTACACCAACGTGCTGGAAAAAGAGCGCCGCGGCGACTATCTGGGCAAGACCATTCAGGTCATTCCCCACGTCACCAACGAGATCAAGGATTTCATCTCGATCGGCGAGGATGAAGTCGACTTCATGCTCTGCGAGATCGGCGGCACTGTCGGCGACATCGAAGGCCTGCCCTTCTTTGAAGCGATCCGCCAGTTCGCCCAGGACAAGCCGCGCGGCCAGTGCCTGTTCATGCACCTGACCCTGCTGCCCTATATCAAGGCGTCCGGCGAGCTGAAAACCAAACCGACCCAGCACTCGGTCAAGGAGCTGCGCTCAATCGGGCTGGCGCCGGACATTCTGGTCTGCCGCTCCGAAGGCCCGATCCCGAAAAAAGAACGCGAAAAGCTGGCGCTGTTCTGCAACGTGCGCCCCGACAGCGTGATTGCCGCGCAGGATCTGAAGTCGATCTACGAGGCGCCGCTGGCCTATCACCGCGAAGGCATGGATCAGGCGGTTCTGGATGCCTTTGGCATCTCCCCTGCCCCCAAGCCGAACCTGGCCCGCTGGGAAGATGTGGCCGACCGCATCTACAACCCCGAAGGCGAAGTGAAGGTGGCCATTGTCGGCAAATACACCCAGCTGGAAGACGCCTATAAATCCATCGCCGAGGCGCTGACCCATGGCGGCATGTCGAACCGGGTCAAGGTCAAGATCGAATGGGTCGACGCCGAGCTGTTCGACAAGGAAGACGCCGCCCCCTACCTGCAGGGTTACCACGCGATCCTGGTCCCCGGCGGTTTTGGCGAGCGCGGCACCGAGGGCAAGATCAAGGCGGCGCAATACGCCCGCGAAAACGACGTCCCCTACCTGGGCATCTGCCTGGGCATGCAGATGGCGGTGATCGAAGCCGCGCGCAATGTGGCGGGCATTACCGAGGCTGGTTCGGAAGAATTCGACCATGAAGCCGGCAAGAAACGGTTCGAGCCGGTGGTCTATCACCTGAAGGAATGGGTGCAGGGCAACCACAAGATCAGCCGCAAGGCGGATGACGACAAGGGCGGCACCATGCGCCTGGGCGCTTATGACGCGGCGCTGACCGAAGGCTCCAAGGTCGCCGCCGCCTATGGCAGCACCCACATCGAGGAGCGCCACCGCCACCGCTATGAGGTGGACATCAAATACCGCGAGAAGCTGGAAGAATGCGGGCTGAACTTCTCGGGCATGTCGCCCGACGGCCGCCTGCCGGAAATCGTGGAATGGAAAGACCATCCGTGGTTTATCGGTGTGCAATTCCACCCGGAGCTGAAATCCAAACCTTTTGCGCCGCACCCGCTGTTTGACGATTTCGTCCGCGCAGCCAAAGACACCTCGCGCCTGGTCTGAGCTGTAGCGCGGCAGGCGGGTGTTCTCCCGCCTGTTGCTTGGCTCATGACACATGAGCCACACCAGTTGGGCCCGGCGCCGCTGCGCGGCGCAGGGCGAAACCGGAAAAAGGCGGGCCATCGGCCCGCCTTTTGCATTTTAACTGGTTGGTTTCAGGTTGGTTTCCGGCCGGATTCAGAACCCGTGCATCCGCTTGGCCCATTGATAAGCCACCACCAGCCCCTTCATCCGCGGCAGCATCAACAGCGAGGCCCCTACCGTAATCACCGACATGATGATCGCCAAGGTCCAGGGGTCCGGGCGCAGCTGAGTGTAAACAATGTGCAGCGCAAAGCCGAGAATGTGGCCCACCACCAGAATAGTCAGATAGGCCGGCCCGTCATCAGCGCGCTGGTGGTGCAGCTCCTGGCCGCATTCGCTGCAGCTGTCGTTTACCTTGAGATAGCTGTGCAAGAGCTTGCCCTCGCCGCAGTTCGGGCAGCGCAGCCGCAGCCCCTTCAGCAAGGCGGGTTTCATCTCCCGCTGGTCCTGTTGCAAAACATCCATCCCAGTCATCGCACGTCTCCTTGGGGTTTGCGGCCTGATACTGCGATTCCGGGATTGATTGCAATCAATTTGCAAACATCGATATTGCATTTATTGACGCACTCCATCATTGAACCAATCAATGATGGAACAATCACCCCAGGAGATTCCGCCGATGAAGCAGTGGACCCCGGCCCGTCTGGCCAATGCAAAGCCCCGCTATCTGGAGCTGGCCGAGGCGATCAAATCAGACATCGACACCGGCGTGCTGGCACCCGGTGACCGGCTGCCGCCGCAGCGGCGGGTGGCGCAGGATCTGGGGGTGGATTTCTCAACCGTGTCGCGCGGCTATGCCGAGGCGGTGCGGCGCGGCTATATCGAAAGCTTTGTCGGCCGCGGCACCTTTGTGAAGGCGCCGGACGCGCTGCCGGCACGCCCCGATCCGCGCCGGGCGCTGGAAGAAGACCCGATGATGAACATGCCGCCGGAGCCGGATGACCCGGCCTTGCTGGCGCGGATGCAAAAGGGGCTTGAGCATGTCTCGGCCAATCTGCTGCCGCTGTTGCGCTATCAATCGGTCACCGGCAGCCCGCAAGACCGGGCCATTGCGGCGGATTGGATGCAGGCAAACGGCCTGCCCTGCGCACCGGAGCGGCTGGCGGTCACGCCGGGTTCTCATGCCAGTCTTTATGCAATTCTGACGGTGCTGTGCGAGCCGGGTTCAACCGTGTTGTGCGAAGATGTGACCTATCCCGGGCTGCGCTCGATTGCGGCGCGGCTGGGGATCCGGCTGATCGGACTGGCCGGCGACCGTGACGGCATCCTGCCGGAGGCGCTGGAAAAAGCGGTCACCGACCACTGGCCGGCAGTGCTGTATCTGAACCCGACGCTGCAGAACCCCACCACCCGTACCATGCCCAGCCACCGGCGTCAGGAGGTGGCGGCAGTGCTGCAAAAACATGATCTGCCGCTGATCGAAGACGACGCCTATTGCTTTGTTGCCGAGGATGCGCCTGCCGCCATCAGCAGCCTGATCCCGGATCTGAGCTGGCATATCGCGGGCCTGTCCAAATGTTTCGGCGCCGGGTTGCGGCTGGCTTATACCACGGTGCCCAAGCGCGGCCTGATGGGGCAGTTTTCACAAGCAATGCGGTCGATGCATGTGATGGTGTCGCCGCTGAACCTGGCGCTGCTGGGCCGCTGGATCGAGGATGGCACTGCGGCGGAAATCCAGGGTTTTGTCCGCAAGGCCGCAGCAGTGCGGCAGGCGCTGGCGGCTGAGGTGCTGCAGGAGTGCTTTACCGTTGCGGATCCGTTGGCCTTCAACCTTTGGCTTACCCTGCCCCGCGGCACCAGCCGGGCCGAGGTAATGGGCCGCATGGCAGGCCGCCAGATCGGCATCATGCCAAGCGATGCTTTCACCGTGACCGGCCTGCCGGAGGAGGCGGTTAGGGTCTGCCTGGGCGGCCCTATTGCATTGGGCGAATTGCACGAGGATCTGATTGCGCTGAATGACGCAGTCACCCGCAAAGACTGGCTGGGCTGACCCGCGGGTGGTACGCTGGCGCGGCAACCCAAGAGGCCCCGCATGATCCGCGCCTTCCGCAATCTGATTGAACGGCAGCTGGCCAAGGCCCAGGCCGAAGGGCAGCTGCAGGGACTGGCGGGCGAAGGCAAGCCGCTGCCCGACCGCAGCGGCGAGGCGCATGTGGATGCGGGGCTGGCGGCAGGAATGCGGATCATGGCGCAGGCCGGCGTGGTGCCTGAGGAATTCACATTGAAAGAACAACTGGCCGCGGCCCGCAAGGGTTATGCGGCATTGACGGATGCGGCGGCACGCAAGGCGGCGATGGCGCAGATCTCGGATCTGGAAATGCGCTATAATATGGCGCGGGATGCGCGGAAATCCTTCTTCCGTTAGCGCAACACCCCGTTGTTTCCTGCCGGATTCGCGGTATAGACAGCGCCAAGACAGACCATTCCCAAGAAGAGTGACGCATTATGGCAAAAGACGCTTCCGTACAGCAGGCACAACTCGACCGTATCGCAGCCGGCAAAGGCTTCATTGCGGCGCTGGACCAATCCGGCGGCTCGACCCCGAAGGCGCTGGCGCTGTATGGCGTGACCGGGGACGCCTTTTCAAACGACGACGAGATGTTCGCCGAGATCCACAAGATGCGCACCCGCATCATCACCTCGCCGAGCTTTGGCAAGGAGCGTATCCTGGGAGCGATCCTGTTTGAGAAGACGATGGATGGCGAGATCGACAGCACCCCCACTGCGGACTTCCTGTGGAACAGCTGCGGTGTGGTGCCGTTCCTGAAGGTCGACAAGGGCCTGGCGGATGAAGCGGACGGCGTGCAGATGATGAAGCCGATGCCGGAGCTGGACGCGTTGCTGGCGCGGGCCAACACCAAGGGTATCTTCGGCACCAAGATGCGGTCGGTGGTCAAGGACGCCAATGCCGCGGGCATCAAGGCGGTTGTCGCGCAGCAGTTCGAAGTCGGCCAGCAGATCGTTGCAGCCGGTCTGGTGCCGATCATCGAGCCCGAAGTGGACATCAACTCTGCCACCAAGGCCGAAGCCGAAGACATCCTGAAGGCAGAGATCAAGGCCCAGCTGGACGCCCTGCCCGAAGGCACCAAAGTGGCGCTGAAGCTGACCATCCCGAGCCAGGCGGGCCTGTACGATGATCTGGCCGACCACGTCAATGTGGTGCGGGTTGTAGCGCTGTCGGGCGGCTATACTACCGATGACGCTTGCGCGCGCCTGTCGCAGAATGCCAAGATGATCGCCTCCTTCAGCCGCGCGCTGACCGAGGGGCTGAACGTTGCTATGTCTGACGCGGACTATGACGCCGCTCTGGGTGCGAATATCTCCAAGATCTACGACGCGTCGCTGTAAGCCCGCCGCAGATCTATTGAATGGAAAGCCGCGCCTGCACCGGGCGCGGCTTTTTTCATGGCCGGATCAGAGGGCAAGATCAAAGACCCGGATCAGAGACCGGTGCGCCCGGCGCAGCAGACCGCCAGAACCAGCCCGGCGCCGCTGAGGAAGGGCAGCCAGAAAAACCGCAATGCCGCCAGGGTGAACCAGCCGGGCTGATCCTCGGCCGGCTGGCCTGCGCCGCCGAGCCAGGCCCAGAACACCAGCGCCGAGGCCGAGATCATCACCCCGCTGAAGGCGAGCAGCCAACGGGCCGAGCTAGGCATCGCACCCTCTGCCGCTGGGGGCCTGCGGCTGGCGGCGAGCCATCCGCTCACGCTGCCTCGGTCAGCGACGGGTGCAGGCCGGTGCAGCTGACCTTGTTTTCATTGGCCGCCAAGTAGCGCTGCGCCTCCTCGCGATCCCCGAAGCACAGGGCCTCGTCATAAAAATAGGTGATCCGGTCGCCGGTCCGGGACAGCAGGGCGCCGCTTTCGAACAGAATAAACCACTTCTTACGCACCAGTTGCATCAGCCTCACTCCTTTCTGAAGCCCGGCTATGGAGCATATCCTGCGCCAGCCGGTTCTACTGCATTTCATCAGGGTGCAAACAGCCATCCGGTGCCCGTGCGGGCCGCCCGGCAGCAGATTTCCAAATGCTGGATTGGCCTGTTTTGCGCCCTGCTGAAGGCAGAATTCGCCCGCAAATATTGCCAAAAGGTTAACAGGTGTTTCTGTTGATTTTACGCGGCGTTATTCTGCCGGCGGGCAGCGGATTCCCGCTGGCATCGGCGGATTTTCGGAAAAATTGGCGAAAAACCGCTGTTGCGGTTTCTGAAGGCCCGCCGGCAGCGAAGCGCCCGTTCCGGGCGCTGCCTCCGGCGGGGATATTTACAGCCAGAAGAAGCTGTTGGAATTCCGGTTCAGCACCACGCGGGCGGCGGCTCGGGGCGGGGAAGAAGCCTCCCTGGCAGGGCTCAGCCGAAATCCGGCGGGCGTTTTTGCAACTGCGCCGCGACGGCCTCAATCTGATCCGGCTTGCCGATCAGGTCCAGCTGTCCGGCGCTTTCGGCCAGCAGCACATCGGCCTGGGCGGCACCGCTTTCGGCAAAGGCGATCATGCGTTTAGCGGCCCGGATGGCGGAGGGGCTTTTTGCTGCGATCACGGTGGCCAGTTCCTGGGCGCGGGCAAGCGGACTGTCTGCCAGTTCGCTCACCAGCCCCCAGTCCATCGCCTGCGGGGCGGCGATTTTTTCAGCCGTGTAAGTGAGCCGGCGCAAAACGTCCGAGCGCAGCAGCCGCGGCAGCAGCGCCATGCCGCCCATATCCGGGATCAGCCCCCATTTCATCTCCATCACCGACAGCTGCGCCTCGGGGTGGGCAATGCGGATGTCGGCGCCCAGCGCGATCTGCAGCCCGCCGCCGAAACAGGCGCCGTGAATGGCGGCGATCACCGGCACCGGCATCCGGCGCCAGACCATCGCCACCTCCTGGAACGCGTTGGCGTCGTGGTGGGTGCGCTCCATAATCAGGGTGCTGAGGTCGCGCTGCGCAAAGCTGGCAAGGGCGGCCATGTCGAGACCGGCGCAGAAGCTGTTGCCGCTGCCTGCCAGCACCACAGCGCGGGCGTCCGATTCCGCCACCTCCTGGCCGGCGGTGATGATTGCCTCGATCATCTCCTCGTCCAGGGCGTTGTGCTTGTCCGGGCGGGCAAGCGTGACATAGGCGATGTGGTCCTTGTAGCCGGTGGTGACGCGTGCCATGGTTTGTTCCCCGCTGCTGATTTGCGGCCAGCCTGCCCCGGCAGCGGACGGGATGCCAGTCCAACGTGGGGGAAGCCTCAGGGCTGCAATGGCATTCGGGCGAACCAGGGCGAATCGAGTGTCATCACGTAAAGCTGCCCGCCTGCCAGCTTGCCGCCGGTGGTGACGCCAAGGCGCCCGTCCGGGTCCTGCAGCGTGCGCAAGATCTTCCCCTGCCCGTCGAACTGCATCAGCATGCCGCGATGCACCGGCGCCGGGCGCACCATCGGTCCCAGCCGCCAGATCAGTTTGCGCAATACCGGGTATGGCATCAGCTTTTCCGACGGCAGGCGCGGGCTGGCAAAGGCGAGCCAATAGGTACCGTCGCCCTGGCCTTCAAGGTTGTCGGGATAGCCGGGGAGATTATCAAGAAAGACCTCTTGCTGGCCCGCCCTGTCTCCCTTGAGCCAAAGCCGGTGGATGCGGGCGCGGCCGGTTTCGTTGATCAAGAGGAAGTCTTCGTCCGGGGACAGGGCGATACCATTGGTGTAGACAAAGCCTGCGGCGAGCTTTTCTACGCTGCCGTCTGGCGCCAAGCGGGCGACGTAGCCGCTGTCCGACTGTTCCCAGATGGTGAGGATCGAAGTGGGCTTGGTGCCGCCCATGGTTTCCGGATCGAAGCGGTCGGAGGAGTTGGAGAAATAGACGGTGCCGTCCCGTGCCACATCAAGCTGGTTGGCATAGATGATGGGGGCGCCGCCCACGCTGTCTGCCAGCACTTCCAGGGTGCCGGGCCCAGACCAGCGCAGGATGCCGCGGAAGCTGTCAGCGATGTAGAGCGCGCCGTCCGGCCCGGCCTTCAGCCCCAGCGGGCGGCCGCCCAAGCGGTCGGCCAGCACAGGTTCTGCCCCGTCAATCCGGTAGAGATTTCCGGACAGGCTGGTGGTGTAGACCGCACCGTCCGGGAGTTCGGCCAGGTCTTCGGGGCCTGCTTCGCCATCGGGCAGTGTGATCAGCTCTGCCGCATCCAGGGCGCGGTTTTCGGCGTAGGCACCGGTAAAACCCGGCGCTGCGGGCGGATTGTAAGCCACCGGGTCCACCGGCACCGGCCAGAACAACAGGTAGCCCAGGGCGGCGGCCAGCACGGCCAGAACAATGCGCATGAAAGAATCCTTTGGAAATCCGGGTCTAATCTGCGCGGCAGGGAACGGTGACGCAAGCCTTGCCCGCAAGCGATGCTTGCGCTTATCTGCGGCCATGACTGGTCCCCGCTACACCCCGCTTGCGCTTTCCCTGCCTGCCGCCGTGCCGTTTGTCGGCCCCGAAACGCAGGAGCGTGAGCGCGGCGCGCCTTTTGCGGCGCGGCTAGGGGCGAATGAGAACATATTCGGCCCCTCGCCTAAGGCGGTTGAGGCAATGGCCAAAGCGGCGGCGGAGATCTGGAAATACGGCGATGCGCAAAGCCATGATCTGCGTCAGGCGCTGGCGGCACATCATGGGGTGGAACCTGAGCATATCATTGTCGGTGAAGGTATCGACGGGTTGCTCGGCTATCTGGTGCGGCTGCTGATCGGGCCGGGCGATGCGGTTGTGACCTCGCTGGGGGCCTATCCGACGTTCAATTACCATGCCGCGGGGTTTGGCGGGGTGCTGCACACGGTGCCCTACAAGAATGACCGCGAGGATTTTGAGGCATTGTTTAACAGGGCGGCGGAGGTGGATGCCAAGATCGTCTATCTGGCCAATCCGGACAATCCGATGGGCAGCTGGCACCGGGGCGCCGATATTGCCGCAGCGCTGGACCACCTTCCGGAGGGCTGCCTGCTGCTGCTGGACGAGGCTTATGTGGAATGCGCGCCCGAGGGCACCGCGGCACCTATAAGCGCCGATGATGCGCGGGTGATCCGGATGCGGACGTTCTCGAAGGCGTATGGCATGGCCGGCGCACGGGTGGGTTATGCCATAGGCCACCCGGAGCTGATCTCTGCCTTCAACAAGGTGCGCAATCATTTCGGCATGAACAGGGCGGCGCAGGCTGGCGCCTTGGCGGCCTTGCAGGATCAGGACTGGCTGGCGCAGGTGCTGGGGCAGATCGCGGGCGCACGGCGCCGGATTGCTGAGATTGCGGAAGCAAACGGGCTGAGCACCCTGCCCTCGGCCACCAATTTCGTGGCCATTGATTGCGGCAAGGACGGAGTGTTTGCCAAGGCGGTTCTGGATGGTCTGGTGGATCAGGGGATCTTTGTGCGGATGCCCTTTGCCGAGCCGCAAAACCGCTGCATCCGGGTGAGCTGCGGGCCGGAAGCGGAGCTGGACGCCTTTGCCGCGGCCCTGCCGCAGGCTTTGGCATCGGCACGGGGTGGCTGAATTTTGCCAACCGCCGCCGGATCGCGGCAGTTTTACCGGACATTCACCACTCCTGGACTACCATTTTGGAGTAGAACCGGGAGAATTGTCATGCGTGACCCTGAACTGCCGGCCGACATGCCGGATTTCTTCACTGCCGCAATCACCTTTGCCGGGATCAACCTGATGTGGATCTTCTTTGTGGTCTGGGTGATGTACGGAATGGTGCCTGTTCTGGTGCTGGCGGTGCTGATCAACCATCTAATCACCAGGCTGGATATCCGCCTGAATGCACGGAAGGCGTGACATCCGCCTTCTGCCTGTTTCTGAACGGCTGCTAGCGTGCGGCGAGGGTTGTTGCAGCCGCGTCCAGCGCGCCCGGCCCGTGCGGAATGCCCAGCGCCTTGAAACCGGTGTCGATGCCGCCCAGCAGGCCCATCGCCATATGGCCGTTCACATGACCCATATGGCCCAGCCGGAAAAACCCGTGCCAGTCCGGGCTGTTTGGCGCCGCCATGCCAAGGCCGATGCCCAGCGTCAGGCCCAGGTGCTGTTCCAGCCACATGCGCAGTTCGGTGCCCAGCGGCGATCCGATATGCAGCGCCGTGACCGCATTTGAGCGCAAGGTCCGGTCCGGCACGTTCATGCGCAGCGGGCCTGCGCTGCTCCAGGCCTCGCAGGCGGCCCAAATGGTGCGGGCCAGTCGGGCGTGGCGGTTCCAAACATTTTCGATCCCCTCGGCGTGGATCATGTCCAGCGCGGCGCGCAGACCATAAAGGTGATGGGTGGGCGCGGTGCCGCCGAAATACTGATAGAACTCAGCCGGATTGGCGCGCGGCACCCAGTCCCAGTAGCGGCTGATCCGCGGCAGGGTTCTGCGGGCAGCGGCGGCCCGGTCATTGAAGAAGACAAAGCCAAGGCCCGGCGGCACCATCAGCCCCTTCTGGCAGGCGGAGACCATCACATCGACGCCCCAGGCATCCATCTCGAACCGCTCACAGCCCAATGAGGCGATGCAATCGGCCATCAGCAATGCCGGATGGCCCGCCGCGTCCAGAATGCCGCGCAGGGCGGCCACATCGTTGCGGATCGAACTGGAGGTGTCCACATGCACGCCCAGCACCGCCTTGATGCGGTGGTCCCTGTCCGCGGCGATCCGTTCGGCAATCCGGTCCAGGTCCCAGGGCGCGTGATTGCCGAAATCGAGAACCTCAGCCTCGATACCCAGCCCTTCGGCCATTTCCGACCAGCCGATCGCAAAACGGCCCGAGGAAGGCACCAGCACCCGGTCGCCCGGCTGCAGCGTGTTCTGCAGTGCCGCCTCCCAGGCGCCGTGGCCGTTGGAGATATAGATCGCAACCTGATGCCGGGTGCGGGCGATCCGCTGCAGATCCGGGATCAGGGTGGCGGTCATTTCGACCAGATCACCGGCATATATGTTGGGAGAGGCCCGGTGCATCGCCTGCAGCACCTGGTCCGGCACCACCGATGGGCCCGGAATGGCCAGGTAAGACCGGCCTGCCGATATGTTCACTGATCCGCTCATGGGCAATGTTCCTTGCAGCGCAGACGCCATCGCGCGCCGCGGTTGATCCTTTGCGGCACAGTAGCCGGCGATCCCGCAGGGTCAATTCAACAGTCCGCAGCGTCACGGCGAATTGCTTGCGCCCTGCAGCCGAGCTGCTTAAATGGTTGCGGCATGTCAGAAAAGGCGCGAAATGACCCGAACTCCCTGCCGGACCCTCCCCGTATGAGCCAGCCTCACAAATCCTCGCGCGAGCTGTTCGGCTGGCTGTGGCGCGGTTACCTGCGCCATTACATCGGCCTGTTAGGCATTGCCGCGATCTTTATGCTGCTGGAGGGCGCCACCATGGGCGCGCTTGGCTATATGATGCAGCCGATGTTCGATCTGGTCTTTGTCGCGGGCAATTCAAACGCGCTGGTCTGGGTCAGCCTGGCGTTTCTGGCGATCTTCACATTGCGCGGCGTGTCCAGCGTCACCCAGAAGGTGCTGCTGAGCAAGGTTTCGCAGACCTCGGCCGCACATCTGCGCAAGGACATGCTGGCGCGGCTGATCCGCCAGGATCCGGCGTTTCACCAGCAGCACCCCCCGGGGCTGCTGATCCAGCGGATCCAGTCGGATGTCTATGCCATCAACGCGGTCTGGCAGGCGGTGATCACCGGCGCCGGGCGCGATCTGGTGGCGCTGGTGGCGGTGCTGGGTGTTGCCTTCAGCATTGATTGGCGCTGGACGCTGATCCTGCTGGTCGGGGTGCCGGTGCTGCTGCTGCCGATCTCCACCATCCAGCGCTATGTGCGCAAAAAGGCGTCGCGCGCGCGCGATCTGGGCGCCGATCTGGCAACCCGGCTGGACGAGATTTTCCACGGCATCGTACCGGTCAAGCTGAACCGTCTGGAAGAATATCAGGTCCGCCGGTTTTCCGAACGCACCGATGACTTTGTCCGCTCGGAAGTGAAGGCAGCCTTTGGCACTTCGTCGATTTCGGGCATGACCGACATCATGGCCGGTGTCGGTTTCATGGCGGTGCTGCTTTATGGCGGCAACGAGATCATCGCCGGCGAAAAATCCGTGGGCCAGTTCATGAGCTTTTTCACCTCAATCGGGCTGAGTTTCGAACCGATGCGGCGGCTGGCGAATATCTCCGGTGTTTGGCAGGGCGCGGCGGCAGCGCTGGAGCGGATCAAGGAGCTGCTGGATGCGCCGATCCTGCTGAGCGAGCCAGAACACCCGCAGGCCGCGCCGCAAGGTCTGCCCGCCATCAACCTGAGCGGAGTTGAGCTGAATTACGGCGACGCGCAGATCCTGCACGGGCTGACACTTGAGGCCGAAGCCGGCAAGACCACCGCACTGGTGGGGGCCTCGGGGGCTGGCAAATCGACGATCTTCAACCTACTGACCCGGATGGTGGATCCGCAGGCGGGATCCGTGACCGTGGGCGGGGTTGAAGTCACCAATTTGAACACCGCCGATCTGCGCAGCCTGTTTTCGGTGGTGACTCAGGATGCGATGCTGTTTGACGAGACCCTGCTTGAAAATATCGTGCTGGGCCGCACCGATGTACCCGACGCAGAGCTGCAGGCCGCGCTTGAGGCCTCGCATGTGGCGGATTTCCTGCCCAAGCTGGAGCATGGTCTGGAGACACGTGTCGGGCCGCGCGGATCAGCCCTGTCGGGCGGCCAGCGCCAGCGGGTGGTGATTGCCCGCGCCTTGCTGCGCAATACGCCGGTGCTGCTGCTGGACGAAGCCACTTCGGCCTTGGATGCGCAATCCGAGAAGGTGGTGCAGCAGGCGCTTGATAAGCTGGCGGGCGGGCGCACCACGCTGGTGATCGCGCACCGGCTGTCGACCATCCGCAACGCCGACAAGATCGTGGTAATGGATCGCGGCCGGGTGCTGGATCAGGGCACCCACGAAGAGCTGCTGGCGCGCGGCGGCACCTATGCCGACCTTTACCGGCTGCAATTTCAGGACGGCAAGACGGTGGTGGATACTGCTGGCATTGCCGCCCAGGCGGAACAGGTGCCGGGTGGCGCCGCAAGCGGCAAGGAACGCTGGTTCCGCCGGTTCTCGCGCAAGGTGTTCGGCTGAGTATCATTGAATGTTTCCCCCGGCCGAAAGGTCGGGCAACGCCCGTCCGCCCCCATCGGCGGGCGCTATGCTTCCGCCCGCGGAGGAACCCTGCCCTCTCTTCTATTTCCGGTAAGAAGCAGCCAGCTTTCTCGTATCCCGCCCCAGAAAATACTGCATCAGCGTCCACAGGTTGCGTGCCCCTCGCCTGAGCCAGCCCGCGCGCTGGTAGCGCGCGGCGCTGGTCAGCGCCGCGCTTGGCAGAATCGTCATGCCCTGCAGGCGGCGCACCAGGGCCACGTCCTCCATCAGCGGCTGGTCGGGATAACCGCCTGCGGCCTCATACGCCGCGCGCTGGATCAGCAGGCCCTGATCGCCATAGGGCAGCCCGAACAGCCGTGTGCGCAGGTTGGCCCAGCCCGCGACCCAGGCCGGCATCAACCCGCGCGCCCGGAAGCGCAGGTGGAAACAGGCGGGGCTGCCCTGCCCCGTCTGCAGATGCTGCGCCACGGCTTCGGCCCAGCCCGGTTCCAGACGGGTGTCAGCGTGCAGTATCAGCAGCCAGTCGCCCTTGGCCGCCGCACAGCCCCGGCGCAGCTGGCCGCCGCGCGACGGCGCACCGCTGATCCATTCTGCGCCTGCACCCTCAGCGATGGCGCGGGTGGCGTCGGCGGAGCCGCCGTCGGTGATCACCAGTTCGCGGATCAGACCTGCTGCCAGCCCCTCCATCAGATGTTCGAGCGTGGCGGGCAGCTCTTCGCTTGCGTTCAAGGCTGGGATCACGATGCTGACCGGCGCGGGCATGGGTGGTTTTCCTGTTTTCTTCCGCCCTGCTTCCTATATCACTGGGCGGAACTATGAAACGTCCTCTGAGAAACGCCGGAGACATGAAATGAACGACCGCCGCATCCTGCGCCTGAGTGGTGCCGACACCCGCAGTTTTCTGCAGGGGCTGGTGACCAACAATGTCGACCGGCTGGACGATGGGCTGGTCTATGCAGCACTTTTGACGCCGCAGGGCAAGTATCTGGCGGATTTCTTTCTGGCCGCTGATGGCGATGCGGTGCTCTTGGATGTGGAGGCGTCACTGGCCGAGGGCCTGCTGAAGCGGCTGAACATGTACCGGCTGCGCGCTGACGTGCAGGTGGAACTGACGGATCTGCAAGTGAAACGCGGTACAGGCCCAGCGCCTGAGGGTGCCCTAAGTGATCCGCGCCATGCGGCGATGGGCTGGCGGCTCTATGGCGCTGAAGGCGGCGATGACGGCAGTGATTGGGACGCGGTCCGGGTCGCCCATTGCATCCCTGAGACCAGCGTCGAGCTGGGACCCGAGAGTTATATTCTGGAGGCCGGGTTCGAAGCGCTGAACGGGGTGGATTTCCGCAAGGGCTGCTACGTGGGCCAGGAAGTCACCGCGCGGATGAAACACAAGACCGAGCTGCGCAAGGGGTTCCGCACAGTGGAGGTTGAGGGCACGGCACCGGTTGGCACTGAGATCACCTCGGGCGGTAAACCCGTGGGCACGCTGTTCACCCAGTCCGGCGGCAGGGGCATTGCCTATCTGCGGTTCGACCGTGCCAAGGAGGGGATGCTGGCCGGAGAGGCCCGTGTCACCTGGCAGGTGTGAGCGGGCTGGAGGAAACGTTTCATTCCCTATTGGGCGCTGAAGTCGCACGCGCCCGCCCGCTGCATGGCGGAAATTTGTCCGGGGTGCAGCTGCTGGAGCTGACGGGTAGCCGCCGGGTGGTAGCCAAGACCGGGCCGCTGGTTGCCGCGGAAGCGGCTATGCTGCCGGCCATTCGCGCCGCTGGTGCGCCTGCCCCTGAGGTTCTGGGCGTCAGCGCCGCCTGCTGGCCGCTCCCCTCGCCCTGCCCCAGGATCTGCGATCGCGGTTTAAGACCCTTTGCGACAGGCTGCCGGAGCCGCTGCCTGCTGCCCGCCAATCTCTCTGCTGTATGGCAATCTGTGGGCCGCCAATGTATTGTTCCGCGGCAGCTCCGCCTATCTGATCGACCCGGCGTGTTACTAAGGGGATGGAGACGTGGATCTGGCGATGCTGTATCTGTTCGGTGCACGCCCTGAAGCGTTTCACGAAAGCTATGGCCCGCCGGAGCCGGGGCATGAGGTGCGCCGCACAATCTTTCAACTGTGGCCTGCGCTGGTGCATCTGCGGCTGTTCGGTGCCAGTTACCGCAGCAAGATGGAGACGCGGCTGGACGCGCTGAGGGTCTGACAAGCCCCTGTTCACCTGATTGGGTTAGGGTCGCCGTCAGGATTGCTGAAAGGGTATTTGATGCGACTGATCCTTGGTGCTTGCCTGGCTGCGCTGGCGGCCTCCCCCGCCTGGGCGGACTACTGGAATTACAAGGACTGGCATGCCGCCACTGAACCGCATGAGACCGAGCAGGACAGCTACCTGACCTGCCGCGCCTGGACCGGCGGCGATGGCGACCCGATCCTGGCGTTGGAGGTGTTTTCCGGCGACGGCGGCCCGCCGGATTTTTACCCGATGGCCAAGGTGCAGGAATATGCGCCGCGCCATTACCCGACGCTGATGCAGCGGGGCGGAGCTGTGGATTTCATCTTTGACTTTGACCGCAGCTTCTCAGTATCTGCCGGGATCAATTCCTGGATCAACGAGGAAGGCCTGGCCGAAGCTGAAAGCGCGCTGCAGCTCCAGGATCACCTGCTGATGCTGCAAGCGATGAAACAGGGAAGCTGGGTAGAGATCTGGGCCGGGAACGACATGTTCTATGAGGCGTCGTTGAGCGGATTTACCGCGGCCTATGGCAGGATGATGGATGAATGCGGCTTCAACCTGTCGCTGCCTGCTGAGTGATCCACCCGTCCCACCGACTGGCGGCGCAAAAGTTTTCGAAAACTTTTGCCAAGACTTTTGCAAAAGTCTTGGGATCCGCCCGAAGACCTGAAAAAGCCGCCCCCGAGGGAGGGCAGCCTTAGCTTTTCCGGGACGCGGCCTGGATCAGGCGCGTTCGGAATATTCCATGGTCTCGGTGTTCACCACGATCATCTCGTCCTGGCCGACAAAGGGCGGCACCATGACCTTGACGCCATTGTCCAGGATCGCCGGCTTGAAGGAATTCGCCGCGGTTTGGCCTTTGACAACCGGCTCGGTCTCGACGATCTGGCAGGTCACTTTCTGCGGCACGGTGGCGTTCAGCGCTTCGGCTTCGTGGAACTCCACCACAATAGTCATGCCGTCCTGCAGGAACGGGCGGCGGTCGCCCAAGAGCTCTGCCGGCAGTTCGATCTGCTCATAAGTTTCGGTGTCCATGAACACCAGCATGCCGTCGCTTTCATAAAGGAACTGCTGGTCCTTCTGTTCCAGGCGGACCTTCTCGACCTTGTCCGCCGAGCGGAAGCGCTCGTTCAGCTTGGAGCCGTTGCGCAGGTTGCGCATTTCGACCTGGGCAAAGGCGCCGCCTTTGCCGGGCTTGACGTGATCGACCTTCACCGCTGCCCACAAACCGCCGTTATGTTCCAGGACGTTTCCGGGACGGATTTCGTTACCGTTGATCTTGGGCATGGGAAAATGCCTTTCGGATGGTTGTTGAAAACTTGCAAGACCCTATATCTGGCAGGCTGATCGCTGGCAAGACAAGGATATGGTATGGAGACTGTGTGAATAAGGTATGCGCAATTTGCATGAAAGCTATGCATCTGCGCTCTATCCGAATCGTCACAATTCCGCCATAAGCAGCGCTACGCCGAAAATTGCAATAGCAAGAACAACAAGGGATACGAGATGCGAGATTTCGTAGACGGCACCGCTTATAATAACGAGCAAGGCAACCGCGCCCGCAAACTGTTTGCAGCCGTTGTCCTGGCCGCACTGGATGATGCCATCGCCGACGACAAGAAATACGGCAATGGCCCGGAGCAGATCGCCCGCTGGGCACGCTCGCGCGATGGCCGCGAAGTGCTGTCCTGCGCCGGTATCGACCCGAACGAACGGGTTGTGGAAGGCCTGATGGACTTCGTGGGCCGCGGTGTGCGGACCTCGGTTGCACTATCGCGTGAAGAAAGCGAACGCCGCAACGCTGCGCAGGCAGAAGCCGCCTAAAAGGCCTCTGCCCCGCATTGCCGAAAAGCGCGCCCTTTGGGGGCGCGTTTTTCTTTTGCGCACCAAGGTTTCCGCAGGGTCAACCTGTCGCGTGGCAGCTGCCGCGGGACGCTTGCGGCACAGCGCCCATAGACGGCGCTGCCTAAGCTGTTATGCAGACCCCTGACACAGGGGCGCAAGCAGGGAGATGGCAGCGAAAATGACACGGGCGCGTTCGATCATGATCCAGGGCACCGGCAGCAATGTCGGCAAGTCGCTTATCGTGGCGGGGCTGGCGCGCGCCTATGTGCGGCGCGGGCTGAAGGTGGCACCGTTCAAGCCGCAGAACATGTCCAACAACGCCGCGGTGACGCCCGAGGGCGGCGAGATCGGCCGGGCGCAGGCACTGCAGGCGCGCGCCGCAATGCGGCCTCCCCATACCGACATGAACCCGGTGCTGCTCAAGCCGGAGACGGATACCGGCGCCCAGGTGATCGTGCAGGGCAAGCGCCGCGGCACCCAAGGGGCCGGATCCTTCATGCGCGACAAATCGGGCCTGCTGGAAGCTGCCCTGGAGAGCTACCGCCGGCTGGCGAAGGACGCCGATCTGGTGCTGATCGAGGGCGCGGGATCGCCTGCCGAGACCAACCTGCGCAAGAATGACATTGCCAATATGGGCTTTGCCTGTGCGGCGGGGGTGCCGGTGGTGATTGCAGGCGACATTCACCGCGGCGGGGTGATTGCGCAGATCGTCGGCACCCACGCGGTGCTGGAGCCGCAGGACCTGGAGCGGGTCGCGGGTTTCATGGTGAACCGGTTCCGCGGCGACCTCAGCCTGTTTGATGCAGGCCGGGACGATATTGCCGCGCGCACCGGCTGGCCGTCCTTGGGAGTGGTGCCGTGGTTCTGGGACGCCTGGAAACTGCCGGCCGAAGACATGATGGACATCGCCTCGCGCCAGGGCGGCGCCTGCAAGGTGGTGGTGCCGCAGCTGGAGCGGATGGCGAATTTCGACGATCTGGACCCGCTGGCAGCGGAGCCGGAGGTGACGGTGGAGATCGTGCCACCGGGCCGCGCCCTGCCCGGCGATGCGGATCTGGTGATCCTGCCCGGCAGCAAGTCGACCATTGGCGATCTGGCCTATCTGCGCCGCCAGGGCTGGGACATCGACATCCAGGCGCATTACCGCCGCGGCGGCCATGTGCTGGGCTTGTGCGGCGGCTATCAGATGCTGGGCAAGACCATCGACGACCCCGAGGGTGTCGATGGCCGCCCCGGAAAGGTCGAGGGGCTGGGCCTCTTGGATGTGCATACGGTGATGGCGGGCGAAAAGCGCGTCACCCTGACCAAGGCTGTGACCCGCGACGGCAATCTTCCGGTGAGCGGTTATGAGATCCACATGGGCCGCACGGCTGGTACCGATTGCGATCGGGCATGGCTGAGCATCGGCGGGCGGGCCGAGGGCGCGGCCTCAGCCGATGGCCGGGTGAAAGGGTCCTATCTGCACGGGCTGTTTTCCTCGGATGCCTTCCGCGCCAGCGTGCTGGCGGGGCTCGGGCATGAAAGCCAGACGGGGTATGAAGACGGTGTCGAGGAGACGCTGGATGCGCTGGCGGACCATTTGGAACGCTATATGGATCTGGACCAGCTGCTGAAGCTGTCCCGGCCGGTGACGTTCTAAGGCTCCTGCGGGCAGGGCAAGCCCTCCCGCGTCCGCAGCCAGCCCTGGCCACGGCCAGACCCGTCTGCGGTCTTGGGCCCGGCGCCGCGCTTGGCGCGGCGCCGGGCCCAACGGGCGGAGGGCTTTGCCAAAAGCCAGACGCCGGGCGGGAGCAATCCCCTCAATCAGGTGCAGGGCGGCACCCGGTGCGGCCTGCCCTAGGGTTGCTCAACAGCCGCCAATGAAAAAGGCGCAGCAGAGTGCGCCTTTCAGACCTTCATCCCTTCCGCGGGCAGCCGCCGGGTTTAGAGCAGATCATGCGCGGCAAGCGCGCGGTGGATTTCGCGGCGGACCAGTTTGCGCACATTGCGGGTGATGCGTTCGCCCAGCGGACCCTGCAGCTCCTCGCGCACGATACTGGCCACCAGATCGCGCAGGCTGTCCTCGTCCAGATAGCCGTCACCAGCCTCGGCCAGAGTTTCCAGCGCAGCCCCGGCCATAGCAGCTTCGGCCAGAGTTTCTGCTTTCGCGACTGCGCTGCCGTCGTTGACGCCAGGTCCCGGTAAAACTTCCGCTCCCGCGTCCCGGGGCGTATCAGCAGCGGCGGATGCACCGTCCTCGTCTTGCGGTGCGGCACTGCGGGCGGAAAGCGGTTCGTCACGCCATTCGATGGTGTCGGTTACGGTGCTGGCAAACGGAGCCTCCGTCTGGCTGTCCGGCTCCCATTGCTGCGGTTCCTGCGCCTGCCCGCGCGCACTGCGAGCCTCAAGCTCGGCAATTTTGCGCACAACTGACGCCGCACGGGCCCCGGCAGTTTCAATGACTTGACTGTCTTGCGGGGTCTGACTGTCTTCCGGGGCCTGGCTGTCCGCTGGAGTTTCGGCATCAAGATTGCCGGTGCTATCCGCCGGCTGCTCCGCATCTGCGGCGGCGGCAAACAGCGTGGCATTGGGATCTCCCCAGGGAGCATCTGTCACGGCACCCGGCGTGCCTTGCGGTTTCTGGTGTTCCGATCCTGCATCCGGGTCTGAATTCAGGTGATCCGCATCCAAGCGGTCTGCACCCAAGTATCCTGTGTCCAATTGGTCCCGATCAGGCTGGACGGCCTGCAAACCAGTGTCCTGCTCCGCCTCTGCCTTCCAGTCATCCAAGGGCGATGCGGTTTCAGCTACGCTGTTGCGGTGCCGGAAGGCTATCGGGGCTTCCGCTTCCAGATCCGGCGCGGTGTCCCCGGCCTGCTCCGGGTCCCCGGACACAACAGCCTCAGGTTCTGCCGTTGCCGGATCAGTTGCCGGGGGGCAGTCAGGACCGTCCTCCTGCACCCGCAGCGCGGGCGTCAGGACCAGCCGGGCTGCAGGTTCCGGGGCCGCAGGCCCGCTGCGGCTGTCATCACTCACCAAGCGGCGGATTGAGGACAATACATCTTCGATCTCAGCATGGGTAACTGGGTCGGACATTTTATAAACCACTCTTGCCTCTTGAAACAGAGTGTAGCGGCCTTCCCGTCACCGCACAACCGATAGGATGAATTGTCAGTTACGTCCCAAGGCCTTGAGCACCCGGTCCAGATCCTTGCCGCGCTTGCTGTATTGCGCAGGCGCGCCCTTGACCAGATTGTAGTAGAGCGTCGGGTCGTAAATCTCGACCGCCAGCCCCAGATGCTCGGCGGTGAGCAGCCCCTGCGCCTGCAACAGCTGATAAGCCGCGATTGCCTGGTCGGCGCGCGCATTCACTTCGCCTGTCTGAGCATCGAGATATTCTTGCTCAGCCTGCAGCACGTCCAGCGTCGTCCGTGCCCCAAGGGTGGCCTCTTCGCGGATGCCGTCAAAAGCAACCTTGGACGCGCGCACCCGTTCATTGGAGGACACCAGGGTCGCCCGCGCCGTTTCCACGTTGAAAAACGCCGAGCTGACATTCTGGCGCACCGCGCGCTGGGTATTGATCAGGGTGCCGCGTTCAGCGTCGGCACTGGCGATGGCCCGCCGCCGGGTCGCCGCGTTGCGGCCGCCGGCATAGAGATCTTGTGTCAGCGTCACCGAAGCCGAAGCATCCGAGTCGGTGCCGGTGCTGTCATTCAAGTCTTCGCTAAGGCCCGCAGTGGCCCTGAAGCTGACGCTTGGACCCAAGGCTTTCGTTGCGGCCCGGACCAGAATGTCGGCGGATTTGACCGAATGCTGCTGTGCCAGCAGGTCCGGCTGGTTGCGGCCCGCAATGGACTGCGCCCGGTCGATAGACACAGCCCGCGACGGCAGCCGGGGCTGGCCGGCAATCGCGCCCGGCGCGTGGCCGACAATTTGCAGATAGGTGGCGCGGGCCGTCAGCAGGTTTCCCTCGGCACCCGTCAGGTTGGCGCGGGCCGCGGCCACCTGGCTTTCAGCCAAGGCGACGTCGGTGCGGGTCACTTCGCCCACTTCAAACCGGTCTTGCGCCGCTTTCAATTCTTCCAGCAGCAGACGCAGGTTGTTGCGGCGCAGGGCGACATTTTCCTGCCCCTGCAGGACCCCCACATAGGCCTGGACAGCAGATATCAGCACCGATTGCTCAACACTCAGCAACTGCTGGCGTGTAGCGAGCACCAGTTCCTGGGCTGCCTGTTTGCGCAATCGTGTTTCGCCGCCGTCATACAACAGCTGGGTCAGCTGGATCTGGGTGCCGAGGTCGTTGTTGGTGAACTCGTTGAAGTTGCCGAACTGGTTGACGCTGCGGGAATAGGTATGGCTGGCGGTAAGTGTCCATTGGATCAGCGGGCGCAGCCGGGACACGGCAATGGCCACGTCCTCATCCGCAGCCCGCAGCAGCGCCCGGTTCTGTTCCAGCAGGCCGCTGGTCTTATAGGCGCCAATCATCGCGTCGGACAGGTTGTCCGCCGCGGCCTTCAGCGGCAGCAGCGCCGTGGCTGTCACGCCGCCGGCAAATACAAAAGCCTTAAACACACTCGCCGGAAATTTCATTCGCATCGGTTGCCTTATCTTTTGCCGCGCCGCCAGCCGCGGTGGTTTTTATCTGCACTCCGGGCGCTCCTTTGCACGGCGCCCGGCCTCTTGTTCAGTCTAACGGCAGCGGCCCTTGGGACGCAATGCCGCGCCCTGCGGGTCAGAGCGCGAATTCACGCGCCGCAGCAAACCCCGGAAGCACCGGGGCGCTGGCATTGAAGGCAAACCGCCAGGAAATCCGGGCGCCGCTTTTGTAGCCGATCTTCACCTCGCCAAGCGCGCCGGTCATCATCAGAGCCGCGATCCGGCCGCCGTCCTTGAGCTGGTCCAGCAAACCCGCAGGCAGCTCCTCGGCGCCGCCCTCAACCAGGATCACGTCATAGGGGCCGTGTTCTGCCGCGCCCCCGGCCAGCGGGCCGGTATGCACGATCGCATTGTCCGCGCCGGTTTCCGACAAAAGCTCCTGCGCGTCGGCGGCCATGTCCGCGTCTTCTTCGACGCCGATCACCATCTGCGCCACACGGGCTGCCACAGCCGTGGAGTAGCCCAGCCCGCAGGCCACATCGAGCACCAGTTCGTCATTCTGCAGATCCACCGCATCCAGCATCTTGGCCAGGGTGCGCGGTTCCATCAGCACCCGGGTGCCGCCCAGTTTCACGTTCTGATCCGCATAAGCCGCCTCGCGCTGCGAGTCCGGGACAAACTGTTCCCGCGGGACTTCCAGCATCGCCTCGATGATCGGGTATTTGGTGACATCCGACGGACGGATCTGGGTGTCCACCATCATGCGGCGGCGCTCAGTGAAATCTGGCATCTGCTAAACTCATTTGTTCAGTCGGTCAGGCAGGTTGTGACATATCCCGGCCGGCACGGCAACGGGGCCTTTTGCGCGAAGCCCTAAAGTAGTGCAGCGCTGCAGCAGGACAACGGCTGCGGTTCAGAACCGGTTTCAGCCAGCGGGGCGGCTGCCCCCTGGCTGATGCAGATCCCGGATCTGTCTTCGGAGTGTCACGCTGCAGCCGCACCCAGGTGCAGCCGCGCATGGGCTGTCAGAGCGCGCAGCTTTTGCAAAAGGGCGAGGCCGGGCGCAGGTCCAGCCAGTCATCGGCAATATTGTCACCGCAAATCCGGCAGTAGCCGTAAGACCCTTCGCGCAGGCGGGCCAAAGCGGCATCGATGCGGCGCAGCTCGTCCAGGCCGGCCTTGGCGGGGAACGCGATAGAGCCGGCATGGCCTGCCCCGGCTTGCCGGGCAGACCCCATCTGCATCGCGTCCGGTGCAAGACCGGCATTTGCCAGGGTGCCTGCCAGCTGCATCCGGCGCACCTCAAGCGTTTGTTTTCTGGTGGAAAAGTCCATAGTACATGCCCTCCAGCTCAAATTTCGCATAACTTGCCGCGGGATCAAAGCTACAGCCTTGATCCAGGTCAAGCTACTCGCGATTTTCGGGGGTTGCACTACCTTATAAGTTGCAATTTTTGGTAAACTGCGTTGCAGGCACCGCCCTGCCCCCGGCAATACCGCTGGCCTGCGCCGGAGCGGCTTGCTAGATATTCACGCAAAGAACCGGGCAGAGATAAGGAGCCTTAGACGATGATCAGGATTTTTGCGTGTGTGCTGATGCTGCTGGGGCTGGCCGCCTGCGAGACCACCAAGGGCGCGGGGCGCGACATCTCCAAAGCCGGCCAGGCGATCAGCGGCGCCGCGCAGGATGTTCAGGACGCGCTGTAAGCCCGTCGGATTTGAGACAGGACCGCCCGGCCCCAGGCCGGGCGTTTTTTATTGCGGGGCTATTCGATCCCCAGCAGCGCCTTGGCTTCGGCCAGAATGGCGACCGAGGCCGCATGATCGCCGCCGTCATGCAGGCTTTGCCCCTCGTCGCGCATGTCCTGAACATCGGCCAGGTCATCCTCGCTGAGGGCGGTTCCCGCCGCAATCGCCGCGTCGATCTTGGCGATATCCGCCGGGCACTGGCCGGAAAACGCCGGCGCCGCCAACAGGCACAGCGCCGCGGCCAGGGTGGTGAGTTTCACTGTTTTGGTGGTCATAGGGCCATCCTCCGAAAGTTTGGCTGATGGGAGGATAGCAGTATTGCGGCGGACTTTCAGCCGCGGGGGTGATGAGAGGGTGGAACCGGCGGAGGTTGGCGCATGGGGCTGGGCGGGTTTTGGCCGGGGCGGTCAAGCTGGTGCAGTCAGTACTGGCCGGCCGAATACCCGAATTCGGTAAGATTCGATCTGAACGCGGAGGGCAGCGCCCGGCCCTGGGTGAGTGCGAAGCGCCCTCCCCGTTTTGCCAGAGGCAAACCTGTGGTTTGACGGGAGGGTCGGGCGTTGCCCGGCCTTTCGGCTGGGCGGGGCTCTTGGGGGTCGTGGATACGAAAAACGGGGCCGTGGCCCCGTGTTGCTTTGTTTAGAAATGTAGCGTTGTCACCGCAGAACAGTCCGGGGCGGGCACGCAATAGGCTGCGCCAACCGCTTTCGCCCGCGCGCCTTGAAAATGGCCAGCTTCAGCTGTCCATTTTCAAGGCGGAAATAAACGCCTCTTGCGGGATGTCCACCTTGCCGAACTGGCGCATCTTCTTCTTGCCCGCTTTCTGCTTGTCCAACAGCTTGCGCTTACGCGTCGCGTCGCCGCCGTAGCATTTGGCGGTCACGTCCTTGCGCAGCGCCGACAGGGTCTCGCGCGCGATCACCTTGCCGCCGATGGCCGCCTGGATCGGGATCTTGAACATGTGGCGCGGGATCAGCTCTTTCAGCTTTTCGCACATCGCACGACCGCGCATCTCAGCCCGGTCGCGGTGCACCATCATCGACAGCGCGTCCACCGGCTCGTCGTTGACCAGCACCGACATCTTGACCAGCGCATCCTCGCGGTAGCCGGTCATCTGGTAGTCAAAAGAGGCATAGCCCTTGGTCACCGATTTCAGGCGGTCATAAAAGTCGAACACCACCTCGTTCAGCGGCAGGTCATAGACCACCATGGCGCGGGAGCCGGCGTAGGTCAGGTCCTCCTGAATGCCGCGGCGCTCCTGGCACAGTTTCAGAACGTCGCCCAGATAGTCGTCGGGCACCAGGATCGTCGCCTTGATGCGCGGCTCCTGGATGTGGTCGACCTTGGACATGTCGGGCATGTCGGCGGGGTTGTGCAGGTCGGTCTTCTCGCCGTCTTTCATGTAAACGTGGTAGATCACCGAGGGCGCGGTGGTGATCAGCTCGATATTGTATTCGCGTTCAATCCGGTCGCGGATCACTTCGAGGTGCAGCAGGCCCAGGAAGCCGCAGCGGAAACCGAAACCAAGTGCTGCGGAGGTTTCCATCTCAAAGCTGAAGGAGGCGTCGTTCAGGGCCAGCTTGTCGATGGCATCGCGCAGGTCTTCGAACTCGGCGCTGTCGACGGGGAACAAGCCGCAGAACACCACTGGCTGGGCCGGTTTGAAGCCCGGCAGCGCGACCTCGGTGCCGTTGCGGTCGTTGGTGATGGTATCGCCGACGCGGGTGTCGCGCACCTGTTTGATCGAGGCGGTGAGGAAGCCGATCTCGCCGGGGCCCAGAGACTCGATCATCTGCATCTCGGGGCGGAACACACCGATGCGGTCCACGTGGTGCAGGGTGTCGTTGGACATGAATTTGACCCGCATGCCCTTTTTCAGGGTGCCATCCATCACCCGCACCAGCACGATGACGCCAAGATAGGCGTCGTACCACGAATCCACCAGCATCGCCTTCAGCGGCGCGTCGCGGGTGCCTTTGGGGGCGGGCAAATGCTGCACGATGGCTTCCAGCGTTTCGCGGATGCCCTGGCCTGTTTTGGCCGAAACCCGGATGGCGCCCGAGGCGTCGATGCCGATCACATCCTCAATCTGTTCAGCGACGCGATCACAGTCAGAGGCCGGCAGGTCGATCTTGTTCAGCACCGGCACGATCTCGTGGTCGGCCTCCATCGCGTGATAGACATTGGCCAGGGTCTGCGCCTCGACCCCTTGGCTGCTGTCGACCACCAGCAGCGAGCCTTCGACCGCGCGCATGGAGCGGGAGACCTCATAGGCGAAATCGACGTGGCCGGGGGTGTCGATCAGGTTCAGCACATATGTCTCGCCGTCATCGGCCTTGTAGTCGATGCGGACGGTGTTGGCCTTGATGGTGATCCCGCGCTCGCGCTCGATATCCATCGAGTCGAGCAGCTGTTCCTTCATATCGCGGTCCTTCACCGTGCCGGTCTCTTGGATGAGCCGGTCAGCGAGGGTGGATTTGCCATGGTCGATGTGGGCGACGATGGAGAAATTGCGGATCTTTGAGAGCTCTGTCATGCAAGGGGATATGATTTGGAATCACGTATTGGTCAAGGTGGATTGAATGAACAAGCGTAGCGACGATGCGCATGGCCTCGTTCTGAATGGTCGCATTGGATACGCAGGCAATCTTGCCGTCATGTGCCGAGCCTGTTTGCGGCTTGCTCCCTCGTTAGGCAGCGAACTACGAACGTCTTCCAGCTTCACCGTTGATCCTCCTGAAGATATCGTACTCAGCGCATTCAGAGTATTGCAGACAGCCACAGTAGCCACGGTTTTTCCTGGCGGAGCATTGCTTGGACATTTATCGAGGGCTCGCTACCACGATAGCTTCTTTGATGATGCCTCTCACGGATTTCGCGACCACGGTAGTTCAGTTGTTGCCATCAGTGAGCTGGCTGAGGCCGTTCTAAGCGCAGGTAATGAAGGCAATGCAAAATCTCTTTTAAACGCCATAGGGGACACAACCTTCGGCGATACCGCCTTGGAGTGTGTATTACAGGATCAAGTGATACTGGGAAATTTGCTTCTGAAGCCCGGTTCATCAAACTCGCATATTAATACACTCTACAACTTGACGCTCTGGCAAGAAGACAGGTCTGCACCCTACCTTCTATTTTCAGATATATCTGATTTTATTGAAAATAACTCCAACCTTAACGAGCGCTGGTCTTATTGGCTGGATTGGTACTTTAGTTTTGCACAAGGCAAACCACTCGACTGGGAACTTCAACGCCGCGTTGCCTTGATCGACGACGACATCTGGAAATCAGGCCCTGAAGCCGTCGCCGCCGAAATCAAGCGTATCAAGGCAGAGATGCTCTCTGAAAAACTGCCGATGGCTGAGACCATCGAGCTGAACCCGGAGACCGGCAAGTTCCGCGCCACTCCAACCCCGGTCGAGAACGCGCCCTATATGTCCGCCCTGCTATCGCAGATCGAAGACGCCTTGGAGGATTGTCTGGGCGGCCACAACGGGCTGTCGGAACGCTCGGGCGATGTGCGCAAACTCACCCGGGTGCTGACAAAATACAGGGACGACCCGCAAAATGCGGAGTTGACCCTGACCCGGGTGGCGGGCAGCCTGCGCGGGCAGTTGCATGACAGCCGCGAGCTGCCGGATAATGAGGACAACCTTGCCCTGCTGAATGCGGTGGAGGAAGGTGTGCGCGGTATCCGCGCCAATCATCCGGAAGTCGCCGCAAACCGTGAACTGCTTGCCCAGCAGGCGTTCAAGGCACTCAACACCGAAGACAGGCAGGTGCTGGAAGAAGCATTGCCGGTACTGATGGCAATCAGCGAGCCGGAACTGGCCGGAGATTTCGAACAGGACATTCCTGAGCTGATCAACGACGCGCTGCTGCCGCTGCCCGGTGGCGCTCCGCCTTTGCCGGGCGCGGATGCCGCGACACGGGTTTTCAGCCGGGCCGCTCGAATGGCTCTGCTTTCTGATGCGGCGAAGGGCCTGACAAAGAAAGGCGCGAAGGCGTTCGACAGCGACCTGAGCAAATCGATCCGCCTGGCTGGCCTCGCGATTTCGGTTGTCGGCGGGGTTGGTGGCGTCTTGTATGCAGTGGTCCGAATCGGGCTGCGGGTTTTCGGCGTCCTCTGAATTAACCCTCGCGCCCGGCCGCAAGGCCAGGCCGCGCCTGACCTTCCCGTCAAACGGCAGGTTTACCTCCGGCAAAACGGGAAGGCGCGGGCACATCCCTCCCCTCCCCGCCCAAACGCCTCAAATTCTCCCTGCTCCCTGCGCGCGGCGGCAAAATGCGCTATACTCGCCTCATTCCGCGAAACGCGCGCCCCTCTGGCGGGAAACACAGCAAAGGAGGACGACCCGCATGGATGCAATCAAAGCGACCGAATATGCCCGCGCGCTCTATAGCGCGCATGGCGATAAGGCCGAGCTTGAGGCCGCGCAAAAGATGCGCAGCTGCGAAGCAGCCGGCAAAGACGATGAGGCGGCGGACTGGAAAGCCGTGCGCCAGGCGATCCGCGCAATGCGCGGACCAAACCAGACCTGAGACCGGCAGCCGCTGGAGTGCCGGGCAGCCGGCCCTCCAGCGACTGCTGAACACTGGCCTTCTCAACACCCTGTTTACCATGATTGAAACGCGCCTTGGCTTTTGGCATACTGCGGGCAATTCCGCGGGCATCAGATCCGCTTGCCAAAAAACGGGGCACGAGCCAGATGAAATTTTTCCTCACCGCCGCGCTTTGCGCCGGGTTTCTTGCAGCATTGGCGCCTTCAGAGGCCGAGGCCGGCGCGATTGAACGCGCCTGCCGCCAGTCGGACCGCACCGCCGCTTCGCCCGGCCTGTGCAACTGCATTCAGAAGGTGGCCAACCGCAGCCTGACACGGGCCGAGCGCAAGACCGTGTCGAAATGGTTTTCCGACCCGCACCAGGCCCAGGTGGTGCGCCAGTCCTCCAACCGCACGGACGAACGGCTGTGGCTGCGCTACAAGGCCTTTGGCGATCATGCGGCGCGCAACTGCGGCTGAGCCTGCCTTCGTCATTTCCCCAAGCCGCACGGCCAAGCAAAGGCACCCCACGGGTGCCTTTGCCCGTTTTGATACATCTGTGCTGCGGCATTTTCGCAAGGGGGAAAGGCTGCGCCTTTGCCCCCCTTGACCGGGCTGCTGCAACGCGGAACAAACGGCGTAAGGTATTGGAGCGATTGCATGTTGATCAAAGGTGTTACCCTGCGCGGGCTGGAAGTGTTCGAGGCGCTGGCCAAGACCGGATCGGTGGCGCAGGCGGCAGAGATGACCGGCCTCAGCCAGCCCGCCGTCAGCCAGCAGATGCGCAATTTGGAAAAGGCACTGGACAGCGAGCTGATCGACCATGGCCGCCGCCCGATGGTGCTGACCGCCGCCGGGCGCAGTTTCCTGGCCCGGACCGAGGCGGTCTTGTCGGAGCTGCGGCTGGCGCAAAGCGAGCTGACGGTGATGGATCTCAGCCACTTGCAAGCGCTGTCGATCGGTCTGATCGATGATTTCGACAATGACCTGACCCCGCGGCTGGCCACTATTCTAGCGGACAGCCTGACCCAGTGCCGGTTCAAGATGATCACCGCCTCCAGCCATGACATTGTGCAGGCAATTGAGGCCCGCGAGCTGCATATCGCCGTTGCCGCCACCGCCGGCGGGCTGCATGAGGGGCTGGTGGAATACCCGCTGGTGCGCGATCCCTTCATTCTGGTGGCGCCGCGCGGTGCATTGTCCGATGCGGCACAGGTGGCGGAGCAGCTGCAGGATTTGCCGTTCCTGCGCTACGCGCGCGAGCAGCTGATCTCGCAGCAGATCGAGGGGCTGCTGGTGCGCCAGAAGCTGGAGTTTGAGGACCGGTTCGAGGTCGGCTCGCATCTGGCGCTGATGGCGATGGTGGCGCGGCGGATCGGCTGGGCGGTCACCACGCCGCTGGGCTATATGCGGGCAGCACGTTTCCACGATCAGATCGATGCGTTCCCGCTGCCCTTTGGCGAGATGTCGCGGACGATCTCGCTGTTCACCGCTGCCGATTGGGCCGACCGGGTGCCGCGCGACGTCGCCGAGACCCTGCGCCGCCTGGTGCAGACCCAGATGATCGATCCGGCGGTGCAGCAGCTGCCGTTTCTGGCCGGCGGGTTCCGGGTGATAGGGGCATAACTACAGGGCCGCTTTCAGCCCTTTGGCGGCGGCCTCGATCAGATCCAGGCAACCATCGAAGTCGCGGGTGTAATAGGGATCAGGCACATGATCCGCGCCGGTTTCGGGTGCGTAAGCTGTGAAAAGGCGCACCGGGGTCTCATTGCCTGCCGGACGCAACGCCTCGATGTTGTCCAGATTGCTGGCGTCCATTGCGATAATCAGATCGAAGTCTGCGAAATCACCGCGGCGGAACTGCCGCGCCCGCAAGTCCGAGATATCCAGCCCCCGTGCCCGCGCTGCTGCCTGCATCGGGCCGTAAGGCGGCTCGCCTGCGTGATAGGACGCGGTGCCGGCGCTGTCGGTCTCAGCTCCAGGGCTGAGCGCGCGGAACACGCCCTCGGCGGCCGGAGAGCGGCAGATGTTTCCTAGGCAGACAAACAGAATACGGGTAGGCATGCGTCTAAGGCTCCTGTGAATAGGGTCAGTGATAGGAGGTTCCGCGGCGATGGGAAAGAGCGCGAAGATTGTCATTCTGACCGGCGCCGGGATTTCCGCCGAAAGCGGGCTGGGTACTTTCCGCGACGAAGGGGGCCTGTGGGCGCAGCACCGGATCGAAGATGTGGCAACCCCGAAAGGTTTTGCCCGCAACCCGGATCTGGTGCATAGCTTTTACAACGCCCGCCGCGCCCAGGCGGCTAGGGCCCGGCCCAATGCGGCGCATCAGGCGCTTGCAGGGCTGCAAAGGGACCATCCGGGCGAGGTGGTCATTATCACCCAGAACGTGGACACCCTGCACGAGGCCGGCGGCGCGGCGGAGGTGCTGCATATGCACGGCACGCTGGCGGGGGCGCTTTGCGCTGATTGCGGCCACCGCTGGCCTGCGCCGCTGCAGATGCACACAGGCACGCCCTGCCCCGCCTGCACGGCGCCTGCGGGCCGGCCCGACGTGGTCTGGTTCGGCGAGATCCCCCATTTCATGGAGGCGATCTATGCCCATCTGGCACAGGCAGATATCTTTGCCGCCATCGGCACCTCGGGCGAAGTCTACCCGGCTGTCACCTTTGTCGATGAGGCGCATCTGGCGGGTGCCCATACGGTTGAGCTGAACCTGGAGCCGTCCTCCGCCGCATCCCGCTTTGCCGAGCGTCGCTTTGGTCCGGCCAGCGAAACCGTTTCAGCCTGGGTCGCCGAGCAGCTCGGCTAGCCCCAAACGGCAAAAAGCCCGCCATCCGGCGGGCTTTGGGCGCGAAGGAGGGCTGCAGCGCAGCCTGACGCCGCGCCCGCCCTGCCTTATCCTGCCCGGGTTCAGTTGGAGTGGCCGCCGTGGCCTTCTGCCTTGCGCTCCAAATCCACAGGCACTTCGATTTCGACCTCGCCGGCGTTTTCGAACACCAGCGTGACTTTCACCACATCGCCGTGGTTCAGCGCCTGGTTCAGTCCCATGAACATGATGTGATCGCCGCCGCGCTTCAGCATATGGGTATCGCCCTCGGCAATGGCAAAGCCTTCTTCGACATGCATCATCTTCATGACACCGTCATCACCTTCCTTGTGGGTGTGCAGCTGCACCCTGGCGGCCACATCCGAGCGGACATCGATCAGCCGGTCATCAGCATGGGTCTGGTTCATGATCGCCATGAAAGCAGCACCGGCCTTGGCGGTGGGCGAGGACACCCGCGCGTATTGGTCATGGACCATGATCTTGTGGGCACCGTCTGCATAAGCGGACCCGGCCAAAGTGGCCGCTGCAGCGGCGGCAAGGAATACAGATTTCAGGGACATTTTATGCCTCCTCATAAGAAACGATTGAATTTTGGGGTAATGGGCTTGTCTGCAATCAGGCCGCAGGCGGCGAACGCGCGGTGGCCCTTGGTTTGAAATAGCTGCCAATGGCGGCCTTATGCGAAACCGCGTGCACACGGCCCGCTGACTGCCCGGGAACCGGCAGCGTGGCAGGCGGCGCCACGGCGTCCAGCAGATGCATCACGCAATCGGGGCAGCTGTGCGGCGGCTGGACCGGCTGGCCCTCGCTGTCCACATAGATAACTTCCGGCCCCAGACCTGTGCAGATCACCATCTGCCCGGCCGCATCGCGCGCACCCTGCCGTGCAGCAGCGCTATGGCCTGTCAGGGCAACCGCAAGGGCCAGGAACAGGCCAAGGTTAAGGCGCAGAATGTGTTTCATCACAGGCAGATATGCCCGCCCTGTGCCGCCGCCGCAAGAGCCATCACCGCGGCAGATTGCGCAAACGCAAACACCGCGCCGGGTTTCCCCGGCGCGGTGTTTGTAACTGTAATCCGGTGAAAGGATCAGGCCAGTTCGGCCAAGCCAGACCTATCAGGCCTCGGCGGCTTGTGCCTTGGCGATCTCTTTTTTCACTTTCAGGGCAGTGTCGGACAGCTCTTCGTTCTTGGCTTTTGCCAGGAATGCGTCCAGACCGCCACGGTGATCAACCGAGCGCAGGGCTGCTGCGGAGATCTTCAGCTTGACGCCGCGGCCCAGGGTCTCGGACTGCAGGGTCACATCATTCAGGTTCGGCAGAAACCGGCGGCGGGTTCTGTTTTTCGCGTGGCTGACATTGTTGCCAGTCATCGGGCCTTTTCCGGTCAGTTCGCAACGGCGCGACATATCATCATCCTTCGTTTTTCGGAGGTCCGGAGCAGATCCGGACCAAATCACAAGGGGCGCTGCCATTGGCTGCGCCCGAAAACTGGTCCGCTGCTCATACGATCAACCAGCAACAGCGTCAAGTGATTCAACTCAGCTTTCTTGAGGCGCTTACTGCCCGTTTTCCTGTTCGGCTGCAAGCCTTTCAAGCCGGGCGTCCGCCGCGGCGCCAAGCTGCGGCTTGCCGCGCTGGCGCGCAACCCGCGCCAGACGCTGCCAATAGGTCTGCGAGCGCCTGCGCCGCTCTCTGTGCAGACCCAGAACCCGCGCCGCAGTCAGCGGCCCCGTGTGCAGCATGGACTGCAAATCCCAGAAACTGCCGCCCTCGCGGATCACCTGGCTGGCCGGGTGGCCGCCGCAGGACAGCCGGCACAGCTGCAGGTCGGGAAACACCGCCTGTATGTACAGCGCGTGGTTCAGGTCCATTTTGCGGAACGGATCGAACAGCACCACCCCCTTAACGCCGTGGCGGCCATAACGGATCAGGTCGCCCAGCGCTTCATCGAAAGCGGCCGCTTCCTTGCGGCGGCGGTCATGCGGCACCGCACCTTGCGCAATGGTGTATTGCGGCGAAACGGCGATCAGCCGCTTCAGGTTCAGCGCCGAAGAAAACCGCAGCGCCCCGTAGCCGCCCATGGAAAACCCCATGGCCGCCGCGTCCCTATAGCCTTTGGTCAGGTCTTTCAGGCTGCGCGACAGCGCCTGGGTTTCGCTGTTCACATACCAATCATTGTTGCGGCACTGGATATGCAGATGCGCATAGCCGTGCCGGATCATGTTTTTCACCGGGCCGCGGTCTTCGAATTCGCCCGCCACAGCAACCCGCTGGCGGAAGGTCGCAAACAGGCGCTTTGCCCCCGCGTTGAACAGCGAGGCGCGCAGCTTTTCGCCGTCAAAGACCCGGATCTCCTGCATGGCAGTCAGCCCTTCAGATGGTCCTGCAGCATCTGCTGCGCCGCCGCCGCCGGGGTCAGCGCACCCTTGGCCACCTGGCCGGACAGCTCTGCCATGGCGGATTGGGCACTGACGGTATGCAGTCGCGCCAGCAATGCCTGGCGCACTTCCTGATCGAACCAGTAGCAGGATTGATCCGCGCGCCGCCGCTCCCAATGGCCGTTGTCGCGGCGCCAGACGGTCAGCGCCTGCATCTCTTCCCAGGCTTGTTCCAGCCCGTGTTCCTCGACTGCCGAGACCATCAGCGCTTTGGGAAAGCCCTCGGGGTCCTGCGGGCGCTTGCGCAACAGACGCAGGGCACCGGCGTAGTCAGCGCAGGTGCGGGTGGCGACGGGTTTCAGAGGGCCGTCTGCCTTGTTGACCAGGATGAGGTCGGCCATTTCCATGATACCGCGCTTCACGCCCTGCAGCTCATCGCCGCCGGCGGGTGCCAGCAGCAGCAGGAACAGGTCCGACATCTCGGCCACCACGGTTTCCGACTGGCCGACGCCGACGGTTTCAACCAGCACCACGTCAAACCCTGCCGCCTCGCACAGGGCCACCGCCTCGCGCGAGCGGCGGGCGACGCCGCCCAGGTGGGTCTGGCTGGGGGACGGGCGGATAAAAGCGTTCTTGTCGCGGCTGAGGCGCTCCATCCGGGTCTTGTCGCCCAGGATCGAACCGCCGGAGCGCGCCGAGCTGGGGTCCACCGCCAGCACCGCGACGCGCAGACCCAGCGCTGTCAGCATCATGCCGAAGCTTTCGATGAAGGTGGACTTACCCACCCCCGGTGTGCCCGACAGGCCGATGCGCAGCGACTGGCGTTTGTGTTTTGCCAGCTCCGACAGCAGTTCCTGCGCCTTGGTTCGGTGATCGTCGCGGCCGCTTTCCACCAGGGTGATGGCGCGCGCCAAGGCCCGGCGGTCGCCGGCCAGGATCTTCTGCTTCAGCTGTTCGGTATCCATGCGTGTCTTCCTGTCGTGATGGGCGGACCTTGGCGCAAGCGTGGCTGCAAAGTCCAGTCCCTGCCGTTTGCCGCGCAACCTACATCAGCCGATGCCGCAGAAAAGGCGGCAAATCCGCCGCGCTTGATCCGGTTTGCGCAAGCTCTGCCCCGGCAGACTGGCCGCTGGACCTGACCGCCGGCTTTGGCGATAAGGCGGCATGACCAGATTGCCGATCGAAGACGCCCTCCCCGAACTGCTGGACGCCCTGCGCAGCCATCGCCGTGCTGTGCTGCAGGCGCCGCCCGGTGCGGGCAAGACCACACGGGTGCCGCTGGCGATGCTGGAGGCGGGCCTGACCCAGGGCCGCATTGTGATGCTGGAACCCCGCCGCCTGGCCGCCCGCGCCGCCGCCGAGCGGATGGCGGAAACGCTGGGCGAGAAACCCGGCCAGACCGTCGGCTATAGGGTGCGCGGCGATGCCAAGGTCTCGAAGTCCACCCGGATCGAGGTGGTGACCGAGGGCATCCTGACCCGGATGCTGCAGTCGGACCCGGACCTGCCCGGCGTCGGCGCTGTGATCTTTGACGAATTCCACGAACGCTCCCTGAACGCCGACCTGGGGCTTGCCCTGTGTCTCGAAGTGGCTGGGGCGCTGCGCGATGACCTGATCCTGATGGCGATGTCGGCAACGCTGGACGCGGAACCGGTGGCGGCGCTGATGGAGGCGCCGATGGTTACCTCCGAGGGGCGCAGCTATCCGGTGGAGACACGCTGGCTGGAGCGCCCCCTGCCTGCCCAGGCCCGGCGCGGCGATGCACTGGCGGATCTGGTGGTGCAGGCGGAAAGGGACACTCGCAGCGCAGACAAGGATCAGGGCGGCGGCATTCTGGTGTTTCTGCCGGGTGAGGGCGAAATCCGCCGCGCTGCCGGTGCCTTGGCCAAACGCCTGCCCGGCCATTGCCATATCCGCCCGCTGTTCGGCGCCCTGCCCTTTGCCGAGCAGCGCGCCGCCATTCAGCCCGAAAAGGGCGGGCGCAAGGTAGTGCTGGCAACCTCGATTGCCGAAACCTCGCTGACCATTCAGGACATCCGGGTGGTGGTGGATATGGGGCAGTCCAGGCGGGCGCGGTTTGATTCCGGCTCCGGCATGTCGCGGCTGGTCACCGAGAAAGCCACCCGCGCCGAGGCCACCCAGCGCCAAGGCCGTGCAGGCCGGGTGGCCAAGGGCGTCTGCTACCGGCTGTGGACCAAGGGCGAGGAAGGCGCGCTGATGGGTTTCGCCCCGGCCGAGATTGAAAGCGCCGACCTTACGGATCTGGCGCTGGAACTGGCATTGTGGGGCGCAGCACCGGAGGATCTGTCGTTCCTCAGCCCGCCGCCTGCCGGCGCGCTGAGCGAAGCGCAAGCGCTGCTGCAGATGCTGGGCGCGTTGACTGCGCAGGGGCGGATCACCAAACACGGCAAGGCGCTCTCATCCCTGCCGCTGCATCCCCGCCTTGGCCATATGCTGCTGACCGCCGGCCCGGCTGCGGCGCCGCTGGCAGCCCTCTTGGGCGAGCGCGATCCGCTGCGCGGGGCCCCTGCCGATCTGCTATTGCGGCTGAAGGCGCTAAAGGACCCCAAGGGGTTTGAACGCGCCCGCCCCTATCAGCTGAACCGCCCGGTGGTGGAACGGATCAATAGCGAGGCCCGGCGGCTGGAACGGCAGGCCGGGCGCGGCACCGCTACTGTTACGGGGACTGGCACGCTGTCCCCGGCAGCAATGGCCGCGCTGGCCTATCCCGACCGCATCGGGCAGCGGCGCAAGGGCGACGCGCCGCGGTTTGTACTGTCCGGCGGCAAGGGCGCGGTGCTGGAAAGCAGCGACACGCTGGCGGGGGCGCCTTTCATCGTGGCGCTGGACACCGACGGCAACCCGCGTGAGGCGAGGATCCGGATGGCGGCGCAGATCTCCCAAAGCGAAATCCGCGAGCTGTTTGCGGATCAGATCGCTTGGGATGATATGTGCGAGTGGTCCAAGCGTGACCGCCGGGTGGCGGCCCGCCAGCAGGAGCGGCTGGGTGCCGTCGTGCTGGATGACCGGATCTGGAAGGACGTGCCGCCGGACGCGGTGGCGCGGGCGATGCTGGACGGCGTGCGCGACCTCGGCCTGCGGCTGTCAGGGGCTGCGGCACGGCTGGCGGCGCGGGTGGAGCTGGTGCGCGGCGAAGGACATGATTTGCCGGATTTCACCCTCCCCGGCCTGACGGACACGCTGGAAGACTGGCTGCTGCCGATGCTGGACGGCGTGAAATCTGCCGGGGACTGGAAACGTTTCGACCTGCTGCCCGCGCTGCGCGCCGCACTCAACTGGGAGCAGACGCAGCTTCTGGACCGCGAGGCGCCAGGCAGTTTCATCACGCCGCTGGGGCGCAAGATCCCGATCAGCTATGACGGTGAGGTGCCGGAAATCTCGGTCCGTCTGCAGGAGTTGTTCGGCGTCAGCCGCCACCCATGCGTGGGCGGCGTGCCGCTGAAGATAGCCCTTTTGTCGCCGGCACAGCGCCCGATTCAAATCACCCGCGACCTGCCAGGCTTTTGGGCGGGGTCATACGCGGACGTCCGCAAGGACATGCGCGCGCAATACCCCAGGCATCCCTGGCCCGAGGACCCCACACAGGAAGACCCGACATTGCGGGCGAAACGGCGCAAATAGCCACCCGCAGCGCGTCGCAAGGCGCGCTACCCGGCCCAACGGCTGGCGGCGCATCTGTGATGCGCTGTCCTGGCGGCGGGAGCCCTGCCCGTCCGGGGCTGCCCGGCACCCGAAGCGGCGGCACCCCGACGCTTCGCAGCGGACGCAAACGGTGCATAAATGCGGCAGCCTGCGCGCCGTCCCCGGCGGCATATCTCAGGCCGCGGCCTTGAAACTCCGGGCATTCAGGCCTACTTTCCCACAATTCCACACAAAACACGGGACCAACCCAACCACAAAGGCTGAGCAGATATGACAAGCACTCTGATCCGCGCCTGGGAAGAAATTCTCAAGCCGATGCTGAAACGACCAAACCGCCTGCAAGTCGCCGCGCTGTGCTGCCGCACCGGCGAGGACGGCAAAGAAGTGCTGATGATCACCAGCCGTGGCACCGGCCGCTGGATCCTGCCCAAAGGCTGGCCGGTCGAGGGCAAGGACGGACCGGATTCCGCCCTGCAGGAAGCCTGGGAAGAAGCTGGCGTCCGCGAGGCCCGCATCTCGCAAAAGCCGATCGGTGAGTACAACTACACCAAATACCACGACAACGGCACCGAGGAACCGGTGACGACGCTGATTTTCTCCGCCGAGGTGGAGCAGCTGACCGACGACTATCCTGAATCCGCTGAGCGCAACCGCCAATGGATGCGCCCGGAACAGGCCGCAACGCTGGTGCAGGAGCCGCAGCTGCAGGAGCTTTTGCGTCAATTGTAAAAGTTATGTGACATTTTCATGTCTAACGCTTGATCCGTGACCGGAGCAGCGTTAGGCGCGTGCGCAGACCCCGGAATCAGGAATGCGACGATGAGCGATCAAGATCAGCGCACGCAATGGAACACGCTGGACAAGGATCTGAACAGGATCTCCCAGCTCGAACTGGCGACAGCCTATGCCTCCCGGCCTCTGGTAGGGCCCGGCATCGCACTGGCCTTTATCGTGGTGGCCGGCCTGGCGGCCGGCGTGTTCTTCGGCGGCTCGGCGATGAATATGGTGGTGATCGCCGCCGCCGCATTCGGCGCCTATATGGCGATCAATATCGGCGCCAATGACGTTGCCAACAACATGGGGCCGGCGGTCGGCGCCAATGCGCTGACCATGGGCGGCGCCATTGTGATTGCCGCCATTGCCGAAAGCGCCGGTGCGCTGCTAGCGGGCGGCGACGTGGTTTCAACCATCTCCAAGGGCATCATCGACCCCGCTGCGGTTTCCAGCAGCAGCGTGTTCATCTGGGCGATGATGGCAGCCCTCATTTCCTCGGCGCTGTGGGTGAACCTGGCCACCTGGGTCGGCGCGCCGGTCTCCACCACCCATTCGGTGGTTGGCGGCGTGCTGGGCGCCGGTGTGGCTGCCGCAGGCATTGCCGCGGTGAACTGGCCCACCATGGGTAAGATCGCCGCGAGCTGGGTGATTTCGCCCGTTTTGGGCGGGGTGGTTGCCGCGCTGTTTCTGGCCTTCATCAAGGCCAAGATCATCTACCAGGACGACAAGATCGCCGCAGCCCGCCGCTGGGTGCCGGTACTGGTGGGCATCATGGCAGGCGCCTTTGCCGCCTATCTGGCGCTGAAGGGCCTGAAGCGGATCGTCAAGATCGACCTGCAGACCGCACTGCTGATCGGTGCAGGCGCCGGGGCGCTGTCTTATGTCATCACCGCGCCGCTGATCAAACGCCAGTCCGAGGGCATGGAAAACCGCAACAAATCGCTGAAAGCGCTGTTCGGCCTGCCGCTGGTGATTTCCGCCGCGCTTCTGTCCTTTGCCCATGGCGCCAATGATGTCGCCAATGCGGTCGGTCCGCTGGCGGCCATCGTGCATGCAACCGAGTTCGGCGACTTCGCCTCCAAGGTCACTATTCCCACATGGGTGATGGTGATCGGCGCCTTCGGCATTTCGTTCGGCCTGTTCCTGTTCGGCCCCAAGCTGATCCGCATGGTCGGCAGCCAGATCACCAAGCTGAACCCGATGCGCGCCTTCTGCGTGTCGCTGTCCGCTGCCATCACCGTGATTGTGGCCAGCTGGCTGGGCCTGCCGGTCTCCTCCACCCATATCGCGGTGGGGGCTGTGTTCGGCGTCGGTTTTTTCCGCGAATGGCACATGGAGCGCCGCCTGAAGAAAACCGTCGAAGGGCGCCCGGCAGCAAAGCGTATCGCCCCCGAAGAACGCCGCCGCCGCAAGCTGGTGCGCCGCAGCCACTTTATGACCATCGTGGCCGCCTGGGTGATTACCGTGCCAGCTGCCGCACTGCTGTCAGCGGTGATCTTCCTGCTGCTGAACGCCATCGTCGGCTGATCCGCACTGCCGCGGCATTTAAAAGCCCCCGCGCCAGCCGGCTGCGGGGGCTTTTCTTTTCGCGGTTCAGAACGTCTCGACCCAGGGCCGCAGCACCAGCTCGTCGCTCCAGGCTGTACGGTCCTGATTGATCAGATGCATGTATTCCCGGGCAATCGCGTCCGGATCAAGCATGCTGCCGGTCTTCCCCTCCGCAGCAGCCTTTTCTTCCCGTTCTGCGGTACGGATCGCGCCATCGACATTGATCCAGGCCACATGAATACCTTTAGGATGCAATTCCCGCGCCATGGACTGTGCAAGCCCTCTCTGCGCGAACTTCCCCATCGCAAATGCAGCCGAGTTTGCAAATCCCTTTACCCCGGCGGAAGCCCCGGTGAACAAAATGGTGCCGCGGCAACCCTTTCTCATCTGCTGGGCCAGCATCCGCCGGGCGGCGGCTTGCCCCAGCAGAAATGAGCCGAAAGCGGTTATCTCCACGGATTTCCGCACAGTTTCCGGATCAAGGTCCGCAATGCTCCCCCTTTGCAGCGCGGAAGGATTGTAGCAGGCGACCCGCAGATCGCCCTGCAAGCCGTCCACCAGCGCAGCCACACCCAATGCGTCCGTGCCGTCCAGCTGATGCAGCTCGGCGCCGGTCTCCGACGCGAGCGCCTCCAGCTTGGCTATGTTGCGCGCTGCAAGATGCAGCTCGTAGCCGTCGCGGGACATCGCCCGGGCAAAGGACTCCGACAGTCCCGTCCCTGCGCCGATAATCAATGCAGCCGGTTTCGATAATTTGTTTGCCATCGCTGGACCTCCCGTTCATGTCCGGGAGGATGCTGGTGTCAACACGGACTGCGCGCAAGAGGCCGCAGCTGCGGATCACCGCGTCACTTCACGGACATGTGTCAGGCGGGCGCGGCTGCCGGCAGTTGCGCAAGAACCTCCGACGCTGGCAGCACCGTGCCAAAGCCGGCATGCAGCGCCGACAGCGTCACCTCCAGCACCTGCCCGGCGTCCAGCTCGCCGCCCTTGCGTGCCGGCAGCGAGAAAGCGATCAGCGCATCCTCAACAACCTGGATTTCAAACCCCAGGTTGGCTGCGGAACGGGCGGTCGAGTTGACGCAGAAGGCCGCAACCCCGCCTGCAATCACCAGCCTGGAGATGCCGCCGTCGCGCAGGTGCTGTTCCAGCCCGGTGCCAACAAACCCGGAAGAGCCGGTTTTCCAGAACACCGCCTCGCCGTCCGCCGGCTTAGCGCATTCCATAGGCTGGCCGCTGGGCAGATCGCGGCGAAACCCGCTTTCGGGGCGCGGGTCGTCATGCATCACATGCACAACCGGCCGGCCGGCTGCGCGGAAGGCGGCAGCCAGACCGGCAATCTTCTCGTCGGCCTTCGGATTGGCCCGCTGGCGGCCGGAGGCGGTCACATTTGCCATCTCTTGCTGCATGTCGACAATCAGCAAAGCGGTGTTTTGATCCATGAAAAATCCCTCGCGCTTGAATACAGGCGCGAGGATTGCAGAGCAGAACGGAATAGGCCAGCGCAATCCCCCGTTCCGTTTAGGTCAAAACGAACGGTCCTGTCAGGCGCGTGGCGCCGGGCCTCTGGCCCGGCGCCACGCCCAACTGGCAAGGTTCATTCTATTGAATGCACCGCGGCAGGCGGGAGCGCCCGCGCTCCGCGAAACCAGCAGACGTCAGCCGCCGATGCACCAGCGCATGACAGCCTTTTGCGCATGCAGCCGGTTTTCCGCCTCGTCAAAGATCACCGATTGCGGCCCATCCATTACCGCGCTTGTCACCTCTTCCTCGCGGTGGGCTGGCAGGCAGTGCATGAACAGCGCGTCAGGTTTGGCAGCAGCCATCAGATCGTCATTCACCTGATAGGGGCGCAGCATGTTGTGGCGGCGCTCCTTGGAGGACTGGCTGTCATGCATCGATACCCAGGTATCGGCCACAATAAGATCGGCCCCTTCAACGGCTTTGAACGCGTCCCGCTCAACGGTCACTTTGGAGCCCGCCTTGCGCGCCAGGCCGATGAATTCCTCCTCCGGATCCAGTTGCGCCGGGCCGGTGAAAGTGAGGTCGAACCCGAACTGCCCGGCGGCATGCAGGAAGGAGGCACAGACGTTGTTGCCGTCGCCGGCCCAGACCACTTTCTTGCCCGTGATCGACCCGCGGTGCTCCTCATAGGTCAGCACGTCTGCCATGATCTGGCAGGGGTGGGTGCGGTCCGTCAGGCCGTTGATCACCGGCACGTCGGAGTATTCCGCCATCTCGGTCAGCACAGTTTCGTCAAAGGTGCGGATCATGATCATGTCGACGTAGCGCGACAGTACACGGGCAGTGTCGGCGATGGTTTCGCCGTGACCCAGCTGCATGTCCTTGCCCGACAGCACCATTGTCTGGCCGCCCATCTGGCGCACGCCGGCGTCAAAGGACACCCGGGTCCGGGTCGAGGGTTTTTCAAAGATCAGCGCCACCATCCGGTCCTTCAGCGGCAGCTCATCATCCAAGGCGGCCTTGGGCTGGCCAAGGCGCGCTTGCTTGGTGGCTTTGGCCTGATCGATGATTGCGCGCAGGTCGGAGGGGTCGGTTTTGTGAATGTCGAGAAAATGGTTCATGACTGTATCGCTTTATTCTGGCGACGGCCCGGGGGCGCTGCCCCCGGACCCCCGGGATATTTTCTGCAAGAGGAAGCTTATGCGGCTGCAACCTGGGCGGCGGTTTTCTCCAGGCGGCTGACGGCCTCGGCGATGTCCTCGTCAGTGAGGGTCAGCGGCGGCAGGAGGCGGATCACGTTGTCCGCTGCGGGGACGGTGATCAGTTCGTTATCATAGCCTGCCTGGACCACATCCGCGTTCACCGCCTTGCACTTGAGCCCCAGCATCAGGCCGGAACCGCGGACTTCCCCGAAGACGTCAGGATGATCGGCAACAAGCCCCTCCAGCTTCTGCCGCATGAGGCCCGCCTTGCGGTTCACCTCAGCCAGGAAGTCCGGGTCAGCCACATGATCCATCACCGCGCAGCCCACCGCGCAGCCCAAGGGGTTTCCGCCATAGGTGGAGCCATGGGTGCCCGCAGTCATGCCGCTGGCCGCGTCTTCGGTGGCGAGCACCGCGCCCAACGGGAAGCCGCCGCCAATACCCTTGGCCACCATCATGATGTCGGGGGTGATGCCTGCCCATTCATGGGCAAACAGCTTGCCGGTCCGCCCGACGCCGCATTGCACCTCATCCAGGATCAGCAGCAGGCCGTGCTCATCACAGATTGCGCGCAGCGCCTTCAGCTCGGCATCGGGCACAGGGCGGATGCCGCCCTCGCCCTGCACCGGCTCGATCATGATCGCGGCAGTGCTGTCCGAAATGGCATTGGTGACGCCATCCAGATCGCCGAAGGTCAGATGCACGAAACCGGGCAGCAGCGGGCCAAAGCCCTTGACCATTTTCTCAGACCCTGCGGCGGCGATGCCGGCCGAGGACCGGCCATGAAAGGAACCGTCAAAAGTGATAATCTCCACCCGCTCCGGCCGGCCCTTGTCATAGAAATACTTGCGCGCCATTTTCACTGCCAGCTCGCAGGCCTCGGTGCCGGAGTTGGTGAAGAACACGGTATCGGCAAAAGTATGCTCCACCAGCTTGTCCGCCAGCGCCTGCTGCTGCGGGATGTGGTACAGGTTGGAGACATGCCATAAGGCTTGCGCCTGGGTCGTCAGCGCCTCCACCAGCGCCGGATGGGCATGGCCCAGCGCATTCACGGCAATGCCCGAGCCCAGATCCAGAAAGCGTCGCCCGTCCGCCGTGGTCAGCCAGGCGCCTTCGCCTTTGACGAACTCAAGCGGTGCACGGTTGTAGGTCGGCAGAACGGACGGGATCATCAGGATCATCCTTTTCAAAGGTTGAAGCCAAAGCTGTGCAACAGCTGGGGCCTTGGGTCAACGGTGGGCCAATGATTTTGGAAGGGGATGCGCCATGAAAAGGCACAACGGATCAAAGGGCCGGTCACGCCAGGCGGCGTCGGCGTCGCGAAACGGTGATATCTGCACGTTTGATCATGGGTGGGTTCCATAGTGGAGGATTGAGCGAAAGAAAACCCCTTTTGTATAGCCCTGCCCGCCAATCCGCCGCAGCGCGCCGCGCGCCCCTTCACCTTTGCCGAAATACTCCGGGGTGAATTGGCCGTCAGGCCAAGAGGGGCAGCGCCCCTTCCTGCGCAAGACTGCTGCCGATTGCAGAGCGTTTTCTCTTGCATCCCGCGGCGGCTTGCCGCACCGCTTTGCCATGACCCGTTACACCCCGCAGAACCCGGCTCTGGCTGCCGCCCTGATCCTGGCAGCGACAACCTTCATCGCTGGCACCACTCTGCTGGCCAAGGCACTGGGGACCGGGAGCCTGGGGGCGCCGCTGCACCCGTTGCAGATCAGCCATGGGCGCTTCCTGTTTGCCTTCATGGGCATTTCAACCGCCGTGCTGATCCTGCGGCCCAGGTTCATCCGGCCGCATTGGGGCTATCACATCGGGCGCACCTCCTTTGGCTGGGCCGGGGTAACGCTGATGTTTGCCTCGGTTGCCTATATCCCGCTGGCCGATGCTACCGCGATTGCCTTCCTGAACCCGGTTTTCGGCATGCTGCTGGCAATCCCGCTGCTGGGCGAGCGGGTCGGCCCCTGGCGCTGGGGTGCGGCGCTGATTGCCATGATCGGCGCGATGATCCTGCTGCGGCCGGCACCTGCCAGCTTTCAGCCTGCGGCGCTGCTCGCACTTGGGGCAGCAGCGATCATGGGGCTGGAGCTGATATTCATCAAAAAGCTCGCGGGCCGCGAAGGGCCCTTGCAAGTCCTGTGGTTCAACAACCTGCTGGGCGTGATGATTGCCAGCTGCGCCGTGCTGCCGGTCTGGCAAATGCCCAGCCTTGCACAATGGGGGGCGCTGGCCGCACTGGGGCTGCTGATGGCCTTTGCCCAGGCCTGTTTCATCAATGGCATGGCCCGTGCTGATGCCTCTTTTGTGGCGCCGTTCAGCTATGCAACGCTGGTCTTTGCAGCCCTTTATGACTTTATTGGCTTTGGCGTGGTGCCGGATGCCATTTCTTTCCTTGGCGCCTTTATCATTCTGGCGGGCGCCGCCATCCTTGCCTGGCGGGAAGGGCGGCCCAGTCCCCCGGCGGGCCGCGCGGCTGCAGCGGCGCACAAGCCTTAGCCGCCCGGCCATCACGAGAAGTTATTTCCGGCGCCAGGCCCGCATGCGACCCTTGGGTCGAAAAACGGCATTTTCCCTGCATCTTCCGCGCCACGCTGTCCTTTGACAGAACAGGAGGACGCAGATGCACGAGAGGCGAATTCCCGAATGGCTGCGCCATGCGCCGGTGCCTTCGGTGCGGGACTTTGGCGTTCTGGCCGGGCTGGAGGCCGTGGTGCGCGGCACTTTGATCTCTGTCTTTCCGCTGATCATGTACCGGGCATTGGGTGATGCCGGGATGGTTTCGGCCTCATACTTTGCGGTCGGCATCCTATCGCTGCTGGCCGGGCTGATGGTCCCTGCCCTGATCCGGCTGGTGCCGCGCCGCTGGGCCTATTCGCTTGGGGCGCTGATGTTTATTGCCTCTGCCGGCTTTGCCATCGAGGGCAGCCCGGTTTCGGTGCTTGCTGCCCTTGCACTGAACACAGTGGCGGCGGTGACCACTTTCATCTGCTTCAACGCTTATGTGCTGGACTACATCTCCCGGATGGAACTCGGGCAATGCGAAACCTCGCGGATGTTCTATTCGGCCCTTGGCTGGACAGCAGGCCCGGTGGCCGGCGTGCTGCTGCTTGAGGTCTGGGCGCCCGCCCCCTTCCTGATCTCTGGCGCTGCAGCACTGGTGATGCTGGCGGCCTTCTGGTGGATGCGCATGGGCAACGGCAAGCAAATCGCCCGCGCCCGCGGCCCGGCCTCTAATCCCTTGACCTACGTACCGCGTTTTCTGGCACAGCCGCGCCTGGTCGCTGGCTGGCTGTTTGCGGTGATCCGCTCGGCCGGGTGGTGGATCTACGTTGTCTACCTGCCGATTTTTGCCATCGAAAAGGGCCTGGGCGAGGAGCTGGGCGGTATCTTGCTGTCCGTTACCAATGCCGCCCTGTTCGGCGCACCGCTGCTGCAGCGCTGGGTGCAACGGAATTCGATCCGGCTTGCGGTGCAGGCCGGCTTTCTGGGGGTGACCGCCTGTTTTGGCGCCGCATGTGTTGCCCAGGGCTGGCCTGCTGTGTCGATCACCTTGCTGGTGGCTGGTTCGGCCGCACTGATCCTGTTGGATATCTGTGCGGGTCTGCCGTTTCTGATGGCGGTGAAACCATCCGAGCGCACTGAGATGTCGGCGGTTTACTCCAGCTACCGCGACATTTCCGGCATTCTGACCCCTGGCGTTGCCTGGCTGGTTCTGCTGGCGGCGCCGGTTGCGGGGATTTTTGCGGCAGGCGCGGCAGCCACCGCGGGGGCGGTGCTGCTGGCCGGAAACCTGCACCCGCGGCTTGGACGCAGGAAACAAGTTCAGCCGTCAGGCGAAGATCCGGTTCCGGCAGAATAGCAGCGTCAGGGTTTCAGCCGGTAGCCGGAGCGCAGCATGGCCCAGGCCAACAGGCACACCGCAAAGGTGGCACCGCTGCAAACCGCCAGCCCCAGCAGCGGCGGACTGTCGGAGGTGCCGATCACCCCGAATCGCACGCCGTCGATCAGGTAGAAGACCGGGTTCAGATGCGAAATCACCTTCAGAACCGGCGGCAATGCCTCAACCGAATAGAAAGTGCCTGACAGAAAGGCGAGCGGAGTGACGATGAAATTAGTGATCGCCGCCATCTGATCGAATTTGTCAGCAAAGACGCCCGCAACGATGCCCAAGCCGCCCAGAAACGCCGCACCCAGCACGATGAACACCAGCGCTGTCAGCGGATGCGCCGGCACGATCTGCAGCACTGCCATCAGCCCCAGCCCGATGGCCAGCGCCACCAGCGTGCCGCGCGCCACCGCCCCGGCCAAATAGCCCAGCAGGATCTCCAGCCCCGACAAGGGCGGCATCAGCGTGTCGACAATGTTACCCTGCACCTTGGCAATCACGATGGAAGAGGACGTGTTTGCAAAGGCGTTCTGAATCACCGTCATCATCATGATGCCCGGCGCCAGGAAGGTCAGGAACGGCACCCCCATCACATCACCGCGCTGAGGGCCGATGGCAATGTTGAAGATCATCAGAAACAGCGCCGCGGTCATCAGCGGCGCCAGCAGCGTCTGGGTCCAGACCGCCAGAAACCGCTTCACCTCGCGCCAGGCCAGCGCCTTGAGCCCCAGCCAGTTCACCCGTCCGAACCGGCGTGCGCCCAATTCAACCTGATACCCCTGATCCGCCATGCTGCCCCCGTTTTTCGCTGCTTTGCCTGCATAACGGCTGCGGCAAGGGGCGCAAGATGCCTTGTAACTCCGCCCGCAGTGATTAGAATAGGGCGATCACACGGAATATGATGGCGGCTGCAGAATCCCTGGGGCCGCTATTAGCTTGGAAAGGCAACAGATGTCCTGGACAGACGAGCGCGTCGAACTGCTCAAGAAAATGTGGGGCGAGGGTCAGTCGGCCAGCCAGATCGCCAAGGAACTGGGCGGCGTCACCCGCAACGCGGTGATCGGCAAGGTGCACCGCCTCGGCCTGTCCAACCGCAACAGCGGCACAACCAAGGCCGCCGAGCCCAAGGAAAAGCCCGCAGCAGCCCCCGCCGCTGCGGCACCGAAACCTGCGGCCGCAGCCAAACCCAAGCCGCAGCCCAAGACCGAGCCGGCCCGCCCCGCAGCGGTCCAGCCCGCGGCAGCCGAAGCCCGGCCCGCGACGCCTGCACGCCGCCAGATCATCCCGGCCGGCCAGCCGTTGCCGCCGCAGCCTTCGGCCAATGAAATCAGCCCCGAAGCCCTGGCCAAGGTCAACGAGATCGAAAAGAAGGCCAAGAAGCTGAGCCTGATGGATCTGACCGAACGCACCTGCAAATGGCCGGTGGGCGATCCCGCGACCGAGGATTTCTGGTTCTGCGGCCTGCCCTCTCAGCAAGGCAAACCCTATTGCGAAGCGCATGTGGGCGTGGCGTTCCAGCCGATGTCCTCGCGCCGCGACCGCCGCCGCTGAGGATCGGGCAGGCATTCGCTGCCTGCGCGAACGCTTCTGAATCAAATCAAACCCGCGCCTTGCAGCGCGGGTTTTTCATTTCTGCGGTCCGTTTGCCCGGTGGACGGCTCAGGAGCAGGGCACCGGGTAACTGAGCGCTAAATCAGTTTGCCACCGGACCTTCGGAGGTGAACTTCGGGATCACACTACCCGAGGCCGCGTCCGGCTCAATCCCCGGCCAGTTGCCTTCGGCCAGGTTGATGTTTTCCGGAATATCCTCTTCCCAGAAACCGACGACAACGTCGGTGATGTTCAGATACAGCTTGTCATCCACAATGCGCCACAGGTTCGGATTGGCGGGCACTTTACCGCCGCGCGACACACCATAGGCGCAGTGGCCGTCATATTGCGGCGCATAATGGGCCGGGTTTTCCAAAAATGCGTCGCGGTTGGCCGCGGTTGAAAACGCCCAGGTCGCGCCGTTGTGTTCGGCTGTAAAATCCGCGTGCCCCCGGACCGGTTCAGGCTGCGCGGTGCCCACCGGGTTCATGTCCAGGCTGCGGTAGGCCACCACGTCATAACCGGAGACAGCAAATCCGGTGCCATCGACATATTGCTCGCCTGCAAAGGCCGGCAGGGCAAAGGACAGCGCTGCCACGGCAGCAAATGCAAAACGCTTCATGAAATCATCCCTTTCATCGGTGATCGCTTCAATTCGGGCACCGGCATCTTATCCGGCTTCGTGTCAGACACTATAGGTCCCGGCGCAAATGCGAAGGGGGGCTCACGCCTCTGTGTGCGCAGACGAGACCCCGTGAGCATTTTGTAAAATTTCCGCCTCCGTACCTTCCAGTCATTGGAATTTCCAAATCCCCTCTTATCTCTGCCACAGCCAATTGCCGCAGCGCGTGCGATTGACCGCAAACCGGAAACAATCAAAGCAAGGCCCGACAGATGAGCGACACCCCCTATACCCCGCCGACAGTCTGGAAGTGGGAGCAAGAAAACGGCGGCGAGTTTGCCTCCACCAACCGCCCCGTTGCCGGCGCGACCCATGACAAGGAACTGCCGGCGGGCAAGCACCCGCTGCAGCTTTACTCTCTGGCGACCCCGAACGGGGTAAAGGTCACAGTGATGCTGGAGGAGCTTCTGGCCAAGGGCCATGCGGGCGCCGAATATGACGCCTGGATTATCAAGATCGGCGACGGCGACCAGTTCGGTTCCGGCTTTGTTGGGATCAACCCGAACTCCAAGATCCCGGCGCTGCTGGACCGCAGCGGCGATGAACCGGTGCGGGTGTTCGAAAGCGGTTCGATCCTGATGCATCTGGCCGAGAAATTCGGGGAATTCCTGCCCAAGGAGGGCACAGCGCGCACCGAGACCCTGAGCTGGCTGTTCTGGCAGATGGGCAGCGCCCCGTATCTGGGTGGCGGCTTTGGCCATTTCTATGCCTATGCCCCGGAAAAGTGGGAGTATCCGATCGACCGCTTTGCGATGGAGAGCAAACGCCAGCTTGACGTGCTGGACCGGCAGCTGGCGGAGCGGACTTACATTGCGGGTGAGGAATACACCATTGCCGATATGGCAATCTGGTCCTGGTACGGCCAGCTGGTTCTGGGCCGTCTTTATGATGCGGCAGAGTTCCTGGACGTGGAAAGCTACACCAATGTGGTCCGCTGGGCCAAGGTGATCGACGCCCGCCCGGCTGTGCAGCGCGGCCGTATGGTGAACCGGTCATTCGGCGATTTGCACATGCAACTGCACGAGCGCCACGACGCAAGCGATTTCGACACCCGCACTCAGGACAAGCTGGAACCGGCAGCGGAGTAACCGCCAGCCAAGCCCTCCCGCGCCCGCGAAAGCCCAGGCAATGCCTGGGCTTCCCTTTGCGGCCTTGGGCCCGGCGCCGCGCTCACGCGCGGCGCGCCACCGATTGCAAGCAGCATTCCACCCTTTGCCGGGTCAAGGGCTGGCATACTCCCGAACAAGCGCTTAACAGCAGAAAGGGCCGCGCTGTGCACAGCACAGCGCCACGCCCAACTGTGACGCACATTTGCAAAATGTGCCGGAGCAGGCGGGAGCCTACCGTGACAGCTGCAGTCAGACCAGCCGCGGCGGCTTGTCCGGGTTGCTGCCCGGGATCTCCGGCTGGAGGGCGTCCGGTTCCGGCGGCTGCGGCAGATCGAACCGCAACCCGACCCGGGCCAGGCTGGCCGCCACCGGATCCTCTGCCGCAAAAAAGGCCACATCCATCGCCCCCGCCTCAATTCCGGAAAAGGTCAGCGCTTCGCCCGCGGCCTTGGCCAGCGACGGTTGCGCAGCTTCCTTGGCACCGACAAACCCCAGGAGATGCCCCTGGCCCCCGCCGGCATACCGCACCCCCGCCAGATAGGCCGCTGCCGCCAGCCCGCCGGCAGTAGCCAGCTTGGCGTCCAGCGACGTCAGCAGCACCTCCGGCAACCCGGTTGGCGGTGTAAACTCCGCAATGCCGGCTTCCACCTCGTCCGGGGTGTGGCCAAGCGTCTGATGCAGCCAGCCGACCGCGCCGGCCGGGATCAGAATGGCAGAGGGCGCCACCTCCAGGTTCAGGCCTAGCCCGATCCCCTGCCCGGCCAGCATCTGCGTGATGACGCGGCCGGACAGCCCGGCATAAGGCACCGCCCGGCCCGCAAAATGCGCCAAACGCTCTTCGCGGTCGAACACCAGCACAAAGGCGCCCTCAGGTGTCTCAAACAATTCAGGCGAGATCTGCCCGCCGGCGGCTTCTTCGGTCAGCATCAGGAACAGTTCGCTGTCAGCCAGCCGCTCGTAGAACCGCAGCCGGGCAGCATCGTCTGCAGGGGCTGCTTCCATCGCCGCATGCGCCAGATCCAGCGGGGTTTCTTCTGTCATCGCATCAGCTCCTTCACCCGGGCCTGCAGCACCGGCAGCAGTTCGGCCTCGAACCAGGGGTTCTTCTTCAGCCATCCGGTATTACGCCAGGACGGATGCGGCAAGGGGAAGACCTGCGGCGCATGATCCCGCCAGCCCTGAACCAGCGGTGTCACCGGCCCCTTCACCCCCAGGTGATAGCGCTGCGCATGCGCGCCGACCAGCACCTTGAGGCGGACATCCGGCAGCTGCGCCATCACTTGGGCATGCCAGGTCTTGCTGCACACGGCAGGCGGCGGCAGATCGGCCTTTTTCTGGTTGTAGCCGGGAAAACAGAACCCCATCGGCACCACAGCCACCCGGTCCTTATCATAAAACTCCGCCTCAGTGAGGCCCAACCAGGCGCGCAGCCGGTCACCGGACGGGTCAGTAAAGGGCCGGCCGCTTTCATGTACCCGCGCACCCGGCGCCTGGCCGGCAATCAGGATCCGCGCTGAGGGCCGGAACCATACAACCGGGCGCGGCTCATGCGCGGTGGCGGTGGCGGCAAAGCGGTCTGCACAGATCCGGCAGCCCCGAATCTCCGCCTTCAATTGCTGCCCGGACTTCATTGTCCCGCACTTGGAAACAGTCATCTCTCGCCCCGCCTTGCCATCCTGCCGCCAAAAAACCCGTCCCGCACCCCGGATCGGGGCTGAATTGGTTAAAACTTCATTGAACATTTATGGTACAATTCGACATAATAAAGCCAAATTCGCGGCGTAGGCCATTAACACTCTTTTGATACCAAAGAGCCACGGGCGCGTCAGTGCGCCATTGTGGACATGAGGCAGACAGAGCCCGCAAGAGGGCCGCACGAGCAGCACCGGAACCAGCAATGCTTGAGTTTGAAAACGTCAGCAAGTCCTTCTGGACAGGGACCCAGCGCAAGGTGATCCTTGACCGCGTGTCGTTCCGCGTCGAGCCGGGCAAATCGCTGGGCGTGCTGGCTCCGAACGGCACCGGCAAGACCACGCTGATCAACATGATGGCCGGCCTGGAAAAACCGGATGAGGGCGAGATCCGCCGCAATTGCAAGATTTCCTTTCCGCTAGGGTTCATGGGCGGGGTGATCAGCCGCCTGTCCGCCATGGAAAACTGCCGCTATATCGCCAAACTGTATGGCCTGGATCCCGACTATGTGGAGGCCTATTGCCGCTGGCTGTGCGGTCTGGGCGAATATTTCGACCAGCCGATCGGCACCTATTCTTCGGGGATGCGGGCACGGTTCAGCTTCTCGCTGATGCTGGCGCTGGACTTTGACATCTACTTGATCGATGAAGGCATGCCCAGCACCACGGATGTGGAGTTCAACCGCAAGGCCGGCGAAATCCTGCAGGAGCGGCTGGAGACAACCACAATCATCATCGTCTCCCACCAAGCCAAGACGCTGGAGAAATTTGCCCGTTCAGCTGCGGTCCTGCTGCAGGGCCAGTTGCACATTTTTGACACTTTGGAAGAAGCGAAACAGCTCTATGACTACGAAACCGAGAGCTAAAAAGTTCCGCATCCGCCGCAGTCCCGCTGCAGCCGGAGCCAGCGGCGCCGGGGATCAACCTCAGGCGGCCGGCGCAGCTGCAAGTCCGGCGGCCGGGCATTCCCAGCCCCGAACAGCCGCCGCCGCCCGGCCCGCGGCGCCTGCAGCAGCATCAGCAGCCCAGGCAGCCCCGGCAAATCCGGGCGCAGCACATCCGGCTGAAACGCAGACCCGCGCCGCGCCGCTGTCCGGCATGGTCAGCTCGGCCCGCGAGACTCAGCAGGAAACCGATATCAATGCGATCCGCCACGAAGGCCTGACCGGCCGCCAATTGCGCCTGGCCCGCCGGATGGCGCAGAAACACAATCTTGCCCCTACCTCGGATTTTGAAGCCGTGCAGATGCTGCGTGAACGCGGCATCGACCCTTTCAAGCGCGCCAATATGCTGGAACTGGTGGTGCCGCAAAACAAGGCGCAGCCCGCAGGCACCCCGCCTGCGCCCGGATCGGTCCAGCTGCCGCAAACAGTGCCCGCGGGCAAAACCACCCTGCCCTCGACCGAGCTGAGCCCGGCAGAGCGGCGCACCCGTGAAATCCAGGAAATTCAGCGCGATATCGCCCGCCGCCGCCGCCGCAAACTGACCTTGCTGGCAGCCCGGCTGGCCTTTTTCGTGCTGCTGCCGACACTGGCCGCAGGGTTTTACTTCTATTCGGTGGCGACGCCGATGTATTCCTCCAAATCCGAGTTCCTGGTGCTTAAGGCCGACAGCGCTGGCGGCGGTGTCGGCGGCTTGCTGTCGGGCACTCAGTTCGCCACCAGCCAGGATTCGATTGCAGTGCAAAGCTACCTGATGTCCAAGGAGGCGATGCTGCGGCTGGACCGCGAGGCCGGCTTTAAGGCGCATTTCACCCAAGCCTGGCTGGACCCGATCCAGCGGCTGCAGAGCGACCCGACAAACGAGGAAGCCTATGCCACCTACAGCCGCAACGTGAAGATCGGCTATGACCCGACCGAGGGCGTGGTGCGGATGGAAGTCTCTGCCGCCGATCCCGAAGCCGCGGCAGAGTTTTCGAGCAAGCTGATTTCCTATGCGCAGGAGAAGGTGAACAACCTGTCGCAGCAAAAGCGCGCCGACCAGATGTCGGAAGCCGCATCCGCCCTGTCAGACGCCGAAGGCCAGCGCCGGGCAGCGCAGGAACAGCTTGTGCTGCTGCAGCAGCAAGGTTCGGTTCTGGACCCCGAAGGAGTGGTGGTATCGCTGCGCCAGCAGATCAGCACCTTTGAAATCCAGCTGGAGGAAAAACGGCTGGAACTGGCCGCCCTTCAGGACAATGCCCGGCCCAACCGGGCAAAGGTGTCCGGCGCCGAGGCCGACATCCGGCGGCTGCAAGCAGTGATCGCAAGCCTCAACAACCGGATGGTCGACGCCTCGGCCGGCGAAAACTCGCTGGCCAATCTGCGGATCCAGATTCAGATGGCCCAGGCCGATCTGGCGACCCGCGATCTGATGCTGCAATCGGCCTTGCAGCAAGTGGAAACCACCCGTCTGGAGGCCAACCGCCAGGTCCGCTATCTGACCACCGCGGTGGAGCCTGTTCCCAGCCAGGAACCGTCTTATCCGCGCAAGTTTGAGAATACCGTTTTGGCTTTCCTGATCTTTTCCGGTATTTATCTGATGTGCTCGCTTACCGCGTCTATCCTGCGGGAACAGGTCTCATCATAAAGCCATCGGAAGCTCATGAAAAACATCGATATCGCCGGCCTCACTATCGGCAATGATTGTCCGCTGACATTCATCGCCGGCCCCTGTCAGCTGGAAACCGCAGACCATGCCCGGATGATTGCCGGGCAGCTGAAAGAGGCCTGCGACAAGGCCGGCGCCCAGTTTGTGTTCAAAGCCTCCTATGACAAGGCCAACCGGACCTCGCTGTCCGGCAAGCGCGGCCTGGGGCTGGACGAAGGACTGAAGGTGCTGGACACCATCCGCCGCGAATTCGGCGTGCCGGTGCTGACCGATGTGCATACCGAAGCGCAATGCGCGGTGGCGGCAGAGGCCGTTGATATCCTGCAGATCCCCGCGTTCCTGTGCCGCCAGACCGACATGCTGCTGGCGGCAGGCAACACCGGCAAGGCGGTGAACATCAAAAAGGGCCAGTTCCTGGCGCCCTGGGACATGGCCAATGTGGTTGCCAAGGTGGAAAGCACCGGCAACACCAATATCCTGCTGACCGAACGCGGAACCTCCTTTGGCTACAACACCCTGGTCGCCGACATGCGGTCGCTGCCGCAGATGGCGCAGGGCGGCTACCCGGTGGTGATGGACGCCACCCATTCGGTTCAGCAGCCCGGCGGCAAGGGCGGCTCCACCGGCGGCCAGCGCGAGTTTGCCCCGCTGATGGCGCGCGCGGCTGTCTCTCTCGGTATTTCAGCGGTGTTCATCGAAACCCATGAGGACCCGGACACCGCGCCGTCCGACGGGCCGAACATGATCTATCTGGATCAGATGCCGCAGCTTATCGGCAGCCTGATGCGCTTTGATGCGCTGGCCAAGGCCGATCCCATCCGTATTTGAACCAGCAAAGAGATTTCAGAGATGACAAAACCCCAGTCCGAGGTGACCCCGAACACCTGGAGCTTTCTGCGCGACGCGATGATCAAGCCCACGGGTTTCCGCGAATATGACGCACGCTGGAAATACCCGGAGGAGATCAACCTGCCCGGCATGACCGCCCTGGGCCTGGGGCTGGGCACCCAGATGCGCAAGCGCGGGATCGAGCCGGTGATTGCGGTCGGCAACGATTACCGGGATTATTCGCTGGCGATCAAAAACGCCCTGATCCTCGGCCTGATGCAGGCCGGCATCCAAGTGAAGGACATTGGACCCGCCGTGTCGCCAATGGCCTATTTCGCGCAGTTCCACCTGGATGTGCCTGCCGTCGCCATGGTCACCGCCTCGCACAACCCCAACGGCTGGACCGGCGTCAAGATGGGCTTCGAGCGCCCGCTGACCCACGGCCCGGACGAGATGGACGAGCTGCGTGACATCGTGCTGAACGGCGAAGGCCAGCCCGCTCCGGGCGGCTCTTACGAGTTCGTGGATGGCGTCAAGGAAGCCTATCTCGACGATCTGGCCGGCGACTTCAAAATGTCCCGCCCGCTGAAGGTGGTTTGCGCCACCGGCAACGGCACCGCCTCGGCCTTTGCGCCCGAGTTGTTCAAGCGTTTGGGGGTTGAGGTGGTTGAGAGCCACAACGAGCTGGACTACACCTTCCCGCATTACAACCCCAACCCAGAAGCCATGGAAATGCTGCATGACATGTCTGCATCGGTGAAAGCCTCAGGTGCCGATCTGGCGCTTGGCTTTGACGGCGACGGCGACCGTTGCGGCGTGGTGGATGACGAGGGCGAGGAGATCTTTGCCGACAAGGTGGGTGTGATCATGGCGCGCGATCTGTCCAAAATCTATCCGAACTCCACCTTTGTGGCGGATGTGAAATCCACCGGGTTGTTTGCCTCTGACCCCGAGCTGCAAAAGAACGGTGTGACGGCGGATTACTGGAAAACCGGCCACAGCCACATGAAGCGGCGGGTCAAGGAAATCGGCGCCCTGGCCGGGTTCGAGAAATCCGGCCACTACTTTCTGGCTGAACCCATCGGCCGTGGCTATGACTGCGGCATGCGAGTGGCGGTTGAAGTCTGCAAGATGCTGGACCGCAATCCGGATCAGTCGATGTCAGACCTGCGCAAGGCCCTGCCCAAGACCTGGTCCACCCCGACCATGTCGCCCTATTGCGCAGATACCGAAAAATACGGCGCTCTGGAGCGGCTGGTGCAGAAACTGGTGGCCAAGCATGAGGCAGGCGACAGCCTTGCCGGCCGGGCGATCAAAGAAGTTGTCACCGTGAACGGTGCGCGGGTGATCCTGGACAATGGCTCCTGGGGGCTGGTGCGCGCGTCGTCCAACACGCCGAACCTGGTGGTGGTCTGCGAAAGCTCCGAAAGCGAAGACGAGATGCGGGCGATTTTCGCGGATATCGACGCGGTGATCCGCACCGAGCCGCTGGTCGGCGATTACGATCAGACCATCTAATCAGATGGGAAAGAGTGGTTTCGCCTGCTGACGCAGGCGACCGGCGCCCGCCTTTGGCGGGCGCTTCTTTCTGCTGAGAAGCGGTCTAAGTGCAAGTCTGCCCTTACATGCGCCAATTCGAGTGTAAGGCGCCTGCAGCCGGGTCAGATCAATCGCCACCCAGGAGTTTCAGCAACTGGTCCCGCGCTTCCTGCTCGATGCGCTGTTTCAGCACGTCGTTCAGGTCCTGCTCCGGCGCAATCTCTGTGTTCAGCTCTTCACTCAGCTTCTGGCGTACCCGATCCTTGGCTTCCTGCTCGATCTCGTCGATCTTCGGCTGCAGCGCCTGGCTCAGGTCCGGACGGATATCCGGGTTTTCCCAAGGACCGGTGATCCGCACCGGGATGGTCAGCACCTGATCACTGCCTGCCCGCACCAACTGGGGAATAAACAGATAATCCAGATCCCGCGCGCCCAGCCCGATCCGGCCCTTGCCTTCGGCGCGGAACCCCTTGAGCAGAACCAGAAGATCCTGGTTGCGCAGGTTGCCGCCGTCAATTGTGTAACTGGCTGTCATCTGATCAAACACGGTGCTGCCGCCATTGCCGCCCGAGCGCATCAGCTGCTCCAGATCGAAGCCGGTAAAGAACCCTTTCCCAGCTTCCAGCCAGCCCTTGCCGTTGAGCGAGCGCATGATAGCGTCTACTGAGTTTCCGGCCCCCAGGAACTCCAGCTCCCCCAGCGCCTCGCCGTTCAGCCGGCTGTAGCCCGCGGTTTCGCCCAGGGCCCGCTCCAGCCTGATGCCGTTGAACGAAAGCTTGCCGCCCACCGACAGGCCATTGCGATTGTTGGCAACCACCTGCCCCCGCACCTGGCCGCCGAACATGGAGGCCGGCAGGAACTTCAGCACCGCGCGGCTGCGCTCGATCGTCAGGTTCAGCGTGCTGGCTCCCAGGATCACACCGCCGGTATTCAAGCTGTCAAAGGACAGGTCAATGACAGCATCCGCCAGCCCCAGCGCCGAGGCATCAATCGCGTCCTTGGGCCAGCCTGCCGCGGCTGCCCCGCCGCTGCCAGAGCTGCCCGTCCCGCCAGCCAACGTGGAGAAATCCAGCGCGCCGCCGCGCAGTTGCGCAGTAATCTCCGGCCGCTTGTTGAATTCTGCATCCGCGGCGCCGGTCAGCTTGTTGCCGCCCAGCTCAACCGCCAGATCGCGCATCGACAGCCGCCCGTCGGCGGTATAGGTCACATCGGCGCCGAACACGGTCTTTTGCGCCAAGGCATCCGGCAGGACCAGCCCCAGCGCGACACCCGTTTGCAACGCATCATCAGCGCCAAAGGTCAGCCGCCCGCTGGCCTCGCCGTTGATATCTGCATGGCCGTCAAACCGCCCCTTGCCGCCCGGTGCCGTCACCGTTGCCCCGATCGAGGACACCTCACCGGCCAGAAACGCTGCAAAGGTGCCGATCTCGGCGTCAACCTCCACCGGCTCCCCCGCCGGGCGCAGGGTCGCCCTGGCGTTCACGGTGCCATCGGGTTCCGGCCACAGCAGGCTAAGGTCGATGTTTTTCATCTCCACCGGCGCTTCGCCATATGCTGCGTAGCGCAGCGAGGCACCGGTCAGATCGACCGCTTCAATCCTGAGCGGCAACGCACCGCTGCTGCTTGCGGCCGGACCGCCAGAGGCTGGCGCGCCGCTGCCAAAGACCCAGTTGCCGATACCGTCCTCGTTGGTGGCCAGGTTCAGATGCGGCAGGATCGCCGAAATTTCCGTGACCCGCACATCGCCCTGCAACAGCTCTGCCGCCGCCACGCCGATGGTCAGACGCTCGGCCTGCAGCATCGGCTCGGGTCCCGCCCAATCTGCATTGGACAGCGTCACCGCGTCCGCCTTGACCCCCAGCGTCGGCCAGAAGGTAAAGCGCACCTTGCCGCCGAACGCCAGCTTGCGGCCCGTCTGCGTCTCCAGCTGATCGGCCGCCAGCCGCGCGATTTTCTCGCCCGGCAGCAGCAGCACCAGCCCCGCCAGCACAACCACCGTCAGCACCAGCGCGGTTACAACCCGGATTATCAGCTTCATCAGCCCACTCCTCATGTCTTGTCCCCCTGTAGTCCAAGGGTCTTTTTGCCAGCTTACCGTCTGGTGAAGCGGGTGCAATGCAGGAAGCCGCTTCCTGCATCAAAGCTTCGCGCGTTTTGACCGCAGGATAGCCGTATCCGGAGGACAGGCCGAACAGCAGATAGGGCAGCCGCTGCCAGATGGAGCCAATCTTTCCGGCAAAATGCATCTCCCGGCGGAAAAAGAAGTGCTCGTCTACGGGGAAGCCTTGTTTGGCGAGGATATGGCGGACAGTGGCGCAGGCTTCGCGCGCGGTTAGAGGCATCTGCTTGGCTTGAGACCGCCACTTCTTCGCCTCAGCGGTGCAAAGAGCACCCATGGCAGACACAGTTCCAGAAGATACCGGATATGCACAGGACACACAAAACCTCAAAAACCGGCGGCACCTTCAAACGCTATATTGGCGTTGCTGCAGAAACTTTGCGCCCGCTGGCTACGGGCTTTGGCGCTCCGCCTTCAACACCTAACGAAGGGCAGGCGCTGCCCGGCCTTGCGGCCGTGCAAAGGGAAAATGCAGCCGCCGGGTGCACAGGGGGTGTACAAAGGGGGTTCACACCTGACACCCCCGTTTTCCTTGCCTCTTGCCGCATTCCTGATATATGCGCGCGAATGACCAGCACCCCGTCCAGCAACCCGCCCAGCCTCCGCCCCGACCTTGCCCCCCGCCCGCAGTTCGGTGATGCGCCGCGCCCGGACCAGCCGACGCTCGGCATGGTGTCGCTCGGCTGCCCCAAGGCGCTGGTGGACAGTGAGCGCATCCTGACCCGGCTGCGCGCCGAAGGCTACGGCATCTCGCCCGACTACGCCGGCGCCGACGCGGTAATCGTCAACACTTGCGGCTTCCTGGACAGCGCCAAGGCGGAAAGCCTTGAGGCAATCGGTGAGGCGCTGAAGGAAAACGGCAAAGTCATCGTCACCGGCTGCCTCGGCGCCGAGCCGGACTATATCCGCGAGCACCACCCGCGCATCCACGCGGTCACCGGCCCGCATCAGTACGAACAGGTGCTGGACGCGGTGCATTCCGCAGTGCCGCCTTCCCCGAACCCTTACGTGGACCTGCTGCCCGCGGCCGGCGTCAAGCTCACCCCGCGCCACTTCAGCTATCTGAAGATTTCCGAGGGCTGCAACCACAAGTGCAAGTTCTGCATCATCCCGGATATGCGCGGCAAGCTGGCGTCGCGTCCCGTCCACGCGGTGCTGCGCGAGGCGGAAAAGCTGGTTGGGGCCGGGGTCCGTGAACTGCTGGTGATCAGCCAGGACACCTCCGCCTACGGGCTGGACCGCAAGTATTCCAGCCACCCCTGGAAGGGGGAGGAGGTGCGCAGCCATATCCTCGACCTCTCCCGCGAGCTGGGCAGGCTGGCCCCGGCAGAGGACCTGTGGGTGCGGCTGCATTATGTCTACCCCTACCCCTTTGTGCGCGACCTGATCCCGCTGATGGCGGACCCGGACAACGCGCTGCTGCCCTATCTGGACATCCCGTTCCAGCACGCCCACCCGGACGTACTGCGCCGCATGGCCCGCCCGGCGGCGGCGGCCAAGACGCTGGACGAAATCCGCGCCTGGCGCGCGGCCTGCCCGGACATCACCCTGCGCTCCACCTTCATCGTTGGCTTCCCCGGCGAGACCGAGGGTGAGTTCCAGCACCTGCTCGACTGGATGGACGAGGCGCAGCTGGACCGAGTGGGTTGTTTTAAATACGAAAACGTCGACGGCGCGCGGTCGAACGACCTGCCGGACCACTTACCGGAAGAGGTGAAGCAGGAGCGCTGGGAGCGGTTTATGGAGAAGGCCCAGGCGATCTCCGAGGCCAAGCTGGCGGCCAAGGTCGGCCAGACCCAGCAGGTGATTGTCGACGACATCGACGCCGACGGCATCGCCACCTGTCGCACCAAGGCCGACGCGCCGGAGATCGACGGCAACCTGTTCATTGATGAGGGGACGGACGGGTTGCAGGCGGGTGATCTGGTGACCGTTGAAGTTGATGAAGCCGGAGAGTATGACTTGTGGGGTAGAAAGAAATTTTGAGGATATATTTTGTACTACTCTCCTCTATTCGGCTTTGAAGTCACAAAGAAAATTGAGCTCGAAAGATTCACCGTACACCCGGTTTATACGAACGTCAGTGAGCTAAAGAAACACTACATCTCCAATCAAGGCTCACCTTGCACTGCTATCATTGAAACTGAAGAGTTAGACAGGCAGCTGTTCTTTTGGCTGGAGATAATACTTACGGTAGCAGACAAAAGGTCCTCCAAAATATCGCATTGTGTTTCAGCAAGAACTGTTGAGGAAGCACTCGACAAAGCGCGCAATGAAAGAATGGAATTTGATCGACCATCTGGTCCTGGAAAGCTGATCCTGGGAGACAGCTTCTCCACAAATTCGCGCAAGGATTTTATGCGCTTGGCGCTTGAAGCAGTATTTAACACGAGTGCACCTACACAGGTGGAATTCTGCCAACTTCTCCATAAGACTGCTCTATGTTACATGGGTGGGGCCGCTGACTTCATAGAAAACAAATTCTTCTTCCTGTTCTCAGGGCTCGAAGCGCTAGCGCGCAAGGAACAAAACAAGTTTGGCGGAAATGCAGCTGCCCCAATAACAAATTTCATCCGCTCGCACGGTTTCGACTTCCACCAAGACCAAAAATCAGAACCGTTTCGGCAGGCTCTTACATACACCACTTTGCGTAACGCATGTTTTCATAATGGTGAACTGGAAGCCTTCTGCAAAGCGACCCAAGAAACCTACAAGTTGTCTAAATTTTATGTCCCCTTTGAAAGGCTAGTTGGCCTACTTATTCTTAAGCACCTAGGATTTGACGATGGCAGAGTTAATTGGAACTCTTGGCTAGACAGCATGCCATTCAAATAACTTACCACCCAGCACCCTCCCGTGGGGAGAGTCGGACGCTGCCCGCGCTTTGCGCGGGCTTTTGCTTTTCTGCCTCTACCTAAAGAGCAATTCCCTGCTACCCTCCCCCCAACAGCAACCAGCCAGCGAGAGCCCCAGCCATGACAGACACTCCGGAAATCGCCCAGAAAGCCCCCTTCCCCGTCGAAGTGACTGAGGGAAAGACCTATTTCTGGTGCGCCTGCGGCAAGTCGCAAAAGCAGCCGTTCTGCGATGGCTCGCACAAGGGCACGGCGTTCGAGCCGGTGAAATACAAAGCAGAAAAGGACGGCAAGCTGTTCTTTTGCGGCTGCAAGCACTCTGGCAAAAAGCCCTTATGCGACGGCAGCCACTCAAAGCTGTAACAGACCATCCCGAAGGCCAGACCTGCGAATCCCGCCAGCGGGCCATGCTGCGGCCTAAGGCATCAGCCGTTGGAATACATCCCCGGTGGGACAAAACTCTGGAACCGCAGGGGTGCCGTCATCGCGGCGGGTGGAGATCCACAGCGCGCAGGACTGGCTGCAGCCCGCACCGCGGCAGGCGGTCACCATCCGGGCATAGTCCAAACCGTTGAGCTGCCCGGTTTTCACCGCATGATCCAGATCGACGCCCGCGGCCCCGGCCACGGCGCGCAGCAGCCACAGGTGGCGGAAAATATTGCCAAGGCTCCGGGCCTCCGCATCCATGTCCTTCACGCGCTGCGGCCCTTCAACTGCATCAGCACATCCGCATTGCGGCACCCCGGCATCGGTGCCCCGGCGTGGTCATGGGTGGACAGAAAAGCCTCGCATTGATCCGTCGCGCCGCAGCCGCGGCAGCGGGTGATCATCGCGGCCCAGTCCGCGTGGCTGATATCCCCCGCGGCAAAGGCAGATGTAAGATCCGCCCCCACAGCCTGGCCCATCCGGGCCATCAGCCGCAAATGATACAAGGGGTCCCCCAATGGCTGCATGTTCGAACTCCTTAAAGAGACCGGAAGAAATCCGGAGCCATCAGGCCTGCTGCTCGTTCAAATAGCCAAGCAGGTCGCGGTTGCGGCAGAAATCAGGCGCCTCGGCACCGGGGCGCGGCCCTTCGGCCAGCCACTTGCGGCAAGCCCCGACGCCGCCGCAACGGCTGCAGCGCAACACCGCCTCGGCGATCTCGTCAAAGCGCAAAGTTCCGGCAACCGCCTCTTCCTCAAGATCCAGCCCGACGGTGCCGGCCATCCGGTCAAACAGTTCGGCGTGCTTTTTCAGATCGGCATGGGTGGTCATCGCGCAGTCCCCCGGAATCATTCATTTCGGGTACAGCTTAGCGGCAGGGTGCAGGCGCCGATTTGATGCAGGTCAAACGGGACCGGCTTCAGGCGGATTTCCCGCCCAGGTGGCCGAGGTACGCCCGCACCGCATCCTGCACCCGGCGGAACCGGTCGCCGCCCAGTTTCTTGCCGCCATACCAGCGGGTAACGATGATCACATGATCCTTCAGGCCTTCGCGCTCCATCATCCGCAGGATCACCATGCCCGCGCCGCTCTCGCCGTCATCAGCCTTAAGCCCGCCCGCGGGCAGCATCGCAGCCCAGGTGTTGTGGGTCGCCTTGGCATAGGCGCGGTCAGACTTCAGCTCAGCCAGCACCGCGTCGACCTCCGCGCGTGAGGCGGCCCGCGCCCCCGTCACTGCATAGCGCGAGCCGCGGTCGGTCAGCACCACACCCAGCATCTCCAGCGCGGGCGCAGCATGATCCTTGGCAGTCATGCTCAGTTCAGCCCGTGGCGGTCGATGGTGGCCTGCACCACCCGCACCCGGTCCGGGTTGGCGGGATGGGTGCCCAGGAAACGGTCGCCGGGATCCGGCAGCCGGTTGAAGAAGCGCACGCCGATGCTGGGCCGGTAACCGGACTGATGGGTGATAAGGGTGCCCAGCTCATCGGCCTCCAGCTCAAAATCCTTGGAATAGGTGCGCGCGCCGACATAACCGCCCACATCCTGTGCGGTGGAAACTGTTGCCGCGCTGCCGCCCGCAAGGGCTGTGATCAGCCCTGCACCGGCGCTGACCAGCGCCGAATTCTGCGCCTGCCGCGCCAGATGGCCGCGAATGTGGTGGGCGGCCTCATGCGACATCACAAAGGCCAGCTCGTCCTGGTTGGCGATCTGCCCCAGCATCCGCTGTGTGAAGGTTATGATGGGCCGGCCGGAACGGTCGAGGCTTTGATAAGCATTGGGGGCCGCGTTGGGGTTCGGATCGATGCGGATCAGAAAATCGCAGTTCAGCCCCTGGGTCCGGCTGCGGCACGCGCGTTCAGCCACCGGCTCCACCCGCCGGGACACCGACGCAAAGGCGGTGCGCGCCTCCCCTGGCGCCATCCCCTGCACCCGCGGTGTCCGAGCAACCGGCGCAGATTGCGGCGCAGGCTCAATCGCCACATCACAGGCGCTGACGGCAAGAGCAATGAGACACAGTAAACGGCGCATGGTACTTCCTTTTGCAGTTCCGGGCTACTTTATCGCGCAAGGATGTCGGAAGGCAATCGCCCGGCAGCGGAACCTTGCTGCCAGATCCATGTGATAGTCTGTGATTGCAAGGCCTTGCCAGCAGCCAGGCGGCAGTGCAGGCTGGTCTTATGTTTACCATAGAGCATGAATTCGACTCGACGGTTATTACCCTGGTGGATGAGGACGGAACCCCGCTCACCGAGGATGTGACCATCAATTCCTTCACCGAATGCGTGACGGTCGAACAATACGACCCGCGCACCGACAAAGTGCAGACAATCACCCTGTCCCATTTGCAGGTGCGGGATCTGGCCGCAGCGCTGGACCTGCCGGAAGGCGTCTACAGGCTTGTGCCAGGTGATGACTAGGCGTCAGGCCGGGCCGTTGTAGACAAAAGCCTTGCCGCGCGAGGTTGCACCGCGGCGCAGGACCAGATTGGACGCCGCAGTTCCCATTGCCGCGGCCAGCAGGCTGCGGACGGCGTCGTTGGCCTTGCCGTTCTCCGGCGCCACGGTAACCGAAATCTTAAGCACGCCCTCTGCCGGCACAATCGCATTGCGCGCCGCCTTGGGAGCGGCCCGCACCGCGATTTCCATCCCCGGAACACACAGTTGGCTCAGATCCGGCAGGTCTTTCTTCTTCGGCTTTCCCATAGCACCACATTTGCCCTGTGCGGGCGGCAAAAACCATAGACTTTTCCGCTGCCCCGCAGCTACCACCGGGTCAACGAAGCCCAGCCCCGCCGCCTGCTGCCTTTGCAGCACAGGTGCAGCAGTGTTAGGGGACACTTCGGGTTGCAGTATCCGGAAGAGGCCGGACAAAGCCGGAAGAACCCGGATGGAGCCATATATAAAAGAGCATTCAGGAAGGTTTGCATCCGAAGACAGGCCCGGAGCGTTTGTCCTTCAGTACCCGGCAAAATGGCCGATACGGCGCCTTAAGGTAATTCTTGGACACTTCCCGTTGCAAACTCTCAAACGCCCCTGAAAGGCCTTTAAAACAGGGTTTTAGGGCGGGTGACGATGCGGGCGGGCTTCTAAAATCGAGCCGTCGAACTTGGAACTAGCCCCAAAACTCTGCGGACACTTCCCAGAATGGGATTACCGGCTTGAGAACAAACCCTTAGCTCAATACTAAGGCGGAACGGACGTTTCCAAACTTGGAACGGATTGTGAGGCAGTGCGTCACAACCACAGTTCCAGTGAACCCACTTGGCAGTTGATTTTATCAGGACAACACTCACCTTGAGTTGAGCGGCATTGGGGTTTCATTTTCAGCAAAGTTATCACGCCCATCTTCTATCCCCATGACTGAACCATCAGACAAGCTCACAACCAGCCTGCCCTAAAAGAGGCGCATGGTATGACGTACTGGCACTTACGAAATACAACGGCACTTTGTTCAGTCCGTCTGGCAACGCCTCGGCCCCGAAGGCCAAGAGAAAGTTCGCTACCTCAGAACGGCATCGTATTTAATGGGGTGTCTCTCGAGGGTTCGAACATAGGTATCCAAGTAACGAACAAGCTCATGTGTCCACCAATTTCGGACTCAATGATTGCCTACTTTGAAAAGAAGCAACCAGACTACATCACACGCCACATAGAAGCGAAGTACTTTGAAGATGCGCTCAAGGGCTACTTCCAGTTCGGAACATTGTGCAACTACAGAGCTTCCGAAGATGACCTTTTTGGCCGACTAGGTGACCAGAAAGAGAGTCGAAAACAAGACACGATCAATGCTAAGGACGGCAAGATTAGGACCGCTCTAGTAAACAGCAGCAAGCTCCATCTGAACCGCACCGGGTTTGCCGGAGACTGATTTCAGTTAGTTACGCGGCAATGTCCTCAGTTTCCAGAGCGGCGTAGAAATGGGCCTCTGCTTCTGCCGGCGGGATGTTCCCAATGGGTTCAAGCAGGCGGCGGTTGTTGAACCAAACCACCCATTCGAGCGTTGCGTATTCCACGTCTTCGAAGTTGCGCCAAGGGCCGCGGCGGTGAATGACCTCGGCTTTGAACAAACCGTTGATCGTCTCGGCCAGGGCGTTCTGCGCCTTCAAATGATCCCCCGGATCATTTGATCCGCTGCGCGGATCTGCTTGAACTCATAGCTGTCTCCAACGCTGCCCGCAGAGGGCTCGATACCGGCTTCGCCCAACCGCTCTGTGTATTTGATCGAAGGTATTGGCTGACCCACTGCGTGACAGGCGATGCCAGCATCGCCGAGAACGGCGGCCGGAGTGATGAACAAGCCCCATCGCCTTTGTCGGCCGCCGCTCGTGAACAGCCTGCTCCAGAGCATCCATTGCCCGGCAGGCGCATGCGAAGCATGTGCGAGAGGGGAGAACGAACCCGGCATGCGCCGAGGTGCTGACACGACCCATTGACCGGCAGGCGATTTGGCAAAGCCAAATCTGCCGAGAGGGGGCCAACGATCTTGCGGGCATAGGCATCGATAAGCGAGCCATTGAAGGCGCCATTGGTCCGAGGACAATGGCGAGCGGCGACATAGGTGAACCCCTTCCAGGTGGCAACATAGGTGAAATCGCTGACCCAGAGCATGTTGGGCGCGGGTACACGGAATTGCCGGTTCACCTTGTCCATCCACTGCCCGGCAGCACATGCGCAGCATGTGCGAGAGCGGGCACGGGGCCTTTTTGCCGGGCATCGTGGTTTTGTGCGGCTTGCCCCGGAGCGAGCTTTTGTCCGCCATTGGTCCGAGGACAATGGCGAGCGCCTTGAATACCCATGCTCTTCATCAGCCGGGCGACCGTGCAGCGGGCAACAGTGAAACCCTCCCGCTGCAATTGCCGCCAGATCTTCCGCACGCCATAGACCCGCCAGTTCTCTTCGAAAACACGCAGGATCCCGGGCCGCAATGCCGCGTCACGCCGGGCACGGTCCGGCAACCGGGCCGGATCGGCCCGCTGCGCCAGATGCTCGTAATACGTGGAAGGGGCAATCGGCAGGAATGAGCCATGTCGCGCCATTGGTCCGAGCGGCAATGGCGAATGCAGATCGGCTCGACCCCATGCTCACCGCGATGCATGTCCCCTCTCGCGCATGCTGGCATGCGCTGCCGGGCAGCGGATGAATGACACCATCCCTTCAACCGGCGGCCGAGCTCCGCCATCGCAAAGTTGACCGTAGGAACGCCACTGGTCCGAGTGACAAGGTCAACGCCGATGCCTTGCGGAGAATCTCGTTCGCCTGGCGCAGCTCGCGGTTCTCCCGCTCAAGCGCCTTCGTTTGATCGCTGCGCGAACGACCCGCACTGCCGGCGACATCAGTTGGAACACCCGCCCGCTTGCCGCTGTCGGCTTCCGCCTTCTTCACCCACTCATTCAGCGTGTGCGCCGAACAGCCGATCTTCGCAGAGACCGGCATGATTGCCTGCCAGCGGGAACTGTGCTGGCCGTTTGCCATTGGGCTCGAACCAATGGCGCCTTCAATGGCTCACTTGTCCAGCACCAGGCGCACCGCACGCTCGCCGACCTCAGGAGAATACTTGTTGGTTGTCTTGCTCATTGTGACTTCATCCTACTCAGGAGTTGAAGCCTCCGGCAAACCCGGTGCGGTTCACCGTGCCTTTCTGGCCACCGGCATTGGCGCGCTGATTGCGGGCGTGGCGATGGGTGGGGTGTGGATCTACAACAACTGGTCCGGCTTGCAGGCTTTCTTTGCGGGTTTCTGGTCCTCTTTCCGCACCTCCCTTGGCCCGGCCGCACCGATGCTGGACGGGATTGCGGATGCGGTGAAACGCCTCTGGACTTGGTTCGGCAATCTCATGGGGCCGCTGGATGCCACCCGAGATGAATGGACGGCCTGGGGCAACGGCGCAGGCCAGGCCCTGGGCGGCTTTGTCGGCAAGCTCAGCCAATGGACCGGCATCAACGGCCAGGTGCTCGGCTCAATCGCTGCGGTCTATGCCGGGTTTGCTGCCCTGAAATACATCTGGTGGCTGCCCATGACGCCGATCATCGGCGCGGGCAAGCTGTTGGCCTGGGTGGCCAAGGGCCCTATCAAATGGCTGCTGTCCGGCGTGAGCCTCTTGGCCAAAGGGTTTGTGCGGCTCGGCGTCCTGGCTATGGCGAACCCGATTGGCCTGATTATCGCTTCCGTCGCCGCGCTGGCCTATGCCGTCTATGACAACTGGGACAAGATTGTCGGCGCCGTCATCGAGAAAGTGGACCTGGTCCGCGCTGCTTTTGATGAGGGCATCATCAAAGGCGTGGTCGAACTGCTGGCTGAGTTCAACCCCTTCACCCTGGCGGTAGAGGGCGCCATTGGCCTTGTGGCCTATGTGATGGAACTCCTGGGTGTTCCGGATCAGATCATCGCCAAATTCAAAGAGTTCAGCCAGTTTGCAACCGGCGTCACCTTCATGAAGTCGCTTTGGGACGGCATGGCCTCCATTGTAGACCAGCTGGTCACCTTCATCACCAACAAGCTGAAGGACTTAAAGCCGCAATGGCTGACGGATCTGCAGAACTGGGCCAGCGGCGGCGATGGCCCTGCCACTCCGGCCGCGCGGGCGCACCCGCTGTCCGGCTCGGCCGCCCCGCGTGTCCAGGGCAACCGGGACAGCGGCGGCCCGGTGCTGCCCGGCCTCTCCTATCTGATTGGCGAACGGCGGGAACCGGAGGTGTTTGTCCCGAACCTGCCGGGCAACATCCTGCCCGCCCGCGCCCTTAGAGCAGCAAGAACTGCGGCAGCCGCTGCCAAACCTGTCGCGCGCATGGTTCGCCAAGCCGCCAGCGTTCAGAACACGGCGATCAGCACCCGGAACATCACCCGGATCAGCCAGGCTCTGAAGGCTGCCGCTGCACCTCGATTGCCTGGACAGGCTCAACTACTCAGAGCACCGGGCACACTGGCCGGCATCCTGCCACGGCAGGCAATGAAGGCAGCCGCGGCGGCGACGGCAATGGCGGTGCCCGCTGCCGCCTTGCCCAGCAAGGCGGAGATCCAGCAGCGCATAGATCCGCGCCCCGCTTTGTCTGCCCAGGCCCCGGCGCCGCAGGTGACCCGCGAAGGCGATGTGTTCACTATCAATGTCTACCCGCAGCCGGGCCAGGACAGCGAGGCAATCGGGCGGGAAGTCATGCGGCAGCTCAAACGCAGAGACAGCGACCGCCGCGCGGATCTGCACGATGGATTGGATTACTGATGCAGCTTGGATTGGTCATGATGGCGCTTGGGGTGTTCCGCTTTGGAATGTCCGGCGGCTCCTATCAGCAGTTTTCCCGCACCGCCGGCTACCGCTGGCAGAAGGTGGACCGGATCGGCCGTGCCCCGGCCCTGCAGTACACCGGGCCGGACGCCGAAGACCTCACCCTTGAAGGGGTGATTTACCCCCATTTCAAGGGCGGTTTAAGGCAGGTTGAACTGATGCGTCTGCAGGCCAAAACCGGCTTGCCGATGATGATGGTGGACGGGCTGGGCTGGGTCTGGGACCGCTGGACCATCACCCGCGTGGAAGAACGCAAAAGCCTCTTTCTGGCGGACGGCGCCCCCCGCAAAATCGAGTTCACCATGAACCTGAAATCCTACGGCCAGGACAATGGTGTTCTGTCCTCATTCTTCGGGGGCTTGTGATGACCACGTACCGTACCAGCGAAGGCGACATGGTGGATGAGATCTGCAAGGACCACTACGGCCGCGAAGACATGGCCGTCGCGGTCTATGAGGCAAATCCGGGTCTTGCCCGGCTTGGCCCCATTCTTCCCAAGGGCCTTGAAATCACCCTGCCCGCTGTGGAGCCTGCCACCGTGCGCAAGCCCGTGCGGCTCTGGGGGTAGACCATGAAAATCGCCTACCGGATCATTGCTGATGGCGCCGACGTCACCGGCAACTTTGCCGACCGGCTAATTGGCCTGACCATTGTCGATGAGGCAGGCAGCAAGTCCGACCGCGCCGAAATCCAAGTGGATGACCGGGACTATGCCGTTGCTCTGCCCGCGACCGGCGCCAAGCTGGAAATCGCCCTGGGCTTCACCGGCGACCTGGTCGAACTGGGGCAATTCACCGTCGATGAAATCAGCGGCGAGCTGGCACCGGATACGATGACGATCGGGGCCAAGGCGGCCGACATGCTGGGCGGCATCCGGGCCAAGAAAACCCGCTCCTGGCACAAGGTGACCGTGGCGGAGCTAGTGGGCAAAATCGCTGGGGAACACGGGCTGAAAGCCATCATCAGCGATAGCCTGAATGCCCATTCTTACGCATATCTGGCGCAGACCAGCGAAAGCGATCTGAACTTCCTCACCCGCCTTGCCCAGGACCTGGACGCCGTTGCCAAGCCTGCAGGCGGTGCCCTGGTCTTTGCCAAACGCGGCGAGAACAAGGGCGCCGACGGTGCGGATCTGCCGGTCTTTGACGTCCACCGCAGCCAGATTGCCTCCGGCGACTGGCAGATCAACGGACGCGGCAAATACGGCTGCGTCATTGTTGAATGGACCGACCTGGGCGCAGCCAAGGTGCAGATCTGCAAGGCCGGAGACAAAGACCCGAAGCTGAAGCTGCGCCACCGCTACCCGTCGCGGGAGGAAGCGCAGCGCGCGGCCGACGCCGCTCTGGAGCGCAGCGGCCGGGCCAGCGGCACCATCAGCATCCGCCTGGGCGGTTTCTGGGGCGACCTGATGGCCGAAGCCAAGGTCAACCTGACCGGCATCAAGCCCGAGCTGGAAGGCGAATGGCTGATTACCAGCGTTACCCACACGCTGGCGGGCACATTGACGACAAGTTTCCAAGCCGAACGCGATAATGAGAAGGCCAATTCATGACCAAACTGCCAGACACAAGCTGGGCCGAAAAAGGCGGCAGCCGCGATTACATCACCACCCGGCCGTTGTCCTGGGACATAGGAAAGAAGAACAGCGGCTGGGTGCTGACCATCCCGGCCGGGCGCGAATTCGAAAGCTCCGTTCCCCGTCCTCTGCGCTGGGTGTTTTCGCCGGATGACCCCTATTTCCTCAAGTCGGCCGTGATCCATGACACGCTGCTAGAGGAAGGGTTCCGCCGGGCCTTTGCAGACAGCCAGTGGTTTGAGGCGGCCCTAAGTGTCCATGCGCCAGGTCTGCGAACCTGGCTCGCCTATTCGGGGATGCGCTCCCGCCGGTTCTGGAAATGGGTGTTTCTGTCGGCATAAGGGCGCGGGCAGTTACTTTGAGCCCAATGCTGCTGGGATTACCCCGGGCTCCGATGAAACCGTTCCGATGATCGGCATTTTCCCCGGAGCTCTGACTCCGCGAAGGGGAGCGAGCCGTGAAACAAAAGTTAACCCTGTCAAAATGCAGACACCCCTTTGTTACGCCGCACAAAACGGCGTAACAAAGGAACGTAGCGCTGACGTCAGAGCGGATCTGCTAGGCGGCAGCAAAATCGGCTTCCTAGCCTCAGACTAAGATGTCGTTTTCGAGGTTTGCGAGTACAGCATTCTCAACGGTCAATGTATCCCCGCTACCAAGATCGAACACAACGTTGTTTCCGATTTGGTTTGCATAGCTCAACGCGTCTTGTGCGTCGCTCAGTCCGAAACCAGAAAAATGAATTGAATCCGTGTCGTCCGCGAAATCCAGGATCACATCCTGATCCCCACCGTCAGCGAATACAAACACATCGTTTCCAATTCCTCCGGATAGGGTGTCATTGTGGTGCTCACCCAAAAGCGTGTCGTTCCCGCTGCCCCCCGCGAGAGAGTCATCACCGGATCCGCCCAGAACACTGTCATCTCCGGTACCACCGTCCAGAATGTCGTCACCGTTTTTGCCTTCCACGGTGTCGTTCCCGCCTCCTCCAGAAAGAGTGTTCATGGCAGTAGAGTCACCATAAATGTGATCTGCTTGATTCGTGCCGATCACAGTAATCGGGCTATTGACCGAGCCGTAAGCTTCGATCGTGTTTGTACCAATAAGCTGCGTGCCGCTGAAATCGAAAATAGCCGTTTGTTTATTGAGAATGCGAAGAACGCCAGTTGTGTCTTCTGCTAACTCGATGAAGTCGATGTCCGTAAGGCTCGCAGTGGAAAGTACTGTGGCCGTGCCGCTTTCAAAGCGGAGTGTATCGACGCCGCCGCCACCACGGATGTCATCGTCGACCTGGCTGCCGTCCACGATGAACACATCGTTCCCTGTCCCGCCATCAAGAGTGTCGACCCCTTTACTCACGATAATTGTGTCTGCACCGTCGCCACCGGCAACAAAATCGTCGCCGCTACCGCCATCAATGGTATCTTCGCCGCCGCCTCCATGTAATTCGTCATTTCCACCTAAACCGCTAATTGAATCTTGCCCTGCACCGCCAATCAAAGTGTCGACACCGCTATCCCCAATCAACGTGTCCTTCCCACTAGTTCCAGACATTGATCACTCCAACCTAAATTACTAAAGTGCCTCGTCTAGATTGCGGCATTTAACTTTTGATGAATTCGGATCAGCAATGGCTATCCGTCCGCCTCTTAAAATGCGGACGTTGAGCAACAAGGTAAGTTGCAGAGTCGGGCGGCAAACTTGCATCCGCGGCGAAAGTCCGGTTGGTCCCGCCAGCCCCTACAACAGCCCTTTAAACACCCTTTAAAACCCTCTGCCGCCCGACGTTTTTTTACGTTTTGGGCGGCGGATTGCCGGGTATTGCAACGGGAAGTGTCCCGTACTGCAACGCGAAGTGTCCCAAAATTCCGGCGTCAAATCACGGAACCGGCGCAGATCCGGACTGGCTAAACCCCCGTTTCAGGCATAAAAATCAGGGAAATCGCGAAAATGAGTTGCTGCAACGGGAAGTGTCCCGCACTGCAACGCGAAGTGTCCCGCTACTCCCGTTGGATCTTGAAAAAACGCCACTGCTTGCCGAAATAGGCGGCAATAGATGTAAGAAGGTTTCACATATGCCCGCACGCAATGACGCTGCCCTTGAATTCCTGCTGTCGCGCCGCTCTCGCCCGGCCAAAACGCTGGTGGCGCCTGCGCCGTCGCGCGAAGAGCTGCTGCCGATCCTGACCGCCGCCGCCCGCACGCCTGACCATGGCAAGCTGGAACCCTGGCGCTTTATCGTGGTGGAGCAACCCGCCATGGCGCGGCTGGCCGCCCTGGCCGAGGCGGCGGGTGCGCGCTTGGGCAAATGCCCCGAGGACATCGCCAAGGGCCGCAGCCAATTCGACCAGGGCCAGCTGGCCGTGGTGGTGGTCGAGGTGCAAAAACACAGCACCAAGATCCCGGCGCGGGAACAGACCTACTCCGCCGGTGCTGCCTGCCTGGCGCTGCTGAATGCCGCCCTGGCCTCGGGCTGGGGCGCCAACTGGCTCAGCGGCTGGGCCAGCCATGACCGCGGTTTCTGCCAGGCGGCTTTTGATCTGGCGGAAAACGAGCACATCGCCGGCATCATCCATATCGCCACCGAAAGCTCCGCCCCGCCTGAACGCCCGCGCCCGGACCTGGACTCCATTACAACCTGGGTGAGCGCATGATCTTCACCGCCTTCTTCAAAACGCTTGGCCAGACCGGCGACCCGCGCTTCCGCAAGGTGCTGTTTCTGGGGCTTGGCCTCACCATTGCCCTGCTGATTGCCGCCTATGCAGGCTTTTTGATGCTGATCCAATGGCTGGTCGGCCCCGAAGCCACCCTGCCGCTGCTGGGTGACGTCACCTGGGTCGATGATCTGCTGTCTATCGGCTCCCTGTTCTTCATGCTGGTGCTGTCGGTATTCCTGATGGTGCCGGTTGCCTCAGCCATCACCTCGATGTTCCTGGAGGAGGTCGCCCAGGCGGTAGAGGACAAACACTACCCCGCCCTGCCCCCGGCCGCCAAGGTGCCGTTCTGGGATGCGGTCAGGGACACGGTGAACTTCCTCGGCCTGCTGATTGCTGCCAACATCCTGGCGCTGTTTCTTTATGTGCTGTTCCCGCCCGCTGCACTGTTCATCTTCTGGGGCCTCAACGGGTTCCTCTTGGGCCGCGAATACTTTACCCTCGCCGCCGCCCGCCGCATTGGCACGGCAGAGGCCAAGAAACTGCGTCGCAAACATGCCACCACGATCTGGGCCGCCGGCACGCTGATGGCGATGCCGCTTTCGGTGCCGCTGGTGAACCTGGTGATCCCGATCCTGGGCGCCGCCACTTTCACCCATATCTACCACGCGCTGTCCCGCAGATAGGCAGCCGCCCCCGCGGCAGCCGGGTCAAGGCCTGCGCAGCCGCCGCGCGGCAGCGCCGGCCTTGATGCGGTTGCCGCGGGTAAAAAAAAGGAAACGGCGTCTTGAGAGGCAGACCTGCCTTTCAAGCGCTTCTCAGCGATAACACTTCCTATTTTCACAATGCGTTGCAGCCTGCTCCAGCCCGGCATGGGCTGGCCGCCACCGCGCCGCGCATCCGCGCGGCGCCATGCCCAACGGGCTGCGGCGCATTTCAATGCGTCCCAGCCGGGCGGGAGAGCCTGTGCTGTTGAAACAGATACCCGCGGTTCAGTCCCGCTCAGGCAGCATTCCCATCCAGTCGAAATCACGCACGCTGATCAGCTCGGACAGGATAATCCCGGCAGTAATGCCCCAAATCACCGCAGCCACGCCGGTGGTGATCCAGGCCTTCTGCTTCAGAAAATGCTTTTCCGGCGCGCCCGCGTGGGTGCCGGGCACCACATCGCCCTTGTCGCCCTGGGTCTCCAGCCGGATCGGGATGATCACCAGAAAGGTCAGAAACCAGATTACTGCATAAAGCACGATTGCAGATGTAACGCCCATAGCTCTGGCCTTCCGTTTTTGCCCTGCCCCGGATCCGGGGCAGGGTGCTCATAACGTCAAACTTCTTCGAGTTCCACCAGGCAGCCGTTGAAATCCTTGGGGTGCAGGAACAGCACCGGCTTGCCGTGGGCGCCGGTCTTCGGCTCGCCTGACCCCAGCACCCGGGCGCCTTCGGCCAGCAGGTGGTCACGTGCCGCCAGGATGTCCTCCACCTCATAGCAGACATGGTGGATGCCGCCGGCCGGGTTCTTCTCAAGGAAGCCGTTGATCGGCGAATTCTCTCCTAAGGGATACAGCAGCTCGATCTTGGTATTGGGCAATTCGATAAACACCACAGTGACGCCGTGATCCGGCTCGTCCTGCGGCTCGCCCACTTTGGCGCCCAGTGCATTGCGGTACTGGGCGGATGCGGCCTCCAGGTCGGGGACGGCAATGGCAACATGGTTCAAGCGGCCAATCATATCGGATGTGCTCCTCTCACAGACATTCCTCCGCCCCGCTTATGGGATGGACGCTGCGCCGCGGCAAGTGCGCCAATCCGCACGGCAGCCTGCCACAACAGCAGAGCACGCGCTGTTAACGAGTAATTAGCCTCGAATCCCTAGCGTCGGAGCATATCCCGCAAGGAGGATACGTTATGGACGATTCGGAACTGTTTGCTGCCGCTCAACGCCTGCCCACCACCCGGCGCCCGCTATTGGGGCTGACTATCCTGGTGGTCGAGGACAGCCGCTTTGCCTGCGAGGCGCTGCGCCTGCTCTGTCTGCGCAGCGGTGCCCGCATCCGCCGGGCCGATTGCCTGAAATCCGCCCGCCGCCATCTGCAGGTCTACCGCCCATCGGTGCTGATTGCCGATGTCGGCCTGCCGGATGGTTCCGGCCTCGATCTGATCCGCGAACTGGCAGAGGCCAGCCCGCGCCCCGGCGTGATCCTGGCCACCTCGGGCGATCCAACGCTTGAAGAGGCCGCGCTTGAAGCAGGGGCTGGTGGTTTTCTGGAGAAACCGATTACCTCGCTTGCCGCTTTCCAGCAGAAAATCCTGTCAAATCTACCGCCCGACCGCCAACTGTCCGGCCCGCGCGCGCTGGATGACGAAACAGTGGAACCCGATTTCCTTGCCTACCGCGATGACATGGCCCATGCCGCCGATGTGCTGAACATGAACCAGGAAGAAAAGACCCTGGCATATCTGGCGCAGTTTCTGGGCGGCGTTGCCCGCAGCGCCGGCGACAACCCGCTTGCCGAGGCCGCCGACCGCCTGGCCCGTTCCCGGCGCAAGGGCAAACCGCTGACCCAGGATGCTGCAACCCTGGCCGGCCTTGTACAGGAACGGCTGGAACGCCGCGCGGCGATCTGACATGGCCGAAGCTTTTCTCATCGCCCTCGCCACGCTCGTCATTGTGCTTTACGGCCAAACCCGCCTGGAAGCCCGCGCTATCCGACGCAACCGCGGGGGCACTGGCAGCCGCGCATTGATCCTTTCATCACGCAATCAGTAGGCCCTGCGTGCCACCATAGCCGCCTGCCGGTCTTGGCCGCATCCGATTGGACAGGGTGGCCTGCCACTGGTGTCGTAGCCGCCTGCACTCCTTCTGCGGAAAGCTGACGGTACTCCGCTTGTCCAGTTGAACCCAGCCGGAGGATGTGTTTCCCCCGGCGGACAGCAACGCGCTGTTTGCAGTTTGGGAAACGCCAGCCTGCTAAGCGTCTGCGGACCAGCCAGGCGGCAATCGGCGTCTTGTTAAGCCAGATCAGCAAATCTCCCCCATACCGCACTTACTTCGGGTGTTCTCCCGCGCCCGCAGCTCAGCGGCTTGCGCCGCACCGCTTGGCGGCCTTAGGCCCGGCACCGCCTTTCAGGCGGTGCCGGGCCCAACGGCTCAGACCGTTCCCTGAACGGGTTGAGCGGGCGGGAGAACCACGGCTCTTACAATAGCAAACCGGGATCCTTTGCCATCGCCAGCCCTGGAAACACGCTTGTTTCCAGATCGCTTCTCCGGGCACCTGCCAATCCATGCATCAGCCAGGCAAGATGCTGGCGCACATCCGCTGTCGGCATCAGATCCCGGCGGTCATAAAGATCAGCCTCCGCCAGTCCCGGCCAGCGCCCCAGCACCCTGCCGCCGCGGATCGCCCCGCCTGCCAGCAGCATCGCACCGCCGGTGCCATGATCAGTGCCGCCAGTGCCGTTCTCGCGCACAGTGCGCCCGAACTCGGTCACAGCCGCCACCGCCGTCTTGCCCCAGATCCCGTCCCCCAGGCCGCTGCGCAGCTTCAGGACGGTCTCCGACAGCCGCCCCAGCGCGGACTTCAGGCCGTTTGCCTGGCGGTAATGCGTATCCCAGCCATTGATCGAAAACGCCGCAATCCTGGTATCGCCGCGCAGCTGCTCCGCAGCATAAGCGGCAATCTCGGTATGTGCTCTCCCCTTCGGTGCCGCCTGCATCATGCCGCTGTCCCCGCCGCCGGCATCTTCGGACCCCAAAGACAGATCCTGCCGGGTCAGCTCCAGCGCCTCATTCAATGCCCTGTGGAACAGCGGATCCTCTTCCATCAGCAAGCCCGCCAGCCGCTCGGCCTGCGGGCTCAGCGCCAGCCCCGCCCCCGGCGCCCATTGCGAGACCGGCGCAGCCCCGTCCAGCAGCAGCATCCGCTCCTGACCAATGGCAAAGGCGGTGCGCGCCTCCACGCCGGGCATCTGCTGCAGCAGACGGTTCAGCCAGCCGCCTCTTGCGTCGCCCAATGCCGCGGTGCCCGCTTCCAGAATGTCCTGGCCATCAAAATGGCTGCGCCGGTCGCGGTAGGGGGTGGACACCGCCTGCACAAACCCCAATTCACCTGCACGCCACAACGGCAGCAACGGCGCCAAGCCTGGATGCAGCGCATAGAACCCGTCAAGATCGGCCGCCCCGGCCTGCGGTCCGCCCGACAGGGTCTGCCGCAAGCCGGCCAATGCGGGGTCGCCGTAAGGCTGCACCGCATCCAGCGCATCCATGCCGCCGCGCAGAATGATCACCACCAGCCGCGTGTCCCAGGGGGCCGCGGCAAAGCTGACTGGCGTGACCAGCGGGCTGGCCGCCAGAGAACAGCCCAGCATGGCAGAACGGGTCAGCAGGGATCGGCGTGTCAGCTGCATGAAGCAAACCTCCTGTTAGCGGCGCTGAAAGGCCGGAGAGGTCAGGATCAGCCCGACCGCCTCGGTCTGGGTTTCAGCGGCGCGGGCCGCAAACCGGACCCGTTCATTGGCAAACCGGCCCAGCGCCGCAATGGCAAAGACACGCGGATCCGGCAGCGGCCGCGCCAGCCGCCGCGGCGCTGCCATTGCCCAGCGCAGCCGCGCGGCCAGCGCTTGCGGCGTGATCCAGGACATATCCTCTTCCGGCCAGCCATCCGGCCCGCCGGAGAATTCCCAGCGTTGCCCCATCGGCGTCAGCGGTGCCAGCAGCAGCCGGTTCAGCTGCCCTGGCTTCAATGCGGAAAACCGCGCCTCAGGCACCGCAAGTGCGCGGCAGGCAGAAGCCACATAATCAAACGGCGGTTTAACATTTTGCAAATCCGGCTGCCAGGCCGCGGGGTGTTCCAGCAGTGCGGCATAGACCTGCATCAGATCGCCGCCGCTGTCCTGATAGCGTGCCGCCAGATGCGACACCAACCCCGGCTCCGGCTGATCAGAGGTGAAATGCACCGCAAGCTTCCACGCCAGATGCTGCGCAGTGGCAGGATGGCGTGCCAGATCACGCAATGCCGCCAGCACCTGGCCCAGCTCCGGCTTGCCGCCGCCATAGGTCTGCCCCAGCACGGTTTCCGCCCCCGGCTCCGCCATTCCGGGGCGGAACACAAAGCCCTTGTCCTGCGCGGCGGTCAAGCCGGTGAACAGCTCGGCCAATTGCCGCACATCCGCCTGGCCATAGGGCCCATCGACACCCAGCGTATGCAGTTCCAGCACTTCGCGGGCGAGGTTTTCATTCAGCCCGCTCAACCGCTTGCGCCGCTTCACCGCCCGGCTGCCCGGCCCGGCCGAGCGGTTCTGATCCAGGTAATGCAGCATCAAGGGGCTGGTGGCTGCGGCGATCAGCATATCCTCGAAACGGCCCGCCACATGCGGCCGGATGACACTCTCGGCATAGGGTGCGGCCAGAATGCGCAGCGCACCGTTTTTACCTTGCGCGGTAAAATGATCGGCCCAGAACAGCACCAGCCGTTCGCGAAAGGCATCGCGGGTAAAGACGTGACGCAGCAGTCTTTGGCCTTGCCACTTATAGCGGGCCGTATTATGCGCGCGGCGGTAGGCTTTAAAGGCCTTGTCAGCGGCCTCGTACCCTTGCCCGCCTTCCAAACGTTTGCGGTTCCGCCTCAGCCGCCGGAAATCCTTGGCGCGCGCAAAGGCTTGGTCAAAACCGCTGACCGGAAATCTAAGAGCCATCTCATCGGCGCCTTGCAGGCGGCTCAGCATTGCCTCTGCCGAAGCTGGCGGCGGCACCTGCGGCGACAACCCTGCCCCAAAGCGGATCTCCGCCAATTCTCCGTCAAACTGCATCGCCCTGTTCTCCCTGGACGGCCTGATCTCCCCGGACGGCCTGGCTTGGTTGCAGATTAGATCATCCACGCCCGGGTCCACAGCTGATTTTCAAGTGATACGCAGATCTCCGCGCGTTCCGTCGCCTGTTCTGCAGATTTTCGGACCACCGTTACTCTGCAAAAATCCCGCCTTCGCCCCAACGAAAAAAGCCCGGACAGTCGCCCGGGCCTTCTTTCGACATCAAAATGCGGTTTACTGATCCTGCGGGATCACGCGCAGGCCCAGTTCCATCAGCTGATCGCTCATCGGCTCGGAGGGGGCCGACATCATCAGGTCCTCGGCGCGCTGGTTCATCGGGAACATGATGACCTCGCGGATGTTGGCTTCATCCGCCAGCAGCATCACCATACGGTCGATGCCAGCCGCGCAGCCACCGTGCGGCGGGGCGCCGTATTGGAAGGCGTTGACCATGCCGCCAAAGCGCTTCTCGACCTCATCCTTGCCATAGCCGGCAATCTCGAAGGCCTTGAACATGATCTCCGGCTTGTGGTTCCGGATCGCGCCCGAGACCAGCTCATAGCCGTTGCAGGCAAGGTCGTATTGGTAGCCCTTGACGGCCAGCGGATCGGACAGCAGCGCGTCCATGCCGCCCTGCGGCATCGAGAAGGGGTTGTGCTCGAAATCGATCTTGCCGGTTTCCTCGTCCTTCTCGTAGATCGGGAAGTCCACGATCCAGCAGAAGGCAAAGCGGTCTTTGTCGGTAAGGCCCAGCTCTTCGCCGATCACGGTGCGGGCGCGGCCTGCAACGCTTTCAAACGCCTTCGGCTTGCCGCCAAGGAAGAAGGCCGCATCGCCGACGCCCAGGTCCAGCTGCTGGCGGATCGCCTCGGTGCGCTCGGGGCCGATGTTCTTGGCCAGCGGGCCCGCCGCCTCATTGCCAAGGACAATCTCGCCCGATTTGATCATGGCGTTGACGTCTTTAACGGTGATCCCGCGCTCCTGAGCGATGGAATCCGCCGATTGCTTGCGCCAGAAGATATAGCCCATGCCCGGCAGGCCTTCACCCTGGGCGAATTTGTTCATCCGGTCGCAGAACTTGCGGCTGCCGCCGGTCGGCGCCGGGATTGCGCGGATTTCGGTGCCTTCGTTCTCCAGCAGGCTGGCGAAGATGGCAAAGCCGGAGCCACGGAAATGCTCGGAGCAATCCTGCATCTTGATCGGGTTGCGCAGGTCCGGCTTGTCGGTGCCGTACCATTTGGCGGCATCCTTATAGGAAATCTGCGGCCATTCGCTGTCGACCTTGCGGCCCTTCCCGAATTCCTCAAACACGCCCTGCATCACCGGCTGGATGGTGTCGAACACATCCTGCTGGGTGACAAAGGACATCTCCAGGTCGAGCTGATAGAAATCGGTGGGCGAGCGGTCGGCGCGCGGGTCCTCATCGCGGAAACAGGGCGCGATCTGGAAATATTTGTCAAAACCCGAGACCATCATCAGCTGCTTGAACTGCTGCGGCGCCTGCGGCAGCGCGTAGAACTTGCCCGGATGCAGACGCGACGGCACCAGGAAGTCACGCGCGCCTTCGGGGCTGGAGGCGGTGATGATCGGGGTCTGGTACTCGTTGAAGCCCTTGTCCCACATGCGCTTGCGGATTGAGGCGACCATGTTCGAACGCAGCAGCATGTTGCGCTGCATCTTCTCGCGGCGCAGGTCCAGATAGCGGTAGCGCAAGCGGGTTTCTTCCGGGTATTCCTGCTCGCCAAACACCATCAGCGGCAGCTCTTCTGATTTACCAAGCACTTCGATATCACGGATGAAGACTTCGATCTCGCCGGTCGGGATTTTGGCGTTCACCAGGGCCTCATCGCGCGCCTTGACGTTTCCGTCAATGCGGATGCACCACTCGCTGCGAACCTTTTCAATCTCGGCAAAGACCGGGCTGTCCGGGTCGGCCATAACTTGCGTGACGCCGTAGTGGTCGCGCAGGTCGATGAACAGCAATCCGCCGTGGTCGCGCACACGGTGAACCCAGCCCGACAGGCGGACGGTATCACCGACGTTGGATTTGTTCAGTTCGGCGCAGGTGTGGCTGCGATAGGCGTGCATGGCGGGACCTTTCGTGTCTCGGGTCGTCTGTCCGGGTGGACCGTCATTCGGGAGATGCGCCTGATAAGCGCGGAATTCGTCCGGGGTGGTACACAAGTTTGCAGCGTGGTTGTCAAGCAAACAGGGCAATTTCAGCGCCTCCCACCCTCCCTTTCCGCAGGCTGCGCTCTGTGCAGACAGGCTCCCGCCCCTTCCCCGCCCCATCGCTGACGCGACAGGGCGGCAAGCGTTGGGCAGGGCGCCCCGCCTGCGGCGCGGCGCGCAGCGCACCAAAGGTGCGCTGCCGGGCCCAAAGGGCAATGGCTCGCTGGCGCCAGGCAGGGGGCTCTTGTCTGCGGGAGCGCCCCCCCCTCAGACCAACCTTGCCGGGATCAAACCGCGCAGCGAATTGCCCATGCGGACGGCCCGCGCCTCCTTCAGATCCTGCAAGCCAAGAACCGCCTCGCAGCAATCGCCCCGTTCCAGCAGCACTTGCCGCAGAATGCCCGGCAGCAGACCGCAGGTCAGCGGCGGCGTCACCACCTGCCCGTCCGGGCGGGTGACAAACAAATTGGTGATGGTGCCCTCGCACAGCTCCCCGCGCTGGTTCAGAAACAGCAGCTCATCCATGCCGTCCGGCAGCTTTGCCCGTGCGGCGTCATAAAGCGCGCGGCGGGTGGTCTTGTGCTGCAGCCAGACATCCGCCGGATCCAGCCTTACTTCAGCGATGCCCAACCGCCATTCCGCAGGGCTGCTGCCCAGCGGCGGCGCCGTCAGCTCCAGCTGCCCGCCCGCGTCCAAAGTGAGGCGGCAGCGCAGCGGTATGTCGCCAGCAGCCGCCACCAGCACACGCCGCGCCTTCTCTGGCTCAAAGGGAATGCCAAATTCAGCCGCGCTGCGCGTCATCCGGGCCAGATGCTGTTCCAGATGCCGGAAGCCCTCTCCCGGGTGCCAGCCCAGCGTCTCGATCAGGCGGAAAGCGGGATCGTTCTGGAGGGTGTCACGCGGGCGAACCGGGCTTTCCATAGCGCTTCCTCATATTCAGACTCCGCGGTGCTGTCCCAGACCACGCCGCCGCCAACGTTTAGCGTCGCGCGGCCCTTTTCCAGCATCAGCGTGCGGATCGCCACGTTGAATTCCGACGACCCGTCCGGTGCCGCCCAGCCGATAGTGCCGCAATAGATATCACGCGGCCAGGGTTCCAGATCCGCCAGGATCTCCATCGACCGGATCTTGGGCGCGCCGGTTATGGAGCCGCAGGGAAACAGCGCCGCAAAAACCTCTGCCAGCCCGGCATCAGGCCGCAGCTTTGCCCGCACCGTGGAAACCATCTGGTGCACCGTGGCATAGCTTTCGACGGCAAACAGCTCCGGCACATGCACCGATCCGGTCTGCGCCACGCGGGAGATATCGTTGCGCAACAGATCCACGATCATCAGGTTCTCGGCGCGGTTCTTTTCATCCTGGCGCAGGAAATCGCGGCGGCGGGCGTCCTCAACCGGGTCATCGCTGCGCGGCTGGGTGCCTTTCATCGGGCGGGTCTCAATCATGCCCTCCGCATCCGTGCGGAAAAACAGCTCCGGCGAGCGCGACAAGAGGTCCGGCAGGCCGTCCTGTTCGACCAGCACGCCATGGCCCACCGCCTGTTTGGCCTGCAAGGCGGCATAGAGTTCCTCGGCGGTGCCACAGGCATCTGCATCAATCGGAAAGGTCAGGTTGGCCTGATAGATGTCGCCCTTGCCGATATTGCGGTTCACCTCAGTGAACGCCTCAGTGTAGCGCTCAGAGGTCCAGCGCGGGGTAATGCCTTCCAAACCTGCGCCGTCCGGCTGAAGGCCAGGCAGCGCCCGGCCCTCCCCTCGGGAGGGCGCTTTCGCTCCCTCCCAGGGCCGGGCGCTGCCCTCTGCGTCTTGCGGCAGCGGTTCGTCATAAACCCCAAAGCAGATCAGCGGCACCCGCCGCGCCTTTGGCATCCGCCCCGCCAGCTTCGGCTCTAGCGCGTAGCCCAGCTCATAAGAGGCATAGCCCGCCAGCCAATGCCCCGCGCCCCGCGCCGCATCCAGCGCCGCCAGCGCAGCAGGCACCTCTTCGGCCCCGTCCGCGCGGATCACGCGCAGCGGCTGGTCGAAACATGTGCCGGCCCCCTTGGGCCCCTGATCAAAGCGAATACGCACCGGAATTGACTCCCCGAGGTCTTGGCCTCCACATATATCCGTTCGCTATGCGAACAAAAGGGGTGGATGCGGCATTTCCAATTCCGTTTCCGATCCCCCTTGAACCTTTCAGCGCGGTCCCTATAACGCAGGACAATTTGGGCACTCGCCAGTGCCCCTGATTCAAAGCTGCCCGCACGTCAATCAAAGGAATATGGCCATGCCCAAAAGAACCGACATCCAGTCGATCATGATCATCGGAGCCGGTCCGATCGTCATCGGGCAAGCCTGCGAGTTCGACTACTCCGGCGCCCAGGCCTGCAAAGCCTTGCGCGAAGAGGGTTACCGGGTGATCCTGGTGAACTCCAACCCCGCCACCATCATGACCGATCCGGGCCTGGCCGATGCCACCTATATCGAACCGATTACCCCGGAAGTGGTCGCCAAGATCATCGAGAAAGAACGCCCTGACGCGCTGCTGCCGACCATGGGCGGGCAGACTGGACTCAACACTTCGCTGGCGCTGGAAGAAATGGGCGTGCTGGAGGAATTCGGCGTCGAGATGATCGGCGCCACCCGCGATGCCATTGAAATGGCTGAAGACCGCAAGCTGTTCCGCGAAGCGATGGACCGCCTCGGGATTGAGAACCCGCGCGCCACAATCGTCACCGCACCCAAGCTGGAAGACGGCAAAGCGGACCTGGACGAAGGTATCCGCATCGCGCTGGAGGCACTGGACGACATCGGCCTGCCCGCGATCATCCGCCCGGCCTTTACCATGGGCGGCACCGGCGGCGGCGTTGCGTACAACCGAGAAGATTACATCCACTTCTGCCGCACCGGCATGGACGCGTCCCCGGTGAACCAGATCCTGGTCGATGAAAGCCTGCTGGGCTGGAAAGAGTTCGAAATGGAAGTGGTCCGCGACAAGGCGGACAATGCGATCATCGTCTGCTCGATTGAGAACATCGACCCGATGGGCGTCCACACTGGCGATTCGATCACCGTGGCCCCGGCGCTGACGCTGACCGACAAAGAATACCAGATCATGCGCACCCACTCGATCAACGTGTTGCGCGAGATCGGCGTGGAAACCGGCGGCTCCAACGTGCAATGGGCGGTGAACCCCGCCGACGGCCGTATGGTGGTGATCGAGATGAACCCGCGGGTGTCGCGGTCGTCCGCGCTGGCGTCCAAGGCGACCGGCTTCCCGATTGCCAAGATCGCGGCCAAGCTGGCGGTGGGTTACACCCTGGACGAGCTGGACAATGACATCACCAAGGTGACGCCGGCATCGTTCGAGCCGAGCATCGACTATGTCGTGACAAAAATCCCGAAATTCGCGTTTGAGAAATTCCCCGGCTCTGAACCCTACCTGACCACCGCGATGAAATCGGTGGGCGAGGCCATGGCGATCGGCCGCACCATCCATGAGTCATTGCAAAAAGCGCTGGCGTCGATGGAATCCGGCCTCACCGGCTTTGATGAGGTGGAGATCCCCGGCGCGCCCGACAAAGCCGCGGTGTTCAAGGCGATCAGCCTGCAGACCCCCGACCGGATGCGCACCATCGCCCAGGCGATGCGCCACGGGCTGACGGATGATGAAATCTTTGGCGTCACCAAATTCGACCCCTGGTTCCTGGCCCGCATCCGCGAAATCGTCGAGGCCGAAGATGAAGTCCGCGACGGCGGCCTGCCCACCGACGAAAAAGGCCTGCGCGCGCTCAAGATGCTGGGCTTCACCGATGCCCGCCTTGCCAAGCTGACCGGCCGGAAAGAGACCGAGATCCGCAAGGCCCGCCGCGCCGCCGGCGTCAACGCTGTATTCAAGCGGATCGACACCTGCGCCGCCGAATTCGAAGCCCAAACCCCCTACATGTACTCGACCTATGAAGCGCCCGCCTTTGGCGACGTGGAATGCGAGGCGCGCCCCTCTGACCGCAAGAAAGTGGTCATCCTCGGCGGCGGCCCGAACCGGATCGGCCAGGGCATCGAGTTCGACTACTGCTGCTGCCACGCCTGCTTTGCGCTGACCGACGCAGGCTATGAGACCATCATGATCAACTGCAACCCTGAGACCGTGTCGACCGACTATGACACCTCGGACCGGTTGTATTTCGAACCGCTGACGTTTGAACATGTGATGGAAATCCTGCGGGTCGAGCAGGACAACGGCACCCTGCACGGCGTCATCGTTCAGTTCGGCGGCCAGACACCGCTGAAGCTGGCAAACGCGCTGGAAGAGGAAGGCATCCCGATCCTCGGCACCTCGCCCGACGCCATCGACCTGGCCGAAGACCGCGAACGCTTCCAGGCGCTGGTCAACAATCTGGGCCTTAAGCAGCCGAACAACGGCATCGCCTCCACCGACGCGCAAGCGCTGGAAATCGCAGGGAAAATCGGTTTCCCGCTGGTGATCCGCCCGTCTTATGTGCTGGGTGGCCGGGCGATGGAAATCGTCCGCGACATGGACCAGCTGAAGCGCTACATCGCCGAGGCGGTGGTGGTCTCCGGCGACAGCCCGGTGCTGCTCGACAGCTACCTGGCCGGCGCGGTTGAGTTGGACGTGGACGCGATCTGCGACGGCAAAGACGTGCATGTGGCAGGCATCATGCAGCACATTGAGGAGGCCGGCGTGCACTCCGGCGACAGCGCCTGCAGCCTGCCGCCCTACTCGCTCGACAAACCGGTGATCGAACAGATCAAGGAACAGACATTCGCATTGGCCAAAGCGCTGAATGTGGTTGGCCTGATGAACATCCAGTTTGCGATCAAACCCAATGACGCCGGCGAAGAGGAAATCTACCTGATCGAGGTGAACCCGCGCGCGTCGCGCACGGTGCCGTTTGTGGCCAAGGCCACCGACAGCGCCATTGCCTCGATCTCGGCCCGTGTGATGGCCGGCGAGCCGCTGTCGAACTTCCCGATGCGCGCGCCTTATAAGCCGGACGCGGGCTATGACGTGAACACGCCGATGGCCGACCCGATGACCCTGGCCGACCCGGATATGCCCTGGTTCTCGGTCAAGGAAGCGGTGCTGCCCTTTGCCCGCTTCCCCGGCGTCGATACCATCCTTGGCCCGGAAATGCGTTCCACCGGTGAAGTCATGGGCTGGGACCGTTCCTTTGCCCGCGCCTTCCTCAAGGCGCAGATGGGGGCCGGCATGGTGCTGCCGTCCCAGGGCCGCGCTTTCGTCTCGATCAAGGATGCCGACAAGGGCCGGCTGATGCTGGAAGCGGCGCAGATCCTGGTAGAGCAGGGCTTTACCCTGGTCGCCACCCGCGGCACCCAGACCTGGCTGGAGGCCCAAGGCGTGGCGTGCGAGCTGGTGAACAAGGTCTATGAAGGCCGCCCCCACGTTGTGGACATGCTCAAGGACGGCGGCGTCCAGCTGCTGATGAACACGACTGAGGGCGCGCAAGCCGTTGAAGACAGCAAGGAAATGCGCTCTGTCGCGCTTTATGACAAGATCCCCTACTTCACCACCGCAGCCGGCGCCAATGCCGCTGCACGGGCAATCAAAGCCCAGGCCGAAGGGGACGTCGAAGTGAAGTCGCTGCAGGGCTAAGCGCCCTCTGCCCGGACGTTTCAACGCTATGTTTTAAAGCCCCGGCAACGCCCGGGGCTTTTCCTTTGCGTGCTGTGCTTTCACACAGCCGTGTAGAGTTGTGACCCGGCAAATTCCGGAAATGTGCGACCGTGAACGCCACAACACGACCCGCAGCTTTGCAACTCAGGGAGAAAGGCCATGAAACTACCGACAAAGATTGCCGCAGGACTTTTGGCGCTTGTACCGGCCGGCGCAATTGCCCAGGACTGCCCTGTGGATGGCGATCCCTCTGAACTGGCAGCAGAGGCCGTTGTTAAGATCTACGAATGCATCGAGGCCAAAATGGCCGAAGGCTACGCTAAGAACGGCGATCCAACGGGGTCTGACTTCCGCTCCTGGCAGGTGACATCAACCCGCCCGGCCCTTGCCGGCCCGCATGGCGAGCGGTTCCTGCAGACCTTTGCAAACGGCATTGCCGCTGAACAATACCTGAAGTTCGCCGAAGAAGGCTTTGTGATGCCCGCGGGGTCGGTTCTGGCCAAGGAAAGTTTCAAGGTCAAGAAGGGCAATGCCGTTCCCGGTCCACTGTTCATCATGACCAAGCTGGCCGATGGCGGCGCGCCCGAGGCCGGTGACTGGCTCTATGCAGCCCTTCTGCCAAGCGGCAAGGAAATGAAGATCAAGCAAAGCTTTTGCGCAGGCTGCCACATGAATTGGGAGGACCAGGACAGCCTGGCCTATCCGTTGGAAGAGGTCCGCCTCAGCAGCCAGTAACCGCAGGACGGCGTGCTGCAAAAGGAAACAGCCCCGGGGAACCAAACGGGGCTGCTTCGCGTCCTGCCGCTCTTATTCAGCAGCAGGCTATAGGGCCGCAGCGGCGGCTGCGGTCACCCCGCCTGCCGCATCAGCGCCTGCAGCGCATCCCCCAGCGGTGCGGCCAGCGACACCCCTCTGCCCCCCATCCGGGCCTTGGAAGAGATCACCGAGACCAGCTGCGGCGCCCTGCCCGGACGCTTCTGCAGCACGGGTGAACCGGACGCCCCGAAATCGACCCGGCAGGTGGTGATCAGCGAGCTTTGCCGCGCCGCAATCACCTGGCAGGCGCTTTGCAGCCGGGGCGAGGTCGCATTGCGGTGCGAGTAAGACATCACATCCACCCGCATGCCGCGCTCCGGCGCCGCGGCCAACACCAGCGGGCGGATCACATTTACACTGATCGGGCTGTCCAGGCGCAGCACAGCAATGTCTGTTCCGGTCTGAAACTGTCCGGTCCGGCCATGCCGGTAGCCCGGATGGACAACAGCCTTGACCACTTGGCGCGACGCCTTGGCGCGGCGGCCGTTCAGCCCTGCCTCAAATTTGATACTCCGCGGGTTCACGGCCCGGCCATTGCGGATGTCATACATGCAATGGGCCGCCGTCAGCACCAGATCCGGTGCGATCAGACTGGCTGTGCACATGGCCCTGCCGCCTATGTTCAGGCGTCCTACCGCCTCCCATCCTTGCACCGACTGCGCAGGCGCAGGCTGCCCGGCTGAACCGGGTCCGGCGCTTATGCCGATGAATACGGAAGCTGCAATTGCCAGTAATCGTCTCATAACCCACTCCATGTTCCCACACTGCTATGGTCGGTGAGCCCTGAGGCTGGAATGCGGCTTGCTGCGGTGCCGCGCAGGCGGAAACATGGGCAGAATGAGACAGAATTAACAAAACCTTAACGCGAGGCAGTTCTGTCTGGGCAGAGGCACTCAAACCCCTTATTTTCTTAACGGACCCCTGCGATTTTCGAAAAAACCCTTTAAAAACAAGAGAAAATCCGCCGGGTTTCGTTAGGACAAAAATTCGGGATTCCCCCTGTTTTCGCGCAAAACCCAGCCTTGGCGGTAACTTCGCGGCTCAATTACGGCGGAAATGAGCCTTAACAATTGCCTAAACACCGGGTTGAAGGCCGCCCAATTGCTTAACTGCGCACCACACCCATTGCGGGAAGTGTGTTTTCCAATAACCGCATTGCCTGCAATCGTTAAGACTTGCAGCGGCAGAATTGCCGCTGCAAGGTGGCCCGGCCCCGATTGCTGACACTGGAGCCGTTGAATGCGCCTGACGCTGTTTCTGTCCGCCCTTCTGACCCTGGCTGCTTGCGACGTGCCGGTGATACCGCTGATCTGAAACAAAAAGCCCCGGCGGGAGTGCCGGGGCTTGGGATTGTGTTTTCTGCTGTGTGCAAGGGGCGCCGCCCCGCCAAGGCTACTTCTGCGAGACCCGCTGATGCACTTCTTCGGCGCTCTCCAGCCGCTCCGAATAGCGGTCGGTCAGATATGCCTTGCGGCCCCGCACCAGCCAGGTGAATTTCACCAGCTCTTCCATCACATCCACCAGACGTCGGTAGAACGGGCCTTCGGGCAGGCGCCCGCCCTCTCCGAACTCCAGCCAGGCCCTGGGAATCGAGCTTTGGTTCGGAATCGTCACCATCCGCATCCAGCGGCCCAGGATCCGCATCTGGTTGACTGCGTTAAAGCTTTGCGAGCCGCCCGAGACCTGCATTACCGCCAGCGTCTTGCCTTGCGTGGTGCGGATGCCGCCCTGCAGCGACAGCGGCAGCCAGTCGATCTGCAGCTTCATGATGCCGGTCATCGCGCCATGGCGCTCCGGGCTGGACCAGACCATGCCCTCGGACCAGACTGCCAGCTCGCGCAGCTCTGCCACCTTGGGGTGCTCCGCAGCACCTGTATCATCAGGCAACGGTAAGCCGGAGGGATCAAAGATCCGCGTCTCGCAGCCCAGGGCGCGCAGCACCTGCGCCGCCTCCTCAGCCGCCTTGCGGGAATAGCTCACCTCGCGCAGGGAGCCGTACAGCAGCAGAATGCGCGGCGCGTGGCGCGGATCGCCAGGTGCCGCCAGCGCGTCCACATCAATTGGATGCAGCTCAGCTTCTACAATGGCAGGCAGGCAGCCCCCGTCACCGGTCTCAGGCACTGTCTTCCTCCAGGTGCAGCTTCATATCCAGCAGAACCTGCTGCAACAGCACCGTTTCCCTGAGCAGCCGCTTGGCCTCGTTCACGGTGATAATGCCATCTTCCATCGCTTCCTGGTATTCGCTCATCAGCTGGGCAAACCGCTGGCTCAGCGCAATCACATCCGCATTCACACCGCCGCTGCGCCCGGTCTCCTCGGCAGAGCCGTTGCCGTTGTAAGACAGGGTGATGTTCTTCAGCTCCGCCAGCGCCGAGGTCACATGCGGATAGGACGCAGCACTTTCCAGCTTGGCCACTGCATCCACCGGCATGAACCGGTCCGTGTGTTCGGCATTGTCCGAGTAATAGCGCCCCAGTGTTGCCTTGGACTTCCCCGTGATCTGGCAGGCGGCTTCGATGCCGACATCCTTGACCAGCGCTTCGGTGTGTTTCTTCAGATACGACCCGATTTCAGCCATTTATATCCTACCTGGCTTGACCGCCGCCCCCATGGGGGAACGAACCGGTTAATTTCCCATTTCTGACTTGTAGAGGAATTGCGATACCTTATCCATCCCTCAGGTTTTCAGGGATTTAGCGAGTGGAATGATGCAATTGGCATCTGTTGTCCAGTGCAATGCGGAACGGGGTGAGTGACGTTCGGCGGTTTGGGTAATTGGTCTGCCCGGCACTTGGGCTCTCCGGGGCATTCGGCGTGGCCGTTTTAGGGATTTGTTCCTCCCTGGCCATACCCGCCCCGGTGAGCCTTCCCGGCACGGCTTTGCCTCCACCCCGAAAAACCAACACGAATCCGGTTTTCCCCGCAGGCCGGGACGGATAAACCCCGGCCCCATGGCCAAGCTCTATTTCAACTACTCCACCATGAACGCGGGAAAATCGACGGTGCTTTTGCAGGCGTCGCATAACTACCGCGAAAACCATATGGATACCTACCTGCTGACCGCCCGGCTGGATGACCGCGCCGGGACCGGCAGAATCGCCTCGCGCATCGGCATCGGCGAAGCGGCGGATATGTTTGCCGCGGGCGACGACCTTTATGGCCGCATTGAACAGCGTCTGGCGCGCGGCCCGGTGGCGGCGATCTTTGTGGATGAAGCGCAGTTCCTGACGCCCGATCAGGTCTGGCAGCTGGCCCGCGTTGTCGATGACCTGCGGGTGCCGGTGCTGGCCTACGGCCTCAGGGTGGATTTCCAGGGCAAGCTGTTCCCCGGCTCCGCTACCCTGCTGGCGCTGGCGGATGAAATGCGCGAGGTGCGCACCATCTGCCACTGTGGCAAGAAAGCCACCATGGTGGTCCGCCAGGACAATCAGGGCCGGGTGCTGACCGAGGGCGACCAGGTGCAGATCGGCGGCAATGAGACCTATGTTTCGCTGTGCCGCCGCCACTGGCGCGAGGCGGCAGGCGATCTGCGCAGCGGTAAGACGGCAGAGTAAGCCGTCCCGAACAATCCGGCTGAAACAATCCGCCGCGATTTGTGCTATACTCCTTTGGACCACTTCCAAAGGAGGCCGTCATGACAAACCACGCCCCTCTGGGCGACCCGCTGGCCGGCAAGCTGCGCTTTCACCTGTCCATCATGATTGGCGCCTGCATCGCCGGAGCAGCCGTCATCACCGCATTTGTGCTGGGGTATTACTCAGTCAGGGCCATTCTGGTCTGCGCCGCCATTGGTGCAATCCTGGCCTGGCCGGCAGGCACCTATGCCACCCGCAGGATCAAGCGCGACGATCCCGCCTGGGACCACCGCCGGGACAAGCCCAAAGACGCCTGAGCCGGGGCACGGCTCAGGCTGACATGTTTCAGACCCGGTTGGGCAGCACCGCGCCACTCAGATAGGCTGCGACATTGTCCAGCGCCATATGGCCCATATCGCTGCGCACTTCCTCGGTGGCGGTGCCCAGATGCGGCAGCAGAGTGGCGTTATCCAGATCGATCAGCGCCTGCGGCACCTTGGGTTCGAACTCATATACATCCAGCCCGGCACCGCCGATTTGGCGGTTCTGCAGCGCGTTGATCAGCGCCGCCTCCTCGACCACCTCGCCGCGGGCGATATTGATCAGATGCGCATGGGATTGCATCGCACCCAGAACCTCGGCGTTGATCAGATGCGTGGTCTCGGCGCCGCCCGGCACCGCCACCACCAGGAAATCCACCTGCCCTGCCAGATCAATCAGGCTGCCGGCCCGGTCCGCTGGAAAGTCCAGATCCTTCGCTGAACGCGCCACATAAGACACATCCATGCCAAAGCCGAAATGGCAGCGCCGCGCAATCGCCTGGCCGATACGGCCCATGCCCGCGATTCCAACCCGCTTGCCGGTGGCATGCAGCCCCAGCATCTGGGTCGGGTGCCAGCCTGCCCAATTACCCTGGCGCAGCATCCGCTCGCCTTCCGAGGCACGGCGCGCCGACATCAGGATCAGCGTCATCGCAATATCGGCGGTGGCGTCAGTCACTGCCCCCGGCGTGTTGGTCACCTCGACACCCGCGGCGCGCGCGGCCGCCACGTCGATATGGTTGTAGCCAACACCGAAGTTGGCCAAGAGCTTGCAGCGGGGCGTGCCCGCCTTGGCAAAGATCTCAGCCGTGAACTTGTCGCCCAGCGTCGGCACGACGATGTCGAATTCCTGGAGCGCGCGCAGCATCTCCGCCTCATTCATCACTGCGTTGGTTTCACGGATTTCCAGATCACCAAACGCCTCCCGCGCCCGTGCCGTGACCGCTGCCGTCATCGGCCGCGCAATCCAGATTTTCATCTCAGTGCATCCTCCCGCCCAGCGGGACCTTTCCATCAGGCCCGGCCAGGAATATCTCTCCGTTTTCATCCGGCAGGCCCAGAACCAGGATCTCTGACATGAACGTGCCGATCTGCCGCGGCGGGAAGTTTACGACGGCCAGAACCTGCTTGCCCACCAGCGTTTCCGGCATGTAATGCGCCGTAATCTGCGCTGAGCTCTTTTTTACGCCGATTTCCGGCCCGAAATCGACCCAAAGCTTGATTGCCGGCTTACGCGCCTCGAGAAACGGCTCTGCACGGATGATTTCACCGGCGCGGACGTCGACCTTCAGGAACTCGTCAAAAGTGATCTCAGCCACGCGACAACTCCTTTGAACGTTCCGTGGCCGCAGCCACAGCCCGGTTCAGCAGCGCCGGGAAGCCATCATCATCATCCATCAGAACCTCCAAAGCTGCCTGGGTGGTGCCGTTCGGGCTGGTCACATTGATGCGCAGCTGGCCGGGGCTTTCCCCTGCCGCCTCCGCCAGCGCACCGGCGCCCGCAACAGTCGCCTTGGCCAGCTGCATTGCCAGTTCCGCCGGCAGCCCCTGCGCCTCGCCCGCGACTGCCAAAGTCTCGATCAGGTGGAACACATAGGCGGGGCCCGAGCCACTGACGCCGGTGACGGCATCCATCTGGCCCTCGTTGTCCAGCCGCACAACCTGCCCAACGGCTTGCAGCAGCCCCGCGGCACGGTCCAGATCCTCATCGCTGGTATGGGTATTGCCAATAATCGCAGTGATACCGCGCCCGACTGCTGCCGGTGTATTCGGCATCGCCCGCACGATCGGCGATTGCGCGCCCAGAACATCCTCAAAGGTTGCGATCGAAGTGCCGGCGGCCACGGAAATGAACAGGGTGGCGCCGTTGCCGTAGCTTTGCAGCGTGGGAAGCGCCGCGCCCATCATCTGCGGCTTGACGGCAATCAGCACGATGCCCGGCGCCGCGGGCAGTTCTGCGTTGATCTGAACGCCGGTGCCCTGCAGCCAGTCCGAAGGATGCGGGTCAATCACCCAGACCGACGCCGCGGGCAATCCGCCCTCCAGCCATCCGGCCAGCATCGCCGATCCCATCTTGCCGCAGCCCAGCAGCACCAGCCCGCGCGCGGCAATCTCTTGCATATCCATCTTAAGCCCCTCCCCTAAATCCCAGGTTCAGGGCAAGGTTTACGCCCGCCCGTATGCCTCTGCAATGGCGACCTGCATCGCGTCCTGGGTGCTGCGCTTTCCCCAGACCGCCAGCTGGATCGCCGGGTAATAGCGCTCGGCATTGGCTACCGCAGCTTTCAGCATCGCATCAATCTGCTGCGGGCTGGCCATCTGGCCGCCGGACAGCATCAGCCCATAGCGGAACAGCATCAGCTTGTGATCCGCCCAATAGGTAAAGGAGCCTTCCCAGCACTGATCGTTCATGCTGTTGATCAGCTCATACAGCCGCGGCAGCTCAGCCTCCGGCGGTTCCATCTCAAAGCTGCAGACCAGCCGCAGGCATTCCTCATAGCCCGACCAGGCCAGCGTCAGCGAATAGGTGCGCCACTGCCCTTCGACCGACATGGCAATCTGATCATCGCCAACCCGGTCAAAGTCCCAATCATGATGCGACGCCAAATGCTCGACGATGTCGATGGGGTGGATGTCTTCTTCCAAGTGAAGCTCGGATAGTGCCATTTTGCCACCTCTCTCTTTGCCTAGCTTACCGGGCGCAGAGTCTCCCTATAGCTAGCGTACTTTGCTACGGGCCGGGGACGCATCCCCGCTCCCATACAAGATATGGTGGGGCTGAATTGATGATCTGGCAACCTTTATTTTGGGGATATCTGCAATAACTTGTGGATGAACTATCCACAGCCCCCTAGATGCCGGCCCCTGCGTAGCATTTGCAGCCCGGCATTGAAACCGCTTCCTGCACCGTCTCCGGCTAGGTCATTCACCGGTTGTCATCCTGACACCAATGCGCGGGTCATACCGGCGCTTCCAGCCCACAGCATTAATTAAGCATTTACAATGCGTATTTTATCATCTACGTGTCTTCCAATGCACCCCGCTTACCCATCTAGGAGCCGCCCTATGACACTGTCAGAAGCTTTTCTATGGCCTGGAACCAAAGTCTGTGAACGCATGGGCGTCGACCCGGAGGGCGAAGCCGGCCTGATACGCTGGATGGTCAATACGCTTGTCTACCTGACCGTCAGCCTGATTGCTGTCTGGATCATTGCAGTCTGATCGCGCCGCACGCGGTGTATCGTGAAAACGCCGCCGGATTTCTGTATCCAATATGACCGGGCCGCAGAACGCGAAGCATCAATAACCGCTTCACCCGCGGCCCGGCCGAATGTTTACCTAAACGCGGGCCCATGCGCCCAGACGGTCAGCGACTGGCGTTCGCCGCGGGTAACCGGCGTCACCTGATGCAACAGGAAGCTGGGGAATACTGCGGCACTGCCCTGCGCCCGGCTGGCGGCCACCACATGGGCCCCCGGCATAATCTCCAGATCGCCGCCGTCATAGGCACCCGGCTTGCTCAGCTGGACAGTCAAGGTCAGCTTGCGCTTACCCGCCACCGGCCCGTCGCCGATGTCCGAATGCCAGGCGAAATGGCCGCCGTCGTGCGCCTTGTAACTGGCTGTCTGCGGGCTCTCGCCGAACTCACGGACATCAAACCCGAAGCGTTCCTTGTTGGCCCGGCGCACCAGCGAGATCAGCCGTTCCATCACCCAGCCGGTCCCCGGCACATCGTCCAGCCAGACGACACTGGCCCGGCGCAGGTTGTGATCCCGGGCCCGTCCCACCAGCCGTGCTTCGCTGTCCGGCTCGTCCTTCACCTTCCGCAAAATCTCCGCACATTCCTGTGTACTGAACGCATTGGGAACTGAATAAACCGACACCATGCCACCATCCTTTTGTTGCAGCAGCGGCAGCATGCGCAGACCGCAGCAGCAAACACTGCGCGGTTTTCGACCTGGTATGCGGAAAGCGACGTATTTTCCCCTGCGGCACCGCAAAGCTGCCATGCGCTCACACCATGGCACAAAAAAACCCGCCGCAGCATCTCGCCGCAGCAGGCTCATTCTCAGGCCAGCGCCGCCCGGTTATTTCTGCGCGGTCTCCAGCGCATCCAACCGCGCCTTCAGCGCCTCATTCTCTTCGCGCGCTTTCTGTGCCATGGCGCGCACCGCGTCAAACTCCTCGCGGGTGACAAAATCACGGTCCGCCAGCCAGCGGTCGATCATGCTTTTCAGCGCGGTGTCCGCCTCGTCCTTGGCGCCCTGGGCCACGCCCATCGCATTGGTCATCAGCTGGGAAATATCGTCCAGGATCTTGTTGCGGGTCTGCATGCTCTTCTCCGTCTCGGGGCTGACTCCTATATGGGGAAGCGGGCGCGCGGCTGCAAGCCGTTGACTTCCCCCGAAGACCAGAGGCATTCAGACGCATATGCAGGCCATGATCCAATTCCCCGACCTTTCGCCCGAGATTTTCTCGATCTCCCTCGGCTCATTTGAGTTCGCCCTGCGCTGGTATGCGCTGGCCTACATTGCAGGCATCGTCATTGCCTGGCGGCTGGCGGTGGCCGCCCTGCGCCGCCCCGCGCTGTGGCCCGCGCAGCAGCCGCCGATGCGGCCCGAGCAGGTCGAGGATCTGCTGACCTGGATCATCCTCGGCGTGATCCTGGGCGGGCGCTTGGGCTTTGTGCTGTTCTACCAGCCCGCCTATTATCTGGCGAACCCCGCCGAAATCCTGAAGATCTGGCAGGGCGGCATGGCCTTTCACGGCGGCCTGCTCGGCGTGGTTCTGGCGACGCTGATCTATGCCGCGCGCCACAATATCCCGAAACTGCAGATCGCCGATCTGGTTGCCCATACAGTGGCGCCGGGCCTGCTGCTGGGACGGCTGGCCAACTTCATCAATGCCGAGCTTTGGGGCCGTCCCACCGATCTGCCCTGGGGCGTCGCCTTCCCCGGCCCCACCGCACAGGACTGCGGCCAGGCGCTGGGGGAACTCTGCGCCCGCCACCCCTCGCAGCTGTATGAGGCACTGATGGAGGGGCTGATCCTCGGCGCCCTGCTCTTGTACCTCGCCTGGCGCCGCAATGCGTTTCACACCCCGGGCCGCCTGCTGGGCGTGTTCCTCGCGGGCTACGGCCTCGCCCGTTTCATAGTTGAGTTCTTCCGCCAGCCGGATGCGCAGTTCGTCTCTCCCGGCAACCCGCTGGGGTTTGCTTGGCATATGGACGGATTCGGGATCACCCAGGGTCAGGCGCTGTCGCTGCCGATGATCGCCATCGGCCTCTGGTTCCTGCTGCGCGCCCGCCATGCCGCCCGGAGCCCGGCATGAGCCTGGCAGATCACCTTGCCGCCCGCATCCAGGCGGATGGCCCGATGTCTGTTGCCGCCTATATGGGGGAGTGCCTGCTGCACCCGCAGTATGGCTATTACACCACCCGTGACCCGCTGGGCGCACAGGGGGATTTCACCACCGCGCCGGAAATCAGCCAGATGTTCGGCGAGCTGATCGGCCTTGTCCTGGCCCAATGCTGGCTTGACCAAGGCGCCCCGGCCCCGTTCACGCTTGCTGAACTGGGACCGGGCCGCGGCACCCTGATGGCGGATCTGCTGCGCGCCACCCGCGGCGTGCCGGGGTTCCATGCGGCGATGCAAATCAAACTGATCGAGGCTTCACCAAAGCTGCGCAGCACCCAAGCCAATACACTGGAGGCATACGCCCCCGAATGGCTGAACTCTGCGGACGACCTGCCGGACCAGCCACTGCTGCTGGTGGCCAACGAATTCTATGACGCCCTGCCCATCCGCCAATTCATCCGCAGCGGCGGTCACTGGAGCGAACGCCGCATCGGCCTGACAGACGGCAGGCTGGCCTTCGGCCTCAGCCCCGCCGCGCCGCAGCCCGCCCTGGATCACCGCCTGCCAGACACCCAGGAGGGCGATCTGGTTGAGATCTGCGACGCCGCCGCCCCTATCACCCAGGCCATCGCATCCCGAATCGCTGCCCATGGCGGCGCGGCTCTGATCGTGGATTATGGCGACTGGCGCGCCCTTGGCGATACCCTGCAAGCCTTGCGCGCGCATAAACCCGCTGATCCGCTGCAGGCCCCCGGCGAGGCCGACCTGACCGCCCATGTGGATTTCGAGGTGCTGGCAACAGCCGCCAAAACCGCCGGTTGCGCCTATACACGCCTCACCCCGCAGGAAGTGTTTCTGGAGCGTCTCGGCATCACTGACCGCGCCCGCGCCCTGGCCGCGCCGCTGCAGGGGGAGCCGCTGGACTCCCTGATCGCCGCACATCGGCGGTTGACGCACCCCGATGAAATGGGAAACCTGTTCAAAGTGCTCGGCCTCTATCCCTCGACGGCCGCTCCTTTGCCAGGATTGAACCCATGACGCTTGAAATTCTCACGTCCGATCTGCTTGGCCCGGTGCGGCACGGCTTTTTCACCCGCAGAGGCGGCGCCTCCTCGGGTATCTACCACGGGCTGAACTGCGGCCTGGGCTCTACCGATCAGCGCGAAGCAGTGCAGATCAACCGCGCCCGCGTGGCCGCCGCGATGGAGGTGCCCGCCGGAAACCTCAGCGCCGTGCATCAGGTCCACAGCGCCGATGTGCTGGTGGTCACAGAACCCTCGCAGGAGCGCCCCCGCGCCGATGCCATGGTCACCAATATACCGGGTTTGGCGCTGTCCATTCTGACCGCTGACTGCCAGCCGGTGCTGTTTTGCGACCCGGAGGCTGGGGTCATCGGCGCCGCCCATGCGGGCTGGCGCGGCACTCTGGACGGGGTGCTGGAGGCCACGCTGGACGCGATGGAGGGCCTCGGCGCCCGGCGCGAGGACACGGCGGCAGTGATCGGCCCCGCGATCTCGCAGCGCGCTTACGAGGTCGGCCCGGAGTTCTTTGAAGATTTCGTGATGCAGGACGACGGCTACGCCCGGTTCTTTGCCAATGGCGAAGGCGGCCGCTACCTGTTCGACCTGCCGGGCCTGGGCCTGCACAAGCTGCGCCAGGCCGGCGCAGGCGTGGCCGAATGGACCCGTCACTGCACTTACTCCGAGCCTGAGAAATTCTACTCCTACCGCCGCGCGACCCACGCGAAAGAGGCCGACTACGGCCGCCTGATCTCCTGCATCCGGCTTTAAGGCCCCGTTAACCAGGGAAATTGTGGCGAATTTTATTAAATTCCGCCGCATTCCTTACCTTCCGCTGCGGCATCCCCGCAGCAAGATGGAAATCTTTTCAGCCTTTCCAATATCTTAACCAAAACCTCACCAGGCGACCCCCTGCCGTGCGCCGCTGCGGTGCCAGGGTAAAATTGCCCGTATCCGGTCATATTCGCGGCGCAAATGTTACCCATAAACAGATCAGAAAAACACAAACAGCAGCGGCCCCGCATCCAGGCCGGCTGCCGGGCGAAGGACAGACCAGACCATGAAGATGAACAAGCGTTTTATTGCCTCCATCATCCGCTCCGCCAAGAGCGAGACCGTGACTCTGCCTTGGGCCGCTGCGCGCCGCCGCGATGGCCAGACCTGCAGCCAGCCCCGCAGCCAGGCCGCAAAGCAGAAACTGGGTTAACGCCGGGGACGGGTGCCCTGCCGGCGGCCCCCCCTGGTGCAAACGCGCCAGCCCGGCCAGCCGCCGTCAGGGCATCCAACCGGTCTATGCAAACTCCAGCGGCCGCTTGACGCTTCCTTAGCCGAATCGTCTTAACTCCGTTCCGGCCTGCCGCCGGAACCCGCCCGCAACGGTTTCAGGACCGGCCTGATGTTAACCAGTTTGCTTCAGATTTTTTGACAATTAGAATTAAATCCCGCCATTTAGAGCACATACATAACGTTCAAGCACGTCTGTGTTGCCGGTGGGGGCCGATGCAAACGGGCAGTTTGAAAGGAAAGGTGGCAGCATGACCATCGCCCACTCGCTGCAGAAAGCTGCAGCCAATGCAATTGAAGCCAATGCGTTCCTGCAGGATCCGGCAGCGCTGCGCAGTGCAACCAAGCCGCAATTGCGGCGCTATGAGGTCAGCAGCCTCCTGCCCAGCGGTGCGATTTCCGAAACCCGCCACATTGCGCCTGCCCTGCCGTTGTTCGAAGACGCCTTTTGCGCATTTTCCCGCGGCTCATTGGTTGAAACCGCCAACGGCCCGGTTGCCATCGAAGACCTGTTGCCCGGCGATGACATCCTGACCCAGGGCGGCGGCAGTCAGCCGCTGGTCTGGATCGGCCGCACCAGCATTCTACCCGCACGCCCCGGCAGCCGCGGCCGCAGCCACCGCCTGACCAGTTTCATGGCCGACAGCCTGGGCCTGCAAAAACCGGCCTCCAGCCTTGTGGCCGGACCTGCAGCACGGCTGCTGCGCACCCCGCCGCATCTGCAGAGCGCGGACAGCGGACAGCTGCTGACCCCGGTTGCGGAGTTTCAGGACGGTATGAGCATCTTTGAAACCGCCCCGCCGACGCCGGTGGACATGTACCACCTCTGCCTGCCGCGCCACGCAGCAATCACCATCGGCGGGCTGGAATTTGAGACCTACCATCCAGGACCGGATGCGCTGAAACTGGCCAGTTACGCGATCAAGACATTGTTTCTGAACATGTTTGCCCATGCCGACAGCATCCGGGACTTTGGCCCGCTGGCTTATTCCAGGGCCGGCAGCAACAGGTCCAGCCCGGCCATTCTGTAAGCTGAAGGGGCGCCCAGCCCCGCATATGCACCTAAGCCGGGCACGCCTATGCCCGGCTTTTTCATGTCAAACCGCTGCGTGTTCGCGCCTTATGCCTCGCGGGCCAGCCGCTCTTCCAGCACCTCAAACGGCACGCCCGGTTCATCCTTGGCACCGCGGATCACCAGCGAGGTCTTGACGCTGGCCACATTCGGCGTGGTCAGCAGATCGCCGGTCAGGAAGCTTTGGAAGGTGCTCAGATCCGGAGAAACGCATTTCAGGATAAAATCCACCTCGCCGTTCAGCATGTGGCACTCGCGCACCAGCGGCCAGCTGCGGCATTTCTCCTCGAACGCGCTCAGCTCCACCTCGGCCTGGCTTTCCAGCCCCACCATGGCAAAGACCTGCACCTCGAACCCCAGCTCGCGGGAATTCACATCGGCGTGGTAGCCGTGAATCAGCCCGGCCTCCTCCAATGCGCGCACCCGGCGCAGACAGGGCGGCGCCGAAATGCCGACCCGCTTGGCCAGCTCCACATTGGTCATCCGCCCATCGGCCTGAAGCTCCGACAAAATCTTGCGATCAATCGGATCAAGGCGGGTTGTGACCATGTTCAATGCTCCTGTGGAATTTGCATTTCTTATAGCACCGCCGCCGGGCCGCGCAATAATGTTTCATCGCCGCGCAATATTCTTTGCGCCCCAAAGGCGCAAGCCGCAATGCGCGCCTCCCCGGCAAATTTGCACCCTGCCGCATGCCAAGCCTAGGGGGTTTAAGCCCGCGGCCCCTGCCGCTATATGCATTGCCTGACGGCGGCACGCCCGCCAGGCTGCATTACGTGGGGAACACACATGAGCGAGACGCGCCACACTAAGGTTCTGATCATCGGCTCCGGGCCTGCAGGCTATACCGCAGGGGTTTATGCCGCCCGTGCCATGCTGGAGCCGGTTCTGGTTCAGGGCATTGAGCCCGGCGGCCAGCTGACCACCACCACCGAGGTCGAGAATTACCCCGGCTTCACCGAGGTGCAGGGCCCCGACCTGATGATCAAGATGCAGGAGCACGCCCAGGCGATGGGCTGTGAGGTCATCGGCGACTATATCACCTCGCTCGACACTTCCGCGCGCCCGTTTGTGGCCAAGGCCGACAGCGGCACAACCTTCACTGCCGATGCGGTGATCCTGGCGACAGGTGCCCGTGCCAAATGGCTGGGTCTGGAATCGGAAGAAAAATTCAAGGGCTTCGGCGTCTCCGCTTGCGCCACCTGCGACGGCTTTTTTTACCGCGGTCAGGAGATCGTGGTGATCGGCGGCGGCAACACCGCCGTGGAAGAGGCGCTGTTTCTGACCAATTTCGCCTCCAAGGTGACCCTGGTTCACCGCCGGGATGAGCTGCGCGCCGAGAAGATCCTGATCGACCGCCTGATGAAGAACGACAAGATCGAGCCGCTGTGGTTCCACACGCTGGAAGAGGTCGTGGGCACCGAAAACCCGCTGGGGGTTGAGGGCATCGTGGTCAAGAACGTCCAAACCGGCGAGTTAAAGGAAATCCCCTGCAAAGGCGTCTTTGTCGCCATCGGCCACGCGCCCGCAAATGAACTGGTCAAGGATGTGCTGGAGCTGCACAACGGCGGTTATGTCCAGGTCAAACCCGGCTCGACTGAGACCTCGGTTCCCGGTGTTTTTGCCGCGGGGGACCTCACCGACCACAAGTACCGCCAGGCGGTGACGTCGGCCGGCATGGGCTGTATGGCAGCACTCGACGCCGAACGTTTCCTGGCTGAGCAGGACTGATCCCGGATGCCGCATGATTTCGAAACCCAGCGGGCCGGAACTGTTGCGGCATTCAACGATCTGCAGGCCGAACACGGCCTGCCCGAGGCGGCGGACGTTGATTACTTCTTTGTCCCCGCCCGCGACGGCGCCGACTGGCAGCCCCTGGCCGAGGAACTCAGCCGCGAGGGCTACAGCTGCAGCTGGGTCAGCGCAGAGGACAGCGAAGACGGCGCGCCCTATCTGATCGCCACACTGCCGGAGCAGATCATTTCCGCCACCGGCATCTGGATCGGCGAGGAAGTGGCCACCCGCGCAGCCCTGTCCCACGGGTTCGCACCGGACGGCTGGGGGCTGGAGGGCTGAGCCTGCCTGCACAAGGTTGAAACTCAGCCAGCCCGTTTTGTTTTACCTTTGGCCGGCAATCAGGACCGCAGGCCCCACGCAGCCATGCGGCGGGGCCGCCTGCGCCTCTGCGCTGGTTCGCCGCAGGCCACCACCAATCAGTCAAGCCTCTGAAATACATTATTTAAACAGAACTTCACACGCGGCTGCACTTAGCCAAACAGGCATCAGAAAAAATTCATCCGCCTTTCTGCGGCGCCTTAACCCGGCATTAGACAAAACACCGCAAAACCCTCGCGAAAGCGACTGCACATCAGATCGTTCTGCCGGGGGGCCGAAATGGCGATACGAACTTTAAGCGCGTTCAATGCGGCCGCTTTTACCGTCGATGACGGCTCCCCCCATATGACTGCGGGCAGTTCGATCATCAACAATTCGGACACCCCGGCCGACACGATCTTTACCTATGATTCCAGCTACGCCATTGAACAGGTCACTCTCGACGACACTGCCGGCGATGCTGATACGATGGAGGATGACCAGTCAGGCGGCCATACCATCGTCGATGGCGGCTCCATGGTGGCCAGCGGCACCCCGGTCGAGGCCGAATCGCACCACTACGTGCAACAGCTTGATGCCGGCGGCAATCCGTTCGGCCCGGTCATCACCATCACCGTGTTTTCCCGGAACGGCGTCACACAGGATGTCTGGGGGTTTTCCACCGATACCCCGCTGAAGGACGGCGCGCGGTACCAGAAAACCTCCGGCAGCAATACCGGCTCCTCCCAATACGACAGCTTTGTGCCTTGTTTCGTGACCGGCACCGCCATCTGCACCGATCAGGGCTTGCGCCCGGTGGAACGGCTGCGCCCCGGCGACCGGGTGCTGACCCGCGACAACGGTTTTCAACCGGTTCTTTGGGTTGGCATCCGTCAGGTCGGGCCTGACTGGATGCATGCCTGCCCGCATCTGCAGCCAGTGCGGGTTGCGGCCGATGCCTTTGGCCCCGGCCAGCCGGCCCAGGACCTTTGGATCTCGCCGCAGCACCGGCTGCTGCTGAAAGGTGCCGCCTGCCAGATGCTGTTTGAGGAACCCGAAGTGCTCTCTGCCGCCGCCCACCTGCAGGCGCATCCCGGCGTGACCCGGCAGCCGGTTTCCCGGACCACCTATGTGCACCTGCTGTTCGAGCGCCATCAGGCGGTGTTCTCCAATGGTCTCTGGACCGAAAGTTTCCAGCCTGGCAGCCAGCTTCTGGACGGCGGCGGTGCCGCCGCCCGGCAGGAAATCCTGGAGCTGTTCCCCGGTCTCGCACTGGACGACGGCAGCAGCTACCCTGCCGCCCGCAGTGTTTTGAAACAAAAGGAAAGCCGCCTGCTGGCAGACCGGCCCCTGGCGTAAACGCCGTGCTGCCTTGACCGGCGCGCCCGCCCGCCGCAGTCTGCACCCCGGAAACCGCGAAACAGGAGGACCGGGGTGGCAAGCGCACTCTGGCAAGGCAATTGGATCAGCCGCACCCGGATCATCACCGGGCTGGTGCTGCTTACCTATGCCTTCTTCCATTTCATAAACATCGGCCTGGGGCTGTTGTCGCCCGAATGGATGGATGACTTCCAGGACATCCGCCAGCTGATCACCCGCAGCCTGGCTGGCAGCCTGGTCCTTTATGCCTCGCTGATCCTGCACGCGGGCCTTGCCCTGTGGAACCTGGCCCGCCGCCGCAGCCTCAGGATGCGTTTTGGCGAGGGGTTGCAAACCCTGCTGGGCCTGCTGATCCCGCTGCAGCTGCTCAGCCATCTGGTATTCACCCGCTATTCGCACGAAATCTACGGCGTCAATGATGAATACCCCTATCAGATCGTGCTGATGTGGGCCTCGCCCGAGGTCTGGCAGCAAAGCGCGCTGCTGCTGGCGGTATGGATCCACGGCTGCATGGGCCTGCACTACTGGCTGCGCCTCACCCGCTGGTGGCGGCCATTAGTCCCCTGGATGGCCGGGCTGGCGGTCTTTATTCCCGGCTTTGCCCTGGCCGGCCTCCTGACCGAAGGCCGCCGTATTTATGACCTGTTTGTCGAAGGCAGCCGGCGTGCCGAACTGATGGCGGATTTCAACTGGCCCAGCCGCGAGGTTTTTGCCGAACTGTTCCAGACAGACAGCCGCTGGTTCACCGGTTTCCTCATCCTTTCGGGGCTGACTGCGGCGGCCCATCTTCTGGCCCGGCTGCTGCGCCGCCGCCGGGCGGTGCAGATCCGCTATGCCTTCGGTCCCGAAATTCGCGCCGAGCGCGGCCTTACCCTGCTGCAGATGTCCCAGGCCAACGGGATCCAGCATACTTCGCTCTGCGGCGGCAAGGGGCGCTGCACCACTTGCCGGGTGGTGGTGGACGAAGGCGGCGATCACCTGCCGCCGCCCGCCCCGCCGGAGGCCCGCAGCCTGGAACGGGTCAAGGCCCCCGCCAACATGCGGCTGGCCTGCCAGATCCGGCCAGAGGCGCCGCTGACCGTCACCCGCATGTTCCGCCCCGACGGGCAAAAGGGCCGCGCCCATGCCAGCCAGGGCAGTGAGCAGCAGCTTGCCATTCTGTTTCTGGATATGCGCGGATTTACCGCCCGCACCGCCGGCCAGCTGCCCTATGATGTGGTGTTCCTGCTCAATCGCTTCTTTGACGCTATCGTGCCCGCCGTCACTGGCGCGGGCGGCACCGTGGACAAATACCTTGGCGACGGCCTGCTGGCCTTGTTCGAGGCCCGCTCCCCCGCCCGCTCGGCCCGGGCGGCATTGGACGCCGCCACCGCCATCGGCCATGCGCTGCAGGACTTCAATGCCCAGCTGGCAGCGGATGGCGAACCCGAGATCCGCATTGGTATCGGCATCCACCTGGGCGAGCTGGTTCTGGGCGAAATCGGCAGCGCCGGCCATGCTCCGCGCACCATCATCGGCGGCAGTGTCAACACCGCCAGCCGGCTGGAGGCCAAGACCAAGGAACTGGGCGTCGAACTGCTGATTTCGGCCCGCGTGCTGGAGGCAGCCGGATACGATTCCGGCCATCTGGCGCTTGAGACCTTTGAGCTGCGCGGCGTTGCCGAACCGCTCCGGGCCCTGCCCGTGGCCTTTGCTGCTGCTCTGCCGCGGACCCTGGCCGCAGAACAGCGTTAAGCCCGCCGCGCCCTGCGCAAAACACCTGTCCTTCACTGTCTGCCCTGCCGGACAGACTGCCCGTATCGGCCAGCCGAAGGCGGATAATCTGCCGCCCGCCCTGCCCCGTTGCAGCAAAACAACGCAGCAGAAAATCGCCAATCCTTCGGAATTTGCACTTTGCTTTGCGGACAAACCATGCAATGCGTTCACGCGTGAACACACTTTGATCCGTTGAGCCGTGCCAGAAACCCAGACCATATCCACCCCGGACGAGGAAGATCTGCTCTTCCGGCTCCTGCGCCAGCTTGATGCGGCGCCGGATGCATCGCAGCGGGCCACGGCTGCGGCGCTCGGAATTTCGCTAGGCGGGCTGAACACGCAATTGCGCAGCGCCGCAGAAACCGGGCTGATCACCATCAGCAGCCGTTCCGGCCCTGACAAGCGCCAGCGGTTTGCCTATTCGCTGACCACCCGGGGCGCGGTGGAAAAAATGCGCCTCACCGATCAATTCCTCGCCCGCAAGCTCGCAGAATACAACGCGCTGCACGCGGAACTTACAGGCGCGGCAAGCGGCCTGCCCCCTCTCAAACACAGGACTCATCCTATGCAAAGCAACCTGGCTCCCATTCCAGAGCTCTATGTTTCCTACGAAAGCGCGCAGAAACTGAAGGTCGAAGCAGCCGGCCTGACCAGCTGGGACCTGTCCCCGCGCCAGATCTGCGACCTGGAACTTTTGATGAACGGCGGTTTCAACCCGCTCAAAGGTTTCCTGTCGGAAGACGACTACAACGGTGTTGTCGAAAACATGCGCCTGGCCGACGGCTCTCTGTGGCCGATGCCGGTCAACCTGGATGTGTCCGAAGATTTTGCCGGCAGCATCGAAATCGGCCAGGACATTGCCCTGCGCGACCAGGAAGGCGTGATCCTGGGCACCATGACCGTCACTGACCGCTGGGAGCCGAACAAATCGCGCGAAGCGGAAAAGGTGTTCGGCGCCGACGACGATGCGCACCCGGCTGTCAACTACCTGCACAACCAGGCCGGCAAGATCTATCTCGGCGGTCCGGTCACCGGCATCCAGCAGCCCGTGCATTATGACTTCCGCGGCCGCCGCGACACCCCGAACGAGCTGCGCGCCTATTTCCGCAAAGTCGGCTGGCGCAAAGTGGTTGCGTTTCAGACCCGCAACCCGCTGCACCGCGCCCACCAGGAGCTGACCTTCCGCGCCGCCAAGGAAGCCCAGGCCAACCTGCTGATCCACCCGGTTGTCGGCATGACCAAACCGGGCGACGTCGACCACTTCACCCGCGTGCGCTGCTACGAGGCGGTGCTGGACAAATACCCGGCCGCCACCACCTCGATGTCGCTGTTGAACCTGGCAATGCGCATGGCCGGCCCGCGCGAGGCTGTCTGGCACGGTCTGATCCGCGCCAACCACGGCTGCACCCATTTCATCGTTGGCCGCGACCACGCAGGCCCCGGCAAAAACTCGGCTGGTGAAGACTTCTACGGCCCCTACGACGCCCAGGAGCTGTACCGCGCCAACCAGTCCGAAATCGGCTGCGAAATGGTTGATTTCAAGCATATGGTCTATGTGCAGGAGCGCGCCCAGTACGAGCCGAACGACGAAATCGCCGACCGCGACAACGTCACCATCCTGAACATCTCCGGCACCGAACTGCGCCGCCGCCTGGCCGAAGGCCTGGAAATCCCCGAGTGGTTCTCCTTCCCCGAGGTGGTCAAGGAACTGCGCCGCACCAAGCCGCCGCGTTCCAAGCAGGGTTTCACCGTGTTCTTCACCGGCTTCTCCGGCTCCGGCAAATCCACCATTGCCAACGCGCTGATGGTCAAGCTGATGGAAATGGGCGGCCGTCCCGTGACTCTGCTGGATGGCGACATCGTGCGGAAAAACCTGTCGTCTGAGCTGGGCTTCTCGAAAGAGCACCGCGATCTCAACATCCGCCGCATCGGCTATGTGGCGTCTGAGATCACCAAGAACGGCGGCATCGCAATCTGTGCCCCGATCGCGCCTTATGCCACCACCCGCCGCGCCGTGCGCGAAGACGTGGAAAGCTTCGGCGCCTTTGTCGAAGTGCATGTTGCCACCACGATCGAGGAATGCGAACGCCGCGACCGCAAGGGCCTGTACAAACTGGCGCGTGAAGGCAAGATCAAGGAGTTCACCGGCATTTCCGACCCCTACGACGTGCCGCAGAACCCCGAACTGTCGGTCGAGACTGAAAACGTCGACGTCGACAACTGCGCCCACCAGGTGCTGCTCAAGCTGGAAAGCATGGGTCTGATCTCCGGCTGATCCGGACAGCCTAAAGAAACAAGAAAGCGGCCCGCCATTTGGCGGGCCGCTTCCGTTTCCCGTCAGCCTGCTTAGTGGAAAGACTGCGCCTGATTGCCGGAACCTTTGGCAATCTGCGGAGCCCAGACCGCGCTTTCCACTGGAGAAAGCCGGTCGCGGACACGCAGAGTGTACCCGCCTTCGCGTGCCCCGGTCATCCACAGGGCAGCGGATTCCGCATCCCCGGCGCGGGGTGCCAATCCGTGCACCGACAGGCTCAGCTGCGACGCGTCATGCTGCGCGGTCACCCGCAACTGCGCGCCGGCCTCCGCAATCACCGGCTGATCCAGCAGAAACGCCGTCCGCCCCCAATGGCCGCCGGACTGCAAACCGTTTGCCACCAGAATGCCGGGGGCCAGTTCCATCTCAAAACTGACAAAGACCGCATGTATGGTGCCGGCGCCGGCACAGACGAGATCCTTGGCACCCCGCGCCGGGTTAATGTCCGGCCGGGTGAAATCAAAGTGAAACAGGTCCGTTGCCATCCCCAAAGGCCGCAGCGCACAGGTTTCCAGATCATTCGGCGTCAGCTGGGCCATGCGCGCAAATGGGTGAAAGGCGCTCAGATCAAACCCTTCTGCCTCCTGCGGACGCCAAAGGTCCAGCAAATCACCGCTTTCCACCGGCTGCGCCATTAGCCGCCCCCGTTCAGGCACCGCCCGCGCCCCGGGCTTGGCCAGCGCGCCCATGGCATGGGTCAGTGTCGCCAGCGCTCCCTCGCCCAGCAAAACTGTATCGACGATCTCTGAGATCACCACATCCGCTTGCTCCGGCATATCCTTGCCTATGACAATATCGTGGGACCATTTCGGAATGACCGTTATGCGGCCGCTCAGACCGTTCTGCGCGATGACACGGGTTGCGGCCTCGGCAATCAGCGGTTGCTGCTCGCAAGTGTAGACATGTTTTGCCCCGGCCCGTGCTGCCAGCATTGCCGTCAGACCCGCACCGCAGCCGATATCCAGCACCACATCGCCCGGCCGCACCTTGGCCGCGATGGCCTGGGCATAGGCCTGGTTGCGGGCCTTGTCGGCGAGCATCGGGAAATGCCAGCGCGGCACAAACGCCTGATGCAGCCGCTCCTGCAGCACCTGCGCTTCGTGGTGGCAGGGGTCTGCCGCCAGCGCGTCCGATAGGATCTGCGAGGTCCGGATGCCGCCATCGCCCAGGGATTCGGATTTTGCCAGCCGGACCAGTCTCTCTGCTTCTTGCGTGTCCGGATGCCGGCGCAATTGAGGCGGTTGGGGCGTCTGATTTTGAAGCAATTCTTACTTTCCCTATTTTGAGGCAAATGCGGTTTTTTGAGACTATCCGCCATGCGCCTCTAAAATTCGGTAAAGGAAAAGCGCGGGCCGCCGCCCCCTTGGACAAAAGCAGCCCCCGCGCCCTCCGCGTTCAAATTACCCTATTGCCCGCAGCACGATCTGCCAGGACGCTGCCGCAGATCCCCTGAAACCTAAACGCTGTCCGGCAAATCCACCATGCCGCGCATCAGCACAAAGCCTTCGCCCGCCACCTGTACGCCCTCAATCGCATCCGCAGACCCGATCCGCGCCACCCGTGCCTGGCCGGGCCGGCCAAGGCCATGGCCCTGCTCGGCGGTAAACTCAGACCTTTCCATCAGCCCGTGACGCCACAGATACGACGCCATGGCGCCGGTCGCGGACCCGGTGAACGGGTCCTCCGGCGGGCTCGGCGGCGCCATAAGCAGGCGCGAAAACGTATCACCGGCCTCTGTCGCGCCCTCCAGCACCACCAGAAACGGCTCCATCATGTCGATGCCATCGGTACCCAGGGAATTACCCAGCAAAGCCAGCGCCTCCAGGTTCAGCTCTGCCGCCTCCAGGGCCGCACGGTCGCGCAGGACCGTCACGCAGAACGGCAGCCCGGTCGAGACCTTCTGCGGGCGGCCCACGATCGCCTCCACCGGCAGCGACACCGCCGCCGCCACCAGCGCAGGATCGGCAAAGGGGCCGAATTGGGGCGCCACCTGGGTCATCGAAATCAGGTCACCCTCCAGCGTCACCGGCACAATCCCCGCCCCGGTTTCCAGCGTGATGCTGTCCCCGGCCACCAGCCCCCGGTCCCGCATCGCCGCCACCGTGGCAATGGTCGGATGGCCGGCAAAGGGGATCTCGCGGCTGGCCAGGAAATAGCGCACCTTCACATCCGCCGCCTCGGACGGGCCGGTAAAGGTGCATTCCACCAGCGAGGTCTCCCGCACGAAAGCGGTGCAGACAGCCTCGGGCAGATGCGCGCCGCCATGCACCACCGCACATCCGTTGCCGCCGAACGCGCGGCCTGAAAAGGCGTCCACCCAGTCGAAATCAAACCTGTTCATAGTTTCTTCCCTTTGGAAGTTTCCTTGCTGAGACGGGCATCTCCCAGCCCAAGCATTTCCCCGATTTCATCTTCGAACTGTTCAACCGGCAACCCGAAACTCTCCTCAAACGCGCGCCGCCAGGACAGGCCCTCCCCCTGTTTCCGCCAATAACCAAATACCACGTCTTCCCCGTGGCGCACAGCCAGCACCCGCGCCGCAAAATGTGCCAGGTCATAGGCCACATAGGACAGGTTTCTTCTCTCTTCACGAAGGTCTCGAAGCCTGCTCCCCGAAGCTCTGGCTTTCCAGCGAAGCACCTCCATCCGCTCCGGCTTTGCATAGCCATAAGCATCCAGAAATTTTTCGCGCACCAGCTCTGCGACACCTTCATCCAGCCACAAAACGCCTTCCTTGCCCCAGACAGCAGGATGCCACTTGCGCAATCCATATTCTCCAGAAACCTCTGCCTGCCATAAGTGCACATACTCATGGGCGATGACAGGACCAAGCCAGCGATAGCTGCTTTTTAGCCAATCCTCATCGTAGGCACTCTCTTGCGCCCAACAAATAAAGAACATCCCCGGAAATGCCTTGGCCGAGTACCCGCGCTCAATATTGCACGCACTCTGGATCGGTTTCGTGAACCTCACCGGACGCCAGCCAAGCTTCCGGACCAGTTGCTTCATCTGCCGGGTCATGGCGCTGGCACTGCCGGCCGCTGCGATGCCAGGCCGGGTCGCCATCGGCATCCCCATGTCACGGGTCAAAAAGGTCATAACATTGCGATGGTTGATCAGCAGCGCCGCTTCGACCAGACTGTCCTGAGCCTGAACCACCGGAGCTTGGCGGCTAGGCAAATACTGTTTCAAAGAATACCGCAGCACTGGCAGCTCGCGGCACCAATGGACTGCCTCCGCCCTGCTCAGCGGTGGCAGGGATTGCAGGGCAACCGGCATTCTTTCTCCCTGTTCCTCTTTCATTTGCCGCCAGGCCTGGCGGGTTTTGGGTCCCATAAGCCCATCGGCGGACCCTGGTTCCAACCCCAACCCGGCCAGCTGCCGTTGCACGCATTCCACAAATGGGTCAGCAGCAGCCGGGGCTGCCAGCACGGCAAAACCCAGCGCGGCGGCAAACAGCCGGAGTCTCAGGCACATGAAAAGGTCTCCTTGCAACGAAAACATCAGGGGTGGCCTCAAAACAATTCAGGCCCCCAAAATGGGAGCCTGCTGTTGGAAAAATCAAGCGCTTTCGGGTGGATGCGCCCCGGTTACCCGGACGTCAATGCACCGAAACCGGTGTCATGTCGTTCTGCCGCGCCAGCACATAGGCCAGATGCCGATCGGCCACCAGCGCCAGCTGGCCGCCTTCCGCGTCATGCACCGCATAAAGCTGCGCATGGCCGCCCGCGCTGTCCTGCACGTCTTTGGGAAGATCTGCCACCGCAACCGCCTTTACATAAACGGTCCGGTCTGCGCCCTGGCTGAAATCAAACGGTGTATGCATTGCTCTTACCCCTTTTTGATGTTGATCGTCTGAACCACGGTTTCGGGCCGGGCACGGGTCAGATCCACATGCAGCAACCCGTTTTCCATCACCGCCTCGCCCACTTCGACGCCATCGGCCAGCACATACATGCGCTGAAACTGGCGCGCCGCGATGCCGCGGTGCAGGAACACCCGTCCCTCGCTGTCGTCGCGCTGGCGGCCGCGGATCACCAGCTGGCGGTCCTCGACGGTTATCGCCAGGTCCTCTTCGGCGAACCCGGCCACGGCCAGGGTGATGCGGTAGGAATGGTCGGAAGTCTGTTCGATATTATAGGGAGGATAGCCTTCGTTGCCCGATTTCGCCGAGCGTTCCAGCAGGCGTTCCAGCTGCTCGAACCCCAGCATATGCGGGTAAGAGCCCAAGGTAAGTTTCGACACGGTGTTCGTCCTTTATGCCAAAGCGACGGATGCGCGCGGCCCCGTAACAGGCGGCCGCTTCCAGAAGAATATGGGAAGTTCTTGCTGGTTTCACAAGAGCATGTGCCCATAGGTCTAGCGGAAAAGCGGTTAAGGAAGTATCTTCAGCCTCACTTCATTCCTAAGCTTTACTGAGTCGCCAATGAACGCACCCACAGATGTGTCGATGAAGACAGATGAAGTCCTCAAGGTTGAGCTGGAGGTTTTCCGCAGGCAGCACCGTGATCTGGACGAAGCAATCGGCGCGCTGGAAGAGCGCCCGACCAGCGACCAGCTGACAATCCGCCGCCTGAAGAAACAAAAGCTCATCCTCAAGGACAAGATCGCCTTGATCGAAGACCGGCTGACCCCGGATATTATCGCCTGACAGTGCCGCCGGCACCAGGCAGGCCCGCGCCCAAACCGCCGGACCAAAACTGCAGAACGCAGTGCCTTAACAGTTTCAACTGGGCCTCCCGCCCCCTTATCCGCGCAGCCGGCTGCGCCGGAAGGTGTTGGGCGTGGCAGCGCGCCTGACGGCGCGCTGCGGTTCCGCTTGATTGCAGGTTACAGATCCTTGCAGAGTCTCAGCGCATCATAGATGGCGGCGTGCATATTACGCCCTGACACCGCATCACCGGCCCGCGCCAGCCAGAAGCTGCCCTGCGGATTGATAGCGGTAAAAGGGCTGGTTCCGGCAATCATTGCCTGGTGGTCCAACTGACCCAAGTTGCGCGACAGCGGCTTCAGCGCATGGTAAAGTTCATCCGCCGGAGTGATGCCATGTTCGCTGACCACATGATCCGCCACACGCTCGGTCACTTCCCCGGTCAGGACATGGCGCAGGGTGATGCATTTACGGCTGCCTGCCGTAGCCACGGCAACCACCTCCAGAAAGCACTCAAACGTGACGCCCTGCCGCGCCAGATCACGCAGCACCACTGCCGAATTGACCGGCCCCAGATCATGCGCTGCCATCCGGTCAGGCGTGACCAGCGTCACCTTGCAGCCGGCCTTGGCCATTGCATCCGCGCAGACCAGGGCCGCGTGATCGCCGCATTCATCCAGCAGCAGCACCGCGCCCGCAACCCGCGCCTCGCCGCCCAGCACCTCCCAGCTGGAGGTGATCAGATCACCGCCGGGGATCTCCCGGCGCTCCGGCCAGCCGCCGGTGGCCACGATCACTGCGTCCGGGTTTTCGGCCAGCACGTCGCCTGCCTCGGCGTAAGTATTCAGCCGCACCTCCACACCCAGCCGCTCCACCTCCGAGATCAGCCAGTCCGCTACACCCCAAATCTGGCGCCGGGTCATGCCCTTGGCCGCCAAGACGATCTGCCCGCCAAGCCGCCCGCCCGCCTCAAGCAGCACCACCCTGTGGCCGCGCTCTGCCGCAACACGTGCCGCCTCCAGCCCCGCCGGGCCGCCGCCGATCACCACCACCTTGCGCAACTCCGGCGCCGCGCCGATCACATGCGGCATCACGGCCTCGCGCCCGGTTGCGGCGTTATGGCCGCAGACCGCGGGCTTGCCCTGGTTCACCCGGTCCACGCAATAGCCCAGCGCCACGCAGGGACGGATACGCTCCTCCTCGCCGCGCTGCAGCTTTGCCACCAGATGGGGATCGGCCATATGCGCCCGCGTCATGCCGATCATATCGGCCTGGCCTTCGCGGATGGCATGGCGGGCGGTAGCAATATCGGCCACGCCCCCGGCATGGAACACCGGCAGATCCACAGCCGCGCGGATCGCGCCCGCCACATTCAGATCCGGCGCCGCGGGCATCCCCATCGGCGCCACCCAGCCCGCGAGGCCGAGGTCATCATAAGGCGCGCCCGCCAGCACGTTCAGGAAATCCACCGCGCCGGTGGCGGCAATCTTCTGCGCCGCCGCGATGCATTCCGCGGCACTCAGCCCGCCCTCCGCCAGCTCATCCCCCGTGACCCGCATCCCCAGGATCAGATCCGGCCCCACCGCCGCGCGCACCGTCTCCAGCACCTGCAGTGTCAGCCGCAGCCGGTTATCGAGTGAACCGCCGTAGTCATCCTCGCGGGTGTTCACCAGCGGCGACAGGAACTGCCCCAGCAGATGTGAGTGCGACAGCAGCTCAATCCCATCGAACCCGCCTTCCCGGCAGCGCAGTGCCGCGGCGGCAAAATCGTTGATAATACGGGAGATATCCTCCTGCTCCATCACCTTTGGAAAAGCCCGATGCGCCCGTTCCCGCCGCCCCGACGGCCCCAGCACCGGCAGCCAGTGCCCGTCATCCCAGGCAGTACGCCGGCCCATATGGGTGATCTGGCACATCACCGCCGCGCCATGCTTGCGCACCCCATCGGTCAGTTTCTTGAACCACGGGATGATGCTGTCATTGCCTGCATAGAGCTGCCCGAAGACCGATGGGCTGTCCGGCGCGATATTGGTCGAGCCGCCGATCATCGTCAGCGCAATGCCGCCGCGCGCCTTCTCTTCATGATACAGCCGGTAGCGGTCGCGCGGATGGCCGCCCTCCTGGAACGACGGCGCATGGGCTGTGCTCATGATCCGGTTGCGCAAGCTTAGATGCCGGATTTGCAGCGGCTGAAGGAGAGGGTCATTGTCCAAGGTCATAGGTCGCGGTCCACTTAATGCTGCCACGTGCAGCAGGCCCGGTCCGGTCACCATCCGGCTTGCAGAAAACCGGCAATTTCCCGGCCCCGTTGCGACACCTTGCCCGCGGTTGGCGGAATCTCCGTCTGACCGGATGGTCAAAGCCGGATTTTCCGTTTACCAGCAGCCGGATTTTGTGCCCGGCCTCCATTCCGGTGCCCCCTCCGCACAAGCAGCTGAACCAATGAACGAGCATCACCATGACCGCCACCAGCGACCGCACTCCGGTGCCTGAAGCCCAGGACACCGACTACAAATTCTCCCCGAAACAGGCGCTGACCGGCGCCCAGATGCTGTTTGTCGCCTTCGGCGCGCTAGTGCTGGTGCCGCTTTTGACCGGGCTGGACCCCAGCGTCGCCCTGTTCACCGCAGGACTTGGAACGCTGATCTTCCAGATCGTCACCCGCGGCCAGGTGCCGGTGTTCCTGGCGTCCTCCTTTGCCTTCATCGCGCCGATCATCTACGGCGTGCAGACCTGGGGCATGGCGGCGACCACCGGCGGGCTGGCGGCGGCGGGCCTGCTGTATGTGGTGCTCAGCTTTGCCATCCGCGCCTTTGGCGCGGGCTTCATGCACCGGCTGCTGCCGCCCGTGGTGGTCGGCCCGGTGATCATGGTGATCGGCCTGTCGCTGGCGCCGGTGGCGGTCAACATGGCCACCGGCCTGGCCGGCGACACCCAGGTGATGCCGAAAAACACTGCCCTTCTGCTTGCCGCTGTTGCCCTCGGCACCACCATGCTGACCGCTATTCTGGGCCGTGGGATCATGCGCGTGGTGCCGATCCTGGCCGGCGTCGCTGCCGGCTATGGCGCCGCGCTGGTCCTCGGCTCCGTCACCGGGCAAAACCTGGTGGATACCGCTCCGCTGGCCAGCGCCGCCTGGTTCGCGGTCCCGGATTTCGTCGCGCCCGAGTTCAATCTGGCCGCCATCCTGTTCATTCTGCCCGTCGCCATTGCGCCCGCGATTGAACATTTCGGCGACATCATGGCGATCTCCAATGTGACCAAGCGCGACTACATGGAGAAACCCGGCATCCAGAACACCATGCTGGGCGACGGCCTGGCCACTGCCGCCGCGGGTATCTTAGGCGGCCCGCCCAACACCACCTATTCCGAGGTCACCGGCGCCGTCACCCTGACCCGTGCCTTCAACCCGGCGATCATGACCTGGGCAGCGCTCTTCGCCATCGCGCTCTCCTTCGCGGGCAAGCTGTCGGGAGCGCTTGCCACCATCCCGATGCCGGTGATGGGCGGCATCATGATCCTGCTTTTCGGCATGGTCACCGTGGTCGGCCTCAGCGTGCTGGCCAAGCTGGGCGACGCCCTGTCCGAGGCCCGCAACATGGTGATCATCTCCACCGTGCTGATCATCGGCCTCGGCGGGCTGACGCTGCAATTCGGCGAAGGCTTTACACTCGCGGGCATCGGCCTCTCCGGCGTTGCAGGCCTCGCGCTGAACCTGATCCTGCCGAAACAGCGGGACTAATCCCGAAAACAACCGGAGCCGCCTGCCCGGCGGCTCCCCTCACCGCTCCTCCGGTTTTACATCCCGGATCCGTGCCACGTGCCTGGTTATATCCTCGCGGGTGAACTTCGAATGCACCCGTTCTGCCGAGGCCGGATGGTTGCCCAGCCCCAGCTTTAGCTCTGCCCGCCAGGCCTTCCCGGGCCGGATCGGCCGCGGCGCAAAGCCACCACCGCAGGTGGGGCAGACATTGTGCAGCACCTGCCCTGCACAGTCCGCGCAATAGGTGCATTCATAACTGCAGATCCGCGCGTCCGGTGCATCCGGCGGCAGATCCTTGTCACACAGCTCGCAATTGGGGCGTAGCTCCAGCATCGTGCTCTCCTTGTCAGGCCGCCACCCTGCCCCCGGTTCCGGCCCTGCACAAGCCTGCCGCGCCGCGCCGCCGCGCGGCGCCACGCCCAACCGCAAGGCGGTGCAGCTTGCCTGCATCCACGCGCGGGCGGGAGCTTGCCGCCTGCGGCAAAGCGCCAGAGCCCCTGAAACGGGGCAATTCCGCCCGTTTTCCGCGACAAGCCGGATTGCGCCAAACCCCAGTTTCCCTATAGTGCGCGCTCCACAAGCCGCGACAGGAGCCACCAAGCCATGGCCGACATCAAAGTAGGCATCATCATGGGCAGCCAATCCGACTGGCCTACCATGAAGGAAGCCGCCACTATCCTGGATGAACTGGGTGTTGAGTATGAGGCCAAAATCGTCTCCGCCCACCGCACCCCGGACCGGCTGTGGAGCTACGGCAAATCCGCGGCGGACCGCGGGTTGCAGGTGATCATCGCAGGTGCCGGCGGTGCTGCCCATCTGCCCGGCATGGTCGCCTCCAAAACCCGCGTCCCCGTTGTGGGCGTGCCGGTGCAAACCCGCGCCCTTTCAGGCGTCGACTCGCTGTATTCCATCGTGCAGATGCCCAAGGGCTTCCCGGTTGCCACCATGGCCATCGGCGCCGCCGGTGCTGCCAACGCAGGTCTGATGGCCGCAGGCATCCTGGCGCTGCAGGACGCAGATCTTGCCCAGCGCCTGGATGATTGGCGCGAGGCGCTCTCCGCCTCCATCCCCGAGGAGCCCTCCGATGACTGAAGCCCTGCAGCCCGGCGCCACCATCGGCATTCTCGGCGGCGGCCAGCTTGGCCGGATGCTCTCGGTCGCAGCCTCCCGCCTCGGCTTCAAGACGCATATCTTTGAACCAGGCGCCAACCCGCCCGCAGGCCATGTCGCCGATCAGGTGACCACCGCCGGTTATGAAGACGCTGAGGCGCTGGCCGCCTTTGCCGCTGCCGTCGATGTGATCACCTATGAGTTCGAGAACATCCCCACTTCGGCGTTGGACCTGCTGGAGTCGCAAAGGCCGATCCGTCCGGGCCGCGAAGCGCTGCGCATCAGCCAGGACCGGCTGACCGAGAAAAACTTCCTGCGCGACCTCGGCCTCACAACCGCCCCTTTCGCCGGCATCACCGACCAGGCCGGCCTCGACGCCGCCCTGGCTGAGATCGGCGCGCCCTCGATTCTGAAGACCCGCCGTTTCGGCTATGACGGCAAGGGCCAGGCCCGCATCAAGGCGCCTGAAGACGCTGCCGGGGCGCTCGCTGCCATGGCAGGCGCGCCGTCGGTCCTCGAAGGGTTTGTAACTTTCACCCACGAGGTCTCGGTCATCGCCGCCCGCGGTGTGAGCGGTGAGATCGCCTGTTTCGATCCAGGCGAGAACGTCCACCGCGACGGCATCCTGCACAGCACCACCGTGCCTGCGCGCCTCAGCAAAGGCCAGCGCATGGACGCCGTGCTGATGGCCGGCAAGATCCTGAACGCGCTCGATTATGTCGGCGTTCTGGGGGTGGAGCTGTTCGTGACGCCGCAAGGCCTGATCGTCAACGAGATTGCCCCGCGCGTCCACAATTCCGGCCACTGGACCCAGAACGGCTGCACCGTCGATCAGTTCGAACAGCACATCCGCGCCGTCGCGGGCTGGCCGCTGGGCGACGGCCGGCGCCATTCCGACGTGGTGATGGAAAACCTGATCGGAGATGATGTGGACCGCATCCCCGAGCTCGCAAAAGAACCCGATTGCGCCCTCCACCTCTACGGTAAGGCCGAAGCCAAGCCAGGCCGCAAGATGGGTCATGTGAACCGGGTGGTGAAAGCGCAGGACTGAAGGATTGGGGCGCTGCCCCAAACCCCGGGAGTATTTAAGACCAGAAAGAAACAGGCGGCGGTCTCAGATGAGACCGTTTCTAATGATTTCCGCGTTCATCCAATGCACATCAGTCTGCACGTGATCGGCGCGAACGTATTTGGCCAGCAGCCTCTGCATGTCCGTCTCGGCAAACCCTCTGGCTGTCCGGATCACACAGCCTTCCTGCCTCTCCAGATCCATGCCGGATATGGTCTCGCGCAGCACCTGCCCGGATGGCGGTCCGCGGTACAGCACCGGCACGCTCACAATGCCCAGTTCTGCGAACCGGGCCAGGGTTTCTTCCCAAGGCTGAATCACGCCGTTCAAGATCCAGGCGAACCCCAGGAAATAGCTGGGCAGTGCCTCGTAGGCGATGGCGTGGCGTGCATAAAGATACTCCCCGACAATCCGTTCCCCTTGCGCCAAACCCGGCGAGATGCCCGCAGCAAAGGCCTTCATCCAGTCCCGCGACGGGTGATACCGCGCATCCGGGCTGCGCGGATGGCAGCCGCCGCTGTGGACCGTGGTGTTTTCCCCATCCATCTTCTCGGTGATGATCACCTCCGGCTCGGCCAGCAGGGCAGAAGTATCCAGCATGATCTTGTCATCACTGGCGGCGCCGGGCGATTGCGGCAGGTGAAATGTGCGGCCGTATTTTCGGGTCATGTCAGAAAATTTCGTTTGATGGAAATGTCATTCGACGCAGCCTATCCGCAGTGCACCCAGGCGGCAAGACAGGGCAGTGAAAGCGGCCCCGCCGGTTTCACGCGCCGCAAAGAGGGCCATCCGGCCTGATGCGCGGCGCTCCCCCTCAGGCCAGGAAGCGGACGGCAACATCCCCCGACATATAGCTGACCCGGCCGCCCGACAGCGTCGCCGCCACCCGCTGGGTTTCCTTGTTCAGCACCACTATGTCAGCCCTCTTGCCCGTCTCCAACCGTCCGCGGTCAGTCAGTCCCAGCACCTGCGCAGGCCCGTCCGAGACCAGCTGCCAGGCATCGCCCAAATCCATCAGGCCAGAGCGTTCCAGCATCAAGGCCGCGCGGCGCGGGCTGGGGTAGTGATAATCCGACGCCAGCGCATCGCACAGCCCCATGGCGATCAGCTCAACGGCGGAGGCATTGCCCTTATGCGAGCCGCCGCGCACCACATTGGGCGAGCCGAGAATGACGGGATCACCTGCCGCCCGCGCGGCCTCTGCCGCCTCAAGCGTTTCCGGAAACTCGGCAATCCGGGCGCCGCGGCCGCGCCAGACAGCGCGGTCTTCGGCGGTTTGGTCGTCATGGCTGCCAAGGCGCACGTCCAGCGCCGCCAGTTCACGGCACAGCGCATCCAGCCTGCCCGGCACCTCATCCCGGCGCGCGTGCATGTCCTTCAGCATCTGCCAGTGAACCTCCGGGTTGCGCCCCGCCTTCAGCGCCTGGCCGGTGAGGCGCGGCGGCTTCCTGCCCTGTGCCAGCCGGTCATGCGGCAGGTGGTCGTTAAACACCACATAAGGCACCTGCCAGTCTGCCACTTTGGCAGCCAGCCCGGCGTACTCCTCCAGCATGTGGATCTCAAACCGCAGCTGCGGCAACAGGTCCGTGACCAGCGAACCGCGCACATCCTTGATACCCTCAAACACCTGACCGGCAAACTCCGGACCGCGCAGGCCGCCTTCCCAGGAATAGAACTGCGCCATCACAGCGGTGGTGATACCATTGGCGGCCAGCTCCGCCTCCGCCGCGACGACACCTTCGGCCATCTGCTTCATCGCGCCCCGGCGCGGCGCCAAATGGCGCTCAAACCCGTCGCCGTGCAGATCCACGATCCCCGGCAGCACCAGATAGCCTGTCAGGTCCGCAACGCGCCCTGCCGCTGTCTCCGATACCAGGCCGCCTGCGACGGCAATTTCGCCGCCGCGCTCCAACCCGCCGGGGCGCAGCACATCACCGCCTTGCAGCGTCAGTTCCAATGTCATTTCTCTGCCTCTGCGCAACCGCCATTCAGCTGGCAAGCCTCAGCGATGATCTCTTCCACCGCCGCCAGCCAGGTCAGCGACGGCTCAAACCGCCCTTCCTCCAGGAAATGCAGCGTCTGCGCCATCACCTGCGGGCTGTTCATCATATAGGTGTGGGTGACCGGCAGCGTCAGATGCGCCGCCATTCCATCCGCCTTGGTGCTTGCGACCGAGACCTTGCCGTCATCCTCCCCCGGTATAAGGGCGGAGAACAGCGGGTTCAGCGTCTCGCTGCCCGCAATCACCCCCAGTTGAAAATCAACCGGCGGCAGTTGTTTCGGCAGGCTCTCCGCCCCGGTGCCAAGCTGCAGGCCCGCAGGGCCGTTCAGCAGGCCGAAAACCTCCCAATCGCCCAGTTCATCCACCAGTTCGCTGCCCTGGTTCGGCGGGCCCATCATCACCACCCGGCCCAGGTTCTGCGGATGGTTGCCCTGCAGCCAGTAGCGCAGCAGGATACCGCCCATCGAGTGGGTCACCACATGGGCTGTCTCTTCGCCGCAGGCAGCAAAGGCCTGTGGCAAGGCCTCCTCCGCCAGTACCTGAATGGTCTCCTCGGTGGAGGCATAGCCGGGCCGCACAACGCTGTAGCCGCGCGACTGCAAGACCTCCCCGAGCACCACAAACGACGTCTCGCTGCGGGCCAGCCCGTGCAGCAGGATCACACAATCAGCCGCAGCGGGCAGCGGCAGCAGCGCCGCAGCAGCGGCTATCAGGGATTTCATCGAAATACGCATAGAGACCAGATAAGCGCAAACGGCGGGTGGTGAAAGCCCCTCAGCCGGCCTTGCCCGGCTCCTGCCGCGCGGCCTGCCCCGGCCCGCCCCGCACCACCAGCGCAATCCCCCCCAGCACCGCAACCGAGCCGAACACCAGCCGCAGCCCGACACTCTCGCCCAGCAGCACCGCCCCCGCAAGGATTGCAATCACCGGCACGCTCAGCTGCACGGTGGCCGCCACCGCGGGCAGCAATTGCGGCAGCACCCGGTACCACAGCGCATACCCAAGCCCCGAGGTCACCGCGCCGGACAAAACTGCCAAAAACACCCCGTACAGGCTCACCACCGTGCCGCCGCCCGCCAACAGCAGAACCGGCAGCATCATCACGCTGGACCAGGCGAAATTCACCGCCGTGGACACCAGCGGCGCCTGCGCACCGCGCCCCAACAGACTGTAGATGCCCCAGCCCAGCCCGCTCGCGGCCATCATCAAAGACGCGGTTAACGGCACTCCGGCGCCATCCGCAGGCCAAACCACATAGGCCAGCCCGAAAAAGGCCGCCACCGCCCCGGCGGTCTGGGCCGGCCCCGGACGGCTGCCGCGCACAGCCCCCCATAGGAACATGGACATCTGCACCACCCCGAACAGCACCAGCGCCCCCAGTCCTGCATCAAGATCCTGATACGCCAAGGTAAATCCCGCCATATACAACGTCAGCGCCGCTCCGCCCCACAGGCTGGAAGGACGCAGGATGCGCTCCCGGCTCCAGGTCTCCAGCCGCCGGATCCGGCACAAAGCCGCCAGAGTCAGCGCCCCGGACACCAGCCGCCACAGGCCGAAACCCGTGGCATCCATATAGCCGCCGCCAACTGCGGCCCGGCCCAGGATCGAATTTGCGGCAAAGGCCAGCATGGTGAGAGAGACAAGCAGAAACAATCGCATAAGATGCCAGCTACAATGGAGCCGCCTGCCGGGCCAGTGATTTTTCCGTGTCAGCAGCAGCCCGGCGGCAGACACGCTTCTTTCTGGCTAAAAATACTCCCGCCGGAGGCAGGCCCGCCCTGCGGGTCTTCAGCGGCGGTCCTGAACAAAGTCCAGATCCAAATCCGGCAACCGCTCCAGCGGGTAATCCGGATGCAGGGTCCAGATATTGTCGTGATCCAGCTCCAGGGGGCGCAGCGTGCCGCCCGGAAACGCCCGCGTGCGCAGCGCCAGCGCAATGTCCGACATCGCGCCGGGATTGTCGCGGAAATAGGAATGGCCCGATCCGCCTGCCCTTTCCACCCGGATGAAATGCACCAGCCCCACCTTCTTCAGCGCGGCCAGTTCACCGGGGGCGAAATCCGACGCATCCAGCCGCCCGAACCGCGCCTCCCGGGTCAGGATCGAGGCAATGGCCAGCGCTTGATCATCCGGGTTGATGTACACATTGACCTGCTCAAAGGCCGCAAAGACCCGTTCGCTCATCAGCCGCTGCCGCACAATGCCCACATCCAGATCCGGCGCCACCAGCACCAGCGTGCCGGTCTTCAGCGTGATCTTGGGGCGCACGCCCCGCCCGCACTCGCGGATCACCAGCTCCCGCAGCGCCGTGGCCGCTACATCCGAACCGCGGGAATGTGCAACGATGTCGATATCCTCCACCTCCGGAACCGAAGCCAGCAAATCCAGCGTTTCCTTCAGATGAAAGACCGAAAAATCCCCCGCCTCCCGGTCGCGGAAATACTTGAACAGGCCGGAACTGCCCGCAGGCCAGGAAAACGCCATCGGCACCGAACGCCGCCCGGAGTAATGCCAGATATTAGCGAGGGTGGTCAGCGCCTCATCAAAATCATTGTTGAACCCGTGCACAAACAGCAGAATACGCCCGCTACCCGCGCGCCGGACCTCAGCCGCCACCGTCTTGCGGAATTCTGCGGCATAGGCGGCATAATCTCTTTCCGCCTGCGCCTCGGTCACCACCCGGCCGCCGCGCCGCTCGGCCGGCAGCGGCGTCTTGGAAAACCGGATCCCGTCGCGGAACCCCGCCACCTTCAACCGCGGCAGCCGCCCGCTTGTATTTGCATGGGTCAGCGCCACCAATTCCGGCCAGTCATCGACCCGTGTGAACTGCACCTCTGCGGTGCCGAACGCCATCGAATCCGACCGCTCTGCCAGATAGGTGACCGACCCGTCGCCATTCAACCGCTGCGACCGGTTGGTGACATAAAGCAGCCTGGGCACGACCGTGCGCTGCGCCTCTGGAACCCGCTCCGCCTGGTAATTGCGCCCTGTTGAGTAAAGGTTCGGCGGCTTGGCCAGCCGGTCCACCGGCGACACCCCGCAGCCCGCAATCAGCAGCGCCAGTAAGAGCCGGACCACTATACGCTCTGACAGTATCGCCATCCGCCAGTCCCTCCCTGTTGCGCGCTCCACTTCAGCAATTCTGAAGGCTAGCCCGCAAACATATGTCCGGCCAATGAAAATATCGTGTCAACCGGAGCCGCCCGGGAACGCCTGCGGATAGATCAGCTCCGCCACCGGCACATCATCGCCCCGCCGCAGGATCAGTGTGTATTCCAGCGGATAGGGGCTGCTGAGCTTTTGCGCCCGCTGCAGGCTGAAGCCATAGCGCCCATAGAAGGAGGGCTTGCCCAGCACCACGATGGTCTCAGGGAGTTTTCCATCAATTGCCTTCGTCGGCATTTCATAGCATTGCGCCAGCTCCTGCAGCATCCGGGTGCCGAACCGCCACGGACCGCGGTACAGTTGGTCCTCAGTCCCCCCAACTTCCATATTCGGATTATTCTCGGCCAGCTTGCCGCCCTGCCATTCCGGCCGTACCGCCATCGGTGCCAGACAGGCCCAGCCCTCCGGCGCCTGCATCCGGCTCAAAGCATAGTAGCCGCCAATCTTGCCATCCCAGGACTTGCGGAACTCAAACAGCATGTCCCCGTCCGCCCGTAGCTGCCGCACCAGCCGCGCTTCGGCATCAGTGGGAAAGGCGGTCAGCAAAACCGCCTCGACCTCATCAAAATGCTCTTCCTTCACCTCGTTCAACGTATCCGGCCCGACAACCATTCCAATCCTCCCGCGTTCACCTTTGCACAAATACTCCCGCCGGAGGCAGGCCCGCAAGGCGGGCCTTCTGTACCCGCCAAAACAAAAAGGGGCCGCCCAAAGGCAGCCCCAAATTCTTGCAGTCTTAAGCGGTGCAGCTTCCGGCAGCTTGGCCTTAACGGTCAATCGCCTGTCGCCTCATCACAAATCCCGATGGGATCTGTGATTACATCATGCCGCCCATGCCGCCCATGCCGCCCATGTCGGGCATGCCGCCGCCGGCGCCTGCGCCTTCTTTGGCGGGCTTGTCGGCAACCATGGCTTCGGTGGTGATCAGCAGACCGGCAACCGATGCGGCGTCTTCCAGAGCGGTACGCGCCACTTTGGCCGGGTCGATCACACCGAAGGCGAACATGTCGCCGTATTCTTCGGTCTGAGCGTTGAAGCCAAAGTTCTTGTCGGAGCTTTCGCGGACCTTGCCGGCCACAACCGCACCGTCAACACCGGCGTTTTCGGCGATCTGGCGCAGCGGCGCCTCAATCGCTTTGCGCACGATCACGATGCCGGCATTCTGGTCGGCGTTGGCGCCTTCCAGGCCTTCCAGCGCCTTGCCGGCCTGAACCAGAGCAACACCGCCGCCGACGATCACGCCTTCCTGCACAGCTGCGCGGGTTGCGTTCAGAGCATCGTCCACACGGTCTTTGCGCTCTTTCACTTCGACTTCGGTCATGCCACCGACGCGGATCACGGCAACACCGCCTGCCAGTTTGGCAACGCGTTCCTGCAGTTTCTCACGGTCGTAGTCAGATGTGGTTTCTTCGATCTGAGCGCGGATCTGGCCAACGCGGGCTTCGATCTCGGCTTTCTGGCCTGCACCGTCGACGATGGTGGTTTCGTCTTTGGTGATTTCGATCTTCTTGGCCGAACCCAGCATGTCCATGGTCACGGACTCAAGCTTCATGCCCAGATCTTCGGAGATCACCTGGCCGCCGGTCAGGATTGCGATGTCCTGCAGCATGGCCTTGCGGCGGTCGCCGAAGCCCGGTGCCTTGACAGCAGCAATTTTCAGGCCGCCGCGCAGCTTGTTAACAACCAGGGTTGCCAGCGCTTCGCCTTCGACGTCCTCTGCAATGATCAGCAGCGGCTTCTGCGACTGGATCACCTGCTCCAGCAGCGGCACCATGGCCTGCAGCGAAGACAGTTTCTTTTCGTGCAGCAGGATCATGCAGTCTTCGAGATCTGCAATCATCTTGTCGGCGTTGGTCACGAAATAGGGCGACAGGTAGCCGCGGTCGAACTGCATGCCTTCGACAACAGTGGTCTCTGTTTCCAGACCCTTGTTTTCTTCGACGGTGATCACGCCTTCGTTGCCGACTTTCTGCATCGCGTCAGCAATCTGCTGGCCGATTTCAGCTTCGCCGTTGGCAGAGATGGTGCCGACCTGGGCAACTTCAGCGGAGTCTTTGACTTCGCGGGCCATCTCTTTGATGCCGGCAACAACGGTCGAGGTCGCCAGGTCGATGCCGCGCTTCAGGTCCATCGGGTTCAGGCCCGCTGCAACCTGCTTCAGGCCTTCTTTGACGATGGCCTGGGCCAGCACGGTGGCGGTGGTGGTGCCGTCGCCGGCTTCGTCGTTGGTGCGGGAAGCAACTTCCTTCACCATCTGGGCGCCCATGTTTTCGAACTTGTCTTCCAGTTCGATTTCCTTGGCAACCGACACACCGTCTTTGGTGATGCGCGGCGCGCCAAAGGATTTGTCCAGAACCACGTTGCGGCCTTTCGGGCCCAGGGTCACTTTCACGGCGTCAGCCAGAATGTTGACACCGTTCAGCATGCGGTTGCGTGCGTCGGTTGCGAATTTGACGTCCTTAGCAGACATATTTCATTCTCCTCGAGAATTTCTGTTTGGCAGCGATAATAGGGGGGGCAGAGAAGCCGGGCGGCTTACTCGATGATCCCCATGATGTCGCTTTCTTTCATCATCAGCAGCTCTTCGCCGTCGACGGTGACCTCGGTGCCGGACCACTTGCCGAACAGGATCTTGTCGCCAGCCGAAACAGCCATCGCAATCAGCTCGCCGCTGTCCTTGCGCGCGCCTTCGCCGGTCGAGACGACTTGGCCTTCGCTCGGCTTTTCTTTTGCGCTTTCGGGGATGATCAGACCGCCCGCGGTTTTTTCTTCGCTTTCGGTGCGACGCACCAGTACGCGGTCATGAAGCGGTTTCAATGCCATCTTTGCAGCTCCTTAAAGGCTCAAAGGTTGTTATCCTTTGCCCCGCTCCCTGGCAGGGCAGTTATCACTCACATCTGCTGAGTGCTAACGAGGGGAAGCTAGGAATGCCCCCCTCCCTTGTCAACACGGAATCAGCAAAAAAATGAGGGCGCCGACGCGCCCTCTGCTGTCTTCGGAAATTCCGCTTACGCCACCTTGTCTTTCAAATGCGCAAAGCTGTCCTTGAAGCGGCTGAACTTACGCGCGCCGCAGGTCACCGGCTGATACCGTGCCGGGTTTTCCGCGCTGACGCAGCTGTCCAGCGGCTGGATCACGGCATCTGCATCCGCATCAATGAAGAACGGGATCGAATAGCGCTCGCGCCCCGAGGCATTCACCACCCGGTGCAGGTTCGCAAGATACAGATCATTGGTCAGCCGCTGGATCAGATCGCCGATGTTGATCACAAAAGTCCCGGCAATCGGCGGCCCTTCGACCCAATCCCCATCACGGTTCATCACCTGCAACCCGCCCACGTCATCCTGCGTCAGAATTGTCAGGCTGCCGTAGTCTGTATGGGCGCCGATGCCCATCACGCTCTCATCAATCTGCCCCTCTTGCGGCGGGTAATGCAGCAGCCGCTGGATGGTGATCGGGTCCTGCATCCTGGGCACAAAGAAATCCGCCTCCAGATCCAGGCTGACCGCAATTGCCCGCATCAGCCGTTCTGCCAGGCCTTTCATCTCCTGATGATAGCCATAGACCGCCCGTTCGAATGCAGGCCGCTCCGACGGCCACAGGTTGGCGCCGAAAAACGGCGCGGTGCCGCCGGGGCATTCCGGCCCGATGTCAAAGCATTCCTTCAGGTCCTTGGTCTTCTTGGGGTCGGTGTTTTCGCCGAAGATCTCGATGTAGCCGCGCAACGCCAGCCCGGATTTGGAGATATGCAGGTCCATTTTGTCCGCCAGCGGCAGATCAAAGAACGCCCGTGTCTCATCAAAGGCGCCGTTCACCACCGCCTCGGGCACCCCGTGGTTCCTGACGTAAAAAAATCCCGCGTTGGTCAGCGCCCAGCGGATTTCCTTGGCCACCTCGAACAGGCTGCCGCCGCTGTTCAGCGCGCTGATGTCGATCACCGGGATCTTGTCGAAGGATTGCCGCTGCGCCCGCAGCCGGTCCTGCAGCCGGTCGATGTCCTGATGTGCCATTGCTGTCTCCCCCTCATGCAAAGCTAGGCCTGTCATCGGTCTAGAGGCGCGCAGGCTCAACAGGGAAAAATCGCAACTGAGTTGATCTCAATTCATCTGAACCGCGTAACAAGCGATGCAATAAAGGCGGTATTAGGTTTAGATGCGAGTATAGAATTCACCTTTATGACTCTTTCGGCGCCTCATCCTCCCAGCTGCCGGCCCAATGCACCAGTCCCGCACGGCCCGCATCCGTCAGCTGATAGATGCCGGTCGCCACCCGCTCGAACCAGCCGTAATGGTTGCTGGCCATCAATTGCGTCGCGCGCGCAACACCGGTGGCTTTGGCAACAACGGCCCCCTTGCAGGCGCCCGCAACGGCCAGATGCGCTGCACAGGCCAGCGCATCCTGGCGGTAGGCCGTAACAATGCCATGCCGGGTGGCACCGCCCGCATTGGGATCGCCGCGCAATGTCTGAAACTCGCGCAAAAGCCGGGCCTGCTTCTTCTTCGACTTTCGCGGGGCATAAGGGCCGGGGTCGCAATGCACCTCGGCCCGGCCGTCCGCCAGCACCGTGATCAGCCCCAGTCCCAGCCGCCGGCACAGCGCCAGATTGTCCTTCATCATCCGCCGCGCCTGCCGCCCTCCGGGCCGCGGCACCGCGATATAGACAAGGTCGGTGACCGCCAGCCGGGCCACCGCCTGGTGAAACAGCGACAGCGAAAACTTCAGCTTCAGTTCGACAATCACCATTGGCTCCGCGCCGCGGACACCCACCACATCGGCGGCGCCCACCTCACCCTTCACCTCATAGCCCTGCCCTTCCAGCAGCGCCTTTACCGGCGCATACAGCTGATCCTCGCGTTCCATCGCCCATGACTGGCAGGTCGCGCCGCCGATGGCAATCCGCGGCACGGATTTGCGGCCCAGACGCAGGGTTTTGCATTGCCGCCCCCGGCGCCGCACCCTAGGGTCATACATCCAGGCTGCTGTTCCGGAACCGGTGAGAGGGCTTAGAATGAAACCGATAGCACTTGCACGCGCCCTGGCAGTTGGGCTGGCACTTGGCCTGGCCCTGCAGGCCCCTGCCGCCATGGCCGCCTGCCGCGGCATCGACTACCGCGACCATCTGCCCGCCGCCACCGCGGCACGGCTGGAGCGCGAGATGGCCGCCACCCCGTATTCGCGCGGCAACCACTGGGTCGCCACCAAGGGGAACCGCACCATACATGTGATCGGCACTATGCATGGCGGCGATGCCCGCATGGCCAAGGTGATGCGCACCCTGCGCCCGGTGCTGGCGCAAGCAGGCGCCATTTATTTGGAAACCTCCGACTCCGATCTGGAACGCCTGGACCGGATGCCTGATGAGCTGGCCCGCAGTTTCCTGCTGCCCAAAGGCCAGGAATTGCGGCACCTGCTGCCTCGCGACGCCTGGGAGCGGTTCCAGCTGACGGCCCAGGTGACCGGCGTCAATCCGGAAACCATGAACCGAATGCAGCCCTGGGCGATTTCTATGTTTGTGGTGCAAAGCGGCTGCCGCCCCTACGGCTTTGGCCTGCGGCGCGGGCTGGACGACCGGATATCCGATTTCGCCCGTCGCAAGCGAATCCCGCTGGGGGCGCTGGAAACCCCGGAACAGGCGCTGGCAGCAATTGCCAGCCTGCCGCTCAGCGATCAGGCCCGGATGCTGGCGCTGGAACTGGAACTGGTGCAATCCGGCAAGCCCGAGGATGCCACCCCGGTTGAAGCCTATTTCGACCAAAGCGTCTGGACCTCCTTTGTCCTCGCCCCCTGGATCAGTGCCCAGTACAGCAGCTTCTCCGGCGCCGAAACCGCGCGGCTTTGGCGGCAATACAACCGCCGCCTGCTGGATCAGCGCAACCAGCGCTGGATGACACCCATCCTGGCCGCCCGGCAGGACCGGATTGCCGTCGCCGTCGGGGCTGCCCATCTGCCCGGCAAAAACGGTGTTCTGAACCTGCTGAAAGCCAAGGGCTTCAGCCTCGCCCCGGCGCCGTGGTAAGGCGGCTCCCGTCCGCACTCAGATCTCAGGACCCTCCCGTTATGCGGCTTTTCCTTTGCCTGTTCTTCCTCTTGCTGCCCGCCTCATTGAGGGCGGCCTGCACCGGCACCGACCTGCGCACGGCCCTCGCCGCACCGGACCGCGCCCGCATCGAGGCGCGCACCGCCGCTGTGCCCTTTGCCGAAGGCAACCACTGGATCGCCCGGCGCGGCACCCGCACGCTGCATGTGATCGGCACCCTGCACATCAACGATCCGCGGATGGAGGCCATCACCGCCCGGCTGGCCCCCTTGGTACGCCAGGCAGACCTTCTGCTGATGGAGGCCAGCCCCGCCGACAAAGCGGCGTTCGAGGCCGAACTGGGCCGCACGCCCTCGCTGATGCTGATCACCGACGGCCCCAGCCTGATCGACCGCCTGCCCGCCGATGAGTGGGAGGCCCTGGCCGCCAAGGTCCGCAGCCATGGCATGGCCCCCTGGATGGCTGCCAAGATGCGGCCCTGGTTCCTGGCGATGACAATGTCATTCCCGCCCTGCCTGCGCCAGGACAAGGACATCAAACGGGGCCTTGATGTGCGGCTCAGCAAGCTGGCTGAAGACGCCGGTGTTGCCCTGCAGTCGCTCGAAGATCCGATGAGCGTCATCCGGATGATGGACGCCGACCCGCTGGAAGAGCAGGTCCGTCAGCTGCGCGCCTTTACCGCCATGATGGGCGGCGGCCAGGACAGTTTCATCACCACGGTTGAGGCCTATTTCGACCAGCAAGCGCTGAGCGCGCTTTACCTGAGCGAACGGGACTTCCTGCAAAGCGGCGCCCTGACCAGGGCAGAGCGCGAAACCCTGTGGGCAGAGGCGATGGACGGGCTGCTCGACCAGCGCAACCGCAACTGGATCCCGGTGATCGAAGCGGCCAGAGGCGACCGGATCGTGGTGGCCGCCGGCGCCTTGCATCTGCCAGGCAGGGCCGGCCTGCTGAACCTTCTGCGGCAAGAGGGCTACAGGCTGGAACGCGCCCCGTTCTAGGCACAACGCCGCATTGCAGCGGCTGCGGGGTGACAAGCCTGCGCGCCAGCCCTATAAGGCGCGCAAATCTCCCTTCGGACCTCTTGAGTGAACAGGACTGCCCCATGACCATCCAAGTTTTCGGCCATAAATCCCCCGACACCGATTCCACCGGCTCCCCGATCATCTGGGCCTGGTATCTGAACGAGGTAAAGGGTGCCGCAGCCGAGCCCAAACTGCTGGGCGAACCGAACACCGAAGCGGCCTTCATGCTGCAGCGCTGGGGTTTCGAGAAGCCCGCGATCATCGCCGACGTGGCCGATGACGCGGCTGTGGTCATTGTTGACACTAACAACCCCGCCGAGCTGCCTGCCAATATCAACGGCGCCGATGTGCAAGCGATCATCGACCACCACAAGCTGGTCGGCGGCCTGGAAACCAAAGGCCCGATCGACATCACCATCCGTCCGCTGGCCTGCACCGCCACCATCATGCACGACCTGATGGGCGATGACGCCGCCAAGATGCCGGACGCGATCAAGGGTGCTGCGCTGACCTGCATCCTGTCCGACACGCTGGAATTCCGCTCGCCGACCACCACCGCGCATGACAAGGCCGTGGCCGAAAAACTGGCCGCTGACCTGGGCATTGATATCGCCGGTTACGCCGCTGAAATGTTTGCCGCCAAATCCGACGTCTCTTCTTTCTCGGACGCGGAACTGCTCCGCATGGACTCCAAGGAATACGCCGTCGAGGGCACCAAATTCCGCGTCTCCGTGCTGGAAACCACCGCGCCGGGCGTGGTGCTGGACCGCAAGGCCTCGCTGATGGAAACCATGACCTCCGTTGCGGCAGAGGACGGTGTTGACCAGGTGCTGCTGTTCGTCGTGGACATCCTGAACGAGGAAGCCACCCTCCTGGTGCCGAACGATCTGGTGAAAACCGTGGCCGCCAAAAGCTTTGGCGCCGATGCGGCAGGCGACACCGTGGTGCTGCCGGGCATCATGTCGCGCAAAAAGCAGATCATCCCGAACCTGAAAGTCTAAGCGCCGCTGCCGGACCGGACCGCAAAAGGCGCCCCGCAGGGCCCAGCCCCTGACGGTAAATGTTGAAAAAAAGACCTCGGTTGGCCACAAAATGGCCAATCTACCTCTTAGAAACTCTCTTGAACGTCTCCTTGGGGGATTTTGGAGGGTTTCCACATGAACGACCTCTCGAAGATATCTTCAAGAGACCTCGGCCTTGAGCACCGGCTGCCTCTCCCCTTCGAGGGTGTTGATGTCAATTTCCGCCGGAACCCGCAGTGCTCAGGGCTGGGACTTTCTCCAGATCCATACAAGCGGCCTTTGGGTAGCCCAGCGGCACCGCCCGGAGAAATTCGCGGCGCAGTGGTCGGCAGTCGCCACAGTGAGTTTTCCGGGCTGGATATATGCCAAGGCAATGCCCCGGTTCCCGGCCCGTTCAATGAGGGTGCCGCTGACGTATTCCGGGCCGTTGTCGACTCGAATTGCCCTAGGGGCACCACGCCATTCGATGATCTGGTTCAGGGCTCGAACAACCCGTTCCGCAGGCAGTGAGAAGCCGATCTCAATGCCCAGTCCTTCGCGGTTGAAGTCGTCCAGAACGTTCTGCAGCCGGAATTGCCGTCCATCCCCCAGCCTGTCGGCCTTGAAGTCCCCTATCGGCGATGCTGGCATCGCCTGCCGGGCAGGGATCGACCAGACCTCATTCGGGACCTCAGGCACAGCCAGTTCGTCCGGCTTTTCCCGCTTCAGACGCTTGCGCGGCGTTCGCCATTGGGCTTGAACCAATGGCGCCTCAATGGCTCACTCCGCAGGTTCAGCTCCAGTTCGTGGCAGATCCGGTAAACCCGCTTGTGGGTCCACCGATGACCCTGCACATTGCGCAGATCCAGGAAACACGGGCCAAAGCCCCAGGTCTTCCTTGCCGCCGTCAGGCCGAGGAGCAGGTCGGCGATTTGCTCGTTCTCCCCGTCCAGCTTCGGGCTGTACCGGTAGCATGTCTCACTGACATCGAATGCCCGGCAGGCCAGCGCAATGCTGACGCCTTTCATCGCCACCGCTTTCACGGCCAACTCCCGGCGCTGACCCTCTCGGGACATTGCTGCGCAATGCCCTGCCGGGCAGTGGGTGGCCGGATCATTTTTTTCCGAGCGCCTCCTTCAGCAGGTCGTTCTGCATGCTGACGTCAGCGTGCATGCGCTTCAGCCGCCGGTTCTCCTCGGACAGCGCCGCTCGCCATTGCCCTCGGACCAATGGCGGACATTAGCTCGCTCTCACTGATGAGACTGGCGTCCATGCCGCCATACTTCGCCCGCCACTTGTACAGCGTGGCGCCGGTTCGGCGGGGAATTGATCCACTGGATCAATTCCGTTTCCGCCTCACTCCCATGCTCGCGGCACAGCTCGGCGGCAGGCACACCGCCCTCCATTTGGCGCAGCACACCCAAGATCTGGGCTTCTCTGAATCGTGTCTTCTTAATCGGAATCTCCTCGTTCACCCTGCCGAGAAAATTCTACTTCCGCATCCCCTTAAGATCGGGGGGATGACCCCGGTTGGATACGGTTCAAAAGAAACGCCCGCGATGAAGCTCGGGGTTGCTCGCGGGCGCATCTATGAAAGGGACTTTTTGTAAGCCTGTATCAGCGTTTCTTGGGAAGGTTTTTGTAGTTCCGAACCTCGATCCAAGCGATGTCGTCAAAAAAAATATCCGTCGCCCAGTTTCATAAGCAGGGACCGATTTCCCTTTTACTTCGACATAGAGGACTTTCTCGTCCCAGTGGAAGCAAACGCTCTCACAGAGAAACATATACTCAGCTCCCTGAGCTCTGGCATGACCTTTCTCCGAAAGCCCCCATAGCTGAAAACACAGATAAGGGAAGAACCCTTCGCATGTAGGGACTTCACCATTTGCCGGCCAATCTTCAAGAACTGCATCAAACCGATTCATCACAACCTTCTATTGTGCAGGCTCAGGAAATTGGTTCACGGAATAGAATGAAAAATGATCCCGCCATCGAAATAGCGGGATCAACATTTTCCGTCAGGGGCTGGCCCGCAGGGCGCCTTTTTTTCATTGCGGCAGGACCCTCTCCGGCTGCGGTGCCCCGTCGAAACGGCGCTGCCACCACTCACTCCTTTACCTGCGCACCTGCCGGAAACAGCGGCCTGTCCTTAAACAGCGGCCCAACCTTTGCGCAACTTCGGTCCCGCTGTAACTCCGGCCCTGGCGAGCGGGCACTCAATATATGGCGCCGACGGCCCAAAGGCAGCGGCCGCGGCGGAGCCTGGACCGGGTTCAGGCAGATTGCGCCTGAGGCGCGTCCCCGGCCGGGGGCCAAGCCTCGCTGCCATCGTTAAAGTCTTCCCAGCGCGCACCGTCAATGCTGGTGTCCTTGGCTTCCGGCACCGGCTGCGGCGGATCCGCTGGCGCCCGTTTCGCGGCAGCAGGCTGATCCGCCGGGCGAGCCGGTTGCGCCGCCGGCGGGCCGTCGCGCAGGACAAACTGGCCGACCACCTGATTCAGCCCCACGGTCTCATTGTTCATGGCGCGGATCGCGGATCCGGATTCCTCAACCATGGAGGCATTCTGCTGGGTCACCGAATCCAGCTGGGAAACGCCGATGTTGATCTCGTTCAGCCCCTGCGCCTGTTCGGCGGACTCGCTGGAGATACCAGACACCAGGTCGGCAATATTGGTCACCTGGCTGACGACGGTCGTCAGCGCCTTGCCCGCGCCGTCCACCTTTTGCACCCCGTCCTTCACATGCGCCGTGCTGGCGCCGATCAGCGTCTTGATTTCATTGGCCGCATCCGAGGACCGCTGCGCCAGCGCCCGCACTTCGGAGGCAACCACCGCAAAGCCGCGCCCGACCTCGCCTGCCCGGGCGGCCTCAACCCCGGCGTTCAGCGCCAGCAGGTTGGTCTGGAAGGCAATGTCGTCAATCACGCCGATGATCTGCGAGATCTGGATGGACGAGTTTTCAATCTCGTTCATAGCGGCAATTGCACCTTCGACCACACGGCCGCTGTGTTCGACATCCGCACGCGCGGTTTCCACCGCGGATTGCACCTCCTGCGCGTTGCGCGCCGATGAATTGACACTCGCGGTCATTTCTTCCAGCGCTGCTGCGGTTTCCTCCAGTGTGGCAGCCTGGCTTTCGGTGCGGCCCGACAGATCCTCAGAGGCGGTCTGGATTTCATTGGACTGCCGCTGAATGCGCGCGCCAGCCCGGACCACGTCGGCCATCAGCTCATTCAGCTTGTCGACGGTTTCATTAAAGTTCACCCGCAGCGGATCGTAATCAGCGCTGAACTGTTCAGAAATCCGGTCGCTGAGATCGCCCTCGGACAACCGTTTAAGACCGCTGCGCAACCGGTCGATGACCTTTTCGCTTTCCTCACGCAGGGCGTTCTGCTCGTCCAGCGCGGAAATAACCCGGCCCGACACCGCATCGATGTCCTTGGCAATTTCGCCGAAGTCATCGGCGCGCATCCGGTCAGCAACCTTAAGCCCCAGATCGCCCTCGGCCACTTCCCGCAGAGCCCCGCGCAGCCGGGCAATCGGGCGCACAATCGTCAGGGTGACTTGCCGCGCGTTGCGAGCAATCACCAGCAGTGCCGCCACTGAGAACCCGATCAGCATATACAGCAGCTGCATGTCATGTGCCCGCGCCTGCTGCGCAGTCTGCTCAGCAAACGCTTTTATCTCTTTACCCAGCGGCGCCAGCAGCCGGTTGAGAGCCTCATACTGCTCTTGCAGCGGCGGCAGCGCGGCCTCAGCGGCGGCTTGATCCGTATAGGCCAGCCCTTCAACAGCTTGAGCCGCCTGGATGAAAGTCTCTGCCGCCGGAGCAAGCTCTGCCACTTTCTGGCGGATTGCATCGGACATTTCGACCTTTTGCAAGGCCGCGACTGCATCCCGGAGGCTCTGGATGTCGCGGGCAAGCTTGGCCTGAAAATGCTCCTTCTTGGCGGCGGGCCCGTCCGGTCCGACCAGCAGGGCGTGGACCGCGCCGGCCTCAATCGCATCGTGCATCTTGTCGGCCATCAGCTCATGGCGGATGACCGCCGTGGCATTGATTTGCCGTTCCAGTTCAAGCTCGCTTTGCCACAGGCTGTAGACGGACATCGCCGCAAGCACCAGGACTGAAACAGTGGAAACCACACCGGAAATGACCAGCCGTGTTTTTATCGGAAGATTACGGAACATCGCTAACACACCATTGAGTTGCTTTCCATTCACCCTATGAGAGAGTCGTTAAAAAAGCCTTGGACACTCAGCAGCGCGGCCCCAACGGGTGGCACCAAAATGGATCCGGGACCCTTGCGCAGCAGATGCGGCGGCGCCGGTGCGGGGCGGAACGAAAAGGAACCACCCCGCAGGCCGCCCCTGGCGGCAGGCGCTCAAAATGACCTTAGGTTACGGGATTTACTGCACTTTTTGAAGTTCGACTTTGGCGTCTATCTGCTCCATCGTGGCCAGAACCGTTGCCAGACGCTTGGCATCAGGCGGATGCGTGCCCCAGAAGGACAGCCTGCCCGCTTCGGTGCGCGCGGCTTCTGGCCGGGCAAAAAATCTGGCGCCCTCAACCGGGTCATAGCCGGATGCATGGGCAATTCTTGTGCCCAGCGTATCGCTCTCCAATTCATAGGTTTGGGAATATGCAGTGGAGCCGGCCGCTGCGCCGACATCCATGCTGGTGCTGACCAGCGAAGGATCATAATAGCCGGAGTCCGCCGTGGCGGCAGCTGTTATCACCCCCAGGATCAGCGCCCCGGCCAGCGCCTGCTGCTTTTGTTTCTCGATATGGCGGCCCAGCAAGTGGCCGTATTCATGGCTGAGTATAAAGGCCACCTCGTCATCGCTGGCGGAATCCCGCAGCATCGGCATCGAGATGCGGATGACCGGCTTGTCTTCGCGATAGGTGAAATAGGCGTTGCGCTGCTTCATCTTGCGGTCAATGCCGATATTGACGTTGCAATCGAAGTTGCTGCGCTCGGCGGTCAGGGTTTCGCAGTATTTCCGGCCCACCGGGCTGATCCGGGCCGCGACCCGCTTGAACCGGCGTTCTGCGGCGGCGGCTGACAGGGTTTTACGCGGGCCTTGGCTGCGGGCGTCAGCGAACATCCGGGTTGCCGCCTGGGATTGCGCCTGGCCCGGTTCAGGCAACTGAAAAGTGGTGCCGCAAGCGCCCAATCCGGCTGCAAAAGCCAATGCCGCCAGGGTTCGAAAAATCGGTTTCATGTAATCTCCGTTCAATTGAGAAGGGTATCATTGAGAAAACCGCTGCACCGTCAACTGCTGACGACGGGTTGTTTCCAGCCGTTGCGCCGCTGGCCATTTCCTGCAGCCTCTGCCATAGCTGTGGCGCATACATTCACACGCGCGAAGGCCCGGCCATGACCCAGATCATCTCCTCCCTGTCCGAAGTCTCCAGCCGCTACAAAGCGCTGTTTGTCGATCTTTGGGGCTGTGTGCATAACGGGATTACCGCATTCCCCGAGGCCGTTGCGGCGCTGCAAGCCTACCGGAAGCAGGGCGGCATCGTGGTGCTGGTGACCAATTCACCGAAACCGCGCGCAGGCGTGGCGGCGCAGCTGGGACAGTTCAACGTGCCGGATGATGCCTATGACACCATCTCGACCAGCGGTGACAGCGCCCGGGCGGCGATGTTCACGGGTGCTGTCGGCACATCGGTCTATTTTATGGGCGAATGGGAGCGGGACGCGGGGTTTTTCGAGCCGCTGCATGTGATCCATGAACCGGTGGAGATCACAAGGGTGCCGCTGCGCGAGGCCGAGGGCATTGTCTGCTGCGGCCCGTTTGACACTATGGCGGATCCGGAGGTGAACCGGGCGGATTTCCTCTATGCCAAGCAGATGGGCATGAAGCTGCTGTGCGCCAATCCGGATATCGTGGTCGACCGCGGCGAGAAACGGGAGTGGTGCGCCGGAGCGCTGGCGCGGCTTTATACGGAAATGGGCGGCGAAAGCCTGTATTTCGGCAAGCCGCATCCGCCGATTTATGATTTGGCACGGCGGCGCCTGACCGAACTGGGGCATGATTTTGCCGATTCCGAGATTCTGGCGATCGGCGACGGGCCGCATACGGATATTGCCGGCGCCATGGGCGAAAGCATCGATTCCCTGTTCATCACCGGCGGGCTTGCGGCCAGAGAGACAAAGACATCGGTCCAGCCGGACCCGGACGCGCTTGCGGCCTATCTGGCGCAGGAACAGTCCGCACCCAGCTATGCCATTGGTTTTTTACGGTAAACCTGCCTGAGCCAGCCCCCGGCCCGGCACGGAGCACCCTGTATTTTGAACAAACCCCGCCCGAACCGGCGGGGTTTTGTTATGTGAGAAATGTCTTGATTTTCTGCAGTTGCAAAGTAATAAAGTTGCGCAAGCGGCCAATCCGGCGCGCAAAAGTTACAACGCCAGACGGTCAAGCCACGCGATCAGGATAGATGATCGGGCCAGAAGATCAGGACCAGGCGAACGGAGGATGAGATGTTGGACAACCTGCCGCGCGGAACCATCTGCATTGAAGACATCGAAATGGGGATGGTGCGTTACCTGCGCAAAGTCATCACCGATGAGGACATCGAGAAGTTCGCCGAAGTCTCGACCGACCGCAATCCGGTGCATCTGGATGACGAATACGCCCAGGACACCATTTTCGAGGGCCGCATTGCCCATGGGATGCTGACCGCGGGGCTGATTTCGGCAGTGATCGGCGAGCAGCTGCCCGGCCATGGCACCATCTACATGAGCCAGTCGCTGAAATTCCTGGCCCCGGTGCGCCCCGGCGACATGGTGCTGGCCGAGGTCGAGGTGACCGACATCGTGATCGACAAGCGCCGGGTCAAGCTGGAGTGCCGCTGCATCGTCGACGGCAAGAAGGTGCTGGTCGGCGAGGCCATGGTGATGGCGCCGTCGCGCAAATTCGACTGAGACTGCAAGCTGCGGCAGGCAAGCTGGCGCCGCGGGCTCAGACGGGTCCGCAATAAAAGGGGGCCTTGCCCCTTCGGCGCCTGCCGGGCCGGGCTTCGTCCGTTCGGGTCTGAAATGATCCCCCGGATCATTTCCGGGACGCCCCTCGCCCCAAGGGTATTTCAGACCAGAAAGAAGCGCGTTGGCAGCCGATTGGCCCTTGCGCGCCGCCGGGCAAGCGCCTGCCCGCCCTCACGGGCCGACGATTTGGATCTAGCACAGTCCCCAGCAACTGGGAAAATGCTTTGCCTGGATAAAACGGCAGGCACCAGCCTGTTGTTGCGCCCCCCACGGGCAGGCGCCCGGCCAGCCGGTTCCCTCCGCCGCCACTGGCCGCTTGAACCGCCCGGCGCATGGCGCTACGGATGCGCCATGCGTATCGTCAGAGATTATGAATTCGTCGAAGACCAGGACCGGGGCGCCACTGTCGCCATCGGCAATTTCGACGGCGTGCATCTGGGCCATCAGTCGGTGATCGAACTGGCCCGCAGGGCAGCCCCCGGAGCACCCTTGGGGGTGATGACGTTTGAGCCGCACCCGCGCGAGTATTTTGCGCCCGAGGCGCCGCCCTTCCGGCTGATGCGGGCCGAGACCCGCGCCCACCGGCTGGAGAAGCTGGGGGTTACGCGGCTGTATGAGCTGAACTTCAACACCGCGCTGTCCAGCCTGACACCGGAAGAGTTTGCCCGTGACGTGATTGCCGGCGGACTGGGGCTGGCACATGTGGTGGTGGGCGCCGATTTCTGCTTTGGCAAGGGCCGTGCGGGCAATGCCGAAGACCTGCAGCGCTTCGGCGCGCAGTATGGTTTTGGCGTCACCATCGCGCCTTTGATGGAATATTCCGAACACGCGGTCTCCTCCACCGCGATCCGCAATGCGCTGAGCGAGGGCCGGCCTGCCGATGCCAAGGAGATGCTGGGCCATTGGCACCGCATTGAGGGCGTGGTGATCGGCGGCGAGCAGCGCGGGCGGGAACTGGGTTTTCCGACCGCGAACATGTCGATTGAGGGGCTGCACCAGCCGCGGTTCGGCGTCTATGCGGTGCTGGTGGATGTGCTGGACGGGCCGCATGCGGGCAGCTACCTGGGCGCGGCCTCGATCGGGGTGCGGCCAATGTTTGACGGCGTGGTGCCGAATATCGAAACCTTCCTGTTTGATTTCTCGGGCGATCTTTATGGCGCGACGCTGTCGGTTGCGCTGGTAGCCTTTTTGCGGCCCGAGCTGAAGTTTGACGGGCTGGAAGCGCTGATTGAACAGATGGACGCGGATTGCACCACGTCCCGCGAAATCCTGGTGGCGCTATGAAACCTGAGAAAGACGTGATTGACCGTTCGGGTCTGGGCAAGCGTTTCTGGGAGAAGAAACCGCTGGCCAAGCTGAACCAAAAGGAATGGGAAGCGCTGTGCGACGGCTGCGGCAAATGCTGCCTGAACAAGCTGGAGGACGAGGAGAGCGGCGAGGTCGCCCTGACCCGTGTCGCCTGCCGCTTGCTGGATGATGACAGCTGCCGCTGCGCCCAATATCCGATCCGCCATCAGTTTGTGCCCGAATGCATCGTGCTGAAGCCGGAGAACCTGGATACCCACGCCTATTGGATGCCGGAAACCTGCGCCTACCGGCTGCTGTGGCAGGGCAAGCCGCTGCCGGAATGGCACCCGCTGCTGACCGGCACCCCCGGCAGCGTGCATGAGGCCGGCGTGTCGGTGCGCGGCTGGACGGTATCCGAGTTCGAGATTTCCGAAGACGAGTGGGAAGACCACATCATCGAAGAGCCGCTGGGCTGACGGCAGCCTGGAGGGCCGCGCAGGCCGGGCAGGAATTGCAATGCCCGCCCCGCAGAAAGAAGGATCCCGCTTATGCACTTTGCTTCTGACAATTCCGGCCCGGTGCCGCAGCAGATCCTGGATGCCCTGGCCAAGGCCAACCAGGGCTATGCCATGGGCTATGGCGCGGATGCGGAAATGGCCGAAGTGACGGCAAAGATCCGCGCGATTTTCGAGGCGCCGGAGGCATCGGTGCATCTGGTTGCCACCGGCACGGCAGCCAATGTGCTGGCGCTATCGACCCTGGCGCAGCCCTGGCAGACGGTGTTCTGCACCCGCCCGGCGCATATCCTGCAGGATGAGTGCAACGGACCGGAATTCTATACCGGCGGCGCCAAGCTGACGCCGGTGACGGATGCGGACAAGATGACACCGGAAACTTTACGTGCCGCGATTGAAGGCGAGGAAGTGCGCGGTGTCCACGGGCCGCAGCGGGGACCGGTGTCGCTGTCGCAGGTCACTGAATTCGGCACGGTCTATTCAGTTCCGGAAATTGAAGAACTGGGAGCGATGGCCCGCGAATACGCGCTGCCGGTGCATATGGACGGCGCCCGGTTCACCAATGCGCTGATCCCGCTAGGCTGCACCCCGGCTGAGATGACCTGGAAGGCCGGCGTGTCGGCACTGTCCTTTGGCGGCACCAAGAACGGCTGCTTGGGGGTCGAGGCGGTGATTTTCTTTGATCCCGGCCACGCGCAGGAGTTCGAGTACCGCCGCAAGCGCGGTGCGCATCTGTTTTCCAAGCACCGCTATCTGTCGGCGCAGATGCTGGCCTATCTGACCAATGACCTGTGGCTGGACAACGCCCGCACAGCCAACTCGAATTGCGCGATGCTGGCCAAAGGGCTGCAGGCCGCGGGCGCCCGGTTCACCCATCCTGCCCAGGCCAACATGATCTTTGCCGCCATGCCCCGCAGCACCCATCAGCGGCTGTTTACAGCGGGTGCAGTCTATCATCTGTGGGACGGGCCGTTGCACGGGCCGGAGCATGAGCTGGTCACCGCCCGGTTTGTCTGCGACTGGTCCGCAACCGAAGAGCAGATCAGCGCGTTCCTCAACCTGCTGTAAAGGGCGGCAGTGCAGCGGGCATTGTTAAGGGGCCGGGTGCTGCCAGAAGGCGCATAGGCTTTTGGCGATGGCGGCCGCAAACTGGGTTTTGCGGTGGGCCACCCCGACCTGGCGCTGCACGGGAGTGTCCGTGCTGAGCGGCCGCACCGTGATCCCCTGTTGCGCGCGGGCATGGCCCATGGGCACCAGCGCCACGCCCAGTCCGGCAGCCACCAGATCCAGCAGCTGGGCGTCATGCACGGCTTCGGCAACGATGGCGGATAGCGCCTGTTCCTGCAGCAGCAACTGATCCGCTCCGGGGCAATAGGGCCGTGCGATCAGCGGCTCGCCCGCCAGATCGGCCAGGGTCAGTGCCGCCTGCGCGGCCAGGGGGTGATCGCGGGGCAATGCGGCGCCATAGGTTTCCTGCCACAAGGCCTGGAACGTGCAGCCCCGCGGCACGCAGCCATCGGAGCAGAACAGAATATCCGCATCCTCGCGGCTGTTGGTGAACTGGAACGTCAGCGCCGCATTGTCCCGGCGCAGGCCGGACAATGCGGCCTGAAAGGACGCCACCAGAATATCCGGCTGGCAATGCACCCGCACCGCCTGCGGTGCCCGTCCGGTCAGCCGCTGCTCCAGCAGACTGAGCTGCGCCAGCACGGCGCCCGACTGGCGGTACAGCTCGTGCCCCAGCGCAGTTGGCGCAAGCCCGTCACGGCGGCGCAGGAACAGGGCGCCGCCATAGTGTTCTTCAAGTTTTGAGACCGCCGCCGAGACCGACGGCTGGCTGACCCCGTTCATCCGGGCCGAGGCGCTGAAGGTGCCGGTGTCATAGGCGGATTGAAAATAGCGGAGCGGGGCAAGGTCCATCATAGCCAAAGACTATGCCATTAATAGGCATCAAAGCAATTAACTTTGATACTTCTGCGTGGCTAAGTGTCTGCGAAAACAGCAGCACAGAAGGACAACACCATGAAGGACGCGGGCATTACGCAAGGGGCCGGGACCACGGACCCCGTCATCGCGCAGGTTCTGAAACATTTCGAAGCCGGGGATCCGGCGATCATGGGGCTGATTGCTGCGGATATCGATTTCCGCATTGATCACTACAAGGATGACGCCGATATCGCCTGGCAGAGCGCCACGGATATCGAAGGTTTTGCCCAGGTGCTGACCCGGCTCGGCCAGGAAGTGTTTCCGCAGGGCACGCAGATCCTTGCGGCGGACTCGCAGGACCTTGGCAATGGCTGGTTTCTGACCCGGTTCGAGCAGCGGTTCTTCTATGCCCGGATTGCAGCAATGGCAGAGAGCGTCACTTTTATCACCACCCATCAGGAAGACGGGAAGATGGATTTCTTCCGCGAGGTGGTGACAACAGTGACGGAAATCTGACCTCCCGGCGGCGCATCAGACCTGCGGCGCAAGCGAAACGCAACTGGGCCGCACAAGGCCAGCCGCAGGTCAAGAGCGGGCCAATGGCGGGTCACGGGCGAGTCAGGGGCGGGCAAGCCGCGGGTCTGGGGCCTGTCAGTTGCAGGCCTGCCAGAACTGCCGTAGCAGCTGCGCAGTTTGTTGCGGGTGCGTCACCGGCAGCATATGGCCCGCACCCGGCACGGATCCGGCACGGGCATTGGCCAGCCGGCGGCTGAACCCCCGGACAATTTCCCCGATCACGCCCGGGCTTTCACTGCCGTGAAGCAGCAGCACAGGCATGGCAACAGGATCCAGAGCGCCGGGGGCAAGGGTGCCGTTTTCGTCGTCAAAAAGCGTCGGGTGGCAGGCAGGCACCACAGGGATTGCGCGTATCATAGCAGCACGGGCCTGTTCGGGCAGGTCGGTCCACTTTGGCTCTCCCGGCCCCCACATCCGGTTGAACAGCCGCGCCATCAGTGCGAGATCCCCGGCTGCCCAGGCCGCATCGATTGGCCGGCTGGCGGCTTCGAGGGTGGCGAATGCCGCCGGGGCGTCGGATTTGGCCACGGCAAACAGCACCGGTTCGATCAGCGTCAGGCTGCGCACAAGATGCGGCCGGGCCATTGCCATGCGCAGGGCCACAGTGGCGCCGAAGGAGTGCCCGATCAGATCCACGGGTTCGCTCAGCAAGGCAAGGCCTGCGTCAACGTTCAGCAGCTGATAATTGCCGGTGCCGTCCCAATCCGGGCTGCGCCCATGGCTGAGCATATCGAAAGCGGTTAGGGTGATGCCCTCGGCCATCTCCCCGGCCAGACGGCGCCAGGCGCCGGAATGGGCCAGCGAGCAATGCACCGCCAGCACATTGCGCGGGCCCTGGCCGAAGCTGCGCGAAAAGATCCTCTCGGGCCAGCCGGTCTGGTCGCCTGTCACGCAGCCTGCCCCGCCAGATGCGCGTCCAGGTCTTCCAGCCGGTCCTGTCCCCAGAACTTTGCCCCGTCTGCGGTCAGCCAGAACGGCGCGCCGAACACACCGGCATTGACTGCGTCCTCGAGGTTCTGCGCATAGGTCTCCGCGCCGGCCAGAAGACCGCTGTCCGCCAGCTCGGGGTCGAAGCCGGCGCCGTCGAGACAGGCGCGGATCACCGTATCCTCGGCGATGTTCTTCTCCTCGGCCCAGCAGGCGCGCAGGATCGAATGCACCAGCTGCCCCATATCGCCGCCGCCTGCGGTTTGCGCAGCGATAATGGCGTATGAGGACGGCGCGGCATTGGCCGGCCAAAACGCCGGTTTCAGATTGACGGGCATACCCAGCCTGGCCGCCTGCCGCTCCAGCTCAACCAGGCGGTATTCCTGGCGTGCAGGATGGCGTTCGCCCGGAGGTGTGCCGCCGGTGCGGCCAAACAGCGCCAGGATGTCCAAAGGTTTGCAAATCACCTCGGCCCCGTGACGGGCGGCAATCTCCCACGGCTTTGTGCCGGCCAGATAGGTAAAGGGCGATAAAGTTGAGAAGTAGAAATCGAACGCTGCCATAGGCTGTATCTCCCGCTTAGAACTTTGCGCGAGGGTAAGTGCATGCTAAGCGGGGTTCAATATCACGAATCTGACACATTGCCATTGCTGCCTGGGGATATCAGCCAATGCCGACTTTGAACGAACCCAAGCTTATCGCTGGGAACGCCAACCTCCCTCTTGCCCAAGCCATCACCCGCCGGATGAGCATGCACCGCGGTGTTGACCAGGGGCTGGTGGACGCCCGCGTCGAGCGGTTCAATGACGGCGAGATTTTCGTCGAAGTCTATGAGAACGTCCGCGGCGAGGACATGTTCATCATTCAGCCGACCTCGAACCCGGCCAATGACAACCTGATGGAACTGTTGATCATATCTGATGCGCTGCGCCGGTCATCGGCACAGCGGATTACTGCAGTGATCCCCTATTTCGGCTATGCCCGCCAGGACCGCCGCACCAAGGCGCGCACGCCGATCTCGGCCAAGCTGGTGGCAAATATGCTGACCGGTGCCGGCATCGAGCGGGTTCTGACCATGGACCTGCACGCCGCGCAGATTCAGGGCTTCTTTGATATCCCGGTGGACAATCTTTATGCCTCGCCGATCTTTGCGCTGGATGTGAAGAACCAGTTCAAGGACAACATGGACGAGCTGATGGTGGTGTCTCCGGACGTGGGCGGTGTGGCCCGTGCGCGGGAGCTGGCCAAGCGGATCAATGCACCGCTGTCGATCGTCGACAAGCGCCGCGAGAAGGCCGGTGAAGTAGCCGAGATGACCGTGATCGGCGATGTCAAAGACAAGATCTGCCTGATCATCGACGACATGTGCGACACCGCGGGCACGCTGTGCAAGGCAGCCCAGGTGCTGCTGGACAACGGCGCCAAGGAAGTCCACGCCTATATCACCCACGGCGTGATGAGCGGCCCGGCGGTGGAGCGGGTGACCAATTCGGTGATGAAGTCGCTGGTACTGACCGACTCGATCCAGCCGACCGAGGCCGTCGCCGCCGCACCCAATATCCGCATCCTGCCGACTGCGCCGCTGTTCACGCAAGCCATTCTGAACATCTGGCACGGCACATCAGTGTCGTCGCTGTTCGAGGACAAGACCCTGGTACCGATCTACGAGAGCCTGACCTCAAACGGCAGCTGAACCCGCTGTTTTCCGCAAGTTGAAAAGCCCCGCCACACGGCGGGGCTTTTGCCTTTTTACTGGGCAGCACGGCGGCGGCGCACTGTGAGCAGGGCCGTCAGCAGCGCCATGCAAGCCATCAGCGCCAGACCTGCTGCTGCAGCGCCGAACGTTGCGCCATAGCCCCATTGGCTGATGGCAGGCGTGCTGGCAAAGGGCGACAGGAACTGGCCGCAGAACACTGATGCTGTCAGGATCGCGCCTGCTGTTCCGCGCCGCCCGGACGGGGCCAGTGCCAGCGTGATAGCGACGAAGCCAGGCGAGACCGTGGCATAGCCAATGCCAACCGCCATGGCGCCCGCCAAGGACAGCGCCGCGCTGCCCTCCAGCGCCAGAACCGCAAAGCCAAGCGCCAGCGCGGCATAACCCAGGGCAAAGATGGCGGCATGCGGCAACGCGCCTTTGAAACGGGCATACAGCAGCGCAGTGATCCCGCCGCAAAGCGACAGCAGCCCCAGCCCTGCCCCCGTCATCAGCGCGCTGTTGAGGCCCTGGGACGCAAAGAAGAACGGCAGCTGGGTGGGCATCATGAAGAACAGCCCGTTGGTCAGCATCTGCAAGGCCGAAACTGCGATTACCAGCACCAGCCAGGCCGGGTGCCCTGCCCCCTCAGCTTGGGCTTGCCCCGCTTGGGGCCGGGCCGGTTCGGGTGCATGGCGCCAGGCGGCGTACAGGCACAGGACAGCCAGCCCGTAGATCAGAAACGGCAGCCGCGGTGACAGGGTGGCGGCCAGCCCGGCAAAGCCGATGAAGACCAGCCCGCCGAAGTTTCGGGCCGAGATCTGCAACCCGGTCAATGCCTGGCGCCGCGCGCCGGTGAAATAGTCGCCGATCAGCGCGGTTTGCGCGGTCATGATCAGCGCCACAGCGATCCCCAGGCCAAAGCGGCTGACAAGCATCAGCTGCAAATCCGGCAGGTAAAAACCGGCCGTGCCGCAGAGCATGAACAGCCAGATCCCCGCCAGCAGCACGCCCCGCCGCCCGGCGCGGTCTGTCAGCCAGCCCGCCAGCGGCGCGGTCAGCATCACCCCCAGCGACGGCGCGGTGACCAGCAGGCGTACCAGAAAGCCCGCATCGGGCACGCCTCCAAATTCCTGTTCCAGCCCCGCCAGCGCCGGGCTGATGGTGGCATTGGCCATCACTGTGAGACTGGCGGCCATCAACAGCGCGATGGCCTTAGGTTCTTGCCAGAGGGGTGTTTTTTCCGTGTTCATCCGGGAATTTCCTTGTTCAAACTGTTCCGGACTGGCAGCCTGCCAATTCAAGTCAGCTTGAGGTCAAGAATGAAACTTCTGGATATCGGCGACGTTGCCGAACGGTCAGGCGTCGCGGCCTCGGCCCTGCGGTACTACGAGGAAATCGGGCTGATCACCTCAGCCGGGCGCAAGGGGCTGCGGCGGCAGTTCGGGCGGGAGGTTTTGTTGCAGCTATCGTTGATCACGCTGGGCAAGGCGGCCGGGTTTTCGCTGCAGGAGATTGCCGGCATGTTCGGCAAGGACGGCCAACCGGATCTGCCGCGCAGCCAATTGCACGCCCGCGCCGACGTGCTGGAGGCGCAGATCCGCGAGCTGACAACGCTGAAGGACGCGCTGCGCCATGTGGCGGACTGCCCGGCGCCCAGCCATCTGGAGTGTCCCAAATTTCAAAAACTGCTGCGGGCCGGCACCCTGACTGCCAAGGTCTAGCGCCGCGGCTTAATCAACATCCCAGTCGTCGGCATGGGGCAGATCACCAATGGCCAGCCAGCCCGCGCGCAGGCGGGCGGCGCGGCTGTCGGCCCAGGTGCGAAAGACGATCTCGAACCCTTCGCAGGTGATGTTTTCCGCCACCAGCTCGGCCCGGATCGCGGCGGAGGTGTCCATATCCCAAAGCGACACCGACACTTGCACCGATGGCGGGCTGGCAAATGCCGCGCTGAACCTTACCGCCTGGCGCCGCTCGCGCGGGCCAGAGCCGGTCCACATCTCGCCGTTGTCCTCGAAATCCGAAAAGACCTCGGCATCCCCCTGATCTACCCCTGTACGGGGGTTGCGCAGTCTTTTCATTCCGGTTCCCAAGCGGTAAGTCAGTGTTGAGATTAAGCCATACAGCAGGATTATCCAGAAACCAGCCATAAAGACCCGGCGGCTGTTGCCTTTAGGCAAGGCGGCACTGGCTTGGCAAGCTGCCATTTCTGAAGGCCTGGCAGGCTTGTCCGGTCTTCACGAGCGGGGAGAAATCCCCCGAAGGCCCAACCTTTCCCCGATCAGGGATATTTCCCTGATTGTCGCAAACGTTGTGCATTCCGGCGCGGCGGCGACGAGTCCCCGGGGCCGATTTCTGGTGTGTATCCGCATCCGCCTTTGACAGGCGATTTGACCCTAGGGAGGAGATACCCGTGTCACCAAATGATCCGCATATCCTAAAGCCCGGCCTGGCGATGGCGCTGTTGCCCATCGTGCTGACGCTGGGTGTTCTGGGCGTCCAGCTGTTCTATTTCGGGGACTTCACCCCGCATATCCCGCTGGCCATCGGCATCGCCATCACTTCGCTGGTGGGGCTGAAGCTGGGCCACAAGTGGAACAACATCGAAGACGGCGTGTTCCACGTCATCAACATCTCGCTGCCGTCGGTGTCGATCCTGATCACTGTCGGCATGATCGTCGGTATCTGGATTGCCAGCGGCACCGTGCCGACGCTGATCTATTACGGGCTGAAAATCCTCTCGCCCGAGCTGTTCCTGGCTGCGGGCATGGTGCTGTGTTCCATCGTGTCGGTGTCGCTGGGTACCTCCTGGGGCACTGTTGGCACCGTTGGCCTGGCGCTGATGGGGATCGGCGCGGGCTTTGGCATTCCGATGTACTGGACCGCGGGCGCCGTGGTGTCCGGTGCGTTCTTCGGTGACAAGATCTCACCTTTGTCGGACACCACCAACCTGGCCCCTGCCGTCACCGGGACCAACCTGTTCGATCACATTCGCAACATGCTGCCAACCACGGTGCCGTCGATGCTGATTGCGCTGGTGATCTATCTGGTTGTGGGCTTCACCCTGATCGATACCTCGCAAGTGTCGTTTGAGCGGATCGACGCGATCACCGACGCGCTGGACGGCGCATTCTGGATCTCGCCGCTGATGCTGCTGCCGGCGCTGCTGGTCATCGCGCTGGCGGTAAAGAAACAGCCGCCGATCCCGTCGCTGTTTGCCGGTGCTGTTGTCGGCGGCATCATGGCGATAGCGTGCCAGGGCGCAGGCCTGCATGAGACCTTTACCTTTGCCAACAGCGGTTATGCGATTGAAACCGGCGTGCCCGAAATCGACCCGCTGCTGAACCGCGGCGGCATCCAGTCGATGATGTGGACCATTTCACTGGTGCTGCTGGCGCTGGGTTTTGGCGGCGCGCTGGAGCGGACCGGCTGCCTGCAGGCCATCATCGAGGTGATCATTGCGCGGGTGAAGTCGTTTGCCGGCATCCAGACCTCTGCAATCCTGACCTCGATTGCGACCAATACCGTGGCCGGCGATCCCTATCTGTCCATCGCCCTGCCCGGCCGGATGTATGCGCCTGTCTATCGCGGCATGAAATATTCGCCCCTGAACCTGTCGCGCGCGATTGAGGAAGGCGGCACGCTGGTGTCACCGCTGATCCCCTGGAACGCAGGCGGCGCCTTTGTGATCTCGGCGCTGGCGCTGGGGATATCGGATGGCAATTTCGAGAACCTGCTGTACATCCCGCTGGCCTTTGCCTGCTGGCTGTCGCCGCTGATCGGTATCTTCTATGCGATGACCGGGCTGTTCTCGCCCAAGGCCAGCGAAGACGAAATCGCCGCATGGGAAGACAGCGGCGAGCCGGTGGCCAAGCTGACCGCCTGAGAAAACAGTGCGCCGCGGGCAACGGCCTGCGGCGCGCATTTTGCAGTAACCATCCCATCTGTTAGGGTAAGATCATGAATCTCCGCAGCTTTGTCCCGAAGGGTGCGGCCAGTTTCCGGGTTGATTACGACGGGCCGCCTAAAGACATCTATTTTGTGCTTCTGCCGAAGCTGACCATGCTGGCCTTCAGCGCGGCGGTGGAACCCTTGCGGGTTGCCAATCAGGTCACCGGCAAGGAACTGTACCGCTGGTTCCTGATGAGCGAGGACGGCGCGCCGGTGGGCTGTTCCAACGGCATCGGCATCAACACCGATCTTCCGCTGGAAGACCTGCCCCGCGGCAGTTATGCCTTTGTCTGTTCCGGCATCGAACCCTCGGACAGTGCCAATCCCCGCACCCTCGCCTGGATCCGGCGGCAGAACGCCCATGGTGGCCGGTTCGGCGGCATCTGCACCGGAGCTTTTGCGCTGGCGCAGGCCGGCATCCTGCAAGACCAGCGCTTTACTCTGCATTGGGAGAACCAGCCGTCGTTCTCGGAGTATTTTCCGGGACTGGAACCCTCGGCAAACCTGTATGAGATCGACAAAGGTCTGATGACCTGCGGCGGCGGCAATGCGGCCACCGACATGATGCTGGAGATGATCGAGACCGACCATGGCAAGGACCTGGCGGTAATTGTATCCGACATGTGCATCCACTTCCGCTCCAACAACCGCGAAGCGCTGCAGAAATCAGCCTATTCCGTTGCGCTGAGCAGCCGCAATCAGCATCTGATCAACGCCATGCAGTTCATGCATGACACCATCGAGGAGCCGGTGGAAATCGGCGTGCTGGCGGACCGGGCGCAGATCTCGCGGCGCCAGCTGGAACGGCTGTTCCAGCGCTATGTCGGCACCTCGCCGGTGCAGTTTTACATTGAACTGCGGGTGGGCCGGGCGCTGGCCCTGCTGAATGAAACCAATATGACGGTGGCAGAGATTTCCGCCGCCACCGGTTTCAGCAGTGCCACGCAGCTGTCGATCCGTTTCAAGAAACGCTACGGCCAGTCGCCTGCGTCCTTTCGCAAAAGCTGGACGGAAACGGCGGCAAGGGAATAGGCCGGAACACGGGTTACTTCCCCTCGGATGCAAGTGCCTTGCTGAGTTCCGTGATCTTTTCCAGACGGACGGAAATCCGGTCCTGGAACTGCCCCAGTTCATCAATGATCGAATTCAGCGATTCCCCGGTACTCCCCAGCCGGGCGCATTCGATCTTGCACAGCACCCGGGTTGTGGTCAGCGCCATAAAGTGGCGGTGCAGGGTCAGGCAGGCCTTGAGAATGCGGTCGGCCTCGAACCGGACGTCCTGCAGGCTGGCCCTGGCCTTGGTGAACTGATCCTCGGTCAACTGCGTCAGGATCGCCTGTTCGCGATTGATATCAATGGCCGCAGCGCCGTCTTCCTGATTGAGCTGATGACCGCATTCGGTGAGGATGCGCGCCAGCCCTTCGACAAAAATGGCAGCTGTCACGGTGCCCTTGATGGCGCGGAAATTGCTGTTCTTACCCCAGACATGGGCCTCGAACCAATTGGACATATCGCGCGACATGGAGTTGTAGTTTTCGGACAGAACGGTGACCGGCCCGCCGGCCGGTTCGATCCGCGAGGCGATGACGCGCAGGTTATGCGGGATGGTGCGCATGGATTCGAATTCCTGCACCAGCGCCTCGGTCTCCTGCACCAGATCCCCGGCTGCGGAATGCATTGCCCGGCGTTCCGCCAGACGGGCGTCCGCGGGGCGTTTCAAGCCTGCATCGCGTGCCATGAGCTCTTCTGCCAATGCGTGGCCGGCAAAATCGTTGTAGGTGGCAAAGCCAAGCCCTTGCAGACGCGTCAGCAGCAGTGCAGCGCTGGCTTCGGGGTCTAGCCCTTCGTCGCGTTCGGCCTTGCGCAGCAGGGCGTATTCCTGCTCGACCGTCTTGCGCAGCGGGCTGGTCGGTTTGATCCGCGCCGAAAGATAACCGCCCTCGCAGGGGGTGACGACTGCAAAAACCCAGTAATAGCTGCCATCGCTGGCCCGGTTCTTGACATAGGCGCCAACGGTGCCGCCGCCCTTGATCGTCTCCCACAGCAGCTGGAACACCGCGCGCGGCATGTCCGGGTGGCGGATCACCTTGTGCGGTGCTCCCAGCAGATCTTCCATCGCGTATTTGGCGACACGGCTGAACACAGCATTGCCGGCCTGGATCACACCGCGGGAGTCGGTGCGGGAAAAAAACACTTCGTCCAGGGCAAAGGGAGCTTCTCTGCCCCTGGATGGAGCGGTCAGCGTGCGGTCTTCAAAGGACACGTGTGAGTTCCTGTCAGTGAGGGTAAGGGGCCGCTTTCTGTTTAAGCGGCACAGCTTTTCAAATTGCTAATGCGGCGGCACAAGAGAGCGGTTTTCCAAGCTGCCAGCGCGGCCCGGCCGCCGCCCCCCCCGAATGCGGCGGGATCACGCCGCAGTGCCCTGTGCCAAAGCCCCTGTCTGGTCCTTCCCGGTGTCCTGCCCAGTGCTCTGCCCGGTGTCCTCCAGTGTCAGGCCCAGGCTTTCGAACAGCGGCAGGCGGCGGGCTGCGAAATTGCCGGCCCTGGCCCCCAGCAGGGCGAGGTTCTCTTCCTCGGTTTCCAGAACCCGGCCCTCGTGCTGCAGCCGCTGTCCCTGCGGCGCCAGGATGCGCCAGGCCAGCTCGGCCCAGCCGGCGGGTGTCTCATGGCCTTCGCTGCGGGCCAGCAGGAATAGCTGTTCGAACCGGTCCGCCTCAACCCCGCCGCCGGTGACAGGCGAGGCCAGGAAGCGCAGGGTATCGCTGTCCTCGGCCCGTTTGCAAACCGCCAGATTGAAGGCACGGCAAGCAGCCGCCCGTTGTGCCAGCCCCTCCTGCGGCAGACAGGGGGTGATGCAGCCGGTGCCGGCAAGTATCGTCAGCATCAGGGCGATGCTGCCCCAGTCCATGGCGCCGAACACCCCGTGATCCAGCAGGCTGCGCACTGTTGCTGGCCCCTCGGCCAGCGCCTTCAGCACAGGCGCGTACTGCTCCTGCTCCAGAGGCACCTCCCTGCCCCGGTGGTGGAATTTCAAGGTCCCGCCGCTATAGGGACGGGTCAAAGCAAAAGGGGTCGCAAACCAGGCGCCGATTTCGCCGCGCGGGGTATGGGACAGCTTGCCCTTCACAAAAATATCGGTGCGAAAATGCTCGTTCAGCAGAACATCGCGAAGACCTTCGCGGCGGCCGGGGTCCCCCTCGCTGTTCAGCAGGGCCTGCTGTTCCGGCGTGAAGCGGATGCAGTCCAGATTGTCCAACGGATGCACGGAGCCTGCAAAATCCAGCTTGGCCCCGGCCAGTTCGCCCGCCAGATCCTCGAAATAGAACGGGGTCCAATCCTTGTTGAAATACTCATGCGCCAGGTAATTGGTCGGCATTGATTTCATATGATCCAGACGCTTGGCTGCAACCAGGTTCTTGCCGAAATACGCAGCTCCCGCTGCGCCCAGCTGGTGCGCAAAGGCCATCGCATCGCCAATCCGGTCTGTCAGCGGCCCGCTGCCCTGCTCTGCCCGGCCCGCAAGAAGGCGGCGCAGAGGCATCGCTGCAGCCCAGCCGGGCTGGGCATTATAGCTGACATAGACCAGGCCGCCCGGCCGCAGCCGCTGCGAAATGAACCGGATGATATGCTGGCGGTTTTCCGCGGAAACCCAGCTGAAGACACCGTGCAGGGCGATGATGTCAAACACCTCGGGCAGGCCCGGCGCGGTGTCGAAATCCTCAAAGGAGCGTTCGTGGAAATGCATATTGTCCAGAGCCGCTTCCTGCGTCAGTTCCCTGGCGCCGGCAATATGCGACGGGCTGAAGTCCATCGCGTGGAATTCAACATGCGGGTTGGCCGCCGCCAGCAGATTGGCGGAAAACCCCTGGCCGCAGCCGAGTTCGCAAAAGGTGATGCCGTCGCCGTGCAAGCTGTGCCGGTGACCCTGGCTCATTGCGCCGAAACCCAGCAGGGCGGGCGTCAGCTGGCTGTGGAAATCATGGGTATAGTCGATGCCGGCCACATAGCCGGAGGTCCAATCGGTCACGGGGAATCCTGCTGGTTAGGAAAATGTCATGCAGGCCAATTTGTCGAAAACTTGTGAGAATAGCGTTAATGGGGCGCAGATCGGGGGTAATTCACGGGAAGGTGAATGCCTGCTCTGCTGAAGTAGGCCCCGGCGGCGCGGCCAGTGTTGAGGCCCATAGTGTTCACAGCGGCTTGGGTAAAGGCGATTTCTCTAAGTGGGTGTTTGGGTCAAGTATCGGGCGTTTAGATCATCCAGTGCCCTCCACTGGTTCCTGACGGAATTCAGTTCTGTCTGTCCACATGCGGTGCAGCAAGACGGCAAGTTTGCGCGCAACAGCGGCAACAGCGCGACGACGCCCTTTTACGCGCATCACCCGCATGCCCCGCGATTTGATCTGCGACCCTGCCATTGTTCGCCTGAGCAAAGCGTTGGCGGTTGCGTATAATGTTGCGCGGACATCCCCGATCGCCTGCTTTTGATATTCGGCCGGGATTGCCGTGCTCACATGACCGATACCGTCTCGGCGTCAGGCCAAAAGACGCGCCAGCAGTCCGCGACCTTTTGAACCGCGTGGAGTCACCGACAGCGGCCTTGAAGGTCAGTGCTGCAATCGGCCCGGCACCGTCAGAGGTGGTCGCGGGAATTCAGACCAGTTGCCAATATGGATCGCATGATGAAAGTGATGATCCAAAATGACGAAACGCAAGAACCCTTCTCCCGCATTCAAAGCCCAAGTTGCGCTTGCGGCGATCCGCGAGGAGAGGACACTGGCAGAGTTATCGAAGACGCTCGGCGCGCATCCGAACATGTCCAGCGGCTGGAAACAGGCGGCGGTCAAGAACATGGCCTGGGCCTTTTCCAAGAGGACCGGCGCTGCGGCCAAATCCAACGGGGTTGAGATCGGCAAGCTGCATTCCAAGACCGGCCAGCCTGTGGCTGAACGCGGTTTTTTGAAACGCGCCCGGGATCGTTAAGCAAGGATCGCAGGCGGATGTGCATTGAAAAGGACCATCCGAAGATCAGCGTTCGCCGTCAGTGCCAGATACTGTCGCCGGCCTGTTCGAACCTGTATCACACGCCAAAGGGCGAGAGCGCCGGGAACCTGCGGTTCATGGCAATCATCCGCTGCCCGGCAGGCGGTTTGCTGCCGCAAATCCGCCGGGAGGGACAGGCCATTTCTTGAGACGCCGTGGTACGGCTCCCGCCAGATGGCCCTCTATTTGTTGCGGCAGGGCCAATAATGCGGCCGTCACCGTGCGCGCCGCCTGATGCGGCTCATGCGCCTTGCTCCGGTCTGTCAGACGCCGAAGACCAGCAGGAAGCACCCGCAGCACAAGATCTGGCCGTAGCTTTTGAAGGTGCTGGCCATCAGCCGCCCCAGCCAGGTCTGGTGCGCCGGTATCAGCTGTATCCCCCTCTCGGCAGATTGCTTTGCAATCGCCTGCCGGGCAGTGGATGCGCCGGGGCCGTTTGATCGGCAACCGGACGGTTGAGCGGTTACGGCGGTTCCTGAAGGACGAATGTGTCTGCCGGAGGACGAAACGGCGGCTCCGTCTAATGTTAGTGGCTGCGGTCATCGTGAGATGCAGCGGCGACAAATCCGACAAGGAGGAAAGCGCGGGCTGGTCTGGGCACTATGGGGATTGCAGTTCAGGGCTGCATCGCGTGATGGGCAATCCGAATGACTGTGTGACGACAGGCAGTGCAAACATGCTGGTTTTCCTGGCACGGCATGGCTGACTGGCTTTCGATCATACTGTTATAGACCTGATGCGGCGCAGGATTGTCTGAAAAGGCCGCACTGAATGGCCCGGCGTCTGCACAAGACAGGCTCGGTTTTTCGCGTTTTAACATGCGGCATCCTCCCATGGTGGAGCACGGGACTTCGGGGGTTGGCCGCGCAGGAAGGTCTTAACGATGACCATCGCGCCTTCGCATTTGAGGCAAGGCTGTTGCACGTGCGGATCGCCGCATTCGGCGCTGGTTTCCTCATCCGGCGTTTGATCGGGCTCTGGCCCGGCACTCAGCAATTGTCTGATCTTTGCGATCCTGTCGCGCCGGATGCCATTTGCGAGGAAGCCCGCGTGGCGGATACGGTGGAAGCCGGAGGGCAGGACATGGATCAGGACCCGGCGAATGAACTCAGCCGCGGGCAAGCGCATCATCTTCACCAGGCTGCCGAAGAAGCGCAGTTTACCTGCCTTGTGCAGTTTGCCCAGCCCTTCGAGGAACAATCGCCAGAACAGCCGGGATGGGACTTTCACGGGCAGGAAGAACCTTGGGGGCAATCGACCCAGCAATTGCCGGCCGACGATAACCCACTGCCCGGCACGATGACATGGACATGCGGGCGATGGGTCACCGCAGACCCCCATGTGTGCAGGACCGATGTCATGCCGATCCGCGCGCCCATCCGCCGGGGGTCGGCGGCAATGGTCAGCAGCATCTGTGCTGACAACATAACCAGCTGGCCATAAACCGCTGACTTGTTTTGATAAGCAATGCCGGCGATCTGGGCTGGAAGGGTGAAGACCACATGGAAGTACTCCACTGGCAAAAGATCTTCCATCCGCGCATGCATCCAGTCCCGAGCCACGGCACCCTGGCACTTCGGACAATGCCGGTTGCGGCAAGAATTGTAGGCGATGTGCTCGTGGCCGCATTTGCCGCAAGCCGCGACATGCCCGCCGAGCGTGGCCGTTCGACAGTTCTCAATTGCGGACATCACTTTGAACTGCGGCAGGTTAAAATGCCCGGTATGGTCCCTGCGATAGGCAGGCCCATGCGCGCGGAAGATATCCGCGACCTCCAGTCCGGGGAGGGACATCGGAGCCGGGTTTGTCCGGCCCCGGCCTCCCGGCTCACCAGCAGTTCAAGCGGGCTGGTCACGTCCTGGATCGTCTTGGATGCCACCTTCGTGCAGATTGCCCTCGTTTCCAATTTGGCGTGCCCAAGCAACCCCTCCCCTCTCGCCGATTGCATCGCAACCGGCTGCCGGTCATTGGATCATGCGCATGCCGGTCTCAGAAAAATCGCATGCCGCCCCAAAAGCCCGGTTGAACTGACACGTCGAGATCGGATCGATGCGGTTGCGGCCTGGGAACATCCACCCTTTTAGCTGTGCCTAACGGTAGTAGTAGCGGAGTAGGTGGAGCAAGCTCGGCGACAGCATCACATGGCGGTCCTTGCGACCCTTCCCTTGCTCGATCCGGATCAGCATCCGGTCGCTGTCAATGTCACCGACCTTCAAATGCGTGACCTCGCTGGCGCGCAACCCGCCGCCATAGGCCACGCTGAACGCGGCCCGGTATCTCCGCCCGGGACCAGGTGCCGCTTGAAGAATGCGCGCGACCTCCTCAGCGCTCAGCGCCACCGGGATCCTCTCGCCGCCCGCTGATAGCGCATGTGCCGCTTCATCTCCGGGCGCGGGCATGTCGTCGCGAAGAAGAAGCTCAGAACCGTCAGCCGGTTGTTGAAGGCCGCCGGGCCGGCGCCGCGCTCCTTCATATCCAGCTGAAAGGCGCGCAATTCCTCCGGCGTTGCGTTATCAGGCGCGCGCCCCGGAAACCGCGTGAAGTCAGGCATCGCACGCAGATACTTCGTCTGTGTTTTGGGCTGAAGCCCCTTGATCTGCACGTCTTCGGCAAACCGCTGGCGTAGTTTGGGAACATATTGGTTTCACATCGAAATCTCCTGTCATCAGATTGAGAAGGTCCCAATCGTCAGACAGGCACGCCTATCCGCCAAATCCACAGTACAAATCAGCGCGATCCAACCGCCACAAACGCCAGGACCGCGTGAGCGGTTTCGTTCGTGTCTAAGGTTTGTGGCTGCTGTCAGCGTGAGCTGCAGCGGCGATAAATCTGACAATAAGGAATGCGCGAGCGGATTCCGGTGCTTTGGGGATTGCGGTTCAGGGCTTGGAAAGACGATGGGTTGAGCTGCGAAGCCTGCAGCGCCGATCAGCGCGGGCAGGCTGGTTTTTCCGGTCCGATACCGCCGGTCAGCCCTTTTCTCCAGCGCCTTGGGTCTGTTGCTGCGCCGGGTTTGGTGGACTGGCCGCAATGACTGGTCCGGCGCCTCGGGATGGTTGGGCCGGGTGTGATGGTTGGATCATGCCGCCCCCTGCCATGGCGGGGCGCGGGGTTTGGGCGTTTGGCCGCGGCTGAAGGTCTTGATGATGATCATGGCACCGCCGCACTTCGGGCTAGGCTTGCGGGCATCCGGATCAGCGGGATTGCTACGTTCCCCTTCACCCGGCGCAGTGCCAGGTTCTGGCTCTGCATCGACTAGGCACCGGATCGTCCCGATCCTGCCGCGGCGGATGCACCCCTCGGGACATTGCTTTGCAATGCCCTGCCGGGCAGTGACCGGTGAGAAGCCGGGCGTGGCGGATGCGATGGAATCCGGGTGGCAGGGCGCGGATCAGAAGCCGGCGAATGAACGCGGCTGTGGGCAGGCGCATGATCTTCATTCCCCTTTCATGGTTTGCAGGCAAACCACTGCCGGGCAGCGGATCGCCGCGCTTGATCCGGCCGTCTTTCCATCGGAACGCCGCGGTGCCGCCTTCGGTGCTGATCAGCCGGTGGCTGGAGATGACGGCCCGGCGGGGGCAGCGGCTGAGACAGGCCGGCACGGCTTCGGGTCCGCCGAAGGGTAGTTTGGCGGACACGGCTCAGCCGGCTTTGCGCAGCGGCGCGGGATGGGCCCGGAAGGTATCCGGGCCGGCCAGCGCTGACAGATTGCCGAAGAACGTCAGTTTCCCCGCCTTGCGCAGCCTGGCCAGCCCTTCGAGGAACAAACGCCGGAACAGATGCGGCGGAACCTTCACCGGCAGCAAAAAACCGGGGCGGCAAGCGATCCAGCGGGTGCCATCCGCCAGCAAGCCGCAGGCGCGTCTTCGACACGGCGTGCAGGGCGAGACCTTATTCTTGATCCCGGCAAACTCGCTAGCCGCCCCGAACGCCCGGTTGAACTGCCGCGTCGGGATCGGGTCGACCCGGTCGCGCCCCGGAAACAACCATCCGGCCGGGCGTGTTTCGCGGTAATAGCCGCGCAGCAGATCCAGCAAGCCCGGCGACAACATCACGTGGCGGTCCTTTCGGCCTTTGCCCTGGTCCACCCGGATCAGCATGCGGTCACTGTCGTGCCGGAGGCGCGCTTCCAGCGTCGTGCCCGAGACGTGCTTCCGGCACGATATCACCGGCCTTCAGATGCGTGACCTCGCTCGCCCGGAGTCCGCCGCCATAGGCCACACTGAACACCGCCCGGTAACTCAGCCCGGGACCGGGTGCCGCTTTGTGAATGCCCGCGGCCTCCTCAACGCTCAGCACCGCACGCATCGCCTGCAGATGCATCGTCTCCTGCTGCAGACCCTTGATCCGCATATATTCGGCAAAACGCTGGCGCAGCGCAGGAACATATTGATCTGACGTCGAAACCTCCTGTCATCAGATTAAGAAAGTCCCAATCGTCAGACAGGCACGCCCATCCGCCAAATCCACAGATCAAATCAGTGCGCACCACACGCCAGGTACGCCAATACCGCGTGCAAGTTTCGTCCTTGTTGGCCGTTCGGGCAGCAGGAAGACCGTTTTTCAATAGTTGGCTAGGTTGAATTGCCTTTCCGGCGTGTGTTTTCCCACAGCAGGCAATCCTATCCAAACAGCATTCCCAAAAAAAACCGGCCCCCAAGTGGAGCCGGTTTCTAAATCGTCCAATCCGCGTTTGGATCAGAGGGACATATGGGTGCCCAGGGCTTCCATGTCGGCGAGCAGCTTGGCTGCGTCCTCGACCAGGCCGTGCGGCTGGTCTTCCTCTTTTGCGGTCTTGTACATCTCGCGGGCGTCTTCGATCAGCGTGGTCATCTGATCGCGGGTCATTTCCGCCATCGGGATCGCACGCTCGGCCAGAACCGACAGGCTGTCGCCGCCGATTTCCGCAAAGCCGCCGGTCACCACATACTCCGCGTTGCCTTCCGGGCTTTCGACCTTCAGCACGCCGGGGCGCAGGGTGGTGATGGTGGGCGCATGGGCGGGCATTGCCGTCATGTCGCCTTCCGCACCGGGGATCTGGACCGCGCTGGCCTGCAGCGAAGCAAGGCTCCGCTCGGGGCTCACGAGGTCGAATTGCATCGTTTGTGCCATTGGGGCCTCCTTTCAGGGTTCCCCTGCACGGGCTGCGCGCAGGGGAGTTCCAGTCTTAGGCGGCTTCCGCAGCCATCTTCTCGGCTTTGGCGATCACTTCGTCGATGCCGCCAACCATGTAGAAGGCGCCTTCGGGCAGGTGGTCGTATTCGCCGGCCACAACAGCCTTGAACGACGAGATGGTGTCTTCCAGCGGAACCTGAACGCCGTCAGAGCCGGTGAAGACTTTTGCCACGTCGAACGGCTGCGAGAGGAAACGCTGGATCTTACGCGCACGCGCAACGGTCAGCTTGTCCTCTTCCGACAGTTCGTCCATGCCGAGGATCGCGATGATGTCCTGCAGCGACTTGTAGCGCTGGAGGATCTGCTGAACGTCGGACGCCACAGCATAGTGCTCTTCGCCAACGATCTGCGGGTCCATCAGGCGCGAGGAGGAGTCGAGCGGGTCCACAGCGGGGTAGATGCCGAGTTCCGAGATCGCACGGTTAAGAACGGTGGTCGCGTCCAGGTGGGCAAAGGTGGTTGCCGGTGCCGGGTCGGTAAGGTCGTCCGCAGGCACGTAGACGGCCTGGATCGAGGTGATCGAGCCGTTCTTGGTGGAGGTGATGCGTTCCTGCATCGCACCCATGTCGGTTGCCAGCGTCGGCTGGTAGCCCACAGCGGACGGGATACGGCCCAGAAGCGCGGACACTTCCGAACCCGCCTGGGTGAAGCGGAAGATGTTGTCCACGAAGAACAGAACGTCGGTGCCGGACTGGTCGCGGAACTGTTCGGCCAGGGTCAGGCCGGTCAGCGCCACACGGGCACGCGCACCCGGAGGCTCGTTCATCTGACCGTAAACCAGGGCCACCTGGGATTCTTCCAGGTTGTCCGGCTTGATCACGTTGGATTCGATCATTTCCCAGTACAGGTCGTTGCCTTCACGGGTCCGCTCGCCAACACCGGCGAACACGGAATAGCCCGAGTGCACTTTGGCGATGTTGTTGATCAGTTCCATGATGAGAACGGTCTTGCCCACGCCGGCGCCGCCGAACAGGCCGATCTTGCCGCCTTTGGAGTAAGGCGCCAGCAGGTCGATAACCTTGATGCCGGTTACCAGAACTTCCGACTCGGTCGACTGTTCGTTGAACTCGGGCGCGGGCTGGTGGATGGCGCGGGTCTCGGTTGCGTTCACCGGACCCTTTTCGTCGACGGGTTCACCGACGACGTTCAGGATGCGGCCCAGGGTGGCGTTGCCGACCGGGATCGAGATCGGTGCGCCGGTGTCGGTTACTTCGCGGCCGCGGACCAGACCTTCGGTCGCGTCCATTGCGATGCAGCGGACGGTGTTTTCGCCGAGGTGCTGGGATACTTCCAGAACCAGGGTCTTGCCGTCGTTTTCAGTGTTCAGGGCGTTCAGAATTGCGGGCAGGTGGTCGTCAAACTGGACGTCCACAACGGCGCCGATGATCTGGGTCACCTTACCTTTTGCTTGTGCCATTTGTTGGTCTCCGGTTGTCTCTTAGAGCGCCTCAGCGCCCGAAATGATTTCAATCAGCTCGTTGGTGATCACGGCCTGGCGCGAGCGGTTGTACTGGATCGTCAGCTTGTCGATCATGTCGCCCGCGTTGCGGGTGGCGTTGTCCATCGCGCTCATCCGGGCACCCTGTTCGGATGCACCGTTTTCCAGCAGCGCCGAGAAGATCTGCGTAGCCACGCCGCGCGGCAGCAGGTCCGCAAGGATCTGCTCTTCGCCGGGCTCGTAGTCATAAACCGCAGAGCTGCCTTCAGCTTCGCCGCCCTCGTAAGAGGCCGGGATGATCTGCTGGGCGGTCGGGATCTGGGTCACGACGTTGACGAACTCCGCAAAGAAGATCGTGGCAACATCGAACTCGCCAGCATCGAAGCGGGTCAGGATGTCCTTGGCGACGCCCTGCGCATTGGCATAGCCGACACGCTTGACTTCGCTGAGGTCCACATGACCGACGAAATCGCCGCCAAGGTCGCGTTTCAGGGCATCACGGCCCTTTTTGCCGACGGTCAGAACTTTGACCGTCTTGCCCGCAGCCTTCAGCTCAGCCGCTTTTTGGCGGGCAAGCTTGGCGATGTTCGAGTTGAAGCCGCCGCACAGACCGCGCTCGGCGGTCATGACGACCAGCAGATGGGTCTGGTCGCTGCCGGTGCCGCGAAGCAGCTTGGGAGCTGACTCGCTGCCGCCGACCGAGGCCGCCAGCCCTGCCATCACGGCGTTGAACCGCTTGGTATAGGGACGGGAGTCCTCGGCAGCTTCCTGGGCGCGGCGAAGTTTCGCCGCGGCCACCATCTGCATGGCTTTTGTGATCTTGCGGGTCGATTTGACCGACGCGATCCTGGTTTTAAGGTCCTTAAGGTTCGGCATTGCCTGGGATCCCCCTTAAGCGAAGCTAGCGGCGAACTCGTCCAGCGCAGCTTTCACTTTGTCCGCCAGCTCGTCCTTCACCTTACGGTCGTTGTTGGTGATGTCCGCCAGCAGGTCGGCATGTTTGCCGCGCAGGTGGCTGAGCAGGCCTTCCTCGTAGCGGCCGACTTCCTTGACGTCGACTTTGTCGAGGTAGCCGTTGGTGCCGGCAAAGATCACACAGACGATTTCGGCGTTGGTCAGCGGCGAGTACTGCGCCTGCTTCATCAGCTCGGTCAGACGGGCGCCACGGGCCAGCAGCTGCTGGGTGGCGGCGTCCAGGTCGGAGCCGAACTGCGCGAACGCAGCCATTTCGCGGTACTGGGCCAGCGACAGTTTCACCGGGCCTGCCACAGAGGACATCGCCTTGGTCTGGGCCGAGGAGCCAACGCGCGAAACCGACAGACCGGTGTTCACGGCGGGACGGATGCCCTGGTAGAACAGTTCGGTTTCCAGGAAGATCTGGCCGTCGGTGATCGAAATCACGTTGGTCGGAATAAACGCCGACACGTCGCCGCCCTGGGTTTCAATGATCGGCAGCGCGGTCAGCGAGCCGGCACCGAAGTCTTCGTTCAGCTTGGCCGAACGCTCCAGCAGGCGGGAGTGCAGATAGAAAACGTCGCCCGGATAGGCTTCACGGCCCGGCGGACGGCGCAGCAGCAGCGACATCTGGCGGTAAGCAACAGCCTGCTTGGACAGGTCATCATAGATGATCAGCGCGTGGCGGCCGTTGTCGCGGAAGAATTCCGCCATTGCGGTTGCGGCATAGGGTGCCAGGAACTGCAGCGGTGCCGGGTCGGATGCGGTTGCAGCCACAACGATGGAGTATTCCATCGCGCCGGTTTCTTCCAGCTTCTTCACCAGCTGGGCCACGGTGGAACGCTTCTGGCCGACCGCGACGTAAACGCAGTACAGCTTCTTGCTCTCATCGTCGCCGGCGGCGTCGTTGTAGGATTTCTGGTTCAGGATCGCGTCCAGAGCAACGGCGGTTTTACCGGTCTGACGGTCGCCGATGATCAGCTCACGCTGGCCGCGGCCGATCGGGATCATCGCGTCAACGGATTTGAGGCCGGTCGCCATCGGCTCGTGCACCGATTTACGCGGGATGATGCCCGGCGCCTTCACGTCGGCGACGCCGCGGGTCACGTCTTCGATCGGGCCCTTGCCGTCCAGCGGGTTGCCAAGACCGTCCACAACGCGGCCCAAGAGGCCGTTGCCGATCGGCACGTCCACGATGGAGTTGGTGCGCTTGACGGTGTCGCCTTCTTTAATGTCGCGGTCGGAGCCGAAGATCACGATACCGACGTTGTCGCTTTCCAGGTTCAGCGCCATGCCCATGATGCCGCCGGGGAATTCGACCATTTCACCGGCCTGAACATTGTCGAGGCCGTAAACGCGGGCAATACCGTCACCGACGGACAGCACGCGGCCGATTTCAGCCACTTCTGCTTCTTGACCAAAATTCTTGATCTGGTCTTTCAGGATCGCAGAAATCTCTGCTGCTTGGATACCCATTTATCCGACCTCTTTCATTGCATTCTGTAGGGAGTTGAGCTTGGAGCGGATCGAGCTGTCGATCATCTTCGAGCCCACTTTAACGACAAGTCCGCCGATGATGGAGGCATCGACGGAAGCATTGATGGTAACTTTCTTGCCCACGCGCTCGGCCAGAGTCTTGGCCAGCTTTTCGCTTTGGGTCTTGGTCAGCGCCTTGGCGGACACCACCTCGGCGGTGATTTCGCCGCGGGCTTCAGCCAGGCGGGCGCGCAGCGCGTCGATCAGCGCGGGCACCACAAACAGGCGGCGCTTGTCGGCCATCAGAGCCAGGGTATTGCGCAGGACGGGATCCAGGCCCATCTTGTCAGCCACCGCAGTGATTGCGGCGCCCTGCTCGTCGCGCGACACCAGCGGCGACTGGATCAGGCTGTTGAGATCGTCGCTGTCAGCCAGCGCGGCTGCCAGGTCATTGATGCTGGTTTCAAGGCTGTCGAGCGCCTTGTTTTCTTGCGCGATGTCGAACACCGCCGTGGCATAGCGCGCGGCAATGCCTGCAGAAATCGAAGCTGGTTCGGACACGTCCACCCTTCCGATATGTTATTGGCCCCGGTTGGCGTACCCGGCCACAGGCGGCGTCCGGGGGCGTGAGTCATCCCCCATTGGCAGCGGGGCGTTGAAATCAGCGTGGGTCTAGCAGAGCGGATGCGACCTATCAACTGCCTAAACGGCAACAGGAAGAAGCATGTTTGCAGCGTTTTCAATGACTTAAGTCAAGTGCGGCCCTTTGACCACAGTCGATAAATAAAAAAGTGCGGCTGAACTGCAGGATTTGGCGATTCCGGAAACCGGCATTTGCGGCCGAATTCGTCACATATCGGACCAGAACCCGTCTTTTCCGCCCCTCCTGGCACCGAACCCGCAGTTTCAGGGAATCGAAATCAGCCGCAGACGGGCCGGATCAGCCCCGGACGCGTCAGGCCGGTTCCGGCATCGGGTTGGACAGGCCTTCGAGCACCCGGATCCGGCTGCGGACCTTGGTGCCGACCATGTGGCCGCGCTGCGTGTGGGTCTGCTTGCTGACCTCGACCATGAACACGCCGCCGGCCAGCATCGCAGGCAGTTTGCGGCCCATTTTTTCCAGCATCGCCCCGGATTTCAGCCAGAACCGTTTGTGGCTGGGCAGCCGGTACAGCGCCGCGGTGTGCTGTTCGATGGCGAATTGGTGCTCGCGCAGCTGGCCTTCGAGCTGGCGCAGGGTGTACGGGCGGCCAAAGCCGAACGGGGTCAGATCCGACCGCGCCCAAAGCCCTGCCCGGTTTGGCACGACGAAAATGGCCCGCCCGCCGGGACCCAGCACCCGCCAGCATTCGTCCAGCAGCTTTGCCGGCCGCTCCGAGGTTTCCAGACCATGCATCACTACCAGCCGGTCGATCCTGCCGGTGTCGACGGGCCAGCTGGTCTCCTCGCACAGGACCGAGACATTGGGCAGCCCCGCGGGCCATTGCATGACTCCCTGCGGCCCCGGCATCAGCGCCATCACCCGGCGCGCCTCGGGCAGGTAGGGACGCAGCAGCGGTGCGGCGAAACCGAAACCCGCCACCGTCAGCCCCTCGGTCCCTGGCCAGATATCCAGCAGACGGCCGCGGATCGACGCCTGCGCCGCACGCCCCAGCGTGCTGCGGTAATAAAAGTTCCTGAGATCCTGAACATCAAGATGCATTGCGGGTGCCTGCTGCTTCGGCCAATCTGGGCGCAGTTTAGCAATGTAAAGGCGAATGACCATGCCTCTTGAGATCATCACCCTGCCCTGCCTGTCGGATAACTATGCCTTTTTGATCCGCAATCCCGCTTCGGGTGAAACCGCGCTGGTGGATGCGCCCGAGGCCGGTGCCATCAAGGCAGCACTGTCGGCGCGAGGGTGGGGGCTGGACTGGATCCTGCTGACCCATCACCACTGGGACCATATCGACGGTGTAGCCGACCTGCAGGAGGCCTATGGCGCCAAGGTGATCGGCGCTGCAGCCGACGCCCACCGGCTGCCGGATCTGGATATGGCTGTCGAGGACGGCGGCAGCTTCACACTGCTGGGCGAAGAAGTGCAGGTGATGGATGTCTCGGGCCACACCGTTGGCCATATTGCCTTTTATCTGCCCGGTTCAAATGCCGTGTTCACCGCTGACAGCCTGATGGCGCTGGGGTGCGGGCGGCTGTTCGAGGGCAGCCCGCAGCAGATGTGGGCCAGCCTGTCGCGGCTTGCCGCGCTGCCGCCGCACACTATCGTTTATTCAGGACATGAATACACCCAGTCCAACGGTGCCTTTGCTGTCACCGCCGACCCCGGCAACCCGGCGTTGCAGGCGCGTATACGTGATATCGCAAAGGCCCGGAACGACGGCATTCCTACGGTTCCGTCATCCTTGCAGCTGGAACTTGACACCAATCCGTTCCTGCGCGCCGGTGACAGTGCCGTGAGAGCACACCTTCACATGGAAGGTGCTGAAGACGCTGAAGTTTTTGCCGAAATTCGTCGGCGCAAAGACAATTTTTGACCAAATCAAGGGTATCGGGGCGCAACAGGGAGAAAATAATTGTGACCCCAAAATGAAGAAAAGCCCTTGAAGCTGGCGCGCTATCAACCAAACTCTAACCTTATAAGCACATGGTTGAACTGCGGGGTTGGTTAATACCGCCCCATCCGGCCAACCCAAGATCAGAGGAGCACGCCCGTGCCTTCATTCTCGAGCACCCTGGAACAGGCCATTCACGCAGCGCTGGCGCTGGCGAATGAACGCCGTCATGAATTCGCAACCCTGGAACATCTGCTTCTGGCCCTGATCGACGAGCCCGACGCGGCCCGTGTGATGCGCGCCTGCAGTGTCGATCTGACCGAATTGCGATCCTCGCTGGTGGAGTTCGTGGATGAGGATCTTGCCAATCTGGTCACCGACATCGACGGATCCGAGGCGGTGCCGACCGCCGCCTTCCAGCGGGTCATTCAACGGGCCGCAATCCATGTGCAAAGCTCGGGCCGCACCGAAGTGACAGGCGCCAATGTGCTGGTGGCGATCTTTGCGGAACGCGAAAGCGACGCGGCCTATTTCCTGCAGGATCAGGAAATGACCCGCTATGACGCGGTGAACTTTATCGCCCATGGCGTGGCCAAGGACCCGGCCTTTGGGGAACCCCGCCCGGTCACCGGCGCAACCGAGCAGGAAGAAGACAGTATCACGGCCGCGCCTGAGGGCGAAAAGAAGGAAAGCGCACTGGCGAAATACTGCGTGGACCTCAATGCCAGATCCCGCGAGGGCGAGATCGACCCGCTGATCGGCCGCGACCATGAGGTGGAGCGCTGCATCCAGGTGCTGTGCCGCCGCCGCAAGAACAACCCGCTCTTGGTGGGCGACCCCGGTGTTGGCAAAACCGCAATTGCCGAGGGGCTTGCGCGCAGGATCGTGTCCGGTGAAACCCCGGAAATCCTGTCGCAGACCACCATTTATTCGCTCGACATGGGCGCGCTGCTGGCCGGAACCCGCTACCGCGGTGATTTTGAGGAACGTCTGAAGGCCGTGGTCACCGAGCTGGAAGACCACCCGGACGCGGTGCTGTTCATCGACGAAATCCACACCGTGATCGGGGCCGGAGCAACCTCTGGCGGCGCCATGGATGCCTCCAACCTGCTGAAACCCGCGCTGCAAGGCGGCAAGCTGCGCACCATGGGCTCCACGACGTACAAGGAGTTCCGCCAGCATTTCGAGAAGGACCGCGCGCTGGCCCGCCGGTTCCAGAAAATCGACGTGAACGAGCCGACGGTGGAAGATTCCATCGAGATCCTGAAGGGACTGAAACCCTATTTTGAGGAACATCACGGCATCAAGTTCACCGGTGACGCCATCAAGACTGCGGTGGAGCTGTCAGCCCGTTACATCAACGACCGCAAGCTGCCGGACAAGGCCATCGACGTGATTGACGAGGCTGGCGCCGCGCAGCATCTGGTGATTGAATCCAAGCGCCGCAAGACCATCGGTGTCAAGGAGATCGAGGCCGTGGTTGCCAAGATCGCCCGCATCCCGCCGAAAAGCGTGTCGAAAGACGATGCCGAAGTGTTGAAAGACCTGGAGAAATCGCTGAAACGCGTGGTCTTCGGCCAGGACGATGCCATTACTGCCCTGTCCAGTGCAATCAAACTGGCCCGTGCAGGCCTGCGGGAGCCGGAAAAACCCATTGGCAACTATCTGTTTGCAGGCCCCACCGGCGTCGGCAAGACCGAGGTGGCGAAACAGCTGGCGGATACGCTTGGGGTGGAACTGCTGCGGTTTGACATGTCCGAATACATGGAGAAACACGCGGTCTCCCGCCTGATCGGCGCGCCTCCGGGCTATGTCGGCTTTGACCAGGGCGGCCTGTTGACCGATGGCGTCGACCAGCACCCGCACTGCGTGCTGCTGCTTGACGAGATGGAAAAGGCGCATCCGGATGTCTACAACATCCTCTTGCAGGTGATGGATAACGGCCAGTTGACCGATCACAACGGCCGCACGGTGAATTTCCGCAACGTGGTGCTGATCATGACCTCCAACGCCGGCGCGTCGGAACAGGCAAAGGCCGCCATCGGCTTTGGCCGCGACCGCCGCGAGGGTGAAGACACGGCCGCGATTGAGCGCACCTTCACCCCGGAATTCCGCAACCGTCTGGATGCGGTGATCTCCTTCGCGCCGCTCGGCAAGGAGGTGATCCTGCAGGTGGTCGAGAAGTTCGTGCTGCAGCTGGAAGCCCAGCTGATGGACCGCAATGTCTCGATCGAGCTGACCCGCAAGGCGGCGGAATGGCTGGCCGACAAGGGCTATGACGACCGGATGGGCGCGCGTCCTCTGGGCCGGGTGATCCAGGAGCACATCAAAAAGCCGCTGGCCGAAGAACTGCTGTTCGGCAAGCTGACCAAAGGCGGTATCGTCAAGGTCGGCATCAAAGACGGCAAGCTGGAGCTGCGCCTGGAAGGGCCAAGCAAGCCGCGGATTTCCGGCGACAAGCCGCCGCTGCTGACAGCAGACTGATGCGCGCTGCCGCGCTGATAACCGCAATATCGCTCGCCGCGCCCGCCGCGGCGGGCGATTTTCTTTTGCAGTTCCCGCTGGACTGCACCCTGGGCGACACCTGCCACATTCAGCAGTTCGTCGACCATGATCCCGGTCCCGGTGCGACGGATTTCACCTGCGGCACGCTGAGTTATGATGGCCACAAGGGAACGGATATCGCCCTGCCCTATTTGTCGGACATGCAGGCCGGCGTCGCGGTGCGTGCCGCGGCAGGCGGTATTGTCCTTGGAACCCGCAACGGCATGGCGGACCAATATGCCACCGATGATAATGCCGCAGAGATCGACGGTAAGGAATGCGGCAACGGGGTGGTCCTGCGCCACGGCAACGGATGGGAAACCCAGTACTGCCACATGAAGCGCGGCTCGCTCCGGGTGGAAAGCGGCATGAAGGTCAAGCCCGGCGATATCCTGGGCGAGGCCGGGCTTTCCGGCAAGACCCAGTTCCCGCACCTGCATTTGTCTGTGCGCAAGGATGGCGCAGTGGTGGATCCCTTCGCGCCGGAAAGCCCTGAAAGCTGCGGCACCCCTGCCGGTAAGACACTCTGGGCGGATCCGCCGGCCTATCAGCCGGGCGGTGTGCTGGGGGCCGGTTTCAGCGCGGCAGTCCCTGAATACAGTGCGATCAAGGCGGGCACCGCGGACGCCGCACCGCTGGCTGCAGATGCGCCTGCGTTTGTATTTTGGGCCTACGCGTTTGGCGGTCTGGCAAGCGACCAGCTTGAGCTGACGGTGACAGGCCCCGGCGGTGAACTTATCTCCCACAGCGAAGGGCTGAACAAAAATCAGGCCCAATTTTTCCGCGCTGCAGGCCGTCGCCTGCGCGGCGGGCAATGGCCGGAAGGCACCTATACCGGCACGGCCCGCCTGTTGCGGGACGGACGGCAGGTCGACAGCTTTACCCGCAGCATGGTGATCGCATCGCCGGAAGACCCCGCCTCCCAGTAACCCGCCTTACAGTTTTTCGATTCATGGTGACCGGGTTCAAAGTATCAGGCCTTATCCAGAGACGCGGCGGCAGCGGCTGGGGCGCAAGCCCTAGCCGCTGCCGGGCCCAACGGGCACGGTTGCCTTTGGGCGGCCAGGGCCGGGCGGGAGGTGTCGCCTGCGGATCCTGCGACGGCATGTGTGCTGCATTTTCCGGTGCCAGGATTTGATAACTCCCGAATTTGCAATAGATTTAAGGGGGCCCTGCTGCCCGGCGGGGCCGCAACCCGTGCGTAACTAGTAGCTTGTCTCCATTAGTGAAGCGGGTTGCACCCTGCAGGCCACCAAAAGGCCGGCAAAACGCACAGCTTGCCGGCTGCACCGGGCGCAGCACGTACTTCTCCTCATCAACTGCGTATTCGCCTATTTTTCAGTGAACTTCAGCTCAATCCGCCGGTTCTGGGCGCGCGCTTGGGCTGTGTCCGCCGGGTTCACCGGCTGATATTCGCCAAACCCATTGGCCGCCAGCCGCGACGGCGGCACCCCAAGCGCTTCGACCATGTAACGCACCACCGAAAGCGCCCGGCCCTGGCTAAGCTCCCAATTGTCAATGAATTTCGGATGTCCCAGCAACGGCGAAGTGTCGGTATGGCCATCCACCCGGATGATCCAGTTTATCTCCTGCGGGATCGCTGCCACGACGCTTTGCAGAATTGAAACCACCTTGGCAATTTCTACCCGCCCCGCAGGTGAAAGGGTGGCGCTGCCCGGTGCAAACAGCACCTCTGAGGCAAAGACAAAGCGGTCGCCCTGAATGCGCACACCCTCCTGGGTGCCCAGCAAATCCCGCAACCGGCCAAAGAACTCCGAACGGTAACGTTCCAGATCCTGCGCCTTGCTGGCAAGGGCCGCGGCTTCGGCTTCCAGCCGCTTGCGTTCCTGCTCTTCCAGCAGCCGCCGCTTGCGCTCTTCCGAGGCGGCACGGGCCAGTGCAGCGTTCAGATCCTGGCCCAGGTTCTGCAACTGCACCTGCTGGGCGGTATCCCGGCCCTGATAGTCGTCCAGAATGGCCTGCAGGCCGCCCAGCTGTTCGCGCAGGGCCGCCACCTGCTGATTCAGCAGCGCGGTTTCACGGCGGGCCTCTTCGGAAACGGCCTGTTCCTCAGACAAGGCCGAACGCGCCTGCGCCAATAGGGCTGCGCGTTTTTCGGCCAGGCTCAATTGCTCAGTGGCGCTGCCCTCTGCGCTCTGCTGTGCGGTGACTGCCGCAAGCAGCCGCTGACGCAGAATGTCCAGCTCCCCGGCTTGGATCTCTGCTGCAGCCAAAGCGGCCTTGGCTTCGGCCAGTTCTGCCGCCAGCTTTCCAGCCTCTGCATCAGATCCGGCGCGGGCGGTCTCCAGTTCAGACAGCTGCGCGTCCAGCTGTGTCCTGGCGGTTTCAGCGGCGGCCAGAAGGGTCAGCGTATCCTCCGCCTCCTGGCGTTGCGCCTCCAAGGCCAATGTCATTGCGGTGAGTTCGGCGTCGGCATTCTGCAGCCGGTCCCGCAGGGCTTCGGCGGCGGCGGCCTCAACCAGACGGGCGGCTTCTTCAGCGCCCAGCCGGTCTTGCAATTCGGAAATCCGGGTTGTTTGCTCGCTGCCCTCGGACTCAAGGCTGGCGATCAGTGCTTCCATCGCTTCGCGCTGTGCCGCCGCCAGCCGGGCGGCCTCCGCCTGCAGATCAATCTCGCCGCGGGCTTGCGACAGGGCCAGGTTCAGTGCCTCCTGTTCGCTCAGCAGTTCTGCGCGCGCAGCCTCCAGGTCTGCGCGTTCGGCGCTCAGATCCGCGACCCGCGTCCGGGCGGCGTCGCGGCTGGCGATCAGGGCCGCCACCTGTGCCTCAAAACTGGTGATCCGGCTGGCGGCTGCGGCCAGTTCACCTGCCTGCCGGTCACGGTCCGCAGTCAGGGAGGTGATCAGGCTGCGCGCCTGGTCCAGATCCTGTTCTGCAGTATTAAGGGTTGACGTCAGCGCCCCAAGCCGGGCGTTCAGCTGATTGTTCTCGCGCTCTTCCAGCCCCAGGGCTGAGGCCAGCGCGCTCACCTCGGCAGACAGCTCATCCAGCTGGCTTTCCTGGCCGGTAATCGTCTCGCGCAGGACAAATTGCACCACCATAAAGATGGTCAGAACAAACATCAGCACCAAGAGAAGCCCGGTCATCGCATCGACAAACCCCGGCCAGATCGAGGCCTGGAACCGCTGCCCTGTGCGCCGGGAAAGAGCCATCGGTTATTCCCCCGCGTCCCGGCCCGCACCACCGCCGCGGGACAAGCCGCGCGGGCGGGCGAAGGCCCTGACCAACAGGTCGATGTCCTTGCGCAGCTCGCTCAGGCTTTCCTGGCGGCCGGCCGAGATTTCCTCGAGGATGCGCAGCATCTGCACGTCGATCGAGCGCAGCCGCATCCGGCTTTCGGCGTCGATACCGCCCTGTTCGCTATGGGCGCGCAGGATCTCGGTCAGGGCTTCCTGCCCGACGGCCACCCGGTCAAGTGCTGCGGTGACGGTGCCGGTCTGCTCCTGGCGGCGGTTCATCTCCTGAATGGTTTCCACCAGATCGCCCAGTTTTTGATCCACCGCGGCGCGGCCTTCGGAGGTTTCGGCAAACATCATCTGCAGCGCGTCCATCTGCTCGGCCATGTTGTCGAGCACTTGGGAGACGACACCGCTGTCGCCGGCACCATCCTCGCCCGAGGAGAAGCTGACCCGGGTGATCGAAGACAACCATTCCTCCAGCTCGCGGTAGAACCGGTTTTGGCCATGGCCCGCAAACAGTTCCAGCAGGCCGACGATCAGCGAGCCGGCCAGGCCAAGCAGGGATGAGGCAAAGGCGACACCCATGCCGCCCAGCTGCGCCTCAAGGCCCGTCATCAGACGATTAAAGACAGACAGGCCCTCTTCGCCTTCCTGCGGGGCCAGGCTGCGGATGGTATCGACCACGGCAGGAACCGTGGTGGCCAGACCATAGAAGGTGCCCAAAAGGCCAAGGAAAATCAGCAGGTTGACGATATACCGGGTAATTTCCCGGTCTTCATCTATACGGTTGGCGACAGAGTCCAGAATGGACTGTGTCGAGGCCGACCCCAGCTGCATCCGCGCCCCGCGCGAGCGCAGCAGCGAGGCCAAGGGCGCCAGCATTGACGGCGTCCGGCGCTCATCCGAGGTGTCGCCGAATGCAAAGCGTTCAATCCAGCGCACCGAACCGATGAGCTGAACCACCTGCCAGAAACAGGCCAGCACCCCGATCACAAAGACAAAGACGATAAAGCCGTTCAGCCATGGGTTGGCCTCGAACACCGGCAGCACCCGCGGCAAGGCGACAAAGGCGCCAAAGGCTGACAGCCCCAATGCGATCAGCATCATGATGATCTGCCGCACCGGCTGGGAAAACTGCGGCCGGGTTTTGCGGTCTGGCTGCGCCATATTGGTTGGCTCCTGACACGTTGACTGCTCTTATTTGGTTCGCAGCCTATAAGCAAAGTGTCAAAAGCGCCAAGGCTTTATGCGGTGATGTCCCGCACCCGGCCCGCCAGCCAGTCCAAGTCGCTGTCATGCAGGCCGATCTCCGCCAGATGCTCAGCAGTGTTATAGAGGTATTCGGTGTTGGGTCCGCGCCCGCCCACCGCATGAGCGATCATCTGCGCCTGTTTTTCCAGGCTAAGACCGCCGCAATATTGCACATGATGCGGGTCGATCACATAAGTGACGGCGGTGACAAAGCTGCCGTCCGTCAGTTCCACTTCCAGGTCACGCTCCAAGTAGGCAGAGGAAATCAGCTCGCGCTCGCGCAGCTCTGCCAGCGTCTGCTCCTCGTGGCCGGCTTCGACCGACAGCGCCAGCCCTTTGCAGTTGGCCCCTTCGGTTTCGTCCAGCGCCAGCACCAGACCCGGGTGGTCCTCGGTGCCGCGGTGATGGATCGAGGTCATGCAAAACGACCGCGCATAGCCATGCAGCACCGCCACCTCGCGCCGCGCCACCGGGAAGCCGGGGTTCCAAAGAAGCGATCCGTATCCGAAAACCCACATGGTCATGTTGTCTGGCCCTTTCTGCTCCCCCTCTATAAACAGCAATCCTGATCCGGACAAAAGAGGCTAACCGATGCGCCTGGCAAAACTGCTGATTGCCGCCCTGATGGTGTGGAGCCTGTATTGGGCGGCGGCAGCCTGGGGGCTGCGCAGCGGCATCGCGGCCTGGTTTGCCGAGCAAGAGCGGCGGGGCTGGCAGGCGGAATTTTCTGCACTTGAAACCAGCGGCTACCCTATCCGCCATATGACCCGGATCAGCCGCCCGGCGCTGGCTGATCCCGGCACCGGCACCGCCTGGCGGGCGGACTGGCTGGATCTGGCAAGCCCTGCTGTCTGGCCAGGCAAGCTGGACCTGCACTTCCCTGCCTCGGCCCAGCGGCTATCCTATTTCGACCAGACCGCAGTGATCACGGCCCAGGGCCTGCAAGCCAGCCTGCATCTTGCGCCGGGTGCGGCGCTGGAAATGGAGGAACTGGCGCTGATCTCGGCCCCGTGGCAGATCGCCAGAAGCGGCGAGGCGGTGCTGAGCGGCGCGTCACTGGACCTGCGCATGGTGCAGTCGGACAGGCCTGCGATCTACCGGATTACGGCAGAAGCCGCTGAGTTTGCCCCCCGCGCCGCCTGGCGGCGGCTGCTGGCGGCCAGTTCGGCGCTGCCGGAACGGTTTGACACGCTGGCATTGGAGCTGACGGTTGAGTTTGACGCGCCCTGGGACCGGGCCGCACTGGAACAGCAGCGGCCGCAGCCGCGCCGGATCGATCTGAAACTGGCCGAAGCCCGCTGGGGCGATCTGCGGCTGAAGGCCGCCGGGACGCTGGCAGTGGACGCGCAGGGCCTGCCGGAGGGCGGGATTACGCTCCAGGCGGAAAACTGGCGCGGGCTGGTGCTGATGGCGGAACGCAGCGGCGCGCTGCCTCCCAGCCTGCGCAGCTCTGTCGAGCGGGTGCTGAGCCTCCTGGCAGAAACAAGCGGCAACCCGCGGAACCTGGACATCACGCTAGGGTTCTCCGGCGGCTACGTGACACTTGGCCCTCTGCCCCTAGGCCGCGCCCCGCGGCTGATCATCCGCTGACCGCGTATCCGCCTGTCACGGGCCGCGCCATTGGCCAACTACAGGCAAAGGGAAAACCAGCCCCTGAAGCGTTTCTCAGCAAGACTTTTTTGCGCGCGCAGCGCGCCCGGCCCAAGGCTGTAATGTGCCCCTGGGCACTTTCAGGCGCGGGAGCACACCGCTAGCGGCAATACGATCCGCCGCGGTGGCGCGCGACATCCAGGTGGAAATGGTCGCGGTGATAGCGGTCGGCCTCTGGCCCCAGAACGGTGCCGAAGGGTCCGCAGGCTGCGCGCCAGAGTTTTTTCAGCGTCTTGCGGGTCTTGCGGTTCTGCCAGCCTTTCAGCACCGTCACCGTCTCGCCGCTGGCCAGGGTGAAACCGGAGATATCGATGGCCCGTCCTTTGCCATGTTCCGAAATCTTGGCACCGGGGCGGTTGTTGCGGGTTCGGCACGCATAATGCGCGGCAACGCGCAGGGAGACCACCTTGTTACGGCGGCCAAAGGCGGTTTCGACCTCGCGGTTGATCCAGGTTTTTAGCGCCCGCGCGGTGTTGCAGGTCATCAGCGAGGCCTGGCTGAGCCGCACCCCGGCAATTTCACGCACCCGCACCGCATCCTTGGCGCCGCAGCCGGGCAGCGTGCCCGAGACGTGGCCAACGCTGTCGCCCTGGATATCAATATCGCCGCAGACCGATCCCTTGCGCCGCTTGCGGCGCTTGAACAGCACCTGCTCTGCCAGGCTGTCCGGCCGTGCAAAGGGCAGCAGCGATGATCCCGGCCCCAGCAGCGGCAGATCTGCGGGGCGGGCTGCTGCCGCCAGGATCTGTTCCGATTGCGGGCGTGAAACCGGGCGTAATTCCGGCGAATTAACTATGCCAGCGGCCTCTAAGCCCGCATCAGCCTGCGGACGCGCAGGCGGCGCAAGCGAGATTTCCGGTGCAGCGGCCAGCGCGGCACCGCCAAGCATCGTTGCCAGCAGCAGGGCGCCCGCGCGGATCATTTCTTTTGCCCCCGGCCAAAGTCCGGCGCATCAGTGTCCTGGCCGGCCTCGATGATGCCGCGGCGGATGGCGCGGGTGCGGGTGAAGTAATCGTGCAGATGGTCGCCGTCGCCGGTGCGGATGGCGCGCTGCAGGGCAAACAGCTCTTCGGTGAAGCGGCCCAGGATTTCCAGCGTGGCGTCCTTGTTGGTCAGGAACACATCGCGCCACATGGTCGGATCCGAGGCCGCGATGCGGGTGAAGTCGCGGAAACCGGCGGCGGAATACTTGATCACCTCGCTGTCGGTCACCCGGCGCAGGTCGTCGGCGACCCCCACCATGGTGTAGGCAATCAGGTGCGGCGTGTGCGAGGTGACGGCCAGCACCAAGTCGTGGTGGTCGGCGTCCATCTCATCAACATTGGCGCCCATCCCCTCCCATAACGCGCGCAGGCGGGCGGTGGCTGCGGCATCGGTGCCCTCGACCGGCACCAGCAGCGACCAGCGGTTGTCGAACAGCTCAGCAAAACCGGATTCCGGGCCGGAGTGTTCAGTCCCGGCCAGCGGGTGGGCGGGCACGAAATGCACACCTTGGGGGATATGGGGCAGCACGGCGTCGATCACATGGCGTTTGACCGAGCCCACGTCCGACACCGTGGCGCCGGGTTTCAGCAGGGGGGCGATGTCTTCCATCACCGGGCCCATGGCGCCAACGGGAACGCAGAGCACCACCAGATCGGCATCTTTCACGGCCTCCTGCGCGCTGTCGCAGACGCGGTCGCACAGGCCGATCCTGCGAGCGGTTGCGCGGGTCTCGAGGCTGCGGGCATACCCTGTGACCTCGCCCGCCAGCCCTGCGCGTTTCATCGCCCAGTACATCGAGGACGCAATCAGGCCCAGCCCGATCAGCGCAACGCGCCCGTAAACCTGCCTGTTGTCCTGACTGCTCATGCCTGCCCCTCTTTGAATGCTTTCACCCCTTGCGCCACGCGGCGGCAGGCATCTTCGTCGCCGATGGTGATGCGCAGTGCGTTCGGCAGGTTGTATCCCGCCACCCGGCGCACGATCAGCCCCTGCGACTGCAGAAAACTGTCGCAGGCCTCGGCTTCGGCCTGGCTGGCAAAGCGGGCCAGGATGAAATTGGTGCTGGAGACGTCCGAGGGCACGCCGAGTTCAGCGAGGGCATTTGCCAGCCAAGAGCGCCATTTGGCGTTCGTGTTCCGGCAGTTGTCCACATAGTCCGCATCCCGCACCGAGGCCTCGGCCCCGGCCAGCGCTGTGCTGGAGACGTTGAACGGGCCACGCACCCGGTTCAGCACGCCGACGATCTCCCGCGGGCCATAGCCCCAGCCGATCCGCGCACCGCCCAGACCGTAGATCTTGGAGAAAGTGCGCGTCATGAAGACGTTGCTACGGGATGCGATCACTGCCGCGCCGGCATCGAAGCCTTCGACATATTCGGCATAGGCCCCGTCCAGCACCAAGATAGCCCCCGCCGGGATGCCATCGGCCAGACGGGCCACTTCCCCTTCGCTGATCATGGTGCCGGTGGGGTTGTTCGGGTTCGCAATGAAGACCAGCCTGGTCCGGTCGGTGCAGCCCGCCAGCAGAGCGTCCACATCGGTGACCCGCTCGCGTTCCTTTACCTCCACCGGCGTCGCACCGGCAGCCAGTGCGCTGATGCGGTACATGGCAAAGCCGTGTTCGGTATAGAGCACCTCATCCCCCGGGCCCGCATAAGCCTGGCACAGGAATGTAATAATTTCATCACTGCCGGCACCGCAGATGATCTGCTCCGGCTCCAGCCCGTGAACCTCGCCGATTGCCTGCCTCAGCGCCGCGTGGTCCGAACTGGGATAGCGGTGCATATTGGCCGCCGCATCCTGCATCGCCTGGATGGCGCGCGGGCTGGGGCCCAGCGGGTTTTCGTTCGAGGAGAGCTTCACAACATTGCTCACCCCATTCACATGAGCAGCCCCGCCCTGATACAGAGCGATGTCCATGATACCGGGCTGCGGTGTGAGTTGAGTCATAATACGGGCTCCTTAATTCCTGCCCGTTCTAGCGGCCCAAAGGCTGCTGGGGAAGCACCAAGATGACGCTCCCCCTATGCTGCCGCCCCCCCCCCCCCGAGCAGCAGCCCCCAATGACGGTGCAGCCGGCGTTAATGCGCCGCTGCCGACTTGGGCATCTTGCGTTTGGCTTCGGCCATGATGATTTTCTGGATCTGCTTGCGCAGTTCCATGTCCTTGCGCATCGCCTCATTGGCCTGCTTCTGCATGGTCGAGGCCGATTGCGACCCGTCCGAGCTGGTCAGAACCTCGCCTGCGTATTTGCTGAACGACTTGCCGCTGATCTGCTTGGCAATCTCGCCATAGATCGCGTCGCCGTGCAGCTTGATGAAATCCTCGGTCGCTTTGGTGCCGTATTTGGCAATCAGGTCCTTCTTGACCGCGCCTTCCATGGCGGCAGGTGCCAGTTTGGTCTTGAGGAACTTTTCAGCAGCGCCGGTGAATCCGGAAGAGAATTTGTCCAGCGCTTTGCCTGCGCCCGCCGACATGATGCCCGCGGTCAGGATCTTGGCGATGCTTTCCTTGATCTCCTTGGTGTTCGGGGGGCGGCCCTTTTCGATCAGGGGCTTGGCCAGACCGATGGTTTCCTTCAGCGCCTCGGTCACCATCGCCTCGCCGGCCTTGGATTTCAGGAACTTCTCAAAGAAAACTTTCACTGCCTTTTTGGGAAACTCGCGTGAGAGTTTCGAGGCTGCGGCTTTGGCCAGATCATCGGCGAGCCCTGCCGACAGTTTGGAGGTCAGTTTGCCGCCAGCAGCACCCGCAAGCCCTGCGATGAAGCTGTCGATGAAGACCTTCTTGGCGGCGCCATCCCAGGTCACCTTGTTGCCCGCCAGATGCTCACCCAGCTGGCCGGCGCTGGATTTCAGCGCTTCGGTGCTGGCGGCGGCAATGGCGTGGGCCTTGGCCGGGGACATGCCCTTGGTCGCGACCAGGCGGGCGGTCATATAGGTTTCGACCACGGCAAAGGACACTTCGCGCACCACTTCCAGCTTCCAGACAATTCCGCCGGCAGTGGCGATCCGCTGGTCAATGAATTTCTTAAACGCCTTGCCGCCGGTGTTATAGGCTTTGGATGCTTTAACATCCTGTTTGTACACCTTTTTCCAATCAGGCTTCTTCTTGCTCGTCAGCGTTTTCAGCAGGCTGGATTCAGAGCGGGCATTCAGGATCGGGGTCCAGGGCGGATCGGTCTTGTCGTTGACAACGCTAACGGCAAATTCCGTCAATGCGTTCAGGAAGGTGTCGTTGCCCTGGCGGGTGCTTTCCACCTCGTTGCAGAAATCAACCCAGGACTCCGCCTGGCCGTACATCATGTTGGCCTTGGCCAGAAGCTTGCGCCGCAGCTCCTCCTGCCCGGCTTCAAACTCGGCCACGGTGATCAGCTTGGTCTTGCCGTTCTCGACAACTTCAATCCGCTCTACTTTGGTGTCGGCAGAATGCTGTGCCGCCAGTTTCGGCAGGCCTGCGTTCCAGGTCCGCATGCCGGGGTCGACAATGCCGTCAGGCTTCTTGAAACCCAGCTTCTTTTTCTGAAAATCCTTGATCGTGTTGATCAGCCCGGCGTCGCATTTGGTGCTGACCTCAATGGAATAGCCGTTTGCCTTAAGCATCAGGCGGACCAGCTCAACATCTGCGGGGGCATTTTTGACCGGCTTGAATTTGCTCTCGCCAGTCTTGGGGTCCGGTTTGGTGATCCGTTTCTTGTCACCAACAGGGGCGGAAAGCTTAAGGGCCATAACAGTGCTCCAATCAATAAAATACAGTTAGAGCGTGCCACGCACCCCTTCGCGCCGTCGCGGGGGATTTGATCTGTATTTTCCCCCTTTAAAAACAGGGGTTCGATACCTACATATCACGTGTATGTGAGGTGCTTCCCAGCCCCGGGAAAGCACCCGGTTTGTTTGTCTCTAGGCGACCAGCGCCTTGAACCGCGCGGTTTCCGGATCGACATTGTAACGGGCCGCAAGCCCTCCTGCCCTTCGGGTCAGATCGTTGACGCAATCGATGACGTATTGCGCGGTTTCCTCCTCCATCAGATATGAGAAGTTGAGCCGGACCCAGCCGGGCTTTTTCATTTCCTCGCCTGCCTTCAAGTCGGCAAACAGCCGTTCCGACTCCGGCCGGCCAATGCCCAGCAACCGGTGTGCATAAGGCCCCGCACAGGCGCAGCCGCCGCGGGCCTGGATACCGTAGACGTCGCTTAGCATGCGGGTGAACAGCTGCTGATGCACCGGATTACCGGCCCCGTCCGAAACCAGAAAGGAGAAGATCGGCAACCGGTGCGCATCGCGGTGGCCCAGGATCTGCAGGTGCGGATTGCCGGACCAGCCCGCCCAGGCCATGTCTGCAAACCTGGCTTCACGGGCTTCGATCTGCTCCTGGCCGACCGCCTCTTTTACCAGGAATACCAGGGCTGCGCGGATGTCGCCGATCACATTCGGTGTGCCGGCTTCTTCGCGGGTTGCCAGGTCCAGGCTGTATTCGTGCTGCCATGGGGACACAAAACTGACGGTCCCCCCGCCCGGCCAGGACGGGCAGCGGCGGCGCACCGCGCCTGAGTTGACCACCAGCACACCCGAAGCACCGGGGCCGCCCGGAAACTTGTGCGGCGAGACCACCACGGCATCCTTACGTGCCGCCCCGCCCTGCCCCATGTCGATTGGCAGATACGGGCCGCCGCCGGCATAGTCCCAGACCGCCAGTGCGCCGTGCGCATGCAGCAGACGGCTGATAGGGTCAGGTTCGGTCACGATGCCGGTGACGTTGGAAGCCGCCGAGAAACTGCCGATCTTCAGATCGCTGCCGGCGTGCTGCTTCAGCGCGAGTTCTAGAACTGCCAGATCCACACCGCCCTCGGCGGCCTCGGGGATTTCCACCACCTCCGCCTTGCTTTCGCGCCAGGGCAGGATGTTGGAGTGGTGTTCATAAGGGCCGATGAAAACAACCGGCCGGACAGCCTCGTTCACGCCGAACAGGCTGACCAGCCGGTTGAGACCCGCGGTGGCACCCGATCCGGTGAAAATCACCGCATCATCCCCAGTGGCGCCGGTCATGCGGGCGATCTCAGCCCGGGCCTCGCGGCGCAGGCGGGTCATCTGCGTACCGCAATAAGACGCCTCGGTATGGGAGTTTGCATAGAAGGGCAGCACCTGACCTGCCACAAAATCTTCGACCTGGCGCAGCGCCCGGCCGGAGGCGACGTAATCGGCATAGACCAGCGGCACCTCGCCATCGAGACCGGGGATCATCACCCCGTCGCCGATCACGCTGCGGCCCAAGGCGCCGTTTTGAGCGGCCTGCCGGATTGTGTGTTTAAATGCTGCCAGGGTCATGTTGCGCCTCCGTGATCTTTCGCAATCAAGATGAACGATTACTGGTGCGGAAGTTTTATCAAATACTGAGTAGTTTATGCAAATCTTGTGTCATATGATCCGCATATGAGCAAAACAGCCGATCAAATTGACCGAAGCATTCTACGCGCGCTGCAACAGGATGCCAGCCTGTCGCAACGGGAGCTGGCCGATCAGGTGGGCCTGTCGCAGAACGCTTGCTGGCGGCGGCTGAAAGCGTTGAACGACAGCGGGCTGCTGAAGGGCTCGACTGCACGGCTCGACCGCAAGCAGCTGGGGCTGGATCTGGTGGTTTTTGTGCTGCTGCGTACCCGGCATCATTCGGCGGATTGGCTGCTGAAATTCCGCCGCCATGTGCTGACGATCCCAGAGGTGGTGGATTTCCACCGCATTGGCGGTGATTACGACTACCAGCTGAAAGTGGTGACCGAGGACATGGCCAGTTATGACAAGGTCTATCAGCGGCTGATCTCGGGGGTGGAGTTGGACAGCGTGACGTCTTACTTCGCGATGGAAGCCATCGCCGAGGGGCGCCCGCTGCCGCTGTAGCCCGGCGGGTTGGGAAAGAGGGGGCGCTGCCCCCGGCCCTGCGGGCTTCCCCCGGGGTATTTTCGCCCAGAAAGAAGCTGCGGGTCAGTGACCAAATGCGCTGTTCTTCATCCATTTCGGGCGCTTGCCGTCCGGCCCCATGCGCATGTGCAGACAGGCAGTGCCAAGGCGCTGGAAGTAAAGGATATCAACCGGATACCAGCCCGCTGACGGCACCTCTACTTCTGTCAGGATGGTGCTGTCGCAGGACTGGCGGCCATCGTATTCGCCCACCACCTGGCCGCCGACCCGGGCGCGCAGCCCGTCATTGGTGAGAAAGTCGATATTGTGGATGCCGGGCTGGTCAATCTTCACATAGCCAGTGATCCGGGCCACGACGTTCAGCGCCCGTTTGGAAGTGAGCGTGTTCTGCCCCTCCTCCGTGTCACGGTTGTCGAGACCCGCGATGGGCTGGCCCCGCTCGCTGGAGATTTTCAGCGCCGAGGAGGCCTCAACCAGAGATTTCACATCATGCGGATAGGCATAGACCACCGACAGACCCGGCTTGACGCCGGAGGGCTGCGGGTCTGCCGGGACCAGCTTCAGCGGTGCAGCGCCTGCGGAGGCGGCGGTCAGGACTGCAATCGCGGCGGCAGCCTTCAGATAGGTTTTCATCACTCACTCCCTGTCGTTTTACAGGCAGGATAGTGGCAGGCGGCGCGCAGGGCTACCGGGTTTTGCCAATACGGCCCCGGAGATACTGTAAACGAAAGAGGGCTGCCCCGCAGGGCAGCCCTTTCGCCATGTGCCGTGACGGCAGCAGGCTTAGTTCTTGGCGTAGAATTCCACAACCAGGTTCGGTTCCATCAGAACCGGGTACGGCACGTCGCCCAGGCCGGGGGTGCGCACGAAGGTTGCCTTCAGCTTGGAGTGGTCGGCTTCGATGTAATCGGGAACGTCGCGCTCGGCCAGCTGGGTGGCTTCCAGAACGGCAACCATCTGCTTGGACTTGTCGCGGACTTCGATCACGTCGCCCTCTTTCACGCGGTAGGAGGGGATGTTGACGCGCTTGCCGTTCACGGTCACGTGGCCGTGGTTCACGAACTGGCGGGCCGCAAAGACGGTTGCCACAAACTTGGCGCGGTAAACAACGGCGTCCAGGCGGCGCTCGAGCAGGCCGATCAGGTTTTCACCGGTGTCGCCGTTCACACGCACGGCTTCGCCGTAGATGCGGCGGAACTGCTTTTCGGTCAGGTCGCCGTAGTAGCCCTTGAGCTTCTGCTTGGCGCGCAGCTGGATGCCGAAGTCGGACAGTTTGCCCTTGCGGCGCTGACCGTGCTGGCCGGGGCCATAGTCGCGGCGGTTGACCGGGGACTTCGGACGGCCCCAGATGTTTTCGCCCATGCGGCGGTCGATTTTGTACTTGGCAGACGTGCGTTTGGTCACGGCTGATCTCCTTATTAGTGGTTTCGCAGCTTGCTCCGAAAACCGGTTCCCACTTTTCGGGCTGCGAACGCGATCTGCATTGACAACCGTCTGGTTTGAACCGCCCCGGGCAAGCCGTGACTATTAAGGGCGTTGTCCTCTTGCTCCGGATCCAGGATCCGGGCATGACAGGCATCCCCTTGCGAGGGCCGCCAACACCAATGAAGCCGCGCTTATATAGGGGGATGGGACAGAGTCAACATCGGCCAGCCAGGTTTCGCAGGGAAATCCGCGAAATCAGCAAGAGCCCGGACGCCTGGCAGCGTTCGGGTAACGGATCAGGCCGCCTCGTGGCCCAGAATCGCAGCCTCGGATGCGTTGAGGTTGCGGCGCGCATAGGCGCCATAACCCAGCGGGTTGCGCTCCAGCCCGGGCTGCAGATGGAACAGCCGCGCCCGGTCGCTGTCGCTGAGCGCTGTCAGGGATGCATTGGAGGGGTGGAAGCTTTCGGTCTCAACCCCATTGGCCCAAAGCACCTGGTGATTGGCCAGCATGATATGGATATAGGTCGCCTGCCGCACCGAGGCGTCGGGCAGGATAGTACGGCCGTTGACCAGATCGCCTGCCGCCACCAGAACTTCGGGCGTATTGAACAGCGCCCGCACCCGGTCGCCGCGCAACAGCATCCGGTGATCCGGCGAGACCAGCAGCTCCCGCTCAGGGCGGTCAATGCCCAAGGCCCCGGCGTGAATGCGGATCGGGCGCAACCGCGGCATCACAAACAGACGTGCGCCGCTGATCCGGCGGGAGCCGATCCAGAGGATTTCCTGGGCGCCATTGTCGCGGGTCTGCACCTTTTCGCCCTCGCGCAGCCGCTCAACCCGCTTCGGGCCGCCGGGTGTTGCGATCAAAGTGCCCGGGGTAAAGCAGATCACACCGGTTTCGCCCTGCGGACGATCGGCGCTGACCGTTCCCAGCGAATGATGCACCACCCACAGATCAGCACCGCGCGGCGGCAGCTCGTCGACGAACATCAAAAGCGGGCGCTGGCCCGGCCCCACCTCTATGAGAGTCACGGTGAAACTTTGCACGCCGTTGGTCACAACAAAGCTGCTGTCCATCAGCGGCTCGTCCACCTTGACCGAATCGACATCGGTCCGGTTTTGAACAACCGCACCGACCAGCCGGCGCACCGACCGTGCCGCCCGGCGGCGCAAATCTGCCTCGCCATTTGCCATGTCCAGCCGCAACAGCTCTGCCGGCCCGTCCACCCGCACAGCATCGCCATGCCAGGACCAGGCCGCCCCTACATCAAGAGCGTCAACCGGTGCGGCCGGAAGGCCGTCAATCTCGGTTTGCGACCAGGAAACAACAAACGTGCCACGAAAGCCCGTTTTCATCTGCCTGTATGCCTGCCTAAACTCGTTTTTTATTAACGAAAGCTTAACAACGCACCTTCCGGCCCGAAACTGCAATGCCGTAAAATGGTTGTGAGCGTGCCCTTTAGGCATCAATCCTCATGCGGTTGCAGCAGTTTTGGCGGCACTCAATCGCTGGAAAACAGGGCGGATGATTGTCCACAGATACTAAACAAATCCATTTCAACTCAACGGACTATAGCTGGAACGCAGGGTCTGCGCAGCCTGCCGAACCACTTCTGCCACCTGCAGCAGCTGCCGCGCAAGCGGGTTGCTACGGCGCCAGATCATGCCAATGGTGCGGGCCGGCTGAGGGTCCCGGAAGCGCGCGACCGAGACAACAGCCGAGCGGGTCTCGACCGGGATGGCCATTTCGGGAATCAGCGTGACGCCGATTCCGGCGCTGACCATCTGCACCAGGGTTGACAGCGAGCTGCCATCCAGCAGTTCGCGCGGGGCCGCCGACTGCATATTGCAGAACGATAGCGCCTGATCGCGGAAGCAATGCCCCTCCTCCAGCAGCAGCAGGCGCATTTCGCGCAAACCATCGGGACCGGGAACCGGCTTGCCGGTGTCCTCGCCCGGCCGCACCAGCACAAAATCCTCTTCGAACAGCGCCACCTCCTCAAAGGCCGGTTCCGAAACCGGCAGCGCCACAATCGCCGTGTCCAGCCGGCCCTCTCCCAGTTCTTCCAGCAGCCTTGGGGTCACGGTTTCGCGCACTCGGATGTCAGCCTCCGGGTATTGCCGGGTCAGGTTCCCGACGATCGACGGCAGCAAATAGGGCGCAATGGTGGGAATCACCCCGATCCGCAACCGCCCGGCCAGCCCCTCCCGGGACGCCCGCGCCAGCTCGCCCAGCTCATCAACTGATCGCAAAATACCGCGCACCCGGCCTGCCAGATCTTCACCCAGGCTGGTGAGCCGCACCTGGCGGGCGCCGCGCTCGACCAGCTGCACCCCCAGCGCTTCCTCCAGCTCCTTGATCTGAACCGACAAAGCGGGCTGCGACACTGCGCAGGCATCTGCCGCACGGCCGAAATGGCGGTGCTGGGCCAGCGCCTCAAAATAGCGCATCTGACGGAGAGTCACGTTCATCATAGGATTTCATTATCACTGCGATGAATAAATGCAACTTAATCCAATGGAATTTCCCTGCTAGCCTCCTCTGCAGAACAACAGGGACTCCCGGCAACAGCAGTTTTTGCCCCCAGTGCATTTTCAGGCGGTGCCTGCGCTGCTGGACTGATCCGGGAACATTTCTGCCACGACGCAGTTCAACTATTTGAAGCCACGATCGGAGAAGAATATGGACGGAAACACCCCCGCAGGAAAATGCCCGGTGATGCACGGCGCGGCGCTGAATACCGATGCCGGCGGCACCTCGAACCAGGATTGGTGGCCGAACCAGCTGAACCTGAAGATCCTGCATCAGCATTCGCCCAAGTCGAACCCGATGGGGGCTGATTTCAGCTACCGCGAGGCCTTCAACAAGCTGGACCTGGAAGCGGTGAAGAAGGATCTGTTTGCGCTGATGACCGACAGCCAGGACTGGTGGCCAGCGGACTATGGCCATTACGGCGGGCTGTTTATCCGCATGGCCTGGCACAGCGCAGGCACCTACCGCACCGCGGACGGGCGCGGCGGCGGCGGCACCGCCAACCAGCGGTTTGCGCCGGTGAACTCCTGGCCGGATAACGGCAACCTGGACAAGGCGCGCCGCCTGCTGTGGCCGATCAAGCAGAAGTACGGCAACAGCATTTCGTGGGGCGATCTGATAATCCTGGCAGGCAATTGCGCCATTGAATCTATGGGCGGTCCGGTGTTTGGCTTTGGCGGCGGCCGCGAGGACATCTGGGCGCCGGAGGAAGACATCTATTGGGGCACCGAGACCGAGTGGCTGGGCGACAAGCGCTATTCCGGCGACCGTGACCTGGAGAACCCGCTGGCCGCTGTGCAGATGGGCCTGATCTATGTGAACCCCGAGGGGCCGAACGGCAACCCGGACCCTGTCGCCTCGGGGCTGGATGTGCGGGACACCTTTGCCCGCATGGGGATGAACGACGAGGAAACCGTGGCGCTGGTTGCGGGCGGCCATACCTTTGGCAAGGCGCATGGTGCCGGCGATCCTGAGCTGGTTGGGGCTGAACCTGAAGCCGGCGCGATGGAGCAGATGGGCCTTGGCTGGATCAATGCGCATGGCTCCGGCAAGGGCGGCGACACTACGACCTCGGGTATCGAGGGCGCCTGGAAGCCGAACCCGACAACCTGGGACATGGGCTATTTCGACGTGCTGTTCGGCTATGAGTGGAAGCTGGAGAAAAGCCCCGCAGGTGCGCAGCAATGGCACGCGCAGGACGTGGCACCGGAGCATATGGTGGTGGACGCGCATGACCCCAGCAAGCGCCATGCGCCGATGATGACCACTGCGGACATGTCGCTGCGGATGGACCCGGCCTACGAGAAAATCTCGCGCGATTTCCATGCCAACCCGGAGAAATTCACCGATGCCTTTGCCCGCGCCTGGTTCAAGCTGTGCCACCGCGACATGGGACCGAAGTCGCGCTATCTGGGCGCGGATGTGCCTGCCGAAGATCTGATCTGGCAGGATCCGCTCCCGGCAGTGGATCATGCGCTGGTGGACGAACAGGACACCTCGCAGCTGAAGGCCACAATCCTGGCAACCGGGCTGTCGGTTTCCGAGCTGGTCTCGACCGCTTGGGCTTCGGCCTCGACCTTCCGCGGCTCCGACATGCGCGGCGGCGCGAATGGCGGCCGTATCCGTCTGGCACCGCAAAAGGACTGGGAGGTGAACCAGCCGGACCAGTTGGCCAAGGTGCTGAACACCCTGGAAGGCATCCAGTCCGCGTTCAACGCAAGCGCTGCAGGCGGCAAGAAGATCTCGATGGCGGATCTGATCGTGCTGGCGGGCTGCGCCGGTGTTGAGGAAGCCGCCAAGGCTGCAGGCCACCCGGTTTCGGTGCCGTTCACACCGGGCCGGACGGACGCGTCCCAGGAGCAGACCGACGCCGAAGGCTTTGCGGTGCTGGAACCGGAGGCCGATGGTTTCCGCAACTACCAGAAAGCCGCCTATAGCGTTCCGGCTGAGAAGATGCTGGTGGACCGGGCGCAGCTTTTGACCCTTGGCGCGCCGGAAATGACCGCGCTGGTTGGCGGTCTGCGGGTGCTGGGTGCGAACCATGGCGGTTCCAAACATGGCGTGTTCACCGACCGGGTGGGCGTGCTGAGCACCGACTTCTTCGCAAATATCACCGATGCGGGTGTGGAGTGGAAGCCGACGGACGACGGCACCTATGAGGGCCGTGACCGGGCCAGCGAAGCGGTGAAGTGGACCGGCACCCGCGCGGATCTGGTGTTCGGCTCCAACTCGCAGCTGCGGGCCTTGGCCGAGGTCTATGCGCAGGCGGACGGCGAAGCGGCGTTTGTGCGGAACTTTGTGGCGGCCTGGGTCAAGGTGATGAACGCAGACCGGTTTGATCTGGCGGCATAAGCAGCACCTTACTTGAAAAGAAGGCGCTTCGGGAAACCGGGGCGCCTTTTTCGTTGCGGCCTTTGAGATACAAAGCGAAGGTCAGGCGTTGCCCGGCCTTCAGCCGGGCGATACGATTATTCAACTGCTGCACTTCCCTGGCCGAATTCGATCACCCGTGTTTCTGCCGTGTAATCCGACTCGATGATCAGGATTGCCAGCAGCCCGATCATCGCCAGGGGCGGCAGCAGAACCGCATAAATCAGCGCCAGCCGCTCCCAGGCCATATGCATGAAGACGGCAATGATCAGCCCCGCCTTCAGCGTCATGAAGATCAGGATCAGGCTCCAGCGCAATAGCCCCTGCAACTGGGCGTAATCGACCCAGTAAGACGCCGCGCTAAGCACGAACAGCAGTATCCAGACTGAAAAATAGAGCTTTAACGGATGCTGCTGCCCCTCGTCATGCGCCATCTCCGCCGCCTCGGCGGTTTGCGGTGAATCTGTCATATCGGCCCCCTACCACAGATAGAAGAATGCAAAGATAAAGACCCAGACCAGGTCGACGAAGTGCCAGTAAAGCCCCATGATCTCCACCGCCTCATAGTCGCCGTTGCCCGCCGACATCCAGCTGCGCTGGTTGCGGTCGAAATCACCGCGCCAGACCCGGCGGGCGACGATCACCAGAAAGATCACCCCGATGGTGACATGGGTGCCGTGAAAGCCAGTGATCATAAAGAAACTGGCGCCGAATTGCTCGGCCCCCCAGGGGTTGCCCCAGGGGCGCACGCCCTCAGAAATCAGCTTGGACCACTCAAACGCCTGCATGCCGACAAAAGCCGCGCCCAGCGCGGCAGTGGCCAGCATCAGCACGGCGGTGGCCTTGCGCGCCTTGCGGTAGGCGCAGTTCACCGCCATCGCCATGGTGCCGGAGGAAGAGATCAGGACAAAGGTCATGATGGCAATCAGGATCAGGGGCAGATTCGCGCCGCCGATATGCAGGGCAAAAACCTCGCTGGCATTGGGCCATTCAACGGTGGTGGAGTTGCGGGCATTCAGGTAGGCGACAAGGAAGCAGGCAAAGACGAAAGTATCGCTCAGCAGCAGGATCCACATCATCGCCTTACCCCAGGAGACTTTCTTGAAGGCGCGCTGGTCCGACCCCCAATCGGCGGCAAAGCCGCTATGTCCCTGTTGCTGCAGCGTCTGGTCCTGGCCTTGCAATGGGTGTTCCATCTGTCTCCCTCCTCAACTCACAGCCGCGCGGCAAAGCGCCAGAAACGCATTGCCCCAGCCCTGCAGCAGCGCAAACAGCATCAGCCAGAACGCCAGCAGCGCGTGCCAATAGAGCGCGCAAAGCCGCACACCCGGCAGCAGCGCCTTCACGTCTCCGGCGCCGGCGTGGCGGGCGCAGATCACCGCCAGCGCGATGATACCGCCCAGCATGTGCAGCCCGTGCAGGCCGGTGATCAGATAGAAGAAACTCGCCGCCGGAGTGCCATCCAGCCGGTAGCCGCCATCGGTCAAGGTGATCCACACCTGCATCTGACCGGCCAGAAAGGCGAGTGTGGCGATGCTTGCTGCAATCAGGCTGCCGCGCAGCCAGCGCTGCGTGCCTGCCCGTGCGGACATCACCACAAATTGCAGACACAGGCTGGCCAGCAGCAGCAGCGCCGTGTTCAGCCAGACCCGGCCCGGCAGCGGCACCAGCTCCCACGGGGTTTCTTCGATCTGCATGACAAAGGCGCTGCCCAGCATGGCAAACAGCCCGCCGATCACCGTTACAAAGACCGCAATGAAGATGATGCCCGGCGCGCGGCCCGGTCCATGGCCCGCCAAGGGCGCAATCCCGGTTTCCAGCCAGGGCTTGGCGGCCAGATGCTGCTGCGACAGCCACAGCCCCGCAGCCAGCGCCACCAGCGCCAGAAAGGCGAGGATGACAGTCACAGCCGCCGCCCCTGCCCGTCCGGCACCCAAGGGTCAGTCTGCGCGATATAATCCTCAGCCGCGCCGGGCACGCTGTAATCGTAGGCCCAGCGGTAGACATTGGGCAGCTCGTCCCAATTGCCGTGCCGGGGCGGGATTTCAGGTGTTTGCCACTCCAGCGAGGCCGCCCGCCACGGGTTGCCGCCTGATCGGCGCCCGTGGCGCAGGCTCCAGAGGATATTGAACAGGAACAGCAGCTGCGCCGCGCCGACTATCAGCGCCGCCGATGAAATGAAGGCATTCAGCCCTTCCACCGGCGCTGTGAGGAACTCCGGCTCGCCAAGCTCAAAATAGCGGCGCGGCACGCCGACAAGTCCGACATAATGCATCGGGAAGAAGATCGCATAAGCGCCAATGAAGGTGACCCAGAAATGGATCTGCCCCATGGCGTTGTTCAGCAGCCGGCCGGTCATCAGCGGATACCAGTGATAGATCGCGCCAAAGATCACCATGATCGGCGCCACCCCCATCACCATGTGGAAATGGGCGACCACAAACATCGTGTCCGACAGCGGCACATCAACCACCACATTGCCCAGGAACAGCCCCGTCAGCCCGCCGTTCACGAAGGTGACGATAAAACCCAGCGCAAACAGCATCGGGATGGTCAGATGGATATCGCCCTTCCACAAGGTCAGCACCCAGTTGTAGACCTTGATCGCGGTGGGAATGGCGATGATCAGCGTGGTGGTGGCAAAGAAAAAGCCGAACCACGGGTGCATGCCGGAGACATACATATGATGTGCCCAGACAATAAAGCTGAGCGCGCCGATGATGACGATCGCCCAGACCATCATCCGGTACCCAAACACCGTCTTGCGCGCATGCACGGCAATCAGATCGGAGACGATGCCGAAGGCGGGCAGTGCCACGATGTAGACTTCGGGGTGGCCGAAAAACCAGAACAGATGCTGAAAGGCAATCGGGCTGCCGCCGCCATAGCTGAGCCTTTCACCCAGTTCCACCAGCGTCGGCATGAAGAAAGAGGTGCCCAGCAGCCGGTCGAACAGCATCATCACGCAGGCCACAAACAGCGCTGGAAACGCCAGCAGCGCCATCACCGTGGCGGTGAAGATCCCCCAGACCGTCAGCGGCAGCCGCATCATTGTCATGCCGCGGGTGCGGGCCTGCAGCACGGTGACGGCATAGTTCAGCCCGCCCATGGTGAAGCCGATGATGAACAGGATCAGCGACAGCAGCATCAGGATGATCCCGCCCTGCGCGCCGCCCGGGGTGCCGGACAGCACCGCCTGCGGCGGGTACAGCGTCCAGCCTGCGCCAGTGGGGCCGCCAGGAACAAAGAAGCTGGCCACCAGCACCAGAACCGCCAGCAGGTAGATCCAGAAGCTGAGCATATTGACGAAGGGAAACACCATATCGCGCGCACCGACCATCAGCGGGATCAGGTAATTGCCGAAGCCCCCCAGGAAGATCGCAGTCAGCAGATAGACCACCATGATCATCCCGTGCATGGTGACAAACTGGTAATAGGCCTCGGCCGTGATGAAGTCGAAAGTGCCGGGAAAGCCCAGCTGCAGCCGCATCAGCCACGACAGCACCAGCGCCACCATGCCAATTGCAATGGCGGTGCCGGAGTATTGGATGGCGATGTATTTGGCATCCTGCGAGAAGACGTATTTGCCGATCCAGCTGTGCGCATGCGGAGGCATCACATCGGCCACTTCGCGCGGCGGCAGATTGCTGTCCGGTTCAGGCAAGTAGTCGGTCATTGCAGAACTCCATCCAATTCAGATGTATCGCCCGGCCTTCCTCACAAGGGGGCGCATTGCGCCCGCCCCCTCAGCGCCGGGCGAGCCTGGTTCCGGCTCCGGTTTCAGAGCCCCCATTGGCATATTCTTCAAAAGTCAGCTGCTCCTGCAGCCACTCCTGGTATTCCTCCGCCTCCACTACGCTCACATAGCCGCGCATGAAGGGATGGGCGGTGCCGCAGTACTCGGCGCATAACACTTCAAAGGTGCCGGTGCGGGTGGGGATGAGCCAGATATAGGTGACCATGCCAGGCACCATGTCCATCTTGGCGCGGAATTCAGGCACGTAGAAATTGTGCAGCACATCGATCGAGCGCAGCAGCAGCTTCACCGGCTTATCCACCGGCAGATACACCTCACCGCCCTCGACTATAAGGTCATCCTTGCCAAAGCGGTCATGCGGATTGACACCCAAGGGGTTTTCCCCGTTCACCCATTCCGCATCGGCGGTGCCCAGCACCCCGTCAGCGCCGGGCAGCCGGTAGGCCCAGCTCCACTGCTGGCCGAAGACCTCAAGTTCAGTGGCGTCTTCAGGCACGGTGACGAACTGCTTCCACACAAACAGCCCCGGCACCAGCATCGCCGCCACTCCCACAGCGGTCACCCCGGTCAGCCACAGCTCCAGCCGTTTGTTTTCCGGGTCGAATTCCGCCTTGTGCCCGGGCCGGTGGCGGAATTTCCAGACGCAATAAGCCGTGAACAAGACCACCGCGGCAAACACCGCGCCGGTGATCCAGAAAGTTACAACCAGCGTATCGTCGATATAGTTCCAATTCGACGCGATCGGCGTCCACCACCACGGGCTTAACAGATGGAACGCAACAGACCCCGCCACGATCAGCACAAGCACGACCGCAATCAGCATCCCGCCCCCTTTCCCCGCTGCCCGGACATTTCCGACCGTCCGGCACACAGGTTCATTTGGCATGAGATGCCACTATATGACGGTTTCACAAATTAATCCAGAATCCGGAAGTTTTACGCCTTTTGCGGCAGGTAATTTCCAATTCCCCGCATTTCCGGCAAAGCCAAGGAATGCCCGGCCCGGGCATCCCAGACCACAGATCCAAGACCTATTCCGGCAAGTATTTTTCCGACCAGGCCTCACCCGCAGCACCGCTGGCAATCATCGCCTCAGCCTGTTCCGGCGGGTAACCCAACCGCTCCAGGATGGTTCTGGTGTGCGCACCGTATTTCGGTGCAGGCCCCGGGATGGTGATCCGGCCGGTTTGCGGGCGCACCGCATTCGGCGCCACCAGATCGCACCAGCGGCCCATTGGGTGCCGGTCGTGGCGGATTACCCGGAACGTAGCTTGTTTCAGGTCGATATTGCCAGCGCTTTCCAGCTGCAGCGCCGCATCGCGGGTTTCGTGCAGCGACGACAGCGGCACCGCCGTGGCAGAAGTTCCGGCAAATGCCGCACGCCAATGGGCAAGCGGCTGCGTGCGGAATCGCTCCTCCAATGCGCCGTGCAACTGATCCACCGGCAGCGCGGCCAGGTCTGCCAGCTCTGCCACCCGCGCCAGCGCGGCGCCGCCCTCACTCGGCGCCGCAAAGAAGAACCAGCCGTCCGCGGCCTGATAGCAATGGTAGAACGGCCCCCAGCCCAGGGCCTCGCGGCCTGAGGGTTCGTCAAACGGTGCCCTGCCCGCGTGGCCGTACATGAACTGCGCCTGGATCAGATTACCCGCCGCCGCCAGCGAGGCCCGCGCCACCCCGCCTTTGCCGGTCTCCTTAAGCCGCAGCAAAGCGCCGCCCAGAGCCACACAGGCGCAAAAACCGGTCAGCACGTCGATGGTGCCGAAATGGGCGTGCTCCTCAGGCGTGTCCATGCCGCCGCCAAAGCGCAGCATCACGCCGGTTGCCGCCTGCGCCAGGTCATCATAGCCCAGGTGATCCGACTTCGGCCCGCGCATAGGCCCGCCAAAGGCATCCAGCTGCACCAGGATCAGGCGCGGGTTGATTGCGGCCAGCCGCGCCGGAGACAGTCCCAGCTTGTCCCGCTGCTGGTCCGTGCCATTCATGGTGATCACATCAGCGCCAGCAATCAGCTTGGCCAATGCGTCCTGCCCCGCGTCCGTGCGCAGGTTCAGCAGGATGCTCTCCTTGCCGCGCTGCGCGTGAATGCCGAAGACAACGGTGTTCCAGGGATCCACCGACGGTTCCACCGGCTGCACCAGCGTCACCTCGGCGCCAAACCGCGCCAGGGTTGAACCGATGGTCGGCCCGGCGATCACATTGGTAAGGTCGACGACCTTCAATCCGTCGAGCCATCCTTTGCCTTCATGACCGCCGCCAGTGCTGCGCTCCGGCTCTGCCAGCAGCGCCGTCAGATCAGCTTTGACGGCGCTCACCTTATGTGCTGCGCCAGCGTCGCCTGCCAGCCAGGCCACATTGCCCATCTGCCGCATCGCGCCGTGCTTGGTATCCGCTACCTGCAGCACCAGGCCCGAGGCCAGCGCATGCGGGTCGTCCAGCCATTCCCTGGTAAAACGCTGCGCGGTGGCGGGGGCCTTGGCGGCGCCGAACAGCGCCTCCCACTCATGTGACGGTTTGGTCAGGAAGGCCTGTTTCATTGCCGCCGACACCCGTTCGCGGTCGGACGGCCCCACCGGGTAGTTGCGCATCGACCATTCGGCGGGCCAGTCCTTGGTGTCCAGATAGGCGGAGAAATCCGGCAACCCGTCCGCCAGATCCTTCAGCCCCAAGGTCTCCAGCACCCGGCGGGGATGAGTGGCAACCGAGCCGGCCACCACATAGAAACCACGCCCATCAGCGCAGGTGTAGGTGCGGTAGAACGGGTCGAGGAATTCGGACAGCTCCGCGAACTTCAGGTTCATCGGCAGGCCTTCGACTTCGCGCCGGTCCAGCTCCACCTCGCGCGGGGATTTATAGCGCTCGGGGTAGTCCTCGATCTGCTCGCAGTTATAGACCAGCCCCTCCAGCAGCGCCGCTGCCAGCGGCACCTCGATATGGTCGCCGCCGTTCTGTGCCCGTGCGTTCAGCGCAAACAGCACAGACATGGCGCCAAAGCTGGCCCCATAAGCCGAAGCCAGCGCCAGCGGCGAAAAAGACGGGTTGATGCCCATCAGGCGGCGGTTCAGCCCCATGTCGGTGAATTGGCCGGTATAGGCCGCAATCACCGCCTCCCAGGCGGGCAGGTCCGCGAGATCGGCGTCAGTGGAGGCAAAGCCCGGCATCGACAGATAGACCAGCTGATCGTTGGCCGCGCGCAAGGCCTCCGGCCCCAGGCCCAGCCGGCCCATCACCCCGGGGCGGAAGTTTTCGATCACCGCATCGGCACGTTTGGCCAGCTCAATTGCGGCGGCGCGGCCTTCATCGGATTTCAGGTCCAGTTCCAGCACCTGCTTGCCCCGCGACAGCATGTCAAACGCAGCACCGTCAAAGCCGGTGCCGCCGGGCGGGGTAATGCGGATCACCTCGGCGCCCATATCGGCGAGCATCATGCCGGTCAGGGGGCCGGCCAGGTAGTGGCCGAAGTCAAGAATGCGAATGTGGGAAAGGGGGCGCTGCGGCATGAAGAGGTCTCGCCTGTTGTCGGTTCAAAGTTCAATCCGCAACAGATTATCTTCAGGCCCCGCAATATCCACTGGCCAAAAAAGCATGCTCTCCCTAACAATTTCCTATGGAACGCTCGATACGCCCCACCGCCGGTTCGCTGAACGCCCTCTTGGTGCTGGAAGTGGCGGTGCGCCATGCCAGCCTGTCCCGCGCCGCCGCCGAGCTGGGCCTCAGCCAGCCTGCAGTCTCGCGCCATATCTCCACTTTGGAGGAGCGCCTGCGGCAGCCGCTGTTCGAGCGCAACAACAACCGGATCACGCCGACCGCCAATGCCACCCGGCTGGCGGATGCGGTGGCGCTGGGGCTGGGTCATGTGGATCAGGCCTGGAGCGAGGTTCTGGCTGCTCCGGACACGGATGAGGTGACACTCGCCTGCACCTTCGGCTTTGCGGACCAGTGGCTGATGCCTCGTTTCTCTGCCTTGCGTGCTTATCTGGACGGCGGCCGGGTGCGGGTCGTGACCACGGACCAGCTGGGCGACATCGACCTTAGCCGCTTGGATGCAGCAGTTGTCTGGGATCCGTCGCGGATGCCGGACCGGCCGTATTTTCCGCTGATCCCAGCGGAAACCTTTCCGATTTGCAGCCCCGGTTTTCTGGAAGCCCACCCAGAAGCAGAGAACAACATTGCACAACTCGCGCCGGATCTGTTTTTGCATTTTGATACCGGAACCTCTGGCTTTCTGACCTGGGAAGGCTGGTTTTCCCAGGCAAGGCTGCAGGCGCCGCACTTCGGTACCGCCGCGGAATTCGACGCCTATCCGTTCCTGCTGCAGTCGATACGGCGCGGTGAAGGCATTGGGCTGGGCTGGGCGGGGATTGCCGATCAGGCCCTAGCAGCCGGCGAGGTGCTGCGGCTGGGGCCTGCGGTGTCGGACCGGCCGCACAGTTATTTCCTGCAGCACCGGGAAACCAGCGGCAGCGCGCTGGAGCGGATGCTGAAGTGGTTCAAACGGGAAGCCGCAGCCAGCCGGGATCCGGCTAGCCCCAAATAAAAAAGGCCGGAGGGATCTCTCCCGCCGGCCCTGTTGCCGCCTGAATAGGCGGCTGATCTGTTTACCGGGCCGCTCTGGTATAAGCAGCCCGGAGGTGTTGCTTATTCAGCAGGTGCGCTTTCCCCAGCCTTTTCGCGCAGACCGTCACGGTACAGCGCCTTGGCCAGCGACACGCACATCAGGCCCATCACCATGGTGAAGGGCAGCGCGCCGATGATCATCGCGCTTTTCAGCGCCTCCATCGGATCGGCTCCGCCGTTCTGCTTGCCTGCGAACAGCAGGGTGCCGATCACAGCGGTCAGGATCAGGCCCCAAACGATCTTGTGCTTGTTGCCGATGTTCTGATCACCGCCGGACATGATGGTGTTCATCACCAGGATGCCGGAGTCCGCCGAGGTAACCAGGAAGGTCATGATCAGCACAACACACATGATGGTGATGCCCGACAGCAGGCCGCCGTCGATCATGCTTTGCAAGGTCACGAACAGCTTGGCCGTGTTCGACGCGCCAATGATGGCGCCTTCTGCCGCACCGCTGAGTTCCAGGTCGATCGCGGTGCCGCCCAGAATAGCCATCCAGGCAAAGCAGACCATCGCCGGTGCAAACACGCAGCCGATGATGAATTCACGCACCGAACGGCCGCGGGAAATGCGTGCCAGGAACAGGCCGACGAAGGGCGAGAACGCAATCCACCAGGCCCAGTAGAACGTGGTCCAGCCTGCCTGCCAGCCGAATTGGCGCTGCGGTTCACCCGCTGCATAGGCCGCCGACAGAACGTCGTCGGACAGGGCAGCTGCTTCGCCTTCCAAGCCCGATTTGAAACCGTCAAAGGAGCCCCAGGCATTGGTCGCACCGCCGCGCAATGCATCCGCATACGGGGCAGCCTCAGCAGGCAATGCCGCCGCAAAATCAGCCGCAGGCTGCGGGGTGTAGGGACCGAAGCTCAGCGAAGCGAAGTGCAGGATGTAGTCTACAAAGGCCGTCGCATAGGTGGTCATGGCGAACATGAAGGAGCCGAAGACCACGAAGGTCAGCAGCAGGATGAACGACAGAACCAGGTTCAGGTTCGACAGGTACTTCACGCCGCGGCCCACGCCGGACACAGCCGAGATGATCGACAGGCCCATGATGGCAAAGAGACCTGACAGCAGGCCAACAGTGCCGGGTGCCGGCGCGTCGCCGCTCATGTCCATCATCCATTCCATGCCGGTGATGGCATAGACGCCGTCAACAAACTGGCTGACACCGAAACCGATGGTCACAGACACACCCAGGATGGTTGCAACCACGCCCAGCACGTCAACCACATGGCCCGCAATGCCGTTCATCAGCTTGCCGAAAAGCGGAGTCAGTGCGGTGCGGATGGTCAGCGGCATATCACGGGTATAGGCGTAGTAGGCCAGCGACAGACCCGTCACCACATAGATCGCCCAGGCATGGAAGCCGTAATGCAGGAACGTGTAGCGGAAGCCGGACTGAATGGCTTCTTCGGTGTTCGGAACCACGTTCTGCGCCAGCACTTCCGGGTTGGAACCCCAAAGGCCAAGCGGCTCAGCGGTGGCAAAAACCATCAGGCCGACGCCCAGACCGGCGCCGAACATCATCGAGAACCAGGAAAAATCCGAGAACTCCTTTTGCTCGCCTGGCGTCCCCATGATCCGCTTACCGGTTTGCGGCAATGCGGCGACCACAAACAGGAAAAAGGCGAAGAAGCCGACAATGACGATGTAGAAGGCGTTGAAGTCTTCCAGAATGCGCCCGTTCAGGCTGCCCAGAACGCCGGTGGCGTTGGCCGGCCAGACCAGCGCCCAGAGAACCAAAGCGACCATGATCCCCTTGCTGAGCAAGGCGATCTCAAGACTGTGCCCCTTATAGAAGCCACCGTCGGAGGTGTTAATCTCCAGATCGGTGAAAGGTTGTTTAATTGACATGCGTTTCCTCCCGTTTCGCACGTGCCGCACCGAAGTGCGGATTTTCCGGCGGTTCGCGCAACCGCCGGAGTCTGGCGTCAGCCCATCAGGGCTTTGATCCTGTTCAGCGTTGCTACGCTGACCGCGACGCCATCTGTCCGGGCCTTGATCCGCTTGCCGCGGCGCCCGTCGCCCGGCAGATGTGCGCCAGTCTGCGCACGTACTGCTTCTACGATTCCGACCATTCCGGATCGAAAACTGTCATTTGAGGTGGCAACCGGGTCGATTGCGATGAACATTTGGCCGGTTTTGGGCGGCCCGCCTGCAGTGCCGGAAAACGGCGAGGCGTTGATACCAAGGGTCGCACCGGTCAGGGCTGCGGCCATGATCTCGGTCAGCAGCGCAACACCGACGCCTTTGTAACCGCCCGACGGCGCCATTGACCCCTTAAGGCCCGCATCCGGGTCGGTGGTCGGATTGCCGTCGGCGTCCAGCGCCCAGCCCAGCGGGATTTCTTTGCCTTCGCGGGCGTGTTTCATCACTTCGCTTTTGGCGATGGTGCTGGCGCTTTGGTCGATCAGCAGTTCCGGCTCACCGTCTTCACCCGGCACCGCGACTGAGAACGGATTGGTGCCGACAACAGGTTTCTTACCGCCCGAAGGCGCGATGGAGGCGGGCGCATTGGTAAAGCCCAGCCCCACCAGTCCGGCGCGGGCCAGACGGGCAGTGTGATAGCCCAGCACGCCGCAGTTATAGCTGTTGCGGATCGCCAGAACCGCGACCCCCTGCTCGCGGGCGGCTGGGATCAGCGCCTCGAACCCCATGTCAATCGCGGAATGGGCAAAGCCGGTGGCGGCATCCACCGCCACCACGCCGGGACGCGGACGCGCCAGAGCCGGAACCGCCTGCCCGTCCACCTTGCCGCATTGCACATGCTCGGCATAGATCGGGATATAGGCCAAGCCATGGCTGGCGACGCCATCCGCTTCGGTTGCTGCGGTGGCAACAGCCAGCGGGCGGGCGTTGGCCTCGGATGTGCCGGCCGCCACCAGGGCGCGGAAGGACAGATCCTCGATCTCGGCAAGGGTCAGGGTTTTGGTTTCGGTCATAGCGACGCCTCTTCAGTCGTTGTCAGACAGCCCGGCACCTGCGCCGCGCAATCGCGAAGCTTCGGTGGCGGGCGCATAAGTGCGGTGGGCAAGAACGCCAAGGCGGTCCCAGGCCTCGGCCGGAGCGCTGCCGCGCAAAACCGGCTCCCGGCGGTCGGTCATTTCAGCCGGAGTGGTGAAAGCAACCTTGTCGGCAAGCATCGCTGTGTAGGCATCGGGAGCGCCCCGCGCGCACAGCTGGCGGCCATCTGTTGCAAGGTAGACACCCGCCCATTCAACAGCGACCGGAGTCTCCAGCCGCAACGCAGCCCCTGCAGCAAAGGGAACCAGCAGCAACGGCACGCACACACGCTCCATTTCGATCCGGCCCGCATCCATCAGCTGCACCGCGCAGTCGCTTAGGGCGGCGCCGGCAATCAGCGGGCTCATCCGCCCCGACGGGGCGCTCCACACGCCTGTCAGTGCCAAGGGCGCCAGATCCGCGGGCGGCAAACGGTCGTTCATCTCCAGCAGCGCAGCCAGCAGCTCCGCCCCCGGAAAGCCAAAGGAAGAGAGCCAGCGCGTGCCTTTTGCAGCCTCCTCGGCCAATCCCCAGGGAAGGCCGGCGCCACGGGCAGCGCGTTTGCACATTGCTTCGATTTCATTCAGGGAATGGTTCATGCCAGTGCCCCCTCTTCCAGTCTGGGATAGACCCAGAATTCAGCGTTCTCCTGCGAAAGCTCCTGCGGGTAGGGTGCGTTGCCATACATGCAGATCCGCACCCAGCGGTCAGAGCGGGGATCAAACTGCGTGGCGCCAAAGAAGGCGAGTTTGCAACGCAGCATGTCAATCGGCAGAACGTCGTGCGAGATCGTGTTGTCACGGATCTCGGCATAAGGTGCGCGGCCCGCGATCTGCGCCCGGCGCACCGTATGACGGTATTCAGGATGGCGCAGCAGGAACTCGGCGACGCGGATCTCCCCCTGCCAATGCGCCAGCGCATTGAACAGCGCCGCAGCATCCCGGCCAGGCGCCAGCGGCTGCTCGTATTCCTCCACCGGCTCCTCAAACCGTTCGCCCAGGCGCGGTTCCAGCTTTTCTTCGGACACATACCAGGCGCGGGCCCGGTTTTCCCGTTTCTGCCAGTCTGTACCGATCGCCCATTCATAAATCCGCGTCAGAAGCCCGCGCAGTTCGTCAATGGTCATCGCACCGGCAATGCGGAACGTCGGCGTATTGTCCGCCGCCATGCCGTCGCTCAACTCGTCAATCAGGCTGCCATAGGGTTCCAGCATCATTGAGGCCAGCCATTCCTGGCCTTCCAGAGACAGTGTTTCTTCGGCCCAGCGGTGCATCTGATCCCATGGCTGGGGACCGCTCAGCACCTGCGGAGTGCTCAGATAGGCGTCAATCTGTTCCAGGTCGTTCCGCAGCCCGGCCAGTTTGCGCACCTGGATCTCATGCTCGGACTGCCACAGGTCAACATTCTTTTTGCTGCGCTGCAAAAGCCGCAGGAACAGGGCGATTTCGTCCTCCGATGCGCTGTCCAGACTGCGGACGGTACGGATTGCATCCTCGCGGGCGGCGATCCAGTTGTTGAACAGAACCGGATGGTTCAGCAGGAACGGCGCCATTCCCAAGCCGGTTGAATTGCCGATCCCCAGCGACCGGGCCAGTTCCGGGGCCAGCTGTGCTGCTGTTCGGCCTGCCGCCTTGGCGCGCAGGTCTGCCATATGCTGCACCAGATCGCGCACAAACCAGCGGGTCAGGAAAACCGACAGCATCTCGGCCTGGAACGGAACCTGGAATTCGGGGCGTTTTGCGATCATCTCGCGATCCGCAGCACCCAGTTTTCCCGATCCGTAAACGGCTGTGGTCCGCATCAGATAGCCGACGGCATCAAGCTGGGCGGCGTCAGGCTGGCGGCCTTCGGACAGGGCGGAAACCACATGTTCCCACAGGCGCACGGACCGGTTTGCGCGCGATACCGATATCTCGCGCTCGCTGACCCGGCCGGCTTCCTGATAGGGGACATTTTTCGAAAGACGTTCGATGTCTTCGTCCGTCGGGACACCATCGAACAGGGCAAAGGTGGCATCCCACGCAGTTGCAATCACACGATCCGACCGCATTTCAGGCGGCAGATCATGTGCAAAGGCGATCAGAGAATAGGTCCGCGCAGGGCCGGTGGCGGAAAAGACTGCAACACCGACCCCGTTTTCATCAATATCAAACTTGGGGCGCGAAAAGCTCCAGTTTTCGCGGGCCATGCGCCGTGTCAGAATCCGCATGAAGCTGAGGCGGCACTGGTGCAAAGAACCGAGACGGCTAAGGCGCATGACCTGCGCCGGGTCCCGTAGTGATATTGATGTCTGCGCGGTTGTTTCCATTTAGGTTATCCTTTGGGGCCAAAGTTTTCGGCAAAGAACCGGTGCCAGTTCCCGCCCATGATGCCGCTGACCTCATCATCGTTCATGCCCGTCGCGCGAAGGCCCTCTTCGATGTTTCCAAAGTCGCGGTTGTCCTTGAACCAGCTTGGCATTTCCGGGAATCCCGGAGCGGCGGCTGATCCTTCGCCGTAATCGATTTCCTTGCTCCAGCGGCCGACCCGCATCCACTCAACCACGCTGTCGGGCTGATCCTGGCACAGGTCGGTGCCGATACCGAGGTGTTCCAGCCCGTATTTGTCGGCGGTGCGGGCAATCATCTCGCAGAAGCTTTGCAGGGTGCAGGCGCCCTTGTCCTTCAGATGATGCGGATAGACCGAAAAGCCCAGCATGCCGCCGTGGCCTGTGACCGCGCGGATGACGTCATCCTTTTTGTTGCGCAGGGCCGGCGACCACTCATACGGGTTGGCATGGGTGATGGCGATCGGGCGGGTGGAAATCTCAGCCGCTTCGATGGTGGAACGGTCGGCGGAATGGCTCATGTCCACGACCAGTCCGACGCGGTTCATCTCCTTGATGACCTGCTTGCCCATACGGGTGATGCCGGGATCCTCGGCCTCGTAACAGCCGGTCGCCAGCAGCGACTGGTTGTTATAGGTGAGCTGCATGAAACGTGCGCCCAGGGTGTGCAGGATCTCGACCAAGCCGATGTCGTCTTCCATCGGCGAGGGGTTCTGGAAGCCGAAAAACACAGCTGTGCGGCCGGTTTCGCGGGCCTTGTCGATATCAGAGGCCCACTGCCCCTTCATGATCAGGTCCGGATACTGCTCGAACCAGCGGTTCCACTTCTCAAAGTTCAGAACCGTTTCGCGGAAGTTCTCGTGATAGGCAATGGTGACTTGGATCGCGTCCACGCCGCCCTCGCGCAGCTGGCGGAATATCTTCTCCGACCAGTTGGCATATTGCAGGCAATCGATACGGTATCCGGTCATTCAAGCACCTCGAATTTCAAAAACCATCGCCCGGCCCCTTGCGGCGGGCAGTATGCGCCCGCCCCACGTGAGGCAGAACGGGCGCGTCCATAAGCTGGCAGGCCGGCTGCACGGCGCTGCCAGAGTCGTTTAATCAGACCGGATTGCCGGCGCTGATGTAGGCAGTCTTGACAGTGGTATAGAACTCCGCCGCCGCCTTGCCCTGCTCGCGCGGGCCATAAGAGCTGTCGCCGCGGCCGCCGAACGGCACGTGGTAGTCGGTGCCTGCGGTCGGCAGGTTGACGGTGACAACACCGGTGCGGGCGTTGCGGCGGAAATGGGTGGCGCGGGCCAACGACTGGGTAACGATGCCCGAAGTCAGGCCGAAGTTGGTGTCGTTCACCACGCTCAGCGCTTCGTCATAGCTGCCAACCTTGATCACGCTGGTCAGCGGCGCGAACATTTCCTCGCGGTTGATGCGCATCTGGTTGTTGGTGTTCAGGAATACGCCGGGGGACATGTAATAGCCCTCGTGCGGCATCTCCAGCCGCTGGCCGCCGCAGGCCAGTTCGGCGCCTTCGGTTTTGCCCAGATCGACATAGGCCAGGTTATCGTTCAGCTGCTGCTCGCTGACAACGGGGCCAATTTGCGTCCCCTCTTCCAGGGCGTGGCCAACCTTGTAGGCGCTGGCGCCCGCGACCAGTTTTTCGACAAATTCATCGTGAACCGAAGCATGCACAACCAGACGCGACGACGCGGTGCACTTCTGACCGGTGCTGCCAAAGGCACCGCCAAGCGCGAGGGTCACAGCCAGATCGATATCTGCATCATCCATAACCGCCAGCGCGTTTTTGGACCCCATCTCCATCTGCACTTTGGTCAGGTTCTGGATGGCTGCGGAGGCGATGCCTTTGCCAACCGGCACAGACCCAGTGAAGGAAATGGCGTTGACCTTGGGGCTTTCCACCAGGCGCTGACCGATTGAGCGGCCCGAGCCCATGACCAGCGAGAACAGACCTTTGGGGATGTCCTGACGGTTGATGATTTCTGTCAGCGCAACAGCCGATGCAGGGGTGATGTTGGCAGGTTTCCAAACCACGGCGTTGCCGTAGCACAGCGCCGGCGCAATCTTCCACGACGCGGTTGCGGTCGGGAAGTTCCAGGGGCTGATGATGGCAACGGTGCCAACCGCTTCGCGGCGCACGTCGATTTCAACGCCGGGACGTACAGAATCGGCGTTTTCACCCAGCTGACGCAGGCATTCAGCGGCGTAATAGGTGAAGAACTGACCAGCACGGTAGACTTCGCCCTTGCCTTCAGCAAACGGCTTGCCTTCTTCGCGGGACAGCAGCGTGCCCAGCTCTTCGGCGCGGCTCATCAGCTCGTTGCCGATGTTCATCAGCACCGCCTGCTTGCGCTCCATGCCATAGGCTTCCCACTCGGCTTGCGCAACTTGCGCCTGGTCCAGCGTTGCCTCCAGCTGATCGGCGCTGGCCTGGGCAAACATGCCGACCAGATCGCTCAGATCCGAAGGGTTGCGGTTTTCGATTTCGCTTTCGCCAGCCAGCCATTCGCCGGCAATCAGGTTCAATTTGGTCACGGAGAAGCCCCAGATGCTGAATTTCAGGTTTACAGCAGGATGGACTTCGGCACCCGCATCAGTCAAACTCAATTAACTGAACATAACTACAGAATTTCTGAAGTCATGGCTTTGAAAATCGAAATGCTGCGTGCCTTTTGCACGGTGGCGCAGACCGGCAACCTGTCAGAGGCGGCCAACCGTCTGGGCCGGACCCAGTCAGCTGTCTCCATGACCCTCAAGCAGATGGAGGACCATCTGGGCAAAAAGCTGTTCGAAGGCGAGCGCAAGAACCAACTGTCATCATTGGGAGAGCAGGTGTTTGAACTGGCCCAGAAACAAGTGCGCCAGTTCGACCAGACCGTGCGAAGCATCGAGATGGCAGCAGAGGCCATTCACGGGCTGATCCGTATCGTCTCGGTGCCTTCAGTTGCGGCGCTGGTGTTCCCGCCGGTGCTGGAGCATATGACCGCCCGCTACCCCGGGCTTAAGGTTGAACTGCGCGATACCGACACCCAGCAGGTGCTGGATGCGCTGGCCGAGGGCAAGGCGGATATCGGCATCGCCTCTGGCTATCACCCGCTGAACGGGGTCAGGGCAGTGCCGCTGTTCGAGGACCGTTTCGGACTGGTCTGCTCTGCCGGGCACCCGCTGTTTCGGCAAGACAGCCCGCCCTCCATTGCGGATGTCACCGGCGCGGGATTTGTCCGCAATGCGCTGTGCGACCTGATCCGCAACGAGCGCTTTGTCGAGGCCAGCAGCGGCGCGGATGTGACGATCCACAACACCCATTCACTGATCACCATGGTGCGCACCGGAAAATGGGTCACGGTTCTGCCGCAAACCGTGGCCCGTTTCATGCCGGAAACCACGGTGTTCCGCCCGATTGCCGACCTGCCGGACAGGCGCGAAGTTTATCTGTATCAGCGCGACCGCTCCCGCTTTGCCGCGCTTACCGCGGAATGCAGTGCATTCATCCAATCCTGCGACCTGTCCAGCGACCTGCCCGGTTAGAGCAATTGCTTAGGCCGGCCCGGTGGTTCCCCGGATAACCCGCTCCAGCTCACAGCACAGCCTGAAAGGTTCCGGCGCATCGGATGTGATAAAACGGGTAAACTGCGCACCCGCGAGTGTCCCGATCGCCTCTGCCGGGATCCGGACCGTTGACAGGCCGGGTTCAATATCAGCCGAGCCTTTGAAATCGCCGATCCCCATCACCGACAGCTTCTCAGGCACCTTCAGCCCGCGTTTTTGCGCCCCGTACAGCGCGCCCTGGGCAATCACGTCATTGCCGCACAACAGCGCCGTCGGACGGGACGGGCCGGCAAGCAGATCCAAGGCCGCCTGCTTGGCCTGCGCGACACTGTAAGGCGCCTCGGATTTTCTGTCCTGCGGCACGGTGATGCCCGCAGCTTCAAGGGTTTCCAGCACCGCCGACAGCCGGTGCCGCGCCCGGTCATTGCCCTGGGTGTCAGGAAAGATCAGACCGATATCGCGGTGCCCTAGTTCCAGCAGATGCGCCGCTGCCATCCGGCCTGCCTGCCTGTTGTCGGCCCCGACACAAGGCAGTTCTGCATCTTCGGCATAATTCCAGATCGCCATCGCCGGAGTTTCCTGCTGCGCGATCAGCCGGGTGGTGGCCTGCGAATGCTCCAGCCCGATCAGCGCCACCCCGTCGACCCGATGCTCCAGAAACTTGCGCACCATCGCGTACTCGCGCTCCAGATCATACCCGTGCGAGGCCAGCAGCAAGCTGAACCCCTCTTTGCCGATGGCATCCGAAAACGCCTGGATCACCTCGGCAAAAATCGCATGGTTGATTGTTGGCACAACCAGGCCGATAGTTGCCGAACGCTTACCGTGCATCGTCTGCGCCGCGCGGTTGCGGATATAACCAAGCTTTTGCACAGCGCGGTTGATCTTCTTGCGAGTCGCCGGGCTGACCAGATCGGGGTGATTAAAGGTGCGCGACACCGTGGAGGGAGACACTTTGGCAGCCTTGGCCACAGCGACGATATCGACGTTACCCTTTTGTTTTGAAGCCAAAAACCCCCCTCCCGCGATACATCTTATGAAAACGTTTGCAATACTATTTTCATGGCCTAACCTGAATTGTCAAGAAACGTGAAAACGGGATCAGCCGGGTTGGGAGGCCCTGAATGGACTTCATATTTTACTTCGGAGACGTCTTCTCGCCGCTGTCCTTTCTGTTGCTTCTGGGCGGCACGATCGGCGGGCTTATCCTGGGCGCAACCCCGGGGCTTTCCCCCACAATGGCAGTGGCGCTGCTGATCCCCTTCACCTTTCATCTGGAGGCCGTGCAGGGTCTGATCCTTCTGGGGGCGGCCTATACCTCCACTGTTGCAGGCGGCGCCGTCAGCGCCATCCTGCTGAAGATCCCCGGCGCGCCGGCCAATATCGCCACCACGCTGGACGGCCACCAGATGGCCAAGCAAGGCCAGGGCGCCAAGGCGCTGCAGCTGTCCTTCCTCGCCTCTGCCGTCGGCGGCATCTTCGGCGTGCTGCTGCTGATCTTCCTGACCCCGCTGCTGGCCGAATGGGCGCTGGCCTTTGGCCCCTCGCATCTGTTCTGGCTGGCGATCCTGGGCGTCACGGTCATCGGCTCGCTCGATTCCGCCTCGGTGGTTAAGGGGTTGCTGTCAGGCTGCATCGGGTTGTGGCTGGCAACCATCGGCTTTGACGACATCATGGGCGCCCAGCGCTTTATTTTCCACCCGTCCCTTGGCGGCGGCATCAACATCATCGCGGCCCTCATCGGCCTGTTTGCCATCCCGCAGGTGCTGACCATGTTCGCCAAGGGCCGCCGCACATCAGGTGCCGAGGTAATCGAAGTGCAAAAACACTCGGTTCTGGACGCCACCAAGGAACTGCTCCGCCGTCCCCTGGCCCTGGGCATCGGCACCATCACCGGATCGATCATTGGCCTGATCCCCGGCGTGGGCGGCCAGATCGCCGGGCTGGTGGCCTATGACCAGACTAAGAAGTTCTCCTCCGAGAAGGAGAAATTCGGCAAGGGCCACAGCGAAGGCGTGATCGCCGCAGAAGCTGCCAACAACGCCATGGTCGGCCCTTCGCTGGTGCCGCTTCTGACGCTGTCGATCCCCGGCAGCCCCACCGCTGCGGTGCTGCTGGGCGGGTTGCTGATCCACGGCATTTTCCCGGGGTCCGACCTGTTCGACAACCACCCGGATGTGGCATGGACCTTCATCAATTCGATGCTGGTGGGCCAGGTTCTGATGTGCCTCTTCGGCCTTTACGTGGCAGGCCTCGCCGCCCGTGTCGCCCAAGTGCCGCAATCGGTGATGGCTGCCATTGTGCTGGCGCTGTCGGTCTTCGGCGCCTACTCGGTGCAAAGCTCGATGGGCGACGTCTATGTGATGGCCTGCCTCGGCATCGGCATGTATTTTCTGGAACGCTTCGGTTTTTCCGCCGCACCGCTGGTGCTGGGGCTGATCCTGGGTCCGATCGCGGAATCCAACTTTATCCAGGGCGGAATGATCGCCGATGCCACAGTGGGCCGGGCCGGCTACTTCCTGTCCGGCGGGCTGAACATCTTCCTGATCGCCGTGGTTGTTGCCTCCGTCGCCTATTCGGGCTGGATGGAGCTGCGCAGCCGCCGCTACACCACCAAAGAGGAGGCACAGGCATGAACCGGTCTCAGCATATTTTCGGCTCCGGCCTGGTCCTTGCGGTCGGTATCTGGGTCGCCTGGATCAGCTACACGCAGGCCCCTGCCGAGGCCTTCCTGTTCCCGCGCCTGATTGCCTCGGTGTTTGTGGTGCTGGCCGGCTGGACCTTTGGCAAGGCCGTCCTGGGCCTCAGCAAAGTCGGCTCGGGCGTGTCCCGCAGCATGTTCATACAAATGGTGCCGGGGCTGATGGTGATGCTGATCTATGTCTTCTGGGCCGCCAAGACACTGGGGTTCTATACCGCCACCGCCATCGGTTTTTTCATTCTGCTGTCGATTTACGATCCGGCGCCCCATTCCGAAGCCAGAACCTGGGGCAAACGCGCCCTGATCACCGCCTGTTTTGTTGCCGTGATGTACGGGCTCTTTGCGCTGCTGCTGAGCGTCTACACGCCACGTGAAATTCTGTTCTGACCGTTTGAACGCGGCCCGGAAACATAAGCGAAATCATAAGGGAGGAGAAGAAGATGAAGAACCTGATTACAGGCGCTGCCATGGCGCTGATGGGCCTGGGCGGAGCCGCCTTGGCCGAGGATTACCCCGAACGCCCGATTATGATGATGGTCTCTTACGGCGCGGGCGGTGCCACTGACTTCCAGGCCCGCATCGTGACCATGACCGCGGGTAACGAGGATGCGCTGGGGATGCCCATCGCCATCATCAACAAGCCGGGCGCCGGCGGCCGTGTCGGCTGGAACTGGTTTGCGACGCAAGCGGATCCGGATGGCTACACGCTGGCCGCCTACAACGTGCCCCACTTCATCGCCCAGTCGATCAAGGGCGGCGTGCAGTATTCTTCCGACAGCTTTGAACCTATCGCCAACTGGGGCGCCGATCCGGCTGTGTTTGTTGTCGCCGCCGACAGCCCCTTCACCTCGATGGCGGATGTGGTCGCCCATGCCACGGAGAACCCGGGCAAGCTGACCTTCTCCGGCGCCGGGCTGTTTGTGGGCCACCATATTGCCGCGCTGCAGATCGAAAAGGCCGCTGGCGTCAAAATGGCCTATATCCCGACCAAGGGCGGCGGTGCCGCGGCGATGAAGGCCGTTATCGCCGGTGAGGTCATGGGCGGGGTCAACAACCTGTCTGACGCCTTCCGTGCGCAGGAGGCGGGCAACGTCAGGATCCTTGGCGTGGCGGACCTGCAGCGCTCGGAGTTCCTGCCTGACGTGCCCACCATGCAGGAGCAGGGGCTGGACGTCGACAATTCCTCGGTCAATTTCCGCGGTGTGATGGTGCCCAAAGGCACCCCGCAAGAGGTGATCGACGAACTCGCCGCTACCGTGCCCGAGATGTTCGCGAACCCCCGCGTGGCCAAGAAGATGCAGGCCGGCGGCTCGCCCATGCACATCATGACCCGTGACGAGGTCAAGGCGATGTGGGCCGCCCGCGAACAGACGCTTAAGGAACTTCTGGCCGGGCTCTGATCCCGCGCCCCCAGGCCGAAACCCTCCGGGGCAGCGCCCCTGCCCCGGACAATCAATCGAGGAAAGACATGACCGCTCAGGACGCACTCGCCTCTGGCATCGCCGAGGTGGAACAGATCGTGGCGCGCGCACGCACCGCACAAAAGGCATTCGAGGCCCGCGGCAGCCAGGCGCTGTATGACAAGGCAGCCTTGGCGGCAGGCTGGGCCATCATGGAACCCGCCCGCAACCGGTCCCTGGCCAAGCTTGCCGTTGAATCCACCGGCCTGGGCAACGTGCCTGACAAGATCACCAAAAACCACCGCAAGACGCTGGGACTGTTGCGCGACATTGCAGGCGTTCAGACCCAGGGCATCGTCAGCGATGATCCCGCGACCGGCATCACCGAGATCATGCGCCCCATCGGGGTGATCGGTGCCGTGGTCCCGTCAACCAACCCGGCGGCGACGCCCGCCAACAACATCATCAACGCGCTGAAAGGCGGCAATGCCATCGTCGTGGCCCCCTCGCCCAAGGGCGTCGCCTCCTGCGAATTGCTGCTCTCCTATATCCACGCCGAATTCGCCAAGCTCGGGCTGGACCCGGATCTGGTGCAGATGATCCCTGCACCCGGCTCCAAGGCCAAGACCCAGGCGCTGATGGAGACCGCCGACCGGGTGATCTGCACCGGCAGCCAGAACAACGTCCACCGCGCCCAGTCCTGCGGCACCCCTGCCGTGGCCGTGGGGGCCGGCAATGTGTCGGTGATCGTGGACGAGACCGCCGATCTGGCTAGCGCGGCAGCAAAGATCACCGCCTCTAAGACGTTCGACAACGCCACCTCCTGTTCATCCGAGAACTCGGTTGTGGTGGTGGAGGCCATTTATGACCGGTTTATCACCGCATTGGCCCAGGAAGGCGGCGCGCTGATCTCCGAGGCTGACTCAGACGGCATCATCGCCAAACTTTGGCCGGACGGCCACCTGAACCGCGAAGTCATTGCACAGGACGCGGACAAAATGCTGGCGGCACTGGACATGGCCGGCCAGATCCCGGAAGGCACCAAATTTCTCGCCGTGGAGACCAAGGGCATCGGCCCGGATCACCCGCTGTCCGGCGAAAAGCTGAGCCGCATTCTGGCGGTCTACCGCGCCGCTGATTTTGCGGATGCCAAAGCCATCGCCGCCCGGATTCTGGACCACCAGGGCGGCGGCCATTCCATCGGCATCCACACAAGCCAGGACACCCGCGCCATTGAGTTGGGCCGCGAGATGCCCGCCTGCCGGGTGATCGTCAATCAGGCCCATACTTTTGCCACCGGCGGCGCCTTCACCAATGGGATGCCGTTTTCCCTGTCGATGGGGTGCGGCAGCTGGGGCGGCAATTCGATCGACACCAACCTCCATTGGCGGCATTTCGTGCAAACCACCAAGATCGTGCGCGAAATCGCACCTCGCGAACCGGCATTGGACGACATCTTTGCCAGCTATTGGGCGGAGGCGGGACAATGATGGAACCGCCCAAAGGAACCATTCGCGACTGGCTGAACAAACGCGCCGAGGACGGCGGCACCGGTTTTATCTTCCCCGATGGCGCGCCGGATCTCAGCTGGCAAGAACTGCGCAGCACGGCTGAGGCCATCGCCCGTTCGCTGACCGCGTTGGGCATCGCCAAGGGCGAGAGCATCGCGATCTTGCACCCCAACGGACGCGAGGCGCTCGAATGCCTGTTCGGGGTGCTCTACGGCGGCTTCCGCGCCACCATGATCAACCTGGTCGCGGGCAACAGCGCCGTCGCCTACGCCCTGCAGCACAGCGGCGCCCGCTACGCCTTTGTTCATGACAGCCAGACCGGGCTGTTCGCGCAGACTGCCGACCTGTCCATCCTCTCCCCATTAGACAGGCAGGCAGTCACCGGCGGGCCACCGGCAGAGCTGCACCCGCTCTCTGCCGGTGACCACGCTTTGCTGATGTATACCTCCGGCACCACCGGGCAGCCCAAGGGGGTGGTGCACAGCCACGCCAGCCTGCTGGCCGGGGGCTGGACCACGGCTATCGCGCATGAGCTGACACCGCAGGACCGCGGTCTGTGCGTGCTGCCGGTTTACCATATCAACGGGTTGTGCGTGACGGTGATGGGCACGCTGATTTCCGGCGGCTCGCTGGCCATGTGCGAGCGTTTCTCGGCCAGCCGCTTCTGGGCGCATGCGGGCTGGTCCAAGGCCACGTGGTTTTCGGTGGTGCCGACCATCATATCGCATCTGCTGCACTCAGAGCTTGATCCCGTCGACAGCACCAGGGCACGCCTGCGCTTTGGCCGCTCCGCGTCTTCGGCGCTGGCTCCGGACGTGCAGCGCGCGTTTGAGAACCGGTTCGGCATCCCCATCATCGAGACCATGGGCCTGACGGAAACCGCCGCGCAGATCCTGTCCAATCCCTTGCCTCCAGGCACCCGCAAGATCGGCTCCCCCGGCATCGCTTATGGCAACGGCATCGCCATCCTGGATGCAAACCAGCAGCCGGTTACCGATAGCACCGAGGGCGAACTGGCCGTGCGCGGCCCCAACGTGATGCTGGAATACCTGAACAACCCGGAGGCCACGGCGGGCACCTTCACCGCGGACGGCTGGCTGCGGACCGGTGATCTGGGGCGCATCGACGGAGACGGCTATGTCTTCGTGACTGGCCGCTTGAAAGAGCTGATCATCAAAGGCGGCGAAAACATCGCACCGCGCGAGATTGACGAGGCGCTTTATTCGCACCCCGACGTGATCGAGGCCGCCGCTTTTGCCCGCCCCTGCAAAAGCTACGGTGAAACGGTCGAGGCCGCGGTCAAAATCCGCGACGGCTCCACCCTGACACCGCTGGAGCTGATCGAAATCTGCCAGTCCGTACTGGGCCGGTTCAAATCGCCGGACGAGATCCACATCCTGCCGGACCTGCCCAAAGGACCGTCAGGAAAGATCCAGCGCAACAAAATCCTTGGGGAAATCACCAACAGCTGAACTCCCCAACAACCCTCGCCCGCAAGATGATAAGAAGGTCAGCTTTTCTGCCTCAATGTTTCGCGCGCGAAACATCCGGTCAGCAGTGCTGACCGGTCCGCCGCGCGGCAGCGCGGCGCCGGGCCCAACGGGCGCGGGGTCTCCGTCAGGGGATCCGGCAACGGGCGGGAGTGCGGCATCGCAGCCGCTCACGCCAGATGAAAGGACAGGAACGGTTCTGCCCCGTCCGCGTCACGGATCCAGCGGGCCTTGATCCCGAAAATTTCCGATACCGTTTCCGGGTTCAATGCTCTCTGCGGGGTGCCCAGCGCCACCAGGCGTCCGCCCGACAGCACCGCCACCCGGTCGCACATCAGCGCCTGATTCAGATCGTGCAGTGCCACGACGGTGGTCACCTTCAGGTTCCGGATGCAGTTCAGGATCGACAGCTGGTGATGAATATCCAAGTGGTTTGTCGGCTCGTCCAGCAGCAGCAGCCCGGGCCGCTGCGCAAGGGCGCGGGCGATGTGCAGCCGCTGCCGCTCGCCGCCGGACAATGTGGCCCATTCGCGGCTGGAAAAACCCTCCATTTCCACTGTCTTCAGCGCGTTTTCAACATGCAGGCTGTCTTCGCCGCTCCAAGGTCTCAACGCTGACAGCCAGGGCGTCCGCCCCAGTTCCACCACCGACCGTGCGGTGATGCGCTCGGCAGTATCGGCCTGCTGTTCGACAATCGCGGTCCGCTGGGCGACCTCTCTGCGCGTCAGCTGCGCCAAGGGTTTTTCCGCCAGCAGAACCTCGCCATGCGAGGGGCGTGCCAACCCCGCCAGCAGCCGCATCAGCGTGGATTTCCCGGACCCGTTCGGACCGACCAGCGCCAGGGTCTCACCCGGCTGCACCGTCAATGAGACATCAGACAACAGCAGCTTGCCGCGGATGGAGTAAGACAGGCTGCGGGCTTCGATCTTCATCGCGCAGCCCTTCTTCCGCGCACCAGGATCACCGCAAAGGACGGCGCCCCGATCAGGGCTGTGACAACGCCGATGGGCAGCACCTGGCCAGGGATTATGATCCGGGACACGATGTCTGCGCCAATCAGGAACACCGCGCCGGTCAGCGCCGCGGCCGGCATCAGCCTGCGATGCCCGGGACCAACCAGGAACCGCGCCGCATGCGGGATCACCAGGCCGACAAAGCCGATCGAGCCAACGATGGACACCATCACCGCTGTGGTCAGCGCGGTGGCAAAGATCAGGATAACTTGCACCCGCCGCACCGGAATGCCCAGCGAGGCTGCTGAATCGGTGCCAAAGGTAAAGGCATCCAGCGCCCGCGCATGGAACCGGCAGACGACCCAGCCCGCCAGCGCCAGCGGCACTGCCAGCCACACATCCGGCCAGCGCACCCCGCCCATATTGCCCATCAGCCAGAACATGATGCCGCGGGCCTGATCGGCGTTGGCGGATTTGGCAATGATGAAGGCCGTCAGCGCGTTGAACAGCTGCGAGCCTGCAATGCCGGCCAGCACAATTTGCGCTGCCGCAGCGCGGCTACCGCCGGCCCCGGCGGCCCGGGCCAGAACGGCAACAAAGCCAAAGGCCAGCAGCGCGCCGTTAAAGGCGCCAAAAGACAACGACAGCGCACCGCCGCCAAGCCCTGCAATGGTCACCGCAACCGCCCCGGTCGAGGCGCCGGCGGAAATGCCCAGGATATAGGGGTCTGCCAGCGCATTGCGCAGCAGGGCCTGCAGCACCACGCCCGCCACCGCCAGCGCCGCCCCGCAGGCCCCCGCCACAAGCGCACGCGGCAGCCGGTAACTCCAGACAATGCCTTGATCTATCGGATCAACCGGCAGCCCTGCCCCGGCCAGCTTATTGGCCAGAACCGACAGCACTAGGTCAGGCGCAAGCGCGGTTTCCCCGATCATTGCGCCTGCCAGAACCGCTGCAATCAGCACCGGCAAGGCCAGGCACGCGCCCTTGACGCCCTGCCATGTGATTGCAGCGGCTGCACTCACTGGCTGGTGCCGATCACGCTGAGTTCAGCAGCCAGATCCTCCAGCGCCGGAATGGCACGGATGGTGGCATCCATCGCCTGGGCGTCCATCACAACGATGCGGTTGTTCTTGACTGCATCCATCTGGCTCGCCACCGGATCATTGCGCAGGAAGTCCAGCTTCTTTTCATAGTCATCCGCGGCAAAGCGGCGGCGGTCCATGCGGGCAATCACAATCACCGTCGGATTGGCCTTGGCGATGGTCTCCCAGCCGACCGTTGGCCATTCCTCGTCGGTCTCAACGACGTTGCGCAGGCCCAGCTGCTGCATCATGTAACCTGGCGCGCCCTTCTGGCCGGCCACAAACGGGTCGCTTTCCATTTCGGGCGACGAGAACCAGAACACGGCAGACGCATCTTCCAGCGCGACCTGCTGCGCCTTGGCAACCGCCGCAGCCTCGCGCGCCTTGTAATCGGCGACCAGTTCGGCGCCCTTTTCAGCCTCGCCAAAGATCGCCGCCAGTTCCTCAATCCCCTGATACAGGCTGCCGGTGGTGAACATCTGCGTGCGGGTGCCGTCGCCGCCGGTGGTGTTGTCCTTGCCGACGCAATCGGCGGGCATCACATAGGTCGGGATGCCCAGATCATGGAACTGCTCGCGCTTGGCTACGACGCCTTCGGGGCCGACGTGCCATTCGTACTGCGCTGCCACCAGACCGGGGCGTTTGGCCACGACGCTTTCAAAGCTTGGGTCGTTGTCGGCCAGACGGTCGATCTTGGCATTCATGTCTGCGTATTCCGGCAGCACGTCGTTGAACCAGACCGAGGTGCCCAGCACCTTATCGCCCAGCCCCAGCGCATAAAGCACTTCGGTCGCCGCCTGGCCAACCGTTACCGAAGACGCTGCCGGCGCCTCGAAGGTGACCGACTGGCCGCAGTTTTCTATGGTCAGCGGAAAGGTTTCGCTGGCCGCCGCAGCCTGTGCGGCAGCGATGAAGGAAAGGCCGATCAGGCCGGAACGCAAAAACATGATATTCGATCTCCATGTGTCAATGACCGGAGAACGGGTGAAAGGGCATTGACCGGTAAGGCTGAGGGTCTGGCCCCCGCTTGCGGCACCGGAAAACGGCGGCGCATCTTACCGGCAACCTCCCCGGACAACCCCGCCCGGTGTCTTTCGGTTTTCACCGGCAGGTCTCCTGACTGGCGGGTCAATGACTGTGCCGTCTTCCCGGACCGTTTGGTCCAGTGACGTCATGGCACAGCTCTCGCCGCCTACAGTTGCGGGGGCAGTTCCGTTTGGCGCCGGCAGGCACCGCGGATTCCCTCTTAGCCCTTTCGGGACCGGTAAAGCGCGGGTAGCGCATCCCTTTCGTTGCGGCAAGAAAAAGTTTTGATGCAGAGGGAATTCTGCAAACCGGGCGCAGCCAGAGCAACTGGGCTGCGTCTTGTCCGGATGACGGCCCTGCCCGGTTACTCGACCACGATCAGATCGGTATCCATCGCCTTGAGCATGTCCTTGATGGCCTGCGGCGGCTGCGCGTCCGTATAGAAGACCTCGAATTTTGTATCCTTGCCGACCGACACCGGCGCGCGCTTGTTGAACTTGTCATGATCGGCCACAACAATCCGGACCTGCGCATTGGCCGCCGCGACACGGGCCAGGTTTGCCTCTTCGAGATCATGCAGCATGAAGCCCAGTTCGGCATTGATCGCCCCGGCCGAAAAGATGGCAAACTGCACGTTCAGCCGCCGCACCAGATCAAGCGCTTCGGCCCCGAAGGCACCGCCGTCATGCGGGCGCAGCTCGCCGCCCGCCAGAAACACCCGGTTGTTGTTGCGCGAGGCCAGCGCATGGGCCACCAGCACGGAATTGGTCACCACAAAGAGGTTTGACCGCTGCCGCAGCTCCTGCGCCACATAAGCGGTGGTGGAGCCGACATCCAAAAAGACCGAATCCCCGTCGCTGATGGTCTTGGCAACCTCGATGGCCAGACGCTGCTTTTCTGAGGCGTGTGTGTCCATCCGGCTTTGCAGCGGCAGCTCGTTCACATCTTCAACCAGATGCACCCCGCCGTGCACCTTGCGGACCGCCTGGGCATCCTCCAGCGTGCGGATATTGCGCCGGATGGTTTCATTGGACACGCCCAGCCTGCCGGCCAGATAGCTGACCCGGCAGGACCCGCCTGCCTGTTGCAGCGCCCGCAGGATTTCCTCTTCGCGCTGATTGGTGGTTTTGCGGCTTTTGGTCATTGGGCCTCCTGTTGTGTTGCTACGCCAGAAAGCCACAAAAAACAACACATGAGCCCTCGGATACCGCGCCCGTCCGCCTCAAAACGCACTTTCTTCGAGGTGACTGTGGCTTATTGTGGTTTTTTATTGACTGATCGGCACAATCGCCGCACCATCATAACAGGCGACGCCAAGAATCGCACAAAATGCCACATATCAGGGAATTCCTTATGCCGAGAAACTTCAACGCTTTGGGAGCCGTGGCGCTGACAGCCGCCGTTTCCGCTTCATCCGCCTGGGCCGCCGAGTCCTCCGACCCGATCAAACTGACCTTGCACGACTGGTCCGGCCAGTTGATCAACACCAAGATCATGGGCAGCATCCTGCAGGAGGCAGGGTATAACATCGAATATGTCCAGGCAGACTATATCGCGCAGTTTGCCGGGCTGAAGACCGGCGATCTGCATCTGGCGATGGAAATCTGGGAAACCACCGGGCGCGAGGCGCTGGACGACGCGACCGCCTCGGGCAAAGTTGTCAATGCCGGCGAAACCGGACTGATGGCGATCGAGGAATGGTGGTACCCCGCCTATATGAAAGACCGCTGCCCCGGCCTGCCCGACTGGCAGGCGCTGAAGGACTGTGCCGAGGAATTCGCAACGGCGGAAACCTCTCCCTACGGGCGCTATGTCGGCGGCCCGGTCACCTGGGGCGGTTTTGACGAAGAACGCGTCGAGGCGCTGGAGCTGGAATTTGAAGTGGTTCACGCAGGCACCGACGCCGCACTGTTTGCCGAACTTGAATCCGCCTATCAGCGCCAGGACCCGATTGTCCTGTGGGTATATGTGCCGCACTGGGCGCCGGCCAAATACGACGGTGAATTCGTGGAGTTCCCGCCCTATTCCGCGGAATGCTACACCGATCCTGCGGCGGGGGTGAACCCGGATCTGGCCTATGATTGCGGCAAGCCGCGCGGCCCGATCTGGAAAGCCGCTTGGGCAGGGCTGCCGGAAAAATGGCCGGGCGCCTATGAGATCGTGCAGTCCTACCAGATTTCCAACGAAGAGATGAGCGCCATGGTCGGCAAAGCAGACCTGGACGGCGTTGATATCGATACAGTGGTGTCGGATTGGATGGCCGCAAACAAGGACCGCTGGTCCGGCTGGATCAGCAACTGATCTCACTCCCCGGGGCTGCTGCACGCTCTCAGGCAGCCCCGGCCTTTTCCCCTGCCCCGTCAATCAACCCGGCCGCATTCCGCGGACCGGTTCAGGAACCGCATTGATGACCCCCAAGACCAAACTCTCCTGCCGCAATATCTGGAAGCTGTATGGCGCCAATACCACGGTGTTTTTGAACGGCAACCCGTCCCCCAGCGGCGCGGAGATCCGCAAGGCGGGTATTATAGGTGCTGTACGCGATGCCCGCATCGACATTGCCGAAGGCGAGATATTTATCATCATGGGGCTGTCCGGGTCCGGCAAATCCACTCTGGTGCGCTGCCTGTCGCGGCTGATCGAACCCACCGGTGGCCAGGTGCTGTTTGACGGCGTGGATCTGCTGACCGCCAGCGCGCGTGAAATGATCGAAATCCGCCGCCACAAGATGGGCATGGTGTTCCAGCACTTTGCCCTGCTGCCGCATCTGACCGTTTTGCAAAACGTGAAGTTCCCGCTGACAGTTCAGGCTGCTCCCAAAGCCGAGGCGGAGGCCAAAGCCCGCGAGGTGGTGGAACTGGTCGGCCTAAAGGGCCGCGAGGATTATTACCCGCGCGAGCTGTCCGGCGGCCAGCAGCAGCGCGTCGGCATCGCCCGCTCGCTGGTGACAGAGCCTGATCTGTGGTTTCTGGACGAGCCGTTCTCGGCGCTGGACCCGCTGATCCGCCGCGAGATGCAGGACGAGTTCCTGCGCCTGCAGGCCCGTTTGCACAAAACCATTGTCTTTATCACCCACGACTTTGAGGAAGCGGTGCGCCTGGCCGACCGTATCGCCATCATGAAGGACGGCGAAATCATCCAGATTGCCACGCCCGAGGAACTGGTGCTGAACCCGGCCACAGATTACGTCGCTGAATTCACCCGCCACATCCCGCGCTCCAAAGTGCTGACGGTGGGTGGCATCATGACCCCCGGCACCGGCGGCGAAGGCGACCCGGTGCTGCAATCAGCGCGGGTATCGGAGGTGGCCGAGCAGATTATCGCAGCGGACGCGCCGCGCCCCGTAAGTGACGGCAGCGGCCGGATCGTCGGCAGTATCGGCCGCCAGGCCGTGGCCCGGGTGCTGTTCGGAACGGGGGACGCAGCATGAAGCCGCGCCTGCCGGCACAGGCCGCCTGGGGGCTGGTGCTGGCCACCATCCTGCTGGGCTGGTTCGGCCGCGATCTGGCTAAGGCGCTGGATGCGCGCTGGCTGATCAAATGGCCCTCCGGATGGGTGATCCCGTTCAAAACCCATATCTCCGCGGGCATGACCTGGCTGGTCGAAGACGCGGCCATAGGCCCGGTGTCTTTCACCGATGCCACCCGCGCCCTCGCCTGGCTGATCGAACAACCTTATGAGCTGATGCTGAGCCTGCTGGCGCATGGGTTTCTATTGGGTTCCGGCCCGGACCAGCAGATCCTGCTACCTGCCATCAGCTGGATTGCCGTCACCACCGCAGCTGTTGCGCTGGGGCATTACTGCCGCAGCTGGGGGCTGGCGGCGCTGGTCGGGGCCTGTTTTGCCTACCTTGCCGTATTCGGGCAGTGGGACAGTGCCATGGTGACGCTGGCCTCGGTGGTTATCGCGGTGCCGATCGGTGCGGTCGGCGGGCTGCTGGCTGGCATTTGGGCTTACCGCCATCCGCTGGGCGAGCGCATCCTGTCGCCTGTTCTGGACCTGATGCAGACCATTCCGATCTTCGCTTATCTGGTGCCGATCCTGTTCATGTTCGGCTTTGGCCCCGTTTCGGCGCTGGTTGCCACCATCATCTATGCTACCCCGCCGATGATCCGCATCACCATTATGGCGCTGAAGGCGGTGGACCCGGAGATCCTGGATTTCGGCCGGATGGCAGGCACGACACAACGCCAGCTGATGTGGCGGGTGCTGGTGCCCTCGGCCAGCCAAAGCCTGATGGTGGGCGTCAATCAGGTCATCATGCTGTCGCTGAACATGGTGATCATCGCCTCGATGATCGGCGCGGGAGGGCTTGGTTTTGACGTGCTGGCCGCGCTGCGCCGTCTGGATATCGGCGCCGGTTTTGAGGCAGGCATTGCCATTGTGGTGCTGGCCGTCGCCGTGGACCGGCTGAGCCAGGCACTGGCAGAGCGGATGGGCCAGGTTCACCACACGCCGCCCGGAACCTTCGCCGCCCGGCACAAGCGCACGGTGCTGGTGCTGTCCCTGCTGGCCGTCACCTGGGTTCTTGGCCGCTTCTCGCCGTTGCTGCTGGACTATCCGGCCAGCCAGACCATCACCACCGGCGATTTCTGGAACGATGCCGTCAAGTACCTGAATGTGAACTACTTCGACATGTTTGAGGCCGTGAAGGTGTTCTTCCTCCACTGGTTCATGCTGCCGATCAAGAAGATCCTGCTGGGCCTCCCCTGGCCCTGGGCCATCGCCATGCTGACGCTGCTTGGCTGGCGTGCGGGCGGCGTCGGGCTGGCATTGCTGTGCGGCGGGCTGTCGCTGCTGATCGTGGTCAGCGGCCTGTGGGCCAAGGCGATGGTCACAGTCTATCTCTGCGGTGCCTCGGTTATCCTGGCAACCCTGATCGGTGTGCCGCTGGGGGTTCTGGCGGCGCTCAACCGGCGTGCGGGCATCGCCATCAACCTGCTGATCGACACGCTGCAGACACTGCCCAGCTTTGTTTACCTGATCCCGGTGGTGATGCTGTTCCGGGTCGGCGATTTCACCGCGCTGATTGCCATTGTGCTCTATGCGCTGGCACCGGCAGTCCGCTATGCGGCCCACGGCATGCGCAGTGTCAGCGGCGAGCTGATCGAGGCGGGGCAGGTCTCGGGCTGCACCAAATGGCAGCTTCTGCGCCTGGTGCGCCTGCCGTTGGCACTGCCGGAGATCCTGCTGGGCATCAATCAGACCATCATGCTGGCGCTGTCGATGCTGGTGATCACCGCGCTGGTCGGCACCCGCGACCTGGGTCAGGAGGTCTATATTGCGCTGACCAAGGCCGACACCGGCCGCGGCCTGGTGGCAGGTCTTGCCATCGCCTTTATCGCCATCATCGCCGACCGGCTGGTCAATGCCGGTGCCCGCGGCGCCCGCATCCGCTTTGGACTGGAGAGCTGAGCATGAGCCAATCCGATCTGCTGAACCGCATCCGCGCCCTGCCGATCTGGCAAGGTGAAATAGACGTCAAACCGCTCGACGGCGGTATCACCAATGTGAATTGCCTGGTCGAGGACAGTGCCGGCAAATACGTGGTCCGCGCGGGCGATGATATCCCGCTGCATCAGGTGATGCGCTTTAATGAGCTGGCGGCCAGCCGTGCAGCCCATGCCGCCGGCCTGTCGCCCGCGGTGGTGCACACCCAAGACGGCCTGACGGTGCTGGAGTTTATCGAAAGCCGCACCCTGACCGAAGCGGACGTGCGCGGCCCGGCCATGCTGCCGCGGGTGCTGGAGCTGGTGAAATCCTGCCACCGCGATGTGCCCCGGCACTTGCGCGGCCCGGCGCTGGTGTTCTGGGTCTTTCATGTGATCCGCGATTATGCCGCGACGCTGCAGGACCAGAACAGCCCGCATGCGCCGCTGGCGACAGAACTGGCTGGCATCGGCAACGGCCTGGAACAGGCCGCCGGCCCCTTCGACATCGTCTTTGGCCATAATGACCTGCTCTGCAGCAACTTTCTGGACGACGGACAGCGGCTTTGGCTGATCGACTATGACTATGCAGGTTTCAACTCGCCGCTGTTCGATCTGGGCGGGCTCGCCTCCAACAACGGGCTGTCGCAGCAACAGGAACTCTGGCTGCTGGAAACCTATTTCGAAGCACCGGTGACAGACGCGCTGCTGCACCGCTACAGCGCCATGAAATGCGCCTCGCTGCTGCGGGAGACCATGTGGAGCATGGTCTCGGAAATCACTTCAGAAATCGACTTTGACTATGCGGCTTACACCGCCGGAAACCTCGCGCGCTTCCGCGCCGCACTTGACGACTTTCAAAACACCTGAGGACTGACATGACCGAACTCCCCTCAACTGCCAAGGCAGTCATCATCGGCGGCGGCATTATCGGCTGCTCAACAGCCTATCACCTGGCCAAACTGGGCTGGACGGATACCGTTCTGCTGGAGCGGAAAAAGCTGACCTCGGGCACCACCTTCCACGCCGCCGGGCTGGTCGGGCAGCTGCGCTCAAACGCCAATATCACCCAGCTCTTGGGCTATTCGGTCGACCTTTATAACAAGATTGAGGAGGAAACCGGCCTGGGCACAGGCTGGAAAATGAACGGCGGGCTGCGGCTGGCCTGCAACGAAGAACGCTGGACCGAGGTCAAACGCCAGGCCACCACCGCGCATTCCTTTGGTCTGGAGATGGAGCTGCTGACCCCCAAGGAGGCGCTGGACTTGTGGCCGCTGATGGATATCTTCGACGTGATCGGCGCCGCCTTCATGCCCACCGACGGCCAGGCCAACCCGTCCGACATCACCCAGGCGCTGGCCAAGGGCGCACGGATGGCCGGGGCCAAAATCTTCGAGGACACCGAGGTCACCGATATCGAGATCAAGGACGGCAAAATCCGTGCCGTGATCACCGAACATGGCCGGATTGAGTGTGAAAAGGTGATCTGCTGCGCCGGCCAATGGACCCGCACTTTTGCCAAGCGGTTTGGTGTCAACGTACCGCTGGTGCCGATGGAGCACCAGTATATGGTGACCGAGCCGTTCGAGGGCGTGCCGTCCAACCTGCCCACCCTGCGCGACCCCGACCGGCTGACCTATTACAAGGAAGAAGTCGGCGGGCTGGTGATGGGCGGCTACGAGCCGAACCCGATCCCCTGGGCCCAGGACGGCATCCCGCAGGGCTTCCACTACACGCTGCTGGACAGCAACTTCGACCATTTCGAGCAGCTGATGGAACAGGCGCTTGGCCGGGTCCCGGCGCTGGAGCATGCCGGTATCAAGACCCTGACCAACGGGCCCGAAAGCTTTACCCCTGACGGTAACTTCATCATCGGCGAGGCGCCGGAGCTGCAGAACTTCTTTGTCGGCGCCGGCTTCAACGCCTTCGGCATCGCCGCGGGCGGCGGTGCAGGCATGGCGCTGGCGGAATGGGTGAAGAACGGCGAGCCGCCGTTCGACCTGTGGTCCGCCGATATCCGCCGCTTTGGCCGCCCGCATTTCGACACCGACTGGGTCCGCACGCGAACAGTCGAGGCTTACGGCAAGCACTACACCCTGGCCTGGCCGCATGAGGAACACGACTCCGGCCGCCCCTGCCGCAAGTCGCCGCTTTACGACACGCTCAAACGCCAGGGTGCCTGCTTCGGCGAAAAACTCGGCTGGGAGCGCCCCAACTGGTTCGCCGATACCGCCAAAGGGGAAACGCCCAAGGACGTCTACAGCTTTGGGCGCCAGAACTGGTTCGAGGCGGTGGGCCGCGAACATAAGGCCGCGCGCGAAGCCGCGGTGCTGTTCGACCAGACATCATTCGCCAAATTCGCGCTGAAAGGCCCGGATGCGCTGGCCGCGATGAACTGGATCTGCGCCAATAACGTGGACAAGCCCGTGGGCGCGCTGATCTACACCCAGATGCTGAACAACAAAGGCGGTATCGAATGCGATCTGACCGTGGGCCGCGTGGCGCATGACGAATTCTACATTGTCACCGGCACCGGCTATGCCACCCATGATTTCGACTGGATCCGCCGCAACATTCCCGACGGCATGAACTGCCAGCTGTTCGACATCACCTCCTCCAACGCGGTGCTGTCACTGATGGGGCCGAAGGCGCGCGATATCCTGTCCGCTGTCACCCGCGACGATGTATCAAACGACGGTTTCAAGTTCGGCACTATCCGCACCATCGGCATTGCGGGCTGCCCGGTTCAGGCGCTGCGCGTCACCTATGTGGGTGAGCTGGGCTGGGAGCTGCACCTGCCGGTGGAATACGCCCAGACCGTCTACAATGCGCTGATGGAAGCCGGCCAGCCGCACGGTCTGATAAACGCCGGTTACCGCGCTATTGAGTCCTTGCGCCTGGAAAAAGGCTACCGCGCATGGGGAGCTGATATCGGGCCGGACCACACCCCGTTTGAAGCCGGGCTGGGCTGGGCAGTGAAGCTGAAGCAGGACATGCCCTTCAAGGGCCGTGCCGCCGCCGAAGCGCAAAAGGCCAAGGGTGTGAAGAAGATGCTCGCCTGCTTTACCGCTGATCCCGGTGTGGTGCTCTTGGGCCGCGAAACCATCTACCGGAATGGACAGCGCGTCGGCTGGCTCAGCTCGGGCGGCTATGGCTACACGGTGGGGCAATCCATTGGCTACGGCTATATCCGCAACTCAGATGGCGTTGATGCAGAATATGTGCTGAGCGGCGACTACGAACTGGAAGTCGCAACTGAGAGAGTGCCCTGCAAGGTGCAGCTCAGCCCGCTCTACGACCCGTCGATGAGCCGGGTGAAGGCCTGAGGCGGCACGCCTGGGCGGGGCGAAACCACTGGGTTACTGCCCCGCCCGTCCGCGCTGGTTTCGCCGGGACACCCCAGGACACTGGCACATCCCCCGGCTGGCAAGATCAGACTGCGTGCCAGAGCTGGAACAGCAGCCCCGCGGAAAAAGCTCCGCTGAGCGATAGGCCAAGGTACAGCGCAAAGACTTGCGGACGTGCCAGCGCCCACACGGCCATCGCTGCGGGGATCGAGGTCACGCCGCCGGCCACCAGAAAGGCAAGGCCTGCCCCCGGTGCCATGCCCTGCTCGATCAGCCCGCCGACCAGCGGCAGCGCCGCATAACCGTTCAGATAGGCCGGGACACCAACCAGCGTTGCTGTAATGATCGGCAGCAGCCCTTCACCGCCCAGGGCGGAGGTCACTGTTTCCGCCGGGATCCAAGCCAGCATCAGGCTTTCCAGAATAAAGGCCAGCAGCAGCCATTTGGCCAGGAACATCGTCGTGGTCCATGCAGTTGCTGCAAATTTTGCCCGGCGCTCAGCCTCAGTCCAGAATGCCCAGACCACCGGCTTGGGCGCGCGCAGCTTTGCTCCGCCGCAGCCGCCGTTTCCGACACCGTCACGCAACGCATCCTTCAAGGCGCCGCTCTGGTTCAGCAAATGGACAACCAAGCCGCCAAAAATGCCAAGACCCACTGCGGCTGCGGTTTTGGCCACCGCGAATTCAACGCCCAAAACCCCGGCGGTCAGAAAGAACATCGACGGATCCATGATCGGCGACGCCAGCCAGAACGCCATGACGGCGGACAACGGCACCCCCATCGACAGAAGTGCCGCAATAAGCGGGATCACCCCGCAGGAGCAGAACGGCGACAACCCGCCCGCCAGAGCGCCGAGCGCAATCATCAGAAGCGGTTTACCGGTAAAAGCCTTGGCAACCAGATTGTCCGCGCCAGTAGCGCCAGCCCAGGCCGCGATGGCAATGGAGAACAGCAGATAAGGTGCCGTATGCGCCAGCGCGGCCCCGGCAAAGACGGCACTGCCTGCAGATTGCGCCGGATCAAAAATGGCCAGCAGCAGCAGGATTGCGGCGGAGGCGAACCAGACCCGCTGCTGTTGGAAGAACCGCCTGAGGGATACACCTGGTCTTGGGGGGATGTTTGTTGCGTTTGCCATTTTTATATCACCGGTTTTATAGTTGTTTCAGATCGCAGAAAAGAACTGTTCACCTCATGCGACCTCCTCTTTGGCAGACAGGGTCACGCCCGTGCAGCATTCGGATGTCAGGAAATTCACCACGCCCAGCATGACGGGGTAATCAACCCGGTTGAACACTTCACGCCCGCGCTTATCCTGCACAACCAGTCTGGCATCCACCAATGCCGACAGATGATGCGCCAGCGTGGAGGGCGCCAAACCCAGATGTTCGGCAATCTCGCCGACCCGCAGCCCGTCCTCCCCTGCTTTGACCAGCAGGCGGAAAATGGCCAGACGGGCATCGTGGCCAAGGGCAGCAAGGGCGCGGGCGTTGTGGCTTGATATTGTCATGACGTCAAAATAACCACAAAACCGGTTATGTCAAGATGTGGACTATCACAAAGCATAAGCAATCTGCACCGCATACAGGGTCCGTCTCCCCTGCCCGCCACCCTGCGGCGGCATCAGGCCATGCAAAACCACGGCCTGACGGCTGATTTGCCCGGCCTAGCTGTTGGGCCGCACGCGGGCTGCGGTTTTGTTGGCAAAGGCCTCCAGCCGTTCACGCGCTGCCGGCTGCGTGTTCACAACGCCGGCCACGACGGCTTCGGCATAAGCCGCATCCATGCCCGACATGTTGTTCAAATGGCTGATCGCCGAACAGATGGCATAGTTGGTCAGCGGCAGGTTTTGCGCGACCTTATCGGCAAGCTCGACCGCCTTGTCGAAACTGGACCCTTCGGTAATGTATTGCGCCAGCCCCAGATCGACCGCTTCCTGCCCCTGATACACCCGGCCCGTCAGGATCATGTCAATCATCCGGTATTTGCCAATCATGTCGGACACCCGGATGGTGGCGCCGCCGCCGGTAAAAATGCCGCGCTGACCTTCAGGAAGCGCAAAATAAGTGGTCTGATCCATCACCCGGACATGGGCCGCGCTGGCCAGTTCCAGCCCGCCGCCGACAACCGCCCCCTGAAGGGCGGCAATGATCGGCACCCCGCCGTATTCCATCTTGTTGAAGGCCTCGTGCCAGCGCAGGCAGACATGCATGAAGTCATCCGGGCTGCGGTCTTCCTTCCAGTGCTCCACCAGATCCAGGCCAGCACAGAAATGGTCGCCCGCGCCTGCCAGCACCACCGCCTTTACGCCATTGCGATGCGCACCGCTGAAAAAGCAGATGAGTTCCTCAATCGTGGCAGCATCCAGCGCATTTCGCTTGGACGGCCGGTTGAGCGAGACAATAAAGACACCATTGTCCCGCTGTTCGATGGCGAGCTTTTCATAGGTTTGCGAACTGGCAGCTTGCGACATTGTTCTGGCCTTTTCCTTACTGTCCTGCCCCTGTCCAGGCCGGGAATTTCCATTGTTCAGATTTCGAAACCGGCATCGAACAGGCTTTTGCTGCCGTCGATGATCCGGGCGCTTTCGGTTCCGCATTCCACAAGAATATGCTGTGCGTAAAACACTGCGGTGGCGATTTTCTGTGTCATGAAGGCTGTGTCTTCGCCCTGTTCCAGCTTGGATTCAGCAGCCAGGACTGACCTGCCCAGCTGCCAGCCCGAGGCAAGATTGCCTGCCAGCATCAGAAAGGGAACACCGCCGGCATAGGCCGCATTGGGGTCGTTGGGCGCGGTCTCCAGAAGCCAGGCAAGGCTGGTCTCAAACGCGCGGCGCGCCTGCCCCAGCCGGTCTGCAACCAGCTGCGCCTTCGCGCTGCCCTTGCGCAAGTCCGCCTCAATCGACAGGATCATGCCGGCAAAGCGGCGGGCGGTCTTGCCACCGTCCCGCAGCACTTTGCGGCCCAGCAGATCATTGGCCTGGATCGCCGTCGTGCCCTCGTAGATCGGCAGGATCCTGGCATCCCGATAAAATTGCGCAACCCCGGTTTCTTCGATGAACCCCATGCCGCCATGAACCTGCAGGCCCATAGAGGTGACTTCCACAGACCGTTCCGTGCAGTACCCCTTGACCAGCGGCACCAGAAATTCGGCCATCTCCGACGCCTCGCGGGCCTGTTCGGCCTCGGCGTGCTGCGCCAGGTCCAGCCATCCTGCAGTGGCCATCGCCAAAGCCCGCCCGCCTTCGACCAAGGCCCGCATCCGCAGCAGCAACCGCCGCACATCCGGATGCTGAAGGATCGGCACAGCCTCCTTGGAGCTGCCGTCAACCGGGCGGCTCTGCACCCGCTCCTGCGCATAGCGCAAGGCGTGCTGATACGCGCGTTCCGATACGGCAACCCCCTGCACGCCCACAGAAAACCGGGCGGCCCGCATCATCACGAACATATATTCAAGGCCCCGGTTTTCCTCTCCCACCAGAAAACCGGTGGCGCCGTCAAATTCCAGAACCGCGGTCGGGCTCGCCCTGACGCCCAATTTATGCTCAATACTGACACATTGGACGGTATTGCGCCGGCCAAGCGATCCGTCTTCTTGGACCAGGAATTTAGGCACAATGAACAGGCTCAGCCCCTTTGGGCCGGCCGGGGCATCAGGGGTTCTCGCCAAAACAAGATGAACGATGTTTTCGGTCAGGCTGTGCGCGCCATAGGTGATGAAGATCTTTGTTCCGCTGATCGAATATGCACCATCCGCGCCGGGTTCCGCCTTGCACCGCACGCGCCCCAGATCACTGCCCGCCTGGGGTTCTGTCAGGTTCATGGTGCCGGACCATCGGCCGGAAATCATCGGCTCGAGGTATCGCTTTTTCTGCGCGCCGGAGCCGGTAAGCAACAGCGCCTCAACCGCCCCGTCGGTTAAAAGCGGGCACAGCCCGAAACTCATATCCGCTGCGTTCAGAATCTCAGTCGCGGCGGCCCCTGCGGCCCGCGGCAACCCCATCCCGCCAAACTCCTCCGGGTGCGGCAGGCTTTGCCAGCCCATCCCGGCGTATTGTGCATAAGCCTGCAGGTATGGCTCGGGCATCACGACATTTTCACCGTCGAACCGCGCACCGGTGTCGTCTCCGGAGCCAGAAAGCGGAGCAACCACGTCCGAGCAAAAGCGCCCGAACCCTTCCAGCGCAGCCTGGACATCCCCGGTTTCGATCCCGGTATAAGCCGCCAGAGATGCAACCCCGGGCCAGTCAGACAAATGCTCGATATTGAACATGATATCGCGAACCGGCGCCTGATAGGTCATTTTATTGCTCCGAATTTGGGTTCCTTCACGCCAACTACGTGTAGTTTGAGAAGGATTCCACGTCCATATGGGACAAAACCCTTTCCAAAAGTGACAACTGGCGCTGACCATCAAAGAAACGGCCGGTTCGGACCATTTTAGGGGCGTTGATGATGTGACCGCCCCCCGACGGCATCACTGTGCCAAGGTGGGTCTGCAACGATCCACAAAGGAGAGCGGTCATGTCAGAGATTATCACGGTCGGGCTCGATCTGGCGAAGACTGTGTTTCAGGTCCACGGGGCAGATAGAGCGGGGCAGCCTGTTCTGCGCAAGAAATTGCGGAGGGATCAGGGGCTGGCCTTCTTCAGCAGGTTGCAGCCCTGTGTTGTCGCGATGGAAGCCTGTGGCGGCGCTCATTTCCGGGGTCGTAAGATCGGCAAGCTGGGTCATGATGTAGGGCTCATCCCGCCCGCCTACGTGAAGCCCTTTGTCAAACGCCAGAAAATGATGCAGCCGATGCCGAGGCGATCTGCGAGACCGCGCTGCGTCCGACGATGCGCTTTGTGCCTGTGAAAGGCGAAGAGACGCAGGGTGCGGCGATGGTGTTCCGCGTGCGTGAGCTTCTGATCCGGCAGCGGACCCAGGCCATCAATGCACTGCGAGGGCATTTGAGCGGGTTCGGACAGGTCGCGCCACAGGGGGCGGCCAACGCGTCGAAGCTGATTGCAATCGTCGAAGCCCCGGAAAGCGGCTTGCCAGCCGATGCCATCCCCGCACTCAAGGTGCTGATCGCGGCCCTGACCCAGTTGGAGGCAGAGATTGTCAAGCTCGATGCCGAGATCGCCCGCCGGGCCAAGGAGAACGACGTGGCGCGCCGCCTGATGACGGTGCCGGGCATCGGCCCGCTGATCGCTGCGGCCATCGCGACCCTTGCGCCGCCGCCCGAGACGTTCCGCAAGACCCGCGATTTTGCGGCATGGCTCGGCCTCACGCCCCGCCAGCATTCGACAGGCGGCAAGCAGCGGCTTGGGGCCACTACGACCCTCCCGGGACATTGCGTGCCGCAATTCCCTGCCGGGCAGTGGATAGGCGAGCGGTCTCTCAGGCGGTTGCTGATCATTGACGCCAACAGCGTCATCATCAAACGTCACGTCCATGCTGCGGCCCGGCCGGGCACCTGGCTGGCTGGAAGGCTGTCACGCAAGCCACCGGTGCTGGTGAGGGTGGCGCTGGCGAACAAGATGGCGCGGATCGTCTGGGCCCCCTCTCGGGACATTGCTGCGCAATGCCCTGCCGGGCAGCGGATGGCCCGCGGCGGCGTCTACCAATCTCCGGCCGCGGTGGCATGAGCCAGCGGTAGGTCGCGAGGGCGCCGGAGCGTAAGAGGGCAAAGAGCAGTTTGGCGCAACAGTCGTGAGACGGGATCGGGAAAACCAGTGTGCCACAGAGTGCCCATGAGCACGCGGCGTTGATTTGGGGTCTGATCCGCGAACACCATACGGGCCCTGCGGCATGTGTGACGCCGCATACGAGGCCGGGTACATGTCAGCACCCGGTGACGTGCCAAGATCAGCTCTGAAGTTACCTCTTGCGCAAGGGGCGGTTATACATGTTGCAGAACTCCCTCTTGAGGCCTGGCTCCCCCTTTCCCCTCTGAACTTAGGCGACGCGGACGATCTCGGCGGTACCGAGTGCGTTGAAGCGGTTGATGAGTGCGATGCGGATGTGGATTTCGGCGGTTTGGCGGTCAGGGTCTCTTGCAGCGATGCGCTCGCCGAATGCTTTCAAGCAGCGCATCTTTGCCTCGACCCGGCTCCGGGCGTGGTATCCCGTCCAGCGTTTCCAGAAGGCCCGGCCGTAGTGCCGGGTGGCGCGCAAGGTTTCGTTTCTGACCTGTGCCGCCGGGCAGTTTTCTTTCCACGGCCGACCATTCTTGCGGATAGGGATAATCGGGGCGGCACCACGCTCGATGATGGCGGAGTGGCAACGGCGCGTGTCATAGGCTCCGTCTGCGGTCACGCTGCTGATCTCTTCGTCCTTCGGAATCTGATCGAGCAGTTCCGGCAGGACCGGGCTGTCCACTGCCCACTCGTGGTTTGCGCAGCATAACCACGAGTGGGGCCGTCGTGGCTGGGGGTGAATTCCCTCTCGTCAGATTTGCTTTGCAAATCGCCTGCCGGACAAGGGACAGCACGGATGTCAGACATGGCAGCATCCATCGCAAGATGCACTTTGCGCCCCTCTCATTGATTGCTCTGCAATCAACTGCCGGGCAGCGATTGGCGCCGGTGGGCGATAGCCCAGAGCACTATGAGGGCGTTTGGTGTTGTCGTGTTTCCTCCAGTCTTCGATGAGGATTTGAGCTTCTCGCAGGCTGTAGAAGATTTCGCCGTTCAAGAACTCGTCCCTGAACCGTGCGTTGAAGCTCTCGCAATATCCGTTCTCCCATGGAGACCCTGGTTCGATGTATGCGGTCTTCGCGCCAACAGCCTTGATCCAGTTCTGGACGGCCTGAGCAACAAACTCCGGACTGTTGTCTGAACGAATGAACGACGGCGCCCCGCGCAGAATGAACAGGCCGCTCAAGACATCGATGACGCTGCCTGAGTTCAGCTTGCGATCCACACGAATGGCAAGACACTCCCGACTGTACGCGTCGATGATGTTCAGTGTCCGGAAGGCTTTTCCATCGTCAGTGCGGCAATGCACGAAGTCATATGACCAGACATGGTTGCGCCGTTGTGGCCGAAGACGCGCGCACGATCCATCGTTCAGCCAGAGCCGTCCCTTTTTCGGCTGTTTCATTGGTACTTTCAGCCCCTCTCGCCGCCACAGCCTTTCGACCCGCTTGTCATTCACATGCCAGCCAGCGTCCCTCAGCAAAGCCGCAATCCGACGATAGCCATATCGACCGTATTGTCCCGCCAGCTCGATCATGCCGGCCGCCAATCGTTCTTCATCAGCGCGGCCTACTGGCACTTTGCGCTGCGTGGATCGATGCTGTGTCAGAACCCGGCATGCCCGGCGCTCCGGGATGTGCAGTTCAGCACGAACGCGATCAATGCAAGCGCGGCGGCGAGCGGGGCTTAGAAGTTTCCCTTCGCAGCTTCCGCCAAAATCAACTTGTCCAGCGTCAAGTCAGACACCGCCTTTCTCAGCCGTTCATTTCCTTCTGAAGACGCTTCAGTTCTTTCAGCTGGTCCGTGCCCATTCCACCGTACCTCAGCATCACGCTTGAACCAATGGCGCTGCGATGCTTCGATCTTCCAGCGATAAGACGCCTGTTCAGTCACACCAATCTGACGGATCGCATCCAGACGCGGCATACCTTGCCCAGTCAGAACCTCAACTTGCCGTAACTTCGTGACAATCTCCTCGGGCTTTGGCCGTTTGTTGGCCATGGTATTCCGCCGTTTTCCTAAACATAGCGGAGGACCACTTCAGTGGGGGAAAGAACCGCAGCCCGACCAGCCGCGCCTTATAGGTCGACGGGGTGACGTTCGTGTTCAACATGTGAAGCTGGTAAGCACGCAGATCTTCGGCGCTCGCAGTATCCGGTGATCGGCCTTTGAACTCGGCAAGGTATCGAACCGCCCGGATATGGGACTTCTGTGAGTTCTCGCCCAGCCCTTTGATCCGCATATCTTCGATCATTCGTTCACGCAAATGCGTGGTCTTGGCGTCCGCCATGGGACCCTCCTGTCATCAGATTGAGAAGATCCCAATCGACAGACAGGTTCGTCAGTTCGCAAAATGCACTCGGCCAAACGCAAAGCGGAACACCAGCCACAAGTAACATTGCCGCGGCAGCGGCTTCGTCCTTGTCCGGCGACCTGCAAATTCCCACATCCAAAAATGCTGCGCGATGCGCGAATGGCCGGAATCGCCGCCGCGCCGCAGCACGAGAATCTGCGCAGATGCAGAAAAATTTGCGCTGCGAGCGCGCGCAGCGAAAAATTGCAATGACGCCAGGCAGCCTGTTTCGTTGAAAAACTCTTCCTTGATTGACACATGAACTGCTGATTCAATTCCCGTATCGAGCGGAGGGATTGATCATGTTGGGACCGAGGCAGGAAGCGCAAGGTGCGCTGTTCTGCGAGTTCTCCATTGAGGATCATGCCCCTCAAGATCACCTATTGCGGTCCATTGACCGCATCGTCGATCTGAGCGACATCCGTCAGTATCTGGTTGATTTCTACAGCTATACAGGCCGCCCTCCGATTGATCCGGAGTTGCTGACCCGAATGCTATTGGTTGGCTATTGTTTGGGCATTCGGCCTGAATGGCGTTTGTGTGAAGAGGTGCATCTGAACCTGGCGTTTCACTGGTTTTGCCGCCTCGATCTGACGGATGCTGTGCCGGATCATTCCACCTTCTCTAAGAACAGGCACGGTAGGTTCCGAGACAGCAATCTGTTACGCCGCTTGTTGGAAGCGACGGCGGCGCGTAGCATCGCCGAAGGACTGGTCAGCGGCCAGCGCTTTGCAGCGGATGCCAGTTTGATTGAAGCGGACGCGAACAAACAAAACTCGACACCCAAGGAAGATTGGGATCACGGCACCATCACCCCCGACGACGCACCACGTGCCGTGCGCGAGTATCTCGGCGCACTGGACGACGCGGCTTTTGGCGCAGCAACAATGGCCGAACCAAAGTTCACGTCCCATTCCGGCCCGTCCAGCCAATGGACAGCAGCCCGCAAAGGCCCTGCGTTCTTTGCCTATTCCACCAACTATCTCATCGGCACAGATCACAGCATCATCGTGGACGTCGAAGCGACCCGGTCGATCAGAAAGGCAGAAGCGGGTGCTGTCCGCACGATGCTGGATCGGGTCAAAGGCGGGTTTGGCCAGCACCCGGAACGGATCATTGCGGACACGGCATACGGCTCCGGCCCGATGTTGGGCTGGCTGGTGGGTCGCAAAATCGCGCCACATATTCCAGTTATCGACAGGGCTGGCCGGACAGATGGAACCTGGACACGGGCTGACTTCGAATGGGATGCTGAGAACAATTAATACATCTGCCCCGAAGGTCAGGAACTGAAGCCGTTCCGCCGTAACTACTCCGATCCAAACAGGGGACCAACCGGCAAAGGTGTCGCAAAATACCGGGCGCTCAAGCTCACCTGCCAATCATGCCCATCAAAGGCCCGTTGTTGCCCCAGCATGGACACCCGTTCCATCACCCGGGAAGAACACGAAGACGCCCGTCAGATTGCACGCGATATTGCAAAGACCAAACAATACGGAATCTCGATGAAGCTGCGAATGAAGATCGAGAGGCTCTTCGCCCATCTCAAACGCATCCTTGGCCTCGGACGGCTCCGATTACGTGGCCCATGCGGCGAAAATGACGAATTCCTACTCGCCGCAACCGCTCAAAACCTCCGCAAACTGGCCAAGAACTTTCCTGCACCGCAGCAAGCCCGCAAAGCGTGATCAGAAAGGCGCCTGCACTCTGTTTGAGACGCTACTTTCTGCGCCAGCAACACGTTGTTTTTCAACAGAATCGGGACGGAACAGACGCCAAGCAGCCGCCCGAAATCGTCGAAGCAGACCTTCACCTTTTCTCACAAAGCCCGAAGCAAGCACAAGGAGGCTGTCATTAACTGGAGCATTCAGTGACGGCGAGGTGAACCGGACCTTACTGGAACGGCGTTGCGCCATGCATTCGACGCTTTGCAGCGTCGGCAGATCCGTTCACCGAACCCTTCACTCCAGAACGCGGTGTTGCAGCGCAGGCACTGGCGCTCCCGCGGCACGTCTTCGCGGGCCGGAGCCAAGAATACTTCATTTTGATCGGTATTGGTCATGATTGGCCTGCCTCCATTATTCAGAGCCGCTCCTTTTGCCGCATGTACTCAAACTGCTAGTCATGCCGTTCGCCATCCGGCTCTGATATTCCCAAACCAGAGTAAAGGTGCCGGATCTGAGCTTCGGAGACACCGTCGGATTGCATAACAAGGCGCACCATCGGATCGGCTAGCATTTCCTCGAAGATGAACGTCGACAGCTCTTTTCCAGAAAGCTTGTCTTTGGCCCGGGCGCTTTCGAGATCCGCCAATGAAACGGTCAGGCTCCTCGCCAGACCAGGGTGTGATTTCCGGGGATGCAGATGCACCAGAACCGAAGCCTTCCAGGCTTGAGGATCCAGGTGGTCAGGAGGCGCGGATAATTCGGTTTCAATATCATATTCACCAGCGGGGAGTGCCTCATCAAAACCCGGCAAGGTGAAGGATCGGGAAAATACTGCGACGGTCCTGCTGCTGAGCTGATCCATTAATTTATCTCTCCTCTGCTGCTGAGCTGTATTTGCGCGACCCATAGCGTGTATGTCTCCGCCGCTTGAATGTTTCCCTGACCTCCAAGCGGCAGGATTGGGCGTTTCCGGGGTTTTGAAAGACGCCCGAAGTCCGCCACAGCTTGCAAAGCTGCAGAGGGCTTTGGTTCCGGCAAGGCCGCCACAGGAGCCATCCGGTCTTTGAGAGAGATGTTGCGATCGCCTGACGGCCGGAGCCATTTTCATGCCAGCGGCGAGGCACGGAAAGATGCGCAACTGAAACCAATATAGGCATTCACTGCACCATTTACTACGGAACGCCGCAGAAGGAGGCCTCTGATTGCGGTTTGGAGCAACGCTGTTAAGGAAACGCCAGGATCAAAAAAACTCAGGAAGCCGGTCGTTGCGGCTGGCGGCGGCACCTTCTGTCAATGTTCTGTTTCCGTGTAGAACCTTCGAAACATCGGGGGCTGCCATGGCGCGCACAAGGGCGCTGTAGCTCATTTTCAACGACATCTCGCTGCCGATGCGAAGGGGGCAATTGGTCGTCTCAACCACAATGTGATCGCTGGTCGCACCGGCAAAGGTAACAGCCGCTGGAAAGGCCAGCCCGGCAGGGTCGGTGTCTTGCAGCCCGAGGGCCAGGATCGAGCGGGTTGTCCAATGATTGCCTGGCACCAGGCTCAGCGCCGAGAGGGCCGGGTCGGATAATTTCAGCGGTACCGGCTTTGATTTGATTTTCGTCTCGATCACCTCAGCCAGCAGCGTGAAAGCATCTGTATGAAGCCCGCTGATCGGATGCCCCGAAACAGGGTCAGTGCCCAGCAGGATGGCCTCGCCTATGCGCAAATTGTTGATCCGCCCTGCCGCCCCGCCATCGAATGCCCATGGCAGGTTTGCGGAACTTCCCCCGGAAACCACTTCGGCGAAGGGTCCGCACATCTGCTCAATGTCATCAGCAAGGGTTGAGAGTGCCGCCATCATCCCGGAGGTGGGGGCTGCACCAGCCAGACAGGCGAAATTTGCGCCTATACCTTTGAGAAGCACACCCGGCGTCCTGGTGACGTGAAGGGCAGCATCCGTCAGATCCTCAGGCATGATGCCTTCCCGCCCATCCCCCATTTCCACCATCAGAATTATCTCGTGACGAATGCCTCTGCGCAAGGCCGCAGCGGCAAGCTTTGCAATAACGCTGGTCTCTGTATTGCAGCTTGCTTCACAAGTTTCGACGATTTGCCCGGCCTGGCTCAGCATTGGGGTCCGGATCATCAGGATCGGACAGGTCAGCCCTGCTTTGCGCATGCGTCTTACATTGGCAAGCCGCGCATCTGCCAATCCGATCGCGCCGCCGTCCAGCATCGCCCTTGCAATGCCAGGATGACCGCACACGCCTTTTGTGACCCCTGTGACGGTAATTCCGCGCGGTTTCAGACGCTCAACTAGACATCGCGTGTTGTCGCGGATTTTGTGCAGGTCAATTTTGATACGCGGTGCGGTCATAACGCTGCCGCAACAGGCATTGGCCGCAACCGGGGGTATGCGGACAGGACAATTTCGGCAAGATGCGCCGCGGGGCGGCTGAGGGCATCGCTGACAGGAAGGCCCAGGTTGCCGGCATGTTCCTTGATCGCGGCAGTGAGTCCGGCTTCCGTCATCCCCTCGTGATTGAGTGTCACGCCGATCACCTTTGTGTTCGCGAAGGCTTCAATCAAGGCGATTTCGTCACCGGGATCAGGCATGGCCATGTTTGGAAAGTCGCAACGGTGCGCCCGCTTGGGGGCGTGCTGAAGGATCACCGCGTCCGGCTGGCTGCCGCGCAGAATGAATGCAGACGTGCAGAATGCCGGATGGCTGAGTGCGCCCTGGCCTTCGATCAGAATGACATCAGGCTGTTCACCTTCGGATGCCGCGACAATGGCCCCTTCAAGTTCCCCGCAGCAGAATTGCGGCGGCACTGCGTCCATTGCCACGCCGTATTTGGCCCCCTGCATCAGGCCGGTCTGGCCGGTGCCAACCAGAACAGTCCTGATCCCTTGCGCATTCAGTTCGCGGGCGAGAAGCGTTGCCGTCGTCCGCTTACCAATCGCACAATCAGTTCCCAGTACAGCAATACGGATTGCCTTCACATTCGCGACACTGCCGTCAAACAGACGCATGTCCTTGCTGCTCCGCGGTTTGCGGATATCGCGAAGGGAAACACTGCGCGATTTGGCTGCCAAGGCGATCTCCGGATCGTCACTGAGGTATTCATGCAGCCCGCTGACAATGTTCATCCCTAAAGATACTGCATCCAGCACAACACGGCGGTCATCTGCCGACAGTTTTCCGTCTGACGGAGCCATCCCATAGATCAGCGTGTCAGGAATGACTGCCTCGTGAGTAACTGCCGTTTCAAGATCGTCAAAGACTGGAATGTGGTTCGGGGCGCCGTCAAGGATCTGCCCGCTGTCACCTCCTGCGTGATCACTGTCGACCACCGAGAGTATGCGATAGGCTTGTGAGTGCCGGACAAGCCCGTTTGCTGTCTTGCCGTCGACACGTGCGAAATTCCCTTCGCAATACACGATTGCGGTGGGGGGGCGAGCGGCGGGGGAACCGCCAGGTTTCTGAGAGCGTTCAGATAATCGTAGTTGCGGACCGCTGGCATTTTGCCATACCGGCCTTCCCGCTTTGACTGCGGTTTCCATGGAATTTCCTTCTGAGAGGCCCGCGTTCAGGGCATTGGTGCTCTTGATGCAGGTATTGATGCTGCCAAGCCGGCAGCCGGAGGTGCGGCGCCTAGTTGTTCAGAACACAGCGGCCTTTCTTCTGCTGAAAATTCTTGTTGCACTCCCAACGGTTACCCGTCCTGGCAAGATGTGCATTTTCCGGCAGTTCAATCAGGATACAGTGGTCACCGGACACTGCGTAGCCGCGCTCGCATTTCCACTGCCGGCCATAAGCCGACGCATTCAGGAAGGCGTGTTCTGGAACTTCGATAACTGCGCAGGCGCCGCCTTTAGCTTCGAAACCGCGGTCGCAAAGCCAGCTTGGCCCGTGTGTGCTGTTGGTCAGATAGGCGTCAGGCGGCAGAACTATTTTCTGGCAGAAATCGTCGATCTTTCTATAACCGCGCAGGCAGTTCCACCGAGTTCCTGAGGGGGCAAGATACCCGCCTTCGGGCACAAACACTTTAGCACAGGACGCCCCTTCGGCCTCAATGAACCCGTGTGAGCATTCCCACCCGGGACCATAGCTTCTGTGTGTGGGGTAGGCATTTTGCGGAACGACGACGGCTATGCAGGCGCTGCCGACCGCCCGGTAAGACCGGTTGCATTCCCAGCCATCACCGTAACTGCTTTTATGTGCATTCTCTGGCACTGAAAGAGCAACCGTCTCTGAAAATGCAGGTTGAATAAAGGCTGCCAGCAGACCGAACACCACAATAAGGCGTTTGATCATTGAGTGCAGAAAACGTCTTAATTCCATCACCCGGCTGAAGTTCTCCGCGTTGGCGCGAAGAAGCGGTATTGGTGGAAGAAGATTACGATGCATCTAATTCCAGCCCGGCCAGACAAGCCTGCGCCAGATCACGGTTTGGCGTTTCAGCGCCCGGAACTGTTGCCCAGCCCGTTGCAATAACCGCGTCCCGGCGTTTGAAGGACATCGTTTCCTGGATTGACGCCAGCTTGGCGATCCGGTCGGTGTCTGTTTTGGCCATGTTGACGCACACTGGCACCAAGGCTGCAATCAGTTCGTCATGGGATCTGGTGCTCGCCATTGCCTCTGCATGACCTCCTGTCACCCAGCCGCCCCAAGAAAAACCGGCAATAGTAATAGAAACCGCGCCAATCAAGGCACCGTAAACGCCGGGTTTCAGCCATTCGGGATAAGTCATTTCTAGTCCTCCTGCGGAGAAAGCGCCGCCTCGCTATGATTGCTGTTATGTGTGGAATCCGCTGTCGCGGTTCAGCGCCGTTTCCAAATCCTTCTGAGTGATCAGGCGCAGTTCGGTCCGCCCCGCGCGGCCGCCCCTGCCATGGACCAGCAGGTAGGTTGCTGTGGTTCGGTAAGCTTCGAAGCTGAGCCCCTGAATAAGCTCCTCTTCCACGATAACTTCGTACCCACCCGAAGGAAGTTCGTCAGCGTAGCCAGCTAAGGCAAACGGATGGGAAAACGTCACCATCAGTCTGGACGACCGTGTGTTCATCCTGTTTCTCATTGATGTCCTGTATGGCGGCTGCTTGCAGCTGCTGCCGCGGGGCGCCTCGTAACCTGTTGCGCGAGATCACGGCAGCGCTGAGTGTCATCGAGACTTTAAGCTGAAAGGAATGGTCACGTGCTGATCGATGTTAGCGCCTGACGGTTTTCCAGCTTGGGCGGTTCCAGGTGTGGTTTTGATCAACCGGAGAGGCGGGTGCTTTACAGCCGCTGCTCTGTGCCCGGGTATAGGGCTCTCTGAAGCCATAGGATGATCTGGTGCCTGGCCCCAATCGGCCGCGTCTTTCGCTGACGGAGAAAGCCTGATCCCTGACAAGCCTCCGCAACGCAGCGCCGCTAGCTAACCTAGGTCAGTGCGCACTGATCGGGATCCAGCTAAGCATCTCGGACTGGCCATGCATTTGCCAGCGGGGGTATTACGAGTGCCAAGAAGCGCGGAGGATGTGCCGGCCTAATTTGGCTCGGCATATGGTTCGCGCTTCTTGTTTTCCGCGAACGCCAAAGAAAGGACAATCGAATGACACCTGAAACAAGAGAGATGTCCATAAAACTGGCCTCTGTCAGGGCTGCCTGCGAAAGGGCTCCTGCCGGGCCACGGAAAGACACCGCCTGGAAGCATTACCGGCTGGCCGAGCTGGCGCAGAGCGAGGAAAACGATGCTGAAATGTACAAAGAGCTTGATGCGGCAAAACTAGCCCTCGTGTAACCTTCCTATTCCGGACCGGTTTTCCGGCCGCCCAGGTTTTACCCGAGGGCGGCCGCTTCATTTCAGAAGCGGCCCAGCCTGATCCAGATATCCCGGATCGAAATCCGCCAGTGCCACCAGGCGGTCAAAACTGCCGAACTTCACATAACCGTCGCGGAAGGTGACCAGATCTCGTTCCCGCAGTTGGCGCAGCACACGGTTCACATGGACTGCGGTCAGTCCCAGCGCGTCGGCCAGGTGGTATTGCGTTAACGGACAGGCATAGCCCGCCTTGCTTCCCATCCCGACGAGAGCCAGCCTTGCACCAAGTTCCAGCAGGAAATGCGCCATTCGGGCATCCGCATCACGGCGCCCAAGTCCCACAAGATGCTCCACCACCATTGCTTCGTCCCGGGACGCTGCCCACAGTATGGCTGCCGCCAGCCTTGGGGTATCGGCAAATGCCCCAAGAAGGTCTTCTGCCAGAACTTCGGCAGCTTCGATCTCCACGATAGGTTCAATGCTATGGTCAGAGGTGCGCAGAAGAACGCTGCGCAATCCCAGGAAATCACCCGGTATCTGAAAGTCAACGATCTGGCGCGACCCCTCCTGCTGAATTTTATAGGAGCAGGCCCAGCCGGAGGACAGAATATAGGCAGCTTGTTCCGGCTGCCCCTGATGCACAAGGTCGCTCCCGGCAGAAAAAGTTCTGCGGCGCTGGTGCAAACGCTCCAGCACGGCAAGCTCATCTTCTGACAATACGGCAAAAGCTGATAGCTTTCTTGTAAACGGGCTATTTTTGATAGCGTTCATGGCCCCCCCCCCGGACAGACGCGGCAGTTCAGAACGCCCCCAGGACAGGGACTGCTCTCGATCAGCCCAGCATACTCCGTTTTCTGCAAAGATGCCCTTGATCACCAGTCTGCCACATTGGCTTGATATGCAATGCAAGAAAGGAGAATGCAGGATGCCTGAGTATTCCGACAAGGCGGGAATGGCCGCCTTATCAATTTGCGAGGCGCTGCTGCTTGCCATGAATGACCTCCAAGTGATGCCGGAGCATGAAATCACCGGAATCCTCCGTGACGCAGCAGCCTCACATGAAAACGCTGCCGGTACGGATGCAGAAGTCGTAACTCACAAGGCAGCAGCCGCTCTGATCAATCAGATCATCGCCAACGGAAACTCTGTCCGGCGGCCGTGATTGCGGCTCCCGGCAAGCGGCGCGAAGGGCCGAAATCGGGAAGCAATCAATGCTTTGCAAAGCCCGCTTCCTGCGCAGCCCTGCCGCTCGGGCCAGGCGCTGCATTCGGCGTTTTGGGTTCGACCCGCCAATTTGCCGCAACCAGCACGAGTAGCTGATCCGGGGTGAGTCGCCTTTAGTTGCGCCCAGCACTAACTGAAGTTGAGCGGTAAAAACTGCCCGGCACCGAAGGTGCAGCCTGGGCGTCTCCAGTGCCCCTAACCGACTTCTAACTTACGCGGCCAATCTGTTTTGCGCCCCTCGCAGAAGCAGACCAATGATGTCGGTACGCGTGAGAATACCTGCCAGGCGGCCATCCTTCGGTACCGGCAAGCAACCGCCCCAGATCTGCCACGCCGATGTTGGCAGATTGATGGAAGCGCTCCAGCAACTCCTCCAGCTCGTCATTGCTGAGACCCACGCGGACCTCTTGCGGCTGCACAGGCGTCTCTAAGGATTGGCCAAACGGGTACATCCGGCCTGTGACCCAGTTAATCAGAACACCCGTCAGGACTAAAGCGGCCATCAGAAGGTCAACTGGTACGATCGCAAAGGCAAAACCTGCATCAAGGACCGGCTCCGGTTCCAGTCCCGCCAGCAAGGGAATTGCCCCGTCCGGAGGATGCAGGGCCCGCGCGATCATCATTGCGAAGATCGCGGCGGCCACAGCCAATGCCGGTTGCCAGGGCATGGGCACGGTTTTGCAAGACTGCAACCGCTGCCGCGGCGGAAACAACATTGCCGCAGATTGCCGACCAGGGCTGCGCCAGCGGGGAATTTTGGACGGCGTAGATTAAAACCGCGGAGGCGCCCAAGGCGGCGAGCAGGCGCATTGGAACCCCTGCGATTTCCGGCCAGACAAGCGCGAACAACGCGCAAACACAAATCCCGGTGGCGGCACCCGTCGCCACGCGAGGGTTTTCCGTATCTGTGCTGGCGGCAATACCGGTGAGAGATGGCGCAAGAGATTTGACTTCAGCTGCATGGCTCCGCCTGCCCGGAAATGAACCACCCGCCGGTAAACTGCGCACAAAACAGGCGCTATGAAAACGTTTTATCGCCCGGCAACTCTTCGGTGGCTCATGGTTCGGCACACAAATGTTCTTCCAGCCTTGCAGCATCCCTTTCGCCATTGCAGGAAGCCACGGTTACCCAGAACCTCAGGCAGAAAGAAGACATAGTAAGCCGCGTTTCGTACTTGTTTTCCTGCTCACTAACCGGGTGTGTCTTGCAGTTGGCAGGCCAAACGGGGACGGCGTCGCAAATTTCAGCCACTCCCTGCAATTAGCGTCCTGCCAAGCCCCTGGTCACTGCCCTTGACCAGTTTGGGTTCCTTGGCCGGTTCACGGCGGATTACGGATTATCTGCCGCCTCCGACAATGTCAGCAACGGAACCAGATCCGCCTTGTTTCTGATCAGATCGGCGACGGTGCTGCGGTCGAGGACACTCAGAAACGCATCGACCGCTTCAGCAAAGACCCCTCGAAGCCCGCATTGGTGAAGGTTTTCTGATGCGGGCCGCGGTGTGAGGGTGCGGCTTGGCGCGACATCGGCCCGCGTTGGAAAACCTCCCAAGGTGGAAGCCGCGGGACTCTTGGGGCTGTCTATGGGGAAAGAGCGCAGACGGCGGGGTCTGCGGTTGGAGCCAGCGGCCAAGCCGGAGGCATTCCGATGCCGGTTGGGATGCTCTTAACGGGGGCCTCCGGACAATTGCTGCGACGAAAGCGGCGTTTCGGCGTGGTTCTGAGCTTGCAGGAGAGTACAGGCGTAAATGGAGACAGCCGGGCGGCTGCGGATGCCCGGTGTTCACAATACCGGAATGACGGGCGTTTCGTCATGCCGCCTCCTTCCGCGGTGGCGCGCGCGACCGGGGTTTTTGCCCGCGCCGGAAGATCTCGATGATATGCATTGTTCCGCCACAGCACGGGCATGGCTCACGCAGGGTGAGCGGGAGAACCTCGGCGGCTTCTGGCGGTTCTTGAGCCGGGCACCTTGTCCCGAGCAGGGCACGGCACCGGGCGATGTTGGCCTTGCGCTGCGCTGAGGCGAGCAAGCCGTAGTGCCGGATGCGGTGGAAACCAGCGGGCAGGACGTGGATCAGGAAGCGGCGGATGAACTCGGGCGTGGCCAAACGCATGACTTTCTGCCTGTCGCCGCGCTTGATCCTGTAGTCCTTCCAACGGAATGCCACGGTGCCTGCGTCGGCGCTGACGAGGCGTGCGTTCGAGATGGCCACCCGGTGGGTGTACCGGCTGAGATAGGCGAGAACGGCTTCCGGGCCTCCGAAGGGCGGTTTGGCATAGACCACCCATTCGGACTTGCGCAAAGGAGCCAGCCACTCTGCGAAGGCATCGGCCTGCGCCAGCGGTTCCAGGTCGCCGAAGAAGGCCAGCTCCCCGGCGCGGTGAAGCGCCATCAGCCCCTCCAGAAACAGCCGCCGGAACAAGCGCGACAGGACCCGCACATGCAGGAAGAACCCGGGCTTGCAGGCAATCCATCTCGCGCCGTCCAGAGACAGGCCGCCACCGGGAACGATCATATGGATGTGGGGGTGATGGGTCAGCGCCGATCCCCAGGTATGCAGCACGCTGGTCATGCCCACCCGAGCACCAAGGCGCTTGGAGTCCGCTGCGATGGTCATGACCGTTTGTGCCGACGCCCGGAACAGCAGACCGTAGACCGCCCGCTTGTTCCAGGAGGCGATCCGGGCGATCTCTGCGGGCAGGGTGAAGACCACGTGGAAATACTCCACGGGCAGCAGGTCCTCGGCGCGGGCTTCCATCCAGTCGCGCGCCGCTGGCCCTTGGCACTTCGGGCAGTGCCGGTTCTTGCAGGAATTGTAGGCGATGTGGCGATGGCCGCATTTGGCGCACCCGGCCACATGCCCGCCGAGCGCTTCGGTCCGGCAGGCTTCGATTGCCGACATCACCTTGAGCTGGGTCAGGCTGACATGCCCTGCATTGGCCCGCCGCCACGCGGCACCATGGGCACGGAATATATCAGCAATCTCCAGCCCCGGGCGGGACACCCCAGTGCCCCGTCACTTCAGGCTTCGCTTGATTGTCTGATCCTGCAACTGCTCCAGCATCTCGTAGGGGCTGACCGTGTCACGGATCGTCTTGGTGGCGACATGGGTGTATTGGGCCGTCGTGCTCAGCTTGGCATGGCCGAGCAGCACCTGGATGACCCGGACATCGGTGTTGGCCTCCAGCAGATGCGTCGCAAAGCTGTGCCGCAGGGTATGCAGAGTGGCGGCCTTTTTGATGCCGGCCATGTTCTTCGCTGACGTGAAGGCGCGGTTCAGCTGCCGTGGCGACAGCGGGTTGATCTTCGGCTTGCCGGGGAACAGCCAGCCCTCCGGCCGCGCCTCGCGCCAGTAGTCGCGCAGCAAGCTCAGAAGCCCGGGTGACAGCATCACCTTCCGGTCCTTCCGCCCTTTGCCCTGTTCGACATGGATCAGCATCCGGTTGCTGTCGATATCGCCGATCTTGAGGTTACAGACCTCGGCGGCCCGCAGCCCCGCGCCGTAGGAAATGCTGAGCGCGGCACGGTATTTGAGCCCGGGCCCCGGCGCCGCCATCAGGATGTCCGATACCTCTTCAACGCTGAAGACTACAGGCAACCTCCTGGGCTGGGTGCGGAACTGCATGTAGCGCTTCATCTCCTCGCGCCCGCAGGTCATGCCGAAGAAGAATCTGAGCGCCACGATCCTGGCGTTGAAAGTCGCCGGCGTGACCCCTGTATCCGTCATGTGCAGTTGATAGGCGCGGAGTTCCTCCGGTGAGGCGGTATCCGGCGGGTGCCCGAGGAAAATGGCGAAATCCTTGACCGCCCGGATATGCGCTTTCTGCGCCTTGTCGCCCATCCCGCGGATGCGCATGTCCTCGATCATCCGCTCTCGAAGCGGGGTTGATCTCTCCTCTGTCATGGGAGCCTCCTGTCTGATGATTGAGAAGGGCTCAATCGTCAGGCAGAAATGCCGTTCCCCAAATGCACCACTGTCAGATCATCGCTGAACATCAGCCACCCGCGCCAATGCCGCGGAGCGGCTTCGTCCTTGGGGCTGGATCAGACATTCTCCGCAATTGGCAACTTCGAAGCTTTCCTCCATGCTCCGTACGACTTGCACCACATTGATTTCGCTGGCGGCCTGTCCGAGCTTGATGCCGCCGTAGCGGCTGCGAACACTCATGACGCAGCCTTGCCGGACCAGCTCGCTGACGATCTTCATCAAAGAGCTGTGCGGCAGACGGTAGATGCGGCTCAATGTCTCAATCGAGTGCAGCTCTTCGGGTTTGGACGTCAGAAAAATAAGAATTCTCAACGCGTAATCAGTTGTCAGGTTCAGCTTCATCCGGGGCTCCGATCACGCTTTTAATATTCATTTGGATTGCATCTTTCAAAGCTGCAATCATACATGCAACCAGCCTGAATGTTTCATGCAGTGAAACTCACGAAGCAGGCCGCAGGCTTGCCAACCGACAAATCAAGAGCGTGCAATGGCACAGCCACTCAGCCAAACCACCATCGATACCGTAAAGGCGACTGTTCCGGCGCTGGCGCAGCATGGGCGCGAGATCGTAGCAGAGATGTACGACAGGCTGCTGGCCGATCCTGAAATCCGCACACTGTTCAACCAGTCGCACCAGAACGGCGCCTCCCCCCAGCACGCAGCATTGGCCAACGCGATCCTGGCCTACGCCCAGAACATCGAAAACCTTCCGGCGATGGCGTCGGCGGTGGAGCGTATTGCAAACAAGCATGTGGGCCTGCAAATCGAACCCCGCCACTATGATCATGTCGTCAGCGCCCTGCTGGCCGCGATCAAGGCGGTTCTCAAAGAGGCGGCGACCGAGGAAGTGATCCGCGCCTGGAGCGAAGCATATTGGTTCCTAGCCAACATCCTGATTGGCCGCGAAGAGCAGCTTTACCAGTACAGAACGCAGCATCCGGCACATTGGGCTCTCACCAAGATTTCGCCGCCACTAGGCCGAACCTCGGCTTTTGGGACGCGGGTGGCAGCACATCACCGAAAACGTCGCTGGATCAACCCCGCGACCACCTCTAGTTGGGCCGGTCGCGCCTAGCCGGGCGATCTGGAGCCCGTGGATGCTGCAGCGCATTCGAGGTCAGCAGAGAGCCCAATGTATGTACCGGCTGCTGTTTGCAAGTGATCAATCGCATGTCTTCTGGAAGCCGCTGATATGTATCCGGCCTTTGTATCGGCTTCATTGTTTGCCGTGGCCCTGTTGGGAGTGCGCACGCGCCGCTGTCTCATTACTTGCCAGATCATTGATGACCATTTGGGCTCTCAGACTTTGGGTGCGTCTTAATTCCGTTCCATGCAGTTGAGGTTTACGAACGTTGTTTGCGGCATTGGCCTGATCGGACCGCAGCCGCTATCTCTTGTCCTTTCCAATCAAAGTCTTTGCCGGAGCTGAGGACGCTCCAGGCGATCCGGGCGAGCTTGTTGGCCAGTGCCGCACCAAGTTTGTTGTGCTGCATCCGCATTGACGCTGCTTCCAGCCACGGACCAAAGCTGAACTTGTGCCAGTTCTTGGGGCGCATCATGATGACCTGTGCGGCCTGCACAAAGAGCATGCGCAGATGACGACTGCCCCGTTTTGTGTTGCTCCCCAATATCGTGCGCCCGCCGGTGCTGCTTTGCCTCGGGACCAATCCGAGCCAGGCTGCAAAGTCGCGTCCCCGGTCATAGGCCTCGCCCTCGCCAACGGCAGCAGCCATCGCCGTTGAGATCAACGGGCCAAATACCTGGGATCGTCATAAGCCGCTGGCAACCCGGCTCAGTTTCGCTGACCTCCATGATTTCAGCCGTGGTCATCTCGATCCGTTTGTCCAGCCAGATCCAGCCCTGCCGGAGAGGGCAAACTCGCCAGCTTGATTTTGGAACTGAGTTTTCGGTCATGAGCCCAGAAGGGTTGCCGGTGAAGCACAAGGCTCCACCGGCGAGACACTAGCGCATCATCAGACTTTCACGTGGTCCTTGGCGATGGCATGGTAGATTACGCCGCCCAGGATTGCGCCAATCACCCAGTTGAAGCCGGACAAGACTGCGAACCAAGGGACCCAGACGGTTGCAACCGAGAACACCGCCGCCACGCCGAACGCCTTAACTGCACGACCGTTCCAGCCGTTGTCAAAGTGATAGATGCCGCCTTCCATGTTGTAGAGATCGGCTTCGCTCAGCTGCTCTTTGCGGTGCAGATAGTAGTCGACAATCATGATCCCAAAGATCGGGGCGAGCACGGCACCGAGCGTATTGACGAAGCCGCTGATCCCGAACTGGCTGATGAAGCTGTTCCAGAACCCACCGATCACCAGGGCAAAGATCGATGTGATCAAGCCGGCCTTTCGGAAACTGATCTTTTCTGGTGCCAAGTTGGCAATGCCATTTACTGCGGGGATGAAATTGGCCACCAGGTTGATGCCAACCGTAGCGGCGAAGAAGGTGATCGCCGCGATAACGCCCAGCAGCACGCTGTCCGTGCGCTCGACGATTTCTGTGGGGTTGATGATTTCTTCACCAAACACCACAGCTGCGCCGCCAGTGGTCAAAAGCGCAAGTGCCGAGAACAGAATCATGTTGAAGGGCAGACCGGCAAGGTTGCCCAGCTTCATCGTCCGATTGTCCTTAGCATAGCGCGAGAAGTCGCTGAAGTTGATCATGACCGCGGCGAAATAGGCCACCATTGTGCCGACGATGGCGGTGAAGCCTTTGAACTCTGTCCAGAACGTACCCTCGGGATTAGCAAAGATCGACGCAGTTGCCGAAAGAAGCTGACCGTCGGAGCGCTGCCAAAGCACGATCACCAAGCCGATCATCACCAGATAGACGAAAGGACCGGCGATGTTCAGGAAGGTCTCGACCCAGTTCATGCCTCGCCAGAAAATGACGATGTGGAAGCCCCAGACAATGAGGAAGGAAATCCAGTCGATGCCCGTCAGACCGAGGATTTCCACCCCGCCACTTGCGCCGGTGATTGAGCGGATCAGGAGAGCCACCGCCGTCGAGGCAAAGTAAACCTGAACTCCGTACCAGAACACGGCAACCGTGGCCCGAAGTATGGCCGGAAGCTTTGCGCCCTGGGTTCCCAGGCTGGCGCGCGCGAAGACAGGGTAGGGAATGCCGTATTTTTCACCAGCGGCACCAGACAAGTTGACCATCCACATGACAAAAAGCCCGGCAGTGATCAGAGCCGCAAACGCAGTCCAGCCGCCGACACCAAACGAGATGAACAGCGACGCGACAAGTGAATAGCCGAACAGCGATTGCACGTCGTTTGCCCAGATGTTGAAGATCGCGAACCATCCCCAGGTTTTTTCGTCAGCGCCGACTGGGTTAAGGGCGTTGCCCTCTGGGTCTAACGTGCCACCGTGGGCGACATTCGATTGATCTATAGAAGCCATGCTTTCCTCCCCGAAGCCACCCGACAAGCGGCTTTTTTATCCTGTTAAACATCGAGCGAAATTAATCTTGCATCTAACATTTTAGAAGATATGTTATCTAGCAGGCTATATGAAAATCCAGGTAACACCTTATGGTTTTGGTTGATAATACCACATCGGGGCGTCAATGACTCAATCAGGCGGCGTTCAGCTTCTGGCGGAAAAAGCTCAGCAGGAGCTCTGGCACGCGCTGCGGACCGGCAGATTGCGCGACGGGCAGTTCCTGTCCATGTCGCAACTTGTTCAAATTCTCGACTGCCCGATCGCCGCTGTCCGCGAGGCGGTGAAACAGGCCAGTTCGCACGGCCTGCTGGCCACGTTGCCGAAACGCGGCGTGCAAGTAATGGAAGCGCGTCCGGAGATCATCCGGAAATGCCTCGATTTCCGCATGGTTCTGGATCAGGAGGGAGCGCGCCGGCGGATCGCCGGCAGTACGTTATCTGGCTTGAAGGACTTGCGGGTGCAGCACAATGCAATGCTAGACACCGCACGGGCTGAACTGGGAAGCAGTCTTCCTCCGAAGGCTATCGAAGTCGATCTGTCGCTGCACAATTTCCTTGCCGAGGGCCTCGACAACTCGCAGCTAACGGCCAGCTATGAAGCCAACCGGATGCGGATTTCAATTATCCAAAATGCGCGCCCGTTTCTTCAAAACCGGATCGTATCAGCCATGGAAGAGCATCTTGCGATCATTGAAGCTCTGGAATGCCGTGACACTGAAGGCGCGGTCAACGCGATCCGATATCACTGCGAACAGACCCTGCGCTGGTGGGGCGTCGCCTGACATCCAATACGATTTGCCTGCCTATCTTAAGGTACGGAAGAGTATCAATTGCACCCTCCAAATTTTCCTAGCGGACCTTCCAGACTGAACCGGGGAACGGCAACTTCGTCCGCGACCTGTGAGTTTCGCGTCTGATCTTCGCTGCGGCCAGCATGAATGACCGTTCCTTCCGCTGAGCGGCAGCACCGAGTTTAACGCGTATGCAGCATTTCTCGCGCTGCGTGCGCATGCAGCGAGAAATTCGAGTTTACAGGTTGGGCTCATGCCGCAAGTTCGCCGCGCCGGGCGTGAATGGCTGATCTCCTAGACAGAGGCCGTTCACCTGGTCGGACTTGGGCTGGCGGTGAGCCGGACTTCGCTGCCCTTGCCCTTCCAGGTGTTTGCTGAGGCAGCATTCGCTTGCAGGTGCGGCACGCTCCTCGCTGCGATGCAGCCGATGTCGCCGGAACGGTCATTCGAAGCCAGTCTGAGGCGTGAAACTCGAACCACCCTTTCGCTGCAGCCATGATCGATCATCGAGGGGCCGGACATTCCAGATATTCGCTGCAGTAGCGAGAAGTCTCCAACACTCAACTCTTTGTGGGATGTGAGGGGCAGGATGCTAATACTCGCTGCAAAAGTGCTATCCCCCAGGCACCGGTTTTTTGGCGGGCATTCAGGCTAGTCAAATCGCGCATCACCTTTCAAGAGGAGGCTAGGATAGATCTGAAAGTACCTTGAAGGGGTTGAGCATAAGTTGGGGGTCAAACGTTGTCTTTAGCCGTCGCATGGCCGCAAGAGCTGGTGCGGGGCGGCTAAGCGGCAGCTGAGCGCGTTTTTCCAGTCCGATGCCGTGTTCTGCCGAAACCGTGGTGCCAGGGAACTGCTGCAGCACGCCGTAAATCGCACCGTCAATTGCGGCGTGGCTGGCGGGGTCAGGGGCGGGGCCCGCCATGATGTGCAGGTTGCCGTCGCCCATGTGGCCGAAGACATAGCAGCCGACACCCGGGCATTCCCGGGCGATCTGTTCTTGCAGCTGTTCGACATAGCCCGGGATATCGCTGAGGCAGAGGCCGACGTCATAGGACAGGCAGGGCCCCTTGCGGCTTTCAATCACGTCTGCGTCCTCGCGCAGTTGCCAGATGGTTCGGCGCTGGGATTCGGATTGGGCGGCGACACCGTCCAGCAGGATGCCGTTTTCGAAACATTGTGCCAGGAAGGCCGTGAGGGTGTCGTCCTGCCCTACATCGCCCCAATGACCTGTCTCAATCACTCCGTAGATGCCGCAATCTGGTGACACCATGCCGGTACCCAAATGTGTGGCGATTTGGGTGAAGAACTCCGGCCACATAGCTTCAAATGACAAGAGGCTGCCTCCAAAGACCTTACGGGCGCTGGCCAGCACTTGGAACAGATCTTCGGTTCCGGCGCAGCCGATCAGCGCAGTTTGCACCGAGGACGGGCGGCTGTGCAGGCGCAGGGTGAGTTTGGTGATGATGCCCAGCGTGCCTTCTGAGCCGATGAACAGCTGTTTCAGGTCATAGCCTGCGTTGTTCTTGAGCAGGGTGTTGCTGAGGTCAAGGAGCGTGCCGTCGGCCAGCACCGCCTCCAGCCCCAGGATGTTGTCCCGCGCCATGCCGTAACGGATCGCCTGGATCCCACCGGCATTGGTCGAGGCGATGCCGCCCAGGGTGCAGCTGCCGCGCGACGGCAGGTCGACACCGGGGGCGAGGCCGAGGGGCTCGGCGGCGTCGATTACCTGCTGCAGGGTGACGCCGGCCTCGGCGGTAACAACGCCTTGCACCGGGTCAAGATCCAGGATGCGGTTCATCTTTTCCAGTGATAAAGCCACCTGCCCGGATGCGGTGGCTGTGCCCTGAACCAGCCCGGTCAGCCCGCCTTGCGGAACAATGGTCAGCCCGTTGTCAGCGGCCAGCCGGCAAATCCCGCTGACTTCCTGCGCCGAGCCCGGCGTGAGCAGCACGCCACCATCGTAGCTCGCAGCGCAATAGCCGGTGTTTCGCAGGGCGAGCCGCTCACCGGTGATCACATTCTGGGCGCCGGTCACCAGGGTGAACAGCTCGGAAATCTGATTGATGTCCATCAGGGGTACCTTCGATTGTGCCGGTCTTAGCTGCCGGATTTGCCTTTGTGGTGCTCGTGCAGGGTCTTGGCGACAATGGCGATGGTGGTCAGCACCATCAGGATCACCGAAACTGCGGCGATGATCGGGTCCACGTTCAGGCGCAGCCCGTCCCAGATCCGTTTCGGCAAGGTGATCACGTCGATGCCACTGACAAACAGGGTGACGGCGATCTCCTCCCAGGATAGCACCAGGCTAAGGAACCAGGCCGAGAACAGCCCAAATTTGAGGTTCGGCAGCACCACCCAAAAGGTGGTCTGCATCCGCGAGGCGCCGAGGTTGCGCGAAGCAAGCTCAAGCGACTTGTCGAGGCGCGAGGTGGCCGTCAGCATCACGATCACCGCAAAGGGCGTCACCATGATCACATGGGTCAGGATCAGCCCCGCATAGGTATCGATCAGGCCGATGCGCGCTTGCAGGAAGTAGATGATTACCGCCGAGACCACCGGAGGCACCGCCATTGGCAACAGCGCCAGCCCCACCAGCGCCCCGCCATAGCGCGGCTGGCGGAACCAAAGGCCCAAGGCAAAAGCGGTGGCCAGAACCGTGGCGATCACGCTGCTGGCCAGAGCCACCAGCACGCTGTCGGATATGCTTGCCAGCCAGGCCTCATCCGTCATCAGCGCCTGATAGTGGCGCAGGGACCAGTCGCCCTTTGGCAGAGACAGGAACCGCTTGGGGGTGAAGGAGACCGGGATCACAGCCATCAGCGGCATCAGCATGAAGAGGCCGGTGAGGATGGCGGCAAGTTTCAGCAGCCAGCCTTGCAGGTTCAGGGGCTTGCGCATCATTTGACCAACCTTTCCGGGCGGATGACCCTGAACAGCAGGCCCGCCATTGCCGCGACCACGGCCAGCACCCCGATGCTGAGCGCGGCGCCAAAGCCCCAGTTCGATGTCTGGAACATCTGGATGTAGATGTATTCCGCAATCATCACGATTTTGCCGCCACCGAGGATCGCCGGGGTGATGAAGAAGCCAAGGGCAAAGACAAAGACGATGATCACCGAGGCGAGGACGCCGGGAATGGTGAGCGGCAGGAACACGTTCCAGAAGGTGAAGGCGGGATTAGCGCCCATGCCGCGCGAGGCGAGGAGCACCCGTGAGTCAATCTGGCGCATCACCGAGGCAATCGGGAAAACCGCGAAGGGCACAAGGAAATGCACCATGCCCAGGATCACCGAAAGCTCGGTCCTGACCAGTGTGAGCGGCTCAGTAATGGCGCCAATGGACAGCAATGTTTCATTCAGAATGCCCTTGTTGCGCAGGATCACCACCCAGCCGAAGGCGCGGATCAATACTGAGATCCAGAAGGGGATAAATATGCAAAGCTCCATGAAAAGCTTGCGGGCGGGCGAGCCGAAGACCCAGTGGTAGGCCATAAGATAGGCCAGCAGCACCGAGATGCCGGTGACCAGTAGGCAGACTCGCGCGGTGCGCAGCATTATGTTGAGCGCATCGGCGTCGGTCAGCATTCGCACATAGTTCTCCGCGCCCGGCTCGGGCCGGGAGACGGACCAGCCGAAGACACCCAGAAGCGGCGCGAGATAGACCGCCAGGAACAGGGCGGGCAGCAGCCACATGGCGATGGTGTGTATGTTGAACCGCGTGGCCATTTTGCTGCCCTCTCCTATCGCTTTAGCTGCTAACCAGCGCCAGATACTTGTCCAGCGCAGTTCCGTAGTGGTCGGCGTACCATTCCGCCTGCAGCACGATCTGACGCTCCAGGTTCTCCTTCGAACTGGCATCCACCGGCTTCATTTCTTCCGACACCAGCGCATGGGCGGCAGGGTTGGCTGGGCCGTTGCCCAGCTCGTTCAGCAGGGTCACCTGATTGTCCGGGTTTTGGGCCAGGGCGATGAACTCCATTGCAGCCTTGAGCCCGGCCGGGTTGCCCTTGATCACAGTCCAGCCAGAGGGCGACACCAGACCCTGATCAAAGGTCCAGTCGACCTCACCCTCGGTGTCCTGTTTGGTTAGGTTCGCACGGGTGTGCCACAGCAGGCCCATCGAGGCCTCGCCGTCGCGCAACAGCTGCTGACTTTCGGCGCCGGAGGACCAGAAGCTGACGATATGCGGCTTCAGCACCTCGATCTTGGCCAGCGCGCGGTCCACGTCCAGCGGGTAAAGCTCGGCAGGCGCAACGCCATCGGCCAGTAGCGCGGCCTCAAGCACGCCGGTCATCCATTTGTAGAGGGTGCGCTTGCCCGGGTACTTCTCCACGTTCCAGAAATCGCCCCAGGTGCTGGGCGCGTCATCGCCGAAGCGGGCGGCGTCATAGGTGATGACGTTGCTGTAGAAATAGGAAGGAACGTAGAATTCACCGTCAAAGCCCGGTTCGATCTTGCTGCGGTCGACAATGGAGTAATCAATTTTCTCCATCATGCCTTCGCGGCCCAGGCGGATCGCGGAATAGGGTTCCGCGTCGCAGACGTCCCAGCGGACCGAATTGCTTTCGAACTGGGTCTTCATCGAGCCTTCGAGCGGGCCGGAGCCGTCGATTTTCAACTTGTTGCCGGTGGCGGCTTCATAGGCTTCGGCAAAGGCTGCGGAGTACGCGTCAATCGCGTCGCCGCCCCAGTTGACCACCACCAGTTCCTGGCCCGCAGCACGGGCCCCAGGCGCGGCTACAGTGGCGGCACCCAGTGCCACCAGCCCGGTCAGAAAGCCGCGGCGATCCAGTTTGCCGTTGCGGAAGCTCTCAGCCAATAGCTCGCAGCAGTCTCGTTGAAAGTTGTTCATGGTATCCTCCCTGGTCATTTTCTGCCGGGTCCATCCGCCGCCCGGGGCGGTGCGGCCCGGATCTTGTTAGTCGGCAATCACGATGGTGTTTTCGGGCGACCAGCCGACCCACAGATCGCTGCCAACGCGGGGCAGCGCGCCACTGGCGTTGTGGGTGGAGGCGCTGATGCTGTGGCCTTGCGGCGTCTGCAGCACCAGGTCGCTGTGCGAGCCCTGATAGGTGGTCTGGATCACCTTGGCGGGCAGCATATTGGCCTGACCCGCGGGGCGCTCGGAGCTGAGTGTCATGTGTTCAGGCCGCACGGCGATGTTGACGGTGCCGTTCACGCGGTTTCCCGGATTGGCGGCCGAAAGCGTCGTGCCGTCCAGATTGCCGCGCAAGAGGCTACCGTCCATGCCGGGGTTCGCCACCGGGAAAATGTTGATCTGGCCCAGGAATTCCGCGACGAAGCGCGAGTCCGGCGCGTTGTAGATCCGGTCAGGCGAGTCCAGCTGCATCAGCCGGCCCCTATTGAAAATGGCGATCTTGTCGGACATCGCCAGCGCCTCGCCCTGGTCATGGGTGACAAAGACAAAGGTGGTGCCGGTCTCCTCATGCACCCGCTTCAGCTCGTTTTGCATCTGTTCGCGCAGGTTGCGGTCGAGCGCAGAGAGCGGCTCATCCAGCAGCAGCACATCCGGCTGGAACACCAGCGAGCGCGCCAGCGCCACCCGCTGTTGCTGGCCGCCTGACAGTTGCGAAGGTTTTTTGTGTGCATGTTCTGCGAGGCCCACCGTCTCGATGATCCGCCCGACTTTCTGTTTGCGCTCGGCGCTGCCCATCTTGCGCACCCGCAGGGGGTAGTCGACGTTCTGCCAGACGGTCATATGCGGAAACAGCGCGTAACCCTGGAACACCATGCCGAAATTGCGCTCTTCTGCTACCATTGCGCTGATGTCCTTGCCGTCTTTCATCAATTGGCCGGATGTTTGTTCGGTAAAGCCTGCAAGGATCATCAGAAAAGTGGTCTTGCCGGAACCGGAGGGGCCGAGAAAGGTCAGGAACTCGCCTTTGTTGATCTCCATGCTGACATCATGCAGAGCCTTGAAGTTGCCATAGGACTTGCAGATGCTGCTGGCCGCGATTTGTGACACTGACTGGCTCCCCATCGTTCCTGGCCCCGGTAAGGCCCTGAGCATTGGCGAAAGGATTGCAGTCAGTTTTTTTCACGTCAAATGAAACAAATTTCCGTATTTACTTGAGATTTTTTCATGAATTTGCGTGTGGCTAACTCTGCGTTTGCAGTGTGTATTCCTGGAACCAGCGCGACAGCCAGTCGATCGCCAGCTGGCAAACCCGGCGTTCCATCCGCTCTTTCTGGGTAACGATGTAATAGGCGTGGGGGCCGCGAATATCGGTGTCAAACAGGCGTACCAGCTTACCCTCGCTCAGCGCGTGGCGGCCCAGGATGTCGTCCCCGATGGCTATCCCGGCTCCGGCAATAGCTGCGTTGATATTTTGGGTCACGTCCGAGAACATGATGCCCTTACTCAACTCAAAGCTCTTCTTGCTGGCGGCAGACAGCCAGACCACCCAATCGCTTTGATTGCGGTGGTGCAGTAGCGGCAGTTTCACTAGATCCTCGGGCGTACGGATGCGGCCGTGGCGCTCTAGGAAGGCGGGCGAACAGACTGGGAAAGCGCGTGGGGTGAACAGGTGCTGGACGTGCTTGCCCGGCCAGGCGCCGTCGCCGTAGATGATCGAGAAATCAGATTGATCGTTGAGGATATCGCTGCGATCGGTCTCGTTGGTGATTTCCAGGTCTATGTTGGGAAAGAGGTCCAGGAACTCGGTGATGTGGTACGCGAGCCAATAGCTGCCGAGACCTGACGCACAGTTGATCCGCAAGGGTCCGAAGGGTTCGCTGCCGCCCAGTGGAGCGTTGGCGCGTTCGACGATCTCCAGCGCCTTGCGGATGTCCTGCACATAGCGGTTGCCGGCTGAGGTCAGCTCCACTTTGCGGCCCGCACGGCTGATCAGTTTGACACCCAGCATTTGTTCCAGATTTCGCAGCTGATGCGAAACCGCGCTGGGGGTCACGAACATCGCCTCTGACGCCTTATGCAGGCTGCCCAGCCGCGACACCGCCTCCAGCATCCTGAGCGCGGTCATCGACGGGTAGACCCGGCGCGCATCGCTTGCGTCTCTTTCGGCCATGCTACCCATGTTCGGGACCTCTCTAAGCAGGGTTTCGGGCATGTTACATGAGAAAAATTTCTAAATGCAGCGGAATTTCTTTCATTTGACGTGAGAAATCCTGCGTTCTTACTGTGTTCGGACAGGGCAGCCGCATGCCGGTGTGGTGCGGGCCCAGGACAGGAAAAGGACAATTAGCATGGTTTCGAGCGTCGGAATCCGGTCGACCAACACACCTGAAGGGCTGCCTGCGGCGGATATGGTGCTGCGGAACGGGCGGATTTACACCGTTGATCAGGATCAGCCCTGGGCCGAGGCGGTGGCAATCAAACACGGACGGTTCATGGCGGTTGGCAGCAATGCCGAGATAGAGCCGCTGATTGCCGATTACACCCATGTGCATGATCTGAACGGCGCCTTTGCGATGCCGGGGCTGTACGATATGCACACCCATCCGGATCTGGCTCTGGGGCCGAAATACTCCGACTATCTGGACGTGGGACTGGAGACGCCCTCCCCGGATCAGGTGCGCGAGGCGACCCTGCGCTATGCAACCGAAAACCCGGACCACGAGTGGATTTTCGGCAAGCATTTCGTCCACTACGCCTTCCGCAAGGCGGGGCTGAAGCCAGGGCGCGACTGGCTCGACAGTTTTATCCCCGACCGGCCGGTTGCGATCATGGACCGGATGTGGGGCAGCTGCATGGCCAACTCAAAGGCGCTGGAGCTGGCAGGCGTCAGCAAGGACACAGTCGATCCCAACAACGGCTACATCGTGCGCGACCCGCTGACCGGCGAGCCGGACGGCATTCTGGTTGATGGGGCCTATGCGCTGATCATGGCGGCGATGCCGCCGCCGCCGATGCATGCGCTGACCCGCGCCTATCGCGAGGGCGCGCGGTTCCAGTCTGCCCGCGGGGTGGTGGCAACGAAATACGTGCATGTGTGCGAGCAGCGTCTGGATGCGCTGCGTGCTATCGACCTCGCGGGTGAGCTGCCGGTGCGGGTCGAAGCCGCGATCAGCTGGCAAGACGACATCTTCCCGGTGCGCCGCCGCTGGGAGCTGCTGGCGGGCGAGCGGCATTACTACCGCTCCAAGCGTCTGAATGCGAATGCCGTGAAGTTCCACTTTGACGGCACTGCCGAGCCGCGCACCTCTTACTTGATCACCCCATGGCCGAACGAAAAGACCTGGCAGGGCTCGCTGAACCTGACGCCCGAACATATCTACGACATGGTGGCAGAGATGGACCGCAAGCGGATCCGGGTAATCGCCCATTGTACCGGCGACGGCGCCTCGGACATTTTCCTGGATGCAGTAGCTGAATGCCGCCGCCGCAATGGTTCGGGTGGCATGCGCCACCAATGCGCCCATTCCACCCTGCTGGACGAGGGCAATCTGGCCCGTTTTGCTGAGCTGGACGTGATTGCCGAGTTCTCTCCGGTGGGATGGTTCCCGTCGGAGTTCACCATCGGTGCGCGCTCGTCTTTCGGGGAGCGGCTGCAGGAGGCCTATAACGTGCGCGGCGTGCTGGATGCGGGCGGAGTTACCGTAATGGGCACCGATTGGCCGGTCAGCAGCATCGACCCTTGGTTCGGGTTCGAAACGCTTGTCACCCGCGAAAACCCGCGCGGGGAGATGGAGGGCAAACTGGGCCGGTCGATCACCCCGCAAGAGGCGATCCGGATGCTGACCCTCAACGGCGCCTATGCGATGGGCTGCGAGGATGTGTCCGGTTCGATCACCGCAGGCAAGACCGCCGATCTGATCGTCCTGGACCGCAACCTGTTGGAGATTGACGCCAAGGGCAACTGGCACAAATCGCAGGTGCATCTGACAATGGTGGATGGCGAGATTGTGCATGACCCAAAGGGCTGGATGCAAGGCACAGATTTTGAAAGCCGCATCACCTCTCCGGTGCCTGATCTCACTCCGGTGGACATCTGATGGACACGCGCGTTCCGGTTACCATCGTCGCGGGCTTCCTCGGCTCTGGCAAAACCACTCTGATCAATACCCTGCTGCAGGGGGAGCATGGGTTGAACATCACCGTGCTGGTCAATGATTTCGGCGCGGTCAATATCGACGCCGACCTGATCCTGAAGCGCGAGCGCGAGGTGATGGAGCTGTCAAACGGCTGCGTTTGCTGCTCGATCCAAAGTGATATGGTGGCGCAGCTCCAGGCCCTGTTCCTCTCGGACAACCCGCCAGAATATCTGCTGATCGAGGCCAGCGGGGTTTCTCAGCCCGGCCGCATCGCTTCTGTCTTCGGCTATCCGCAGCTGCGGAACTATGCCCGTTTGGATGCGGTGGTAACGCTGCTGGATGTCGAAAACACTGATGTGCTGTCGGACAGCTGCCGGCAGCTGGTGCAGGCGCAGATTGAGGCCGCCGATATTGCGGTGCTGACCAAGACGGATCTGGTGCAGCCGCAGCAGGTTGCGGATTTCCGCGCGCGATGGCTGTTCCCGAATCTGCCAGCCTTTGAGGCCAGCATCGGGCAAGTGCCGGTGCAGTTTCTTTTGGACACTGGCCGGCATGACCCGGAGAACGCTGTCCTTCCACAATCGCGACCTGCGGCAGGGTTCTGCTCGCAAATCTGGTCGGCGCAAGAGCCTTTCAGCTATGCCAGCTTCAAATCCGCACTCGGCTCTCTGCCAAATTCCGTGTTCCGGTCCAAAGGCGTGCTTTTTTGTGCGGATTTTCCGGAAACCCGGATTGTGTTTCAAAAGGTCGGTTCGCGGATTGAATTCCACAAGGACGGCCTGTGGCGCGGTGCGCCGGAAACCCGCCTGGTTGCCATTGGTGAAGACGGGCTGGCACAGGACGGTTTCCTGCAAACCCATATGGAGCAATTCCTGGCCGCCCACCCCCTCCCCTAGTTTTTTGCGGGTTATGCTGAACTCCATCGCCGGGTCGCTGGTTGAGCTTCCGGTCCATTGGGGCACCGACGACTGGCCGCCCTTCGCCCAATACGATGAGATCGGCTACATGATGCCGGTGGCCGGACCCAGCCGCGGCCTTGAGGGTTTCTGGGAAGAATTCGAAGCCCAATTCGAGGCCGGCGAGTTGTGGCTGGCGATCTGGCATCCTTTCTTGACCGAGCGTCTGGCGCGCTGACGGCAGGTGGAGACCTGGCTTGAGAAAGTGCTGGAGCGCGGCGATGTCTGGTTTGCGCCGATGCATGAAATCGCAGCTCATGTCCGCGCCGAGGCCGCAAAAGACCCGAACGCCGTCCGAGTGGAAGAGCTGCCTTACTACACAAAGCCGGTTCTGTTCTGATGTCAGCTGTCACCCGGCTTGCCCGTGCATTGTGCCGGGCTGATCAGCCCGATGCCGCCGGTATTTTCATCCGCCGCGATGATGCCGGACTCTTTGAGCTGGCACGGCAAGCCCGCCGCGCCTCCTTCTCGACAGCAGCCCGGATGGCTCCAGTGACGTGGACCGCCCCATTGAAGAAATGCTGCGCTATGTGCCAACAGCAGGTTTGACGAGCCGCACCGCAGCGTTTCGCTTAATGATCAGACGGCAGGAAAGGGCCGTCCGCGTCGGCCGGATTCTATAAAACATTGTTGTTGAAGGAGCGGCGGAGGCTGGCAGCTCTGGTGAAGGTTCTTTGATGTTCGCCGCGGAGTGAGGGTGCGGCTTGGCGTGGCATCGGCCTACTTTGGAAATGGACCATCCGCAGACGTGAGTTCGGTCTGCCTTCGGCGCACATGCGGTAAATCTAGAATGGCCTTTGCCGAGCTCTTATTGAAAAGAAGCCTCTAGCCAGGCCTCAAACAGTTGTTTGGCCGCATCATTTGAAGCCGTCGCTGGAACGTCCAGCAAGTAGTGAGCCTGGTCGACCGCCAACGGCTCTCCAGCAATAGTAATCGGCTTCCCGGTCTCAATTGCGGTTTGCGCAAAACGTTCTGTCCGTCGTCATATAGAATGGGACTTCAGAGCGGCTTGAGCAATGGGGCTGGTAGAGTGACCAAGGTATTGGAGGTCAGCACCCAGCTGATCCAGGACATGTCGAAACCCACCTAGTAGTAAGGGCACTGCCACAAAGTTGCAGAAGATGGCTGCAGGAGGGACAGCAGCCCCTCGGTCAGGCCGAAACAGTTCCCTTTGGTCGAAGTTGCAACCCCGGCCTCTGCCGCTTCATTCACAACGACCACCGGGTTCGCAACCAGGTGCTTCAGGATCGTCATCAAAGGGCGCCCCGGCTGCGCGTTGGACCAGCCTCGCTGAGAGCCGACAATGCCAAACGACGCCTGTTCCGCCGTCGCCTCCACACCACAGCGGGGCACGCCAAGTGCGGTGCTCAGCTGACGGGCCCACATGCTCTTTCCAATCCCCGGCGGTCCGTCGAGAAGAACCGGAGGCAGGCGGAAGCCCGCGTCACCATTGCGGACCGAGCGCCGCATCAATTTCCAAAGGAGATCTGTCGCAGGTGCCATCCAGGGCATGCCGGAATGGATTCTGGCGGCGATTTCATCCGCCTGATGTTCCGTCCGGATCCGGACCAGTTCCACACCGTTGCGCAGACCCTCCAAGGTTCTCCGGTCGTCGAGCTTGAGGTGGGAGAGACCTGCGGCGGCAGCCCTCCCTTCCGCCAGCCTGCCCACCCGGCGGTCCACGCGATCCTGACCTTCGCGCCCGAGACCAACCTGCATCAATTCGTTTTCCCACCGCAGGCGGTCATCACGATCGTCCTGGTCCGGAGGCACAATGCCGCGCTCGAGGGCGAGGCGCGTTTTCAGGAACCGTTCCAGGCGCTGCCGTATCGCCCGCCGGTCTTTGTCGACATTGTGGAACTCTGCTTCGATGAACTTGATCTTGGACATAGCTGGCCCTTTTCCCGGCGCGCCGCGCCGTTTGGATCCCGATTGCGCACAGTGCATTCGAGAAAATGGGGGAAAGAACCTGGCCAGGTTTGAGCTTCAGTCCTGCTGAACAAGGACGCTTAAGTCAACTGAGCGAACTAGTCGGAGCGAGTGTGTCATCTCGAAACAGATAGCCGAAACCGGGTCCCGCCCAAGGCATTGAAACAAAAGGAAAACCGGTCCATTTCTGGACCGGCGGAATTTTTAGGGCCTACAATTGGCAGCCGATTAGGGCGTTTTGGCAGCGATCATACGCCATTTACAAAACAATTAACCCCCAGCCCCCTTCAGCCGCACTTCGAATGACCGCAGCTGCGGCAGGTCATGCAGCCTTCGACCATCTGCATGTCGAACTGGCCGCAGCTCGGGCAGGCCTTGCCGCGCGGGGCGTTCAGGTTTACCACTTGCGCCTGCGGGTCGGATTTCAGCCCCATTCCCTCGCCTTCCAGAAAGCCGGTCTTGACCATATGCGTTTCGATCACGCCGCCAATCGCCGCCAGGATCGACGGGATATACTTGCCCTGAACCCAGGCGCCGCCGCGCGGGTCGAACACCGCTTTCAACTCCTCGACCACAAAGGACACATCACCGCCGCGGCGGAACACGGCCGAGATCATCCGGGTCAGCGCCAGCGTCCAGGCATAATGCTCCATGTTTTTGGAGTTGATAAACACCTCGAACGGACGGCGGTGGTGGTTGATGATGATGTCGTTGATGGTCAGATAGATCGCGTGCTCGCTGTCCGGCCACTTCAGCTTGTAGGTATGGCCCTCCAGAGACTGCGGGCGGTCCAGCGGTTCGGACATGTAGACCACTTCGGCACTATCGCTCTCATGCGGTGCCTGGGCGGTCTCGCCCGGCGCGGTGTCGGCGCTTTCGCTGACCGACAGAACCGAGCCGGTCACGTCATTCGGGCGGTAAGTGGTGCAGCCTTTGCAGCCCTGATCCCAGGCCTGCATGTAAACGTCTTTGAAGTCATCAAAGGAGATGTCTTCCGGGCAGTTGATGGTCTTAGAGATCGACGAGTCGATCCATTTCTGCGCCGCTGCCTGCATCTTGACATGGGCCGCGGGCGGCAGGGTCTGGGCGTTGACGAAGTAACCGGGCAGTTTGGCATCGGCGCCGAATTTCTCGCGGTACATCTGCACTGCGTAATCGACCACTTCCTCTTCGGTGCGCGACCCGTCCTTCTGCAGCACCTTGCGGGTGTATGCATAGGCAAACACCGGCTCAATGCCCGAGGACACATTGCCGGCATACAGCGAAATGGTGCCGGTCGGCGCGATGGAGGTCAGCAGTGCGTTGCGGATGCCGTGCTCGCGGATTGCGTCGCGCACGTCCGCGTCCATGTTCAGCATATTGCCGGAGCTGAGGTACGCCTCGGCATCGAACAGCGGGAAGGCACCCTTCTCCTTGGCCAAATCCACCGACGCCAGATACGCGGCGCGGGCTATGCTATGCAGCCATTCGTCGGTCTGACGCGCCGCTTCGTCCGAACCATACTCCAGACCAAGCATCAAGAGCGCATCGGCCAGGCCCGTGACGCCAAGGCCGATCCGGCGCTTGTTCTTGGCTTCCTGTGCCTGCGCCTCCAGCGGGAATTTGGAGACATCTACCACATTGTCCATCATCCGCACCGCAGTGGCGACCAGCTCCTGCATCGCCTCCTGGTCCAGATGCGCGTCTTTCTCAAACGGATTGGCCACCAGCCGCGCCATGTTGACCGAGCCCAAAAGGCACGCACCATAGGGCGGCAGCGGCTGCTCGCCGCAGGGGTTGGTGGCGCAGATGTTTTCGATATAGGAAAGGTTGTTGGCCTTGTTGATCCGATCGATGAAGATCACGCCGGGCTCGGCATAATCATAGGTCGCCTGCATGATCTTGTTCCACAGATCGCGCGCCTGCACGGTGTGGTAGACCTTGCCGTCAAACACCAGTTCCCAGGACCCGTCGGCCTTGACCGCATCCATGAAAGCATCGGTGATCAGCACCGACATATTGAACATGCGCAGGCGGGCAGAATCGGATTTGGCAGTGATGAAAGCCTCAACATCCGGATGGTCGCAGCGCATGGTGGCCATCATCGCGCCGCGGCGCGAGCCCGCCGACATGATGGTGCGGCACATCGCATCCCACACATCCATGAACGACAACGGGCCGGAGGCATCCGCCGCCACGCCCTTCACATCCGCGCCACGCGGCCGGATGGTTGAGAAGTCATAGCCGATGCCGCCGCCCTGCTGCATGGTCAGCGCCGCCTCTTTCAGCATGTCGAAAATCCCCGACATGCTGTCCGGCACGGTGCCCATCACAAAGCAGTTGAACAGGGTCACCTGGCGCGCGGTGCCTGCACCTGCGGTAATCCGGCCTGCGGGCAGGTATTTAAAGTCTTCCAGCGCGGCAAAGAACTTCTCCTCCCACGCATCCGGCGATTTTTCCGCCCGCGCCAAATCGCGCGCGATGCGCCGCCAGCTGTCCTCGACGGTGACGTCAATCGGCATGCCATCGGCCTGCTTGAAACGGTATTTCATATCCCAGATTTGCTCGGCGATGGGGGCGGCGAAGCGGCTCATATGGCGAATCCTTTGAGTCGTGTGGCAGCACGAATGCAGCTTGAATGGCGGCTTCGATACTACAGGCAAGACAGATTTCTCAACGCTGAAAACGTACTTCGTTGAGAATTTATTGCCGAGTGTACCACAAGACCTTGCTAGCACCAAACTCCGAACTACTATATAAAGGTGCCGCTCTGGACGACTCTGTGGGGAACCTGTGGATAAATGCGTGAACCTTGTGAAGCTTTCGGTTGGCACCGAAAGCGTCGAAAGCCTGATGGCCTGGCAGGAGATGCGCCGCCGCGAACTGCCCGAAGGCCTGCCACGCCACGTCACCCGCATGTGGCCCAAGCGCGAGGCGGAGATCCTCAACGGCGGCTCGATCTATTGGGTGATCAAGGGGCTGATCCAATGCCGCCAGCGCGTGCTGCGCATGGATGAGGTCATCGGCGAAGACGGCATCCGCCGCTGCGCCATCATTCTGGAACCGGAATTGCACCGCACCCACACTGCGCCGAAACGCCCGTTCCAGGGCTGGCGCTATTTGAAGACTGAAGACTCACCCGCCGACCTGCCTGCCGGCAAAAGCCAAGAAGAGCCGCTGCCGCTGGAACTCTCGCAGGCACTGGCGGAAATCGGAGTGATCTGAGGCTTTCCGCACCCCCCGCCGCGTGCCTCGCCAGCGCCGGGCGTCAGCCCGGCGCCCGGCCCAACCGGAACGGCGGTATCTTGGATGCCGCTGCTCCGGGCGGGAGAACACTGGCACACGGACCGCTTTGGGTTCAAAAAAGAGGATCTCCCTCCCCCATTGCAGGCATCAAAGATGCCCGAATGGCGTTGGGCGCAGCCCGCGCTTGCGCGCGGGCGGTCCCGCCTATCTCTGGTGTTCCAGAAGATCCAGCAGCGTGTTCAGCGCCGCCTTCTCATCCAGCCCGTATTTCGCCACCCGGCTGCGCCACAGCGTCGCCTGGGACTTCAGCACCAGCCCGTCCGCCAGCAGCTTCAGGTGATTGGCCCGCAGCGTCTCGCCGGTTGAGGTGATATCGGCCACCATCTCGGCGGTCTCGTTCTTCACCGTGCCCTCAGTCGCGCCCTGGCTGTCCACCAGCTGGTAATCCGCCACCCCGGCATCGGTCAGGAATTCCCGCACCAGCCGGTGGTATTTGGTGGCAATCCGCAACCGGTGCCCATGCTCGGTGCGAAAGGCAGACGCCACCGCATCCAGGTCATCCAGTGTGTCCACATCAATCCAGAACTGCGGCACCGCCAGGATCAGGTCGGCATGGCCAAAACCCAGTTCGGCCAGGCTCTCTAGCTGCTGCTCGAACCGCGGCAGTTTCTCCTGGACCAGATCGGTGCCGGTGACGCCCAGGTGGATCCGCCCCGCCGCCAGCTCACGCGGGATTTCCCCCGCCGACAGCAGCACCAGCTCCATGTTCGCAACACCCTCGACCGCGCCGGCATATTCCCGGTCGGACCCGGTGCGCGCCAATGTCACGCCGCGTTTGGCGAACCAGTCGAATGTCTTCTCCATCAGCCGCCCCTTGGACGGCACCCCCAGCTTCAAACTCATGCGCGCACCTCCTCAAGCTGCAGCATCAGGTCCGGGCGCAGCACACCGCCGACCGCCGGGATTTCCTCGCCCCCGCCCAGCCGCCGGGTCAGCGCATCATAGCGCCCGCCGCTGGCAATGGGCGGCAGATCAGGCCGCGCCTCGGCATAAAAGCCGAACACAAACCCGTCGTAATACTCCATCGAGGTGCGCCCGTAAGAGGCCTCGAAATCGAGGGCTTCCACATCCACTCCGCGCGCCTTCATCGCCGCGGTGCGTTCATCCAGGCGGTCCAGCGCCAGATTGATCTGCGGCAGGTCCACCGCGATGTCGCGCATCTGCTCTACCGCGTAGGGTACCGTTTCGCGTACTGCCATCAGCGCTTCCAGCGCCAGCAGCTCATTCTCGGCAATCGGCGGCGCCTTGGCATCTTCGCGCAGCGCTTCAACCCGCGCCTGCACTTCTGCCGCGCGGCGTTTGCCAAGCTCCACCGCCGACCCGGTCAGATCACCCTCGGTCTCCAGCAGCTTCTTGCGGTTCTCCGGGACCGATGCCCGGCCCGCGAACCGGTCCAGCAACGCCCGGAACCGGCGCGGCCGCCAGATATGGCGCATCAGCGCCGCCTTGCGCTTTTCCGTGGTTTTCAGCCCTTGCACGGCGGCCATCAGAATGCCGATATCGCCGGTTGCCGCCCGCAAAGGCAGCCCGCGCACCTGCAGCGCAAACAGCGCAAACACCTCCGCATCCGCTGCCGCCGCATCGTTGCGCTCAAACACCTCATAGCCGACTTGCAGGTATTCGTTGGGCCGGTCAGGGTCGACCTCCTGCCGCCGGAACACCTCGCCTGAATAGGTGTAGCGCGCAGGCTCCGCCCCGTGGCGCATATGCGCCTCCACCACCGGCACAGTGAAATCCGGGCGCAGCATCTGTTCGCCGTGCAGCGCATCTGAGGTCACATAGGCGCGCGCCCGGATGTCCTCGCCGTAAAGATCCAGCAACGTGCCGGCCGGTTGCAGCAGCGGCGTGTCCACCACCTGCGCGCCTGCGGCCTCAAAGCGGACCCGCAGCATCGCAGCGCGGGCCTGAATTTGCGATTGAGCCGCCATGATCAGTCCTGCCCGTCCAGAATTTCCCGCACCTTGGCGGCCAGTTCCGTGCGCGGCACTTCAAACTGGCTCGGACGCTCCTTCCACTCTTCCAGGGTCGCGCTCTCTGCGATCTTGGCACCCAGGATCAAGTCCTTGATCTGCACCACGCCATTGGCTTTTTCATCACCGCCTTCGATCACGGCCACGGGTGAATTCCGCTTATCCGCATACTTCAACTGGTTGCCGAAATTCTTGGGATTGCCCAGGTAAACCTCGGCCCGGATGCCCGCGTTGCGCAGCTCCGCAACCATCATCTGGTAATCCGCCATCCGGTCTCGGTCCATCACGGTGACGACAACGGGGCCGGCAGCCTCCGCCGAAAGCCGCCCCTTGGCATGCAGCGCCGCCAGCAGCCGGTCAACGCCTATGGACACACCCACTGCAGGCACTTCCTGGCCCGTAAAGCGCTTGACCAGCCCGTCATAGCGCCCGCCGCCCGCAACCGATCCGAACTGCCGTTTGCGGCCCTTTTCGTCGAGGATATCAAAGGTCAGCTCCGCCTCAAGCACCGGCCCGGTGTAATAGCCAAGCCCCCGCACAACCGAAGGATCAATCTCGATCCGGTCCTTGCCATAGCCGCCCGCAGCCAGCAGCTCGCCGATCTGCTCCAGCTCGGCAATGCCCTCCTGGCCCACCGCACTGTCACCCACGGCAGCACGCAGGTTGGCAATGGTGCCCGCCGCCTCCGCCGCCTTGGAGGTCAGAAACGCCAGCACCGGCGCGGCCTGATCATCAGACAGGCCAACGCCGTCGATGAAGGCACCCGAAGCATCCAGCCGCCCCTTGGTCAGCAGCTCGCGCACACCGGCCTCACCCACCTTGTCGAACTTGTCGATAGTGCGAAGAACATTGTCACGTACAGCAGGGTCGTCACCGATCCCCATCACTTCCAGCACGCCGTTCAGAACCTTGCGGTTGTTCACCCGCACCAGATAGTCGCCGCGGGGAATGCCGACGGTCTCCAGCGTGTCCGACAGCATCGCGCAGATCTCGGCATCGGCAGCCATCGAGGCGGTGCCCACGGTGTCCGCGTCACACTGATAAAACTGGCGGAAGCGGCCCGGTCCCGGCTTTTCATTGCGCCAGACCGGCCCCATCGCATAGCGGCGGTACGGTGTCGGCAGATCATTGCGGTGCTGGGCATAGACCCGCGCCAAGGGCGCCGTCAGGTCATAGCGCAGCGCCATCCAGTCACCGTTTCCGTCGTCCTCGGTCTCCTGCCAGGCAAACACACCCTCGTTGGGGCGGTCCACATCGGGCAAGAACTTGCCCAGCGCCTCAACGGTTTCCACCGCCGCGGACTCCAGCGCCTCAAACCCGTAATGATGATACACACCCGCAATGGCCCGCAGCATCTCGCTGCGCTGGGTCACCTCCGCACCGAAATAGTCACGGAACCCCTTGGGCGTTTGTGCCTTGGGGCGGGGCTGTTTCTTCACTTTGGCCATGTTCGGCCTCCTCACGGGTAGCGGTTTCACTTGCCCGGCGGTCTAGCGGATGCCAGCCGCAACAGCAAGAAGGAGCCGGGCACACACAGGGACGCAGGAACCCAATGGCCATAGCGCCGCGCCGTCTTCGTCTGGCGGAAAATATCCCCGCCGGAGGCCCGCGGGTTTTCCACCAGAAAACCCGCGTCAGCAACAGCCGCCCCATGGACCCAGGCAGGCAATGGCCCTATGACAGGCCAGCCGCGCACAGGAGAGCCCCATGCAGCATCTGGAAGAGCAAATTGCCCATCTGACCCGCAGCGTGGAGGAGATGAGCGACGTGATCGCCCGTCAGCAGCAGGAGATCGACACCCTGACCCGCCGCGTCGCCATGCTGATGCAGCGTGAGGCCACCCGCGAGCAGGACGGCACCGGCGGTGCGGTCTTCGGCGACGAACGCCCGCCGCATTACTGAGCAAAATCCCGTCATGACGGGCCTGCGCCAGCCCGTGGGCTGGCGCCTCAACAGGTGTTCGGGGCAGTTTATTCCGGCCAAACCGGTACGACTTCTCCGGCGGAGCACCCAGCCTTGCCATTGCGCCAGCCCGCCCGAACGGGCTGCCGCAGGCCCGGGGCGCTCCGCGCCGTTGTTCCGGGCTAAGTAAACACCTTCTAACCTTTAGACCTAGTTCTCAAAGTGCCGAAAAGGTTAACTCTCTCGGGCCAGTTCTCTCAGGTAGTTCCACACTTCATTTCTCACACGAAAAGGCCATTCTAACACAGAGTATTGACCGCCACTGCGGAGGAGAAACCCTTTCGCGACTAGAGGGGCCAAACGCCCATCGGTATAGGTTGCAACAAATGACTGCCGTCCAGATGCGAACAAGCTCATTAACAAATCCAACTCTTCGTCTGGCGCCTCATCTAAAGACTTCCGCAGCCTCGCCCGAAGTTGCCTCTCTTTTCTGCGTGATTGCCGCTTCTTCCAGGCCAGCACCGGCAACCGAAAGAGGTTTGCTACTAAAATGCTAAAGGCAAAGACACCTACATACGCTGCGGTAGTTGTTAACCAGTCGGGTGCGGAATCTAAATAGGGCAGTTTGTAATAGTCACCCGCTAAAACCGACAGACAACCAACAAAAGCGGCGAGTGCAGGCATCCATCCCGCCTGCATTGCTGCGACAAAATCTTTTAAACTAGGCATTGAAACCTCAAAATCACCCCCTCAAATCTCCTCCACATCCAGCACCCCGTCCAGCGACTTCAGCGCCCCTTTGATCTGCGGGTTGATCGGAAACGCCTGGCCCAGATCCATCTCCACATCGCCGGGCAGGCCCGGATCCTGCAGGTACATATAGACTTCTCCGCGCGCGGCATTGCGGGCCGCCGCCTTGGCGTCCTCCAGCACCTGCGCCACGGTGCCCACCGCAGCCGCATCGCTCAGGTAGACCCGCAGGGAACTGCGCCCGGCATCGGCAATCGCACTGTCCACCGGACCAACCGAGCGCACCAGCAGTTTAAGCTGATCGCTCTCCATCGTCGCCTCGGCGGTGATCACAACCTTGGCGCCGGTCTCCAGGAACTCGCGGGATTTCTCCAGCACTTCGGAAAACAGCGTCACCTCAAAGGCACCGGAGGGGTCCGACAGCTGGGCAAAGGCAAAGCGGTTGCCGCGGGCAGATTTACGCTCCTGCCGTCCGGCCACCACGCCCGCCATCTTGGCCATGAATGGGCCGCGCTCGGCCTTCGCCGTCACTTCATCCAGCGTCATGACATCCTTGCGCTTCAGCGCCGGCATGTAATCGTCCAGCGGATGGCCCGACAGGTAGAACCCGATCGCCTTGAATTCCTCGCTCAGCCGCTCGGCCGGCAGCCAGTCCGGCACGCTCGGCAGGCGTGGTTCGGGCAGATCCTCGCCCGCCTCGCCGAACAGCGACACCTGGCTGGAATTGCGCTGGTCATGCACCGCGGCGGAGTAATCCACCAACGGGCCGAGGCTTTCGAACACCCGGCGGCGGTTGGGGTCGAGCTGGTCAAACGCCCCTGCCCGCGCCAGCATCTCCAAGGGCCGCTTGCCGACGCGCTTTAAATTCACCCGGCGGGCAAAATCGAACAGGTTCACAAAAACCCGGTCATACCCGCTCTCATTGCGCGCCTCGGTGACCAATCGCATCACCTCGACACCGACGTTTTTCAGCGCGCCCAGCGCATAGACCAACTCGCCCTTGACCACATTAAACGTCGCCATCGACCGGTTCACACAGGGCGGCACGTATTTCAGCCCCAGCCCTTTCTTCACCTCTTCAAAGTAGATCGCCAGCTTGTCGGTCAGATGGATATCGCAGTTCATGACGCCGCCCATGAACTCTACCGGGTGGTTCGCCTTCAGCCAGCCGGTCTGATAGCTGACCACCGCATAGGCCGCCGCGTGCGATTTATTGAAGCCGTAGTTGGCGAATTTCTCCAGCAGGTCGAAGACTTCCGAGGCCTTCTTGGCAGGCACGCCATTCTCCGCCGCGCCCTTTTCAAACTTCGGGCGTTCGGCGTCCATCGCCTCCTTGATCTTTTTGCCCATTGCCCGGCGCAACAGGTCGGCGCCGCCCAGACTGTAGCCGGCCATCACCTGGGCAATCTGCATCACCTGCTCCTGGTAGACGATGATGCCTTGGGTTTCCTCCAGGATATGGTCGATCAGCGGATGCACCGACTGGATCTTCTTCAGGCCGTTCTTCACCTCGCAGTAGGTCGGGATGTTCTCCATCGGACCGGGCCGGTACAGCGCCACCAGCGCCACGATGTCCTCGATACAGGTGGGTTTCATGCGCTTCAGCGCATCCATCATGCCGGTGGATTCCACCTGGAACACCGCCACCGTCTTGGCCCGCGAATAAAGGTCATAGGTGACCTTATCGTCCAGCGGAATGGCGTTGATTTCATTCACCGCGCCCTCGGGCGGCTCGTACAATTGCGTGCCGTCCTCGCCGGTATGCAGATCGCGGCCCGACTGCTTGATCAGGTCCACTGCGTTCTGAATGACGGTCAGGGTTTTCAGGCCAAGGAAGTCGAACTTCACCAGCCCGGCCTGCTCCACCCATTTCATGTTGAACTGGGTGGCCGGCATGTCGGATCGCGGATCCTGATAGAGCGGCACCAGCGCATCCAGCGGCCGGTCGCCGATCACCACACCGGCGGCATGGGTCGAGGCATTGCGCAGCAGCCCCTCGACTTGCTGGCCATAGGTCAAGAGCCGGTCCACCACCGGCTCATTGCGTGCCTCTTCCTTCAGCCGCGGCTCATCCACCAGCGCCTTTTCAATCGAGACGGGTTTGACCCCTTCCACCGGGATCATCTTGGACAGCCGGTCCACTTGGCCATAGGGCATCTGCAGGACCCGGCCGATGTCGCGCACCGCCGCCTTGGACAAAAGCGCTCCGAATGTGATGATCTGCCCCACCTTGTCGCGGCCGTATTTCTGCTGCACATAGCGGATCACCTCTTCGCGGCGGTCCATGCAAAAGTCGATGTCGAAGTCAGGCATCGACACCCGTTCCGGGTTCAAGAACCGTTCAAACAGCAGCGAATAGCGCAGCGGGTCAAGGTCGGTGATGGTCAGCGCATAGGCCACCAAAGATCCCGCGCCCGAGCCCCGCCCCGGCCCCACCGGAATGCCCTGATCCTTGCCCCATTGAATAAAGTCCGCAACGATCAGGAAATAGCCGGGGAATCCCATGCCCTCGATAATGCCCAGCTCAAAATCCAACCGTGCCTGGTATTCTTCCAAACTCACCGCGTGCGGGATCACCGCCAGACGTTTCTGCAGGCCCTCATTGGCGATGCGGCGCAGTTCTGAGACCTCATCATCGGCGAATTTAGGCAGGATCGGATCCCGCAAATAGGCCTTGAACGCGCAGCGCTTGGCGATCTCCACCGTGTTTTCAACCGCTTCGGGCAGGTCGGCAAACAGCGCCACCATTTCTTCCTGGCTTTTGAAGTAATGCTGCGCAGTCAACCGGCGGCGCGGCTCGGACTGGTCGACATAGGCACCCTCGGCGATGCAGATCATCGCATCATGGGCCTCGTACATTTCGGTGTTGGGGAAATAAACGTCATTGGTCGCGACCAGCGGCAGCTCCATCGCATAGGCCATCTCCACATGGCCGCGCTCGGTCTGTTTTTCCGCCTCCGGCTGGCCGTGCTCGCCGGGGTGGCGCTGCAGTTCCACATACAGCCGGTCCGGAAAAATCCGCTTCAGCTGCTGCATCAGCGCCTCTGCCGCCGGCCGCTGTCCCTGCTGCAGCAACAGCCCCACCGGCCCGTCCGGCCCGCCGCTCAGGCAGATCAGCCCGGCGCTGTTGGCCTCCAGATCGTCCAATGTGACCTGCGGCAGCTGCCCGCCATTGTCCACATACAGACAGGACGACAGCCGCATCAGGCCCTCATACCCTTCTTCGCTCTGCGCCAGCAGCACCAGGGGCGCGGGCAGCTTGGGCTTGCCGCCCGGCTCCGCCTGCTGAAAGGTCAGATCGACCTGGCAGCCCAGGATCGGCTGGATGCCTGCACCGGACAGCGTCACCGAAAATTCCAGCGCCGAGAACATGGCATTGGTATCGGTCACAGCAATCGCAGGCATGCCGTGTTTCTTGCACAGGTCCGGCAGTTTTTTCAGCCGCAGCGCGCCTTCCAGCAGGGAATACTCGGTATGGCTGCGCAGGTGAATGAATCGGGGAGAGCTTGTCATGCCGCCACGCTATCTTATTGCCGCAGCACGGTGAAAGGGTGAAGTGCCGGTCCGCCTCCCGGAATAGCGAAAGGATTACCCGCCATTTTCAGGATTAATTTGAAGCTGTTTCGCCCCGCAAAGAGAGACCCGCCCCAAACATACAGCTAAAAGGCATAAAAAATAACAGCATAGCCGCTGCATCCGCAATTTTCTTGCGCCGCGGAATACTGCAGCGCAGCAGCGGTTTTCCTTGCTTTGCCAAGGGCCTGCTCCCTAGGCTGGTATCCGCAAGCAATACACAGCCCGCCTCTCCTTCTACGCCGCATCGAAGGAAGGCACACCGGGTCAACAGGGTAACGCGGCGGATCCCGGGAAGATGGCACTCGCCTTTCGTCTGAATGGTGAAGACGTTCTGATCGAACACGCAGACGCCTCAGTCACGCTGTTGGACTGGCTGCGCGACGCTAAGGGTCTCACCGGCACCAAAGAAGGCTGCAATGAGGGCGATTGCGGCGCCTGCACCGTGATGGTCACCGATTCACGCGGATCGAAGGCGCTGAATGCCTGCATTCTGTTCCTGCCCCAGCTCAACGGCAAATCTGTCCGCACTGTCGAAGGTGCCGCAGGCCCGGACGGCAGCCTGCATCCGGTGCAGCAGGCCATGATCGATCATCACGGCAGCCAATGCGGTTTCTGCACCCCCGGCTTCATCATGTCGATGGTGACCGCCCACACCAACGGTGCGACGGATTATGACGACCAGCTGGCCGGCAACCTTTGCCGCTGCACCGGCTACGCCCCGATCATCCGCGCCGCCGAGGCCGCCAGCGGCGCCCCGGTCCCGGACTGGATCGCGGATGAAACCTCTTTCACTTTTTCCGAAATACTCCGGGGGGAGGCCGCAGGCCGGGAGGCAGCGCCCCCCTCCGGCCCCCCTGCGGCAACGCCCCCGCTGCTGCCCGCCTCCGCAGACGAACTAGCCGAACTCTACAGCGCCAACCCGGATGCAACCCTTGTGGCCGGCGCCACCGACGTCGGCCTCTGGGTCACCAAGCAGCTGCGCCATCTGCCGCAGATGATCTTGCTGGACGGCTGCACAGACCTGAAGGACATTCAGGTCACGGATACCTCCGTCCGCATTGGCGCCATGTCAGACATGAACGCCCTGCGCACCGCAATAGAACCGCTGCACCCGTCATTCGCCGAAATGCTCCGCCGCTTCGCCTCCCAGCAGGTGCGCGCCGCCGCTACAGTTGGCGGCAATATCGCCAACGGCTCCCCCATTGGCGACACCCCGCCCGCACTGATCGCGCTCGGTGCCACCCTGCACTTGCGCAATGGGGATGACCGCCGCGATTTACCGCTGGAGGATTTCTTCCTCGGCTACGGCAAACAGGACCGCCAGCATGGCGAATTTGTCGAGGCCGTCAGCTTCCCGCGCCAGCCCGGCGCGCTGAAAGTCTACAAGCTGTCGAAACGTTTTGATCAGGACATCTCCGCCGTGCTGGGTGCTTTCAACGTGACAGTCGGGAACGGCCGGATCACTACGGCCCGCATCGCCTTTGGCGGCATGGCAGGTATCCCCAAGCGCGCCGCGAATGTCGAGGCCGCCCTCGCAGGCCAGCCCTGGGATGAAGCCACGATCCAGGCCGCCGCCGCGGCCTTTGATCAGGACTTCACCCCGATGAGCGACATGCGTGGCTCAGCCGAATACCGGCTGGAAACCGCGCGCAGCATGCTTTGCCGCTATTTCGCAGAGATGAACGGCGCGGCAGTTTCGGTGCTGGAGGTGAAACCATGAGCATTTCAAAACCCCTCCCCCATGACGCCGCCGAACTGCATGTGACCGGCGCCGCGCGCTATGTGGATGACATCCCCTCGCCCGCCGGCACGCTGCATCTGGCCTTTGGCCTTTCCCCCATCGCCCGCGGCCATATCACCGGCATGGACCTGCACGACGCGCAGCACAGCCCCGGTGTCGTGGCGGTGCTGACCGCCAGGGGGCTGCCGTTTTCCAACGACGTCTCCCCTTCGATCCATGACGAGCCGCTGCTGGCCTCGGGCACGGTCAACTACGTCGGCCAGCCGGTGTTCCTGGTGGTGGCTGACAGCCATCGCAACACCCGCATCGCGGCCCGCAAGGGCAAGGCCGACTATGCCGAGGAGCCCGCCCTGCTGACCCTGGACGCGGCCCTTGCAGCTGACAGCCGGTTCGAGGAAGGCCCGCGCATCTATGCCAAGGGCGACGCCGCCGCTGCCATCGCTGCCGCTCCGCGCATGATTGAGGGCACATTCGAACTCGGCGGACAGGAGCATTTCTACCTCGAAGGCCAGGCGGCAATGGCCTGGCCGCAGGAGGATGGCGGCATGCATGTCTTCTCCTCGACCCAGCACCCGGCCGAGATCCAGCACAAAGTCGCGGACGCCATCGGCCTGCCGATGCACGCCGTGCGGGTCGAAACCCGCCGCATGGGCGGCGGCTTTGGCGGCAAGGAAAGCCAGGGCAATGCTTTGGCCGTCGCTTGTGCCGTTGCGGCGCGGCTGACCGGCAAGCCCTGCAAGATGCGCTATGACCGTGACGACGACATGGTGATCACCGGCAAGCGCCACGCCTTCCGCATCTCCTACCGCGCTGGATTTGATGAGGACGGCCTTCTGCAAGGGGTCGAGTTCCTGCATCTGGCAGATTGCGGCTGGGCGCAGGACTTGTCGCTGCCGGTCGCCGACCGCGCGATGCTGCACGCGGATAACGCCTATCTGATCCCCGATATCCGGATCGAGAGCCACCGCCTGCGCACCAACCGGCAAAGCGCCACCGCCTACCGCGGCTTTGGCGGACCGCAGGGCATGGTCGGGATCGAGCGGGTGATGGACCATATCGCCCATGACCTCGGGATGGACCCAGCGGAGCTGCGGCAGCGGAATTATTATGCGGCACCGGCGGAGGGGGGCTCTGCCCCCCCTGCCCCCCGGGATACTTCCGGCAAGAGGAAAGACAACACCACGCCTTATGGCATGGAAGTCACAGATTTTGAGCTGCATGGGATGACGGTGGATTTGCTGCGCTCCTCGGATTATGCGGCGCGCAAGGCAGCGATTGCGGAATGGAACAAGGGCCAGACCCACCTGAAGCGCGGCATTGCCTTTTCGCCGGTGAAGTTCGGGATTTCCTTTACGCTGACGCATCTCAATCAAGCCGGCGCGCTGGTGCATGTCTATCAGGACGGCTCGGTGCATCTGAACCACGGCGGCACCGAGATGGGCCAGGGGCTGTTTCAGAAGGTGGCACAGGTTGCCGCCAGCCGCTTTGGCATCCCGCTGGAGAAGGTCAAGATCACCGCAACCGACACCGCCAAAGTGCCCAATACCTCCGCCACCGCGGCCTCGTCGGGGTCCGACCTTAATGGCATGGCGGTGAAAGCGGCCTGCGACATCCTTCGAGACCGCATGGCCGAGTATCTGGCGTTGCAGCATCAGGCCCGCCCCGGCGATGTGGTGTTTGAAGGTGGCATGGTGCGCATTGGCCAGGACGAAATGTCCTTCGATCAGGCCGCCATGACCTGCTACCAGGGCCGGGTCAGCCTGTCTGCCACCGGCTTTTACAAGACACCCAAGGTGGAATGGGACCGGATCAAGGGCCAGGGCCGCCCGTTTTACTATTTCGCCTATGGCGCCGCTGTGACCGAGGTTGTTGTGGACGCCCTCACCGGTGAGAACCGTATCCTGCGTGCAGACATTCTGCACGATGCCGGCGCGTCGCTGAACCCAGGCATCGACATCGGCCAGATCGAGGGCGGCTATGTGCAGGGCGCCGGCTGGCTGACCACCGAAGAACTGGTCTGGGACGGCGCCGGGCGGCTCAGGACTCATGCGCCCTCGACCTACAAGATTCCTGCCTGCTCGGACCGGCCCGATGTGTTCAACGTTGCACTTTACGACGGGCAGAACCGCGAGGACACCATCTACCGCTCCAAGGCGGTGGGGGAGCCGCCTTTTATGCTGGGCATCTCCGCCTGGCTGGCGCTCAGCGATGCGGTTTCCGCCTTTGGCGACAGCTACCCGGCGCTGAACGCGCCGGCGACGGCAGAGGAAGTCTGGCGCGCAATCCGGAGGGTGCGCGATGGGGTTTGATGTTGCAGCCCTCCGCAAGGCGGTTTCCGAACATGGCCGCGTCACTCGCGTGGTGATCGCTGCCATCCGCGGCTCCTCCCCGCGCGAGACGGGCACCGCCATGCTAGTGTGGAAGGATGGCCAAAGCGGCACCATCGGCGGTGGCGCCTTGGAGTTTGAGGCCGCAGAGGCCGCACGCCTGCAAGCCGAGCCCAAGACGTTCAGCACCCATGCATTAGGGCCGGACCTGGGCCAATGCTGCGGCGGCGCGGTCACCCTGCTGAGCGAGGTCTATGAGACCGCGGATCTGGCCGCGCTGGATCAGGAGATCATCGCCCGCTCCGCCAGCCCGGCGCCGATGCCGATGGCGGTGAAACGCATCCTCGCTGCCGCCCGCAGCCAGGGCCTGCCCCTTGCGCCGCAGCTGGTGGACGGCTGGATGATCGAACCGGTGCATCAGCCGCAACTGCCGGTCTGGATCTGGGGCGCGGGCCATGTCGGGCGGGCGCTGGTCAATGTGCTGGCACCGCTGCCGGAATTGCAGATCACCTGGGCGGACACCGCCGCCGCGCGGTTCCCGGTTGAAACCCCGGCAGGTGTCACCGCGATTCCGGCAGCTGACGTTGCGCCTCTGGTGCCGCATGCGCCTGAAAACGCTGCGCATTTGGTGCTGACCTATTCCCATGCGCTGGATCTGGCGCTATGCCACGCTTTGCTGGGCCACGGCTTTGCCTTCGCCGGGCTGATCGGCTCCAAAACCAAATGGGCGCGGTTCCGGTCGCGTCTTGCCGCCCTGGGCCACAGCCCGGACCGGATTTCACGGATCACCTGCCCGATCGGCGATCCGCAACTTGGAAAACATCCGCAGATGATTGCGGTCGGCGTCGCGGCCCAGCTGCTGCGGCTGAGTGCAAAAGAAGAACTGAGAAAGGACCGGCGCGCGTGAGTGTACCACTGTTAAGCCTGCAAGGCCTGACCAAGGCCTACCCCGGGGTTGTGGCCAATGACTCCGTCTCCTTTGACATCGGCGAGGGCGAAGTACATGCCCTCCTCGGTGAAAACGGCGCCGGGAAATCGACGCTGGTCAAGATGATCTATGGCCTTGTGAAGCCCGACAGCGGCCAGATGCTGCTGCGCGGGGAGCCTTTCGCCCCGGCGGAGCCGCGTGCGGCACGCGCTGACGGCATCGCCATGGTGTTCCAGCATTTTTCGCTGTTTGACGCGCTGAACGTGGCCGAGAACATCGCGCTGGGGATGGAAAACCCGCCGGAGTTGCGCGACCTCGCCGCCCGCATCCGCGAGGTGTCGGAGACCTATGGGTTGCCGCTGGACCCGTTCCGTACTGTTGGTGATTTGTCGGCAGGCGAGCGTCAGCGGGTGGAGATCATCCGCTGCCTGCTGCAGGACCCGAAACTGCTGATCATGGACGAGCCGACCTCGGTGCTGACCCCGCAGGAGGTGGAGATCCTGTTCAAGACACTGCAGAAGCTGCAGTCCGAGGGCACCTCGATCCTTTATATCTCGCACAAGCTGGAGGAAATCCGCACGCTCTGCGATCACGCCACCATTCTGCGGCTGGGCAAGAACGTCGGCGAATGCACACCGGCTGAAACCTCGGCCCGCGACATGGCGGAGATGATGGTCGGCAGCACCTTGCAGACCCCGGAACGCGGCAGCCGCGAATTCGGCGGTGTGGCGATGGATATCTCCGGCCTGTCGGTACCGGCGCCTTCGGCCTTTGGCACCGCGCTGAAGAACGTGCACTTGACGGTAAAGAAGGGCGAAATCCTTGGCATCGGCGGCGTGGCAGGCAACGGGCAGGACGAACTGCTGGGTGTGCTCTCCGGCGAGGTCCTGACCGATGCGGATGCGGTGAAACTGCATGGGCAACCCATCGGCCGCCTCGGCCCCGCCGCGCGGCGCAAGCTGGGCGTTCTGGCAGCACCCGAAGAACGCCTGGGCCACGCCGCCGCCCCGGATATGAGCCTGACGGAGAATGCCATGCTCACCGGATCGGTGCGCGAGGGGCTGGAAAAAAACGGGTTTCTGGATTGGGCAGCGACCAAGGATTTTGCCGAACGTATCATCAAGGCTTTTGACGTCCGCACGCCTGGTCCCGGCAATGCGGCGCGCTCGCTGTCGGGCGGCAATCTGCAGAAGTTTGTGATCGGACGCGAGGTTCTGCAGGACCCGGATGTGCTGGTAGTGAACCAGCCGACCTGGGGTGTCGATGCCGCTGCCGCCGCAGCCATCCGCCAGTCGCTGCTGGATCTGGCCGCCAAGGGCGCCGCGGTGATCTGCATCAGCCAGGATCTGGACGAGCTGATGGAAATCTCCGACAGCTTTGCCGCATTGAACGAAGGCCGCCTGAGCGCCCCGCGTGAGGCCGCGGGCCTGACGGTGGACGAGATCGGCCTGATGATGGGCGGCGCCCACGGCATGGAGGTGGCGCATGTTTGACCTCCGCAAAAGAAATAAAACGATGAAACAGGGAGCCGCTTTATGATCCGGCTTGAGAAACGGCCGCAGCCGTCGCGCGCATGGTCGATGGCAACGCCGCTGGTGGCGGTGCTGGCGACGATGCTGTTTGGCGGACTGTTGTTTGCAGCCCTTGGCAAACCACCGGTGGAGGCGATCCGCACCATTTTCTGGGAGCCGCTGTTTGGCGAGTTCTCTTTCTACTACCGCCCCCAGCTGCTGGTCAAAGGCGCGCCGCTGGTGCTGATCGCCATCGGGCTGTCGCTGGGTTTCAGGGCCGGCATCTGGAACATCGGCGCCGAAGGGCAATACATCATGGGCGCCATATTCGGCGCTGGGGCGGGCCTGGCCTTCTATCCTTCCGAATCCTTCCTCATTTTCCCCTTCATGGTGATTGCCGGCGCCTTTGGCGGCTGGCTCTGGGCGATGATCCCGGCCATTCTGAAAACCCGGTTCGGCACCAATGAAATCCTGGTCTCGCTGATGCTGGTCTATGTGGCCGAGCAGTTTCTCGCCTCGGTCTCACTGGGCCTCTTGAAGAACCCGGAGGGCTTCGGCTTCCCCGGTTCGCGCAACCTGCAATCCTGGGACAGCGCCCATAACGCCGAGCTGATTGCCGGATCTGGGATGCACTGGGGTGTAGTGGCGGCGCTGATTGCGGTGATCTTTGCCTATGTGCTGCTGAACCGCCACATGACCGGCTACCACATCCGCCTCACTGGCGAGGCGCCGCGCGCGGCCAAGTTTGCCGGCGTGAACCCGACCCGGCTGGTGCTGTTCTGCCTTGGCACTTCTGGCGCTTTGGCCGGGCTGGCCGGCATGTTCGAGGTCTCGGGGCCTTCGGGCCAGATCTCCATCGACTTCAACGTGGGCTATGGCTTTACCGCCATTATCGTCGCGTTTCTGGGCCGCCTGCATCCCGTAGGCATCCTGCTGGCCGGCGGGCTGATGGCGCTGACATACATCGGCGGCGACATCGCGCAGTCGAACCTGCAGCTGCCCGCCGCGGCCATTCAGGTGTTCCAGGGCATGCTTCTGTTCTTCCTCCTTGCCTTTGACCTGTTGACCAATTTCCGCATCGCACTCAGCAAGCCGGAGGTGGCGTAATGGATCTTTCTGCAATCAACCCGGTCCTGCTCATCGCTTCGCTGATGGTGGCGGCAACCCCGCTGCTGCTGGCCGCCATAGGCGAGCTGGTGGTCGAGAAATCCGGAGTGTTGAACCTTGGCGTCGAGGGGATGATGATCATCGGCGCCATCGCAGGCTTTGCCGTGGCGGTGGAGAGCGGCTCACCCTTGCTGGGCTTTGTCGCTGCCGCCTTTGCCGGTGCGGCGCTGTCGATCCTGTTCGCGATCCTCACCCAGTTTGCCCAGGCAAACCAGGTCGCCTCGGGCCTGTCTTTGACCCTGTTCGGGCTGGGGCTTTCGGCGCTGTTGGGGCAGTCCTATGTCGGTGTGAAACCGCCGCAGATGGGCGATATCCATATCCCGGTGCTCAGCGATCTGCCCGTGGTCGGCCCGATCCTGTTCGGCCATGACATCATCCTTTACTTCGGTATCGTGCTGACCGCCGCGGTCTGGTGGGTGCTGAAGTATTCCCGCATCGGGCTGGTGCTGCGCGCAGTGGGCGAGAACCACGACGCCGCCCATGCGCTGGGATACAAGGTGCTGAAAATCCGCCTGATGGCAATCATGTTCGGCGGCGCCTGCGCCGGTCTTGGCGGTGCCTACATCAGCCTCATTCGCGTCCCGCAATGGACCGAAGGCATGACCGCCGGCATCGGCTGGATTGCGCTGGCGCTGGTGGTCTTTGCCAGCTGGAAACCCTGGCGCGCTTTGCTGGGTGCCTACCTGTTCGGCGGGGTCACCGTGGTGCAGCTCAATCTGCAGGCGGCAGGCGTTGCCATTCCGGTCGAGTATCTGGCAATGTCGCCCTATCTGATTACGATCATTGTGCTTGTTATCCTTTCGGCGGACAAAAGCAGCGCACCCGCCTCGCTTGGCCGCAACTTCCATGCCTCCCGTTAAGGGGGGCTTTTCACTGCCCCGGCACCCCGGGGCCAAAAAGATCCAAACTGGGGAGAAATTGATGAAACTGACCAAACTTCTGACCAGCGCCGCGATGGCGCTTGGCCTGGCCGCCGGTGCGGCGATGGCCGACACCACCAAAGTGGGCTTTGTCTATGTCGGCCCCGTCGGCGACGGCGGCTGGACCTATGAGCACGACCAGGGCCGCAAAGCGGTTGAGGCTGAATTCGGCGACAAGGTCGAAACTGTGTACGTGGAAAACGTCGCCGAAGGTCCCGACGCCGAGCGGGTGATGACCCAGATGGCGCTGGAGGGCGCCGACCTGATCTTCACCACCTCCTTTGGCTACATGGACCCGACCATCAACGTCGCCAAGAAATTCCCGAACGTGAAGTTCGAGCACGCCACCGGCTATAAACGCGCCGACAACGTCTCAACCTACTCCGCCCGCTTTTACGAGGGCCGCGCAGTACAGGGCACCATCGCGGGCCACATGACCGAAAGCAACGTGGTCGGCTACATCGGCTCATATCCGATCCCGGAAGTCGTGCGCGGCATCAACTCCGCCTATATCCACGCCAAGAAGGTGAACCCCGACGTCCAGTTCAAGATCGTCTGGGCCTTCACCTGGTTCGATCCTGCGAAAGAGGCTGATGCCGCCAAGGTGCTGATCGAACAAGGTGCCGACGTGATCCTGCAGCACACAGACTCCACCGCACCGCAGGCCGCCGCACAGGCCGCAGGCAATGTGATCACCTTTGGCCAGGCCTCCGACATGGCGGAATACGGTCCCAAGCCGCGGGTGTCTTCGATCATCGACGACTGGGCGCCCTACTACATCGCCCGCACCAAGGCGGTGATCGACGGCAACTGGGAGTCGGTTGACACCTGGGACGGCATCGGCGCCGGCATGGTTGGCATCGGCGAGATTTCCGACGCGGTACCGGCGGATGTGAAAGCCGCCGCGCTGGCAATCAAGGAGTCCATTGCAAACGGCTCCTACCACCCGTTCACCGGCCCGATCAAAAAGCAGGACGGCTCGGACTGGCTGGCTGAGGGCGAGACCGCAGACGACGGCACCCTGGCTGGCATGAACTTCTATGTCGAAGGCTTGGAAGGCGACATCCCGCAGTAAGCTGCGCGTCACTCAGAAATGGAAAGGCCCGCCAATTGGCGGGCCTTTTTCATTCGGTGTCACCGGCCCCGGTCAGGAACAGCGCACCGGCGCCGCCAGCCGACGCACCTGTCCGCCATCCCGTTCAGCCAGCGGCGCGCCGGTCACTGCGCAGCCGGAAATCTGCGCGACATAGGCTGTCAACTCCTGCAGCGCGGCGCTGTCAGCCGCCCGCAGCTCTTTCTTTGGCATATCGATGGCAAACATCACTGCAAAGCTGCTGCCATCCACGGTGACGATCCGGAACCGGGTCTGCGCATCCCCCAGATGGGTCTTTGCCGCATAGGGCGATTTGCGTTCAAACGCCTTGTAGGCAATCGCAGCCCCGGCGGCTTCGCGGGCAGCCAGCCGTGCGCCGCCAGCCTGGAAGCCCGCCGAATGGGCCACCAGCCATGGGGCGCCGGTGCGGGTCTTGTGCAGGCCCGGGCGCATCGCTGCATGGGGGGCCATCTCAGCCTCGGCTGCTGCACGGTAATCTGTGCCGCTTGCCCCGGTCTGCACCCTGATCTGCCCTCCCGTCTGCGCGCCGGAACCAGCCCGTGTTGCCGACCAGTAGTCGGGCTTCTCCGGTCCCGCACAGGCTGCCAGAAGCGCCGCCGCCCCGATCATCAGAAACTGTTTCACGTTTACTCTCCGTAGCTTTGCCGCGCCTATCCTGACAAGAAAACCGGGCCGCATTATGGCATCCAGGCCTGGGCTGCACGAAGGCTGCAATCCGTCTTTCCCTGCCGCGCCCCCTATGCCAAGCTCCGCGCATGACGCAGAATCTGACCACCCCCGATGGCACCCCCGCCAGCCGCTTTGCCTTTGGCTGCATGCAGTTCGGCGGCCGCGCCGATGAGGCGCAATCGGCCCGGATGTACGCCGCCTGCCGCACCGCTGGCATCAACCACTTTGACACCGCTTGGATCTATACGGATGGCCGCTCGGAGGAGATCCTGGGCCGCCTGATCCGGGAGGAGCGCGAGCAGCTGCTGATCGCCACCAAGGCCGGCTATACCGGCGGTGCCGGCGCCGCGAACATCCGCACTCAGTTTGACGAAAGCCGCCGCCGGCTGGGGCTGGACATGGTCGATGTGCTCTACCTGCACCGGTTTGATCCGCATACCGGCCTGCGCGAAACCATGGACTGTTTTGCGGCCCTCAAAGACGAAGGGCTGATCCGCTATGCGGCGCTGTCGAACTTTGCTGCCTGGCAGGTGATGAAGGCGCAGATGGCGGGCCTTGCCTCGGGCACCGCCGTGGACATCCTGCAGCCGATGTATTCGCTGGTGAAGCGCCAGGCTGAAGTGGAAATCCTGCCGATGTGCGCTGATCAGGGCATCACCGCCGTCCCCTATTCCCCGCTGGGCGGCGGGCTGCTGACCGGCAAATACGCCACCGGCGGCAGCGGCCGCATTACCGAGGACAAAGGCTACCGCACCCGCTACGGTCAGGCCTTCATGCATGAAGCCGCCCAAGCCCTGACCGCTCTGGCAGCGGATCATGGAACCGATCCCGCCACTCTGGCCGTTGCCTGGGCCGCAGCGCATCCCAGCCGCCCTGTGCCGATCATCTCTGCCCGCACTGTCCAGCAGCTGCAGCCCTCGCTGGCGGCGCTGGATTTTGCTATGGACCCGGACCTTTACCAAGCAATTGAAGCACTCAGCCCCCGGCCCGCACCCGCGACCGACCGGCTGGAAGAACAGGATTAGACCCATGCAGGATTTCATCGTCATCGGCGGCGGCATGGCCGGCACCAGCGCCGCCGCCCGGCTTGCAGACCTTGGCAGCGTTACCCTGCTGGAGATGGAGGACGCGCTTGGCTACCATTCCTCGGGCCGCTCCGCTGCTTTGTTCGAGGAAAACTACGGCCACGGCCCCACCATCGACCTGAACCGCGCCAGCGCCGCCTATTTGCGCGACGGCGGCTACCTGTCACCGCGCGGGCTGATGCTGGTGGGGACCAAGGAGGATGCCGAGGGCTTTGCCCGCGACGTGGATGAGCTGCAGATGGCTACGCTGGAGTTGGACGAGGCCCGCGCCATGATCCCTATCCTGAACCCCGATACCGTCGGCTTTGCCGCCGTCAGCGGTGCGGCCGAGGATATCGACACCGACCGGATGCTGCAGGATTTCGCCAAAACCTTGCGCGCCGCCGGCGGGCAGATCGTGACCAAGGCGCCGGTGACCGCCATCACCCGCTCTGCGTCAGGCTGGGGGGTCACTGCCGGCGGCCAGACCTATCAGGCCCGCAAGCTGGTCAACGCGGCGGGCGCCTGGGCGGATCAGGTTGCGGCACTGGCGGGTGTGAAAACCATCGGCCTGCAGCCCAAACGCCGCTCGATGGCGCGGCTGCCTGCGCCGGGCGGGCATGACGTCAGCGGCTGGCCGATGATGATCGGTGTCGGTGAAACCTGGTACGCCAAACCCGACGCGGGCAAGCTGTTGGTCTCCCCCGCCGATACCGACCCGGTGGATCCGCATGACGCCTATGCCGACGACATGGTGCTGGCCGAGGGACTGGCGCGCTACGAGGAAATGGTGACCGAGCCGGTGACGCGGGTCGAAAGCAACTTTGCCGGGCTGCGCAGTTTTGTGGCCGACGGCACCCTGGTGCTGGGCCCGGACCCGGAGCAGCCGGATTTCATCTGGTGTGCGGCCCAGGGCGGCTATGGCATCATGACCGCCCCCTCCGCCTCGCAGCTGATTGCCGATCTGACGGCAGGCCGCACGCCGGCACTGGATGCGTCCGCCGTCGCGGCCCTGTCGCCTGCAAGGCTGCGCTGATGCCGGTGCGCTCTGTTCCCGGATCAGCCTCGGTCGCGGCACCAGAGGATGGCAAGCTGTTCGCCCCCGCCGCCGCCCGCAACAGCGATGTGCTGTGCGATCTGCTGGCCGGGATTGCCCCGGCACAGGGCCGCGCACTGGAGCTGGCCAGCGGCACCGGCCAGCATATTGCGGCCTATGCCGCCCGCCTGCCCGGCCTGATGTGGCAGCCCAGCGAAGCGGAGGCGGCCCGGCTTGCCAGTATCCGGGCCTATGCCGATGAAGCGGGCCTGGCGAACATCGCCCCGCCCGTGCCGCTGGATGCAACCGCCCCAGGCTGGGGTGCAAAGCACCCCGGCCAGACCCTGATTGTGCTGGTGAACCTGTTGCATCTGATCAGCGAAGATGAAGCAAAAACCCTCATCGCTGAGGCCGCCGCCGCCCTCGCCCCCGGCGGACGCTTTGTGATCTACGGACCCTTCCTGCGCGGCGGCGGGCTGACCAGCGAAGGCGACCGGACCTTTCACGCCAGCCTCACCGCCCACGACCCGCAGATCGGCTACAAGGACGATTTCGACACCATCGGCTGGCTGCACAGCAACGGGCTGGAGCTGCTGCATGCGGTCGAGATGCCCGCCAACAACCTTGCGCTGATTGCGGAAAAACCACGCCTCTGATCTGGATCAATGCTGCCCGCCCCTGCGGCCCATACACCTTCGTAAATTGGAATGTATTATTGAGGGACAGGCAGATGGACTGGCACGGCAAACTGAATGAGACCCGCAAGGGGCTGCGCAATCTGAACGACGCCATCCCCGAAGCCGCGCAGGCCTTCGGCGCACTCGGCAAAGCTGTGAAAAAGGGCGGCGTGCTGGAGTTCAAGCAAAAGGAATTTGTGGCCCTTGGCATCGCGGTGGCCCTGCGCTGCGAGGATTGCATCGGTTTGCATGTGGAGGCGCTGGTCAAGTCGGGGGCAAGCCGGGCGGAAGTCGGCGACGTGCTGGCGATGTCGATCCAGATGGGCGGCGGACCGGCAATGATGTATGCGGCCAAGGCGATGGACTGTTTCGATCAGCTGACCCGCTGAATTCCAACGCGGAATTCAACCCGGAGGCCACCTGTTTTCCGGCGGAAGTTCCGCGCCGGAATTTTGAGTGCGCACCTCCCGCAGTCCCTGCAGGACCTGGCGGATCTGCTCCAGCGCCGGGTTGTCCGGCAGGTACAGCACCTTGCAGCTCAGTTGGATTGGCGGCGCGCCCTCGACCCTGTGGATCTGCCCGGCCGCCAGCGCCCCCGCCGCCATATAGGCAGGAAAATACCCCATGCCGCCCCGCTTCATCAGATAGCGCAAGCCCATCGGGGCGTTACCCAGCACAATATGCTGGCGGCTGCGCTGCGGCAGCACTTGCTGCACCTGCGCCGCATATTCGCTGCCGAACTCCAGGTTGATGAACAGGGGCAATGCGTCCCGGCCCAGCCGCAACTGCTGGTCCGACACCAGAACCAGCTCCTCCGGCGGCAGCTCCTCTACCCCTAGTCTTGTGCCTGCGGGAACCTCGTTCACAATTGCCAGATCCAGCAGCCTGCGCGCCACCGCTTCGCCCATGTTGAGACCGTGATCATAGTTCAGCGTGAACGGCACGGTGCCCTGTGCCTGCTCCAGCCAGACGGCCACATCGACCAGCAGAGGATCCCAAACCGACAGCTGCGCCCCCAGCCGCAGCGAGACCCGTCCCGCCAGGCTTTCCCGCAAATCGCCGGAAACAAACTCCCAGGTCCGCATCATCTGCTCGGCATAGGGCAGAAACTGCCGGCCCGCCGCAGACAGCCGGGTGCCGCCCGGCCCGCGTTCAAACAGGCTGGCGCTCAGCGCCTCCTCCAGCGCCTTGATGCGGGCGCTGACCGCGGTCTGGGTGATATGCAGCCGCCGCGCCGCAGCGTGAAAACTGCCGGCGGCCTCAATAGCCAGAAAAGTCTCAAAAGCGTTGATCTGCATGATGATCAATATTTCTGCTCGGATCGAGCAAATCAATTCGTTTTCCTGCTCAGATACGTTTCGCTAGGCTGAAACCATATCAACCAAAGGACCCGCGACATGCTGGACAAAAGCCACAAGCCAACCTGGACCAGTTTCGAAGACGCCACGCCCGAAGACTGGGCCGCAGTGGAGAAATACGAGGAGGCCTATAACGCCGCCCTGCCCGACCGGATCCTGGACGCGATCCGCTCACTGGACGAGGACTGGACCCCTTACCCGGTGAACCGTTACCAGCACTCGCTGCAGGCGGCGACCCGCGCGCATGAAGACGGCGCCGATGACGAAATCATCGTGGCGGCACTGGTGCATGACACCGGCGATATCCTGTCGCCCTATAACCATGGCGAACTGTCAGCGGCGATGATGAAGCCCTATGTCAGCGAGAAAACCTATTGGATCCTCAAACATCACTGCGTGTTTCAGGGGTTTTACTACAACCATCATTTCGGCGGCGACCGCAACGCCCGCGACAAATACCGTGACAGCCCCCATTGGGAGGACTGCAGGTATTTCTGCGAAAAATACGACCAATGCGCCTTTGATCCGGCGTATCCGACCAAGCCGCTGGAGTTCTTCGAGCCGATCCTGCGCCGGGTTTTGTCGCGCGGCTGGGGCCATATGGAGCTGGCCGAGACCGCCGGCGGCTGACCGCGGCGGCCCAGCGCCGCGCCCGGCGCGCCGCCACGGGGGCCAGGCAGGCCGCGCCGCAGGCGCGGCCTGCCTGGCCCAACGGGAACCTTCGGATTTCATATCCGAACGGTGACGGGCGGGAGAGCAATATCTGCGGCCAATCGGAAAGGCGTCCAGCACAGGTTCCATAGCCGGATCCGGATTGGGCGCCGGTTCAGGATTTTGGCAGGCGGGCCGTCAGGAAATCCACAAAAGCACGTGTTTTCGGCTCCAGCTGGCGCCGCTCCGCATAGACCGCGCTGACCGGCGTGCCTGCGGGAAGAGAAACAAATTCTGCGAGCAAGGGAACAAGACTGCCATTATCCAATTGCTCCCGGACTGCCCACTCGGGCATCATCACGACCCCGCATCCGGACACCGCCAGCGCCTTCAGAAACGCCAGCCCGTTGGCTTGAACCGGACCGCTGACCGGAACATCGCATGGGCCGTCCGGCGTATCAAACCGCCAGAACGAGGGGCCGGCGGATGTGCGGAACGACAGGCACTGATGCCCTGCCAGATCCGAAGGGTGCGCCGGTGTGCCCTGCGCCTTGAGATAAGCCGGGCTGGCATAGAGCTGCGAGTGGCTATCGAACAACTTACGGGCGACCAGGCTGGAATCCTTCAGCTGCCCCATGCGGATTGCAAGGTCGATCCGGCCTTCCACCAAATCCGCAATGGGAGAGGAAAACAGCAGCTTCACCTTCACCTCCGGATGCCCGCGCAGAAACTCGGGCAGCAGCGGTGAAATCAGGGCCACCGCCAGATCCGGCTCAACCGTTACCGTCAGCACCCCGGCCGGTGCGCCCGTCATACGCGCGATCCCGCTGCGGGCAGCGTCCAGCTCCTCGGCAGCGCGTTTCGCATGGCGGTAATACAGTTCGCCAGCCTCAGACAAGCTCTGCTTCCTGGTTGTGCGCTGAAAAAGCCGCGCCCCCAATGCACTCTCAAGCTGCTGGATCTGGCGCGCCACCGACGACGGCGCCACACCCAGAACGCGAGCTGCTGCCGAGAAGCTGCCCTCCTCGACCACGCAGACAAACAGAGAGATGCTGGCGCCCTGAATCATTTGTGCAATTTGCGCACAAGTGCTTTGCGATTCAATCCATTTTTGCGGGTTGGTTCCGCCCTCATATTGCACCCGTCCAAGACAGTCATTCCCTCAGACAGGAGACATGAGATGACCAAACTGCTGTTTATCAAGGCATCGCCCCGCGGCGATGATTCAAAGTCTACCGCGGTGGCCAACGCCTATCTTGCTAAGCTGCAGGCGCAGGACGCCCAGCTCGAGGTGGACGTTCTGGATCTGTCCGCCGAAACCCTGCCGGACTTTGATGGCGACAAGGTTGCCGCCAAGATGAACATCATCACCGGCCAGGACCAGGATGCATCCCAGCGGACTGCCTGGGACGAGATTACCACCATGGCTCATCGCTTCATCAGCGCCGACATCTACCTGATCGCCTCTCCGATGTGGAACGGCAGCATCCCCTACAAGTTCAAGCAGTACATCGACCTGGTGCACCAGCCCGGCCTGCTGTGGGGTCTTGACCCGGAAAAAGGCTACTTCGGCCTGCTGGAAGGCAAAAAGGCCGTGCTGGCCCTGACCAGCGGAGCCTACGGCCCGAACATGCCTTCGCCCGCCTTCGGCGTGGACCACCAGTCTGCCTACCTGAAGTTCTGGCTGAACCAGGCCGGTGTGGAGAACATCGAAGAAATCCGTTTCCAGCCCACGCTGCTGACGGCAGATCCGGAGGCCGGCTTCCAGGCCGCGGTCGCTGAAGCGGAAAAACTGGCGTCCTAACGACCGCAGGGGCAGACAGGCCGCGCTTGGCTGGCCGCCACCCCCAGAAAAAAAGCCCCGGCGCAATCGCCGGGGCATCCTTGTCTCACCGCTCTGGCCTTAGCCGTTCTGGCGGATGGTCTCGTTCTTCGGGTCATAGGGGCTGTCGCAGGTCACAACCGCGTCCCACAGCTTGTCCTGGATCTTGACCTTCAGCTTGGTGCCTTCCACCGCCATCTCGGGCTTTACATAGCCCATGCCGATGGATTTCTCGAAGGCCACCGAATAGCCGCCCGAGGTCAGACGGCCCACACGGGTGCCATCCTCGGCGTACAGCGCCTCGCGGCCCCAGGGATCGGCGTCTTCGGGTCCGTCGATCAGCAGGGTGCAGCATTTCACGCGCACACCGGTCTCGACCAGTTTCTCCTTGCCGTGGAAGTCCTTCTCCAGGTCGATAAAGCGCGGCAGGTCGGCTTCCAGCGGGGTCGCATCGCGGCCCAGTTCGTTGCCAAAGGCGCGATAGGATTTCTCCTGGCGCAGCCAGTTCTGGGCGCGCGCACCCACCAGTTTCATACCGTGCTTCTCACCGGCCTTTTCCAGCAGATCGAACAGGTAGTTCTGCATCTCCATCGGGTGGTGCAGTTCCCAGCCGAGTTCACCTGTATACGCCACACGGATCGCATTGACCGGGCACATGCCCAGTTCGATCTGACGGGCCGACAGCCACGGGAAACGCTTGTTGGACAGCGCGGTTTCCGGATCGGCGTCGTTGATGATCTCTTTCAGCACGTCGCGCGATTTCGGACCGGCAATGGCAAACACGCCCCACTGGGTGGTCACGTCCTGCAGCTCGATACGGCCGAACTCAGCTTCCTTGTCCGCGATCGCCTTCTTCAGGAAGTCGGCGTCGTATTCGGTCCAGGCGCCTGCGGACACCAGGTAATACTCGTCGTCCTTCAGGCGGACGATGGTGTACTCAGTCCGGGTGGTGCCAAGAACGGTCAGCGCATAGGTCAGGTTGATGCGGCCGACCTTGGGCAGTTTGTTGCAGGTGAACCAGTCCAGGAACTGAGTGGCACCGGGGCCTTTGACGATATGCTTGGTGAACGCGGTTGCGTCGACCAGGCCAACACCTTCGCGGATCGCCTTGGCTTCGTCCACGGCATGCTGCCACCAGCCGCCGCGGCGGAAGGAGCGGGCATCGTGGTCGAAGTTCTCAGGCGCATCGACAGGGCCGAAGTAGTTCGGGCGTTCCCAGCCGTTGACCCAGCCGAACTGTGCGCCGCGGGCCTTCTGACGGTCATAGGCCGGTGCGGTGCGCAGCGGGCGGGCTGCCGGGCGCTCTTCGTCCGGGTGGTGCAGGATATAGACGTGCTCATAGCACTCTTCGTTCTTGCGGGCCGCGAACTCGGTGGTCATCCAGTTGGAGGAATAGCGTTTGGGGTCGAGCGACGCCATGTCGATCTCGGCTTCGCCGTCCACCATCATCTGCGCCAGATAGTAGCCGGTGCCGCCAGCGGCGGTGATGCCGAAGGAGAAACCTTCCGCCAGCCACATGTTGCGCAGGCCCGGTGCCGGGCCAACCAGCGGGTTGCCGTCGGGGGTGTAGCAGATCGGACCGTTGAAGTCGTCCTTGAGGCCGGATTCGGCGCAAGAGGGCACACGTTCCGCCATCGCCATGTACTGATCGGCAATCCGGTCCAGCTCCAGCGGGAACAGGTCGGCGCGGAAGCTGTCCGGCACACCGTGTTCGAATCGTGCAGGCGCGCCGCGCTCATAGATCCCCAGGATCCAGCCGCCGCGCTCTTCGCGGGCATAGGATTCATTGTCGGCGTCGCGCACCACGGGATGCTCGGGGTTGCCAGCTTCGCGCCATTTGACCAGCTCGGGGTCCTTGTCCATGACGATGAAGGTGTGCTCGACCGGGATCGCGGGCATCTTGATGCCCAGCATTTTGGCGGTGCGCTGCGCGTGGTTGCCGGATGCGGTCACGACATGCTCGGCGGTGATCACCACCTTCTCGTCGGACTCGACCAGGTTGCCGCCCTTCTCCACCATCTTGGTGCAGGTGACTTCCCAGTGGGTGCCGGTCCAGTGGAATTCATCAGCCTGCAGCTTACGAACGATCTCAACACCGCGCTGACGGGCGCCCTTGGCCATCGCCTGGGTCACGTCCGCAGGGTTAATATAGCCGTCTTCGGTGTGGTAGATCGCCCCCTTCAGGTCGGAGGTTTCGATCAGCGGCCAGCGGGCCTTGATCTCATCCGGGGTCAGCCATTCATAGGGCACATCGCAGGTTTCCGCGATGGAGGCATAGAGCATGTATTCGTCCATGCGCTCCTGGGTCTGCGCCATGCGCAGGTTGCCGACCACGGCGAAACCTGCGTTCAGGCCGGTTTCCTCTTCCAGGGTCTTGTAGAAATCGACCGAGTACTTGTGGATGTGGGTGGTCGCATAGGACATGTTGAACAGCGGCAGAAGGCCGGCTGCGTGCCAGGTCGAGCCGGAGGTCAGCTCGTCACGCTCGATCAGCATGACGTCTTCCCAGCCGGCCTTGGCCAGGTGATAGGCAATCGAGGTGCCAACGGCGCCGCCGCCAACAACAAGCGCTTTGACTTGGGTTTTCATTCTCCGGCTCTCCAGCTTTGTGAGATTCTTGCCTGCGGTTATGCCCAAGCCGCGCAATCGGCGCAAAATCAGGCCGACGCAAAAACAGCCAAAACCGACCTTGCGCGCCACAGCATACAGGATTTTGATGGAAGGCCTGCCGGAAATGGCGTTTTTCTACGCAGCAAAAAGCGGGCCGGCGCCCCCTGTGGTTCCTTGATCAGGCTGGTTTAGGGCTGTCAGCAGTCCGCAACATTGCCGCGACGGATACAGACGGGCTGCGGCGCGTTCTCGTTGTTCTGTGCATCTGCAACCTGCTGACCGCCCGAGAGCAGGCTCTTGCCATAGCCCGCCGCCTCGCTCCAAATCGACTGGCCGTCCCCGGCGGCAGCAAGCCCGGCGAGGCTGGTTGCCTCCTTGGCGGCACGGGCGCGGGTAAAGCGGTCCTGCAGAATGGTGCTGTAGTCGGTGGCGCTGAGATCCCCCCAATTCAGCCCCGCGGCACGGGTCTGGATGTAGTAATCATAGCCAATCACCGCCTGGGTGCTGAACACCAGAATGCCCATTGCCTTTTTCAGTCCCATACCGTTCTCCGGTTTTGCGAAACGCTCCGGCTTCATCCCAATTCAGGACCCGGCGCAGAATTGCGGCAGCTTTCCGGCATTTCAGGGAAGAATGCAGTGCAATTTCCGCTGCCCGGCCAGGACCCTGCCCTGCCGGTTGCTGCCGCATTCTGCCGGTGCTGATCCTTGGATGCTGTCTGATGCTTTGATCGTCAGCAGTAAGGAATGGCGGCGCCGCCATGGAGGCGGAGGCGGGACGGGAGGTTCCTCCCGCACGCTGAAACTTGACTCTGCGTGCCCTTGCCAAAGGGCCCTGTTCCAAAATGCCGGGGGTGTCAGGCCCGGCGGTGACCGCGATCAAGGGGAATCATGACAGAGCGGGCTTAAGATACGCTGAGGCAGGCGTGCGCCGGGGGCGCAACGTCCTGGCGCTGCATCCCGTTGCCCCCGCTGCGGAGTGAGTATTTGAGAAAAGATGAAGCGACCGGCTTGTGCTTCACCTTTTTCCAAATACTCAAATCCTCCGCTGGCCCAGTGCGGACGGCTGGCGGGCGTCTGCGGATCACATCTCCAGGATCTTGCCCGGATTCATGATGTTCTCCGGGTCCAGTGCGGCCTTGACCGCGGCCATGTAACGGGTTGTCTTGCCCAGTTCCTTCTCCAGATAGGGCCGTTTGCCTTGGCCGATGCCGTGTTCGCCGGTGCAGGTGCCGTCCATCGAGATCGCCAGATCGTTGAGCCAGCCGACAAAATCATCCGCCTTCTGCCGCTCGATCCCGCTGTCCATATCAATCAGCAGCAGCGCGTGAAAATTGCCGTCGCCCACATGGCCGACAATCGGCGCCATCAGCCCCATGCCCTCGGCTTTGTCCCGCGCGGCGCCGACGCATTCGGCAAGGCGCGAGATCGGCACGCAGACGTCGGTGGAAATTCCTTTGGCGCCGGGGCGCAGCTGCAGGCTGGCCCAATACATATCATGGCGCGCCTGCCAAAGCTTGTTGCGCTCCTCCGCCGTTGAGGTTGCCGCGAAATCAAAGCCGCTGAATTCCTCGGCGATGGAGGCAAACATGTCCGACTGTTCCACCACGCCCGCGTCCGAACCGTGGAATTCCAGCAAGAGCAGCGGAGTTTCCGGCAGGTCGAGGCTGGAATAGGCGTTGGCGGCGCGCACGCTAAGCGCATCCAGCAGTTCGATGCGGGCAACGGGGATGCCGTATTGGATGGTCATCATCACCGCGCGGCAGGCGTCGTCCACGGTGCGGAAGGAGCAGCGGGCGGAGCGGATCGCCTCGGGGATGCCCTGCAGTTTCAGCGTCAGCTCGGTGATCAGGCCCAGGGTGCCCTCGGAGCCGACCAGCAGGCTAGTCATGTCATACCCTGCCGAGGATTTCCTGGCCCGCTGCGCCGTGCGGATCACGCCGCCGTCGGCCATCACCGCCTCAAGCGCCAGCACGTTGTCCTTCATGGTGCCATAACGCACCGCATTGGTGCCCGAGGCCCGCGTTGCCGCCATCCCGCCCAAGGAAGCATTGGCGCCGGGATCGATCGGGAAAAACAGACCCTGATCGCGCAGATAGGTGTTGAGCTGTTCACGGGTGACGCCGGGCTGCACCACCACGTCGAGGTCTTCGGCATGGACGGCGATAATCCTGTCCATCCGCATCATGTCGATGCAGATACCGCCGGCGGGGGCGTTCACATGCCCTTCCAGAGAGGTGCCGGTGCCGAAGGGAATGACCGGCACGCCGTATTCGGCGCAGACCTTGATAATCTCGGAAACTTCTTCCGCAGAGGTGGGGAAGACCACTGCATCGGGGGGCTGGTTGGTGATCCAGGTAGTGGTGTGGCCGTGCTGATCGCGGATGGCCTGGCCGGTTTGCAACTGATCGCCGAACCGCTGTTTCAGCGTCTCGACAGCGGCGGCGATCCCGGCCTCGTTGCGGGGCAATGAGATAGCTTGCACCATGATGGGTCTCCTCGGGGTCAGGGCACAGAGCCCGGAACTTCACCTGTTAACCTAAGCCCCGAACTTGCAGTTCAGCAATACCCAGAACCCCGTAGCGCTGATGCCGCCCGGCATGGCGGTCGGGCCATAACGGGCTAACCGCCCAGCGCAATCCCTTCCCGTCTCGGGTCCGCAGCTCCCCTCAGCCCCTCGCCGATTTCAATTGCGTGCAGGCCGGAGGTCAGATCGCGGATATTGACCTCATACCCCATGTCTGTCAGCGCCTGCTCCAACCCCTCGGCGCTGGTGCCTGCCTCCAGATCATAGGTGCCGAACCGGTTGACCAGATGCGGCAGCGCCAGCGCCGCTTGGATGTTCATCCCCCAATCGGCCCATGCCACGATGGATTTCGCCACATAGCCGATGATCCGGCTGCCGCCGGGGGAGCCGATGGCCAGAACCGGTTTGCCGTCCTTCAGCACAATGGTCGGCGCCATCGAGGAGCGCGGACGCTTGCCCGGTTCCAGCCGGTTGGCGATAGGCACGCCGTCCGCATGGGTGCGGAAGGAGAAATCCGTCAGCTCATTATTCAACAGGAACCCGCCCGCCATCAGCCGCGAGCCAAAGGCGTTTTCTATCGTCGTGGTCATCGACAGCACGTTACCGTACTGGTCCACAATCGAAATATGCGAGGTCGAGGGCAGCTCGATCGACTCGTCATCCGCCAGCAGCAGCGCATGGTCGAACTCGGGTGTGCCCGGCGCCGCCTCGGGCAGCGCATCACCGCTTTGCAGCAGCTCTGCCCGGCTGGCGAGGTAATCCGCTGCCACCAGCCCATGCGTCGGCACCGGCACAAAATCACTGTCCGCCATGTAACGGCCCCGGTCGGCGAAGGCGAGCCGCGAAGCATCGCCGATCAGCCGCCAGGCCTCGGCACTGTCTGCGCCCAGTTCTGCCAGATCATACTGCCCAAGCATTCCGAGGATCTGCCCCACCGTCAGCGCGCCTGAGGACGGCGGCCCCATACCGCAAGCCTCAAAATCGCGGTAGGCCGCACAGACCGCCGGACGTTCCTTGACCTGATAAAGCGCAAGATCGGTGGCAGACAGCACGCCGGGATTGCCCTCAGCCGTGGTCACGGCACGCACGATCCCCGCCGCGATAGGGCCGGAATAAAACGCCCCTGCCCCGTCCTGTGCCAGCGCCCGCAAGGTGGCGGCATAGTCCGGATTCAGCAGCATAGCGCCTTCGGCAATGGGTGCGCCGTCCGGCAGGAAGTATTCCGCGGTAGCTGGGAACCGTGCAAGCCGCTCTGCATCATCTGCCACCAGCCCTGCCAGGCGCGGGGAGACGGAAAAACCTTCCTCGGCCAGCTGGATCGCCGGTTCAAACAGCGACGGCCAGTTGGCCTGCCCCCAGCGCCGGTGCGCGGCCTCCAGCAGCGCAGGTGTGCCCGGCGTGCCGACAGACAGACCGCCGACCACCGCATCAAAGAATTCCAACGGCTCGCCGTTTTCATCCTGAAACAAGATTGGCGTGGCGGCCAGCGGCGCCGTCTCGCGCCCGTCCAGCGTGGTCAGCTCGCCCGCAGCAGCGTCATACCAGACCAGAAACGCGCCGCCGCCCAGGCCGGAAGATTGCGGCTCCACCAGTCCCAGCACGGTCTGCACCGCCACCATCGCATCTGCCGCGGTGCCGCCTGCGCGCAGCACGGCGGCACCGGCCTCCACTGCATGCGGATTGGCGGCAGCCACCATCCAGTTTTCGGCTTCTACGGGCTGGCCTGCGGATTTGGCCTCCATAGCGGCGGCGGCTTCCGCCGAGAGTGCCTCAAACGTGCCGGCGGTTGCCCCCTCAGGGGCCACGGCGTCGGCGGCCTCCTGCGCGGCCGCACTGCCGGCGCCGACGATACAGGCCAGAATCAAGTGTCTCATGGAAAAATCCTTTCTTAAATTCCGGCCCGGAGCGCGGGCAGTTACAGCATCGAGGGCACCACCTGATCCGGCGGCCGGTGGCCATCCTCGAAGGTCTTGATATTCAACAGCACCTTCTCGCCCATCTCGATCCGGCCCTCGATTGTGGCCGAGCCCATATGCGGCAGCAGCACAACATTGGGCAGCTCGCGCAGGCGCGGGTTGATGTCGGTGCCGTGTTCATAGACATCAAGGCCGGCACCGGCGATTTCATTCGAGCGCAGCATGCGGGTCAGGGCGTGTTCGTCGATCACTTCGCCGCGCGAGGTGTTCACGATCACCGCCGAGGGCTTCATCAGTTTCAGACGGCGTGCATTCATCAGGTGAAAGGTTGAAGGGGTAGACGGGCAGTTGATCGACAGCACATCCATCCGCGCCGCCATCTGATCGAGGCTTTCCCAATAGGTGGCCTCCAACGTCTCTTCGGTTTCGGGACGCAACCGGCGGCGGTTATGGTAATGGATCTGCATGCCAAAGGCCGCCGCGCGCTTGGCCACGGCCTGGCCGATCCGTCCCATGCCAAGGATGCCAAGACGGCGCCCTGCAATCCGCCCGCCCAACAGCGCTGTGGGCGCCCAGCCTTTCCAGTCGCCCTTCTGCATCACGGCGAGCCCCTCGGGCATGCGGCGCACCACTGCCATGATCAGCGCCATTGCCATGTCAGCAGTATCATCGGTCAGCACCCCGGGGGTGTTGGAGACCAGAATGCCGCGCTGACGGGCGGTGGACACATCAATATGGTCAACGCCCGCGCCGTAATTCGCAATCAGCCGCAGCCGCTCGCCCGCCTGCCCCAGGATCCCTGCATCAATGGTATCGGTGACCGTGGGCACCAGCACATCGGCATCCTTCACCGCCGCGGCCAGCTCGGCCCGGGACATCGGCGCGTCATCCTCGCGCAGGCGCACATTGAACAACTCGCTCAGCCGGGTTTCCACAGGCTCCGGCAACCGTCGCGTAACAACAACACTCAGTCGGTCTCTTGGCACTTGCGCTCTCCCTTGGGCTTTTCATTCCGCACGCCTCCATGGCATCGTGGCGCAGGACGCGGGCGGGCACAAGAACCCAAGCGCGACTCCCTTGCCGCAGGCCGGAAATTTCCCGGCCAGTGCCAAAGGGCGGGCAGAAGACCGGAACAAGAGGCTGGGCCTGATCCGGCTGGGCAAAAAGAGGCGAGCAGGCAGTGAAAAAAGCGGCAATGGCAATGCGCCATCTGGCAGCGGCAGCGGTATCCTTGGCGCTGGCGGGGGCTGTGTGCGCCGCCGAATCCCGCGGCCCTGTCACCAACCTGCCGCTGCCCCGTTATGTCTCGATGAAGGCGGCCAAGGGCAATGTGCGCCGCGGCCCTTCGCTGACCCATAAGATCGACTGGGTGTTCAAACGCCGCGGCATGCCGCTGGAGATCACCGCGGAATACGGCCACTGGCGCCGGGTTCAAGACCGCGAGGGGGCCGGCGGCTGGGTGCATTACGCGCTGCTGTCCGGCGTGCGCACGGTGCTGATCGAAGAAGACATGCTGACCGTGCACGCGCGCCCGGACTCCCGCGCGCCGGTAACCGCCGCATTTGAACTGGGCGTGGTTGCCCGCCTCGGCGACTGCGAAACCAGCTGGTGTGAAATCTCGGCCGGCGGTTACAGCGGCTGGGCGCCTAAGAAAAAACTCTGGGGCGTCGCACCGGGTGAGCTGCGCGAATAATCCCATTCTCTCGCAATGTTCATCTTTCCCCCAAATACTCCGGGGTGAATTGGGCCGCAGGCCCAAGAGGGGCAGCGCCCCTCTCCCGCCCGCCTGCGCGCAGCCGCGGCAATCCGCGCGGGGCGCAGATGCGCCAAACCATTGCACCCGCAGCAATCGTGTTCTACATGGGGGCCATACCATTGGCTGCCAGGCCGGGTTCCGCCCATTTTCAGGGCACCGCCGCGGCAGCACCGGATTACCCGAACCTGGCGCGGCCTGTCTGCGCTGACGTCACAAAAGCCTCCGAGATCGCTGAAAGGTTGTGAAACATGGCAGAAAATCAAACCCCGGACATATTGTATACCATTGTAGACGAAGCGCCCGAACTGGCCTCGGCATCGTTCTTGCCGATCATCCGCAAGTTTGCCGCAGCCGCTGGTGTCTCGGTCGGAACCAAGGATATTTCGCTTGCGGGGCGCATCATTGCAGCCTTCCCGGAAGGGCTGACCGCAGAACAGCGCCAAAGCGATGATCTGGCCGAGCTGGGCCAGCTGGTGAAAACCCCGGACGCCAATGTCATCAAACTGCCCAATGTCTCTGCCTCGGTGCCGCAGCTGGTTGCCGCTGTCACGGAACTGCAGGGCCAGGGCTATGCCATTCCGGACTACCCGGCAGAACCCGCCACAGACGCCGAAAAAGACATCCGCGCGCGCTTTGATGCGATCAAGGGCTCGGCTGTAAATCCGGTCCTGCGCGAAGGCAATTCCGACCGTCGCGCCGCCAAGGCAGTGAAGAACTTCGCCCAAAAGAACCCGCATTCGATGGGCGCATGGTCGGCAGACAGCAAGACCAAAGTGTCGTCGATGCCGGGCAATGATTTCTATGCAAACGAGAAATCCGCCACCATCACCGCCGCGCAGGCCGGGGACGCAAGAATCGAATTCACCGCCAAAGATGGCTCGGTCACCGTGCTGAAAGACGCCTGGCCGCTGGAAGACGGCACCGTGGCCGATGCGACCTTCATGTCTGCCAAGGCCCTGGCCGCCTTTCTGACGGAGGCGATCGCGGACACCAAGGCTGACGGCACGATGTTCTCGCTGCACATGAAGGCCACCATGATGAAGGTCTCCGACCCGATCATCTTCGGCCATGCTGTCAAGGCCTGGCTGGCGCCGGTGTTCGGCAAATTCGGGACTGAACTGGACGCGCTGGGTGTGAACCCGAACTCGGGTCTGGGCGACCTGCTGGCGCGGGTCAAGGACAACGCAGAGATCATGGCCGCCATCGACGCGGTCCGCGCCGAGCGCCCCGACATGTACATGGTGGACAGCGACAAGGGCATCACCAACCTGCATGTGCCGTCCGATGTGATCATCGACGCCTCGATGCCCGCAGTGATCCGCGCCGGCGGCAAGGGCTGGGATCAGAACGGCAACAAGGGCGACACCAACTGCGTGATCCCCGACCGCTGCTATGCCACGATTTATGACGAAACCATCAATTTCTTCAAAGCCAATGGCGCGCTTGACGTGACCACCGCCGGTGCCGTCGCCAACGTCGGCCTAATGGCGCAGAAGGCCGAGGAATACGGCTCCCACCCCACAACTTTTGAGGCACCCGCAGACGGCACCATCCGGGTGGTTCTGGCCAACGGCGAGACGCTGCATTCGCACGACGTTGAGGCGGGTGACATCTGGCGGGCCTGCACTGTGAAGAAGGCGCCGATCGAGAACTGGATCCAGCTGGCTATGGACCGTCAGCGGCTGACCGGTTCGGAATCGATCTTCTGGCTGGACGCAAACCGCGCCCATGACGCCGAGCTGATCAAATACGTGCAGCCTGCGCTGGAAGCCGCTGGCGTTGCGGACAAGTTCCAGACCCTGGCCCCGCGCGAGGCAACCCGCCAGAGCCTGGAGACCATTACTGCGGGCAAGGACAGCATCGCCATCACCGGCAACGTGCTGCGCGACTATCTGACCGACCTGTTCCCGATCCTGGAACTGGGCACATCGGCCAAGATGCTGTCAATCGTCAAGCTGATGCAGGGCGGCGGGCTGTTTGAGACCGGCGCCGGCGGTTCCGCCCCGAAACACGTGCAGCAGCTGGTCGAGGAAAACCACCTGCGCTGGGATTCGATGGGTGAATTCTGCGCCCTGGGGGAAAGCCTGAACTTCCTGGCCGACAACAAAGGCAACGCCAAAGCAGGTGTGCTGGGCGCCGCGGCTGAGGACGCCACCCAAGGCATTCTCGACCACAACCGCTCGCCCTCGCGCAAGGTGGGCCAGCCGGACAACCGCGACAGCCATTACTGGTTTGCCCGCTATTGGGCCGAAGCCCTGGCAGCACAGACCGAAGATGCGGATCTGGCGGCGCATTTTGCCCCCATCGCCGAAGAGCTGGGCGCCAAGGAGGAACAGATCATCAGCGAGCTGGCCGCAGCCCAAGGCCCGGCGGCAGACATCGGCGGCTACTACCGTCCGAGCGCCGCGTTGAAGGCCAAGGTGATGCGTCCCAGTGCCACACTGAACGCGATCATCGGCTGATCTTTCCGGACAGTCCGAAACAAAAAAGCGCCCGGGGAAATCCCCGGGCGCTTTTTGTTTGTCTGTGAAGGCTGCCAAGCGGGTCAGAAATCCTGCCACATATTCTTGGCCGCATTGCCGCCGGCCGCGGCAACAGGCTGCGCGGCGGGCTGCATGTCCCAGTCATCGTTGCCATGGGCGGACGGCACAGATGCCGGCGTGCTGGCCGCCTGGGCCGGAGCAGCTGCCACACGGCCGCCAGGGATTTTGAAGTGCGCCACCAGATCGGTCAGCTTGGAGGCATCGGTCTTCAGCAAATGGCCGGCGGCCGTCGCCTCTTCCACCATCGCCGCGTTCTGCTGGGTGACCTGATCCAGCTGAGTGACGCCGGTGTTGATCTCATTCAGGCCGGTGGACTGCTCCGCCGCGCCTTCTGCAATGCCGGAGACCAGCTGCGAAATATGGGTAACCTGGCTGACGATGCTTTGCAGCGCATCCCCCGCCTTGCCCACCAGATCCACACCGCGGGCCACCTGGCCGGAGCTGTCCGAGATCAGCGTCTTGATCTCCATCGCCGCGTCTGACGACCGCTGTGCCAGCGCCCGCACTTCAGACGCCACCACCGCAAAGCCGCGCCCTGCCTCGCCTGCGCGCGCCGCCTCGACACCCGCGTTCAGCGCCAGAAGGTTGGTTTGGAAGGCAATGTCGTCGATCACCGAGATGATCTGGCTGATCTTGTTGGAGCTTTCTTCGATCTCGGTCATCGCGGACACCGCGCTCTGCACCACTTCGCCGCTGGTGCGGGCCTCTTCCTTGGCCTCGTCCATGGTCGCTTCGACGCTGCGGGCGCCGTCGGCGGCGGATTTGACGCTTGCGGTCAGCTCATCCAGCGCAGCGGCGGTCTGTTCCAGCGTGGCGGCTTGGCTTTCGGTGCGGTGCGACAGGTCATCCGAAGCCTGGCTGATTTCTGCAGCACCGCTGCGGATGCTGGCGGCCGCGGCAATCACTTGCTCGACCGTGGCGCTGAGGTTCTGCGCGGTGGTGTTGAAATCCTGGCGCAGCTGCTCGTAATTCTCAGGGAAAACCTCGGTGATCTGCGCGGTCAGGTCCCCCTGCGACAGGGCTGACAGTTTGCCGCTGAGCACGGCCACGACATTGCTGCGCTTTTCATTGCGCAGCTGCTCGGCCTTCTCCAGATCTTTCTGACGGATCAGAGCCTGGCGGAACACATCGAGGCTTTGGGCAATCTCCCCCATTTCGCTGCGCGCATTGGCACAGGGGATTTCACTGCCGGTGTCGCCATCGGCCAAGGTCTGCATGCGGGACTTGAGACCGTTCAGCGGTCCGGTGACACTGCGGGTGATGAAATAGGCGGCAATAGACAGCGTCACCAGGCTGATGCCCAGAATGATCAGCGCCTCATTGCGCATCAGCGCCACGTCCGACTCGATATCCGAGACATAGGCGCCGGTGCCGACAATCCAGCCCCAGGGTTCATAGGCCTGCACATAGCCGATCTTGGCTTCGATCACGTCGGAATCAGGTTTCTTAAAGTAATATGTAAGCTCCCCTGCCCCATTAGCTGCGGCGATTTTCTCCAGCTCCTGGAACACCTTGATGCCGGTCACATCCTCGTAGGCGCCCTGATTGGTGCCATTCCAAGCGGGCACCGTCGGATGCGCCTGCACCACCAGATCATGGTCGAAGACAAAAACATAACCTGCATCGCCGAAACGCAGAGCGGTGAGCCGCTCTCGGCCGATGTCCCGGGCCTCCTGCTCGGTGAAGCGGCCGGATTTCACTCCTTCTTCCAGATCGCGCAGCAGGCTGACTGCGGTGTCTGTGACGTTGTGCAGCTCGGTATAGCGCATTTCATAGGCGTTTTTGACGGATTGTGACAGCAGCAGGAAAGTCAGCACAGCCGTCAAGCTGAGAGCCAGCGCCGCCAGCGCATAGATACGAACAGGCAGCCGGTACAGAAAATCGGGGAGTCGGAGCATTAGTGCGGAACCTTCATTACGTGCATATTGCCTGTGGGTTTAAGCTGCACTCTCTAACAATTTCCTAGCCGGATGACGCTTTCCGCCGCATTTCGCAAAGTTCATGCCGCAATGCGCCAACGATGCTCTGGGCTGTCACCCACCAGCGCCTGCCCTGCGGCTGCATCCCGGCCTCTGTTCGCGCCAAAGGTGAGGCAGCAGGCCACCGCGGCGCGGCGAGCCTTGATTTCGGAGGTGCGGATGGTTCCGGACAGTGTAGCGTCCGAAGGCCATCAGCTTGACCTTATTGGCGAATTGGCCGGGATCATGCCCTTTGGAAACGGTAGTTGCGGGAGCATTCAACCGCCGTTGCTTACCGGCACTCTCAGAAACCGTTCAAACGCATCACTACGCCCTGTGATAAAGAATTTTTCTGCCCGTTTTTCGGACACCGTGCGCGACGTTTGAATGATGCGCGGCATATTGGGCACGGATTTTGCGGGCTTTGATGAGCCTGCGCCGCACCTTGCGGGGTTCGGCAGCTTTCGCGCCTCTGCTACGCGCGCTTTCGGGCCGAGCGCCATGGCCACAATGCGTTTGACCTCATTGCGGCTCTGCACAAGCGGTACCTTCACCGGCTCCTTGAAGCGGGAATCCTCCGCGGCCGGTTTTTGCCGCCGCAGGGTACCCAGCCGCAACGGGTTCAGATGCAGTGCTCCTTTATTCCTCCACCGCTACAACTTCGAATTCCTTGACCAAGTCCTGATGGGCCACTCCGCAAAACTCCATACTCAGGAGCTGGTAGCCGCCAGGCTCCTCAAACGTATAGGTGACCCGGGTGGTGCAACCGGGGACCGCCTGCACCTGGGTCAGCAGCGTCAAGCTGCTGTCATAGATGCCCATGCCGTCGGTGACGTCCCCGGTTGCCACGTTGAAATTGACCAGCGTGCCGGCCGGGATCTCGGTGGCATCGATATCCCACCGCCACTGACCGCCGCTGACGTTCACTTCCATCGCGTTCCGGGTGCTGGCCAGTGCATACGGCCAGCAGCGCAAAAAGCCGGCGGAAACGATCACACCAAGGACCGTCTTTGCCCAGATCAGCCCTGTGCGCTTGCTGTTGGCATTCGGGCCGGGTCAATCGCCCATGCCTCCCAGCAGAAGACAGCTGAAAGCACCGCCCTCAGGACCAGCGGGATCAATGGAACAACTGGCTGCATGTGCCACTTCCCTTAATGAGTATTCTGAACGCCCATTACTGGGAGGCGGCGGTACGCCTCAACAAAACACGCCTTTCCAATGCATATTAATTATGGGAAGAACACTTATGCAGATATTAAAGTTCTCAGATTACGCCCTGCGCATCCTGATCCACCTCGCCACGCATGAGGAAGGATTGATGTCGACCCGCGAGATCGCGGCTATGCAGAAACTGCCTTTCAATCACTTGGCCAAGATTTCTCAATGGCTGACCCATGAGGCCTATGTGGACTCAGTGCGAGGCCGGAACGGAGGCATGCTTTTAGCACTGCTGAGAGACGCAGGCTGGCCCCTCTCGGCGGTGTAAACACCGCCTGCCGGCATCGGGTGAACGATAAACGTGTCGAACGTCTATGGCGGCGAGAGGGGCTGAAGGTTCCAATGAAGCAACCCAAGAAGGGACGGCTCTGGCTCAACGACGGATCATGTGTCCGGCTGCGGCCGGAGTATCGCAATCACGTTTGGTCCTACGACTTCGTGCATCACCGGACAGATGATAGCAGGGCGTTCAGGACATTGAACATCCTGGACGAACACAGCCGGGAGTGTCTTGCGATCCGGGTGAAGCGAAAGCTGAACTCGACCGAGGTCATCGACGCGCTGACGGACCTGTTCATATTGCGTGGTGTCCCAGCGTGTATCCGATCTGACAACGGCCCAGAGTTCATCGCGGAGGCTGTCAGGGGTTGGATCAAAGCTGTCGGGGCCAAAACTGCGTTCATTGAACCAGGGTCACCTTGGGAGAATGGCTATTGCGAAAGCTTCAACGGGCGAATGCGCGACGAGTTGCTGAACGGGGAAGTTTTCTACTCGCTGCGTGAGGCGCAAATTATCATCGAAAGCTGGAGGAAACACTACAATACCAAAAGACCCCACAGTGCTCTGGGCTACCACCCACCGGCTCCAGAGGCCATCGTCTCGATGGACCAAAGGCCAACCATGCACTGACTTCAAATTTGGACCACTCAAGTTGGGCTGCTCACCCGCATCTCTCAACTCGCCAAAATGGCCGGCTTGTGCGGGATTGGGTGGCAGAGATTGGGCTGGAACCCAGTGGATACGGCACCCATTCGCAGCGCAGAACCAAAGCAGCGGAGATATACCGGAAAACCGGAAATCTCAAGGCGGTTCAACTATTGCTCGGACACACAAAGGTTAACAGGACTGTCAGATACCTTGGTGTCGAACTTGAAGATGCGCTGAGCATCGCCGAGCAAATCGACATTTGAATCACGTTGGCGGGCGGCACGTGCCGTTCGCCAATCCGGACCGGACCTGCGTTCGCGCCGCAGCAGCGGGCCGGGTCGAGCCGGTTTTACCAAATGCTGCGCAGCGCATTAACTGGTGCGAAGCACGCGAAGCCGACGTTGCCCGCAGTAAGATCGGCACTATTTCCTGATTGCCGCCTACCTCAATCCTGCAGTGCGGCCCGGCGAAGCTCCAGTTCATTTCAGACGCTGCATCTATGCTGCACGACCATGATTAACAGCTTCATCTCTCGCAGCTACCGGACACTCTCAATCCAGAAATACCGCACGGCGCGAGTTATCAGGCGGAGGCATGTCTGACCGGCGCGACATTGGTGATGGCCATGTTCCTTGGATGGCAACCGGGTTGCCAATACCCACTGCGGGGGACTGTGCCCGGAAGACAACCTGGAAGAAGCTGGGACCCAGCAATGAAAACCCCGCCACATTCAGGAGAGCCCAGATGAGTGTTCCCGAACCGCAGACCGCATGGGCACAGGACCGCGCCCATCTTCTGCACCCCTACACGGATTTTGCCGCCTTTGCCGAAGAGGGCAGCCATGTCATCGAGCGTGCCCAGGGCATGCATGTCATCGATACCGAGGGCAACCGGCTGCTGGACGGCATTGCCGGGCTGTGGTGCGTGAACATCGGCCATGGCCGCGAGGAGATGGCCGAGACCATCGCCAAACAGGTAATGGACATGCAGTATTACAACCCGTTCGGGCACAGCACCAATGTGCCGGCGGCCCAGCTGGGCGCCAAGCTGGCGGAGCTGGCGCCGGGGGATCTGAACCACATCTATTACACTTGCGGCGGCTCCACCGCCAATGATGCCGCGGTCCGGCTGGTCCACTATTACTTTGACATGAAGGGCCAGCACCGGAAGAAAAAGATCATCTCCCGGCAGAACGGTTATCACGGCGCAACCTATGTGGCGGCCTCGCTCACCGGCATCCATGGCACCAAATACGGCTTCGACCGGATTGGTGAGGAGTTCATCAGCCACGTTTCCGAAGCCAATCTCTATGCCAAGCCGGAGGGCTGGAGCGATGCGGACTATTGCGACCACTTGGTGCGCGAGTTCGAAGCCCGCATTCAGCAGCTGGGCCCTGACAATGTGGCCGCTTTCATCGCCGAACCGATCATGGGCGCCGGCGGTGTGCTGGTTGCGCCCGCGGGCTACCACAAACGCATGTATGAAGTCTGCAAGCACCACGGCATGCTCTATATCGCTGATGAGGTGGTCACCGGTTTTGGCCGCCTGGGGGAGTGGTTCACCTCGGAAACGCTGTATGGCTATACGCCGGACATCCTGGTCTGCGCCAAGGGGCTGACCTCGGGTTATATCCCGCTGGGGGCAACGCTGATCTCGGATGAAATTTACGGCACCATCGCCAAGCCGCAGTGCGAGGGCGGGGTGTTCTCGATGGGGCTGACCTATTTCGGGCATCCCGTGGCCTGCGCCGCGGCGCTCAAGAATATCGAGATCATCGAGCGCGAAGGCATTCTGGATCATGTGCGGACCGTTGGCCGCTATTTTCAGGAAAGCGCCCAGTCATTGCTCAACCTGCCGATTGTGGGCGATGTGCGCGGCAGCCATCTGATGCTGGGCATCGATCTGGTTGCCGACAAGGCAAGCAAGGCCCCGCTCGATCTGTCCGAGCAAGCAGCCGGTAAGGTGTTCAAGGGCTGCATGGAGCGTGGCGTCATCGTGCGCCCGGTTGGCGACCGGCTCGTCCTGTCGCCGCCGCTGATCATCAGCAAGGAGCAATGCGATGAGCTGATCGGGGCCGTTGCCGGCTCAATTCAGGATTTCATCGCCAGTCAGGAGTGAATGCATGCGACAGATAGCGCTTGCTGCAACCCAGATGGCCTGCAGCTGGGATATCGACGAAAACATCGCCAAGGCTGAGGCGCTGGTGACCAATGCCGCCGAAGCAGGGGCCCAGGTTATCCTGCTGCAGGAGCTGTTCGAAACACCCTATTTCTGTCTCGAACAGTCACTAGACCACCTGCAGCTCGCCCGGCCGCTCGAGCAAAGCCGGGTGGTGTCGCATTTTGCGTTGCTGGCCCGGAAACTCGGCGTGGTGCTGCCTATCTCCTATTACGAGGAGGCAGGGCTGGCGCGCTACAACTCGCTGGCCATCGCCGATGCTGACGGGACGATCCTGACCAACTACCGCAAGACCCACATCCCGCAGGCACCGGGGTACGAGGAGAAGTTCTATTTCTCGCCGGGCGACAGCGGCTTTCAGGTGGTTGAAACCCGCTTTGGCCGGATCGGCTGCGGCATCTGCTGGGACCAGTGGTTTCCGGAAACCGCCCGCTGCCTGGCGCTGCAGGGGGCTGAGGTGCTGCTGTTCCCGACCGCCATCGGCACCGAACCGAAGAACCCCGAATTGGACAGCAGCGGCCATTGGCGGCGCACGATGCAGGGCCACGCCGCGGCAAACATGATCCCGGTGGTGGCATCCAACCGCGTGGGCACCGAACAGGAGGGCGAAACAGCCGGCGTCTTTTACGGCACCTCTTTCATCGCGGGCCACACCGGCGAGATCCTGGCGGAGGCCGGCCGCGAGGAGGAAACCTTCATCACGGCAACCGCCGACCTGGATGCCGCCGCGCGTTACCGCAGCGCCTGGGGGGTGTTCCGGGACCGCAGGCCGCATATGTACGGCACCCTGCGCACCTTGGACGGCAAAACAGGAACTATGCGATGACAAAATTGCTGACGATCCGGGTGATTGAACAAAGCGACCGCGTAAGCTGGGACCGGCTGTGGAGCGGCTATCTTACTTTTTACAAGGCTACGCTGCCGGCGGCCATATATGACAGCAGCTTTGCCAGGCTGCTGTCGGCGGATGCGCGGGAGTACCGCGGCCTGATTGCCGAACTGAATGGCGAAGCCGTTGGTCTCGCCCATTATTTGCTGCACCGCGACATGTGGTCGGTGGAGGACACCTGCTACCTGCAGGACTTGTTTGTCGATCCGCAGGCGCGTGGAGCCGGCGCCGGGCGGGCTTTGATCGATGAAGTGGCAAGGCGGGCCAAAGCCGAAGGTGCTTCTGACCTCTACTGGCACACGCAGGAATTCAATCACACTGCACGCAGACTCTACGATCAGGTGGCCACGCTGACGCCTTTCGTGAAATACGACAAGCCCCTCTCCCGCAACTGAAAAAGGGGCCAAGCAATTGGCCCCTTCTTTTTTGCTCTCAAACCGCGGGCACCTGCTGGGTGATACAATGCACCCCGCCGCCGCCACCGCCGATCATACGGCCTGAAACGCCCACGACGCGCCGGCCCGGGAAGGCCTCGCGCAGGATAGCGAGCGGCTGGTCATCCTCGCCTTTCCTGCCGGACACCGGAACGATGACAGCGCCATTGCAGATGTAAAAGTTCATGTGAACAACGTCATAGCTGGTCAGCGGGATCTCAATAATCTCGAAGCGCCGCCCGCGGATGTCGGTTTCCTGCTGCAGGATGTGCTTGGCATCCTGAGTGATCCGGTAGTTAGGGTCGGAGCGGTCATCGGTGGTATGCAGCAGCACGACGCCCGGCGCGGCAAAGGCTGCCATGCCGTCGACATGCCCGTCGGTGATCGGGTCCGGGGTGAGGCCGCGGGGCAGCCAGATCACCTTCTGCACGCCCAGACCGGCTTTAAGCTCAGCTTCCACCTGGGCTTTGCTCCAGCCAGGATTACGGTTCTTGTGCAGCAGGCATTCCTCGGTGGTCAGCAGGGTGCCCTGGCCGTCCACCGCCACTGCGCCGCCTTCCAGCACCAGATCGGACGTGTACATCGGCAGGCCCAGATGTGCCGCAAACCGGCCTTTGGCCAGCGTGTCGTGTTTGTAGGGCGGGAACTTGCGGCCCCAGCCGTTGAAAGTGTAGCCGGTGATCCGGCGCGCGCCTTGCGCGTTCTGCACAATCATCGGCCCGCTGTCGCGCGACCAGGCATCGTTCAGCGGCATTTCTATCAGGGTAATTTCCGAGGACAGCAGCTTCTTTGCCGCCGCCATGTCGCGCCGCCGTACTGCCATGGTGACGGGCTCATACTCCGCAAGGGTATTGGCCACGTCCGCCCATTCCTTGCGGGCTGCGTTCAGCTGGTTCGGGTACCAGTTCTGCGGCGGTGGGAATTGCATCAGCGTGCGTTCATGCCGGACCCATTCGGCGGGGAAGGCAAAGCCGTCTGCGGCAGCGCTGCCGGGAATGATTTCGGCCCCGGTCTTGGCGTAGTTCACGGACCGGGCGGCGGCGGCAGGGCCTGCTGTCAGCGCGCCAGAGAGCGCCGCCGCCCCGGAGGCGAGAAAGTTGCGTCGGTTCATATCGGGATTTCCTATTTTAAATGCCGGCTTCGGACGCGCCGAGTGACGGATCGAGGTGGTCTCGCAAGCTGTCGCCCAGCAGGTTGAAGCCGATTGCAACCAGGGCAATTGCGCCACCGGGGAACACCGCCAGCCACCAAGAGGCCGGCTGGTGAGTGAGGCTGTCAAAGATCATCGCGCCCCATTCCGGCGTTGGCGGCTGCGCACCCAGCCCAAGGAACGACAGTCCGGATGCCGCCAGGATCACAAATCCGACGTCAGTTGTGGCCTGGACGATCACCAAGGGCCAGACCATCGGCAGCAGGTCCGAGAAGATCAGCCGCAGGTGCGAGGCGCCCATGCAGCGAGCGGCGGCAATGAACTCCTGCTCTTTCAGCGACAGGATGCGGCTGCGGATCAAGCGGGCGTACCAGGGCCAGAACACTGCTGACAGGGCAATGGTGGTCGACAGCATCCCGCCGCCAAAGCTGGCGGCAATTGCCGCCGCCAGGATCAGCGCAGGGAATGCCAGGAAAAGGTCGATCACCCGCATCAGGATCTCATCCGCCAGCCCGCCGGCATAGCCCGCAATCAGCCCGAAGCTGGTGCCGATCACCGCGGCAACCGTCAGCACGGCAAAGGACACCGACAGCGAGATCCAGGACCCGGCCACCACCCGCGACAGCATGTCCCGGCCGATCTTGTCGGTGCCCATCCAATGCTCCGCCGAGGGCGGATCAAGCCGCGCCCGGATGTTCATCTTCAGCGGATCAAAGGCGGTGATATGCGTGTCCATCACATAGGCGCCAAAGGCCAGGATCGAAATCGTCACAACCAGGGTGACGGTTGCCACCGCCAGAGCAGCCTGGCCCGATGAACCGGCAAAACCGGCAACCGGGCGGATGATGCGGCCCAGGGTTTTTGGCAGGCGGGTGCGTGACGGGGGCAAGGAGGTTTCGGCGCTCATGTCAGATCCACCCGCGGGTCGAGGAAAGAATAGCTTAGATCAACCAGGAAGTTGATCAGGGTATAGGCCATCGACACCACCAGGGTGATGGCCATGATGGCGTTATAGTCGGAGGCGGAGATGGCATTGGCGGTGTAGCGGCCCAGCCCCGGCCAGTCGAAAATCAGCTCGATGAACACGGCGCCGGAAATCAGCAGCCCGGTGTTCAGCCCGAAGATGGTGACGATCGGCAGCAGCGCATTGCCAAGCGCATGTTTGAAATAGACCCGGACCGGCGAAATCCCCTTGGCGCGCGCAGTGCGGATGAAATCCTGCGACAGCACCTCCAGAAGCGAGGTCCGCACCACCCGGATGGTGATCGCCATCGACGGGATCGCCAGCACAGCAACAGGCAGGATCATATGGTGCAGCGCGTCGGTGAACAGGTCGAACCGGCCCGCAATCAGGCTGTCGATGGTCATGAAGCCGGTGACAAACTCGGGCGCTGCAATCCCGGTGCCAAGCCGCCCGCCAAAGGGCACCAGCCCCAGGGTGGCAAAGAAGATCATCTGAAAGACCAGCGCAATCCAGAAGTCGGGCACCGACAGGCCCAGAACCGCCACGCTGCGCACGCCGGCATCCGCGGGCCGGCCGCTTTTGACCGCGGCCATAGTGCCCAGCAGCACCCCCAGCACCAATGAGATCAGCCCCGCCGCAATGACGAGTTCCAGCGTTGCAGGGAAAAAGGCCTGGATGTCCTCGGAGATCGGCCGCCGGGTAACAACCGAGCGCCCGAAATCGCCGTTCAGGACATTGCCCACATAGGCCGCGAATTGCGTGGTGACCGGGTCATCCAGGCCAAGCCGCTCGCGCACCGCGGCCACCGCCTCGGCATCGGCACGGGCGCCGGCGATCAGGCGCGCGGGATCGCCCGGCAGCAGCCGGGCGAGCGCAAAGGTCATCAGCACAACACCTGTCATCAGTACCAGGGTGGCTGCCGTACGCCTGAGAATGAAACGCAGCATTCAGACACCCCTCATGACGTGCGCGACAGGTTGTACATATCGAGCGTCGCCACATAGACCGGGTTGTTCTCCACCCCGGCAATGTCGCTGCGCGATACAAATTGCGACCGCTCCTGCAGAATGGGCAGCCAGGCCGGGTCTTCATTTGTCAGGATCTCGGCAAGGCGCCGGAACTTGGCGGTCATCTCCTCATCTATCACCTGGTTGCGCAGTTCATCGATCAACGCCGTCGCCTCGTCATTGGCATAGCGCCCGGTGTTGCCGTCAAAGGTCGCCGCATCGCCGCTGAACAGCCCCCAGGCAAAGCTGTAGGGATGATCCACATTCGGCCACCAGGAGAAATAGAACAGGTCCGGGCGCTCCTCGGCGCTGCCCTCACCAAAGAATACGTCGAGATAAGCGGAGAAGGACATTTCCTGCAGTTTTAGGCTGATGCCGATCTCGGACAGCCAGGCTTGCAGCAATTGGCCTTCGATGTCCCCGAAACCGGAGTAATAGGCCATTGTCAGCTCGGTGCCTCCGGCAATCCCGGCCTCACCCAGCAGCGCGCGGGCCTTGTCCAGGTCAAACGGCAGCAGCCGGTCCTGGCCGTCCATGCCCTGCATCAGCGATGGAAACACCGAGGTAGGTTTGTCAGCGGTGCCCAGCGCCACTTCCTTGATATAGGTGTTATGGTCAAAGGCGTGGCAGAGCGCCTGGCGGGCGCGCGGGTCGGCCAGTTTTCCATCGGTGGCAAAGGCCACATATTGCACGGTGAAGGTCGGTGTATCGCTTACCGCAAACCGCGGATCATCGCGCAGCACCACCATATCCTCGGGTTCCATTGCCAGGGTCATATCGGCTTCGCCGGTTTCCAGCAGCTGGCGGCGGGTGGCGGAGACCGGAATGGTCTTGGTGATCACCCGGTTGAAATGCGGATGGTCCCAGCCGCCGCGGAAATCTGTATTGGCGGCAAAGGTTGCATCCTGACCGGGGTTGAGGCTTTCCAGCATGTAAGGACCGGTGCCCACCGGATTGGTCTGCAGGTATTGCGACCCCATGTCATCATCGCCCTTGGAATGCGCCTCGGCCGCGGTGGGGCTGGCGATCCAGAAGCCGTATTGCGAGGACACCTGACGGTCGAAGAACGGGCGCGGCTCGCCCAGGTCAAAGCGGATGGTTTTGGCATCCACCACCACGATCTGGCTGTCCGGGTCATCCAACTGCCAGGTGCCGGCCAGCCCGGCGGGATGCAGCACCAGACGGGTGACCGCTTTTTTCACCGCTGCGGCATCGCAGGGAGTGCCATCGTGGAACATCACCCGCTCGGCCAGGGTAAAGGTCCAGCTGCTGGCGTCTTCGCTGGCCTCCCAGGAGGTCGCCAGCGCCGGCGCCGCCTTCAGCGTATCGGTGCCGTCCAGCACGGTCAGCGTTTCATAGACCGGGCGCAGCCCATAGGCCCATTCGATATTGGTCGCCGGGTCTAGGTTTTCGACCGTTGCATCCACCAGCACCACCAGGGCATTGGGATCGCGGGCGCCAAGGCTGGGCGGACTCGCAGAACCGGCAGCCCAGGCCACCGTACCCGGCGCCGCCGCCAACGCGGCAAAGGCACAGCTGCCGGCCAGAAAGGACCGGCGCGGCAGATGGAATTGCGGTGTGTTCGGGCGTTTGCGCGGATGGCTCATGTTAAGCTCCCTATGTTGTCAGGAAATCTGCGCCTCGGCCAATCAGGGAGCCGCTTACCGTTTCCTTGCTCTTAAACTCCCAAAATAGGGCTGTTCCTGTCGATACCACCTATGGGGCACAGCCACCTGAAGCGGATGGGCTATAGTAATTTGCAATGCCCCGGTTCTCTCTGTGTGCCGGGGGACACCCTGGCAAAAAAGGATGTTGCGCGCGCCATGGCACTATTGGACGTCACGGATCTGAAAGTAAGCATCAAGGCAGGCGATCGGACGGCAGCAATTGTCGCCCCCCTTTCATTGCGCCTTGCAAGGGGCAAATGCCTGGGCATTGTGGGTGAAAGCGGCTCCGGCAAAAGCACTGCGGCGATGGCCATTATGGGGCTGCTGGCAGGTGGGCCTTTGCAGGTCTCCGGGCAGATCCTTTTCGATGGCGCCGATCTGGCACAGCTCTCCGCAGCGGAGTTCCGCAAACTGCAGGGCACCGGCATTGCGATGATCTTCCAGGACCCGATGAGCAGCCTGAACCCGGTGATGCGGATCGGCGATCAGATTGTGGAATGCCTGCAGGCGCACCGGCGCCTGACCAGAGCCGAGGCCCGCCGCAAGGCCATCGAGGCGCTGGCACGGGTCGGAATGTCGGACCCCGAAGGCATGATGGCCCGCTATCCGCATCAGTTGAGCGGCGGCCAGCGCCAGCGCGTCATGATCGCCATGGCCATTGTATTCGAGCCCAAGCTGCTGATCGCAGACGAGCCGACCACCGCGCTTGACCTGACGATCCAGGCGCAGATCCTGCAGCTCCTCAAACAACTCTCACAGGATCTGAACATGGCGCTGGTGCTGATCACCCACGATCTGGGGGTGGTCGCCGGAATGGCCGATGAGGTGATCGTGCTTTATTCGGGGCGCGGCGTGGAGCGCGGACCCACCGCTGAGGTACTGGAACACCCGCAGCATCCCTATACGCAGGGATTGCTGGGGGCGCATCCGTCAATGGACGGCGAGCACGCCCGGCTGACGCCCATTCCAGGAACCCCGCCGGTGATCTGGCAGCGGCCCTCGGGCTGCGCTTTCCGCGACCGCTGCCCGGCAGCATTTGACACCTGCGCCCTGGTTGAACCGCAACCCGTTGCAATGCCGCAGCAGGCGCATAAGGTCGCCTGCCTGCTGCACGCCAACCCTTCGCAGGCAAAGGAAACCGCATGAGGCCGACACCGTCCCCCGCGCTTGAGATCAGCAATCTTGCCGTCGAATTCCGTACCTCCGGCAGCCGGGCGCTGTTTGAGAAACCCGTAACTTTCAAGGCGCTCAGCGATGTAACCCTGGAGATCCGGCAGGGCGAGGTGCTGGGCCTGATTGGTGAATCCGGCAGCGGCAAGACCACGCTGGGCAAGGCCATCGTCGGCCTCACCGGAACCTCTGCAGGCGGCATTCAAGTCAACGGGCAGCATATTGATCCTTCCTGTTCACCGGAGCGGCTCACTCTCGCGCGGCGGGTTCAGATGGTGTTCCAGGATCCCTATGCCTCGCTGCATCCTAGAAAGACCATCGGACGCATTCTGTCGGAACCGTTCAGGATCCAGAAAACCGCCTCGGGCCCTGAGCTCCAGTCCCGCGTCAGGGCGCTGCTGCGGCGCGTCGGGCTGAGCCCGGACCATGCGGCGCGCTATCCCCAGCAGTTCAGCGGTGGTCAGCGCCAGCGCATCGCCATCGCAAGGGCGATTGCCAATGATCCGCCGGTGATCATCGCAGACGAGCCAGTCAGTGCCCTGGATGTATCGGTGCAGGCGCAGATCCTGAATCTGCTGAACGATTTGCGCGCCGAACAGAACATGGCGATGCTGTTTATCAGCCATGATTTGTCGGTGGTGCGGCACCTGTGCCAGCGTATTGCAGTGATGTATCTGGGCCGGATTGTCGAGATCGGTCCAACAAAGCAGATGACCGCCGCCCCTGCGCATCCCTATACAACGGCCCTGTTGTCGGCGGCGCCGCGGGTCAAGGCCAGGAACCGGGCGCAGGCCGCGCCGATCGTGCTGTCCGGAGACGTCCCGTCGCATGCCGCCATCCCCGCCGGCTGCCCCTTCCACACCCGCTGCTGGTTGTATGAGCAGAAGGGCTGCCCGGCCCGCTGCCGGACCGAAATGCCGCAGCTGGACAAGCGGGCGGGTGGACGCCAGTCGGCCTGCTTTTTCCCGGATGAGGCGGCCAGACCGGCACCGCCCCCTGCGGCAGCCTGCCGCTAACTGCCGCCGGTTTCCGCCAGCATCCAATCCCATAACACCCGGACCGCAGTGCGCTTCAGATTGCGTTCCAGCGTCACAAGGCGGTATTGGCCGCCGCCGCGCAGGCTGACAGGACTTAGCACCTGCAGCTTGCCCGCGCGCACCAGCGGCTGCGCCAGCGTCCTGTCACACAGGCACATCCCCAGCCCGCGCGTGGCGGCATCAACTGCCAGCGCGGTATCGGAGAAGTTCAGCCCCTTGGCGCAATCCGCCCGCTCCAGTCCGACGGCCAGGAACCAGTTCTGCCAGTCATCGGGGTGTTCGTCATGGATCAGGGGGGCCTCACCCATGCGGTTCTGAAAATCCGCCGCCAGACCGGGGCCCGCCAGCGCAATGCGTTCCTCGCGCAAGAAAGGCGCCGCGGCAAAGCCTTCGCCGGCCGGCGCCTCTGTTGTCAGCGTGATGTCAAATTCGGATTCGGTGAGATCGACGTCGTGGCTGCCTGTATAAAGCCAAGGGTCCACATCGGGATGGCTGCCGCGCAACCGCGTCAGCCGGGGCGCCAGCCAGAGCGTCCCGAAAGCAGGCGGCATGTGGATGACCACCGAACCGGGCTTGGAATAGGCGTCCAGCCGCCGTACCCCCAGCCGCACCGTCTCCAGCGCCTCCTGGGCAGAGACCATCAGGTCGCGGCCGGCGTCTGTCAGTTCCACCCGCCGGCTGATGCGCAGGAACAGCGGCTGCTGCAGATGAGTCTCCAGCGTCCGGATCTGATGCGACACTGCCGATTGCGTCATGTTCAGCTCTTCCGCTGCCAGCGAGAAGCTGCCGAGCCGGGCCGCAGCTTCGAACCCGATCAGGGCGCCCAGCGGCGGTAAGGGGCGATAGGGGTTATTCATTAAAATCTCTCATCCTAACCCGTAGAATTCCGCGTTTGTGCATTACATATGCTCACATTTAGACTGTTCGGACAACATTTCCTGCATGATGGAGCCCTCCATGTCCGACCAGCAAACACCAAAATCCGCGGGCTTCCGCATGCCCGCTGAATGGGCGCCGCACCAGCGCACCTGGATGATGTGGCCGACGCGGGAAGGGTTCTGGCCCGATATGGAAGAGACCCGCCGCAACTACGCCACCGTGGCCCGCGCCATCCGCGAATTCGAACCGCTGACCATGCTGGTCCGCCCCGAAGATGCGGCGGAAGCAAAGTCGCTGCTGGGGTCTGATATCGATGTCCTTACCAGCCCGATCGACGATAGCTGGGCGCGCGATGCCGGACCCTGTTTTCTGACCGATGGCAAGGGTGGCCGCGCCGGCGTGTCCTTTGGCTTCAACGCCTGGGGCGGCAAATACCAGCCGTTTGATGGCGATAATGCCGCTGCGGATGCGATTCTGAACGCCGCCGGTGTGCCTATCTTCCACTCCGGCCTGATCGCCGAAGGCGGCGGCGTCTCTGTCGATGGCGAAGGCACCATCCTGACCACCGCGAGCTGCTTTCCCAATGCCAACCGCAATCCCGGCTGGAACCGCGACCGCATCGAGGAAGAGCTGAAAGCCATGCTCGGCGGCGACAAGGTGATCTGGCTGCCCGGCAACGTGGAAGAAACCGAAACCGACGGCCATGTCGACGGCATCGCAACCTTTGTCGCGCCGGGCGTGGTGCTGATCGAGGCGGAAGGCCCGGCAGATCACGACTGGCACGCTATCAATCTGGCCAATATCAGCGCGATGGAAGACCAGACCGACGCCAAGGGCCGCAGCCTCAGGCTGGTGAAGATCCCCGATGCCGCCAGCGCGGTCTCGGAGGACCCGCGGTTCTGCCGCTCCTACGTCAATTCCTACATCTGCAACGGCGGTGTGGTGATGCCGGAGTATGGAATCCGCGAAGACGGGCTGGTGCGCGAAACCTTCGAAGAACTCTTCCCCGGCCGCCGCGTGGCGCAAGTGCCAATCCCTGCCATCGCCATTGGCGGCGGCGGCATCCATTGTATTACCCAGCAGGAGCCCGCAGCATGAACATGCTTACCTCAACAGACCTGACCGCAGCCCTTGCCAGCGGCAAAAGCCCCGGAGAACTGGGCTTTGTCATGCCGATCGAAACTGCGCATCATACCGCCTGCTGGATGGCCTGGCCTTGGGACGGCCACGAAGACAACTGGGGCAGCGGCCTGGCTGCCGCGCAGGAGAACTTTGTGCGGGTCGCAACTGCGATCTTAAGGTTTGAGCCGGTCCGGGTGGCCGCGCACCCCGATCACGCAATCTTTGCGCGCCGTCTGCTGCCGGATAAAGTTGATGTGGTGCCGCTGGCGCAGAATGACCACTGGTTCCGCGACACCGGCCCGCTGTTCGTGACGGATGGCAACGGGCGGACCATCGGATCCAATCTGATTTTCAACTGCTGGGGCGAAAAGTTTCCGGACTACGAGCTTGATGCAGGCATCGGTGCCGCACTGGTACGCCACCTCAACCTGCCGCTGTTCCAGTCCCCCTTGACCGGCGAAGGCGGCGGCTTGCATGTGGACGGCCGCGGCACCGTCATCACGACGGAGACCTGCTTTCTCAATCCCAACCGTAATCCGGGCATGACCAAGGCGGATGTGGAACGCGAACTGTTCCATACCATCGGCGCCCGCAAGGTCATCTGGCTGCCGGGCGACGAGGAGGAATGGATCACCGACGGCCATATCGACGGCATGCTGACCTTCACAGCGCCGGGCAAGCTGCTGTTCGAACGCAACCCGGACCCGGCAAACCCGCGCTACAGGGTCTGTGAGGAAAACCTGAAAGCCCTGCGCGGCCAGACCGATGCCGATGGCCGGGAGATCGAGATCGGGCTGATCGACGAGGCCTATATGGTCGAACCCGAAACCGACACGACGGCCCTGTCTTATGTGAACGCCTATATCGCAAACGGCGGCGTGGTGGTCCCATCGTTCGGAACGCCCACTGATGCGGCAGCGCAGGAAATCTTCGCCAAGGCTTTCCCCAACCGCGAGATCCTGGCGGTGGATATGCGCGGGATCTGCCATGCCGGCGGCGGCATCCACTGCATGACACAGCAGCAGCCGGCCTAGATGCCAACAGGTGGTCAAGAATTTTCTGATATGAACGTTGGGAAACACGATGTTTGACGCAAGGACGATGATGCAAAGCTCCAACAGAACTGGTGAGTCAGGCTGCCTTGCAGGCCTAGCCCGGGCCATCGAGCTTGCCGGGCAGGACGGATTCCTGGCCGCCCTCGCAGACCTGTGCCAATCGGCATCAGGATATGACAGCACCTTCATTGCAGCCTTTTTCCCGGATCACCCGCCGATGGAGCTGTTCGACAACCTGTCGGATGAATACAGCGCTGCGACGATCAAGCCCTATCTGGATTTCGCCTATTTCCTCGACCCATTTTACAATCTGTTCCAGCAGGGGATCGGGGACCGCGTGGTCACGCTTGGCGAATGCGCACCTGATGATTTCATGTCGTCAGAATACTACCAGACCTTCTATGCAGACACCGGTCTGTTTGACGAAACCAGCGTGTTCGTCGCCTTCGGGAACGGCGCTGCCGCGGTGATCTCGCTGGGCAGCAGGGAGGAAGGCTTCCAGTTTGGTCCGGATCAAAGGGCCGCGCTTGCCGGGCTGCTGCCCTGCATTGCGGCGCTGTGCCGCCGCCATTGGCCTGCGCTGGACCCCAATTCTCTGTCCGGCAGCGGCCGCATGGGGCTGCATCTGAAAAAGTCCTTTGACCGGTTCGCCACCTCGATGCTGAGCGGGCGTGAGGTCGAAATCGTGCAGCTGATCCTGAAGGGGCATTCCTCGAAGTCGATTGCACGCGAGCTGGGCAACAGCCCGGAAACGGTCAAGGTCCACCGCAAGCGCATTCACAACAAACTGGGTATCACCTCGCAGGGCGAACTTTTCTCGCTGTTTCTTGAGGCATTGACCCGGGCACCAGCCAATGCAACCGGTGACCCGCTCAGCTACCTCGACAGGCCGGTGAGCGGGCAGCTCTGAGTTCATTCAGCGAACAGCCCCGCGTCATCAAAGACCGCTTCGCCCTGCAGCAGGGTCGCCTCAATGGCAACGCTGCTGATCTGGTTGGTCGGGATCTTCAGGATGTCTTTACTGAGCACCGCCAGATCCGCGAATTTGCCAACCTCGATGGAGCCGGTCCGGTCCGCGTGGCGCAGGGCAATGGCCGGGTTGATCGTCATCGCTGCGATGGCCGTGGCGACATCGGGCAGGCCGTTGTGCCTGCGGCTGACCGCCGTTTCGATCTTGATCAGCGGATTCAGCTCATCCGCGTCCCAGTCACTTGACAGCGTAACTGTCGCTCCGGCTTCCAGCAGTGCCCCGGCAGGCAGCAGCCGATCGGTGCGGTCGCCGATGAACTCAGCCATGAAGGCCTTGTAGCCCTTGGCGACCGCGCTGGGTGCCAGCTGCAAATCGGCAATGACGCCAAGCTCGGCAAAGCGGGGGTAATCGGCGGGGTCGGCAAGGTAAAGATGGGTCAGCCGATGCGGTCCAGATTCCGGCGCGGCCTGGGCAATCGCGTCCAGCGCCAGCCGCGCGCCGTAATCCCCGGTCACATGGAAATGCAGCTGAAAGCCAGTTGCGGCAAGTTCCCGCGCGGCGCGCATCAGTTCGTCTTTCTCGAAATAGAGATACCCGTATTCCTCGCCGTCCTGCAGGTCCAGCCCTGCTTCATAAGGTTCCAGCAAGGCGCCTGTGGCCTGACTCAGGATGCCGTCGACATAGATCTTGGCGACGTTGAAGCGCACCAGCCGGTCCGGGTCGTTGTGGTAGAGGGTCTTGATCTCCGCGATTTGTGCGTCCAATGGCCGGTCGGGATAGATGTAAAAGGCGTTCGAGGCCCGCAGGGGCAGCTCACCCGCTTCCTCGGCCCAATCCCACACTTTGTGGTGGCCCTGCGGCCAATATCCGCCTGCATCACTGATCGAAGTGATCCCGTTGGCATTCAGTTCTGCTGCCGCGTTCAGCAGGCCGTCATAGGCAAAGTCCAAGTTCTCCTGAGTTGGCGGGAAGGCAAGTGTGCGCAGGTTGTGCGGTGCGTTTTCCAGCACCACCCCGTTGGGCCGCCCATCATCCCCGCGCAGGATGATATTGCCGTTGGCCGCATCCTCGGCCGTGTCATATCCCGCTGCCTGCAGCGCCAGGGAATTGACCCAGGCGCCATGGCCGATGTCGTCGAGGATCATCACCGGGCGGTCCGGCGAGATTTCGTCAAGCACCGTAACCGGGTTGCTGTGCAATTCCAGCAGGTTGACCATATTCACACCGGCCCCCAGCACCCAGGCGCCGGTCTCGCCGTTTTCGGCGCAGTCCCGTACCGTGGCCTTGTAGCCCGCAAGCGTGTCGAAGGCTTCGAACGGGCAGAGAACCGCATTCACCCCGGCCTCCACCGCATGCAGGTGGATGTCCTGGAACCCCGGCAGCACCATGCGCCCGCCCAGGTCCACAATCTCCGAGTCTTCACCTGCGGCAGCCAGTACCTCAGCCTCGCTGCCAACGGCGGTAATGATGCCGTCTTCATCAATGGCAAGCGCCTCGGCCCAGCTGCGCGCCTCATCCACCGTGTAAATGGCAGCGTTGGTCAGCACCAGCCTGTCCGCATTTGCGGCACCGCCTGCCAAAAGCGCCCACCCCGCCGCAACCGCGCAGAGATGTTTCATGTCGCACCTTTCTGTTTCTTTATTTTGTCAAACACATACCGGGGATAGGTGGACTTTGCATCCCGTGCGGCACCGGCGCAGACTGAGACCGTGGCATAGGGCTGCTCCTCGGTGGTCACCGCGAGAAGTTCCCCGTCCGGATCCACCGCCAGGGAACGCCCCTCAAAGCAAAACTTCCTGCCGGATAGGCGAAATTCGAAGACAGGACATAACAGCCGGTCCGCACCGCCAAGGCACGGGCGCCGGAGACCCAGATATCGCTGCCCAGATCCGGCGTTGCGCGGGGCACCAGAAGCACTTCTGCCCCCGCTTGCGACAGGCGGCAGCCATGCGCCGGGTCCCAAGCTCGGTGCAGATGGCAAAACCGATCCGCAGCCCGTTCCAATCCAGCGGCGCCGTTTGCTGCGCACCCGCTCCATACCAGCGGCTCTCCCAGTAACCGTCTTCCTCCGGCAGGGCCGCTTTCTCGTGCCGCACGTCGGCGAACCGGCTGTCCTGCCACAGGAAAGCACGGTTTCTGGGCTGGCCGCCTGCATTCAGGACCGGCCGTGATCCCGCCAAACCCGTTCCCAGCTGCTCACCCAGTTCATCCAGACCGCTCTCGTGGTCATGGACAGACTGGTCCCACAGCGCCGCGTCACGTTCCGGACTGATGGCCAGCCAAGCGCTCAGCGGCATTTCCGGCAGCAGCACAAGTTCGCTCTGCTCTGCCGCCGCATGGGCGGCCAATGCGTCCGCTTGCGCCGCCCTTGCCTGCGGCCGCGGATCCCAATCGGCAATGGTGATCCTCATGCCGTGCCCCCCGCCAATGCCCGCACACCCGCTGCCTGCAGCGCAACATCCAGCAGCACGTTTGCGCCGGCCTCGACATGCTCCGGTGCCGTGTATTCCCGCGCGTTGTGGCTAATGCCATCACGGCAGGGCACAAAGATCATCGTTGCGGGTGCCAGCTTGGCAAGATGGAACGCATCATGCCCGGCTCCGGAGACCATATCCCGGGAGGGATAGCCCCGCGCTGCAGCGCCGGTTCGCACCGCCTCAATCAATTGCGCATCGAATGACACCGCGGGCGAGTGCCAGATCTGCTCAAGACGAATATCCACGCCCTCGGCCGCGGTATTCAATCGTGCAATACCCTCGGCCAACGCGCTATGCATGTGCTCCAGCGCGGCCTCGCCGGGATGGCGCAAATCGACCGACAGGCAAACCTGACCTGGCACTACATTGATCGAACCCGGCAGCGTTTCGATTTTTCCGATGGTCGCGCGGGCATCGGCATCCGCCAGGCCGCTCCGGTAAACAAGCTCCGTCACTGCTGCCAGATGCCGCACCGGATCGCGCCGCATCGCCATGGGCATCGGACCTGCGTGGGTCTCTTCGCCGCTCAGTGTAAGGGTATACCAGCGGATTGCCTGTCCGCCGGTGACGACGCCGATGGTCTTCTCCTCCTGTTCAAGGACCGGCCCCTGCTCGATATGCAGTTCCAGATAGCTGCCGGTGGCGCGGTTTCCCGGTTCCATACCGTTATCGTAGCCAAACCGTTTGAGTTCCCGCGCAACCGGGATGCCGGATGCGTCGGTCGCCGCCAGTGCCTCTGCAAGGGGATGCACACCGCAATGAACGCCCGAGCCCATCATGGCGGGCTGAAACCGGGCGCCTTCCTCGTTGGTCCACACGGCGACTTCTACCGGCGTCTCTGTTGCAATGCCGAGATCTTCAAGCGTTTCCAGCACTTCCAATCCGGCCAGCACCCCCAGCACGCCGTCGAACCGGCCGCCATTGGGCTGCGTGTCCAGATGGCTGCCGATGACAACCGGAGGCGCTGCCGGGTTCCGGCCCGCACGGCGGACGAACAGGTTGCCGATCTTGTCAAAGACCGGTGCAAAGCCGCGGTTTTTGCACCATGCAAGAAACAGCTCGCGGCCGTCCTCATCATCCTGGCTGAGCGACAGCCGGTGCGAACCGCCGTTTGTTGTGGAACCGATTTCGGCCATGTCCATTAGCCGGGACCAAAGCCGGGTTCCGTCTACCGAGTAACCTGTCATCGAACGCTCCTTCAAAACCTCGCGAAGTACCCGCATGATCCCCGCCGCGGCAGCTTCCCGGTAGTCCCCCATCTGTGGGACTGGAAAACCGCCCCCGGTATCGTGGTGCTTCAGGTGCCGCTTTTGGCAGTCCTCTTCAGGCTAACAGCGATTGCACGCGCAGGTGGCATCGCAGGCCGATTGGCACTGGACATACGGGTTGTCCGGAAACTGTGCCGTAGTGAAGGATAACGGGTGACTTTGGTTGACCGGAAAATGTTTCACCTCCGAGAACTGCTTATTGTCGCTGTTGGAGACCACTGGGGTGTCCCTTCAAAGGGGCTGCAATGAACGTGAAGTCCCCTCAACCACGACCTGCTCCCGCCGGGCTGGTCCGTGTAGCGGCCGCAGGCGGAACAATAGAGCGCGATGTTCCCCCGAATGCGGGTTTGGACACGGATTTCGACCGCAAGCTCTGCATCCACATGGCCAGCCGGGCGGCGGAGCGGAAAGGTGGTCGCGGGAATTCAGACCAGTTGCTAAGACGCCGATGTCCGTATCTGCCCTGTCGCGCATGTAAACATGCGCTGCCGGACAGTGAATGGATGGCCGGGGCTGTTGGATCGGCAACCGGACGGTTGAGCGGTTGCGGCGGTCCCTGAAGGGCGAATGTGTCTGCCTAAACGCTTTTGAAACCGGCTCTGAAGCCCGTGCGGGGATCAGTACACGGATGGCCTGTTACAACGCCGAACGCCGGCATTCGACCCATGGCATCTTGCCCCCCGGATGAGGCCTGTGAAAACAAAATAGAAACCATGAGAATGGCAGCCTGATGCGAAACCCTGATCCACCTTAAACGAGCTGCAAACTGGTCAAAAAAGCGCGGCCACCTCTGTTCAGTAGCGGCCGCAATCACAGCATCAACCGGTCTTGCCTGAACAAGCAGAATGGCATTCGCTTCGTGCCGCTGGCAAGAGCTGGAGCCGCAAGTTCCTTGACCGGGGAATTGAGAGTGTATATCGGGTCAACACCACACATCAAAAGCGTATTAGCAAGATTACAGCCACCTGAACGAAGGTGCAGAGTCCAGTCAAACGTTAAAATTTCTGCTGCTGAAGACAGCTGAACGAAACTTTAACAACGGGCGGTGCCCGCCTTTGGACTTAAAACCGGCTATGCGTCTTGCCTTTGCCTGCCTTATGGTTTCCTTGTTAGCAGTTGCTGCTGCGGCACAAAGCTTCCCGGTGAGGCTTGAAACCCGTTTTGGGGACGCAAACGTCCCGGCAAAACCCCGCCGCATCGTTTCGATCAGCTTTATCGGCCATGACTTCCTGCTGTCGCTTGGTGAAACCCCAGCCGCCTTGCGGAATTGGTATGGCAACGATCCTTCCGGCGTCTGGCCCTGGGCCCTGGAGGTCATGGGAGAGCGCCGTCCGGCGGTCTTACGGGGCGGCATAGATATCGAGGCGGTTGCCGCGCTTGAACCCGATCTGATCGCCGCCCAGTGGTCTGGCATCACAGAACGGGAATACGCCCTTTTGTCACGCATTGCCCCCACCCTTGCACAGCCGGCCGGGTTTGGTGATTACGGTACCCCCTGGCAACTGATGCTGCGGCGGCTCGGCGCTGCCACTGGCACAACGGACCGGGCGGAGGCGGTAATCGCACGCATCGGCAAGCGTTTCGAAGAACTGCGTGCAAGCCATCCCGATTGGCAAGGCGCCAGCGCTGCCATGGTCTGGGCCGGGCAGACCGGAGCATTCACCAGCCGCGATATCCGCGGCCGCTTCCTGGAAGATCTCGGCTTTCAAGTGCCCGCTGAAATCAACACGGCCGCAGGCGTCAATAGTTTTCACGCGCTGATCCCGGCCGAGGCCCCCGCACCTATCGACGCGGATGTGCTGATCTGGCTCGACTACGGCGGTTCTGCATCAGAGATTGCCCGGATGCCGCTGCGCCCGACCCTGCGCGCCTATAGGGAGGGCAGGGAAATCCACGCGGATCCGCTACTGGCCGCTGCTCTGTCCCACTCCAGCCCGCTCAGCCTGGATTACGCGCTCGACCGCCTGGTACCGCTGCTGGAGGCAGCATCGGACGGGACCCCCGCAACACCGGTTCCTGGAATGGCTGAGGCCGGACTGCTGCCCGGGGGATATTAAGATGCCTGACACCGCACTTGCCCTGGCAGCTCCTCGCCGCCGCGCCGCCCTTTCCAGCCGTGCGCTTTGGCTGACTGGATCGCTTGCGGCATTGATACTGCTTGCCGCAGTATCTTTGCGGCTAGGCCTGCGCCCCGTCAGCTGGGCCGAGGTCTGGCAGGCTATGAGCGTTTATGACCCGGCCAGCGCCGAACAGATCGTCATCCGGCAGATGCGGCTGCCGCGGCTGCTCGGCGCTGGCCTGACAGGTGCCGCGCTGGGGATTTCCGGAACGCTGATCCAGGGGCTGACCCGCAACCCTCTGGCCGACCCGGGCCTTCTCGGCATCAACGGCGGCGCCGCGCTGGCGGTGACCGGCTGCATCCTGCTGCTGGGCATCACCGATCCCGCGGGTTTTGTTTGGGCCGCCCTTGGCGGCGCGCTGGCGGCGGCCCTGTTGGTGGCCGTGCTCAGCGGCGGTTCTCTGGCCAGCCCGCTAAGGCTGCTGCTGGCCGGCGCCGCCATCAGCGCTTTGTTCCTTGCTCTTACCCGGGCGCTGCTGCTGGCCAGCCAGCAGGCGCTGGACGTTTACCGTTTCTGGGTACTCGGCGGCTTTGACGGGATCCAATTAGAGACAATCGCAGCGCTCGCTCCCTTTTTCGTTTTGGGCGCGCTGGCGGCGTTGGCGGCGGCGTCAGGCCTCGACGCCCTGCTGTTGGGCGAAGACAGCGCCCGTGGCCTGGGCGTACGCACCGGCGCGGCGCGGCTGCTGGCCAGCGCCGCAATCGTGTTGCTAAGCGGCAGTGCCGTCGCCCTGGCCGGCCCGATTGCTTTTGCGGGTCTTATCGTGCCGCATCTGGCCCGCTGGGCCGCTGGGCCAGGCCTGCGCTGGAGCCTTGCCCTGTCTGCCCCCTTTGGTGCCATTCTTCTGCTTGGCGCCGATCTGGCCGGTCGTCTGCCGCTCTTTGGCGGCAGCCTGCAGGCCGGGGTGATGACCGCGCTGTTGGGCGGTCCCGCATTGATCTGGATGGTACGCCGGAACGGAGCCCGAAGCCTGTGAACTGGACCTTTCGTATCGCCTCCCTCTCGCTGCAGATCCCGCGCCAGACCGTTCTGGCAAGCGCTCTGCTGCTGGCCATGCTGCTGGCATTGGCTGCATTTGCAGCACAGCTTGGCAGCTACCCTCTTGGTCTCACCCGCAGCTTACAGGTGCTGGCAGGTCAGGGCAGCGCTATGGAACAACTGGTTCTGCTTGATCTCCGTCTGCCGCGCATCTTGTCCGCTCTCGGCGCCGGAGCCGCCTTTGGCCTCTCCGGGGCTATCTTCCAAGCGATGCTGCGCAACCCGCTCGCCTCACCCGATGTGATCGGCTTCAACGCCGGTGCCAGCTGCGGTGCCCTGGCGGCGCTGATCATCACCGGTGGCCTGGTGCTGCCAGGCGCAATTGCCGGAGCGCTGCTGACCGCCGCCGCCGTCACCCTGCTGGCGTGGAAGGGCGGTTTGTCCCCGGCCCGGCTGATCCTCACCGGTATCGGTGCCGGTCTCGCGCTCAGTGCCACCGCCGACCTGCTGCTCAGCCGCCTTGACATCCAAAGCGCCGTCAGCATGGCGCATTGGCTCACCGGCTCGCTGAACGCGCGCAACTGGGACGACGCGGCCCGGGTCTGGGCCGGGCTGGCCCTGCTGGCGCCTCTGGTGCTCTGGCTGCAGTTCCCGCTTGCCCGGCTGCCTCTGGGCGAGGAGACCGCCGCCGGATTGGGCCTGAACCTGCCTGCGCTGCGGCTGGCGCTCACCGTGACCGGCACCCTGCTGGCGGCACTGGCGGTCAGCACCGCCGGGCCGCTGCCCTTTGTGGCCTTTGCCGCGGGCCCCCTCGCCCGCGCGCTTAGACCCGGCGGGCACCCAGCCCTGCCAGGCGCGGCCCTTGCGGGCGCGTTGATCACCCTGCTTGCTGATACCGTTTCCCGTGCTCTGCCCGGGATCCAGCTGCCCGCCGGCGTTTTCACCGCCCTTGCCGGCGCGCCGTTGCTGATCTGGATGCTGCTGCGCCACTTCCGCAAAGGACCGTTCTGATGCTCAATGCCTCCAACGCCCCAAACGCCCGCCTGCGTGCAGAGAACCTGTCAGCTGCCTATGCCGGGACCCATGTGCTCACTGACCTGAACGCAGAAATCCCCGATGGCAGCATTACGGTCATCGCCGGCCCCAACGCCTGCGGCAAATCCACCCTGCTGCGCGCCCTGGCACGGCTGCAGCCCGCCGCCGCGGGCCAGGTCATGCTGGACGGCAAGGCAATCCACCGTCAGCCCAGCCGCTCTGTCGCACAAAGGCTGGCGATCCTGCCGCAATCCCCCGCAGCCCCCGAAGGGATGACCGTCCGCGACCTTGCCGCCCGCGGCCGCACTCCGCATCAGTCCCCTTTGCGGCAATGGTCCCGCCAGGATGCCGCCGCCATTGATCAGGCGCTGGAACGCACCGGCATGGCCCCCCTTGCCACACGGCCGCTTGAGGCGCTTTCCGGCGGCCAGCGCCAGCGCGCCTGGATTGCCATGGCGCTGGCGCAGGACACCGGTATTCTGCTGCTGGACGAACCCACCACCTACCTTGATCTGCCGCATCAGATCGAGCTTTTGAAACTGGTGCAGGCACTCAACCGCGAGACCGGGCGCACCATCGCCATGGTGCTGCATGACATCAACCTCGCGGCCCGCTTTGCCACCCATATGATCACTCTCAAGTCCGGCCGCGTTCATTGCCAGGGCACTCCCGCCAAAGTGGTCACCGAGACCGTCATGCAGGAGGTGTTCGGTCTCCCATGCCGGATCATCCCAGACCCGCTGCATGGCACCCCCCACGTGATCCCGGAATGAGGCCCGCACCGATGAACAGCCTTCCCAGCTTCCCCCTGCAGGCCGAGGCTGATCTGCCCGCCTTGCCCTTTGCCGCCGCCCGGCCGGCACTGCGTGCCATGGCGCAAGAGCATGAATTGCCGGTCGTCCACGAGACTGAAGCCAGCCTCACGATCGAAGTCCCCGCTTTTGGCCGCTACCGCTTTACCGCGGAGGGAACAGGCACCGCGATCCGGGTATCAGCTGCGCTGCCGGACCGGCTCCACATGCTGAAAGAGGGCTTTGCCGAGCACCTCGAACACCTGCAGCCTGGAGCGGCGGCTTCACTCCGCTGGCCGGATAATGGCGTCGTGAGCACACGGCCTCCGGATGTGCAATTCACCACCTTGCTCTCCGTCATTCCGTTGGGCCGCAGCTTTCTGCGCATCCGCTTGCAGGCGCAGGATCTGTCCGGCTTTGGCGATGATGCCATCCACTTCCGCCTGCTGCTGCCGCCCGCAGGCTGCACCGATCCGGAGTACCCGAAGCTCGATGCCGGCGGCCGGACAGTTTGGCCCAAAGGCGCCAAGACGCTGCACCGGCCGGTCTATACCGCCCGCAATGTCTGCGCCCAAAGCGGTCTGCTGGAATTCGACCTGTTCCTGCATGCCGGCGGCCGGGCCTCTGCCTGGGCGCAAAACGCTGCCGCGGGTGATCAGCTGGCCATCGCAGGCCCCGGCGGCGGCGGCATTCCGAATACGGAAGAAATCCTGCTTTACGCTGATGAGACCGCCCTTCCCGCAGCAGCCCGCATTCTCGAAACCCTGCCGCCCGGCACTTGCGGCAGCGCCACGCTGCTTGCCGATGGCGGCGCCGCCTGCGGGTATCCGGTCACCGCCCCGCCCGGCATTTCCTTGCGCTGGCTGGACCGGCGGGTCGGAGACAGCCTCGGCCTATGCGCCCGGGCGGACTTCCCGCAGCACCCCGGCGCCTTCCTCTGGTTCGCCGGCGAAAAATCCGAGGCCCAACCCTTGCGCGCCGCCGCCCGGGCAGCCGGCGTGCCGCCTGGCCAAAGCTATATCGCAGCCTATTGGAGCCTGCCGTAACCCATCGGCTTGCCGCCGCAACGCCGCGGCGAGGTTCCGGTCTGCAGGGCGTTCCATCTCTCTGCCTACGGACCTAACGGGACATGAAAAGCCGGAAAAAACCGCTCCAAATCAAGAGTTACGGCCGCGCCACCGTTGACTCTTCACCCGTTAAATGTATGGTGCCGCCACCCAGGAATGTCCCAGGCGATATTTGCAATTTGCCAACCAATAGGGCCGGTTTCCTGCTGCAGCGCAGCCTGGCCGAAAAACCTGGGACTACAGTGATGACAACCCTACCCTCCCCGGCCGCTACCGGCCGGCCCGCTTTGCGAGCGCTGCTTTGCGGCACCGCGCTTAGCGCCTCTGCGTTCGCCGCCCAACCCGCTTCAGCACAGGAAGAGGACGTGCTGGAGCTCGCGCCGATCATCGTGCGTGACAAGCTGCAATATGCCGGCGCCGTCGACAGCTATCTCGCGCCCGCCTCCGAGACCGGCGTCAAATCCGGCGTGCCGCTGGCCGAGGTGCCGCAGTCGATCTCCGTCGTGACCTCTACCGAGCTGGAGCGGCGCCAGCCCGCCCAGGTCGAGGACGCAATCAGGTTCACCCCCGGCATCAACCCCTCCACCTGGGGCACTGATGACCGGTTCGACCAGTTCTCGATCCGCGGCTTCGACATGGGCACCAGTGCGCTTTACCGCGACGGGCTGCCGAACAAGGCGCACAATTTCGCCAGTTTCAAGATCGACCCCTACATGCTGGACCGGGTCGAGGTGCTGCGCGGCCCGGCGGGTGTTCTTTATGGCTCCAACGACGCAGGCGGCCTGGTCAATCTGGTCACCAAACGTCCCACATTTGAAAACGAAGGCTCTGCCTATGCCGGTTACGGCAGCTTTGGCACCGCCGAGGCCGGCCTGGACGTATCCCGGGTACTGAATGCCGAAGGAACGCTGGCCGGACGGCTGACGGTGCTGCTGCGCGACGGCGAGACCGAACTGGACAATTCCCACAACGACCGGAATCTGGTTGCGGGTAGCCTGACCTGGGCGCCCAGTGACGACACCAGCCTGACGGTGCTGATGCACCTGCAGCAGGACGAGCGGACCCCGCTGCAATGGGTGCCGCAAGCGGGCGTGGAATATGACGCGGCCCTCGGCAGCCTGCCCGAGAACTTCTATACGCGGCAGTCGGGCTTCAATTCCTATGAGAGCGAAAGCGGCTCCATCGGCTGGGAGTTCTCGCACCGCTTCGGCGACGGCTTCACCTTCAATCAGAAGACCCGCTATGCCCGCGACAAGATCGACTACCAGCACCTGTACCTCGCCTCGACCGACTTTGCGACCGGCAACATGGGCTATACCGCACAGGCCAACACCGAAGAGGCCTATAACCTGGGCTTCGACAACTACCTGGAATGGAAACGCGGCGGTAACAGCCTGATCGTCGGCGCCGACTACCAGCGCCGCAAAACCGAATACCGCCAGCACCTGGCCTATGGCGCTTATTCCGTCAGCTTCGCCAATCCGGTATTCGATTTCAACGTCGCCTACCCGCCGCTGTCGGCATATAACCGGGAAGAATATACTGAAAAAGGGATCTACCTGCAGAACCACCATAAGTTCAGCAACGGTCTGGCCGTCACCGCGGGCCTGCGCCGCAGCTGGTTCGAAAATGAAATCGACGATCTGCTGAATTCCACCGCCCAATCGCAGAAGAACGCAGCAACCACCGGCATGCTGGGCCTGACCTACGAGATGGCCAACGGCATGACCCCCTACGTCAGCTATACCGAAGGCTTCGTCCAGAACTTCGGCAAGACCATCGCCGGCGCGCCTCTGGACCCCTCCGAAAGCAAACAGTGGGAAGCCGGTTTGCGCTATCTGCCGGAACACGGCAGCTATATGCTCAGCGCCGCCGTCTTTGACCTGCGCAAGACCAACGTGAAGGACTACGACCGCAACGACCCGACCTGGAGCAGCTTTACTCAGGAAGGCGAAATCCGCTCCCGCGGGCTTGAGCTGGAGGCCCGGGGCCGGATCACGGACAATCTGCAAGGTGTGTTCGGCTATACTTACCTGGACACCGAGATCACCAAATCTCTGGTTGCAGGCCTCACCGGAAACGACAACGCCATGGCGCCGCCGCATCAGCTGTCGCTATGGCTGGACTATGATGCCGCGGCCCTGCTGCCGGGTCTCAGCATCGGCGGCGGCATCCGCTACAATGACGATGCCTTTGCCACCCAAAGCAACGCACGGGTGACGCCCTCCTACACGCTTGCCGATCTGGCCCTGCGCTATGAATGGCAGGAAATGGAGGTGAACCTGCGGGTCTCCAACCTGTTTGACAAGGGTTACGACAGCATCTGTTACGACGGCTACGGCTGCTCTCGCGGAGAAGGCCGCACCGTGTCGTTCACTATCGGCAAATCGTTCTGATCAAAAAAACAGCGGCACGGGGATAACCCGTGCCGCCTTTGTCCGGTCGGCAGCCGGGGCTTTTTCAGCCCCGGCTGCTGCCATTACGCGCCTGCAAAAGCCCGCTCCAGCGCCGCCTTGAAACGGCCATGGAACAGTTGATCGCCAATGATGTGCAGATGGTTGGTGCCAGGCACCACTTCCGCCGGTTCGGCGCGCGGGGATACCTGCCGCCAGTCCACCAGATTCAGACCCCGGCTCAGCGTGTCCCCTGCACTGAAGGAGGCCACCGGCACATTCAACTGCGCCAACTGGTACTGGCGAAACACCAGCGCGTTGTCGATCAACACCCAGAACGTATGCTCGCGGCTGGAAACCTCGGGGCCGTCAAAGGGCAGCGGCTCTGCCTCGTTGCCGATGAAACGCAGGAACTGGTCATAGCAGAGCGCATCCATCGCCCCGATCAGCGCGTCCCACTGTGACCGCATCCTGGTCTTGCCCAGCCACGCCTGCAGCTCCGCTTCCAGCGTCTCCCGCTCGCCAAGAGCAAAGCGCGGCACCGCGCCAGGAGCAAAATCGCGGCCCAGATCGCAGACATCCACCATGCCGATCATCCGCAGATCCACCTCTCCCTGCAGCTGTCGCGCCGCCTCCCAGGCCAGAAGACCGCCCCAGCTCCAACCCAGAAATGCGCAGGGCCGCCCGGCGCTTTCCCGGCGGATATGTTCGACATAAGGCGCCACCACATCCTGCACTGACACGTTCAAATGCTTCTCTTCATTGAGCGAATGGCACAGGAAGCCGGTCACTGGCTGATCCTCTCCCAGAAATGCCGTCAGCCGCAGGTATTCGCGGGTCGACACCAGCAGCCCGGGGAAACAATACAGCATCGGCCTTGAGCCGGTACTGCGCAGCGCAATCGCCTGCCGCCCCGTGGCATCCCCTGCCTCAAGCCGCCGTGTCAGGGCCCGGACCGTCGGCGCATCAAACAAGTCCGCAATGGTCAGCGCAATGCCCGGCCAGGCTTTGCGCATGCGGGCCAGCACCTTCAACGCGGTCAGCGACCTGCCGCCCATGTCAAAGAAGTCATCGGTCACGCCCATTTCCGGATTGCCGATCTCTTCCCGCCAAACCGCCAGCACCGCGGCTTCGGCCTCCCCGGCTGGGGCGGCACCTTCGCCGGCACGCCGCCGCACCCCCGGCAGCGGCAGTGCCGCCCGGTCAACCTTGGCATTGGGATTGGTCGGCATCCGCTCCAGCACAACAATGGCTGAGGGCACCATATGCCGGGGCAGCTGCGCCTCCAGCGCCCGCATCAGTTGCTCCTCCTGCACGTCCCGCGGCGCCACGGCATAGCCGACCAGCCGCTTTTCGCCACCATCCTCGCGCAGGAGAACCAGCGCTTCGGAGACCCCCGGCTGCTGCAAAAGCGCCGCTTCGATCTCGCCCGGCTCGATCCGGTAGCCATTGAGCTTCACCTGATGATCCACCCTACCGAGGAACTCGATGGTGCCATCCTCGCGCCACCGCCCCAGATCGCCGGACCGGTACATCCGCGCACCTGAACGCCCATCCAATTCCGGTGCAAAAGGGTCGGGAATGAACCGGTCCGCGGTGGTGCCGGGCCGGTTCACATAGCCGCGCGCAACTCCCTCGCCACCCAGGTGGATCTCTCCCACCACCCCGACGGGGCACGGCATCAGCTGCGCATCCAGCACATAGGCGCGGCGGTTGCCCACTGCCCGGCCCAAGGGCGCATAGGCGCCTTCGAAACGGGTGCCGGCCCGCACCTTCCAGACCATCGGCGTCATGATGGTTTCGGTCGGCCCGTAGCCGTTGATCAGCAGGGGCGCCCGCAGCTCCCGCGACAGCAGGTCAAAGGTTGCTTGCGCCAGCCCTTCGCCGCCGAATGAATAGAGCCGCATATCCGGCGCCTCGCCGGTTTCTTCCGCCCATTCCGCCAGCTGCTGCAGGTAGGTCGTCGGGATCGAGGCATTGTTGCAGCCGTATTTGCGCATCGCGGCAAAGCTCTGCTCCGGCGTCCACAGCACGCCGTCCGGGATCACCGCCGAACCGCCCATCATCAGAGGATTCATCCAGCGCTCATGCCCGCCATCCGAGGAGAACGGCAGGAACGGCAGCTCGCGGCTTTCGCTGCTCATCTCATAAACACGCGCCGTATCCTGCAGATGATCGCTGAGCGGTCCATGTTCCACCGCAACGCCTTTCGGCTTACCGGTGGAGCCGGAAGTATACATGATATAGGCCATCTGGTCCCGATGGATGGCGACATCCGGGTCCACCTCCGGCTGACCTGCCCCGGGATCTTCGTCCAGGCACAGGATCCGGGCCTTGAGCCCCTCGGGCAGCTTGTCCAGGTGGCAGCGGCGGGTGATCACCGCCTGCACGCCTGCGTCGGTCAGTATGTGGTGATTGCGGCTTTCCGGATGGTCCGGCTCCAGCGGGATATAGGCGCCGCCTGCCTTCAGCGCCGCCAGGATCGCCATCACCGCCTCGTTGCCGCGTTCGACCATGACGGCCACCGGCACTTCGGCGCCAACCCCCAGCGCCCGCAACCGGTGCGCCAGCCGGTTGGCCCGGCGGTTCAGGGTGCCGTGGCTCCAGGCCTCGCCACCGCAGATCAGCGCCGTTTTGTCCGGCGTCAGGCAAGCGTGGCCGGCGATGATCTCATGCACCATGCGGGGATCGTTGACCGCGCTGTCCTCATAGGGCGCCGACAGCGTGTTCAGTTCCTCGCCGCTCAGCAAGGCAATCCGCCCTGCCGCTTGCTCCGGATCCGCCAGCCCGGCATTCAGGACCCGCTCCAGATGCGCCAGAAAGCGCCCGATCAAGGCAGGCTCGAACAAGTCCCGCGCATAGCTGGCCCGTAGGATCACCCTGCCATCACCGCTCAGACGCACCAGCAGCATCAACTCCCCCTGCGCCGCAGGGTCCGGCAAAGTGCAAAACGCCAGCCCATCCGGCAGCGGCACATCCCTGCGCACATGCAGGGTGACGGCTCCCAAAGGATGCCGGTCCGCACCCTCGCGGCGCAGCATGTCCTGCACCAGGAATTCCGAAGGCACTGCGCGCGCCCTGCCCCGCTCCAATTCCGTTTGCACCTGTTCCAGCACAGCTCCTGCGCTGCTGCCCGGATCAATTCGCAGCCGCAGCGGCAGGATGTCTTCACTGCGCCGCACCGCCTGCGCCTGTACGGAACCGGTTGCAAAGCGCAGATCCCCCTGCCCGCTGCTGCGCGACAGCACAATGCCAAGCGCGGCAGCGAAACGTGCTTCCGCTCCGGTGCTTTCACTGTGCAGGGTTTCCGCCAGCGCCGGCTGCAGCACATGTTCTGCACGGCCCCGTGCGACGTCTTCGCTGCCGCCGTGCCGGTGCGGCAAACGGGCAACCGCACAGGCCGTGTCCTCCAGCATCTCCCGCCAGCCAGACAGCTGATCCCGGCCCGTTTCAGTTGCAGCCCCAACCGCTGGAACAGCAACATCCGCCTCTCCCGTCAACGCGCGGGCAAAGCCCAGAGCCACAGCGTTCAGCACCCCTGCATCGCCAAAGGCCGGGTGCAAAGCCACGCCGAACAGATGGTCCCTGTCATCCGTTGCGACACAGGCAAAGGCCCCCGCGCCGCCGTCCAGATCAAAACGCATCCCGGCCAGCGCGGCCTCCAACTCCTCAGCCGGGCGTTCCGCCAGTCTAATCCGGTTCCTCTCCTGTTCAGAGCGGCGCATCTCGCCGCCCGCCTGCCGGTGAAGGCGGGCACAAAAAACCGGATGCGCTTCCAAGACGGCTTCCGCGGCCTGCCGGACCTCAGCGATTTGCCAGCGCGCATCCGCCCTGAGCAGCAGCACCTGCACCCCGTAGGGCGCCAGCTGCCCCACTTGATCATGAGCGCAAACCTGTTTTTCACCCGGTGTCAGCTCCATCTCCGCATCTTCAAGCGCCAGTGTGCCGCTCATGCCATCGCCTCCTGCAGTGATTCGGGACGCGGGTCGGTCCAGCGCGCCTCAATCTCCGCGAGACAGGCACTGCGATCCGCAGGCATGCTTTTGGCCTGCCATCCCGCAGGAACCGGCAGGTTTGCAGGCCAGACGGACCAGCGGCCTTCACTGTTGCTGACGCAGATCCATTGATCGTGTCCAGGTTGGGTCATTTTCGGGTCTCCATTCATCTCTTGTCCCCGGAAAGACGCAGCACATCGCCCGCGGTTCACCCCGCCCAGCAAAAAACTTGCACCTGGCTTATGAATTTCCCCGCCACGCCTGCGTCAAAGGTCAGGAAGACCCTCATCAGATAGAAGCCCAGACCATGACCGCCTTGAACCTTGCCAGCCCGGATCTCCTCCGGACGCTGCTGCGCGCAGGCCTGCCCACCGCAGGTGGCCTATCGATTAATGCCGCCCACCAGGGAGTGGACAGCTACTTTGTCGGCCAGCTCGGACCAGAGGCACTGGCCGCCGTCAGCCTAGCCCTGCCCCTCACCGGCCTCACCGCCGCGATTGGCGTGGGGCTCGGCATCGGCACCGCCGCCGCGGCCGGCCGTGCCCTGGGCGCCGGCCGCAAGCAGGAGGCCGCCCGCCTCGCCTCCGCCGCTATGGCGCTCTGCCTGCTGCTGGCCGCCCTGTCCGCTGCTGCGCTTTGGCTGGCCCGGCTGCCGCTGCTGGATGTGCTGGGCGCCACGGGAGCGGTGCGGGAGCCTGCCCTGCAGTACATCAGCATCCTCACCCTCTCGGCGGGGCTGGGAATGGTGCAAATCCTGTGCGATTTCACCGCAATCGGCAGCGGCCACGCCCGTTTCAGCCTTTTCAGCCTGATCTTCTGCTTCACGCTCAACATGGCGCTGGACCCGTTGCTGATCTTCACCGCGGGCCTCGGCGTGCGCGGTGCTGCGCTGGCCACCGTACTGGCCCAGCTTGCCACTCTCGCCCTCTATGGCTGGTATTTCACAACTTCCCGCACCCCGTTGCGGCTGCGGCCGCGCCTTTCCGGCAGCGCCCTTGCCCGCCTCTGGCCGGTTCTGCGCATCGGCCTGCCTGAGGCGGCCTCAGTGCTGGGGGCCAGCCTCGCCTTTCTGCTGCTCTACCGCCTGGCCGGCGAGCACGAGGGCACCGCTGGCCAGGCCGCCATGGGCATCGCCCTCAGGCTCTGGGTGCTCGCCACTCTGCCGGTCGAGGGTTTCTGTCTCGGCGCGCAGGCGGTGCTGGCTTATGCCGCCGGTGCAAACAATACCGCCCGCTTTGCCCGCGCGGCGCTCACCACCGCAGCCATCGCCACCGCCGCCGCCAGCCTGTTTCTGCTGACGGGTCTGCTGGCCGCGCCGCAAATCAGCGCCCTGTTCACCCTTGATCCTGCGGTTCAGTCCCTTGCCGAACCCGCGCTGGCAGCGTTCGCTCTGTCGCTGCCCGCAACCGCCTTGCGCCACGCGGCCCAAGTCAGCCTGCAAGCCACCGCCCGCGCCCGCGATGCCGCTCTCCTGGGCCTCGCACCGCTGGGCTGGCTGTTCCTGCCGCTCCTGTTCACTGCCGCCGGTTTTTGGGGCTTCGCCGGGCTTGCCCCAGCACTGTCGCTTGCGGCGTTCCTTACTGGCTTCGCCGCTGTCCTGATCCTGCTGCGCCTGCCGCACACTCCCCTGAAAGGTCTTCCCGCATGAACGATTACTCGCCCACCCTGCCCGCCGCGTCCGACCGGCTCACACCCGATCTCATCGCCCCGCATGATCCCATGCCGCATGGCGCCTGTTCGGTGCCGGTGTTCCAGACCTCTTCCTTTCTGTTCGACCGCTACGAGGACCTGGCCGCCGTCTTTGCAGGCGAGTCCAGCCGCTATGTCTACAGCCGCGGCAACAACCCCACGGTGGCTGAGCTGGAAAGCCTCATCGCCCGGATGGAGGGCGTGGAGGCAGCGCGCGGCTTTGCCTCCGGCATGGCCGCCATTGCTGCCGCGGTGATCCCCTTTGTGCAATCCGGCGACCGTGTTGTGGCGGTTGAGAACCTCTATTCCGACGCTTTCCGCCTGTTCGAATGCTTGCTGAAGAAGTTCGGTGTGACCACCCAGTATGTAGACGGCACCAATACCCAGGCGGTGCTCGATGCGCTGCCAGGCGCGGCGCTGATTTATCTGGAAAGCCCGGCCTCCTGGAGCTTCACCACCCAGGATCTGCGCGCCATCGGTGCCGAGGCGCGCCGGCTGGGGGTGATCTCGGTGATCGACAACAGCTGGGCCACGCCGCTGTACCAGCGCCCGGCGGAATTCGGCATCGACCTGGTGGTTCACGCCGCCTCCAAATATCTCGCAGGCCATTCGGACACGCTGGCAGGCCTGATTGCAGGCCCCAAGGCGCTGCTTACCCGTATCGACCACGAGGCTTATCATTTCCTTGGTGGCAAGCTTTCACCCTTCGACGCCTGGCTGGTGCTGCGAGGCATGCGCACCCTGCATCTTCGAATGGCCCGCCACATGCAGAACGGGCTGGCGCTGGGGCGGGCCCTTTCTGCCCATCCCGCCGTCGCCCGCGTCCGCCATCCTGCTTTTGAGGCCAACCCGGGCAACGCCTGCCTGTCGGGCTATGGCGGGCTGTTCGCCTTTGATCTGGACAGCAGCGTCGACATTCCCCGTTTCACCAATGCGCTAAAAGTAGTGAAAATCGGCGTCAGCTGGGGCGGCCCGGAAAGCCTGGTGATCCCCGCTCAGGCCGCCCTGAGCCTTTCCGGCCCGGCCAATGTGTTCCAGCGCTTCGGCACCCCCGCCGGTTCGGTGCGCCTTGCTGCCGGCCTGGAAAACGCCGATGACCTGGTGGCGGATGTCCTGCAAGCCATCGCGGAGGCGCGCTAATGACACCGCTGCCCCCTGCCTGCGCCACCGGCGAGACCTGGACAGGCGCCCGCTGGCACGACGTGGCCGACAGCGTGAGCGGCGTCATCCGCCGCATCTTCGTCTGGGTTCCTCCTGAAGAGCCCCCCGCCGACGGCTGGCCCGCCCTGTTCATGACAGACGGCAATGCGGTGATCGGCACCGCAATCGACGCAATGCGGGCGCAGGCCTGTTACCCCTCAGGCACCAATGTCGGCTGGGGCGTGCTGATCGCCATCGGCTACCCGACGGACGGCGCCTATGACCCTTTCCGGCGCAGCTGGGACCTCGGTCCGCCGCCAGGGCAGACCTATCCTCCGTTCTACGAGGACAGCGAACCGGTACGCACCGGCGGTGGAGAAGAAATGGCCCGCTTCCTGCTGGAACAGGTTCTGCCGCTGGCAGAGTCCTGTGCGCCGCTCAACCCTGCGCACCGCGGATTATTCGGGCATTCCTTTGGAGGGCTGTTTGCCCTGTGGCTGCTGTTCAACCAGCCGGGCACCTTCAGCCACTGGATCGCTGCCAGCCCTGCGATCACCTGGGAAGACAGCTTCCTGTTGCAGCATCTGATCCGTTTCGATCCCGGCCCGCACAGCCCCTATGTGCATCTCTCCGCAGGCGAATGGGAGGGCGCGCGCCTCGCCCCTTTCCAGACGGAGGCCGCAGAGGCCGCCGAACGGCTGGCCGAGAAGGAAAAGACCCGGACTATCGCCGCAGCACAGGACATGGCCGCTGCGCTGAACCAGCTTCCGGGGGTCAAATCTGACTATGAAACCTATGCCGGAGAAAACCATATGTCGGTGCTGCCTGTGGCAGTGAACCGCGCGATTCAAAAGGTGTTTGCCCTCAGTTAACACCCGATTTCACTGTGAAAATGTCTCCCGGCCCTGTCTTCAGGCGCCGGGTTTTCCGGTTTGAAAACAGGCTCCTCCGCGCATATCCGAAAAATACAGAATACCTGATATTTTTTGTAAATTTCCTCCGCCCTGCAGCGTTCTCAAAGCAGTCCCGGCGCACGCCCGCGCCGACCAGCAAACGGAGGACCCAGCGTGTCATTGGATTACGCCTCAGATCACAGCCCGCCCCATTGGGCCCGGCCCGGGCCCGGCGGTGTCACGGTTTACAGCCAGGGCACCGCGCAAGAAATCGCCGTCACGGACCATGGCGGCGGCAAACTGCAGCTCGCGGCGCCCGCCAGCCCGCTCAGCCTGGCCACCCTGCTGGCTGCCTGCGAGGCCCTGACCAGCCACGCGGCCGAGGAAGTTCTGGTCGTGCTGAAACGGGAAGACTTCGCCTCTCTCGAACAGGAACTGCTCTCCACCGGTGCTGCCAGCCTGCTGGACAGCAGCTGGCTAGCAGTCTTTCCAGAGATGCTCTGGCAGGTTCCGGACCTATGGCTGGCGCAGCAGTCCCGCAGCTACCCGCAGGCGCAGGTGGCCGGGCCGCATGGCAGCCACCCGCTGCGGCCGCCCAAGCCGTCAGGCCTCCTCTACCATCGCCGCATCCCCTGGCTGCAGCAGACCTTCTCGCTGCGCGCGCTGGATCCTGCTGCGGACCTGGAGCTGTTCCACGCCTGGATGAACGACACGCGCGTCGCCGCCTTCTTCGAGGAATCCGGAACCCTGGAATACCACCGGAACTACCTCTCCCGGATGCAGGCCGATCCGCATATGATGCCGGTCCTTGGCTGCCTCGACGGACGCCCCTTCTGTTACTTTGAACTCTACTGGGCACGTGAAAACCGCATCGGCGCCCATTACCCAGCTGGGGATTGGGACCGCGGCTGGCATGTGCTGGTCGGTGACCCCGAAGCCCGCGGCGCCGACTACATCACCGCCTGGCTGCCCTCGCTGATGCATTACATGTTCCTGGCGGAGCCCCGCACACAGGCGCTGGTTGGCGAACCCGCAGCCAGCCACACCCAGCAGCTGCGCAACCTGACCCGATCCGGCTTTGCCGCGGTCAAGGAGTTCGACTTTGCCCACAAGCGCGCAACGCTGGTGCGGCTGAAGCGGGAGCATTTCTTTCAGGCCCGCCTCTGGTCCCGCCCCAGCCCCGCAGATCCCGGCCGCCCGCTGCAACTGTCCCCCTTTGCCCAACTGAAACCCGGAGAAACCCGATGAGCGAACCGCAACACATCCACGACATGATCGGCGTGGGCTTCGGCCCGTCTAACCTGGCCCTGGCCATCGCCCTGCAGGAACGTGCGCAGGCCGGGGCGCCAAAGCTGGACGCCCTCTATCTGGAAGCCAAACCCCGCTTTGCCTGGCACCCGGACATGCTGCTTGAAGGCTCGGACATGCAGGTTTCCTTCATCAAGGATCTGGTCACCCTGCGCAATCCCGCCAGCCCCTACTCCTTCCTCAGCTACCTGCATGCACGGGGCCGGCTTGAGCGCTTCGTCAACCGAAAGAGCTTCTTTCCTAGCCGGCAGGAGTTCAACAGCTACCTCGTCTGGGCCGCTGCGCAGTTAGAAGACACCTGCCGCTATGGCCAGCGGGTGACCGGTGCCGAACCCGTCCAGGACCCCGGCGGCACCGGCGAGGTCCTGGCCGTCACCGCCGAGGACGAGACCGGCAGGCAGATCCGCTACCTGACCCGGGATCTGGTGCTGGCCATCGGCGGCAAGCCTGCCATCCCGGACACTTTTGCTGCGCTGCAAGACCACCCCGGCGTGGTCCACAGCTCCAGCTACCTCAGCACAGTCCAGCCCAGGCTGGCGGCAGCGGACAAGCCGCTGAAAGTGGCGGTCATCGGCTCGGGCCAGAGCGGTGCCGAGATTTTCATGGACCTCGCCAATGACCCGTCCCGGCCCCAAGTGGACTTCATCTTCCGCAGCCACGCGCTGAAGCCTTCGGACGACAGCCCATTCGTGAACGAGATTTTCGACGCCAGCTTCACTTCCCACGTCTACCAGCAGCCTGCAGACCAGCGCCGGGCGTTGATGGCGGAGTATTCCAACACCAACTACGCAGTCGTGGACGGCGATCTGATCGACCAAGTTTACGGGTTGTTCTACGAACAGGAAGTGGCCGGCGGCTCTGCCTACAGGCTGCTGCGCAGCACCTGCGTCACCGCTGCAGCAGTCAGCGGGCAACAGACGCTGCTGACCTTGCAACCGGCTCAGGGCGGCGAAACCCGCAACGGCGCTTATGATCTGGTCATCCTGGCAACGGGCTACCGCCGCCGCCTGGGAGAAACCCTGCTGGCCGGGCTGGAGCCGCACGTGCATTTTGAAAGCCCGGACCGGAACTACCGGATGCGGACCTGCGGGACCTTCCGCCCCCGCATCTTCCTGCAGGGTTACTGCGAGGAGACCCACGGGCTGAGTGACACTCTGCTGTCGGTACTGGCGGTGCGCGTCGATGAGATTGCCGAAGCACTCCTGACGCCGCAGCCCGCACAGCTCGCCGCCGCGGAATAGCTCGCCTCCGGCGGCCCGCAACAGCGGGCCGCACACCCGTTAACGGCAATTACCCGCCAATTTCACACGCGAGGATTGACCTAGCAACCCACCTGGCTGATAACGGGAGCGCAACCCAGGGCCTGCACGCCCAAAGGCAGTTTTCCCAAAAAAACATCACCTTTCCGGACATTTATCCGGGTTCATACCGATGGGATTGCCATGCCGGATCATCCACGACCGCGCGTCTGCGAAGACTTGATTGAAGAACTTGTCAGCCACCGCAGGCTGCATCTGTGTTCCGCCCTGAAGCTGGTTGGCTCGCTAGACGCCGCCGAAGACGTGATCCAGAACACAGCCCTGAAATGCCTGTCTTTCAAGCCCGGCAGCCTGCCGGACAGACCCCGGCCCTATGTGGCGCGGATGGTGCGCAATGCGGCCATCGACTACCTGCGCAAATCGCGCCGTGAGATCCCCACGGATTTCGGGGACGAGGGCCAGCTGGCAGCGGCCGGCGTGACTCCATTGTGCGGACGGGCAAGCCTTGAAAGCAAACAGGCGCTGCAAGCGGTTGTCCAGAGCCTTGCAGACAGCCCCCCGCGGAACCGCGACGTGTTCCTGCGTCACCGGCTGGCCGGCGTCCTGCAAAAAGAAATTGCAGAGGAGCTTCAAGTCTCCCGCGCGTTGATCAATGTGATCGTACGCAATGTCCAGCAGCGCTGTGCCGATGGACTGAAAGGGGCAAGTTAGATTGGCGTCAAGCTTCTCCTAATGAATGGCTTTGATCGGCTTTGTCGCGTGAATCGGGTGATGGGATTCATCCCGCGAATCCAGCATGATAGCTGGGAACCATGAGCAGTTGGTCCCCGACGAGGTACAAGATCACGAACTGGCCTTCGTACAGCGAGCCATTGATGCGCAATGGTTCAAGCACAATGGCGAGCGCACTAAAGCAACGCGGATCGCTTTCAGTCTTGATTGATCCCGGGGTGACCCGGCATTGATCAGTACGCACGCCGTTACATCTGCAGCATGACGGCTTACAGCCGAGCTGTTTGAACAACTCTATCTGTTTTCCTGATTTGGTCTGCTCCGTCTTAAATCTGCAGCTGCGGCAAAAATTGCGGCATCACAGGTATCTCTACGATCACCGTGCGCTTATTGCCAAGTCGCTCTTTGCCCGAAGGCGAGGAGGAGATGGTCGATGGACAGCCGAAGCTTCGGGGGCATGTGTTTGACTGGCGGCCAAACGGCTTGTACCGGCAAAGGTTCCGGAACTAATTCAGGCAGAACCTGAAGCAGGCGTTCATCCTTCAGGTCATCGTAGACGATGAACATCAGCAGAAGCGCTATCCCAAGACCTTCCAGAACCATACCGCGCATCGCTTCGCCGTTGTTCATCATGACCCTGGAAGGGATCGGCGGGTCAGCCGGCTTGTCAAACTGCCAGATTTCACCCAGCCGCTTGTTCTGACATCCAATCGCGGCATGTTCTCTAAGTTGCCCGGGCTTAATGATCGGCCCGTGCTTTTCGAGATAATCAGGGCTTGCGACGATCGCTCGCGGATCCTCGCAAAGTGTGCGAACAACCAGGGTGCTGTCCGGCATCGCACCGACGCGGATAGCGGCGTCAAATCCGGGCCGCCCCAAGTCAACCTTTGAATCATCGTATTCGATAATGACCTCAAGGTTTGGGTGCAGGCTGGCAAACTTGGCGGCCATTCGACCTACGTGACGGGTCCCAAAGCTCATCGGAGCTGAAATCCTCAACCGGCCATGCAAGCCATGATCATCCGCCGCCCCACACTCGGTGGCTGCTACGAGTTCACTGAATGCAGGCCGAACGCTCTCGGCGCGCGCACTGGCAGCATCCGTGGCGCTGATCCGGCCTGCATGGCGTGTAAACAGGGCGACGCCAAGGCCTTTTCGAGATCGCTGATCCGTTTGCTAATGACAGACTTTTGAAAGGCCAGCCCGTGTAGCAGGTTCGGAGATGGAACCCGTGTCCACCATACTGAGGAAGGTTTCGATTTCGTTTATGCTCCAGCGCATATGTTCAAAATAAACATTTTTCCAAAATGCGGGAAAAGGTTCCGTTCGCTATTTTCGAACACTGCGTTGCTGCCGCGACTGCTTCAGGCATCGGCCACCGCGTCGTTGCGGACGCTGATGCGCCGGGCGGACATCCACTTAAAATTGCTGAGGAATTGTCGGGGATCATGGCGTTGGATCAGCCTGAATCGAAGAAGCCCCCGCTGGTGGCGAGGGCTTGGTTGGAAACGTTGGTTGCGGGAGCAGGATTTGGACACTGCTTCATCCAAGCCCGATAACCTTCAGTCTGCAACGCGGCCCAGAAGTGAAGCAGGGCCCTTCTTAACAAATGTTCCAGCCAACTACTCATCAGAACAGCAGAGTAGTCGGCCAGATTTCTTAAAAACGCTAATTCAATGTTTTTAGGTATGCCAACAGGTCGCTGATCTGCTGTTCCTTTTTCAATCCCGGGAAGGCCATCTTTGTGCCTGGAAGATGTTTCTTTGGTGCCGCTAGGAATCCCGTCAGCTGTTCCTCGTCCCAAGAGAATTCCGCCTCCTGCATTGCAGAGGAGTATTTGTACCCTTCGACCGCCCCCGCAGGCCTGCCCCAGATACCAAACATTGTCGGCCCGACTTTCTTCTTACCCTCCTCCACTGCATGGCAGGCGGCACATTTCTTGAACACTTTTTCACCTGCGGCCGCATCACCATCTGCCGCTGCGGCTTGGCCACTGCCAATTCCTAGGATAACGGCCAGTAGAATGTTCCTCATCACTTCGTTCCTTTCGTGGTTTTGACATCCATCATTGAGTGTTTTGGGTGAGATAGACTTCGGCGCGGCTCCTTGCTGAGAGCGGGCGCATGGCTTGGGAACCAGCCCAAACGAGGCAAGCGGCCTTCACGACCTCAGCCGCGATGTACACCAAATGAAGCGAGCTTTCCTTCACTGGCTGACTTGCAATGATGGCCAGAGTGCGCTCGTCCAGAACTGGCAGGATCCACAATCTTTGCAGAGCAAAAGCTGCAAATGCCGCAACCAATTGCCAGCTGGGCATCCGCTTGGACGCAAGGAGCAGGGCCAAAATGAGAAAGGCGCAAACTGCTTCAGCCACTCCCAGCCATTGAAATTGCATTCGGCCCACATCCAGGGCCACCGGCAAAGTAAGAGAGGGTGCCTGAAATTTGGCCGGCGCTGCAATCAGGTTTCCGGCAATCGCCGCTCCGGACCATATGAAGATGATCGCAACCATAGGCTTAGCCACATCAACCGGAGACTGCCCGGCAAAGGTTTCCAAACCGCTTCTGTCCGCGAAAAAACCCATCAGTGCGCCTCCTTCTCACTCTGAAGAACTGCGTCGCTTGCGGTCACGGCCTGCATCCGCGGTTTGGAGGCGGCACGCCAATACCCGTAGCCCATGATCCCCGCACCCGCAAAAGCGTTGCCCAGAGTGACGAAAGTGAGGTTATGAGCCGCCCCCGCCAGCGAGATGCTCTCCGGGTGATCAGACAGCAAGGCAACCGAGAAGACCGTCATATTGGCGACGCTGTGCTCGAAACCCGCAGCAATGAATGCATAGAGGCACCAGAAGATGACGATGCATTTGGTTACATCATCCTTGGACCGTGCCGCACACCACAGGGCGAGGCAGACCAGCCAGTTGCACAGGACCGCCTTGGCGAATAGCTGCGGTGCTGATCCGTGCATCTTCTTGGCGGCGACCTTGTACAGAAGCGCGTCTTCGCCGGCGCCCAGGATCAGGCCCCCGCCCCCTATCACAAACAACGCCGCCAGAAGTATCGCGCCAACCAGGTTGGCGGACCAACTTGCCGCCCAGCAGCAGGCAAGGTCTTTCAGGCTGCTGGTGCCGGTCAGCAATCCATGCGCCATATACATGGTGTGGCCGGTAAACAGCTCCGCTCCGGCAAAGACCACCAGCGTCAGTGCGATGCCAAAGCTTGCCCCCATGACAATCGGGCGGAAGGCCCCTTCGACGCCCTGCCCCACCGAGAAGATCAATAGGATTCCTGCGCCGACAAAGGCGCCGGCCTTGAGCGCCAGGATCAGGAAAGCCAGTGGATCGGTGCGCAGGCTCTGGCTTTTCTTTTGCGCCAGCTGCGCAAACCCAAGAACAGTATCGGAATAAGTCATGTCAGTTCATGCTCCGCATTTGGTGTATCCGTCAGTGCTCAGCGGCAGCCAGCGCGGATGTCCGAACAAAACCGGGATGGCCCAAAGGCAGGCCAGAGCCGCGGCAAGATAAAGAAAGGCAAAGCCAAGATCCTGCTGCGCGGACACCAGATAAGAATTACAGATGCGGACAGGCGCATGAGTGTAAAGGAAACCCAAGACCCCTAGCATCGACAGCGCATTGGCCTTAATGAACCCGCGCAGGATCGGACCCAGCCAAGGCCAGGACAGCCGCAGTGGCAGTCCCAGCAACAATGGCAGCGATGCGTATTTGACCAGCTCGCCCGCTGGCGTCAGCGCCCAGTCCACATTGAGCGGCAGCATCCAGAACAGTAAGGCCGTCAGGGCTGTCAGAAGCAGCGGCACCGCCCAGTGGCGCGGCACACTCAAGTGCCACCCGGCCACCGCTCCAGCCAGCACCAGCAAGGGCATCTGCACCAAAACATGCTGAATCGGACTGCTAACAGCTGCCTCCCGCAGGGCAACGGCTTCGGCCAATGCAAGCAGTCCCAGGCAAATCATCCTCATGGCTGAACCTCCCGTAGATGGGCAGCCACCGCCTCCACCGCATCAGTATCAAAGACAGCCGAGAACCGGCCGCTGCCGTCAATCACATGGATTGCCGCGTTGTGCTGGTAGCCGCCCCATTCATCGGGGATGACTGTCACATCAAACAATTCCAGAAGCCCGTCCAAGTCACTTTCTTCCGGCCGGGCAACGATCCACACTGCGCCATCTGCCTCATGGGCATCGCCGTAGATGGCCATCTGCTCCGGAGTGTCCCGCTGCGGGTCAAAGCTAACTGAGATCAGCCGTGCCTTCACATCCTGAGCCTGCAACCGGCCGCGGACCTCGGCAAAATCCGCCGCCGCGATCTGGCAGATGTCACCGCAGACCGTGTAGATGAACTCAACCAGCACCACCTCGCCCTCCTGCGGCAGCAGCGGCACGCGCTGGCCGGACATGTCCTCCAGTATCACACCCGGCACCGGGCGGGGCGACCGGGCGACGTCCAGCCGCCGGGCCGTTTCGCTTGTGAAGGCGCGCGCCCCGTCCGTGGCGTGCCAAAGGATCCCGCCGCCGATCAGGGCGGCGAGAAATGATGGGAATGCGCGCGCCAGCATCAGTTGCTGCTCCGGCCCAAGCGCGCCACAAACCGCAGCACAAAGATCAGGGTTCCCAGCACCACCAGTGCGCTGAAGGCTGTACCGATGCGGTCATGAGTAAGCCATTCCTCGTAATGCACCGCCCAGCGGCGCGGGATTGAGGCGGCACCGGAGAACAGGAAGACGATGACAAACCCGGCAGCGCCAGCGAGATAGGTGGCAAAGGCCGCGCGGTCCAAGCCGCCCATCTCGGCAATGGCTTTGCCGCGCACCAGCCAGGCCATGAAGCCGAAGGCCATCGCAACTTCACCCAGCAACAAGTAGGTGTGGAAATGGCCCGGCACCCACATGGTGTTGTGCATCACCTTATTGACACTGATCATCCCGTCGATCGACGCCGGGATCGACCCTACGGACCAGCCCGCCACCGACAAGACCAGAAGCGCAGAGGCCAGATCCCAGGTCATTTTCGATCCGCGCACATAGAGGAAGGTGGAAAAGGCCGTAACTGCGATCAGAGGAATGCCGCTGAAGTAGGAGACCAACTGTCCCACCACCAGCATCCAGGGCGGCATTACCACATCCTGCAGCAGGTGGTGCCAGTAGACCGCCATCACGAAGATCAGCACCGCATTCCAGGCGATCGCGAACACCCGGTTCGATTTCCAAGGGCGACCGGTGTATTCCGGCAGGATCTCGTAGACTGCGGTCACCGCCATGTAGATCGAGGCGTTGATGAAGACATGGCCGAAGAAATAGATCAGGTTCTTGGCCAAGAGCGCGTCGACCTCAAACCCCGGCACCAAGAGATGCACCAGGCTGGCCACCAGAACGGCCGCACCCAAAATGATGCCGATAGAGTTGAAGATGGTGACGGCTGCCGCAGCAACAATGGTCGGCGGCGGCGGGTTGTTGTCTTCGCGGCCCAGGATCAGGTTCCAGCCCAGCGCCCGCGCCAGGCTGCCATATCGCGCATGGATCTGGCGCCCCAGCTCCAGATAGTAAAGCAGGAAGCCAACACCGATCGACACATAACCCAGCATAAAGGCCGCGGCAGCCCCGGCCTCCCAGGCGCCGCCGGACAGGGCGGGCAGCGGGAACAGGAAGGTCCAGGCACCGCCAAATCCGCCGATGAAGATCGCGCCCAGGATCAGCACAACACCCAGCAGGAACAGGCCGAGAAAGGCCCAGAAGATACCGGCGGTCAGTACGACGTAACGACCGCAAAAATACCACATGATGGCGGCCCCTGAGAGCGCGGCGGTACCAACCATGCCCGCGCCATGGGCTGTCAGGATTTGATAAAAAAGCGCCGGATCCAGCTCGATCCACTGGCCCTGAGCGGCACGCATGATCAGTCCGAAGACCATCATCAGCGCGAAAACCGCACCTGACAGGATCATGGTCAGCTTGACAGCGCTGGCCTGAGGATTGGGCTGAGGCCCGGCAGCGGCCCGATCAGCCACAGCAGATTCAGATGCAGTGTTCATTTATCCCTCCACCGCTACAACTTCGAATTCATTGACCATGTCGTGGTGGGCCACCCCGCAGAACTCCATGCACAGGAGCTGGTAGCTGCCCGGTTCGGTGAACGTATAGGTGACCTTGGTTGTGTAACCGGGAATCGCTTGGACCTGGGTCAGCAGCGTCAGCTCACTGTCATAGATACCCATGCCGTGGGTGACGTCCTCGGTCGTGACGTTGAAGTTGACCGGCTTCCCAACCGGAATTTCGGTGGTGTCGATATCCCACCACCACTGACCGCCACTGACATTCACCTCCATCGCATCGCCGGTACTGGCCAACGCGTGCGGCCAGCTGCGCAGAGAGCCTACGGACACGATTACACCGAGAACCACCATCGCCCAAATCAGGCCGGTGCGTTTGCTGTTGGCATTTGGCCCGGGGGCTTCGCCCTGCGAAGCCCTGGCTGCCATGTAGAAGACCGCTGACAGCAATGCCATCAGGATCAGCGAGATCAAAAGAACAACTGGCTGCATGTGCCGCCCCCTTTAATAAGTATTTATAATGCTTATTATTGAAGGACGTCGATACATGTCAATGAAATACGTATTTCCAATACGTGTTTTTTGTGAGAAGAGTGCTTATGCAGATTTCAAAGTTTTCAGACTACGCACTTCGCATCCTGATCCACCTCTCCACCCATGAGGAGGGGCTAATGTCTACACGTGAAATTGCGGAGATGCAGAAGCTGCCCTTCAACCACCTGGCCAAGATTTCCCAATGGCTGACTCACGAGGGCTACGTGGAATCAGTGCGCGGGCGCAACGGGGGCATGCGGATGGCACTGCCGCCGGAGGCTATATCAATCGGCGGGCTGCTGCGTAAGTCTGAGCGCGGCACACCGCTGGTTGAGTGCATGAAGGAAGATGGCGGCTGCTGCGTGATGACCCCGGCCTGCGGCCTATTGCCGATCCTGACCGAGGCACAGGAAGTGTTCTTTGCCGCACTAGACAGCAAGACCCTGCAGAATGTTCTGGAGGGAAACCGCGGAATGAAGAACCTGATTCGGGCATTGGAAGCTGGACGAGGGGCTGCTTGAAGCCATTCATACGCAAAATATTTGCGTATCATTCTGCAAACTACCTACTTGGCAGCCCCCGAAATCGCGCCCTCCAGAGACTGATTTTCCCACGCGTCGAAGGCCACCGACAGGTGCCAGGCCTTGAAGCCGATGTACCCGGTCAGCAAGGCCAGTATCAGCAGATACATAGCCCTGCGGAACCGTGGGTTTTCCTCAGCCTGGGGCATTTTCGCCGTTCCACAACAGATAAAGCGTCAGCATCCGGATCTGCATATCGCTCAGGCGACCTTCCCAGGCAGGCATGACACCTTGCCTGCCGTAGTAGACACTCTGATAGATTTTTTCCCTGTTGCCGCCGTAAATCCAATGGCCATCTCCCAGATCCGGCGCACCGTTTTCATAGCCTCCGCGGCCGTCTTCGCCGTGGCAGGCGGCACAGTTTTCTTCAAAGACTGCCCTGCCCGCCTCAGCCGCCTCTGCATCATGCTCTTGACCGGAAAGCGACAGCACAAATTCCGTCACCTCCTTGACCTGCGGCTTTTCGATCATCCCATCCGCCCCAAAGGCCAGCATCTGGGCGATGCGGGTCTCGTCATGTGCCGCATTGATGCCATAGCGGATCGTGTATTCGATTTCCTCCGGCGATCCCGACCACAGCCAATGGCCGTCAGCCAGGTTCGGAAAGCCAGGCTGCCCCTTCAGATTTTCCGTATGGCAGGCCGCGCAATTGTCTGCATAAAGCTTGGAAATGGCCGCGCCATAGCGCTCCTCCAGCGACGGATCGGCGGCCATCGCTTCAATATCCTCCGATGTGAAAGGCGAGAAAGCTTGTTCGCGGTCCGCCTCTGCTTCCTTCAGCGAGGCCATGACTTCAGCCCTTGAGGAATACCCGAGCGCCCCTTTGGCGTAGTCCCTCACAGCGGGAAAAGACGGATAGAACACCCAAAATACGGCGGCCACTGCAATACTGCCCCACAGCGACCATCGGGCGGCCCAAGGAACAGGTGTGTCCAGCTCCTTGATCCCGTCCCACTCGTGACCAGTCAAGTCCGTACCCGAGACCGGATCCTTTTCTCTTAGCGCCATGGCTGGTCCTCCCGCCCATCCAGCGGAGACTGCGCCGCATCGTCATACATGCGGCGCCGCGATGGCCAGTAAACCCAAACCACGGCCGCCAGGAACACACTCAGCAGATAGATAGCGCCCCAGGTTTTGGAGAAGACCAGAACTGCATCATGGGTCATCGGTTAACCTCCTCGGGGTTCAAAGAATCGAAATCAACGAGCGTTCCCAGCATCTGCAGATAGGCCACCAGCGCATCCATTTCTGTCAGACTTCCGGGCTGGCCGTCGAAATCGCGCACCTGCACATTTGCGCCGTAACTCTCCTGCAGTTCGCCTTCGTAGTTCTGCTCGAAATCTGCCTGCCAGACCGCGTCCTTTTCGGCATTTTCGATCTGCGCTTCTGTGTAGGGTACCCCTGCCCGGCTCAGCGCCTTCAGTGCGGCGGGCAAGTGACCGGTCTGCAGCCTGTTTTCGGACAGAAAGGCATAGCCGGGCATCACAGATCCGGGGACCAGTTCACGCGGCGCCTCCAGATGCGCCACATGCCAGTCGTCCGAGTATTTGCCGCCGATCCGGGCCAGATCAGGCCCGGTGCGCTTTGAGCCCCATTGGAACGGGTGGTCATACATGCTCTCGGCGGCCAGGCTGTAATGCCCGTAACGCTCCACGTCCGAGCGCAGGGTACGGATCATCTGGCTGTGGCAGGCATAGCATCCCTCGCGCACATAGATGTCGCGCCCGGCCAGCTCCAATGGCGTATAGGGCCGCATGCCTTCGACTTCCTCCACCGTGTTTTCGATTGTAAACAGCGGTGCAATTTCGACAATGCCGCCGATCGAGGCCACCAGCAGGATCATCATGGCAAATCCCAGCGAGTGGCGTTCAAGTTTCTGATGTGCTGTGCTCATGGGCGTTACTCCGCAGGCTGAGCCAAAGGCCCGGTTTGCCGGGATTGTGTTTTCCGCGGACCGCTCACCGTCATGTAGATGTTGTAGGCACCGATGCAGGCCCCGATCAGATAGAGCAGACCGCCGACTGCACGCGCCACATAGTAGGGGTGCATCTCGATCACACTGTCGAGGAAGGAATAGAGGAAAGCGCCATCCGCATCATAGGTCTGCCACATCAGCGATTGTGTAATGCCGCTGTTCCACATCGCGCCGACGTAGATCAGCGTGCCTGAGAGGGCGAGCCAGAAGTGCCAGGCCTCCAGTTTCAGCGAATAGACGCCCTCGCGTTTCCAGACCCAAGGCACCATTTTGTACATGGCGCCAAAGGTGATAAAGGCCACCCAGCCAAGCGCCCCGGCATGCACATGGCCCACGGTCCAGTCAGTATAATGGCTCAGCGAATTCACCGGGCGGATCGCCATGAAGGAGCCTTCAAACGTCGACAACCCGTAGAACAGGATCGCCACCATCATGAAGCGCACGGCCGGATCGGTGCGCACCTTGTCCCAGGCGCCGTTGATCGTCAGGATACCATTCAAGACCGAGGCCCAGCTGGGCACCAGCAGGATGATCGACATGCTCATGCCAAGGTACTGCACCCAATCCGGCAGCGCCGTGTAATGCAGGTGGTGCGACCCGGCCCAGAGATAGAGGAAAGTGATCCCCCAGAAGCCGACTATTGACATCCGATAGGAATAGACCGGCCGGTTCACCGCCTTGGGCAGAAAATAGTAGAGCATACCCAGGAAGCCTGCAGTCAGCAGGAACCCGACCGCATTGTGGCCGTACCACCACTGCGTCATCGCATCCTGGGTGCCGGCAAACAGCGAATAGCTCTTGGGGTAGGCAATCGAGACCGGAACCGAGAGGTTGTTCACCGTGTGCAGCATCGCAATCACCACGATGAAAGCGAGATAGTACCAGTTGGCCACATAAATATGCGGCTCAGCCCGCCGTGCCAAGGTCCTGAGGTACAGGGTCAGATAGCCAACCCAGACCACCAGCAGCAATAGGTCTGCATACCATTCCGGTTCAGCGTACTCCTTGGACTGAGTGATGCCCATCGGGTAGCCTGATGCAGCCAGCACCAGGAACAGGTTATACCCCCAAAACACTAGCCATGGCAGCGTCTCGCTGGCCAGCCGTGCCCGCGAGGTCCGCTGCACCACATAAAAGGAGGTCGCGATCAGCGCGTTGCCCCCAAAACCGAAGATAACGCCGGAGGTATGCACCGGCCGCAGCCGTCCGAAGTTGGACCAGGACATATCGCCGTTAAGCGACGGGATGGCCAGTTGCCACGCAAGAATGTCACCAACGGCAAAACCGATTATTCCCCAGATCAAAGCAGCAATGACACCGAAGCGGATGACTTTGTCGTTATACTCTAAAGGCACCTCTCCCGGCCCGTCACTGATCCGGTTCAGCATCCACATGATGCCCCAGCCTGCGGCCAGCGCGATCAGCCAGCCGTGCAGCACATAGCCCAGCGGAACGCCCCAGCCCAGAATGGCAAGCCCGCCCAAGAGCACGGCAAATAAAGCGCCGAAAATGACGCCATCCTCTATGCTTAGATTACGTTGCATTGGATACCTCCTGCCGATGGAACCGGACTTCGAATTCCACTGCGCCAAGCGCCTCGACCGAATGTATTTCCTGCGGGGCAAAGATGGCGGTTCCGCCCGCTTCGACAATCACCTCTGCCTTGTCTTCCCGCCTGAACAGCAGCCGGCCGCTTTGCACCGCCAACTGACCCCAGACGCCCGCCTTGGTGCTGTGATCCTTACGCAATTTCTCCGGAAGGGTGTCCTGCGTAAACCGCGAGGTGGCGTAATGCACCGCGCCTTTGGGAAGAGCCTCAGCCATTCATGCATCTCCATGGAACAGATCCGCGTAGGCATGCCAGGTGGCATAGCCAAGCAGCGGAAAGACAATTGCAAGCCCCAGCAACCCGGTCAGAATGCCCAGGGCGGTCAGGAAGGTGATGGCAGCGCCCCACCAGACGCAGAGCCGGAAATTATGGGTGGCCGCATTGAAGCTCAGCCCCATGGCCGAGAAGCCGTCGATCTCGCGATCCACCAGCATCGGCACTGAAAACGCCGAGACCGCGAAGCCAAGCGCTGCAAACAGCCCGCCCGTCAGCGAACCCGCGATCATCAGCACCCACCCCGCCTGCGTGCTGAGCAGCAATTGCAGGGTTTCGATGAAACCGGCAAAGGGACGCAGACCGTACACGATGGCAAACAGCACCGTGGCCGCGCGGATCCAGGTCAGGGCAAAGACCATCAGGATGGCCCCCACCAGCGCGATCTGCCCTTTTGAGGCTACCTCGCGCCGCCCGCGGGCCACTGCGTAGAGCCCAACCGTTGCAACCGGCCCGATCAGCACCCCGCCCGCCAGCAGCGGCAGCAACATCCAGCCGGTCCCGCTCGCTGAAAGAAGCCAAATCAAAGCCCAGCCCCCTAGAACCAGTGCCATCCCGTACCCAAGGGAAAACCCGGGGTTCGCGCGCAGATCCCGCCAACCGGCAACCAGCCAGCGCTTCACCACCTGCCCCGGATCCTCCTGGATCACCCTTGCTTTGGAATAGACGCCTGCAGTCATTTTTCGTCTCTCCTTTTGGCCGTCCGGGACGGAATGATGGCTTCGATCCTAACACACGAGGCAGCGACCCTCCGGCAACTGCCCGTAAATTACTCATGCCAGAACAGGCGGAGCCCCTTCAGGCTTGCGGAAGTTTTCGATTCCATAGGACAACCCGTTGCCGATGCGGTCGGCCAGATTTGCAAATGCCGCGGCCGTTTCCGGTTTCAACTCGCGGTTTGCCGTGTCCCGGAACAGCTCCAGCCACCGAGGAAAGTGCTCCGGCAGTATTTCCGAGTTGGACAGATGAACCTGCATGGGATTTCCTTCATACCCCGGTTCGCGCAGGATCGCCCCCCTCCAGAACGCCAAGATTTTCGCCTCGTGCGCTGGCCAGTCTTCAATGGCCGCACTGAACACCGGGCCAAGCACATTATCCACGCGGATACGTGCATAAAAACAACATACCAGCCTGCTGATCTCTTCCGGGGTAACATCAAACATATGCGGTCGCGCCCGCTGTTCTTGCGCCATGAGAATCTCCAAGTTTGACTATGGCATCCCTACTTTATTAAATAGGTATTTTCAAGTCGCATTTTAATCCCCCTCCGGCAACGGTGGCTCGGGCGCAGCCAATTTTGCAGTTTCAACTGGACCGGCGCGCAACAGAGACCGCATATGCAGGACTGCGCAGGGCGAATACATTATCGTGAGGCTCTGCCACACCCTCTGGCAAATGAGAGGGGTCAAACACTTTGGCAACGCTCTCGGCCCGGTCATCCGGCAACTCGATTTGCACCGTTCCAAGGATCAGTTCGCCATGCACCCCATCCCATGGGACGGTGGGATCCGAGATATCATCCGCATCATTCGCCACAACCAGCTTCAGCGCCCATCGGGCAGGCCTGTTACTCAACTCCCGCAGCAGCCTGTCATAAAGGAAATCATCCGGCAGATCCTTCTTCTCCTCATCTGTCAGGCCGTGACGGCCGCCTTCAGGCTCCAGAAGGATACGGGCCGCAAGAACGCCTTCGCTGCTACCGAAGTGGTAGGCATGGCCTGAATGATACTGCTCTGCAGAATAACACCGGCAAGGCGCCACGGACTTCAGATAGCTTTGATGGGGAACCGTATTCGGGTTCGCCTCGTTAAATGCCTTAACCTTTTCAGGATCCGGTCCGCCGGTTGCAGGATCGGCCACCCTTGCTGCCAGAAAGGCCTTAAACTGTTCCGCGGAATTGGCAAAGAAAACCGGGTTGGAAATCAGGGCCATGGCCCAAGCCCCGGCGCCCTTTCCAATTTCAAGCCCGATACCGCGGACTGTAGGGCTTTTGTCACTGATTCCGGGCTTTCCTCCGCCAACCGAAAAGCGTGCAGTTATTGGCTGCTCTTCAGCGAGCAACGGGATATCGGTCCCGGGACCTACGGCCGCTGGAATGAAGCGGCCTCTGGCAGAAAACCCTTTCGCATGTGAAGCGCGGGCGCCGCTGTGGCGGCCAAATGTTCCGTTCAAGGCATCAATCAGTTCTATGGCCTGTGACATCGTCTTCCACTCCTCCTTCCGGCAACCGCAAAAACCACGGTCAGAATTCGCGCAATTTAGATCGCGCACGACATTTTGTGGTTCTGACACTAATCTTGACTTCCGGCAGTCGTCAAGCAAAAGTATCGCACACGATGTATTTGGGGATCTCGGAACCAGGATGAACAAACTGCCTGAAAAAGCCGATGAGATGTTCTGCTACGCAGTTTACAATGCTTCGCATGCCATCAACCAAGTCTATGGGCCGATGCTCCGCCCTCTTGGCTTAACATATCCACAATACATCACCTTGATGCTGCTATGGGAGCGGGACCAGCAAGGTGTCAGTGAACTTGCAGCACAATTGTCACTGAAGACGAGCACCCTGACACCTCTGTTAAAAAGACTTGAGAACATGGGATTTTTGCGTCGGATGCGAGGCACGGAAGATGAGCGGCAAGTTTTTGTTCATTTGACAGACGAAGGCATTGCACTTCATGCGGCTTCTCGCGAGATCACTTCCTGCCTGATCGAAGCTACCGGCCTTGAGCTTAATGTGCTGAAGCAGATCACGGACGGCCTTTCCCGCCTTACCGATAACCTGAAGAACACACCGAAAGACCGCACTGCCTCTTAGGCGCTGGAACAGTTTCCGCACGAGTATATTTCATTCTTAAATAAATTGAATGTAAGACCTCCCCCCCAGCAGCATCTGTTTCGGACGGTGCCGGCTTCAATGACAGCCAAAGAGCGCGAGATGCAGCGCAGCCATTGTTTCCTTCAATATGCTTACAAGGTTGGCGATGCCCGGGTGGCCCGCCCCATTTTCGGATGGGAAAGCCCAGCTTCTATCAGTGAAAAATAGCTTAGAAACCGAGTTGCTACGCGCCGCGATGAAAGCGGTCTGGAACATCATGTGCTGTAACCGCCCGATTTGAACCGCCTGCTCGTGTGTCCCGGAGATTGCTAAGAGACGTCCATAAAGACGTCTTTAATGACGTCTCCTACAGGGATGGAGACAGCTGTGCGGGGCGAAATTCTGGGCTTGGAACGTCGGCGCCGATGGAGTGACGACGAGAAGTTGGCGATTGTGCTTTCGGTTGGGGGTGAACGGCGCGACCGTGTCGCAGGTCGCACAGCGCCACGAGATCAGACGGCAGCAGATTTATGCCTGGCGATACGAGCTGAGGAGGAAGGGGCTTCTGGGGCCTGACGACACCGCGCTGTTTTTGCCGGTTGATATTCCGGCGCTGCCGCCCGGTCCGCTGGAACCTTGCACCTCTGAAGCGAACTCGGCGCTGATCGAGGTGGTTTTACGCAATGGCCGCAGCTTGCGGGTCGATGCCCATTTGGACCCGGCGGTGCTGACCCGTTTGATCCAAGCGGTGGAGGCGGCATGATCGGCCCAGGCACCGGCGTTCGCGTTTACCTGGCTTGCGGTCACACTGATATGCGCATGGGTATCGCGGGCCTGTCCGCCATCGCGCAGGATGTCTTGCGGCAGAGGCCGTCAAACGGTGCCGTGTTCGCATTCCGGGGGCGCCTCGGCGACAGGGTGAAACTTTTGTATTGGGATGGCCAGGGCTTTTGCCTTTATTACAAAGTCCTCGAGAAAGGGCGTTTCCCATTGCCCGCGGCGACGGATGGCAGCGTGCGCCTGACCGCCGATCAGTTGGCCATGCTCTGGGAGGGGATCGACTGGCGCAGGCCGGATTGGGGCGCGCCACCAGCCCGGACAGGCTGATTTATCCCTCTGGAATCTCTTGTTTTTATGGTGTCTGGACTGGAGGTATGGTATCCACGGCCATGTCCGCAGAAGCCATGCCTCTCCCCAACGACCCCGCCGTTCTGAAGGCAATGATCGCCGCGTTGCAGGCGGAAAACCAGAAGATATCTGCCAGTTTGCGGGCCCATGATCTGCTGGTTCAGGCGTTGCGTGTCCGGATCGTCAGATTGCAGAAGCAGAAATTCGGCTCCAGTTCGGAAAAGATCGAACGCGAGATCGAACAACTGGAACTGGCGCTGGAAGACTTGCGGGTTGCACTCGCCGAGGCGGATGAACTGCTGTCGGATGGCGGTGAGGAGCCGGAGACGGACAGCCAGACCCCGGAACCAGCCGCGCCGCGGGACCCGAAGCGCCGCCGTCCGAAGGTGTCGAAGGACACGCCGCGCGAGCGCCGCGAGCTTGATCCCGGCGACAGTTGCCCGGATTGCGGAGGCGATCTGCGGGTGATCGGGGAGGATGTCAGCGAGTTGGTCGACATGATCGCAGCCCAGCTGAAGGTCATCGAGATCGCGCGCATCAAAAAATCCTGTCGGCGCTGCGAAAAGATCGTTCAGAACCCCGCGCCCAGCCGTCCCATTCCCCGCAGCATGGCGGGCCCGAACCTTCTGGCTTATGTGCTGACCTCGAAATTCGACGACCACGTGCCGTTGTATCGCCAGAATGAGATCTTCGCCCGCATGGGCGCGGACATCCCGGACACGACCCTGGTCGACTGGTGCGGCGGCGCGATGAGGACGCTGGCGCCGCTGATCGAGAAGATTGAGAAGATCGAGGCCGAGATCATGGCCAGCGATCTTCTGCACGCAGATGACACGCCCATCCGGGTTCTCGACCGAGGTCGGCGCGACAAGGGGCTTGGAAAGGGCGTCAAAAAAGGCCGGATCTGGGCCTATGTCCGCGATCAGCGCCCATGGGCGGGCACGGCTCCGCCCGGAGCGGTCTATCACTTTGCCCCGGACTGGAAGGAAGAGCATGTGCTTGCCCATCTTGGCGAGACCAGCGGCATTCTCCAGGCTGATGGCTACAAGGGGTATGCTAAGCTCTATGCCGCGGACCTGGACGGCAAGAGCCAGTTCCGGGAGACCGCGTGCTGGGCGCATCTTCGGCGCGACTTCCACGATGTCTGGACAGCAACGAAATCCGAAATCGCGCGTGAGGCGCTCGACCGTATCGGAGCGCTGTACGACATCGAACGGGAAATCAGCGGCAAGCCTGCCGAGTTGCGGCTGGCCGTGCGCCAAAAGGAAAGCAAGCCCAAGGCCGATGCGTTCCGGGACTGGGCCGAAAAGCAGCTCACGCGCATTCCCGGCAAGAGTGATCTGGCCAAGGCGTTCCGCTACGGGCTGAGCCGCTGGCCCTCGTTCACGCTGTTCCTGGAGGACGGGCGCGTGGCTATCGACAACAATCCCGCCGAGCGCGCGCTGAGACCCATTGGCGCCGGCAGGCGAAACTGGCTATTCGCGGGTTCGGATACCGGCGGTAACACGCTCGCCCGCGCGATGACCGTCATCGAGACGGCAAAGATGAACGGCCTCGATCCTCAGGCCTACCTTGCAGATGTCTTGGACCGCATCCACGATCACATGGTCAACCGGCTGGCCGAATTGCTTCCTTGGAATTGGAAGCCGGCAGATCAAACACGCAACGAGGCTGCGTAATGGCAGCCACGACCTACGTCTGCTCCATCGCCCATGCCGCCGACCTGCTGAGAGAAGATCCCGGACTTCTCGAGGTTATTGTTAGCAACGACGACAACCTCTCCTACGGCAACATAGTTAGCGTCCACATCGGACGCGACGACTACATTACGGCACTGACCGACGAGGGCATCCACGAATTGCGCGACATGCTGGCGTCAGCACGTGTGTCCGTTGAGACATGGCACAGCTTCCTCGATGACTTCGTCGGGGAACCGGACATTATCGCTCGGGTCAAGAACCAGCCGCTGCGGTAGAAATCGGGCGCTTACCATGTGCTCCAACAACCGTACCCTTCGCTGATGGCTCGCATTTCCGCTCAGCATGCCGCCGCCATGCGCCATTGGGGTAAGCCCTGCAAGGTGCAACCCAAGGCAGCCCCACAAACACCACTCTTGCTTGCGTTCAACCGATGTGACCACGAAGAAGTACGGTGCTGGCTCGCTAAGACACCGGGTAATTCCCAAGGCATAGCCGCTAGGCACCGCCCCGTCACTTGCCCTTGCCAAGGCCCGTGACGGGGTCAGATTTGTGATGCCGAAAATTGAAAGCTTAGGAACGGTCTCCCGGTAGGAGTTTCCGCTTCGGATACATGATCGCCAATGTGTCCAGGTCCTTACCAACTCAATTTCCGCGAACGGAGAACTCAGTCCTTTTCGGAGAGACGCTGCCCAACACCATGAGCATAGATCATGGAGCGCACCAGCAGCATTGGGTCTTCCGACGGCGCAAAGCCTTCGCTCAGAACCATGGGGTCGAAGTTGAGGTCATCACACTGGCCATCGCTTTCTGACATCGCCGCTTTGGCCGTAAACCGGGCTGCGACAATCTCGGTGTGCTCCCCTGTCCATTGCACCGAGGGGTCTGCGATAACATCTCCTGGATTGGCCAGAGTCACCACCATCTCCCAGGACACGCCACCGTTGGCTATGTTCGATTGCATGTTTTCCAAGAAGAAGCCGGGATGCGTATCCGTCACGATCCCTTCTTCACCAGAAGGGCGAAATGAAAAACGGATACCCGTCTGCGCGCCTGCCGCATCGACAAGATAGAAGGAATTCACACCGTTGAAAGTTGTGCCCTCGTAGGGCCTCAGGGTTTTGTCCAAGGCGCCATGATATGCTTTGTAGGCTTTAAGTGCAGGGTGGTCAGCGGCGAAAGCCTTGGTCGCCTCTGGCCCTGCGGCCTTGGCCCGCAGCAGTTCAATGAACGCTTCACTGGTCGCAACAGGAAAGAAATGTTCAGTGTTCATCGCGATCACGTGCAAATCATCATCGGCCGTCGTTATCTCCATCGCCATGCCCAGCAACCCATATTTGTCGTCAGCCGGATTAGGTTTGCCGCCCTTATGGGATACGCGCGCGATCACAGACGATGTGCCGGTGAAGAGCGAGCTGTTGGAATAAGCCTTGATCGCGCTGTCAACAGGCACAAGCTCACCCTCGATGCAGAAACCTTTGGTGTGGTTGCGGCGCTTTCCCTCTGTCACGCCAAAGAGTTGTTCAAAGGCAGCAAATCCGCCCTCAGTATCAAACTCACCTTCGGCGAAGGCGGGCAGTGAAGTCAGCGAAAGACAGAGGGCAAATAATCCGGTGCGCATAGCTAGGTACTCCTGTGAGCTGTTTTCATTTGCTCACTAATATTTTGCTAACTAACTATTTGCAAGCGGAAAGAATGATGGTATCTAACGGGTGCTCAGTCCCACAACGAAAGCACAGAGTTTTGCAAGAACCGCTGAAGACCGATGAAAAGCCAGATGTCAGGTTGGACAACCAGCTTTGTTTCGCAATCTATGCAGCATCGCATACCGTTGAGCAGCATTATCAAACACTTCTGAAAGCTCAGGGGCTCACTTATACTCAATACTTGGTACTCATGTCTTTGGCTGAGGAGGACCGGGTGTCCATCTCAACTCTGGCCAGCAAACTGGAGGTGTCCAAGGCCACGATGACACCTCTGCTTCGCAGGTTGGAAGCGAAAGGCCTGCTGTCACGCGAGGTACAGGTGGGCAACGAGCGCCAAAAGGTCGTCTCCCTGACGGACACAGGGCGTAGCATTTGGACAAAAAGCTGCAGCGTTTCCTCCGATGTATTTGCCCGGATCGGGCTGACACAGGCGGAGGCGGATGAGATCATTCGCATCTGCGCAAAAATTTCCAACGCCCGGAAGTAATTCTAAGCTTCAGTGACCTCCCATACCCAGCTAACCAAGCCTCGCCTAGCTGCATCGGTTCGACCTGGTCCCAGAGTATCGGACTGTTGGATAATAAGTGGCGTTTAGCGGACACCGGGCTTTCAACTTGACGGCTGGAAATTCCAGGGGAGGAATTCGTCGAGTCGGCTGGCAGAATGACCTGCAGCGATGGCTTCGAGGGGAGCCCTGATGTGCCGACAGAGCCTTGGCGTCGGCCAGCACTCCTTCATGTACCGCAAAGATCCGCCCGCACTCTGCTGACCGCAGCTCAGGGCACGCTACTCCGGGGCGGCTGTTTGGCGCCACCCGGGCAACCCTCAGTCCCGCAAAGCGCGGCCTTTCTGCAGAAAGCTCTGGTATTCCTCATCGGGCACCAGGCTGCCTCCCGTGGCCCACATGACATGGGTGGCTTGATCCGTTTTTGCCACAAGCCTGTGCTGCGCCAGATAACCTTGGCCTTCGGCAGTTGAGAGCAGCATCTGCGGCCCGCCCAGACAGGCTGCCGCTGAAGGCTCCAACTGCAGTCCTGCATGATCTTGCGCCATCGCCAGCCAACGGAACAGATCGTCATCCGCGACAGTATACACCCCGCTCAGCAAGGGTTGCATGACCTGTGCCACAAACTGGCTCACCTCAGCCACCGCCATGCCATCGGCCTCGGTCTTGTTAGTCAGACCCACGTCATAGACATTGACTGCCTGCTTCAGGCCGGACGCCAATTGCACCAGCGCGCAAGGCGATTGGGCAGGCTCAACGAAAAAGCAGTGAGCATGATCGCCAAACACCTGTTTCAGCCCATATGCCACCCCGCCCGGAGCACCACCTATGCCGCACGGCAAATACAGGAACAGCGGGTTCTCAGCGTCTACGGGGATGTTTCGTTCTACCAGTTGGCCGCTCAGCTCGGCCGCTGCCGCTGAATAGCCGAAGAACAGCAGTTCCGAGCGCTCATCATCGACAAAGTAAATTGACGGGTCCGCCTCTGCCTGCTGCCGGGCAGACGCCACGGCAGTACCGTAATCGGCCTGATGCTGCACCACCTCAACCCCATGGCGGCGCAGGCGCTCGACTTTCCAGGGCTTGGCATCCGCCGACATATGAACAACCGCGCGAAAACCCAGCGCCCGCGCGGCAATACCGACACTGAGGCCGAGATTGCCGGTTGAACCGACCGCCACAGTGCAGCTGCCAAAACGATCCCGCACTTTGCCGCCCGCCAGCGCCGCATGCGGGGCATCCGGCCCAATCAGCCCCAACTGCCGCGCCAGCGAAAGCCCATGCAGGAACACCTCGTAAACGCCGCCGCGCGCCTTGACCGAGCCCGCCACCGGCAATGCGTGGTCACCCTTTACAAAGAACCGCCCTGCGCCCTGCCCCATTGCCATGGCCAAATCCGCCACTTCGATGAGATCCGAGGCAATCATCCCGCCGCTGTCCTCCAGCTCCGCAAAACACTGCTGCAACAGCGGTGCCAGCGCACGCCAGTTGGCTTCAGCTTCCGTCACTTGGTCCGGCCGCACCGGCACTTGTGCTGCAGTAGTGGGGCCGAGTTCCGGGTTGATCCACATCAGCGGCTCCACCGCCTGCAGTCGCTGCAGAAGGGTTTCATCCATGTTCCTGTCCTCATAGATTGCGTGTAACATGCTTGGCTTAACGGCGGCCGGAATCCAGAAAAACGTCCCGAGGGCTAAGAATTTACGGCACATAAAGCACCACATTGACACATTGGCGCCATCAGGGGCTGGTCACATCATCAAAGCCGCTTCAACCTGACGGAAATGACCCGAAAATCAATGCACTCCCCACCATGAGATGGGAATGATCCCGCAGCATGGGGAAGGCTCTACAATGTAGGGCGGATCGGCGCTTACGTTGGTTATGGAAGCCCCGCATCTGATTTGGCGCGCGGCCACGACTTGCAATGGCCACCACCATGAGAGCTTTCGGAACGCAGCTTCGGACCAATAACAACTGCTATTGTTCTCTCACCCCCTGATTGAGCCTACTGCTCTATTTTGAAGCAGGATCAAGCCGGATTTCCAAGTTCTCTTGATCGCAAAATTGCAGCCGAGGTTGCGTCATCAACAACTGCCTGGAGATTGTTATTGTGCGCGAACGCCTCTAGCGCAGCAGCAGTTGTGCCACCTTTGGACGTAACGTTTTTGCGAAGTGTTTCCGGGTCGCGATCGGACTTCAGCAATTCACTTGCCCCGATAAGCGTATCAATTGCCAGGTCCATCGCCAACCGGGAATCAAGCCCAGCATTTGCTCCCGAAGCGGCCAGTGCTTCGACAAAAGCGAAGAAATAGGCCGGGCCGCTTCCTGAAACAGCAGTTGTGAAATGGATCTGATCCTCATTGCCGACCCAACGCACGGTCCCGGACCCGCCAAACAAGCGTTCGAAACCCTGCTTCTTCGCCTCGTCCTTGGTAAAGGCGACATTCGCCGAATATCCCTTGGATGCCGCCATATTGGGCATGCAGCGCACAACTGAAAGATTTCCTCCAACAGCCGTTGAAATCGTCTCGCTGCCGATCCCGGCCATGATCGAAACAATCGTCCCGTTCGCTGCGATCACTCTTTCGATGTCCTGGCTTACCGAGAGGAACACTTGCGGCTTGGTCGCAAGCACAACCATATCAAAGCGCAGCGCTGGATCCAGGCTCTCAAAGTCAGAATAGAAATGAGCACCTGCCAGTACCTGTTTCGTGCTGTCTTGAACAAACGGATCAACGATGGATATGTCTCCCGCCTTGCCACCAGCAGACAGATATCCTTTGATGATCGCGCTCCCCATGTTTCCTGCGCCTATGAACAGTGTGGTCGGGTTCATTTTTTTCTCCTAAATTGACCTGCTCGACAGATCTGCTTGCCATTGCCTCAGGGGAGGTACCTTCGACCGTGAAAGGCGCGCTTTACAGCTGCTTTTTCAAGGCCACCAACAAGTCTTCGCCAGCCTGCATATCAACATCCAGATGAGTGACGATCCTAATTCTGCGGGGACCGAATGCCCCAATCAGAACGCCGTCGGCCTTCATATCCGCGACGATATCGGCGGCCAGTGGCGCGCTGTCATCAAGATCAAAAATGATGATATTGGTCTCGACAGGTTGCATATGCGCGACCTGCGGCAGCGCGCGGATCTGATCGGCCAGATATTTGGCCAGGCGGTGATCCTCAGAAAGCCGGTCAACGTGGTGATCCAGCCCATAAAGACACATCGCCGCAAGAATACCTGATTGCCGCATGGCCCCGCCCATCTGCTGCTTGGCGCGCCATGCCTCTTGGATGAACTCAGCCGAACCTGCAAGAACGCCCCCCATCGGGGTGCCAAGAGCCTTGGAAAAATCGATCCACACCGTATCGAATCCAGCGGCATAGTCTGCGGGAGAAATTCCGGTTGCGGCGCTTGCGTTCAGGAGCCGTGCGCCGTCCATATGCGTGGCCAATCCGGCGCTATGCGCGATCTCAGCGACCGCATTGAGCTTTTCCAGCGGCCAGATCGTGCCGCCGCCCATATTGGCGGTCTGTTCAACACACAGCAACGCCGACTTCGGCGCATAGCGGGATGCAGGCCTGATTGCCGCCCGCAGCTGAGCAGGTTCAAAGATACCGTTTTCTCCAGCAATGGTGCGGATCATCACGCCGCTGATCGCCGCCGGGCCGCCAGTTTCGAAGTTAATCAAATGGCAGCTTTCCTCGCAGATCACCTCGTCGCCCGGGTTGGTATGCACATTGACCGCAATCTCATTGCACAAGGTACCAGTCGGCAGCAAAATAGCGGCTTCTTTACCCAAGAGCGCGGCAACACGTTCGCAAAGGGCACGGGTTGTCGGGTCTTCGTCTTTTTGTTCGTCGCCTACGGGAGCGTCAAGGATGGCCTCTCGCATGGCTCGTGTCGGAATCGTCTTGGTGTCTGAGAAAAAGTCGCGCATGTCATGTATCTTTCATGATCGGTTGCAGAGGCGGACACACCGCTGCCAATGTTAAAACTATTCTTCCAGGAGGGCGCGCAGGCGTTTGATCAACAGGTCTCCGCCCTCAGGCCCTACGCCGATATGAGTAACGATCCGAACCGTCCGTTCGCCAAAGACACCAAGGCGGACGCCCTGATCCCGCAACTTGGACACGACCGTTGCCGCATCCGGTCCGCTTTCATCCAGATTGAAGATCACGATGTTGGTCTCAACCGGCAAAACCTCTGAGATATGCGGCAAGGTCGCGATCTGCGCACCAATGGTTTTGGCCAGTGCATTGTCACGGGCCAGTTGTTCAAGATTGTTATCCAGCGCATAAAGCCCGGTCGCAGCGATGTAACCTGATTGGCGCAACCCGCCGCCCCATTGCTGCGCATAGCGCCAGGCGTGGTTGATAAAGTCGTCCGTCCCGGCCAGAACCGCACCGGCAAAACCGCCCAACCCCTTGGTAAGGTCGATCCAGACAGAGTCATAGCCAGTCGCATATTGCTTGGCGGAGACCCCGGTTTCCACACAGGCGTTCAACAACCGCGCACCATCCATATGTGTCGCCAATCCCAGCGATTTTGAGGTTTCCGCAATCTCTCCGAGCTCTTCCAGGCCCCAGATTCCGCCACCGCCGAGATTTGTTGTTTGTTCGACTGCTACCAACGAGGTTTCCGGCGCATAACGCGAAATCGGCCGATAGGCGGCACGCACTTGCTCAGCAGTGAAACGCCCAAATTCGCCATCGATCGAATGCATCATCACGCCGCTGAGAGCCGCAGGGCCACCCGCCTCAAAATTGATGATATGAGAGGATCTTTCAGCAATCAGCTCAGAGCCTGAAGCACAATGAATGCGAATGGAAATCTCATTGCACATTGTCCCCGTAGGCAGCAAAATCGCCGCCTCTTTGCCCAGCATTTCAGCCACGCGCTGACACAGTTTCGTTGTTGTCGGGTCCTCACCCTTCTGAACGTCGCCAACACGAGCATTGAGCAATGCGTCCAGCATCCCTTTGGTCGGGATCGACTTCATGTCACTGTAAAAGTCGGCAACGACATCATCTGCACTTGTCGGCAATGGTGCCCATTGGCGACCCGTAGCTTCTCCTGCCATCCATTTAGCTCCTATCCAATATTGGCTGTAGAAGAACGGCTTCGGAAAACGTCGTGGCGGCAGTCACTTTCCGCATTTGCGCACGGACTGGAGGCGGTCACTTCTGACGGCTTCCACTACGGCGATACACAACATTGGTGTTTTCTTTTATTATTCAATTACAGCATGTTGAGTAGAGTTTACATGGACAGAACAATTCATACCAATGCCGTGTAATTGATCTACCATGCAGTTTTGGTATGGGTTAACCGCGTCGCTTAGCGAAGCGAACAGCCAGGCACAATATACCTGCCCTATGGCGGCATCGGTCGGTTCGGTTGCGAGCTGCTCCCTGAAATCTGGACACTGACGTAAGCTACGATTTGCTGTTTGCTGATCTTCGACGAAGAGGAGATCAGAGACGTCGAAACGGAAGAACCATTTGCCTGAATTCAAGGCCAAGGTTGCGCTTAAGGCTTTGAAGGGCAAGCGAACGGTCGCTGAGCTGGCAAGCCAGTTTGGCGTACAAGGGCAGGCGTTGGAAAATGGGTGGAATTCTGCAATCGAAAGCACCCACATTCCGCCCTTGGCGGCAGACCGCCAGCCGTGGTCAATTGGCTGAGAAAAGACGTAACCCAGCTCGGTCAGCAGGGGCAGAGAGTAGCTTAATTTACGCGGAAACTGTCCAACGATCGGGGGAGTAGCTCACAGGAGAGTCTTGCCGTAGTGTTTGGGGGGAAGATATGCAAAGAGACAGGTTCCGAAGGATCGGCTCTGATCTACGCGAGTATGCTTCTGCCCTAGGTCGCGACCACCCGGTATGAATAGGACGGTGGCGACTGGCGGCTTATCCGTTCAGGACTTTATCCAATTCTGAACACAGGATTTCGCCGTCCTTCAGGGTTCGGCCCATGAATGTGACAACACGGATCCGGTATTTGCCGAAGGCACCAACCAGAACATTGTTCTCTTTCAGTTTTGCAACGATTTCAGGCGCAGCAGGCCCTGCGGGATCGAAGTCGATGATCACGATGTTCGTTTCAACAGGCTCAACAGAGGCTACACCTTTAATGTTCCCCACTCGTTCCCCGATGTATTGGGCCAGTTGGTGATCTTCGTTGATTCTATCAACATGGTGATCCAAGGCATAGTTCGCCATGGCTGCCAGCATACCGGTGCGGCGGATTCCCCCACCGATCATCTGGCGAATACGCCACGCTTCCTGAATGAACTCTTTAGAGCCGGCCAATACGGCACCAACTGGGCAATTGAGCGCCTTGCAGAAATCCATATAGACGCTGTCATAGCCCTTGGTCATTTCCGAAGCTGGATGGCCGGAGGCAACGACCGCGTTAATCAGTCGAGCACCATCCATGTGTGTTGGAATGTTGGCCTGTTTGGCTGTGTTGGCTACTTCGCGCAGCTGTTCGAGCGGCCAGATTGCGCCACCTGCCATATTGGCGGTTTGTTCCACTGTAACCAGGCCGGTCTGGGGTAAATAGGGGTTGCCACTGCGGATAGCCTCGGACAGCTGATCGGCGGTGAACATACCCCGGTCCCCTTCAATCGAGTGGATCATGGCACCGCTTATTGCGGCAGGTCCACCGCATTCAAAGTTAATGATATGGCAGGATTTTTCGCAGATGACTTCCTGACCGGGCCTGGTGTGTGCCCGCACGGCCACCTCATTGCACATCGTGCCCGAAGACATGAACAGAGCTGCTTCCTTGCCCAAAAAATCAGCAGCACGTTCAAGAAGGGCTTTGGTGCTGGGGTCTTCGCCGATTAGGGAGTTCCCAACCGGCGCATAAGTTCCTGCTTCCCGCATTTCCTTCGTCGGCTCTGCGTAAGCTTCAGTATAGAAATTCGTCATGTCTAACCCTGTATGGGTTGTGCGTTCGTAAGGCGTCCTCCACTGTTCAGAGTTACTGGTTGACCACCGCTCTGAGTTTTTGGAGTTGATGAACATCTAATACATGAAATCTGTCCCTTCCAATGTAGTTGAAGCAGGCTTCCATGCGCTGGTGATATAGCCTCGGCTTGCTGGTTGATCCCGCCACAGGTCTTTACATCGGTTAAGCAGAGCTCGATGGGAACGCTGGCAGACCCTGAGCGTCGCAGCATGCGGAGATCGTGCTGCCCATTTCGATGCAAGTGGCAATGAAGGTATAGAGAGCAGCAGATGCAGAACGTTACGCGTCCCATGTATTTACATTACTGAAACTGTCAGGTAATGCCCGCATGCCAGCCTCGATCACTCTTGGTCCTGCCAGCATATCGAAAAACAGGTGGCAAAAGCGCTTGATGAACTCATGCACCTTGCGGGCACTACCCTCAAGGGAACTCGTCGCTAGCCACTTCAAAATACTCCAAGTGGCCGGCGTGGCAGTAAGGAATTTTCACCATGAAACATGTTATTTTTGCTGCGACTGCAAGCTGTGCGGTTTTATTGACCGCGGTCGCTCCAGTGGCAGCTAATCCAGCAGATGATACGATCCGGATTGCCTCGCCATGGAAAATTGGTGCCTTGAAGCCCTCTTCTGGAACAGCGCTATCGCGGTCTGGTGTGGTTGAGACGCTAACCAAACCGACAAAAGAAGGCGAGATCGTCGGATTGCTGGCCGAAAGTTGGGTCGTAAACGAGACTTTGGACCAATGGCGTTTCAAGATTCGGTCGGGGGTTTCCTTTCATGATGGCAGTCCGCTGACGGCAGAAACCGTCGCAGCCAACCTGAAAGCCTTCAAGGAAGAAAGCTCGCTTCGAACTGCCCCCGTAAAAGAGATCACCTTTGAACAGGATGAGGTGGTCATTACGCTGGAGCGTCCATATTCGATCTTGCCGGCGATCTTGGCGGATTGGAATACGGCCATCATTTCTGCCGCAAATCTGACCGATGAGCGAGCGAGCAGCCTGGCGGGAACCGGCCCTTATATGATAACGGATGCCTCGGATCCGGCGACGCTGAAACTGGCGGCCAATACCAGCTATTGGGATGTTCGGCCTGCAATTTCCAAGGTCGAATACCTGTTTGTTCCCGACGCACAGGCACGTCAGGCGATGGTGCAGGCCGGAGAAGTCGAATTTGCGTTCAGCCTGCCTGTCACCGCAAAGCGGATGCTGGCAGGTGCAAACAATGTGAATGTGGACATCCAAGCCATCCCCCGTGTTCGCGCACTCAAACTGAACGGGGCTCATAAACCTCTGGATGAGGTGGCCGTGCGTCAGGCCATTAGTTATGCGATTGATCGCAAGGGGATCGCCACATCTATTGTCGGCAATCCGGACACTGCAGCATCACAGCTGTTTCCGGCCAGCCTGCCAGCCTGGCACGACAAGTCCCTGGCACCTTTTGCCTATGATCCTGCCAAAGCTGCAGCGCTGTTGGCCGATGCAGGATTTGAGAAGGGCGAAGACGGCATTCTGACCCGTGATGGTGAGCGGTTTGAGATTGAACTGCGCACCTATGACTCGCGCCCTGAGCTGCCGGTTATCGGTGTGGCTATTCAGGGCATGCTGAAAGAGGTCGGCATTGATATGTCGATCAAACAGGGCGACTGGACCATCATCTCCGAAGGTCACACTGATGGAACGCTGGAGGCAGGTATCGTATCGGACAGCTTTGTTTATGTGCCCGATCCGATTGGCGCGCTGGCCGAGAATTTCTACCAAAGCGGTGGCTTCTGGGGCTCCATGAACTGGAACAACGACAAGTTTGATGGCCTGGTTGAAACCTACCAGAAAACCATCGCCCCCTCCGAGCTGAAAACCCTGCGGCAGGATATGGTTGAAATGATCCACGACGAACAGCCAATGGTCACGGTCACATGGTACGACGACGTCTATGCTGTCTCTGATACGATCTCAAACTTCGAGTTTGATGTCTATGAGCGTGACTTTGGCCTGAACCGCCTGATTTGGGCGAAATGAGGACCTGAATGACCCTTGCCCCGCTCTTGGCAAAGAAGGCTCTGCTTGTCTTGGCAATCACGCTGCTTGTTGCATCGTGTTCGTTCTGGGCCGTGCATCTTCTTCCGGAAAATCTGGCCCTGCAAATCGCAGCGGCCAGATTTGCCGGCGCTGAACCTGATCAGGCTCTGGCCGATGTGGTCAGCGCATCCTACGGTCTGGACCGGCCGGTGATCGTTCAATACGGGGAATGGCTGGTCAGTACCTTGATGCTGGATTTTGGCACATCCCTGGTCAGCGGCCGGGATGTTATGCATGACATTGTGCACCACGGGGTGAATTCCCTGCGGACGGTGTTCTGGGGGTTCATTGCGGGTGTGGGGCTGGCTGTGCCCATTGGTTTCTTTTGTGCCCGAAATCCGGGGAGCAAGCTGGATGTGGTGCTGTCGGCAATCAGTGCTGGGGTTTCGACAATCCCGGCGTTTCTGGTTGCGATTGTCATAGTACAGATTTTCGTGGTTGAATTGGGATTGGCGACGCTCAGCGGAACATCCGGCTGGTCACGGCTTTGGGTGTTGATACTTACTATCGCGCTCTCAGTTTCCGGCCCACTCAGCCGGGTGGTGCGGGCTGCGGTGATAGACGTACGTCAACAGCCCTATATGCAGCATGCGTTGATGCGGGGGGTTCCCGAACGCCAGCTGTTCTGGCGCCATGGTCTGAAGAATACGATACGCCCTATGCTGAATTACCTGCCGGTCGTGTTTATGTTCCTGATTTACGACGTGATCGTGATTGAGATGGTGTTTAACTATCACGGATTAGGATGGGCATTGATCAATGCGGTCAAGGCGCTGGATGTGCCTCTGATGCAGGGGCTGGTTCTCTCTCTGATCGTGTTTTATCTTTTTAGCACAGCACTGGCTGAGATCCTGACCTGGCGGATCTACCGGCAAAGGGTGGCCCAATGATGGTGCGGGCTTGCGGCGCTTGGCGGTTGGGTGTCTTTCTATCGCTTCTATTCATTCTGACGGCTAGCCTGGGGCCGGTACTTTATACGGCAGACCCCAATGCGCAAAACCTTCTGGCGGCGTTGTCTCCGCCTGCTGCGGAATACCCGCTGGGCACCGACCAGCTTGGCCGTGATGTACTGGCGCGCGTGTTGCATGGCGCGCGCTATTCAGCGGGTATCGCCGTTGCGGTGATTGCGCTTAGCCTGGTGACGGGCTGTGCGCTTGCGGGGGTGGCAATGTGGTTCGGCGGCGCCATCGCCGCTGCTTTGACGCTCTTTTCGGATGCGGTTTATGCTTTACCTGGCTTACTGGTCATCATTCTGCTGGCGGATGTTCTGGGCGGGGGCGCAGCTGTGATCATCTTCTTACTGTGGTTGGTTAAATGGCCCGAGTATTTCCGTCTGTCATATGCTGTTGGCAATCAGCTGATGAACAGTGACCATGTGCTGGCATCGCGGCTCGCCGGAGCGAGCGGCTGGCGGATCTTTCGCTTTCAGGTTCTGCCGGTCATGACGTCATATTTGCTGTCGCTTGGGGCTGTTTCTGTTGGCCAGATCGTGTTGTCGATTGCCACCATCGGTTTCCTGGGGGTTGGTATTGCCCCACCACAGGCCGAATGGGGCATGATGATTAATGATCTGCGGATCTACTGGCAGATTTCACCGGTCCAGCTAGCGGCGCCAGTGGCGGCAATTGTCTGGGTTGTGCTGGCGCTGTTGATCGTGTCGCAATCCACGCCTGCGCCCAAACCAAGAAGCTCCGATGCATAGTCTTGAAGTCCGCAATATGACGCTGTCAGCTGGTCAGCTGTCTCTGGATGTGCCGCAAATGCAGTTTACACAGGGGCGGACATGCTGTGTCATAGGTCGATCCGGGTCTGGTAAATCCCTGTTTGCAGCCGCTTTGTCCGGGCTACCGGTGCCAGACCTGAAGGTGAGCGGTGACATTCTGCTGGATCACCAGCCTGCGGCTGAGCCGCTGTGGCGCGATCATGTTTTTGTGTTACCTCAGGAGCCTGCGACGGCGCTTGATCCCACGATGCCCGTGAGAAAGCAGTTGGCGCAAATCCTGAGCTGGCGGCGTGACCCGCGATGTCCCTGGGCCTCAACAGAGGATCTGATTGCACAGGTTGGCCTGAAACCAGCGGACGGTTTGAAATTTCCCGGGCAGCTGTCCGGGGGGATGCAACAACGTGTCATGATTGCGATGGCGCTGGCCGCACGCGCCAGTTTTGTCATTGCGGATGAACCTACCAAAGGTCTGGATCAAACCAGCAAGCTGCGCACCATCGAGCTGTTTAAGCTGCTTAAGCAAACCGGCCGTGGGCTGGTGATTATTACGCATGATTTGAATGTAGCGCGCGATCTGGCAGACGATCTGGTTATTTTTGAGCGGGGTAAAATTGCCGAGCAGGGGAATGCTGCGCAGATTTTGAACGGGTCGGGTAGCCAGGCTGCGCAGGCCATGATCAAAAGTGAACCGCGGATGTGGCCCAAGAAATGTATCAGAACGGAAAACAATGCAGCTCCGGTTCTAAGTATTCAGGATGTGACCTTTGAGTTTGCCAAGGGCGCCCCGGTCGTCAACGGCGCAACGCTTGATATCCGTGAGGGGGAGGTTGTTGGGCTGTTGGGGCCGAGCGGAGTAGGTAAGTCCACTTTGGCGGATATATGCCTAGGGCTGCTCAAGCCATCCTCTGGTTCGGTCCGTTGGTTTGGTGAAACGGCGGACCGAAAATTGATCCGTGCTGAGCGCACCAAGTTTCAGAAACTGTTTCAGAATCCGGTAAATGCATTTCCGCCGAACATTATCCTGGGAGATGTATTTGACAAGCTGACACCGGCCTCGGGGACGGGATTTTATTCCAAATCGGCGCTGATGGCCAAGCTGAACCTGGATCCGTCCGTGCTGCTGCGGCGCCCTGACCAGCTCAGCGGTGGAGAATTGCAGCGGTTGCTGATTGTCCGGGTTCTGCTGGCGCAGCCGAGGTTCCTGGTCTGCGATGAGCCGTCATCACGCCTGGATATGTCAATTCAGCGCCTGGCTATTGATATTATTGCCGATTATGCGGCCCAGACATTAGCTGCTGTGCTGCTTATCTCACACGACAAAACGGTTCTGCAAAAGCGGGCGGACCGGTTCTTTGAGTTTACAAAATCGGGGCTGCTGGAGCAGAAAGTAAGCACGTTCTGACAGATGGCTGCGCGGCACTGCTGGGCCGCAGTCCTATACGTGTGTCGGCCGACTTTGCGGGGCATTATAGTGAAGCGCCCGCAAACTGGCGATCAATCGCGCTTAAACGGTAGCCCAGATTGTACCCAGCCTCGGTTACGTCCGAAAAAATAGTGGACACTATTCTATGGGCAGGAAGAGAGGCCAGGAGAACTATCCTCGCGATTTCAAGCGTCAGATGGTTGCCCAGACGATGGTTGAGGGCGCGACGGTTGTCCGTGATGCCGACGGCAATCCAGACTTTCGTATTTGACGGAACCGGGATCATACCGCTTTCAGACCGGACGGTTGCGAATAGCTCCACAAAAGTGGAGTTAGATCATCCGTTCAGCAGCGCAAGATGCCCGGGCAAATGTGACGGCACCTGAGTTTTCAAGCCTTCGGGCACAGTGGACTTTCATCACCGCTGCAGAACCGTGCCCACCTTCATGACCTCAGCTTTTTGCAGTGCCAATTCAACCGCTGCTAGGTCGGCTATTGCAATTCCAGTAAAGAAAAACCCGGATCTTTGTGATCCTCTTGAACCCGGTGTGCCGCAGACCAATCTGGTCAGATCTCCGTCTGGCTTCACCCCGGTCACGTAGGGTTTCATATTGTGTAACGGGACATCATCGACCACTAGCTCATCAAAAGAGCCAAGACCGCTGGGAGTCCACGACCGACCGGCATCAACGGCAGCCACAAACGATGCCTCGGACAGGATCGACGCGTCCAAAAATGGCTTAAAACCGGGTCCGTCCGGAACGGAGGTCACGACAATATCAGCGCTTCGCAACACCTCTTGCCAGTCCGGCGTCACCAATGCCGTCAAGCCTTTCGAGCGGCACTCATCGGCCAGGCGGCAGCAACTGCCGCCTTCGCGGCCAAACAGGATTGCCTTTCTAAGGTCGAATTCAGACAGAAAAGCCTCCAGATGGAATGAAGCCTGCCGCCCAGCCCCGACAAAGCCAATGGTCTGGGCTTTGCGGCGGGGTGTAAGATACCGCGAGGCCAGCAGGGAGAGCGACGCCGTGCGAAGCCCGGTAATTTCTTCACATTCCAAAATGGCAACCGGATGCCCGGTATGCACGTCATGGACGTTTATCAGCCCCCCGAGATGCGGAAGGTTACGTGCGCTGTTGTCACGGGACAGGCCCAAGGTTTTGTGAACCGAAAATGCGGGATCTAACGCAGCCGCATGGAACGAAATCGACCGCGTCCCTTCATATGGGCTGATGGTTGAATTCGGATTGTTCCATGCTGCATTGTTCTGTTTCCTGCGCAGAATTTTGGCGATCGCATCAGCAATCTCGGAGTATGAAAGCCCCAGAGACTGAACGTCCGACTTGGAAAGATACCGCAGTTCACGCAGATTCATTTGCTTTGATTTCCGCAGCGGCTGGCAAGGTTCGCCCCTGACAGCCACCTGCTCAGGAGGGCAACTTTCAGTGGCCGAGGATCTGACTCAGGAACAGCTGAGTACGATCTGTTCGGGGGTTGTCAAAGAAGGATTCCGGCGGCTGCTCTTCAATTATCTCACCTGCATCCATGAACACGACGCGGTCCGCAACCTGGCGGGCAAACCCCATCTCATGTGTCACACAGATCATCGTGATCCCCGATTCTGCCAGTTCTGTCATCACTTCCAGCACCTCCGAAATCATCTCAGGGTCAAGCGCCGAGGTCGGTTCATCAAACAGCAGGATATTGGGGTTCATGCAAAGCGAACGGGCAATGGCGACCCGTTGCTGCTGTCCACCAGAAAGCTGCTTCGGATATTTTCCGGCTTGGTCGGGAATATGCACCCGGCCGAGGTAATTCATGGCAATCTCTTCCGCCTCGCGCCGGGGCATCTTCTTGACCCACATCGGCGCCAAGATGCAGTTTTCCAGAACGGTCAGATGGGGAAACAGGTTGAACTGCTGAAACACCATTCCAACATCGCTGACAGAAGGATCAACGCTTTTTGCATGCCCTTCAACCAGCTTGCCATGCACGTAGATCTCACCCTGCTGGTATTGCTCCAGCCGGTTTATGCACCGGATCAGCGTCGACTTGGCTGAGCCCGAAGGGCCGCAAATGACAATACGTTCCCCTTGGGCTACTGTCAGATTGATGTCCTTCAAGGCATGGAATTCGCCATACCATTTGTTTACATTCTTCATTTCGATGACAGCTTTTGCAGTCGCTTCGCTGTTGATCGGATTGGCTTGAAGTGGCTGGGTCATATTCATTCCTTACTTTCCCGGATCAACGCTTGTTTGATGCGCCGCCACCGACAACGTTTTCTAAGTGTTGACTGTATTTTGACATCGCAAAGCAGATGATAAAGTAGATGGCTGCGCCAAAGATCAGCGGCTCGTGATGCAGTCCGATCCAAGATGAGTTCCGGCCAATCGCCTTGAGCATCAGCAACATGTCATAAAGGCCAATGATTGAGACCAGCGTCGTATCCTTGAAAAGCGCGATGAAGTTGCTGACGATATTCGGGATCATCGCCTTGAGTGCCTGCGGCAGCACAACCAGGTACATGGTTCTCCAGTACCCAAGCCCGAGCGACTTGGCCGCTTCGGTTTGGCCGACGGCAACAACCTGCAACCCGCCCCTCACGGTCTCAGCCATATAAGCTGAGAAGAACAGACAGACACCGACGATGGCCTGTACCAGCTTGTTCAACTCAACACCCTGCGGCAGAAACAAGGGCACCATAGTCACAGCCATGAACAGGACGGTGATCAATGGGACAGAGCGCACAAGCTCAATGAAACTGACTGCCAAAACCTTGACCGCAGGCAATTCCGAACGCCGCGCCAGTGCCAGAAGGATGCCCATCGGCAGCGACACGGTGATCCCGATCCCAGCAATCACGAATGTCAGGAACAGACCGCCCCAGAGATTGGTTTTGACCTGCACAGGCTCCCACGATCCAAAAAATGCGTAGACAATAGCGAAGATCACAACAACCACTGTCGCCAGGGCATATTTATGCAGACGATCTGGTTTGTTGGTCATTCCCAACAGGGCCACAGCGGTTTTGGGCAACCCATTTCCGGTCAGCACACAAAGTACCGCATGCAGCCAGTTGCAGATCAATGTGGCAATCGCGCCGAGCAATGCGAATTGCATGAACCAGCCGCGCGCGCCTCCCGCAAACAAATAGCCAGCAAGGAACGGGAAGATCAGCACGGCAGAGATGCCAAACCACGCGCGTGCCTGTACTTTCTCCAGCCAGATCGGCAGCATCCAAAAGATCAGCAAACCAAAGGAGAGGTTAATCCGCCATTGCTCTTCGTCAGGATAACGGCCGTAGATGATACTGTTGTACCAGGCTGAGATGCCGGCCCAGCAGGCTCCATGCGGGCTTTGATCAAGACATTCGCGGCGGCTTGACGCCTCCCAAACGGCATCGGCCACGCCCCAGTGATACAGGCCGGTCACGGTTGTGTAGATTAAGTACAGGCCGATCAATGTGATCGCTGTGCTCAGCCAGGAATAAAACAGGTTTTCCCGCATCCAATGGATGGGACCAACCGTTTCCGAGGGCGGTGCCTTGGCAGGTTTCGGTTGGAAAATGATCGCGTCTGCGGACACGGGCGACGCTGTGGATTTAGGGGTATCTGACATCTTACCGCTCCTTCAGCTGAACGCGTTTGTTGTAGTAGTTGAGCAGGAGCGAGATCGTGATGCTGACCGAACAGTAGAAGATCATCACCATGGCAACGATTTCGACTGCATATCCCACCTGGTTCAGCGAGGTTTGCAAGAACAGGGCTACAAGGTCGGGAAAGCCGATTGCCACGGCAAGCGACGTGTTCTTGACGGCATTCATCCAGTTGCTGATAAGTTGCGGAACAATCGCGCGCAGCGCCTGCGGAAGAACTATCATCCGCATCGACCAACTTGACTTGATCCCAAGCGAAAAAGCCGCTTCTCCCTGCCCCGGGCTGACCGACATGATCCCGGCCCGCACGGCTTCGCCGATATAGGCGGCGTGATAGATCGACAGCGACAGAACCACCGCGCACATAGCTGGGGGAAAGGAGATCCCGCCAGTCAGGTTGAAGCCCTTCAAGACCGGGATTTCCCAATTCAGTGGTGCCCCGGTCAGCACAAAGACCGTCGCGGGAAACAGCACCAGTATTGCAGGCATAACGAGAGCCACTGGAAACCGTTGCCCAGTCAGAATGCGGCGCCTCCGCGCCCATATTCCCAACACGATCGCCGCAACAACAGCAATCGCAATCGCAAGTAATGTGACATTAAACCCATCCTGCGGCAGTGCGCGCGGAAAGTAGATGCCGCGGTTGTTAACTTGCAAAATCCCCAATCCGGCCACATCAACCCCGTCTTTTGGCCTAGGCAGGATCGAGAAGACCGCGAGGAACCAGAATAGAACCTGAATGAGTGCAGGTGTATTGCGTACAACCTCGACATAAACTGACGCCAGACGCGAGATCAGCCAGTTTCTTGACAGACGCGCAATGCCGATCAGGAAGCCAAGTCCGGTAGAGGCCGCAATCGCCATCGCGGCGACAATCAGTGTATTTGTGATCCCTATTACATACACCCGGGCGTAGCTGTCCCCGGGCTCATACGGCACCACCGACCAGGAAATATCGAACGGTGCTTCGATGTCGAGAAACCCGAACCCAGAGGCAAGCCCCAGGTTTTGCAGATTCCTCGATACGTTGTCGTAGAGATACCATCCCATCAATGCAACCACTCCGACGACAGCGCATTGATAGAAGATGCTCTTGATACCTGCAGCGGTAAAACGCTCTTTTCTGGGAGGTTTAACAGGCACGGTGCGGCTATGTGAAGTGGTTGCCATTGTTGGGTTCCTTTCAGATCAACGGAAAGGGGGTGAGAACATCAGACCGCCTTCGGTCCAAAGCGCATTAGCAGAACCTGCACGGGGAATACCCAGCGCCTCGGGACGACCATCACCCAAGTAGTGTTCGTAGATCTCACCGTAGTTGCCAACAGCTTTGATCGCATGCACAACCCAGTCCTTTGGAAGACCAAGGCCGGTGTTCAGCTCGCCTTCGGCGCCCAGGAAACGGGCAACAAGCGGGTTAGGCGGATTGGCTGCAATCTCTTCGACATTCGCCTGGGTGATGCCCAGTTCTTCGGCATTGATCAACGCAAATACGGTCCACTGAACGATGTCGCCCCACTGGTTGTCACCATTGCGAACCGCAGGTGTCAGTGGCTCTTTGCTCAGGATTTCCGGCAATACGACATGTTCGGACGGATCCGGGAAACCACGGGCTTCTGAGGCAAGAACCCCCTTGTCGGTGGTGATCGCATCACACCCGCCATTTAGGTAGGTTTCGTTGACGATAGCGGAATCGTCGAACGCAACAGCCTGAATATCCAGATTATTGGCTCGGCTGAAATCCTGAAGGGTCGCTTCCGAAGTGTGCCCGGTAATCACGCAAACCGTGGCACCTGTCAGATCAAAGGCACTCTTGATACCACTGTCTTTGCGCACAAGAAAACCTTGGCCATCGTGGAACACCGGTGCGGTAAAATCGATGCCCAGGGCTGCGTCACGACCAACAGTCCAGGTGGCCGTCCGGGAAAGCACATCAGATTCGCCATTGGCAAGAGATGTGAAGCGCACGGATGCTGAAACGGACTGGAACTCAACTTTGTTCGGGTCTCCGAAGATCGCAGCGGCCATTGCGCGGCAGACCGCTACATCGCTGCCTTCCCAGTCGCCACTTTCGAGCAGTTGATAAAACCCCGCACGCGGCGGCCCAACCTGGCAGTTGAGATGACCTCGGGCCTTTACGGTTTCAAGGGTGGATTGCGCAGCTGCAGGAGCCGCAATGCTAAGTCCCCCAGCCGCCATTGCTGTGCAGGATAGCATTGAAAACAGGTTCTTCATTTTCCCCTCCGTTGGAAGAATTCATGTTCATTACCCAAATGACAGCTCGAAGCTCAGCTCACTAAATTCACTGAATGGTCTGAGCATTTTCCTGGTCTGGTGTTTGCTCGAGACAGCCCTCAGTGAAGTTCTGCTGGCCTTGGCAGCCGATGGTGTAGAAAAGGTTACCGCCCGTTCACCATCCAAACCAATGCTTGCTGCTATCAAGTCTATGCATTATTGATATGAAGCGAGCTCCACGTTGGGTCCTGAGCGGATCGTGGACCTTCCGGACGTCCCTAACTTGAAAGCTCTCTGGCAATGTCGATACGTATCAACGACAGAATGATTGAAGCATTCAGAGCGGTCGTAACAGTCGGCACCGCAACCGCCGCTGCAGAGATAATGAACACCAGCCAATCCTCAATCAGCCGGTCGATCCTGCGGCTGGAGGAAATTACCAAGGTGCGCCTTTTTGATCGCGTTAAGGGTCGCCTTCACCTAACGCAGGAAGGTCAAGTTCTCTATGAGGAAGTGGAGAGCTCTTATGTTGGGTTGGAGCGAATCCAACAGACTGCGACCGCGCTGCGCCTCAAACAAAAAGGGCACGTGGGCATCGTTTGTGCGCCCGTTTTATCATATGGATTCATTTCGGACGCGGTGGCCCTCTTCTGCGAAGAGTTCCCGGAAGTAAGCGTTTCTGTCGAAACCAGACGGTCAAATATCATTGCGGAAATGATGTCTGCGCAACGATTTGATCTCGCTTTGGCCGAATACAGCAGCGACCCTCCAGGAGTTGCCACTGAGATTTTTGCAGAGCCGGATTTGGTCTGTATTTTCCCGAAGGGACACCGGTTCGAGAACATCGAAACGCTGTCCCTGAAGGACCTTGCAGACGAGCCTTTGATTGTCTTTCCGCCTCACGACGCTCACAGGAAGAGAATGGATGATGCCTTTGCAGAGATTGGTATAGACCCATTTGTGCGTGTTGAAACACCAATGTCTACAACTGTTGCTTCGATGGTTGCGAAGGGGGTGGGCGTTGCTGTTGTGAGCGTTTTTACTGCGAAGAGCTTTCCCAAGGATCACCAGATTGGCGTGCGCCCGATGACAGGTGCAGGCAAGTTTACTGTCAAACTGTGGCGACCGCTTCATAGACCGACATCAACGATAGTCGATTCATTTTTGAGCCATCTGTTCAACTGTAGAGACAAATACATTCAAAGTGGCCCTGCCCCGTGAAACCGGCCCGGAGTGAGCTACCCTCCGTAATCCGGACACTCACGTAAGCTGCAATTTTCTGTCTGCTGATCTTCAACACGAAGGAGATCAGATTTGTCGAAACGGAAGCAACACCATCCAGATTTCAAGGCCAAGGTGGCGTTACAAGCGCTGAAAGGCGAAAAAACGGTCAGCGAACTGGCAAGCCGATTTGGGGTGCATCCCACGATGGTCCATCAATGGAAGCGGGCTCTGCATGAAGGCGCGTCTGGCGTGTTAGAGCGCGACAGTCGGAAGGCACCTGAAGTCGATGAAGAACAAGTCAAAGACCTGCACGCCAAGAGTAAGCGCTTCGGCGCCCCCCTACACGGCGCGGCTTGACGAGAGAGAGAAGTTCCAGGGCATAAGGTCGTCGATGCGGCTTTTGGGATGACCGTCGAGCAACGCGCGCAGCGTGTCGGAGAGGTAGCTGACCGGATCGACGTCGCACATTTTGCAGTTCGCGATCAGGCTGGCGAGCAATGCCCAGTTTTCAGCACCAACCTCATGCCCGGCGAAGAGCGCATTTTTCCGTGTTAGAGCAATTTTCCTGATCTGGTTCTCGACCGGGTTGGTGTCCAGTTCCAGACGGCCATCTTCCAGGAACCGCGTCAGTCCGGGCCAACGCGTCAGGGTGTAGCGGATGTCCTCGGCAAGCTTGGACGAACGCGGAATGCGCGACAGCTGCGCCTCGAGCCAGGGCCTGAAGGCCGCGATGACCGGCGCGGAGAGTGCGCGCCGGGCGGCAAGCCGGGCTTCAGCAGGCAGGCCGCGCACGGATTTCTCGACGGCATAGAGCTCGGCAATCTGGCGCAGAGCTTCCTCTGCAATCGGTGAGCCGCCCTTTTCGAGCCGCTTCACAAAGCGCCGGCGCACATGCGTCCAGCAATGGACGAGCATCCATGGGCCCTCGGCCCGGTCGACCTTGGTGAGCTTATCATAGGCTTCATAGCCGTCGCATTGCACGAATTGCCCGCGATAGCCCTCGAGGAAACGGAGCGCATGCACGGCGCCCCGGCCGGGCGCGTAGTGGAACATCACCACGGGCGGGTCGGCACCGCCATGGCCCCGGTCATCGGCAACGATGGCCCAAAAATAGCCGGTCTTCGTTTTTCGCCGCCCAGGATCGAGTACCGGCGCGCGGGTTTCATCCATGAATACCCGGTCCGCGCCCTTCAGCCGCTCCTTCAGGTGATCTGCAATGGGGCGCAGGTGGAAACAGGCGCGCCCCACCCAATTGCCAAGCGTCGCCCGGTCCAGCGTGATCCCTTGCCGAGTGTAGATTTCCGCTTGGCGGTAAAATGGAAGGTGGTCGCCGAACTTGGCCACCATGACCTGTGCGATCAGCGCTTCGGTGGGCAGGCCGCCGGGCACGACATGTTCCGGCGCATGCGCCTGGACCACCGCGCCGGAACAGCGGCGGCAGGCATATTTGGGGCGCCGTGTGACCAGCACGCGGAGCTGGGCGGGCACAACGTCCAGCCGTTCGGAAACATCCTCGCCGATCCTGGCCATCTCGCCGCATCCGCAGGGGCACAACGTGCTCTGTGGCTCGATGATCCGCTCCACGCGGGGCAGATGCTTTGGGAGATGCCCGCGGTTGCGGTTCGGCGGGCCGCTCTCGGCAACGCCTTGCCCCTTCAGCGCGCGCCGCGCCTTCTCCTGCGCCGCTTCCAGCACGCCCTGTGCCAGTTCCACATCTTCAAGCGGCAGATTGAACTGCTCCGGATCGAGCTTTTCGGATTTCCGCCCGAACGTCTCCCGGCGCAGCTCGCTGACAATGCTCTCCAGCCGTTTCTGGGCCTCAACCGCATCCGCCAGCGCCGCCTCGGTCTCGGCGAGGCGGGCCTTCAGACGGGCGTTTTCTTCGGCCAGGGCGGTGTCGGTCATGGCTGCGATCAAGCACATGGGCGAGATTGCCACCACCGTCAAAACAAGGCTGAGTCACTCAGCCGCAGCTATCCTGCCAGTTCCGGCCGCCGCACGCGCTCGGGGCGGACAAGCCGCCAGTCGAGCCCCTCGAACAGAGCCGAGAACTGCGCGGGAGACATCTTCATCACACCGTCCTGTGCCTTGGGCCAGACGAACTTCGCGCCTTCCAGGCGCTTGTGGACCAGCACGATACCGGTCTGGTCCCAGACCAGGACCTTGATGCGGTCGGCCCGTTTGGCGCGGAATACGAAAGCCGCGCCGCTGAACGGGTCGAGTCCCATCGTCTCCTGAACCAGCAGCGCCAGGCCGTCTATGCCCTTCCGGAAATCCGTCGGGCGCGTGGCTACGTAGATGCGCAGCCCACCAGCCGGCGAGATCATTGTGTTGCCGCCCGGATCGCGCGGATCATCCGGGTCAAATGCGCTTCGCCGATGTCCGGCGGCACCCGCAGGGTCACGCCGTCCACCACCATCTCGATCCTGCTGGACTTAGCCGCGCCGCCGCGCCGTTTCGGGCTGGGCTCAGGTCGCGCCGGCTTCGGCTCCACAACAAGCGCCGCGAACATCGGTTCGGCAGCCGTCTCTGCGGGCAGAGCCAGCGCGCCGGCCATCAGCTTCTTGCGCCAATCATAGACCTGCCAGCGGGTCACCGCGTGCCGCCGCGCAACATCAGCAACCTTTGTTCCGGGCACCATGCTTTCCACAGCGATCCGCGCCCGCTCAGCCTCGCTTCGGAAACGCCGGCCCGACCGTCCTTCAAAAACTTCCATCCTGCCCGCGTAGCCATCCGTTGAGCCGTCTAAAGAGACGTCCATTTTGCCGTCCTATCCTGTCTCACTTCGACAGCAGGACTCGCACAGCCAGCGTCAGCGCGGCAGGAGGGGATCGACGAAGCGCTTACCGCCAAGATCGGGCAGTGGCGATATCGGGGAGTGGCGATATCGGCCTCGGGTCGGAAGCTACCACGCAGCAGACCATAGGAATGTAGCTGCCGCAGCCATCCGGCGTCGCTGATATCGGTTTTGCGGCCCGGAACGTTCTTGGGTAATCGCTGTCCCGGCCCCACGTTGTAGCGCCTATCCCGTGCTGCGAGATCTTGCACATCTCACAGTGGGGAGTGCGTTTCGCAATGTGCGCTACAAATTCGTTTCTCAAATCGTTGGGCGTGGAAATCTACGCGTCGGGTCACCGGCGTTGGCCGGATGAAGCCAAGGCCCGGGCTGTGGCGGATACCCACGCGCTGTCTCAACCAAATCGTATTGCCGGCGCTGACTCTCCAGATTGACCATGACCTGGGTTTGGGTCGATTGCCGGACATAAACAACGGCCCGGCGCTGCAGAAGGGCGGGCGGCAGCGAAGCGCCATGTTCAACGCTCATCTTCCACCTCCTCCGGATTGGCCCCGGCGGCCGCCAGCAGCAATTGCGCCAGCACCGTCAGAGCGGTTGTCCAGTCCTCCTCCGAAAGTCTCGCTATTGGGTTCGGTTGAAATGGCAGGGGCAACTGTGCCTGTTCTATTCGATGCTTCGGGATCATGCTCGGCCTTCATTGCCGATCCTTCATCGACAAATTCTCGCCGGAACCCCAGAGATCTGAGAACTGCATGCAGATCAACCAAAGCAACGGTCGAGACCATCGGTGACCCAAGTGTCATCACTGAACACGCCGAAGCGTCTAGGACCCAGGCCGGCGACATGACCGCGACCCCGGGATCGCGTTCCAGCGCAACATACTGGCCGTCACCCCGCCGCAGGGCGCGAAAAACCGTTACATCTGATCCGAAATAGGCATGCCATCGATAATGAACGCGACAAGTCTGCCCGACATGGGCAGAATGAACGGGAACTGGCCCTCACAAGAAAGAACGCGCTATTCGCCGGCCATGATGAAGGCGGCCGCGCCTGGGGCCGCATCGCTTCGCTCATCGCCACGGCAAAGATCAACGGCGCCGAGCCCTTCGCCTACCTCAAGGCCACCCTCGAAGCCATCGCTGCAGGTCACCCCGCTAACCGGCTCGATGAACTCCTCCCCTGGAACTTCCAGCTGTCAAGCTGATCCAGGGTGAGGTGGAGACGCCGCTTACGTTCTTGGCATAGCGGGCATTCACAAGGATGACCTCGAAGCCGTGCGCCTCCAGGATCTCAAAGGCCGGTATCCAGTAAACGCCGGTCGACTCCATCGCCACGGTGGTAACACCGCACGACCGGAACCATGCGGCAAGGTCGTCCAGGTCTGGGTGAACGTCCCGAAGGCGCGCACCGACATGGTATCAGTGTCAGGGTTTACAGCTGCCATGTGCATGGTCGAGCCGATATCAACCGCCGCCGCATTGGAGTTGACCTTCTTAAGATCCGGGTGGTCGCTGGTCTTGGGCTTTGTCATGACATCTCCTCCGTTCAAACCGAAGGACGTGGGCCATGCAAGTTCGTCATCTTCCTAACCGGGATCGCCGCAAAGGCGGCGTCACCACTCTCAAGTGCGCATCAGCCCATGTGCCACGTTTTTTAACGGGGTCAGACCCTCCAATAAGCCATCGGCAACTGCCCTTCGGGCAAAGTATAGCACGAGCTGTTTATAGCGCGCACAGGCGAGCGGTGGCCCGGAACCGTTTTTTAGATATCGCGCTCCCCAGAAACGCGGGACAGTTCCTTCTTCAAGCGTTTGATCTCTGAGGCCTGTTCTGTGTTCTCCTTGATCTGTTTGCGCGGCTGGGAAAACTGGGCTTTCCACGTATCAACGTGACTTGGTGCCGATCCCAAGACGCTCCGACACCTCAGCAACTGAATATCCGCGGTCCACTACCTGTGCGACCGCATCACGCTTGAACTCATCTGTAAATCTAATCCCTGACATCACTGTCTTCTTGCTTCCAAAATCACCAAGCAAGGCGTCTAAGAAACGAGGGGCTATTCAATTGCCCAGTCAGCCTGCCAGGACAAAAGGGCCTGAATCAGCAACTCCGCAATTCCTTTCGCAATATTTTGCCAACCGAACTTTTGGGCAGTTCCTCGAGGAAATGGACTTGGGTCGGCACCTTATAGGCGGTGAGATTGGCGCGGCAGTACTCGATGACCATTTCTTCTGTGACGGCGGGGTCGGCCCGCTTCACAAAAGCGGCAGGGCTTTCACCGCGGGTAGGATGCGCTTCACCGACAACGGCAACTTCAGCCACACCTGGCATGGATTGTATCACCGCCTCCAGCTCGTTCGGGTAAACATTGAAACCGCTGACCAGAATCATATCCTTTTTGCGGTCGACAATGGCGAGATGACCTTCAGCATCCATTGTGACAATATCGCCAGTCGCCATCCAGCCATCGGCAAAGGTCTCGGCGGATGCGTCAGGGCGGTTCAAGTATGCAGTCGCGATATTGGGACCGCGGACATGCAGCTCGCCAGCCTCGCCGATCCCAACCGGCGCGCCGTCTGAACGGGTGATTTTGATATCCAGCCCCGGCACCGGCCGTCCGGCAGTGCCGGGTTTGTCGCTGCCGTCCAGAGGGCTGAGCGCGATCATGCAAGTGGTTTCCGTCATGCCGTAGCCTTCGACAATCGGGCCGATTTGCTCGCTCCAGCGGCGGGCAGTATCCGGCCGCAACGAGGTGCCGCCGCCAATGGCCAATCCGATCTGCGGCGGAGTCTGCTGGAACCAATCCTGAGCCATCAGCCCGTTGAACAATGTATCGACCCCGGTTAGCCAATCAATTTCATAGTTGTCGAAGGCCGGTTTCAGATTGGCAATCGGATTGGGGTTGGGAATCAGCACATTGCGGCCCGAAGCAGCGGTGAAGTGCATGAGATTCACGATCAAAGCGAAAATATGATAGTAAGGGATCACCGTCAGGATGGACATCTGCCCATGGTCCGTTTTCTGCATTGCGCCATGCACACAGGCGTTCAGCATCTCCAGAACATGGGTGACATTGTCGTGGGTCAGTTCGGCACCCTTGCTTACACCTGTGGTTCCACCGGTATATTGCAGAAAGGCCGCTGATCCGGGGTCAATCTGTGACAGATCATAACGGATCTCGCCATGAGCCATCCCCTGTGCCAATGCGTCTTCGAACGGCACATGGTCAAAGGAATACTCCGGAACAAGTTTGGCAACATCCGTGATTGTATGGCGGAGAGCATCAGAGGCGGCCTGCGGGAAAAACTCCCAAAGTGCAGCAATCACAACCTGTTCAACGGCCGTGTCCTTCAGCGCGGTTTGAAGCCGGTCGGCAAACAGATTGAAGCCAAACAGCACCTTTGCCCCGGAATCCTGCAGCTGATGCACGATCTCGCGCGGCGTATAAAGCGGGTTGAGGTTCGTGACTTTCAGGCCGGCCTTCATGGCTCCAAACAAGATGACCGGGTAGTGGATCGAGTTGGGCAACTGGATCGCGACCACATCACCCGGAAAGAGGCCAAGATCCTCGCGCAGGTAGCAGGCGATGGCGTCGGACGCGCGCCCGATCTCAGCATAGGTTTTGTCCAGGCAATGGCCGCTGGGAAGAACCAGCGAAAAGCCGACCCGTTCCGGCGTGCTGCGTACCGCTGTGTCAAGAATGTCAGATACACGCTGGTAACGCCGGGTTTGGTGATCATAGCCGCGAATGTCCGGGGCATAGTGTTCCGCCCAGAACCTGTTGTTACCATCAATTTTCTGCGTGTTTTCCACTGTAGCTTCTGGCTGTTGCATGGTCTCTCTCCCCCGGGTGTTGTTATTGCCGTTAAATCAGGATTTCGATATCGCCCGCCGGATAGGCCACGCAGGCATGCGTCCAGCCAAAGGCGCGGTCCGAGCTGCGCAGGCGCGACTGCGGCGGGTTGAAAACTTCACCGGAAAGGATCTTGATCCGGCAGAGGCTGCACTCTCCGGAGCGGCAGGCGTTTTCCACCTGAAACCCGTTGCGCTCCAGCGCGTTAAGCAGCGGCTCACCCGCGCGGGTTCTAAAGGATCCGCGCCCACGCACCGTCACCGTAACCTCTTGGTCGAGCGTCACATCGGCAGGCCAGCCGCCAAGCAGGTTCGGAACGGGCGGCGGACCATTGGCTTCGACGTGTACCTTACGTTCCGAGACGCCGAGCTTAGTCAGCTCGGGCTGGCAGAAGTCATACATCGCATTCGGCCCGCAAAGGTAGAAGGTCTTACCTTCGAGCGGCCCCACCAGTTTGGCAATCAGATCCGCATTCAGAAAGCCGGAATGCCCGGAATAATCCGCGTCAGGTTCCGAGATAACCTCGTCAACCGTCAGGGTTTCGTGACGGTCTGCGAGTTGATGCAGCTGTTCGCGAAAGATGACATCACCGGTATTGCGGGAGCCATAAATCAGGTGAAACCGCGGCGGGTGGGCGGAGCTGAGAAAATTGTGGATCATGCTCATAGCCGGAGCCACGCCAGAGCCGCCAGCCAAGAACACCAGATCATCGCCATGGAACAACGGGTTGTGGTAGAATGTTCCCATCGGGCCGCTGGACTGAAGCAGCTGTCCCTCCGTCAGGCCGCGTACCAGATAAGGGCTGACAAATCCGCCGGGCACCTCACGCACAGTGATGTCGTAGTGGGTGCGGATCTGCGGTGGCGAAGAGATCGCAAAGGGACGTGCGGTGTGCGTTCCATCAACCGTTACGAAGAGATTGACGTATTGCCCGGCCTGAAACGGCGGCAGCATTTCACCATCTGACCGGACAAGCCGCAGCGTAACGGCGGTTCCGGTTTCGCGGATGATCCGGCGGACTGTCAGGTTCAACCGCTTGGGATGAAGTGCCGCGATCTGCTTAGCAGTTGCAAACCGGTCTTTGGTGAAATCGGTGCCGGACTGCGCCAGTTCCGCCTGTTTGGCCTGTGCCGCGTCGTAACCGGCTAGAACACTGAGAGGGTTCGATGAGGTCATGTTTTACTCCGCTGCAAGATGGGTTCTGTGATGGCGCACCACAGTATTGGCCGCCGCATGGCCGGACATATAGGTGGGCTGGAAACCGCCCGGGCCGGTCCATGCACCTGCGAGATACAGGCCCTCCGGACCTTTGAGGCGCTGGCGGAACACCGGAGTTTCAAGCGCGTTCTGGTCAAAGCCGTAAATCGCACCGCCGGGAGTGTTGAGGTAGCGCATTACGGTGAGGGGTGTGGCAACCTCAACCTCCTCAATATGAGCCTGAATGCCCGGATAGACCTGTTCGGCCAATCGGATCAGCCGCTGAGCAAACTCATACTTGGTTTCAAAATATGCCTCTTGCGGAATGTCCTCCCAGACTTTTCCGTATTGCGCGCACATCAGCCCGATCACTGATCTCCCTTCGGGCGCAAACGTGGGGTCGTCGTAGTTGTAGCAAGTCAGCAGGCAGCCGGCCGGATCGTCCAGATTGTTGGCGGTATCAAAGACGGCACGATCATCCAAATCGGAACAGATGAAGTTCGATGCGGCCGTGATGCCCAGCTCTTCCGGAGAGACATCAAGCCCAAGATATACGATGAACCCTGACACACCGACACGGCTGTGCTGGAAGGTTTCGCGCACCTGCGGTTCCAGGGCTTCAACGTCCAGAAGCTCGTTGAAGGTATGAATGGAACTGGCGTTTGAGACCACGGAAGCAGCATTGAAACGCGTCCCATGTTCTGTTGTCACTCCAGTGACACGGCCTTGATCCGTATGAATCTTTGCCGCAGCAGTGTTGAACTGCACCTCGCCGCCTGCCTCCAGAAACGACTGAAGCAAAGCGTTGGACATTGCCTGCGATCCGCCCCGGATGTGATAGGGTTTATAGTGTGCATAGAGAAAGAACATCGGCCCCAGCTCAACAAAGGGCAGCTCATCCAGCGGCAGGCCAAGATAGGGCCAATATGCCCCCAGCGTAGCCTTGAGCCTGGGATCTGAGAAGAATTCATCCAGGACATCCTGAGAGCTGCGCACACCGTACCGCACCACATTCGGACATTTTTTATGTAGCGCCCCAGGGTCGCCTGCCCCCTTCACGCGTGGAAAAACGCCGTAGTACTCCTGACACAGGGTGCCGCACAGCTGAACAAACCGCGCGATGGCGTCAGCTTCCTGCGGGAACTGCGTGCTTAGCACATGGATGAGGCCGGGAATATCCGCAGGCAGGGTGATATCGACCTCACCTGGCACGCAGAAGCGGTAGACTTCGCCTTCCTCTACAAACTCGACCTTGTCGAGCACGCCCAGATCCCTGAACGTGTCGCGCAGCACAAAGGGGTCGGCTTCGGTGCCGAGACCGCTCAGCTGGTGCAGCGCCACCTCAAATTCAAAATCGCCGCGTACAAAAGACGTGCCGCAGCCGCCCGGGATATTGTGGCGTTCCAGAAGGAGAGTGCGCAGGCCTTTGCGCTGCATCCCCGCAGCGGCTGAAAGCCCGGCATTGCCAGCGCCAATAACGATGGCGTCAAAATCCGTCATAACTCATAATTCTCCTGATTGTATCTGATCGGGCCTAGGCCAGTTCATGCGTGCCGGCACAGCTCAGCTCTTCCGCCAGTAAAAGACCTTGCTGAATGGCGCGTTTGGCATCCAGTTCAGTGGCCAGATCAGCGCCGCCAATCAGATGCACAGGAAGCCCGCGATCGCGAAGGCCCTGTTCAAGGTCGCGCTGCGGCAGCTGGCCCGCGCAGACAACCACTGTATCCACTGCGAGCAGGCGCGCGGTGCCGTCTACGGTGATATGCAGCCCTTCGTCATCCACCCGGTGGTATTGAACACCGCCCAGCATTTCGACTTTGCCCAGCTTCATTTCCGCACGGTGAATCCAGCCCGTGGTCTTGCCCAGGCCGCTGCCGAGGCTGGTGGTCTTGCGTTGCAGCATGGTGATAAGCCGGTAGGGGGCATCAGGCGTGCGGTCTTTCTGCAACCCGCCCCGCGCCTCATCGCCACCGGTGCCCCAACTGGGATCAATTCCCCACTTGCGAAAGAACGCAGGCAGGTCGGCGTGCTCCTTTTCGGGGTCCGCCAGCAGAAATTCACTGGTATCAAAACCGATGCCGCCTGCACCGATAACTGCAACCGTCCTGCCGGCGGTGACGCGCCCGGTAAGGATATCTATGTAGCTGCACATCTTGGGGTGATCCGCCCCCGGAATGTCCAACGGCCGCGGCTTGATCCCGGTCGCCAGCACCACACGGTCAAAGCCTGTACCCAGATCCTCGGCAGCAACCGCTGTGTTCAGCCGCAAGGTGACGCCCGCGGCTTTCAGGCGCTGGCTGAAATATCGCACAGTTTCATCGAATTCTGTCTTGCCCGGCACATTGCGGGCTATATTCAACTGCCCGCCAATCCTGTCTGCAGCTTCAAACAGCGTGACGTGGTGACCGCGTTCCGCAGCTTCACTGGCAAAACTCATTCCTGCGGGCCCGCCGCCCACAACGGCGATCCGCTGCGGTGCATCGGTCCGGGTGCTGGAATAGACTGTTTCATTGCACGCACGCGGGTTCACGAGGCACGAACAGGTCTTCATGCTGAAAATATGATCAAGACAAGCCTGATTGCAGGCGATGCAGGTATTGATGCTGTTGTCCTGCTCTGCCTTTGCCTTGGCCATAAAGGCCCCGTCAGCCAGGAAAGGCCTGGCCATCGACACCATATCGGCATCACCGCGGGCCAATGCGTCTTCGACCTGTTCGGGTTTGTTGAAACGATTGGAGGTAATCAACGGAATGGAGACCTCGCCCATCAAACGGGCTGTGACCCAGGAGAACGCCTGCCGGGGAGTGGCCTGGGCGATGGTGGGCACCCGCGCCTCGTGCCAGCCGATCCCGGTATTCAAGATGGTGGCCCCTGCAGCTTCAATGGCCTTGGCCAACGTGACCACCTCAGGCCAGCTGGAGCCCCCGTCCACCAGATCGATCATCGACAGGCGGTACATGATGATGGCGTCGGGGCCGACCCGTTCGCGCATCCGGCGCACGATTTCCACTGGAAAGCGGATGCGGTTTTCATAGGAACCGCCCCAACGGTCAGTGCGGTGGTTTGTTCTTGCGGCAATGAACTGATTGATCAGGTAGCCTTCGGAGCCCATGATCTCGACCCCGTCATAACCGGCGTCCCTAGCCTGGCAGGCACAGGTTACAAAATCATCGATCGTGCGCTCGATATCCGCGTCCGTCATTTCTCGCGGAACATGTTGTGAAATCGGCGCCTGAAGCGCTGTCGGGGCAACTGATCCAGCGGCATAGGAGTAACGGCCCGTGTGCAAAATCTGCATAATAATGCGGCCACCTTCACGATGCACCGCGCCGGTCACCACCCGGTGAATTGCCAACGATTTCTCACTGTCGAGCCGAGCAAAACTGTCAGGCTCCCCCGGGATCCCGGTGCTCCCCTCAAAGTTGGGGGAAACCCCGCCGGTGACGATCAAGGCGCAGCCGCCCCGGGCCCGTTCGGCATAGAACTCAGCAATTCTCTCACCAGTCTGATCGATTTCCTCCAGACCGGTGTGCATGGACCCCATGATGACCCGATTGGGCAATGTAACTGTGCCAAGATCAATCGGGCGGAACATATTCGGGTATTTCATTCTGTTGTCCTCGCTGGAGTAATTGGGATCGGGGAAACCGGCGGCGACTGATTGCACATATGCCGCACGGCCTGGTTTAAATCAGGCCAGAACCGGGCTGCGGTAGCGGCGCACCAACCAGGCAAACCCAAGCCCGGTGACATAAGCCATAGGCAGGTAGAAGAACGTCGGCGCCAGCAGTTCCGGGGCATTCAGGATGCCAATGATCACCACAATTGCCATGGAGATATTCTGCATTCCAACTTCAACGGTTACCGATCGGGTTTCCTGTTCGGTCAGCCCCAGGCCACGCCCCAAAGCAAAGGCCAGTGACATCATCAGCACATTGAGCATGACCACAGCCAGTAGAGCCTCAATCGAGGTCAGCAGCTCAATCATGCTGAACATGAATAGAAGCGAAGTGATCAGAACGATGCCGAACCCCCCAATGAAAAGAGGGCGACGGATCGCCTCAGCAACCATAGGCACCCAGCGCGCCAGCGCCATTCCAGTTACCACCGGCAGAAAGGTGGTCAGGAAAATGCGGGCTGCAGTCGACCAGAACGGCAGCTGCAGACGGGTGTCTTCCCCAAGAAACTGATCAATTGCGGCCCCGACTAACAGCGGCACTGTCAAGAAGGCGGCAAGGCTGGAAATCGCGGTCAATGTCACCGAGAGCGCCACATCGCCCTTGGAAATAGCGCAGACTGCGTTGGATGGCGCGCCGCCGGGACAGGCAGAAATCACAACCAGCCCCACAGACAACGCGGGCGACAGGTCCAAGATGATTGCAATGGAGGCCGCAACAGCCGGCAGCAACAGGATCTGACCCGCCACTCCAAGCAATAAAGCACGCGGCTGTGTCAGCACGCGACGGAAATCCGTGACCTGCAGTGTGCTGCCCATTGCGATCATGACGCCGATCAAACCGGCAATCGCAATTGTGGTGATAACAGCTCCGATATCCATGTGGCCTTCCTCCCCTTAGGCAAGCGTATTCAACGCCGGCCATCACTTAGCTTACACTGTAAACCAAATGACTTAAGTTAATAGCGCAAACTTGCGAACGCTGCGTTACTTTTGGGAGAATGCGCGGATGGAGGTTGGGATCTTTTCGGAGAAAATCTGCTCAAGCTGCTGAATTTCCAAACCAAAAGCAAGCTTGCGCGATAGATGAAGCTGTACCATTCCATGCAGAGAGGACCACAGCCAATGAGCCGCAAAATTGCAATCAATCGCTAGATTTTCTGCTTCGGCAAAGGCCGTCACAGCGTCGAGGTTGACGTGCCAACTGTCCGCTTCACGGCTGATCGAATCGCCGAAATCGGCGGTAATCTGCGCGTAGTTTTCAAACTCCCACGCGTCAAACATCAACCGGTAGTCATTGGGCGCCTTGAGAGCGAATCCTACATAAGCCTGCGAAACAGCGACCAGCGCATCGGTCGGCGTTTGGGCCACTGCCTGGGCTCGCCGCATATGCGTGGTGAGCCGCTGAAATGCTTCCAGCCGCAGCTCCATCAGGATGTGATCCTTGCTGGGGAAATGCTTGTAAGGCATCATCGCAGACACCCCCAAATGCTTAGCAATAGAGCGCATCGACAGTGCGGAGATCCCACCGCGCTCCAGCAGGTGACGTGCGGCTTTGGTGATGCCACTGCGCGGGTTATCGGTTGAGGCAGTTTTCATAGCGCAAGCGGTCTCCGGTGGCGTCCAGAGCCAATATCCGGCAAAGGCTGGGAACAATCCATCAGCTTTTGCAGAAATTCACCGCAGGCAGGCATATACTGCAGGGGCCAACCGGCCCCTGCGGTCAGCGGATCAGCGGCGCACTGTTATGCTGATCGTCCCCATCGAGGCCGATGCATAGGTGACGACCTGCCCTGGCTGAAGAAACCGCTTGGCCGCAAGCTCGTCCTGGATGAACGAGGCAATAACGCTGTCATAACCGGAAGCCTGGCCGACGAAGGCACCTGTGACCACATGCCGGATGACACCCCGTGCCATGTGACGCGGAGAAGGCGGCATGAAAATAACTCCTTCCGGCGTGCCTGACATAAGAACCTGGCCAGTCGAAACAACAGCATCTTCAATCAGCTGATATCGATCGCCCTGATAGAGGAACCGGGTAGAAACGGAATCATCCAGAACCTTTTCCACCAACTGGCCAAAATCGAGGATCATTTGACCTCCGCGCGCGTCCTGGCGCAGCGCGCCGTCCAGCCGCGTCTCGATACGCTCTTGTGCGACAAAGCTTCGCCAGTCCACAGGAATAACAAGGAACGGACCGCTTGGGAGATAGCCGGGGCCGCTTTTGGCGTCACTGAACCCCGATCCGGAATCAAAGTTGTCTGTATCGATCATCTTCAGCAACGTCGACCGATCGGTGAAATCTCCGCACAGAAAGAACCCCTTACGGGCCGCCTCGAAATCCGCCAGCGATGCGATATCGCGATCAAACCGGGCGCAGATCTCCACTTCGTAGTCCAGCAGAACCTCCGGGTCATATGCTACCGACGTGACAGGCGGCGTGGCTACGCCGAACTTGGGAAAGCTGAACACAGAGCTGCTGGTGGTTTCTTCGGCATGTTCCGGGAAATTTGTGCCCGATCCGATATGGCGATGCCCCTTGCCTGCTGCCGGCAAGAACTGAGACAGCGGATAGCCTTGCGTCACAGTGCGGCCCGCCTCGCCCACGGCCTTACTGTATAGCGCAACCAACTCGGCCTCTGGGACCTCTTCCAAGATCTTAAACAGATCCAAATCTGCAGAGACACCATGCCCGGTCAGGTCTACAGCTGTTACGGTGGTCTCGGACAGGCCAGTAATCAAAACGGGCACAGCACGCCCATCCTCTCCTTTCACCTGCCCAAGGGTGATCGCCTGTTCGATGGGCAGCACGCCGGAAGACAAAGTTCCCGCTTCTAAAGAGATGGGGTTCAGCCGGTCCGGGTCGTCATTCAGGGCAAAGATCCAAAAGAGAAAGCCTGCGCAGATGGCGCCAGCGGTCACAGCAATACGTTTCATCATTACCTCGGTCATAAAAGGTGAGCGGACAACCCCGGCAAACGCCGGGGCCGCTGTTTAAAAGCGAAAGAAGATGCCGGAAGAAATTTGGGTCTGGCCACTGTCAAAGACGATGGGGCTGTCTTTGGCATCCCCCACCAACTCGGCATGGGAAATTCCCAGAAACACACCGGTCCGCTCTGACAAAGTGTAGGATGCCTGCAGCTGTATCCCGGCACGTTCAAGGCCGGATCCTGCCTCATAACGGGAAAAAGATGAGGGCCCCGCTTCGGCAGCGGAAACCCCGTAAAACGCCTGATTGTAAGAGCTGTCCGCCCAGGTCACAAATGGCTTTGCGGACAGGCTCAGGCGCGGGGAAACCGCAGTGGAAAACTCGGCGGCCAGCGTGGCGCGGGTGCCTTCATGGCCCCCATCGCTAAGGCCATGGCTGATATCAAGTTCCAGATCCGCAATCCCAAGGTCATACTCGATAATTGCGGTGAACAGGGCGCCGGCCTCAACATCTCTCAGCCCGGTCAGCCGGACATCATCCTCGGCCAACCGTTCGTCAAAGTCATAGCCGACAGCGAAACCCAGCGACAGGTCACCCGCGCCGTAGTTGCGCAGCGCATAGACCCCTAAACCACGCTGGTTCAGGAAGACGCGGTCGCGCCAGGTCAGGTTGAAGATCGGAAACGCTGATGAGCTGGATTCGTCCGAACCCGGAAATTCAGGCCCGTAAGACGCGCCGAGACCGATAACTCCAGTTAGGCTCTTGCCTTCGGCAGAGGCCATTTGCGGGAGAGTTAGAATGCAGGCCAGAACCGCGCAGACAACTGGTGGAGCAGGAACAAGTTTGTGCATTTGTACACCTTTCATGCGATCAAGTACCGGCCCGTTTGCAAAGTCGGTTTTCACGAGGCCGGTGCCGTGCATCTGTCTCAACCCACACAGAAATCACATGGCAAGTTCATGAAAACGGCGGAGAAATACTCAAGTGGGTGCAGTGCTGTCATGAACGGTCAATGTGCTACCGCTCGTGAAATAATGGTTTAATGCTGCCGGTGCCGGGTTAAACAGAAGACAATCGACTTGATCCCTGCCCTCAGGAGGCAAGTGACATGCCCCAAGTAACACCCCACAGCAAAGACAGGCCAAACCAGCTTGATACTGTGTTTCAGACCCTGTTCGGGCTTCGTGACATAAGCTGGCAGCAATTGGCGGGATATTGTCTTTGGTTTTCTGTCCTTGGCAGCGTGATCATTACCAGCTTTGAACCGGTCGCCACGGCTGAACTGCATGTGGCGCTGGCCGCTCTGTTGTGGTTCCTGCACCTGTTAGTGGCAACATTGCTGATGTCGGGTGTGACCGTGCTGGGGGTACTGGCCGGTCTGCGGATGCCCTGGCCGCTGGTGCTTGCAGTGTTACTGTTACCGGTGCTGCTCACCCCGGTGTCATTCGCGCTCGACAGCTGGTTCGGCGGTGAACCACGCGGCATTACCCGGGGTTTCGGCCTGGGCTGGGAATTGCTGATGGAGTTCTTGGACATTGTTACGCCGTCGCTTGGACTGGCAGCGCTGGCAGGTATCTTTGCTTATCGCGCAGCAGATCTTGCACGCCGCTACCAGCGCTCGCTGCTCGCGGTTCCATCAACGGAACCCGCGTTGAAAACCGTGGTGCCTGAAGTTCCCCATCATTTGGGTGATGACCTGATCCGGGCGGAAGCACAGGGCCATTACGTCAAGATTGTTACTGCTGCGGGTAACATCACGCTGAAGCTAGCCTTTTCGGACTGCGTTACAGCGCTGAAGCCCTTTCTTGGGGCGCAATGCCATCGGTCGCATTGGGTGCGCTTCAAACATGTCACGTCCATCAAACGCCAAGGCAGCGCCTATACCTGCCTGCTCGAAGACGGCACCGAAATCCCGGTGAGCCGCCGCCGTTACGCAGCGTTGCGGCGGAAGTTGTGAAAGCGGCGCAGCAGATCGCTCAACTGCTGCGGCCTCCGGCACCGGGTATCATTCGCGAGAACACACCGTCCCGATCCACAAGCGCATGTTTCAGCGCCGCTGCCAGATGGACGGTTACGGCAGTGACGATCAACCAGTAAGTCACGGCATGCAGGATGTGCAACAGACCATAAAGAGAAGCCGGAGCCAGACCAAAGCTGCTGTAGTCCACCCCGATCAAAGCCGGTACAAAGGCGGTCTCAACCGTTGAGGCCAGGAACAACCCGATGCAGATCTGGAAAATAACCAGCCCGTACAGACCCCAATGGACAATCCGTGCTCCTATTCTGCTCCATGGGCCAACGCTGTCAGGCAACGGCGGCGCCGGATGGATGAGCCGCCAGATCACGCGAAACAGCATCAAACCGGCCAGGACAGTCACAGCCAGCCCGTGGCTGCCGTATTCGGCGACTTTCTCTGCCTCCGGACGGTCGGCCAAGCCGTTGGCCGCAAACAGAATAGCGATCAGATTGATTGCGACAGCCCAATGCAGCAGCTTATCCATGCGGCCATAGCTTCTGAGGGTCGTGGTTGAAACTGGTGGATGGTTCATTTTATGATCTCCATTCGATTGCCGCAGCCCCGCCGGCACAGGGGCCAACGGGGCTGTCAGAGCTGTCGAAAAACTGTCTTCAATGGCGTCGGCAGCTATCAGTACGCGCCGCTATTGCGCGCAAATCTTCACGCCGGGCTGAAAGGCTGAACCGATCAGCAGCATGTCCTCGTAAGGCACAGCAACGCTTACCGAGGACTGCAGGGAACCGTCGTTCTCCATAACCAATTCGCTCTTACCAGTGTCCGGTTCGACACGGTAAACCTGAAATGGTGAGAGTGCGGTTGGATCTTTGATATGACCGTCAAACGCCATCAGGTTCAAATGCGACGCCACCCAAAGCTGGCCATCCTCGGCAATGCGCACGTTGTCAGGCGCCTGCCCAACAGGGATTTCACGCTGCAAAGTCAGCACGTTGCTGGCCTGATCCCGGGCAAACACCTTAACCACACCTTCGCGTAGCGCAGTGGCGTAAACAGTTGAGCCGTCCGGCGTTGTCGCAACTCCATTGGCGAATGCCATTGGTTCCAGAATTTCAGTTTCGCCCTCATCATAGACCGACAGATCGCTGATCTTGCGGGCGAACATCATCTCAACCATGTTCCCAAAAGCACCAAAGGCCCCACGATCGTTTGAGTAATAGAACGTATCAAGATCAACCGCACCAATCCCGTTGGGTGATTTGATGCCATCGCTGGTGTGATGCTTGGCCAAGGTCAGCGCGTCTACGCCAACTTCGAAGACATAGACATCGTGCCCCGCTTGCGGATCACTGGCGCTGCGATGGTTCAACACGAAGAGATACTGCACGCCATCAATGGTCTTCAGATCCATCCCATGGGGAAGGAACGGCAAGCTGGGGTCCAGGCCGGTCAGCGGCATTTCCACCAGCTGGTCGCTGCCATCCAGCACAAGCCTGTGCAGCGCGCCGGTTACTTCTTGACCTGCCATCCCGGTGCGCCGGTCAAAAGATGAAATATAGGCCACACCAGCATCGTAGTCGGCAATGATATCTTCGGCCCCGACCATCTGACCAATCGAGCGGCACTGACCATTGTAAGCGGTCGTTACGGAGTTAAACGCGCCAAGTGAAGAAACCGTGGCCGCCCCACCTCCAGCCAGCAGCAGCATGATGGCAGCAGTGGAATAGATCAGGCGTTTCATAAGGTTATCCTTTGATTGAATTGTTACCGCGCGGCAGCGCGTAGCGTGTTGCCGCTTCGATGATGTCTCTGATCACAGGCACGTGTTCAGCTTGGGCTGGCGCGTAGAGCATGACGAATGTTTCGGTCGGAAAGATCCGCTTGAACCGCGCCATGGAGTGCAGCTCGCCCCACCCCTTGTCGAGTATCTGTTTAGCGTCGCTGGGGCTGAGGATCGTATGCATCGATCCGTCGCTGGGGTGGAAATGACCAATCTCACCACCCAGGCCTGTGGCGGGGTTCCCTCCCTCCACATCGCGCAGCCAGATCGCCTGATTGTGTTTCTCATATTGGCTAAGTTGGTAGTGCAACCGGTCATCATTTCGGGCAACAATGCCATCGAACATATTCGATAGCTGCTGCATCACGCCTCGATCGGGGATCTGGTCAGTCTGACGATGCGGCACAGCATGGGGCGCAACGGTTGGGCGCGGACCTGCACGAGTGGGTAAATCGCCTAAAAATGTTTGATCGGTACTGCCGCCAAGTTTGCCGGCAAATACTGATTGATCATAGGGATCGCCCGCCATCGGACGCATAGCTGTGACCGCGAACCATCCAAAGATGTTACTTGGCAGCCCACCCTCCCCCAACGCGATCCAAGCGCGGTAGTCACGAATTGCCCAGACCAGCGCCGCCAGCAGGGCAAAGACAACAGCAGCTGTAACCATGACCCAACCAAACAGGCTGCCACCGGTTGCGGACCAGCTTTGGTGCTGCCCCCAGGCAAACCCGATTGCAGCACAAACCAGCACCGCATTTGCCACATGAAATATTCGCTGCACCCACATCTTCTGAACTCTCTTCCGCTGTGCTGATTGGCTTTTCAGCCTAGTCGGCACAGCTAAAGGCGAAATGTGGATTTACCTCAGACTAATGGTGAAAACGGCTCACCCGAATTTATTTGCGAAGACCAGCGCGAAAGGCACCGGGGGAGAGGCCGAAATGCTGTTTGAAAGCCTTGGAGAGGTTGCTGGGATTGTCATATCCCGCCTCCTCCGCAATCACGCTGAGGGTGACATCTCTGGAGCGCAGGCGGCGTTTGACCATTTCGAAACGCTCGCTGTTTTTGATATCAAGAAAGCTGGCGTTTTCGCTTTTCAACCGTCTTTTCAGTGTGGCCGGCGACACATGCAGCAGAGCCGACACGCTTTCAACCGCGCCCCTAGAGAGACCTAGTTTGCCAAGCGCCCATTTCACCTGGCCTACGGTACTCAGCGTCGCAGGCGGCACCGAGAGCTCATGTTCGATGCGTGACCTTGCAGCGGCCTTCAGATCGGCAGCGCCGGCCAGGGTGCGGATGCGCAGATGCGCCGTCGGATACCGCAGAAAAGTTTCGGCCTGCGAGAACACCAATTGCAGGCCGGGAGGCACCGTATCCGGCGGCACACCATCTTCCGGACAGGGCCAAGCCAGATGCAATTGCCCTGGCAAACTTTCTTCCTGAGTACCTGTTATCGCGCGGGCGAGCCAAGCCAGATTGATCAGGCTTGAAATCGCATGGAAACGCACGGCTTCATCCGGAGTATCAGGATTTCCGGAATGGACAACGATGTCGTAGTAACCGGCTGCACTACGGGTTTCCAGGAACTGAGCACCGCCCGAGCGCGAACCATATTGTTCCGGAAGCTGTTCATAGGCTTCGCCGAGGGTTCTGGCACTGCGCAACGCCAGGCCAAAAGCACCATGTGTCTGAAAGCTCATGGCGCGGCCGTACCGCCAGGGCAGCAGCGCATCATCGCGGGCCTGGGACAGCAAATTCAACACCATACGGCTATAGCTATTGCTGCGCACGTGGCTTGGGGCGGCGACCAGGTCGCGCAGGTGAAGCCCGCTGCCTTCAAGCAGCAATTCAGCCGAAACCCTTGAATCCGCTGCAAAAGAGACCAGCAATTCAGTATAGCTGAAAGGAAGAGCGTAGTCTCCTTCACCGATGGCATCACCCTGTTTCATGACCAGCCACAATAACCGCACGAAAAGACACCGGCAACTTCAATTCCGGTGTCTCCGTTCTGGGCTGATTAGCGGTGTCAGGTCATGGTAAAGGTCAGCTGCCCCAGCCATTCGGCATCCATCTCGACCAGGTCGCCGGGCTTCAGGTAATCAGGGTTGTTGCGACCAGATTCGAGAAACTTAGGAATGCTGACATCCAGCGGCATGCTGGCAAAAATTGCCTTTTGCTCGGCAGAAACCTGAAAGGTCACCCCTGCTGGTGTGCCAGTAACGATGAGGTCGCCAGCCCGCAGTTTCTGATCCGGCGCAAACGCTGCCGCCCCCTCCAGAATCTGCCGGGGAGTATAGATCAGGCTACTGACAGGCTCGCTTTGTCGTATCTTTCCGTTCACTTTCAATTCCAGCCGGACAGCAGGCAGCAGATCCCGTGCTTCGGCATCAGGCACCCAAAGCGTACGCCCACATGGGAAAAAACCGTCATAACTCTTGCTCGCGGACCAAAGAACATATCGGTCACGCGTCAGCTCGCCCATCATCTGGACAGTTCGCGACGTCACATCATTGGCCAGAAAATAGCCGATCATAGGCAGTTGCTTGGCTGCTTGCAGCTCTGACAAGGTGCAATCTTCCAGCAGCTGAACGCCCAGTTCGATTTCAAAATCCATCATCGGCACCAGCTGGTCTTTTAGCGCCTCGACCCGTTCGCAGAGTGATGGTTCAGCGCTGATGACCGCGCGAAGAAGAGTCTCCATCGCCGGAATCGCTACGCTGTCCTGGCCCGGCTTTGGTGCGGCGTTCTTTAGAAAGACAATCGGTGTTTCCGGTGTCTCAGATCCGGTTTCTCGGATGTGGTCCGCGTAGGCAAGACCGAAAGCATAAGCAAAACCAGTTGTGGGAAGGAAGTCTTGAAGCGTGCCCTCCTGAGGGCCTGTGGTCAGTGGCATGGTGTGTCCAATCATTTGAAAGCAAGCCGCATTTGGCGGTGGCGCTCAAACTGAGTGATCCACGCCCGCTTTGGTTGCTCCAGAAACTTAGGCACCGGTCAGAGGTTTAAGAAGTTTCAAAGCGATCAGGACTTTGGTGATTTCAGCTTATCGGCAGCGGCGCCGTTTGGGTGCGCTGGGAAAGAAGCCGGCCTTGCAAACCTGGCGGGCCCACTGATTGCATACAAAAATTCCGGTCAAGCCTGACAATGTCAGGTGCAGCTTCAAGAACCATCCAAAGTCCCGCTGGTAAGCCAAGCAGCTGACCTCTTCCGCAACCGTCTGCCTAGGTCAGGGACAGACCAAGATCTCACGCAGATCGCCTGCGCTCCTTTAACCATACAGTTGATCCCTTTCACTCTCGAACCAAACTACTGTGATCACTTATTTCTGTGTAACGGAAAAATTGTCAGCCACAGTACCGGAGACGCATTGTATGACTTCCCATCCGCGACAGTATGATGCCGTCATCATTGGCGGAGGGATCGCCGGCATTGTTACGGCCCTAGGATTGCTGGATCAAGGCCGGTCCGTCGCCATCCTGGAACGAGACAAGCCGTCCAAATTCGGCGGCCAGGCCTACGAAGCCTTTGGCGGCATGTGGTTCACCGGCACACCTATTCAGCGCAGCAACAGGATTAAGGATACAAAGGAACTTGCCACCCGTGACTGGCTGCACGCCGCTGAATTTGGCCCCGAGGACGTGTGGCAGAAGAAATGGGCGCTTTCCTATATCAATAAAGGTTCTACCACCGTCTATCAGTGGCTCACCAAAGAACTGGGGATCCGCTTCCTGCCTGCGCCGGGCTGGGTGGAACGGGGCGACTACATGTCGGGCAATTCAGTGCCCAGATATCACATCATGTGGGGGTCATCGGAAAAACTGACCCGGCTTCTGGTCAAGCGGCTAATACGTCACAAGAAACGCCACAAGCTGACGCTATTCTTTCACCATGATGTAAGGCAGTTCATCCAGAAAAGCGGCAAAATTATCGGCTGCATTGCTGAAAGCAACGGCATTGAGCGTCGTTTTCAGGGCCGCGACATTGTCATTGCCAGCGGCGGCGTGACAGGCAGCGAAAATGAGGTCCGCCGTCTCTGGCCCGCCAATTGGCCCAAGGCACCGGATTACATCCTCAACGGGTCGCATGAGTACTCCGATGGCAAGCTGCACCGAGTTGCCGCGGAAGAACTGTCAGCAAATGTCACTCACCTCGACGCCTTCTGGAATTATGCAGCCGGGATACACCACCCCTACTCCGACCGAACCGATCCCAAACATGGCGCCAGTTTGATCCCGCCGCGATCCGGTCTCTGGGCCGATTGCTACGGACGTCGCATCGGCCCGATGCCGCTGGTTTCAGGGTTCGACACCCGCCATTTATGTCAGCGGGTTTGCGAACAGGAACACGGTTACACTTGGCAGGTGATGAACTGGAAGATCGCCAAACGCGAACTCAACATTTCCGGCGCCGTTTTTAACACTGCCATCCGGGATGAAAGAAAGCTCACGTTTCTGGCCAACCTGCTGAGGGTCCCCGATGACTTTCTGAAGGAGATCGAACCCCTCAGCCAGGACATCATTACTGCCGATAACCTGGGTGACCTTGTCGCGGGCATGAACGGTCTAACCGGCAGCAACCGGATCGACAAAGCCGTGCTGGAAGCAGAGCTAACCGAATTTGACCGGCAGCTGACAGCCAGTGACGATCAGGTCAACGATGACCAGGTACGCCGCATTGTTGGCCTGCGCCACTGGAAAGGCGACCGGCTGCGGATCTGCCGGGGCCAGCCTATTCTCGACCCTGCTGCGGGGCCGCTAGTCGCGATCAGGCTGCATCTGATTACCCGCAAAAGCCTGGGTGGCATCAATACGGATCTATCCTCGCGTGTGTTGCGCTCTGACGGATCGGCCATTGACGGGCTTTATGCCGTTGGCGAGGCCAGCGGGTTCGGCGGCGGCGGCGTGAACGGGAAACGGTCTCTGGAAGGGACCTTCCTTTCTTTATGTATTTACAACGCGATGAAAGCCGCCTCGGCCATCAATGCAACCTACTAAGCGGAGATAATTACGTGATCAAAGAACAAATTCAGACAAGCCTTGGCAGCATGGCTGTTGCGATCAGTCAGTCGTCAAACCCCAAGGGAACTTTGGCCTTCTGGCCCGGCATGTTTTTTGATGGAACCATGTGGGACCCGGTGCTCGACGCCTTTTTGCCAGACTACAACATTCTAGTTATCGATCCGCCCGGCCATGGTGGCTCAGACGCGCCCCAGAAAATCTTCTCGATCAAAGACTGCAGCGTGATCCTGCGCGAGATATTGGATCATCATGCATTGCCTAGCTGCATGATCGTTGGGCTATCCTGGGGCGGTTTTGTCGCCCAATCCTTTTACAAGCATTTTCCGGATCGATGCGATGGTCTGGTTCTGATGAACACCTGTGCCTCCGGTCCAAAACGATCCGAGAAAATCATGTTCACAATCATCCCCCGCCTATTGGCCAGATTTGGAGTGAAAAACTTTGAAAGTGCGCTTACCAATGCCCTGCTGTCCAAATCCGCAGCCAAGGGCAACCGCATGCTGGTGAGCAAGCTGCGCAACTACCTGCATTTGCTGGACTACAAGGCGCTTAAACCTGTTCTGTTCAGCGTCATGAAACATCGCGAAGATCTCTCAGATTGCCTCAACGGAAGCGACATCCCTTGCTTAGTGATCTATGGCGACCAGGATCCAGCGATGGACGCGGTCCGGTCCGAGCATCTTATCTCACGCATGCCCGCCAATGTATCAATCACCAAGCTGCCAGTCGGGCATAATGCCGTCCTGGAAGCCCCAAGTGATGTGACCGCCGCAATGAAAAGGTTTCTTCTGGCCTGAACACACGCCGTTTCCCGGCGTCTCTGCCGTTGTCGAGGCGGCCGGGGAGCGGTCTCGCGCGGCGTTCCCGGCGGCGCTCTAGTTCTGCGACCTATGCCGCTCACGGAACTGGCCCGGGGTCTCGCCGAAATATTGCCTAAATGCCTTTGACAGATTACTAGCGTCGCTGAACCCAGTGCGGGCGGCGATCTTGTCAATTGAGAGCTTGCCAAGCAAAAGGTACCCGGTTACGCGGTCAAACCGGACCTTCTTCTTGATACTGATGAAAGAGGTGCCTTGACTGTTAAGCTGACGCTTCAGCGTTGCCGGGGAGACGCCAAGACGGTGCGCAGTCTCCTCAAGTGTAGGCAGTTCCGGCTCCACTTTGCGGAACACCCAATGCACCTTTTCAACAACTCCCGTATCGGGTGGCGGCACCTCCATCTCGACTTCGCAGCGACGCAACGCTGCATCCATCAAACTTGGGCTGCTGGATGCAATCCGCGCATGCAACCGCGGCTTCGGCAGTGAAATCAGACTCTCCGGCTGATCAAAGCACATTTTTGTGCCTGGCGGGAGCAAGTCAGCCGGGATTTCCTTGCCCGGATCTGGCCAGGCAATCCGCACTTCTTCATCCAGAAAATCCGCTTCGGATCCCGTCAACCGCCGGCTCATCCAGGCAAACGCGACCAAACTGGAGATCGTATTGAAGCGCACAATATGATTTGGGGCATTGGGTTTTGAGGAACGAACAACAACCTCACAGCGGTTTCTTGTCATCTCGATCGAAACCGATTGCGCATAGCCAGTGCGTGTTGCAAAAAACATCGGCAGGAGATCAAAGAACTGCTGCAATGTGGCACAGCTCTGAAGCGCAAGACCGACAGCACCGTGAGAAAGTTCGCTGATTGCCCGGCCATACTTCCAAGGCAACAGCGGATCGCAAGAAGCAACCACAAGCTCATCAACCAAACCGTTATATGTGTCGCTTCGAACGAAAAGCGGTCTTGACAAATACTTACTTAGAGAAATGTCAGAATTGGAAAACAAGGATTCCGGAGAAACTCCATATTTTGCAGAAAATGCCACCAGCAATCCAAGGTAATCAGCTGATATCAGGAACTCCCCTGTTCCTATTGCCGCGTCTATCTTCGCAGTTTTTGCCATGAGCTTTAATAACCATAGCGGGGAGCTAAGTCAACCTCGTCACCAAGCAAGACTAAAGCGCTATAATAACACACGGGAAGGCTGCGGACGGGAAGATGACCCATTGCGCAGAAATAAAAACAGGGAGGAAAAGACCATGACACTTATCGGACGAGTACTAGTGATTAGCGGGATATCGTTCATGTTTATCGCATACTCACAATTTATCCCGACATCACTTTCTACACCATTGATCGCCGATTATGTAAAGAACCACTTCATCCGGGAAGTTACCTTTGGCTTAACCTTGGCCTGCATGACAATATACCTAACCTTCAACGCAAAAAATATTTACGATTGTCGCCGTGTAGCCGCTCTCGGTTCCATTGTTGTAATGCCATTCTGGGTCGCCTGGACATTTGGATGGTCGACCGGTGGAATTAGTGACGTCTGGGGAGATTCAATTTCACCAAATGGAGCATACATGATTCACGTACCTCAGATTTCACTATTCCTTTCGGGCCTCCTTTTTCTTTTTTCTGGGCTACGAAATAGGGTGACGACTATTACCGACTCATCAAGTAACGTTCAAATTTAAGCACAAAACAACAACGTTTAGAATCTGGACGGCGTTGATGATGTGACCGCCCCCCGACGGCATCACTGTGCCAAGGTGGGTCTGCAACGATCCACAAGGGAGAGCGGTCATGTCAGAGATTATCACGGTCGGGCTCGATCTGGCGAAGAATGTGTTTCACGTCCACGGGGCAGATAGAGCGGGGCAGCCTGTTCTGCGCAAGAAATTGCGGAGGGATCAGGTGCTGGCCTTCTTCAGCGGGTTGCAGCCCTGTGTTGTCGCGATGGAAGCCTGTGGCGGCGCTCATTTCCGGGGTCGTGAGATCGGCAAGCTGGGTCATGATGCACGGCTCATCCCACCCGCCTTCGTGAAGCCCTTTGTCAAACGTCAGAAAAATGATGCAGCCGATACCGAGGCGATCTGCGAGGCCGCGCTGCGTCCGACGATGCACTTTGTGCCTGTGAAAAGCGAAGAGACGCAGGGTGCGGCGATGGTGTTCCGCGTGCGTGATCTTCTGATCTGGCAGCGGACCCAGGCCATCAATGCACTGCGAGGGCATTTGAGCGGGTTCGGGCAGGTCGCGCCACAGGGGGCGGCCAACGCGTCGAAGCTGATTGCAATCGTCGAAGCCCCGGAAAGCGGCTTGCCAGCCGATGCCATCCCCGCACTCAAGGTGCTGATCGCGGCCCTGACCCAGTTGGAGGCAGAGATTGTCAAGCTCGATGCCGAGATCGCCCGCCGGGCCAAGGAGAACGACGTGGCGCGCCGCCTGATGACGGTGCCGGGCATCGGCCCGCTGATCGCTGCGGCCATCGCGACTCTTGCGCCGCCGCCCGAGACATTCCGCAAGGCCCGGGATTTTGCGGCATGGCCCGGCCTCACGCCCCGCCAGCATTCGACAGGCGGCAAACAGCGGCTGGGGGCCACGACGACCCTCCCGGGACATTGCATGCCGCAATGCCCTGCCGGGCAATGGATGGGCGAGCGGTCCCTCAGACGGTTGCTGATCATTGACGCCAACAGCGTCATCATCAAGCGTCACGTCCATGCTGCGGCCCGGCCGGGCACCTGGCTGGCTGGAAGGCTGTCACGCAAGCCACCGATGCTGGTGAGGGTGGCGCTGGCGAACAAGATGGCGCGGATCGTCTGGGCCCCCTCTCGGGACATTGCTGCGCAATGCCCTGCCGGGCAGCGGATGGCCCGCGGCGGCGTCTACCAATCTCCGGCCGCGGTGGCATGAGCCAGCGGTAGGTCGCGAGGGCGCCGGAGCGTAAGAGGGCAAAGAGCAGTTTGGCGCAACAGTCGTGAGACGGGATCGGGAAAACCAGGTGGAAGCCAGGTGGAAGCCAGGAGCCTCGTGCCTGCATCAACGATTTGGACCCGGCCTTCGAACACCATACATGGTGTGATTGCGGCGGTCGCTCTCCGATGGCGAACGAGGCCCGGTATGTTGGCCTCATGGATAGTAGCCGTGAGGAGAACGACCATGAAACACTATGCCGGTTTGGATGTATCGCTGAAAGAGATTTCGATCTGCGTCGTTGACGGGGAAGGCAAGACCATCGTGCGCGGCAATTGCCCTGCGGACCCCGAGGGCGTTATGGGCTGGTTTCGAAATCGATCGCTGACACCGCAACAGATTGTGCATGAGAGCGGGATGCTCTCGATCTGGCTACAACGCGGGATGGCCCGACTGGGATTGCCCGCGACCTGTATCGATGCCCGTAAAGCGCACAAGAGCCTGTCGGCCCGACTCAACAAATCCGATGCCGGCGATGCGGAAGGGCTGGCCCAACTCGCGCGCACCGGCTGGTTCACGCCGGTCCATGTCCGCAGCGAAGGGGCGGATCGCCTGCGTGCCCTGGTGGGCGCTCGGGAACGGCTGATCCGTCTCCGCAAGGATCTCGAAGGGCATATCCGCGGCGTTCTTAAGACTTCCGGAATCCGAATGACCGGGAATGGCCAAGGTCGGCAGCGCCAGGCGTTCCGCGATCAGTTGGCCGCCGCCGGGGAAACCGATCCGCTGCTGCGTGCGATCGCCGATGGCTTCATCGCCACGCATGCCACGCTGTGCCAGGCCGCTGCCGATCTCGACACTGCCGTGAAGACGAAGGCCCGCGCCCATCCCGTGGCGCGTCGTCTGATGACCATTCCCGGCGTCGGCCCGGTTGTGTCGCTGAATTTCATTGCGCTGGTCGATGAACCGGCGCGGTTCGGCAAGATCTCGGATGTGGGCGCATATCTCGGGCTGACGCCGAAACGGCACCAATCCGGCGAGGTGGACTGGTCGGGCCGGGTGTCGAAATGCGGCGACGGGGTTATGCGGAGCCTGCTGTTCGAGGCCGCGACCACCCTGATCACCCGAGTGCAGAAATTTTCGACGCTGAAAAGCTGGGCTGTCCGCCTTGCAGGACGACGAGGCTTCGCGAAGGCGGCCGTGGCAGCCGCGCGGAAACTCGCCGTGCTCATGTTGACAATGTGGAAGAAAGAAACCGAGTTCACTCGGACAAAGGAGGCCGTTGCCTGACCTGAATTTCCGCCTCGGCTGGCGGGGAGCGAAGTCCCGAAGGGGCGGAGGTTGGTCGATCTCGCGCGGGCCGATGGGAAGTGGAGTATTCCGCAAAACCCGAGCCATACATTGAAGACGACCAGCACCGACTGAACCGCACCGGGTTTGCCGGAGGCTTCAACTCCTGAGTAGGATGAAGTCACAATGAGCAAGACAACCAACAAGTATTCTCCTGAGGTCCGCGAGCGTGCGGTGCGCCTGGTGCTGGACAAGTGAGCCATTGAAGGCGCCATTGGTTCGAGCCCAATGGCAAACGGCCAGCACAGTTCCCGCTGGCAGGCAATCATGCCGGTCTCTGCGAAGATCGGCTGTTCGGCGCACACGCTGAATGAGTGGGTGAAGAAGGCGGAAGCCGACAGCGGCAAGCGGGCGGGTGTTCCAACTGATGCCGCCGGCAGTGCGGGTCGTTCGCGCAGCGGTCAAATGATCCGGGGGATCATTTGATCGCCCAAACGAAGGCGCTTGAGCGGGAGAACCGCGAGCTGCGCCAGGCGAACGAGATTCTCCGCAAGGCATCGGCGTTGACCTTGTCACTCGGACCAGTGGCGTTCCTACGGTCAACTTTGCGATGGCGGAGCTCGACCGCCGGTCGAAGTGATGGTGTCATTCATCCGCTGCCCGGCAGCGCATGCCAGCATGCGCGAGAGGGGACATGCATCGCGGTGAGCATGGGGTCGAGCCGATCCGCACTGTCCTGCCGATTGCCCCTTCCACGTATTACGAGCACCTGGCGAAGCGGGCTAATCCGGCCCGGTTGTCGGACCGTGCCCGGCGTGACGAGGCATTGCGGCCCGAGATCCTGCGTGTTTTCGAAGAGAACTGGCGGGTCTATGGTGTGCGGAAGGTCTGGCGGCAATTGCAACGGGAAGGTTTCGACGTCGCCCCCTGCACGGTCGCCCGGCTGATGAGAAGCATGGGTATCCAAGGTATCATCCGGGGTAAGCCGCACAAGACGACTGTGCCCGACAAGAAGGCCCCATGCCCGCTGGATAAAGTGAACCGGCAATTCCGTGTGCCTGCTCCAAATATGCTCTGGGTCAGCGATTTCACCTATGTCGCCACCTGGAAAGGGTTTGCCTATGTTGCCTTCGTCATTGATGCCTATGCCCGCAAGATCGTCGGCTGGCGCGTCAGCACCTCGGCGCATGCCGGGTTTGTTCTCGATGCCTTGGAGCAGGCTGTTCATGAGCGGCGCCCAACAAAGGCGATGGGGCTTGTTCACCACTCTGACCGCGGCAGCCAATACCTGTCGATCAAATACACAGAGAGGTTGGGCGAAGCTGGTATCGAGCCCTCTGTCGGCAGCGTCGGGGACAGCTATGACAATGCTCTGGCTGAAACAATCAACGGCCTATTCAAAGCCGAGGTCATCCACCGCCGGGGCCCTTGGCGCAACTGCGAGGCGGTGGAATACGCAACACTCGAATGGGTGGATTGGTTTAATAACCGCCGTTTGCTTGAGCCTATCGGGAACATTCCGCCGGCAGAAGCAGAGGCCAATTTCTACGCCGCTCTGGAAACTGAGGATATTGCCGCGTAACTAACTGAAATCAGCCTCCGGCAAACCCGGTGCGGTTCACTACCGGGTGAAGCGTGAGATCCTGCCCGACGGCACGCTCAGCACCGGCGACCGGGAGATCGAGCCGGACGAGGCTGCCGTCATCACCCGGATCTTCCGGGATTACGCAGACGGGCTTTCCGCGCGCTCAATCGCTGCCGCGCTGAACGCCGAAGCAGTGCCTGCTCCCCAGAGCGGCAAGGGCACCGGAGTCTGGAACCCCTCAACGGTCTCCGGGAACATCAAGCGCGGCACCGGCATCCTGAACAACTAACTCTATATCGGACGGCTGGTCTGGAACCGGCTGACCTATGATACCAACCCGGACAACGGAAAACGCTTGTCCCGACTCAACCCGCCCGAAGACTGGAAGACCGAAGAAGTCCCACAGCTTCGTATTCTGGATGATCAGCTCTGGCAGGCGGTGAAGACGCGCCAGGGGGAGGTGCGGCAAGCGATGAACCCGGCGGGTGTTCTGACGGAACGGCCGAAGCTGGAACGCGCGCGCCGGCCCACGTATCTGCTATCAAGCCTCTTGCGCTGCGCCTGCTGCGGCGCCAGCTACACGCTGATCAACAAGACGCGCTACGGCTGCGCAGGTGCCCGCAACAAGGGCGCTGCGGTCTGCACCAACCGCGCCACCATCGGCCGGACAGAAGTGGAAGAGCGGGTTCTCTCCGGGCTGAAGCAGCGCCTCCTGGCACCGGACCTGCTGGCGCAGTTCGCGGAGGAATACCGCAAGGCCTTCAACGAAGCCTCCGCGGGGGCCTGCCAGGACCGGCAGAAGGCCAAACGCTCCCTCAGGAAGGTGGAGAGCCGGATTGCCAACATCCTGACCGCTATTGAGGACGGCATGTACACTGCCTCAATGAAGGACAAGATGTCTGAGCTGGAGGGTGAGAAGGCCCGCCTGGAGGCGGTCATCGCGGACAATCCGGAGCCCCCTGCCCTGCGGCTGCATCCAAGCCTGTCGGCGCGGTACCGGGATCTGATCGAAGATCTGGCTGGGTCCCTGAATGCGCCAGAGGTGCGGCGGGAGGCGACAGCGTCGCTGCGGGCGCTGATTTCGGAGGTGCGGATGGTTCCCGACAGTGCTGCGCCGGGCGGCCATCAGCTTGAACTTGTTGGGGAATTGGCGGGGATCATGGCTTTGGGGGGCCTTGAATCGGAAAAGCCCCCGCTGTTTGCGGAGGCTTGGTCGGAAACATTGGTTGCGGGAGCAGGATTTGAACCTGCGACCTTCAGGTTATGAGCCTGACGAGCTACCTGGCTGCTCCATCCCGCGTCAGGTTTTTTTGAGACCGTATTGAGAGATATTTGGATTTTACTAGGTTTGGCGGTGACCTACTCTCCCAGGGCTTGAGCCCAAGTACCATCGGCGCGACAGTGCTTAACTTCCGGGTTCGGGAAGGGACCGGGTGTTTCACTTGTGCTGTAGCCACCAAACCGAGAAAAATCCAAATACCGAAGGCATTTGGATTTTTCTCGTGTGGCGGTCGGCAGCGTATTTACGAAGTAAATGCGCGAGAGACCGCACCTGAGTTATGTCACGGGGACATTGCCAAATGCGTTCGGCTGCAATCAACGTTGTCCAAGCGTTTGTATTATGGGATGTGTTTGCTTGTTTGGTTTTTCCGTAACACTGTCTGTTACTGGATCAAATCAAGCCTATCGGGCGATTAGTACCGGTCAACTGAATGCATTGCTGCACTTACATCTCCGGCCTATCGGCGTGGTGGTCTTCCACGGCCCTCAGGGATACCTTGTTTTGAGGGGGGCTTCCCGCTTAGATGCCTTCAGCGGTTATCCTGTCCGAACATAGCTACCCTGCACTGCTGCTGGCGCAACAACAGGTCCACCAGTGGTTCGTTCACCCCGGTCCTCTCGTACTAGGGGCAACTCCTCTCAAGTATCCTACACCCACGGCAGATAGGGACCGAACTGTCTCACGACGTTCTAAACCCAGCTCACGTACCTCTTTAAACGGCGAACAGCCGTACCCTTGGGACCTGCTCCAGCCCCAGGATGAGATGAGCCGACATCGAGGTGCCAAACACTGCCGTCGATATGGACTCTTGGGCAGTATCAGCCTGTTATCCCCGGCGTACCTTTTATCCGTTGAGCGATGGCCCTTCCACTCGGGACCACCGGATCACTATGGCCGACTTTCGTCTCTGCTCGACTTGTCAGTCTCGCAGTCAGGCTGGCTTCTGCCATTGCACTCAACGAGCGATTTCCGACCGCTCTGAGCCAACCTTCGCGCGCCTCCGTTACTCTTTAGGAGGCGACCGCCCCAGTCAAACTACCCGCCACGCAGGGTCCCGGATCCGGATAACGGACCGCGGTTAGATATCAAGAGTGCGAAGGGTGGTATCTCAAGGGAGGCTCCACCGCGACTTGCGTCACGGTTTCGATGCCTACCACCTATCCTGCACATCACAATCCTGATACCAGTGCGAAGCTGTAGTAAAGGTGCACGGGGTCTTTCCGTCTAACCGCGGGAAGCCTGCATCTTGACAGGCAATTCAATTTCGCTGAGTCGATGTTGGAGACAGCGGGGAAGTCGTTACGCCATTCGTGCAGGTCGGAACTTACCCGACAAGGAATTTCGCTACCTTAGGACCGTTATAGTTACGGCCGCCGTTTACCTGGGCTTCAATTCGGAGCTCTCACCCCTCCTTTTAACCTTCAGGCACCGGGCAGGCGTCAGACCCTATACGTCGTCTTGCGACTTCGCAGAGCCCTGTGTTTTTAATAAACAGTCGCCACCCCCTGGTTTGTGCCCCCGGATTCCACTTGCGTAGGACCCGGGCCTCCTTCTCGCGAACTTACGGAGGTATTTTGCCGAGTTCCTTCAACATCGTTCTCTCAAGCGCCTTGGTATTCTCTACCTGTCCACCTGTGTCGGTTTAGGGTACGGTCTGATGGAGGGCTATTTCCAGGGACTGATCAGCAGCCCATTCAATCCGATAAGGATGAACTACCTTCACAATCCGTCACATCCTCCTGGCCCACGAATATTAACGTGGTTCCCATCGCCTACGCCTTTCGGCCTCGGCTTAGGGGCCGGCTTACCCTGCTCAGATTAGCTTTA
>NZ_CP081037.1:72500-822500 GCF_025141525.1 Leisingera sp. M527 | reverse complement strand
ATTGCTTTCGACGTATTCCGCGCCAAGCGTCGCCTTGCGCTGCTCCATGCCCTTCAGGAACAGGTCTTCGTCAAATGTGCTCATCTCAGCCTCTCAATCTCATGGCGATGTTCTTGGTCTGCACGTAGTTCCACAGCGCCTCGCGGCCCTTTTCGCGGCCGTAGCCGGATTTGCCGTAGCCGCCAAAGGGGGTTTCGACCCCGCCGGCATACCATTCGTTCACAAACACCTGGCCTGCGCGGAGCTGGCGAGCGCAGCGGGTGGCGCGGTCCAGGTCGCGGGTGAAGACGCCGCCGACCAGCCCGTATTCGGTGCTGTTGGCGATCGCGGTCGCCTCGGCATCGGATTGGAACTTGAGCACCGACAGGACGGGGCCGAAGATTTCCTCGCTGGCGATGCTGTCGTTCGGGGTGATGCCGGAAACAACGGTCGGGGCCAGGAACGCACCCGCATTGCCAACAGGCGTGCCACCGGTGGCAACGGTGGCACCGTCTGCCTGCGCCTGCTGGACGAAGCCCAGGGCGCGGTCGCGCTGAGGCATCGAGACCATCGCACCCATATTGGCACCAAACTCCGGCCGGTCGATGCCGGGGCCGACGTTCAGGCTGCTGGCCACATTTACCGCGCGCTCGACCAGTTCATCATGGCGGCTTTCGTGCACGATCACCCGGCTCATGGCGCTGCACACCTGGCCTGCGTTGAAATAGATACCCCAGCGGATGTCATTCTCAAACGCGTCGAGGTCGGCGTCCTCATGCACGATGGCGGCGGATTTGCCGCCAAGCTCAAGCACGCAAGGGACCACATTCTGAGCCGCTGCGGTAGCGATACGGATGCCGGTGGGCACAGAGCCGGTGAAGACGATCTGGTTCACCTGGCTGTGACCGGAAAGTGCCGCGCCCGCTTCGTGGCCATAACCGCAGAGGATATTGACCGCGCCAGCCGGGAAACCGGCAGCCTCGGCCGCGCGGGCGAGCCAGGCATTGGTAAGCGGTGTCAGCTCAGGTGTCTTGATCACGCAAGCGTTGCCGGTGGCAAGTGCAGCCGACAGCGAACGCGCGGTCATCTCCACCGGGTAGTTCCAGGGGATGATCTGGGCAGAGACGCCCATCGGCTCATTCTCGGTCCAGTCGAAGTAACCGCCACCCAGCGGGATCGAGCGGCCTTCGACGGTGCTGGCCTGATTGCCGTAGTATTCGAAGTAGAGCGCGGCGCCCTCAACCTCGATCCGGGATTCCCAAAGCGGCTTGCCTTGCTCCAGTGTCAGGACACGGGCGATCTCGTCGAGATTGTCCAAGAGGTAGCGGCCCATCGCCTGCACCATGCGCCCGCGCGCAATCGGGCGCAGCGATGACAGCTCCCCTGACAGATGCAGCCGGCGGGCAGCCTGCACGGCGCGATCCACATCGGCGGCATCAGCCAGCGCCTGGCGGGCCAGCAGTTCGCCATTAGCCGGGTTGGTGACATCAATCCACCCTGCCCCGCCTGGCACCCAGGCGCCGTCGATGTAATTCAGCCATTCGGCATCAAGCTGTGTCATATTCGTTAGGTCCCTGCTGCAAGATCGTGGTCTGCCGCTTCACGCATCCACTTCTGAAGATGCAGGATTGAATGTTCCGAGTTCACTCCGCAAGAGGGATCAACCACCAAGGGTCCGGGAACATAGCCGCGGCTTTTGAGGCCGCGCTGCACGGACTCCACCAGGTGGATATCCTCCTCTACCGTGGTTGCCCGGTCCTGAACCGCCATCCGGCGCACGGTTTCATTGTCCTCGCCGCCGATGGAATACCAGCCGCGCCAAACCACCACGTGATCAGCGTCCACTGCCCGCCAGTGATAGGTGTTCAGCAGATTGCCCGGGTAGACCTGAAAGGAGAACATCGGCCAGAGGAACCAGCTGGAGTATTTCTCGTTGTTTTCAAAACCGGAATTGATGTCATAAGTCATCTGGTCCAGCGAATTGCACTCGGTGGTGTGGCGCAGGCAGTAACCCTGAGGCTGGATGTCATAGGTTTCCGGCTTGATCACCCCGGTGGAGAAGGTCGGGTGGTTCAAGCTGCAGTGGTAGCATTCAGAGTAGTTCTCAACGGAAACTTTCCAATTGCAGGCCTCCGGAATACCCACCCATTCCAGCGGCTTCAGGTCCGCCCAATTGGGGACAAAACTCTCCAGCTCAGCCCGCACATTCGGGAACCAGTCCTCCATCGGCCGCGCCTCCGGGTCGAGGTTCACAAAGATAAAGCCGAGGAAAACCTCGGTGCGGACTTCGGTCAGGCAAACCTTGGATTTGTCGAACCCCTGAACCGATTTGAGGTTCGGCCCGGCACGCAGCTGGCCGGTCAGCTCATAGGTCCAGGCGTGATAGGGGCAGACCACAACCCGCGTGGTACCGATCCCCGAGACAAGCTGATGGGCACGGTGCTGGCAGACATTATAAAAGGTGCGGATTTCGCCATCGCGCCCCTTGATGCTGAACAGGTTTTCGCCGGCCATCTCAAAGGCGAAATAGTCGCCGGTGTTTTCCAGCTGGCTGGCGTGGCCGGCAAACTGCCAGCTGCGCGCCAAAAGGCCCTTGCGCTCAGCCTCAAAGAGGACCGGGTCGATGTAATACCGCGCCTCAAGAGAATGGATCGGGGCTGCGTTCATTCAGGGTCCTCCGCGTAGATGCCAAGCTGGTGCCGGCGTTTGTGGAACTTCTCCACCCGCGCGACAATTTCCTCGCTGGAGACAGCAATCACAAAGGACAGCAGCGTTTCCAGAAAAGCGATAGTCGAGACGGATGAAGGAAAGAATTGCGGCGTATCCACTGCAACGACAAAACCATGATCCGCATTCAGGACCACCGGGCTGGCGGGGCTGTCGGAGACCCCGATAATGGCGACCCCCTGTTCGCGCGCGATCTGGACCGCCTCGATCACCTCGGCCCGGTAGGGCTTGCAGGTCATCGCGATCAGCACATCCTGGCCGTCCGCCCAAGCAAGGTCATCCACCGCCGTCGAGCCGGGCCGCGGGATGGCGTGGAATTGCTTCATGCCGGTTGAGGCAAGATAGGTGAAATTGCGGGCATTGGCGTTGTTGACGCCGACGCCCAGCGTGAACACCTGGCGGGAATTCCAAATCGCATGCGCTGCTGCCTCCAAAGCGCTGGCGTCGATCCCTGCAAAGGTGTCTTCGATATTGCGGATCGCAGCACCCGCCATATCGGCATAAAGCGCGCCCAGTTCACCGGACTTGGCCGTATCCTGCAGCCAGCGGGCGCGGTCGGGAAACGACACCCCGCCTTTGCGAATCGCCTCGCGGAAGGGGGCGCGGAAATCCTCATAGCCTTCAAAGCCCACCTGCCGCGCCATGCGGACAAAGGTGTTGGGCTTCACATTGGCCGCCCCGGCAATCTCGCGCACGGTGGAAACCCCGACATCCGCAGGATTTTCCAGCACATAGCGGGCCGCCTTCTGGGCCTCGGGGGTCAGCGCATCCCACTCTTCCGTGAGGCGCTCCAAAACAGTCAGTGATACATTTGTGCCATTCATGATTGACGATGGTACAAATATGGAATTAGCCTGTCGAGCAGAAAAGCGCATTGCAATCAGGAACAGCGAAATGGCTGAGAGAGAATTCCCGGCACAGGCTCGCGTGGTCATCGTGGGCGGCGGCGTGATGGGGGTGGGCCTGGCCTATCACCTGGCACATGAGGGCTGGGGCCCGGAGGTGGTTCTGCTGGAAAAGGCCGAGCTGACGTCCGGCTCGACCTGGCACGCTGCGGGGCAGATCACCCATTCCACCAGCTCCTTCGGCCTTGGCAAATGCGTGGACTACAACATCGGCCTCTATTCCGGGAAACTGGAGGAAGAGACCGGCCAGGCGGTGACCTGGCACGGTTGCGGCTCGTTCCGCCTGGCCTATACCGAGGATGAAATGGACTGGCTGCGCCACACTCTGTCCGTCGGGCGCTCGCTGGGGTTCAACATCGAACTGGTTGGGCCGGAAAAGGTCGCCGAGCAGCACCCCTTCTACAACCTCGACGGCGTTCTGGGCGCGCTGCACACCCCGGACGACGGCCACGTGGACCCTTCAGGCGTCACCATGGCACTGGCCGCAGGTGCCCGCCAGCTGGGTGTGCGCATCATCCGCCATTGCCGCGCAACAAATATCACCCAGTCCGACAATGGCGAATGGATCGTGGAAACGGAAAAGGGCTCCATTGCTTGCGAGCATGTCGTGAACGCAGGCGGCACCTATGCCCGCCAGATGGGCGAATGGTCCGGGCTGCAGCTCCCGATGACCTCGATGACCCACCACTATTTCGTGACCGAACCGGTGCCGGAGTTCGAGGCGCTGGACAAGGAACTGCCGGTGATCCGCGACGACAGACAGGTCTCGGGCTATATCCGCATGGAGCAGAAGCGCGGCCTGATCGGGATTTATGAGAAGGAAGGCAGCAATTCGGTCTGGCACGACCACTGCCCATGGGACTACGAAAACTGGCTGTTTGATGCCGATTACGACCGGGTGATGCCCTGGCTGGAGGAAAGCCTGAACCGGATGCCGGTCTTCGCCGACCTCGGCATCCAGCGCGAGGTGCATGGCGCGATCTCGCATCCCCCCGATGGCAACCCGCTGATCGGCCCGGCGCCGGGCGTCAAAAACTACTGGTGCTGCTGCGGCACCCAGATCGGCATCGGCTGGGGCCCGGGTCTGACCCGCGAGCTGGCCCGCTGGATGGTGCATGGCGCCGCCGATATCTCGATGCGCGACTACGACCCGCGCCGTTTCGGCGCCTACGCCACCAAAGACTGGCAGGTGACCAAGGCGCATGAGGACTACAAGCTGCGCCACGAGATCCCCTTCCCGCATTTCAACCGCCTGGCGGGCCGCCCAATCAAACCCTCGCCGCTTTATGAGCGGCTGAAGGACAAAGGCGCGGTCTATGAGGAAGTCTACGGCCACGAGCGCCCGCGCTGGTTTGCCAGGAACGGTGTGGAGCAACGCGACCACTATTCCTTCAAGCGCAACGAAGTGCACCATATGGTCGGCCTGGAGTGCAAGGCCGTGCGCGAGGGCGTGGGTATCATGGACATCTCCGCCTTCACCAAAGTCGAAGTCTCAGGCCCTGGCGCCGCCGCCCTGCTGGACCGGCTGACCGCCAACCGCCTGCCGCAAAAGGCGGGTGGCATCGCCCTTGCCCACATGCTGAACCGCCGCGGCCGGATTGAGCTGGAAACCACCGTGGTGAAGCTGGCGGAGGGCCGCTACTACCTGGTCTGCGCCGCCTTCTTTGAACAGCGGCTGCTGGACCACCTGAACCAGAACCGCGCGGGTGAAGAGGTGAAAATCACAACGCTGTCCACCGATTGGGCTGCCATCGCTCTCAACGGCCCGAAAGCCCGCAGGGTCCTGGGCGGCTGCACAAATGCGGACCTGACAAACGCCGGCTTCAATTGGCTGAGCGCGCAACAGATCGAAGTTGCGGGCCATAAGCTCTGGGCCTTCCGGATGTCTTATGCGGGTGAACTTGGCTGGGAGCTGCACATCCCGCGCGGCAGCGCCCTGGCAGTCTATGACGCGCTGTGGGCGGCAGGTGAGGCGCATGGCATTGCCGACTACGGCTCCTTTGCGATGAATGCGATGCGGATGGAGAAGGGTTTCAAGGGTGCGGGCGAACTCACCAATGAAGTGACCCTGGCCGAGGCGGACCTGCTGCGCTTTGCCCGCACCGACAAGGCTTACTTGGGCAAGGACAAGACGCTGAACGACGCTGATAAGCCCTGGGTCTGCGCCTATCTGGAGATTGAGCCAGACGGCGTCACGGACGGCCACGGCGGTGAAGCCGTCCTGCTGGATGGTCAGGTCGCAGGTTCCACCGCCTCGGTCGCCTATGGCCATACAATTGGCAAGATCCTGGCCTTCGCCTACGTGAATCCGAACGCCAATGTGCCGGGCACCGAGGTTGAGGTGATCATCGCAGGCACCCCGCGCAAGGGCCGGATCCTGGGCGCCCCCGCTTATGACCCCGAAAGCCTGCTGCCCCGTAGCGACGCGGAGCTCACTCCGGCTGAATGAGCAAACAACAGGCCCCCTTCATCTTTTCAAAAATACTCCGGGGGAGCCGAAGGCGGGGGCAGCGCCCCCCTCCCCATAGCCAAAAGGGAAACGCAATAAATGACCCTGCCCGACACAATGAAAGCGATGGTTCTGACCGGCCACGGCGGTCTGGACAAATACGAATGGCACCAGGACTGGCCGGTGCCGCAGCCGGGTCCAATGGAGGTGCTGATCAAGGTCGGCGCCTGCGGGCTGAACAACACCGATGTGAACACCCGCTCCGGCTGGTACTCCAAGTCCGTCAAAGGCGCCACCACCGGCGGCGCCTTTGACGAAGCGGGCGATGAAGACCCGAGCTGGGGCGGCCGCCCCCTCACCTTCCCGCGCATCCAGGGGGCCGACGCGGTTGGCGATGTGGTGGCCGTTGGCGACGGGGCCGACCCTGCGCTCATCGGCAAGCGCGTCATGGCCGGCGGCTGGGTCCGTGACTGGGACGATCCCGGCAACATGGACAAGGCCGGCTACTTCGGCTCCGAATGCGATGGCGGCTTTGCCGAATACACCAAGGCGGATGTGCGCGGTGTTGCGGTGGTCAACAGCCCCCTCAGCGATGCGGAGCTGGCCACTTTTTCCTGCTCTTATGTCACCGCCGAGGGCATGCTGAGCCGTGCCAATGTGGATGCGGATGACACCGTGCTGATCCCCGGCGCCTCGGGCGGGGTTGGCGGCGCGCTGGTCCAGCTTGCCAAACGCCGCGGCGCCAGGGTGATTGCCATGGCGTCTGAGGCCAAACATGCAGAGGTGGCCGGGCTTGGCCCCGACCTGATCCTGCCACGGTCGCCGGAAAACCTGCGGGCTGCACTTGGCGGAGAAAAGGTCACCGTGGTAGCCGATGTGGTCGGCGGCGCGGCCTGGCCCAAGCTGATCAGCGTGCTGGAGCGCGGCGGCCGCTACACCTGCTCCGGCGCGATTGCCGGACCGGTGGTCGAGCTGGACCTGCGCACCTTCTACCTGCGTGACCTGACCTTCACCGGCTCCACCGTAACTCCGCACCGCAACTTCACCGACGTGATCTCCTATATCGAAAAGGGCGAAATCAAACCGGCACTGGCCGCAGCCTATCCGCTGGCGGACTTGAAAGAGGCGCAGGCCGCCTTCATCGCCAAGAAGCACACCGGCAATATCGTGGTGCTCCCATGAGCCGGGCGCTGTTTGATAAGGCGCTGGAGGCTGCCAAGGCCTTCCATGCCGCCTTGCCAGCCTTGGCAGAGTTTCAGCCCTGGCCCAGCGACATCCGCTGGGCGGGCCGCGAGGGACATCAGGTTCCCGGCGCAGCACTGGTGCAATCCGACCCCGGTTATGCCGCCAAAGGCATCCCGGCAGAGGCTGAGGTGCGCGCCCTGCAGCAAGCGATCATTGCCCTGGCGCCGCATGCGGAATGGCGCCACACCTATACTGAAGAGGAAGTCGGCCAGGACTTTCTGCTGCGTTACGGCTGGTTTGAACTGGTTGGGCCAACGGGGCATTTCCATTCACTCCAAACGCGGATGACCATTGGCTATTGGGGCCCTGGACTGGACTATCCCTGGCACCAGCACGCCCCTGAAGAGCTTTATACCATCCTGTCCGGCAGCGCCGATTTCATGGCCAAGGGCGAAGAGGTCAGGCGGCTGGTTCCGGGTGACACCAAGATGCACGGGCCAAACCAGCCGCATGCGATGATCACCAACGAGCATCCGATCCTCTGCTTCGTCTTCTGGCGCGGCGAGGGGCTGGCGGATGATCCGGCCATGTCCCCGGACTGAGACAGGACCTTACTGATGAAGATCACCCGTATCCGCGTCTTCCAAACCGGCCTTCCTTACGCCGGCGGCGCCTATGTCTGGGGCGCAGGCAATGCGATTGAAACCGCCACCGCCTCGGTGGTGGTGATCGACACCGACGCAGGCCTGCAGGGCTGCGGCGAGTTCACCCCCTGCGGCGAGAACTACATGGTTGCCCATTCCGAGGGCGTACCAGCGCTGGCCCGGCTGGTGGCGCCCGCCCTTATCGGCGAGGACCCGCGCGATGTGGCCCGGATCGAACGGATCATGGACCATCTGGTGCAGGGGCACGGTTATGCCAAGGCCCCGTTTGATGCCGCCTGCTGGGACATTCTGGGCCAGTCTCTGGACGCGCCGCTGTGGCGGCTCTGGGGCGGCAAGCTGACCGATGGTGCGCCAATGTACCGGGTGGCGCCGCAGAAGGGCACCGCGGAAACCATCGCCGAGATGAACCGCTACCGAACGCAAGGCTACCGCCAGTTCCAGGTCAAGGTCGGCGGCGACTGGGCCGCGGATATCGACCGCATCCGCTCCACCGTGCCGCTGCTGAAGCCCGGCGAAAAGGCGATGGCTGATGCCAACCAAGGCTGGCGGGTCGACAATGCGCTGCGGGTGGCGCGGGCAACCAGGGATCTGGACTATATCCTGGAACAGCCCTGCCGCACCTACGAGGAATGCCAGCAGGTGCGGATGCGCACCGACCTGCCGATGAAGCTGGATGAATGCGTCACCGGCATGCAGGCCGCCCAGCGCATCGTGGCGGATCATGGCGCTGATCTGGTCTGCCTCAAAATCTCCAACCTCGGCGGCATCTCCAAGGCGCGCCGGGTGCGGGACTACCTGGTCGAGAACCGCCTGCCGGTGGTGGCCGAAGACACCTGGGGCGGCGAAATTGCCAGCGCCACGCTGGCCCATTTCGCCGCCACCACGCCCGAGGAATACCTGCACAACACCACCGACCTGATGAACTACAACACCCACTCAACCGGCATCGGCGGTCCGCGCGCGGAAAACGGCAAACTCTACGCTCCGGACGCTCCGGGCCTGGGGGTGACGCCGGATTTCGAAAGCCTTGGCACGCCGGTGGCGGAGTTCGGAGACGCTGGATGACTGGCCTGATCCCCTTGTCCTGTCTGGCTCGCGGCCCCAGCCGCGGGCGGGCCTAGGCTAGACAGGTATTCAATCAGGAGAATTGCCATGGCCATCGCAGCCCAAGCCACCCAGATGATCGACGATACCCGCGTCCGCGTAACCCGTTTCGACTTTGCCCCCGGCGCTGAAACCGGCTGGCACTGGCACGCGATGGATTACGTGATCACCGCCGTCACCGACTGCCACATGCGGCTGGAGATGCCGGGCGGCAACGTAAAAAAAGTCACTGTCCCCGCGGGGACAGCCTACCGCCGCGACGAGGGCGTCGAGCATAATGTCATCAACGCCGGAGACACCCAGATGAGTTTTGTGGAAGTGGAGCTGAAATGAAAATCACCCGGATCACCGTCTATCAGCTCGATATGCCGCTGACCGAGCCCTATTACCTTTCGGGCGGGCGGCTGAAGTTCGAAAAGCTCGACAGCACGTTTGTGCGCATTGATACCGACGAGGGCATCTCGGGCTGGGGGGAAGGCTGCCCCTGGGGGCATACCTATCTGCCCGCACACGGGCCGGGGATCCGGGCCGGAATTGAAACGTTGGCACCGGCTCTGATCGGGCTGGACCCGCGCTGCCTGGATCACGTGAACCGGGTGATGGATGTGCAGCTGCCGGGGCATCCGTATGTAAAGTCGCCGGTCGACATGGCCTGCTGGGATATTCTCGGCAAGGCTACAGGCCTGCCGCTGTGGCAGCTTCTGGGCGGGGCCGAGGCGGCGCCGGTACTGGTAAACTCCTCCATTTCCACCGGCAGCCCGGAAGAGATGCTGGCGCTGATCGCCCGTGCCGCGCAAAAAGGCTATACTGTGCATTCGGCCAAGGTCGGCGGCACTGACATTGGCCTCGACATCGACCGGATCGAAGCGATCTCGGAAGGCTTGCCCAAGGGCCACAAGGTGACCTTCGACGTAAACCGCGCCTGGCAGCCGGGGGTCGCGGTGGAGGTGCTAAACTCGGTCAAGGCCCGCGACTGGGTGGAGCAGCCCTGCGAAACGCTGGATCAATGCGCCCATGTGGCGTCGCGGGTCTCCAACCCGATCATGCTGGATGAATGCATGCATACGTTCGGCGACCACCTGGAGGCCTGGAAGCGTGGCGCTTGCGAGGGGGTAAAGGTGAAACCCAACCGCGTCGGCGGGCTGACCCGGGCGCGGCAGATCCGCGACTTTGGCGTCTCGGTGGGCTGGCAGATGCATATCGAGGATCTGGGCGGCTCGGCGCTGGCCGATACTGCGGCGATCCATTTGGCCGCCTCGACACCGGACGCAAACCGGCTGGCAAGCTGGCTTTGCCACTATCATCTGGACGTGGACCCGGTGCCCGGCCAGGGCGCGCGCAATGACGCAGGGGTAGCGGTGCCGCCCTCCCTGCCCGGCCTCGGCGTGATGCCGGAAGAAGGCGCGCTGGGGGACCCGGTTGCGGTCTACGGAGGCTAACGCGATGCCTGCACAGTTGCTGCATGAGCTGACACAACTGGCTGCCCGGACTGAGGGCCTGGGCTGGTTTGCCGCGCGGATGCAAAGCCTGCCGCTGCTGGAGGTTGCACTGCACCGTCTGCCGGTCTGCGGCAAGATCAGCGCCTTGCGCACGCGCTGGGCACAAGACGGCCCGGCGCAGGACGCCGTGGCGGCCCTCATTGACGCGATTCCGGCTTTGCGCTGGCAGCAGACTTACACTGAGGCCGACAGCTTCTCCCGCGACTGGCTGGACAATTACGGCTGGGTCAATATGGTCTCGCCCGAGGGGCTGTACCAAAGTGATGAAATGCGCCTGTCCATCGGCTACTGGGGAGCCGGACAGCATTACGGTGAACATTCGCACGCGCCCGAGGAAACCTATCTGATCCTCGCAGGCCAGGCCCGGTTTCATTCCGAAGGCCGCGCGGCACAGGATGCCGGGCCGGGAGACACCATCCACCACGCGCCGCATCAGAAACATGCCATTGATATGGTGCCGGGTCCGCTGCTGGCGGCGGCGTTCTGGCGCGGTGAAGATCTCTTGAAAAAATCCGACCTGGGAACACGCGAATGAAAATCACCCGGATATCCCTGTGGCATGTGCCGCTGACCAGCCACACCGCCTATTACATGGCCGAGGGCAAGACCTGCGGCACAGTCGAAAGCGTGGTGCTGGCGCTGGACACCGATACCGGCCTGACCGGCTGGGGCGAGGTCTGCCCGATCCCGCACTACCTGCCAGCCTATGCCCGCGGCGTGGTGCCTGCGATCAAGGAGATGGCGCCGGTTCTTCTGGGTGCCGATCCGGTGGGGCCAGAGGCGGTGATGGCGAAGCTGGACAGTTGGCTGCAGGGGCATGCCTATGCCAAATCAGCCATCGACATTGCTCTGTGGGACCTGACCGCGCAGGCGGCAAACCTGCCGCTTCATGCTCTGCTCGGCGGTCAGCGGCAGGCGGATATGCCGCTTTATCATTCAATCACCTGTGTTGCACCCGAGGAGATGGCGCGCATTGCCTGCGAGGCGCAGGCCACCGGCATCACCCAGTTTCAGGTAAAACTCGGCGCGGACCGTGACTGGCAGGCGGATGCAGCCCGTCTGCGGATGGTGCGCGAGGCAATCGGCAGCGGGCCACTGGTCTATGGCGACTGGAACTGCGGTGCATCCTCGCTGGATGCCTCCCGCGTGGGCCGGGCTGTTGCAGATCTGGACATCATGCTGGAACAGCCCTGCGCCACCATCAAGGACTGCGCCCGGGTGCGCGCGTCTTGCGGCCTGCCGATGAAACTGGATGAAAACGCCCATGATACAGCTTCGCTGCTGGCAGGCCATGCGGCGGGCGTTATGGATGCGGTTGCCATCAAACTGTCGAAATTCGGCGGGCTGTCAGCCTCGCGCCGGGCGCGGGACTTGTGCCTGCATCTGGGCGCCAAGATGTGCATCGAGGACACCTGGGGCTCCGACATTACCACCGCTGCCCTTCTGCATCTGGGTGCGTCCACCGATCCGCTGCGGCTGATGAACGTCTGCGACCTGTCCTCCTACGTTAGCCCGCGGCTGGACCCGGCAGGTCCAGAGCGCCGCAATGGCCGCATCGCCCCGCCCGAAGGCCCCGGCCTTGGCGTGCGGCCTGACCGCAAGGGGTTGGGCGCTCCCGCAGCTGTGATCGAATAAATTTTGACTTCTTGGTCAAATTCCACCTAACTTCGGGCAACCCGGCCCTCAACAGGAATTGAAGACATGGAAAAGATCCTCTCCCAGGCTGAATGGACCGAACGCGCCCGCGCGGTGCTGCCCGCGGGCGGCTTTGGCAACTTCGACCCCGGTATCGTCATCCGCGAGGGCAAGGGTGCGCGTGTGTGGGATGAAGACGGCAAGGAGTACATCGACTATCTGATCGGCTCCGGTCCGATGATGCTGGGCCATGGCCATCCGGAAGTGATGGAGGCGGTGCTGGAGCAGCTGCCGAAGGGTATGACCTTCTTTGCCAGCAACACCCGCGGCATTGAGCTGGCCGAGGAAATCTGCCGCGCAGTACCCTGCGCCGAACAGCTGCGCTATGTCTCCACCGGCGGTGAGGCGGACATGTATGCGATCCGGCTGGCGCGGGCCTTCACCGGGCGCACCAAGATCGTGAAGTTTGAGGGCGGCTATCACGGCATGTCGGCAGAGGCGCAGATGAGCCTGGCGCCCTCGGTGCGGGTGAACTTTCCGCAAGCGGTGCCGGACAGCGCAGGCATCCCGCCATCGGTCGCCGCCGAGGTGCTGGTCGCGCCGTTCAACGATTTTGAGTACATCAAGCAGCTGATGGCAGAGCACGGGCACGAGATTGCGGCGATCATCGCCGAACCGCTGCAGCGCATCGTGCCGCCGCTGCCGGGTTTCCTGGAGCTGCTGCGCGAGGAGACCCGGAAACACGGCAGCCTGCTGATATTTGACGAGGTGGTGACCGGGTTCCGCTCCACCTACGGCGGCGGGCAGGAGCTGTATGGCGTGACGCCGGATCTGGCGGCATTTGGCAAGGTGATCGGCGGCGGCTTCCCCCTGGCAGCCATCGTTGGCCGTGCCGATATTATGCAGCATTTCGACAAAACGCAGGTCGGCGCCGAGGGCTGGCTGATGCAGCTGGGCACGCTGTCGGGCAATCCGGTGGCGGCGGCGGCGGGCCTCAAGACCATGGAAGTGCTGCGCCGCGAGGGCGCCTATGACCGGTTGAACGGCACCGGCAAGCGGCTGATGCAGGCAACCAGTGCGGCGCTGGAAGAGGCCGGGGTGCCGTTCCGGATCGTCGGGGAGCCTGCGCTGTTCGAAGTTGTGTTCACGGACAGCAAAGTCCGGGACTACCGCGATACCCAGGCGGGCAATGCGGAGCGCACCAGACGGTACAATGCGGTGCTGCGCGCGGAGGGCATTTTCAAGTCGCCAGGCAAGACCTACCCAAGCCTGGCCCTGACCGAAGAGGATCTGCAACAGACCGAAGCAGCCATCCGCAAGGCGGCAATGGCTCTGGACTGATCCAGGCGGTTTTTGCCGGGCTGCAAAACCCAGGTGTAGCGGCGGGTCCTGTAGGCACCGCCGCTCATCGGTTCATGCCGCCCCCAGGCTTTCGGCCAGCTCCTGGATCTGGCGCCAGGTCTCCAGTGGCACCGCGATCCGCCCCTCTGAAGCAGCACGGTGGTTGCGTTCGCGCTCTCCTGGGATCTCCACCCGCTCGACCCCCGGTGCCGGCGGGCAGCTGCGCAGATCGGCCAGCACGTCTTCAGCCGCGGCCTGCATGGCCGGCGCGGCGCGGAACCGGGAGGTCTCCAGGGTGATCAGCAGCCAGTTGCATTCGGTTGTGGACGGCCCCAGCATCGCCTCGCCGATGAGTTCAGCCACCAGCGCCAGCGCAAAGCCTTTTTGCGCGCCGGCAGGCAGGATGGCACCGCCCGCAAAATAATCTTCGGGATCGCGGGTCGGATTGCCATTGCGGTCGATCACGCAGCCCTCCGGCAGCAGAGCGCCCGCGGATTTGGCAGCGTAGATCCAGCCGCCGGCAATTTTGGACGTTGCAAAGTCCAGCACCACCGGCCCCTGGGCGCCGCCCGGGATGCCTGCACACCAGGGATTGGTCGGCAATTTGGCCTGCGCCCCGCCATGGGGCGCCACCTGGCGCCAGGTCTGCCGGTTGCCGCCGCCGATGCAGATGGTCAGGAACCCCTGCTCTGCCGCGATGTCGGCAAAGGCGCCATGGCGCCCAGTGTGACCCGCATGACGGATGGAAAGCGCCGAAATCCCGCGCTCCCGCGCCTCGGCGATGCCGGTTTCGTAGGCAAGCTGCATCGCCGGGATGCCAATGCCGCCGCCGCCCTCGACCCGCATCACACCGCAGCTGTCCCGGAAGGCACGCGCTGTGCCCTTGGGATCAAGATAGCCTGACCGCGTTTGATTGGCATATTCCAGCACCCGCATGACGCCGTGGCTTTCCACGCCGCACAGGCTGGTGTCGGCCAAATGATGCGCCACCTGCGCCGAAACTTCCGGGCTGTACCCCAGGTTGGTGAAAATTCTACGGATCAGGCCTTCCGCCTCAGCCGCTTCGACGGATGTGCGGCTGCCCCGAAGGGTGAGCTTGGAAGCTGGTGATTGCATCAACGCATGCGCCCCCAGCAGGGTATTGGGCCCTGGCTGCTGTGTGAAAGAGATTGATCTGCCATGCCGCGCACTCCGTCCCCCTGCCTGCACCAATCACTCTACCGCCGTGCAGCAGCGGGAAAAGAAGGTAAAAAGAACAATCCATGCTGCAAGACATTGTTATCCCGTTTCACCAGACTGCCGCGTTTCAAGCCACTAAGCGCAACCTAGGGCATGCACGGGCGGCGCAGGAGCGATAGGAGTCCTGAACTGGACTGCCACCGGGATCAGGCCCTGGCAGCGGTGACGATAAATTCGACCAGAAAATCCTCGCGGGCCAGCTTTGCCTCGCCGCAGGCACGCGCCGGAGCGTGGCCTTCGGGGACCCAGGCGTCCCAAACTGCGTTCATCCCGGCAAAATCCTTCATGTCGGCAAGCCAGATCACCGTCTGCAGAATGCGGGTCTTGCTGCTGCCGGCCTCGGCCAGCAGCGCGTCGATCTTGTCCAGGCAATCCTGGGTTTGCTGCGCGGCGCTGGCACCGGCTGTGCCGACCTGGCCTGCCAGATAGATAGTATCGCCGTGGGTCACGATCTGGCTCATGCGCTGGCCGGTGTGTTTGCGGGTAATATCAGTCATCATATTATCTCCCTTGCACTGAATGGAACGTTTTACGCTTGTGCGCCCGGTTACTGGGTCAGCAGCCAGTCAGCCCCCGACGGGCAAAACCTGCGCCGGACCTGCTTGGGGTCCTGGCTGTCCTTAAGAAAGGCCTGATGCTGCAGGAGCAAGCAGTCACCCTCCTTGCCGGCCACCCGGACCTCGCCATGTGCGCCACTGTCCGGGTTGGTCCATTCGGCCCGCTTGCCAGTGCCGACCTGCGCCTCGGCCAGCAGAGACTGTTCGGCCTGACGCATGATATTGGTGTCCTGCGGCGTCAGCCCTGACGTGGCCAGAATGCGGCTGAGCGGGTTGGCCGCGGCGGGTGCTGCAGCAAATGCTGCCAGCGCCAGAATTCCGATTAGTCGCATTTGAATACTCCTGCCTGAAAGAAACCGGCCTGAAGCCCAGTAAGGCGCAACCGGAGGTCAATGTCCATGCAGCAGCCTGTCTTCTGGTCAGGAGAACTTGCGGAACAGGCGGGTCATATCGAACAGCTCATCCAGGCGGTCGTAGCGATCCTTGGTCTTGTCCCAGCTTTCTTCCTGGGTGGCGGCGATCATCGCCTCCAAAAGCATCATGGTGGAAATGTTGGAGTCCCAGGCCGATGGGATCTCGACCCAGCAGTTGAAGGTATGTTCGGCAACCGACGCAATCGGGCTGGCCCATTGATCCGTGATCAGAACAATCTTTACCCCGCGTTCGGAGGCGAGTTCGGCCAAGCGCTGCAGGTTGGTTTCATAACGGCGCACATCGAACAGCAGCAGGGTGTCGCCCTCGACCATGTCCAGCACGTAATGGGGCCAGGTGGCGGAGGAAGACGTCATATGGGTGACCCGCTGCCGGATCGCCTGAAAATGGGTAAAGGCGTAATCTGCCAGCGCCCGGGTGATACGGCCGCCAACCACATAAAGCCGCCCCTCGGTGTTTGACAGCTGATGGACAGCTGCATCGAACTGTGCGGTGTCGATGTTTGAGAACGTCTGCTGCAGGTTGTCGGTCACGGCCTGTGCAAATCTGTTCAGCAGGTGGCCCTCGGGCGCCTCGGTCGCCCAATTGTCCCGCCGCTTGGTCGGGCCGGAGACTTTCGCCTCAAGTTCCTTCAGCAGTGCCTGATGGAATTGCGGATATCCTTTGAAGCCCAGTTTCTGCACCATCCGCGCCACGGTCGGTGTCGAGACATCAGCATTGCTGGCCACAATGGTGATCGAAGCCAATCCTGCCGCAGGGTAATTTTCCAGCAGCAGGTTTGCGAACTTGCGTTCGGACTGGGTGAGCGCGGAATAGCTCTCGCGGATCAACTCGCGAACGGTGGCTGGCGATTTCGTCAACGGGGCATTCCTGCTTTGAACAGACACTTTCCTATCCGGGTCCGGCCTGAAAAGAAAGTTTCAGGAATCTCTGTGCGAAACCGGTCATGAAAAGATATTGACACAAATATCTCTTCATGGAAAGATTTTTCCAAATCGCAGGGGGGCAACATATGCGAGAGAGCGATTCTCACGCTCAAGCGGAGACAGTGGAGGTGGTGAACCGTGAGGGCGCCAGCCCGGTTCTGCTGCTGTGCGAGCACGCCTCCAGCAATATCCCCGCGCGCTATGACGGGCTGGGGCTGCGGGATCAGGACCGGCTGAGCCACGCCGCCTGGGATCCGGGTGCGCGGGCCATTGCTCTGCATATGTCTAAGGCCCTGAATGCACCGCTGGTGGCCAGCACCGTGTCGCGGCTGGTGTACGACTGCAACCGCCCGCCCGAAGCGGCCTCGGCGATGCCGGAGAAATCCGAACTGGTCGAGGTGCCCGGCAACAAAGACCTGACAGCCGCCCAGCGGCAGGAGCGTGCGGACACGGTCTATGCCCCGTTCTGCAGCACTGTCGCCGAGGTCATCAAGGCCCGCAAGGATGCCGGGCTGCAAACCGTTCTGGTCACCATGCACAGCTTTACCCCGGTCTATTACGGCGAAAACCGCGCGGTCGAAATCGGCATCCTGCACGACGCCGACAGCCGCCTGGCTGACGCCATGCTGGCCGCGGCCCCTGCCCTGCCGCACCGACGGGTGGAGCGCAATGAACCCTATGGCCCGGCGGATGGCGTCACCCATTCTCTGAAGATCCACGGGCTGGCACACGGGCTGGCCAATGTAATGATCGAAATCCGCAACGATCTGGTGACCACGCCGGAAGAAGAAGAGGCCATGGCAGAAGAAATGCTGACATTGCTGCGCCCGGCCCTGGCCGCGCTGGCGGCGGAAGGGGGCTTTGGTGCCTAAAGTAATAAGGGCCTATGTGCGCGGCATTGACGCGATGAACCGTTTCATCGGCCGCTTTGCCATGTATCTGATCTTTGCCCTGATCGGGGTGCTGTTGTGGTCGTCGGTGTCCAAGACTTTTTTCAACCCGTCGCACTGGACGCTGGAGACGGCGCAGTTTGTGATGGTGGCCTATTACATTCTGGGCGGACCCTATTCGATCCAAATGGGGTCAAACGTGCGGATGGACCTGTTTTACGGCGGCTGGTCGACGAAAACCAAGGCGATGGTTGATGCGTTCACCGTGCTGTTCCTGATCAGCTACCTTGTAATCCTGATGTACGGCGCGCTCAGCTCTACGGCCTATTCACTGGGGTATTTCGGTATAGAACCCGTGCAGTTCTTCTGGGACCTGCTGAAAACGCTGCTGAGCGAAGGACCCGCCGCTGCGGGCGAAAAGCTCGGCTATCTCGAGCGCAGTTCCACCGCCTGGCGCCCCTTCCTGTGGCCTGTAAAAACCATCCTCTGCTTCGGTGTCTTTCTGATGCTGCTGCAATGCCTTGCCGAATTGTTCCGGGATATCGGACGCCTGCGCGGAGTTGAAATCTGATGTCCTACGAATGGATTGCTATCGTCATGTTTGCCGGCATGATGCTGATGCTAATGACCGGCCAGAGGGTGTTTGGCGCCATCGGCTTTGTCGGGGCTGTTGCGGGCATGCTTCTGTGGGGCACCGGCGGGGTCGAGATCCCGTTCTCTGCGGCAATGAAGCTGATGAAATGGTATCCGCTGCTGACCCTGCCGATGTTCATTTTCATGGGCTATGTGCTGTCGGAATCAAAGATCGCTGATGATCTGTACCGGATGTTCCACGTGTGGATGGGGCCAGTGAAAGGCGGGCTCGCCATCGGCACGATCGGCCTGATGGTATTGATCTCGGCGATGAATGGCCTGTCAGTGGCAGGCATGGCGATTGGCGCAACTATCGCGCTGCCGGAACTGCTGCGCCGCGGCTATGACAAGATCCTGGTGACCGGCACTATCCAGGCCGGGTCCTCGCTGGGTATCCTGGTGCCGCCGTCGGTTGTGCTGGTGCTTTATGCGATGATTGCGCGTCAGCCGGTGGGCCAGCTGTGGCTGGCAGGTGTGATCCCCGGCCTGCTGATGGCCACCATGTTCATCATCTACATCTATGTCCGCTCTCGCATGCAGCCCGATCTGGGTCCGGCCATGCACCCCGAGGATCTGGCGGAATACGAGCAGATCACCGACCACCCGCTGCGCCTGAACTACATCGTGCTGGGCGCGCTGGTGCTGGTGCCGCTGCTGATCAAGACTGGAACGTTGGAAGCCAAACCCGCGCTTGGCATGGCGCTGGCCCTGGGCGCATTGTCCTTCCTGACCCGCAAGAACGCCCTGTTCTACAAAGACGTGTTCATGAAGGAGAAGTACCGCCTGCTGTTCTCCGGCGTGCTGCCGCTGGCGATCTTTGCCGCGATGATGGTGCCCTTTGTGAACGGCTGGACCTCGCTGGTGGAAAGCTCGGCGATCGGTGCCATGACGGCCTTCATCGCCGCGGTGCTGAAGGGGCGGATGACCAAGGAGGTGTTTGAGACTTCGGTGCGCTCGACCCTTGGCATCTCCTGCATGTTCATGTGGATCATTCTGGCGGCACTGGCCTTTGGCGCGATCTTTGACGGCCTCGGCGCAGTCAAAGCCATCGAAGACCTGTTCACCACCAAGCTGGGCCTGTCCCCTTGGATGATCCTGATCCTGATGCAGCTGAGCTTCATCATCATGGGCACCTTCCTGGACGACACCGCAATGCTGGTGATCGTGGCGCCGCTTTACGTGCCGCTGGTGGGGGCGCTTGGGTTTGATCTGATCTGGTACGGGGTGCTTTATACCATCACCACCCAGATCGCCTATATGACACCGCCTTTCGGCTATAACCTGTTCCTGATGCGGGCAATGGCGCCGCCGGAAATCGGGCTGAAGGACATCTATGTCTCGATCATCCCCTTTGCCGCAGTGATGGTGCTGGCCCTGGCCCTGATCATGGTCTTCCCGCAAATCGCCCTGTGGCTGCCGGACTATGTCTACGGAAAATAACCAAGGAAGAGTCCCGCCAAGGGGCCGGATATTTCAACAAGGAGTGAGTATAATGACAACAAGACGTAAGTTTCTGAAGACCGCCGGCGTTGGCGCCATGGCGGCACCGCTGGCCACCCCGGCCCTGGCCCAGTCCACCATCAAATGGCGGATGCAGACCTATGCCGGTGCGGCGCTGGGTGAACATGTGATCAAACCTGCCATTGACATGTTCAACAAGATCGCCGGCGACCGGATGCAGATCGAACTCTACTACGCCGATCAGCTGGTCCCCACCGGCGAGCTGTTCCGCGCCATGCAGCGCGGCACCATCGACGCGGTGCAGTCGGATGACGACTCGATGGCCTCGCCCACCGAGGTCACCGTGTTCGGCGGCTACTTCCCCTTCGCCTCGCGCTACTCGCTGGACGTGCCAGTGCTGTTCAACCAGTACGGCCTGAACGAGATTTGGGACGCGGAATATTCCAAGGTCGGCGTCAAGCATATCTCGGCCGGTGCCTGGGACCCCTGCCACTTTGCCACCAAGGATCCGATCAACTCGCTGGCGGACCTGAAGGGCAAGCGCGTCTTCACCTTTCCGACTGCCGGCCGCTTCCTGTCGCAGTTCGGCGTTGTGCCGGTCACACTGCCCTGGGAAGACATCGAGGTCGCAGTGCAGACCGGCGAGCTGGACGGCATCGCCTGGTCCGGCATCACCGAGGATTACACCGTCGGCTGGTCCAAGGTCACCGACTACTTCCTGACCAACAACATCTCCGGCGCCTGGGCCGGGTCGTTCTTTGCCAACCAGGGCCGCTGGAATGAACTGCCCGAAGACCTGCAGACCCTGTTCCGCGTGTGCTGCGACCAGTCGCATTATTACCGCCAGTGGTGGTATTGGGGCGGTGAAGCCAACCTGCGCGTCAACGGCAGCGACATGAAGCTGACCACCATTCCGGACGATGAATGGGCACAGGTCGAAGACGCGGCAGTGAAGTTCTGGGACGAGATCGCGGCCGAGTCCGAGACCAAGGCAAAGGTTGTCGAGATCTTCAAGAAGTACAACGCCGACATGCAAAAGGCGGGCCGCCCCTACCGCTACGGCTAAGGGACGGGCAAACAAAACGGAACTTGGCCTGCCGCGCAGCGGGCCAAATTCCTTACCCAAGGAATTTGCCAAAACTTTTGAGGAAAAGTTTTGGCCCAAGCACGCAAAGGGCTGCTCATGCTCTCCTTCGATGATTTGAAATCCCAGGTTTCTTCGGGCCTGGTCGACACGGTTCTGGTGTGTCTGGTTGACATGCAAGGGCGGCTGATGGGCAAACGCTTCCACGCCAAGCATTTTGTTGCCGGAGCCTGGGAAGAGACCCATTGCTGCAACTACTTGCTGGCGACGGACCTGGAGATGGCGACGCCGGACGGCTATGCCTCGACCAGCTGGGAAAACGGCTATGGCGACTATGTGATGAAGCCGGACCTGGCGACCCTGCGCCCGGTGCCGTGGCTGGAGGGCACGGTGATGGTGCTGTGCGATGTGCTGGATCACCACACGCATGAAGAGGTTTCACACTCCCCCCGCGCGATCCTGAAACGCCAGGTGAACCGGCTGAAGGCGATGGGCTATGACGCCATGTGCGCCACCGAGCTGGAGTTTTTCCTGTTCGAAAAGAGCTTTGACGAGATCCGCAAGTCCGGTTTCCGCGACCTGGCGCCGATCTCGGGCTACAACGAGGATTACAACATCCTTCAGACCACCCGTGAAGAGCATGTGATGCGTCCGATCCGCAACCACCTGTGGGACGCGGGCTTGCCGATCGAGAACTCCAAGGGTGAGGCGGAGACCGGCCAGGAAGAGCTCAACATCAAATACGCCGCGGCGATGGACACTGCAGAATACCACACGATCGCCAAACACGCGGTGAAGGAAATCGCCCACCAGCAGGGCCATGCGGTGACTTTCCTGCCGAAATGGAGCCACGATAAGGTCGGCTCATCCAGCCATGTGCATCAGTCGCTATGGCAGGACGGCAAGCCCGCGTTTCATGATCCGTCGGATGAGCTGGGCATGTCGCCGCTGATGAAGGCCTACATGGGTGGCCTGCTGAAATACGCGCCCGATTACACTGCCTTCATGGCGCCCTATATCAACAGCTACAAACGCTTCATGAAGGGCACCTTTGCGCCGACACGGATCATCTGGTCGGTGGACAACCGCACCGCCGGCTACCGCCTGTGCGGCGACGGGACCAAGGCGATCCGGGTGGAGTGCCGCATTCCGGGCTCTGACATGAACCCCTATCTGGCGATGGCGGGCATGCTGGCGGCGGGCATTGCCGGGATCGAAGAAGGGCTGGAGCTGCAGCCCCCGTCAAAAGGCGATGTCTACCAGGGTGACACGGGCATGATCCCGGGCACTCTGCGCGATGCCGCAGCGGCGCTGAAAGGCTCGGCGATGCTGCATTCCGCCCTTGGCGACGATGTGGTCGACCATTATGTACGCGCCGCCGAGGTGGAGATCGAGGAGTTTGACCGCGTGGTTACCGACTACGAGATCGCGCGCGGCTTCGAGCGGGCGTGATCCGGCCCCGGCGGACCGGGGGCCAGCCCCCTGACCCCCGAGGTATTTTTGACCAGAAAGAAGCAGGGGCGGCAGTGCCCCTTGGAATGGAGTTGATGGCATGGGCCAGACACTGAAGTGCATCTCGCCGATCGACGGATCGGTTTTTGCCGAACGCGAAACCCTATCGCGCGAGGCGGCTTTTGACGCGGCGGCGCGCGCCCGCGCAGCCCAAACCGCCTGGGCCGCACGCTCCCTGCAGGAGCGGATCAGCCTGGTGATGGCAGGCGTCGCTGCCGTTGGCGCGATGAACGATGAAATTGTGCCGGAACTGGCCCATATGATGGGCCGCCCGGTGCGTTACGGCGGCGAATTCGGCGGCTTTAACGAACGTGCCTCGCATATGGCGAAGATCGCTGTGGAATCGCTGGCTGATATAGAGGTTGGCGAGGACGCCACCTTCAAACGCTATATCAAGCGTGTCCCGCATGGGGTCGTGCTTGTCGTGGCGCCCTGGAACTACCCCTATATGACCGCAATCAACACTGTGGCCCCTGCCCTGATCGCAGGCAACGCGGTAGTGCTGAAGCACGCCACCCAGACGCTGCTGGCAGGCGAGCGCATGGCGCAGGCTTTTGCTTCGGCGGGTGTGCCTGCGGATGTGTTCCAGAATATCTTTTTGGACCATGACACCACTTCGGCGCTGATTGCGGAGAAGGCGTTCAACTTCGTGAACTTCACCGGCTCGGTGGGCGGTGGCCAGGCGATGGAACGTGCGGCGGCAGGCACCTTTGTGGGCGTCGGCACTGAGCTGGGCGGCAAGGATCCGGGCTATGTGATGGAGGACGCCGATCTGGATGCGGCGGTGGACACGCTGATCGACGGGGCGATGTTCAACTCCGGCCAGTGCTGCTGCGGGATTGAGCGGATCTATGTGCATGAAAGCCTTTTTGATGCCTTCCTGGAGAAGGCCATTGCCATCGTCAAAGGCTACAAGCTGGGCAATCCGCTGGAGGCGGAGACCACCATCGGGCCAATGGCAAATGTGCGCTTTGCTGGTGAGGTGCGCAGCCAGATCGCCGAGGCCGTGGAGGCTGGCGCCGTGGCCCATATCGAAACCCTGCCGGAGGATGACGGCGGCGCCTACCTGACGCCGCAGATCCTGACTGGTGTGACCCACGGGATGCGGGTGATGCGCGAGGAAAGCTTTGGCCCCGTCGTCGGCATCATGAAGGTGCAGTCGGACGACGAAGCCATTGCGCTGATGAACGACAGCAACTTCGGTCTCACCGCCTCGCTCTGGACCCGTGATCTGGAGCGGGCGCAAGCGGTCGGCGACCGGATCGAGACTGGCACCGTGTTCATGAACCGCGCCGATTACCTGGATCCGGGCCTGTGCTGGACCGGTTGCAAGGACACCGGCCGCGGCGGCGGGCTGTCGGTCATCGGCTATCACAATCTGACCCGCCCGAAGTCTTACCACCTGAAAAAGGTAACCGGCTAAGGGCGGTCCCGCCCGCCCTGGCGTCTCCTCCGCGGGGCGGGCCATTGCATCAAAGGAACACGATATGAGCCTTAACGGAAACTGGTCCTACCCGACCGCAATCAAATTCGGCGCCGGCCGGATCAACGAACTGGGTGACGCCTGCGCCGCTGCCGGCATCACCAAGCCTTTGCTGGTCACCGACAAGGGGCTGGCCGATCTGCCTGTCACCCAAGCCACCCTGGACATCATGGAGGCCGCAGGCTTGGGCCGCGGCATGTTCTCGGAGGTTGATCCGAACCCGAATGAGAAGAATCTGGAAGCCGGTGTCGAAGCCTATAAGGCGGGCGGTCATGACGGGGTAATCGCCTTTGGCGGCGGCTCCGGGCTGGACTTGGGCAAGATGGTTGCCTTTATGGCCGGACAGACCCGCCCGGTCTGGGATTTTGAGGATATCGGCGACTGGTGGACCCGCGCCGATGCCGACGCCATCGCCCCGATCATCGCGGTGCCGACCACCGCAGGCACGGGATCCGAGGTGGGCCGCGCGTCCGTGATCACCGACAGTGTCAGCCATCAGAAGAAGATCATCTTTCACCCCAAGGTGCTGCCGACGGTGGTGATCTGCGATCCCGAGCTGACGGTGGGCATGCCCAAGTTCATCACCGCAGGCACCGGGCTGGATGCCTTTGCCCATTGCGTCGAGGCGTTTTCCTCACCCCATTACCACCCGATGTCCCAGGGCATCGCGCTGGAAGGCATGCGGCTGGTCAAGGACTACCTGCCGCGCGCCTATGCCGACGGCACCGATATCGAGGCCCGCGCCCAGATGATGTCTGCCGCGGCGATGGGGGCCACCGCCTTCATGAAGGGGCTCGGCGCCATTCACGCCATGAGCCACCCGATCGGAGCGCACTTCAACACCCACCACGGCACCACCAACGCGGTCTGCATGCCAGCGGTGCTGGAGTTCAACGCGCCTGCAATCGCGGACCGGTTCACCATGGCGTCGGCCTACCTGGGTATCGACGGCGGCTTTGACGGCTTCCGCACGTTTGTGCAGGAACTGAACGACAGCCTCGGGATCCCCCGCAAGCTGGCAGATCTGGGCGTCACCGAAGCGGCCATCCCCGATCTGGTCAAAGGCGCGATCATCGACCCCAGCTGCGGCGGCAACCCGATTGAGCTTACTGAGGAAAACCTCACCCAGCTGTTCAAGGCCGCCTTGTAAACAACGGCTCTTAGCCAGGTTTCAGCGCTCTCCGCCCGGCGGGGAGCGCTGTTTCATTCCGCTACTGCGTCAGCCGCTGACGTAGACCTTGTCTTTGGGGTAGTAGAAGATTTTCTGATTGTGCAGCCGGCCCAAAAGCTCGTGCACGCGGCGCAGCGTTTCGTCCTCGCTGCTGCCCGCTGCCGGCTGGGCCTCTGACAGAGTGTCCCTTGTGGTTTGCAGGGCGGTCTCTATCAGCTCCATATCCGTAACGGACAGTTCGAACATGTCGTTGTACTGGGGCATCTGGGCTCCTTCTCCGGTTGGCTGGACTGAACTGGCTCCCTACAGGCTGCCCCATGGAGGGACGCAAAGCCACAGGAAAGCGCCAAAATCATCCCTGCCCCGCCCCGGATCGCGGAAACGCTGCCGTTTTCAGCCGCCGGGAGGTTGTCAGAGTGTCTCCCCAAGGCTGATCGCGGGGCACAGCCGGTCAAAAACCAGACCGTCCGTACCGCCAGCCTCGCGCGATTGCAGGATGACCCGTGCGGCACGCTCGCCAATCTCACGGCGGCAGGCGTCCGTTGTGGCCAGCTGTTGCGGCATGCCCTGCAGGATCTGCAGATTGTTGAAGCCGGCCAGCGCGATATCGCCCGGCACCGACAGGCCTGCGGCCAGGCAATGCATCAAGCCGCCAACACTCATCACGTCACTGGAATAATAGATGCAATCAAGATCCGGGTTGCGCGCCAGCATCTGCGCGGTCAGCTGGCGGCCGGTCTGGATCGCACTTTCGCCGGCATAATGCTCAATATCACCTAGGGCGACACCCTGTGCGGCCAGACCGTCGGTGAAGCCGTCAAACCGTTTCCTGGCGCGGAAGTCCTGCGGCATTTTGGTACCGATAAAGCCGACCTTGCGGTAACCGCAGGCCAGAATTTGCTCTGCCATGTCGCGGCCTGCCTGCAGATGCGAAATGCCGACACAATGGCGGACCGGGTCGCCGTCCACATCCATCACCTCGACCACCGGACAGTCGGCCTGCTGCAGCATCCGCCGTGTCGTTTCAGTATGCTCCAGCCCCGCAACAATCAAGCCGGACGGGCGCCAGCTGAGCATTTCGCGAATAACGCCTTCTTCTTCCTCAAGGTCATACCCTGACACCCCGACCACCGGCTTCAGCTGGCTGTCCTTCAGAACAGCGGAAATGCCCGAGAGCACCTCGGGGAACACAAAGCTGTTCAGCGACGGCACAACCACCGCCACCAGATTGACCGATTGCGAGGACAGCGAGCCGGCAATCCGATTGGGCACATACCCGTGGCTGCGGGCGATTTCTTCAACCTTGGCCTTGGTCTTGGCGGACACATCCGGGGCACCGCGCAGGGCACGGGAGGCGGTCATCTCGCTGACGCCGGCCAGATGGGCCACGTCTTTCAGCAGCAGTTTCTTGGTCATCTGCCCATGGTCAAGCACTTTGCCCGCAGCCGCAAGGGCTGCTCTGCCGGCAGGGGGGGTTGATTTCCAGAACCGTTATCGGTATCGGTATCGCAACCGTTATCGCTACCGGCATCATGCCGGTCCAACAGCCAGAGGTGAGGCATGACACTGAAAATCGCAATCAACGGATTTGGACGGATTGGCCGCGGGGTGCTGCGCGCGCTTCTGGAAAGCGGCCAACAAGACATCGAAGTTGTTGCCATCAACGACCTGTCGCCACCCGAGACCCTGGTGCATCTGCTGAAATACGACAGCGTGCACGGCCGCCTGAAGACGCCGGTGTTTCTGGCCGATGACCTGATCCGGGTGGGCCGTCACAGCATCCGGCTGAGCGCGATCCGCAACCCGGAGGAGCTGCCCTGGCAGGATGTCGATATCGCCTATGAGTGCACCGGGCTGTTCACCGCCCGCGATGACGCCGCGAGCCATCTGAAAAACGGCTCCAAGCGGGTGCTGATCTCCGCCCCCGGCAAGGATGCCGACCGCACCGTGGTCTACGGCGTCAACCACATGGATCTGACGGCGGACGACGTGATCGTCTCCAACGCCTCCTGCACCACCAATTGCCTGGCACCGCTGGCGCAAGTGCTGGACGGCGCCTTTGGCATCAAAACCGGCTACATGACCACGATCCACGCCTATACCGGCGACCAGCCGACCCATGACACCAGCCACTCAGACCTGTACCGCGCCCGCGCGGCCTCGCTGTCGATGATCCCCACCTCCACCGGAGCGGCCCGGGCGATCTCCGAGGTGCTGCCGCATCTGAAGGGGCGGCTGGAAGGCTCGGCAATCCGGGTGCCGACCGCGAATGTGTCGGTGGTGGACCTCAGCTTTGTGCCGGAACGCACCGTCACCGCGGAAGCCGTCAATGCTGCAGTAAAGACGGCAGCAGAGAGCGGGCTGGCGGGCATTCTATCGTATGAAGAAGACCCGTTGGTCTCTGTCGATTTCAACCACGATCCGCATTCCAGCTGCTTTGCCGCGGCGCAGACAGCTGTCACCGCCGAGGGTCTGGTGCGGGTGGTCAGCTGGTATGACAACGAATGGGGGTTCTCCAACCGTATGGTGGACACCGGCCGCCGCATTGGCGAAGTGATGAGGTCCGCCGAGGTCGCACTGGCCAGCTGACAGGGTCAATCGGCGGGCGCCTGTTGACGGGAGCCTCCCGCCCGTCGTCCGGCACCTGCCGGTGCCTTCCTCCCGTTGGGCCTGGCGCCGCGCTGACGCGCGGCGCTGTTGCGTTCTGCCGCTAGCCCTGCGTGCCGCCCGATGGACAAGGCCAGCTGGCACATAAGCTGACTCCAGGATGCACCAAATCAAACTCCGGGCAGCGAACCGCTGGCATACCGCGCTGAATTGCGCCAGAACAGGCGCAAGGCATGACCAGCTACAGGAGCAAGACCGGCGTGACCATCTCCCGTGAAACCGTCCTTGAGGCGCTCAAATCCGTCGCCGACCCCGTCAGCGGCAGTGATATCGTCAGCGCAGGCATCGCCCGCGCAGTGACCGTCGAGGGCAGCACCGTCCGCTTTGTGCTGGAAATCGACCCAGGCAAGTCCGAGGCTTACGGCCCGGTCCGCGACAAAGCTGATGCAGTGGTGGCCGAACTGCCGGGGGTAGCAAAGGTCTCGGCCATGCTGACCGCCCATTCGCAAAAGCCGCCGCCGGATCTGAAGCCCAAGCAGCCCGCCCAGGCGCAACAGCAGGCAGCGCCGCAGAAGGTTCCGGGTGTAGCGCGGATTCTTGCGGTTGCCTCCGGCAAGGGCGGGGTCGGAAAATCCACAGTCTCGGCCAATATTGCCTGCGCCCTGGCAATGCAGGGGCGCAAGGTGGGGCTGCTGGACGCCGATGTTTACGGCCCGTCGCAACCCAAGATGCTGGGTGTCAGCGGCCGGCCTGCCAGCCCTGACGGCAAGACCATCCTTCCCTTACGCAACCATGGCGTCACCATGATGTCGATGGGTCTGATGACTGGCGAAGACCAGGCGGTGATCTGGCGCGGCCCGATGCTGATGGGCGCGCTGCAGCAGATGCTGCTGCAAGTGCAATGGGGCGAGCTGGACGTGCTGATCGTCGATCTGCCGCCCGGCACCGGCGATGTGCAGATGACGCTGGCACAAAAGACCCATGTAGACGGCTCCATTGTGGTCTCCACCCCGCAGGACGTTGCATTGATCGACGCCCGCAAGGGGATCGACATGTTCCGCAAGATGAACGTGCCGGTGCTGGGAATGATTGAGAACATGTCGACCCACATCTGCTCGAATTGCGGCCACGAAGAACATGTCTTCGGCCATGGCGGCGTGGCGCAGGAGGCAAAGAAGCTGGGCGTGCCGCTGCTGGGCGAGGTGCCGCTGCACTTGGACGTGCGCCTGGCCGGCGACAACGGCACGCCGATTGTGGCAGCGCAGCCCGGCAGCGCCCAGGCCAAAGTGTTCCTTGATATCGCCACCCAGCTGGTGGACGCAGGCGCCGCATAAACCTGCCGCCCGTGGGTCAAGGGCCGCAAAGCGGCGGCGCGCTGCTCCGTTCACCCTTGAGGCAGGGATGGCAGACAGCACAATGAACAAGGCGTTTGAAGGGCAGGCTTGCCCATCAGGCGCGTCTCGGCAGGCCTTTCGCCGCGCAGCGGCGCCACGCCCAACTGTGAGGGGCATTCTATGAATGTGCTGGAACAGGCGGGAGCCTCCCGCTCGCTGGATCAGGCATATTTCTCCAGAAACGCCTCCGCCCGCAATGTTCGAAAATCCGGCAGTGCAACGCGCAGGGCTTCGTGGTCCCAGTCCCACCAGGCCAAATCCATCATCTGCCCGGCGACAGCCTCGGTATAGCGGCGGCGGATCACTTTCGCGGTGTTGCCGCCGACAATTGTATAGGGCGCCACATCCTTGGTCACAACAGCGCCCGAGGCCACAACCGCACCATGGCCGATGGTCACCTCCGGTTTGATAATTGCCGCATGGCCGATCCAAGTGTCATGGCCGATAAAAGCCGTGCGCCCGGCGCGGCGGGAGAACCACTCTCCATCATGATCCGCATCGTTCCAATAGTCGCCGGACCGGTAATGGAAGTGATGCAGCGAGGCTTTTTCCATCGGATGATCGGTCGCGCCGATCCGGACAAAGCTGGCGATATTGGCAAACTTGCCGATCTCTGCATTGGCGATATCACAGATACGGTCGCAATAGCTGTAGTCGCCAACCGCTGAATTCGCGACCCGGCTGCCGGCGCCGATCTCCACATAGCGCCCGAACCGGCTGTCTGTGATTTGGCATTCCGGGTGAAGGAACGGGGCTTCTGCCTGTAAACGGGCCATGGTCTTTCCTCTGAAACGTCTGGGATCAAGGCAGCAGGAAAGCGCTGCCCTCTTGCGCCTTGGCCGCCTTGCGCTTGACCGGGCCGCTGCCGCCTGTGATCAGCTTCCGCCGCAGCCAGCCCGAGAACCAGTCCATCAGCATCACCATCAGGATGATCAGGGTGATGTAATAGGCCACCTCCTCCCAGTCCTTTTGGGTGATGATCGCCTGGGTCAGCAGCAGGCCGATGCCGCCGCCGGTGATTGCACCGATAATGGTGGCCGAGCGGGTGTTGGATTCCAGGAAATACAGCAGCTGGCTCAGCAATACCGGAGTAATCTGCGGTATCACTCCGAACCGGTAGCGCTGCAGAGGCTTTGCGCCGGTGGAGGCGACGCCCTCAATCTGTTTCCGGTCGACGTTTTCCAGCGCTTCTGAGAAGATCTTGCCGAAGGTGCCGGTGTCCGTGACCAGGATCGCCAGCGCTCCGGTCAGGGGGCCGGGGCCAAAGGCGCGGGCCAGAACCACGGTCCAGATCAGCGAATCCACGCCGCGGAAGAAATCGAACAGCCGGCGCATGGCAAAGCGCAAGGCCCGGAACGGCATGAAGTTCCGGGTCGCGGCAAAGGCCAGCGGCAGTGCGATGATACCGGCGCCAATGGTGCCCAGAAATGCCATCAGCAGGGTTTCGGCGATCGCCCAGGCCACATCCTGATGGCGCCACATCTTGTTGGTCCAGAACTCCTGGAAAATCGCGCCTGCTTCACCGGTGGCTGCACGCTGCAGCAGTTCCCCTGCCCCCATGCCGTAATAAGGGCTGTCGAGGGTGAAAAAGAACAGCTCCCAGCCAGCGAAATAGCGGAACACTTCGGCCCGGTTGCGGGTGACGGTCAGGCGCCCGGCCCCGGTTTTAACCGCCAGCCGGTTTTTGGAGACGCTGATCCACTCCGGCACATCGCCTGCCGGCAGTTCGGCCTGAACACCTGCGCTGCGGCTGGGGGTGGCGCGCACGGTGCCATAGCCTGGGATCGCGTATTCGATGGTTTCCGGGCCAAAACTGACGGTATGGCCGTCCTCCAGGTCAATCACCGTGGTCTCCCCCAGGGCAACCCAATCCGGTGCTGTTCCATCGGGATAGGCGCCTTTGCGCTCCCCTTCGATGGACACCGAAACCGCACCGTTTCGGTTGTCGCGGGTCACATGGGTCTTGTAGCTATAGCTGTCGCTGACCAGGGTTCTCGCGTTCTCAAGGCTCGCTTTCTCCCACAGCCCCAGGACATCAAAAGCCACAAAGACATAGGCCAGATAGACCAGCACCGCGGCGGGCAGTGCAAAACCCATTAGCCGCTTCTTCAGGAACTGCCTTGAGATATCCAGCTTCAGCTCTGCCGGGGTGAGAGTGGTATCGAATGTGGTCATGCTTTCGCTCCATGGGTCAGACGGTCACGCAGGATGCCGGACAACTGGTCGACGGCCACGATGGTGATGAACAGCAGCAGGAAGATGGCGGCGGCCTCGTCGTACCGCCCCTGCCCCCAGGACATGGCGTTCTTCAGCTCATAGCCGATGCCGCCCGCGCCAACGAAGCCAAGGATGGCCGAGGCCCTGATATTGATCTCAAACCGCAACAGCGCGTAGCTGACGTAGTTCGGCCCGACCTGCGGGATCACCCCCAGCGTCATCCGCTGCGCCCAGGTGGCGCCGACCGATGACAGACCTTCCACAGGTTTCAATGAGGCGTTTTCGTTCACCTCGGAAAACAGTTTGCCCAGCGCACCAGCGGTGTGGATGGCAATGGCGATCATCGCAGGCACCGGGCCGCCGCCAAGGACAAAGATCAGCACCAGCGCAATGACGATTTCCGGGACAGCGCGGCAAATGTCGCTGATGCGGCGGAACAGCGGGATCAGCGCAGGCCAGGGCGCCATGCCGCGGGTCGACAAAAGCGACAGCAGGGTGCCGAACACTGCGCCCGCCAGGGTCGAGGCCGCGGCGATATTCAGCGTCTCCACCAGTGCCGGAAAGAAATGCACCGCATGGCCGGGCAGCTGGGCTGCCTTGTCCGCGGCTTCTGCCAGCACTTCAGCGGGGTAATCGAAGATCCGGGTGAACCCATCCGCGAAAGAGCCCGCATTGCGCGCATCCGCGGTGCGGAAACCTGCAACCATCAGCGCCACAAAAATGGCCAGAAGAATGCCGCCGTACAGCCGCTTGCGCTGGGTGTGGGCGGTGTATTGCTGCCGGATATCCTCGATGCCCGGCCGGGCGGCTGTCAGATCTGCCATGTAGGGGTCCTGGTCCAGAAGGGATGGCCGGAGCAAATGCCATCAAGGAAATTGCGGGGTTCCGAGCCAGGCCCGAACCCCGCAGAGCACAGTATCAAAGGTACGGTACTGAAATTACTGGGATTTCAATTTACGAGCTTCGATGATCACCTCATAGGCGTCATGGGTGATCGGCATCAGGCCTTTTGATTCACCGCCCAGCACATTGTACATGCAATCCGGATCGATCGAGTTCATCGAAGCCAGCAGGCCGGTCATCTTGACCTTAACATCCGCAGGCAATTCGGTGCGCAGCACAAACGGGCCTTCGGGGATCGGCGCGGATTTCCAGATCTCGACCAGATCATTCATGTCTACCAGACCTGCATCCACCGCACGGCGCAGAGCGCCGGAGTTGTAGCCGTCTTCCCATTCGCCCAGACCATCGGCCCAGCTGACACCGCCAGCAACGTCGCCATTGGCCACGGCAACAATGGTCTGTTCATGCCCGCCAGTGAATTTCACTTCGCCAAAGTAATCGCCAGAGTCCATGGTGGCGCCCGTCACTTGCGGGATTTCGATCGACGGGATCAGATAGCCCGAGGTGGAGTTCGGATCGCCAAAGCCAAAAGTTTTGCCCTTCAGGTCTTCCAGCGAAGCAACGCCGCTGTCCTTGCGGGCAAAGCCAACCGAGTAGTAGCCAAAACCGCCGTCCGCATTAACCTTGACCAGAACCGGCTCAACCGCTTCGGGGTTGGACAGATAGGTCTTGGCATAGCCCGACGCGCCCAGCCAGGCCATGTCGATGGTGCCGCCCAGCAGGCCCTGGATCACACCGTTATAGTCGGCGGGGGCAAACAATTTGGTTTCAACGCCCAGCAGCTCTTCGGTCTGTTCACGCAGGCATTCCTGCTTGCTCAGACGGTCCTGTGCGTTCTCACCGCCCAGAATGCCGATGCGGAATTCCTTGATTTCCTCTGCCGCAACGGGGGTCGTCAGCGCGGTGGTTGCCAGAACGGCAGCAAGCAGTTTCTTCATCTCATGTCTCTCCGGTTGGTCAATCCCCAACGAGCAGCCCGCGGGGTCGGTAAAAGAAGTTCGGGGTTACTCAGCGGGAATGGCGGCGCGCATTGCATCCGCCCGTTCCAAAGTCTCGATCTCGGTTGAGGTTGCAGCCTCGGAGAACTCATCCCCGGCGCCGTAAATCTCGCGGGCAACGCCGGTGGTCAGCTGCTCAGGCAGCCCGTCGAACACAATGCGCCCGTCGCGCATGCCGACAACCCGGTCGCAGTAACGGCGCGCGGTGTCCAGCGTGTGCAGATTGGCAACCACCGTTCGGCCGTCTTCCTCGTGAATGCGGCGCAGCGCTTCCATAACGGTTTGGGCGTTCATCGGGTCAAGCGAGGCAATCGGCTCATCCGCCAGGATGATCTTCGGATCCTGCATCAGCGCCCGGGCAATCGCCACCCGCTGCTGCTGGCCGCCTGACAGCGCCTCGGCGCGCTTGGCGGCATGTTCAGCAATGCCAAGCCGGCCGAGAATTTCAATTGCCGCGTGAATATCCGCCATCGGATACAGGTTGAACAGCGTCGCCATCGCGTTGCGGCGGTTCAGCGTTCCGTGCAGCACGTTGGACACCACATCCATCCGCGGCACCAGGTTGAACTGCTGAAAGATCATCGCGCAGTCGGACTGCCAGGCCCGTTTCTCTTTGCCCTTCAGGCCAGTGATTTCACGGCCCTCATACAGAATACGGCCTTCGCTGGCATCTTCCAGCCGATTGAGCATCCGCAGCAGGGTGGATTTGCCCGCACCCGATCGACCGATAATGCCGATCATGCAGGGCTTGTCGATGTCCAGCGTGGCGGTATCCACCGCTAACTTGCCACCGAACCGTTTTGTCAGTTTGTCTATGCGCAGCACCGGGGCGCTCCCTCTTCGTTCGGGACCTGCCTAATGCGATTGCTCAAACCTCATGTGTCACCGCCGTGAAAGTTTTGTAACGCCGCCCCATGCAACCCGCAGGCGTGCGGCACTGGGTAACGGGCCTGCTGCGCATTCTGCCCCTGTCCACAGGGGCCGGGACGGTCTATACGGCCATCGACTCCTCAATTCCCTTTGCAAAAGGAAGCTGCCAGATGTCCTTTGACCGCAAGATCAAGATCGCGCCCTCTATCCTCTCCGCCGATTTCGCCAACTTCGGCCAGGAGATCCGGGCGATTGAAGCCCAGGGCGCCGATTGGGTGCATGTGGATGTGATGGACGGGCATTTCGTGCCGAACCTCACCTTTGGCCCGCAGGCGGTAAAGGCGTTCCGTCCGCATGTGAAAACAGTGATGGACGTGCATCTGATGATCGCGCCGGTTGATCCCTATATTGACGCCTATGCCGACGCCGGCGCCGATGTGCTGACCGCCCATATCGAGGCCGGCCCGCATATCCACCGCACCCTGCAGGCGATCCGCGGGGCCGGAATGAAGGCAGGCGTCGCATTGAACCCCGGCACCCCGGCGGAAGCGGTTGCGCATCTTCTGGACCTGACCGACCTGATCTGTGTTATGACCGTAAACCCCGGCTTTGGCGGCCAGAAGTTCATCGACATGACCGCCAAGATCCGCAGCCTGCGTTCGATGATCGGCGACCGCCCGGTGCATATCGAAATCGACGGCGGTGTAGATCCCGCCACCGCGCCGCTGGTCACTGAGGCAGGGGCCGACGTGCTGGTTGCCGGCTCCGCCGTATTCAAAGGCGGTTCGGTCAACGATCCCACGGTTTACGGCGAGAACATCCGCAAGATCCGCACCGCGACCGAAGGTACCTGGACCTAAAACGCACTGAGGTTCTCCCGTCAATCACCAGGCGCATCAAAGATGCACCGCTCTTGTTGGGCCAAGCGCCGCGCGTTCCGCGCGGCGCTATTTCGTGATACGGCCAGCGTTTGCGCGTCCAGCCCGGCACAGCCGGGCCGCGCCCTGATGGCCCTCGACGGGCCGGAAGGGCGCCCGCCCCCGCTTAGCCGCCCTTATTCAGATCATCGAAGGTTTTCCCGTCCGCCACCAGCTGCTCCAGCAGCGGCGCGGGCTGCCAGAAAAAATCATCCTCTGCCGCGTAGGCCCTGATATCGGCCAGAATGCCGTCCAGACCCTGCAGATCCGCCCATTTCAGCGGCCCGCCCCAGAAGCGCGGGAAGCCGTAGCCGAACAGCATCACCATATCCACATCCAGCGGACGGCGGGCAATGCCCTCGCCCACCACCTTGGCGGCCTCGTTGATCATGGCGCACATATAGCGCTGCAAAACCTCGGCGTCCGGGAAGTCCCGCGGGGTGATACCCTGCTCTTCCTGATCCCGGGCAATCAGCCCGGCCACTTCCGGGTTCGGAACGCCGCCGCGCGTGCCTTCCTTGTAGATATAGAAGCCTTTACCGGTCTTCTGGCCGAAATCGCCGCCCTCGCAGAGCATTTCGTAGAATCGCGGCACCCGTTCGCGCGGATCGCGGCTCGGGGCGCGGCGCTTGCGGGCGGCCCAGTTGATGTCCAGCCCGGCCAGATCGCCCATTGCAAAAGGCCCCATCGGGAAACCAAACCCGGTTACAACCGCGTCCACCTGATAGGGCGAGGCGCCATCCAGCACCAGATATTCCGCTGCTTTGCGGTAGGCATTCATGATCCGGTTGCCAATGAACCCGTCACAAATGCCCGATCGCACCGCGACCTTCTTCAGCCGCTTGCCAAGGGCAAAACCAGTCGCCAGCACCTCTGGCGCGGTATCCTTTGCCACCACAACTTCCAGCAGCTTCATCACATGCGCGGGCGAGAAGAAATGCAGCCCGATCACATCCTGCGGCCGGAAGGTCGAGGCGGCAATCTCGTCCACATCCAGATAGGAGGTGTTTGTCGCCAGCACTGCGCCGGGTTTGCATTGGGCATCCAGCTTGCCAAAGACCTCGCGCTTGACACCCATGTCCTCAAACACCGCTTCTACCACCAGATCCGCTTGCGCCAGCGCAGCATAATCCGTCGCCACAGTCAGCGCCTCGCCGGTCAGCCGATCATATTGCGCCTCAGTGATCTTGCCACGCCTCAAGGCCCCCTTCAGGTTGCCTTCAATCCGGCCCCGTGCCGCAGCCGTGGCGTCATCGGTCATCTCTATCAGCACCACCGGCAAATCCGCCAGCAGCGCTGCGGTGGCGATTCCCGCCCCCATGGTGCCGCCGCCGATCACCCCCATCAAGGCCACCTCGCGCGGCGCAACGCTCTCCAGCTCCGGCAGTTTGCTGACCGCGCGCTCCGAGAAGAAAGCATGGATCAGCCCCTGCCGCTGATCAGAGCCCATCAGCTCCATGAACAGCGCACGCTCACGCTTGAGGCCCGCCTCAAAGCTCTCCGCCTCAGCCGCTGCCTGCACCGCGCGCACAGCCGTGGCCGGCGACAGCTGGCCGCGCCCCTTTTTCAGCGTGGCTGCATAGGCCGCATCAAAGTCCACCGCTTCCGGCGCGGGCATTTCGCCAACGGCCCGGCGCGGGGCGCCCTGCTCCAGCAGCTCTTGTACATAAGCCAGGCCGATCCCGCGCGGATCCCCCTCTTCGATTTTGTCGATAATGCCCTTTTCCAGCGCCTCCGCGGCGCCGAAATGACGGCCGCTGGTGATCATCTCCAGCGCCGCTTCGGTTCCGGCCAAACGCGGCAGCCGCTGGGTGCCGCCCGCACCGGGCAGAATGCCCAGGTTGACCTCAGGCAGGCCCATCCTGGCGGACGGCACCGCAATCCGGTAATGCGAGGACAAGGCCACCTCCAGCCCGCCGCCCAATGCCGTGCCATGCATTGCGGACACCACGATCAGCGGCGAGGCCTCGATCCGGCTGCACAGGCCGGGCAGCTGCGGCTCTTGCGGCGGCTTGCCGAACTCGCGGATATCAGCACCGGCAAAATAGGTCCGGCCCTCGCCATAGATCAGTACCGCCTTGGCACCGTCCTGTTCCGCGCGTTCGATCCCGGCCAGCAACCCTTTGCGCACCTCAGCACCCAGCGCGTTCACTGGCGGATTCTGCGCCTTCAGAACAGCAACATCGCCTACACGCTCATACGCTATGGTTTCACTCATCCGGTCATCCTCTCTTTCCCGGTGCGGCAGCAGCTGCGCCCGGCTCTTATCCGATTAGGCACGGCAGCCAAACCGGCGCCAAGCCCGAATGCCGCCAATGGCCTGCAAACCCCGCGTCTGAAACGCCCGGGCGCTGCCAAAGCCGGACATGCCGCCCATTACGTAACAGAAGATTGGCAAAATGGAAACTTCTTGAAACATCTCACCAAGAGGTACAACCAAGGGCTTTAGGGGATTCGCTGTTCAGCCAGTCTTCACCACACCGCTGGAAATCCAGCCGTCCAGAATTTCCAAAGCTTTGCCGGCAAACGCAGCATCATTGATATGGCAGTCCAGTTCATGCAGCACCGCATTCCCTGGGCAGGAGGCGCGCAGTTCATCACAGAACGCCGCCAGCCCTTCCCCATCGTGTAAAGGGGCGCCAGGGCGGTCCCACTCGTTGCAACCGCCCACAGGCAGCAGAACCGCCACCGGCGCCTCTGCCGTTGCCAGTTTGCCGCACATCGCCTGCGCCACTTGCCGCCGCTCGGCAGCATCCAGCATCGCGGAGGTGAGCAGCCGGTTGTGAGCATGTGTTTCCCGCCCCTTCAACTGCGTTGGCGTCTCCTGCCAGCCGACAAAATCCACCAGATCATAACAGCCCGGCGCCACCAGCTGCGGCGTGCCTGAACGCCCGGCATTGGTCATCCGGTCCGCTCCCGCCGACAACCCGCCGAACAAGTGGTTCGACACTTCCTGCGGCGCAAAATCCATCACCGCGGCAAAGGCGCCCTCAGCGGCCAGGCTTTCAAACGCCCGCCCGCCCATTCCGGTGGCGTGAAACACCGCAACCTCAAACCCGCGCGCTTCCAGCGCAGGTTTCAGTGTCACCATATAGCGCAGCACAGTCTTACCAAACGACGTCATGCCGATCAGCGGCCTGTCCCGTTTTGGCGGCTCCACCGCCCGCGCCGCGCCCAGCACCGCACCGGCGGCCTGGCTGAGCGACGCCTTGCAAATCGAGTTCAGCCCATAGAGCCCGCCCGCCCAGAGGATCATCTGCACATCCGCCGGGATCCGCTCAGGCGGCATCAACGGGGAAAATGCGACAGTTGAGACGATGTATTTGGGCACCCCCACGGGCAGCGCCACACACATATCCAGCGCCAGATCAGTGCCCATGGTACCGCCCAGCACAATCACCCCGTCAATGCGCCCCTGCCGGTACAGATCCAGCGCCATAGCCGCGGCACCTGCACCCATGATCTGCATGGCGGTGTTTTCATCCCCCGAGCCAATCGCCGCCTCGATCGAGCTGCCGCCGGCCGCGGCCACCTCCTGCTTGCTGACATCCGCGGGCTGGCTGGGATCGCCCAGAACGCTCACATCCATCGTCAGCACCTTGCCGCCCTGCCCGCGGATCACTTCCGCCAGATAGCTCAGTTCATCGTCTTTGGTGTCGTACGTTCCGGCGACTAGTATGGTCTTGTCTGCCACAGGCTTTTTCTCCCGTCAGTTCAGCTTCGCGGTGGTTATCGGCCTAACCTCAGCTTTTCATCTTTCCCCAAATACTCCCGCCGGAGGCCGCGGGATTTGCGGCGCAAAACCCGCTTCACAACTGAATCCAAGCGGTTTTCAAATCGATGTATTTGTCCAGCGCATGCAACGACTTATCATGGCCATTGCCGGACTGCCCAACACCGCCCAAGGGCACGGTGTTGTCAGAACCTCCATAAGTGTTCACATGCACCACACCGGCCCGGATGCCCGCCACCATCCTGTGCGCGCGGGACAGGTTTGCGGTCCAGACACCCGCCGCCAGGCCAAAGTCGGTGGCGTTGGCAAGGCTCAGCGCCTCGTCCTCACTCTCGAACCTTGTCACTGCCAGCACCGGCCCGAACACCTCGCGCTGAAACAGCGCGTGGTCCTGCGCCACTTGGGTGACAATCGCCGGCGACATGTATGTACCACCGGTTTCTTCCAAAATGCGCTTTCCGCCGGTCACCACCTGTCCGCCCTCGGACCGCGCCATGTCCATGAAAGACAGGTTGCGGCGCAGCTGGTCTTCCGAATTCACCGCCCCGATCTGGCTGCTGAGGTCCAGCGGGTCGCCCACCCGCAGCGCTTCGGCCTCGGCCTGCAGCATTTCGACAAACGCGTCATGAACCGAGGCCTCGACCAGCAGGCGGGACCCCGCGATACAAACCTGCCCGGAGTTGCGAAAGATGCCCGCGGCAGAGACTTTGGCGGCCTTGGCCAGATCCGGCGCATCCGCAAAGACGATATTCGGGGACTTGCCGCCCAGTTCCAGATAGCAGCGTTTGAGGTTGGAACGCGCCGAGGCCTCCAGCAGTTTGCGCCCGGTGGCGCCCGAACCGGTGAAGGCCAGCACATCAACATCCATCGAGGCGGCCAGCGCCGCGCCGGTTTCGGCGCCCGCGCCGGTTACTACGTTCAGCACACCATCCGGCAGGCCGCAATCCGAGCAGATTTCTGCCAGCCGCAGCAGCGTCAGCGAGGCGGTTTCAGCCGGTTTCAACACCACCGAATTGCCCATTGCCAGCGCGGGCGCCAGCTTCCATGCACCAATCATCAGCGGGAAGTTCCAGGGCACGATGGCGCCCACCACGCCAACCGGCATCCGCTGCACCAGCCCCAGCACATCCGGCGCAGTCGGCGCGATCTCGCCCGGCACTTTGTCCAGCGCCTCGGCATAATAACGGAAGGTGCCCGCCGCCGATCCCGGCTCGGCCTTCAGGGCCATGTTGTACTCGGTGCCGTTGTCGCGCACGCCCAGCACCGCCAGTTCCACCGCCTCGGCGTCTATCCGGTCAGCTATCCTGTGCAGCACTTTTTTCCGTGCGGCGGGGCTCTGTCCTGCCCAGCGGCGGTCCTCATATGCCCGCCGCGCCGAGGCGACAGCGTTTTCGACATCCGTTGCAGAGGCGCCTGCCAGTGTGGTCAGAACAGATCCGTCAACCGGCGAAGCAACTTCGAGTGTCTGGCCCGAACCTTCTTTCCATGATCCTTCAAGAAAGAGTTTTTGCGGCGCCACATCAAGCTGCCGAAGCTTGTCGATGCGCTGTTGGTCTGCCATTCGGCCTCCTTCAGTTCCTTATGGTCTTTCAGCACCCGCAGGATGTGGACCGCCAGAACGATGATGATGAGTAGAAACAGGATGAACGCCACCGGGCGGTCAATGAAATCAAAGGGTTCTTTTACCCGCGCCATGGCTGCGCGCAGTTTCACTTCCATGATGCCGCCCAGGACCATACCCAGGATGATCGGCACCGCAGGCAGCGACAGGCGTTTCAGCACATAGCCAAGGATACCAAACGCCGCCGCCATCACGCAGTCGGTGGCGGAGTTGCGCAAGCTGTAGACGCCGACAAAGCTGAGCGTCAGGATGCAGACGCCCAGGAACCGGTTGGGGATGCGCACCACCTGGATCAGCGACTTGGTAGCAAAGAGCAGGAAGACAAGAACCAGGACATTCAGCAGCAGCAATGCGAGGTACAGTGCCACCACAAAATCCATGTCGTTCTGAAACAGCCCCGGCCCCGGCACCACGTTGTGCACATAAAAGACCGACAGCATCATCGCCGTCAGCGCCTCACCCGGAATGCCCAGCGCCAGCAATGGCACCATGGCGGCGGCCGGCACCGCATTGTTGGCGGTTTCTGCCGCTATCAGCCCCTCGGAGGAGCCGTTGCCGAAATCCTGAGGCCGTTTCGAAGTTTTCTGCGCATAGGTGTAGGACATGAACTGGGCAGTGAATTCGCCGACGCCGGGCACCATGCCCATCAGCACGCCGAAAGTTGCCGAAACCCCTGCAACCCGAGGGTGGCGCGTCAGCTCGCGCAGGCCCTGGAACATGCCGCCGCGCAGGCGGGTCATGCGGACCTTTTCGTCTTCGTCCGTCAGCAACACAAAGGCCTGCGAGATGGCAAACAGCCCCAGCACCACCACGATCAGGTTGATGCCGCCGCCCAGGAAATCCTGCCCGAAGGTATAGCGCTGGGTGTATTTCACCGGCTCCAGCCCGATGGTCTGCAGAAAGATCCCGAAACAGGCCAGGGCGCCGGCAATCAGCGCCTGGCCGCGATGGGCGACCACCACCAGGATGAGGCCCAGAAGGGCGGCCATGAAAATCTCGCGCGAGCCGAACATGGGTGCGATCTTTGCCAGCACCGGCGCAAACAGGATCAGGCAGACGACCGAGAAGATACCGCCAAAGAAGCTGGCGGAATAGGCCAGGCTCAATGCCCGCTGCGGCTCGCCCCGCGCCGTCATCGGATAGCCGTCATAGGTGGTCAGCGCGTTGACCGCAGTGCCGGGGGTATTGATCAGGATCGCCGGAATGGCGCCGCCATACATAGACGAGCCGTAAATCCCCAACAGCACCGTCAGGCCCACAATCGGATCCATCGAGAACGTCGCAGGCAGCAGGATGGCAATCGCCACCGCCGGGCCGACACCGGGGATGGCGCCGATCAGCACGCCTCCGACAGAACCCGCCAGCAGCGCCAGCGCCACGTCCCAGCGCATCAGGATCTCAATGGCAGAAAGGATAAGGTCCATGACGGGTACTCAGAGATAGAGAATGAAGAAACTGCGGACCGGCCCCGGCAGATACTCATACAGCACTGCCCCCGGAATCTTGACCGACAGAACAGCTTTGAACAGCACAACCACGACCACAGCAAAGACGGCACTGATCCACAGCATGAAGCGGCTGCGATAGCCCATCCGCCAGCTGAGAAGCGGCATGAAGGCCAGCGTCACGGGCAGATAGCCTATGATGGGCACCAGCAGCACATACCCCATGAACCAGCCGGCAAACTCCAATACCTGCGCCCAGCGTTTGACCTCCCGCAGGTCATAGCGGCTGACCCGCCGCCAGGGCAGTTTGTACAGGTGCAGTCCGCCCATCAGCACCATGCCGCCAATGGCGACAGCGGGCCAGAACCGGGGCTGGGCAAACAGCTTGGTTTTGTTGACCCAGGCGGTCTGCTCTGTGATCAGGACCAGCAGCAGCAGCGCAGCCGCCACCAGAAACAAGGCAAAAACCAGCTGTCCGCGCCGTGGTCCGGCAAAGCGGTGTTCACGTTCCGAAGGCATGTGAGATGTTCATTGTCCGCGCGATTGAAAGGGCACCGGGACCCATCAGGGCCCCGATGCAGGGGGGAGGATTACTCCGACAGCAGGCCGCTGATGCGGGCCATGGTGCCGATATCATTAGCAACCCGTGCCGCGCTGTCGTCGGCGCCTTGCCAATAAACCAGCGCGCCGGTTTCCTTGGCGACATTCTGGGCGCGTTCGCTCATCACCGCCTTTTCCGCAACCGCGATGATCTTGTCGCGCACATCCTGCGGAGTGTCTTTGGTCACGAACAGACCGTTCCACAGCGCGATGTTCAGGCTCTCGTCCAGCTCGCCGATGGTGGGCGCGTCGGGGGCCAGCGGGATGCGCTGATCCGTGATCGAGACCAGCACCTTGACCTGATCCAGGCAGGGCAGCACCAGCTGCAGCGTGGTGTTGATCACATCCGCATCGCCCGAGGCCAGCGTGTTGCAGTCCAGCGCATCGAAAGCCGCATCCGATCCCCACTCAAACCCGGCGTTCTTGGCGTAAGCCTTGGTCACTTGGGTCGGGGTCAGCACATCGCCGAAATGGCCCAGCGCCACATCGTTTTCCTTGGCATAGGCGGCCAGCTCTTCCATCGTGCTGTAGGGCGCATCGCCAGATGTGGCGATCACAAAGGGATAAGTCAGGAAGATCCCCAATGGGTCGAATTTCTCAGGCGTCAGCGGCGGGATGTCGATCTGATGGCCCATCACCGGTACGCCGATCACGAAGGAGCCGACAGTATAACCATCGCTCGGTGCATTGGCGACTTCAATGGCACCGGGGAACGGCCCGCCGCCGCCGCCCGGTTTGTTCACCACAGCAGCCGCAACGCCGTATTCGTTCTGGAAATCCTCGGCGATCATCCGCGTCAGCACATCCTCCAGATCACCCGGCGGCCACGGCACGATAAAGTTCACCGGCTTCTCCGGATATTCGGCCTGCGCGGCAACTGCGCCCAGCCCCAGTGCCGCCGCTGCGACTGCACCTTTCATGAGGGTCTTGAGTTTCATCGTTTTCCTCCCAGTTTCCTTCCCGGCTTTCGCCGATGGTTCGTTATTTGAACCGTTGGTTTGAATTTAGATTGACAGGCAGCCCGCTTATCTGTCAACAAAATTGCATCAAAGGTGCGTCTTTTTCCAAAGGCACCACCCGCCAAGACCAAACAGGGAGAACGGACAGGCCCATGGGAACGGTATCCAAAGCCTTGTCATTACTGACATATTTCAATCACGGCCGGACCGGGATCGGGCTCAGCGACCTCACTCGCCTGTCCGGTATGAACAAGGCCACCGTCTTTCGGCTGATGAGCGAGCTGCAGGAATCAGGTTTTGTCGAACAGACCGACGGCGACCGTATGTACCGGCTTGGCCCCCAGGTTCTGCGCCTGGCCGCCCTGCGCGAGGCGGCGGTTCCGATACTTTCGGTCTCGCGCCGTGTGCTGCGCGATCTGAGCGACGAGACCGGCGAAACCACCCACCTGTCGCTGTTGCAGGGAAGCCAGCTGAATTCGCTGTCGCATGCCTATTCCCCGCGCCACGCAACCAAGGTGATGATGGAGGACGCCGAAGTGCTGACCTTTCATGGCACCAGTTCCGGCATGGCGGTGCTGGCCTATGCCGACCCCTGCTTTGCTGACGCGGCACTGGCACAGCCGTTGCAGGCCCACACACCTGAGACGATCACCGATCCGCAGGACATCCGCGCCCAGCTGGCAGATGTCCGCAGCACTGGAATGGCCCAGTCCATTGGCGGGTTCGAAGCGGATGTGCATTCCCACGCGGTGCCGGTCTTTGGCCCCGACCGCCAGGTGATCGGCGCGCTCGCCGTGGCCGCGCCGGTGTCCCGCATGACCACTGAACAGAAAGACCTGATCCCCGCCGCCCTGCGCCGCGCTGGCGCCACCCTTACCCATCGCATCGGCGGCTCACCGCCTGCGGAATATCCGCAAAACGGTGCCGCCTGACTTCCCCCTCTCCGGCCCCGGCGCGGGCCGCATCCAGGAGCTGACCCCATGAAAGACTCCAACTTCCTGAAAGAGCACAACGCCAAATCCCTCTGGCATCCGATGGCGCATCCCGGCGACAGCCTGGCCAACCCGCCTGCCATCATCACCTCGGCCCAAGGGGTGAAAATCACCGATATCGACGGGCATGAGGTGGTGGACGCGGTCGGGGGCCTGTGGAACGTGAACCTCGGCTTTTCCTGCCAGCCGGTAAAGGACGCGATTGCCGCGCAGCTGGATGTGCTGCCCTATTACTCCACCTTCCGCGGCACCACCAACGACCAGGTAATCCAGCTGGCCGAGGAGCTGCGCAAGTTCTTCGCGCCCGATGGCCTCACCCGCGCCTTCTTCACCTCAGGCGGATCGGACTCGGTGGAAACCGCCCTGCGGCTCGCGCGCCAATACCACAAGATCCGCGGCGAGGAGGGCCGCACCAAGTTCCTGAGCCTGAAAAAAGGGTACCACGGCACCCACATGGGCGGCGCCTCGGTGAACGGAAACGCCAACTTCCGCACCCAGTACGAGCCGTTGCTGCCCGGCTGCTTCCAGATCCCCGCGCCCTATACATACCGCAATCCGTTCAATGAGACCGACCCCGAACGGCTCGCCCAGCTCTGCCTGCAGGCGCTGGAGGATGAGATTGCCTTCCAAGGCGCCGGCACCATCGCAGCCTTCATAATGGAACCGGTCCTGGGCGCCGGCGGGGTGATCCCTCCGCATGCCAGCTTTATGCCGGGCGTGCGCGAGATCTGCTCCAAAAACGGTATTCTGCTGATCGCAGATGAGGTGATCACCGCCTTCGGCCGCACTGGTTCCTGGACCGGTTCGCGGCACTGGGGTGTGCAACCGGATATGATGGCAACGGCCAAGGCGATCACCAATGGTTACTTCCCCTTTGGTGCCGTGATGATCGCGGATCACATGACGGAAGCCTTCGAAAAGGACACCACCGGCAAGGCCGCCATCGGCCACGGCTACACCTACTCCGGCCATCCCGTCGGGGCGGCTGCCGCTCTGGCTTGCCTGGAAGAAACCCTGCGCCTGAACGTGCCCGAAAACGCCGCCGCCCGCGGCACCCAGATCCATCAGGGGCTGCTGGACCTGCAGCAGAAATACGAGCTGATCGGCGACGTGCGCGGCGGCCACGGGCTGATGAGCGCACTTGAGCTGGTGGCAGACCGCAGCACCAAGGCGCCGGCTGACAAGAAAACCACCGGCACGCTGCAGGAAGCGGCCTATGAGGCCGGCGCGATGGTACGGGTCTCCGGCCCCAACATCATCCTGTCACCGCCGCTGGTGCTGAGCGAGGCTGAGGCCGCAACCATCCTCTCCGCCCTGGACGCAGGCCTGGCGGCGGTGAGCTGACACCCGCGCCAGACGCTTCCGCGCCCGGACCGCCAGGTCCGGGCGCCACCAAATACCATGGCGGGCTCGAAGCATATGCTTCGGGCCCGCGCCTTCGGCGGCGCCGCTGACGCGGCGCGGTTGCGGGATACGGCAACGGGCGCAGCTGCCGCAGCCGCGCCCGTTTCCATGTCCCTTGCAGGGATCCCGCTGCGAATATCAGATAAAATGCACGTAGAAATCACGCATGCCGTCGCCTTCCAGATCACGGGTCTTGCGCACTTCTTTGCGTTTCATGAAGACGTGGTTGGCGACCAGCTCCGGCCCGACAGCTTCTGCCAGAACGGTGTCCTTCTCCAGATCACTCACTGCCCCTTTCAGATCAGCCGCCGTGCCGTCGCGTGCGTCAGTCCGGTCAAATCCGTCACCAGTTTCCATCGGCGGCAGCTGATGGCTGTTCTCCACCCCTAACCGTGCAGCATGAAGCACCGCCGCCACCGCAGTATAGGGATTGGCCGAAGCATCCGCCATCCGGTGCTCCAGCCGCGCCTTGGCGCCGCCTTCGGAACTGATCCGCGTGGTCACATTGCGATGATCGCCGCCCCAGTTCTGCCAATACCCCGACAGCGATCCCGGCTGCAGCCGCATATAGCTGTTGGCGGTTGGCGCAATCAGTCCCGCAAGCCCCTTGTGGTGATGCAACAGCCCCGCCAGGCAGCCGCGCGCCAGATCATTCATATGCTCCGGCCCGCCCCGCGGCCCTGAAGACAGCGCATTGCCGCCCGCCTCATCGGCAAAGGAGAAGTTGATATGCATCCCCGAACCGCCAGCCTCGGCCACCGGTTTCGGCATGAAGGTCAGGATAATGCCGTATTCCAGCGCCACCTCCCGCGCCATCAGGCGGAACAGCACGATGTCATCCACCGCCTTCACCGCATCATCAAATGTCAGTGTGTATTCAAACTGCGGGCTGTCGAATTCGGCAGTGATCATGTCGAGCGAAAAACCCATATCATCAGCCATCGCCCAGATCCGGTCGTTGAACCGCAGCGGATCGGCAAACGGCCCGGTGCCATAGACCACCCCGCCCGGCGCATCATAGGGCATCAGCCGCCCGCGGTCATCCGCCTGCAAGGCAAAGGCCTCCAGCTCAATCCCGACTTTCGGTTTCAACCCGCGCTTCTGCCAATCTGCAACCGCCCGCTTCAGCGCCCAGCGCGGACACAGCGGCAGCGGCTGACCCTCATCATCATACAAATCCCCCAGCACCACTTTGGTCGAGGCATGCCAACTGTCCCGGATGTCGTCATGCAGCCACTTCAGCTCCATATCCGGCAGACCCTGTTTGACCATCGCCCCCGGCGCATCCAGCAAGTCCCTGTCATAATGGGTGCCAAAGACCGACCGGCAGAACCGGGTCGAGTCATCGCCGATCTTGGAATTCGGCAGGTATTTCCCCCGCATGATGCTGAGGTGGTCGCAGAACATCGCGCGCAGGCGGGTTTTCATGGCTCAAGCCCTTCCCAGTTGAACAGTCGTCGGCATCGAGCACCGCATCTTATTACTTAACATATTTAACGGTTTTCGCAGAGTCTTTCCTGTGAGACAGCCCATTTGTCAGGCAGCCTCCACCCGCACCGGCAACTCCTTGATGCCGCCAACGAAGTTCGAGCGCAGGAATTTGTGCGGCCCCGCCGCCTCGATATGGGTGATCCGTTTGGCCAATTCCTGAAACAGCACCGTCACCTCCAGCCGCGCCAGCCACATGCCGAGGCAGACATGCGGACCGAACTGGCCGAACGACAGATGCCGGTTCGGGCTGCGGTGAAGATTCACGTGAAATGGATCTTCGAAATACCCGTCATCCCGGTTCGCCGAAGCAAACCAATACAGCACCTTGTCGCCTTCGCGGATGGTTTTGCCATGCATCTCCACATCCCGCGTCGCGGTGCGGCGGAAGTACAGCGCGGGCGTGGCCCAGCGGATGATCTCATCTGCCGCCGTCTCCCATACCGCGCCGCCCGCTTGCATCTGCGCCAGCAGCTCCGGCTGATGGCACATCGCCTGGATCCCGGCGGCAATCGAATACCGCGTGGTGTCATTGCCCGCCGCAACCAGCAGGCAGAAGAAATTGCGGAACTCGGTCTCAGTAATGACCGAACCATCCTTGGCCGGTTCCAGGATCAGATCCAGCACACCGGATGTATCCCCCTTGCGCGCTTTTGCCTCCATCAGCTCTTTGGCATAGACGTACAGCTCCGCCCCGGCGGGAGAGTTGAAGGGCATCATCCGGAACTCATCCGTCTGCATCTTGTCCAGCACATGCGAGGTGAAATCCGGATCGGTATTGGCAATCAGCGCGTCGCCCTTTTCGACCAGCCAGGGCAGGTCTTCTTCCGGCAGGCCCACCACCCGGCCCAGCATCCGCATCGGCAATTGACGGGCGATTTCCTTGGTTGCGTCAAATTCCCCTTTGGCCAGCGCCTGATCCAGAATCTCCGCACAAAGGTCGCGGATATCCTGCTCATACTGCGCCATGGTGGTTTTTGAGAACGCCTTCAGCAATTTCATCCGCACCTTGGAATGATCCGGCGGATCGGTTTCCTGAAAGGTGCGCCGCGCCAGGTATTCCTCGTAGGATTGATCCTCCATCCGGATCCCGCGGGCCGAGGAGAACACCTCGGTGTTCTTGTTCATCACCGTGATGTCTTCATAGCGGGTGACCGACCAAAAGTTTGCACCGCCCGCATATTCGGTCCAATGCAGCGGGTCCTCGCGCCGCAGCCGCGCAAAGGTGTTGTGCGGCGCACCATCGGCAAAGACGTCATGGCTGCTCAGATCCGCAAAGCCGTCATCGGTGGGGGTCCAAACTGTCATTGCGGGCTTCCCTAACTTGCTTACGAATGTATATTAATAGTGACCTTAAATATGTAAATGATAATCTTGCGAGCGCTCTCATGCATTTGGCCATTCTGGTGACCAACACCGACGAAAGCGAATTTGCCCAAAGGCACCCAAAGGACGGGGAAAAATTCACCGATCTGATCCGGATAGCCCGTCCAGACTGGCGTACTTCGGTGTTTGCCGTGAAAGATGGAGATTTCCCGCAGGACCTGTTTGCTTTTGGCGGCGCAATGATCACCGGCAGCCCGGCCTCGGTCCGCTCCGGTGCCCCCTGGGTGGCACAGCTGCAGGACTTGATCCGCGACGCCCATGCCCGGAAATTCCCGCTGTTCGGCGCCTGCTTCGGCCATCAGGCCATCGCGCTGGCCCTTGGCGGCGGCCTGGATCTCAACCCAGACGGCTGGGTGCACGGGCTGACCCGCAACAAATTGCTGAACCGCCCGGACTGGGCCGCACCGTTACCGGATGTGGTGAAGCTTTACGGCTCCCACTGCGAATGCGTCAGCACACTGCCGCAAGACGCAACCCCGCTCAGTGAATGGAATGGCATGAACACTGGCTTCACCCTTGGACGCCACATCTTCACCACCCAGCACCACCCCGAAATGTCCCGCAGCTTCATGACAGCGCTGACCGAAGAAATGCAGCAGACCCTCGGCCCCGAGGCACATGCCCGTGCGCTGGAAAGCCTTGCCGGACAGGCTGATCAGCAAGCCTTCGCAGCGAGCCTCGCCCGCCTCTTCGAGCAAGCCCGGCAACCCTGACCCGCCGGCTTCTTTCTGGTTAAAAATACCCCCGCCGGAGGCACGGGACCGCCAGGTCCCGTTCAACTCAAATGTCAGCCCAATGCGGCGAGCAGGTCCATCACCGTGATCTGATCGAACTGCACATGGGATATCATCGCCGCCTCCGCTCCCTCACGGTCATGGGCAGTGATCAGCACAGAAATCTCCCGGTGTTCCTTGGCGGATTGGGCAATGGCGCCGGGGTAACGGTAGCGCGCCCGGTAATACGCCATCAGCTTGCGTGCATTGGTTTTGATCATCTCGACCAGAAAGGGGTTGCCCGATCCTTCGGCCACACAGGCATGAAACCGCAGGTTCAGCTGGTAATAGCCTGCCGGATCACCGTCGCCCTTTTCCGCTGCATGCTTTTCACATGCCGCAACCGCCGCCTCCAGCTCCCTGGCCTGGACCGGAGACAGCCGCCGTGCTGCCAGCGCCGCCGCCTGGCCCTCCAGCCGGGCATGGACTTCCAGAATTGCCAGAAACTCCTCCAGCGTCGGCTTGAACAGCACCGCGCCCTTGCGCGGCAGCCGTTTGATCAAGCCAATGGCTTCCAGCTGGATAAAGGCTTCTCGCACCGGCGTGCGGGAGACACCGTGACGCTCCACCAGCTCGCTCTCCTCCAGCGGCGCGCCGGGCACCAGCCGGCCCGCCTCGATGTCCTGAAGGATTGCGTTCAGAACCTGCTCTGTCTGACCTGCCATTGCGCCGCCTTTGATGCGTTTGCGGCCAATTTATGCCTGCGCTCCTTGCATGGCAACGCGCAATGGGGGCTCTGCCCCCGCCCTGCGGGCTCCCCCGGAGTATTTGTGCAAAGAAGAAAAGTCCGGGGCAGTTATTGCGGCACCGGCCCGCGGTATTTCTCTGTCAGCTCCGGCGCCGCCTCATCCGCCTTATAGACGCCCAGCAGAATGCCCTTGCGCCCTGATTTCCCACGGCGCGCCTTGATCTGCCCATCCGACAGGGTGATCCGCTGCGACATCCTGAGACCCCATTCCAGCAGCCGGTCATACATCAGATCAATGATCTCCTGATGCGCATCTCCCTTGGCCAGGTCCACCAATTCCTCCGGGTCGCTTTCCAAGTCGAACAGCATCGGCCGCAGCCCGCCTTCGGCATGCATAAACTTCCAGCGCTTGTCCGTCACCATGAACAGCCGCGCGTCCTTGGGCTCCAGCCCCAGTTTTTCGCACAGCGGCATGGTGGAATAGTCGAATTCGGCAATTGCATACTCCCGCCAGGCCGGGGTTTCACCGCGCAGGAACGGCATCAGCGAGCGCCCCTCCAGGATATGCGGCGCCGGATCGCCGCCCGCCGCCTCCAGGAAGGTCGGCAACAGGTCGATCGCCTCCACCAGTTCATCGCAGGTTGTTCCACGTGCAGCATCCGCATTTGCGCGCGGGTCATAGATGATCAGCGGCACCTTGATGGAGGGGTCATGGAACAGGTTCTTCTCGCCCAGCCAATGATCGCCCAGATAATCGCCATGGTCCGAGGTCACCACGATCATCGTGTCCTGCATCCGCCCGGTATCTTGCAGCCAGGCAAACAAGCGGCCCATCTGGTCGTCGGCCTGTTTGATCAGCCCCATGTAGGCGGGGATCACCTTGTTTCGCACCTCGTCCCGGCTGAAGGTCTTACCAATCCGGTTGTTCATCATGCCGTCAAACACCGGGTGGGCATCCGCGCGTTCACTGTCCGAGCGCACCACCGGCAGCACATGCTCTGGCCCGAACATATTGTGATACGGCGCAGGCACGATATAGGGCCAATGCGGTTTGATATAGCTTAAGTGAGCGCACCAGGGGCCGTTGGCCTGATCAATAAACGCCATCGCCTGAGTTGTCAGCCAAGGCGTTTCGCTGTCTTCTTCGGCGATATTCGCGGGCTTGTCCGCATTGATCATGAACCAGCCGGAGGCGACATCATTGCCTTCCACCCCGGCGTTGGCAAAGTCGTTCCAGGGGTTATCACCCGGGTAGCCCTGTTGCTTCAGGTACTCATTATAGGGGCTGCGTTTTTGGTCATAGAACCCGTCCGGCCCTTCTGCCCACAGCCCGTCATCCCGCACCCACGGGTCAAACCCGCATTCCGACTGGCGCACGCCGATCACGCTGTCCGGCGCCAGCCCCAGCCGCTGCATCCCTTCGGCGTCCGCCACCATATGCGTCTTGCCGATCAGGTGGCAGCCCATGCCCGCCTTGCGCAGATGGTCGCCCATGGTCCATTCCCCCACCCGCAGGGGGTAGCTGTTGAACTGCACCCCATGGCTGGAAGGGTAGCGCCCGGTATAGCTCGACATCCGGGACGAGCCGCAGGTGGGCGATTGCACATAGGCGCGGGTAAAGCGCACGCCCCTGGCCGCCAGCCCATCAATGTGGGGCGTGTGCAGATGCGGATGGCCAGCGCAGCTTAGATAATCGAACCGCAACTGGTCGAACATGATGTAAAGAATGTTCATCGGCACCTCCCGTTAAGTTCCGGGATTATTGAACACGTGAAGCAAAATGGCGAGGATGAATTACCTCAACAGCCAAGCCCCCCGCGGCGCACTCTCCGCCCGCAGTTTTTCCAAAGGCAAGACACAACATGACCGATACACCCGATCCCGGAACCATCCGCACCGCCCGGAGCGAAGACGCCTCCTGTCTTGCGGCCCTGTCCATCGAAGTGTGGATTGGCACATATCTACGCCAAGGCATCAGCAACTTCTTTGCGGACTATGCGCTTGGCCAATTCACCCGCGAACACTTTCTTGATCTTGTGAACCAACCTGCAGAAACGCTGCTGGTTTCAGAAAACAGGGAAGGAATAGACGGCTATATCCGGGTGTCACACGGCAACCCCTGCCCAGGCGGCAGCAGCTCAGAAACTGAGATCTCCACTCTCTACGTGCAGCCCCGGCACCAGGGTAAGGGCCTGGGACAATCCCTGCTTGCTGCGGGGATAGAGGCGTGCCGCACCAACGGCTGGGACGCCCCGTGGCTGGCCACCAACTCAGAAAACAAAGGCGCCATCGCCTTTTATCTCAGCCACGGCTTTGAGAAATCGGGCCTCACCCATTTTCAGGTTCAGGACAGACGCTACCCAACGACGTCCTGCTCTGCATTGATTTTTAAAACCGGATCACAGCGCATGTCCCGGCGAAGGATTGAAATCAGCAAGAATCGTTACACAATTTCTTCTCTTGGAATTTTTCCGTTACATTTAACTTGCCGCGAATCATCTTCCGGCGTATCACCGACCCAACGGTCGGCTTATCCCTGCCGCCGCCACAGGAGACGCGAACACCCATGGATGCTTTCATCTGCGATGCCACCCGCACCCCGATCGGCCGCTACGGCGGCGCGCTGAGCCAGGTGCGGACCGATGACCTTGCCGCCCTGCCGATTGCTGCCCTGGCGGCGCGCAACCCGGATGCGGACTGGGGCGCCTTGGATGACGTGATCCTGGGCGACGCCAACCAGGCCGGCGAAAGCAACCGCAATGTCGCCCGTATGGCCGCCCTGCTGGCAGGCCTGCCTGCCACCGTGCCCGGCACCACCATCAACCGCCTCTGCGCCTCCGGCATGGATGCGGTCGGCATGGCATCGCGCGGTATCAAGGCGGGTGATTATGACATGGCCATCGCCGGCGGTGTTGAGAGCATGTCGCGCGCACCCTTTGTGATGCCCAAGGCAACCTCCGCCTTCACCCGCGCCAATGAGGTTTATGACACCACCATCGGCTGGCGTTTCGTGAACAAGAAAATGCACGAGATGTACGGCACCGATTCCATGCCACAGACTGCCGACAATGTCGCCGCAGACTATGGCATTTCCCGCGACGATCAGGACGCCTTTGCTGCCCGCAGCCAGGCCCGCTGGGCCGCAGCGCATGAGGCGGGCCTTTTCAACGACGAAATCACCCCGGTGACGATCCCCCAGCGCAAGGGTGAAGCCCTGGTGGTGGACACCGACGAACACCCGCGCCCCGGCACCTCGGCTGAAAAGCTCTCGGGCCTCAAGGGCGTCAACGGACCGGACAAGACCGTCACCGCAGGCAACGCCTCCGGCGTCAATGACGGTGCTGCGGCGATCCTGATGGCAAATGAAGCCGCGGCCGCGAAAAACGGGTTGAAACCGATGGCGCGCATCGTCGGCATGGCCGCCGCCGGGGTTGAGCCGCGTATCATGGGCATCGGCCCGGTGCCTGCGACCCGCAAGGTGCTGGCCCGCACCGGCCTGACCATCGACCAGATGGACGTGATCGAACTGAACGAGGCGTTTGCCTCCCAGGGCCTCGCCACGCTGCGCGAACTTGGCCTTCAGGACGACGCGCCCCATGTTAATCCCAACGGCGGTGCAATTGCACTGGGCCACCCGCTTGGCATGTCCGGCGCGCGGCTGGTGCTGACTGCCGCCTATCAATTGCAACGCACCGGCGGGCGTTATGCGCTTTGCACCATGTGCGTCGGCGTCGGACAGGGCACCGCCCTGATCCTCGAACGCGTGTAACAAACCCAAGGGAGGTCCCAGACATGTATGCTCAGATGGTCAAATCCGAAGCGACCCAGGACGATCCGGAACAGCTGGCGGCCTTTCAGGCGCGCATCGACGCGGGCGAGAAGATCGAGCCCAAAGACTGGATGCCCGAAGGCTACCGCAAGACGCTGATCCGCCAGATCGGCCAGCACGCCCATTCCGAAATCGTCGGCCAGCTGCCAGAGGGCAACTGGATCACCCGCGCGCCGACGCTGGAGCGCAAGGCGATCCTGCTTGCCAAGGTGCAGGATGAGGCCGGTCACGGTCTGTACCTTTACTGCGCGGCGGAAACCTTGGGAGTCTCCCGCGACGAGATGACCGAGATGCTGCTCGACGGGCGCATGAAGTATTCGTCGATCTTCAACTATCCGACGTTGAACTGGGCCGACATCGGCGCGGTGGGCTGGCTGGTTGACGGTGCGGCTATCATGAACCAGGTGCCGCTGCAGCGGACTTCCTTCGGCCCCTATTCGCGTGCGATGATCCGGGTGTGCAAGGAAGAAAGCTTCCACCAGCGCCAGGGCTATGACGCCATCCGCAAGATGGCCGAGGGCACGCCCGAGCAGAAGAAGATGGCCCAGGATGCGCTGAACCGCCTGTGGTATCCGTCGCTGATGATGTTCGGCCCGTCCGACAAGGACTCGGTCCATTCCGCCCAGTCGATGGCCTGGAAGATCAAGATGAACACCAACGACGAGCTGCGCCAGAAGTTTGTCGACCAGACCGTGCCGCAGGCCGAATACCTTGGCCTCACCGTTCCCGACCCGGATCTGAAGTGGAACGAGGAACGCGGCCATTATGACTACACCGACCCGGACTGGAACGAGTTCTTTGACGTGATCAAAGGCAACGGCCCCTGCAACGTGGACCGCCTTGCCGCCCGCAACAAGGCCTGGGACGACGGCGAATGGGTCCGCGACGGGCTGTTGGCGCATGCCAAAAAGAAGGCCGCGCAAAAGCACGCTGCCGAGTAACCCCAAGCATTCCGGCGCTCTGCCCGTTTTCGAACACTGCGGCGGCGCCCCCTCAGCCAGGAGGATTTAAGACATGAAAAACGAATGGCCCCTCTGGGAAGTCTTCATCCGCGGCCAGCACGGGATGAGCCACCGCCACGTCGGCTCCCTGCACGCGCCGGACGCCGAGATGGCGATCAAGAACGCCCGCGATGTTTACACCCGCCGCAACGAAGGCGTGTCGATCTGGGTGGTTGAGGCCAACCACATCGCCGCGTCGTCTCCCAGCGACAAGGGCCCGCTTTATGAGCCGTCGGAGAGCAAGGTCTACCGCCACCCGACCTTCTTCGACATCCCCGAAGAAGTGGGGGCAATGTAATGACCCGCCCGCTTAACAAAGATGAGGCATTCACCCAGTTTCTGCTGCGGATGGGTGACAACACCCTGATCCTCGGCCACCGGGTCAGCGAATGGTGCGGCCATGCGCCGGTGCTGGAAGAGGACATCGCGCTGGCCAACACCGCGCTGGACATGATCGGCCAGACCCAGATGTGGCTCGGCCTCGCGGCTGAGGTACAGGGAGACGGCAAATCCGCCGACGATCTGGCTTTCCTGCGCGATGCTTGGGATTTCCGCAACGTGCTGCTGGTGGAAGTGCCGAACGGCGACTTTGGCCGCACGCTGATGCGCCAGTTCCTGTTCGATGCCTGGCATTCGATCCAGCTGGGCCGGCTGATGAAATCCTCGGACGAACGCGTCGCCGCGATTGCCGAGAAGGCCTCGAAAGAAGTGGCTTATCACCTGGAACGTTCCGCCGATACCGTGGTGGGCCTGGGCGACGGTACTGAGGAAAGCCACCGCCGCATGCAGGAAGCACTGGACTATCTCTGGCCCTACGCGGGTGAGATGTTCCAGTCCGACGACGTGGACGCGGAAATGGTCAAAGCGGGCATCGCACCCGACCCGGCCTCCCTGCGTGAGGAATACGACACGCTGGTCTCCCGCATCCTGGGTGACGCAACACTGACCATTCCGGAAAGCCGTTTTGCCCATAAGGGCGGCCGCACCGGTGCGATGCATACCGAGCACCTGGGCCATCTGCTGACCCAAATGCAATGGCTGCAGCGCGCCTATCCCGGCGCCAAGTGGTAAGGCCACGGCCAAAGAACTGAGGGCGGCCCCCGGCCTCGGGTGGGGGTAAAGCCCCCTCCCGCGGGGGAGGTCGGGGGCTGCCCGGCCTATCGTCCGGGCGGTGCATAGCAAGGATAAACCGCATGAGCCAAGTGACAACTCAGCCAAGCATCAACCAGATCTGGGAGTGGCTCGACTCCGTGCCGGATCCGGAAATCCCGGTGATCTCGCTGGTGGATCTGGGCATCATCCGCGGTGTGACCTGGGAAGGGGAAACCCTCGTGATCAGCGTCACCCCGACCTACTCCGGCTGCCCGGCAACTGCAGTGATTGCCCTGGATATCGAAACCGCCCTGCGCGGCCACGGTGTTACCGATCTGAGACTGAAGACCCAGATCTCCCCCGCCTGGACCACCGATTGGCTGTCCGAGAAAGGCCGCGCCAAGCTGGAGGATTACGGCATCGCCCCGCCCCAGGCCGCAGGCGGCCCGGAAAAATGCCCCAACTGCGGCAGTACAGAAGTCACCAAGGTCAGCCAGTTCGGCTCGACCCCCTGCAAGGCCCACTGGCGCTGCCAGGACTGCCTCGAACCCTTTGATTATTTCAAGTGCATCTGAGGAGACCCTGATGGCGCGCTTTCACGACCTTGAAGTCACCGACGTCCGCAAAACCATCCGCGATGCGGTGGTTGTCACCCTGAAGCCCGCGGGCGGCGCGGCTGGGGAATTCGATTTCACCCAGGGCCAGTACCTGACCTTCCGTCGCAACTTTGATGGAGAGGAGTTGCGCCGCAGCTACTCGATCTGTGCCGGGCGCGATGAGGGCATCCTGCAGGTCGGCATCAAGCGCGTCGACGGCGGGGCGTTCTCGACCTGGGCCAACACCGACCTGAAGGCCGGCGACACCCTGCAGGCGATGGCGCCGATGGGCAGTTTCTTCACCCCGCTTAATGAGGCGGCCGAGAAGCACTACCTGGGCTTTGCCGGCGGTTCCGGCATTACCCCGGTACTGTCGATCCTCAAGACCACGCTGGCGGCAGAGCCGAACGCCTCCTTCACACTGGTCTACGCCAACAAGGGCGTGAACACGATCATGTTCCGCGAGGAGCTGGAGGATCTCAAGAACCTCTACATGGGCCGCTTCAACGTGATCCATGTGCTGGAATCGGACGCGCAGGAAATCGACCTGTTCACAGGTCAGGTGACCGAGGAGAAATGCGCCCAGCTGTTTGAGCGTTGGATAGATATCAAATCGGTCGGCACCGCCTTCATCTGCGGCCCGGAACCGATGATGCTGGGCATCGCCGCCGCGCTGCGCACTGCCGGTCTGGACGACAGCCAGATCAAGTTTGAGCTGTTCGCCTCTGCCCAGCCGGGCCGCGCCAAACGCAAGGCCGCCGCAAGTGATGCTGCCAGCAGCGCCAATCAGACCAAGGCTGCGATCACCTTGGACGGCGCCACCCAGACCATCGAGATGGGCAAGGACATGACTCTGCTGGATGCAGCGTTGGAGAACGCAATGGATGCGCCCTATGCCTGCAAGGCCGGCGTTTGCTCCACCTGCCGCTGCAAGGTGCTGGAGGGTGAAGTCGAGATGGTCGCCAACCATGCGTTGGAGGACTACGAGGTAGAGAAGGGCTATGTGCTGTCCTGCCAGGCCTATCCGGTCACTGACAACGTCGTGGTCGATTACGACCAGTAACGCCTGCCCAAGGGAGAACGGATCATGACTGATGACATGAGTATTGAGAACTACTTGGCTCAGGGCGGCGTGCTCAGCAACCCTTCCAACGTGCCGCCGCGCTACCGCGCCGAACTGATGAAGATGATGGCAACCTTTGTTGACAGCGAATTGGCGGGCGCTGCCGGCTTTGCCGACATCATCAACGAAGGTCCGGGCATCAAGGCCCGCATCGCCGCCGCCAAGATCGTGCTGGAGAAAAGCGACAGCGCCGAAAAAGTCCTGCGCATTATGGGTGACTTCGGCGCGGATATTGAGCGTTATGCCGACCACCACCCCTGGACTGCCCGGCTGGAACGCGGCGCGGATATCGGCCAGAGCCGGACCAAGCACGACATGCGGCTGGCGGTTTTCAACTACCCGCTGGAAGGCTGGGCGGATGCGGTGATGATGAACCTCTTGATGGGCCGTGCGGTGGCACTGCAGCTGGAGGAGCTGTCCCATGTCTCCTACCAGCCGCTGGCCGAAGCCTTCCGCGCTATTCTGCCCGTCGAAGCACACCATGCTGAACTGGCCGAAGAGGGCCTGATGGTGCTGGTGGAGGCGCAAGGTACTGATGCCCTGCAGGAGCTGGCAGATTACTGGTGGCCGCGGGTCGCCGCAAGCTTTGGCCAGGAAGCATCGGAGAAGTTCGAAGGGCTCAAGGCCATGGGTTTGCGCCGCACCCCGAATGCCGGGCTGAAAGCCCGATGGCAGCAGGACGCTGGGGCCATTCTTGGCAAGACAGGGCTGAAACCGGCTGCGTAGCAAACCGGAGCCAGGCACTCCCGTCCGGGCCTGCGCGCATCAAGATGCGCTTGCCCGGTTGGGCCGGGCGCGCCTTGCGGCGCGCAGGAGCCCGCCGGCAGCACACGCAAGAGTTGATCAGGTCAGCATTACTGTCCGAATGTTTCGCGCGCGAAACAAATGGGCAGCAATACTGACCTACAAGACGTCACGTCAGATCCGCGACGCCCGCCGCATAAAGCACTGAAAAACATGATACTTGCGCATCTCAAGGCCGCTTTTCCACCCCTCTGGACCACAAGCCCGTCTGGACGGCCGCACCAACTCTGCCTAGGTTTCGCGACGTAAAGCGAGGGCAATGAAATGGCAGCGGGCAGCACTATCCGGACCTATTTTGACGGCAAATGGCATGACGGCAACCTGGCGGTGATGCGGGCCGCGGATCATGCGATGTGGCTGGGGTCTTCGGTGTTTGACGGCGCCCGGTTCTTTGACGGGGTGACCCCGGATCTGGACCTGCACTGCGCCCGCACCAATGCTTCGGCCCAGGCGCTGATGATGACGCCTACGCTTTCGGCAGAGCAGATGGTGGAGGTAGTCCGCGAAGGGTTGGAGGGGTTTGCGGCTGGTGCTGCGGTCTATATCCGGCCCATGTACTGGGCGGCCGACGGGGATGGAACCCTGATCGCGCCCAAGGCGGACAGCACCTGCTTTGCGGTCAGTCTGGAGGAAATCCCGATGGCGCCGGAAGCTGCTGCGGCAACGCTCACACGCACCCGCTTCCGCCGTCCCGTCCTGGAAAACGCGGTGGTGAATGCCAAGGCCGGCTGCCTGTATCCCAACAACGCCCGGATGCTGCGGGAGGCACGCAGCAAAGGGTTCTCCAATGCGCTGGCGCTGGATGCGATGGGCAATGTGGCGGAAACCGCGACCAGCAATGTCTTCATGGTGCGCGATGGCGAGGTGTTCACTCCGATCCCAAACGGCACGTTTCTGGCCGGCATCACCCGCGCCCGCCACATCGGCCACATGCGCGCTGACGGTATCAAGGTACATGAGTGCGTGCTAGGCTATCAGGACTTCGAAGAGGCCGACGAGGTCTTTCTCTCCGGCAATATGAGCAAGATCACCCCAGTCACCGCCTTTGACGCGTGCCAGTATCAGGCCGGTCCTGTGGCCAAACGGGTGCGCGATATGTACTGGGACTGGGCGTCCGGCCAGCAGTAACGTTCTGCGCGCACAGCGCTGCCGGCCAAGGCTCCCGCCCGCCTGCGGCCTTTTTTGCAAAAACCCGCGATGCGTTTGGGTATTGCACCGTGCCTGCGCACGGTGCCGCGCCGCGCATCTGCGCGGCGCCCGGCCCAATGCCGCCAAGGGGGTTCCGGCACAGCCGGAAACTCCTGCGGGAGCGGGAGCGCCCCCTCAAGCCTGACTGGCGGTATGCCTAGAGCCAGATGAACGCAACGGCCAGGCAGTTGTGGCTCTATTGCCTGATGCGCCCGCTTGGTTCATGATCCGCTGCGGAACAACGAGAGAGCGAAGATGCGCAAATTCCTAGTGGTCCTGGATGACAGCCGCGAATGCCTGAACGCCATGCGCTTTGCCGCAATGCGGGCGGCGCATACCGGTGCGGGCGTGACCATCCTGTCAGTCATCCCGCCGGATGAGTTCAACCATTGGATCGGAGTCGGCGAAGTGATGCGGGAAGAGGCGCGCGAGCGGATCCACGCCCATTTCGAGGTCTTTGCCAAATGGATGCGCGACCGCCAAGGCGTCGACCCCGATCTGGTGATCCGCGAAGGCGAACCGGTGCCCGAAATTCTGAAGTACATTGAGGACGACGCGGAAATCGGCGTGCTGGTACTGGGTGCCGGCACCGGGCGTAAAGGACCGGGACCGCTGGTCACTCAGCTGACCAAAACATCCGGCGCCCTGCCGGTGCCGATCACCATCGTGCCCGGCGATCTGTCGAAAGAAAAGCTGGAAGCCATTACCTGACAGTTTTTTTTGGGGGGGGGTAAAGCCAATGGAACGCAGTGTCACTTTCTGGTTCGAATTTGCCTCCACCTACTCCTATCTCAGCGCGATGAGGATCAGCAGCGCCGCCAAAGCGCGCGGCATTGCTGTTATCTGGAAGCCGTTTCTGCTGGGTCCTATCTTTGCCGCCCAGGGCTGGGACACGTCGCCGTTCAACCTCTACCCGGCCAAAGGGCGCTATATGTGGCGCGACATGCAGCGGATCTGCGCAGCCCGCGGTCTGCCTTTTTGCCGCCCCGATCCATTTCCGCAAAACGGGCTGATGGCCGCACGGCTGGCGCTGGCCGCATCGGAACAGAACCGGACCGAAGCTTTTGCACAGGCCGTGTATCTGGCCCAGTTCGGCGATGGGGCCGATATCTCCGCTGAACCCGTTCTGCTGGACTGTTTGCATAAAGCTGGATTGGATGCGGACCTGCTGGACCGCGCGCAATCGCCTGAAATCAAATCGGCACTGCGCGCACAGACCGAGACGGCCAGCTCCGCAGGCATTTTCGGCGCGCCCAGCTTCACCAGCGGCACAGAACTGTTCTGGGGCGACGACCGGCTGGAACAGGCTTTGGATCACGCCGCAGCCCGAACGATTTAGAATGGTTCCAAATCTTGACTTGACGGGCCGCAGGGCGCATATCGGGGGCACGCTTAACGGAGACCCGACATGTTCATTCAGACTGAATCCACGCCCAACCCGGCGACGCTGAAATTCCTGCCGGGCCAGACCGTTCTGGAAGCAGGCACCGCTGATTTCCCCAGTGCTGATGCCGCAGGCAAATCGCCGCTGGCCTCGCGTATCTTTGCGGTAGACGGCGTGACCGGTGTGTTTTTCGGCAATGACTTTGTGACCGTGACCAAGGCGGACAGCGTTGAGTGGGACCACATCAAGCCCGCCATCCTGGGCGCGGTGATGGAGCATTTCCAATCCGGCCAGCCGGTGATGGCGGACGGCTCTGCCGATCCGGCCTCGGGCCATGCCGAACACTCCGGCGAAGACGCAGAGATCGTCAACCAGATCAAGGAGCTGCTGGACAGCCGCGTGCGCCCGGCGGTGGCTCAGGACGGCGGCGACATCACCTTCCACGGCTTTGACCGCGGTGTGGTCTATCTGCATATGCAGGGCGCCTGCGCCGGCTGCCCGTCTTCGACCCTGACCCTGAAGATGGGTATCGAGAACCTGCTGCGCCATTACATCCCGGAAGTCACCGAAGTGCGCCCAGTTGCTGTCTGACTGGCTGCGAAAGGACAAACCATGACGTCCGAACCGCTGGTTCTGGGATTTGACACATCGGCCGCGCATTGTGCGGCCGCTTTGCTGCGCGGCGACGAGGTGCTGGCCTCCCGGCTTGAGGAAATGACCCGCGGCCAGGCTGAGCGGCTGATGCTGCTGCTGGAGGAGGTGCTGGCCGAAGGCGGCGCCACCTGGCAGGATCTGGATGCGATTGGTGTTGGTGTCGGCCCCGGCAATTTCACCGGCATCCGCATTGCCGTTTCCGCCGCCCGCGGCCTTGCGCTGGGGCTGGAGGTGCCGGCGGTGGGCGTCGACGGGTTTGAGGGCCGCGCCGCCGAGGGCACCCTGCCCGCCGTGCCCGCCCCGCGCGATCAGGTCTATGCCGCCTTGCCCGGCGAGGCACCGCGTCTGATGCCGCGCCATGAGGCCGAGGAAGCCGCCCGCGGTGCCGGGCTGACCTTTGCGCCCGAGGCAAGCCCGGCGGGGATTGCCGAAGCTGTTGCACGCATTGCCACTGCACGGTTCCGCACCGTGACTGAGCCGCCTGCACCGCTGTACCTGCGCGCTGCAGATGCGGCGCCTTCCAGTGATGTTCCGCCTGCGCTGATTGATGAGTGAACCGCTGACACCAAAGAAGATGGCCGCGACCCATGCCGCGGCCTTTACCCGGTCCCGCCCGTGGCGCGCTGCTGAGTTCGCCTCCCTGCTGGACAGCCCGCTGGTTTTCGCCGCCGGCGATGCCCGCTGTTTTGCCCTGGTGCGGGTAATTGCCGATGAGGCGGAACTGCTGACAATTGCCACCGATCCTGCGCATCAGCGCCAGGGATTGGCGCGACGCTGCATGGCCGAGTGGGAAACAGCCGTCCGGGATCGCGGTGCCGCCGAAGCCTTCCTTGAGGTGGCCGAGGACAATGCCCCAGCGCAGGCACTTTACCGGGCCGGCGGATTCGCGGAGTGCGGCCGCCGGAAGGGCTACTACCCCCGCCAGGGTGCCGCCGCAGCGGACGCGATCCTGATGCGGAAAGCGTTACCTTAGGCCAGTTGCGCGGATTCCGCACCATTTGGTCAAAAAGCGGTTGACCCCCTCCCCGACCTGCAGGCTAAATTGCCGCACCCTTTAAGGCCTGAACGGGGCCGGGCAGCGGAAAACCCCCGCTGCATCCAACAATAATGACAGTGGGAGTTAACCTGATGACCCTGATGAAATCGCTGATGGGCGCAGCCGCGTCGCTGGCCCTGACCGCAGGCGCCGCGCTGGCCGAGCCTGCGCTGATCTTCGACCTGGGCGGAAAGTTCGACAAAAGCTTTAACGAGGCGGCCCATGGCGGCGCCCAGCGCTGGGCCGATGAGACCGGCGGAAACTACCGCGAGATCGAGCTGCAGTCCGAAGCCCAGCGCGAGCAGGCGCTGCGCCGCTTTGCCGAGGCCGGCGCCAACCCGATTGTGATGGTCGGCTTTGCCTTTGCCGATGCCCTGGGCCAGGTGGCTGCGGATTATCCCGACACCAAATTCACCATCATCGACATGGTGGTCGAAGGCGACAACGTGCGCTCGGTTGTTTTCAACGAGCACGAAGGTTCCTATCTGGTTGGCATGATGGCGGCGATGGCGTCGAAATCGAACACTGTCGGCTTTATCGGCGGCATGGACATTCCGCTGATCCGCAAATTCGCCTGCGGCTATGCCGAAGGGGTCAAGGCGGCCAATCCGGACGCCAACGTGATCTCCAACATGACGGGTACCACCCCGGCGGCCTGGAACGACCCGGTGAAGGGATCCGAGCTGACCAAGGCACAGATCAGCCAGGGTGCTGACGTGGTCTATGCCGCGGCAGGCGGCACTGGCGTCGGCGTGCTGCAGACCGCAGCTGACGAAGGTATCCTGTCGATCGGCGTGGACAGCAACCAGAACCACCTGCATCCGGGCAAAGTGCTGACCTCGATGACCAAAAAGGTCGGCAACGCCGTGTTTGAGGCCTTCACCGACGGCACGGACATGGAAACCGGCTTCTCTGTCATGGGCCTGGCCAACGGCGGTGTCGGCTATGCCATGGACGAGCACAACGCCTCCCTGGTCTCTGCCGAGATGCAGTCCGCCGTGGATGAAGCTGCCGCCAAGATCGCCTCGGGCGAGATCAAGGTGCACGATTACATGTCGGATGACAGCTGCCCCGCGCTGAGCTTCTAAAGAGAAAGCCCCAGGCCATGACGGATTCACTTCACACTCTGTTTGCGGCCTGGGGCGACCCAACGCCTGAAGGCCGCGCTGCAAAAACGGACGCGGCCATCGGGCCTCGTTTTTACTACTCCGATCCCAACTCTCCTGCCCCAATCGAAGGCCGTGATGCCTATCTGGAATATGTCGCGCAGTTCAGCGCGATGATGCCCGGTGGCGCGGCCAAGGTGGTTGCCGTCTCGGAACACCATGGCCACGTGCGTGCCACGGTGGATTTCGAAAAGGACGGCCAGCGCATGGTGCGCGGCCAGTATTTTGCTGATCTTGAAGACGGCAAGGTGGTGCGGCTGATCGGATTTACAGGCATGGGAGAGCCCGATTGACCGCCCCCGCCATTGAACTCAAAGGCATTTCCAAGGCTTTTGGCCCGGTCCAGGCGAACAAGGACATCTCGATCAGCGTCGCCCCCGGCACCATTCACGGGATCATCGGGGAAAACGGTGCGGGAAAATCAACGCTGATGTCGATCCTCTATGGATTCTACAAGGCCGACAAAGGCGAGGTCTGGATCAAGGGGCAACGCACCGCGATCCCCGACAGCCAGGCGGCGATTGCTGCCGGCATCGGCATGGTGTTCCAGCATTTCAAACTGGTGGAGAACTTCACCGTGCTGGAAAACATCGTGCTGGGCGCCGAGGACAGCGGCATGCTGATGCCCTCGCTGCGCCGCGCCCGCAAGGAGCTGAAGGCGCTGGAGGCGGAATACGAGCTGTTTGTGGACCCAGATGCCCGCATTGACGAGATCGGCGTCGGCATGCAGCAGCGGGTTGAGATACTCAAGGCACTGTACCGCAAGGCCGAGATCCTGATCCTGGACGAGCCGACCGGCGTGCTGACGCCCTCCGAGGCCGACCAGCTGTTCCGAATCCTCGACCGGCTGCGCGCCGAAGGCAAAACCATCATCCTGATCACTCACAAGCTGCGCGAGATCATGGAGTATACCGACACCGTTTCGGTGATGCGGCGCGGCCAGATGACCGCCACCGTCAAAACGGCGGAGACCAGCCCCGAACATCTGGCGGAGCTGATGGTCGGCCGCAAGGTGCTGCTGAGGGTGGACAAGGTGCCTGCCCGGCCTGGCGCCCCGATCCTGGAGATTGAAAACCTGCGGGTGGTGGATGAGGCCGGCGTTGAACGCGTCAAGGGGATTAACCTGACCGTGCGCGCAGGCGAGATTGTCGGCATTGCAGGCGTGGCCGGCAATGGCCAGTCGGAACTGCTGGAGGTTCTGGGCGGCATGCGCGCGGGCAACGGCAGCATCAAACTGCATGGCAGCCCCTTGCCTCTTCAAGGCCAGGGCGCGGATGCCCGTGCGCGGCGGGACGCCCATATCGGTCATGTGCCGGAGGACCGCCAGCGCGAGGGCCTCATCATGGACTTCCACGCCTGGGAGAACGTGGCCTTTGGCTATCACCGCGATCCGGCTTACAGGAACGGTTTGCTGATGGATAACGCCGCCCTGCGGGCGGATACCGAAGCCAAGATGGAGAAGTTCGACGTGCGCCCGCCGGATCCCTGGCTGGCCGCCAAAAGCTTTTCCGGCGGCAACCAGCAGAAAATCGTCGTCGCGCGTGAGATTGAGCGCAACCCCGAGCTGTTGCTGATCGGCCAGCCGACCCGCGGCGTCGATATCGGCGCCATCGAATTCATTCACAAACAGATCGTCGAGCTGCGCGATCAAGGCAAGGCGATCCTGCTGGTCTCGGTTGAGCTGGAGGAAATCCTGTCGCTGGCGGACCGGGTTGCGGTGATGTTCGACGGCGTGATCATGGGGGAACGCCCCGCCGATCAGACCGACGAGAAAGAGCTGGGCCTGCTGATGGCCGGTGTCGCGGGGGAGGCCGCGTAAATGGAAAAGATGCCGAAATGGGCCGATGTGGTCCTGATCCCGCTGATCAGTCTTTTGCTGGCCGCGATCCTGTCAGCCCTGGTGATCCTCGGGATCGGCGAAGACCCGGTCGCCGCGGTCAAGCTGATGGTTGATGGCGCCCTAGGCTCGACCTATGGCTGGGGCTACACACTGTATTACGCCACAAATTTCATGTTCACAGGCCTTGCCGTGGCGGTTGCTGCCCATGCGGGCCTGTTCAACATCGGCGGCGAGGGCCAGGCGATGCTGGGCGGGCTTGGCGTGGCGCTGGTCTGCCTGCTGATCCCCTGGCCGCATTGGTCGCTGGCGCTGGTTTTTGCCGCCTTGGGCGCCGGGATTTTCGGCGCCGCATGGGCCGCAATCCCTGCCTACCTGCAGGCCAAACGCGGCAGCCATATCGTGATCACCACCATCATGTTCAACTTCATCGCCGCGGCGGTGCTGAACTATGTGCTGGTCAACGTGCTGCGCCCCCAAGGCTCGATGGACCCGGCCACCGCGCGGTTTCCCGAAGCTGTGCATCTGCCCTCATTACATGAGCTGCTGGCCCCGGTCGGCATCAGCTTTTCCAAATCGGCACCGGCCAATGTCAGCCTGCTGGTTGCTGTCGGCGCCTGCCTGTTTATCTGGCTGCTGATCTGGCGCACTCCGCTGGGCTATGAAATCCGCTCCCTTGGCAAATCGGAACCCGGTGCGCGTTATGCCGGCATCTCCTCGGTCCGGACTGTCATGATCGCGATGCTGATCTCCGGCGCGATGGCCGGCATGATGGCGGTCAACAACGTGATGGGCGAGGCAGAACGGCTGGTGCTGAACGCCACCGAAGGCGCCGGTTTCATCGGCATTGCGGTGGCACTGATGGGCCGCAACCATCCGTTCGGCGTATTCCTGGCGGCGATCCTGTTCGGGTTCCTGTACCAGGGCGGCGCCGAGCTGGCGCTCTGGACCTCAATCCCGCGCGAGCTGATTGTGGTGATCCAGGCCTTGGTGATCCTGTTCACCGGCGCGCTGGACAACATGGTGCGGATGCCGCTTGAAAAGATCTTTCTGGCGGTGCGGAAGGGGCGGAGCTGATGGATTTCCTGACGATCATCCAACTGCTGGACTCCACTGTCCGTCTGGCGACGCCGCTGCTGCTGGCCTGTCTCGCGGGCCTCTTTTCCGAACGCGCGGGCATCTTTGACATCGGCCTGGAAGGCAAGATGCTGATGGCAGCCTTCTTTTCCGCCGCTGTCGCTGCCGTCACCGGTAATGTCTGGCTGGGGCTGCTCGCCGGTATCGGATCTTCGCTGGTGCTGGCGGGCCTGCATGGGGTGGCGTCGATCACCTTCCGCGGCAATCAGCTGATTTCCGGCGTGGCGATCAACTTTCTCGCGGCAGGCATGACCGTGCTGATCGCGCAGGACTGGTTCCAGCAAGGCGGCCGCACACCTTCGCTGATCAGCGGCGGCCGGTTTGGCCCGGTCTCCTTGCCGTTTGCCGACAGCCTGTCCGGCGTGCCGGGACTGGGGCCGGTTTATTCCGAGCTGCTGTCTGGCCATTCGATCCTGGTCTACATCGCCTTTCTGGCGGTGCCTGCCACTTGGTGGGTGCTGTTCCGCACCCGCTTTGGCCTGCGCTTGCGTGCGGTGGGGGAAAACCCGGCGGCGGTGGATACTGCCGGCGTCTCGGTTGTCGGCCTGCGTTACGCGGCAGTGATGATCTGCGGTCTGTTGTGCGGCATTGCCGGTGCTTATCTGGCCACCGCGTTGCAGGCAGGCTTTGTCAAGGACATGACAGCGGGCCGCGGGTTCATCGCGCTGGCGGCGCTGATCTTTGCCAAGTGGCGGCCCTGGCACGCAATGGGCGCCTGCCTGCTCTTCGGCCTTTTGCAGGCTGTCGCGCTGCGGTTCCAGAACATCGAACTGGGCGGCATCACCATTCCGGTGCAGGCGATGGACGCACTGCCTTACGTGCTGACGGTGGTGATTCTTGCAGGTTTTGTCGGCAAGGCAATCCCGCCCCGCGCTGGCGGCGAGCCTTACGTCAAAGAGCGTTAAGCCCAGCGTCTGCCCTGCTGAAACACCCGGCCCCGCGCCGGGTGTTTCCCTTTCTGCCCATCAGAGGCGTCACAGCAGCCCCCTGTTGCAGCGCACGCAGTGCGGTGCCCGGCCCAAGGCCACCAAGGGGATTGGCGCAGCCATCCCCTGCGGGCGCGGGAGCGTCCCGCCTGCCCACGTGCCGCAAACCCAGCGATAAGTCCAGTTTGATGCGTCAAATCAGTCCTGCACGCTGCAGAGCGGCATAGATCATTGATTTCTGAACGAACTGCGGTTTAACAAGGACCATGCAGATATACCTTCCCATAGCTGAGGTCTCGGTCAATGCCTTCCTTCTCCTGGGCCTCGGGGGAATGGTCGGGGTTCTCTCGGGCATGTTCGGAGTCGGCGGCGGCTTTCTGATGACGCCGCTGTTGTTTTTCATCGGCATCCCGCCGGCCGTGGCGGTGGCTACGGAAGCGAACCAGATTGTCGCCTCGTCCTTTTCCGGCGTGCTGGCGCATTTTCGAAGGCGCACGGTCGATATCAAGATGGGACTTGTGCTGCAGGCCGGCGGCCTGATGGGCGCGGCGCTTGGGGTGGTGGTGTTCAACTACCTCAAGGCGCTTGGCCAGGTCGATCTGCTGGTCAAGCTTTGTTATGTCGTCTTCCTGGGTGTGGTCGGCGGGTTGATGTTCATCGAAAGCCTGAACGCCATCCGCAAATCCAAGAAAGCGGGCGGCGCGGCCCCTGCAGCACGGCGCCAGCGCAGCTGGGTGCATGCCCTGCCGTTCAAGATGCGGTTCCGCACCTCGGGCCTGTACATTTCAGTGATCCCGCCGGTGCTGGTCGGCATTTGCGTCGGTATTCTGGCCGCCATCATGGGTGTCGGCGGCGGTTTCATCATGGTGCCTGCGATGATCTACATCCTTGGCATGCCGACCAAAGTGGTTGTCGGCACCTCGCTGTTCCAGATCATCACGGTCACCGCTTTCACTACCATGCTGCATGCCACCACCAACTATACGGTGGACATCGTTCTGGCAGTGCTGCTGCTGGTCGGCGGCGTGATCGGCGCCCAGATCGGCACCCGCATCGGTGTCTATCTCAAGGCCGAACAGCTGCGGATCCTGCTGGCGCTGATGGTGATCATCGTCTGCGCCAAGCTGGGGCTTGAGCTGCTGCTGCAACCGGCTGAGCTGTACTCGCTCGGCGCTGCGGGAGGCCACTGATCATGCGCAAGCTGCTTATGTCCGCCCTCACAGCTGCCGCCCTGGCACTGCTGCCGCAGTCAGCGGCCCAGGCCGCCAAGGAAGAAGTTGTTCTGGGCCTCAGCCAGGACCGGGTGGCGATCACCGCCACTTTCGATGGTTCGGAGATTCTGATCTTCGGCGCGGTGAAACGCGAAACCCCGATCCCGTCGGAGGATCCGCTGGAAGTGATCGTCACAGTGTCCGGCCCTGCCCCGGCGGTGATGGTGCGCCGCAAGGAAAAGAAGCTGGGCATCTGGGTCAATGTGGACAGCGTGCTGGTCGACTCGGCCCCGGCGTTTTATGCGGTGGCCACCAGCGCACCGTTTGACCAGGTTCTGACGGATACCGAAGATCTGCGTTTCCGGGTGTCCATCGAACGGGCTATCCGTTCGGTCGGTGCGGCGATGCACATCCGCGGCGCCCAATCCTTTGCTGACGCGGTGGTGCGTATCCGCGAGGACAACGGGCTCTACTCGCTGCGGGAAAACACTGTCGCAGTGGATGAGCAGACCCTGTTCCGCACCGCTATCGAGATGCCGGCGGACCTGACTGAGGGCGACTACCAGACCCGCATCTTTCTGACCCGCGGCGGCGAGGTTGTCTCCAGTTACGAGACCACAATCGATGTGCGCAAAGTGGGGCTGGAACGGTTCCTGTTTTCGATGTCCCGCGAGCAGCCGTTTCTCTATGGCCTGATGGCACTGGCCATTGCAATTGCCTCCGGCTGGGGTGCCTCAGCCGCTTTCAGCCTGCTTCGGAACCGGTAAAAGGGGCGCTGCCCCTCTTGGCCTTGCGGCCAATTCACCCCGGAGTATTTGGGAAAGATGAAACCCCTGTTTCTCCTTTGCGAAAATACTCCCGCCGGAGGCGCGCTGCGCGCCAGCGCAGCGCCACGCCCAACGGGAGCGGTGCATATCTAATGCGCCGGTGACGGGCGGGAGAGTTCAGCCGCGGCCGATATAGGGCATCTTGGTCGCCATCACCGTCATGAACTGAACATTTGCCTCCAGCGGCAGATTCGCCATATGCAGCACTGACTTTGCGGCATCCTTCACCGCAAATGTATGCATCGGTTCTGCACCAGGGTTGGCGTCGGCATGACGCTGGCTCAGGTCTTCGACCATCGGGGTCCGGGTGTTGCCGATGTCGATCTGTCCGCAGGCAATATCAAAAGGGCGCCCATCCAGCGACAGGCTTTTGGTGAGGCCGGTGATCGCTGCCTTGGTGGCCGCATAAGGGGCCGAATGGGGCCGCGGCACATGGGCGGCGATTGAGCCGTTGTTGATGATCCGGCCGCCCTGCGGCGATTGCTGCCGCATCTGGCGGAAGGCCGCACGGGCCGTCAGGTACATGCCGGTGAGGTTCACATTGACGGAGGCAAACCAATCTTCCAACGGGATTTCATCAATGGTGCCGGACGGGGTGAAAATGCCTGCGTTGTTGAACAGAACATCCAGCCGCCCCGCCGCCATGGCAAAGCTGTTCACCGCCTGATCCACAGCCGCCGGGTCAGTGACATCGGCAGGCAGCACATGGGCGCCTGAGTGGCCCTGCGCCACCTCCTGCAGCTTGTCCGCCCGCCGTGCAATCAGACCAGCCTGCCAGCCTTCGGCGAGGAACAATTCTGCCACGGCGCGGCCGATGCCTGAGCTGGCGCCGGTGATCAGGATGGATTTGCTCATGCCGGGGTATTCTCCTGCGTTTCCAGCGTCAGCGCGGCGGCTGGCACCGCCTTCAGGTCATCCACCTGCAATGGGCCCGACGGTTTGGCCAATCGGTTGCGCACCACCCAGATCAGCCGCTCCTGCGCCCGGGTGATCGCCACATAGGCGAGGCGCTTCCACAGCGGCTGGCCTGCTTCGACCCGGCCCATGCGGGCGGCGGCATAGATATCCGGAGCAAACACCTGAGTGGTGTCCCATTGCGAGCCTTGCGCCTTGTGTATGGTCACCGCCGCCCCATGCAGGAAAGTGGCGCCCATGCGGGCGGCGTAGGGAATGAACGGCTCTTCCTCATCCGGCATTTCGATTTTCACGATAGAGGCCGCAGAGACCTGCGGATCCTCGGCCCCCATCACATGCAAGCGGGAGAATCCGGGTTTACGGCCGGCGCCGAGAAAGATCACCTGGGCGCCCTTGATCAGCCCGCGTGCCTCCAGGTCCAAGCGTTTCTTGCGGTGTTTCATCGGCAGTTCGATACCGTCGCAGATCAATGGCTCTCCGGCGATCAGCGCATCCTCCGGAGCGCCGTGGACATTCCGGAAGGCATTGATCAGCCGGATTCTTGTATTGTTGCGCCAAACCAGCACCGGTGAGCGCGCCATCAGGTCAACCTCAACCCGCTGGCCCCAAACCACACGGTCGTCGCGCTGGGCGGTGTCTTCGATCATCCGCTCAAAATCCTCGAACCGCAGCTCCGGGTCGGCCAATGCGTGGGCAAGATCCAGGATCGGATTGCCAGCCTCTTGCCGGTGGATGCGGTTCAGGATCAGGCGCTGCGGCTCCGGCAGGGTATCAAACACCATTGAGCCTGACTGATTGACCGGGGCCAGCTGCGCCGGGTCGCCAAACAGCACCAGATTGGGGAAAATCTCCTTCAGGTCCTCGAACTGGCGGTCGTCCAGCATCGAGGCTTCGTCAACAAAGCCGATGTCCAGCGGCTCCTCACGCCGTTTCCAGCCGGTGATGAAGTCCGAACCGCGCAGGCCCGCGGCGGCCAGGGCGCCGGGGATTGATTTATTTTTCTCAAAGAACGCAGCCGCGCGGGCCAGGGCTTCCTCGGTCAGCCCTTCAATCTCGGGCTTGTCCCCCTGCCCCGCCAGCCATTCGGCGATGCGTTCGTATTCCGGGTCATAGACCGGTGTGTAAAGAATGCGGTGAATTGTGGTGGCCGGCACGCCGCGCAGGCGCAGCACGCTGGCAGCCTTGTTGGTTGGCGCCAGAATCGCCAGGGTGCGGCGGTCGTCGCTCTTCTTGCGGCTTTCATAGTCGCCCGAGACAACCTCGACCCCGGCCTGCTCCAGCGCCTTGTACAATTCGGCCAGCAGCAGCGTCTTGCCCGATCCTGCCTTGCCGATCACTGCCATCACCCCGGCGTCGCCGCGGGGCGGGTGCAGCAACCCGTCATCAAGATCCACCCCTGCCTTGCGCAGGAGCTCGGTCACGCTGTCAAAAGCGGTGGCCTGGTCGTCGGAGAACTGTACGGGCAGAGCTGTCATTGCGCGACCCTACAGCCGCGGGACCGGGTCCGCCAGAGGATCCGGCCCCGGATTTCGACTCAATCAGCCGGTGAGAGCCATGGGCACTGCCGCACCGGCACTGCCAAAGGACCGATCGAACCAGAGCTGCGACAGATCGGGGGCAATCCCGGCCTTGGAGGCAACGTTCAGATAGACCTCAGGCGTGTATTCCCACAAGCCGAGGCAGATCCGTTCACGGCCTTCGCCCTGGGTGCCGATGATGTCCGGGCTGAAGCCGAGGCTGCGGTAGATCCGCACCATGCGCCGGTCAAAGACCCCGGCGAAATGCGCGACGGAAAAATTGCGCATGATCTCAACCCCGCCCAGGGTCAGCGCCCCCGCCACATTGCCGCCCGCGTCGCGGGACAGGCAGAAACGGGTGCATTCCCAGATCAGCGGGCTGCAGATCGGCACCCCGCCGGCCAGGTCAAGAAAGACGTCATTGACCATCACCGGGCCAGTGGTCGGAAGAAACCGCATCGAGCCGCCATGGCTGCCATCCGGCATTTCCCAGATCACATAGAGCGGATCCAGCTGGTCGTAGCGGTCGCGCTCCTCACCCTTGCAGTCCACCTGCACCTCCCAGCCCAGCCGGGCCTGGAATTGATCCGCACGGTCGCGGAACATAGAGTGTGCAAGGTCTGCATGGTTGTGAAGATCATGGCCGTAGATATAGCGAAGCATTGATTAGTCCCCTTCTGGTAGATCAGTAGGGACAGATTACGCCTGCATAATGCAATTTCAGAGTGTATTTACAATGGCCGTCACACTCTGACGTTAAACTACAATAAAACCGAGTGTCATGGCCCGGGCAATGGCGTGCGTCGTATTGATTGCGCCAAGCTTGAACCGGGCACTTTCAATATAGACACGCAGCGTGTGCTCAGAGATTGACAGGGTTTTTGCCACCTGTGCACGGCTGTAACCGATGGCCAGCAATGTCAGTGCGTCCACTTCACGCGGCGACAGCGGCTGAGCCTGCTCCGGGCTGCGGCTCGGCTCGAACTCAAGCGCCTTCCGGTTGAAATAATGTGCCATCAGGATCATATCGCGGCTGCAGCGTTCCGTGAGCTTTTCCCAGGTCTCGTCGTCGCAATTATGGCTGACGGTAAACACCGCAAATTGCCCGTTCGGCCCGCGGATCGGAATGGAGTAGCCCTGATTGCCGACCCCATGCTCCAGCGCGTCTTTCAGGAATTCGCGAGCCGGTTTCGGCGACCAGTCCAGCCGCTTCCAGTCAACCGGGTGGAACCGCTGATAGCAGCCGGCCACCACCGGATCGACCCGCACATAAGCCATTTCCTGGTAGCGCTCGACCCAAGCCTGCGGATAGGTGCCGAAATGGTAGTGGTCACCGGCGCTGTCGACCCAATGATACATGGCATGATCAACCCCGAACACGCCGCGCACCTGGTCAATTATCGATTGCAGCCCGTCAAGGGTCTTGGTGGCGTCAAGCGCCTCCAGAATGCGGTCCAACTCTGCCTTATGTGCCATTGCCGTATACCAGTTCAGTCCAGAGCCTGCCCGATCCGGCTATTCACAACCAGCAAGGCTGTCTCGGGGTTCGTTGCAGACAACTGTTGTTCTTTTGCAGTGCGGGGCTTTGTGCGGTCAATGACAACCTCAAGGGTTTGGGCAGTTTACTGCTGCCAGGCATCCGATTGCGCGGGAATTGCGCCGGGAGCGCAACACCAACAACTTAATTACGCGGCCTCCGAACCGCGCCTCCCCAGAAATAGGGAGAGCGCAGCGGTTAACTTCCTGAAAAAGATAAAATTACAAAAAAACCCGCGAAGCACAGATGTGATTCGCGGGGAGATTTCAGTCCATCTTGGACGCGCCGGCAAATCAGCCTTTGGCGTCGAGCACATCCTGAAGGGTGCGCAGGCCGGTCTTTGGCGCCTGAACCAGTACCGACATGTTGCCGGGCAGATGCTCGTTCCGCCGCATCTTCATATGCGCCTCCGGCAGATCGTTCCAGGTAAAGACTTCGGACATGCAGGGATCCAGGCGGCGCTCGACCATCAGTTTGTTTGCAGACGCGGCCTGCTTGAGATGGGCAAAATGCGAGCCCTGCAAACGTTTCTGATGCATCCACATGTAGCGCACGTCAAAGGTCAGGTTATAGCCGGTGGTGCCCGCGCAGATCACAACCATGCCGCCCTTTTTGCAGACGAAAGTAGAGACTGGAAAAGTGCTCTCGCCGGGATGTTCGAACACCATGTCGACGTTTACGCCTTTGCCGGTGATGTCCCAGATCGCTTTGCCGAATTTACGCGCTTCCTTGAACCAGGCAGCGTATTCAGGGGTATTCACGGTGGGCATTTGCCCCCAGCAGTTGAAGTCCTTGCGGTTCAGAACGCCTTTGGCGCCCAGGCCCATGACAAAGTCGCGCTTGCTTTCATCCGAGATTACACCGATGGCGTTGGCGCCGGCAGTGTTGATCAGCTGGATCGCATAGGACCCCAGGCCGCCCGAAGCGCCCCAGACCAGAACGTTCTGGCCCGGCTTCAGGTCATGCGGCTCGTGGCCGAACAGCATCCGGTAGGCGGTGGCCAGCGTCAGCGTGTAGCAGGCGCTTTCTTCCCAGGTCAGATGCTTGGGGCGCGGCATCAGCTGCTGGGCCTGCACGTTGGTGAACTGAGCGAACGAACCATCCGGGGTCTCATAGCCCCAGATCCGCTGGCTGGTCGAGAACATCGGATCGCCGCCGTTGCATTCCTCGTCGTCGCCGTCGTCCTGGTTGCAGTGGATCACCACCTCGTCGCCGACTTTCCAGCGGGTGACTTTGGAACCAACGGCCCAAACGATGCCGGCAGCATCGGAGCCGGCAATGTGATAAGGCGCCTTGTGGCCGTCAAAGGGCGAGATCGGCGTGCCGAGGGAGGCCCAGACGCCATTGTAGTTGACGCCCGCCGCCATCACCAGAACCAGCACTTCGTTGCTGTCCAGCTCGGGCACGTCGACCACTTCCTGCTCCATCGCAGTGTTCGGCTCGCCGTGGCGCTCCTTGCGGATCGCCCATGCGTACATCTTTTTGGGCACATATCCCATCGGGGGCATTTCGCCCATCTCATAGAGATCTTTCTCGGGCGCCTCGTACGACATGACGTCAGTCTGGGTATCCAATGCCATGATGGCCTCCTTTGCATCCTGTCAATTGCCGCGGTGCAGAATCGCAGCGGTTACCTGAGGGATAGGATTGAGAAGGTAATATTGCAACCTCTTTTGGCAAGTATGGGTAATTTTATGACCCTGCAGATGCAGCATTGTCCTTAGCGGGTGCAGAAAAACCATCGCCGTCATCCGCGTTCGAGCCGTTTCGAGGCAACAGGTGGCGGATGGAATTGGCATAGAAGGCCAGCAGATCTCGCCGCGCCGCAACCGGGCTGAACCGCCCGTTGTCCTCTGTGACAAGACCGCGCCGCACCAGCTGCCGCAGCCCTGCGTCCGCGGCATAGCCCAGGTTTTCCCGCGGCATGTGGATATGGGCCAGCGGCATCGCCGCAATCAGATCCGCCAGCTGATGCTCAACGGCGGCACGGCTGAGGGGGCCGTGCTGCTGCAGAATGGCGGCAATCAGCGGCACCGGCAGAACCGGAACAATGGCGCTGATCCGTGCCATCAGCTCACGACCCAGCGGCTTGGTCATGTCCCCTTGCCGCCCGGCACCAAACGCGGCCAGGCTGAGGGGGCGGCCAAAGTTCACTCCGGCATAGCCCGAACGGTGGTAACGCCCGGTCATCCACAGCCACAACAGCCGCAGCAGCCGCAGCGCCACCAGGCCGATCCGGGCCCGGAACCTGCGGTCGCCATCCTTGGCAGCAGAGGTCAGGATCCTGTCTTCCAGCACCCGGTCGTAATTCAACGCCACCGGCACAAAGACCACATCGCGCCCCTCCGGGTCATAGCCTTCGGCAATATACTTCAGCAGGCCCAGCTTGGGCGCAGCAATGGCACCATCCAGGCTAAGGCCCCCTTCGGGGAACATCGCCTGGGTGGATCCGCCGCGGGTTGCCAGCCGCACATAGGAGGCCAGCACCTTGCGGTAGAGATCATTGCGCGAACGGCGGCGGATGAAATAGGCGCCCATAGCCCGGATCAGGCGTGACAGCGGCCAGACCCGCGCCCATTCCCCCACCGCATAAGACAGCGCCGTGCGATCCGCCGCCAGATAAGTGACCAGCACATAGTCCATGTTCGAACGGTGGTTCATCACAAAGACCACCGTTGCATTCGGGTCGATGGCGCGCAGCGCCGCCTCGTCCTGATGGCCCAGCCGCACCCTGTAGACCGCATTGGACAACAGCCGCGCCGCGCGGATGGCGAGGCCGAAATAGGCAAAAGCGGAAAATCCGGGCACGATCTCGCGGGCATAGCGGCGCACCTGTTCAAACGCCACGTTTTCGGGGATGCCTTCTGCGGCCGCGTGATCCGCCGCCGCCTGGGCCACCTGCGGATCATGGATCAGCCGCTGGATCATGTCGTGGCGCCGGGCCAGCTTGAACGGCTCAATCGGGCGTTCAAGCCGCTGGTTCAGCCGCGCCACGGCACGCTCCAGACGCCGCCGGAAAAACCAGCGCACCGAGGGAAACAGAAAATGCGAGGCAAAAGTCACCGCGGCGAAGCCCACGATCAGCATGAATAACCACAGCGGAATTTCCACGGTTTGCGTCATATCAGGACAGTTGCGCAGGCCGCAGGGCGTTACAAGGGAAATTGAGGGCGCGCGCCGGACCTGGCGCAATGCTATCGCGCATTACTCCTGTTGCAGGCCGTCCGGCAGATCTGCCGGTCTGGGCTCCCGGAACCACGCGCCCAATCGCCTGGCAAGAGATTGCGAGGGCTTCTCGACCCAGGTGAAGACACCCCAGGAAAGCAGCACTATCCCGCCCAGCACCCCCGCAGCGCTGGCAAAATACACCGCGCCGGGCAGGCCCGGGGGTAACAGGGACAACAGCGTGATACCGATATTGTTGTGCAGCAGATAAACCGAATAACTGACCAGCCCGATCCAGGACAAGGGGCGCCATCCCAGCAGCCGCGCCGCAGGCAGGCGCCAGGCGCAGGCGGCAACGATCAGGTAGATCAGCGTCAGAATTGCGGCCTCTCCTGCGTTCTGCGCCATGCCCAGCGCCACCGCAAAACTTGCCCCCAGCAGCGCAAGCGTACGGGTGCAGGCGCCATGGCTGTATACCCGGGCAAAAAGGACGCCGGCCGCAAATAAATGCGCGTAGCCCACGAGCAGCAGCATGTTCAGCTGTGAAGGCACAAGGTCCGGAAGAACGACTTCTGCCGCTAACAAGGCAGATTGCCCGGCCAAAAGCACCAGGGCTGCACGTTCGGCAAACCGGCGGGGCCCGAAGACTGCAAACAAAACCGCCGCCCAGAGGTAAAACAGCACTTCACAGGTCAATGTCCAGTACACCCCGTCAATGTAGCCGTCGAAGCCGAAATTGAACCGCCAAAAGGCCGGGGGGACAAAGCTTAGCGATGCCGCAAAGCCGCTGAATCCGGTCTGCACAAAGTTGCTGTATGCGCTGTCGATGAGGTGCATGGCCATAAACGTGATGACCGCGCAGACCGCCAGAGGCGGCCACAGCCGCAGCAGGCGCTTGAGCAGAAACACGTGCAAGCCGCTTCCGGACCTGAGCGAGACCGAAATGACAAAACCGGAAATGACAAAGAACAGGTGAACACCAAGGTAGCCGTATCCCGCCACGGGCAGAAGACTGTCTCCGTAGGGGTAGAATTCTGGAAACCGCTGAAAGTAGTGGAACAGAACGACAGACAGCAAGGCAATGGCGCGCAACCCGTCAAATTCGCTCAGCCTGCTGGTTTCAGCCATAACACCCTCAATGAAAATTAAATATAAATACCGCGGACCCTATGCGGGAGGCGGCTTTGCCGCAATCTACCTTTTGGGGAAATTGGGAAAAGTGGTACCGCTAAGGGCAATGCCGCAACGCAGCGAATTGACACGGGTCGAAAATTGCAGTTTACATCTACGTGACGAAATAAAATTACCATCACACTGACTCGCGAGGCCCGACATGCCGCAGATGCAAAAAGACCGCCCCTGGCTGATCCGCACCTATGCCGGCCACTCCACGGCATCGGCGTCCAACGCGCTGTACCGCGCCAACCTGGCCAAGGGACAGACCGGCCTGTCGGTGGCCTTCGACCTGCCGACACAGACCGGGTATGACAGCGACCACGTGCTGGCGCGCGGCGAAGTGGGCAAGGTCGGGGTGCCGGTCGGTCATCTGGGCGACATGCGGGCGCTGTTCGATCAGATCCCGCTGGAGCAGATGAATACCTCAATGACCATCAATGCGACGGCGCCCTGGCTGCTGTCGCTTTACATCGCGGTGGCCGAGGAACAGGGCGCGGATGTCGCCAAACTGCAAGGCACGGTGCAGAACGATCTGATCAAGGAATACCTGAGCCGCGGCACCTATGTCTGCCCGCCCAAGCCAAGCCTGAAAATGATCGCCGATGTGGCCGAATACTGCTATACCAACGTGCCCAAGTGGAACCCGATGAACGTGTGTTCCTATCACCTGCAGGAGGCCGGTGCGACGCCGGAGCAGGAGCTGGCCTTTGCGCTGGCGACCGCCCAGGCGGTGCTGGACGAACTGAAACCGCGCATCGCGCCGGAGGACTTCCCGGCGATGGTCGGGCGGATTTCCTTCTTTGTGAATGCGGGCATCCGCTTTGTCACCGAGATGTGCAAGATGCGCGCCTTTGTCGATCTGTGGGATGAGATTTGCCGCGACCGCTACGGCGTGGGCGATCCGAAATTCCGCCGCTTCCGTTACGGCGTGCAGGTCAACTCGCTGGGTCTGACCGAACAGCAGCCGGAAAACAACGTCTACCGTATCCTGATCGAGATGCTGGCGGTGACCCTGTCGAAAAAGGCCCGCGCCCGCGCGGTGCAGCTGCCCGCCTGGAACGAGGCGCTTGGCCTGCCCCGCCCCTGGGACCAGCAGTGGTCGATGCGGATGCAGCAGATTCTGGCCTATGAGACCGACCTGCTGGAATACGGCGACCTGTTCGATGGCAACCCGGCGGTGGATGCCAAGGTCGAAGAGCTGAAGGACGGCGCCCGGGCCGAGCTGGCCAACCTGGAATCGATGGGCGGCGCCGTGGCCTCCATTGAGTACATGAAGGGCCGCCTGGTCGATTCCAACGCCGAGCGTCTGAACCGGATTGAGAAGAACGAGACCGTTGTGGTCGGCGTCAACAAATGGACCGAGGGCGAACCCTCGCCGCTGCAGACCGAGGACGGCGGCATCATGGTTGTGGACCCGGCGGTGGAGCAGGAACAGATCAACCGCCTGAACGCCTGGCGCGCTGAACGCGACACTGCGGCGGTCGAAGCTGCACTAGCCGCCCTGCGGGCTGCGGCGCAAAGCGGCGCCAATATTATGAAGCCGTCCATCGCCGCCGCCAAGGCTGGCGTCACCACCGGCGAATGGGCCGAGGAGATGCGCAAGGTCCACGGCACCTACCGCGGCCCGACCGGCGTGTCGGCGTCCGTTTCCAACAAGACCGAAGGACTGGATGACCTGCGCGATGCGGTGAATGCAGTCAGCGACGTCCTGGGCCGCCGCATCAAATTCGTGGTCGGCAAGCCGGGGCTGGACGGCCATTCCAACGGCGCCGAGCAAATCGCCTTCCGCGCCCGCGATTGCGGTATGGACATCACCTATGACGGCATCCGCATGACCCCGGCAGAGCTGGTCGAAGCCGCGCAAAAAGACGACGCCCATGTGGTTGGCCTGTCGATCCTGTCGGGCAGCCACCTGCCGCTGGTCGAGGAAATGATGAGCCGGATGCAGGAGGCCGGTCTTGGCCATATCCCGGTGATTGTCGGCGGGATTATCCCCGATGACGATGCGGAACGGCTGAAATCCATGGGCGTGGCGCGCGTTTACACCCCCAAAGATTTTGAGCTCAATTCAATTATGAGCGACATTGTGAACTTGGCAAAGCCACCGGAAATTGCAGTGAATTGACCGTTCTTGGGCAATTTTCCGCGAATTTCCAAAAAGATGCTGAAACGCGTCTGGCATTTGCGCCATAAAGAGTGACATACCGGGGCTTCCGGTATGTCATTTAATGTGGAGTGCAGAATGACCTTCGATCTTTCGGCAATGACCAGAAAAGAACTTCTTCAGCTGCAAAGCGATGTGGAAGAAGCGCTGCGCACAGCAGAACTGCGCGAACGCCAGGAAGCTTTGAAAGCGGCTGAAGAAGCGGCTGCGAAATACGGCTTCTCCTTGGAAGAAATCGCCGGTGCCTCGCGTCAAGGCGTAAAGAAAAACAAAGCGGCCCCAAAATACCGCAACCCCAGCAACCATGACGAAACCTGGACCGGCCGCGGCCGCAAACCGCATTGGGTGCATGCTGCGCTGACCGCAGGCATGGATATTTCCGACCTGGAAATCTGAACCTGACGGCGGAGCAAAACCATGACCATTCATATTGGTGCCGCAAAAGACGATATTGCGGAAACTGTTTTGATGCCCGGCGACCCCTATCGGGCGAAATGGGCTGCAGAGACATTTTTGAAAGACGCCAAGCTGGTCAACGAGGTGCGCGGGATGCTGGGATTCACCGGCAGCTGGAGCGGGCATCCGGTGACCATTCAAGGCAGCGGCATGGGGATGCCCTCGCTGTCGATCTATGCCAATGAGCTGATCCGCGATTTCGGTGCCAAGACGCTGATCCGCATCGGCTCCTGCGGCGGGATGCAGGACAGGGTCAAGGTCCGCGACGTGATTCTGGCGATGACTGCCAGCACTCTGAACAGCCCCTCCAGCGGTATCTTCCGGGAGCTGAACTTTGCCCCATGCGCTGATTGGCGCCTGCTGCAGGCGGCGGCGCAAGCTGCGGCGAAACGTGATGCCGCAACACATATCGGCGGCATCTACTCGTCAGATGTGTTTTATGACGAACGCCCCGACCTGAATGAGCAGATGGTGCGTCATGGCATTCTCGGCGTGGAGATGGAAGCCGCAGAGCTTTACACGCTTGCGGCCCGGCATGGCTGCCGGGCTCTGGCAGTGCTGACGGTGTCTGACCATCTGGGCACCGGCGAAGCCTTGCCGTCCGATCAGCGGGAACGCAGCTTTGGCGACATGGTGGAAATAGCGTTGGAAGCCGCATTTTCCTGATATCGCGTTAATTCATTAAAAGGTAAGGGCAGCGGTTTTCCACTGCCCTTTTTATTGCCAGCCTGAACTTTTGACCAATGCGGCCAAGAGGCACCTTGAATGCATTCTCTGCCTGCATTGCCTCATGGTGCCCTTAAGGCTGAACGCATGTGACGCCGCTGCATTCCAGAAAATCTCTATCCCTCCAGAATTCACGCCAATATTGGCGCTTCCGGTGAAACTGCAGCTTTCCTTTTCTGACCGCTACCGGCCATGGCTGCGGTCATAGCCATTGCGGGGCGGGCTTTGCCAGCCCTTCAGCGCGCCTGCCGCGGGTGCAAAGATCTCGATCAGCAGCGGATGGCAGGCGGCGGTATCGCTGGAATGCTCAGCCGAGCAATCGCCGCCGGGACAGGCGCTGAGGGCGCCGAGAAGATCAATTTCGGCAAAGAATTCCAGATAGTCACCGGGCCGCACCGGGCTGGCCTTCATGAAATACTGGCCGGTATCCCGGGTAAAGCCGGTGCACATGAAAACGTTAAGCACGTCATGCACATGCGGTTCCGCCTCCGCCAGGGAAAGGCCGAGGTGTTCCGCCAATGCGCGTGTCAGATTGGAATGGCAGCAGTGGTGGTACTGGCTGCCGGCCAAAAGGTTGCCGGTGTAAGGATCGCAGCGGGTGCCGATCACATCATGCACCGAACCGCCGAAATCGTCGATCCCGTACCAGCCCAAGGTATCTGCGGTAATCGTGGCCATGGGGCGCAGATGCGGGAAACTGGTCCACATCCGTTCGCCGGTGGTGATATGGGTGCCATGCAAGGCGCGGGTCTTGCCAGAATAGAACCGCTCGCTCAGGTCGTTCCTGCTCCACAGGTTAAGGTCGCCGACCTGCGGCCCCTGCACTGAGCTGATCCGGAAGAAATGCCCGGCCGGCACCTCAAAACAGGCGGCTTCGCGGGGCTGTGCCAGCACCTCGCCGGTCTTCACTGCACCCAGCCGGGCCTGCTGATACAGCGCCAGATCGGGCGCCGGCAGGGTCTCGTTAGGATAGCAGACCACTGGCTGGACAGCGCGGCGGGCCTCCGCATCGGCGGGGGCTGCGGGAATGTCGGTCATAGGGCAAACTTTCCTGTCTGTTTGCCCCATCAAGACCGCATCGCCGCAGGTTTGCAAGCCCCGCAGCCTCGGCTGGGCTGCACCATCGGATCACAACGATCAGATCACTACCACGTCCAGCGGCGGGAAGCCGTTGAAGCCGACCGACGCATAGGTCGAGGTATAAGCCCCGCAAGAATGGATCACCACGCGGTCGCCGCCCCTCAACCCCAGCGGCAGCTGGTAGGGCTTGCGCTCGTACAGCACATCCGCGCTGTCGCAGGAAGGTCCGGCCAGAATGCAGGGGCCGGTGGTCTCGTGGTCGCGGTCCGTGGTGATCCGGTAGCGGATTGCCTCACCCATGGTTTCGGCAAGGCCCGAGAACATGCCGATATCGAGGTAGGCCCAACGGTGCAGATCATCGTCATGCTTACGCGAGACCAGCAGCACCTCGGCGGCAATGGCGCCCGCCTCGGCCACCAGGCCGCGGCCCGGTTCAGCCATGATCTCCGGCACATCGCCGAAATGCGCGCCGACCAGTTCCATCACTGCGCGGGCGTAATCTTCGGCCGGCATCATGTCCGAGCCATAAGAGGCCGGAAAACCGCCGCCGATGTTCAGCAGGTTCAGCTTATGGCCTGCCTCATGCGCCTGGCGCCAGACCCGCGCCACCTGCTCCAACGTGCCCTGCCACATCTGCGGCTCGCGGGTTTGCGAGCCGACATGGAAAGACAGGCCTTCGACCAGCAAGCCGCGGGCGGCAGCATAATCCATCAGCTTCAGCGCCTTGTCCGGCGTGCAGCCGAATTTGCGGCTGAGCGGCCAATCGGCCTCGCTGGCCTCAACGATCAGCCGCAGGCAAATCCTGGCGCCCGGCGCATGGGCGGCCAGCTTGTCCAGTTCCTCACGCGCATCAGCGGCGAAATGGGTGATGCCGATACTGTGGGCAAAGGCAATGTCGGCAGGGCGTTTAATGGTATTGCCAAAGGTGATCCGGCTGGCTGCAGCGCCTGCCGCAAGGCACATTTCGATCTCCGCCCGGCTGGCCGCGTCGAAATTGGATCCCTCCTGCACCAGCCGCTCAAGAATGCCCGCTGCCGGGTTGGCCTTGACCGCATAGTGAATGCGGGCCCGGCCCAGCCCGCGGGCCAGCGCCTGGTATTTGGCGGCAACCGCTTCGGCGTCCACCACCAATGTCGGCCGCTCAAACCGGTTTGCGGCGATGAAGCTCAGAGTGCGGGATACAGTTTCGCAATTACGGGCGGTCAGCCCGGCTACGTTTGCGTTCATGGTCATCTCCAAAAGACCCGGCCATATATGACCGCTCAGTTCTGTCAGAGACGTTACCGTCGCTACGTAACCGTAGGGGCGTAACCCCTTTCGCCAGAGGCGCGTGCGTTGGCGTCTTGGGCGTCCATATCGGGCATGTGCCTGAGTCGTTCAAGTGTTTTCTTTGCCATCCCTGCAGCAGACCGGCAGACCGGTGCGCTCCCGCCTGCTTCAGGGGCATTGCAAAGCCCCGCCGCAGTTGGGCCCGGCACCGCGCCTTGGCGCGGTGCCGGGCCCAAGGCCGCACGGAAGGCGCTCCGGCGCAGCCGGTGCGCCTGCGGGCGCGGGAGAGCTTCCCTTAAGGCTTGCGCTGCGGATTGCCGCAGATCCGCGGGGCTTCCCCGCCCGGCGCAACCGCGCCGCAATAGCTGCAGCGCCACTGACTTTTGGCACGCTGCTGGCGCCAGCGGCAATCGCGGGTCAGGCCGGAAGCGCTGCGGCGCCACAGGAAATAGCCGAACACACCGGCGAGGAGAAGCAGCAGCAATAGGGGCATGGCCCTTACCTATGCGGCGGCAGCAGCAAGCTCAACCACTATGGCACTCAGGCCGCCTGATAGTATTCGATCACCCATTCGCCGGGGTCAGCCTGCTCAACCGCCGGCAGCGGTTCCGGGGTGTAATAGGCGAAGGCTTGCTCCAGCGCGTCCAGCGCCTCCAGCGCGTTCAGCGCGTCTTGTGCAGCCTGCTTCTTTTGCGGATTCACGGGGTCCATCGGGTTGCCTCCATAGTCTGGCACGGTCCTCCCTTACGCAGGAGGATAGGCGCAGGCCAAACCCGCTGCAGCAGATGATTGTGCAAAGGCGTCATGCAAGCACCGCATTGCAAACCCGGCAGGCAAGTCTCAGCCGGTCAGAAGCTCCCCGGCCAGCCCCAGCGCAAAACCGGCAACCGCACCCAGTGCCGGCACGCTGCTGCGGCTGGAATGGGCCTTGGGCGCAATATCCTGGAACAGCAGATAGAGAATGCCGCCAGCCGCAAAGATCATGATCGCCCCCAGCGCAGCACGGGCGTCCGCCAGCCATAAAAGCCCAACCAGCGCACAGGCAGGCCCGAGCGCGGCCAGCCCAAGAAAGGCCAGCAACACATGCCAGGCCGGGCTGCTGCCATTCCAGACTTCGCGGAAGGCGGCAAAGCCTTCGGGCAGGTTCTGCAGGAAGATCATCAGCGCCAGCAGCTTGGCGGTGGCCGCATCCGCCACCAGCATAGCCCCCAGCGCCATCGCTTCCGGCATGTAGTCCAGCAGCATCGCCAGCAGCAAGGCGCCGCTGCCGCCGTGGCGTTGCAACAGCGTATCGACCGCATAAAACACCGCTCCGCCAGCGGCAAACAGGCCAACCGCCCAAACGGGCGGCAGCACCTCGGCCGCTTCCGGCACCAGCACCAGCGCCACCGCCGAGGCCAGCGCCCCGCCGCCAAAGGCCCCGATGGTGTGCAACACCTCGTCCCGGAGCATCGGGTTGCGGATATGCTCGCACCAGGCAAGGAAGCCGCCCAACGGCATGGCGAGACCGGCAAGCCCGGCTAAAAGGATGGCAAAAACATGTGGTTGCATGCCAGCAGCCTAGGGGCTGCTCAACCGAACCTCAACCCGCATGCGTCAGGCGTTAATGCAGGAGGTTGCCTGCGCCGCCTGCCCGTCCGTCACATTTTGCCCAGACTGCACGGTCCGCAAGACAATTGCCCCGGCCCCATGGCCCAGGAACTCGGTCCGCACCCGGTACTGGCCGGTGATGCCTGCCGCGTCGATACAACCGGGGATGCGGGCGTCAGTGGCAGCAAGCTGCGCGCCCAAGCGGTCATTGTCTGCCGCCGACAAACAGCCTGAAAGAATGCTCAAGGCCGCCATGGCCGGAAAGATGGATTTCATTTCTGTGCCTGCCGTCTGCCTGGGGAAAAACAATACCCCCGGTTTCGCAGGAAACCGGGGGTGGTGCAATTTTCATCGCTGCTGGGCAGCGGATCCTTGCGGATCAGTCTTATTGCATATCAAACGCTGCGTTCGACCATCATCTGCTTGATATGTGAAATCGCCTTGGCCGGGTTCAGACCCTTGGGGCAGGTCTTGGCACAGTTCATGATGGTATGGCAGCGGTAGAGCTTGAACGGGTCTTCCAGCTGATCCAGACGCTCGGGCGTCGCCTCATCCCGGCTGTCGATGATCCAGCGGTAGGCATGCAGCAGGGCTGCGGGTCCAAGGTAACGGTCGCCGTTCCACCAGTAGCTTGGGCAGGACGTTGAGCAGCTGGCGCACATTACGCATTCATAAAGCCCATCCAGCTTCTTGCGGTCCTCAATCGACTGCTTCCACTCTTTGGCGGGGCGGTTGGTCTTGGTTTCCAGCCAAGGCATGATTGAAGCATGCTGGGCATAGAAATGCGTCAAGTCCGGGATCAGGTCCTTGACCACCGGCATATGCGGCAGCGGATAGATCGCCACATCGCCCTTGATCTCATCCATACCATAAATGCAGGCCAGCGTGTTGATGCCGTCGATGTTCATCGCGCACGACCCGCAAATCCCCTCGCGGCAGGAGCGCCGGAAAGTCAGCGTCGGGTCGATCTCGTTCTTGATCTTGATCAGCGCGTCCAGCACCATCGGGCCGCAGCTGTCCATGTCCAGGAAATAGGTATCGACACGCGGGTTCTGGCCGTCATCCGGGTTCCAGCGGTAGATCTTGAACTTGCGCACATTGCTGGCGCCGTCCGGCTTGGGCCAGGTTTTACCAGTGGTGATCCTGGAGTTCTTCGGGAGGCTGAATTGTACCATGGTCTGTCTCCTTAGAACGTCCGCGCCTTGGGCGCGATTTTGGCAAGGCTGATGCCGCCTTCTTCTTCGGTGGACAGCGGGTCGGTGATCACCGGACGGTAGCTGAGTTCTACCTTGTTGCCCGCCACGCGGGAGACGGTGTGGACACGCCAGTTTTCATCGTCGCGGGTCGAGAAATCCTCATGCGCATGCGCGCCGCGGCTTTCCTTGCGGGCTTCGGCGCCGACGATGGTGGCCAATGCACTGGGCATCAGGTTTGTCAGCTCCAGCGTTTCCATCAGGTCGGAGTTCCAGACCAGCGAGCGGTCGGTCACCTGCAGGTCGTCCAGCTTGGCGGCGATCGCGGTCATCTTCTCGACGCCTTCGGCCATGGTTTCCGCAGTGCGGAACACAGCGGCGTCGGCCTGCATGCATTTCTGCATCTCCAGCCGCAGATCCGCGGTCGGGATGCCGCCCTTGGCATTGCGCAGAGCATCGAAACGGTCGAATGCCTTATCAACGGAAGCCGTGTTCAGCACCGGATTTGCCGCCTCAGGGTCCACAACCTTGCCCGCACGGATGGCGGACGCGCGGCCAAAGACCACTAGGTCAATGAGCGAGTTGGAGCCAAGCCGGTTGGCGCCATGCACCGAGGCGCAGCCCGCCTCGCCCACGGCCATCAGGCCTGGCACCACACCGGTCGGGTCGTCAGCCGTCGGGTTCAGCACCTCACCCCAATAGTTGGTCGGGATGCCGCCCATGTTGTAATGCACGGTGGGCAGAACCGGGATCGGCTCCTTGGTGACATCCACACCGGCAAAGATCTTGGCGCTTTCAGAAATGCCCGGCAGCCGCTCCGCCAGCGCTTCGGCCGGAAGGTGGGAGAGGTTCAGGTGGATATGGTCGCCCTCGGCGCCCACACCGCGGCCTTCACGGATTTCCATGGTCATCGAGCGGCTGACATAGTCGCGCGGCGCCAGATCCTTGTACTGGGGCGCATAGCGCTCCATGAACCGTTCGCCTTCGGAGTTGGTCAGATAGCCGCCCTCGCCCCGCGCGCCCTCGGTGATCAGGCAGCCGGAGCCGTAGATGCCGGTCGGGTGGAATTGCACGAATTCCATGTCCTGCAGCGCCAGACCAGCACGCGCCACCATACCGCCGCCGTCGCCGGTGCAGGTATGCGCCGAAGTGGCAGAGAAATAGGCGCGGCCATAACCACCGGTCGCCAGCACCACCATCTTGGCGTTGAAGATATGCATGGTGCCATCATCAAGCTTCCAGCACACCACGCCCTGGCACTGCCCGTCGTCGGACATGATCAGGTCGATGGCGAAATACTCGATATAGAATTCGGCGTTGTTCTTGAGCGACTGGCCGTACAGCGTGTGCAGGATCGCGTGGCCGGTCCGGTCAGCGGCGGCACAGGTGCGCTGCACGGCGGGGCCTTCGCCGAATTCAGTGGTGTGGCCGCCGAACGGGCGCTGATAGATCTTGCCTTCTTCAGTACGCGAGAACGGCACGCCATAATGTTCCAGCTCGTAAACAGCCTTGGGGGCTTCGCGCGCCAGGTATTCCATCGCATCGGTATCGCCCAGCCAGTCGGAGCCCTTGACGGTGTCATACATATGCCACTGCCAGCTGTCGGGGCCCATGTTGCCCAGGCTGGCGGCAATACCGCCCTGCGCCGCCACGGTGTGGGAGCGGGTCGGGAACACCTTGGTCACGCATGCAGTGCGCAGCCCCTGTTCCGCCATGCCCAGCGTCGCGCGGAGGCCGGCCCCGCCGGCGCCAACCACGACCACGTCATATTCATGTGTTTCGTATTCGTAAGCAGCCATTGATGGAAACCTCGGAGATTACAGGGCCAGGCGGATCAGCGCATAGGCGCTGGTCGCGGCGACGGCATAAGACAGGCAGTTGACCAGAATGATCGTCAGGCGGCCTTTGACACCGTGAACATAGTCTTCGATCATGATCTGGGCGCCGGACTTGAAGTGCATCATGCCGACCCAGATGGTCAGCGCCGCCACAAGCGCCGGGAACGGGCGCGAATAATAGGCGGTGATCTCCTCGTAAGATCCGCCCAGCGCGGAGCCGAAGGTGAAGACAAACAGCGGCACCAGGATCAAGAGAGCAACAGAGCTCACCTGCATCGCCCAATGATGGCTGGTTCCGGATTTTGCAGCGCCCATGCCAACGGCGCGCTTGCGGTCAGTCAGAAATCGCATCGCGTGTGTCCTTCAGCTTAGACGATAATAATGGTCAGAACGGTCAGGATCACTGATCCTGTGATCACAAACCAGCCCAGCTTCTCGGCCTGGTCCAGGTCCAGCATATAGCCGTTGTCCCAGATCAGGTGCCGGATACCCGCCAGTGTGTGATACCAAAGGCCCAGCGCCGACAAGGTCATCACCAGATCGCCGAACCAGCTGGTCAGCACGCCATTGGCAATGGTGAAGTATTCAGGCGAGGTTGCGGCGGCCAGGAACCACCAGGCAATCAGCAGCGCCGAGACGATCAGCGCATTGCCGGTGATCCGGGTCAGGATCGACGTCAGGGAGGTCAGCTGCGGCCGGTAGACCTGCAAATGCGGCGAAAGCGGGCGGTTGCCCCGATTGACATCGGCCATGTTGGCTCCTTTTCAGGTTGGCTGACGACGTTTTAGCCGATTTTTACGGCGTGTCACCCGAAGGAAGTGTTAAAAAACACGGGAAATTGCTCTGTTGGCGCTAAAAGGCCACGTCTTGTGATCACAGCAAATAATTAGTGATCACAAATTTACAAATTGGAAAATTTTTGCAGAATCACAAGACAATCTGCAAATCACTGCAAAGCCAGCGCCCTCCTGTCTGCCTCGGGCGGCAGCGCAGCTGTCTGCTTTGCAACCTCCCGCACCAGCTTCTTGCGGATCCGCGCAGGGTAGTCGTCAAAGCTGGAGGCGGTGACCACAAAAGCCCCGTCGCCGCGGATCACATTTTCAAAAAAATAGGCTGTCAGATCCGGTTCGCTCTGCTCGATGGCGATGGCGTTCACTGTCACCCCAAGGGCAGACAGCGCCCCATGCGCCTCGCGCGGCTCAACACCTTCGTTGGAAAACCCGTCGCCGGAAATGTCGATCACCCTGCGCCTGCAATCCGGCACTGCGGAAAACTGATCCAGCGCCAGAAACAGCGCCTCCCCCACTGCAGTGGAGTAATTGCGCCAGGGCCGCGGCGCCTGTTCGATCTGCCGGGCCAATGCCTCGACATCGGCAAAACTGCGCACCGGAACCCAAGGCAACGTCACCTCCTGCCGTGACTCGCCGGACCATTGCACCAACAGCACCTGCGCACGCGCCTTGACCAGCGCCTCTGACACCACCCCGTCGCGCAGCCCCGCCGCCAGCCCGTCCATCTGAATGCGGTATTCCTCGGCATCCACCGACCCGGAGACATCCACCGCCAGCACCAATGCCAGATCGCAGGCCGCTGCCCGCAACGGCCAGAGGGAGAGCGTCGAGATAACCAGAAGCTGCAAAACCCGCATGCAGCCAGCTTAAGCGGCAATCGCGCCAAGGGTCATCACATTTCTGCCAGCCTCCTATGTTCATCCGGCTGAGAACATCTGCCGCGTTGCTTTGATTTACACCTGTTCGCGCTGTAAGCATGGGTAAAGAGCGTGTTGACGCCACATACCGGAACGCTCTTTGCCCATGCGATTTCAGTAGAGCAGCCGCTCGTCTTCTGCGCAGAGAAAACCGGCAAGAGCTCAAGCTACGTTTTCTGCGGCATACTCGAACTGGTACAAGGCGCTGAACGGCGGACGCAGACCATGTTCCAAATTTCGCCGCCTAATCACCATCAGCTGTGCCTGAGGCACGCAGTGCGGCCCGCCTTGCCCGATAACCGGGAAGAACGACAAGCAGTCCCGCGACCACGAGAAGGCCGACTGTTATCGGGCGTTCCCAAATGAACGAAACACCATCGTAGAGCTGCATCGAACGGGCGAAATTATCTTCGAGCATGCCGCCAAGAATGAACCCGATAAGCAGGGGGGCAAGTGGATAGTCGGCAAACCTCAGTGCCGTGGCGCAGATGCCGAACCCCACCAGGATCAGCAATTCGGTCGCGTTGTTTTGACCAATATACGCCCCCATCAGCGTGAAAAAGAGAATGAAGGGGATCAGGTAGTTGCGCGGAACCAAAAGCACCTTGGCGATGTAGGGGATCAACGGCAGGTTCAGTACGAGCAACACCAGATTGCCAATAAACATCGACATAATGACTGCCCAGAACACCTGCGGTTCGTCAATCATCAAACGCGGGCCGGGTGTTACGTTCAGTGCGATGAGCGCGCCGAGCAGAATCGCGGTCGTGCCCGAACCGGGAATACCCAGGGTCAGCAAGGGCACAAATGAACCGGTGCAGGCGGCGTTATTGGCTGTTTCCGGGGCGGCAAGACCTTTGATCGAGCCTTTGCCAAATTCAGCCTGCTCGTCCTTGGTTGCGATGTTACGTTCGACCGCATACCCTAGAAAGCTGGCAATCGTGGCGCCTGCGCCTGGCAGAACTCCGATGAAGAAACCTTGTAGCGACTGCCTGCCAATCACTGGTGCGATGGCCTTGGCCTCGGCACGGTTGATCCGCAAATCCTTGATCTCGTCACCGCTGCCGTCATGTGTCTCCTTTGGCTTCAACACCAGAAAGAGCGCTTCGGGCAGGGCGAACATCGCCATGGCAAGAGTGATGAAACCGAAGCCGGATTGCAGATCCATGATCCCCATCGTGAAGCGCGGCAGGTTGAACAATGCGCCCTCCCCAACTGTCGCCATGATCAGGCCAAGCACAGTCATCAGCAGAGCCTTGGCAACCTGCCCGGTGCCAGCGAAGGCCGCAATCGCCGACAGGCCGACGACCATCAGTGCAAAATACTCAGCCGAGTGAAAGAGAAGCGCGACCGAGGACAGGGCGGGGGCAAAAACCATCAACAGCAGCGCCCCCACGGTGCCGCCGCAAAAGCTGGCAATGGCGGCAATGGTCAGGGCCTTGCCGGCCTTGCCCTGCTTGGCCATCGGATATCCGTCAAAACTCGAAGCTACCGTTCCTGCGACGCCTGGAGCGTTCAGCAGGATCGACGAGGTTGAGCCGCCAAAAATGGCCCCGTAGTAGACACCGGCCAGCAAAATCAGTGCCGCCGATGGATCGCCCATTGAAATCGCCACCGGAATCATGATGGCGATGATCGACATTGGCCCAAGACCGGGAAGCATGCCGATAAAAGTACCGATCAGGCAACCGCCGATCACCATCAGAAGATTTTGGATTGAGAACGCCGTTTGCAGACCGATGAGAAGTCCTTCAAGCATATCAGCCTCCGAAAAAGCCCGGCAGCGGGCGCATGTAAATGCCAAGGACCTGTTGCACCAGGTACCAGACAACCAATGTGGCGATCAGCGCAACGATGATCATGATATGCCACTTGCGCTCTCCCAGAACGAACGAGCCGAGGATCAGAAAGGCAGCGGTTGAAACGATGAAGCCCAGCGGGCGCAAGCACAGCGCATAGGCAACCATCAGCGCCAGCAGCAGGATGGCCTGCCCTAGCTTGTATTCGCCCAGCCGCCGGTAATCGATTTCACCAATCGTCACGTCGCCCTTTTCGAGCCCCAGAAGAACAATCAGCGAGGCGAGCACGCCCAGGATTGAAAGCACTTTGGGAAAGGTGCTTGGCCAGATCGGGTTGCGCTGCATGAACGGTGCAAGCCCCGTATCCATCGTGAACCAGGCGGTAAAGCCATAAGTCAGGCAAATACCTAGCAATATCAGTGCAATCCAACGATCAAGTGCCATTTTTCCCTCCCGTTGCAACGAGCAGAGCGATCACCCGCTCTGCCAGTCCGGGCTTCACAGGAAGCCCAGCTTTTTCATCAAATCGCCGATGACTTGTTCCTGCTCTTCCAGGAAGGTTTTGAACGCATCGCCCGAGTTGTGGATGTTGACCCAGCCGTTGCGGCCTCGGACATCCTCCCACTCCGGCGTGTCATACATCTTTGAAAGTGCAGCCTGGTACATGGCGACTTTGTCCGCCGGCAGCCCCGGCGCGCCGAAGAAACCGCGCCAATTCACAAATGTCGTACCGATGCCCTGTTCTTTCATCGTCATCGCATCCGGTGCTGCCGCAACGCGCTCCTCGGATGTCACCCCAATGATTTTGATCTCGCCCGCAGCCGCCAGGTCCACGGCTTCCGAAAAACCGGTCGACAGGGCTGCAATTTCACCCGACAAAAGCGCGGCCATGGCTTTGCCGCCCGCATCGTACGGAATGTATTTGACGTCCAGCGGATCCTTGCCCGCTGCTTCCATCACCATCGCGGCGACCAGATGGTCCATGCCGCCGGGAACCGAACCACCGCCAATCGCAGTTGCGCGCGGATCGGCGTCGAAGGCGGCCAAAAGGTCTTCCATCGAGTCGATAGGGCTGTCCTTGCCAACAACCAGCGCGGCATAATCACCGATTGTACCGGCAACCAAGGTCAGATCGCGGAAGTTATGCGGAAACACACCTGTCAGTGACCGGATCACGATCGGTGTCGAGTTGACCATTAAGGTGCCGTGGTTGCTTTCAGAGTTTTCGATGAGATAGCCGATGGCCTTGCCACCGCCTCCCCCGGACATGTTTTCGTAGGATGCGTTGCCGACAAGCCCAGCCTTGGTCAGGGCCTCGCCAGTGCCACGGGCTGTGCCGTCCCACCCGCCGCCGGCACCGCCTGGAATCAGAAAGTGAATACTGTCGAGGACTGGTTCTTCGGCGGCAAATGCGGGCGCTCCAAGACCAAGCGCCGCAACAGCGGCCGCCATAAGGACGCGACGGCCGATTTTGAATGTCGTCATTTTTTCCTCCCATTTGACAACTGTCCGCAAGACGGCTCAGTTGAGACATTCAAACACGCCAACCTGACACAGACCTGTCACGCCGCAAAAAGCGGGGTAAATCCTGATGAAGTTTCTCTTGATCGAAGATAATGCCGACCTGGCAAATGCGATTTGTTCACGGTTGAAATTTGATGGTCATGTGGTTGATAATGCGTGTAAAATCCGGGATGCCATCACTTATTCCGAAGTTGGCGATTATGATCTGATTCTGCTGGATATCATGCTGCCGGATGGGGATGGCCGGACGTTTCTCAAGCAGCACCGGGCCCGGGAGAAGGACACGCCTGTTATCGTTCTGACCGCGCGTTCCCAGGTTTCCGACAGAATCAGCCTGTTGGATCTCGGAGCGGATGATTATCTCACCAAACCGTTTGATCACGCCGAGCTTCAGGCGCGTTGCCGCGCCGTCCTGCGCCGCAAGACCGGTACTGCGCAAACCGTATTGCGCATCGGCGGCGTGACCTTTGATCCGGTGGCAGGCCGCCTCGCGGTTGGCGGCGAGACCGTCAACCTGCGAAATCGTGAACTGCGGCTGCTTGAGCTTCTGATCAATGCTCCTGGCCGGATTTTCCCGAAACAGAAGCTGGCCGACAGCCTCTTTTCCTACGATGAGGATGTGTCGGAAAACGCGATTGAAGTGTATATAGGCAGGCTTCGCAAGCATCTTGAAAACTCCAGCCTCAAGATCACCACCCATCGCGGTCTTGGATACCGGTTGGACCATGAGTGATGCGTTTCGTGTTTCAGGATCGCTGCGGAACCGCTTGGCGATCACCCTGATCGGCGGCGCAGCTCTGCTAGCCATTCTCTTATACTTTGTGGCGCGGAGCTATGCGGCGCAAATTGCACAGCGAGGCCAGGACAACATCATAAACGCCTCGGTGACATCAATACTGGACGCGGCCATCCTGCGTGACGGTGCCGTTGAAATCGACTTTCCCTATGCGTCTTTCGCCATGCTGGCGACGGCATCCGATGACCGGATTTTTTATGCGATCTATCAGGATGACACCGTGTTATCGGGATATGAAGACCTGCCGCGCTTGCAAATGCCGCCCGGAAAGAAGGCCGGCTTTCAGACAGTTGCTTTCCGCGGGGCCGAAATGCGCCTGGCTACGGCATCGCGTGTCTTGATCGGGGCAGATGCCAAAACCCGGATTACGGTCTCAATTGCGCAGACCCAGGATGCTCTGGCCGGAACGCTGAACCTGATTTCCCGCAACGTCGCCATTTTTGGCTTGGGGTTCTTTCTGCTGGCCACACTGCTGTCGTTCTGGGCAACCTCCACAACCATTGGACAGCTCAGGCGGCTTGCCCTGTCAGTGACCCGCCGCGGGCCGCAGGACCTGCGGCCGGTCTCGCAACCGGTGCCGTCGGAAATGGCCCCGCTGGTGTCATCTCTGAACAGGTTTATGACACGCCTCGATTACTCCCTGCAGCAATCCGAAGATTTCATCGCCGAAGCCGCCCATCGGGTGCGCACGCCACTGGCCACGGTCCGGTCCCATGCCGAGGCAACTTTGCAGCGCGTCAGCAAGGAGGAAAACCGCCAGGCATTAAGGGCCATGGTGCGCGCAATCGACGAAAGTTCGCGCGCTGCCGGGCAGCTTCTGGATCATGCGATGATTACTTTTCGCGCCGATCATCTGGAACGCCAGAACCTTGATCTGGTTGATCTGACGAAAGAACTTGTGCAGCGCCTGTCACCGGTGGCTGAGATGAAGGATGTAGAGCTGCGGTTGGATACCGAAGCTACGGTGCCGATTTCAGGCGACCCGATCCTGCTTCAGAACGCCCTCCGCAACATCATCGACAATGCGCTCAAATATGCGCCAAGCGAAACTGCCATCCATATCCGCATCAGGTCGAGGCCCCGGGCGCAGGTTGAAGTCCGCGACCAGGGGCAAGGTTTCCCTGCGGACGAGATCGGCACCCTGGCGTCACGTTTTACCCGGGGTGCAAACGCCAAAAACATCATCGGTTCCGGGCTTGGCTTGACGATCGCACGGGATGTTGCGGTTGCGCATGGCGGGACATTGGAACTTTCAAATGAACCGGAAGGCGGCGCATGCGTTATCTTTTCGCTGTGATCATCTGTCTTTGGCCGTTGCTGGCGGCCGCGCAAGACTGGGAAGACCGGCAAGTCTTTGAAGGGCAATCCGCGACCCGGACCCTGCGGGTGCTCTCAAGCACCGACACCTCGTTCATCGCCCCGATCATTACCAGTTTTCTAGCGGTGAACCCGAATTTCTCGGTGGAATATCTGGTCACCGGAACCATTGAAGTAGACAGGTTGATCCGGCAGGCGCCGCAGGCGTTCGATCTGGCGATCTCCAGCGCGATGGATCTCCAGCTCAAACTTGCCAATGATGGCTACGCCCGTGCCGTTCCGGCGCTGGAGGTCCCTGATTGGGCGCAATGGCGGCACAGTCTTTTTGCCTTCACCACCGAACCTGCTGCCATTGTGATAAACCGCGCGGCTTTTTCCGGACATGAAATTCCAAAAACCAGGCAGGCATTGATCCAGGCCATGCGCGATCGACCGGATTTCTTCCGCAACCGGATCGGCACCTATGATGTTCGTAAGTCCGGCGTCGGATATCTGTTTGCCACCCAGGATGCTCGCGCCTCCGAGACCTACTGGAGGTTGACGGAGGTAATGGGAAGTTTGGGCGTGCGTCTCTATTGCTGTTCGGGCGAGATGATTGATGACCTCGCCAACGGTACCATAGCAGTTGCCTATAATGTGCTTGGCAGCTATGCCGCGGCGCGCCCCAATCCGGATGATGGTCTGCAGATCATCCTGCCGTCCGATTTTCCGACAACAATAATGCGGACCGTCTTCGTTTCAAAAGACGCACCAAACCCCCAAATTGCAGCCGCCTTCATCCGCCATCTGATTTTCCTGCAATCCAGCAAAGCTGGTGAAAAACACATCAAGCTGCCGCCTCTTGTCTCAGCGCAAGACAGTGTTCGCCAGTCGGCTATTGCTCTGGAACCCGCGCTGCTTACCTATTTGGACAAACTGAAGCGGCGGACATTTCTCGAAGAGTGGGAAAGCGCCGTTTTCCAGTAGTCTTGCCAGCAGTCTTGCCGGCGACTTGGACGCTTTGGTGCCGCCTGCGCGCATCTCCCTAGCTCATTCGGCTATTTGGGCAGTATTGGGCAGAACCATATTGGTAGTGCGATAGATCAATGTCATAGCGCTGGCTCCCCATGGCGCTTCGCTCAGATAGCTGCCATTGGCCCGTCCGCAGCGAATGGTGGCTCTGTCCGGCACCTTTAGGGTTCAAACACCGCGCAGCAAAAGGACGGGATGGCTTCGGAATCTCATTACGGGGTTCAATGGCGGCATCGGTGACGTGGGCTGCAACGCAGCAGAAAGCCTGCTGGACGGTCGCGTTCGCCTTGGGTCTCTCCACAAGGCTCACTGGAGAACCGTATTGCCCGCCCGCGCCCTCTCGGCAGATTTGCCATGCAAATCGCCTGCCGGGTAACACATGGCCTGCGCCGATAGCGGCCGGATCGTTCAATCCGCGCTGCCGTCACGCCCCATCGGACGCGGCGTCACGGTCCTGGCAATTTGGCACATGCCCTGGTCAGCAAGTTGGAAGGGGACCGCCGCCCATGTGGGCCGGCGGATGGCGGGATATTTTCCGACCGCAATGCCACCAGATTCAGGTTTTTCCAGGGGTTGTCCGCCCGCCGCCAGTCCCCCGGGTGGCCACCCGGAAAACCGGCCGCCCTCAATCTGGCACAGGCCGCATCAACGGCAATGACAAACACATAATCCTGAGGATGAGCGCCCAAGGCACGAGGGGGCAAAGCCCCCTTGCGTCACTTCGGCATCAAGGCCCAGTAATCGAGATCCAGCAGCACGTCCGGCAGGTATTTGCCATCCTCGCCCTTCAGCTCAAACGGCGCGCCGCCCTTGGTCGCCACCAGCCGCAGCCGGATTGCACCAACGCCAGGCGCGCTTGTGTCCGCCTTGTCCAGCACCTCGGACCAAGCCCGCACGGTCAGACCCGACAGGCACGGATTGGCATGCGCGCCGCCGTTCAGACCCGCAATCATCTGCGCATTGGCAAGCCCGTTGAACGACAGCGCGCGCGCCATTGAAATCACATGACCGCCATAGATCAGCCGGGTGCCATCGGGACGGGCAGTATTGTCAAAATGCACCTTGGCGGTGTTCTGCCACAGGCGGGTCGCCATCATATGTTCGGCTTCCTCGATGGTGACGCCATCCACATGGTCAATGGTCTCGCCCACCGCATAGTCGCCCCAGCGGTGCGGCTCGCCCGCCAGGGTGAAATCGTAGTTGCTGAAGTCCAGCCCGGCCGGGATCACCAGCTGGTCCGCCGGGATCACCTTGTTCAATTCCGGGATCACCGTCTCCGGCGCCGGCGCATCCGGATCGCCCTTGCGAACCATTACCCACCGCACATACTCCATCACGCAGTCATCGCGCTGGTTCAACCCGCGGGTGCGCACATAGACCACACCGGATTTGCCATTGGAGTTCTGCTTGAGGCCGATCACTTCGGATTCCGAGCGCAAGGTGTCGCCAGGATAGACCGGCAGCAGCCAGCGCCCCTCGGCATAACCAAGGTTCGCCAGCGCATTCAGCGAAATGTCCGGCACCGTCTTGCCGAACACCACATGGAAGGCCGCCAGATCATCCAGCGGCGCCGACGGCAGACCAGAGGCCCGGGCAAATTCATCCGAAGAATACAGCGCATGGCGCGCCGGATAAAGCGCGTGATACAGCGCCCGCTCGCCGCCCGACACCGTGCGCGGCACCGCATGGCGGATCACCTCGCCAACGGTATAGTCTTCGAAAAAGCGTCCCGGATTGGTTTTGGCCGGACTGGTCTTGGCCATCAGTGTTCTCCCAGTTTGGTCTCAGGGGTGTAGGTCCCGTCCGCCTCTTTCACCACCGCCTGGCCGCAGCGCATGATCCCCTTCACGGGATCAAAAGCCTGGGTCGGGCTGCCGTGCAGCTCCCAGCCCTTGTTCAGCGCTTGCGTGACCTTGTGGCAAAAGGCAGAAGTGTCGTCCTCGGACAAAAAACGGTAAAGTTTCATAGCATCCTACCCAGCAAAGCCCCTATCCCGGAAAGGGCGAAGGCCCGACCATTGCGTGGACGTAGCCGATCACCCCCATCAGAACAATCGAAGCGGCAAAGAACATCCCGTCCTTGGCGATGGAGCCCTTGGGGCCCGGCTGCCAGTCCGGTTCGGAACGGTTGATCACGATCACCTCAGCCACTGCCCAGGCCAGCAGACCGCCGAACAGGATGATCGACGCCAGGTCGCCATTGACCAGCAGATGCGCTGCAGCCCAAAGCTTGAAGCCCGCCAGCATCGGGTGGCGCATGCCGTTCAGCAGCGCGCCTTTCTTTGGCGCCGGACTCATCATCCAGATGGCGATCAAGACCAGCAGGTTGTTGATATGCACCATGAAGGACGGCGGCGCCCAGACGGGGATGAACTCCATGCTGCGGTAGCCCAGCACCATCAGCACCACGCCGGCAACCAGCACCAGCGCAACCACACCGCGGCCGCCGTTGCCCATGGACGCGCGCGCCTCCGGTGCCAGCCGTTTGAACAGGTGGCCGCCCCACCACAACAGGATGCCAAGGATCAGTAACGCCATATCAGTCTCCAAATGCTGTCAGCCGGGACAACAGCTAGGCCGAAAGCGCGGCGATTGCATCCGCTTTTGCCAGGATTTCACGCGCCGTAACCACATGCAGGTTCTCGACTATCCTGCCATCGACCACGGCAACACCCTGGCCTGCGGCTTGCGCCTCATCAAATGCGGCGATCTGGCGGCGGGCGGTCTCGGCCTCGCGCTCGGTCGGGGCAAAGGCAGCATTGGCAACCTCCACCTGCGCCGGATGGATCAGGGTCTTGCCGTCAAATCCCATGTCGCGGCCCTGGGCACATTCCGCCGACAGTCCCTCAACATCCTTAAAAGCGTTATAAACACCATCGACGATCACCAGCCCCTCGGCCTTGGCGGCCAGCAGGCACAGCCCCAGCCCCGCCATCATCGGCATCCGGTCGGGGCGGAAACGGGTCTGCAATTCCTTGGCCAGATCATTGGTGCCCATCACCATGCCCTGCAGCTTGGGGTGCGCCGCGATGGCGGCGGCATTCAGCATGCCGCGCGGGGTTTCCATCATCGCCCACAGCGGAATGTCCCCGGTGATCTCCGCCAGCGCATCCAGATCCGCAGGCGTATTTACCTTGGGCAGCAGAATCGCGTCGCAATCCATCTGTGCCGCCGCTTTCGCATCCTCACGCCCCCACGGCGTATCCAGCCCGTTGATCCGCACGATCTTCATCCGGGCGCCAAAGCCGCCCGTCTCCAGCGCCTGGGTCAAGGTCGCGCGGGCATTGGGTTTTTCATCCACCGACACCGCGTCTTCCAGATCAAAGATCACCGCATCCACCGGCAGGGTTCTGGCCTTCTCCAGTGCACGCGGCTTGGAGCCGGGAATGTACAAAACCGAACGGTACGGGCGCGTGCGCGGGTCCATCAAGGCTCTCCAAAAGTTATTTTGTTGCGTAAAGCGGTACAGATTCGATTGTATACTTTCAAGTACAATTCCGCCGCAGCGCAGCGTAACCTTCCCCGCGCATGCAGCAAGATGCTGATATATTTGGTGATTTTTAAGCGCCCGCAGGGTTAACCACTTATCAGCACCTGATTGCCAAACTGATAGATACCAAGGCACAGGACCCCTGCCGCCGCCCCAGGCCGCACCTGATGCCCGCAGGCATGAGGCCTGCATTTCGAATTGCGTTACACACCGGCCCGCACAGGGATACCGGGGGCTGCCGTCAGGCACCCGGCTCTGTCCGGCCGTTCCGGAAAGGGTAAAACGAGATGAAAATATCAATCTTCGCACTGCCGGCAGCCTTTGCCGCACTGACCCTGGCAGCGGTACCTGCCACCGCGCAAAGCCGCAACTGCGCCCCGCGCGATACGGTGATCAAACGGCTGGCCGAAAAATACGGCGAAAGCCGTCAAAGCATCGGCGTGGGCCAGAAGGGCATGGTGATGGAAACCTTTGCCTCCGGCAAGACCGGCAGCTGGACCATCACAGTCACGACCCCCAACGGCATGACCTGCCTGGTGGCATCAGGCCAGTCTTACGAAGTGCTCGCAGAAGCACTGCCGGACACCGACAGCGACGCCTGAGCAGGTATTGAGGCAGGTTTCCAGGCTGCGGTTACAATGGCCGCAAAAGACGCGGCGGGCTGCTCCTGACACAGGTATCAGGTCAGCCCGTCCCAAATCAGCTTGGCTCCGGTGACGGTCAGCAGCACATAGGTCAGCGCAAAGAACCCGCGCTCCGGGATACTGTGATGCAGCCTCACCCCCAGCCACGCCCCCAGCAGCGCAAAGGGCGCCAGGATCAGATCCAGCAGCAGCGTTTCACGTGTAAACAGCCCCAGCCCGGCATAGGGCACCGCCTTAGCAAGATTGATAACCCAGAAGATCAGCACGGTGCTGGCCTGATACTCGGTCTTCCGCAACTTCAGGCTGAGGAGGTAAACCGCAGCCGGAGGCCCGCCCGCATGGCTGACAAAACTGGTGAAGCCCACAGCCAGCCCGGCCAGCGCCCCTGCCCCGGAAGAAAGCGGCGCTCCGGCAAACACGTTTACTCCAAAACGGCCGCGCAGCTGCCACAGTACAAATCCGACTGAAACGGCACCGATCAGCACCCGCATCGCTTCGTCATTCACTGCCGCATACAGCCAGGCCCCCAGCGCCACTCCGGGCAAACCCCCGGCAATCAGCAGCAGCGAGGCGCGCAGGTTCCAGCGCCCCCAATAGGGCTTCAGCGCTGCCAGATCGATCAGCATCAACAACGGCAGCATCAGCGCCAAGGCCGCGCCCGGCTCAATCACCAGCGCCAGAATCGCCGCGGATGCAAAGGCCGCGCCGGAACCGAAACCGCCCTTGGACACGCCCGCAAAAACGACCGCGGGGATGGCAAAAACGAAAAACATAGCGTCAAATGCCGCCATTGCCCGCCTCCGAAAGCCCTGAATTACACGCCCTTTAGCGATATCAGCGCAGCATACATAAGTATACCGAACCCTTTGCCGCAGTGCGGAACCCTTGCACGGCGGGCCGTTACGCCGTAGGCATCAGGAAATTTCAACCGGACCGGAGACATTCCCAATGGCACGACCCAAAATCGCCCTCATCGGCGCAGGTCAGATCGGCGGCACCCTTGCACATCTCGCAGCCCTCAAGGAACTCGGCGACGTCGTGCTCTTTGACATCGCTGAAGGCACCCCCGAAGGCAAGGCGCTGGACATCGCACAATCCGGTCCTTCCGAAGGCTTTGACGCCAGCCTCAAAGGCACCCAGTCTTACGAGGACATCGCAGGCGCCGACGTCTGCATCGTGACTGCCGGCGTGCCGCGCAAGCCGGGCATGAGCCGCGACGACCTTCTGGGCATCAACCTGAAGGTGATGAAATCCGTTGGCGAAGGCATCCGCGACCACGCGCCGGACGCATTTGTGATCTGCATCACCAACCCGCTGGACGCGATGGTCTGGGCGCTGCAGCAATTCTCGGGCCTGCCCGCGAACAAGGTCTGCGGCATGGCCGGCGTTCTGGACTCCGCCCGCTTCCGCCACTTCCTGGCGGAAGAATTCAACGTCTCCATGAAAGACGTCACTGCATTTGTGCTGGGCGGCCATGGCGACACCATGGTGCCCTCCGTGCGCTATTCCACCGTCGCAGGCATTCCGCTGCCCGATCTGGTCAAGATGGGCTGGACCACCCAGGAGCGCCTGGACGCAATCCTGCAGCGCACCCGTGACGGCGGCGCAGAAATCGTGGGCCTCTTGAAAACCGGCTCTGCTTTCTATGCGCCGGCCACCAGCGCCATCGAAATGGCCGAAGCTTTCCTGAAAGACCAGAAACGCGTGCTCCCCTGCGCGGCCTATTGCGACGGCGAGCTGGGCGTAAAAGGCATGTATGTGGGCGTACCCACCGTGATCGGCGCCGGCGGCATCGAGAAGGTCGTGAACATCCAGCTGAACGAGGAAGAGCAAGTCATGTTCGACAACTCGGTCAATGCCGTAAAGGGCCTGGTCGAGGCTTGCAAAGGCATCGACGGTTCGCTGGCCTGAGCCTTTTAGCCTTACACAGATCAGAGGGTCCGCTTTGGCGGGCCCTTTTCTTTTGCTTCGGCACAACCGGACCGGCGACTGACGCTTTTGGCCTACGATGCGGCGGTGGCAGCGCATGGGGGCCGGCTTCGAATCACCGCCGTTAAGCTTCCGATAATTTGTGATCACACCCCCAAAAACCGTGATCACAAAACTCGAAAATCTTCATCATTTCCCCGCACCCTGTCAAAAAAGCCTTTAACACTTGGCTTTAAGACGGCCTATTGAAGCCAGACAATTGCAGCCAGACGGGACAGTTTCAGATGAACATCCACGAATATCAGGCCAAAGCCCTCCTTCGCAGCTACGGTGCTCCGGTGTCAGACGGCAAAGTGGTGCTGAAAGCCGAAGACGCCAAAACCGCCGCAGGTGAACTTGACGGCCCGCTCTGGGTGGTGAAGGCGCAGATCCACGCAGGCGGCCGCGGCAAGGGCTCCTTCAAGGAGGCCGACGCCGGTGAAAAGGGCGGCGTGCGCCTGACCAAATCGGTTGAGGAAGCCGCCGAGGAAGCCAAGAAGATGCTGGGCCGCACCCTGGTGACCCATCAGACCGGCCCGGCGGGCAAGCAGGTGAACCGTATCTATATTGAGGCCGGCTCCGGTATCCAGACCGAGCTGTACCTGGCGCTGCTGGTTGACCGCCAGACCTCGCGCATCTCCTTTGTCTGCTCCACCGAGGGCGGCATGGACATCGAGGAAGTGGCCGCCGCCACCCCGGAAAAGATCCTGTCCTTCTCCGTCGACCCGGCCACCGGCTATCAGGCCTACCACGGCCGCCGCATCGCCTTCTCGCTCGGCCTGGAAGGCGCGCAAGTCAAGCAATGCGTCAAACTGATGGGCCAGCTCTACAAAGCTTTCGTCGACAAAGACATGGAGATGCTGGAGATCAACCCGCTGATCGTGGCGGACGATGGCAGCCTCAAGGTACTGGACGCCAAGGTCGGCTTTGACGGCAACGCGGTCTACCGCCACGCCGACGTGGCCGAGCTGCGCGACACCACCGAGGAAGATCCGAAAGAGCTGGAAGCCTCGAAGTACGACCTGAACTACATCGCGCTGGATGGCGAGATCGGCTGCATGGTGAACGGCGCCGGTCTGGCGATGGCCACCATGGACATCATCAAGCTCTATGGTGCCGAGCCTGCCAACTTCCTTGATGTGGGCGGCGGTGCAACCAAGGAGAAGGTGACCGAGGCGTTCAAGATCATCACCTCGGACCCGCAGGTCAAAGGCATCCTGGTCAACATCTTCGGCGGCATCATGCGCTGCGACGTCATCGCCGAGGGCGTGGTTGCCGCAGTCAAGGAAGTCGGCCTGAAAGTGCCGCTGGTGGTCCGCCTGGAAGGCACCAACGTCGAGAAAGGCAAGGAGATCATCAACACCTCCGGCCTCGACGTGATCGCCGCCGACAACCTGAAAGACGGCGCCGAGAAAATCGTAAAGGCCGTGAAGGGCTAAGGCCGTGAAGCCGGCCCAGATTCTTGCGGCGCTTGCGGTGGTTTTGACCGCCGGTTGTGCCAGCCTGAACCTGGGACCGGATGCCTACGAGCTTGCCAACATCAAGGACAGTAACATCGTGCCGAAAAGCAGCCCAACAGCCTTTGTCAAAACCTTTGACAAATTCTGCACCAAAGGACCGCGTGACTCGCAGGCCGCAGAACGGCTGTTGCGCGCGTCCAGCTATGTGCCCCTGCGGCGCAGAGCGCGGAATGGCGGGCGCGTTTATGTTGTTGATGACCGGCGGCCGGCAGTGGCTGTGTCCAGCCGTGGATGCATGGTTCAGGCGCACTCCAGGACCGGGCAGACCGAGCGGGTCCGCCGCTATGTGGCGGCCGCCTTCCCGTCAGCCGTCCGGGTTCCGGCAGACCGGCTCAAGCAACACAGGTTTGAGGAAGCTTGGGTCCTCTCCGGCGACCAGCATGGCATTGTTGCAACCCGGCGTACGGTGGAAAGCGGCAATCACAGCAACTACGCCCTGGTGCTTTACCGGACCAACGGCCCCGTGAGGTACTAAACGTGTCACCCGCCAAGAAGATCAACAGGCAACGGCTCAGCCTCATCCAGCCATCCATGCCGGAAAGGGCCACCTCGTGAAAGCCGCCGTCTACCTCATAGGCTTGCAGCAGGCCACAGGCCGGGCGGAGCTGATGCAGCGGGAGCTGGATCAGGCCGGGCTGTCTGCTGTGCGCATCGATGCGGTGGACAGTACCCAGGTCAGCCGAGAGGAAATGCTGAACCAATGCGCACCAGAAGGCAACTGGGGCTATTTCCAGACCAAGGACATGGCCTGCACCCTCAGCCATGCCAAGGCCTGGGAGGCGTTTTTGGCATCAGACGCCGATGTGGCGCTGATCCTGGAGGATGACGTCTTCCTGTCGCCCGACACCGGCGCCTGGCTGAACGACCTGTCCTGGTGGCCGCAGGATGCCGGTATCGTCAAATTCGAACGCTGGCGGGCCAAAAAGCTGCAGGTGGCGCTTTGCAAGGATGGCTTTACCCACATGGGCCGCGAGGTGCGCCAGATGCTGTCGCGCCACGCGGGCGGTGCAGCCTATGCGGTCTCCCGCCGGGCGGCGCAGCATCTCTTGGACAGCCGTCCGTTTGAAATCACGCTCGACAATCTTCTGTTTAACTTTGACGCCTCAAAGCCTGCGCGCAGCATCAAGGTCTATCAGGTCCAGCCCGCATTGGCCGAACAGGGCAACGAGGCCCCCGGCGAACATGCCATCGGCCCGGCGCGCCACCGCCCCAAGGGCTGGCCGCTGATCCGCCAGAAACTCCGGCGCGGGATCTATGAATTCCGCGGCGGCTTCAGAGTATTTCCCAGTGTGGTCCTGGGGCGGGCCACCCTCGAAAAAATCCGCTTCGACGGCCGCTCCCTGGCCACCCCGCAGAACCAACAGACACATACCGCTTGAAGGAACCGACATCATGGCAGTCCTCATCGACGAAAACACCAAAGTTATCTGTCAGGGCTTCACCGGCTCGCAGGGTACTTTCCACTCTGAACAGGCCATCGCCTATGGCACCAAAATGGTCGGCGGCGTCACCCCCGGCAAAGGCGGCCAGACGCATCTGAACCTGCCGGTCTTCAATTCCGTGCATGAAGCCAAGCATGTGACCGAAGCCAATGCCTCGGTGATCTACGTGCCGCCGCCGTTTGCCGCGGATTCCATCCTCGAGGCGATCGACGCCGAAATGGAAGTCATCGTCTGCATCACCGAAGGCATTCCGGTGCTGGACATGATGCGGGTGAAGCGGGCGCTGGAAACCTCCAAATCGCGCCTGATCGGCCCCAACTGCCCCGGCGTGATCACCCCGGACGCCTGCAAGATCGGCATCATGCCCGGCCACATCCACCGCCGCGGCTCGGTTGGCGTTGTCTCCCGCTCCGGCACCCTGACCTATGAGGCGGTGAAGCAGACCACCGATGTGGGCCTCGGCCAGTCGACCTGCGTCGGCATCGGCGGCGACCCGATCAAAGGCACCGAGCATATCGACGTGCTGGAATGGTTCCTGGCCGATGACGAGACCGAAAGCATCATCATGATCGGCGAAATCGGCGGCTCCGCCGAGGAAGAAGCCGCGCAGTTCCTGGCCGATGAAGCCAAGAAGGGCCGCTCCAAGCCGGTTGCCGGCTTCATCGCAGGCCGCACCGCGCCTCCGGGCCGCCGTATGGGCCACGCAGGCGCGATTGTCGCCGGCGGCAAAGGCGGTGCTGACGATAAGATCGAAGCAATGAAATCCGCAGGCATCGTGGTCGCCGAAAGCCCGGCGGGCCTCGGCGAAGCGGTTCTGAAAGCGATCGGCAAGTAAGCATGCCCCGCCTGGCAGACATACTGAGGGCAGCGCCCGTCCGCGGGTGGGTGCGTAGCACCCGCCCATGGGGGCGGACGGGCGCTGCCCGGCGGTGCCGCCGGGCGGGACTGTGCCTATTGGCTCTTGGACTAAGTTCACCTGTTAAAGCTGAAGCGCTTCAATATCAGGACTTTGTCAACCTCGTATCAGCCTGCGCTCTTGAGACCAGTTATGACTTTGAGAAGCGTGGGGCAGTTGCACGTCTTCAGAATGAGCTTTCGCTACAACCGCTTCGTCAAAACGACGAAACCGAATTCGCAGCCGCATCATTGCATGCTGGGTTGACCGGACCGTTTTCTTCTCCTGAAAATCTGACTTCGGAAGCCCTCGGCAAGTTCTTCTCCGACGATGCAGTGTCCAAACGTTGGTACGATAGGATTCACGAACGAAACGAAGGGGAACTGATCTCTACAGAGCCACCTTTGTTGTTTCGTGAATTCGCAATGTTGGACAGTGAAGAACGTGAGCGTTCGTTTTGGTGGTTTAACGGCGGGCAAAGGATGCCCGTTAAATTTGGCCTGTCAAGTTTGAGCAGAAGTGCATTCCCCGTCTGTACTGTCGCAAACATCCCGAAGAACTGGGCAACCGCTCTTTTGTCAGACCAAGAACTGCGATTTGGCGCATCCAAGGCCAAAAACTATGAGCACTTCACCGCCAAGATTGATACATCCCCAAGCATTTTGAACTCTCTGTTCCACTCGGCAACCGGGCGTAAACCCGAACACGACATGCTGCATGCTGAGATTAACCTGATGCAGTTTCCCGACTTCTTACCCGAGGGAAGTAACTCTTCCCCTTGGGTGCTCACCGTCAAGACAATCCCGACCCTGTGAGGCTAAGATGACCGAACAAAGCCCCAACGACCTCTTCCACGCCTCCTCTTTCATGCAGGGGCACAATGCGGAGTATCTGGAGCAGCTTTATGCCCAATACGCCAATGACCCGAATGCGGTGGATGCCGCCTGGGCCGAGTTTTTCCGCCAGATGGGCGATGCCGAACTGGACGTGAAGGCCGAGGCCGCGGGCCCCTCCTGGGCGCGCAACGACTGGCCGCCGGCGCTGGATGATGATCTCACCGGCGCGCTGACCGGCGAATGGCCGGCCCCGGCCGAGGCCAAGGGTGCCGGCAAGAAGATCAGGGACAAGGCTTCCGCCAAGGGCGTTGAGGTCACCGATGATCAGGTGCAACGTGCCGTTCTGGACTCGATCCGCGCCCTGATGCTGATCCGTGCCTACCGGATCCGGGGCCATCTGGCAGCCGACCTTGACCCGCTGGGCATGCGCGCCGCCGCGGCGCATCCGGAGCTGGACCCCAAGACCTACGGCTTTACCGACGGCGACTTGGACCGGCCGATCTTCATCGACAATGTACTGGGGCTGCAGGTTGCCACCATGCGGCAAATTGTCGATATTGTGAAGCGCACCTACTGCGGCACCTTTGCGCTGCAGTACATGCACATCTCCGATCCCGAGCAATCCGCCTGGCTGAAAGAGCGGATCGAGGGTTACAACAAGGAAATCACCTTTACCCGCGAAGGCCGCAAGGCGATCCTCAACAAGATGGTCGAGGCCGAAGGATTCGAGAAATTCCTGCACGTCAAATACACCGGCACCAAGCGGTTCGGCCTGGACGGTGGCGAGAGCCTCATTCCGGCGATGGAACAGATCATCAAACGCGGCGGTGCGCTGGGGGTGTGCGACATCGTGATCGGCATGCCGCACCGCGGCCGTCTGTCGGTTCTGGCCAATGTGATGCAGAAACCTTACCGCGCCATCTTCAACGAATTCCAGGGCGGCAGCTTTAAGCCCGAAGACGTGGATGGCTCCGGCGATGTGAAATACCACCTTGGCGCGTCGTCCGACCGCGCGTTCGATGGCAACAATGTGCATCTCAGCCTGACGGCCAACCCCTCGCACCTTGAGGCGGTGAACCCGGTGGTGATCGGCAAGGTCCGTGCCAAGCAGGACCAGCTTGGCGACACCGACCGCAGCAAGGTGCTGCCGATCCTGCTGCATGGCGACGCGGCTTTTGCCGGCCAGGGCGTGGTGGCGGAGTGCTTTGCGCTGTCGGGCCTCAAAGGCCACAAGGCGGGCGGCACCATGCATATCGTGGTGAACAACCAGATCGGCTTCACCACCGCGCCGCATTTTTCACGTTCCTCCCCCTACCCCACCGACAATGCGCTGGTGGTTGAGGCGCCGATTTTCCACGTCAACGGCGACGACCCCGAGGCGGTTGTGCATGCCGCCCGCGTCGCCACCGAGTTCCGCCAGAAGTTCCACAAGGATGTGGTGCTCGACATCTTCTGCTACCGCCGGTTCGGTCACAACGAAGGCGACGAGCCGATGTTCACGAACCCCTTGATGTACAAAAAGATCAAGGGCCACAAAACCACGCTGACGCTCTACACTGACCGGCTGGTCAAGGATGGTCTGATCCCCGAGGGCGAGATCGAGGACATGAAGGCCGCCTTCCAGGCGCATCTGAACGAAGAGTTTGAGACCGGCAAGAATTACAAGCCCAACAAGGCCGACTGGCTGGACGGGCGCTGGTCGCATCTGGACAAGAAAGACGCCGATTACCAGCGCGGCCGCACCGCGATCGCGCCGGAAACCCTGTCTGAGATCGGCGCCTCGCTCAGCCGGGTGCCCGATGGTTTCCCGATGCACCGCACCGTGGGCCGGTTCCTGGATGCCCGCGGCAAGATGTTTGAAACCGGCCAGGGCTTTGACTGGGCGACGGGCGAAGCGCTGGCCTTTGGCTCGCTGCTGCTGGAAGGCTACCCGGTGCGCCTTGCCGGCCAGGACGCCACCCGCGGCACCTTCTCGCAGCGCCATTCCGGCATCGTCAATCAGGAGACCGAGGAGCGCTACTACCCGCTCAACAACATCCGCGCGGGCCAGTCGCAATACGACGTGATCGACTCCGCCCTGTCGGAATATGCGGTGCTGGGCTTTGAATACGGCTACTCGCTGGCGGAACCCAACGCGCTGACCCTGTGGGAAGCCCAGTTCGGCGATTTTGCCAACGGCGCCCAGATCATGTTCGACCAGTTCATTTCCTCGGGCGAGAGCAAATGGCTGCGGATGTCCGGCCTCGTCTGCCTGCTGCCGCACGGGTTCGAGGGACAGGGTCCTGAGCACTCCTCAGCCCGGCTGGAACGCTTCCTGCAGATGTGCGGCCAGGACAACTGGATTGTGGCCAACTGCACCACGCCTGCAAACTATTTCCACATCCTGCGCCGCCAGCTGCACCGCACCTTCCGCAAGCCGCTGATCATGATGACTCCGAAGTCGCTGCTGCGCCACAAGCTGGCGGTCAGCAAGGCGGAAGAGTTCACCACCGGCTCCAGCTTCCACCGGGTGCTATGGGATGATGCCCAGCACGGAAACTCCGACACCCAACTGGTGGCGGATGACAAGATCAAGCGTGTCGTCATGTGCTCGGGCAAGGTCTATTACGATCTCTTGGAAGAACGCGATGCCCGCGGCATCGACGATGTTTATCTGATGCGGGTGGAGCAGTTCTATCCGTTCCCGGCCATTTCCATGGTCAAGGAGCTGGAACGCTTTAAACAGGCGGAAATGGTCTGGTGCCAGGAAGAGCCCAAGAATCAGGGCGCCTGGAGCTTCATTGAGCCCAACATCGAATGGGTGCTGACCCGCATCAAGGCCAAGCACACCCGGCCCGTCTATACAGGCCGCGCCACCTCGGCCTCGCCCGCAACCGGTCTGGCCAGCCAGCACAAAGCCCAACAAGCAGCCCTCGTGAACGAAGCGCTGAGCATCTGAGGATAAAGAGACATGACAACCGAAGTCCGCGTACCCACCCTGGGCGAATCCGTGACCGAGGCCACCGTGGCCACCTGGTTCAAGAAACCCGGCGACTCCGTCAATGCCGATGAAATGCTCTGCGAGCTGGAGACTGACAAGGTGACGGTCGAAGTGCCCTCGCCTGCCGCAGGCACCCTGGGCGAGATCGTCGCCGGTGAAGGCCAGACTGTCGGCGTCGACGCACTGCTGGCCACCCTGTCCGAGGCCAATGGTGCTGCCGCTGCCCCTGCCGCCGCAGCACCGGCTCCTGCTGCTGCGCCCTCCGGCGGCGATAGCGCACCGGTGCCGGTCATGGTTCCCGCGCTTGGCGAGTCAGTTTCCGAGGCCACCGTTTCTTCGTGGTTCAAAAAAGTGGGCGACAGCGTCGCGCAGGACGAAATGCTGTGCGAACTGGAAACCGACAAAGTGTCGGTAGAGGTGCCCGCCCCGGCTGCCGGCGTGCTGACCGAGATCATCGCCGCAGAGGGTGCCACCGTCCAGGCTGCCGCGCAGCTGGGCGTGATCGCTGGCGGCGCAGCCGGGTCTTCCGCGGCCCCTTCCGCACCTGCCGCCGCCCAGAACCCGGCTGCCGCCACCACGTCGGCGTCCAAGGATATTGCCAACGCCCCCTCCGCGGAAAAGGCGATGGCCGAGGCAGGCCTCAATGCGGCGCAAGTCAGCGGCAGCGGCCGTGACGGGCGCATCATGAAGGAAGACGTTGCTGCTGCCGTGGCCGCCGCCAAGGCCGCACCGCCTGCCGCTCCGGCAGCGCCGGCACCGGCCCAGGTGCGCGGCCCGGTCACTGCAGATGATGCGGCGCGCGAGGAACGGGTAAAGATGACCCGCCTGCGCCAGACCATCGCCAAGCGCCTGAAGGACAGCCAGAACACCGCCGCCATGCTGACCACCTACAACGAGGTCGACATGACCGAGGTGATGGCCCTGCGCAACGAGTACAAGGACCTGTTCCTCAAGAAGCACGGCGTGAAACTGGGCTTCATGTCCTTCTTCACCAAGGCCTGCTGCCATGCGCTGAAAGAGGTTCCGGAAGTCAACGCCGAGATCGACGGCACCGACATCGTCTATAAGAACTTCGTGCACATGGGTGTTGCCGCCGGCACCCCGACCGGCCTGGTTGTGCCAGTGATCCGCGATGCCGATGCGATGTCCTTTGCCGCGATCGAAAAGGCGATTGCCGAGAAAGGCGCCCGCGCCCGCGATGGCAAGCTGTCGATGGCGGAAATGCAGGGCGGCACCTTCACCATCTCCAACGGCGGCGTCTACGGCTCGCTGATGTCCTCGCCGATCCTGAACCCGCCGCAGTCCGGCATCCTGGGCATGCACAAGATCCAGGACCGTCCGATGGCCGTGGGCGGCAAGGTGGAAATCCGCCCGATGATGTATCTGGCGCTGAGCTATGACCACCGGATTGTCGACGGCAAAGGCGCTGTGACCTTCCTGGTCCGCGTCAAGGAGGCGCTGGAGGATCCGCGGCGTCTGCTGATGGATCTTTAAACCTTTGAGGGGAAGGCCTTGCCAGCCCTACAATATCAGCGCGCCCAAGATTGGTGAAAGTCCCAGCTATTGGGCGCGCTGGTGCGGGATAAAGTGCCCCGATTGCGGGCGCATTCAGTCAACGCTGGCTATGATGCGGACAAACCCTTGGAGGGGTGTGAATAGGACCGATTTTCACCTTTGCGGAACCTGCGGAACACATCTCTTTCTGACCGGCAAGTTCCGCAACAGGCGTTTCTTCCTAGTAGTCGTGCCCTTTTTTTTCTTTGTGATGGTGCTCACCTCAATCGCATTTAACTGGTTGGGTTGGGTGACAGCTGAGGGGCCGGACAAAGGCGAACCAACATTTGGTGCCGGACTTTTGATTGGGAAAGCTGTTTTCAGCATCATAAGTGCCGTCAATGGACGCCGGGAAGAAGTCAAAAGTGTCAAACTTGAATGCAGTTCAACCCAATGACCCTCCCGCTCTGGGGCCTTGTCTGCCTCTCGATCCTCGCCCTGATCCACGTGAGCTGCGACAGCTTCCTCTTGAAGCTCTCGGTCGGCAACGCCTGGACCGCAGGCCCGCGCGACAGCTCCGTCAGCCGCAGCGCACTCGCAGGCCGGGCACGGCGGGCCTTCACCAACTTCCTGGAAACCGCCCCTGTCTTCATCAGCCTCGCGCTGGTCGCGGAACTGGGTGGCCTCAAAAGCGCTCTGATCACCGGCGGGATTTATACCTACCTCAGCGGCCGCGTCCTCTACCTGCCTGCCTACCTCATCGGCGTGCCCTACCTGCGCACCGCCATCTGGCTCATCGCCACCAGCGGCCTTGCCGCGATGCTTGCGGGAGTGCTTACGGCATGATTATTCACCTTTGCCGAAATACTCCGGGGGAGGCCTGTCAGGGCCGGGGGCAGCGCCCCCTTTCTGCACACCTGACCACAGAACATGCCTTAATTGAGTGGAATCAAAGCGCTCCCTTGCCAATGCAGTGCACTCTGCCTGCAGAAAACACAAAGGAGTAACTCCAATGGCAACCCATGTTCTCTGGCAGGCTGATGTGGCCGATTTCACCGCTTGGCTGACCGTTTTCCGGCAAGACAAGGCCAACCGCCAGGCCGCAGGCATCACCGACATGAACGTCTGGAGCGATCCGGACCGCACAAACCACGCCGTGGCGCTGTTCGCGATCACTGATCTGGAGAAGGCGCGCGCCTTCTTCGGCTCGGAAGAGCTCGCTATGCACCTTGAACGCGACGGGGTCACCAATATCTCGATCAAGATGTTGACCCCCGTCTGATCCTAAGACCACTATCCCCTCATGCGTGTTCCGCCAAACGGAACCAGGGAGAACAGAGGAAAACCAACCCATGTCCCAATATGACGTCATCGTAATCGGCGCCGGCCCCGGCGGCTATGTCTGCGCCATCCGCTGCGCCCAGCTGGGACTGAAGACAGCTGTGGTCGAGGGTCGCGAAACCCTTGGCGGCACCTGTCTCAATGTAGGCTGCATTCCGTCCAAGGCATTGCTGCATTCGACCCATCTGCTGCATGAGGCAGAGCACAACTTTGCCCATATGGGCCTCAAGGGCAAATCGCCGTCGGTCGATTGGGACCAGATGAAGACCTACAAGGATGAGGTCATCACCCAGAATACCGGCGGCATCGAATTCCTGTTCAAGAAGAACAAGATCGACTGGATCAAGGGCTGGGCCTCGGTCCCCGCGGCGGGCAAGGTGCAGGTCGGCGACGCGGTGCATGAGGCCAAGAATATCGTGATCGCCACCGGCTCGGTGCCGTCCTCCATTCCGGGAGTCGAAATCGACGAGAAGATCGTGGTCTCCTCCACCGGCGCGCTGGAGCTGCCGAAGATCCCCAAGAAGCTGGCCGTCATCGGCGCAGGTGTGATCGGGCTGGAGCTGGGCTCGGTCTATGCCCGTCTGGGTTCGGAAGTGACCGTGGTGGAGTACATGGATGCGGTCTGTCCGGGGATGGACAAGGACGTGCAGCGCAGCTTCAAGCGGATCCTGGAAAAGCAGGGGCTGAACATCATCCTGGGCGCTGCGGTGCAGGGAGTGGAGACCACCAAGACCAAGGCCAAGGTCAAATACCAGTCCAAGAAAGGCGGCGATGAGGTGACACTGGATGCCGATGTGGTGCTGGTTGCCACCGGGCGCAAGCCCTACAGCGAAGGCTTGGGGCTGGACGCGCTGGGTGTCAAACTGACTGAACGCGGCCAGATCGCCACAGACGATCACTGGCGCACCAATGTGCCCGGCGTCTATGCCATCGGCGACGTGATCGAAGGCCCGATGCTGGCGCATAAGGCCGAGGACGAGGGCATGGCAGTTGCCAGTGTGATTGCGGGCAAGCATGGCCATGTGAATTACGGCGTCATTCCGGGCGTCGTCTACACCACGCCGGAAGTGGCCACCGTGGGCGCCACCGAGGACGCGCTGAAGGCCGCAGGGCACAAGATCAAGACCGGTAAATTCATGTTCATGGGTAATGCGCGGGCCAAGGCCGTCGGCCAGGCCGAGGGCGGTTTTGTCAAGATCATCGCCGACAAGGAAACCGATCGCATCCTGGGCGCTGCGATCATCGGTCCGGCCGCGGGCGACATGATCCACGAGCTGTGCGTGGCGATGGAATTCGGCGCCTCGGCCGAGGATGTGGCGCTGACCTGCCACGCGCATCCGACTTATTCCGAGGCGGTGCGCGAGGCCGCCCTGGCCTGCGGCGACGGGCCGATTCACAGCTGAACCTGGCAAGTCACCGAACATATCAAAGGGCAGCTCGCCGCAGCTGCCCTTTTTCGATTGGCACGGCTGGCGATCCGCTCTTTACTGAGCCTCGATTTCACCCCGCAGGAGGCACCGCCATGGCCGTTTCTTTACAAGTCATCTACCCCGTCAGTGACGGAAGAAAATTCGACTACGCCTATTACGCGGACACCCACATGAAGGTTGTCGACCAGCACATCGGGCCGCATCTGCAGTCAATTGTGGTGACCAAGGGGCTGGCGGGCGGGCCGGATGTCCCGGCGCCGTTTTTTGCCATCGCCACGATGACCTTTGCCGATCAGGCGGCCATGGATACCGCGATGCAGGCAGCAGGGCCGGCTCTGGACGACATTCCGAACTTTACGGACGTCCAGCCGCAGGTTCTGATAGGCGAAGTCCTCCGCTGATACAGCCCGCCCGGCACCCGCCGGGCAAAAAATTCTTCAAAGAATTTTGCCAAGAAAATTCGAATTTTCTTGGCCCCGGCTAGCATACCGCTCCGGCGGGTCAGGCCCGTTGCTCAGCCGCGCCCGGGTCAAACCCGGCTTCCCGCATCAGTTCATCCGACCGGCTTTCTACCCGCATCTCCAACTGCGCCATAAATTCGTCCCGGCTGCTCCCCGGTTGCATCGGTTCCAGGAACTCCACCACTGCAAGGCCCGGCTTGCGGTAAATACCGCTGCGCGGCCAGAACACGCCGACATTGGTGGCGGCCGGAACGCAGGGCTGGTTCAGCCCCTCATACAGCACTGCAGTACCTATCTTATAGGGCTTGCGGTCGCCCGGGGCCACGCGGGTGCCTTGGGAATAGATGATCAGCTGGCCCGGCTCGCGGCTTTGCGCGGCGACATCCTTGACCATCTTGGCAATGGCCGACCCGCGCCGGCCGCGGTTGACAGGCACGCAGCCCAGACGTTTGGCATAAACACCGATCACCGGGGTCCACATCAATTCGCGCTTCATGATGAAGCGGGCCGAGGGTACAGCGTTGAAGATGATCAGGATATCCAGGAAACTTTGATGCTTGGCGGCGACAATCACTTCATCAGAGGGCACTTGGCCACGGACTTCGGTCTGAATGCCAACCATCCAGCGCGCGGTCCACAGGACCCAGCGCGCATAAGACTTACAGGCCGTGCGCGCACCCTTGGGGGATACCGCGGCCCAGGGAGCAAACAATAGCCCCAGCACCAGCATTGCCAGATACATCTGCAGCAGAAAGACAGCTGAACGCAGCCATTGAACCGGGTTTTTCACGACAGTGCTCCCAAACGTTTGGTGGCGGCTCGGGTGGTGGCGGCAAAGGCCACCAGCGCGCCCAGTACCGGGATCACCAGCGGTACCAGCCAGCCCCAGCCCTGAAAGCCGAGACCGGTCAGGAAGCCGCCTTCATCCGAGGCTTCCGGCATCAGCCAGACGCCAATCATGCCAAGGGCCACCCCCGCTGCAGCGCCGCTTAAGGCGCGCAGAGTAAAGCGGCGTATAAAAGCCTGGGCGATATAGCTGTCCAGCGCCCCGACCAGCCGCAGAACCTCGATCACCTGCGCATTGGCGGCAAGGGCCGCATTGGCGGCCAGGGTGATCATTGCCGCCGTTGCGCTGCCGATCAGCAGGATCGACACCCAGGCCAGCCTGCGAAGCGACCGGGCGGCATCGACCAGCGGGGCACGCCAGCGGGTATGGTCATCCAGAACCGCGCCCGGCACTTCGGCCTGCAGCCGCAGGCGCAGCCCGGCAGCGTCATATCCGGGGTCCTCGCCGGTGACTTCGATCAGCTGCGGCAGCGGCAGGCTGCCAACCGGCAGGCTGGAGCCGAACCAGGGCGCCAGCAGCGCCGCCTGTTCCTCTCCCGACAGCGCGCGTGCGGTGGCCACACCCGGTGTCTGGCGCAGAATCTCCAGTGCCGCCTCGGTCTGTGCTGCGCGTTGCTCTGCCGGCGCGTTGATGCGCAGGGTTGCAGCCCGCGCCAGCTCTGAGGCCCATTGGTCTGCCAGCCGCCCGGAGGCCATCGACAACGCCAGCGCAAAGACAGCAAGAAAGGCCATCGCGCCGGAAACAAACAATGTCAAATGGGCGGTAAAGCCGCTTGGCGGCACCACCCGGTTGGCCTGGGTATCACCCAGGATCAGCCTGCGCAGTTTGCCCTCGGTCATAGGTCCGCCCCCGCCAGCTGCAATTGACGGTTGGAGATCCGCAGCACCCGGGCCTGCACCTGGTTCTTGGCCGCCCGGATCAGCGACAGATCATGGGTCGCCACAAGAATGGTCTTGCCCATCCGGTTCAGCTCGACCAGCAGCTGCAGCAGCCGCTGCGACATTTCCCAGTCCACGTTACCCGTCGGTTCATCCGCGATAATCACATCCGGCGACAGGATGACTGATCGGGCCAGCGCAGCCCGCTGCCGCTCACCGCCCGACAATTCCGGCGGCAGCGCATGGGCACGTTCGGACAGGCCGACCCAATTCAGGAGCTCGCGCAGGTTGGGTTCCTCATGCGTCAGCTCCCGCCCGGAAACCAGCAGCGGCAGGGCGATATTCTCGATCACCGGCAAATGGTCCAGGAACCGGCAATCCTGGTGCACAACCCCGACGCGGCGGCGCAGATGGGCCATCTGATCGCGGTCCAGCCCCTTTACATCCATGTTAAAGGCCCGCACCCGGCCAGAGGTCGGCATCAGCGCGCCATAGCAAAGTTTCAGCAGCGTCGTCTTGCCCGCGCCGGACGGGCCGGTCAGGAAATGAAAAGAGCCTGGCGCCAGCTGCACTGACACCCCGTCCAGCAGTTCGCCGCCGCCGTAATTATAGCCCACGTTCTCCAGCTCGATCACTGCTGCCCCCCGATTGCGCCGCAGATTGCGCGCTTTGGTGTTTTGCCCCAAGGGACCAGCAGTTTCAATGGGGCTCTGTTGCCAGGAAACCCCCGCCGCCGCCAGGCTGAGGCGGCGACGGCAATTGACCCTTTCACCGGGCTGCCGGCCTGCATATAATCCCTTGAAAAACAACCTGCCGCCTGCTGGCCGGCAGGATGGTGCCGAGGAGAGCATGATGCGCCTGACCTGCCCGAATTGTGCAGCCCAGTACGAAGTTCCCGAGGACGTGATCCCCGACGAAGGCCGGGATGTGCAGTGTTCCAATTGCGGCCAGACCTGGTTTCAGGCGGCAGCGGGGGCTGTTGCAGCACGCACCGCTGGGGAAGACGCGCCGGACACGGGCGCAAACGGCGAAGCACTTTCGCAAGCAGCAGAAGAACACCCGGAGCCGGACATGCCCGGGGATGTCCCAGAGGAAACCCCGGACCAAACCACAGGCGAAACCCCGGACGCCCCCCCTGCACCTGTTCCGGAGCCGCAGGTTCCGGCGGAGCCCGCAGCCGGCGCACCGGAGACCCGCGTAGAGGATGATCCGGACGGTCAGCCGGGCGCGGATGAAACGGAAGCCGCAGACGAGGACCCCCCGGCGCCGCCAGCGCCGCAGCGGACCCGCGCTCTGGATCCTGCCTTGTCCGATATCCTGCGCGAGGAGGCCGAGCGCGAAGTCTCGCTGCGGGCGGCTGAGGGCCACGGCCTGGAAACGCAACCTGATCTGGGTCTCGAGGAAGCCGCAACGCCGGAAGACGAGGCCGCCCGCCGCAGCCGCCAGGCCCGCGACCGGATGGCCCGCATCCGCGGTGAAGACCCGCGCCAGCTGGCCGCAGCTGAAACCGGCTCGCGCAAGGAATTGCTGCCGGATATCGAAGAAATCAATTCAACTTTGCGCTCTGCAGGCAGTGCGGCCCCTGCACCGCAGGCCGCCTCGGAAGAATTGCCGGTGCGGCGCAAAAGCGGCTTTGCCCGCGGGTTTTCACTGTCGGTGATTGCCGCATTGATGCTGGTCATGGTCTATGACAACGCGCCGCTGATCTCGGAAAAACTGCCGCAAGCGGATCCGGCGCTCAGCAGTTATGTCGGCTGGGTGGATCAGATGCGGCTGTGGCTGGATGGCCAGGTCAGATCCCTGACCAGCACCCAGTAACGCCGCCCCCGTAACACCGTTCGGTCAGCGTCCTTTTCCTGGCATTTAAGACATCCGGTTGCCGCTGGCGGCCGGGTTTCAGAACCTGTCCAGCAGCCGTTGCAGGTAATTACGCTCCCGCTCGCTGCGCTCACGCTCTCCTGCCCGGCGGCGGATGTCCTCCAGCAAATTCCAGGCGCGGCGGTAGGCATTGCCCTCTCCCACCTTGCCGCCATCATCCACCGATCCGTTGCCGCGGCCCAGCGGGTCCAACCGCTCGCCCTCAGCCGTGGCCGAAGGTTGCCCCTGGCCATTGCGCTGGCCGTCTTCGCGCTGCGCCAGCGCTTCGCCCAGGTTGCGCATGCCTTCGCGCAGCGCTTCCATCGCCTCGGACTGCTGGTCAATCGCCTCGGCCATATCACCGCCGCGCAGTGCATCTTCTGCGCCCTCCATCGCACGGCCCGCCCGGTCCAGGGCTTCGCGGGCGGCATCGCCGGCCTCACCGTCCAGATAGGGCAATCCCTCTTGCTGGCGCTGCAATTGCCGGCGCAGGGACTGCTGGCGGTCTGCAAGCGAGCCGCCCGCGCCCAGCTGCTCGCGGCCATCAGGGCCGGAGCCTTCGGGATTGCGGCTGTCCGCACCATCACTGCCTTGTCCGTCCTGGCCGCTGTCACCGCCCTGCCCGCCCTGATGGCTCTGGCCGCGGCCCAGACCGCCGTCACGGCCTTCGTTACCCTGGCTCTCGCCGCTGCGGGCGCCGGGGTTGAACTGCTCCTGCAGGTCGCGGAAGGCCTGATCAGACAGCCCCTGCTGCTCCCGCAGGGTTTCGCCCAACCCCTCCATCGCCTGGCGGCCCTCGTCGCCCTGGCCCTGCCCCTGCTGCGCGCGGGTCATCCGCATGTTTTCCATCATTTCCTGAAACTCGCGCAGCGCCTGCTCAGCTTCGGCCATGCGGCCCTGCTCCATCAGCTCCTGGATGCGGTCCATCATCGCTTGCAGGTCATCCTGGCTGAGGGTCATCATGTCCTCGGGCATCTCGCCCGGCTCCATTACCTCGCCGTTCGCCTCTGCCTGCCGGCTCAGCTGGCGCATATAGTCCTGGGTCGCCTCGCGCAGCTCCTGCATCAATTGGGCGATCTCCTGATCGCTGGCGCCATCGCGCATGGCCTGGCTCAGCCGTTCCTGCGCCCGCTGCATCCGTTCCAGCGCGTCGCCCACGTCACCCTCTTCCAGCTGGATCGCAAGATCCCACAGCGCTGCGGTGATTTCCGCCTGTTGCGGCTCGGGAATGCTGCCCTGCACAGTATAGCTTTCCAGCCGCCGCAGGATGGTGCGCAGCCGCAGGTAACCGCCATAGTCGCGGAACAGGCCTTCGGGGCGGTGCGACAAGGTGCGCAGGATCTGCGCCACCCGCGGCGCATTTGCACGCGCCCACAACAAATCCCGGCGCTGCTCGATCACCGCAGCCGCCAGCGGGTCAAAGAAACGGCGCGTGACAAACTCGGAGCCAAAGCCCGCAGCGGCGGCCGATTGCTCAGCCTCATCCACCGCCGAAAAGGTAAAGACCACCGGCAGGTTGGCCCAAGCATGCCGGGCGAAATCTTCGATCAGCTTTTCGGTGAATTCCTTGCGCGAGCCTGACAGCGGCAGCGGCAGATCCAGCACAAGCGCCTCGCGCGGGTCGGGGTCTGCCGCCAGCCCGTGGCGCCGCTCCACCGCAGCCAGATCCAATGCTATCCGGACCTGACCCGCGGCGACGCCATAGTCATCGCGGGCCGCAAAGGCCAGCGTTGTGTAGCCGTCATTTTCCAGCTCCGGCTGGCCCGCAACCGCGACTTTGGGCGGATGATCCGGGATCACCTCCACCTGCCAGCTGCGCCCGCCGGAGCCATCGATTGAAACTGAGCCGCTGCGGTTGACGTCGAATTCGATCGCACCGTCCAAGTCCGGCGGCTGTTCTGCGCTTTGGCCTGTGACGCTCTGCGACAGGTTGAGCACCCCCGCCTCGCCATAGAACCGCAGGGTGACGCGGCTGCCTTCCGGCAGCTTCAAGATACCCCCGGCTTGATCGTTCAAATACAGAACCGGCAGGCGGGTATAGGCGGGCGGCTCTGCCCAGCCTTCCCAGGCCGGTCCGCTGAGGACGGCTGTACCCTCCGCTCCCAGCTCCTTGATCGACACTGCTTGCCAGATCGACCCGAACAGCAGCGCCACCGCCAGAAACAGCCCCGCAACGTATCGCAACGCATAAGGGTCCGCTGCGGCAACGTTCAGATCCGGTGCAGGCGCCCGCGCCTGTGCCGCGGCCTCAGCCATCCGGCGCTGATGCGCGTTCCACAAGGCGATCGAGGCGGCGTCCTCTGCCCCGATCGCCTGGGTGTCCAGCATCGCTGCAACCGGCCGCTCCGGCAGGGTTTCGTCCAGACGCGCCAAAGCCTCGCCCCGGGCAGGCCAGCGGAACCTCCAGGCACCCCAGCCCGCGGCAGCTGCGGCACTCACAACAATAGCAATTGAAGCGGCCCAAACCGCTGTTTCCGGCAGCAGCAGATGCAGGCCCAGCATCAGCGCCGCCAGCGCCGTCATCAGCACCGAGGCCAGCGGCCAGAAGCCCCGCATCGCCCGTTCGGCCACAAGTCCGGCCTGCGTCAGCAGCACAGGCCAGCGCAGGCGTTTCAGGACCGGATCGGCCTGCCGGTCATCTCGGCGGAACAAGGACATACGGGCCTCACGTTCTGATGGCCCGCGCCGGATCGCGTCAGAGCCACTCCGGGATGGTATCGCGGTTTATCATCTCTTCATAGTCCGGCCGCCGGCGAATAACCGCAAATTGATCCCCATGCACAAGCACTTCGGGGATCAAAGGCCGCGAATTGTACTCGCTCGCCATCACCGCGCCGTAAGCACCGGCACTGCGGAAAGACACCAGATCGCCCGCCGCCAGAGGCGGCAGATCGCGCTGCTTGGCAAAGGTATCGCCGGTTTCGCAAACAGGGCCGACAATGTCATAAGGCTGGCTCTCGGCACCTGGCGCAGGCTCCTGCACTGGCACAATATCGTGATGCGCCTCATACATCGCCGGGCGGATCAGGTCGTTCATCGCTGCATCCAGGATCAGGAAATCACGGCCCTCGCCCGACTTCACATAGATCACCTTGGACACCAGCTGGCCCGCGTTGCCGGCAATCAGCCGCCCCGGCTCAATCTCGATTTCGCAGCCCAGATGGCCCAGCGACTCCTTGACCATCTTGCCGTATTCCACCGGCAGGGGCGGCGCGGTGTTGGAACGCTCGTAAGGAATGCCCAGACCGCCGCCCAGGTCAAGGCGGCGGATATCGTGGCCTTCGCCGCGCAGGGTTTCCGTCAGCTCCGCCACCTTTTGATAGGCAAGCCGGAACGGTTCCAGATCGGTCAGTTGCGAGCCGATGTGGACGTCGATCCCGACCACCTCAAGCCCCGGCAGCGCAGCAGCGCGGGCATAAACCTCACGCGCGCGGGCAATCGGGATACCAAACTTATTCTCGGATTTACCGGTGGCAATCTTGGCATGGGTCTTGGCGTCCACATCCGGATTGACCCGGATGGTGACGGGGGCCACGGCGCCCAGCTCCAGCGCCACGGCGCTGATCACTTCCATTTCCGGCTCGGATTCGACGTTGAACTGGCGGATGCCGCCGGTCAGGGCCACCCGGATTTCCTCTGCCGTCTTGCCGACGCCGGAAAAAACAATCCTGTCCCCCGGAACCCCCGCGGCCTTGGCCCGCAGGTATTCGCCCTGGCTGACCACATCCATGCCCGCCCCGGCCTCGGCCAGAGTTTTTAGGATCGCCTGATTGCTGGCGGCCTTCATCGCATAGCAGACCAGGTGCTCAGTGCCCTCCAGCGCCTCGTCAAACAGGCGGAAGTGGCGCAGCAGAGTTGCGGTGGAATAGACGTAGAACGGAGTGCCCACCGCCGCGGCGATCTCGGAGATGGGAACGTCTTCGGCGAAAAGCGCGCCGTCGCGGTAGAGAAAATGATCCATGGCCCCGCGTTTAGGGCAAAAGGGGCAGATGGATCAAATGATTCCGCCTCTGCCCTCTGCAGGAGACAAGGCGCTCTCCCGCCCGCCGCAGATGTATCGAACATGCGCCCGCCGTGACGTGCAAACTTTGAATACCCTTTGCAAAGGGCGGGAGTATTGCGGCAAGCGCCTCGCATTTGGCCGTCTTTGAATTTTGAGTATTTGGAAAAAGGTGAAAAGGCACGGGCTGGTGCTTCATCTTTTCAGAAATACTCACTGCACAACGGCCGCACCAGGACGCGTCATCCGAGCGTTGCGTCCCCGGTGCGCGCCCCTGTCACTGCATCTTAAACCCAATAGGCCATTCTCGCTTTGATCGCGGTCACCGCTGGGTCTGACATCCCCGGCACATTGGAACAGGGCCCTTTGGCAAGGGCACGCAGAGACAACGTTCAGCGTGCGGGAGAAACCTCCCGTCCCGCCTCCATGGCGCCGCCGCCATTCCTTACTGCTGAAGCTCAGTACTTAATTGCAGAACGGACAGCAGAAGACAGCAACCGGTCGGACCGAAAGGCAAAAAAGCTTGCGCTTAAAACGTATGAGAAACCCCGACCCGGCCATATCCAGAAACCGACACCCCGGTTGCTGCGGGTTCTTGCTTTTGCGGTGGTTTGGATGCCTGCGATCCGGTATCGCAGGCTGCGAGCCCAATCAGGCACAGAAATACAACTGCAGCTTTCATCACAAAATCCCCAAATGAAAACCGTCCCAGCGGTCGGCAGGGACGGTTCAGAGGTGGTGTGTCAACGGCACCGCGTCAAGTGCGCGGGCCGCTAGAACCCCAGGAAAACACTGACTGGCCCCTTGTGCAGCCCGACCGCGCCGCCCACGTGGACACCACTGTCCCCGACGCCGACACCGGCGTTCAGTGTCGGCTGCACCGGTTCGCCATCGACGCCGCAGGCGGCCAGAACCGCCAGACCAAGCAATGCAAAGATCATGTTGCGCATTTTCTGCCTCCTTGCCGCGGGCTGCGACTCTCAGCCTCAGCTTGCCAGAATCTCTGTCCAGCGGGCGATCTGCGCGCGCACTTGCGCCGGCGCAGTGCCACCATAAGACATACGCGAGTTTACCGAATTCTCAACGCCAAGCACAGTGAAGATATCTTTGGTGATCTCTGCATGCACACCCTGCATGTCCGCCAACGACAGATCCGGCAGGTCGCAGCCGCGGCTTTCGGCCATCGCCACCAGGGTGCCGGTCACATGGTGGGCGTCGCGGAACGGCACCTTCAGCACCCTGACCATCCAGTCGGCCAGATCGGTGGCGGTGGAAAATCCGGACCCTGCTGCCGCCGCCAGCTCAACGCGGTTGCCGGTCATGTCCTTGACCATGCCTTCCATCGCCGCCAGCGCCAGCATCCAGTTGTCAGCGGCATCAAAGACCTGTTCCTTGTCTTCCTGCATGTCCTTGGAATAGGCCAAGGGCAACCCCTTCATCACCATCATCAGCGCGGTATTGGCACCGAAAATGCGGCCCACCTTGGCGCGGATCAGCTCGGCTGCGTCCGGGTTCTTTTTCTGCGGCATGATCGACGAGCCGGTGGAGAACCGGTCGCTAAGGGTCACAAACCGGAACTGGGCCGAGGACCAGATCACCAGCTCTTCGGCAAAGCGGGAGAGGTGCACCGCGCTGATCGAGGCCACAGACAGGAACTCCAGCGCAAAGTCACGGTCGCTGACCGCATCCAGCGAGTTGGCGGCGGGACGGTCAAAGCCCAGAGCCTTCGCCGTCATCTCCCGGTCGATCGGGAAAGAGGTGCCGGCAAGCGCCGCCGCACCCAGGGGCGATTCGTTCATCCGCACGCGCGCGTCCCGCACACGGGACAGATCGCGGCCGAACATTTCCACATAGGCCATCATGTGATGGCCCCAGGTCACCGGCTGCGCGGTCTGCAGGTGGGTAAAGCCCGGCATCACCCAATCGGCGCCCGCCTCGGCCTGCGACAGAAGCGCGCGGATCAGCGCCAAGAGGCCGGATTCCGCCGCGTCCAGCTGGTCCCGCACCCAGAGTTTGAAATCCGTCGCCACCTGGTCATTGCGCGACCGGCCCGTGTGCAGACGGCCTGCGGGCTCGCCGATGATGTCTTTCAGCCGGGCCTCCACATTCATGTGGATGTCTTCCAGAGCGGTGGAAAACTGGAAGGTTCCGCCCTCAATCTCTGACAAAACGGTGAGCAGCCCTTCCCGAATGGCCTCCGCATCATTATCCGTAATAACGCCTGCTGCGGCCAACATTGCCGCATGGGCTCTGGAGCCTGCGATGTCCTGTGCTGCCATCCGCTTGTCGAACCCGATCGAGGCGTTGATCGCCTCCATGATCGCGTCGGGACCTGCGGCAAAGCGGCCGCCCCACATCTGGTTCGAGGATTGATCTGTCATGGTGTGGAACCCCGGAGATAATATGCGTCTGTTTCGTCAGCTTTCCCTTTATATGGCCCTGACCTTGGGTGCAAATGCCGCTGGTGCGGCGGATCAGGCGCAGCTGGAGGGCTTGCGTGAAGACAGCCTCCGCCGCCTGGTCGTGCATTCCGAACCGCGGGATGTGTCCGCCACCGCGTTTGAGCTGGCCGACGGCGCCGGTACCGCCAGCTTGGAGGATTACCAGGGCAAGGTGGTGCTGCTGAACTTCTGGGCCACCTGGTGCGCCCCCTGCCGCAAGGAAATGCCGCAGCTGGCTGAGCTGCAGGAGGAACTGGGCGGAGCGGATTTCGAGGTGCTGACCATCGCCACCGGGCGCAACTCTCCCGCCGGCATCCAGAAGTTCTTTGACGAGAACGGCATCAGCAACCTGCCGCGCCACCAGGACCCGAAACAGGCGCTGGCCCGCGAGATGGCGGTGATCGGGCTGCCGATCACAGTGCTGCTGGACCGCGAAGGCAAGGAAGTGGCCCGGCTATTGGGTGACGCCGAATGGAACTCGGACAGCGCCAAGGAGATCGTGAAGGCGATGATCGCCTCAAAGTAGCTTGCGCGTGAAATTCAATTGAGTAGCTTGGGGCCGGAATACTGGCCCCAGGAGACCACATTGAAAACATACCTTTTCAGCGCGGCAGTGGCCGCAACAGCGCTTTTTTCTAATAGCACCGATGTCCAGGCTGATGAGATTTTACTCGAAGGACATAGACCCAAACTCGCTCTTCATTCAGATCTGAGGTTGCGGGGCGATGTAAAAAAACGGTTCGCCTACTTTAGGAAGAACGCAGATTACTATGGCGCTCTCTACGTCAATAGCCAGGAGGACATCTCTGGCGAGTTCTGGGACACAAGAAACCTCGCGCTAGCAAAGCAAAGCGCCCTAGAATCTTGCCGCCTCAAATCTGAGAACCCGTCACATTGCGCACTTTATGCTACAGTCGGCCCCAAAAAACCGTCCTCAGGCGAAGGCATCAGACTAAGCCAAACCGGAAACCGCCTCTTCAAGGAATACCAAAGAAGGCAGAAAGACGGAAAATTTGGTGCGTTCGCGACGACTAAATACGGGCACCCTGGATATAGCAGAAATTTAAGCTCCGAAGTTGAGGCAAGAGCCACCGCTCTCCGATATTGTGAAAAAAGTGTGAATGGAATCAATGCAAACACGTCGGCTCACCTAGTTCAAAATGTTATGGCGGGAAAAGGACAAGAATGCCATGTCATTCATGTAACAAAGCCCTAGCGGCCGTCACCTGACCCGGCGGAACTTCACACTACTTTAGTCATGAGGGACGTCCCAGCAGGACGCCCGTGTATAGGGTGGAGAGTGAAATGAAACCTGTTGTGTTACTGATCGGCAAGCTGCCGCATGTGATTGGCAATGTCGCAGAGGAGCTGGACCATCTGCCGATCCATTGGCTCGGCGCGCATGACCAGCCCGAGGTGGTGCGCCAGCTGGAAAGTGAGCCGCGTATAGAATGCGTAATCATGGGCGCGGGCCTGGACGACCAGATCCGCGGCGATCTCATTGGTATCATTGCAGCGCTGCGCCCGGACGTCTGCATCCATCTGAAGGACCGGTCTTCAGGATCCGAAGGGCTGGTGCCCTTTGTTGAACAAGTGGTGCAGATGCAGGTTCTGGCAAAGCCGCAGCGCGCCGCTGCCACGGTTTAAGCCAGAAACGCCGGCGCGCGGTTTGCCTACCCGTCCCTGCCGGTAGGGCGGACTTGCTTGACCCCACGCCACCTTTGACAGCTTCTCGGCGGGCCGGCAATCTGCCCGCGGGAGGACGTAATGCCGCTGGAACTGCTGCTGGCCCTGGTTGCGGGCGGGATATTTGCCATTGCGGTGCTGCTGCACCTGACAGGACGGTCCCGGCAGGCCGTGTTGACGCACGAAAACAGCCGCGCCGCCTGGTTCCGCCAGTTTCCCGCCGATTCCATCACACAGGTGACGCCTGCCTCCAGCGGGCAAGCCGCGCTGGTGATAACCAAGGCTGGCCCCGGGCTCCTTTGGGCCTTCGGTGCTGACACGGTTGGCCGTCACCTGACCATAACTCAAGTCCGCGAGACCGGGACCGGGCTGCGCTTTGATTTCAACGACTTCGCGGCTCCCGGCGTTTCCCTTTCCCTGTCAGAGTACGAGCGCCGGGAATGGCTGGCGCAGGTCGCAACCGCAGCGGAGACCGCATGACCACCCCCATCCATTACCCCAATGTGACTCAACTTGCAGTGCCGTTCTTCATCGCTGCCATCCTCGCAGAACTGCTGTGGATCGCGCTGAAGAAACGCGGCGGCCGGTACGAGACGCGCGATGCCGTCACCTCGCTGACCATGGGCGCGGGCAGCGTCGCCGAAGGGCTGCTGCTGGGCTTTGCCGCCTGGGGCTTGCTGATGCTGCTATGGCAGATCACGCCGCTGGACATGGGCACGTCCCTGTGGGCGGTGCTGCTATGTTTTGTGCTGGACGATCTGCGCTATTACTGGGTGCACCGCTTCGGTCACCGGGTCCGCTGGGTCTGGGCGTCCCACGTGAATCACCACTCCAGCCAGCACTACAACCTGACAACCGCGCTGCGGCAGACCTGGACCGGGACCTTCACATTCATGATGGTGGTGAAGGCGCCGATGGTTCTGCTGGGGTTCCATCCGGCGCTGGTGCTGTTTTGCGGCGGGCTGAACCTGATCTACCAGTTCTGGATTCATACCGAGACGATAAACCGCCTGCCGCGCTGGTTCGAGGCGGTGATGAACACCCCCAGCCACCACCGCGCCCATCACGGCCGCAATGCGCGGTATCTGGATTGCAACTATGCCGGCGTTTTCATCATCTGGGACAGGATTTTCGGCACCTTTGTGCCCGAGCAGGATCACGACCGCCCCGATTTCGGCCTGGTCCACAACATCGCCACTTTCAATCCGCTGCGCGTCGCCTTTCATGAATGGGCAGGCATTTTCAAGGACATGGCCCAACCCGGCCTCAGCTGGAAACAGCGGTTTCTCTATGCTTTTGCACCACCGGGTTACAGCCACGACGGCAGCCGCAGCACCTCAGCCGGGATCAAAGCAGACCACCTCGCCCGCCACCCTGAAGATGCAGGCACCCCCGGCTTTGACGGTTAAGTTTACCGCGGCGGCAACAGGCAGATCATTCAAATTCGAACTTTAATTCCGCTTCAACCCTTTTGCGTGAAACTGCCGGGAGCACCATACTGTGACACACCTTTGCCGGAACAGGGCCCCAGCCGCACATGACCATACTCAAAGCCAATGCAGATTTACCCGAAGGCTCTGAAAATCCGCTGAACGCAGCGGTGACCGGGCGCGACCGCTCCACCCTGGACATGGTTGCAGATGCGGTGCGCCACAATCAGACCGTGCTGGCCTATCAGCCCGTCATGCAGGCGATGGCGCCGCATGGGGTGGCGTTTTACGAGGGCTACATCCGGGTTCTTGATCCGACAGGCCGGGTGATTCCCGCCCGTGAATTCATGCATGTAGTCGAAGACAAGGAAATCGGTCGCGAGATGGACTGCCTGGCCCTGCAGCATGGATTGCGGGCGCTGGATAAATACCCGCAGATCCGCCTGTCCGTGAACATGTCGGCCCGCTCCATCGGCTATCAGCGCTGGGTAAACGTGTTGAACCGGTTCCTGAAGCGCGACGCAACGCTGGGTGAGCGGCTGTTGCTGGAGATATCCGAGGCTTCGGCGATGGCGGCACCGGAACTGGTGACAGATTTCATGGGGCGGATGCAACAGCACGGGATCGCCTTTGCGCTGGACAATTTCGGCGCCAGCACCACCGCGATCGGCCATTTCCGCCAGTTCTTCTTTGATGCGGTCAAGATCGACGGCCAATTCGTGCGCGGTATTCACACCAGTCATGACGACCAGTCCGTTGTGCGTGCCCTGGTCGGCATTGCCAAGCAATTTGACATGTTCACCGTCGCGGAATCGGTGGAAAGCCAGGAGGATGCGGAATTCCTGGTCGAAAACGGCGTTGATTGCCTGCAGGGCTACCTGTTTGGCGCGCCTTCCGTCTCGCCGCCCTGGATCGAAGACATGAAGCAGCGCCGGGAGGCAAGCTGAGCACGCCAGGGGAGCTGACACCGCGGACGGTCGCGGAAACCTCCCTGGTAAAAAGGTTCACATGGCCCCATTCACGGGGTGAGGACGTTCAGGACGCAGTTGAGGACAGGACACCTGCCGGCCCGGCCCTGCTCCGGCCCTGCTCCGATCAAGGCGCCGCAAAAGCGCCCTGCGAAGGGCAAGGGTTTCCATGCGCTGCCTCTATCCTATTCACATCAGTGCCCCTGTCCTGCCAGCCCTGCAATTCCAGCGCATTCAAAGACCAGGCTGCTGACGCAGTTTGCGTGTTGTTTCGCGGCTTTGCGGAAGGTTCTCCTCCGGCTGACGGGAATCCTGTGCCGCGAGGCGTTTCTGGCGGTTGACTCTGCTGCCCCCCCTGAGACACCCTGTCAATTGCTGCACATGCAGCAATAGATTATGTCGGCACCCGGAGGGTACGGGAAAGATTATTGCGCGTCCGATTTCACATCCCGCGCGCAAAGATCCCCCGGAAGACCTGAATTGATGGCAGAGGACCAGAAATCAATGACCAATGTTGTAATTGCATCCGCCGCGCGCACCGCCGTCGGCTCCTTTGGCGGCTCGTTCGCCAACACCCCTGCCCACGATCTGGGCGCAGCCGTGCTGGAAGCCGTGGTGGAGCGGGCCGGCGTGGACAAATCCGAAGTCTCGGAGACCATCCTTGGCCAGGTTCTGACCGCCGCACAGGGCCAGAACCCGGCCCGTCAAGCCCACATCAACGCCGGTCTGCCGCAGGAAAGCGCCGCCTGGGGCCTTAACCAGGTGTGCGGCTCGGGCCTGCGCGCCGTGGCACTGGGCGCACAGCACATCATGCTGGGCGATGCCTCGATCGTGGCTGCCGGCGGCCAGGAGAACATGACCCTCAGCCCCCATGCAGCACATCTGCGGGCCGGCCAGAAGATGGGCGATATGAAATATATCGACACCATGATCCGTGATGGTCTGTGGGACGCCTTCAACGGCTACCACATGGGCCAGACCGCCGAAAACGTGGCCGAGCAGTGGCAGATCTCCCGCGAGATGCAGGATGAGTTCGCCGTGGCCTCGCAAAACAAGGCGGAAGCGGCGCAGAAAGCCGGCAAGTTCGCCGATGAGATCGCCGCCTTTACCGTCAAGCACCGCAAGGGCGACATTGTGGTGGACCAGGACGAATACATCCGTCACGGCGCCACCATGGAAGCGATGCAGAAACTGCGTCCGGCCTTTGCCAAGGACGGGTCTGTCACCGCTGCCAATGCCTCGGGCCTGAACGACGGTGCTGCCGCCACCCTGCTGATGAGCGCCGATGAAGCCGAAAAGCGCGGCATCGAACCGCTGGCCCGTATTGCATCTTATGCCACGGCCGGCCTGGATCCGTCGATCATGGGCGTCGGCCCGATCTATGCGTCGCGCAAGGCGCTGGAAAAGGCCGGCTGGTCGGTCGGCGACCTGGATCTGGTCGAAGCCAACGAAGCCTTTGCAGCCCAGGCCTGTGCCGTGAACAAGGACATGGGCTGGGATCCGTCGATTGTGAACGTGAACGGCGGCGCCATTGCCATCGGCCACCCGATCGGCGCCTCGGGCTGCCGGGTGCTGAACACCCTGCTGTTCGAAATGAAACGCCGCGGCGCAAAAAAAGGCCTGGCCACCCTGTGCATCGGCGGCGGCATGGGCGTTGCCTTGTGCGTTGAACGCCCGTAACCGGCACAAAACCGCAAAAAGTGAAGGACGCCCCTGCGGCGTCCTTTTTCTTTTACAAAACAAGTATATACTGTGGGTGCGACAATTTTCTTGCGGCACCGCAGAAAAATCATCACGCAATATTGTTGCGCCCGCAAAATGAAAACTGTAGCAAGATTACCAAGAGACTAATACTGGAGGATTCTTGAATGGCACGTACTGCACTCGTCACCGGCGGCTCCCGCGGCATCGGCGCAGCAATTTCCCAAGCGCTGAAGGCGCAGGGCTGCAATGTCGCCGCCACTTATGCCGGCAATGACGAAGCCGCGGCAAAATTCACCGACGAAACCGGCATCAAGACCTATAAGTGGAATGTTGGCAACTACGAAGACAGCGCCGCCGGCATTGCCAAGGTCGAAGCGGATTTGGGTCCGATCGACATCGTGGTCGCCAATGCCGGCATCACCCGCGACGCGCCGTTCCACAAGATGACGCCGCAGCAATGGCAGGAAGTGATCGACACCAACCTGACCGGCGTGTTCAACACCGTTCACCCGATCTGGCCCGGCATGCGCGAGCGCAAGTTCGGCCGCGTTGTCGTGATCTCCTCGATCAACGGCCAGAAGGGCCAGTTCGCCCAGGTGAACTATGCCGCGACCAAAGCGGGCGATCTGGGCATCGTGAAATCGCTGGCGCAGGAAGGCGCGCGCGCAGGCATCACCGCCAATGCGATCTGCCCCGGCTATATCGCGACTGAGATGGTGATGGCGGTCCCGGAAAAGGTACGCGAGTCGATCATCGGCCAAATTCCGGCCGGCCGTCTGGGTGAGCCGGAAGAGATCGCCCGCTGTGTCGCCTTCCTGGCGTCTGACGAATCGGGCTTCATCAATGGCTCGACTATCTCCGCCAACGGCGCGCAGTTCTTCGTCTAAACTGTTCCGGCAGTTGAAACGGCAAGGGCCGGTCCTGATGGACCGGCCCTTTTCCTATCCCGTAAGTGCCTTATCTCGAAACAGAGCGCGCTCAGGCCCAGCGGGAAATCTTAGGGCGGAGGGCTGGTACAGACCGTGCGCCAAACAGCCGGGTCCAGGCCAGTTTCAGCCCATTTTTCAGCACCTGACCGCGCTCGGTATGGGCACGGGCCATGGCAGACTTCACGGCGGCATCAGCAGAGTATTCCAGCATCTTCGGCCTCCTTTTCGGATCAGTATCCTTTACCTGCACCCAATATGAAGACGTTCCGTCAAACACACAAACGAGACTTTGCAGAGGTTCAATTAAGTTTTACTTGTGTGAGATGTCTGACCGCCTGCCGCCCCTCACCGCCCTGCGCGCCTTTGATGCCGCTGCCCGCCACATGTCCTTTGCCAAGGCGGCGGAGGAGCTGAACGTGACCCCCGCAGCACTGTCGTTTCAGATCAAATCACTGGAAGAGCATCTGGGCCAGCCGCTGTTCCGCCGCCTGAACCGCGCTGTAGAGCTGACTGAGGCGGGAAAGACACTGGCCCCCGGAGCGGCGGAAGGGTTCGAGGCGCTGACCGCCGCCTGGCGCACCGTGCGCCGCCTGCAGGACAACACCACGCTGACGGTGACCGCCGGGCCGGGACTGACGGCAAAATGGCTGGCACCGCGGCTGTATGAATTTGCCCGTGCTCATCCCGAGATCGACCTGCGGTTTTCGGCCACGTTGCGGATGCTGGATTTTGTCCGCGATGACGTCGATGTGGCAATCCGGTTCGGCTATGGCCCGGATGAGGGGTACTACGTACTGCGGGTGCCGCCGGAATGGGTGACGCCGGTTATGTCGCCGGAGCTGGCGGAACGCTATACCACACCGGAAAGCCTGATGGAGGCGCCGCTGATCTTTGACGAATCCATCGATTTTCTGGACCCACCCTGCGATTGGCCGGCCTGGTTCCGCACCCAAGGCATCGACTTTAAACCGACCCATGGATCGCATTTCTCGCAAGCCGACCATGCAATCGACGCCGCTGCCGCGGGGGCCGGCGTGGCCCTGGGCCGGCGCGGCATGGCGGTCACCGATCTGCATGCCGGCCGGCTGGTGGCGCCTTTCAAGACCGCAATTGAAACCAAAGCGCATTTCCGCTTTCTTTGTGCACCCGGCACCGAGACGCGGCCGCAGATCGCGGCGTTCCGGGACTGGTTTGTTGCCGAGATTGAAAAAACCGCCTACGTCTCAGAGGCTTTTGAGATCATTCCTGTCGAGGACATCCCGCCGCCATGACCAGACCCCGCGCGACTGCCATCGGCTTTATCGCTGTTTTGCTGTGGTCGCTTCTGGCGTTGCTGACCGTCGGAACCGAGCCCGTCCCGCCCTTGCTGCTGAATGCGCTGTGCTTCACCATCGGCGGTACGCTGGGGATGATCTGGACCGCGGCCACCGGCAAACTGGGTCAGCTGCGGCAGGTGCCGTTCAAAGTCTATGCCTTTGGCACCCTCGGTCTCTTTGGCTATCACTTGCTTTACTTTTCGGCGCTGCGGCTGGCCCCTGCGGCGGAGGCCGGGCTGATCGCCTATTTATGGCCGCTTCTGATTGTGCTGTTTTCCGGCCTGCTGCCCGGCGAACATCTGAAGGCAGGGCATCTGGCCGGGGCCGGCTTGGGCTTTGCCGGGGCTGCCACCATCATCTCAGGCGGTGGCGAGGGGTTTCAGGCGCAGTATCTGCCCGGCTATGGGCTGGCGCTGCTTTGTGCGCTGACCTGGTCCGGGTATTCGGTGCTGTCGCGGCTGTTGGGCAAGGCGCCGACCAGTTCGGTTGCGGTGTTCTGTCTGGCCACCGCGGCCGCCTCCTGGGGGCTGCATTTCGCGCTGGAGGAGACGGTTTGGCCTGCGGGCACGCTGGGCTGGGTCTCAACCCTGCTGCTGGGCCTTGGTCCAGTTGGGCTGGCGTTTTATGTCTGGGACATCGGCGTCAAACAGAGCGACATTCAGATGCTTGGCACCAGCAGCTATGCTGCGCCGCTCTTGTCGACGCTGATCCTGGTGCTGGCGGGCATTGCCGCCGCCTCCTGGGGGCTGGCGCTGGCGGCTGCGCTGATCACAGGCGGGGCGCTGATTGCGGCCAGGGCCGGTTCGGCAAGCTGACCGCAGGGGACTGACGCCCAAAATGAAAAGAGGGCCGCCGCTCCGGGCAGGCCCTCCGAACCGTGTTGCCGGGATCTGTCCCGGCGGGAACTCTTCAGGCTACTTCAGCAGCCAACCGCTCAATCTCTTCCTTCAGCTTGAGCTTTTGCTTTTTCATTGATGCGATTTCCAGACCATCGGTACTGGGCGATCGTTGGGCCTGTTCCACTTCCATGCTCAGATGCTCGTGCTTCTTCTTAAGTTCGGTCAGATGCGAGCTAAGGCTCATGGCAACCCTCCTTCATTGAGCTAGATGTGTTTGACACCCAGGAGTGGACCATAAGTTTTTACGTCTGTCACGCCGCAGCCGCAGTATTTTTGTCATGAAATTTTCATATCGGCCATGCGCCGCGCATTTTGCCGCAGGTAAAGGCGCACTATGGCAGAAACCCGCCTGTCAAAAAGTCGCATAAGTTGAATGCGAGCCGCCCGGCCCCTATATTCGCAGCGCTCGAAAACCCCCGTTAAACCGGCCAGGGCAAGGCCGCTGCCTCGCGCAGAACGGCCCGGATTTGCGGCTGATAACTGTCTCCGTCCCGCTCATGCCGGGTGCCTTCATGCAGAATCAGCGGCGCATGCAGCCGGAACTCCGCCCGGCCGCCCTTGCGCGCGCGCAGGATCACCAGCTCGGCCCCCCGCCCCTGGCGCGGCGCCAGCGGCAGCACCTCGACCGAGCCAAGGCCGCCGCTGCAGGCCGCCAGCATATCCGGCAGCCGGTCGGCGCGCTGGATCATGTGCAGGTATCCCTTCGGCGCCAAACGGCGGGCGGCGGTTGTGATCCAGTCTGCCAGCGGCGTGCCCTCTCCCAGCGCGACCTGCCTGCCGGCATCGCGCGCCAGACTATGGGCACCCGGTTTGTAATAAGGCGGATTAGCAAAGACGTGATGGAACTGGCGCTGTTTCAGAACCTCCGGCAACGCTGATAAATCAGCCTCGAATACCTCGATCTCCTGACCGTTTTCCGCAGCATTGCACCGGGCCAGTTCCGCGTAAGGCGGCTGCAGCTCAACCCCCGCCAGCTGCAGATCCGGCACCCGCGCTGCAAGACACAGCAAAGCCTGACCGGCACCGCAGCCCAGTTCCAGAACCGCCTCGCCTGGCCTTGCCGGGACTGCCGCTGCCAACAGCACAGGATCCACCCCCGCACGGTATCCCTTGACGGGCTGCCACAGCCGCACCCTGCCGCCAAGAAAGCCGTTGCAGCTCAGCGCGTCTTCCGCAAACGCGGTCATCGGCCCAGCGGGATTTCATTGTCGCGCATCACCACCAGCGCATCGTCGTAATCATCCGCGCGCACCATCAGGCGGCGCGGGAAAATTCCGATCCCGCCTTCCAGGATGCTCATATTTACGTCCATTTGAAAGCAGTCTATATCCTCACCCTCAAGAAGGGCGGAGGCAAAGGCCATGATCGTCGGATCGGTGCTGCGCAGAAGCTCTTTCATAGGATTGGATCTAAGGGCAAGGCCCCACCCTTGTCGAGCCTTGCGAGCGGGAAAGTGATGGACCAAGTGATGACCAGGAAGCCGCATGAAATGCTGGCCGCCACGCTAAGCCAGGAACTGGACGCAGTGAATGTGCTGATCCGCAAGCGGATGGCCTCGCAACATGCGCCACGCATCCCCGAGGTGACCGCGCATCTGGTTGAGGCCGGCGGCAAGCGCCTGCGGCCGATGCTGACACTGGCGGCGGCAAAGATGTGCGGCTATCAGGGCGATCACCATCTGAAACTGGCCGCCACGGTGGAATTCATCCACACCGCCACTCTGCTGCACGACGACGTGGTTGATGAAAGCGCCCAACGGCGCGGGCGGCCTACAGCGAACCTGCTCTGGGACAACAAAAGCTCGGTTCTGGTCGGCGACTACCTGTTTGCCCGCAGCTTCCAGCTGATGGTTGAGACCGGCTCCTTGCGGGTTCTGGATATCCTGGCCAATGCTTCGGCCACCATTGCCGAGGGCGAAGTGCTGCAGATGACCGCAGCCTCGAACCTGAAAACCGGTGAAGACATCTATCTGCAGGTGGTGCGCGGCAAGACCGCTGCGCTGTTCTCGGCGGCGACGGAAGTGGGCGGCGTGATCGCCGGGGCATCCGAGGCGCAGGTAAAGGCGCTGTTTGACTATGGCGACGCCCTGGGGATTGCCTTCCAGATCGCGGATGACCTTTTGGACTATCAGGGCGACAGCAAGGCCACTGGCAAGAATGTCGGCGACGACTTCCGCGAACGCAAGCTGACACTGCCGGTGATCAAAGCGGTGGCGCAGGCGACAGACGAAGAACGCGCGTTCTGGACCCGCACCATCGAGAAGGGCAAGCAGGAAGACGGCGACCTGGAGCAAGCACTGGCACTGATGGCAAAGTACGGCACGCTGGAGGCCACCCGTGAAGATGCCAATGCCTGGGCGGCAAAAGCGAAAGCGGCACTTGACGCCCTGCCCGATCACGAGATCCGCAGCATGCTGCGCGATCTGGCCGGTTACGTGGTTTCGCGGTTGAACTGACGGGGCAAAGGGGCGCTGCCCCCTCGGCCTTACGGCCTCACCCCCGGGGTATTTTGACCAGAAAGAAGCTGTTCAGCGCTGCAGCGCCGTGCGTGAGCGCGGCGCCCGGCCCAACGGCGGACAAGCATCTTTGATGCGCCGGGCCGCGGGCGGGAGTGCCCGTGTTCCGCCGCGCGCAGTGCTTCAGGTCAAAGTGACTGCACTGCACCACCAATCGGGATGCTCCGCCCCGATCTCATAGGCCGCAAAATGAGCGGCTTTCCTTGATGGGTAGAGCCCAAAACAGGTGGCGCCGGAACCGGACATACGGGCCAGCAGCGCGTTGCGGGAGCAGCGCAGGTCCGCGAGCACCCGTTCAATTTCCGGCGCAACACTGATGGCCGGGGCCTCCAGGTCGTTGCGCTGTTCGCCAAGCCACGCGGCGCAATCTTCGACAGAGGCGAAAGCCGGAATGTCCTGCGGCATCGGCGGATTGTTGCGGGAGGCAAGTTCGGAAAACACCGGCCCGGTCGGGACATGTGCGCCGGAATTGACCAGAAGCGCGTGCAGCTCTGGCAGGTCCACCGGCGCGACTTGTTCGCCGATCCCTTGCATCCGGGCCGCGCGGGCCGCCATGCAGACCGGCACATCAGCACCAAGCGACAGCGGCAATTCATCGGAAATACCGCAGCCCTGCCTAGTAAGTGCCCGCAGAACGGCAGCGGCGTCTGACGAACCGCCTCCGATGCCCGCACCATGGGGCAAATGCTTATTGAGGCTGATCCGGCCGGTCCAGCCTGCTCCCGCGGCGGCTTTCCAAACCAGGTTGCGCTCATCCGCCGGCACGCCTTCCGCAAACAGGCCGGAGACCTCCAGCGCCAGCTCAGGTCCTGGATCAAGCTGCAGCAGGTCCCCGGTGTCCGCAAAGACCACCAGCGAGTCCAGCAGGTGATAGCCGTCGGCGCGGCGGCCGGTCACATGCAGGGTCAGGTTGATCTTGGCAGGCGCAAAGACCTCAGCCGCCATTGGCGACCTTCAGGGGCTCAGCGCCTTCTTCGGCCAGCACCGCGTCCAGGCCTACCTCCAGCTTGCGGCGGATGCGTTCGGGGTCGGCTTCGCCATCGGTGTCTTCCGGATCAATAAAAGACAGCGCCCGCTTCCACTGGAATTCTGCTTCACGCTCCCGGCCCACAGCCCAATAGACGTCGCCCAGGTGGTCATTGACCACCGGGTCCACCGGCATCAGCTCGACCGCGCGTTCCATATGGGCAACCGCATCGTCAAACTGGCCCATGCGGTAAAGCACCCAGCCCAGGGAGTCGACGATGAAGCCTGAATCAGGGCGTGCCGCGACGGCGCGTTCGATCATGTCCAGCGCCTCGTCCAGCTTGCTGCTCTTTTCGACAAGCGAATAGCCCAGGTAATTCAGCACCTGCGGCCGGTTCGGGTCCAGTTCCAGCGAAGCGCGGAAATCGGCCTCGGCCTGGTCCCATTGGTCCAGCCGCTCATGGCAGATACCGCGGGCATAATAGAGGAACCAGCGGGTGCCGGACTCTTCGGATGTGTTGGCCAGCGCCTTGTCATAAGCGCCGGCAGCGCCCGCGTAATCTTCCTGCTGGCGCAGCAGATCGCCGAGGCTGACATAGACGCTGGGCTGTTCCGGGAAGTCCCGCGCCAGCTGTTCCAGAACTTCGATTGCCGCGTCCGGTTTGGCGGCGCGGCGCAGCGCCTCGGCGCGGCCCATTTCAGCGGCGTGATAGTCGGGATGGCTGCTGGGCACCTGTTTGTAGGTCGCAACCGACAGCTCATAGCGGCCCAGCTGGTCCAGCAGCCCGGCGCTCAGCAGGATTGCGTCCACATGACCGGGGCGCAGTGAGGCCGCCATGCGGGCATACATCAGCACATAATCGTTGGCTGTATCGCCATTCAGCGCCGCACCAAGGGTATAAAACACCTCAGCCACCCCCTCCCGCGGGCTGGGGGCGATGGTGTAGGCAAGCGTTTCCCCGGCGGCGAGCTGCGCATCCATGGCTTCCAGCCCGGGGTCCAGGCGGCTGCCGAAGGCTGTATTCAGCGCTTCACGAGCGTCATCGCTGCGGCCCAGCTGCGACAGGATCTGCACCCTTGCAACTGCCGCCCGGCGGCTGAGAGTGGCCAGGCGGCCATCCTCGGCGGCAAACAGCGCCTCGGCCCCGCCGTAGTCGCCGGCCGATGCCAGCGCCAGTGCCCGGTGGTAAAGCACAAAGGGCCGCAGGCTGCCATCTTCGGCCAGCCGTTCAAAGGTCTTGAGCGCGTTGGAGATGGAGCCGTTGCCGATATGCGCCCAGCCTTCCAGCAAGCCGTCCACCAGCGGATGGATTGCTTCCTGTTCGGCGTCGCGATCCAGGATCGCCTGGAAATCACCATCTGCGGCATGGCCGCCTGCAATTATGATGTTGGCCACCTGGCTGCGGGCGCCAGCCTGTAGCAGCCTTGCGGCGACCGGCACCGCCAGTTCAGCCTTGCCCATGGCGAGCTGCGCAAACACCACGTTTTCCATCAGCAGCGGGTTCTGCGGGTCGCGGGCCAGGGCCTGTGTATAATACAGAGCCGCGGCAGCAAAATCGCTGTCATAGGTTGCGGCCCGTCCGGCCAGGTAGGAACCGGCCAGTCCTTCCGCCTGCGCGGCAGGCACGGAAGCGGCCACCAGGGCCGCACAGGACAGGGTGCGAAGAATGGATACGGGCACGCGGGACCCCTTTGCGATTTACTGCTCTTTGCTCTTCTAAGAAAGCGTAGTGCGCCGCCCGTCAACACGCAATGGGGCGGCCCGAGGGCCGCCCCATAAATTCCGGCAAAACCGCGCCGAAAAGCTGAAATTCCGATCACATGTTCGGGTAGTTCGGCCCGTCACCGCCCTGCGGCGTGGTCCAGGTGATGTTCTGGCTTGGGTCCTTGATGTCGCAGGTCTTGCAGTGAACGCAGTTCTGGAAGTTGACTACGAACTCCGGCTGGCCGTCTTTTTCCACCACCTCGTAGACGCCGGCGGGGCAGTAGCGCTGCGCCGGTTCGGCGAATTTCGGCAGGTTGACCTGGATCGGAGTGTCGGCATTGCCCAGCTGCAGGTGGCAGGGCTGGCTTTCCTCGTGATTGGTCATCGCAAAAGACACGTTGGTCAACCGGTCGAAGGACAGCACACCATCGGGCTTGGGGTAATCGATGGGCTTGTGCTTGGAGGCCTCCTCGGTCGCTTCGGCGTCATTCTTGCCGTGGCCCAGGGTGCCAAAGAAGGAGAAGCCCAGCAGGTTGTTGGTCCACATGTCCAGCCCGCCAAAAGCGAGCGAGGCGGTGAGACCCCATTTGGACCACATCGGCTTGACGTTGCGGACCATCTTCAGGTCCTTGCCGATGGCGCCGTCGCGCACGTCGGTTTCATAGGCGGTCAGCTCGTCGCCCGAACGCTCGGACTTGATCGCGTCAAAGGCAGCTTCGGCAGCGGCCTTGCCCGACAGCATCGCATTATGGTTGCCCTTGATGCGCGGCACGTTGACCATGCCGGCCGAACAGCCCAGCAGCGCCACACCGGGGGCAACCAGTTTCGGCATCGACTGCCAGCCGCCTTCGGTGATTGCACGGGCGCCATATGCCACGCGCTTGCCGCCCTTCAGCAGCTCGGCCACCACCGGGTGGTGCTTGAAGCGCTGGAATTCCATGTAGGGGAACAGATGCGGGTTCTTGTAGTTCAGGTGAACCACAAAGCCCACATAGACCTGGTTGTTGTCCAGGTGATAGATGAACGAGCCGCCGCCTGCGTTCTTACCCAGCGGCCAGCCCATGGTGTGGGTGACGGTGCCTTCGCTATGCTTGGCGGGGTCGATCTCCCAGATCTCTTTCATGCCGACGCCGTATTTCTGCACTTCTTTGCCGGCGGCGAGATCGTATTTATTGATCACTTCCTTGGCAAGCGAGCCGCGCACGCCTTCGCAGATGAAGACATACTTGCCGTGCAGTTCCATGCCCGGCTCATATGACGGGCCTGGGGTGCCGTCGGGGTTCTTGCCGAATTCGCCGGCAACCACGCCCTTCACTTCGCCGCCCGCGCCGTAAACCAGTTCCGAGCACGCCATGCCTGGGAAGATCTCAACGCCCATTTCCTCGGCTTGCTCGGCCATCCAGCGGCAGACGTTGCCCATCGAGACGATATAGTTGCCGTGATTGTTCATCAGCGGCGGCATCGGGAAGTTCGGGATACGGACATGGCCGGCTTCGCCCAGCATCAGGAAGTTGTCTTCCTTGACTTCGACGTTCAGCGGTGCGCCCTTTTCCTTCCAGTCGGGGATCAGCGCGTTCAGGCCGCAGGGGTCCAGCACCGCGCCCGACAGGATATGCGCGCCCACTTCCGAGCCCTTTTCCAGGACCACGACCTGCAGGTCGGCGTCCAGCTGTTTCAGGCGGATGGCCGCAGACAGACCGGCAGGGCCGGCCCCGACGATCACCACGTCGTATTCCATCGCTTCGCGTTCAATCTCGGCCATTTTGCGGCGCTCCTTGGCTTTTATTCGCTACCGGCCCCACAATGGTGCGTGGGCGCAATATTATTTCGCGGTTGCTTAGCGTTTGGCAGACCTGCCGGTCAATCCAAACTCCGCGTCAAACACCTGTAAAACAGGCAACTGAGACAAAAAGTGCGTCCAATTTCGTCATTCAAGGATCATTTTCCGCCGCAGCTCATGTCTCGGGCCGGTCTCCCATCAGGTATCGGGGTCCCTGCCCCTTCTGTGCAGCCTTGTCTTCGGGGTTGTACAGTTTGCAATTCGGAAGCGAAAGGCAGCCGCAGCCTATGCAGCCGTCCAAATTGTCGCGCAACCGCACCAAGGTTTCGATTCGCTGGTCCAGATGGCTGCGGAAGCTGTCCGATATGCAGGCCCAGTCTTCTTTGGTGGGGGTGCGGCTGCCCGGCAGGCTTTGCAGGAAACCGCGGATCTCCGGCAGCGAAAAGCCGAACTGCTGGGCAATCATGATAAAGCTCATCCGCCGGATGTCGGCCCGGTGGAACCGCCGCTGCCCGCCCGCATTGCGCCAGGGCTCCACCAGCCCCTGCGCCTCGTAATAGCGGATCGCGGACACGGCAAGACCTGTGCGGCCGGCCAGATAACCAATGGAAATCCCGGCGGATGACGGCATGGTGCACTCCCTGAAAAACTGCTTGAGCTAAAGTTAGGTTTAGGAATTAGAGTGAGTCGTATCAACAGATTTGCTCAGGCGAGAAGGAGATTTCCAATGAGCGCAGTTCTTGAACATGCAAACGTCACCGTGGCCGACCCCAATGCCACTGCGAAATGGATGAAAGAGGTATTCGGCTGGCATGTGCGCTGGGAAGGCGAAGCCAAGAATGGCGGCTACACCGTGCATACCGGCGGCGAGACCAGCTATCTTGCGCTTTACACGCCGCGCACCCCCGCAGGCAAAGCGCCGGAGAGCTATGGCATTGTCGGCGGGCTGAACCATCTGGCCGTGATCGTCGAGGATTTGGACGCAACCGAAGCTGCAGTGAAGGCCGCGGGTTTCACGCCGATCAACCACGGCGACTATGAACCGGGCCGCCGGTTTTACTTTCATGACGACAACGGCATCGAATACGAGGCGGTGCAATATGATTGATATTCTATTGCAGGCGGGGCTTGCGAAGCTGCCCCTGCGCGGCATTTTTTCGCGCAATTCTGTGGAAAAGTCCCGCAATCCGCCCGCTTAGGCGGAATTGCGTGCCGGCAAGCCCCGCGCGCACTTGAAATCAGGTGCAGGATTGGGTCAGGTAATTGTCAACCGGACCGGAGGCCCCGCGGCTTATGCTGCGGGGCTGCGGTTTTCATACTGACAAGAAAAACCATAATAGCGACCTGGACCAATCTCATGGAAAAGATCCCGATGACCCCCACGGGTCACGCCGCGCTGGAAAGCGAACTGAAGAACCTGAAATCCGTCGAACGCCCGGCGATCATTCAGGCAATTGCCGAAGCCCGCGAGCTGGGCGATTTGTCGGAGAACGCCGAGTACCACTCGGCGCGCGAGAAGCAGTCCTTTATTGAGGGCCGCATCAAGGAGCTGGAAGGCATCCTGTCGCTGGCCGATGTGATCAACCCGGCCAAGCTGACAGGCGCCATCAAATTCGGCGCCAAGGTGACCGTGGTGGACGAGGACACCGACGAAGAAAAGACCTGGCAGATCGTTGGCGAACACGAGGCCAACATCGAGGCAGGCCTGTTGAACATCAAATCGCCGATTGCACGTGCCTTGATCGGCAAGGACGAAAGCGACAGTGTGGAAGTGCGCACCCCCGGCGGCATCCGCGCTTATGAAATTCTCAAGATCGTCTATTCCTGATCCGCAAAGCAGCGAGTTTTCATGACAGGCTCCAGCAGCAGTCCCGGCTCCAACCCAAACCCCGCTGGCAATCGCCCGTTGCGGCGCCTTGACGGGCCTGCGGGCAATGGGCTGGGCGGTGCCGAGCTGGCGGCCGTTGCCCTGGGCGCTTTGTGGCTTCTGGCGGCAGTCGGGTTCTTTGTCTTTGCGCCGCCGGATTCCGGGCTTTCGCAATGGGCCGACCTGATCACCGGCGTTCTGGCACTGGTGCTGCCGCTGGCGATGCTGTGGGTTGCCGCCTCTGCCGCGCGCTCGGCCCGGGTGATGCGGGAGGAAAGCGAACAGCTGCAGGCCGCCATTGACGGCTTGCGCCAGGCCTATCTGGCTCAGTCCCAGCAGCATGCCGCAGTGGCTGAGCCGTCGATGGCCAAGCGGTTGGAGGAGATCGCCGAGGCGACTCGCAAGACCGAAACCGCGCTGGCCACCTTCCACACCAGCCGCCGCGATCCGGTGCGCCCGGCAATCCCCGCCGAAGCGGCCGAGCTGGCGGCGGCCGAACAAGGATCATTGGCTTTGGGCACCCAGGCCGAAGATGCCGCGCCGCCGCTGCCAGCCGAACATTTCATCCGGGCCCTGAACTTCCCGGAGACGGCGGAGGATCAGGACGGTTTCGCCGCCCTGCGCGCAGCCCTGCAGGACCGCAAGGCCGCCCAGGTGATTCAGGCTGCGCAGGATGTGCTGACCCTGCTCAGCCAAGACGGCATCTATATGGACGACCTGCGCCCTGACATGGCCCGCCCTGAGATCTGGCGCCAGTTTGCCCAAGGCGCGCGCGGCCGTGCCGTGGCCCCCCTTGGCGGCGTGCGCGACCGCACCTCGCTGGCGCTGACGGCGGCGCGGATGAAACAGGACCCGATTTTCCGCGATGCCGCGCATCATTTCCTGCGCCGCTTTGATCAGATGTTCGCGGAGTTTGAGGCTGAAGCGACCGACGGCGAAATTTCCGCCCTCGGCAATACCCGCACTGCCCGCGCCTTCATGCTGCTGGGCCGGGTGGCCGGGACGTTCGACTGAGAATGCGGCCCTTCGGGCCACTGCCTGCGGCGCGGGTATTTTTGACCAGAAAGAAGCGGCGGGGCGGTGGCGCGCCAGGCCGCAGCACGGCGCCATGCCCAACGGCGAGCAAGCATCTGCGATGCGCCGGGCCGCGGGCGGGAGCGCCCTGTTTACATGCCGAAGCTGCTGTAAGGAATGAACCGCACAGAATCGCCAGGCTTAATCTCTGCAGCGCCGTCTCCAAGTTCCACCAGCCCCTCGGCCCAGCTGAGGCCGCTGATGCGGCCGGAGCCTTCGGATTTGAACACCTCAATGCAGCCGTTCCGCATCCGCGCCCGCAGGTATTCGCGGCGGCCCGGCTTCTTGCGCTTTTCAAAGGCCGCCGGCACTTCAAATGCCTGCGGCACCTGCCAGCCCGCGCCCGCCATCAGCCCCATCGCCGGGCGGGCAAAAATCAGGGTGCAGACCAGAGCCGCCACCGGGTTGCCCGGCAGTCCGAAGACCGGCGTGCCCTGCCACATGCCCAGCGCCAGAGGGCGGCCGGGTTTCAGCGCGATGCGCCATTCCTGCATCGCGCCCGCTTCGCGCAGCAGTGCCGACATATGGTCCTCGTCCCCGGCGGAGGCACCGCCCGAGGTCAGGATAACGTCAGCCTGTTTGGCAGCGCTGTCCAGATCCGCCCGCAAGGCTTTGCGGTCATCCGCGGCCTTGCCCAGGTCAACCGGTACAAATCCGAGCTGGCGGATCAGCGCCAGCAGCATCGGACGGTTAGCATCAAAGATCTGCCCTTTGCCTGCGGGTTCTCCTGCCTCGACCAGCTCATCGCCGGTGGAGAGCACACCGACCCGCAACGGCAGACGGACTGCGAGTTCCGCCAGACCTGTGGCCGAGACCAGAGCCAGATCGGCGGGTGATATGACCCGGCCTGAGGGCAGGATGACGTCACCCGCGCAGACATCCTCACCAGCCTTGCGGGTGTTTGTGCCCTGTTTCAGCGGGCCATTGAAGGCGATCCGGGCGCCGTCGGTGTTCACGTCTTCTTCGAGGATCACCGTATCCACGCCATCCGGCAACGCGGCACCGGTCAGAACGCGGATGGCGCTGCCTGCGGGCACAGCACCGTCGTAGGGAACGCCGGCTGCGGCACGTCCCGGCATGAGCGGCAGCACATGCGGGCCTTCCGCCTTGCCGCCGGCAAAGCCGTAACCATCCACTGCTGTATTGGGCAGCGGCGGGTTGGAGCGTTTGGCCACTGCGCTCTCTGCCAGCACCCGGCCAAGGGCGTCTGCCAGCGGCAGTGTTTCCACTCCGGTGACCGGCCCCAGCCTGTCCCGCAGCAGGGTCAGCGCGTCATCCACCGGGGTCCAATCCACGCCTGCAGGCAAGGCAAAGCAATCATTGCTGAGCGGCGGCGGTGTCAGCCGGCCTGTTTCATCCGCTGCCAGCGCGTTCAAGCGGTCTTCGTATCCCGTGCCCAATATCCAAGCTTCCTCTTGTGCTTCCTCAGGTACTGCCGCCAGCATTCCGGCAAGCTCCCCAGCCGACAGACGGCTGAGCGCCTGCGACAATAACCGCATTTGCACCCGGTCGCGTATTTCGTCCCGGCCCGCAACAGCCATTGCGGCCTTAACGGCAGGTTCGATCAAACCTGGCCATATTTCTGCAAAAACAGTTTGTGCTGTCTCAACCTTTTCGAAAGGCCAGACAGCGGCCCTGTGCCGGAGCCGCAACCGCTGCAGAACCGGCACCCCCATGAGGACCTGACTGCCAACCGTCGGGTTGAAGAACAGCTGAAAACAGGAGGAGGCCGCCTTGGCCGCCAGATCTGCGCTGCGCCGTTCTGCCACGTTTTTATAGATTATACCGGCTTTGCGGTAGGGAATGTCCGGCCAAGTCTTCTCATCGGGTTTGCCCCAGAACGGGCCGGGGCCGGTAAACATCCGGTTCATTTCAGAGGCTATTTCAAACCGGTTGTTGGTTCCGTCCTCAGTGTCTTCGATCCGCTCTTCCAGCCAGGCCCATAAAGCAAACGGGTCATCGGACCCGGTGATCCGGCGCGCAAACCCGCGCGGATAGCCGAAAGGAAAATCAAATGCGGCTAGAACCCGCCGTCCCGCGGCCTGTTCCGCGTCGAGGAAGCTGCTGATCCAAACCTCTGCCTCCTGCCGGCTGCGGCAGTAGATTTGCCTTTCCGCGGTTCCGCCGCGCGCCACACCAAGCCAGATCGCATCCTTGCTTTGGCGCCGGGGCTTGCGCTTGGCAGCAGACCAATCGACGGTGAGAACAGTATCAAAACGGGTCACAGCCCCAGTTCTATCTGGATGAAATCCGCAATCGCTGCCGTATCGTTCAGATCAAAAACCGGGCGGTCCAGCGCCATCGCGGTGTTGCTGGCAACGGCCCGGATGTTCGGGTCTTCCGGGGCGATCAGTTCGGTGCCTGCTTCCTGCCGGAAAGCCTCAATCTTGGGGTGGGGTTCGCGCTTGTAGCCCTCAACCAGCACCAGATCGACGGGACACAGGCGGGCCAGCAGCTCTGCCAGCGGCGGTTCTGCCGCATCGCGCAGCTCCTGCATGATTGCGATGCGGCCAGCCGAGGCCAGCACCACCTCTGACGCGCCGGCCTGGCGGTGGCGGTGGCTGTCGGTGCCGGGCTGGTCCACATCGGTGGCGTGATGGGCGTGCTTGATGGTGGAAACGGTGAGGCCGCGCTCACAGAATTCGGCCACCAGCCGTTCCATCAGCCCGGTCTTGCCGTTGTTCTTCCAGCCGGTGATGCCGTAGATCTTCATTTCAGCAACGCCTCGGCCTTGGCCAGATCTTCCGGCGTGTTGATGTTGAAGAACGGATCGAAGGGATCGGCCTCGAACAGCGCTTCGCGGCCGTTGTGCTGATCTGTCCACAGCACCACCTTTCGCAAGCCGTCAGTCAAAGCCGCGCGCAGGTCATCGCGCAGAGCAACGGGCCAGAGGCCAAAGGCCGGGTGCCGGTTGATGCGCTTGCCGCCGCCGGATTTCAGCGCCTCATCCCCGGTGCGCGGGGTGGTGGCCATAACCAGCGGGTGGTCCATTCCTTTTGCCGCGGCGGTCAGGCGGTCGACCAGATCCTGCGGAAAAAAGGGCGTGTCGGCAGCGGCAGTAACGATGGTCTCCGCTCCCTGCTCTGCCGCCCAGTCGAGACCGGCCAGAACGCCCGCCAGCGGGCCGGCGAAACCTTCGATCGAGTCGGCAATCACCGGCAAGCCCAGGTCGGCGAACCGCTCCGGGTCGCCATTGGCATTGAGCGCAAGCCCCGGGACCTGCGGCGACAGCCGGGCCACCACGCGGGACAGCAGGCTCTGGCCGCCGACCTGCAGCCGCCCCTTATCGCCGCCGCCCATCCGGGTGGCAAGGCCGCCTGCGAGGATTACGCCGAGGGGCTGAGTCATGGTATCTCCTGCGGCCAAGGGGCCGGTCTAAGAACGATCAACGGCAGTACCGCCGAAAACACAATTATCAAGAAGAACACTGGGCTGAGCAACACAGCCAAGGCGGAAAGCAACAGCCAGGAAAACACCCGGGCCGCCCAGTGCAAAACCCGGAACATCCGCAATGCCTTTAACGCAGCCTTGGAATGCGGCAATTGCGGTGGCGGCCCCCAGAGAGCCAACCGGTAGAACAGCCTCTGGCGCGCAAGGTCCCGGCGGGCCCGCAGCATTGGTGGAGTTGGGTTCTCCGATGGCCAGCCCAAGGCGGATCTGACGGCCCAGGGCGTTTTCTCCATTTCGGTAAAATACTGCCCGATTACGTGCCAGGTTCTCCAGAAAAGAATCAGCCCGCCAAAGCCAAGTGTGATCCAAAGCAGCGCTCCGCCCATGATCCAAGCAGCCGGATCATTTGCGATGCTCTCCACCAGAGTGGTCCCTATTGAGTTCTGCTCTGCCATGCGTTTTCCGGGCCGGATTTCACGTGAAGTCCGGTTATCCCTCCGCACTCTTGCGCCGGTGCTTCTTCTCTTCTACCGGTGCGTCTTTCGGATCCATGTCGCGCACCAGCCGCTCCTCGCCCGAGAGGCAAATAAACCGCTGGCCGCGCATGCGGCCAATCAAAGTCAGGCCAACCTCGCGGGCGATCTCGACACCCCAGGCGGTGAAGCCCGAACGCGACGCCAGCACCGGGATGCCCATCATTGCTGTCTTGATCACCATCTCCGAGGTCAGCCGTCCGGTGGTATAAAGGATCTTGTCCGCCGCCGCGGCCTGCTCGGACAGCATCCAGCCGGCGATCTTGTCCACCGCGTTGTGACGGCCGACGTCCTCCATATAGACCAGCGGGCGGTCCTGTCGGCAGAGCACTGTGCCGTGGATAGCGCCGGCCTCAAGGTACAGCGAGGGCGTGCGGTTGATCTTGTGCGCCAGCGTGTAAAGCCAGGAAGTCTTCACCTGCACCTTGGGCAGGCGCACATCCTCCAGCCCCTCCATCATGTCGCCAAAGACGGTGCCGACTGCGCAGCCGGAGGTGCGGGTCTTCTTCTTCAGCTTTTCCTCGTGGCTGGTTTCCACCGCGGTGCGGACAACCACGGTTTCCAGATCCTCGTCATAATCGACGCGGGTGACCTCATCCCCGTCCAGCAGCATCCGCTGATTGCGCAGGAAGCCAAGCGCCAGGTATTCCGGGTAGTCGCCGATGGTCATCGCGGTGACGATTTCCTGGGAATTCAGGAAGATGGTCAGCGGGCGCTCCTCAACCACGGAGATATCGCTGGCCTCGCCGTTCTGGTCCACGCCGGTGACAGCGCGGGTCAGCCGCGGGTCGGCGACGCCGGGCGCGACCAGATATTCTGACGTGATATCCATACTCACCAATTGCATTCCTTCTGCCACCGCCGTAGGCCGGTTGAACGCAATCTAGGACGCGCTGATGGCAATCACCACCACCAAATCGGCCTTCTGGAAGGGGTTTCGCGACAGCGCGCCCTTCCTGTTCATGGCGTCGCCCTTTGGCTTCCTGTTCGGAGTGCTGGCGGCAGAGGCCGGGCTGATCGTGCCCGAGGCCTTTGCATTTTCATTGGCGGTCTTTGCCGGGGCGGCCCAGTTCACCGCGCTGCAGCTGATGCAGGAGAACGCGCCGCTGATTATCATTCTGATCTCGGCGCTCGCGGTGAACCTGCGGATGGCGATGTATTCGGCCTCGCTGACGCCCTACCTTGGCGGTGCGCCGATGTGGCAGCGCGCACTGGCGGCCTATTTCATGGTCGATCAGTCTTATGCGCTGTCCATCGTCAAGTTTGAGAGCGAGCCGGAGATGCCGCTGCCGCAGCGCATGGCGTACTTCTTTGGCACCAATGGTATCATTGCCCCGGTTTGGGTGGTTGCCACCGCGGTCGGGGCGCTGGTCGGCACCCGCATCCCCGAAAGCTGGGGTGTGGATTTTGTGCTGCCGCTGGCGTTTCTGGCGATGATCGGCCCGATGCTGCGCACGCCTGCCCATGTGGCCGCCTGTTTCGTGGCGGTGGCCACCTCGCTGCCGGCTGCCGCCATGCCCTATAACCTTGGCCTGATCGTGGCCGGGATTGCGGGCATGATCGCAGGCGCCCAGGCAGAGCTGTGGCTGGAGCGGCAAAAGGCCAAGGCGGAGAGCGTGAAATGAGCAGTATTCCTGCACCAATCCTGTGGACGGTGATCATCGGGCTGGCGGTTGGCAGCTATGCCCTGCGGTTTGCCTTTATCGGCTTCATGGGCGGCAAACCCATTCCGGAATGGCTGATGCGGCATCTGCGCTACACGGCGGTGGCGATCATCCCGGCACTGGTGGCGCCGTTGGTGGTCTGGCCTTCCCCAACTGGCGGAGATCCCAGCCTGATGCATCTTGCCGCCGCGGCCGCCACCTTTGCAGCCGGATACCTGACCCGCAACGTGCTGATCGGCCTGGGCACCGGCGGGCTGTGCCTGCTGCTGTTGTACCTCACCGCCTAGCGTCCGCCCGGCGCCTTCGGCTTTATCCGAACGGGAAGATTACTCAGCAGCGCTTAGCGCGGCGTCGCTTTTGACGAGGCCCGTCTGCAGATCGGCGCTGTCGGTCTCGTAGTAGCGGTCCGTCACTACGCCGGGCAGCTGGCCGAACTGCGCTGACAGTTTTTCCGGGTAGAAGGTGCGGTTCAAGCTCTCGAACCCGGGGATCTGCTGCAGGATGCCGATGGTGGCCTGGGCGCAATAGGCGCCCGGCACACGGCCATTGGCCACCGCCAGCTGATAGGCTTTCTGGGCCTGCTCGGGCGTTACCTCGACCCGCTGCACCACCACGTGGAAGGTGCTGCGGGCATGCGCGCCGCGATAGGCTTTTTCCACCGCCGGGGTAATGCCGTACAGAACGTCATTCCGCTCTGGCACCACCGAGGCGTAGAACGAACCTGCCGGATCGAAGATCACCCGTTCTGACGCGTTGATCATCAGCGACGCATGGCCGCCCCGCCCGGTGCGGTTGTTGATCATCGTGTAAAGGGTCAGCGTCGCCGGGCCGGGCTGGCGGTAGGCCACCCGGGCCAGCGTTTCAGCATCCGCATTGGGTTGCTGAGGCGCCGCGCAGCCCGCAAGCGCCAGCAGAACCGCGCCAAGACACAGCAGATTACGCAAGGCGCGCGCTCCTTGGACTGGGATCAGGTGGCGAAAACCGCCAGGAACAGAGCAAAGAAAACCAGCGCAATGCAGGAGCGTGTGATAAAGGTCAGAAAGCCGTTATAGACTTTTTCCTGAACCGCGGTGTCCATGGTGCCGTGCTGATGTTCAGCCATGTGAGTTATCCCTCGAATTCACGTGCATTTTTCCCGTGATTACTGGATTTGCCGCCCTCTGTCACCACGTCAATCGCGCGCATCTGTCAGAAATACGCGGTGTGTTCCTTAGCATCGCCAGCAAACCAGCCCCCGTCCGGGCCGGCACCGCAGCGCAATCGAATCGCGCGGCGCCCGGTCCAGGGCTTATTCCTGCTCCAGATCCGACGCGAGCCGGAAGCCGATCCGGTTGGCCGGGGCTTCTTCCTGCGCCTTGGGCACCGCCCGCAGCATCACGTTCAGCTGGCTGACATGCTGCACCAGCTGGGTGCGCGCGCCGGGACCTTCGCTGCCATAAAAGGTGATGATATCGGGATCGTAATAGCCCATGCCTTCGATCCGCAGCACCCCGGCATTGCCGCCGGCAAAACCCATCGCAACCTCGTGCTCGCTGTCCAGCTGCTGTTCGAAATTCTGAATATAAAGGATCAGCCGTTCATAGGCCCAGCGCGCCGGGCTTTTGGCGGCGTCCTGCTGTTGCAGTTTTTCCGGAACCTTGCGCAGGCCCGCGCAGGCCTCGGGGTCGGCATGGACCTCGTGCACGCAGGGCAGCACCGCCGCCTCTGCCGCCTCGGCGCTGGTCGAAATCTCGTCGCTCATGGTGTCTCCCCCCAAAATGCGGGGTGCGTCACCCCTTGCGCTGATAGAGCCAGGCGCCGTCTTCACGTTTCCAGCGGTTCACCTGGCCGGTGTGGTACAGATGATTTACATGGGCCACCGCCTCGACCAGCGCAAGCCCGTACTCGCCTTCGCCGATTGTGCGCTTGAACAGCGGCGCAAAGCAATCGGCAGCAGTCTGCGGCGCGGACAAGTGATCCATCAGCCGCTCCAGCGCGCCGTGGTGATTGCCGATCAGCTGCTGCATCCGCAACGGCAGCCGGGTGAACGGCAGCTTGTGCCCGCCCAGGGCCAGATGATCGGGCCGCGCCAGTTTGGACAGGCGTTCACAGGCCTCCAGCCATTCGCCCAAAGGATCTGCCATCGGTTCTGTCGCATAAACCCCGATATTGGGGCTAATGGTTGACAGGATCTGATCGCCGGTGATCACCAGATTGTCATCACGGCTCCAGAAAGTCGCATGTTCAGGCGCGTGGCCGTTGCCGGTGTGCACGTCCCAATCGCGTCCGCCCATGCGGATCGCATCCCCCTGTTTGATGCGGGTGAAGCCCAGCGGCATCGGGTACACGGTGTCGGCAAAATTGAATGGCCGGTCGTTGGCGCGTTTGTCATAAAACGCCTGATCCATGCCCGCACTGCGGTAATAGGCCAGCGTTTCCTCGGGCCAGGTCTCCTGCACGTCGAGGGTCAGCATCCGGGCAAACAGCCAGGCGGTGCGGGTGGTGATCAGCTCGGCGCCGTGTTCGCTCTGGAACCAGCCCGCCAGACCGATGTGATCCGGATGGTGATGGGTGCCGACAACGCGGGTGACCGGTTTGCCCTTCAAAGGCCCCGCCATCAGGCTTTCCCAGATCGCGCGGCTTTTGCGGGTGTTGAACCCGGTGTCGATCACCGTCCAGCCATCGCCGTCATCCAGCGCGTAGATGTTGACGTGATCCAGCTTCATCGGCAGCGGCTGACGCATCCAAAGGACGCCTTCGGCCACCTCGATCGCTTCGCCCTGGGCAGGCGGTTCTTCCCACGGGGTGCGGGGCGAGACGTCGGGGATATCAGTCACAGCTCAACCTGCCAGTTCTTCGAGGCTGAGGGCAAAGGTGCCCGCAGCGCCAGCCTGCGCATGGGCCAGCAGGCTGGCATGTTCGGGCAGCATCCGGGTGATGTAGAACCGCGCCAGTTTTTCGCGCGGACCGCCCTGGTCCGCCATCGCTGCCGCCAGATGGTAATGGCCGCCCAGCACGCGGGCAAAGGCCCGCAGGTAGGGAACGGAGCCGGCAAAGCGGTCCTGCATATCTTGCTGGGCAACCAGCCATTCGGTGGCCTCGCGCAAGGACTCGCAAGCCTGCCAGACAGATTCCGCCATATTCGGATGCGTGGCGCGGGCCCGTTCGGCCTGTTCCTCCACCTCGTCGATCAGGGCAAAAGCCATCTCGCCGCCGTCCATCATCTTGCGCGCGACCAGATCCATCGACTGGATGCCATTGGTGCCCTCGTAAATCGCGGTCACCCGCACATCGCGGTAATATTGCGCGGCACCGCTCTCCTCGATAAAGCCCATGCCGCCATGCACCTGCACCCCGGTCTCAGACACCCGGATGCCGGTGTCGGTTCCAAAGGCCTTGGCAATCGGCGTCAGGAACGCCGCGCGCGCCGCCCAGCCGCTGTCACCCGTGGCAGTCTGCATGTCGATCGCCTGCGCGCAGGCCAATAGGATCGCACGGGCGGCAAAAAGATCCGCCTTCATCTCCATCAGCATCCGGCGCACATCGGCGTGGTCGGCAATGAAACCGCTGGCGGTGCGGCCCTGCTTGCGCTCCAGCGCATAGGCCAGGGCGTGCTGATAGGCGCCTTCGCCAGCACCTACGCCCTGCCCGCCCACGCCCAAACGCGCGTTGTTCATCATGGTGAACATCGCCGCCATGCCGCCATGTTCCGCGCCGACCAGCCAGCCGGTGGCGCCGTCATATTGCATCACGCAAGTGGGAGAGCCGTGCAGGCCCATCTTGTGCTCAAGGCTGACGACCTTAAGGTCATTTGCCTTGCCCGGGTTGCCGTCGGCATCCGGCAGGTACTTCGGCACCAGGTACAGCGAAATGCCTTTGGTCCCAGGCGCGCCGTCCGGCAGCCGCGCCAGCACCAGGTGGCAAATGTTGCCGCAGAAATCGTTATCGCCCCAAGAGATAAAGATCTTCTGGCCGCTGACCGCATAGGTGCCATCGCCATTCGGCACCGCCTTGGAGCTGAGCGCGCCCACGTCTGAACCGGCCTGCGGCTCGGTCAGGTTCATGGTGCCGGACCATTCGCCGGAGATCAGCTTGGGCAGGTACAATTCCTTAATCGCGTCCGAGGCATGATGCTCCAGCGCCTCAATCTGGCCCTGGCTCATCAAGGGTGCCAGCTGAAGCGACAGGCAGGCGCCTGCCATCATCTCGTTCACCGCAGTGGCCACGGTCAGCGGCAGCCCCATGCCACCGTGTTCCTGCGGCGCACTCATGCCGATCCAGCCGCCCTCTGCGATGGCTTTGAACCCGTCACCGAAACCGGGCGAGGTCCGCAGGACGCCGTTTTCCAAAAAAGCCGGGGTCAGATCGCCGTTGCGCTGCAAAGGGGCCATCACCTCGCCGCACATCTTGCCAGCCTCGTTGAGGATGGCGCTCACTATGTCTGGCGTTGCCTCGGCAAAGCGGTCTGTGGCCGGGATGGCATCATAGCCGACAACATGGTTCAACAGAAACTCATACTCGGAAACGGGGGCACGGAAGGTCATGGGCGTCCTCTGACGGTCATTTAAGGGGCGTCCTGGCGCGGGCAGCCTTGGCTTCCCGGCACGGGCCTATTATGGTTGTTGGCTTGACCGATTACCTAATCGGACGCTCATTTCAATCAACCAAAACGCCGCGTCACCCGGAATGCCCCTGCACAGCACAGAAATCCTTGCCGCCACGGCAACCGGTATCGCCCGGGCCGCCCAACTGCTTCGGGAGGGTAAACTTGTCTCCTTTCCCACCGAAACCGTCTATGGTCTCGGCGCCGATGCCCGGCAGGGCGCGGCGGTGGCGGCAATCTATGAGGCCAAGGGGCGGCCCTCCTTCAACCCATTGATCGCGCATGTGCATTCGGCCGAGGCGGCACAGCGCTATGTTCAGTGGAGTGATACGGCAGAGCAGCTGGCCCTGGCTTTCTGGCCCGGCCCGCTGACCCTGGTGCTGCCGCTGCGCGCTGGCCACGGGATTTCGCCCCTGGTCACTGCCGGGCTGGAAACTTTGGGGGTGCGTGTTCCGGCCCACCCCGCTGGACAGGCCTTGCTGCAGGCATTGGACGGCCCGGTTGCCGCCCCTTCCGCCAACCCGTCCGGCAAGATCAGCCCGACCACGGCGGCCCATGTGCAGGCAGGCCTGGACGGGCGCATTGCCGCAATCCTTGATGATGGCGCCTGCGGGGTCGGACTGGAATCGACCATTGTCGGACTTGCAGGCCCCGCGCCGATGCTGCTGCGTCCCGGCGGGCTGGCAGCAGAAGAGATCGAAGCAGTGCTAGGCCGCAAACTGGCAGTGCGCGATGTGCACGACCCGCTGACCGCCCCCGGCCAGTTGCTGTCGCATTACGCCCCCGGCGCGCCTGTCCGGCTGAACGCCAGCGCGCCAGACGAAGGCGGGCTTTTTCTCGGCTTCGGACCGGGGGCCTGCGACCTGAACCTTTCCGAAAGCCGGAATCTGGCTGAGGCCGCCGCCAATCTCTTTGGCCATCTGCACTGCCTGGACGCCCTTGGCAAACCCATCGCGGTGGCCCCGGTTCCGGATCACGGGTTGGGTGAAGCCATCAACGACCGTCTCCGCCGCGCCGCCGCGCCAAGGGATTGAGCCGTCCCAGCACCCGACCAACAGGGCAGATCACTCCCGTCCGTTTGAAACCCATCCAAGATGGGTGCCAAACCGTTGGGCATGGCGCCGCGCAAGCGCGGCGCGGCGCAGCCATGCACCCAAGCCGCTGATTTACGTCCGCAAAGGAAGCACAACCACCGCCGCTGCAACAATTTCAATTGATGAAAGTCCGCCCCTCCGGCCTGGAAACCAGCCCCGGCATGAGATCCGGGACGGGCCTCGCCTCAGCGGGAGGCGCGCCGTGCTTGCGCGGCGCCACGCCCAACCTTTTTCCGGTCATCTATGATGAATGGACAAAGGGCGGGAGCACCCGGTTGAGACGGCGCAGCGCATCTTATCTGCCGTTCAGGCGTGGCCGGCGCTGGCTGACAGTGTCAGCGGATCGACGCCAAGGGTTTTCAGCGATGCTTCCCATTTGCTGTCATCCGCCAGGCTGAAAACAAGATCCGGGCTGGCGTCGGCCGTCAGCCAGCCGTTCATGGCAATCTCTGATTCCAGCTGCCCCGGCCCCCAGCCCGCATAGCCCAGCAGCACCAGCAGTTGCTCCGGCCCCTGCCCCAATGCGATGTCTTCCAGAATATCCAGCGTCGCTGTCATCGAGAACCCGCCCGGCACCTTCAGCGAGCTTACGTCCGATTCGTAATCCGGTGTGTGCAGCACAAAGCCGCGCTGGGTTTCCACCGGGCCGCCGAACCGCACCGGCAATGCCGCGGCCGCGCTGCCGTCTTCGCCCAGGTCCAGCTGCTCCAGAAGATCGCCCAGCGCCACCCCTTCCGCACGTTTGTTGACGATGAGACCCATCGCCCCTTCCTCGCCGTAGGAGCACAGGAAAACCACCGAATGCTCAAACCTTGGGTCACCGATTCCGGGCATTGCAATCAAGAGCTTGCCAGTCAGATCCATGAAATTCCATCTTTCCTGCTGCTGCCTCCACCATGACGTCCCCCTGCCTGTCACGCAAGAGGTGCAAAGGCCATGTCCGGTGAAGCCTCCGGCAAAATTGCCGCAAACCTGCCCTTACTCCAAGACAATGACCCGAACGTGACTTGGCAAACCCTGCCGCCAAGCGCATGTATCAGGGCATGAAACCGATGCAAAACAGACACGCTGCCGCCCTGGCTGCCTTGCTTGCCATGACAGCAGGCGCCCCGGCCTTTGCTGGCGCCGCTGACAGCGGGATTGTGCAGATTGAGGTGCTGGACGGCGGCATGACCCCGCGCGGCACCTATATGGGGGCGCTGCGGATCAAGCTGCAGCCGGGCTGGAAGACCTATTGGCGCGCGCCCGGCGACGCCGGCATTCCGCCCAGTTTTTCATGGCGCGGTGCGCGCAATGTGGGCGGGCTGTCGATCACCTGGCCCGCGCCCGAGGTTTTTGAAACCTCCGGCTACCGCACCATCGGCTATCACGATCAGCTGGTGCTGCCGGTGGAGATCACCCCGGCGAATCCCGGCAAGCCGGTGCGCCTGAAAGGCCGGATGCAGCTGGGTGTCTGCAAGGATGTCTGCGTGCCGGCCGAGCTGAGCTTTGACCAGCAGCTGGACAATGCCGCAGGCCGTAACCCGGCAATTGCCGCTGCAATGGCCAGCCGCCCCTGGTCGGCCAAAGAAGCCGGTGTGCGCCATGCCGCCTGCAGCCTGCGCCCGTCTGAATACGGGATGAAAGTCACCGCCCGCATCGCAATGCCGTCCGCCGGCGGCGAGGAGGTTGCGGTGATCGAGCCCGGCAATCCCAAACTCTACGCCGGCGAGACAACCACCCGCCGCGAGGGCGGCCTGCTGGTGGCTGAGACTGAATTCCTGCCCGCTGACGGCAACGCTTATGCCATTGACCGCTCGCAATTGCGGATCACGGTGCTGGGGCAGAACCACGCGGTGGACATCCAAGGGTGCAGCGCCGGATGAGCACGCTCGGCAGCCCGCAGCGTCCAGTCCTCGGCACCATTGCCGTGGTCTGCCGCCACTTTGGCGGACGGGACCAGGTCATCCTGGTGCAGCGCGGCAAAGAACCGAATGCGGGCTGGTGGGGCTTTCCCGGCGGCCATGTTGAGATGGGAGAGACCGCCCTGCAGGCCGCCGCGCGCGAGTTGCAGGAGGAAACCGGGGTTATTGCCAAGCCGCTGGAATACCTCACCAATGTTGATGTGATTTCCCGTGATGCGGCAGGCACGGCACAGCGCCAGTATCTGCTGACCGTGGTCTTGTGCGAATACATCAGCGGCGAGCCGGTGCCGGATGATGATGCCGAACAGGCCGAATGGATCCCGATTGCTGAGATCGAAACCCGCGGCCTGCAATTGCTGGAACAGGTGGCGGATGTGGCCCGGCTGGCTCAGGCCCGCTGGCGGACGCTGAACCGGTAGGCAATGCCTCCGGCCAGATAGGCCAGCAGCGCCAGAACCAGCGCCCCCGCAATGCAGGCCAGCAATCCGGCGCGCACCGGATCCATTGCCGCCAGCGCAGGAAACGCCCGCAGCGCCGGATGCAGCGCGCCGGTGGCCATCGCCCAGCCCAGCGTCAGCACCAGCCAGCCAAGCTGTGCCAGCGCGGTGCCCAGCACCAGCCAGCGCAGCCCCCCGGCGCCGCGCCGCAACGCCCGGCGCAGCGAGGTCATCGGGCGTGACAGGTCCCGCTGCATGGCGACCAGTGCAGGCACCACCAGCAGGACCAGGAACATGCCAAAGCCAAGGCCATAGACCAATGTGATCACCGTCGGCTTCAGGAACTGAGCCTGCTGCGAGCGCTCAAACAGCAGGGGCGCCAGCCCCAGAACAGTTGTCATCGTGGTCAGCATCACCGGCCGCAGCCGGTCCGCCGCTGCATCAATGATCGAAGGCACCAAGCCGCGGTCCTGTGCATATTGGTCGATGGTCGTCACCAGCACGATGGAATCATTGATAATGATCCCGGTCATTCCCAGCAGCCCAACCACGGTGAACATGCTCAGCGGCACCTCCCACATGTAATGCCCCCAGATCGTGCCAACCAGGCCAAAGGGAATGATCGCCATCACCACCAATGGCCGGGTCCAGCTGGCAAAGATCCAGGACAGCACCAGGTAAATACCGGTGAGGCACAGGATCAGCCCGGTGCCTGCCTCCTGCAGGAAGGTTTGCTCCTGCTCGGCGAGGCCCGACAGGGTCCATTCCACTTGCCGCTCGCTGGCGATCTTCGGCAGGATTTCCTGCTGCAACGCTTGCATCACAGCTTCAGCCCGGGCGGGGTCGTCCTCGGAGATGTCGCCCGAGACACTGATCACCCGGATGCCGTTTTCCCGCCGCACGGTCGAAAAACCTGTGCGCCGGGTGACCGAGACGATATCGGCCAGCGGCACGTAGGTCCCGCTGGGCGCCCGCATCAGCGTGCGCTCCAGAAAATCGGCAGTCAGCTCATTTTCGGGCAGCTCCACCCGGATCTTGGCGCTGCGCGGCCCGTCCGGGTATGTCGCAGCCTCAATTCCATTCAGCCGCGCCCGCAGCGCCTGCCCCAGGCTGCCGATGGTGAAATTCAAAGCCTGACCCTGCGGGGTAAGGTCAAGGATCACCTCCTCCTTGTCGTAGGCCAGATTGTCCTCGACGGCTGAGACCTCGGGGAAACGCAGCAGCGCGGTTTTCAGGTCTTCCGCGGCATCCTTCAGCACTTGCACGCCAGGGCCGGAGAATTGCACGTCCAGCGCGTCGCCGCCCGGACCCGACCGCCAGCCGCGGAAAGAGACCGTCTCGACCAGCGGATGCCGCGCCACCCGTTCCTGCAGCTCAGCGACAAAGGCAAAGCTGGAATAGGGGCGCAGGTCGGCGTCGATCAATTCAATCGCGATACCGCCCAGCAGATCTGTATCCTTGGCCTCAACCCCGCCCAGGCCGCGGCCCGCATTGCCGCCCACCTCGGCTATGACAAAATCCAGCGGGTTGCGGCCATAGCGGGCGGCATATTCCGCGCCCAGCACCTCGGTGGTTCGCTGCACTTCCTGCATCATCGCCAGGGTATCACTGCGGCTGGCGCCCTCTACCATGGCGAAATTGCCAGTCACGGAGCCGCGCTCCGGCGCATTGAAGAAGCGCCACTTCACGTCGCCGTTGATGAACAGCGCCGCCTGGCTGGCCAGGACCACCAACGCCCCGGCCAGCACCGCATAGCGGGCCTGAACCACAAGCCCCATGAACGGGCGGAACGCATGGTCGCGCAGCCAGCGGAAGCCGCGGTTCACCATCCGGTTCGGCCAGTCATACCAATGCCGCGCCTGGGCATGGGTCAGGGCATGGGCCAGATGGTTGGGCAGGATCAGAAAACATTCCACCAGCGAGGCCGCCAGCACCGCAATCACGGTGAAAGGAATATCGCGGATCAGCTCGCCAAAGCGCCCGCCCACCAAGGTCAGGCCAAAGAAGGCGATGATAGTGGTCAGCGTTGCCGCAAAAACCGGCATCGCCATCCGCCGGGCCGCATTTTCGGCGGCCTGCACCGGGTTTTCACCCAGCCGCCGCACCCTGAAATCGGCGTGCTCGCCCACCACGATGGCATCATCCACCACGATCCCCAAGGTGATGATCAGGCCAAACAGGCTGACCATATTGATGGTGATCCCGGCAGCATACATCAGCGCCACGGCGGCAAACATCGAGGCGGGGATGCCCATGGCCACCCAGAAGGCAATGCGGGTGTTGAGGAACAGGAACAACAGGCACAGCACCAGGGCAAGCCCCATCAGGCCATTGTCGATTAGAATGTCCAAACGGTCGGTGATCGACTGTGCCCGGGTCCGGATCAACTCGGCCGTCACCCCCTGCGGCAGGCTCGCCTGCATCTGATCCACCACCTCCTGCACCTGGCCCTGCAAGCGGATGGCATTGCCCTGGTCCGAGCGGTCCACCCGGATCGACATTGCCGGGTTGCCGTCCACAAAATACGAGCGGTTGCGGTCCACACCCTCGACCCGCACCTGTGCCACATCGGCAATGGTCAGCACCGAGCCGTCAGCATTGGTGCGCAGGACAATGGCTTCCAGCTCGTCGGGTTTGCGTTTCTCGCTGCCGGTGCGCACCCGCGCGTTGGCGCCGCTGACATCGCCTGCCGGATCTGCATCAACCTCTGCCGCAATGGCCTCGGCGACTTCGCGCATGGTGATGTCATGGGTCATCAGCTTGGCGGTGGGCACCTCGACGATGGTCTCGGGCGCTGCCACGCCGCGGATGGTGGTGCGGGTGACGCCGGCCTCAAACAGGCGGGTGACCAGCTCATCCGCAAACAGACCCAGCTGGCCTGCGGCCACAGGTCCGGATATCACTACATCGGTCACCCGGTCGCGCCAGGCGCCGCGGCGCACTTCCGGCTCCTCCGCCTCTTCCGGCAGGGTGGTGATGCCGTCGACCGCCGCCTGCACATCGTCGGTGGCCTGCCCCATGTCCGTGCCAGGCTCAAACTCCAGCGTCAGCGTTGCCCGCCCTTCGCGCGAGCTGGAGGATGTCTCCTTCACCCCGTCCACGGCCAGGAGTGCCGGCTCCAGAACCTGCACGATGGCGCTGTCCACATCCTCGGGGCCTGCGCCCTCCCATTCGACGGTGACGGTGACGCGTTCGACAATCACATCCGGGAAGAACTGTGTCCGCATGTTGGGCATCGCTGCGGCGCCCAGCACCAGCATGATCACCAGCAGCAGGTTTGCGGCGGTGCGGTGGCGGGTGAAGTAACTGAACAGCCCGCGGGCCGGCCGGGGGAGCTTGCGGACCATGACCCTCAGCCCCCCATCCGGGATTCAATCCGGGTCACCAGCCTGACGGGCACCCTGGCCTCGGCCAGTTGCTGCAGCATCTGTTCTTTCATTGCGGAAGGCATCACGCTGCTGCCCTCGACAAACGCCACAAGCCTGGCCCGGCGTTCGTCGGTCAGCTCGATTAATTGCGGAAGCGCCTGCACCCCGGCACCCTGGCGCAGCGGGCGCACTTTAATGCCAGCGCCCAAAAGCGGCGTGCGCCCGGTCACGATCTCGCGGCCTTCCAGTCCCGAACCGCGGATCAGCACGTCATCGCCCTGACGGCGGACCAGTTCGACGGCCAATGACTCCAGCCGGTCCTCAGCCCCCAGCACAAGGACCGAGCCATCCGTGCCCAGCGCCGAGGCCGGAACTCGGGCCACCGCCGCGACCTCAGGCTCGGTCACTTTTACGGTGACAAAATCGCCAGGTTCAAACCCCGGCGCAGCCTGCAGCCGGGCATATACCAACCGCCCGGTCTGCCCGTCGCCGGCAGCCCCGCTGGCGCGGGAAATCTGCCCGGCGGCACTTAACCCTGCACCGGCGGCATCCAGCGACACCCGCACCGGCGCGCGCAGCAGATGGCCGCCGGCATCAAGCAGCCGGGCATATTGCGCAGTGGAAACCCGGAACGCTGCCTCCAGCAGATCCGGATCAACCAAATCCGCCAGTTTTTCATTGGCCGAGACCAGCCGCCCCTGCACCAGGTTAACCGCCTGCAAAGTCCCGTCAAAACCCGCCATGATCGTGGTATCGTCCAGCTCGCGCTGCGCTTCGTCCAGCGCGATCTGCGCCCGGGCCACGCGGGTGGCAGCCTGATCCACACGCGCCTCTGCCTGGCTGACGGCCTGGCGGCGCGAGATCACCGCCTGGCGCGCCTGCACCGCCGCAAGCTCGGCTGTTTCCACCGTTGCGGCGGTGCCAACACCGCGCTGCTGCAGATCCACTTGCCGCTGAAACGCCCGTTCGCGCAGCTGCGCCTGGTCCTGGGTGGCCTGCAATTCGTCCTGCGCCAGGATCAGCGCCCGGGTGGCATCGCGTTCCTCGGCGCGGGCATCCATCATGTCGGCCTCGGCCCGGTCCAGTGCGGCCTGCGCATCCGCCGGATCGATCTGCACCAGCACCTCACCGGCGCGGACCGCGCCGCCGTCCTCGAAATCCTCAGAGAGGTGCACAACCCGGCCCGCCACCGCTGTGCGCAGCTCCAGTGCGCGGCGGCTTTCCACCCGGCCAAAGGCCGTCAGCTCCGGCGCCACGGTCTGCAGATCCGCTGTCACCACATTGACCGCAAACACCCGCTCACGCACTGGCGGTGTTTTTTTCTCCGCATTCAGCTGTGCGTCAATCGCACTGAAAACCAGCTGCCCGGCATAAAGCAGCAACGCTGCCGTTAAGGCCGCCAGGAAAACCCCAGTCACACTCTGACGCAAAAAGCGCATGTCTCTCCCTTCCGGTGCGGATGCTGCCGGGACCGCCGATGCGGCCAGCCAAAGCGCAAATGCTTTGTGCCCGCTTGGAAATATACGATTTTCCGCACAGGTTTACGAGGTTACACGCCGTGCGGGGCTACTTCCGGCGCAGATGTTCTTCCAATCTGGGCATGATTTCCACGAAATTGCAGGGCCGGTGACGGTAATCAAGCTGTTTTGACAGGATTTCATCCCAGCCGTCCTTGCAGGCGCCAGGGCTGCCGGGCAGTGCAAACAGATATGTGCCGCCCGCAACGCCGCCGGTGGCGCGCGACTGCACCGCGCTGGTACCGATTTTCTGCATCGAGACATGGGTGAAGACGGTGCCAAAGGCCTCGATCTCCTTTTCATAGACATCCCGGTGCGCTTCCACCGTCACGTCGCGGCCCGTCAGGCCGGTACCGCCGGTGGAGATCACCACATCCACTTCCCGGTCGGCGATCCAGGCGCGCAGCTGCGCGGCAATTTCGGCGCGCTCGTCAGGAATGATCTTGCGCCCGGCAAGGGTATGGCCCGCGTCCCGCAACCGGTCCACCAGAACCTGGCCAGAGCGGTCATCCTCCATTTTGCGGCTATCCGACACCGTCAGCACCGCAATGCGGACCGGGATGAAATCCATGCTTTCGTCAATCCGGGACATTTCACGCCCTCTCCATAATCGCCAGCCGCACGGCCAGCCCTGCAAAAATTCCGGCCGAAACCCGGCTCAGCCAGCGCGCGAACACCGGCGAACCGGTCAGCCGCTGCCCGGCCTGGCCGGCAAAAACGCCAATCAGCCCGTTGATAAAGAAACCACCCACGGCCAGGATCAACCCGAAGACCAGGAACTGCACCAGCACCGGGCCGGCCTCGGGTTTCACAAATTGCGGCACAAAGGCCAGCGCGAACAGGATCACCTTGGGATTGGTCAGATTGACCAGCAGCCCGCTGCGAAAAGCGCCGTCCCCGCGCTGCTGCGGCAGCGCATCCGGCGCCGGTCCGCGGCGCAAAGCATCCCAGGCCAGATACAGCAGATAGACCACACCCGCCCAGCGGATCAGATCAAACAGCGCAGGTATCGCGGAAACCACCGCCCCCAGCCCCAGCCCCGCCAAGGACACATGCACCATGCTGCCCGCGGATATCCCGGCACTTGCCGCCACCGCCGCCCCGCGCCCCGAGCGCAGCCCCTGGCCAAGGCAGAACATCATGTCCGCGCCCGGTGTCAGATTCAGCGCCAGCGCTGCCGGGATGAACGCGAGCAAAGTTACCGCATCAATCAAGGCTGCACCTCAAACCAGCTCACCAAAGGGCCCAGATTGGCCACCTGCGTCCTGCCTATGCTGCCGCGAAAGCCCCAGCAATCATGCACATGGCCGCAGAGCAGCAATTGCGGCTGGATCCGCTCCGCCGCTGCCCGGACCGCCATGGAGCCGACGGACAGCCCGCCCGAGGTCACGTCCCCCAGCCCCTTGGGCGGTGAATGGGAGACCAGAATATCCGCGTGATCACAGGCAGCCAGCATCGCTGCCGCCTGAACTTCGCTCAGGTCGCAGGACCAGCTGCCAAAGGGTGTTTCAGGCACGCCATAGCCGAGGCCGAACAGACGCAGCCCCTCAAAATCAATTCCCTCGCCATGCAGCACTGTTGTGCCGGGAAACCCCGCAGCACGCAACTCACCAGCGCTTTCACCATTGCCGGGCACCGCCACCATCGGCGCCTTCAACCCAGCCAGCATCGCCACGGCCCGGTCCAGTCCCTGGCGCATATTGCAAAAATCACCTGCACCAATCACCAGATCAGCACCTGCGCTGGCCGCCACGATTTCCACCGCGTGGCTGCTTGAAAGATGCAGATCTGAAAACGCGAGAATCTTCATGAGGCTCCTCCTCCGTCAGGACAGGGCGCCCAGCCGTGCCTTCAGCTCAAGAAGATCACCCCAGGCCTGCCGCTTCTGCTGCGGCTTGCGCAGCAGATAGGCTGGGTGGAACATCGGCAGCACCGGCTTGCCCCAGGCCTGATCCCATTGCCCGCGCAGCCGGGTAATGCCGCGTTTGCCCAGCACTGCCTGACAGCTGATATTGCCCATCAAGACCAGAATATCCGGCTCTGCCAGCGCCACATGCCGCTCCAGGAACGGGGTCAGCATTGCGATTTCCACTGGCAGCGGATCGCGGTTCTGCGGCGGCCGCCAGGGCAGCACATTGGTGATATAGACGCTCTCGGCACGTGACAGGCCGATGGCCTCCAGCATCTTGTCCAGAAGCTGACCGGCACGGCCCGCAAACGGTTTGCCCTGCAGATCCTCATCCCGGTCCGGTGCCTCTCCGATGATCATCACCCGCGCGCCGGCCTGCCCGTCCGAGAACACCAGATTACGCGCGCCGCGTTTCAGGTCGCAATGGCTGAAACCCTCCAAGGCATCGCGCAAGGCCGGCAGGGATGCCACCCTCTTGGCGGCCTTCTGTGCCACATCAACAGGGTCCGCGTCCTTAGGCTTGGGCGGCGGCGCAGGGGCTGCACCCGGTTTCGGCTTCGGCGCAGCCTGCTCCAGCGCATAGCGGTCCACTGGCGCGTCGCAAAGCGCCTCGGTTGCGCCAAGCTCCGCCTGCCACTCCAACAGCGCCCGGGCGCTCCAGTAATCCAATGCCGATTCCATTCGCTCAAGCTACTCTGCCCGCAGCCCAAGCGGAACACCTCTCCGCGGCCATCTTGCAAATTCAAGTGTTTCATCTTTTCAGAAGTACTCCGGGGAGCGCGACGGGCCGGCCCCTCGCCTGCGCACCGCCTGCCGCCGCCGCAACGCCTTGCCGCACGCGTGCACCCCGCCTATAAGAACCCGCAAATCAAGCGGAGCTGCCCCATATGTCCTTCGAACACCGCCACCTGCTTGGCATCGAACCGCTGACACCGCATGAGATCACCGAGATTCTTGATCTTGCCGATGAATATGTTGCCCTGAACCGCCGGCCGGAGAAGCATTCCGACGTGCTGGCGGGGCTTACTCAGATCAACATGTTCTTCGAGAATTCCACCCGGACCCAAGCGAGTTTCGAGCTGGCAGGCAAGCGCCTGGGCGCTGATGTTATGAATATGGCGATGCAGGCCTCCTCGATCAAAAAGGGCGAGACCCTGATCGACACTGCGATGACACTGAACGCCATGCATCCGGACCTTCTGGTGGTGCGGCATCCGCATTCCGGCGCGGTGGATCTCTTGGCGCAGAAGGTGAATTGCGCGGTGCTGAATGCCGGCGACGGCAAACACGAGCATCCAACCCAGGCGCTGCTGGACGCGCTGACCATCCGCCGTTCCAAAGGCCGGCTGCACCGGCTGAACATCGCGATCTGCGGCGACATTGCCCATTCCCGCGTCGCCCGCTCGAACCTGATCCTGCTGGGCAAGATGGAAAACCGCATCCGCCTCATTGGCCCGCCGACTCTGGTGCCCGGCCAGTTCGCCGAATTCGGCGCCGAGATCTATGACGACATGCGCGAAGGCCTGAAGGACGTAGACGTGGTGATGATGCTGCGGCTGCAGAAAGAGCGCATGGACGGCGGCTTTATCCCGTCGGAGCGCGAATATTATCACCGCTACGGCCTTGACGCCGACAAGCTGGCGCAGGCCAAACCCGACGCCATCATCATGCATCCCGGCCCGATGAACCGCGGAGTTGAGATCGACGGCACTCTGGCCGACGACATCAACCGCTCGGTCATTCAGGAGCAGGTCGAGATGGGGGTCGCGGTGCGGATGGCGGCGATGGACCTGCTGGCCCGCAACCTGCGCGCCGAACGCCAGGCGAAGGCGGGCTGAACAGGTGGAGGGCGTGATCCATATCCCCGCCGGAGAGCGCGGCGTGATCCGGCTGTTTACACTCGATATGCGGCCTGAGCAGGCGGCATTCCTGAAGGAACCCGGCGCGCTGGCGCAGGTGCTGGGGATTGAGGCGCTGGACATGGATCAGGTGGAGATCTTCCCGGTCACCGACCTGGAAGACATCGGCCTGACCGGTTACCTGACCGAAGGCTGCGGTGTGCCGCGGGCGCAGGTCGAGGAAGACCGCGGGATGCTGGACGCGCTGGATGGCCATGTGCTGCTGATCCGCTCGCGCGCCTTTGACGGCGCCGAAACCCGGCTGACCCCGGCAGAGCAGATCACCCTGGTGGGTACATACGGTGAGCGGCAGACCAATTGGAGCGCCCCGCCCGCAACCGCCGAAAGCGCCAAGCCCTATTCCGCCCCCAAACTTTCCCCGCGGCAAGCGCGCACGCAGGCCCGGCGCATCGGCGCTGCTCTGTTTGCCGTGGTGATGCTGCTGACCGCACTGCTTGTCTGGGCATTGATGGGTTGATGGCAGAGACCGATTTCAAACCGGACCGCAGCGCCTATGTCCGCGCTCACGCCTGGATGGCAGCGATTGGCATGGGCGGCGCAATGGCGGTTCTGTGGTTCCTGGGAAGCCCGCATATCTGGACCGGCGCTGTTGGCGGGCTGGCCGCCATCGCCCTGCGCGGCTGGTATATGGCAAGCGAGGAGCTGGCGGTGGTCTGGACCCTGACGGATACGGCCCTCACCGGCCCAGCAGAACGCAACATCCCGCTGACCCAAATCGAAGCTGTCAAAACCATGGGCAGCTATGTGCAGGTGATCACCAGGACCGGCGACAAACACCTGATCAAATACCAGGCCAACCCGGCTGCAACGCTTCACGCAATTGAAAGAGCCAAGGCATGACCACTCTCTTCACCAACGCCCGCCTGATTGATCCTGAGGCAGGCACCGATGCGCCTGGCGCGGTACTGGTGCAGAACGGGCGGATCGCGGCAATTGAAAAGAACGCTGCCGATCCTGACCGGTTGCTGCGCGCGCACAACATCAGGCCGGAGGATGCGGTCCGTCAGGACTGCGGCGGCAAATGCCTGGCGCCGGGCATCGTCGACATCGGCGTCAAGGTCTGCGAGCCGGGCGAGCGGCACAAGGAAAGTTACAAGTCTGCGGGCCTTGCGGCGGCGGCAGGCGGCGTCACCACCATCGTCACCCGCCCTGACACGACACCTGCCATCGACAGCCCGGAAACACTGGAATTCGTCACCCGCCGCGCCCAGGCGGATACGCCAGTGAACGTGCTGCCGATGGCGGCGCTGACCAAAGGGCGCGCAGGGCGTGAAATGACCGAGATCGGCTTCCTGATGGATGCCGGCGCGGTGGCGTTTTCCGATTGCGACCATGTGACCGGCAATACCAAGGTCTTTCAGCGCGCGCTGACCTATGCCCGCTCCTGCGGCGCCTTGGTCATTGCCCACCCGCAAGAACCAGTGCTGAGCGCCGGAGCGGCTGCGACCTCCGGCAAGTTCGCCGCGCTTTATGGCCTGCCAGCCGTGTCGCCAATGGCCGAGCGGATGGGGTTGGACCGCGATATTGCGCTGCTGGAAATGACCGGTGCCACGTATCACGCCGACCAGATCACCACAGCCCGCGCCCTTCCCGCGCTGGAGCGCGCCAAGGCCAACGGTCTGGATATCACTGCGGGTACTTCGATCCACCACCTGACCCTGAATGAGCTGGACGTGGCCGGTTACCGCAGCTTTTTCAAGGTGAAGCCGCCGCTGCGCTCCGAAGACGACCGGCTGGCTGTTGTTGAGGCTGTGCGGACCGGGCTGATCGATATCATCTCCTCGATGCACACGCCGCAGGACGAAGAAAGCAAACGGCTGCCGTTTGAAGAAGCCGCCGCCGGTGCCGTGGCGCTGGAAACCCTGCTGCCCGCAGCGCTGCGGTTGTATCATGCCGAACTGCTGGACCTGCCCACCCTGTTCCGCGCAATGTCGCTGAACCCGGCTAAGCGGCTGGGGCTGGACAGCGGCCGCCTGGCCAAGGGCGCGCCTGCGGACTTGGTCTTGTTCGATCCGGACGTGCCGTTTGTGCTGGACCGTTTCAAACTGCGCTCGAAATCGCAGAACACGCCATTTGACACCCAGCGGATGCAGGGGCGGGTTGAGGCCACATATGTCGCGGGTGAGCCCGTCTACCGGAGGGACTGATGCCTGTTCTGGAAAGCTCTGCTGCCGTAATGATCCTTTGGGCGGCGATTGGCTGCGGCCTGGGGTCGGTTCCCTTTGGCATGGTCGTCACCCGTCTGTTCGGGCTGGGCAACCTGCGTGAAATCGGCTCCGGCAATATCGGCACCACCAACGTTTTGCGCACCGGCAGCAAAGCCGCCGCGGCACTGACACTGATCCTGGATGGCGGCAAGGGCGCGGCGGCGGTGCTGCTGGCCCGCTCCCTGGCCGGCGAGGATGCGGCGCAAGCGGCAGGGCTGATGGCCTTTTTGGGCCATTGCTTCCCGGTCTGGCTGGGTTTCAAGGGCGGCAAAGGGGTTGCCACCTTCCTGGGCCTGATGCTGGCACTGGCCTGGCCGGTGGGCATTGCCTGCTGCCTGACCTGGCTGGCGGCAGCGGCAGCCAGCCGGATATCCTCGATGGGGGCGCTGGTCTCGGCAGCCTCAGGCGCTGTTTGGGCATTGGTGCTGGGCTATCAGCAGGCTGCAGTTCTGGCGGCGTTGCTGGCGGCAGTGGTTTTCATCCGCCATTCGGCCAATATCGCGCGCTTGCGTGCAGGCACCGAGCCGCGGATCGGCCAGAAGTGAGCCATGGCTGGCCGGACGCGTTTCTGACCGCTTTTGATGCGCTGCCGCTGGGTGCCTTTAACGGTTCTGCGGCTGGGCGGCACTACGCAGTAACCCGCCAGGATCTGGCCGGCGGCAAGGCTCAGAAGCTGGTAGCCCATGAACGCGGCGGCAGGGATTACATCAGCCTCAACCTGTACCGGCTGGCTATTGGCGCGCAGTTGAAGCCCTGCGAAATGCCCAAGGAAAAAGTGATCCGCTTTGTGCTAACGCTTCAGGTCACGGAATAAGCCGCTCCAGCGCACGGCCATTGCCCCAGGTGCCGTGCAGCTCGCCGCTGGGCATCCGCACATAGACCACCGGATGAGTCTGGCCCCAATTCACCCATATCACATCGCCATTGCGCGAACCGCTGCCGGAATAGGATTGCCCGGCAATCTTCCACTGCATGTCCACGGTCCCGCCATTGTCCTGAATCTGCACGGTTCCGGAATAAGCGCTGCCGTCGGGATTGCGCCCTTCGGCCCGGTAAACACCACTGACGTTTTGCGCGCTGGCCGGGGCCGCGAAGAGAGCAAAAGCCGTCAGCCCGCTCAGAACCGCGCGGCGGCTGGGTAATCCACGTGTCATTGTTGTCTCCATTTTGTCTGCGGCCACTTTGCCTGGCAGCGGCGGTGCTGTCACCCGTTCTGCGCATGAATGCACAGAGGGCCACCGTCTGATGCACATTCAAATTGAGTTGTTTTGAACGTGATCGCCCGGCGTTCCACATCAGTGCCGTGACCCGCAGCATACCGCGGCACGTATTATGGAACACCAGCCGGGCGCAAATTCGCTGCAGTCCCGGCCGGTATTGAAAGGACGGGATCCATGAACAAAGTAAAAGCTCTGGTGAGCGGTGTGGCGCTTTCGGTTGCTCTGGCGACTTCTGCTATGGCTGCCGGTGTAGAACTCAACGCCTCCTCAACCGGCCTTGCGCTGCAGGGGTACGACCCGGTTGCGTATTTCACCGTTGGGGAACCGACCCCGGGCAACTGGAAGATCACCGCGCTCCACAATGACGCGATGTACCGGTTCGCCTCGGAAGAAAACAAAGCTGAATTTGAAAAGAACCCGGAAGCCTACCTGCCGGCCTACGGCGGCTACTGCGCCTTTGGCGCCGCCATGGGCTTTAAGTTCGACGGCGATCCGACGCTTTGGAAAATCGTCGACGACAAGCTGTATTTGAACCTCGCCAAAGACATTCAGACCCGCTGGGAAGGCGACATCCCCGGTTTCATCGAGAAGGCCGATGTGAACTGGGAAGATATCGAAGACAAAGATCCGGCGGCATTGCAGCAGTAACCGGTAATCCACCACTCACAAGCGAACAGCCGGCGGCGGGGCAACCTGCCGCCGGTTTTCTTTGACTTGACACGACTCAGGTTTTTCAATTTTCTGTCATTACAGAAATTTCAGGACACTGTGATGAAGCTGACCCCCGCAATGCAGAACTTTATCCTTCACTGGGGCGAGATGGGTTCCCGCTGGGGGGTGAACCGGTCGGTGGCGCAGATCCACGCGCTGCTGCATATCGCAACAAATCCGATGACGGCGGATGAGATTTGCGAGGTTCTGGGGCTGGCCCGGTCCAATGTCTCCAACGGGCTGAAAGAGTTGCAGGCGCAGGGGCTGGTCAAGGTCAGCCGCCAGCTGGGCGACCGGCGTGATCATTTCACCTCGATCCGCGACATGTTCGACCTGGTCGACGCGGTGATTGCCGCGCGGCGCGAGCGCGAGTTTGCCCCCACTCTTCGGGCGCTGGCCGACGTGATGAAAGAGGCCGAGGCCGACAGCACCCCCAAGGCGGTCAAGGACCGGATGGGCGAGACCCTGCGGGTGATGCGGATGTTTGACGACTGGTACGCGGATTTCTCCCGCCTGCCCCGGTCGGTGCATCTGGCTGTGCTGAAACTGGGCGCCAAGGTGGCGCGTTTCCTGCCCGGTGTGAAGAAACAGGAGTAAATGCGGGCTGAAAACGCTCCCGGTCAAAAAAACTGCGAGGTGATTTCTCTAATGACAGGAATATCTGCAACCAACGGCGTCAAAGCTCTGCCCGCTGTGAACCCGCCTGACGCACTGGACACCTTGTGCGCAGCACCTTTTGTTGCCGCGTCCTTCCAATTTCACACCGGCAAAGGAGGCTGCCATGCGCCCGCCTGTTTCCCGTGAAGCCGCCCCGCGCACTGTCATCTGGCAGGATCTGCTGCCGGTCACCCGCCGCCAGCGCTGGGGAGAGCTGACCCTGCCGCTGCCCTGGCTGGGGCTGTCCTGGGGGCTGTATGCCTCCGCTCTTTGGCCATTGGGTGCCGGGGCCAGTTTTATGTTCTTCCTCTGCGCGCTACGGCTGAACCATGAGGCGATCCACGGCAATCTTGGCCTGCAGCGGCGCGGAGACATTGCGGTTCTGCATATCCTCAGCGCGCTGATGTGCGGCTGCAACTGCTCGGTTGCGTGGAGCCATATGCAGCATCACCGCCACGCGATGGGTCCAGGTGATATCGAGGGGCATTGCGGGCATATGAGCGTCGGCGAAGTGCTGCGCTACGGGCCGCGCTTTCCGTTTGACCTGATCCGCGCCTGCTGGGCACAGGGCGGCAAAAAATGGCGGCAGCGGATACTGCGGGACGGGATCTGCGTTGCGACGCTGGCCGGGCTGATTCTGTGGAGCGGACAGCAGTTTCTGCTGCTGCATCTGGCCGCAATGGGCGCGGCTCAATGCATGACCGCGTTTTTTGCAGTGTGGATCACCCATCAAGGCACAGGAAACTCGGACCTGGCAGCCCGCAGCCAGCGCGGAATGCTGGCCAAGGCCGCCTATCTGATGCTTTTTCACCGTGAACACCACCTGTTTCCGAAAGTGCCCGTCAGCCGCCTGCCTGAACTGGCTGCACGGCTGGACACCCAAGTGCCCGGCTACGCCGCAAGCCGCCTGCCAGTGGTGCCCTGGCTGGACCCGTGGAGCCGTTAATACCGTCCTGCCGACTTCACCTGGTTCCGGCCGCCGTGCTTGGCTGCATAAAGCGCTTCATCAGCCTCGCGCAGCACCGCCTCGACCGTCCGGCTGCCGTCGTGATAGCCAAGCCCGATAGATACCGAGCACAGAAGGCGTTCCGCTCCAACAGGCAGGGCCTGCGCACCAATGGCTTGGCGGATCTCCTCGGCCTTTTGCATTGCGGTCATCAGAGAAACATCCGGCAAGCACGCAACAAATTCCTCGCCGCCAAAGCGGGCCGCGATTCCGCCGGGCTGAACTCCCTTTTTCAACACTCCCGCCACAAACCGGATAACCTCGTCGCCGGCCTGATGCCCATGTGTGTCATTGATCAGTTTGAAGCGGTCGATATCCGCCAGCAGAAAGCTGCCCTGGAAATCATTGCCCAGCCCGGCGATCAGCCGGAAGAAGTGATCGCGGCTGTACAGCGACGTCATCTGGTCATGCGCCGCCAGATTCAGCAGCTTCTCATTCAGAATGTGGATTTCAAGCAGCCGGCATGCCGCCCAGTATGAGGCAACAGGTGCGATAATCAGCGGCGCCAGCGTCGAAGGCACCAAGGCAGCCCGGCTTAGCCCATCAGGCGCAGTCAGACCGGTCACTATCCAGGACACGGCCAGGGAAACAACAGTCACACAGGCAACAAAGAACCATTTCTGGCCGCTATTTCTTATTGCCAGCATGAAGTCCCTGAAACTATCCCCAAGGATCATTCTGGTGCAAATTTTTGCCGAAAGACAATGTATCTAAAGTATAGGCGGCCCGCCGGGGCCGCCTGTGCAGATCAATAGGCAAACTCGCCGTAGATACGGCTGAGATCACCCTCCCAGGCACCGTTGTAGCGTGCCAGCAGCTCATCCGCCGGGACTTTGCCGCTGTCGAGGCTGTCTTTCAGCGCGTTCAGGAAATGCGTCTCATCCGGCACCAGCCCGCCCGCGCCGGGCTTCTGCCGGGCTTTCAGGCCGCTTTCCGAGATGGCGACTACTTCGCGGGCCAATTCATGCATGTCGATGCCGCCCACCTTGGCCTGCAGCCCCTGTTCCGAAGCCGCCACACGCAGGGCATCACGGGTTTCCGCGTCCCAGCCCTTGACCAGATCCCAAGCGGCGTCCAGCGCCGATTGGTCATAGGTGAGGCCGACCCAGAAGGCGGGCAGCGCACACAGACGCCGCCACGGACCGCCATCGGCGCCGCGCATTTCGATGAATTTCTTCACCCGCGCCTCCGGGAAAACGGTGGTGAGGTGGTCAGCCCAGTCGCTGAGCGTCGGGGTCTCGCCAGGCAGCGCCGGCAGCTCCCCTTTCAGGAAGTCGCGGAACGACATGCCCAGCGCATTCACATATTCGCCGTTGCGGTACACAAAATACATCGGCACATCGAGCGCATATTGCACCCAGGCCTCGAAGCCGAAGCCCTCGTCAAACACAAACGGCAGCATCCCGGTGCGGTCGGCGTCCAGATCGCGCCAGACGCGGGCACGCCAGGACTTATGGCCGTTGGGTTTGCCATCGAGGAACGGTGAATTGGCAAACAGCGCGGTTGCCACCGGCTGCAACGCCAGTGCAACACGCATCTTCTGCACCATGTCAGCCTCGGATTCGAAATCGAGGTTCACCTGCACGGTGCAGGTGCGGCGCATCATGGTGGTGCCCATGGTGCCGACCTTTTGCATATAGCCGTCCATCAGCTTGTAACGGCCCTTGGGCATCAGCGGCATGTCCTCATGGCGCCACACAGGGGCGGCGCCCAGACCGATAAAACCGACACCGATCTTGTCGGCAATGTCCTTCACGTCGCGCAGGTGGGCGTTCACCTCGTCGCAGGTCTCGTGGATGGTTTCCAGCGGGGCGCCGGAAAGTTCCAGCTGCCCGCCCGGCTCCAGCGAGATATTGGCGCCGTCCTTGGTCAGGCCGATCAGGTTATCGCCTTCGGTCAAGGGTGCCCAGCCGTGGCCGTCGCGCAGGCCGGTCAGCACCGCAAGGATCGAGCGTTCGCCCTCATAGGGCAGCGGCTTCAGCGTATCTTTGCAGAAGCCGAACTTCTCATGCTCGGTGCCGATGCGCCAGTCTTCCTTGGGCTTGCAGCCGTCGGCAAGATATTCGGCAAGCTGTTCGTGGCGTTCGATCGGTCCGCCGCCGGACTGGGGAATGGACATGCCTGGCACTCCGTCCTGTTAGGTCTGTCATGAAGGGTCAGTCGTGGGCGGAATCACCGCCGGTGTCAATGCAGGCGCTGATGTTCCGGCCGGCTGGAGGCGCGCTCCCAGATCACGACCTGGTGAGGGCCGCGGCGGCGCAGCTCGGTCAGCATCCGTTCGGTTTTAAGCCCCGGCAACGCGGCAAAGACGTCAAACAGCGCCTCGTAACCTTCGGCATTCACCGGAATTGCCAGCGGCGGCTGGCCGGGCTGTTCCAGCAGCCAATGCGGCGGTTTGGAGGATTGATCCAGCGCCAGCCGCTCCAGTTCGGAAGCCGCCACGGCACCGCCGGTGAGCGGCCCGAAATAGGCGATCTGCCCTTCGTCCACCTGCACCACGCCGGGTCCACTGGTGCCGCGCCGGAAGCGCATCCGCTGCGCGCCGATGACAGCCGTCGCCAGACCGGTGGCCACAAAGGCCCAGCCGGTGATCGCGGTGAAACCAGCTTCGGAGAAGGCCCATTTCAGCCCCAGCAGGAACATCAGTACCGCAGCAAGGACCTCGCGCCATTGCCAAAGAGCGGCGCGGGCTTCGGGGCGGATGAAACTCATCTCGATATCCTTTTGCCTTGCCGGAGGTGTGCCAGAAACACCCGGATTCTTCGACGCCTGACCCGCATCTTTCGTGGCTTGCCCGGATTTCTAGCGTATATGGTAAAGTATGTAAGCCCGATGAAGAAAATCAGCAGGGAGTTAACCTCTTGGGCAGGAACAGTGCCGTGGGTCAGGAACTGGCGCAGCTCCTGCCGGTCCAGCCCGAACAAAAGCGGCCGGGAAATCTCCATCTCCCGAAAGTCCTTTGACACCAGAAACATTGCGGACTGGCGGGTTTTTACAAACTTTCCAACGCGGTGAATGTCTACCGCAGATAGAATGCCGTCTTCGCGCATGATAAAGTTGCGCGGAGCAAAATCGGGATGACCCGGCGCTTTCAGCACTGGCTTTCCTGCCAGCCCACCCAGCATGTCAAGCAAAGCGCTGCCGAGTTCTACCAGCAACCCGGCATCGCGGTGTTGAACGCGGTTTTGCAAAATCCGGTTGATCTCGGCAGCGAGTCCGTCTGTGTTCAGCCCGGTTTGAGCGAAGTCCCCTTGTTCTGCCCAATGCTGCCAATCGCAACAGCGCTTGATCAACTGCCTGCGGTTGACGTCCGGTTTTTCTAGCAGCTTGTCAACCGGCGTCCCGCCTTCAAAGCTCGCGATTACCAGCCCGAGATGCCCAGAAGTGGCCAAAAGTTCATTGAAGGAAAACGCCGGATGCGGTCCAAGCGAGGCAAGTCTGTCCAGTGCCTCCGCGGTCTGACCGACAAAAGCGCGCCGGCTTTCCAACTCCCAGAACTTTTTGACGACCACCGCACGGGCTTCCCGCTCGCCCCGAAAAACAGATGCCTCGGGAGAAATTCTGAGGGCCGAACCCAAAAGCGTCTGCTGGCGAGGCCACCTCAAATTTGCCTGACGCTGCACCCGCGTCAACTGCCGCTCTGCGTCTTCCGGCCGCTTTGGCGCAAAGAACCGCTTGAAATCATTCATTTACCAGTCTCCCAGCACCTGTTGCCAGAGGGTCATCGCCGCCACTGCCGCCGTGTCGGCCCGCAGGATGCGGGGCCCAAGGCTGACCACATGGGACTGCGGCAGCGCGTGCAGACGTTTACGCTCCGTGTCCGAGAAACCGCCCTCGGGGCCGATCAGAATGGCCCAGGGCGCGCCCTTTTGCGTCTCTGCCGCCAGTTGCAGCGCGTTGCCTGCCTCGGCCTCGTCGCAGAACATCAGCTGCCGCCCGGCGGACCATTGATCCAGCAGGCGCGAGAGCTTTTGCAGCTCCGCCACCTCCGGCACATAGGTGCCGCCGCATTGTTCCGCCGCCTCGACCGCATGGGCCTGCAGCCGGTCTTGGCGGATGCGCTCGGAATTGGTGAAATCCGTCTGCACCGGCAGGATACGGGCGGCGCCCATTTCAGCCGCCTTCTCGACGATGAAATCTGTGCGTGCCTTCTTGATCGGTGCAAACATCAGCCACAGATCCGGCGGCATTTGCAGCGGCTTGGCCTGCTCGCGGCACACAAGCGTGCCGCCGCGCTTTCCGGCCTCGGCTACTACGGCCAGCCACTCGCCATCCTGGCCGTTGAACAGCGCCACAGCGGCCCCTGCCGCCTGCCGCATCACCCCGAACAGGTAATGCGCCTGATCACGATCCAAGGGAAGTGATTGCCCTGCGCCCAAAGGGTGCTCTACATACAGTCTGATTTTTGCACTCATGGGGTCCTACATATGCAAGGCCAGAAGCCAGCGCCAGAGGGTCAGGTTGCGGATGCGGTCCGTGGAAACTGGGTCGACACCTATGCGCCGGAGTGGACGCGGCCCTATTTGCGGCTGTCCCGCGCCGACCGGCCGATCGGCACATGGCTGCTGCTGATCCCCTGCTGGTGGGGGCTGGCGCTGGCAATCCTGTCGGACCAGAGCCCGCGCTGGCAGGACCTGTGGATCGCTGCGGGATGTGCCGGAGGCGCCTGGCTGATGCGCGGCGCAGGCTGCACCTGGAACGACATCACCGACCGCAATTTCGACGGCCAGGTAGAGCGCACCCGCTCGCGGCCCATCCCCTCGGGGCAGGTCACGGTCAAGGGGGCGCTGGTTTGGATGGGGCTGCAATGCCTGGCGGGCCTGTTGATCCTTTTGACCTTCAACCAGGCGGCCATTGCCATGGGCATCCTGTCGCTGCTGCCGGTGGCGGTCTACCCTTTTGCCAAACGGTTCACCTGGTGGCCGCAGGTGTTTTTGGGGCTCGCCTTCAACTGGGGCGCCATGCTGGCCTGGGTGGCGCATACCGGCACCCTCGGCTGGCCGCCGGTACTTCTGTATCTGGCGGGCATTGCCTGGACGCTGTTTTATGACACCATCTATGCCCATCAGGACACCGAGGATGACGCGCTGATCGGTGTGAAATCCACCGCCCGGCTGTTCGGCACGCAAACACCAATGTGGCTGCGCCGCTTCATCGTGGCCTTTGTCAGCCTGATGGCGCTGGCGGTGATCCTGGCAGTGCAGGACAGCGCATCGGTGCTGGCGCTGGTGCTGGCGCTGGCAGCCCCTTGGGCGATGGGCTGGCACCTGACCTGGCAACTGCGCGCCTTTGACGCGGAAAACACGCAAAGACTCTTGCAGTTGTTCCGTCTCAACCGTGATACCGGCCTGATTCCGCTGATCTTCTTTGTGCTGGCCATGTTCGCGTGATTGAACCGCAGCCGCGCGCAGGGTAAGAGCCTGTAACGCAAACTGGGAAAATGCCGCCATATGCGCCTGTCTAAGCTGTTGATCCCGGGCCTGGCCTTTGCCGCTGCTGCCGGGCTGAGCCTTGTTGCCGCCGGATTTGCCGTCACCGCAGTGGAACGGAGCACAGAAACGGCTGTGCGCCGGGCGCTGGATGACGGCGGTTACACCTGGGCTGAAGTAACCTCCGACGGTTTGCAGGTGCTGCTCGAAGGCACTGCTCCGGATGAGGCGACGCGGTTCTCGGTCAAATCGCTGGCCGGCACGGTTGTCGATGCGGCGCGAATCCTTGATGGCATGGATGTGCCGCCCGCCGATGGCCTGGCACCGCCGCGGTTCTCGGCGGAAATTCTGCGTAATGACAGCGGCATCTCGATTATCGGACTGATCCCCGCGGGCACAGGGCGCACAGCTCTGGTTAAACAGCTTGAGGCGCTGGCAGGCGACGAGAATGTGGCCGATCTGCTGGAAACAGCGAAATACACAATCCCTGACGGTTGGCAGGAGTCGATGCACTTCGCAGTCGAAGCGCTGAAGCTGCTGCCACGCGCGAAAATCTCGGTGGCGACGGGGGATGTCTCGATCACCGCCATTTCCGACAGCGAAGAGGCCAAGGCGCAGCTGGAAGAGCAGCTTGGCCGCAAGGCCCCGCCTGGCATGCGGCTGGCGCTTGATATCGCGGCACCGCGCCCGGTGATCACCCCCTTTACCCTGCGCTTACTGCTGGGACCGGACGGCGCAGAATTCGATGCCTGCTCCGCCGAAAGCGAGGAAAGCCGCAACCGTATTCTGGCCGCCGCCCGCAAGGCCGGGCTGCAGGATGAGGCGGATTGCGTGATTGGTATGGGGGTGCCCTCCCCCAACTGGGCCCGCGCGGCGGAACTGAGCATTGCAAGCCTGGCCGAACTTGGCGGCGGGACGGTGACCATTGCCAATGCGGATATCACGCTGGCCGCCGCAGAAGGTACCGAAAGCGCGCTGTTTGACCATGTGGCAGGCGAGCTGGAAAACGCCCTGCCCCGGGTCTTTGCCCTGCATGCGGTCCTGCCAGTGCCCGAAACCCGGGACGCCGGCGGCATCCCTGAATTCACCGCGACCCTCAGCCCCGAGGGTCAAGTGCAGTTGCGCGGGCGCCTTACAGATGCGGCGCAGCGCACGGTGGCGGACAGCTATGCCAAGGCGCGGTTCGGGTCGGACAACGTGCACACTGCAGCCCGTGTTGTCGCCGATCTGCCTGCCGATTGGCCGGTACGGGTGCTGGCAGCGCTGGAAGCGCTCTCCTATCTGCAGCGCGGCGCGGTTACGGTAACCCCCGGCAATCTGGAGCTGCGCGGCATGAGCTACCGCAAGGACGCCCCGGCTGAGATTGCCCGCTTCCTTTCTGCCAAACTGGGCGAGGCCGACACTTACGGCCTCGACATCACCTATGAAAAGCCGCCCGAACCCAAGGACAAGCCGCTGCCGCCGGAACTGTGCGAGGCGCAGCTTGCCAGCGCCCAAAGCGAGGCCAAGATTGCCTTTGAACCCGGTTCGGCCACCATCGCGGCACAAAGCACAGGAACCATGGACCGGATCGCCGGTGTTCTGGGCCGCTGCGGACCGGTGCGGCTGGAAATTCAGGGCCATACCGACAGCCAGGGCCGCGAGGCGATGAACCAGAACCTAAGCCAGGCGCGCGCGCAATCGGTGCTGAACGAGCTGCGGGCGCGCCGGGTGGTCACTTCCACCTTTGCCGCCAAGGGCTATGGCGAAAGCGAGCCGATTGCCGACAACGCAACGGAAGACGGCCGCGAATCCAACCGTCGCATTGAATTCAAGTTGATCCGCCCCGCGGCCGTGGAAGACGCCGCTGATACGGGCAACGGCGAAGAGGCCGCCGAAAGCGCAGAAGACGCACAGGAGACCACAGAGTAATGAACAGGACAGAGTTCATCATCACCACCGCGATCATCCTGTTCGCGGCCTTTGCCCTGGGCTGGTTCGCCAATTGGCTGGTGCACCGTTTCACCCGGGTGCGGCAAAGCGATGTGGCCGACCTCGACCGGATGAGCCAGGAGCTGCATGAGGCCGAAGAAACCCGCGACCAGGCGATCACCTATTTGCAGCAGCGCGAGGCCGAGCTAACCAACCAGCTGACCCAGACCGAGGCCGAGCTGCGGGCAACAATGGATGGCCTGCGCGAGGCCCGCCGCGAAGCCGAAGAGCTGCGCAACCAGATCCCGCATTGAGGTCGAGGCAGCGGGGCACTCCCGCGCCTGCAGCCCGCGCTGGCTGCGCCAGCACCGTCTGAACAGCCTTGGGCGTAGCGCCGTGCTGACGCACGGAGGTTGCCTTGCTGCTAAATAGGCCAGAACGGGCAAGTCTGCCCTCCAAGCCTTGTCTGATGTTATTTGAAGCCGACGTATCCAGGCGAAGCCGTTCGGGGCTCGCGGGGCCTGCCGCCCCTGTGACCCGGCGCCATTTGCAACCGGGCTGCGCCGCGCAAGGCGCGGTGCCGGGCCCAACAGGCGGAAATCATCTCCTGATGATTGAACACCTGGCGGGAGCCGCCCCCGCCCAGGTTCGCAGATCACCAGCGTTTCAGCGCATCCTCGTCGGCATCTTTGGCCGCCACCCAGTCCGAGCCGCCGCTGGTCAGGATTTCCCTTTTCCAAAACGGCGCGCGGGACTTCAGATAGTCCATCAGGTATTCCGCCGCCTCAAACGCATCCTTGCGGTGGCGGGCGGCGGTTGCGACCATCATGATGCGCTCGCCAGGTTCAAGGCGGCCATGGCGATGGATGACCAGTGCATCCGCCAGCGACCAGCGTCTCACGGCCTCTTCCGCGATAGCCGTCAGCGCCTTTTCGGTCATGCCCGGGTAATATTCGATCTCCATTGCCTGCAACCGGCCCTGATCGGCATCGCGCACCACGCCGGTAAAGGTCACCACAGCGCCGGCACCCTCGGCGCCGGCCGCAAAGGCGTCGCTTTCGGCCCCCAGTTCAAACGGTGCTTCCTGAACCGAGATCCGCACAGCTTCAGCCCCCCGTCATCGGCGGGAAAAAAGCAACTTCGCGCACGCCAGTCAGCGGCGCATCGAAATCAGACAGCTCCTGATCCAAGGCAACACGCAAGGCAGAGAGATCGGCAAAGGCAGCGGCATAGCGGTCTTCGCGGGCGCGCAGCTCCTCAACCAGATCCGCAACGGTGGCTGCCGAAGTCTCCACCCGCTCGCGCGGCAGGCCGATGCGTTCACGCACCCAGGCGAAATAGAGAATATCCATCAATGAGCCTCCTTCAGATGCGGCAGCGCCTTGCGCAAGTAATCAGCGCCAGTGATCAGGGTGAGCGCTGCCGCAATCCACAACAGCCAGAGGCCAAGCCGCCCGGTCCAGATCACACCAGCCTCTTTCCAGCGCAGCCCGAACAGATCTTCCAACTCGCCGGCGATGATCTGGGAGTAGATCTGATCATCCATGCCGAATGAGGACATCACCAAATAATGTTCGAAGATGCCTTGCGAAAACAGCGTAGCGATGGCGATCATCTGCGCGGTGGTCTTCCACTTTGCCAGCTTGGTCACCTTCAGCGTGCCGGCCGTGTCGCCCAGATATTCGCGCAAGCCCGAGACAAACACCTCGCGGAACAGGATCACCGTGGCCGGCAGCACCAGCCAGGGGGTCCAGTGTTCAGCAGCATAACCCACCAGGATCATCAGCGCGATCACCACCATCGCCTTGTCGGCAATCGGGTCCAGCATCGCGCCCATCTTGGTTTCCTGCTTCCAGGCCCGTGCCAGGTAGCCGTCAAACCAGTCGGTCACTGCCGCCGTGACAAACAGCAGCAGCGCAAACCAGTCCGCATAGGGACGGGAGAAATACAGAAACATCACGGCCAGGCCAGGCGCTGCGACGAGCCGCATCAGGGTGAGGATATTCGGCAGAGTCCACTTCATGCCGCGCACATTATCCGGCTGTTTCGCAAGAGGAAAGCGGGCTTGATCAAAATTCGGCGATGGCCGGGCCGGGATAGGCCGCAACAACCGGCGGCACCTGCCCTCCGACGCACGCGGGCCGTGCTCCGCTCACCCTATGGACGTGTCCAGCAGCGCGCCCTTGGTTTCGCCGTGATGGGTGGAATGGTCAAACTTCCGGTGCAGTTCGTTCAACCGGTCGCGATCGATGAAGATATGGTTGTTGATTTCCCGCATCAGATCTTCTTTGGCCATCTTCAGCGCGTCCGCCTCGGTATCCGCCAGCCCGGTTCCCCTCAGCTTGTTCAGCTCCTTGGCGATTTTCTCGCATTCCTTCTTGGCCTTATCCACATGCTGCGCCTCATGCACCAGACAGCACGCATAGAACCGGTACCATTCAACCAGCGCCCGCGGCGACAGCCCGCTGACTGACCGTTTCGGGCAGCGGATAGACGGGTTCAGGACCAGCTTCAGCGCTGAGACTTTGGCCTTCACCTCAAACCAGCCGGTCTTCTTTTCGATCTTGGGTTTGCCGTCCGCCACATACTTGCCTTTGGCAGTCAGGCACTCCAGCTCGGTGGTGGTTAAAAACGCCACCTTCTTATTGTCATTCGGATCCTTCGGCCCCTTGCTTTTGATGCTTTTGGCTATGTCGGGCAGAGTTTTGCCGGACACGGAATAGGTGTCGTAGACAACAGATTTCATGGTCAGGGATACGGGCATAATTCCTCCGGGCAGTAAAAAGGCTGCCCTGCAGATTTAGCACGAAACCGGCCGGCCCCCAAATATCCGCCCCTACCCCTGCGCGTGGAAGTGGTCGTAAATCCGCTCGGCAAGGGCTTCCGAGATCCCGTCCACCGCCCTGAGGTCGGCCAGATTGGCGCGGCTCACCGCCTTGGCGCTGCCGAAATGCGCCAGCAGCGCGCGCTTGCGGGAGGCGCCGACACCCGGCACCTCGTCCAACGGTGTCGCGCTCATCGCTTTGGCGCGTTTGGCGCGGTGGGTGCCGATTGCGAACCTGTGCGCCTCGTCCCGCATCCGCTGGACAAAATACAGCACCGGGTCGTTGCGCTGCAGGGCAAAGGCCCGTTCACCGGTGCGATGGAACTCCTCCTTGCCGTGGTCGCGGTCGACGCCTTTGGCCACCCCCACCATCGGGATGTCCTGCACGCCGTGTTCCGCCATGATCTCTGCCACGGCGGAAACCTGTCCCGCGCCGCCATCGATCAGCAGCAGATCCGGCCACAGGCCCTTGTCCCGGTCCGGGTCCTCTTTCAGCAAGCGCGAGAAGCGGCGGTTCAGCACTTCCTTCATCATGCCGAAGTCATCGCCCGGCACCAAATCATCGCCCTTGATGTTGAACTTTCGATAGGCGTTTTTCAGGAAACCTTCCGGCCCCATCACGATCATGCCGCCCACCGCATTGGTGCCCTGAATGTGGGAGTTGTCGTAGACCTCGATCCGCTGCGGCGGGCCGTCCAGCCCGAAGGCCTCGGCCAGCCCGCGCAGCAGCTTTGTCTGGGTCGCGCTTTCGGCCATGCGGCGGGCCAGGCTTTCACGGGCGTTGCGCACGGCAAAGGCCACCAGTTCGGTCTTTTCGCCGCGCTGAGGCACCAGCAGTTCGACCTTACGCTCTGCCTTCCCGCCCAGCGCCGCCTCCATCAGGTCGGCGTTTTCAATCGCATCCGACAGGATCAGCTGCCGCGGCGGTTCCTTGTTGCCGTAGAACTGGCCCAGGAAAGCCTCCATAACTTCTGCCGGGCTGTTGTCGGCATCGACGCGCGGGTAGAAATCCTGGTTGCCCCAATTCTGGTTGGCGCGGATGAAAAACACCTGCACGCAGGCCTGGCCGCCGTCCATATGCAAGCCGATCACATCCGCCTCGGCGACGCCGCGCGGGTTGATGCCCTGGCTGGACTGCACCTGGGTCAGCGCCTTGATCCGGTCGCGCAGCGCCGCGGCGCGCTCGAATTCCATCGCCTCCGAGGCCGCCATCATCTGTTCCGCCAGCTCCTCCTGGATCTTGGTCGAACGGCCTGACAGGAACCGTTCAGCGTCGCGCACGCTTTCGGCATACCCCGCCTCGGAAATCAGCCCGGTGCAGGGCGCCGAACAGCGCTTGATCTGATACTGCAGGCAGGGTCGCGTGCGGGCCTCGAACATCGAATCCGAGCAGTTGCGCAGCAGGAACGCCTTTTGCAACTGGTTCAAGGTCCGGTTTACTGCGCCCGCGCTGGCAAAGGGGCCAAAGTAGCTGCCCTTCTGCTTGCGCGCCCCGCGGTGCTTCTTAATCTGCGGAAACCCGTGATCCTTGGCGACCAGAATATTGGGGAAGCTTTTATCATCACGCAGCAGCACGTTGTACTTAGGCTTCAGCTGCTTGATCAGGTTCTGCTCCAGCAGCAGCGCCTCGGTTTCCGTCCGCGTGGTCAGAAACATCATCGAGGTTGTAAGCGCAATCATCCGCTCGATCCGCGGGCTGTTGCCGGGGCGGCTGTAGTTCGACACCCGCGCCTTGAGGTTGCGCGCCTTGCCCACGTAAAGCACCCGGCTGTCGGCATCCAGCATCCGGTAAACCCCAGGCGATGCATCCAGTGTTCTGAGGTAATCCTGGATCACGGCATAGCCGGTTCTTGGTTTTTCGGCGGGCGAATCCACGGGGGGGGCGGCGGGCTGGTCAGTCATGCGTCCAGACATATGATTCCCCGTCCTTGGCTGCAATGTTTGCCTGCCCGGATCAAGAGCAGGGAAATCCACCGAAGCTGTGGATAACTACGGAGATATCTTTGGGCTATCCCGCCTTTTCCCTTATTATTTGGTGGTTTTGGACGAATGCTTAAAAATTAGGCCATTTGATAAGGCGCTGTTTTTACTTGAAACTTTCCGTCGCCCCTGTCAAGGTTTTGAAAACAAAGGCACTTTTGTAACGCTTCCGTGACGGCAGGTGAACCGGTGCAAAACTTTTGGGGAAAGGGACGTTTTGATCCCTGTTTGCGTCACTCCAGCCCGTCGCTGTCCGGGGTTTGCCAGCCCAGATGCTGGCCGCCATCGGTGCAGATCATCTGCCCGGTGACCGCCTTGGCCTGCAGCAAATAGGACAGGGCTGCGGTGATGTCCCCGGCATCCGCGCCCCGCTGCAGGATTGTGGCTGCGCGCTGGCGGGCAAACTGCTCCCGGCTTTGCCGCGGCCCCTGCAAGGTTGGCCCCGGTCCGATGGCATTGACCCGGATCTGCGGCGCCAGGGCCTGGGCGGCTGTTTGTGTCAGTGTCCACAGCGCAGACTTCGCCAGCGTGTAGCTCGTGAATTCAGGTGTCAGTTTGCGCACTCTTTGGTCGATCATGTTGACCGCCAGCCCCCAGGCGTGCGGCTCGCCGCCCGCGTCCCGCTCCAGCGGCACCTGTTGCGCGGCCATTGCCTGCAGCAGCACGAAGGGCGCCCGCAGGTTGCTGTCCAGATGCCGGTCCCAGCTGTTCCGTGTGGCGGTGGGCAGCGTGTCATGCTCAAAAACCGAGGCATTGTTGACCAGGCAAGTGACCGGCCCGCCCAGGGCCTCAGCCGCACGGGGCAGCAAGGCCTGTGTCTGTTCTTCGTCCAAAAGATCCGCCTGCAGCACCGCCGCATCCCGCCCCAGGGCGCGGATCTGCTGCGCTGTATCCGCAGCCTCCGGAGCCGAGGACGAAAAATGGACAGCAACGTCATACCCGCGCGCGGCCAGTTCCAGCGCCATCGCCCGGCCCAGCCGCTTGCCCGCTCCGGTCACCAATGCCCGCATCTCCGCCTCCTTGCTGCCGCTGCAGTGAAAGAGTTAGAACAGCACGGCCATATAGGCCAGATAGAGCGCCGTAAGAATAACACCCCAGATGCGGGTGATGTCCTGTTTCAGGAAGACAAACGGGATCAGCAGCAGCGAGGCCGCCAGCATCACCCAAAGATCGAACCGCAGGAATTCCGGGTCCACAGTGATCGGGCCGATAAAGGTGGCGATACCGATGATGGCCAGCAGGTTGAACATGTTGGAACCGATCACATTGCCCAGCGCCACATCGGCCTGGCGGCGCATTGCTGCCATGACAGTGGTCGCCAGCTCCGGCAGCGAGGTGCCAACCGCTACCAGGGTCAGGCCGATCACGGTTTCGCTGATCCCGTAGGTGCGGGCAATGATGGTGGCATTGTCAACCAGCAGATCGGCGCCCAGCGGCAGGCCGATCAGGCCCAGCAGCAGATAGGTGCAAACACGCCAATATGGCATGTCCGGATCGGCTTCCTCAATCTCTTCCAGGTCCACGTCAGCTGCACAGCTGCTGCCTTTGCCATTGCGCCGGTGATTGCGCGCTTCGCGAAAGGCTATTCCAAGCACAACAGAGAGCGCAGCCAGCAGGATCAAGCCTGACCAGACGGTGAAGGTGCCGCAAAAAGCAAGACCGATGAACAGCACCGAAGCTGCCAGCATGAAGACATAGTTTTTGCGGGTGTTGCATTCGCTGGTGTGCAAGGCCCGCATCAGCGCGGGAATGCCAAGCACCAGCAGAATGTTGGCAGTGTTGGAGCCGACCACATTGCCCATCGCAATTCCATCGGCGCCCTCATGCACCGCACTGATGGCAATCAGCAGTTCCGGCGCCGAGGTGCCAAAGGCCACGATCGTCAGGCTGACAATCAGCGCAGGCACTCCCAGCCGCAGGCTGAGGTTCACCGCCCCGCGCACCAGCGCATCGCCTGCCAGCAGCAGGATCACCAGGCCCAAAGCCGAATACAGCCATGGCATCATTTGCCACGATCTCCTTTTTTGCAGGCACAGGGGCCTTTGCCGATCCGGAAGCGGCCGCAGGAGGGGCAACGCCTGGAATTGATCTGTTTCTGGCCTGGAAAGCGCAGCTTGCCGAACATGGCAAGCACCGCCATCACCACCAGAAAAAGTGCAACAATCTTGAACAGCACGTCAGAGGCCGAAACGCGCGTATTCCGCCCGCTCCTCGATCCCGGCCAGCGCATCCTGTGCGACCTGCATGCCAAAGCGGCTGAGCAGCGGCTTCTTAAGCCCATAGCGGCGGAAGCGGACCTTGTCGCCGAAACGCTCCTGCATCTTGGGTTTCAGGTGGCCGATGCCGTCGATCAGCCCCAGGTCCAAGGCCCTGCGGGCCAGCCAGATCTCGCCGGTGAACAGGTTTTCCTCGCTGTGCAGCTTGGCGCCGCGGCGGTCGGTGACATGGTCGATGAAATTGGCGTGGATGTCGTTCAGGATCACCTTCAGACGCTGCACATCCTCGGGATCTTCCGGGCGGAACGGATCCAGCATGGATTTGCTCTCGCCCGCAGTATAGACCCGGCGCTCCACGCCTTGGCGGGCCAGCAGCACATGAGCGCCAAAGCCCGCGGAAATCACCCCGACCGAGCCCAGCACCGAGCTGGCATCAGCCCAGATCTCATCTGCTGAGGCCGCCAGCCAATAGCCGCCCGAGGCCGCAACGTCCTCGACAAAGGCGTAGACCGGGATGTTCAGCTCTTCCGCCAGGCGTCGGATGCGGGCGCCGATCAGCGAGCTTTGCACCGGCGAGCCGCCGGGCGAGTTTATCTCCAGCGCCACCGCGGCAGGTTTGCCCTTGCGGAAAGCACGTTCCAGCACCGACGCCAGGGCCGCATCGCTGAGCGAGCCGCGGCCGGGCATTCCGATGGCGCCATTCAGGCGCACTACTGCCACCAAGGGCTGTCTTTTCAGGAAAGGCAGGCGAAATCTCATGGCGCCGATGTAGAGAGCCGCCCGGGGTGAAACAAGGTGCGCGTCCCGGGGAATTGTGGTGAAAGGCAAAAACCGCACAGCCGCGGGCATAAATGCAACGCTGGTTTGCACCCGGCAAATACCCCAGGAGGCTCCCGCCCGTCAGGCAGGCTGCTTGCAGCATCCGCCCTCCCGTTGGGCCGGGCGCCGCGCTGCCGCGCGGCGCAGCGTGCTCTATCGGTTAATGACGCAACACCCGGCACGCGCAGCGTGCCGGGCCCAACCGGGAGGGCGCCCAACGGGCACCCGCTGCGGGCGGGAGCCTCCCCCGCACCGCATCCAGCCGCCGGATCAGGCCCGGATGCGCCAGCCTGTCTTGAAGATCCACCAGACGACGCCCATGCAGGCCAGGGTAAAGCCGCCGATAGCGCAGAGGCTCAGCAAGACCGGCACATCCGCCTGGCCAAAGAACGCCCAGCGGAAACCCGACACCAGATAGACCACCGGGTTGAACAGGGTGATGGTCTGCCACACCGGCGGCAGCATCGAGATTGAGTAGAAAGAGCCGCCCAGGAACACCAGCGGCGTCACCACCAACAGGGGTACCAGCTGCAGCTGCTCAAAATTCCCGGCCCAGATGCCGATAATGAACCCCATCAGCGAGAAGCTGAGACAGGTCAGCACCAGAAACGCCACCATCGCAATCGGGTGCTGGATGGAGAGATCCACAAACAGCGACGCCGTGCACAGGATCACCACGCCGATGAACAGCGACTTGGTTGCCGCCGCGCCGACAAACCCCGCGACCACCTCAAGGAAATTAATCGGGGCCGACAGGATTTCGTAAATGTTGCCGATGAACTTCGGAAAATAAATCCCGAAGGACGCATTGGATATGCTCTGGGTGATTACCGACAGCATGATCAGCCCCGGCACGATAAAGGCTCCGTAGTCGATCCCGTCAACCTCCTGGATCCGGCTGCCGATGGCGCTGCCGAAGACCACAAAGTAAAGCGATGTGGACAACACCGGCGAGATGAAACTTTGCAGAAAAGTGCGCCAGAACCGCGCCATTTCCGCCTTGTAGATGGTTGCGACCGCTGTCCAGTTCATGCTGCGTCCCCCTGAACTGCGCCCGCCGAAGCCCCATCCCCTGACACAAGCCCGACAAAGATATCTTCCAGGCTGGATTCCCGTGTCTGCACATCCGCCAGCACCAGCCCGGCCTGCGCCACGTCATTCAACAATGTGGTGATGCCGGTCCGCTCGGCCCTTGTGTCATAGGTATAAAGCAGCGCACCCCCGCCGTTCACCAGCTGCAATTCATGCTGCGCCAGCGCTTCCGGAATGGCGTCAACCGGCGTGGTCAGCTGCACCTCCAGCTGTTTCTGCCCCATCCGGGCCATCAGCTGTTCTTTCGCTTCGACCAGCAGCAATTCGCCGCCAGTGATCACACCGACCCGGTCCGCAATCGCTTCGGCTTCCTCGATGTAATGGGTGGTCAGGATGATGGTGACACCGCCGGCCTTCAGCTCAGCCACGATCGCCCACATGTCCTTGCGCAGTTCCACATCCACGCCCGCCGTCGGCTCATCCAGGAACAGGATGCGCGGATCATGCGCCAGCGCCTTGGCAATCAGCACCCTGCGTTTCATGCCACCGGACAGCTCCATGACCTTGGCGTCCCGTCTTTCCCACAGCGACAGCTTGCGCAGAATATCCTCGATCCGCGCCGGATCAGCAGGCTTACCGAACAGGCCGCGCGAAAAACTGACCGTGTCATGCACTTTGGCAAAAGGCTCCAGGGTGATTTCTTGCGGCACCAGCCCGATCAGTGCACGGGCGGCGCGGAACTCTGCCACATTGTCGAAACCCCCAACGCTGACACTGCCCGAAGTTGCGGTGGTGATGCCGCAAATGGTAGAAATCAGGGTCGTCTTGCCCGCGCCATTGGGGCCGAGCAGAGCCAGAATCTCGCCTTCTTCTATATCAAGCGAGACGCCTTTCAGCGCCTCGAAACCGCCGTCATAGACCTTGCGCAGATCGCGGATGGACAGGATGGGCGACATGGTGCCTCCGGCATGTTGTCAAATCCCGGCCACCCTAACGGCGGCGTGCCGCCTCTGCCAGCCCTCGCCTTGCAGACGCGGTTGTGCGTCTGCGCAGAGCTGACAGGTTGGCTCAACCGCGGCCTGTTACCTTGCTGAACCAGCCCTTTTTTCCGCTGCCTTCCGGGGCTTCGCCGTCAGCCGGGGTTTCCCCGTCTCCTTCGGCCTCCTCCTGCGGTGCCAGATGGGCCTGCAGATTGGCAAAAAACTGATCCGCCATCTTTTTGGCAAAACCGTCGATGATGCGGCTGCCAAGCTGTGCCAGCTTGCCGCCGACCTTGGCCTCAACCTCATACGACAACAGCGTGCCTGTGTCCGATGGCGCCAGCGTCACAACCGCCCCGCCCTTGGCAAAGCCGGCCGCGCCGCCCTTGCCTTCACCGGAAATGGTCAGCGTTTCATTCTCCACCAGATCCGACAGGCTGACCTGGCCTTTGAAGGTGGCTTTGACCGGGCCGACTTTTTGCGTGACTGTGGCCTCGAACCCCTCCTGCGGCGTGCCGGTGACCTCCTGTGCACCGGGCACACAGGCCTTCAGCACCTCCGGCGTCAGCAGCGCCGCATAGACGGTTGCGGGATCGGCGGCGATCTCCTTCTGGTCACTCATCTGCATGGGCTTGGCCTCCCTGGCGCATGTTTCCGGTTCCTCTCAGACCTAGCCGCACCGCAGCCCCCTGCCAAGCCGGCATTGGTCCGAGCCCCTGATCTGCACCGCTGAGGTCAGCAAAAGCGGCGTAACTGCCGCGGCGTCAATCTTTGCTATTTTATCTTTACGTCGAGATTTATGCACGCTATCTCGATATCAAGATAAATCAAGGAGCATACAATGAAGATCATCATTTTCGGCGCCACCGGCGACGTGGGCAGTGCAACCGTAAAGGCCGCAGCACAGCGCGGCCATCAGGTAACGGCCGTATCGCGCGCGCCTTCAGCCCTTGCCGCAATCAGCCCCTTGGTCACTCCGCTGCCGCTGGACCTGCTGACGGATCCGCAGGCCGCGGTCAACGCGGCAGCAGGCCATGATTTGGTCATCAGCGCCCTGCGCCCGCCTGCCGGGCGTGAAGATGACCTGATCCCGCTGACCCGCACCGCGGTGCAGGCAGCGCGCCACGCCGGCGTTCCGGCCCTGGTAACAGGCGGCGCGGCGCTGCTGAAGCTGGGGGATGGCAGCGGTTACACGGTGCTGAGCGCGCCGGGTTTCCTGCCTGAAGGTTCCCGCCTGATTGCCGAAGCCTGCGCGGTGCAAGACGCCATGCTGGAGCAGGAAACCGGGGTGGAATGGACCTGCCTGCGTCCGCCCGCGCTGCTGACAGAGGGGCCGCTGACCGGCCAATACCAGCTTGGCACTGATACGCTGCTGACAGACGCAGCTGGTGTGTCGCAGATCTCCTTTGCGGATTTCGGCGCCGCGCTGCTGGATCTGGCTGAAAACCCGCGCCCTGCCAGCCAAAGACTGACTGTTGCCTGGGGCGCTCCCGCCCCCGCCCTGGCGGCCGGCTGACGCCGGACCTTGGGCAGCGTTGGGCCGGGCAGTGTGCTGCGCACGCTGCTGCCGTGCTCCAGCGGCGTCTGCAGCTCTAAGACAGTCAGGCCAGGTTTACGCATCCACCGGGACAGCTTTCAGGCGCCGCCGCTCCGGCCGGGACGGCTTGCCGCAGACGGGCCCGGCGCCGCGCACCAGCGCGGCGCCGGGCCCAAGGCTTTGCCTTGTATCCTTGATGCATGGCAAAGGCGCGGGAGCCAGCCGTTTCTTGGCCGGCGGATGCGCTTGCCCTGCGGGAGGCTCCGCGCCTAATACGGCAATCCGACGTAATTCTCCGCCAGCGAGGCCCGCGCCGCCTCTGAAGAGAACAGATAGTCCAGATCCGCCCGCTGCAACCGCAGATCGGTCTCTGTGCCTTCCGGGAAACGATGCAGCAGGTTGGTCATCCACCAGCTGAACCGCTCCGCTTTCCAGACCCGCGCCAGTGCCTTTTCGGAATAATCGTCCAGCCCGCTGCTGTCGCCCTGCAGATAGTGGTCCAGGAAACCATGGTAGAGGTAGTAGATGTCCGAGGCCGCCGAGTTCAGCCCCTTGGCCCCGGTCGGCGGCACAATATGGGCTGCGTCGCCCGCCAGGAACAGATTGCCGTACCGCATCGGCTCCGCCACGAAACTGCGCAAGGGCGCAATGGACTTCTCGATCGACGGGCCGGTTTCCAATTGCCCTGCCACCTGTTCCGGCAGGCGGCGCTTCAGCTCGGCCCAGAAGGCTGCATCGCTCCAATCTTCGGCCCGGTCCGTTAAAGGCACCTGGATGTAGTAACGGCTCAGCACCCGGCTGCGCAGCGAGCATAACGCAAACCCCCGTTCATGGCGGGCATAAATCAGTTCCTCCGCGACCGGCGGTGTTTCCGACAGAACCCCAAGCCAGCCAAAGGGATAGACCTTTTCGTATTCTTTCAGCACCTCCGCCGGAATAGATTTGCGGCTGACCCCGTGAAAGCCGTCGGCGCCAACGATAAAGTCGCAGTCTGCCCGTTGCGATGCGCCATCCTGCTCCCAGGTCACATAAGGGCGCGCATCTGTCAGCCCATGCGGCTGCACATTCTGCACCTCATGCAGGACCTCACCACACATCGCGTCGCGCGCCTCATACAGATCGCGGGTCACCTCGGTCTGGCCGTAGACCATTACCGTCTCGCCGCCGGTGTGTTTCGCCAGGTCAATCCGGTCCAGCCGCCCCTGATGAGCAATATGAAACCCCTCGTGGATCTCTCCTTTGCGGTCCATCCGGCCGCTGCAGCCGGCCTCGCGCATCAGATTGACAAAGCCATGTTCCAGCACCCCGGCCCGGATCCGGCCCAGCACATGCGCCCGGCTGTGCTTTTCCAGAACAATTGAACTGACCCCTTGGCGATGCAACAGCTGCGACAGCAGCAGCCCCGAAGGCCCGCCGCCAATAATGACAACCTGCGTCTGATGCGTGGACATGCGCGTTCCCCGATTTTTCGACTTGTGCTTGCAGGGTGAATTATGCGCTGCGCACACATCTTTGCGAATGGACCCAACGCGCCAGTTCTTGTACATTTCAAACATGCAGACGCAAACCTCCATCGACACCTACAACTTGTTTGGCGAGACCGCGGAACTTGCCGATATCCTGCATGTGGAGACCATCCGCAGCCGGTCCGAGCTGTATGATTGGGAGTTGAGGCCGCACCGCCATGCCCGGCTGCACCAGATACTGGTGCTGACCGGCGGTTCGGGAGAGGCGGAGATTGACGGAAACAGCCACGCCCTGTCCCCGCCCTGCCTGATAAACGTGCCCCGAGGCGTGGTGCATGGATTCCGCTTTGGCAACGGCACCGGCGGTTGGGTGATCACACTCGCTTCGGACTTGCTGGACCAGAGCCTGGCACCGGGCGAAGGGATGCGCGCACCGCTGGATCTGCCTGCCGTCCTACCCTTGCCCGAAGGGCTGCAAAGCCTGGCTGCGCGCCTGTTCCGGGAATATGGAAACAAGGGCTTTGGCCGCGCGCAGATACTGCGCGGACTAGCGTTGTCGGTTACCGCGCTGGCCGCCCGCGCCATCGCCGCCGCCCAGGGAGAGGATCCGCAGGCCCGGGTCAGCCCGCTGTTTGCCCGGTTCGAGGCGCTGGTAGAGCGCGACTTCCGCCTGCGGCGCCCGCTGGCGGACTACGCTTGCGCGCTGGCTGTCTCTGCAACCCACCTCAACCGCATCGCCCATCAGGCCACCGGCCAGCCGGCCTCGGCCTTGGTCCGCGCCCGTGTCCTGCGCGAGGCGCGGCGGCTGCTGATCTACACCAACCTGACCGCGGCGCAGATCGCCTATGAACTGGGCTTTACCGATCCCGCTCATTTCAGCCGGATCTTTGCCAAGGGCACCGGACTGCCGCCACGGAAGTTCCGCCAGCAGCTTGCCCAAAGCAGCTGAGCCGCCGCAGACTGATCCAGCCGGGCATCACGAAAGGGACCGAAATGCTGCAAGGGATCCGTATTCTCGAGGTCGAAGGCCTAGGCCCCGGTCCCTTTGCCGCAATGACACTGGCCGACCTCGGGGCCGAGGTGATCTGCGTCAACCGCAAGGGCGGCGCCGTCACCCCCGGAATGCCGGAACGCTCGCTGCTGGACCGGGGCAAACGATCGATTGAGCTGGACCTGAAAGAGCCAGCTGATGTCGAAACCTTTCTGGCTCTGGCCGCCGCCGCTGACGGGTTGATCGAGGGTTTCCGCCCCGGCGTGATGGAACGGCTGGGCCTTGGTCCGGAAACCTGCCACGCGGTCAATCCCGCCTTGGTCTATGGCCGCATGACCGGCTGGGGGCAGGACAGCCCGCTGGCCCATGCGGCGGGGCATGATTTGAACTATATCTCGCTGTCCGGCGCGCTTTGGTATGCGTCATGCCCCGGCGATGTGCCGCAAACACCCGCCACGCTGGTCGGCGACATCGGCGGTGGCGCGATGTATCTGGTGGCGGGGATGCTGGCAGGTATCCTCGGGGCCAAAACAACCGGCGGCGGCTGTGTGGTGGATGCCGCAATCTATGACGGCTCGGCCCATATGATGAACCTCTTGATGAGCATCCGCCAGGCCGGCAACTTCGGCGTGCAACGCGGCGCAAACCTGCTCGACGGGCCGCATTGGAGCCGCACTTATGCCTGTGCCTGCGGCGGCTATGTCTCGGTGCAATGCCTGGAGCCGAAATTCTATGCGCTGTTTCTGGAAAAGCTGCAGTTGGCCGAGGATCCAGCGTTCCGTCAGCAGTTCAACAAAGCCCTCTGGCCCGCGCTCACAGGCCGCCTCGCCGGGATTTTCGCCAGCCAGGCGCGTGATCACTGGGCGGTGCTTTTTGAGGGAACTGACGCCTGCGTCGCCCCGGTGCTGAACCCCGAGGAAGCCCTGGCGCACCCGATGAACACCCGCGGCACATGGGCCGAGGCGCAGGGCGTGCTGCAGGCTGCTCCTGCCCCGCGGTTTTCAGATCAGCCGGAATGGACCCCGCCGGAAATCCCCGCGCGCGGACAGCATACGGACGAAATCCTGGCGGAATTGAGCCTAAAATAGGCTCAGTCTTCTTTCTTGGGTTTCTCGGCTGCCGCTTTCATACGCTTCAGCAGCTCGGTCTTGTCCGACTGCTTGCCAAAGGGGTTCTTCTTGGTTCCCTTGGCATTATGTTCGGCGTGACGAGGTTTATTCTTGCCCATTTTGGGTGCTCCAGATTTACCGTAATCCACCGTTATGTCCTTATTCGCGGCGCGTGCTGCTGCGCTGATGCCCGAAACCGCCGCCCGGCACAAGGCCGGGCCGCTGCTGAACCGCTCAGCCGCCGCGGACCGTGTCGATCATCAGCTGCACATTGTCCGGGTCCGCATCCGGCGTGATACCATGACCCAGATTGAAAATATGCGGGCCGTTCTTGAAGGCATCAACAATGCGGCGGGTTTCATCCACCAGGTCCTGCCCGCCGGTCACCATGTGGCGGGACGCCAGATTGCCCTGCACGCAGCCGTCCGCCTGCACATGGGCCGCAGCCCAGGCCGGATCCACCGAATTGTCCAGCGCCACACAATCAATTCCGGTGGCCTTGGCAAAGCCCGCATATTTGCCGCCCGCTTCCCGCGGGAAGCCAATCACCGGAATGCCCGGATGCCGTTCTTTAAGCGCCGCGGTGATCTGGCGGCAGGGTTCCAGCGCATATTTCTGGAACGCTTCGCCCTTCAGCGACCCGGCCCAGCTGTCAAAGATCTTGACCACTTCGGCACCCGCTTCGATCTGCTTGGACAGATAGTCAATGGTGGCTTCGGTGATCCGCGCCAGCAGCGCCTCGAACAGCGCGGTGTTTTCCTCGCGCAGGGCATGGGCCGGGCCCTGGTCCGGGGTGCCGCGGCCCGCGATCATATAGGTTGCAACGGTCCAGGGCGCGCCGGCAAAACCGATCAGCGTCGTCTCGGACGGCAATTCGCGGGACAGGATGCGGACAGTCTCGTAAATCGGGTTCAGCGTCTCGTGGATATCCGATGCCGGACCCAGCTTGGCAAAGTCACTCTGCGTGGTGAGGGTCGACAGCCGCGGGCCCTCGCCGGTGACAAACCACAGATCCGCCCCCAGCGCCTGCGGGATCAGCAGGATATCGGCAAACAGGATCGCCGCGTCAAAGCCATAGCGGCGGATCGGCTGCAGGGTCACTTCGGCGGCCAATTCAGGATTGTAGCAAAGCGACAGGAAATCCCCGGCCTCGGCCCGCGTCGCGCGGTATTCCGGCAGATAGCGGCCCGCCTGACGCATCATCCAGATCGGCGGCACATCCTGTTTCTCACCCGCCAATGCGCGCAGCAGCTTCTTTTGTCCACCCATGGTCATCCTCGCTATCAATCGCCCGTATACATCGCCCTCTGAGGTCACGCCTGCGCCTCGGAATGTCAAGAGCAGGGGCGATGTGCCGCGCCCTGCCCCCAAGCGCCTTGTCCTATATCAAAGCCGCCTCCCCGGGCATGTGAGAGAGGCAAAAACCGGTTTCCTCCGGGGCGCAAACTGATTTAAGGCTTCTTCTTATGACACTGACCCTGCCCACCCCCGCTTCGCCCCTGAAAATCGGCACCCGCGGATCGCCGCTGGCACTGGCCCAGGCCCATGAGACCCGCAGCCGCCTGGCCGCCGCTTTCGGCCTGCCGCAGGAGGCGTTCGAGATCGTGGTGATCAAGACCACCGGCGACAATCAGGCACTGATCGCAGCGGACAAGCCGCTGAAAGAGCTGGGCGGCAAAGGGCTGTTCACCAAGGAGATCGAAGAGGATCTTCTGTCCGGTGCCATCGACATCGCGGTGCATTCGATGAAGGACATGCCGGTGCTGCAGCCGGAGGGGCTGGCGCTGGACACCTATCTGCCGCGCGAGGACGTGCGCGATGCGTTCATTTCCCCGTCTCTCAAATCGCTTCATGACCTGGCCGAGGGCGCGGTGGTCGGCACGTCATCCTTGCGCCGCCGCGCGCAGCTCTTGAACCGCCGTCCCGATCTGAACGTGGTAGAGTTCCGCGGCAACGTGCAGACCCGGCTGCGCAAACTGTCCGAGGGTGCCGCGGAATGCACCTTCCTGGCAATGGCCGGCCTCAACCGGCTGGAGATGGCGGATGTGCCTGCCACAGCGATCGAAACAAGCGACATGCTGCCCGCAGTGGCACAAGGCGCCATCGGCATTGAACGGCGCGCGGATGACAGCCGCGCCGCCGAGATGCTCTCAGCAATTCATGACGGCGAAACCGGCCAGCGCCTGGCAGCCGAACGCGCCTTTCTGGCGGCGCTTGACGGCTCCTGCGAGACTCCGATTGCGGGCCTTGCCGAACTCGACGGCCCCACCCTGCGCCTGCGCGGCGAAGTGCTGCGCCCGGATGGTTCCGAAGCGATCAACGATGATCAGACCTGCCCGGTGGAAGACGGTGCGGAATTGGGTCGGGAAATGGCGGCAAAGCTACTGGAGAAAGCCGGTAAGGGGTTCTTTGACTGGAAGGCCTGAAGCGAGGCTCTGCCTCGCGCTCCGGGATATTTGAGGCCAGAAGAATAAAGGATCCTCTCTTCATCTGGCTGAAAATATCCACCGTGATGCCTCGGTCACCATCTGGCCGCAACGATAGCATGGGCAGTGAGCGTTCCGATATTTGAGGTGTGCACGCTCTTGGCCCATGTGATTTCAACAGAGCAGCCGTCCGTCGCTTGCGCGGCGAATTCGGTCAGAGAGCCCATTGCGGACGTGCTGAGTTCTCGCTGCGCGCGCTCGCAGCGTGCCTACCCGCCGCACTGCCGAAAATCACCCGCTGCATAGCAAGAGGAAATGCAGTCATTCAGGCAAGGTGCAGCAATTCCGAAGCGCTGAATTTACCCAACCCGGTACAATCCTGACGTTCTCTGTACATGCAGACAGGCAACCCGCCCAAGTCTGCTTTAGGCACCAGGCACTAAATCGCTCCGCGATATGGGCGCCTGTGGCTGGCGTTGCGGGAAACCGGGATTTGCTTCGCGGATTTCGATGACGGGTGGGTGCTGTTGGCCGAGGTGATTTTGCCTCGGTTGACAGAGGGTTTCCCATGACCGTTCAGCAGTCCACACCGAGGGCACCCCTTCGCGTCCGGATGATTGCCGGTATACCGGCGCGCAATCTGGGACCAGCGTCTCAAACCAGCCACTTGCGGGGCTTCCAGCGGCATCTGATGGAAAGCGGCACCAGCATCTGCACCCGCAACCTGACCATGACCGGGGTGAAGTTTCTGTTCCGGGTGACGCTGCGGCGGCATGACCTGGACGCGGAGGTTTTCAGCCTCAAGGAGCCGGTGAAGGTGCAGCTGGTGCTGAGCGGAAACGAGGTCAAGCGCATCCTGGTCATGGCACCAAGCTTGAAGGCGCGTGTGATGCAATCGCTGGCCTATGGCTGCCGCCTGCGTGCGGGCGAGGTCGTCCGGCTGAAGGTTGGCGATATCGTGCCGGAGGCGCGTCTTCGACACGACGGCGCCCAAAACATCATCCGCATCGTGCAATCCAAGGGCCGCAAGGATCGCAACGTGATGCTGCCCGCCGGCATTCTGGGATTATTGCGGGACTGGTGGAAAGAACGTCCCACCGGTCAGGACACTGGCGTGCCCGGGCCTGATCAGGTCATTTTCCCCGGCTATGGCGGCAAGCACCTGTCTGCCCGTCAGAACTCGCGTTTGTTCAAGCAGGCGGCGCGGGCCGCGGGGATTACCAAGCCTGTGACGCTGCGCACGTCGTGTCGAAGACGCGCCTCTGGCACGCTGCGCCATTCTTTCGCAACACATCTGCTGGAGCGCGGCGTGGACATCCGGGTCATCTACTGCCCGGCAGACGATTGCCCAGCAATCGATGAGAGGGCGCAGATCTCGGAGGTTGAGAGCCCGCTCGATGATTCGGCACAGGCCAAGCGCAAGAAGAGTAAGAAGCGCAAGAAAGGCGCATCATCGACCGCGTTGCCTCTGCCAAAGCTGGAGGTCGCGGATATCTTCCGCGCCAGTGGTGCTGCGTACCGGGCAGCAAACAGGGGCCGCATCAGCCTCGGCCAGTTGAAGGTGATGAGCGCCATCGAGCGCTGCCGCACGGCGGCGCTCGGCGGCCCTGCCACGTGATGTGAAGACTGCGGGATGAATACAATGCCTGCAACTCTCGCCGGAACAGGCACTGTCCCAACTGGAAGGGCTGGCCCGGCCGCACGTCGCCGGGAAGCTACACGTCTTCGGCGGTCATGCCGGGCTTGTGGATCGCGCGGCCTTCGACGCGTTTCTGCGACCGCTGCGCCGGATTAACTGGGTCGTGTATGCCAAGGACCCCTTCATCGGACCCAGGGCCGTGCCGACGTGGCGTCCGAGGAACCTGCACATATCACCCTCTGCGAACTTCAAGCAGCCTCCCCTAGTCCGACGTTTGGCTGCCGCCAGTTTCTTTCTACCAAGCCAAAGGTTCAGGCTGTTCGCTTAAAATTTCGGCGTAAGCACGTTATCTGAAAATCGCGCCGCATCAGTGACCTTTACAGACATCTTCCGCCCTTTTCATGCTCTGCTGCATGCCCGACGCCCTGTCTATTGTTGTTGTAGAAACAGACCGCGAACGCGCCTTCATGATTGTGGGCGGGCTGCGGGAAGCCGGGGATTTCGACATTCAGGTCATCTCGGAACCTTCAGGCCTGGCACGCCGGATACAGGTGCGTGACCCGGATGTTGTCCTCATCGATATTGCAAATCCCTCGCGCAGCGTGCTGGAGGAACTGACGCTGGCATCCGGCCCCAAGGAACGTCCGGTGGCCATGTTTGTCGATCGCAGCGAGGACGGGCTGTCTGCTGCCGCGGTGGAGGCCGGTGTCTCGGCTTATGTAGTCGACGGGCTGCAGCCCGCCCGGCTGAAGCCGGTTCTGGACGCCGCGATCGCCCGGTTCCGGCTGTTTCAGCGGATGCGCACCGAGCTTGCCGAAGCCAAGCGCGCCCTGGAAGATCGCAAGGTCATCGACCGCGCCAAAGGCATCGTCATGAAGGCCCGCGGCATCGGCGAAGATGAAGCCTATGCGCTGCTGCGCAAGACCGCGATGAACCAGAACAAGCGCGTCGCAGACGTGGCGCAGGCGCTGGTCACCGCAGCAGGGCTGATGGCATGAGCACGACACGGGGATCCCTGCCGGCTATGTCCCGCTGACCGATCCGGCGCCGCTGATTGCCGCGCAGGAATTGGGCGTTGCCGCCGAACAATGGCTGACGCTTGAGCTGCACCGCGCGCCTTCCTGGCCGTCGCTGCGGGATATGCTGGCCTTTGGCAAGGTAGACACCGCCAAGATTCTCGCCCCGGTGCCGATAGCTGCGGCGCTTGGCCTTGGTAGCGTCAGCGCGCCCTTGTCCGCGCTGCCGGTGCTGCCCGTCAATGGCACCGTCATTGGTGTCAGCAGCAGCCTGGGCCGCGGGACGGCACTTGCAAAGGCCATGCAGGTACTTCGCAGCGATCTGTACCGCAACGCCCTGCTCGGGACCAGCGCCGGCTTGCCCGGCGCCCCTTTGACACTGGAAGGCGCAATCAGCGCCCTGCTGCTGGCAGCGGGAGAATCGGCAGCGGTCAGCCTGTTGCAGAACCGGTTCTTCGATGGCCGCGTTTTTGACCCCCAGGCCGCGGACTGATGAAAAAGCAGGCAGCTTTCCGGATCATCATGCTGCAACGCAGAATTTCTTGCTGCATGAGCAAAGAAATCTTTGCCGCCTTGCTCCTCCTCCGGCAGCCTGAGGTCAGACAGGCAACGGTGCCTGACTGAGAATTTTCCCGAAGACCGGGTTTCACTGAGCAAAGCCGCTCGACCCACCGCCACTCCTCCCGGCGGTGCGTGTCAGCGGCTTTTTTTATTCGGCCTTCGGGCCGGACACAGCAAACAAAGGAAACCGACCCGATGAAGAAACTGATCCTCGCCTTGACGGCCACAACCGCGCTGACCGGGCCGGCTCTGGCTGACATGCCCGACCTGGAAAAAGACGTTCTGACCTTCGGTTTCATCAAGCTCACCGACATGGCGCCGCTGGCGGTAGCCTATGAGCAGGGGTTCTTCGATGATGAGGGGCTGTTTGTGACCCTCGAAGCGCAGGCGAACTGGAAGGTGCTGCTGGACGGGGTGATAGATGGCACCCTGGACGGCGCCCATATGCTGGCAGGCCAGCCGCTGGCCGCGACCATCGGTTATGGCACCAAAGCCCGCATCGTGGCCCCGTTCTCGATGGATCTGAACGGCAACGGCATCACCCTGTCCAACGAGGTCTGGGAGATGATGAAGCCGAACCTACCGGCAGACGCCGGCGGCCAGATCGCGCATCCGATTTCCGCCGCCTATCTGAAGCCGGTGATCGAGGATTTCAACGCCAAGGGCAAGCCGTTCAACATGGGCATGGTGTTCCCGGTCTCCACCCATAACTATGAACTGCGCTACTGGCTGGCGGCTGGCGGTATAAACCCCGGCTACTACTCGCCCGAAAACGTAACCGGCCAGATCGGCGCCGAGGCGTTCCTGTCGGTGACACCGCCGCCGCAGATGCCTGCCACATTGGAGGCGGGCACCATCTCCGGCTACTGCGTGGGGGAGCCGTGGAACCAGCAGGCCGTGTTCAAGGGCATCGGCGTACCGGTCATCACCGATTACGAGATCTGGAAAAACAACCCGGAAAAGGTGTTCGGGATCACCGCAGAGTTTGCCGAGGAAAACCCCAACACCACCCGCGCCGTAGTCAAGGCGCTGATCCGCGCGGCCCAGTGGCTGGATGAAAACGATAACGCCAACCGTGCGGAAGCGGTCGAGATCCTGTCGCGCCCGGATTACGTCGGTGCCGACCCGGAGGTGATCGCCAATTCGATGACGGGCACCTTTGAATACGAACCGGGTGACACGCGCGCGGTGCCGGATTTCAACGTGTTTTTCCGCTACAATGCCACCTATCCGTTCTATTCGGACGCGGTCTGGTATCTGACCCAGATGCGCCGCTGGGGCCAGATCGCCGAGCCCAAACCCGACAGCTGGTATGATGAAGTCGCGCGCTCGGTCTACAAGCCCGGGATCTACCTGGAAGCGGCAAAAATGCTGGTGGATGACGGGCTTGCCGATGCTGCGGACTTTCCCTGGGACAGTGACGGATACAAGGCCCCGACCCCGGCAGAGGACATCATCGACGGCATCCCCTTTGATGGCAAAACCCCCAACGCCTACATCGACAGCCTGCCGATCGGCCTGAAGGCCGGCCAGACCGTCGCCGGCGGCGCCGTTCAAGGCTGAGCCCGGACGGGTGCGCGGCGCGGCAAGCCAAGGCCGCCGCCGCCCTGCCGCAGTATTCCTCGAAAAGGATCCCACCATGACCACCATCGACCCCGACACGCTCAGCTCCGAGGCCCGCCGCGCGCGGCTGTTTACCCGGATCAACAAGCTGGACGCCTGGTTTCAGGTTTTTGGCCTGGCCTGGATCACCCCGGTTCTGAAAGCCGCTGCAGGAGACAACCCCAAGGCGCAGATGAAGGAAATCTGGCGCCTGTTGGCGGTTCCCGTCATCGCGATTGCGGCCTTTCTCCTGCTCTGGGCCGCGATCGCCCCCAAAGTACAAACTTCGCTGGGGGCGGTCCCCGGCCCTGCCGCTGTCTGGACTGAAGCCGTGAACCTGCACAGGGATGCGCAGGCCAAAGCCGCCAAGAAACTGGCCCACTACAAGAAGGTGGAGGCCCGCAATCAACGCTTTACCGACCGCGGCCAGCCGGAACGGGTCAAGGACATCCCCTATACCGGCGCGCCGTCCTACTATCAGCAGATCTGGACCTCGATCCAGACCGTGTTCTTCGGCTTCCTGATCGCCTCTGCTGTGGCGATTCCACTGGGAATCCTGGCTGGTCTGTCGCCGGTGGCCAATTCGGCCATCAGCCCCTTGGTGCAGGTCTTCAAGCCGGTATCGCCTTTGGCCTGGCTGCCGATCGTCACCATGATCGTCTCGGCGCTGTACGCCACCAACGACGGGCTGTTTGCCAAGTCGTTCCTGGTCTCCGCCATCACCGTGACGCTGTGTTCGCTGTGGCCAACACTGATCAATACCGCGCTGGGAGTGGCCTCCATCGACAAAGACTTGGTGAATGTCTCCAAGGTTCTGAAAATGAACACCTGGACCAAGATCACCAAGCTGGTGCTGCCCTCGGCCCTGCCGCTGATCTTCACCGGCCTGCGGCTGTCGCTGGGGGTCGGCTGGATGGTGCTGATCGCGGCCGAAATGCTGGCGCAGAACCCCGGGCTTGGCAAATTCGTCTGGGACGAATTCCAGAACGGCTCCAGCCAGTCGCTGGCCAAGATCATCGTCGCAGTGCTGACTATCGGCATCATCGGCTTCCTGCTGGACCGGGTGATGTACGCGCTGCAGTCGCTCTTTACCTTTTCGAACAACAGGTGATTCGCCATGAGCGTTCTTGAGTTCAAAAATGTCTCCAAAAGCTTTGGTGAAGGCACCGCCCGCACCGATGTCCTGAACAATATCGGCCTGGAGGTTGAGGAGGGCGAGTTTCTTGTCCTGCTGGGCTTCTCCGGTACTGGCAAGACCACGCTGATCAACCTGATGGCGGGGCTGGAAACGCCGTCGCAGGGCACTGTCACCTTCAGGGGCAAATGCATCTCCGGACCCGGACCCGAACGCGGCGTGATCTTCCAGAACTATTCGCTGATGCCCTGGCTGACGGTGACCGGCAATGTCGCGCTTGCGGTCGACACGGTCTTTCCCGGTATGGCAAGGGCGGAAAAACAGGCCAAGGTGGACCACTACGTGAAAATGGTCGGCCTGGGCCACGCTGCAAACCGCCGCCCGGCGGAACTGTCGGGGGGGATGCGCCAGCGGGTCAATGTGGCGCGGGCGCTGGCAATGGACCCTGAGGTGCTGCTGCTGGATGAGCCGCTGTCAGCCCTGGATGCGCTGACCCGCGCAAACCTGGCGGATGAGATCGAGATGATCTGGCAGGCGGACAAAAAAACCTGCGTGCTGATCACCAATGACGTGGACGAAGCCATCCTGCTGGCCGACCGCATCATCGCGCTGAACCCCGACGGCACGCTTGAGGCGGCCTTCAAGGTTTCCATTCCGCGCCCGCGCGAGCGGTCCGCCATGAACAGCGACGAGACCTTCAAGCGCCTGCGGAGGGAAGTGACCTCCTGCCTGATGGATGCAGGGATCGAGGCCAAAATCAAAAGCACCAGAACCCTGCCGGATGTCATTCCGGTCCACGGGCTGCCTGCGGCAGTGGCCGAGGCATCTAAGTCGCTGACCAAAGAACGCTTTCTGGAATTCTCGCAGCTGCACAAGATCTACCCCACGCCAAAGGGGCCGCTGACCGTGGTCGAGGATTTCAACATCAAGATCAACAAGGGCGAATTCATCTCGCTGATCGGCCATTCGGGCTGCGGCAAGTCCACGGTTCTGACCATGGCGGCGGGACTCAATCCGATTTCCAAGGGCGCGATCAAGCTCGACCGCAAACACGTCGAAGGGGCCAACCCGGAGCGCGCCGTGGTGTTCCAGTCGCCAAACCTGTTCCCCTGGCTGACCGCGCGGGAGAACTGCGCCATCGGGGTCGACAAGGTCTATCCCAAGGCCAGCCAGGCCGAGCGGCAGGAAGTGGTGGAATACTATCTGGAGCGCGTCGGCCTGGGTGATGCGATGGACAAACCCGCAAACGCCATGTCGAACGGCATGCAGCAGCGGGTCGGCATCGCCCGCGCCTTTGCGCTGTCGCCCAAGCTGCTGCTGCTCGATGAACCCTTTGGCATGCTCGACAGCCTGACCCGCTGGGAGCTGCAAGAGGTGCTGATGGAGGTGTGGTCCCGCACCAAGGTCACCGCGATCTGCGTCACCCACGACGTGGACGAGGCGATCCTGCTCGCTGACCGGGTGGTGATGATGACCAACGGCCCCCAGGCCACCATCGGCAAGATCACCGACGTCGGCCTGCCCCGCCCCCGCACCCGCAAGGCGCTGCTGGAGCACCCGGATTACTACACCTTCCGGCAGGAGGTGCTCGATTTCCTAGAAGACTACGAGCACGGGGCGAAACCCAAGCCCAAGGCAGCCGCAAACCAGATTGCAGCGGAGTAAAGACATGACCCAGAAACTCGTCATCATCGGGGCCGGCATGGCCTCGGGCCGGGTGATCGAACAATTGCTCGATGCCGGCCCCAGCGCCTACGATATCACCCTTTTCAACGCCGAGCCGCGCGGCAATTACAACCGGATCATGCTGAGTCCGGTGCTGTCGGGCGACAAGACCTATGAGGAGATCGTCACCCACTCGGATGACTGGTACGCGCAGAACGGCGTGACCTGCCGGTTTGGCGAGCATGTGGTGAATATCGACCGCGAGTTGAAAGTGGTCGAAGGAGAGAACGGGCATGTTCCGTACGACAAGCTGATTATTGCTACCGGCTCTGCACCCTTCATCATTCCGGTGCCGGGCCATGACCTGCCAGGGGTGATCACCTACCGCGATCTGGACGACACCAACGCGATGATCGGCGCGGCAGAGAAAGGCGGCAAGGCGGTGGTGATCGGCGGCGGCCTTTTGGGTCTGGAAGCGGCAGCGGGCCTCAAGGAGCGCGGCATGGAAGTGACCGTGCTGCACCTGATGGGCCATCTGATGGAGCGTCAGCTTGACGAGGCGGCGGGCTATCTCTTGCGCAAGGATCTGGAGGCCCGCGGCATCACCGTGAAAACCCAGGCTTCGACCAAGGCGATCCTGGGCGAAGGCCGCGCCCGGGCGGTGCTTTTGGAAAGCGGCGAGGCACTGGGGGCCGATCTGGTGGTGATGGCGGTCGGCATCCGCCCGGAAACCCGGCTGGCCAATGACGCGCATCTGAATGTGGCCCGCGGCATCGAGGTGAACGCGCAGATGCAGACCTCCGACCCGGACATCTATGCAGTGGGCGAATGCGTGGAGTTCGACGGCCACCTGTTCGGCCTTGTGGCACCGCTTTACGATCAGGCCAAAGTGCTGGTGGACAGCCTGCTTGGCCACCCGAATGCGTTCGTCGTCAAGGAGCTGGCCACCAAGCTCAAGGTCACCGGCTGCGACCTGTTCAGCGCCGGGGATTTCGCCGAGGGCGATGGGCGCGAGGATATCGTCTTCCGCGACCCGGCCCGCGGCATTTACAAGCGGCTGGTGATCGAGGACGACCGGCTGGTTGGTGCCGTGATGTACGGCGACACCGCCGACGGCAGCTGGTTCTTCGGGCTGATCCAGGGCGGTACGAACATCTCCGGGATGCGCGAGACGCTGATCTTCGGCCCGGCCTTTCAAGGGGGCGCCTCCGCGGACCCTCTGTCAGCCGTTGCAGCATTGCCGCCTGAGGCGGAGATTTGCGGCTGCAACGGCGTATGCAAGGGGCAGATCACCAGCGCCATCGAAGGCGGCGCCACCGATCTGGGCGCAATCCGCGCACAGACTAAGGCCAGCGCTTCCTGCGGCACCTGCACCGGGCTGGTGGAACAGCTGTTGTCGGTGACGCTGGGCGACGGTTACGCCGCCCCCTTGGCCCAGCCCATTTGCGGCTGCACCTCCCACCCCCACGAGGACGTCCGTCGTCTGATCAAGTCGCAGGAGCTGAAAAGCCAGGCCGCAGTCTGGCAGGAACTGGGCTGGACCACCCCCAACGGCTGCCACAGCTGCCGCCCGGCAGTGAACTACTACCTGCTGGCCGACTGGCCGCTGGAATACCGCGACGACCCGCAGAGCCGCTTTGTCAACGAGCGCAAGCACGCCAACATCCAGAAGGACGGCACCTTCTCCGTGGTGCCGCGAATGTGGGGCGGCATCACCACCCCGGAGGAGCTGCGCGCCATTGCCGATGCTGCCGACAAATACGCAGTGCCGACGGTCAAGGTGACCGGCGGGCAGCGCATCGACCTGCTGGGCGTGAAGGGCGAGGATCTGCCCGGCATCTGGTCTGATCTGAACCGTGCCGGGCTGGTCTCGGGCCATGCCTATTCCAAGGGGCTGCGCACGGTGAAGACCTGCGTCGGCACCGACCATTGCCGCTTTGGCACGCAGGACAGCACCGGCCTTGGCATCAAGCTGGAAAAACACCTGTGGGGCTCCTGGACGCCGCACAAGCTGAAACTCGCGGTCTCCGGCTGCCCGCGCAACTGCGCCGAGGCGACCTGCAAGGACATCGGCGTGGTCTGCGTCGACAGCGGCTATGAGATCCACGTGGGCGGCGCTGCGGGCATGGAGATCAAGGGCACCGAACTGCTGTGCAAGGTGAACAGCGAGGACGAGGCGATGGAAGTGATCTCGGCGATGACCCAGATCTACCGCGAGAATGCCAAGTACCTGGACCGGATCTACAAATGGCTGGACAAGGTCGGCCTTGACTGGGTCAAGGAACAGATCGTCGAGGACGCGGAGAACCGCAGGGCGCTGGCAGACCGGTTTACGCTGTCGCAATCAATCTACCGCAAGGACCCCTGGGCCGAACACGCACAGAACAGCACCACTCGGGCGCAATACGCCCCCCTTGCCAATCTCACACTGGAGGCTGCGGAATGAGCTGGATCGACATCGGCCACATCAGCGACATCCCCCTCCACGGCGCGCGGGTGGTGAAAACACCCGTCGGCTGCGTCGCCCTGTTCCGCACAGGCGAGGAGGAGGTCCTTGCTGCCGACGACCGCTGCCCGCACAAAGGCGGCCCGCTGTCCGAAGGCATCGTGCATGGGCAAAGCGTGACTTGCCCGCTGCACAACTGGGTGTTCGACCTCAACACCGGCGTAGCGCAGGGCGCCGACGCGGGCCGGATCGAGACCTATCCGCTGCGCGTCGAGGCCGGCCGCCTGCTGATCGACGGTGCTGCCGTCGGCAAGCGGAGCGCGGCGTGATGGCGGGCGCCGGCTGCAAGGAAACCCACTCCACCTGCCCCTATTGCGGCACTGGATGCGGCGTGCTGCTGCGCCCGGACGGCATGGGCGGGCTGACGGTGCGCGGCGACCCGGATCACCCGGCCAACCGCGGGCGGCTCTGCTCAAAGGGGCTGGCGCTGGGGGAAACCGTGGTGCCGGAAGGCCGCCTGCTGGCGCCGCGGGTGAACGGGCAGGACACCGATTGGGACAGCGCGCTTGATCTGGTTGCCGCCAAGTTCCGGCAGGCCGTGGAAAAGCACGGCCCGGACAGCGTCGGTTTCTACCTCTCCGGCCAGATGCTGACCGAAGACTATTATGTCGCCAACAAACTGATGAAGGGCTTTCTTGGTTCCGCCAATATCGACACCAACTCGCGGCTCTGCATGGCCTCCACCGTGGCCGGTCACAAACGCGCCTTCGGCTCCGACACGGTACCGGGCACCTATGACGATCTGGAGGAAGCGGATCTGATCGTGCTGGTCGGCTCCAACCTCGCCTGGTGCCACCCGGTGCTGCACCAGCGCATCCTTGCCGCGCGCGAGGCACGCGGCACCAAGCTGGTGGTGATCGACCCGCGCCGCACTGCCAGCTGCGACCAGGCCGACATGCATCTGAATCTGCGGGCCGGCAGCGATGTGGCGCTGTTCAACCGCCTGCTGGTGGCGCTTCACGAAGGCGGGGCGCTGGATGCGGGCTATCTAAGGAATGTGAATGGGCTGGACGAGGCACTGGACGCGGCCATTGCGGATGATGCTTCTGTCACCGGGCTGTCGGAGGCTGAAATCGCCGGGTTCTGCAACCTTTGGATGCGCACGGAAAAGGTGGTGACCATCTTCAGCCAGGGGGTGAACCAGTCCACGTCCGGGACAGACAAGGTGAATGCGATCCTGAACTGCCATCTGGCCGCCGGCCGGATCGGCAAGCCCGGCAGCGGGCCGTTTTCGGTGACCGGCCAGCCCAACGCCATGGGCGGGCGCGAAGTGGGCGGGCTGGCCAATATGCTGGCCTGCCACATGGATCTGGAAAATGAAAACCACCGCGCGGCTGTGCAGGAGTTCTGGGGCGCTCCCGCGATGCCGGACCGGGCGGGCCTGAAGGCTGTCGACCTGTTCCGCGCCGCAGGCGACGGGCGGCTCAAGGCGCTCTGGATCATCCACACAAATCCCGCCGTCACCATGCCGGAGGCCGATGCCGTCTCCGCCGCCATCAAAGCCTGCGATTTCACCGTGGTCAGCGATATCACCGCCGCAACCGACACCGCCCGGCTGGCGGATGTGCTGCTGCCCGCCGCTGCCTGGGCGGAAAAGGACGGCACTGTCACCAATTCGGACCGCACAATCAGCCGCCAGCGTGCCGTTCTGCCGCCGCCCGGCCAGGCCCGCGCCGACTGGGACATTCTGGCAGACGCAGGCAGGCGCATTGGCTGGGGCGCGGCGTTCGGCTATCAGACACCAGCAGAGATCTTCCGCGAGCACGCAGCGCTGTCCGGCCTGGCCGGCAGCTTCGGGCTGGACTTCGACATCTCCGGTCTCGCCGCGATCTCCGGCGAGGACTACGACGATCTGCTCCCGCAGCGCTGGCCGGTCAACCGCAGCCGCCAGGGCGGCCGTTTCTTTGCAGACGGGCAGTTCTTTCACCCGGACGGCAAGGCCCGCATGCTGCCGGTCCGCTGCTGCCCTCCGGCGGCCGCACAGAGCCGCCGCTACCCGTTCCGCCTGAACAGCGGCCGCATCCGGGACCAGTGGCACACGATGACCCGCACCGCGCTGGCGCCGCGCCTGTCGGGCCACCTGGCAGAGCCCTTTGCCGACATCCATCCGCAGGACGCCCGGGCGCTTGGGGTGAAACCTGCGGATCTGCTGCGCCTCAGCAGCCCGCATGGGCAGGCCATCCTGCGCGCCCGGATCACGGCAGATGTGCAGCCCGGCGATCTGTTCGTGCCGATCCACTGGACCGGCGAAACCGCCCCCGCTGCGCGTATTGACAGACTTGTCGCCGCCGCCGTCGATCCGGTTTCGGGACAGCCCGAAAGCAAGGCCACGGTTGTTGCGGCGGAACGCTGGCAGCCAGCTTGGTACGGGTTTGCAGTCTCGCGCCTGCCGATGACGCCGTTGGCGGACTACTGGGCCATGGCACGCACCAAAGCCGGGTACCGTGCAGAACTCGCCGGGCTGGCCTCCCTTGCGGAACCGGAGGCCGCCGCGCGGGACCTGTTCGCCCTTCCAGAGGCCGAAGTGCAAATGATGACAGACAGGTGCAAGGGCATTGCCCGGCTGGCCCTGATTCAGGATGGCAAGGTCATGGCCGCATTGTTCACCGCGCCGGAACCGGTGGCGGTCAGCCGGGATTACCTGGCCGGCCTGCCGGGAACCGGCGCGGCAGGCGTGCTGACCGGCCGTCCCGCAGCGGACCAGCCCGACCCCGGCCCGGTGGTTTGCGCCTGCTTCAGTGTCGGGGCCAACACCATTCTGCACGCCATTGAATACGGCGGGCTGATGAGCGTTGCAGACATCGGCGCCGCCTTGCAGGCGGGCACAAACTGCGGCTCCTGCCGCCCTGACATTGCTGACTTGCTGGCACGGCGCCCGATCCGGCAAGCCGCAGAACAGGACGGTTCCGAATGACAGATTCTCCGGCAAATCAAACCGCACCGGGCACGCTTGCCCTGGTCGGCGCAGGCCCCGGCGCACGCGACCTGCTGACGCTGCGCGCGATGCAACGGCTGCAGCAGGCCGACACGGTTTTCTACGACCGCCTGGTTGATGAGGAGGTCCTGGAACTGGTCCCGTCTGCGGTCAAACGGGTCTTTGTTGGCAAACACGTCGGCGCCCACGCCTGGCCGCAGGACAGGATCAACGCGGTCATTGTGGCAGAGGCACTGAAGGGCCGGCGTGTCGTGCGCCTGAAATCGGGGGATCCCGGCATCTTTGGCCGTGCTGCCGAAGAACTGGCCGCCGCCCGCGCGGCCGGAATTGCAACGGAAATCATACCCGGCGTGACCGCCGCCTGCGCTGCCGCGGCGCAGACGGGCCTGCCGCTGACTGAACGTGGCGTGTCGGACACGCTTGTGCTGACCACCGCCAGATGCAGGGCCGGAGACCCTCTGCCCGACTGCGCCCGGTATGCAAAGCCCGGAACCACAATTGTCTTTTATATGTCGGTCGGACAGGCCCCCCGGGTCCGCGACGGGTTGCTCCGCCAAGGCATGCCTCCCGCCACGCCTGTCACGATAGCTGTGGATGTCACCAAGCCGGGCGCACGGACAGTGTCTTGCGGTCTCAGCACGCTCTCGGAAACCATAGCTCAGCATGGGATCTCTGGCTGCGCAATAATTTTCATAACATGTCCCAAGCACAGGTCCGGGTAAGGCTCCCGCTGGCAGCAAGGTCATGTCGGCAAAGGCCGCAGCCAGACCAGGATTGAAGTGACGCCGACGACCTTCAGAAAGCTCTCGGCTTTCCTACTCCAGCGGGTTGCGATCCTGCGGATGTTCTTGAGTTTGTTAATGCACTGTTCGACCCGCCTTCGGATCAGATACAGAAAACTGGCAACAACGATGCATCTCCAGAACCAATGCATCGGGATTACCGGGCGTATCCGCACCTTGCACTTGGTTGTCTTAATTCCGCATCATCACTTCGACGTCTTGCATCTCGTACGCAGCCGGCGCGGTCAGAACGCAGGCTGCCGGTATTCCTGTTTCTTCGTGAGCATCGCCGAGACGGCCCGAGCGGCCTTGTTGGCCATTGCTGTTGTTGCCAGTCGGAATGGTTTGTCTGCGATGATCTTCGCGGTCCACAGACCGGCCTTTTCTGGCGAACGTTTCGCCATCACAGCGCGCGTTGCCATCCCTACGGCCAACAGCTTGCGAATGCAGCGATCACCCTGCTTCGTGATCTTGCCCATGGCAATCATGAATACGCCATAGGCCAACAAGATGCCGGTAAGATAAGGGGCGGGCAATGCAGCCTTCATTTCCCAACAGCTTACACGACCAGATCTGATAGCCACTGACAGGTTTGTCTGCGCTCCTTACCAGATCATGTGCATCGCTGCGAACGGCCGCAGCCGCGGTTTTGCCGCACAGCAGTGATTTGACGCCTGCCGCTCTTTGAGCACGGTATTCATGATGACGATCAGTTTGCGCATGATGGCGGTGAGGGTCGTTTTTGTTGGCTTGCCGCGCGCCTTCAACTTGGCTGCAAAATTGCGGATCTCCGCATTGTTGCCCAGGGCGGAAAGCGCCGCCGTATAGAGACTGGCGCGTACATCCTTGCGCCCGCCAGATGCATGACGGCGGCCCTGACAGTGGCCGGGATCCTTTGCAAATGGGGCCAGATCGCCGCGGCGGCGGCGAAGGCCCATCTACCGTTCGGATGGCCGGACATATGGCGCGGCGGCTGGCGGGATATTTTACCACCGCAATGCCACCGGTTTCAGGTCTTTCCAGGGATCGCCCGCCCGCCGCCAGTTCCCCGGATGGCCACCCGGAAAACCGGCCGCCCTCAATCTGGCACAGGCCGCATCAACGGCAATGACAAACACTTGATCCTGAGGATAAGCGCCCAAAGCGCGAGGGGGCAAAGCCCCCTTGCATCACGCATCAAATCTGGCCCGACCACCTGAGCCAGCTTTCCGGGCTGCCGCGGAAGGTATTGAGGTCCACGTCGCCCGCCACCCCCGGCACCTCGCCGGTGCCGGAATACTGCCAGAAGCTCCAGCTTTCGCCCGGGTAGACCTTGCGCGGATGGCCCGCGACCGAACGCAGCCAGAACTCGGTGCCGCTGAGGCGCCCGATGCCGGTGTCGCGGTAGAAATCCACGGTGGTGTAAACCACCGGGCGCTTGCCGTAGTGACGTTCAAGAATGTTCAGGAACTTGCGCGCCTCGGCCCTGACCTTGGCGCCGTCGGGCCGTGTTCTGCAGGTGCGGGAGCGGTGGTTCCACTCCATATCCAGCACCGGCGGCAGCGCGTTTGCATCCTTTGGCACATTGCGGATGAACCAGCGCGCCTGCTCGGCCGCGGGTCGGCAGAAGTAATAATAATGATAAGCGCCGCGTTTCAGCCCCGCAGCACGCGCGCCGCGCCAGTTGTCGCGGAACATCGCGTCGGTGTGATCGCCGCCCTCGGTGGCCTTGATATAGGCGAATGAAACGCCGGAGCGGCGCACCCTGCGCCAGTCGATCTCTCCCTGATAGCGCGACACGTCGATGCCGTGCACCGGATAGGACCAGGGCTTGCGCCCCTCCCACGCATGCGGATCACGGTCGCCGAACCGGGGATATGTCCGCAACCCGGACAGCCGCCCATTGGCAGGCTCGGTGCGGGTGACTTCCGGCGCCTTCACCGCCCTGTCCGGCGGCCCGCCGCACCCCGCCGCCAGTGCCATTGCCAGAATCCCCAGAACCAATCTGCGCATGTGATCTGCTCCCTGCCTCGCCTCGTGAAAAACTGCTGTTTTCTTTGCCTGTTGTTTTTCACCTTAGCGCAGGGTGGCGCAAAGTCGCGCCTGAAGGCGGGAAACCAGCATAAATCCGCCGCAGAAAGAAACGCGCCGCTTTGCAGGCGGCGCGTTCAGTTTGTCACAGCTGCGGCTGGCTCAGACCCATTTCGCCAGGGGCGGCAGGCTCATCAGCACCGCGTTGGCGTCATGGCCGGTTTCCAGCCCGAATTTGGTGCCGCGGTCATAGACCAGATTGTATTCAGCATAGAGGCCGCGGTGGATCAGCTGGGCATCCTTGTCTGCCTCGGAATACGCCTGCACCCGGCGTTTTTCGACCAGCGGCACAAAGGCCGGCAGAAAGGCGCGGCCAATATCCCGGGTCAGGGCAAAATCCGCCGCCCAATCGCCAGAGCATTGGTCGTCCATGAAGATGCCGCCCACCCCGCGGGCGCGCTTGCGGTGGGGGATGTAGAAATACTCATCCGCCCATTCTTTCAGCCGCGGATACTGATCTTCCCCATGCGGATCCAGATGCTGCCTCTGCTGCCCGTGAAAATGCGCGGTATCCTCATCGTATTCAATGCAGGGGTTCAGATCCGAGCCGCCGCCGAACCACCAGGCGTGCGGGGTCCAGAACATCCGGGTGTTCATATGCACCGCCGGCACATGCGGGTTGCGCATATGCGCCACCAATGAGATGCCCGAAGCCCAGAACCGCGGATCGTCCTTCATCCCCGGAATGCCCTTGCGCGCCGCCATCGCGTTTTGCGCCCGTTCGCCAAGGGTGCCGTACACCTCGGAGATATTGACCCCGACCTTCTCAAACACCCGGCCGCCGCGCATCACGCTCATCACCCCGCCCCCCGCATCTGATCCGTCATCCGACGTCCGCGTGGTCTCTGTCACCTCGAACCGGCCCGGCGCCATGTCTGCAAACGGGCCTTCGCTGTGGCTGTCCTCCAGCGCCTCGAACGCCGCAACGATCTGGTTACGCAGGTCCCGGAACCAGGCAGCAGCCTGGGCCTTTTCGGTCTTCATCTCAGCAGTCATACGGGGTCTTTCTGATCAGTGGACCGGTGCCGCCACCGGATCCAGCAGCGTGCGGCCGCCGTCCAGCGTCAGCACCTGGCCGGTCATGAAACCAGAGGCGTCGGAGGCCAGATACTGCGCCGTCTCGGTCAGTTCAGTGGGCGAGGCGATACGGCCCAGCGGTGTATGGGCCTCGATATCCTGGCGGTAGCTGCGGTTGTCCTTAAGGGTGGTCCGCATCGAGGCGCTCATCACTGAACCAAAAGCAATCGAATTCACCCGGATCTTGTACGGCGCCAGCGCCACCGACAGGGACCGGGTCGCCTGATCCAGCGCGGCAGAAGCCACCGAATAGGCCATCAGCTCGGGGTGGGTGCGGCGCGCGGCGATCGACGACAGGTTGATGATGCTGCCCAGCGGGCCGTTGCTATCCTCGTCTTCCTCGCCCTGCCGGATCATCCGCTTGGCCACTTGCTGCGACAGGCGCACGGCGGGCAGCAGGCTTTGCATCAGCAGCTGATCCAGGGTGTCATCCGCAGGGTCCAGCGGATCGGTTGCCACCATCTGGCGCGCGCCGTTGACCAGGATATCCACCCCGTCAAAGGCGTCGATGGTGGCCGACAGCAGATTGGCAATGGTCAGCCGCTCGCGCAGGTCGCCTGCGAAATAGCGGATATTGCTTTCCTCGGCCTGCTCGCCCAGCTCGGCCACCAGCTGCGCCTCATGGGTGTCGGCAAACATCACATTGGCGCCGGCATCGGCAAACTGCTTGCCGATCGCCAAGCCGATGCCGCTGGAGGCGCCAGTCACGATGGCGGTTTTACCGGAGATCGAAAAGGACATGTTAGGGCACTCCCCTGTAACAATCTGGCCTGTAAAAATCTGGCCTGTGGCACTCTTGGCCGCACGTTAGACCGGGCCTGCCGGTTTGGAAACCGGCATTGCGCCCCGCACGCGGTTACTTGCGCCGCCGTTTCGGCCGCGCCGCATGCAGGATCTTGAAACGGTTGTCGCCGCCCTCCTCGCGCACCTGGGCAAAGCGTTCACCCAGTGCCACCTCATAAGGCAGATGCCGGTTGGCCACCATCCACAGGCTGCCCGAGGGCGCCAGCATCGCTGCTGCTGCCCCAATGAAGGCCTGGCCCAGCGACGGTTCCGCAGTGCGGCCAATGTGGAACGGCGGGTTCATCACCACGGTGTTCACAGTGCCCGGCGCCTTCCAGGTGCGGGCATCCGCCCAGTAAAACTGCGCCCGGCTGTCTGCCACATTCTGCCGCGCGCAGGCCAGCGCGTGGTAATCCGCCTCGGCCAGATGCACCTGCTCGACACTCTCGCGTTTCAGCACCTCAGCCGACAGATATCCCCAGCCTGCCCCCAGATCGGCGACGCACCGGCCCAGCTTCTGCGGCAGCGCCGCCGCCAGCATACGGGACGCGGGGTCAATCCCGTCCGCCGAGAACACGCCCGGCGCGGTGGTGAAGCCTTCAACCTGCTGCGGTTCTGTTGGCAGCCACTCGGACAGATCGGTGCCGCCGTCGATCCAGAACACCTTGCCATGCGCCTTGGAAACCGGAACCGAGGGTTCACAACGCTTGCGCAGATCCTTCAGAACCGAATCGATGCCCTCGGTTTTGACGCCATCAATCAGCACCTGCCCCTGTGTCGCTGCCGCCGCCTGGGCGATCAGCATCCGCGCCAGCGCTTTGGCACGCGGAATAAAGACAACGGCTGCGGCCAGCGCCTCATCCGCCTCCAGTGCCGGGGTGCAGGCATAGCCCAGCGCGGCAAAGTGATCGTGGTCGGGGCGCAGAGGCTGGACGATCAGCAGCTGCTCCTTGGGCAGGGCTGACAGGTCGTGATCGCTGCGCGGATGAAACACGGCGATGCGGCCCTCTGACGGAACAGCAAAGCCGCCCGATTGGGCGGCCAATGACAGGCGAACGGACATCTAAGAGCCTCTTTATTCTTCTTTTTCCATGGTGCATTGCAGCGGGTGCTGCTGGCGGCGGGCGAAATCCATCACCTGTCCCACCTTGGTCTCAGCCACCTCATGGCTGAACACACCAACCACGGCAACGCCTTTCTTATGCACTGTCAGCATGATCTCGAACGCTTGCGCGTGGGTCATGCCAAAGAACCGCTCCAGCACCAGGACGACAAATTCCATCGGCGTGTAGTCGTCATTCAGCAGCAGCACCTTATAGCGCGGCGGGCGCTTGGTTTTCGGCCGCGTCTTGGTCAGGACGCCAGATTCGATATCGTCATCTGAATGGTCGGTCATCATGATGTGCTGCAGCGGCATAAGCAATTTGATCCGTTGATACGTGGAATTTCCTGTGAGGCTTATATAGCCTCTATACAGTTTAGGAAAAGAGACTGAGACCCGCAGATTGATACGTAATTTGACAACAATCGGCTTTGATGCCGACGATACCCTTTGGCACAACGAACGGTTCTTCCGCGTCACCCAGGAAAGATTCGCCGAATTGCTGATGGATCACACCCCCGCCGACATCGGCCCGGAGCGGCTGGAACGGCTGCTTCTGGACGCCGAAAAGCGCAATCTGGGGCGCTATGGCTACGGGGTGAAGGGGTTCACGCTGTCTATGATCGAAACCGCGATCGAGGTGACGCAGGAACAGGTGCCTGCCTCTGTGATCAAGGAACTGATCACTGCAGGGCAGATGATGCTCTCCTATCCCATCGAACTGCTGCCCCATGCGCGCGAAGCGGTTGAGGCGGTGGCCGGCCGCTACAAGGTCGTGCTGATCACCAAGGGCGACCTTCTGGACCAGGAACGCAAGCTGGCGCAATCGGGCCTGGGCGAACTGTTCGACGGGGTCGAGGTGGTCTCGGAGAAAACACCAGAGGTTTATCACGACATCTTCGCCCGCCACGGCGACGGGGCGGCGCACGCGATGATGGTGGGCAATTCCATGCGCTCTGACGTGGTTGCAGCCATCGGCGCCGGCGCCTGGGGCACCTATGTGCCGCACGGGCTGGTCTGGGAGGTCGAACACGCCGAAGCCCCCGAACAGAGCCCCCGCTATACCGAAATTGCCGATCTGAGCGGGCTGGCGGATTTGGTGAACAGCCTTTGCTGACAGTCCCGGGGATTGGATGCTGGACGGACCTGTTCCGGCCAGCTATCCCTTTGCCGACCCAAAGCGGAGACGCCGGACAGATGCCGCATGCCGAACTGAAATTCTCCAGCGATCTGGAAATCGACGCCAAATCCATCCTGGCCGAGATCGAGACCGTGATCCTGCAACACGACAGCGGCGCCGGGGCCTGCAAAGGCCGGGCCTATCCGGCAGCGCAGTTCCATCACAGCCACATTGCCATCACTGTGGCGCTGCTGACCAAGCCGCACCGGGACGAAGCATTTTCCCGCGCTCTGCTGGCGGACCTCGAATCCCGTATCAAGGCGCAGTTGTCCCAGCCTTGCGAATTTTCCCTTGGCCTGAGCTATTCCACCCCCTTCTACGTGACCAATTTTCACGCAGGTTAACGGCTCAGACCCGGCCTATACGGCCTGCAGGGCTGGCATTCGGCCACCGCGCGATCTGGAAAACACAACTTTTTTTGGTAACCTCCTGTTAGCACTTACTGCATCTAGAGGAGCCGTTGGACACCCCCACAAGATGCCGGCAGGATGGCGCGCATAGCGCTGAACGGCCCGTGTCGCCGCTGTTTATTCCTCAGTAACCCTGTGTTAGGCTTTGGGTCACAGGCAAAAACGTCAGCCGGAAAACCGGCGGCATGAGGCAAACATGGCAGTGATCACGCAGGTAATTCCGGCGTCAGGCGGGGGTACGTGTACCCGGTTCCTGAGGGCAGCCGCGGTATTTCTTATCGCAGCATTTGTGCTGGCGCTCCAGCCGCACCAGGCCGCTGCGGCGCCCTATGCGGCGATGGTGATTGATTCCCGCACCGGTGAAGTGCTGCATTCGCGCAATGCCGACACCCGCCTGCATCCCGCATCATTGACCAAGATGATGACGCTCTACATCGCGTTCGAGGCTGTGCGGAACGGCGAAATCACGCTTGAGACCAAAGTCAAGATCAGCCGCAACGCAGCAGCCGAGCCGCCCTCGAAACTGGGGTTGCGCTCCGGCCAGCGGATTGCCTTTCGCTATCTGATCCGCGCCGCAGCAGTGAAATCCGCCAATGACGCCGCCACCGCCATCGGCGAGACGCTGTCCGGCTCCGAGGCGGCCTTTGCCCGCCGCATGAACCGCACCGCCAAGGCGCTGGGGATGAGCCGCACCACTTTCAAGAACGCCCATGGCCTGACGGCCAGCGGGCATCTGTCGACGGCGCGCGACATGACCACGCTGGGGCGGCATCTGCTTTATGACTACCCCGAATACTACAACCTGTTCTCCCGCCGCACGACCCATGCAGGCGTGCGCGAAGTGCCCAACACCAACCGCCGCCTGCTGGCCAGCTATCGCGGTGCCGACGGGATCAAGACCGGCTATACCCGGGCCGCCGGCTCCAATCTGGTGGCCTCGGCCAAGCGCGGCAACGAGCGGATCATCGCGACCGTGTTCGGCGGCAAATCCTCTACCGCACGCAATGCCAAAGTGGCGGAACTGCTGGATCTCGGCTTCCGCCGGGCGCCGTCGCGTGCCGCTCTGCGCAAGCCGCGCCGCCCCGCGTACCAAGGTGCAGGCGTAGTGGTAGCAGACGCCGGGGACAGCGGCAGCAGCGAAGGTGCTGCGGGCAAGACCATCCGGGTCAGCGGCCAGGTCAACACCAGCCTGCGGCCCAAAACGCGCCCGGGCCGCGCCGAGTCGCCGGTGCTGGTAGCGGCACTTGAGGAAGCCCTGCAGACGCCGCCGGCCGAAGCTGCTGAGGACACTGCACGAACCGCACCGCAAGCGGAGCAGATCGAAAATGTCCAGACCGTCAGTGCCGAAGGTGCCGTGCAGGGCGATGCCATCCGCAACAGCATTGCCGTTGCCCTCGCCGAAGCGGAGGCAGAACCCGCGCCGCCGGCCCAAGCCGCAACAGCCACGGTCATCGCAGCGGTGCAACAGGTGCCCTTCACCGGACTGAGGCCCGTGGCCCGCCCGGCCAGCCTGGCCCTTGCAAACGCCTCGCCCGAACCGGAACCGGTGGTTGTGACCCGGCTTTCCACTTCCGGCGGGCGTTACTGGGGTGTAAATGTCGGTCTCTACACCAGCCGTTACCAGGCCGAGAAGGTTCTGCTGCGCACGGCCCTGTCGGAGCTGGAAACACTGGACGGCTCCTTGCGCAAGGTGGCCAAGACCCGGCGCGGGTTCGAAGCCAATTTCCTCGGCATGAGCCAGGATCAGGCGGAACTCGCCTGCCGCCGCCTGAACGCCCGCAACGTGACCTGCAAACCGATCGGCCCATCCTGACGCGAACGGCACAGAATGCAGAATAGAAGGCGCCCCAGCGGCGCCTTTTTCATAGCCGCCCCCAGGACCCGGCCAAGATTCGATCAAACGCTCCCGCCCGTCGTCAGCCTTTTCTGCAAAAAGACTTCCCCCGGTTGGGCGTGGCACCGCGCTTTGCGCGGTGCCACGCCCAACGCTGCCAAGGTGCTCTGGCGCAAGCCAGGACACCTGCTGGGGCGGGAGGGTTTGGACTTGCCGCGCATAAGTTCCGGTCTCTCAGCTCATGTCAGGCAGCCCTTCTCTCGAAAGCCAATGGACTTTTCCCGCCAAGGGACGGCCGCCGCCTGCGCGGATTGCAGACCCCATTGGTGTATTGGATTACCGCCCCCCTCGGCTTGCCGCCGTGTTTCCCAACGATTGCGCCGGATCCGTTCAGCTTTGGGGATTTGAAGACCGTTTCGACCATGCACTGCCTGGCAGGCGGTTTACGTTGCAAATCTGCCGGGAAGGGAATTGTCGCAGCAGTTGCCTTTGCCGCTCATCGAGACGAGAAAGCCATGCTGCGTCAGGCGATTTTGACAATTACCAGAACAATACTGAGATCCGCGACCAGTTGGTGGATGCAGTCCTTTAGCGGCCGGCGCAATGCCACGGCCATATAAAGCGCAGGGATCGCCAGGTCCCCTGTCTTCCGAGTGCCGCCGCCCACCCAATGACACGGCGGCAGTAAAGGCCGATGATCACGGCCAGCTACAGCCACCCTCGCTGGCCTGGATAAAGGAGATGTCCCCAGCCCATTTCTGATTGGGTCCGTTGGCTGAGAAATCCTAGTTGAGCAAGTCTGGCGCGATATTGAAAGCGTGATTGCTGTCTGTTGTGGCTTTGCGCAGGCGGGTTCGGATGGCTTTGACCTCATTCTCCCGCATCAGCCGGCCTGCTCTTCGATGCCCTGCATTCAGGCCCGCCGCCTGCATTTCCCCGATCATTTGTGGCCGCCCGCAGCTTTGCAGGCTAAGGCGGTGCTGTTCCCGGATATGCGCCAAAATCACAATATCATCGCGCTGCCGGCGGCTCATTGGGCGAACCCGCCACGCATGATATGGTGCGTGATACTACCTGCATGACCCTGCACAGAAATTCGACTCGCCAAACGTCCTTCCAGGCATCAGTGAAAGCGACCCTCACCGGCTTAGGCCTGCAAAGACTATTACCGCCTATTTTAGCACCTCCCTCTCCTCACGCAGCAGGCGGGCTTCTTTGCGCAGGCGGGCATTTTCTTTCTCTGCATCTTCATGCGGGCCAGACATCAGGCCGTCATTCTGGTGTTGCTGCCCCCCTTGTTCAGGGTCGAAACCCCAACGCCCGGATATGAAGCGGTTTGCGGGCGCGTCAAGCCGCTTGCCGTTGCAATTCGAACCGCATCACGCAGGAATTCGCCGCTGTATCCCGGTGCCATGCATTGCCTCCTTCAATGCGGGCATCGCTTGAAAGAGACCGGAACTGAATCGCGGCGAGTCCAGTTTTGTTATTCACACAGGCGCAGGCCGCCCGCATCATGGCTTGGGCTTGTCGTCCCACTCATCGCTCAGGATCCGGCGGGAGTCGCCTTCCGGGTCGTCATACTGGTTGCTGCGCAGTGTATAAAAGAACGCCGCCAGCCCGACCGAGCCGAGGATCAGTGAAATCGGGATCAGATAGGCAAGGACACTCATGGCTTCAGGTCCGTTGTGGCTGGCGCCGGCTTATCGCAGCCGCAGCGCATTGAGAGAGACTGTGATGGAAGAGGTAGACATCGCCAGCGCCGCAATCAAGGGTGTTGCCAGCCCGGCAATCGCCAGCGGCACTGCAATCACGTTGTACAGCGTGGCAATACGGAAGTTCTCGCGGATCCGGCGGGTTGCCTTTTGCGCCACGCTGCAGGCCTCGGCAATCGGGGAAAGATCCTGCCCCAGCAGAACAATATCCGAAGCCACCCGCGCCGCATCCAGCGCCGATGCAGGCGAGATCGACACATGCGCCGCCGCCAGCGCCGCGGTGTCATTCAGGCCGTCGCCCACCATCAGAACCTTTTTGCCTTGCTCTGTCAGCATCTGCACACGGGCGGATTTGTCAGCCGGCAGCGCCTCGGCCACCCATTTTGCAATCCCCAGCCGCCCGGCCAGATCCTCCACTGCGCCAGTGGTGTCGCCGGAGATCAGCAGCACATCCTTGCCTGCGTTGCTCAGCGCCCGCACCGCTTCCGCAGCACCGGGACGCAGGGCATCGGTGAACAAAAACGCCTTCGCCTCCCCCGTCCCGCTGTCCAGCCAGGCCGCCGTTTGGCTGCCCTGCTCGGCGCCGGCCCAGGCCGCACGCCCCAGCCGCACGCGGGTCCCGCGGAACAGGCCTTCTGTGCCATAGCCCGGCACCTCGGTGATGTCCTGCACCTCGGCAGCAGCGACCCCGGCGTCCCGCGCAGCACGCACCAGTGCCACCGACAGCGGATGCGAGGACCCTTCGGCCAGCGCCAGCGCAATCTCCAGATCGGCGCGGGCATGATCACCCAGATTGGTCACTTGCGGCGTGCCGGCAGTCAGCGTGCCGGTCTTGTCAAAGACCACGGTATCGACCTCCGCCAGCCGCTCCAGCGCGGTGGCGTGTTTGATCAGCATGCCCTTCTTGAACAGCCGGCCCGAGGCAGCGGTGGTTACCGCAGGTACCGCAAGGCCCAGCGCGCAGGGGCAGGTGATGATCAGCACCGCCGCGGCAATGTTCAGCGCCATGCGGATGTCGAAGGTCCACAGATACCAGCCCGCAAAAGCAAGCGCCGACAGGATGTGCACGCCGGGCGCATAAAGCTTAGCCGCACTGTCGGCGAGAGAAGTATAGCGCGAGCGACCCGATTCAGCGATGGCGACCAGATCGGTCATCCGGTGCAGCGAGGTATCCTCGCCCACCGCAGTTGCCCGGATGGTCAGCGGGCCAGTCAGGTTCACCTCGCCGGCTGACACCGCCAGACCGGGTTCTGCAAAGACCGGCAGCGTCTCGCCGGTCAGCAGCGAGCGGTCCAGTTCCGACCGCCCCTCGACAATCACACCGTCCACCGGCATCCGCCCGCCGGGGCGCACCAGGATCAGATCGCCAATCGCCAGATCCGCCACCGGCACCTCGTACTCATCGCCGTCCAGCAGCCGGATCGCGCGGGGCACTTCCAACGCTGCCAGCTCCTCGGCGGCAGAACGCGCAACCGCACGGGTGCGGTAATCCAGATAGCGACCCGCCAGCAGGAAAAAGGTCAGCGTCAGCGCCGCATCGAAATAGGCATGTTCGCCCGACAGTGACGTCTCCCACAGCGAGGTGACCAGCGCCAGCACCAGCGCCAGCACAATCGGCACATCCATATTCAGGCGCCCGACCCGCAGCGCCGTCCAGGCGTTGGCAAAAAACGGCTGTGCTGCGAAGATGATCGCGGGAAAAGTGATCGCGGCAGAGATCCAATGGAACATGTCCCGCGTCGCATCCGATGCCCCGGACCAAACGGAAACCGACAGCAGCATCACATTCATCGAGGCAAAGAAAGCCACCGCCAGCCGCATCAATAGATCGCGGCCCGCCTTGTCGTTCTGGGTGGCAGCCAGCGCTGCCAGGTCCAGTTCGTGCGCCTCGTAGCCGATGCTTTCCAATACCGGGATCAGATCCACGGCGCGCAGGTCCGGCTCGGCCTCGATCAATGCGCGTTTCAGCGTCAGATTGACCCGTGCGGAATGAATGCCGGGGTGTGCGCTCAGCTCCCGCTCCACCGCTGAAATACAGGCCTGGCAGTGAATGCCCGGCAAGGACAGCGCCAGCCGCGCCTCGGTTGGAGCTTGTTCAGCAACGTCCTGCGGGGCCGCGACACAGGCCGGACAGGCCGCAAGCGAGGGGCGGATCTGGGCAGTCATGGCAATCAGCCTTTCACATGCAGGATCACGCGCTGGGTGAACTCGGTGCCGTCCTTGGCCCGCGCCACCATGCGGATATTCCAGTTGCCCGGCCCCAGCTTGGCCGGCGCCACATAGGCCTGGCCGTCAAAGGTGAACGCCGGTCGCTGGTCGTCCTGCACATGGGTCGCCCGGCCCAGCGTTGCGCTCAGCTTGGTGACCTCCACCGGGGCGCCGCCGGCATCGGTGATCTCCAGCTTGACCTGATCCCCCTGCGAAGACGCATAGACCGACCAGCCCAGCGCCTCCTGCGCTGAACGGCGCAGATCGAATTCCTGGCTGGCAACATAGGAATTCTTCACCTCCAGCCCTGGAAAGGTCTTCACTGCATTGACCGCCAGGGCAATGTTCACCCCGATGATCACCGCAAAGGCACCGCAGAACAGCATCAGGGCGTGTTTGCCGGTAAATTCGCGTTCGCGTTTGGCCATGGCTCAGTCCCCCGTGCCGTTAAAGCTGGTGTCCTTGTGGGCGCGTTCCCCGTTTATCAGATCCTCGGCCCAGATGCGAACAGGGGTGCTGCCGGTTTGCGACGGCGCCGAGCCTTTGGCAGAGACAATGTAAACCCGTTGCAGCAGCGCGCTGTCGGCCGGCACATTGACCGAGTGATACACGGTGCCCTCCAACTGCAGCCGCATAGCCGGATCGCCCTTGATCGACAGTTTGAACACCCGGTCCTCGCCGTGTTTGTTGCGCAGGCGCACGTCATAGGTGTTGCGGATCGCACCATCGGACAGCGTCACAAAGGTCGGGTTGCGTTCAGGTGCGACGGTCAATTCAATGTCGGAGCGGATGAACAGGGCAAACAGCAGCCCCGCACCGACCAGCGACCAAAGGCTGGTGTACATGATGGTGCGCGGCCGCAGGATGTGCTTCCAGATGTTCTTGGGCGGTTTGCCTGCGCGCTCCTCTGCCTCATCCGACAGCGCCATATAGTCGATCAGCCCGCGCGGCTTGCCGATCTTTGCCATAACGTCGTCGCAGGCGTCGATGCACAGGGCGCAGGTGATGCATTCCATCTGCTGGCCGTCGCGGATGTCGATCCCCATCGGACAGACATTGACGCAGGCCATGCAGTCAATGCAATCGCCATGCACGGTGCCCGCCTCGTCGGTCTTGCGCGGCTTGCCGCGCGGCTCGCCCCGCCACTCGCGGTAGCCGACGGTCAGCGTGTCCTCATCCATCATCGCGGCCTGGATGCGCGGCCAGGGGCAGGCGTAGATGCAGATCTGCTCGCGTGCGAAACCGCCGAACAGAAAGGTGGTGCCGGTCAGCACCAGCATGGTGGAATAGGCAACGGGGTGCGCGTTCAGCGTCACCAGATCATAGGCCAGCGTCGGCGCATCGGCGAAATAGAACACCCAGGCACCGCCGGTGGCGAGACCGATCAGCAACCAGGATACCCATTTGGTCAGCCGCAGCCGCGCCTTGCGGAAATCCATTTTCTTCTGCCGGTGCAGGCGCAGACGGGCGTTGCGGTCGCCCTCGATCCAGCGCTCCACCAGAATGAACAGGTCGGTCCACACCGTCTGCGGGCAGGTGTAACCGCACCAGACCCGGCCCAGCGCCGAGGTGAACAGGAACAGCCCCAGCCCCGCCATGATCAGCAATCCGGCGACGAAGTAAAACTCATGCGGCCAGATCTCGATCCAGAAGAAATAGAACCGGCGGCCCGCCAGATCCAAAAGCACGGCCTGATCCGGCAGACTTGGGCCGCGGTCCCAGCGGATCCACGGCGTCAGATAGTAGATCCCCAGCGTCACCGCCATGATGTACCATTTCAGGTTCCGGAACGGGCCGGACACGCGCCGCGGATAGATCGGCTCCTGGGCGGCGTACAGGCTCGGGGCTGGTTTGGAATCGCTCACGGACACTCTCCGTCTTGTGGCTGTCTCGCGCCGTTGTCACAGATGCATAATGCCAGAACATTGACGTGGATCAAAAAGCGCATCGCACAATCATGTTTTCAGGCACCTTCTCCGCGTACTGTGAAGGCAAAACGCCACCTATGCCTGCCCGCCCGGCGCCGCCAGGGGCAAGTTGCCGCAGCGCAGCGATTGCGGCGTTGCACAGATGACTTCCACCGCAATACCAGCGGCTTCATTCCTCCTTCTGCTGCCGCCGCAGCCAGCTGGTCAGCTTGCGCGCCTCCCGGCGCAGCACGCCGGGGCGGGTCACGATGTGATAGCCCCGGTCTGCGCCTTCGGTGAACAGTTCCAGCAACCTCCCGCTGTCCAGATCCTCGGCAACAAACTCCCGCACACTGACTGCCACCCCCTGGCCCGCCCGCACCGCCTGCATCAGCAGATTGCCGGGCAGCCGGGTGCGCGGCCCGCGCAATGCCTCGGTGACACCGCGTGATTCCAGCCAGCGCGAGGCCTCCGAGGTGCCCAGCTCTTCGAGCCAGGGCAGATCCAGCAAATCCTCCGGGGATGCCACCTGCCGCCCGCCCAGAAGACTGCCGGCCGCAATGACCACCATCGGCGATTGCAGCAGCATCCCGGCCTCCAGACCCGGCCAGCTGCCGTCGCCATAGCGGATGGCAATATCCACACCGCCCGGCTTCAGCTCGACAATCTCGCCCCGCGGGTCCAGCACCAGATCAATCTCCGGATGCTCTGCCTGAAACCCGGCCAGCCGCGGCATCAGCCAATGCGCGGCAAACATCGGCGTGCAGGTCACATGCAGCGGCCGGGCAGCCCCAGCGGCAGAAATCTCCTGCACCGCCGCCTCGATCGCGCCAAACCCCAGATGCAGCGCGCGGGCCAGATGCTCCCCGTCCGGCGTCAGTGCCAGCGCCCTGCCGCTGCGGTCCAGCAATGCCGCGCCCAAATGCGCCTCCAGTGCGCGCAGCTGCTGGCTGATGGCAGCGTGGCTGACATTCAAAGCTGCCCCTGCCCGCACCACATTCCCGGTCTCAGCAAAGGCAGTAAAAGCCCTGAGCGCCGCCAATGGCGGCATGTTCAGCCAATCCATATGTAATCCAGCCTTACATAATGCTATTCCAATTAACTCGCAGGAATCGCGCATTCACGCAAGTATCAGAAACAGACGCCAGGATAGGAGGCACTGAAATGCTGATTGATATCTATGCCCGCTCGATGATGGCCGCCACGCGGCAGGACTGTGTAAGGCTGCGGGACCTGCCTGCGCCTGAACCCCTGTCCCACCCTTCAGGCAGGTTCACCCGGCTGATGCGCTGGCTGGCAGCAAAGCCGCCAAAAACCCGCTGCATTCATCCGCAGAACATCTGACCTGAGACCCTGACCTTGGGGAAGAAAGAAAAAGCGCCGGTTTTCCAGGAAACGCGCGAACAGATCGGAAAACCGGCGCATGACCCCGTTCAGCCTGCACGTCGGCCTTGCGGGATATCATGCTGCCCAGGAGGGCTGTTAAGCCAAGCAGCAATCTCTTTCACCTGTGGTTTTACCCGGTTTGCCGCCGGCAAAGTTTGACACGGATCAAAAAGGCGCAAATTAATTGCCCGGCTCCGGGAAAAAATCTACGCTCGGTCTTATGAACATCGAAACGCGCGAACAGGCGGTCACCAGTGACCGTGCACCGCTGACGGCGGCCGAAGTCGGCGCCCTGGCGCATTTGTACCGGGGCGAGATTTACCGCAGCACCGTCTGGCGCACCCGGCTGGACACCACCACAAACTGGGCGGTCGTCACGCTGGGCGTGGCACTGTCGATTTCCTTTTCCTCGCCCGAAGCCTCGCCCCTGCCGCTGATCCTGGTGGGGGTGCTGATCATCTTCTTTCTGATGCTGGAGGCCCGCCGCTACCGCTATTTCAACGTCTTCCGCGCCCGCGCCCGCTGGATGGAGACGCATTTTTATACCTCGATGCTGAAGGAGGGCGACCTGCATCTGGAAGATCATTGGCAGGATGTTCTGGCCGCGGATTATCTGCGGCCCCAATACCATGTAAGTGTCATGACTGCGATCGGACGGCGGATCCGGCGCAACTACTTTTGGATCCTGCTGATCCAGTCACTGGCCTATGCGGGCAAACTGGTGGTGCATCCAACCGCTGTCCTGTCCCTGCAGCAAGCGGTGGACCGCGCTGACATCGGCCCGTTTCCGGGCGAGCTGGTGCTTGGCACCGGTGTTTTCTATGTGCTGCTGTGGGGCAGCATCGCCTGGTGGAGCACCAGAGCCGACGCCGCCCGCGCCCGCAAACGCAGCTCAATGACGTCGATGGGCTAAGGGGCATCCCGCACTGAATCTCTACAGCCGCTTTGCACTGGAAGCTACCTAAGCAAAGCCTTGCTGCGGCTGGTGGCTCACGGGACTTTGCTGCCATTGCCCTTCCAGGCGTTTGCTGACGCAGCATTCGCTTGCAGGTGCGGCAAACTAATCGCTGCGTTGCAGCCGTTGTCGCGAGACCGGCCATTCAAAGTCACTCTGAGGCGCGGAATTCAAACCGTCCTTTCGCTGCAGCCAGGATCTGCCAACGAGGAGCGGACATTGTTGCCATCCGCTCTCTTGGTCTGGATGACCGCAGCCAGCCTGTTCTGTTGAAAAACCCGGGTTGTTTTGGGTGTTGAGTGCTGATTCACTTTCCGCGAGGCAAGCGGAGGTGCGTGGCAATGATGGGGCCACGGCAGGAAGCGCAGGGCGCGCTGTTCTATGAGTTCCCGATCGAGGATCATGTCCCGCAGGATCACATGCTTCGGGCGATAGATCGGTTCGTCGACCTGTCTGGCATCCGGCGGCACCTGGCTCCTTTCTACAGTCCGGCCGGCAGGCCGCCGGTTGATCCGGAACTGATGATCCGGATGCTCCTGGCCGGTTACACGATGGGCATCCGCTCGGAGCGGCGGCTCTGCGAGGAGGTGCATCTCAACCTCGCCTATCGCTGGTTCTGCCGCCTCGATCTGACCGGCCCAGTGCCCGGCCATTCGACCTTCTCAAAGAACCGGCCCTCTAGGCGATGCTTGCATCGCCTGCCGGGTGATACACGGCCGGTTCCGCGATAGCGATCTCTTGCGGCATCTGTTCGAGACGGTGGCCGCGCGCTGCATCGAGGAAGGATTGGCGAGTGGTCAGCGCTTTGCGGCGGATGCCAGCCTGATCCAGGCCGATGCCAACCGGCAGAACTCGTCGCCGCAAGCGGACTGGGCCCCCGAGAAGATCAACCCCGAGAACGCGCCGCGCGCTGTCAGGGAGGATCTGGCGGCGCTCGGCGATGCGGCCTTCGGCGCGGCCAGCCCGGTAAAGCCGAAGTTCACCTCGCATTCCGATCCGGCCTCGCAATGGGCCGGCGCACGGGGTGGAGCCGCCTATTTTGCCTATTCCACGAACGACCTGATCGACACCGGCAATGGCGTGATCCTCGATGTCGAGGCGACCCGCTCGATCCGGCAAGCCGGGGCCGGTGCCGTGCGGACAATGGTGGATCGGGTGAGCGATACCTTCGACCTGAAACCTGAACGCCTGATCGCCGATACCGCTTACGGCACCGGCGAAATGCTCGATTGGCTGGACCGGCAGCGCGGGATCGCCCCGCATATCCCGGTGATCCACTGCCCGGCAGGGCATTGCGCAGCAATGTCCCGAGAGGGGACAAGTCCGGGCGCAAGGACGGCACCTTTGAACGGGCCGGCTTCACCTAGGATGCCGGGAACGACGCCTGCATCTGCCCTGGCGGTAAGGAGCTCAAGCAATACCGGCGCGCGTTCACGACACCCAGATCGGGCGCCAATAAGGACGGCACCCTGCGCTACCGGGCCCGCAAACCAGACTGTGAGGCCTGTGCCCTGAAGCCGCGGTGATCCTCCCCCACTGAAGTGGCCCGCCGTTAGGTTTAGGAAAACGGAGGATCAGTGAACGAAGGTCCGGCCTTCAACAGACGGCCAAAAACGTGACAAAATCAAGCTGAGTTTTGCCAAAGGTTTGTGGCACGATATTTTTCCATGACTCTGGTGTAGGGGTGGTTAGTGACAAAAACGACCGTGTTTTTGCCGGGTGGTTTTTTCAGGGTTTTTTTGTCCATCTAACATTTCGTTTTTAACTTAACTCGGGAGAAGTAAACTTAGGGAATTCAATGACCCGTAAGCGCTGTCCCGGCCCCACGTTTTAGCGCCTATCCCGTGCTGCGAGATCTTGCACATCTCACAGTGGGGAGTTCGTTTCACAATGTGCGCTGCAAATTCGTTTCTCAAATCGTTGGGCGTGGAGATCTACGCGTCGGGTCACCGGCGGTGGCCGGATGAAGCCAAGGCCCAGGCAGTGGCGGATACGCTTAAACCGGGCGCGACGGTGAATGGCGTGGCGGCGCGGTCGCTGGAGGCGCGCTGCCCGGCTGTGGCAGAGTGACTCGGGCAGCCGAAAGCCTGCTCCCGGAGGGGTGGATCAGGGTATGGTCCGGCCATGTCCAGCGCCCCGCCCATCGACCTTTCTGCCATTCCCGAAGACCAGCGTGACGCTGTCCTGGCGGTGCTGCGCGAGCGGGATGCACTCAGGGAGGCCAACAAACGCCTGGAGCACCTCGTTGCCGAGCTGAACCAGGCTGTGCATGGCAAACGGCCGGAGAGGCTGAGCGAGGAGCAAGCCATTGATGCGCCATTGGTTCGAGCGACAATGGCGGCCGGCAGCTGGCCTTCGAGGATCTCGAGACCGCAGTGGCCGAGGTTGAGATCCAGCAAAACACGCAGACATCCACCGGTCCGGCGCCGCGCAAGCCAGCCCGCCGCAACCGGGGCAATCTGCCCAAGGATCTGCCGCGGATCGAGAGGGTGACCGAGCCGGACAGACTGGACTGCCCATGCGGGTGCGGTGAGATGCACCGGATCGGCGTCGTGCCGCAGGCACGCCTTTGGCGTGACGACCGCACCGAGCGGCTGGATATTATTCCCGCGCAGCTCCGCGTCATTCACTGCCCGGCAGTGCATGTTTACATGCACGAGAGGGGTCACTGCCCGGCCCAAGTATGCCTGCCGCGCCTGCGCCGAGGGTGTCACCCAGGCACCGGCCCCCGCGCATCTGATCGAGGGCGGTCTGCCGACCGAGGGCGCCATCGCGCATGTGCTGGTCAGCAAGTTCTCGGATCACCTGCCGTTATACCGCCAGAGCCAGATCCTGGTCCGCTCCGGGATCGACCTGCACCGCAGCACGCTCGCCGATTGGGTGGGGACAGCCGCCTTCCACCTCAGTCCCGTAGTCGACCGGCTGGCCGAGCACCTGAAGGGTTCAGGCAAGTTGTTCATGCCCTCTCGGCAGCATGCGTCGCATGCGCCTGCCGGGTAATAGACGAGACCACGGCGCCGGTCCTGGACCCGGGCCGGGGCCGGACAAAGACCGGATACCTTTGGGCGCTGGCCCGGGACGACAGGGGATGGGGCGGGAATGATCCACCCGGCGTGGTGTTCACCTATGCTCCCGGCCGCGCCGGGCAGAACGCGGAACAGATCTTGCAGGGCTTTGATGGCATCCTGCAGCTGCCCTCCCGGCAGCATCCTGCGGATGCGCCTGCCGGGTGACAGACGGCTATACCGGCTGCAACCGGCTGACGCGCCCCTCGCGGAAAGGCGGCGCGCCGGTCACCGTCGCGTATTGCTGGGCGCATGCCCGCAGGAAGCTGAAGGAGGTCTTCGACCGCGGCGGCACCGTGCTGGAAGCACGCCTCCGGCATGACGATCGCCGCCGAGGGGCTGCGCCGGATTGCGGAGCTTTACCGCATCGAGGGTGAGATCCGCGGCATGGGCCCCGGCCAGCGGCTGTCGGCCCGGCAGGCCCGCACAGCGCCGCTGGCCGCCGGGTTCGGAGAATGGCTGCAGAGCCAGCGCCGCCGGATCTCCTCAAAGTCGCGTCTCGGTGAGAAGCTGGCTATATCCACCGCCAGTGGGGCGGGCTGCAGACCTTCCTTCACGACGGCCGCGTCGAGACCGGCTCCAATGCCCCTCTCGGCAGATTGATTCGCAATCGCCTGCCGGGCAGCGGTGCGAGAACCTGATCCGCCCGATCGCCCTGACAAGAAAGAACGCACTTTTTGCCGGCCATGATGAAGGCGGCCGCGCCTGGGGCCGTATCGCTTCGCTCATCGCCACAGCAAAGATCAATGGCGTCGAGCCCTTCGCCTACCTCAAGGATACCCTCGAAGCCATCGCCGCAGGTCACCCTGCCAGCCGGCTCGACGAGCTCCTCCCCTGGAATTTCCAGCCGTCAAGCTGATCCCGCGTGGGGCGGGGGCAACGCTTACAAAGAGCCCGCTGAAGTTCAAGGGTTTAGCCCATTTCGCTGATGGCCGGTTCCGGCCTGTCCCTACCGCGGCGCCTGCTGCGTTGGCATTCGACGGCACTGAGCTCATTCTGACTGATGCTGCAGAAAAGACGAACGGCAGCATCAAAGGTTTGCAGAGCTTTGGATACCTGCAAGGCCTGAGACAGAGATCGGCGACCTGCAGACCTCTAGAAACCGGTCAATCAGCGCTGTTTGCACTGCTTGGCGTGAGCGGGCTATCACCACCCTGTAATGACCAATGCTTTCCTTGAGCGGCCGCGCAACGATGGGGTCGCCTTCAGTTGTGCAGTCCTGTTTGGGCGGGAAGCCTGCAAGCGTGAAACCGAACCCCTTGCCCACGTAAGCCTGCACCAGCTCGCGCGATTGGGACTGGAACGGAACCTCGGGGTGAACGCCCGCGGCCTGCAGCAGTTGCAGGTAGCTTGGCCCGGGGCCAGCAGGTGAGACGGAGATATAGGGCAGACCGGTCAGGTCGGACAGGCTGATCCAGGATTTCGCAGCAAGAGGGTGTGAGCCTGACAACAGAACCAAGGGCGGCAGCTCCAAAAGTACTTCAACCTCATGCCGGCCGGGATCGAACCCCTGGTCAAAGACCACCAGCGCATCCACCTCGCCAGCGTCCAGCGCGGCCACCAATGCCGGATAGTCTGCTTCCTTCACCTCGATACGAACGCCCGGATGGTTTTCGCGGAAAGCAAGCACCGCAGGCAGCACGATCTGCTGCGCCAGTGCGTAATGGGTGCCGATGTGGATCCTGCCAGCGCGGCCTGACGCAAGATCCGCGGCCCGCCGGTCCAGTGCAGCGGCCTGTACCAGCAGCGCCTCGGCCTGGGTGGCGAACGTCCCGCCAGCGCGGGTCAGCCGCATGCCTTGTGCCGGAAACCGGTCAAACAGGGTCAGGCCGGTGGCGGCCTCCAGCTTGTCCAGTGCCGAGGCGATGGCTGCGGCAGAGACATTCAGCTGCCGCGCCGCCTGGGCAATACCGCCCTGCCGTGCGGTTTCCGTCAGGTAGGTGAGTTGGCGAAGGGTGTAGCGAACCATTGGTAAAATCTCTCTTTGAAACAGATTAAATCAGTTTTTCCAGCTTTTGGGCAGGCCCTATGCTGCCTGCAGGTAACAGCGGAGGATATCATGGACATTTTGCCAATGACCGGCGGGCTAGGTGCGGAAATCCTGGGGGCGGATATCCGCCGCAGCGAGGATTTCAGCGCCATCCGGGACGCATTTGCGGAGTATTCGGTGATCGTGCTGAGGGGGCAGACCGCCGGACCGGGGGATCACCTGGCCTTTGCCCGCCGTTTTGGACCTGTGAATGTCAACCGGTTCTTCAAGCCGGTTGAGGGCCACCCGGAAATCGCCACGGTCCTGAAAGAGAAGGACCAGACAGAGGCCGTTGGTGAGGGGTGGCATACCGATCATTCCTATGATCAGGAACCGGCGATGGGCTCTATTCTTCACGCCATCGAGATGCCGCCCTATGGCGGCGACACGCTATTTGTCTCCATGGGCGCCGCCTATGAGGCGCTTTCAGAACCGATGCGCCGGTTTCTTGATGGTCTGACGGCCGTACACTCCTCGCGCCATGTGTTCGGCGCCGCCGCGATGGACAGCGAAGCCGTGAAATCGGGCCGTCTGGGCAATGCAGAGGCCGCCACCCAGGATGTCCGTCATCCGGTGGTCATCACCCATCCGCTGAGCGGACGGCGCGGCCTCTTTGTGAACCCGGTCTTCACCACCCGCATTGAAGGGCTGAACCCCGAAGAATCCTCGGCGCTTCTGGCCATGCTTTATGCCCACTGCCAGCAGCCAGAGTTTCAATGCCGCGTGCGCTGGCGGGCCGGTGACATTACCATGTGGGATAATCGCGCCACCTGGCACAAGGCGATCAATGACTATCACGGCTTCCGCCGCCTGATGCATCGGGTCACCGTTGAGGGCGGCCCGCTTGCGACCACTCCCGCAGCCTGAGTCTTAGTGAATGTACCGGTATGACTAACAACAACCCTCAGGCAGAAATCAGTCGCCCCAATGTTATCCTGATCCTCGCTGATGACATGGGCTTTGCCGATCTCGGCTGCACCGGGTCGGAAATCCAGACCCCCAACATCGACGCCCTTGCGCGGGGCGGCGTGATGCTGTCTGCGATGTACAACTGTGCCCGCTGCTGCCCGACGCGGGCGTCGCTTCTGACCGGGCTCTACCCGCATAACGCCGGCGTCGGACATATGGGCGCCAATCTGGGCACGCCTGCCTATCAGGGGTTCCTGCGCAACGACAGCGCCACCATAGCCGAGCATTTGCGCGCCAGCGGTTATGCCACACTGATGTCCGGCAAATGGCATGTGGCTGGCGACTTCGAACCCCGCAGCGTAGACCACTGGCGGATCGGCGATGTTGAGCATCCGACACCGCGCCAGCGCGGATTTGACCGCTTTTACGGAATCATGGACGGGGCGACGCATTTCTTTTCGCCGCATTACATGCTGGAGGACGACAGCCGGGTCGAAACCTTCCCGGATGATTTCTACTTCACCGACGCCATCACCCATAAGGCCATCGGCATGATCGAAGGCGCGGTGGCGGACGAAAAGCCATTCTTCCTCTACCTCGCCCATACCGCGCCGCATTGGCCGCTGCATGCCCACCCTGAGGACATCGCAAAATACGACGGCGTCTATGCCAAAGGCTGGGACCATTTCCGCACCGCGCGCCACGAAACGATGAACGGCCAAGGCGTTTTCCAGCGCAGCTGGGACATCTCCCCGCGTGACCGCACCGTGCATGGCTGGGAACAGGAAAAGAACCGGGATTGGGAAGCCAGCAAGATGGCCACTTATGCGGCGATGGTGGACCGCATGGATCAGTCGATTGGTACGCTGATCGCGGCCCTGAAACGGCTCGGGCAGTTCGACAACACGCTGATCCTATTCCTCAGCGACAACGGCGGCTGCGCTGAGTTCATGGCCGAGGACGGCTGGTCGAAATTCTACCCGGACAAAACGCACGACGGCAGGCAGATCACCATGGGCAATGTGACCGGCCTGCGCCCGGGCGATGCCCAGACCTTTCAGAGCTATGACAAGCCCTGGGCCAATGTCTCCAATGCGCCCTTCCGCCTGTACAAGCATTATGTGCATGAGGGCGGCATCTCGACCCCTCTGGTGGCCCATTGGCCATTGGGGTTCAAACCGCGCGGCAATGCCCATGCGGCCTGTCATGTGGTCGATATCCTGCCGACCATCCTGGAAGCCGCCGGCGCCGCCTATCAGACCGAGATGGGCGGCCATGAAATCCAGCCGCTGCAGGGGGAATCGCTGATGAGCCTTTTTCAGGGCAAGGACTGGCAGCGCGCGCAACCGATCTTCTTTGAGCACGAGGGCAACGCCGCGATCCGGTTGGGGCAGTTCAAGCTTGTGCGGCTGCATGATTGCCCTTGGGAGCTTTACGACATCGAAGCCGACCGCACCGAACTAACCGATCTTGCGGGCTGCAACCCCGCCTTGGAGAAAGATATGTTCCGCCAGTATCAGGCTTGGGCGCAAACCGCCGGTGTCCTGGACTGGAACGAAGCGCTGCCGAAACTGCTGGCGGCGTGGAAGATGGAAACCCCTAATGGCTGAAACTGATAGCTAAGCGGCTACTGGGCCCCGCTTGGAAAAAGACCGGTTTTTTTAACGTTTTTCGATGCGTGCCATGGCGCGAGGTATCGACGTGTACTGACTGTGGCCCGCGTTGGGAAACCCTGACAAGGAGGAGGCCGCGGAAGCTGGTCGGTGTCTATGGGGAAAGCGTTTCGCCGATGTTATTTTCCGGGAAGTGCTGACCGATTGGAAGCGGTTCTTTCCTTTGTGCCAAGAGCCTTGTTCAGCGCTGTCAGGCATCCGGGCATCGCCATTTCCCCGGTGCGCGTTGCTGGATGTTTGAGCTGCGGCATGATCCGGTGCAGGGCGGCACTGTCCAAAACCGCCTCACCGGCTCAGGCTGCTATTGAGCAATTTGATTTGCGTTCCATCATGCGGCCTGGTTCCTTGGCGGTGCGCGGGTGGTTGGTTTCTGGCCGCGCCGGAAGATCTCGATGATGCGCATGGGGCCACCGCAGTCAGGGCACGGCTCGCGCAGTGTGAGCGGGATGATCTCGGTGCTTTCCTTGGGTTCCGGCGTCTGTTCCACTTCAAGTAGCTGCCGTATTTTTGCGATATTGGCTTTGCGGGCGAAACTGGCCTGCAGGCCGTAGTGACGGATGCGGTGGAAGCCATCCATTGCCCGGCAGGCGATTTGGCAGAGCCAAATCTGCCGAAAGGGGGCAGGACGTGGATCAGGAACCGGCGGATGAACTCGTCTGTGCTCAGGCGCATGACCTTTTGGCGGTCGCCTGATTTGACGCGGTAGTCTTTCCAGCGTAAGGCCACCGTCTGGGCATCCGCGCTGATGAGGCGGCTGCTGGAGATGGCGCCACGGTGGGTGTAGCGGCTGAGATAGGCCAGCACCTGCCCGGATCCGCCGAAGGGCGGTTTGGCATAGACCACCCATTCGGTTTTGCGCTGCGTTGCGAGGTATCTGACAAAGGCCTCTGCATCCGCCAGTCCCTTCAGGTCGCCGAAGAAAGCAAGCTGCCCAGTGCGGTGCAGTGCCATCAACCCTTCGATGAACAGACGGCGAAACAGCCGCGATAGGACACGGACGTGTAAAAAGAACCCCGGCTTGCAGGCGCCCCATCTGGAGCCGTCCGGTGAAAGACCGCCACCGGGTACGATCATGTGAATGTGGGGATGATGCGTCATCGCCGATCCCCAAGTGTGCAACACGGACGTCATGCCGACACGTGCACCCAAGCGCTTGGGATCGGCGGCGATGGCCATGACCGTCTGCGCCGAAGCGCGGAACAGCAGACCATTGACCGCCTTCTTGTTCCAGTATGCGATCCGCGCGATCTCGGCTGGCAGGGTGAAGACTACGTGGAAATACTCGACCGGCAACAGGTCTTCGGCCCGCGCCGCCATCCAATCGCGCGCGGCTGGACCCTGGCATTTGAGGCAGTGCCGGTTCTTGCAACTGTTGTACGCGACATGCTGGTGGCCGCATTTGGCACAGGCGGCGACATGCCCGCCGAGCGCCTCGGTTCGACAGGCTTCGATCGCCGACATCACCTTGAGTTGCGAGAGGCTCAGATGCCCCGCATTGGCCCGCATTGGCCCGCAGATACGCAGGGCCATGAGCGCGGAAGATATCAGCAACTTCCAGCTTGGGGCGGGACAACCGCCCCGGACGTTACCGGGATCCTTGTCGGAGCGAATGGCGATGCAGTGTTTTGAGCGCTTCAAACGGGCTCACCGTGTTGCGGATCGTCTTCGTGGCAACTTTGGTGTACTGGGCTGTGGTCGTCAGCTTGGCATGGCCCAGAAGCACCTGGATCACCCGGACATCGGTTCCGGCCTCCAAGAGGTGCGTGGCAAAGCTGTGCCGCAGAGTATGCAGCGTGGCTGACTTTGAAATACCAACCAGATGTTTGGCCGAGTTGAAAGCCCGGCCCAGTTGCCTTGATGTGACCGGATTGATCTTGGGCTTGCCCGGGAAAAGCCAGCCCTCGGGTCGCGCCTCAACCCAGTACTCCCGCAGCAGGTCCAGCAGAGCGGGCGACAACATCAACTTGCGGTCTTTCCGGCCTTTGCCTTCATCGACATGGATCAGAATCCGGTCGCTATCGATGTCGGAGACCTTGAGATTGCAGACCTCTGAAGCCCGCAGACCCCCACCATGGGAAATGCTGAGCGCGGCGCGATACTTCAGACCCGGGCCGGGCGCTGCGGCGAGAAGTTCCGAAACATCTTCGACACTCAGCACCGTCGGCAGCTTCCGGGGCTGCGTGCGAAACTGCATGTACTTCTTCATGTCCTCGCGCCTGCAGGTCTTCCCGAACAGAAATCTCAGCGCCATGATCCGCGCATTGTACGTCGTTGGCGTCACGCCGGTATCGGTCATGTGCAGCTGGTAAGCGCGAAGATCATCTGGTGCCGCGGTATCCGGCGAGCGCTTCAGGAACCCCGCAAAACCCTTCACCGCCCGAATGCGTGCCTTCTGGGCTTTGTCGCCCATCCCGTGAATGCGCATGTCTTTAATCATCCGCTCGCGAAGCGGTGTCGTTCTCTCCTCTGTCATTGGAACCTCCTCTGTCGACTGAGAAAGCCCCAATCGTCAGACAGGTCAGCAAGATCGCAAAATGCTCACCGCTTCCGGTTCATCCCCTACATCAGCCACAAACGCCATTGCCACGCCAGCGGCTTCGTCCGCTCCTTGTGAATTGACCGTTCCAGTCTCGCTGCGCGCTGCACCAATGGCCAGTTTCATCGCCGCGTCACAGCGCCAGATTTTGAGCGCATGCAGCATTTCTTCCGTTGCGGGCTCGTGCAGAGAATAATCATAACGACCGCTCCGGGCTTATTCCGTTGAAAAACTCCGCATTGCCACCGCCCTGAAGTCTTCTTCAGCAAGGCGCGTTCTCCGCTCTTCATGCCGAACGGGGCGTTTGCGGTACGGGCAGCAGCTTTGCGAGCTTTCTGAGGTTCTGGACGGCAGCTGCGAGGTGGAACTCGTCCCGCGCGCGGCATGGGCCGCGTAATCGGAGCCGGTCAATCCCAAGGATCCGCTTCAGGTGTGCAAACAGCATTTCCACCTTCTTCCGGAGTTTGCAGGAGATCGCGTATTGCGTTGCCTGGGCGATTGCACGAGCCACATCGCGGGAGGGTTCATAGATCGACCGGGTCACTTTGCGCTGGGGAGCTTTCGGGCAGCAGCCTGGTTTCAAGGCACAGGCATCACAATCGGACTTACGGGCCCGGTAGCGCAGCATGCCATCCTGATCCGGCTTGGCTTCCCTCGGTTTTGAGAACGCCCGGCGAAATTGCCTGAGCTCCTTGCCGCCTAGGCAGATGTAAGCGACGTTCGCGGGGTCATAGGTGAAGCCGGCTCGCTCGAAGGTGCCGTCCTTACGGCCTGATTTATCTACCACCGGGATATGCGGTGCAATCCCTCGCTCTTCAGCCAGCCAGTTCAGCATGGGCCCGGTTCCATAGGCCGTATCGGCTATCAGCCGCTCGGGCTTAAGACCAAGAGTATCAGTGACCCGGTCCACCATCGTCCGTACGGCGCCAACCTCGGCCTGCCTGATCGAACGGGTGGCCTCGACATCCAGGATCACAGCATTGCCGGTGTCGGTCAGGTAGTTCGCGGAATAGGCAAAATAGGCAAGCCCGCCCCGCGCGCCGGTCCATTGCGAGGCCGGATCGGAATGCGATGTGAACTTCGGCTTCACCGGGCTGGCCGCGCCAAAGGCGGCGTCATCCAGTGTGTCCAGATACTCCCTGACTGCGCGCGGCGCATCCGTCGGGTCAAGCGTCGCCGGTTCCCAATCGTCCTGCGGCGAGGAGTTCTGCCGATTGGCATCCGCCTGGATCAGGCTGGCATCAGCTGCAAAACGCTGGCCGCTGGCCAGCCCTTCCTCAATGCAGCGCGCAACCACGGTCCCGAAGACATGCCGCAGGAGAACGCTGTCGCGGAAACGGCCGTGTATCACCCGGCAGGCGATGCAAGCATCGCCTAGAGGGCCGGTTTTTCGAGAAGGTCGAGTGATCCGGCACCGGGTCAGTGAGATCGAGGCGGCAGAACCAGCGGTACGCAAGGTTCAGGTGAACTTCTTCGCAAAGCCGCCGCCCGGACCGGATGCCCATAGCGTATCCCACAAAAAGCATCCGGATGATCAGTTCCGGATCCACAGACGGCCTGCCGGTCGAACTGTAATAGGGAGCAAGGTGCGGGCGGATACCAGACAGGTCCACAAACTGGTCAATCGCCCACAGCATGTGGTCACTCGGCACATGTCCCTCAATGGAGAACTCATAGAACAGCGCACCTTGCGCTTCCTGCCTCGGTCCCATCATCGCCATCAATCCCAGATACCAATGTGAAGATTGAATCAGCGCTCAGACCGCAAGGCAACCTTAGTTTTTCAACGGAATAAGCTCGTTCCAGGCTTTCGCTGCAATGACTCTCGGCGGCCGGTTCGGGCTGACTGCCGAGCCTCCCATCACAACAAGTTTAAAAAAGGGCCGCCCGCAGGCAGCCCTCTCATCATTCTGATCAACCGGATCCGGCTTATTCGCCGCCGCCCAGCTGGTGGACATAAGACGAGACCGCCCGGATCTGCGCCTCGGTCAGGCGGGTGTTCCAGGCCGGCATCACGCCATAGCGCGAATTGGTCACAGTCTCGCTCAGAGTCGCGTAATCGCCGCCGTAAAGCCAGATCGCATCGGCCAGATTCGGCGCGCCCTGGCTGCGGTCGCCGGTGCCGTCCTCGGCATGGCAGGAGGAACAATTGTCGGCAAAGACAACCGATCCGGCTTCAACCTTGGAGGCATCCTGCGCCTCGCCCGACAGCGACATCACATAGTTGACCACCTGGGAAATCTCTTCTTTCTCAAGCAGCTCGTCACGGCCGAATGCAGGCATCTCGGAATAGCGCGCATCGTCGCTGTCCTCGTTGCGGATGCCGTGGGTGATGGTGGCGTGGACATCCTCCACCGAACCGCCCCAAAGCCAGTCGTCATCCAGCAGGTTCGGGTAACCCTTGGCCCCTGCCGCTCCGGACCCGTGGCACTGGGCGCACCAGGTCTTGAACACGGCAGAGCCTGCCGACACCGCGTAAGCGTTCAGCTCAGCATCTTCCGCAATGGCTGTCAGATCGGTTGCTTCCAGCTTGGCGTTGACCGGCGCGTTGGCTTCTTCTACCGCGGTGATTTCAGCCGCCACGTCGGCGCGGGTCGACCAGCCCAGCACCCCGGCGGTGGCGCCGTTGATCAGCGGCCAGGCCGGATAGGCGATGGTGTAAAGAACGCCCCAGATGATGGTGGCATACAGGGTCCACAGCCACCAGCGCGGCATCGGGTTGTCGAATTCCTCGATCCCGTCCCACTCATGGCCGGTGGTGTTCGGATCGCCTTCGAACTTTTGCGATTTCTTGCTCATGCCCTCGCCTCCTTGGTCTCGGCGGGTTCGTCAGCACCAGCAGCAGGCGCCGGTGCATCATCATGCCGGAACGGGATGTCGGCGGTGTCCTGGTAAACCTTGGTGCTGCCCGGGCGGAACGCCCAGACCACCACACCGATGAAGAAGGTGAACAGGAACAGCAGCATCCAGCTGTCCGCAAATTGCCTGAGGAGTGTATAGAATTCCATCTGTCCCTCCTTAACGGCTCGCGTCCGGGGTGAAGGTCGAGAAGTCGACCAGCGTGCCCATCATCTGCAGATAGGCGATCAGCGCATCGGCCTCGGACACCCCCGGCTGGCCGTCGAAGTTGCGCACATTGACCTTCTCGCCGTAACGCTCCAGCAGCCCGTCATAGTCGCTGTCGGGATCGGCCTGGGCGCGGAAATCGGCCTGGGCGGCCTCGATCATCCCGTCGGTGTAAGGCGTGCCCAGCATTGCATTGGTCGCCATCACGTCGCCAATGTATTTGCCGTCGACCCGCTTACGCTCAAGAAAGCCGTATTTCGGCATCACCGATTCCGGCACCACGGCCTGCGGATTGCGCAGGTGGTCCACATGCCACTCATCCGAGTAGCGGCCGCCGACACGGGCCAGATCCGGCCCGGTCCGCTTGGAGCCCCACTGGAACGGGCGGTCGTACATCGACTCTGCCGCCAGCGAATAGTGGCCGTAGCGTTCGACCTCATCGCGCATCGGGCGGATCATCTGACTGTGGCAGACATAGCAGCCCTCACGGATGTAGATGTCCCGGCCCGCCAGTTCGAGAGGGGTGTAAGGGCGCATGCCCTCCACCTTCTCAATGGTGTTTTCCAGATAGAACAGCGGTGCGATCTGCACCAGGCCGCCAATGGTCACAACCAGGAAGCTGCAGATCAGCAACAAGGTCGCGTTGGTCTCGAGGATCTTATGTTTGTCGAGAATGGACATAGCTGCCTGGCTCCTTATTCAGCCGGGACCGGAACCGTCAGGCTGGCTTCTTTTGCCGGGGCCTTACGGACAGTCATCCACAGGTTGTAGCACATGATAAGCGCACCAGCGAGGAACATGACCCCGCCCAGACCGCGCACCACATACATCGGGAACTTCGCTGCCACGGTGTCGGCAAAGGAGTTCACCAGGAAGCCGTTGGCGTCCACTTCGCGCCACATCAGGCCTTCCATGATCCCGGTCACCCACATCGACGCGGCGTAGAGCACGATACCGATGGTGGCGAGCCAGAAATGCCAGCTGACGAGGCTGAGCGAGTACAGACGCTCCCGCTTCCACAGCACCGGCACCAGATAGTACAGCGCACCAAAGGTGATCATGCCGTTCCAGCCCAAAGCACCGGAATGCACGTGACCGATGGTCCAGTCAGTGTAATGCGACAGCGAGTTCACGGCGCGGATCGACATCATTGGACCTTCAAAGGTGGACATGCCGTAAAAGCCGACCGAGATCACCATCATCCGGATCACCGGGTCGGTGCGCAGCTTGTCCCAGGCGCCCGACAAGGTCATCAGACCGTTGATCATGCCGCCCCACGAGGGCATCCACAGGATGATCGACATCACCATGCCCAGGGTCGAGGCCCAGTCCGGCAGCGCGGTGTAATGCAGGTGGTGCGGACCGGCCCAGATATAAAGGAAGATCAGCGCCCAGAAGTGGATGATCGACAGTTTATAGCTGAACACCGGACGCTCGGCCTGTTTCGGGATGAAGTAATACATCATCCCCAGGAAGCCCGCAGTCAGGAAGAAGCCCACAGCGTTGTGGCCATACCACCACTGGATCATCGCATCCTGCACGCCCGGCCAGACGATGACCGATTTGGAACCCCAGATCGAAACCGGAAGGGTCATGTTGTTGACCAGATGCAGCATCGCGACGGTGACGATGAAGGCCAGGTAGAACCAGTTGGCCACATAGATATGCGGCTCCTTGCGTTTGATCACGGTGCCCAGGAACACCGCCAGATAGGCCACCCAGACCACGGTCAGCCACAGGTCGACGTGCCATTCGGGTTCTGCATATTCCTTGGACTGGGTTGAGCCGAACAAATAGCCGGTCGCCGCCAGCACGATGAACAGCTGGTAGCCCCAGAACACGAACCACGCCAGGTTGCCGCCCCACAGCCGCGCCGCAGAGGTCCGCTGCACCACATAAAACGAGGTGGCGATCAGCGCGTTGCCGCCAAAGGCGAAAATCACTGCCGAAGTATGCAGCGGACGCAGGCGGCCAAAATTGGCCAGGCCTTGCGCCCACTCGAAATTCAACGCCGGAAAGGCCAGCTGGAACGCAATGAAAGTCCCGGCCAGAAATCCGACCACGCCCCAAAAGGCGGTTGCGATTGTGCCAGCGCGCACGACGCTGTCGAAATACTCATTCTCCAGACCAACAACTGCCGGTTTCGGCTCGTTGGTGTGGCGCAAAGTATAAAGGAACAGGCCGCCAGCCACGATCATCACGATGATCGCATGCACCTGGTAAGCCAGATCCCGCGCGTAATTGGAACCGATCATCGCAAACAGCGTGACCAGACCAAGCGCTATCAGCTTGATATAGTTAGACATCTTGCGTCCCTTTGCCATGCCCCCGCGAATCCTGCGGATACGGGAACGTTATTAGACCGCGCCCTTCATGCAAAAGGCGCATCTTTGATGCCTTGATCTGCATCAAGACAAATCCGTGCAACATGTGACACATCTGCCCGTGTAACGAAATTCTCCGCACCGCGGCCATCCGGGCTGCGCCGCTTCATCCGCCGAGAGGTGCCAATGTCCTACAAGTCCTTGCTAACCATTCTCACAGCTGCGGAAACAGCAGCAGCGCCTTTGGCGCAGATTACGGCCCTGGCCGAAGACTTTGGTGCACATGCCAATGCGCTCTGCCTTGGGGTCGACCGTACCCAGACCGGCTATTATTACGCAGGCGCCAATGCGATGGTGCTGCAGGAAACCCTGTCCCGTGCCCAGGAAGAGGCCGAGCAGGTCGAAGCCCAGGCCGAAACCGCGCTGCAGCAGGCCGGCGTGCCGTTTGCAACCGACAGCGGTGTCGCCCAAATCGCGGACCTTGGCCGCCATGTGGCGCGTCAGGCGCGTTTTTCCGACCTGGTTGTGCTAAGCAAACCCTATGGCCCGGGCAAGCGTGCCGAAGCCGAACCGATCGTCGAAGCCGCCCTGTTCGAAGGCCGCGCCCCGGTGCTGGTGGTGCCCGACGATGCCGCACCGATGCGCCAGCCCAAAACCGTTCTGGTGGCCTGGAACGAAAGCATCGAGGCGATGACCGCGATCCGCCGGGCAATGCCATTCCTGATTGGCGCCGATCTGGTGCGTATCGCAGTGATCGACCCGCCGCAGCACGGGCCGGAACGCTCCGACCCCGGCGGATTGCTGGCGCAGATGCTGTCGCGGCACGGGGTCGCCTGCGAGATCGATGTGCTCAGCAAGACCCTGACCCGGGTATCCGATGTGCTGAACCGCCATGCGGCGGACACTGCCGCTGATCTGATTGTGATGGGCGCCTACGGCCATTCGCGCTTCCGCGAAGCGATCCTTGGCGGTGCCACCCGCAACATGCTGGAACAGGCCAAAGTACCGGTGCTGATGGCGCATTGACGGCCCTGTCAGTCAGCAATCTTGCCGTATAATAAAGGGCGCCCTGCGGGGGCGCCTTTTTCGTCAATTGTCGCCTGCGCCCTACCCGGCCTTGCGTATGAGGCCGATCAGGAACAGCAGGATCACCGCCCCGATGGTGGCATGGATCAGCGACCAGATGAAACCGCCGCCCGCGGCAAACCCCAGTGCCGGAAAGATCGTTCCGGCCAGAAAGGCGCCAACCACGCCGACGATGATATTGCCAAGGATGCCAAAGCCGCGCCCTTGCATGATCTTGCCTGACAGCCAGCCGGCCAGCGCCCCGATGATCAGCATCCCGATCAAGCTTCCAAACTGCATTTCCGCCTCCGTTTGTTGTGATTGCCCCAATAGACCACAGCCGCGGCACCGGGTCACCTGCAGGCAGCAAGGGACCTGACGGCAAGTGCTGCAAAGCGGCGCAGCTCCCGCCCGTCGTCCGCCCTTCTTGCTGAAGGGCCTCCTCCCGTTGGGCGTGGCACAGCCGGGCACGCGCAGGCGCGGGAGCCCCCCTGTTCTTCCGGTCTTAGCCCTGGCGGACGTAGTGCATCCCTTGAAAAGCCCCGCGGAACTCTGCAGTTTTCCCCGCCAGCGCCGCCGGGCCCTCTGCCCGCAAGCCACCGGCCATCAGCTCCGCTAAGCGCGGTCGTGCTTTGGCTCCACCCTGCGGCGCACCAATTCAAGGGTCCCAATGCCCGCCCGCGTTCATGCCGCATTGGCGGGCGGCATCGACAAACACCTTGGCACCGTGCACATCGCCGCCCTGCCCGCGATTGCGCAATTCCGGCAGTCCCCGCGCCTGCGCGCCGCGATGCCGGACACCGAGGTTTCGATCACCGCAACCAAAGAACCGCCGAACATTGAGCGCACGCCCAATGACCTGTGCCTGTTCCACGGCGGTGAACAGGGCGCTGTGGTCGAACAGGACGTGATCTTTCCGGTCTGCGATCCGCCTGCCCGGATCAGGTCCTGCACCTGCAAGGGTCGCAATATACGCTGTAGGCGCCAGCAGTTGAGGCGGCCATCAATGGCGCCGGGATATTCATCGGCCATCAGGCTTTGCTGGCACCGCTGCTGGCCAGCGGGCGCCCTTTGACATCCGGGTCAGCCTGCCACGGGACCTGCGGCCGTGGAGCCTGCGCGTCTCAGGTCCGCGCAGCACTGCGGCGCGGGTGGCGGGCTGGCTGGTTGAGAACATCCAGAGGATTGCAGGGAAATGCGGCCTTAGCCCAGGAAGCCGCCGTCGCTGTCGTCGCCGGCCTCTTCCATCAGGCGGCGCATGTCGGGCACTGTGACGTGACGCTTGCCTTCCAGCTCAATAACGCCGTCCCTCTTCAAAGCCGAAATCTGCCGGCTCACGGTTTCCAGTGTCAGGCCCAGGTAATCCGCCATTGCCTCGCGGGTCAGCGGCAGGTCGAACACCATGCGGCTGGTGGCGCCGCGCGGTGTCAGCGAGGCATCGCGGCGGGCAATGATCGACAAGAGGCTGGCGATCTTTTCGCGCGCGGTTTTGCGGCCCAGCACCAGCATCCATTCGCGGGCGGCGTCCAGCTCATCCAGTGTCATCTCCAGCAGCCGGTGGGCGATATGCGGGGTGCGCTCCATCAGCTCTTCAAACGGTTTCTTGCGGAAGCAGCACATCACGACGTCGGTGGTCGCCACCACATCATAGGCCGCCCCTTCACGTCCGGGCCGGCCGACAAAATCGCTGGGCAGCAGCAGCCCCACCATCTGGGTGCGCCCGTCCTCCATCGTCTGGGTCAGCGAGGCAATACCCGACACAACCGAGCCGACAAAGGTCATCACATCGCCGGACCAGATGATCGGCTGGCCGGCCTCATAGGTGCGGTAGTATTTGACCGCATCCAGCTCCTCCAGCTCATCCGCGTTGCAGCGCGCGCAGACGGCGCGGTGGCGGATCGGGCAGTCGCCGCATCTGGATTGTGACAATACTGGAGCGTGCATCAGGGGATCCCGGTTGATCTGGGTCAAGGTTTGCCTGTCGGGCGTGCCTAAAACTAAAGGAATGGATCAGAAACCTCAATTGGCCGAACTCGGATTATTCGACGCCAAAGTGCCGCGCTATACAAGTTACCCGACGGCGCCGCATTTCGGAAATGCAGTGGATCCCGCCCGGTTTTCCAATTGGGTTTCAAAGATTTCCCCCGGCAGCAGTATTTCCATGTACGTGCATGTGCCGTTCTGCCGCAGGCTGTGCTGGTTCTGTGCCTGCCGCACCCAGGGCACCCGATCGGACGCGCCGGTGGAGGCCTATGTTCAAGTATTAAAGGCCGAGATTGCACTGCTGCGGCAGCAGCTGCCGGAGGGCGTGACGCTGTCGCGCCTGCATTGGGGCGGCGGCACTCCGACGATCCTGAACGTTGAGCTGATCCGCGATCTGGCCAGCACCATCGCAGAGGCCATTCCCCTGGCGCCCCGGGCAGAGTTCTCGGTTGAAATCGACCCGAATGAGATCGGGGGCCGGCGGCTGGAGGCGCTGGCCGGGGCTGGCATGACCCATGCCACGGTCGGAGTTCAGGATTTCGACAGCACCATTCAGCAAGCGATTGGCCGCATCCAAAGCTTCGAGTCGACCCGGACGGCCATCGAACAGCTGCACAGCCATGGGATTGCCGGCCTGAACGCCGATATCCTGTACGGGCTGCCGCATCAGACACCGGCAGGAATGACCGAAAGCGTGCAAAAGCTCGTTTCGCTGACCCCCGGCCGGGTGGCGGTTTACGGCTATGCCCATGTGCCCTGGATGGCCGGACGGCAAAGCATGATCCGCTCGGATACTCTGCCAACGCCCGAAGCCCGGCTGCAGCTGTTTGAGACCGCCCGACGGCTGTTCCTGTGGGACGGCTACCGGGAGGTCGGTATCGATCACTTTGCACGGCCCGGTGACGGGCTGGCGGTGGCGCAGCGGACCGGGCGGCTGCGGCGTAGTTTCCAAGGCTATACAAATGACCCGGCGGAGGTGCTGATCGGGATCGGCGCCTCGGCGATCTCACGGTTTCCACAGGGCTATGCGCAGAATGCGCCGGGCACATCGGCCTATATCCGTGCCATCCGCGACGGGCAATTCGCCACTGCCCGCGGCCATGGGTTCAGCGGCGAGGACCTCTTGCGGGCGCGGCTGATCGAGGCGCTGATGTGCGACTTCAGGATCAGCCGGGAAGAGATCCTGTCGCGATTTGCCGTGCCTGCCGCAAGATTGGAAAAGATGTTCGCCGAGGCCGGCGCCGCCTTCCCCGGCATGCTGTCGGTGTCCGCCCAAGGCCTTGCCATCCGCGAGGAGGCCCGTCCGCTGACCCGGATGATCGCCCGCAGTTTTGACGCCTATGATCTCAGCACGGCTGCCCACAGTACAGCGGTTTGAAATCTCTCCCGGATTATCAGCCTCTCCCGCCCGTCGCCGCTGCGCCTATTGGCACAGCGCTTCCGTTGGGCCAGGCTCAGCGCCAGCGGCGCTGAGCCTGGCCCAAGGCCGCCAAGGCCTGCCCGGCATCAGCCGGGCGGGCCTGCGGGCGCGGGAGGTTTCCGCCTGTTCTGGGGGGGGGCGCGCGCAGGTAGGTCAGCACCGCTGCCACAATGTTTCGCGCGCGAAACATTTGGTCAAAAGGGCTGCCGCAACTTGTGGGCGTTGCGTCGGCAGCGCGCGCATAAATGCTGCAAAGCCTGCCACAATGTCAACCAGGGGCGGGTTAACCCGCCGCCGCCAGCAGCCTGCGGGTGTAGTCTGCCTGCGGGTTAGTGAACAGCTCCTCGGCCGCACCGGTCTCCACCACGTCGCCCTGGTTCATCACCACCACGTTATGGGACATCGCCCGCACCACGTTCAAATCATGGCTGATGAACAGATAGGCCAGCCCGTAGCGCGCCTGCAGGTCGCGCAGCAGTTCCACAATCTGCACCTGCACTGTCATATCCAAGGCCGAGGTCGGCTCATCCAGCACCACCAGTTTGGGGCGCAGCACCATGGCGCGGGCGATGGCAATCCGCTGGCGCTGGCCGCCGGAAAATTCATGCGGGTAGCGGTCCATCGCCGCCGGGTCCAGGCCGACCTCTTGCATCACTTCGGCCACCAGATCGCGGGGTTTGCGGTGCTGGTCGACCTTGTGGATCGCCAGCCCCTCGGAGATGATCTGAGCGCAGGTCATTCGCGGGCTGAGCGAGCCGAAGGGATCCTGGAACACGATCTGCATGTCTTTGCGCAAGCGCCGCAGATCCCGTGTGGACCATTTGCGCAGGTCCTGGCCCTGGAAGGTGACCGCGCCCTCAGACGCGATCAGCCGCATAATGGCAAGTGCCAGGGTGGTTTTGCCCGATCCGCTCTCGCCGACAATGCCCAGGGTTTCCCCGGCCCGGATGGAGACAGACATCGGGTTCACCGCCTTCACATGGCCGACAGTGCGTTTCAAGAGGCCGCGCTGAATCGGGAACCAAACCTTGAGGTCCTGTGCAGCCACCAGTTCTTGGGCGCCCTCCGGCACCGGCGGCGGGGTGCCGGAGGGTTCCGCCGCCAGCAGTTTCCGGGTGTAGGGGTGCTGCGGATTGGCAAAGATCTCTGTCGCCGGGCCTTCCTCGACTATTTCACCGTCCTTCATCACGCAGACCCGGTCGGCGATGCGGCGCACGATGCCCAGGTCATGGGTGATGAACAACAGCCCCATGCCTTCGCTTTTCTTCAGATCCGCCAGAAGGTCCAGGATCTGCGCCTGGATTGTCACGTCCAGCGCCGTTGTGGGTTCGTCTGCGATCAGAATGTCGGGCTTGTTGGCCAGCGCCATGGCAATCATTACCCGCTGCCGCTGGCCGCCGGACAGCTGATGCGGATAAGCGCTGAGTCGGTTTTCCGCGTCGCGGATGCCGACCTTGTTCATCAGCTCCAGAATGCGGTCCCGCGCCGCACGGCCCGTCAGCCCCTGGTGCAGGGCGATGGATTCCTCCAGCTGGCGTTCGATGGTGTGCAGCGGGTTGAGCGAGGTCATCGGCTCCTGAAAGATGAAGCTGATGTCATTGCCACGCACGTCCATCAGGTGTTTTTCGCTGGCGCCGACCATTTCAGCGCCGTTGTAGGTAACCGAACCGCTCACCATGGCGCTGTCGCCCAGCAGCGAGACCGTGGAGAGAGCCGAGACCGATTTACCGGAGCCGCTCTCGCCCACCAGCGCCACGGTCTCGCCGCGGCCCACCGAGAAAGAGACGCCGCGCACGGCTTCGGTCACCTTGCCGTCCTGTCGGAAGGAGACGCGGAGGTTCTGGACGTTCAGGAGGGGGGAAGAATCTGAATTGCCCATTTATTCTGCGTCTCCGTCAACACAATTCCCGCCCGGGTCGCTTGCGGCCCGGACCGCGCCTGCCTGCCCCCCGGCAGGCGCATTTGCGCCCGCCCAGGCAGCCACGCCCCTAATGTTCCGCACACTCATGAAAACGTCTTTCTGGGGTCGAAGGCATCGCGCACGCCTTCAAAGATGAAGACCAGGAGCGACAGCATGATCGCAAAGGTGAAAAAGGCGGTGAAGGCCAGCCAGGGGGCCTCCAGGTTTTGCTTGGCCTGCAAGGTCAGCTCCCCCAAGCTTGGTGCCGAAGACGGCAGGCCGAAGCCGAGGAAATCCAGCCCCGCCAGCGCCGAGATGGTGCCGGTCACGATAAAGGGCAGCATGGTCAGCGTTGCCACCATTGCATTGGGCAGCATGTGGCGGAACATGATGGTCATATTGCCAACCCCCAGCGCCTTGGCGGCACGGACGTACTCAAGATTGCGGGCGCGCAGGAATTCGGCCCGTACCACGCCAACCAGCGCAGTCCAGCCGAACAGGATCATCAGGAACACCAAGAGCCAGAAACCGCGCCCCAGGATCGCAAACATGATGATGATCACATAGAGCGTCGGGGTGGAGCTCCAAATTTCAATGATGCGCTGGAACACAAGGTCCAGCCAGCCGCCGAAAAAGCCCTGCACTGCACCGGCCAGGATGCCCAGCACGGTGGCAGCGCCGGTCACGATCAGGGTGAACAGGATCGACAAGCGGAAGCCGTGGATCACCCGTGCCAGCACGTCGCGTTTGGTGTCATCAGTGCCCAAAAGATTCTGCCCGTTGGGCGGCAGCGGCGCCGCGCCGGGACGGTCAACAGTGGTGTTGAAGCTGTAGGGGATCGGTGGCCAGAGGGTCCAGCCTTGGTGAAATCCTTCCGCTGCATAGGTGCCTGCGGCGATGTCTTCCAGGATCTGTTCGGGTTCGTCAAAGCAATCCTCAACCCCGCCGGAGCGGATCAGGCATTCCACCTCGGGGTCGCTATAGATCGCCTCGGTCTGGAAATCACCGCCGAATTTGGTCTCCGGATAGAACTTGAACACCGGCGTATAAAGCTCGCCCCGGTAGCTCGCCAGAATGGGTTTGTCGTTGGCGATGAACTCGGCAAAAAGCGAACATGTGAACAGCACGGTGAACAGGATCAGCGACCAGAAGGCGCGCTTGTTCTTGCGGAAATTGCTCCAGCGGCGCTGGTTCAGGGGGGAAAGCGCCATCGGTCAGCCCTCCCGCTTGTCAAAGTCGATGCGCGGGTCGACCAGCACATACATCAGGTCCGAAACGATGCCGACAACCAGGCTCATCAGGCCGAAGATGAACAGGGTGCCGAAGATCACCGGATAGTCGCGCGCCACCGCCGCCTCAAACCCCAGCCGGCCAAGGCCGTCGAGCGAGAAGATCGTCTCGATGATCAGCGAGCCGGAGAAGAACACCCCGATGAAAACCGACGGAAAGCCGGCAATCACGATCAGCATCGCGTTGCGGAACACATGGCCATAAAGCACCCGATTCTCGCTGAGGCCTTTGGCGCGGGCGGTCATCACGTATTGCTTCTTGATCTCGTCAAGGAAGGAATTCTTGGTCAGAAGCGTCAGCGTGGCAAAGGCGCCGATGGTTGAGGCCAGCACCGGCAGTGCGATGTGCCAGGCATAATCGCCGATCTTACCGATCAGGCTCAGCTGATCCCAGTTGTCCGAGGTGAGGCCCCGGAGCGGGAAGATCTGCCAGTAGGAGCCGCCGGCGAACAGTACCAGCAGCATGATGGCAAACAGGAACGAGGGGATCGCATAGGCCGCGATGATGAAACCGCTGGTCCAGGTGTCAAAGCGCGAGCCGTCGCGCAGCGCCTTGCGGATGCCCATCGGGATTGAGATCATATAGGCGATCAGCGTGGACCACAGACCAAGCGAGATCGAGACCGGCATTTTCTCCAGCACCAGGTCGGTCACGTCGATCTTGCGGAAGTAGCTTTCACCGAAATCGAACCGGGCGTAGTTGCCAAGCATCGTCAGGAAGCGCTCCAGCGGCGGCTTATCAAGGCCGAACTGCTGCTGCAGTTCCTCGATCAGCTCGGGCGGCAGGCCCTGGCGGCCGGCGTAGTTTTCATTGGCGCTGATCGCCTCGGTGCCGGTGTCGCCACCACCGCCGGCAAAGCCTTCGAACACGTCGCCGCCGCCTTCCAGCTGGGCAATGATCTGCTCGACCGGGCCGCCGGGTACAAACTGCACCAGGGCAAAGTTCACCAGCAGGATGCCGAACAGCGTCGGGATCACCAAAAGCAGGCGTCTGAAGATATAGGCTGCCATGTCTCTGTCTTACCGCAGCGCGCCGGCGGCTTTGAGTTCGGCCTCGCGGGACGCATCAATCCACCACAGGTCCAGCATGCCGGTGTCATAGGGCGGCAAGTTGTCCGGCTGGCGGTACATGTCCCAATAGGCGATCCAGCTGACATCCAAATACCAGGCCGGCACCATGAACCGCTTGGCCCGCAGCACCCGGTCCAGCGCGCGGGCATTGGCGCGCAGGTCATCTTGCGTCTTGGCGTTGACGATATTGCCGATCAGCGCATCCACCGCCGGGTCCGCCAGCCCTGCCGGGTTGAACACCGAATATTCATGCGCCTCGGATCCGAATTGCTGGTAAAGGCCGGTCGAAGGCTCCAGCGACATCCGGTAGGCTGAGGAGATCATGTCGAACTCCTTTTCCCGGCGGCGGCTGGTGTATTGCGCGTAATCGACCCGGTTCACCACCGCATCGACCCCCATGGTGCGCAGGTTGGTGGCATAGGGCTGCACGATGCGTTCAATGGTCGGGCTGTCGGCCAGAAACTCCAGCTTGAGCACGTCGCCGTCTGCATTGCGGCGCAACCCGTCATCGCCGACGGCCCAGCCGGCCTCATCCAGCAGCTTCATGGCGCGGCGCAGGTTCTTGCGGTCGCCGGGACGCGACGCCTTGGATGTGTGCGCCATCACCGGTTCCGACGTCAGCAGCGCAGGGTCGATCTGGTCGCCAAGCGCCTCCAGAACTTCTTTCTCACGGCCCTCAGGCAGACCTTCCGCCTGCAGCGGCGAATCCTGCCAGAAGGAAGAGCGGTGGCGGAACAGCCCGTATTGCAGGCTTTCATTGGTCCATTCAAAGTTGAACGCCAGTTGCAGCGCCTCGCGGACGCGTATGTCCTGGAACTTGGGCCGCAGCAGGTTCATCACAAAGCCATTGGCGGATGGCACGTTGCCGTCGGGGATTTCGCCCTTGATCACCTGGCCCTTGTCCACCGCGGCAAAGTCATAAGATGTTGCCCAGCTTTTCGAGTTGTTCTCGGGGCGCAGGGTATAGACGCCGGCCTTGAAGCCCTCCATCGCAGCGATCGCGTCGCCGAAATACTCGATCCGGATGCGGTCATAGTTGTCTCGGCCGACGTTCACGTTCAGACCTGCGCCCCAATAATCCGGGTTGCGGCGGTAGGTGATGCGCTGGTTCACCTCGGCGCTTTCCAGCACATACGGGCCGGAGCCGATACCCGGATCCAGCCGCGGCTCATCCAGGCGGCGGTTTTCAGGATCGGCCTCAAACCAGGCTTTGGAGAACACCGGCGTGCCGCCGACCTGGGTGATCATCGCCCGGCGGGGAAAATCCGGGGAGAAATGGAATTTAATCCGGTGCTGGTCCAGTGCTTCCGCCTTGGGGATGCGTTTGCGCACCGCCTCGGCATAAGATTTCAACCCTTGGTCCAGCAGGATATTGTGGGAAAACACCACGTCATCGGCAGTGACCGGGGAACCGTCGGAAAACTTCGCTTCGGGGCGCAGGTTGAAGATCACCCAGTCCTGGCTTTCAGGATATTCCAGGCTTTCGGCGATCAGCCCGTAGTAGGAACCCGGTTCATCATAGGATTCCACCAGCAGGCTTTCGAACTGGTTCGAGGACAATGCCCCGGCACGGCCATTGCGGGTATAGGGGTTCATGCTGTCAAAGGTGCCGACGGCAGAGATCGACAATTCACCGCCCTTGGGGGCCTCAGGGTTCACGTAGTCGAAACGGGCAAAGCCTTGCGGGTATTTCAACTCGCCGAATTCGGCAAAACCATGCGCCTTGATGACAGTCTCTTCCGCCCTGACCAGCGTCGCCGCAGCCAATGCCAGGAAAAGCCCCAGTATCAGTAGCGGAGCCAGTGCCGCCGCAGCCTGCAGCGGAGTCGCCCTTTCTTTTGCGCGCACGCGCGCCGCGGCTCGAGCGGTGTTCATCTGCCATGACCTCCTTTGCCCGGAACTTCGGCCCGGATTTCTGCTGCCAAGCTAATGGCCGGGGGCGGTAACATTCAAGTTGAGATTAAGTGATATCCCCGGCTCTCTTGGCACAAAGCAGCCGAAAGGCACGCTTTTTCCAGGCGGCGCTTGCACGCAATAAAATTGCCTGCCAGCCTCGCATCACGATTGCGTTATATAACGAGGGAGTTTGCCGATGCCGAAGTCAATGAAACTTGCCGCCCTTGCGGTTGCCGGGGCTGCCGCGCTCAGCGCCTGTGCCCAGCAGGAAGAGGAAGTGGTCTACAGCAGCCCGGAAGAGGCGTATTGCGTGCAGACCGGCGGCAGTTATGTGCTGCGCAGCGGCAAAGCGGGCACTATCGGCGTCTGCATCCTGCCAGACGGCCAGGAGCGCGATGCGCTGGCCTATTACCGGGAAAACAACCCGGCCTAAGGCGGTCCGGTTCATACCCGCATCAAAAAAGCCGCTGCAAATCTGCAGCGGCTTTTTCAATTGGATAGCTTGGACAGAAGTCCGGATCAGCCGTCGAGGCTGTCCAGATAAGCGATGAGGTTCACCCGGTCATTTTGCTTTTTCAGGCCGGAGAACGACATGGTGGTGCCCGCGGCATAGGCCGACGGCTTGGTCAGGAAGGCGTCCAGCGCCTCGGCGGTCCAGTCGCCGTCCAGGCCGGTCAGGGCGCCCGAGTAGCCAAAGCCCGGGGCCGCTGCGATGTCGCGGCCGACAACGCCGTACAGATACGGGCCGGTCGAGTTGGCGCCATCTTCCAGCTTGTGGCAGGCAGAGCATTTCTTGAAAACTTTGGCGCCTTTGGCAACGTCGGCAGAGGCCATCAGCTCTTCAAAGCTGACTTCCGGCTCATCGCTGGCTGCGGCATCGGCCGAGGCGACTTCGATCACATAGGCGGCCTCACCATGGCTGTCCATGTGATACAGGCCGCTGGCGGCCCATTTGCCCAGCAGGAGAACCAGGAACGCGCCGCAGACGCCTGCGGTCGCTTTGGTAAGGGTCATTGTGTCAAACATGAATCGCGGGTCCATTTAGCTGTCTGCGTGGCTGTCTAAGGCTTCCCCTTCAAAGTGGCAAGGTATAGACAGCGCGACGAAACGCCCAATTCTTGAAGTTTTGCACGGGGAACACACCCATGAGCCGCAAAATCGCCATTCAGGGGGAGCTCGGCTCCTACAGCCACGAGGCCTGCCGCAATGCCCGGCGTGATCTGGAGGTGCTGCCTTGCCGCACCTTTGAAGACGTGATTGCAGCGGTCAAAAGCGGCGAAGCCGAACAGGCAATGCTGCCGGTGGAGAACTCCACCTATGGCCGGGTGGCCGATATTCACCGGCTGCTGCCGCACAGCGGGCTGCACATTATCGACGAGGCCTTTGTGCGGGTGCATATCAATGTGCTGGGGGTGCCGGGCGCCCGGCTGGAAGACATCCGCGAGGCGAAATCGCATCTGGTGCTGCTGCCGCAATGCGGGACATTTCTGCGCGAGCACGGCATCACCGGCCGGATCAGCCCTGACAACGCCCGTGCCGCCCGCGATGTGGCGGAAGCCGGAGACAAGCATGTGGCGGCGCTGGCCAGCGAATTGGCGGGCGAGATCTACGGGCTGGAGGTGCTGGCCCGCCATATCGAGGACAACGGCGACAACACCACCCGTTTCCTGATCATGTCGCCGGAGCCGGATTTCCGCCGCCGCGGCGCCCACAGCATGATCACCAGCTTTGTGTTCCAGGTCCGCAACATTCCGGCGGCGCTTTATAAGGCGATGGGCGGATTTGCCACCAACGGCATCAACATGACCAAGCTGGAAAGCTATATGGTCGATGGATCCTTCACCGCGACGCAGTTTTATGCGGACATCGAAGGCCACCCGGAAGATCCCAATGTGCAGCTGGCAATGGATGAGCTGAGCTATTTCACCACCAATGTGGAAATCCTCGGCGTCTATCCCGCGAACAACGGCAGATTCTGAGGCACGAAACGGGACGGGGCGGGGCGCTGCCCCTCTTGGCCTTACGGCCAATTCACCCCGGGGTATTTCAAACCAGAAAGAAGCGGCACCCCGCCGCGCGTCAGCGCGGCGCCCGGCCCAACGGCTGCGGGGCAATCTTTGATTGCGCCGGGGCGGGCGGGAGAACCACCTTGCAATTCTTCTGTGCGGGATAAAGTGAGAGGCTGGACATCGACCCAAGCGGGGCTCGTTGTGGCTGCTTCCTTCCGGATCTGACCAGGTTGGCGAGGCGCCTGCCCGCGCCAACCTCTCGAATCCCGATATAAGCGCCGCCGCCGGGAATGGCAAGTGCCCCGCCCGCCCTGCCTTCTGCGTTTTAAAGCTGCAGCTGCAATTCCAGAAAGCCGCCGCTGCTGTGCCCTCGCGGTTCAGCCAGCCCGGCAGGCAGTTCCTCCAGATACCCGATGGCGCCCGGCCCGGTAACGGCAACCGCGCGGGTGCCGGGCACCGGCGCCAGTTGCCAGGGATAAGGTGCCTCTGCCAGCGGATCGGCGGGCAGCCGCCCGGCGATGTAGTCGCGGATTGCCTGGCGGATCCGCATCGGCGGCAATGGCAGTTCTTTGGCCTCGCGCAGCATGCTGAAGCTGCCGCCGCCGCTGACCCGGTAGCTGTTGGCCGCAACCGCAAAATGCTGGGCAGGCTCCACCGGCCGACCGTTCCAGCACAGGTTCCGGATCCGCCGGGCGCTGGGATTGATCCGCACGCCCGCTGCCGAGAACCGTGGCGGCTGGACTGGGTCTATCTGATAACTCAGCCCGAAAATCACATCGAAGTTATGCCCTGCCCGCTGCGGGTCGGCCAGCAGCTGCCCTGAGCTGCCCGGCGTGATCCGGCTGAACAGCCCTGCCGACATTTCCAGCCAGTCCAGCAGCTGAGCACCGGTGACCTCGACCACCCGCAACTCATTGGGGAAGACCTGCAGATCAGCGATGTTGCGGGCACAGAGATCCCCGGCCGCAATGTCGGTATAAAAATGCGGCCCGGAGCGGCCGCCGAATTTGCACGGTGCAACAGCCGACAGCAGCGGCAGGCTTCTTCCGCCGGCACTCTCAAGCAACGGCCGCACCGCAGCAGCCTGGGCGCTGCCCACCAGTGCCAGGCCGCGATCCGGCGCGAAGAAAGTAAAATAGGAATGCATCGCAACCGAGCTGTAGCCCGCGGGCTGGCGCATACGTTGCAAAGTGCGCGCGTGGTCTTCTGCCAGCGCCTCCGTAAAACCAGGGTCCTCCGGCACTAGCGGCTGGGCTGCCCCGGCATCCCGGTGGCGGCCCGCCGGCTGCAGGCTGGCCGAGCCGCCGGCAGGCCGCCAGGCCCCGCTGTGATGCTCCAGTTTCAGCTTCAGAATACCCAGATGCGAGCCATGCGCTCCGGGCATCACGACCGGTTTGGCAAAGGGATACGCGGCATCCGGCAGCGTCAGATGCGTGTGGCCGCCCACAACGGCATCAATTTCCGTCAGTGCGGCAAGCTGCTCCAGTTCATTTTCGCCGCGGCCCGCCCCGGCGTTACTGTCAATTCCCGTATGCGCCAGCGCCAGCACCAGATCGCAGCCCTGGGCCTTTAGCTGCCGGGCCTGGGCCGCGGCGGTTTCAACGATGCCGCCCGCGGCGAGTTGCTGCTGCAACGCCTTGCCGCACCAGATCAGGGTCTGCGGCGGCAGCACTGAAAACAGCCCGATCCGGACCGGTGGCAAACCGGGGCAGCCAGGCACCGCCCGCTCCAGCACCGCCCAGGGTACAAACGGCAGCCGAAGATCAGGCTGCCGCGCCGTCAGGCTTGAGCACAGCACCGGACATGGCACGTCTTTCAGGACGCCTGCCAGCGCCTCCAGGCCGAAATCAAAGTCATGATTGCCAAGACCAACGGCATCATATTTCAAAAACCGGAATGCGCGTGCCAAAGGATGGGGGCCTTTGGCGCCCGGCACGATGTCCCCCAGCGGCGACCCCTGGAAGCCGTCGCCGTTATCGACCAGAAGGCAGGCCGCGCCCAGGCGGTCAGCCTCAGCCCGCGCGCGGTTGATCAAGGTGGCAGCGCGGGACAGGCCGATAGCCCCGTCCGGGCGGTCGGCATAATAATCATGGCTCAGCAGATTGCAGTGCAGGTCCGTAGTGGCCAGCACGTGCAGCAGCCCGGTGGTGGTCCGGGATTGCGAGGCGCGCGCCCCGCTTGTCATGTCCGATATTCCGCTGACACTGCCTGCTGCTGCTCCTTCCCGCACCATTTGGTGCCGTTCTTGTTTTGCGGCTATTTGAATCAGCGTTTTAACGATTTGCAAAGAACCCTTTTTGCTGCATTTGATTTTTTCCTGCTGCCGAGGCTTCAAAGGGGCCGGCGCGCCCTGCCCAGCAGTGAAAAGCCGCAATTCCCGCCCGCCAGGTGTGGCGGTGCAGTGACAGGCAAGCGCAGATCGCTGCCGATTGCTGGCAACGCCTGCGGCACACTGCCATGGATGGCGCTATTTCATCCATGGCACCCAAAAGAAACCGCAGCCAGCCAAAGGAGAGCCGCAATGAAACACGCAGAACAAGTGACATTCGGCGGCGGCGGCGGGCTGGAGCGGGCGGCCCATCTGCGTACGGATACCGCAGCGCTGGAAGCGGCCTGGAACAGCCCGGAGGCCCAGGTGCTGCTGATGTGGCGCGGCAAGCCGCTGACCCGGCGCGAAACAGATGCGGATCTGCCCTGCGGGCTGGGCTGGACCGATCCGGCGCATCCGCTGGCCGCTGGCTGCAAGGATGCCGCATTGTTTCTTGGCCTGGCACCCGGCGGCGCGCCATGTTTTGCCTGTGATATCAGCGGCTGGCAGCCCGAAACCCTGGATCAGGAGGCGCTCAGCAGTTTTGCCGATGCCAGCGAGCAGCAGCACCCTGATCTGCCCGCGTCCCAAGTCTTTGCCGAGCTGCGCCGGGTGATGACCCGCCTCACACCGTTGGAGGCAGAACTGGCCGCCACTGCCAAGGCGCTTCTGGCCTGGCACCGCAGCCACCGGTTTTGCGCAGCTTGCGGCGCGCCCAGCGATTTGGCGCAGGCAGGCTGGCAGCGGATCTGCCCCAGCTGCAAGGCACCGCATTTCCCGCGCACCGACCCGGTGGTGATCATGCTGATCACCCATGGCGATGCTGTGCTGATGGGCCGGTCCCCCGGCTGGCCCGAGGGGATGTATTCGCTGCTGGCAGGTTTTGTCGAACCGGGTGAGACGCTGGAAGCAGCCGTGCGCCGCGAAACATTTGAAGAAACCGGCGTGCAGGTCGGGCCGGTCAGCTACCTGTCGAGCCAGCCCTGGGCCTTTCCGATGTCGCTGATGTTCGGCTGCGCGGGCGAGGCGCTGAGCACGGAGATCACCATCGACCCGGCTGAGATCGAAGACGCGCTGTGGGTCAGCCGCCAGGACATGATGACGGTCTTTGCCGGCGAACACCCGGTTCTAAAGCCGTCACGTCAGGGGGCAATTGCGCATTTTCTGCTCAAGAACTGGCTTGCGGACACCCTGGACTAAATAGCATATTGCCGAAAACGGCGCGCCGGCACGGCAGCGCAACCAAAGCAGGCGCGCATGGAATTTCAAAGCAAAGAAGATATCGAAGCCCCGATTGCCGACGTCTTTGGCGCGGTCTCCGATTTCGGACTGCTGGAGCGCTCGGCCCTGCGGCGCGGCATCGACGTGCAGCGGACCGGCGACACCGCCCAACCGGAAAACGGCCTGGCCTGGGATATCGGCTTTCGGTTTCGCGGCAAGCAGCGCGACATCCGGCTGACGCTGGCGTCTTATACCCCGGTCACCGGGCTGGCGCTGACGGGCAGCGGCAGCGGCCTGGACGGCCAGCTGGAGATTGAGCTGCTGGCGCTGTCGCCGCGGCGGACCCGGATGTCGGTGCAATTGAAACTGGCGCCGACCACCCTGACCGGCCGGCTGCTGGTGCAATCTCTGAAACTGGCCCGCAGCAACCTCAGCCGCCGGTTCAAGCTGCGGCTGGCCGACTATGCCCGGATCACCGAGGAACGGCTGAACCGCACCGCCTGATCCCAAGGTTTGGCGGGGCGCCGTGCTATTGCGGCGGCAGCAGCCGCGGCCACAGGGCCGCATTGGCGCGGGCAAAGGCGCCCAGGTGGCCAATCTTCTGCACGCCCGTCTCCTGCGGCACCAGCACAGTCCGCCGCTGCGGCACATCGCCAAAGACGTCCCCCAGCCGCCAAACGGCCGCGGGCGGCACAACGTCGTCATCCGCCATCGCATACAAATCCACCGGCACGCCGGTGCCTGCCCATTTGGGCCGCGGCAAGGCCAAGCCGGTTTCCGGCAGGTAGCTGCCGGGCGTGGTGCACCAGCGCCGCCACTGCCAGTACACTCCGGCAGGCAAATCGGCCCCGAACCCCACCGCGCGCCCGGGCAGATAGCCCAAGGCACGGACCAATGGCGGCACATGGCCGAACCAGAAAGCCAGCGCCAGCGCGCGGTAGGGCCAGGGATGATCGTGGTGATGCACCAAGCCGCCCGCAACCACGATCATGCGGGCGACGTCCTTCAGGCCATCCTGCAGGGGCATCAGCATTGCCCCCAGAGAATGGCCGATCACCCACAACGGCACGCCCGCATAGTGCCGTTGCAGTTCGGCCCTGGCAGCTGGCTGATCCTCCAGCGCCCATTGAACCATTGTCACGTCGGAATGGCGCGGATGGCCCCGCGCCGAGTCTCCGAAATCCCGGTAGTCATAGGTCAGGCAGGCCACTTGCTGCTCTGCTGCCAGCCAGCGCGCGAAATGCCGGTAATAGCGCTGCGGCACCCCGGTTGCGCCATTCAGCACCACTGCTGCCCGCGCCGGCCCCGCAGGGTGGTACAGCCGCCCGGCCAGCATGTGGGTGCCAGATGCAAACCGCAGGGCCTCCTCGCGGATAACCGCGGTATGTTCTGCGCTTTTGTCCAGCATGGCAGCCTCCTGAGCCGATTGATCTAGACCGATTGGTCTAATTCATCTCTGGACCAATCGGTCCAATGCTGTCAAGTTGCCGCCATGAATGACGTAACGACAGCCAAGGCAGGCGGGACCAGCCTGCCCCCAACCCGCGAGCGGCTGATCCGCGCCGCTGCCGGCCTGTTCCGCAACAAGGGCTACAGCGGCACCGGGCTGGCGGAACTGCTGGCTGAGGCGGGGGCACCCAAGGGCTCGCTTTACCACCATTTCCCCAGTGGCAAATCCGACCTGGCCCTGGCCGCAGCGGATTGGGCGTCAGGGCAGATGCTGCTGCTGATAGAGGCATCTTTCACCCCGGCGCCCACCTTTCGGGAGGGGGCCAAGACGGTCTGTTACAAACTGGCCAAGCTGTTTGACAAACAAGGAAAATGGAGCGGCTGCCCGGTTTCGGCTACCCTGTTCGAAGGGCCGGAGAACGAGGCGTTCCACCAGCACGCCGCGCATCTGTTCGAGGGCTGGATTACTGAAACCACCCGCCACGCCCGCCGCCTGGGCCTGCCCGAACCTGAGGCCCGCGCGGCGGCGGAGAATTTCTACATCCTGCTGCAGGGCGGCTGGCAGCTGGCCCGGGTGCGGCGCGACTCGGATGTGATCCGGGGGCTGTATTTGCAGATGCAGAAAAACAATTGACGACTCGGGCACCCAACCGCTACCGCTTGTGCTGATGGTTCCCGTGCCACAGAATCTTGTGTCCGGGATGAAAAGGGAACACGGTGCGGCCTGCGCAAGCTGGCCCAGTCCGAGACTGCCCCCGCAACTGTAAGCGGCGAGCGACCCCGATAGAGCCACTGGCCCTCGAAACGAGGCCGGGAAGGATCGGGAAAGCATCGACCCGCAAGTCAGGAGACCTGCCATCAGACGTGTAACTCGAACCCGGGCGGGGTGTCCGGACAGGGTCTGATGGCTGCGGCGGCTGTGATCCGTCTTTCATCCGGTCTCTTGTCCCCATGACCCCCGTGCCACGCGCGGAGGGCGCAGATATGATGTGGACCGACCAGACGCATTTCTATGCGGCAACAGATTGCAAGTATTTGGGGCGCCCCTGCCCCGCGGCACAGCGGATGATCACCAAACTGGCCGAGGCGATGACCAAGGCAAAACCGCTGACGCAAGACGATTTCGAGATCACCGGCACCACCGCACTGGACGGCTGCCCGCGCAGCTGCCCGGCGCAGTTTGCCGCCGGCCACGACCGGATCCGGCTGTATTGCGGTGTCGGTGAAGAGGCGCCGCGCGAGGGGCTGGACCGCTTTGCCGATGCCATCCTCAGCCGCGACGGCACCGGTTTTGCGGCCTCGAAACTGGACGCCCGCCCCTGCGCGCTGATGGAGGCGCTGCCGAAAACGGTGAACGCGCGGGAAGCAGAGCGGATGATGGCACTGTGATCCGCAACCCGAACGGGCTGGTGCGGTTCCCTGCGGCTCGAAAGATATCCGGCTGACAGAAATGTGTTCGGCATCAGGCTGGCCCGTCTGCCTGATCGGCTCTAGGCAATTCCCGGTATTCAGACTTTATGCAAGGGGATTGCCAATGTTTAAGACCTTTCTGCCGGCCTGTGCTGTCATGAGTGCCTGCGCAACATTTGCCGCCGCCGAACAGCCGCTGTCCACCGAGGAGATCATAGACCTGCTGACCGGGAAGACGATTGAAGGGCTGCATTTCGAGACCCATACCCGCCAGTATTTCTCGGAGTCCGGACTGACGCTCTGGATCAAGCAAGGCGACGCCGCCCCTTCGGAAGCACGTTATAAAATCGAAGACGGCCAGTACTGCTCCAGCTGGTCCGGATTATGGAACACACCGGAATGGGGCTGCTATGCCATTGTGAAAGATGCGGAGCAGGGGCTTTACTATTTTCATGGCGAAAACTTCCGGGCGCCTTTTATCATCGGTAGAGGTTTTGATCTGAGCTTCGACTAGCCCCAGTGGCGGCGCTGGTCACGGCTCGGCAGCCTGCGCACCGGCACAGGCCCAATCCAGCTGCCCCTCCGTCTCGACCGCGCAGGGCCGTACCGCCCGCAGCCGGGCCAGCGCCTGCGCCGGGGCTTCGCCGCATTCGATCATCAGCCGCAGCACCGCCATGCCGGATCGTCCGCACCCGCCCCTGCAATGCACCAGCACCCGGCCGCCGCCACCCAGTGCCTGCCGTGCGGACGTGCTGGCCGCGGCCCATTTTGCCGCCACAGCGGGCGGCGGCACCTGGAAATCCGGCACTGGCAGATGCAGCCAGCGGCAGGCCATGCTTTGAATATCTATCCCCAGCCGCGGCACCCCGGCTGCGTGCTCGGCCTCGGTGGTCATTGAGATGACCAGCCCCGGCCTCCACTGATAGATCTGGATCAGGTCATTGCGGTAATCGCCTCCCGCCCCGGGCAGCGGGCATAGCGCCAGAATACCGCCGCCTGCTGACAGCGCGTGGATGGTCAAGCCTGCCGGCGCCGCGCCGTCCTGCGCCGCAGGCGCCGAGGTGTCTTCAGATCGCATACCGCCTCCTTAGCCGCTTGCGTTCCTGCATTCCCCCGCAGTCCCCTGCCTTCGCAGCCTAAGCGTTAAGCAGGCAATCCCAAAGCTCTTTTGCGGCCCCGTGCCAGCCCCATCGGCGGTGGACGAACGGGCCGCGCTTCAATACCCTGCGCGGAACGCGGACGCCCCGCATCCCGAATCCGGCACGAGACATCATGAACGATACCCCCAGCGGCACCTCCGGCGCATCCGGCCAATCCCAATATCAGGTTCTGGCCCGCAAATACCGGCCCGAAACCTTTGCCGATCTGGTGGGGCAGGACGCCATGGTGCGGACGCTGAAAAACGCCTTTGCCGCTGACCGGATTGCCCAGGCCTTTATTATGACCGGCATCCGCGGCACTGGCAAAACCACCACCGCGCGGATTATCGCCAAGGGCATGAACTGCATCGGTGCGGACGGACAGGGCGGCCCCACCACCGATCCGTGCGGCCAGTGCGAGCATTGCACCGCGATCATGGAAGGCCGTCATGTCGATGTGATGGAGATGGACGCGGCCTCGCGCACCGGCGTCAACGACATCCGCGAGATCATCGACAGCGTGCAGTACCGCGCCGCCTCGGCCCGCTACAAGATCTACATCATCGACGAAGTTCACATGCTGTCGACCAGCGCCTTCAATGCGCTGCTGAAGACGCTGGAGGAACCGCCCGCGCATGTGAAGTTCATCTTCGCCACCACCGAGATCCGCAAGGTGCCGGTGACGGTGCTCTCGCGCTGCCAGCGGTTTGATTTGCGCCGCATTGAACCCGAAGTGATGATCGCGCTGCTGCAAAAGATTGCCGGCGCTGAAAACGCCCGGATCGCCGAGGATGCGCTGGCGCTGATCACCCGCGCCGCCGAAGGTTCCGCCCGCGACGCGACCTCACTGCTGGATCAGGCGATTTCCCATGGCGCGGGTGAAACCTCTGCCGACCAGGTCCGCGCTATGCTGGGTCTGGCTGACCGCGGCCGGGTGCTGGACCTGATGGACATGATCCTGCGCGGCGATGCGGCAGCCGCGCTCACTGAACTCAGCGGCCAGTATGCCGAGGGCGCCGACCCGCTGGCGGTGCTGCGCGATCTGGCCGAAATCACCCATTGGGTCTCGGTGGTGAAGATCACGCCGGATGCCGCCGAGGACCCGACCGTAAGCCCGGATGAACGCGCCCGCGGCAGGGCGATGGCGGATGCGCTGGCGATGCGCGTCCTCACCCGGATGTGGCAGATGCTGCTGAAAGCGCTGGAGGAAGTCGCCGCTGCCCCCAATGCGATGATGGCCGCCGAGATGGCGGTGATCCGCCTGACCCATGTGGCCGACCTGCCCAGCCCCGAAGAACTGATCCGTAAGCTGCAGGACACCCCGCCGCCGCCGCCGAATAGCCCTGGCGGCGGAGTGCCTATGCAGGGCATGGGCGGCCCGGCTCTGGGCGGCGGAGGCGGCAACGCGCCCGCCGGTTATGGCGGCCAAACTGGTCCCGCAGGCGGCGCGCCGGTGGCGCATGGCGGCGGCACTATGGCGGCACTGGCGCCGCAGGTCAGCTCAGCACTGGCGCGCTATCCGTCCTTTGAACATGTGGTCGAGCTGATCCGCACCAACCGCGATGTGAAACTGCTGGTCGAGGTTGAGGGCGGCGTGCGTCTGGTCTCCTACCAGCCGGGACGGATCGAATTCACCCCGTCCTCGCAGGCGCCGCGCGATTTGGCGGCGCGGCTTGGCACGGCGCTGCAAAACTGGACCGGTGCGCGCTGGGTGGTGTCGATCGCGCCCGACGGCGACGCAGCCACCATTGCCGAGGTCCGAGACGCAGCTGAAAACGCCCTGCGCGAGAAAGCCGCCGCCCATCCGCTGGTGCAGGCGGTGCTGGAAAGCTTCCCCAAGGCAAAGATCAAACGCATCCGCACGGCGCAGGAGCTGGCCGCAGAAGTCGCCGCCGAGGCCCTGCCCGAGGTGGAGGATGAATGGGACCCGTTCGAGGACGGGTGACATAAGAAACCCAGGCCATCGCCTGACCTTGGGTGGGCGCGATAGCGCCATCCCAGGGGGAAGGTCAGGCGCTGCCCGGCCTGCCGTCCGGGCGGAAGGGTGCTAAACTCCAGCACCAAGGCAATCCTCCCCTTGTTTCACGCCCTCGCGGCCCGTATCTGTGCCCCGAACCGGAATCTCAGGAGATGACAGATGCTCAAAGGCCTCGGCGGCCTTGGCGATATGGCCAAGATGATGAAATCGGCACAGGAACTGCAGGGCAAAATGGCCCAGATGCAGGAGGAGCTGCACAATGTGATGGTGACGGGCGAGGCCGGCGCCGGTCTGGTCAAGGCCACGGCCTCCGCCAAGGGTGACCTCAAAGGCCTGGATATTGACCCGTCGATCTTCAATGGCGATGACAAGGAAGTGGTCGAGGACCTGATCCTGGCCGCGATCAAGGACGCCCAGGCCAAGGCTGCGGAAAAAGCGCAGGAAGAGATGGCCAAGCTGACCGAAAGCATGGGTCTGCCCAAGGACATCAAGCTGCCGTTCTAAGCGCTGCCAGCTTTACCGACCTAAAGGCGGCCCGTCAGGAGCCGCCTTTTTCTTTGCCTCGTTCAAGCTGTTTCCAACCGGAATTTCAGAAAACGCTGCCCCTCATGCAGCACTTCATCGGTCTGCACCGCGCCCAGCCGTGCCAGCGGCCGCAGATGGCGCCGCGTCGGCGGCAGCAGGAAAGTCACATAAGGGATGCGTGGATCGCGGCGGGCAAACGCCAGCGCTTGCCGGGCAATGGCCGGGCCCAGCCCAAAACAGCCGGGCCGCAATACCAGCCCGAAATCCCATTCCTCGCCCTCTTTCTGAAACCCGCCCCAGCCAAGATACCGGCCCTGCTGCACAAACGCCCAATGACCCAGGCCATCCCTTTGCCAGCAGTCCTCCTTGGCAGTAACAAAGGCTCTGGCAGTTTCTTCGTCCCAGGGGCCTGTTAGCAGCGGCATATGCTCTGCCATCCGCGGATCTGACATGTGGCGGGCAATCTCCAGCGGCGCGATCTGGATCAGCCGGGCAAAACGCACCGGGTGTTGGGTGTTGTCCTGCCGTCCCATTGCCGCCCCTTTTCTTTCCTGCGCAAGATGTGCTGAAATAGATACGCCCTGCCGCCCGCCAACTCAATTGCCCTTACCCTGGCAGGTGCCGAGACAAAACAAACCCTGAACATTTTGCAGCCCTGCCCTTGCGCTTTCCTGCTGCAATCAGCCTATATGGCAAAGCACACAAAGGCCCGGGGCATGATCAGAAATTCCACCAGCGATATCGAAGACCTGATTGCCCTGATGGCCAAGCTGCCAGGGCTCGGCCCGCGGTCCGCCCGCCGTGCGGTGCTGCATCTGATCCGCAAGCGGGCGCTGCTGCTGACGCCCCTGGCCGATGTGATGACCGAGGTCGCCGCAACCGCGCGCGAATGCCTCAACTGCGGCAATATCGGCACCAGCGAGATCTGCCCGCTTTGCACCGACCCGGAACGCGCCAATGGCGAGCTGTGCGTGGTCGAGGATGTGGCCGACCTTTGGGCGATGGAGCGCTCAGGCGACTTCAAGGGCCGCTACCACGTGCTGGGCGGCACCCTGTCGGCGCTGGACGCGGTGGGGCCGGAAGATCTGCGTATCCCGCGGCTCGCGGACCGGGTTGCAACCGAAGGTATCAGCGAGGTGATCCTGGCGCTGAACGCCACCATCGACGGCCAGACCACGGCGCATTACATCGCCGACCAGCTGCAGGGGCAGGTCAGGCTCACCTCGCTGGCGCAGGGCGTGCCGATCGGCGGTGAGCTGGACTATCTGGATGACGGCACGATCTCTGCAGCGCTCAGGGCGCGGAAGGAAATCTGACGGTGCGGCCGGGCGCAAAATTCTTCAAAGAATTTTGGCCGGAAAATTCGAATTTTCCGGAGCCACGCCCGCCATTGTTTTTCAGCAGTAAAAACTCTTTAACCCTTGCACCGCGCGGTCCAATGCACCGTTATCCACATCTTTGTGCAGCACCATGCGGATGGCGCCGGAACTGCCGCCACCGATTACAACACCCTCAGATGCCAAATGCATCCGCAACGCATCATTGCGCCCTTCCTTCGGCGTGAAGAACACCATGTTGGTGGCCTGGGAAACCTCCCCTGCCCCCAAACCGCGCAGCACGTCCGCCAGTTCCGCCGCGCGGTCATGGTCCTGCGCCAGCCGCGCCACGTTGTGCTCCAGCGCGTAAAGCGCCGCCGCCGCCAGCACGCCTGCCTGCCGCATGCCGCCGCCCAGCATCTTGCGCCAGCGCCGCGCCTTGGCGATCAGGTCTGCAGGCCCCGCCAAAACCGACCCGGCCGGCGTGCCCAGCCCTTTGGAAAGGCAAATGGACACCGTATCCATCATCCCGGCCAGCGCCGCTTCCGAACACCCCAGCGCCACCGTCGCATTAAAGAACCGCGCACCGTCCAGATGCACCGCCAGCCCCGCCGTCCGGCCCGCCTCCGCCGCCGCCGCCATTTCCGCCAGGGGCACTGCAAGCCCGTTATGGGTGTTCTCCAGCGACAGCAGACGGCTCACCGCCAGATGGCTGTCATCCGCCTTGACCGCCCCGGCAATCACCTCCGGGTCCAGCGCGCCATCGTCCCGCACCGGCACCGGGCACAGCGATATCCCGCCCAGCACCGAGGCCCCCGCGGCCTCATAGGCATAGACGTGGTAACCCGCGCCCAGGATGATCTCCTCGCCGCGCTGGCAATGGGCCAGCAGGCCCGCCAGGTTGCTCATGGTGCCGGTCGGCAGGAACAGTGCCGCTTCCTTGCCCAGACGCTCGGCCAGCACGGCCTCCAGCCGGTTCACCTGGGGATCTTCACCATAAACGTCATCGCCCAGCTCCGCCGCCTGGATCGCCCGCATCATGCCCGCATCGGGCCGCGTCAGCGTATCGCTGCGCAGATCGCAAAGGGCCGCATTGGCGCCCGCACCTGCCAATCCTGCGTATTGGCTCATTCCGTCACCTGATCATAGGCCAGCGCCGCCACGATATGCACCCGCCGGGTTTCGCCGCCGTTCAGCGCAGTGTGATAGCCGCGGGTATCGGTGAAATAGACCGAGCCATCGGCCGGCAGATGCGTGACGTGATGATTCACGATGAACAATGAGCCGGGGTTGGAGACCACCGGAATATGCAGCCGCGGCTCCGGGTCGCGGTGCCAGGAGTTGCAATTGTACAGCCCCTTGGACAGCACCCGCGTGCGCCCGATCGGAAACCGCTTGGCCAGCTCTGCGTGCACATGCTCGAAATAGGTGCCTGCGAATTTGGGATTGAATTCGGAAAAATCCACTTCCGGCACCAGATCCTCGCGCGGCTCTTCGACATAGCGGGTGTCGGCGCGCAGCCAGTAGCGGCCCGACAGGTCATTGGCGGTCCATTCGGTCTGGCCCGGCCGCTGGGTCAGCGGCAGCGCGGCAAAGCCCTGGTCCTGCAAGCCGCCCATAAAGGCCTCGCGCCTCAGGCACTCCTCCAGCGCCTCCTGCAGCTTTTCGATGTCAAACTTCAGCTCCAGCCTCTGGATACCCGGTCCGGGCACAAACTCCGCCACCGATGCAGAATCCGGCATGGCGCCCATGGCCCTGGTGACAGCCTGCACATCGGCGTCGTTGATCTGCGGTTCAAAACTCATGTCGCGCGCTCCCATTCTTTGTGCTGATCGCAAGGGGGTGATGCTTTGAATGCGATACTGGCAGGCCAAGTTGCCGGAAAAAAGCCGGCCTATTGCAATGCATATTGCAAAAATTGCAACATATGGCAGGGTGCGGGCCATGCGCCGCAAGATCCCGCCCACCTCTGCCCTCCTGTGTTTCGAGGCTGCCGCCCGGGCCGGCAGCTTTGCCGGAGGAGCGCGGGAGATGAACCTGTCGCAAAGCGCCTTCAGCCGCCAGATCCAAAGCCTGGAGGTGCTGACCGGGCAAACCCTGTTCAAGCGTGAACGCCAGCGGGTGCAGCTCAGCGGTGCCGGACGGATGCTGCAGGAGGAGCTGGCACCGCAATTGGAAGCGCTGGAGGCCACCTTTTACCGCTTGCGCACCCGCGACAACCCATATGGCGCGCTCAATATAGGCACCTACCCGACACTGGGCAGCCGCTGGCTGATGCCGCGCCTGGCAACGCTGGCACAGGCGCAGCCGCGGCTGACAATCAATACCATCACCTACCTGGACAATAGCCAGGTGGACCCCAGCCTGGTCGATCTGGCCATCGTGCAGGGCGATCCTCCCTGGCCGGGCTTTCGCGCGGATCTGCTGATGCCTGAGACCCTGATTGCCGTTGCAGCACCGGATCTGCTGGATGGCCCGCTGCAATCCGCCGCCGGGCTTCTGGAGTTTCCAGCCCTGCAGCACAGCACCCGGCCGCTTAGCTGGCAGATTTGGTTCGAGGATCAGACCGGGAGCCTCACCGCCTGTCCCACCGGGCCGTTGTTCAGCCAGTTCGAGATGCTGATCGACGCGGTGAAATACGGCCATGGCGTTGCCATTCTTCCGGAGCTGCTGGTGCACCGGGAGCTGTCCGAGGGCACGCTGATCCAGGCCCATCCGCACCGCTGCACACCCGCCAGCGCCTATTATCTGCTGACACCCCAGGCCAAGACGGGCACCAGCCGGATCGAACGGGTCCGCGACTGGCTGCTGCGTGACGCCAGCAGCCCTAGCGCAGGCTGACCAGCCATTGCCCGCAATAACCTGCAACAAAATGCAACATTTCTGCCGGTCGCTCCCCGCCGCGCACCAGCGCGGCGCCAGGCCCAAGGCGGCCAAGGGGCCCCGTCAGGGGCACATGCGGGCGCGGGAGCCTTCCGCCAGCGCCAAAGCCGCCGCCGTTAGGTGAAAACCGCCTTATACAGCTTTTCCTTGGTAAACGGCTTGTCCAGCACCGGAACCCGGGACAGATCCGGAAACCCCGCCGCCGCGGCGCTGATGGCAAAGCCGCTCATCATCACCGCCTTCAGCCCGGGCTGGATCTTGCGCAGGCCCGCCAGAGTCTCCCAGCCGCCGCGCCCCGGCATGCTCATGTCGATCACCGCGCCGTCAAACGGCCCTGCCGCCTGCAGCTGCGCCAGCGCCGCGTCATAGCCATCCGCCTGCAGCACGACGCAGCCGCGCAGCTGCAACAGACCGGCCACTGCCCGGCGCACGGTTTCCTCGTCATCCACCACCAGGATCCGCCGGATCTCCGCACCGCGCCGCTGCGCCGGCGGCCCTGCCGGGCACGCTTCCGCCGCCGGCTCAGCGGTGCAGGCAGGAAAGTAAAAGCGGAAGGCACTGCCCTCTCCTTCGCGGCTTTCAACCGCCAGGCCGCCCTGATGGCGGCTGATGATCCCCAGCGCCGCGGCCAGGCCAAGGCCGCGTCCGCCGGGTTTGGTGGTAAAGAACGGGTCAAAAATCCGGGTCACGGTCTCACGGCCCATACCGCTGCCGGTATCGCGCACCTCCAGCAGCAGGCAAGCGCCGGCCGGCATGTTCCGCCCCTTCAGCAGCTTGCGCCGCTCTGCATCGCTCAGGCTGGTCTTGCGGGTGCTCACCGTGACAGTGCCCGCAGCCGGCCCGATCGCCTCGGCAGCATTGAAGACCAGGTTCAGCAACAACTGACCCACCTGAGACGAATCCATCTGCGCTGTCAGCGCCCCTTCTTCCAGGTCAAGCACCACCTGTTTGCCCAGCTTGCGCTCAACCGGGACCAGCGCCATGGTCTCTTGCACGATCCCGTTCAGATCATACGGCCCCTGCTCCCGGCTGCCGCCGCCCTTGGCGTAATTCAACAGCTGCCGGACCAGCAAGGCAGAGGCCTGCAGCCCCTGCTCGACCACTTGCAAATGCCCTTGCGCCGGATGCGCGGCCTCCAGATGTGCCAGCGCCAGTTCGGCGCGGCCCTGCATCGAGGCCAGAAGGTTGTTGAAATCATGCGCGATGGTGCCCGCCAGCAACCCCAGGCTTTCGGTCTTGCGCTTGATCAGCAGCGCCTCTTCCGCCTGGGCGCGGCGCCTTTCGGCCTTGCGGCGGCGCAGCTCCAGCCCGATCCGCGCGGCAAACAGCGCGATCAGATCGGTCTCCAGCTTGCGCTGTTTGATTTCCCGGTCGTGCTGCAGCGCAAAATGGCCGATCACCGTGCCATCCGCATCGGCCAGCGGGATGCCCAGGTAGGAATGCAGGTTCTGGCTGCGGAACTGCGTCTGCTCTGGAAACGCCTCCTGCAGCCCGTCCGGCACCAGGAATTTCTCCCGCCCCTTTAAAAACGCACAAGGGGTGCCGTCAAAAGGCACAACCGTGTCTTCCACCCCTTCCATCTGCTGCCCTTCAAAGCAGCACGCCAGCACCCGGAAACACTCAGGCTTGTCGCCCAGGCATTCCGCAATGAAGGCCGAGCGCACCTTGAGCGCGCCCTGCAGCTGCGCGGCCAGCAGCCGGAACGCCTCACGCGGAGACGTGCCGCTTGGCCCTTCGGCCAGCACTGACAGCGTGGCCAGTGTCTGCAGCCCGGCGGTCTCGGCCCCTAGCCGGGGCGCGAACTGCTGCATTACAGCCGCGATATGCTGCGCCAGCCCGCCGTCGATTTCATAGCGCCACGAGGCCTGGACCAGTCCGATCGCCTCGCCATCGGCGTTTTTCAGGGCGACCCCGACATAGCTTTGGATGCCTTCCTCGATGAACATCTCGTCATCCGGATACAGCTCCTGCACCCGGCAGGGAAAGACATGCGGATCGCCGCTCAGCACCACGTCATGGCACGGCGTCACGCAAGCCTCGTATTCGAAATCCCCCAGCTGCAGCCCGTCAAACCAGCTGGCCAGCACCTTGATGCGCTCGGTCTCCATGACCTTCAGCTCACCCACGGTGACCAGATCGGCCCCATAGGCCTGCGCCAGCTGATCCACAAATTCCTGGCAGAACTCCAGGCCGCTCAAACAGGCCAGTGTCTCCAGATCCAAGCGGCTGCTTTCCCCAAGCGCCGCGGCCCCTGCTGCGTCCATTGCTTGTACTCCTGCCATCCCTTTGCGGACAGGCCTGCAAGGCCGGACCGCTGGCAATACTCAGTAACACTCCGTTCCTTACACTTTGGAAAACCGCCCCGGAACAAAAGGCCTTTCCCGCACCCTGGTCTTTGCGGGCAATCTGGAACACAACTGCCCCGCAACATCATGCTGCGCAAAACAGGGGTACATAGTCAACATATTGTAACGTAGAGAGTCAATTCTATCAGAAAAAGCCGCAAATTCTGAGTGAAGGATCTGCGGCTTTTTATTAAATTTCTTTAGCCGGCACCGCCGGGACGGATGGGATCAGAAGCGGGGATCTTCGTCGTCTTCCTCGTCGTCCCCGCCAGCGGGCAGGTTGAAGAAGCTGTCCGCGTCGGGGATTTCCTCTTCCTTCTTCCGGTCATCATCACTCAAACCGCCGCCCAGGGTAAAGGTTTCCAGCCCCTCGATCGCGCTTGGGATCTTCGGCTCGGCGTCCATCTCCAGCGACTGTTCGGTAGAGACCAGCTTGCGTCGCTCATCGTCGCTCATCACGCCGCCTTCGGCGGCTTTCTTGGCCGCCGCCTTCTGCACGACGGCATCCAGCTCGGACTGGCGGCACAGGCCCAGCGCCACCGGGTCGATCGGCTGCATGCTGGAGATGTTCCAATGGGTGCGCTCGCGGATCGACTGGATGGTCGGCTTGGTGGTGCCGACCAGCTTGGCGATCTGGCCATCGCTGAGTTCCGGGTGGAATTTTACCAGCCACAGGATCGAGTTCGGACGGTCCTGGCGCTTGGACAGCGGGGTATAGCGCGGGCCGCGGCGTTTTTCCTCGCCGGCGGCAGCCGGGTTGAACTTGAGCTTCAGCTTGTGCAGCGGATTGGCTTGCGCCCTGTCGATCTCATCCTGGGTCAGCTGGTTGTTGGCCATCGGGTCGAACCCTTTGACGCCTGCGGCCACTTCGCCATCGGCGATGCCCTGGATTTCCAGCTCGTGCATGCCGACGAAATCGGCGATCTGCTTGAAGCTGATCGTGGTATTGTCCACCAGCCACACGGCGGTTGCCTTGGCCATCAACGGTTTTGCCATGCGCTCATCTCCTTAAAACACATCTTCCCCGCCGCCTGGATCAAGGCTGCCCCGCTTTCGGGGTCTGGTTTCCGTTGTCGGGGAACTTCAGGCCTGTATAGTCGGCTTCATTGCATAAGGAAAGAGGCCAATGCGCAAGTTATTGCTGGGGCTGGCGGCTGTTTTGGCCGGTTTTGCCACCCTTGCCGCAGCAGAGGGCGAGCCGGCCGGGGAGTTCGACTATTACGTGCTGGCGCTCAGCTGGTCGCCGAACTGGTGCGAGCAGGAAGGCGATGCGCGCCGCGCAGAGCAATGCAAGGCGCGCTATGACTATGGCTGGACCCTGCACGGGCTATGGCCGCAATTCCATCGCGGCTGGCCCAGTTACTGCCGTTCCGCAGAGGCGCCGCCGAGCCGCCGCATGAGCCGGGAAATGGCGGATATCATGGGCAGCCCCGGCCTGGCCTGGCATCAGTGGAAGAAACACGGCACCTGTTCCGGCCTCAGCGCAAGGGCGTATTACAGGCTGATGCGCGACGCCTACCGGCGCGTGGCCCGCCCCGCCGTCTTTCGCAAGCTGGACAAGCCCGTGACCCTGCCCGCCGCCGTGGTTGAGGAAGCTTTTCTCAAGGAAAACCCAAGCCTGGCGCCAGACAGCCTGACCATCACCTGCCGCAGCGGCGCCATCCAGGAAGCCCGCATCTGCCTGTCGAAAACGCTGCAGCCGGTGCCCTGCGGGCGGGATACGATCCGCGACTGCACGTTGAAAAACGCCCGCCTCGCGCCGGTGCGCTAAGATTGAGGGCGGGAACAGGGGCGCTGCCCCTCTTGGCCTGGCGGCCAATTCACCCTGGGGTGTTTTTGACCAGAAAGAAGCAGAACCCGCGCCTTTGTCAGACCGCGTGATCCGCACAGCCGCACCCCGGCCCCTTTGCCGGGAGTGCCCCTGCCCCGCTGCGCGCGCGGCAATAAATGGCCTGTGATCCACACTTCCCGGGGTTTTGTGCTACTATAATGAAACGTGCCGCGCCCGGCCCTGCCTGAACGGCACTTCCGTTATGGTCAGCGAGGAGGAAGAAGCGCATGGCAAAGACAATCGGGAACCCGCTCAGCTGGCTTCTGCAGGGGGCAGAGTCCACGGGGCAGCATATCGGCCAGACGGTCGAAGAGATGGGCAGCGACGGTGTCAAGGAACTGCCCAAGGCCTGCACCCTCACCATGGACGACATCATACATTCGCTGGCAGCCGGACTGGAGGATTTTGCCGCTTGCCGCAGCGATGCCATGTTCCTGGTGCTGTTTTATCCGCTGATCGGCATCACGCTGATCGTAATGAGCCTGTCGATGAATTTGCTGCCCCTGATCGTGCCGATGATCATGGGTTTTGCGATCCTTGGCCCGGTGGCCGCGGTTGGGCTTTATGAAATGTCTTCGCGCCGTGAAGCCGGGTTCGAGCCGCGCTGGATGGATGCCTTCGGCGTCATCCGCTCGCCTGCGTTTGGCGGCATTCTGGTGCTGGGTCTGTATCTGGCAGTGCTGTTCATTGTTTGGCTGGTGGCCGCGGACATGATCTACAGCCGCACCCTGGGGCCGGAACCGCCGGCCTCGATCCTGGGCTTTGCTGCGGAAGTGGTGACGACCCGCGAGGGCTGGATCATGGCCATTGCAGGCGGCATCACGGGCGCGGTCTTTGCCTTTGCCGCACTGGCGATGAGCCTGGTGTCTTTCCCGCTGCTGCTGGACCGCCATGTGGGCCTGCCGGTAGCCGTGGCCACCTCGATCAAGGTGCTGCGCAAGAACCCGGTAATCTGCATGACCTGGGGTGTCATCGTTGGCACCGCGCTGGTGGTTGGCGCAATCCCCTTCCTGGCCGGGCTGATCATTGTGGTGCCGGTGCTGGGGCACGCGACCTGGCATTTGTACCGGCGCGCCGTGCAGTAAGGACATCCGCATATCAAAATGGGCCGGCAGATCTGCCGGCCCCTCTGTGTCAGGCACTCTGAAGTTTCAGCCCACTTTCAAAACAATCTTGCCGATATGGCCGGAGCTTTCCATCCGCGTGTGTGCAGCGGCGGCCTGCTCCAGTGCAAATTCGCTGTCCATCACCGGTGCCACCTTGCCAGCTTCGATCAAGGGCCAGACCGCTTCGCGCAGGTCCCCGGCAATCTGCGCCTTGGCCAGGTCGCTTTGCGGCCGCAGGGTCGAGCCGGTCAGGGTCAGCCGCTTGACCATCATCAGGGCAAAGTTCAGCTCTACCTTCGGCCCCTGCAGAAAGGCGATCTGCACCAGGCGGCCGTCTTCGGCCATTGCCTTCACATTGCGCGGGATATAGTCGCCGCCGACCATGTCGAGGACCAGATCAGCGCCGCCTTCACCCTTTAGAACCTTGACGAAATCCTCGTCGCGGTAGTTGATTGCGCGTTCGGCGCCGAGATCCAGGCAGGCCTGGCATTTCGCATCCGATCCGGCGGTGGAAAACACCCGCGCACCAAAGGCCTTGGCCAGCTGGATCGCCGTGGTGCCGATCCCGGAAGAGCCGCCATGCACCAGGAACCGCTCGCCCGCTTTCAGCCCGCCGCGGGTGAAGACATTGGACCAGACGGTGAAAAACGTCTCCGGCAGGCAGGCCGCCTGTTTCAGATCCAGTCCGGCAGGCACCGGAAGGCAATGGGCGGCTGGAGCAGCCACATATTCCGCATAGCCGCCGCCGGGCAGCAGCGCGCAGACCAGATCGCCCACGCGGAGGCCGCTGACGCCTGCGCCCACAGCCGTCACCTCGCCCGAGGCTTCCAGCCCCGGCAGGTCGCTGGCACCCTTGGGCGGATCATAGGCGCCCGCGCGCTGCAGCGCATCAGGCCGGTTCACCCCAGCATAGGCCACCTTGATCACTACCTCGCCGTGGCCCGGTTGCGGCACCGGGCGCTGGCAAGGCTGCAGCACTTCCGGCCCGCCGGGTTTGGTGATCTCCACCGCGCGCATCATCTCTGTCATGGCAATTCGTCCTCCTGATCCTTGCCCCTTGCCTAGCACCCGCCCGGGTGAGCGCAAACAGCAAAGGCGCCCTGCTAAGGCTGCTTTGCGGAATGCCCGGCCTGTTCCGCGGCGACTACCGTGAGGCACAGCCAAGAGGTTGGACGTTCCCGGGCCGCAACCGGTAAAGCCCGAAGCGCCAGGGCGCTGCGGTGCAGGATTGGATGCAGGCGCGCATGGAAGATCTGTTGCCGGCCGGATACTTCTATGTGGTCTTCACGCTGCCAGCCCGGACCGCCGGGATTGCTTATCAGAACAACGCAGCTTATTTGCATTCCCTGGCGTCACGCAGCCGTTCGGTTTGCTGATCAAGCGATACAGCCCTGAACCGCAATCCCTATAGCACCGGAAACCTGCACGCGGTTTCCTCGTTGTCTGATTGTCGCCGCTACCGCTCGCGCTGACTGCAGCCGCAATCCTTAGACAGAGCTGGCCAGGGCCTTGGCAGGTTCCGGGCAACCGCGCAGGCCAAAGCAGCCTGTTGCAGACGCAGTCCCGAAATCCGCTTGGAGATTGCAAGCAGAAGCACAGACGCGCAATTGGCAACCCAACAGGCTGCCGATTGCGCAAGAAAAACGGGGCGCCGCAGGAGATCGCGTCAAGCGGGACGCCGATGAGGCTTACAGGAGCATCGCCGGTGCGGATGCCCGGTTCATGTCAGTTTGCCGGTGCTGCAGTCAAATGCGGCCTTTGCGCCTGAGAGCTTGGGAGCGGCCTTGAAGATACTTTTGCACGCCGCCGTCAAGGCCTTGTTCGGGTCACCTTTGAAGTACTTGTTAGCGGTCCACTCTTTGCCAAGCTTGACATGGTATCCTGTGATTTTGGTCCCCTTCGGGTGGCCTGCCTTAAAGGCCTTGTCCAGCTTTCCCTTCGCCGCCTTCAGCGGCTTGTCGTCGATCTGAATGTTCTCGGCAGGGCCGCTGCGGCAGGGCGTCGTCACGAAGTGGTACATCGTGCCGACCTGCTTGTTCTTGTCATAGGCCACCAGACAGATGCAGTCGCCCAGGCCCGAGGTTTCAAGCGGGTCCCATTTGTCGCTGTGTCCGAACCCGCCGATTTTAACGCTCACTTTTCCCATGGATAAGTCCCTCAGATTAGGTTTCTGAATTCACGTGATGCTGCTGGTTCCGGCTGCAAGATTCGAAAACTGGCCGGCATCCGCCGGAGCACAGCCTTCACACATGCTGAGCAGCACCCGCACCCGCATTGCGGCAGAAACTTCTGCATAGTGCGGCAGCGATTTAATTGGGGTTAATGGAACGGTGATCCGGCGGTTCACGGCCACCCGGCAAAGATGCAATTTCCCAATGCAGATGATCAATTCTGCACCGGGGGAGCAGCATGGAGCATCACGCATTTGCGCAATGCGCTTCAGGCTGCCGAAAACCTTGCTTTCACTGTGCCACTCACCGCCGCGGGTTCAAAGAGCCCGGCAGGCCGTCGCGGCCCTTGGGCGGTTTGATCTGCTCGGCCAGCCAGTTCGGCCCCACCAGGAACGGCTTCAAAAGCGGATTTTTCTGCAGCCCGGCCTTCAGTTTCTCAAAATCCATCACATTGCCGATCCGGCGGTCAAGAAACTCCCACGTCGCCTGATGGCCCAGGCTGTCATCGCCCAGCCAAAACAGCACTGTGGCGGAATAGATCCCGGCCAGCGATGCGCGCTTGGTATACCAGTTCAGATCATCCGAGCCGTCGCCCAGCGTCTCCCAGATCAGATCGCAAGTGCCCCAGATCGCCTTGATTCCGTCGCCGGCATATTGCGGCAGTGTCAGCAGCGTTGTGCCGCGGCGCACCGCTTCCTTGTCATCCACGGCTTCCAGCCGGAACCGTACCGCCGCCGCCACCTTGTCGCGGAACCGCAGGCCGGACAGGTCCTCGGCGTCCAGCCGCGCCAGCATCAGCGAATCGCCGCGCGCGTGATAGGCCAGCGCCAGGTCCACCCCGCCGCGCGGGCAAACCGCATGGGCCAGCACTTCAGCCACCTGCACGTCCTCGCAGGCGGCGCGGAATGTCACCTCGGACCAGCCGTCAAACGGCACATGATTCAACGCCGCATCCAGCAGCTTTTCCTTGATATCGTCCTGCGCGCGATCCTGGTCTTCGGTCATTTCACCCTCCCGCTTTCAGCGTCCTGATACCCTACTAGACAAAATAGCCGGCCTTTGCTATACGGCCACTTCCTGCAATTTCCTTGCAACTCAAACTTAGAAAGGTGGTGAAAACCACATGCAGGTTAGTGTTCGCGACAACAATGTCGATCAGGCGCTTCGTGCCCTGAAGAAAAAGCTGCAGCGTGAAGGCGTATTCCGCGAAATGAAGCTCAAGCAACATTTCGAGAAGCCGTCCGAGAAAAAAGCGCGCGAGAAAGCTGAAGCGATCCGCCGTGCCCGGAAACTGGCACGTAAGAAGCTCCAGCGCGAAGGTTTGCTCTAAGCAGCAGGCCGTCCGGCTTTGGACAGCACTGGGCCGGTCTTGCGACCAGCCGGAACTTAAGTTCAGACGACCCCCGCGGCTCTGCCTCGGGGGTTTGTCATTTCTGCCGCCTAAGAAAATGCCGTTTCTTAAGTAGATACACAGAAATACCGCAATTTTGCCCGAATTACATCTTTAGGGTGTATTTCGTTAATTTTCTCTGCTATACAGGGTATACGGCAGGGCAAATCTGATGCGTTTCCCTAAACACTGCCCCGCCGTCCGGGATTGGAACACCCGGTTCATTGAAACCCGGGGCAGGCCGCGTCTCCCCCCCCCAAACGAACCGGCGCCTGTCTTGGTCCCTGCAAACAAGACATTGCCTCTCCGGGTTTTCAGTATTGCCGGGCACCGACAGCTTCCCCCCGACGGTGCCCGGCCCCCCCCTTTCTTCGGCTGATTTTGCGGCACAAACCTGCCTCCTGACGGCAGCTGCCCCCCGAATCCTGCGCTGCCCTGCCCGTTGCCCCGCAGCAGGATTGCGCCGATGCCCTGCCAGCAGTTGCACAGCGCTGCCCGCGGCCGCCGCGCGCGCAGGAATCCGCGTATCCGCCCCCATGCGACGGGCAGAGCTTTGCCGCAATTCCGCTGCTGCACCTTCCGGCCCTTTCGGCGCCTTAAATTTCCGTTAACCGAAGGGAGCACCGCCGCACAGTCGGCACACTCACGGAGCAGTTACAGATGTCACAGGCAAGCCAACTCGAGCGCCAGATGCTCGACCTGATCAACGCCGAGCGCACGTCGCGCGGGCTCAACCCGGTCCAGCTGGAGCTGCGCCTGAACGATTCGGCCGAAGACCACAGCGAATGGATGCTGCAGCAGGATGTCTTCTCCCACACCGGCTCTGGCGGCTCCAGTGCTGGCGACCGGATGAAAGATGCCGGCTTTCAATTTTCCGGCAGCTGGACATGGGCCGAGAACATCGCCTGGCAAAGCGAACGCGGCGCCGCCGGGCTGGCCGATGATGTCGTCAACCTGCACGAATCGCTGATGAACAGCCCCGGCCACCGCGCCAACATCCTCAACGCAAATGTCGAGGTGATCGGCATCGGCATAGAGCAAGGCAATTTCAACGGCTGGGATGCTGTGATGGTCACCCAGAACTTCGCCCGCACCAGCGCGGACCTGCAGCTGGATTCCGGGTCCGGCGGCGGTAATGGCGGAGGCTCCGGCGGCAATACCGGCACTGGCGCCACCTCCGGAAACGATGCCCTGACCCTCGGCAGCGCCGGCAGCCTGGATGGTCTCGGCGGCAATGACACGCTGACCGGCAGCAGCGGCCAGGACCGCCTCGACGGCAGCGAAGGCCGGGATAAGCTGAACGGCAAGGCCGGCGGCGACGAGTTGAACGGCGGCTCCGGCAACGACACGCTGCGCGGCAACAACGGCGCGGATGAGCTGAACGGCGGCAGCGGCAAGGACAAACTGTTCGGCGGCCGCGGCAAAGACACCCTGGACGGCGGCAGCGGCAACGACAAGCTGGCCGGCAAGGGCGGCGGCGACCTCTTCATCTTCAGCGGCGGCGATGACACCGTGAGTGATTTCAACCCGGATGCCAGCGGCGAGCGCATTGATCTGGGCGCGGCGACAGGCATCACCGGCTTCAGCGACCTGATGACCAATCACACCAGCCAGACCAATGCCGGCCTGCTGATCAGCGACAGCGATGGCGACAGCCTGCTGCTCAGCGGCATCACAGAGCAGGAGCTTCAGGCCAGCGACTTCCTGTTCTGATCCTCGCCGGGCAACCGAGGAAAGGGCGCGCCTTGGCGCGCCCTTTTGCAATTTCAACGCCGGGAGCCAGGCCCCCTGCAGGCCTCAATAGATCTTGGGCACATACAATTCATCCGGCAGCACCTGGCGCTCGTAGTCGGGATTGTACTTGCGGTCCGGCAGATCCACCTTTTCGTGCGGCACCTCCTCATAGGGGATCTTGGTCAGCAAGTGCTCGATGCAATTCAGCCGTTCACGTTTTTTGTCATTGCCTTCAACGATGTACCAGGGTGCCTCAGGGATGTTGGTGCGCTTGAACATCTCTTCCTTGGCCTTGGTATACTGTTCCCAGCGGATCCGGCTTTCCAGATCCATCGGCGACAGTTTCCACTGCTTCATCGGATCATGGATGCGCATCATGAACCGCAGCTGCTGTTCCTCGTCAGTGATCGAGAACCAGTATTTCAGCAGGATAATGCCCGACCGCACCAGCATCCGTTCAAATTCGGGAACGTCCTGAAAGAACTGATCAACCTGGTCGTCACTTGCAAAGCCCATCACCCGCTCGACGCCGGCCCGGTTGTACCAGGAGCGGTCGAACAGAACGATCTCGCCCCCCGCCGGCAGATGCGGCACATAGCGCTGAAAATACCATTGGCTTTGCTCGCGGCGGTTCGGCGCCGGCAGCGCCACTACCCGCGCCACCCGCGGGTCCAGCCGCTGGGTGATCCGTTTTATCACCCCGCCCTTGCCCGCCGCATCGCGGCCTTCAAACAGGATGCAAACCTTGGCACCCGAATTCTGCACCCAGTCCTGCACCTTGATCAGCTCTGCCTGCAATCGCAAAAGGTTGCGAAAATAGATCTGCCGGTCGAGCATTTCCGGGTGCTGTTCGCGGTAAATCTTGCGGATCTCCTGGCTCAGCATCGGTTCCGAGAATTCAATCTCGATATCCTCGTCCAGCGTGTCCTGCAGCTCCGCTTCCAGCCAGTCCAGGGATGCGGTTTCAAATTCGCGGGTCACGGGCAGGGTTCCTTCCTTGTCAGGTCGTGCAAACGCCGCCTTATACGGGCGGCATGCGACTGTTTGATGTCACTCAGCCGGGGCGGCCGCAGACAGCAGTCACCGCAGCACCGGCGGCAATCATGCGGCCCCGGCTGCGCCTTCCCCCAAGGCAACCGGAATTTCCACCGGGGTTCAAGCGCAAAAGCCCCGGACCCGGCCATCAGCATCAAAGCTGCATCATACCGGCAGCGCCGTGGTCTTGAACACCGTGCGCAGCGCAAAACTCGATTGCATCTGCGCCACCCCCGGCAGCCGCGCCAGATGCTGGCGGTGGATGCGGGCGAAGTCCTCGGTGTTTTCCGCCACAACCTTAAGGATATAGTCCGCCGTGCCCGCCATCAGGTGGCATTCCAGCACATCCGGTATCCGCGACACCGCTTTTTCAAACGCGTCAAGAACCTCATCCGCTTGGCCGGACAGGGTGATCTCGACAAACACCGTGGTCGGCACGTTCATCTTGCGCGCGTCCAGCAGCGCGACATAATCACGGATATACCCGTCAGCCTCCAGCCGCTGCACCCGCCGGTGGCAGGCCGAGGCTGACAAGTTCACCCGCTCTGACAGGTCGGCGTTGGAGATGCGGCCCTGCTTTTGCAGCACCGAGAGAATGCGACGATCTGTTTCGTCCAGGGCCATTTCACGAAGATCCTTGCTGTGTTCTACCATTATACGCGAAGAATCTTCGAAAGGGATGTTTTTCTTCCGCCCAAAAAAGAAGCACATTTTGCAGACGCTGCGGCAAAATGCCCGTAGAGAGTTTTGAGGAGATACTCACATGAAAATCGGCTGCCCCACCGAGATTAAACCCCAGGAATTCCGTGTTGGCATGACCCCGGATGCTGCCCGCGAAGCGGTGTTCCACGGCCACGGCGTTGTGATCCAGAAAGGCGCCGGCCTGGGCGCCGGCTTCACCGACGAGGACTATGTGTCCGCCGGTGCGGTGATCCTCGACACCGCCGAGGAAATCTTTGCCACCGCCGACATGATCGTCAAGGTGAAGGAACCCCAGGCGGTTGAGCGCAAGATGCTGCGCGAAGGCCAGCTGCTGTTCACCTACCTGCACCTGGCCCCCGATCCGGAGCAGACCCGCGACTTGCTGGAATCCGGTTGCACCGCGATTGCCTATGAAACCGTGACCGACGACCGCGGCGGCCTGCCGCTGCTGGCGCCGATGTCCGAAGTGGCCGGCCGTCTGGCCCCGCAAGTGGGCGCCTACACCCTGCAAAAGGCCAACGGCGGCCGCGGTGTGCTGATGGGCGGCGTGCCTGGCGTGGCCCCGGCCAAGGTTTTGGTGATCGGCGGCGGCGTCGTCGGAACCCACGCGGCCAAGATCGCAGCCGGCATGGGCGCGGATGTCACCATCCTGGACCGTTCGCTGACCCGCCTGAAGTACCTGGACGACGTATTCGGCCGCACTTTCAAGAACCAGTACTCCACCGCCGGCGCCACCGCCGAACTGGTGCGCGACGCCGACATGGTGATCGGTGCGGTGCTGATCCCCGGTGCTGCGGCGCCGAAACTGGTGTCCCGTGCCCAGCTTGGCGAAATGAAGCCGGGTGCGGTGCTGGTGGACGTCGCCATCGACCAGGGCGGCTGCTTTGAGACCTCCAAGGCGACCACCCACGCCGACCCGATCTATGAGGTCGACGGCATCATGCACTACTGCGTGGCCAACATGCCGGGCGCCGTGGCGCGCACCTCGACCCAGGCACTGGGCAACGCGACTCTGCCCTTCATGCTGAACCTGGCCAACAAGGGCTGGCGCAAGGCCTGCGAGGACGACCCGCACCTGCTTAACGGCCTGAACGTGCACGCAGGCCAGCTGACCTATTACGCAGTTGGCGAAGCCCTCGGCCTCGACGTTCTGTCGCCGAAGCTGGCGCTGAAGCAGTAAGCAAAGCGTTTCCAGATCACTGATTTGAGGAAAGCCCCGCCGGATTGGCGGGGCTTTCCCATTACCAGGGCGGCATCCCGTATCTTGCGGCGCTCAGGTAATGACTGTGCGTAAACCCCGGACATGCGGAACGGTCGCGGCTTGAACCCTCCGCAACCAGTGGCGTAAGCCTTTCTCAAATCCGTCTTCAGCCAAAAACTGGCGAAACTTTTCAAAGGTTAAATCCATGCCGACTATGACCGTGACAGGTTCCCTGACGACCCAGATGACCGGGCTTATTCAAACCTTCAACGGGGCACGGCTGACCAATAAATACGACACCGGAACATTCTTGCTGATTTCCAACTACCCCGAAACCGTGAGCCTAAACGGCTATGATCTGCGGGCTCCTGGCTCAGGCAGCTATTTTATCACCGGCGACATCACCAAATTCCACTATGCTGAGATTTCCTTGACCCCGTCATTCCACACCATCGAAAAGCTGGTGCTGGACGACGTCGATGTCAGCGCTGAAGGCCTATTTGACCTGACCAGCCGCACGGCCACTACCGCAACGGGGAAGTTCGACCTTGAAACGTTCCAATCCTTCGTGAACGGAGAAGACTGGACCATCAAAGGCTCGCGCGAAGACGATGACATCAGGCCCGGCGCCTTTTTCACGATGTCTCGAAGCGAGACCATCAGAGCCGGGCACGGCGCAGATACTGTCGCAGGTGGAACCGGTGCCGATTCCATTTCCGGCGGAAGCGGTAAGGATGTTCTAAAGGGACAGAATGGCAGAGATACCCTTGATGGCGGCGGCGGCAATGACAACCTTCTGGGCGGTAACGGAAGCGACAAACTGCTGGGCGGCGGTGGAAGCGACAAACTACTGGGCGGCGGTGGAAATGATAAGCTGCTGGGCGGCAACGGCAAGGATGTCTTGCGCGGCAACAAGGGCAAAGACACGCTCGATGGCGGCGGCGGCGCCGACCTGTTTATCTTCAAGAGGGGCGACGGCCACGATACGATCCGCAACTTTGACGTAAACGAAGACCTGATCAGGATTTACCGCGGTGCGTCCAAATTCTCCGATCTGGAGATCAGCGACACCGGCAAAGACGTCGATATCAGGTTTGCAGATGTTTCTATCACCCTTCGCAACTTTGACGCGGACGATGTGACTGCTGATTTGTTTGTTTTCTGAAACCAGGGCAAGGCGGGGGCGCTGAACCCCAGCTCCTCCTCTGTGCCGGCTGACTGTTCTCGGGCGCGCGTCCGCACCATCCTGCGGCACGCGGCCTGCCTCCCCCAAAGGTTGAGCCTTTGCCGCCCGATCTTTCCCCGCTGCACCCTATTGCCTCAGCACGCCTCATCCACGACATTCGGGCACAGTTAGGGAAACCGGTTGGGACAGCGTACATGGAACAGATGATTGAACAGGCGGGGGCCTATTGGCCCCTGATGGTAAATGGCGCCAAAGCGCTCGTGGTGCTGATCCTCGGCTGGATCGCTGCCGGCTGGATCAGCGGCGCGGTGCGCCGCCGCATCAACAAGACCCCGCAGATCGACCCGACATTGGGAAATTTCGCCGCCAGCGTCGTGCGCTGGGTGCTGCTGCTTGTGGTGCTGGTCGCCGTCCTAGGCATCTTCGGCATCGAGGCCACCAGCCTGGTCGCGATGCTTGGCGCCGCCACGCTGGCAATAGGACTGGCACTGCAGGGCACGCTCAGCGATCTCGCAGCCGGTTTCATGCTGATCCTGTTCCGCCCCTACAAGATCGGCCAGTATGTCGATATCGGCGGCACCGCCGGCACGGTGAAGGATCTGAATCTGTTCATCACAGAACTGGCAACACCGGACAATGTGCAAATCATCGTCCCGAACGGCCAGGCCTGGGGCGCGGTCATCACCAATTTCTCGCATCACGACACCCGCCGCGTCGACATGGTGTTCGGCATCGACTACGGCGACAGCGCTGATGCTGCCAGGGCGATCATCCTCGAACAGGCCGCCGCCGACGCGCGGGTGATGCAAGATCCTGAACCTTGGGTGCGGGTGACCAATCTGGGGGACAGTTCCGTCGATCTGACGGCCCGTGTCTGGTGTGAAGCGGCGGATTACTGGGAAGTAAAATTTGCTCTGACACAGGGTGTGAAAGAGGCTTTCGACGCCAAGGGCATTTCTATTCCTTATCCGCATTCTGTGGAAATCAAGAAGGAGGGATGAGGCCCGCCCGTCTTCGGCCCCGGCGGGCCTCATCCCGTTGGGCCTGGCACCCCGCCTATGGCGGGGCGTTTGTGCGCTGCAGCCCGGGTGGGTGGCCGGGGGCCTAGCCTGTCCGCGCCGCCTGCGCGGCCCGTGCCGCGGCCAGCTGGGCCCGCGCGGCGCGGGCGCGGTCTTGCAATCTGTCTTCCGGCTCGGCGGGCGGCCAGCCGCACAGAACAGTATACCCATCCGCATCGGCAAAGGCCCATTGCGCGGCCAGCAGCTGATAGCTCTTGACCTCCCAGCCGGAGGCATCGCGATCAAAACGCAGCCGCCAGGTGCCGCGCACCTGGACCGGCAGCCGCAGCCGCCGGATGCTGTTCATCGCTTCGTGGCCATGCATCGCCGTACGCACCCCCTGCACCCGCAGCTTCTTCATTTGCGTCACCAGCCCTGCCGCTTCACGCATCCGGCGCCCGGCAAAGATCACCTCGATCTCCGCATCCGGCTGAACAATCCCCTTCACCACCAGATCCCCGCGGTTGTTCCGGCTGAACACCGGCACCAGCTCCAACGGGACATCGCGCACCTCGCGCTTGAACAGGCCCGCATCCTCAATCAGCGGAGTAATTTGCAAAATAGGTTTGCGGCGGTTCGTCATGTAGTCTTCCCAAGCCCCGCGCCCGTTGGAGCGCGGTACTTTACGTAAAGTCGTCGTGCGTTAAGAGACCAATTAGGCCACTCGGCGTTAATGAACCGTTGAGGGGCGCTGTAAATCGCAAAATCGGCGTAAAAAATCCCGGCAAGGTTACACCGGATTCTGCAATGGGAACTGACACCGGCGGCACACGGCCTGCACCGCGCATCGCGCGGTGCCGTGCCCAACGCTGCAATGCGCTTCCTCTGGAAGCGCTTTCAGGGGCGGGAGCCTTACGCTGCCGTGCCAGGTTGCCCGGTCTTGCGCGCCATCACCAGCGACGTGCCGCCGCGGTACTGGACCTTCTGGCGAAACTCATACCCGGTCTTCGCGGCCAGTTTTTGTGACGCCGTGTTCTCCGGGTCCAGCAGGCAAACCGTTTCCGGCCAAAGACCTGCGGTGTCCGCCCAGGCATGGGTCCGCAGCACCGCCTCTGCCGCGATCCCCTGCCCCTGAGCTTCCGGCGCCAGCACCCAGCTTGCCTCAACCGCATCCCCCAACAGCGGGTCGCACTGGCGCGGTGTGACGAAAAACCCCGTCTCGCCCAGATACTGGCCGCTGCCGCGCTCTGTGATCACCCAGACCCCAAACCCCATCGCCTGCCAGTGGCCGTGATGGAACATCAGTTTGGCCCAGGCGCCTTCCGGCGTCTCAACGGTTGGCTGAATAAAGCGCACAGTCTCAGGGTTTGCCCACAGGGCGGCCACATCGGCAAAATCCTGCACCCGGTGCGGGCGCAGGATCAGCCGGTCCGTCTCCAGAACCGGAGGCGTCATGCAGGCAGTTTGCCCGTCAGCACATAAGCGAGGATTTCAACGACCTGGCGCGGTTCTTCAGCCACCGCCAGCGCTGCTGCGTGGACCTCTTTCAATGCGTGCTGATGCTCCGGCGGGCTAAGGACAATGACCGACTTGCCAAGCGCAGCGGCATAGCCCGCATCAAAGGCCGCGTTCCACTGTTTGTATTTTTCGCCAAAGCGCACAATCACCACATCGGCATCGGCAATCCCCTTGCGGGTGCGGATCGCGTTGACCATCGCACCCTTGTGGTCATGCCAGTATTTATTGTCCTCGGCACCCAGCACCGCCACACCGCAATCATCGCTGGCACCGTGATCGGTCACCGGCGCGCTGAAACTGACCTCCAGCCCTTTTGCGCCTGCGATGATCTGCTCCCGCCAATCGGTGTGAATCTCGCCTGAGAGATAAACCTTCAATGCCACGTTCTGTCCTTTCCTGCGCCAGCCTGCGGGGCCGCGGCCAATGCAGCCATGACCTCCGCGTCGCTGGTTTGCGTAAAATCCCTGTAGTGCACGCCGACAGCCCGGAATTCCTCCGGACTCAGCAAGCAGATCACAGTATCCACCAGCGGACGCAATTCGTCCACCGCTTCCGGCGGCGCCACAGGGACGGCAAGGATAACGCTGGCCGGTCCGCGTTCCATAAGCCAGATATGCGCCGCCATGAAAGTTGCGCCGGTGGCAATGCCGTCATCCACCACGATCGCCGTGCGCCCGGCCAGCTCCACCGGCGCCCGCCCGCGCAAATACCGGGCGCGGCGGGCGGCATTCTCCTCCCGCGCCTGCGCAACCTGGGCTGCAAAATCCTCGGGCCTCAGGCCCGCAATCTGCAGCAATGCGTTATTAAAAATGGGATTGCTGCCCTCCGCCATCGCGCCGGCCGCCAGCTCCGGATTGGACGGCATGCCGATTTTGCGCACCAAAAGCAGGTCCATCGGCGCCTGCAAGGCCTGCGCAATGGGCAGTGCAACAGGCGCCCCGCCCCGCGGCAGCGCCAGCACCACAGGGTCCTTCACCGGCAGTTCAGCCAAATGGCCGGCCAGCTGAAGCCCGGCGGATATCCGGTCCTCGAACATATAGGCCTCCGCCTTGTAACCTAGGGCTGGCAGGCGAAAGGCAAAGGATCAACGCCGCCGCGCCACCAAATAGCGGCCTGGCGTGTCCGCCGGGTAGTTGCCGGTCTCAATGATGTCGAACCCGGCCCGCTGCACCGCCGCCTCCAGGGTGCGGATGTCGATGAAATCCACATAACTGGGCGCATAGCGCGCCAGCCGCATCAGTGGGATGGCAACCTGGAACATCCGGTACTTCCAGCTGCCGCGCATCTCTCCCAGGCAGGGGGTTTTGGAAATGAACAGCCCGCCGGGTGCCAACCGCGCTGCCACACCGTCCAGAACCGCCTCCAGATCCGGCAGCAAATGCAGCAGGTTATGCGCCAGCACCGCATCAAACGGCCCCTCCGGCGCCTCGCCAGCGCTGCTGCATTGAAACTCCACATTGCTGGCGCCAGCGTCCCACGCCCGCTCGCGGCCCACCTCCAGCATTGCTTCCGACAGATCGGTTGCAGTGATTTTGGAGACGTTGCGTGCCAGCTCAATCGCGGTGGAACCGGTGCCGCAGCCCAGTTCAAGCACGCTGTCCTCCGGTTTCAAATAAGACCGGGTCCGTTCCAGCGCATAGCGGTAAGCATCTTCGTCGCGGATCGCTGATTTGGCGTATTTCGGGGCGACCTTGTTCCAAAATCGGGCGTCGGCTGTCATCGCGGATCTCCTTGGTTGCCGGAACCCTACCCATGCAGGAACCACAGATAAATTGCCGAAATTCGCAAGTTCGTTATACATATTTGCATGTACAGCCCTGACTGGAACCACATTCGCGCCTTTCTCGCCACCGCTGAAACCGGCTCGCTGTCGGCGGCAGCACGTCGGCTCGGCCTCACCCAGCCTACGTTGTCGCGCCAGGTTGCAGCCCTTGAAGGCGAGCTGGGCGTGCTGCTGTTCGAACGCCTGGGCCGCACCCTGGCCCTGACCGAGGCGGGGCACGAGCTGCACTCCCACAGCCGCAAGATGGGAGCGGCAGCCGATGGCTTGTGTCTTGCGGCCACCGGCCAGGCGCAATCCATCGACGGCACGGTGCGGATCACCGCCTCGGATGTGATGTCCGCCCATGTGCTGCCGCCGGTGCTGCACCAGCTGCGCCAGCGCGCGCCCCGGCTCACCATCGATGTGGTGGCCGCCAATGATATCCGCGACCTGATGCGGCGCGAGGCTGATATCGCCATCCGCCACGTCCGCCCCGAACAGCCCGAGCTGATCGCCCGTCTGGTGCAAGAAGCCACCGCCCACTTCTATGCCGCCGCCAGCTATCTGGAACGGCGCGGCCGCCCTGCATCAGCGGCAGCGCTGGCGGATCATGATTTCGTGGGCTTTGCCGATGTGGAGCGCTCGATTGCGTTCATGGCGCCGCTGGGTATTCCCCTGACACCTGACAATTTCCGTATAAAGTCCACCAGCGGGCTGGCCACGTGGGAACTGGTGAAACAAGGGTTTGGCATCTGTCCGATGATGGACAGCGTCGCAGCCGCCGCGCCGGAGGTGGAGCGCCTGCTGCCTGGCATGGAACCGATTGTTTTCCCGGTCTGGCTCACCACCCACCGCGAGCTGCACACCAGCCGCCGGATCCGGCTGGTGTTCGACCTGCTGGCGGAGTTCTTCTCCGCGAGGTGACGATAGCAAAGGGCAGCGCCCCAACGGGTGCGCTGCCCAAAAGTATTACAGAAAACTTTTACCAAGACTTTTCTTCAAAAGTCTTGGTCCCGCCTTAGCCCCGCAGGGTGCCGCCGGTGGCCTTAGTCACTTTGGCGATGATTTTGCCGCTCACCGCTTCAATGTCCTTTTCCTGCAGCGTCTTGTCGCTGGGCTGCAGCCGCACGGTGATCGCCAGCGACTTCTTGCCCTCCCCCAAGGAACCGCCGATGAATTCGTCAAAAACGCGCACATCTGCGATCAGCGCCTTGTCAGCCCCGGCTGCCGCATTGACCAGGGTCAGCGCCTCGACCTCTGCATCAACAACAAAGGCAAAGTCCCGCTCCACCGCTTGCAGGTCGCTGATATCCAGCGCCGGGCGGCTGGCACCGGATTTACGCGGCATCGGAATCTCATCTGGCCAGATGGTAAAGGCAACAGCCGCGCCTTTGATCCCCATCTCTTTCAGCACCTTGGGATGCAGTTCGCCAAACACGCCAAGCGTCTTCTTCGGACCCAGGCAGATACGGCCGTGACGGCCCGGATGCCACCAGGACTGCGCCCCGCGCAGGATCTGCACCTTGGCCGGCGCGCCGATGGCGGCCAGAACCGCCTCGATGTCCGCCTTGGCATCGTAAAGATCGACAGCGCGCGAGGCGCCATGCACGTCCTTCGGACCGGTGCGGCCGACCAGCAGGCCGGAAATCAGGTTGTGCTGCTCGCCCGGCTCACCGCCGTGGAAGGCGGGACCCGCCTCAAACAAGGCCAAATCCATATAGCCGCGCGCCTGATTACGTGCCGCCGCCTGCAGCAGGCCCGGCAGCAGCGCCGGGCGCATATGCGACATCTCGGTTGAGATCGGGTTCGCCAGCATGGTGGCATCGCCGCCGCCGCCGAACAGTGCCGCCGAGGGTTTGTCGATGAAGGTGTAGCTGACCACCTCGTTATAGCCGAGGCTGGCGCAGGTGCGGCGCGCCATTTGCTGGCGGCGCTGCTGCGGTGTCATTACCGGCTTTGGGATACCGTCGGTCAGCCGCGGCAGCGGTTTGCCCTGCAGCTTGGTCAGCGAGGCAATCCGCGCCACCTCTTCCACCAGATCGGCTTCGCCCTGCACATCCGGGCGCCAGCTGGGCACATGCGCCATGTTGCCCTCCAGGCGGAAGCCCAGGCGGGTCAGGGTCTGGCGCTGATCGCTTTCCGGGATTTCCATCCCTACCAGCGACTGCACCCGGCCGGAATCCAGTTTATAGGCGCGCGCGTGATCCGGCACGTCGCCAGCGATCACCACCTCGGACGGCTCACCGCCGCAGATATCCAGGATCATCTGCGTCGCGCGGTGCAGGCCCTCGATCGTGTACTCCGGGTCCACGCCGCGCTCAAAGCGGTAGCGCGCGTCGGAATTGATCTTGAGCGCCCGGCCCGCCATCGCGATCTGCACATGGTCCCAGAACGCGCTTTCCAGGAACACATCCACGGTGTCCTCAGTGCAGCCGGTTTCTTCGCCGCCCATGATGCCGCCGATGCTTTCGGGGCCATTGGCGTCCGAGATCACCATCTGGCCCGCGCCGAAGGTGTATTCCTTTTCATCCAGCGCCTTCAGCGTCTCACCGCCTGCCGCGTGGTGGACGCGCAAGTCACCAGACACTTTGGCTGCATCAAACACATGCAGCGGGCGGTTCTGGTCGAAGGTAAAGAAGTTGGTCACATCCACCAGCGCCGAAATCGGGCGCAGGCCAATCGCCGTCAGACGGTCTTGCAGCCATTGCGGGGAGGGGCCGTTTTTCACACCCTTGATCAGGCGGCCGGCAAACAACGGGCAGCCGTCCAGCGCGTCTTCGTCGATGGTGACTTTGATCGGGCTTGCAAAATCGCCCGGCACCGCCTCAAACGCGCGGGTTTTAAGGGTGCCAAGGCCGCGTGCCGCCAGGTCGCGGGCAATGCCGTAGACACCCAGCGCATCGGGGCGGTTCGGGGTAATCGCAATCTCGATCACCGGATCGACCTTGGCCGGATCGTTCTCTGCCAGCCAGTCCACGAACTTGTCGCCGACTTTGCCCGAGGGCAGTTCGATGATGCCGTCATGCTCTTCCGACAGCTCCAGTTCGCGCTCGGACGCCATCATGCCATAGCTTTCCACACCGCGGATCTTGCCGACGCCGATGGTGATATCCAGCCCCGGAATATACATGCCCGGCTTGCAGACCACCACGGTGATGCCGGTCCGGGCATTCGGCGCGCCGCAGATGATCTGCAGCTCGCCCTCGTCGGTGTCGACCTTGCAGACCCGCAGCTTGTCGGCGTCGGGGTGCTTTTCGGCATGTGTCACATAGCCAAGTTTAAAGTCCTTCAGCGCGTCGGCTGGATTAACGACCCCTTCAACCTCAAGACCCAGATCGGTCAGAGTCTCGGTGATCTCGTCCACCGAGGCATCGGTGTCGAGGTGGTCTTTCAGCCAGGAAAGCGTGAATTTCATCGGTCGGGGACCCCTTGGCAGACATGCAGTTTGCCAGAGGCAATGACAAAGAATGCGCCAAGGTTCAAGGGCGCGAGCGTCCTTGCAGTCACGGATAGCTGGGAGTGCGCCCCAAAAGCTCGTCCAATTGCCGCCCGATCCAGCCATGCGGGATGAAATGGCCGCCCGGATGGGTATCCAGCACCACCTGCCCGCTCGCACAGTTCCGCCATTCGGTGCGGCTGAGTTTCAGGAAATCCACCACCTGCCAGTCGCCCGCCGGCTGCCCGGCGCCGCAATCCAGCCTGGCGCGCCACAGCCCCATGGGCACCGCCTGCCCGCCGGGACCGTCGTCGGGAAAGGGCATCACAGTATCGCTCACCCCGTGCACATGGCGCACCTCGCGCGGGGCCTCGGGGCAGGTCTCCCCCGGCGGAAACGCCCCGGCAATCCCCAGCAAAGCGGCCACATGATTGCCGCTCTCGCATACATACCGCCAGGCCATTGCCGAACCATAGGAATAACCCGAGACATAGATACGACCCGCATCAACAGGATAGCGCTTGGCCACGTCCCGCAGCACTTCGTTGGTGAAACCGACATCCCCGGTCTCCGGCGACCAGAAGTCCCAGGTCTTGCGCCGCCCGTTCGGCGTCACCAGCAGCACACCGCGCCGTTTGGTTGAGGCGCCGATCCGGCCGCTGCGCTGCGCATTGACCCCGGTCCGCGCCCAGCCGTGGAAATGCAGCAGCACCGGCAGCGGCGTGACCCCGTCCCAGCCCTCCGGTTCCATCACATGATAGGAACGGTCCCCGAGCTGGCAAGCCGTCTCGCCATGGCAGTCAGAGGGTTTTGACGGCCCCATGGCGGCAGCGGCGGAGGCCCATAGGAGGACGGCGGAAAGGGAAAGCGCTGCTCGGATCATCTGCCCGAGACTAGCCAAGGCAGTGAAAGTGTCACGTCACATGTTTGTGGGCCGCAAGCCGCGTCATCGTCTGACCGCGGGGAGGCGATCCAACGGGGATCTTTGGCAGTTTATGCCGGCAACGTCCGTAGAACCTCCAGCTGGTGCGCTTGGCTCCCCAAATCGCCTGCCCGTGCGGGCGGCCTCTCGTGCATTGCACCGCAATGCGCTGCCGACAGGCGATTGCACGCAATCGCCGAGAGGCAAGCGATGGCGCGGCGGCCTCTCGGCCTTGATTCCGCGCTGGCAGAACTTCCTTATGAATTCTTTCCCAGTTCCCTTTTCATAGCAACAACCATTTGGTCGCTAGCAAAGAAAACGTTTTCATCCAAGCTTCGCATAACTCCATCGGAAGATTCTATTTGATTAACCTTCATTGAAAGAAGTTTTTCTATAGCATCAAGAACCCCAGAACTGGTTTCACAAGAACTGGCAGAACCAACCAACTCAACTTCCTTCTGCAGAGCCCAAAGCCTTCTCACCTCCGGGTGCAACTCCCACGCACCAGAACCGATATCATGCTTCACAGCTGCAGCTTTACCAATCTGAGAAATAAAGCGGCGGTATAGCTCTCTTTTTTCGCGCTTAAGCTCCAACTCAAAGGACAATTTTGTCTGTCTGCGCCAAATCCAAAGGGATATGCCACCGCCTAATATCAATGCCCAAACCGGATTACTTGCAAAGTTTCGAAGGATTTCGAGAAAAATTGTCAAATCCTGACATACGTTTTCACTAACAGTCATCACTTCAACAGAAGCCATTCGCTCAACACCCTCAAATCAAACTGTTTTGCAGTATCGAATGGAGCATAGCGCTCGCTGCGCCAAGCGCAATTGCACCCTTATCGTGTATCACCTAGGGCAGCGCCCGGCCCGGCGGGGTGGGAAGCGAAGCGCCCGCCCCGTGGGGGGCGGGACGGGCGCTGCCCGGCCTGTCGGCCGGGCGGTAGGTCTGAAACTTTGATGGGTTACCGCGACAAACCGCCATGCAGCGCCGGCATATCCAGGCTCTGGAAGCCATAGTGGCGCAGCCAGCGCAGGTCGCTGTCGAAGAAGGCGCGCAGGTCGGGGATGCCGTATTTCAGCATCGCCAGACGGTCGATGCCAATGCCAAAGGCGAAGCCCTGGTAGATCTCCGGATCGATACCGCCGGCCGCGATCACCTTGGGGTGCACCATGCCGGAGCCGAGGATCTCCATCCAGTCTTCACCCTCGCCGATCTTCAGCTGGCCGTTATCCCAAGAGCAGCGGATATCGACTTCGGCGGACGGTTCGGTGAAGGGGAAGTGCGAGGCGCGGAAGCGCAGCTCGACGTCGTCCACCTCAAAGAAGGATTTGACAAACTCCTCCAGCACCCACTTCAAGTTCGCCATCGAGATGTCCTTGTCCAGCGCCAGGCCTTCGACCTGGTGGAACATCGGCGTGTGGGTCTGGTCGTAATCGGCGCGGTAAACACCGCCCGGGCAGATGATGCGCAGCGGCGCGCCCATCTTCTCCATCGAGCGGATCTGCACCGGCGACGTGTGGGTGCGCAGCACATGCGGCGGGCGGTCGTCGCCTTCCGCACGGTGCATATAGAACGTGTCCATCTCTGCTCGCGCCGGATGGTGGCCGGGGATGTTCAGCGCATCGAAGTTGTACCAGTCGGTGTCGATCCGCGGCCCTTCGGCAACGGAAAATCCGAGTTCGGCAAAGATCGCGGTGATCTCTTCCTGCACTTGGCTGATCGGATGCAGGCTGCCCACGCGGCGGGCGCGGGTCGGCAGGGTCACGTCCAGCCATTCGGTGCGCAGACGCTCATCCAGGGCGGCATCTTCCAGGCCCGCCTTCTTGGCCGCCAGGGCCGAGTTGATCTCATCCTTCAGCGCGTTCAGCGCCGGGCCTGCGACCTGGCGCTCTTCCGGGGTCATCTTGCCCAGCTCGCGCATCTTCAGCGCCACTTCGCCCTTTTTGCCCACGGCGGCAAGGCGGATCGCTTCCAGCGCGGATTCATCCGCGGCATCGGCAATCTGACCCAGATATTTGGCTTTAAGATCGTCCATCACGGCCTCTCGAATTCTGCTTGTGCCCTGCTACCACAAGGGCCGGCGAAAGCAAGAGGGCCAGGGCGTAAGCCCGGCGGGTGTGTCGCCGCGCTGCTGTGGCACGGCGGCACCTTTGAGACACGAAATTTGAGTTTCTAACGGATTGTGCGGCGTTTTACGCCAGATCATCCAGTTCAAGCCAACCCAAATCCATAAAACCAGACGGTGTGATGAGGTCCGTGACCGCATCAGCAAAGGCCCGGGAACTGGCCGCGCGGTTCACCGATTTTGCCCAGCAGCTTCAGCGGTGCCGCTTCCTTCTCAGACAACTCAACTTCAGTACGCTCACCGTGCGGCTCATAGACGTCGCCAGAGCGGCGAATGCGGGACAGGACGGAATAAGTGGTCAGCTTGTCCATCACGCCGCCCCCGTGGCGTTCTGGATCAGGAAGCCCGCGCGGCTGGCAACGATCTTCTCAGCCATCGTCTCGGTAGACCGCACGGGAACGCCGCCGCCCGCGCCGCTGCGGACTATGGTTATGCAGTCACCGTGGCCGAAGATGTTCACAAGGCCTATATGTCTGCGCTTGGTTTTGCCTATGCCACGGTGCTCAGCACCAGCGCCATTACTGCAGGCTGAAGCTGCCGGCCCGGGCCCCGCGGCGGCCCCGGGCTGCGCCCTCCTGAATTTGCGGCTGCTTTATGGTATAGTTTCCCTGCATCTTTTCAGCAGCAGAACCGGAGGAGACAATCATGGCGCATGTGGATTGGTACATCGAGGGCCGCAGCTTCGGGAACTGCAACTGCAACTATGGCTGTCCCTGCCAGTTCGAGGATCTTCCCACCCATGGCAATTGCACCGGGTTTGAGGTGATCCATATCGACCAAGGCCACTTCGGCGAAATAGACCTCGCCGGCACCCGCGCCGCCGTTCTTTACGCTTGGCCAGGCCCGATCTTCGAGGGCAAGGGCGCATTGCAGCTGATTGTCGACGACCGTGCCAGCGACGCCCAGCGCGAGGCGCTTTCCACCGTGATGCTTGGCGGCGAAACGGATGAGGAAGCCACCCATTGGTGGGTGTTCCGCGCCATGTGCGACACCGTGCATGACACGCTGGTTCAGCGGATCGACTACGAGGCCGACATCGAAAACCGCACCGCAAAAGTGGACGTCAAGGGCCTGCTGCACGCCACCGGCCGCCCGATCCAGGCCCCGCACGGCGGTGGTGAGCACCGGGTCCGCATCGACATCCCCGGCGGGATTGAGTTCACCCTGGCCGAAGTGGGCAGCGGCTCCAGCAAATCCACTGCCGCCATCCCGCTGGATCTGGAGGATACATACGGCCAATGGGCCATCATCCGCCACGGCCCGCACGGGGTTGCAGCCTGAGGCAGATCACGTCAAAAGCGCACAAAACCGCTTGCACAGGACGCGGCTGCCCTGCCAAGCTTACTCTGTTCTCTCAACAAGCACAGGCAAGCCATGAAAATCTACTCCGGCAGCTGCCATTGCGGCGCTGTCCGTTTCTCCTTCCGGGCGCCGGAAATCACCTGCGCCATGCAATGCGACTGCTCCATCTGCATCCGCAAGACCGCCTATCTGACCCCCGTCAAGGTGGCGCAAGGTGACATGGAAATCACCGCGGCTGGCGATGCGTTAAAGACCTATAGGTTCGGCACAATGGCCGCACAGCACCATTTCTGCGGCACCTGCGGCATCCACACCTTTGTCGAGCCGCGACTGTCGCCCGGCACCTTCCGCGTCAACTTAGGATGTATCGACGGATTGAACACGCTGCACCTGCCGTCGGAGATTTTCGATGGCAAGAGCCTCTGAAACTCAGCCCTGCCCGTCGCCGTCCTGCCGTTTCTTCCAGCGCTTCCGGTTGAACGGGTACAGGAACTGCCGCCAGTAACCGTTCGGCACCGTGTCCCCCGCCACGCCGTATTTTGATGGCCAGGCTTCCTCGGGTAAGTAATGGGTGCCGAACAGCCAGTCATAGAGTGGAAAATGCGAGGCATAGTTGATGTCGATCGCCGCCCGCTCACTGCCATGATGCCAGTGGTGATAGCGCGGCGTAACCAGGAACCGCTCCAGAAACCCCAGCTTCCAGCCGATATTGGCGTGAATGAAGCTGGAATAGAAATAGATGATCAGCAGATAGGCTTGGATCGCTTCCGGTTTGAAACCCAGCGTGAACATCGGCACCGCCGTCAGCCCGCGCAGCACCGCGATTTCGATGAAATGCATCCGCGCGCCCGCCAGCCAATCCATTTTCTTGGCCGAATGGTGGATGGCGTGGAAATGCCACAGCGCCGGAAACGTATGAAAGGCGCGGTGCACCCAGTACTGCACGAAATCCGTTGCCGCCATCACGATCAGCACCTGCACCGCAAACGGCAGATTGGTGATATGGGCGCGGATGCCCTCCAGATCGGCGTTTGCATTGACATAGTTCGCCGGCGCCAGCGTCAGGAAAGTCAGCACCTGCACCAGCATTGAGCTGACCAGATAATAGAACATGTCCTCGCGCCATTCGGTGCGGAAAACCGTCTGCTCGCGCCGCGCTGCAAAGAACCGTTCCAGCGGCACAAACAAAAAGCCGACCAGCAGAACGTTGACAATGAAGTAGTCCAGCCCGAAATACAGGCTCTGCGGAGTGCCGCCTGCGTGCTGCGGCTGCGCCGTCGCCATCAAAGAAGCCACAACAGACAAGCCCAGGGCAGCCCAGCCCAGCGCCTTCTGGCGGCTCAGGATCAGGCTCAGCAGCGACAGCGCATAGCCCGCCAGCAGCACAAAGCGCAGAAAGGCGGTGACATAGCCGCTGGAATGGATAAAGCCGAGCTGCGGATACGAGAACGTCTCGGGATACCAGCGCAGCAGCACCAGCAGCAGCCCGGTGAGCGCCGCCAGCAGCGCCATTGTTCCCGACAGCCAGCCGCTGCCCAAAGGCCGCGCCTCGCGCGGGGTTTCCAACTGCGCAATCACATCGCGGATGAACTTCATGGCTGCCTCACTCACCTCAATTCCGGCGCAACCTGCCACAATGCCGCCCGCAGTGCGATTAGGGAATTCAATAGGGAAAACCGCTGCCTGTTTACACCAGCCGGCGCATCATCGCCTGCAGCGCGTAGCGGCTGGCATAGCCAAGATCGCGGGCGACCCGTTCCATCTCCTCACCCCGCGCCTGCGCCCGCAATGCGATCTGGCAACGCAGCCGCTCCCGCCACTGCCCGAAGCTGCGGCCGGTCTGCCGTTGAAATGCCCGGGTGAACGAGCGGCGGCTCATCCCTGCCAGCACCGCCCAATGGTCAATTGTCCGGCCACTGCCCGGATCCGCCATCAGCGCATCGCAAACCCGGCGCAACCGCCCGTCAGGCGGGTACGGCAAGGCCAGCGGCGTGTCTGGCGCAGCTTCCAATTCGATCAGGATCAGCTGGCTCAGATGATGCGCCCGGGGCGGCAACGGCCAAGGATTGCCCATCGCGCAAAGCGCCTCGATCAGGCCCGCCAGCAGCGGCGGGATAGTCACCGCACGGCAGGCGGCCATCGCCCCGGCGCCGGTTTCCGCCGGATCAATATACAAGGATTGCAACTGCACCTCTCCCACCATCCGGATCTCATGCAGCATGGCCGCAGGCACGATCAAACCAGAGCCCGCAGGCACCGCCCAGCTGGTGCCATCGGCCTCAGCCATCATCAGCCCGGCCACTGCATAAACCAGCTGGTGGCGCGGATGATCATGCCAGGTGGAGACATAGCCGTCTTTGTAGCCGCGCGCATAAGACGCCACTCCATGCGGCAGCAACTGCACAGCATCAGACGAAGACCACCCTCGCCGGCGGATATCCGCATTTTGGCCCATTTGATCCGAAACTGACCCCATTAGCGCAAAAGGGCAAGATATCCTGCAGCCAAAAGGAGGCCAGAGCATGCAGAAAATCACCGGCATCGAAACACTTGAGCACATCTACGGCACCCCGGTGCCGCGGTCGCTGAGCAAAGTCGCCACCCGTCTGACACCGCTGTACCAGCGCTGGATCGAGGCCTCCTGGTTCCTGGTGCTGTCTACCATCGGCCCTGAGGGCACCGACGCAAGCCCGCGCGGCGATGATGGCCCGGTGGTGCATATCGCGGACGCCTGCACCCTGTGGCTGCCGGACTGGCGCGGCAATAACCGGCTCGACTCGCTGCGCAACATCGTGCGCGACAGCCGTGTCAGCCTGATGTTCATGGTTCCGGGCGAAAACAATGTGGTGCGGGTGAACGGAACCGCATACCTGACCGCCGACGAAACCGCCTGCACCACCTTTGAACGCAAGGGACGGCGCCCGGCCACGGTGGCCGTGATCACCATAAACGAGCTGTATTTTCAATGCGCCAAGGCGATTATGCGTTCGCGCCTGTGGGATCAGGACCGTGAACGCCCGGAACTTCCTACCGCGGGCCAGTTTCTAAAGGAGCAGGAAGCCGGGTTCGAAGCCGAAGCCTATGACGAAGGCTATGCGGAATATGCGAAAGGCCGACTGTGGTAAGGGGCCGCTCCGAAATCAAGGACAAAGCCGCTTTGCAGCAATGGCGTTTGTGGCTGGTGTAATGAACCATCCCGGGATGCTACGCATTTTGCGATCTTCCTAACCGGTCTGACGATTGGGACTTTCTCAGTCAATTGACAGGAGGTTTCCATGGCAGAGGAGAAGATGACCCCGCTGCGTGCGTGGATGATCGAAGACATGCACATCCGGGGGATGGGCGACAAGGCGCAGAATTCACATATCCGGGCGACCAAGGATTTTGCGAAGTTTCTGCAGCGATCACCGGGCACTGCCACGCCCGAGGATTTGCGTGCCTACCAGTTGCACATGACAGATACCTACCGTGTTGTTTCAGTCAACACATCACACCATGCAAGCCTGGGCAAAAAGCGTGTAGACCTCATCCATCGAAACGCTTTTTGCCCAGGCGATTTCATCAGAGCCGCCGTTCATTCGCAGCGCAGCGGATTCATCGAACGAGCCCGAAACCGACCGGTTGCTGAACCATGCCGGCCAAGGCAAGGATGGCAAAGATCGCAAGGTCATGCAGTCACCGGGAATGCTGGATCTGCTGCGCGACTATTGGCGGGAGGCGCGACCGGAGGGTTGGCTGTTTCCCGGTAAGCCGAAGGTCAACCCGATCTCATCGCGGCAACTGAACCGCGCCTTTACCTCGGCCAAACACTCGGCAGGTATTTCCAAACCCGCCACGCTGCATAGTTTGCGGCACAGTTCCGCCACCCGACTGCTGGAGGTGAACACCGATGCGCCAAGTGCGGCCACCATCACATCGCCTATAGCTCTTACAAGAACCGGTACTACCCGAAGTGCCAGGGGCCGGCGGCGCGCGGCTGGTTGGCAGCGCGGGCCGAAGACCTGCTGCCCTTGGCGGTACTTCCATATGGTCTGCGGCCTGCAGTTCCGCGTCTCGGCCGGAACGGTCATGACCCTCGCCGCAGGCCCCAAGCGCCCCGGCGCCCGCGCCGGAATGACCAGCGTGCTCCACACTTGGGGATCAGCGCTGGCGCATCATCCCAGCATCCGCATGATCACCCTCGATAGAGGCCTGTCACCGGACAGCACCCGGCGGCTGGCCTGCGAACCGGGTTTCCTTCTGCATCTGCGTGTCCTGCCCAGACTCTTCAGACGCCTTTTCCTCGAAGGGTTGATGGAGTTGCACCGCACTGGCCAACTGGCCTTCTTCGGCGGCCTCAGCGGGCGGGCAGACGCAAAGGTGTTCACCGCTTGGCTCGCGCGGCTCCGAAAGACCAAATGGGCCGCTCACGCCAAACCGCCCTTCGCGCGCCCTGTCCGTGCTGCGGCGGCCCGATGCGCATCATCGATATCTTCCGGCGCGGTCAAAGACCGATGCCGCGCGCACCACCGAGGGAGCAGCCCGCATCCACCAGACCATTGCGCCTGTGCAAGCCCCGCCTCCAGCCATAGGCGCGCTTTCCCCATAGGCTGATCCCAGGCCCGTGCGGCGTCCACCTTGGGAGGGTTTTCCAACGCAGGCCGAGGTCGCGCCGGGCCCCGCCCTAACACCACGGCCTGCACGGTGTTGTTGCAGACCTCTGGCGAGGCTGGACTGGCCCGTTCCCGATTATTCAACGCTGTGCCGCCGGTATAAGACCCTTGCCATTCAGATCCCGTATCGCCGTGCCGACGGGCCGCTGAACCTGCGCGTCCTCTCAGGCTCGAGTTGCCCAACAACGCCCATCGCAAGAGTGACTTTCGTGTTCTTTCAATGCTTTCGAACTAAATTGGCTTCTGCTTCTTGCTTTTAATCATCAACGTTCGTTCCTTGACTTTGCCGGCAGCAATGACATCAGCTTCTTATTTCAGCACAACTCAATATGTGGGCTCTCATCTTTCCATGAATGCGGTGAGTGCCTCTGTAAATTCTTCGGATTTGATGCCCGCACCGAATTGCACGATCTGGTCGCGAACTCGATCTCTCAGATTTCCGGTCAGAGGTGCCTTCAGAAGGGCTTTTGAATTGATGACAGCGTTGGGTGGCTGTTTGACGAGAGCCATGACAGCTGGTTTCGCTGCCTGTGCGACCTCATCTGCAGGCAGAGCGTTGTTGACCAGGCCGAGAGTGACCGCCTCTTCGGCACCGAACATACCGCCCAGCAATATCAACTCGGCCGCCGTTGCCTGCCCGGTTAACCGTGGAAGCAGATAGGATGCGCCGACTTCAGGTACCAGGCCGAGATTTACAAACGGAAATTGGAACTGCGTGTCATTGGACGCGCAAATCAGATCGCAGTGCAGGAGCATGGTTGTTCCGATGCCGATCGCCAGACCCTCCACCTGCGCGACAATCGGTTTGGGAAACGTGACAAGAGCGTCGATAAACCGGGCCGCCGGCCAATCGTCACCGTCAACCTGTTTGCGAACAGTCGTCTATGTCATTCCCGCTTGTAAACGCGCCACCCGCACCTCTGATCCAAACGGCCCGGATTGAGGCATCCGCCTCAGCTTCATCAAGCGCCTCACCCATCTTGAGATACATGCCACTGCCTATCGCGTTCTTTTTTGCGGCACCGGGAATGTCAGGCGCAGGGCGGCGTCCAAGCGCTCGACAACAACACCTGCGGTATCGGTATTTTCAGCGCCCATGTTGCGGGGTCCTTGATCTTGGAGTGAAGTGGAAATGCTGCCCAACGTTCCAACGAGGCGTGTTGAGGGTCGCTGCGGGCAGATTGCCGTGCGGTAGCGGGCAGGCGTTGGCTTCGTCATGAAACCCGTCTGATTGCATGGTTTCTAAATGTGAATCTTACGGGCGCAAATTTCTGCAACGGCGCCCTGACGCATTTAGCCGCGCTAGGCATTGGTATTGTGACGACTTGCTGCAAACACGTTGGCAACCTCGTTGCTTCATTCCAGCTATGCAAATCAGCCCAGCCCCGGCTGATGGATCTGTTCTCTCGACAAACCGCTGGAAAGCGACAATAGTCCATCCCCGCCCCCACCGAAAAGCGGCAGGTATGACAATTACAGATTTGGCAGCGCTGACCGACCCGCTTGAACTGGCAAGCATACTCATTGTGGACGATGAGCCGGGCATGCGTAATTTCCTGGTGAAAACCCTGCGCCCTCTGTGCCGGCTGGTGGATGAAGCCGAAAACACCGAAGCTGCCGCCGCCCTGCTCAACACCCGGCAATATGACGTGATGATTCTCGACAACATCATGCCTGGCCAGAAAGGCCTCGAATGGCTGGCGGAGCAACGCCGTGACGGCGGCTTTACCGACACCATACTGATCACTGCCTATGCCGATCTGCAAACCGCGATCGACGCTCTGCGCGCCGGTGCGTCGGACTTTATCCTTAAGCCATTCCGCTCGAACCAGATTCTGAATGCCCTGCGCCGCTGTCTGGAAACCGCCCGCCTAAAGCGGGAAAACATGCTGCTGCGCCGCGAGCTGGAAACCACCGGCGCCGGCCGCCGCCGCCGCCGCGAACTGGTCGGAACCTCCCCCGCAATTGCCCGGGTCTGCAGCACCCTGGACCGGGTCGCTCAGGTTTCAACACCAGTGCTGATCAGCGGCGCCTCCGGCACCGGCAAGGAGGTCGCCGCCCGCCACCTTCATATGCGCTCCAATCGCGCCGGGGCGCCCTTTGTGCCGGTGCAATGCGGCGCCATCCCGGCTGATGTGATCGAATACGAGCTGTTCGGCCATGCCCCCGGCGCCTTTCCCGGCGCCCCGGCGGGCCGCGAAGGGCTGCTGGCCTCGGCGCAGGGCGGCACTGTTTTCTTTGATGAAATCGGCGAGCTCAGCCCTTCGGCGCAAAGCACGCTGCTGCGGGTGTTGGAAGACGGGCGCATCCGCCCGATCGGCACCGAACGCACGGTGCAGCTTGATCTGCGCTTTGTGATGAGTTCCAGCCGCGCTTTGGCCGAGGCTGTGGACGCCGGAAGTTTCCGCGCCGATCTGCTGTTCCGCATCAACGTGATCGACATTGCGATGCCGCCCCTGCGCGAACGCGGCTCCGACATAATTGACCTTGCCGAACTGTTCCTGACTGAAATCGCCGCACAGCTGCAGCTGCCGCCGCTGGCGCTGCCAGCCGGCATCAAATCGGCTTTGCTGCGGCATGACTGGCCCGGCAATATCCGCGAGCTCAGGAACTTCATTGAACGCTCCCTGATCTTCGGCAGCTTTTCCCTGGACACGCTGGCGCCTGCCCGGCCCGCGGCCAGTATCCTGCCACTGGAGGAGGTCGAACGCCGCGAGATCCTGCAGGCACTGGAGGCCGTTGGCGGCAACCGCAGCGAAGCGGCGCGGCAGCTGGGCGTCTCGCGCAAGACAATCGACCGCAAATGCGCGGCCTGGGGACTGTAAGCCCATGAACCGCCTGCGCGCGCTGCTGCAATCGGTCCGGGTCCGGTTGCTGGTGATTGCCCTGATGCCGATGCTGGTGTTGATGCCGCTGCTGCTGGGTTTCACCACCTGGCGCTGGTCGGACAAAATCGACGGATTGCTGATCAGCAAGGTGACCGGCGATCTGACCATTGCCGACCAGTATCTGGCCCGGCTGACCGCCACCTCGGGTGAGCAGCTGGACGCGGTGGCGCAATCGGTCCGCCTCCGCAGCGCGCTGACGGCGGGCAGCACGGCGGATTTCCTGGCGCAGGAAAAGACCCGGCTCGGCCTTGATTTCCTGTATCTTACAGGCCCCGGCGGCCAGCCCGGGTTTACGCCCGCCGACTGGCCGGTTCTGAGCGGTGCCTTGGCCGGGCAATGGCAAAGCGCCGTCGACATTCTGAACGCCGCCCAGCTTGATACGCTGGCCCCCGGCCTTGCCGCCCGCGCCGCCATCCCGCTGGTCGCAACCGAAGCTGCAGTGCCAACCAGCCGCAGCGCCGAAACCCGCGGCATGATCATTCACTCGGCCGCTCCGGTCACACTGCCGGATGGCCGTCCCGCGCTTCTGGCCGGCGGGCGGCTGCTGAACCGCAATCTCGGCTTCATCGACACCATCAACGCGCTGGTCTACCGCGAGCAAAGCCTGCCGGAAGGCAGCCAGGGCACCGCCACGCTATTTCTCGAGGACGTGCGGATCTCCACCAACGTGCGGCTGTTCGAAAACGTGCGCGCGCTTGGCACCCGGGTCTCGGCCGAGGTGCGCGGCCAGGTTCTGGGGCGCGGTGAAATCTGGCTCGACCGCGCCTTTGTGGTGAATGACTGGTACATCTCCGCCTATGAACCGATCCTCGACAGCCGCGGCAGCCGGGCCGGGATGCTTTATGTCGGCTTTCTGGAAACCCCGTTCCGCCAGGCCAAGCGCAGCTCGGTGCTGGCGCTGGGGGGCGCTTTTCTGCTGATCGCCGCCTTGTCGGTGCCGATCTTCCTGCGGTGGGCCGGGCGCATCTTCCGCCCTCTCGAGGGCATGAACCAGACCATCGCCCGTGTTGAACAGGGCGACTTCACTGCGCGCAACCGCCCGCAGGCTGCCAGCGGCGAAATTGCCCGCGTGGCCGCCCATTTCGACAGCCTGCTGGACCAGGTTCAGGAGCGCGACCGGCAACTGCGGCACTGGGGTGAAAGCCTTGAAGCCAAGGTCGGGGAACGCACAGCTGACCTGCGCGAGGCGAACCGGCGGCTGGAACAGACCACCGAACGTTTGATTGTCTCTGAAAAGCTCGCCGCGGTTGGTGAAATCACCGCCTCCGTCGCGCATGAGATCAACAACCCGGTGGCGGTGATCCAGGGCAATCTCGACCTCGCCCGCTCGGTACTGGGCGAACACGCCGCCCCGGTCGAGGAGGAATTCCGCCTCATCGACGATCAGGTCTACCGGATCGGCGTGATCGTCTCAAAACTGCTGCAGTTCGCCCGCCCCGAAGAATACTCCGGCGCCTCCGGGCTGATCTCCCCGGCCGAGGTGCTGTCGGACTGCCTGGTGCTGACCCGTCATCAGCTCGACGCCTGTTCGGTCGAGGCAGAGACCCGTCTGACCAGCACCCGCGAAGTGCGGATGTCGCGCACCGAATTGCAGCAGGTGCTGGTTAATCTGATCCTCAACGCAGTGCAGGCCATGCCCGCTGGCGGCCGCCTGACCCTGACCGCTGAAGATGCCCCGGAGGGAGTGCTTTTGGCCGCCGCAGATACCGGCACCGGCATTCCGCCCGAGCTGCAGAACCGCATCTTCGATCCGTTCTTCACCACCAAACAGGCGCAGGGCACCGGGCTGGGCCTGTCGATCAGCCACCAGCTGGTGAGTCGCGCAGGCGGGCGGATCACTGTCCAGTCGCAACCCGGACAGGGCAGCCGCTTCGAAATTTTTCTGCCCTGCCCGGCTGATGCCTGATCCGGACAATTTGGCGCAAATCCCGGCGCAACCGCCGTACAGGTGCGGACAGAATGTCCCGGCACCGCCCTGCGGCACTGACCCCAGTGGACAAAGTGTCACGATAAGGTATTGTTATTGCTAAATTATTTAATTGACAGCTGTGGCAATCCTCCGCCCTTGTCAAGCCACGGCACATTGCCGAACGCCATTCCGGACCGCCGCAATAGGAGGTTGCAGCAGCCGGAACAGCACAAGGGAGGACAACACATGAGCAACCGATCACCCGGCGGGCTGGGGATCCTGCACAAGGCCCATATCACTGCCGGACCCGGCTTTAACCGCTGGCGCGTGCCGCCGGCATCCATCGCCATCCACCTCTGCATCGGCTCGGTCTATGCCTGGTCGGTCTTCAATCCGCCGCTGACCCGCGAACTGGGGGTGATCGCCTCCAGCGCCGATGACTGGAGCCTGGCTTCGGTGGTCTGGATCTTCTCGGTGGCCATCGTCTGCCTTGGCCTGGCCGCAGCCTTTGCCGGCAAATGGCTGGAAGAGGTCGGCCCCCGCATGGTCGGCGTGGTGGCCGCGCTGCTCTGGGGCGGCGGTTTCATTGTCGGCTCTTTCGGCATTTCCAGCCATCAGCTGTGGCTGGTCTATCTCGGCTACGGCGTGCTCGGCGGCTGCGGGCTTGGTCTGGGCTATGTCTCGCCGGTCTCGACGCTGATCCGCTGGTTCCCCGACCGCCGCGGCATGGCCACCGGCATGGCCATCATGGGCTTTGGCGGCGGCGCGATGATCGCTGCACCGGTCAAAGGCTGGCTGCTGAGCCTGTACCAGACCGCCCCCACCTATCTCGGCACCCAGGACGCCGTGCAGACTGTGGTCGAAAACGGCCGGGTGTTTGCCCAGACAGCCCAGGGCCAGGTCGAGGTGGTGCTTGCCAGCGCTACCCAGGCAGCTGCCTTTGGCGGCGAAGCCGGCGCCTATGCGGTGGGCACCGGCAGCACTGGCGCTGCGCAGACCTTCATGACGCTTGGCATCGTCTATTTTGTGGTGATGATCCTGGCCGCCTTCCAGTACCGGGTTCCGGCCAAGGATTGGACGCCGGAAGGCTGGACACCGAAACCCGCCGCCTCGGGCCTCGTGACCCAGAACGACGTGCATATCGACCAGGCGCTGAAGACACCGCAATTCTGGCAGCTGTGGGTGATGCTGTGCTTCAACGTGACCGCCGGCATCGGCGTGATCGGGGTTGCCAAGACCATGATGTCCGAGATCTTCGGTTCGGTGATGCCGCTGGTGGCAACCGCCGCCTTTGCATCAACCTATGTGCTGATGATTTCCGTGTTCAACATGGTCGGGCGGTTCTTCTGGGCCTCTGCGTCAGACTATATCGGGCGCAAGGCCACCTACATGTGCTTTTTCATTCTGGGCACCGTGCTGTATCTGTCGATCCCCTATTTCGCCTCTGCCGCTGCAGCCAATCCGTCGCTGATCTATCTGGCGGGCTTCTACCTGGCGACAATGCTGATCTTCTCGATGTACGGCGGCGGTTTTGCCACAATCCCGGCCTATCTGGCCGATATGTTCGGCACCATGCATGTGGGCGGCATCCACGGCCGGCTGCTGACAGCCTGGTCGACCGCAGGGGTTCTTGGGCCGCTGGCCATCACCTCGCTACGGCAGATGTCGGTGACCAGCGCGGTTCAGGATCTGGCAGCCAAAGTCGACCCGGCTGCCTTTGCGGCCAAGTTCGGCGCCCCCGTGGCGCAGCTGGATCAGCTGGTTGCGGCCAAAACCGTGACCATCGCCAAACTGATGGAGATCGCCCCGGCCGGCACTCTGGATCCGACCCCCGGCCTCTACAATACCACCATGTATTGCATGGCGGCGCTGCTGGCGGTGGCCTTCTTTGCCAACCTGCTGATGCGCCCGGTTAAAGAGCATCACCACCATGATGAGCCGGAGCTTCAGGCCGTACCCGGCGAATAAAACCGCAGCCGGGGCGCCCAGTGCGCCCCGGCCATTTGATCCCGCAGTTTGATGGTGTGATCATTGCGTAGGAGTGGACGGAATCACTATGGGACATACGTCGTGATGGCCGCGCCGCACCCTGTCACCCGGCGGGGTGTTGCGCTGCAATGTCCCAAGATACGCAGGCTTCGATCGCGGAGCTGAACCGGAAGCTTGGCATCACACCGAAGACGGTTGCGAAGCGGCTGAAAGCTCCATCTCTTTGCAGCCATTGACCGTGCCAGCAAGGTCGCGGCGGCACAGCCGGTGGATAAGGCCAATGGCAAAATGGTTTTGGCATTCCTCGAACACCAGCTTGAAACTGTGCCCTGCCTGCTGGCACGCAAAACATTCTTGACAAAACAACTAAGGTTTCTTATGAATCCCCGCGCGCCATATGGGCGCGAGTTCAGCAAGACGCTGGCGGATTATTTTTCCGCCGTCAGTCCAGCCACCCCAAAGTACATGGCCTTCAGAACCTCCTGAGGCAGCCGGCTGGAGAGATGTTGTGACGCTGAGGCTGTGGCTGAAACCTCCGGGTGCCAATCCCGCGCAGCCGATCTGCTGTGGCCTGCTGCAACGGACAATTGGAATGACGGTACAAGCGGCGGCCATGCTGCTGGCCACCGCTCTGCCCGCCGCAACGGATACGTTTCCCGTAGAAATACAACACCAGTCCAGCTTGGCCGCCGTGCCTGCCAAATCCGAACGCATCGTCTCTGTCCGCTTTTTCGGGCATAATTTTCTGCTGGCCTTGGGCCAGACCCCAATCGCCTTGCGCAAATGGCATGGCAAGGACCGCTCCGGCGCGTGGCCTTGGAGCAACGATGCGCTGGGAGACGCCCGCCCGGCGGTGTATCAAGGCGAAATCAATTTCGAGAAGATCGCGGTGCTGGAGCCGGAGCTGATCGTTGGCCGGTGGTCCGGCATGACCTGGCGCGACGACGCATTTTTTTCGCGCGTTGCGCCGGCCATCGCCCCACGGGCTGAGTTCGGCTCCAATGGCACGCCCCGGCAGGAAGTGCTGCACACGCTTGGCGCCACCACAGGAACCTCCGGACGCAACAAGACCGTCATCACCCGGATCGAGAGCCGGGTATCCGCCATCCGCGGGGAACATCCCGAATGGGACGGCGCCAGCGCGCCCCTGTCCTGGGCGGGCCAGACCGCAGCCTATACCAGCCGCGGCATCCGCAGCCCCTTGCTGGAGGCGTTGGGGCTCCAAGTGCCCGAGGCCGCCAATGGCCGCGTCCTGCTGGCGGAACGCGCGCTGGCGGAGCGGGGGCAATACCTTGGGTATTCCCTTTGGTTTGCCTGTGATAAGGCCGAATCCCAGCACCTGCGCGCAGCGCTCAAGGCAGAGCAGACAAATCCTAAAACCAGTTACATCGCAGCATATTGGAGCCAGACATGACCATTCGTATCCCTGCAGCGCTGGCGGCATTTTTGATGCTGACCGCGGCCTGGGCGGCAGCCCAGGAAACCCCTTCCGCGCCGGTGCCGGAGATTGCATTGGACGCGCCCGGGGCCTCTGTGCCTCAACTTCCAGCCAGCGCGCGCGTGACTGAAGTGCCGGAGGGAAGCGGGAAACCGGTGACAGCAGCCGAGGCGGGCCCAGTGCCCCCGTCAGTCCCGCCCGCCAGCCAGGATGAACTGGCACAGGTGGCACGTGACGCTTCATCCAAGGCCTTGAAATTCCTGCGCGATGGCGGCCCTTCAATCTGGGCGATCGCCGCCTTGTCGGTTGTTACAATGGCCCTGATACTGTGGAAGATCTGGCGCCTGGCGCTGATCGGCGCCTGGTCGCGCGGCAAGGCAGGACTGGCCGTGCAAGCCTTTGAACGCGGGGACCGCACCGCGGCCCAAGCGATCGTCAAAAACCGGATCGGGGTGCGCTCCAAAGTCGTCAGCGCAGCGCTGACCGCCGCCGCTGCCCTGCCCGAGGACCGCGCCCGCGAGGAAACCGCCAGGGTGGCCAAACTGCATCTCGCCAGCGCGGCCACCGGTCTTGGCGCGCTGGAGCTGATTGCCACCATCGCCCCGCTTCTGGGCCTGCTGGGCACCGTCCTGGGCATGATTGCCGCCTTCCAGGCGTTGCAAGCGGCCGGCTCCAAGGCTGATCCTGCGCTGCTGGCAGGCGGCATCTGGGAGGCGTTGCTGACCACTGCCGCAGGCATGGCAGTGGCGATCCCCGCCTCTGCCGCGCTGACCTGGTTTGAAGCGGTGATCACCCGCATCCGCCGCGACCTTGAAGACAGTGCCGCCCGTATCTTTATCGCCCATGATCCGCAGCCGCTGAAACTGGCGGCCGAATAGAGCCATGGAGTTCACCGAAACCCTGAAACCGCGGCGCAAGCCAAGCCTGACGCCCATGATCGACGTGGTGTTTCTGCTTCTGGTGTTCTTCATGCTGGCGTCGCGCTTTGGCACCGATGCGGTGCTGCAGCTGCCGCTGGCGGCCCAGGGCGGCAGCTACTCGGGGCCGCCGCGGCTGGTCGGAATCGGTGCGGGAAATCTGGATGTGAATGGCGTACCGGTGGCAGACAGCAACCTGACCCAGGCACTGGCACCGCTGATGGAAAAACCCACCGATATGCTGATCCTGCGCGGCCGCGACGGCGCCGACTTGCAGCGTATCACCGATGTGACCGGGCTGCTGCGGCAGGCAGGCTACAGCAATTTTGTGCTGGTGGAATAAGGAGCCGCGCATGGACCTGACAGAGGCGCCCCGCCGTCCGCGGACTGAATCCATCGTACCGATGATCAATGTGGTGTTCCTGCTGCTGATCTTTTTCCTGATGACCTCCCGCCTGGCGCAGCCTGACCCGTTTGAGGTAGCGCCGCCGGACGCAGCAATTGAGGCAGACCCCGAAGCCGGGCCTGTGCTGTACATCAATGCCGAAGGACGGATGCATTTCGATGGGGCTGAAGGCGGCGAAGCCCTCACGCGGCTGGCTGCGGTCAGCAGCGGCACCCCGGTTCTGCAATTGCGCGCCGACGCCCGGCTGGAGGCAAAAGCCCTGGCCCGCCTCCTGCGCCAGCTGGCGGCAGCTGGCTTCAGCCAGGCCGAACTGGTAGTCCGCCAGCCATGAAACGTGCCGCTGAATTCACCGTTTTTGCCGGCATTGCCGTGTTGATCCATGTGGCGCTGTTTGCCCGCGTGCCTGGTTCCGGTGCGCAATCCAGCGGCGCGGGCGGCACGGCGATGGTGTCAATCCAGGCGGCGCCTGAAGCTGTAGCGGAAATGGCCGAGGCCTGGGAGAAGCCGCCGCAGACTTCCCCGCAGATCACAGCCCAAAACGTTGACCCGTTGCCGCCGGCCAACGTCCCTTCCCTGCCGCAACTGGCACTTGACCAGGCGCCGCGGGCCGCAGCACAGATTGCAATATCCGCGCCGGCAAGGGCGGATAATCTGCAAATCGACACTGCGCCACCGTCACCGCCAAAGCCGCAGAAACCAGAGCCAAAGCCGGAACCGCAGCAAAAACCCGCGCCCAAGCCGCAACCGCAGCAGGCCCGTAAATCCGAACAGGCCTCGGCCGGCCAGGCCGAACAGCGGGCCGCCGGATCGGGCGGCGGCGCTCAGGCCGGGCAATCAGGCGGGGCACAGGCGGCAACAGCAGAGTCCGGCCGCCGGGCCAAACTGCGCAGTATCTGGGGCGCCAAGATCCGCGCCCGTGTGGAACGGCGCAAACGCTATCCCGCCGGCGCCAGCGGCCAAGGCCAGGTCGTGGTGCGCCTTACCGTCTCCCGGTCGGGCCAGCTGCTGAGCCACCGGATTGCCAGGTCATCGGGCGTCGCAGCCTTTGATCAGGCGGCCCTGCAAGCCGTCGCCCGGGCCGGCAAGTTCCCATCGGCGCCGAAAAAGCTGCAGATCAATCAAATCAGCTTCAACCTGCCTATGAGTTTCTCGAAATAACCGCCGGAAACCTGCTGCTCCAGCCAACCCCGCCGGAGGGCCAGATCCCGAGGCTCAAGGTCAATCCGCAAGTTCCGACGCAGGCGGGGGCTGTGCGCGGCTTTGTCCTTCCTTCGGCGCGCAGACCCTCGTGGCGGGCGCCTGCCGCGTGTTTCTTGTTTCGCTGATGCGGCTGGACGATGTCCATGGCAGGCCCTGGGATCGGCTCCCGGACGCTGTCTTGGATCGGGTCACAGATGCCTCTTCTGCCGGCCTGCAGCCGCCAGTCGTCGCTCATCATTCAGCATATTGCTGCCCTATGCGGTGCACAGCTGACTCCAATAGAAGGCAGCAATTCCGTCCAAACCCGGCGGTGACCGCTGCTTTGAGTTTCCGTTTCCACACACAATGCAGCTCTTATTGGCTGCCTGCGGGCTTCTTCTCCGAACAGGCCAGGTGCAGCTTTGCTGCTTGGCCGCTCACGTAATGCTCACGCAATGTGACCCCGCAAAGGCTTGCCTCGCCTCTCCCGGCCCTTAAGGTGGATCCCGTACGCAGCATATTGAGGCCAACGCATGAAAGATCTAGCCCCCGTTCCGGACCTGAAGCCGGAAACAGCGCAGCCGGACCTGCCCGCCAAACCGCCGGCACTGCATGAACGGGCTCTGCATATGCTGGCCCGGCTGCTGCCGCTGGCGTATTTCCGGCGGCCGCCAAAGATCATTATCATCGACGCCACCAACAGCTGCAACCTGCGCTGCCCGGTGTGCCCGGTCACCTTTGCCATGCAGCGCAAACGCGGCATGATGAAGCCGAACGTGTTCCGCAAGATCATCGACGATTTCAAGGACCAGCGGGAAAAGCCCGCGATCTATTTCAGCTTCTCGGGTGAGCCGACCCTGCACAAAGACCTGCCCGATTTCATCGCCTACGCTCATGAAAACGGCCATGACACCTATCTGTCGACCAATGCCACCCGCCTCACTCCGGACATGAGCGAACGGCTGATCCGCTCGGGACTTGCCCGCGTAAATCTGTGCATGGACGGTTTTTCAAAGCAGGCGCAGGAAACTTACCGGGTCAATTCCGACTTCGATAAGGTCAAGGCCAGCATTGAAGAATTCCTGAACATCAAAAAGGACCTGGGCTTCAAGACCCCGGTCACAGTGCTGCAGACACTGCTGACCAGTTATTCCGAACCGCAGATGGACGAAATGGAGGCCTGGGCGCGCAACGCCGGTTTTGACCGGGTGCGGTTCAAGACATTCTCGATCGGCTCCTACACCTCTGACGATCAGAAACGCGAATTTGCGCATTTCCTGCCGCGTCAGAAAGAGCTGCGCCGCCACCCGCGCCACACCAGCCATGCGATGTGCACGGTGCCGCTGTTTCAGTCGGTGGTGTTCTGGAACGGCGATCTGGGCCTGTGCTGTATCGACTATGACCAGGTGATCCAGCTGCCCAATGTCGAGCAGGACGGCTTCCTTGCCGCCTACCGTTCGGATGAAGCCGCCCGCGCCCGCAAGCGCGGCTTTCTCAAACAGTTCGGCATCTGCAAAACCTGTTCGTTTTCCAACGCCGAAAACATGGGCATCCGCCGTGATCTGAAAAAATAAGCGCGCGGCCAAGGCTGCCCGCTTCTGCTTCTTTCTGGTTAAAGTACCCTGGGGGTGAAGGCCGCCAGGCCTGAGGGGGCAAAGCCCCCTCCCCTGTTACCGCTGCAGCAGGACCGGAAACCAATCCTCGCGCAGCCGCTGGCCGGGCTGCATTCCATGCCCCGGGAATGGCGGCGATGTGGGGCCGGGGCGCTCGACGCAGCGTGCATCATCGCCCACCAGCCGCAGCGAAAACGCACGGCGGCGCGCAGTTGAGGTGTTGCCGCGGGATCCGTGCAGCGTCTTATAGTTAAAGGCGATCGCATCACCCGGCTGCATCGGGTATTCCACCACGGTCATACCTTCGGCATCAGGATCAGGAACAGCCATATACTGCCCTTCGTCCGCAAAGAAATCCTCCTCAGAGACCCAACGGGTCGGCAGCACTTCCTTTTCCCATTTGTGGGAGCCTGCCACACAGCGCAATGCGGCTTCCTTCACCTCATCCAGCGGCGACCAGAAGCTGATGGTCTGCTGCCCCTCGACAAAATAGTATGGCCCGTCCTGATGCCACGGGGTCGGCATTGATGTGCCCGGTTCCTTGACCAGAACATGATCGTGGAACATTTGCACCGAAGTGGATTTCATCAGGTCAGCGGCAACTTCGGCAGCCGGGGATTGCTTGATCGCCTGCTGGAATTCGGGGATCCGGGTCCAGTTGCAGTAGTCGTCAAAGAAGCGCCCGGTCTGGCCGGCCTTTTCGTTATTCGACGCATATGGCCCAGGGTTTTCCATATTGGCGGCCACCCCGGCGCGCAGCAGCTCAACCTGTTCGGCAAACAACCCGCGGATAAGAACAACGCCGTCGCGCTGAAACTGTTCGATGTGTTCAGGGGTGATAAGGGGGTGGACCATAGCGGCCTCCGCTGCTGAATGATGCAATTCTGATGCGTCATTCCTGCCGGTCAAAGGGCATAGTTTCAAATACTATCTTTCTATTATACACTTAACTTCATGTTATACCTTACGTTGCGCCATTATGAATACATCTGCGCCGTGGAGCAGCATGGCAGCCTGTCCGCAGCGGCCGAGGCGGTGCATGTAAGTCAGCCAGCCCTGTCTGCAGCCCTCAGCCGGATCGAAGACCACCTTGGTTATTCTCTGTTCCTGCGCCGCCGCGGGGCGGCGCTGGCATTGACACCCCAGGGCCGGGATTTCGCGGCACATGCGCAGGAACTGCTGGATCATGCCCGGCGGCTGGAAGACCCGAAAGGCTCCGGTGCCGGGCAAAGAGGGCTAATGCTGGCCTGTTTCTCGGACCTTGCGCCGTTCCTGCTGGCACCAGCGCTGAAGGCCCTGCGCCAAGCGCTGCCAGAGGTGGAGATCCGCCACCGTGCCTGCGGGTTCGACCCTTTGATCCATGCGCTGACCGAAGGCGAAGCGGATCTGGCTATCACCTATGACCTGGGTTTGGATGCCGGGTTCAGCCGGGCGGAACTGGACCGGTTATCACCCCACGCGCTGGTGCCGCCTGAACATCCGCTGGCAACGCGCAGCGGCCTTACCCTGGCAGAGGTGGTGCTGCATCCGCTGGTGCTGTCACAGGAAGGCTTATCTGTGCAGCACATGCTGGGACTGTTCAAGTCGCAGGGGCTGGTGCCGCGGATTGCCCACCGGGCGGATTCGCTGGAATTGCTGCGCAGCCTGGCCGCCAATGGCGAAGGTGTCGGCATCAGCTACAGCCTGCCGCCTGGCGGGATGAGTTATGATGGCAAGCCATTGTGCGCTGTTCGGATCACAGACCAAGCCGCAGAGGAGCCGGTGATTCTGGCGGCGCATAGACAATTGCCGGACGCTTCGCCGGCCTTTAAGGCGCGTGCCATTCTGTGCACAGTGCTCAGTGCCCGCAGGTCAGAGCTCAGTGCCGGCAGGTCAGACCTTGCGCAGGCGGATCACCACATCGACTGAGGCGATCTCCATCCCTTTGGGGGCTTCCGGCAGTTTGTGAATCACCAGTTCCTGTGCGGGCGCGTCGCTGACGCGGCCTTCATCCTCCCAGAAGAAATGCGGATGATCGTGGGTATTGGTGTCGAAATAGCTTTTGGAGCCGTCCAGCGGGATCTCTTGCAGCACGCCGGCGTCGCAAAAGGCGCGCAGAGTATTATAGACGGTGGCCAGCGATACGGCGGCGCCTTTCTTCTTGGCCGACTCGAACAGGCTTTCGGCGGTGATATGGCGGTGTTTGCCGTCGCCGACCAGCAATTCGGCAAGCGCCACCCGCTGCCGGGTGGGTCTTAGCCCGGCCTCTGTCAGCCAGCGGGTGGCTGTGTCTTCGCTGTTTGGCGTCATGAGCAGATCCTGCATCGCGTTGCTGACCGTATATATAGGTGCAACACCCAGGGTTTTTCAAATGAAATTCATTCGCAGCTAGGCAGGTGTTTCTTGTGTGCGTGTGGCACATTCAGCGCAGGAAGTGACGCGGGGTCCCCTTGCAGGACCCTTTGGCCGGGTGTTACACGAAGCCAGATATACTTATAGACCAGACCCTAGGCAGGAGATACGCCCGAATGGCCGATTACCCGAGCAGCTTTGACAAGGACGAATTGCTGAAATGCGCGCGGGGCGAGCTGTTTGGGCCGGGCAACGCCCAGCTGCCGGCACCGCCGATGCTGATGATGGACCGCATTACAGACATCAGTGCGGATGGCGGCGAGTTCGGCAAAGGCCATGTTGTTGCGGAATTCGACATCACCCCGGACCTGTGGTTCTTCGACTGCCATTTCCCAGGCAACCCGATCATGCCCGGCTGCCTGGGCCTGGACGGGCTGTGGCAGCTGACCGGCTTTAATCTGGGCTGGCGCGGCATGACCGGCAAGGGCATGGCCATGGGCGTCGGCGAGGTCAAGCTGAAAGGCATGGTCAAACCCGACCGTAAAATGCTCACCTATTTCGTGGATTTCACCCGTGTCATTGACCGCAAGCTTAAGCTTGGCGTTGCCAATGGCCGTGTACTGGCGGATGGTGAAGAAATCTATCAAGTCAAGGACATGAAGGTCGGGCTGGCAGACGAAAGCTGACCTCTATCCGTTTGATCGAATCCAAGGAGTACGCCTATGCGTCGCGTCGTCGTCACCGGTTTGGGGATTGTCTCCTCCATCGGGAACAATGCTGAAGAGGTCACCGCCGCGCTGAAAGCCGGTAAATCCGGCATCGAAGCCAGCCCCGAAATGGCTGAGCACGGCTTTCGCAGCCAGGTGGCCGGCACGCTGAAAATCGACACTGCCCAGCATGTGGACAAGCGCACCCTGCGGTTCATGGGGCCAGGTGCGGCTTACGCCCATATCGCGATGAGCCAGGCAATTGCCGATGCAGGTCTCTCGGAAGATCAGGTTGTGAATGAGCGCACCGGCCTGGTGGCAGGCTCCGGCGGCCCGTCGACCTCGGCCATGCTGGCAGCGCACCAGGTGGTCGCCAAAACAGGCGCCACCAAACGCATCGGCCCTTTTGCCGTGCCAAAGTGCATGTCCTCGACCATTTCCGCCAACCTGGCGACGGCGTTCAAGATCAAAGGCGTCAACTATTCGATCACCTCGGCTTGCTCGACCTCGCTGCATTGCATCGGTAACGCGGCTGAACAGATCATGATGGGCAAACAGGACGTGATGTTTGCCGGCGGCGGCGAGGAGCTGGACTGGACCCTTAGCTGCTTGTTCGACGCTATGGGCGCAATGTCTTCGAAGAAGAATGATGACCCCACCGCAGCCAGCCGGGCCTTTGACCAGGACCGCGACGGGTTCGTGATCTCCGGCGGCGGCGGCATTGTGGTGCTGGAAGACCTTGATCACGCGCTGGCCCGCGGTGCCAAAATTTACGCCGAAGTGACCGGCTTTGCCGCCACCTCCGACGGCCACGACATGGTGGCGCCCTCTGGTGAAGGCGGCGAGCGGGCAATGCGGCTGGCGCTGTCGACCCTGCCTGAAGGCCGCAAGGTGGACTATATCAACGCACATGGCACCTCGACCCCGGTCGGCGACGTCGGCGAAGTCGAGGCCGCGCGCCGTGTATTCGGCGAAGGCGAGGTACCGCCGATTTCCTCGACCAAGTCGATGACCGGCCACGCCCAGGGCGCTGCCGGCGCGCTAGAGGCGATCTTCTGCCTGCTGATGCTGGACAATGATTTCATCACGCCGTCGATCAATGTTGATACCCTCGCCGAAGGCATTCAGCCGGGCGAGATTGCCACCGCACTGGTGGAAAACGCCGGCCTCGATTCGGTGATGACCAACAGCTTCGGCTTTGGCGGCACCAATGGCTCGATGGTTCTGAGCAAATACAAGGGATAAGTGACGATGGCGGGACTGCTGACCGGCAAACGCGGCCTGATTATGGGCGTTGCCAATGACCGCTCCATCGCCTGGGGCATTGCCAAGGCCATGGCCGAAGCCGGTGCCGAGCTGGCCTTCACCTATCAGGGCGAAGCCTTTGGCAAGCGGCTGGAGCCGCTGGCACAGAGCGTCGGCTCGGACTTTATGGTCGACGTGGATGTGACCGACGACGCCTCGCTTGATACGGCGTTCGAACAGCTTGGCAGCCGCTGGCCGTCGATTGATTTCGTGGTCCATGCAATTGCCTATTCGGACAAATCCGAGCTGACCGGACGGTTCTTGGACACCAGCCGGGCGAATTTTAAGAACTCGCTGGATATCTCTGCCTATTCCTTCATCGAAGTGGCACGCCGTGCGCATCCGCTGATGAAGGAAAACGGCGGCACCCTGCTGACGCTGACCTATCAGGGATCAAACCAGGTGGTGCCGAACTACAATGTAATGGGCGTGGCTAAGGCAGCGCTGGAATCCGCGACCCGCTACTTGGCCAACGACCTGGGCCCCGAGGGCATCCGGGTGAATGCAATTTCGCCCGGCCCGATGAAGACACTGGCCGGTGCTGCCATCGGCGGCGCACGCAAGACCTTCAAGCATACAGCCCAGAATGCGCCAATGCGCGACAACGCCACGCTGGAGGCGGTCGGCGGCACCGCAGTATACCTTGCGTCTGATGCAGGCTCTTGCACGACCGGTGAAATCATCCGGGTCGATGGCGGTTTCCACGTGCTGGGAATGCCGCAGCAGGATTATCTGTAAGCAGGTAGAAACCGCTGACATCTGGAAAGGCGCCCATGGAGGCGCCTTTTTTCTTATCCAGCAGTGGTTTCAGGACGCCGAAGCTTTGCAGTGCGTTCGCCTGCCTCTTATCCGGCGCACTCCCGCCCGTCGCCGGGCTTTTGGCAAAGCCCGCTTCCGTTGGGCGTGGCACTGCGCGTGGCGCAGTGCCACGCCCAAGGCCGCCAAGCGTTTTCCGGCACAGCCGGAAGACCTGCGGGCGCGGGAGTGCCGCTTGCCCGCAGACCGAACATCAGGATACCGAGACCAGCGCGATATCGAAAACCAGATCTTTGCCCGCCAGGAAATGGTTGGCATCCAGGGTGACTGTCTCGTCGCCGACCTCGACCACGGTCACCGGCAGCACTTGGCCGTCCGGGCTTTGCATCTGCAGCTGAGTACCCAGTTCCAGCGGGATATCCTCGGGGATGCCCTCGCGGGGGATCTCCTGGCGTGCGGCGGGGTTGATCGGGCCGTATCCTTCGGCGCAGGGGATATCCAGCGTCTTGCTCTCTCCCACGGACATGCCTTCAAGCCCCGCATCCATGCCCGCGATCACATGTCCCGCACCGACGGTGAATTCCAGCGGATCACGGCCCTCGGAACTGTCGAAAACGGTGCCATCCGTCAGCTTGCCTGTGTAATGGATGCGCACGGTGTCGCCGTTCTTTACCCCGGTCATATGACCTCCAATCGGTTGCGGGTTTATAAAGGGGCGCAGCCTAGCGTCCGCGAATGTGATGTAAACCCGTATGGATACAATTTCCCGCTTTGCCCGCCCGGGGCTTCGTGCAACGCTCCGGCAAAGGGAGCGCCCCATGCCAATTACAACTTGTATCTTTGACGCCTACGGCACCTTGTTCGATGTGGCCGCTGCAGCGCGGCAGGCCGCCAGCGAGCCAGAGTTTCCGCATCTGCAGGACAGCTGGGCAGAGCTGGCCAGCAACTGGCGGCTGAAGCAGCTGCAATACACCTGGCTGCGGGCGATCACCAATGCCCATGCCGATTTCTGGGATGTAACGCAGGACGGGCTTGATTGGGCGATGGAGGCGGCCGGGCTGGCAGCAGATGCCGCGTTGCGCCAGCGGCTGCTGGATCTTTACTGGCAACTGCAGGCCTATCCGGAAGTGCCCGCAATGCTGAACACGCTGAAGTCCGCCGGCATAAACACCGCAATCCTGTCCAACGGATCCCCTGCCATGCTCGATGGTGCAGTACAATCCGCCGGGCTGGGCGATGTGCTGGATGATGTGCTGTCGGTGGAGAGCGTCGGCATCTTCAAGCCCGACGCCCGCGTCTACGATCTGGTTGGTGCCCGGTTCAATTGCGCCCGCGAGGAGGTGTTGTTTGTCTCCTCCAACGGCTGGGACGCGGCGGGGGCATCGGGCTACGGGTTTGTCACCGCCTGGGTCAACCGGGCGGGCGAGCCTGTTGACAGGCTGCCCTGGAAGCCGGCGCATATCCTGCCGGACCTCACCACAATTCCCGATCTGGCCAAGGGATAATCGTTCACACATGCCGTTTTTTGAAACCTCAGACGGGTTGCAGTTGCATTACTCCGATGCCGGAGAGGGTGTGCCGCTGCTGTGCTTGGCGGGCCTGACCCGGGACAGCCGCGATTTTCGCTATTTTGCGCCTCATGCCTCAGGCTGCCGGATGATCACCCTGGACGCCCGCGGACGGGGGCAGTCGGATCATGATCCGGACTTTATGACCTACAATGTTCTGCGCGAGGCGCAGGATGTGCTGGAGCTGCTGGATCATTTGGAATTGGGCCGCGCTGCCATTCTGGGCACCTCGCGCGGCGGATTGGTGGCGATGACACTGGCCGCCATCGCCAAAGACCAGCTTGCAGCGGTGATCCTGAATGATGTCGGCCCAGAGATCCCCGCAGATGGCATTGCCCGGATCATGGAATACGTTGGCCGGCGCCCAGCTGCAAAGACACATGCACAGGCTGCCGAAGCACTTTCTGCCCTGATGGCGCCGGCCTTTCCCGGTGTCCCGGCTGCACGCTGGAGCGAGGAGGCCGAGGCATTCTACGATGAAGATACCGGCGGACTCAGCCTGCGCTATGATCCGCGCCTGCGGGACGCGCTGCTGGCGCAAGCGGAGGCGGGGCCTCCCCCGGATATCTGGCCTCTTTTTATGACCCTGGACGGCCTGCCCTGCGGGATCATCCGCGGCGCAAATTCGGACATTTTGAGCGCCGGAACCTATGCGGAAATGCAGCATCGCCTGCCTGCGCTGCAAGCCGTGGAAATTCCAAACCGCGGCCATGTGCCCTTTCTGGACGAGCCAGAGGCGCTTGCCCTCATCCATTCCCTATTGGACCAGATCAAATGACCTCAATCGCCATGATCGAAGCTGCGGCAGCGCGGCTGAAAGGCCATGCCCGCGTCACGCCGCTGCTGTCTTCGCCGTTTCTGGACGAAATCGCCGGACGGCGTCTGTTTGTGAAGGCGGAATGCCTGCAGCACACCGGATCCTTCAAGTTCCGTGGCGGCTGGTCGGCGGTCTCGGCGCTGCCGGAAGAGGCCCGCGCACGGGGTGTGCTTGCCTATTCCAGCGGCAACCATGCGCAAGGCGTGGCCGCAGCAGCCAAAGCGCACAAAACGCCTGCTGTTATCGTGATGCCCGCCGATGCACCTCGGCTGAAGATCCAGAACACCCGTGACCTGGGCGCCGAGGTTGTTTTGTACGACCGCGCCGGCGGCGAAAGCCGCGAAGCCGTTGGCACCCGGCAAGCTGGGGAACGCGGGCTGACTCTGATCAAACCCTATGACGAACCGCTGGTGATTGCCGGTCAGGGCACCTGCGGGCTGGAGGTTGCGGAACAGGCCGCTGACAAAGGCGTCGCCAAGGCAGAGGTTCTGGTCAACTGCGGCGGCGGCGGATTATCGTCGGGGATCGCTCTGGCGCTGGAGGCGCGCGCACCGGGCCTGCGGGTGCGCCCGGTGGAACCGGAAGGGTTCGACGACGTGACCCGCTCGCTGGCCGCTGGTGAAATCCAGCAGAACCCCAGCCCGTCCGGTTCTATTTGCGACGCGATCCTGACACCGCAACCGGGAGAAATCACCTTTCCCATCCTCAGCCGCTTGTGCGGGCCGGGCCTGGTCATCACCGAAGAGGAAGCGCTGCGGGCGATGGCGATGGCCTTTTTGCGGCTGAAGATCGTTCTGGAACCCGGTGGGGCTGCGTCGCTGGCGGCGGCCCTGTTCCACCCTGACAAGATCGGCGGCGAGGCCGTGATTGCAGTCGCCACTGGCGGCAATGTGGATGCAGCGCTGTTCCAGGAGGCGCTGGCGCGTTATGCTTGAACTCTGACCGCACGGGAATCCGTCCGGCAGCCAAGGGGGCCGTTCATGACACGTTTCACCATCGCCTCGTTCAATGTCAAAAATCTGATCGGACCGGAGCGGGAATACTACCGTTTTCAAAGCTACACGCCCGAGGAATACGCCTGGAAAGCAGATTGGATGGCCGACCAGTTGCTGACGCTGAATGCGGATATCGTTGGGTTTCAAGAGATCTTTGAAGAGGCACCGCTGCGCCAGGTGATTACCGAGGCGGACCGGCGCGGGGCCGAGGCGAATGCAGCCAGCATCCCCGACCCCTCCAAGCGCTATCACCGCAAGGCGATTTTTCAGAAGCTGGCCTATGGGTCTTATGCTGAGGCTGCGCTGGCATTCGCTCCGAATGTTAATGACACTGGCGAGCCTGGAAAGCGGCGCCCAGGTCTTGCGGTCCTGTCGCGGTTCGGATTTGAAGGCGACGCAGAGGTGATCCAGGAGCTGGCGCAACCGCTGGACATTCCGATGGCTTGCCTGGGCGAAGATGACGACGCCGGGTTCTATACCCTGCGCCGCCTGTCGCGCCCGATTCTGAAAGTGCGCGTGCCGGTTGGCGATCTGGTCATCACCGTCTTCAACTGCCATCTGAAATCGAAGCTGGGTGAATACATCACACCGCAAGGGGCGGATTACGCCCCGGAATCCGTGCTGACAGCATATGACGCCGCGGGCCGTGCCCTGGGCTCCTTGCGTGCGGCATTACGGCGGATGGGAGAAGCCTGGGTGCTGCGCCGTGCGGTGCTGGACGAGTTGGAACAGGGCCGCCCGGTGATGGTGCTGGGGGATTTCAATGACGGCGAACACGCGGTCAGCAGTGAAATCATTTCGGGCGAGGCACCATTCAAGAACTACGCCTGGATGCTGCGCCATGATGCCCAGCACGGCGGTGACCGCTACAGCGAAGAAGAAGACAGGCAGATCCACGAAGCCATCGACCGGGTGCGGTTGCGATCGGCTGAGAAAATGTTCCTGAAGAAGAGCTTGCGTGACGTGGTCTACACCACCGCCTTTGGCGGCGTGCATGAGAGCATTGACCAGATCTACATGTCGCGCCATTTCGACCCTGCCTGGAGCAGCGCGCTGGGGGAGATGCAGTACTACAGTGTCTTCAACGATCATCTGACCGACGGCAGCCACCCGGAGGCGCCCTATAACAAGCTGGCATCAGACCATGGGCAGATCATGGCCCATATGGAGCTGCGTAGCTGAGGAGCATCGGAAAAATCAGATCTTTCCGGCCAATTTTCTTCCTCAAGAAAATTCCACCGCCTGTGGCAGGCGGCTGGTTTACCTCACCGCCCCGGCGCAGGTAGATTGCGGCGGAACAACAATGAGGCATTTCATGCAGATCGCAGACCTGGGCGATGTCCAGCTTCACTACCGCATTGACGGCGACGCGGATGGCGCGCCCATCGTCTTTGCCAATTCGCTGGGCACTGACCTCAGGGTCTGGGATGCGGTAGTAGACCTGCTGCCTGCGGGCCTGCGCGTTATCCGTTATGACAAGCGCGGCCATGGGCTGTCGTCCTGCCCGCCGGCCCCCTATTCGATGGGCGCGCTGGTGCGCGATGCGGAAAGGTTGCTGGATCATCTGGAGGTGCGCGATTGTGTTTTCGTAGGGCTGTCAATCGGCGGCATGATTGCACAAGGGCTGGCAGTGAAGCGGCTGGACCAGATCCGGGCGCTGGTGCTGTCGAACACTGCGGCCAAGATCGGCACCGCCGAGATGTGGAAGGACCGCGTGCAGATGGTGCAAGCGCAGGGTATCGGGGCACTGGCCGATGCCGTGATGGAGCGCTGGTTTTCCCGCGGCTATCGAGCGTCGCCTCAACTGCAGCTTTGGCACAACATGCTGGTTCAACAGTCCCGCGATGGCTATGCCGGCTGCTGCGCGGCAATTGCGGGCACTGATTTCTATACGCCGACCAGCGGTCTGCGGCTTCCCTGCCTGGGCATCGCGGGATCGGAGGACGGCGCCACACCGCCCGATTTGGTGCGCGAGACGGTCGATCTGATCCCCGGCAGCCGGTTCCACCTGATCCGCCGCGCAGGCCATATCCCTTGCGTCGAGCAGCCAGAGGAATACGCTGAACGCCTGACCGCTTTCCTGCAGGAGACCGGGCACATTGGCTGAGGTTCTTCTGATCCATGGATCCTGCCATGGCGCCTGGTGCTGGCGCGATGTGATCCCGGCGCTGGAAGCGACCGGCCACAGCGCCCGTGCAATCACCCTCCCCGGCCATGGCGACGGCCGGGATCCGGCAAGCGTCACTTTGGCAGAAACGGCTGAAGCCATCGCATCATCCTCCACTCCGGACACCCTTGTGCTAGGGCACTCCTGGGGCGGTTTCCCCATTTCCGCCGCGGCTGAGGCAGCACCTGAAAACCTGCGCGGATTGATCTATCTTTGTGCCTACATCCCAGTCAGCGGCATGTCCCTGATCGATATGCGCAAGGCTGGACCCCGGCAGACGCTGCAGGGCGCAACTGCCAAGAACCCGGCCAGCACAGGCTACAGGTTCCTGCCCGATACCGCGCCGGACCTATTCTATCACGATTGCCCGGCGGAAACTGTTCGCTTTGCTCTGCAGAACCTCTGCCTTCAGCCGATCCGGCCCCAGGACACAGCGGTCCAGCTGTCTGAACGGTTCGAAGGCGTGCCCAAGGCCTATATCCGCTGCTTAGGCGATCGGGTGATCCCGCCGGAATACCAGGCGCAAATGGCAGCGCAGCTGCCACCGCAGCGAGTCTACGACATGCAAACATCCCATTCGCCCTTCTTTGCGGACCCCGACGGGCTCGCCGATCTGATCGGGCACATCGCAAAGGACTTCTGATGGCAGGTTCCGTCTTTGACAGCCAGGTGTACGGTGATCTTTTTGGCAGCGGCGATGCCGGCCGCCTGTTCTCCGACAGCGCCGAAGTGCGCGCCATGCTGCTGGTGGAAGGCGCGCTGGCCAAGGCGCAGGGCGCGTCCGGGGTGATCCCGCAGGAAAGCGCCGCCGCAATCAGCCGGGCCGTGGTGGAAATCGCCATTGATCCCGGTGTTTTGAAGCGGCCCACAGGGCAGAACGGCGTGCCGGTGCCAGGGCTGGTCGCGGCCTTCCGGGAAGAAATGAAAGCGCCAGAGCACGCGCAGTACGTGCATTGGGGGGCCACCTCGCAAGACATCATGGACAGCGCGCTGATGCTGCGGCTGCGCCAGGTGCTGGCGCTGATAGAAACGGATTTGACCGCAGCAGTAAAAACGCTTGGCACATTGTCCAAAACACATGCAGAGCTGCCGATGGCCGCCCGCACCTATGGCCAGTACGCCACCCCGACCAGCTTCGGTGCGGTGGCGGCGGGCTGGGGTGCGCCGCTGCTGGGGTTGCTGGAGGAACTGCCTGGCTTGCGCCGCTCCTGCCTGCTGGTGTCCTTGTCGGGCGCTGCGGGAACCTCATCTGCATTGGGACCGAAAGCAGCCGAGGTACGTGCGGCCATGGCCAATGGGCTGGGGCTGGGCGATCCCGGACACAGCTGGCATACCAACCGCACCCCGGTCCTGCGGATTGCGGACTGGCTGGCGCGCGTGACGCTGGCATTCGGCAAGCTGGGAGAGGACGGCACCGCGCTGGTGCAAAGCGGTATCGGGGAGATTTCGCTGGGTGGTGCCGGCGCGTCCTCAACCATGCCGCAGAAACAAAACCCGGTAGCGCCTTCGGTTCTGGCGGCGCTGGCGCGGCAGGGCAGCGGTCTGCTTTCCGTCCTGCAGGGCGCTTCAATCCAGCAGCATCAGCGTGACGGGGCGGCCTGGTTCACCGAATGGATGTGCCTGCCCCAAATCGTGCTGGGCGCAGCCAGTGCCGCAAAGACCGGAAGGGCGCTCTGCGCCGGCCTCGCGCCGAATGCGGCGGCCATGGCATCCGCGTTGTCGGACGGGCTGGGCATAATCCACGCCGAGGCGTTGAGTTTTGCCCTCGCCGCAAAGATGCCGCGGCCTGATGCGCAGGCGGCGGTCAAGATGCTGTGCCAGGAAGCGCAATCCACACGAACCCCGCTGCAGGAGCTGGTGGCGCTGACGTACCCGGATGTGGACGCGGCAGCCCTGTTTGATCCGGCACAGCAGATGGGCCGGGCCCCGTGTGAAGCCTTGCAATTTGCCAAGAAGACAGAAGAACTGGGCGGCGAATAGAATCCGCTAAGGAGAGCAGAATTGCCTGTGCTGCCGGCAAAAACGGACGAGGGCGGCAGGGCTGAACGCCATAGCCGCCTATCCCTCGTCTTTGTCCTGGCGACCGTGATGATCGATGCCATGGGCATCGGGCTGATCATGCCGGTAATGCCCGGCCTGATCACCGGGGTGCAGGGCGGCTCGCTGGCGCAGGCAGCAGTTTGGGGCGGTGTGCTCAGCACTGTCTTTGCAGTGATGCAGTTCCTGTTCAGCCCGGTCCTCGGCAGCCTGTCCGACGCGGTGGGGCGCAGGCCGGTGCTGCTGGTGTCGCTGTTTGTGATGGCGCTGGACTATCTGATCATGGCCCTTGCCGGCACTATGTGGCTGCTGCTTCTGGGCCGCATTCTGGGCGGGATCACCGCCGCGACGCATTCGACAGCGGGTGCCTATATCGCCGACATTTCGCCGCCGGAAAAGAAGGCCGCCAATTTCGGCATGCTGGGTGCGGCCTTTGGTGCCGGATTCGTGCTGGGGCCGCTGATGGGCGGGCTGCTGGGCGAGTTGGGCACGCGGGCGCCGTTTTATGCCGCTGCGGTTCTGGTGCTGGTGAATTTCGCTTTCGGCTGGTTTGTGATGGGCGAAACGGTGCAGGACAAGAACCGCCGTTCCTTTGATTGGCGCCGCGCCAACCCGTTTGGCGCCTTCCGCGCAGTCGGGCGTATTCCGGGCATCAAGCCGCTGTTGTGGGTCTATTTCCTCTATTCTGTTGCGATCTATGTCTACCCTGCGATCTGGGCCTATTTCACGCTGGAACGTTTCGGCTGGCAGCCGCAGGTGATCGGCCTGTCGCTGGCGGTCTACGGTATCTCGATGGCTTTGGTGCAGGGCTGGCTGCTGCGCTATACCGTGATCTGGTTCGGCGAGCGGCGGACGGTGATCTGGGGGCAGCTGTTTGACTTTATCGCCTTTGGCATTCTCGCGTTTATTTCCAGCGGCACCCTTGCATTGCTGCTGATCCCGGTCTCGGCCCTGGGGGCAGTTGTCCAGCCCGCGCTGCAAGGAATGATGGCACAGGCAGTTGAGGACAACCAGCAGGGTGAACTGCAAGGGGTAGTGACCGCCGTCAATGCGCTGGCGATGATCCTGTCACCGCTGATGATGACGGCGGTGTTTGCCCGCTTCACCGGTGAAGGCGCCGGCCTCTACCTGCCTGGCGCGCCGTTCCTGCTGGCGCTGCTGATGATGGCGATTGGCTGCGTAGTGTTCCTGCGCAGCAAGACTTCCGTCGCGTAAAAGCGCCGCTCAGCGGCGCTGCTGCCGCATTCCGGCTTGCTTGCGGGGCGCCCACCGCGCCACGCTGCCTGAAAACGGGGAGAAAGAACATGCAAACCATCAAAGCCGCCGTCTGCCATGAATTCGGCGCCCCGCTGGTGATCGAGGAGGTGCAGCTGGCGCCGCCTGGAATGGGCGAGGTCGAGGTCACGCTGGACGCGGTTGCCATCTGCCACAGCGACATTTCCTTTGCCGAGGGCGCCTGGGGCGGGCATCTGCCTGCCGTCTACGGGCATGAGGCTGCCGGTGTGATCACCGCAGTTGGCACTGGTGTCCAAGGTTTTGCCGAAGGTGAATCCGTGGTTGTCACCTTGATCCGCAGCTGCGGCACCTGCCCCTCCTGTGCTGGCGGCAGGCCGGTGATCTGCGAAACGCCGCATGATACCGTGCGCGGCCCGCTGAAAACCGCGGACGGCAAACCGCTGGATCAGGCCATGGCCTGCGGCGCCTTTGCCGAGAAGGTTGTGGTGGACCAGCGCCAGATCGTGAAAATCCCGGAAGACATGGGTAAGGATGCCGCGGCGCTGGTTTCCTGCGGGGTGATCACCGGCGTGGGCGCGGTGGTCAATGCAGCGCAGCTGCGTGCGGGCCAGGATGTGGTGGTTATCGGCGCGGGCGGCGTCGGCCTCAACGCCATCCAGGGCGCCCGCATCGCCGGCGCCCGCCGCATCGTTGCAGTGGACATGAACCCCGGGAAACTGGAGATCGCCAAGGAATTCGGCGCCACCCACGGGGTGCTCGCCACCGAAGAAAAGCCATGGAAGGCCGCATACAAGGCGCTTGGCGGCCGCGGCGCTGATGCGGTGCTGATCACCGTTGGCGCCATCCCGGCCTATGACCAGGCCCCCCGCTACCTGGCGCGCGGCGGCAAGGCGGTGCTGATCGGGATGCCGCATTCAGGTGCCAAGGCTGCTTATGAACCGGTGGTTCTGGCAGCCATGGGCCAGGGGCTGATCGGCTCCAAAATGGGCGATGTGGTGATCCAGCGCGATATCCCCTGGATGGTAGACCTCTACCAGCAGGGCAGGTTGAAACTGGACGAGCTGATCTCGGGGCGCTGGCGCCTGGAACAGATAAACGAGGCGATTGCCGACACCAAGACTGGTTCAGCCAAACGCAATGTGATTGTCTTCGGCTGACACTTTCAAGGCGGAGCGCAGGGCGTGCTGAAATTTTTGACCGATCTCTTCAAACCCGAGGCCTCCAAGCCGCCGCCGATCACGTCTGAGGCATCGATGAATTTTGATGCCCGCAGTGTCGGCCCTTTCCTGACCCGGCTGGCCAATAATCCCCGTTTCGGCCTGCCTGCGGATTTCACCGCTTCCGTTGTCGGCGCGATCCAGGACATGGCGTTGAACGAAACCCGCCGCTGGCGGATTGACGGCGCCTTTGACGGGTCGCGGGTGCAGATCGAGATCGAGGTTTTTATAGACGAAGCAGAGGCCCCTGACCTGGCGTTTTTCAGCACAGGGGCCGCAATTGATGAGATCGGCAAGGAATTAGCAGCCTTTGCCGAGGCTTCGGAGACCTAAACTATGAAACTTCAAGATCTGGATATCATCGTAACCGCCCCGCCTGCCCCTGGCTGGGGCGGGCGTTATTGGATTCTGGTGAAAGTCACCACGGACACCGGCATCACCGGCTGGGGCGAATGCTACGCGTCGTCAGTGGGGCCCGATGCGATGACCCATGTGATCCGCGACGTATTCGCGCGCCACATGGAGGGCGAAAACCCGGAAAACATCGAACTGATGTTCCGCCGCGCCTATTCCTCGGGTTTCACCCAGCGTCCGGACCTCACAGTGATGGGGGCCTTCTCGGGCCTGGAAATCGCCTGCTGGGATATTCTGGGCAAAGACCGCGGGCGGCCAGTGCATGCGTTGCTTGGCGGGCGGATGAATGACCGCATCCGCGCCTATACCTATCTCTACCCGCTGCCGCATCAGGACATCATACCGTTCTGGACCTCGCCTGAAATGGCCGCCGAGGCCGCGGCACAAAAGGTGCACGAAGGCTATACTGCGGTGAAATTCGACCCCGCAGGCCCGTATACAATGCGCGGCGGGCATATGCCTGCGATGTCGGATATCTCGATGTCGGTGGCGTTCTGCAAGGCAATCCGCGATGCCGTGGGCGATAAGGCAGACTTGCTGTTCGGCACCCATGGCCAGTTCAGCACTGCCGGCGCCATCCGCCTGGGCCAGGCAATAGAACCCTATTCCCCGCTCTGGTTTGAGGAGCCGACGCCGCCTGACAATATCGAAGACATGGCCCGCGTTGCCCGCAACCTGCGCATTCCTGTGGCCACCGGCGAACGGCTGACCACAAAGGCGGAATTCGCTGCAGTGCTGCGGGCTGGTGCCGCCGAGATTCTGCAGCCCGCCCTGGGCCGCGCCGGCGGGATCTGGGAAATGAAAAAGGTTGCGGCCATTGCCGAAGTGTTCAACGCACAAATGGCGCCGCATCTTTATGCCGGACCGGTGGAATGGGCTGCCAACATCCACCTGGCAGCCTCAATCCCGAACATTCTGTTGCTGGAAACCATCGAAACCCCCTTTCACGATCAGCTGATCAAGGGATCTATCCGGGTAGAGAACGGATTTATCACCCCGCCGGAGGCACCGGGCCTGGGCATCGAAGTGGACGAAGACCTTGCCCGTGCCCATCCGTTCACCGGAACTGACTTGCACCTCAATATGCAAGAAGCGCCTTGTGATTACGCCAATGGCAACGCCTTTGCCGGTGGCTCTCCGCCGATCGTGGACTGAGGCCGTAATTCCTGGGTGACTTGGCCCGGAGAATAGAGGCAATATGCGGCAGACGACCAGCCAGGATGCCGCATATTGCCTGCCCAGAACAACGACCTCATCGACCCGGAAACGCCAGTCGACATGCAGGAACGCGCCGCAGCAGCGGCTGCTTTCCTCAAAACGCTTGCCCATGAAGGGCGGCTGATGATCCTATGCCATCTTGGCACCGGCGAGAAATCCGTGGGTGAGCTGGAAGCCCTGTTAAACATGCGCCAGGCCGCAGTCAGCCAAATGCTCGCCCGGTTGCGTGAAGATGATCTGGTTGCCACGCGGCGGGAAGGCAAGACGGTTTTCTATTCCCTGACTGACGGCAACACACAAGAATTGATAGCCTTGCTGTATAAGCAATTCTGCAGCGGCGCTTGAACGCTCGCGGCCGCGTGCAGCCAGGCAGCTTCGGCATGTTCTGCTTTAGGGCCGCAGAATTCAGGCCCGCGCTGCGCATGGCGCAGCGCCACGCCCAACCGGGAAGGCGCATTCTGCGAATGCGCCGGAACGGGCGGGAGAAGCCGCCTGCGGGTCGTCACACGTCAGACCGGACCGTTTGGGTCTGCACTCCCAATCCTTCGATCTCCAGCCGCATCACGTCGCCGGACTGCAGATAGACCGGTTGCGGTTTGCACCCCATGCCGACGCCTGGCGGGGTGCCGGTGGCGATCACATCGCCCGGATGCAAGGTCATCAGCTGGCTTAGATGCGAGATGATCTGAGCCACGGTGAACACCATCGTGGCCGTGGTTCCAGTCTGCCGCCGCGCGCCGTTCACATCACAGGTCAGCCACAGGTTCTGCGGGTCCGGCACCTCGTCCCGCGTCACCAGCCAGGGGCCGATCGGCCCGAAGGTGTCACAGCTCTTGCCCTTGGTCCATTGGCCGGTCAGCTTGGTCTGATAATCGCGCTCGGACACATCGTTGACCACGCAATACCCTGCCACATGGTTCAACGCGTCGTCTTCGGAGACATATTTTGCTGCGGTGCCGATCACCACGCCCAGCTCGACTTCCCAATCCGCCGCCACTGAGCCGCGCGGCAGGATCACGTCATCGTCCGGTCCGCAAATGGCAGAGGTCGCCTTGAGGAACAGGATCGGATGCTCTGGCAGCGCCATGCCCATCTCTTCTGCGTGATCGGTGTAGTTGAGGCCGATGCCAAGGAACTTCCCCGTCTGCCCGGCACATGGCGCCAGCTCCAGGTTTCCCTCCACCAGCGGCAGTTCCGCCGGGTCCAGCGCTGCCAGCCGGCCCAAGGCTTCGTCCCCCAGCACCGCACCGGTGATGTCCGGCACATGCGCCGATAGATCCCGGACTGCGCCTGTGTCGTCCAGAAGACCCGGCCGTGTTTCGCCGCCCGCGCGGTACCGCAGCAGTTTCATGTTCTGGTTCCCTGTCTCAATTCCTGGATCAGTTGGAGACGTAGCCCGCCACCACCTGCAATAGCTTGAATGCCGTGGAGGCGTCATTTTCCACCACTGCCAGAAATTCTTCCTCGCCGATCCGCAGGCAGCTGAGGTCCGTCGCCGCGATCATGCTCAGCGCCCGGGCTTCATGGCGGATCAGACCCAGTTCCCCCACCAGCCGCCCGGGGCCAACCGTGGTAATCAGCCGGTCCTCGCCGCCCGGCTGCGGCAAGTAAAGCTCTGCCTCGCCTTCAAGGATCATATATGCCCCGTCCGATGCTTCATCATCTTTAAGGAACACCACCTCGCCCGCCTTGGCATCATACCAGCGGGCGCCAAAGGCCAGAAGACGAAGCTGGCGGCGGTTCAAGCCGGAGAACAGTTCAGTCTGCTCCAGTGCCCTCAGCTTGCGGGCCAGGTCCTGGCTGGCCGCCCCGTCGCCCGCTGCCGCGGCCTGCGCCTCGTCGCTGACCAGTCGGCCCTGGCGCAGTTCAAAGAAGACGTCAAACACATCCGGGCTCTGAAAGCTGGGGGCAAGATAGATCAGCGTGGTGCCGGGCAAAAGTTTTCGCAGGTTCTTATGCACCGCGACGCGGGTTTCCAGATCATAGCTTGCCATTGCGGAATCGAGGATCAGGATATCCGGTTTCTTGATTGTGGCCCGGCAAAAGGCCAGCGGTTCGGCAAAGCTGGCGGCCAGCCCCTGCCCGCCCACCGCAATCGGCATGTCAAAGATCAGCTCCACCACCTGGTCGCGCAAGCCTTCGCGCACCATCAGTTCCGAGACCAGTTTGCGAACCTCATCGCCCTTGGCCCCGGCAGCATCCGATATTTTGCCGAACAGAGCGTTTTCCAGAACCGTCAGCGTGGGGGCGATGGCCTCTTCCGCAAACGGCACAAAGCCGGCGCCCAAAGCCTTAAGCAGGCTTTGCCCGTGACTGCGGCGGAAGCCTAGGATCCGCTCTTTCATCTCCTCCTCAAAGGCCGGGCCGATCTGTTCCGCCGAAATGGTGAAAGGCACGATCAGCAGCTGCGCCAGCTCCTCGCGGCTGAGCGCCGCCGCATTGACGGTTCCGGGCCGGTCGGCCAGCGACAGCGCTGTTTCATAGGCGCCCACATCCAGGCCCAGCTTGCGGAACAGCGGGTGGCCAGTGCCATCCATACCAAAGATCTGCCGCAGCATCTCCACCACATCACGGGTCAGCGCCACCAGCCCTTCGTCCAGCCCCAGCTGCTTGAGCTGGTCGAGAAATTCCGCATGCCCATGCAAGACCTCGCCGGTCATGGCTTGCTGCGAGGCTGCAAACAGCAGGTTTTCCGCAACCGGCAGCGCCGGGTTGTATGCTTCTGGTTCCAGAAAATGCACGTGCACATCCAGACCGGCGTCCAGAATCGCCTTGCGCACCGAAGCGCGCAATCCGACCAGCCGCTCTGCCAGATCCGGGTGGGCAGGTGCCTCGAAACACTGTTCGATACCCCGGCGGAACAGGGCGGTATCGGATCCGATCCCCTCAACCAGCTGCAGCCACCAGCTCCGCAGTTCCGCCTCGCTGGAGAAACCCGCCAGTTTGGGATCAAGCCAGGGCGCATCAAAGGGATCCGGGCTGTTGCCCGCGCGTTTGGCTATTTCCAGCTGTTGCAAGTTGTGGGCCGCGCCCAACGGGCGCAGCCGCATTGGCATCATCACGTTGTCGCCAAAAGATCCCTGAAACAGAACCGGCCGCGAGGTGGCATAGCCGATCCGCGCCGCCACCGTTGCCTGGTGCATCCCGCTGAGGTTCTGCCCGGCCACCGTCACCGTCCCTGTTGCGGGCAGAATTTCCCGCGTCAGCAGTTCCGCCAGAGCTCGGCGGTCTTCCTCGGAGGGGGCTGCGATACCGATAACCTGCCCTGCGGGGAAGGTTGCGCTCAGCTCCTCCAGCACCGGATTACCATCCGTGTCACGCACATTGACCGCATCCAGGACCACATCTCCGCGCAGGCGCTCCAGCTCCTCCGGCTCGCCGGCCAGCAGTTTTTCATCCACCATGCCCTGCGGCGCAAAGCGCTCCAGGATCACGTCCCAGCGCAATCCCATGTCCTGGGTCTGGTTGTAATAGGTCAGCAATTCCTTCCAGGGCGATGCCAGGTCCTTGTAGGCTGCCAGCGCCGCCACCAATGCGCCCAATGAGACTTTGCCCTGCAGCACCAGAAAGCCGCCGACGGCATAAAAGAAAAACGGCGTCAGCTGGGTGATGAAGTTGTTGAGAAACTTCATGAAGAATTTTTTCTGGTAGATCTCGAAGCGGATGTCATACAGCCGCCCCAGCCGCGCCGTGATGATCGCCATCCGGTACCGCCAGCCGCCATTGATCCGCAGCGTCGCGGCGCCCGCGGCGCTTTCGCCGATCTCAGTGGCCAGCGCCCGCACCTGTTTGATGCGTTTTTTGTTCAGCAGGTTGATCTGCCGTTGCAGCATCGGGATCAGCCAGCCTTGCAGCGGGATGAGCGCGATGGCTGCCATTCCGAACCAGAAATTCTGCAGGAACAGGAAAAACAGGATGGTCAGCATCTGCCCGGCTTGCAGCACCGGCTGGCTGACCGCATCCCCCATCAGCCCGCCCATCGGCTCGGATTCCGAAGTGACCATCGACACCAGTTCGCCCTGGCTGACCCGTTCAAAGTAAGGTTGCGGAAAGCGCAGCACCCGGGCGATCAGCTGATAACGGAAGCGGCGCAGCATCCGCTCGGCCAGCACCCCCTTCATGGTGTTGATGCGCATTTTCAGCAGGCCGTGGCACAGCACCGCCAACAGAAAGCCGCCGCACAGAATCCACAGGAAGGTCAGCTGATCAAAGCTTTGCCCCATCAGGGTTATGGTGGAGGTCTCAGCACCGATTGCATCATTGATGATCCGTTTCGGCAGCTCCAGCGTCAGGTAAAGAAGCGGAAACAAGCAGGCCGTGACCAGCAGCAGCACCAGCTGGTCGCGTTTCGAGTACTTCCAGATGAAACGGAACAAAGAGCGTTCGATGGGGAAAGCTCCATAAATGGCGGCTTCGGATGTGGTCTGCCTTATGGGTAGCGCGGTTTGGCAGGAACAGGCAATGGGCAGAACACCGCCTTGTCCCGTTGCGGCACCCTGCCGGCGCGGCATTTGCCAGACGGCAAAAAATCCGTAAGGTTCCAGCGAGGTATCCATGCTGGAGGTCAATAGGTTTGCCGGAATATGTCGGATCCGTTCTGCTGCTGCTCTGCGCGTTGCAGGTCAAGCACCTGTTTGCCGACTTCTTTCTGCAAACCCCCAAGATGCTGTCCGGCCGCTGCGCCTATGTCCATGCGGGGCGTGCCCAGCATGCGGGTGTCCACGTGATCGGCTCGGCCATTGTCTACGCGTTGTTCAGCGCCCCTGTGCCGTTCATCCTGGTGCTGGCGGCGCTGGAATGGGTCGTGCATTTTCACATCGACTTCGGCAAGGCCCGGTTTTCTGAGCGCAAAAAGCTGAACCCGCAGCAAGCGATGTTCTGGCAGGCCATGGGATCAGATCAGGCACTGCACCAGCTGACTTATATCGCCATGGCCTGGGCCTGGGTGAAATACGCGGCGATGTAACCGCACCCGCAAGCTGGGGGCCAGCCCCCAGACCCCCGGAGTATTTTTGCAAAGAAGAAGCTGGATGACAGCCCCGCCTTCGGCTCTGCGCTAGTACACCCGCCGCAAGCGAATTTTCTAAGGCACGACCGGCCTGTCCCGTTTGATCGTGCGCAGCACCACATTGGTCTGGGCGCTGGCAACTGCTGGCAGGCGGAACAGGAAATCCTCCAGAAACCGGTTATAGGCATCCAGATCCGGAGCCAGGACCCGCAGGTGATAATCGGACTGCCCAGTTGTTGCGTAACATTCCTGAACCAGCGGGCTGCTCTCAACCGCGCGAATGAATTCCACCAGTTTGTCCGGGTCGTGGCGGGTTAAATGCACATGCACGATAGCCTGGAACCCCAGCCCCATTGCCGGTGCATTCACCACCGCACCGTAACGTTCAATAATGCCCGCCTCCTCCAACGCCCGCACCCGGCGCCACAGGGCCGACGGCGACATGCCCACGGCCTCAGCCAGATCGGCGTTGGAGATGCGGGAGTCTTCCTGCAGCAAGGTGAGGATACGGGAATCGCGGTCATCAAGTTTCATATTCCGGTCACTTTCTTCACCAAATACCTGCCATCCGGGAATTCTAACCATAAATCCCCGCAAAAACAGTAACTCGGGCAAATCTTTTCAGACATTGTGGATTACTTTTCCGGAAAGCACCTCTTCCGCGCAAGGATTCCCCGAGATGACCAAGCTGAGCCACGATTTCCGCAGCTACAAGCTGGACGACCGGTATGAAATGACCCAGGGCAGGGTTTTCCTGACCGGCACCCAGGCCTTGGCCCGGATTATGCTTGATCAGGCGCGCCGCGATCAGGAGGCCGGCTTGAATACCGCGGGCTTTGTCTCAGGTTACCGCGGCTCGCCTTTGGGCGCGGTCGATTTGGAATTCTGGCGCGCCAAGGACCGGATGCGGGCAAACCGGATCAAGTTCATGCCTGCGGTGAACGAGGACCTTGGCGCAACAGCTGTCCTGGGTGCGCAGCAGGCCGTGCTGGACCCGCATTGCGAGGTCGGGGGTGTGTTTTCCATGTGGTACGGCAAGGGGCCGGGCGTCGACCGCTCCGGCGATGCGCTGAAGCATGGCAACGCCTATGGCTCCTCCGCAAAGGGCGGTGTGCTGGTGGTGGCTGGTGACGACCACGGCTGTGTCAGTTCCTCGATGCCGCATCAGTCGGATGTGGCCTTCATGTCCTGGTTCATGCCGGTGCTGAACCCCGCAGATGTGTCGGAATATCTGGCTTTCGGCGAATACGGCTTTGCCCTGTCGCGCTACTCCGGCACTTGGGTCGGCTTCAAGGCGGTGTCGGAAACCGTGGAAAGCGCGCGCTCGGTGGACCTGCAGCCGGACCGTGAATTTATCTACCCCGAGCTGGCGGATTACCCGGGCGGGCTGCATATCCGCCGCGCCGACCTGCCCTCGCCCGAGATTGAGACCCGTATCCACGCCAAGCTGGATGCAGTTCGTGCCTTTGCCGAGGCCAACCCGATCGACAAGCGGATTTACGACATCAAGGACGCGCGTTTTGGCTTTGTTTCCACCGGCAAAGGGCATCTGGATCTGATGGAAGCGCTGCGGCTTCTGGGGCTGGATGAGGCCGCCTGCCGCCGCCTGAAGATCGACATTTACAAAGTCGGTATGGTCTGGCCGCTGGACCGCACCGACGCGCTGAAGTTCGTTAAAGGCAAGCAGGAAGTGCTGGTTGTCGAGGAAAAGCGCGGTATCATTGAAAGCCAGTTCAAGGAAAACTTCTATGACTGGCCCGGCAGCAAACCCGAAAAGATGGTCGGCAAATACGACAGCCAAGGGGAACCTCTGATCCCCTGGACCGGGGAGCTGAGCCCGCTGCTGCTTGCCCCCATTGTTGCCGCGCGGCTCGATAGTTTTTTCCCGGAGGAAAACCTGCCAGCCAAGGCGGTAGCACTCACGGCGGAACCGCCGAAGCTGTTGAACGTGCCCGGTGCCACCCGTACGCCCTATTTCTGCTCCGGCTGCCCGCACAACAGCTCCACCAAGCTGCCCGAAGGATCCAAGGCGTTTTCCGGCATCGGCTGCCATGTGATGGCCAGTTGGATGGACCGCGATACAGCCGGCTATGCGCAGATGGGCGGCGAAGGCGTGCCCTGGACCGTGGCCTCGCAGTTCAATGGAAACAAGCATGTGTTCCAGAACCTGGGCGAAGGCACCTGGTATCATTCCGGCTCGCTGGCGATCCGCCAGGCAGTCGCGGCCGGCACCAATATCACGTACAAGATCCTGTATAATGATGCGGTGGCGATGACGGGAGGCCAGCCGGTGGACGGGCCGGTCTCGGTGCATGGTATCGCCCAGACCTGCCGCGCCGAGGGGGTGGAACGGATTGCATTGGTCTCGGACGACATCGGCAAGTTTGTCCGCAGCGACTTCCCCGCCGGCACCACCTTCCATGACCGCAGCGCGCTGGACACGGTACAGCGGGAATTGCGGGACATCTCCGGCGTCACTGTTCTGATCTACGAACAGACCTGCGCCACTGAAAAACGCCGCCGCCGAAAGCGGGGCAAGATGGAGGACCCGAAACGCTTTGCCTTCATCAACGATCTGGTGTGTGAGGGGTGTGGTGATTGCTCGGTTGAATCCAACTGCCTGAGCGTCGAGCCGAAGGAAACGCCCTTTGGCCGCAAGCGCAAAATCAACCTGTCCACTTGCAACAAGGATTTCTCCTGCCTGAACGGCTTCTGCCCTTCTTTTGTCACTGTCGAAGGGGGCACCCGGAAGAAGAAAAAGCGCGCTGGTCTGGACGCCGCCGCATTGACCGCCAAACTGCCGGCGCCGGAACTGCCCTCTCTCAAGACGCCGTTCGACCTGCTGGTCACCGGAGTCGGCGGCACCGGTGTTGTCACGGTCGGCGCGCTGATCACCATGGCGGCGCATCTGGAAGGCAAAGGATCAAGCGTGCTGGATTTCACCGGCTTTGCGCAGAAGTTCGGCACTGTCCTCAGCTACATCCGGCTGTCCAAAGAACCCGGCACCTTGAACCAGGTGCGCATCGAACAGGGCGGCGCGGATGCAGTTATCGGCTGCGACGTGGTGGTCAGCTCGGCGCCCAAGGCCTCGGCCCATTACCGCGCAGGCACCAAGGTGGTGCTGAACCGGGCGGAAATGCCCACTGGCGATCTGGTGCTGCGCCGCGATGCTGATTTGATGGCAGGCCTGCGCGAGAAAACCATTGCCGAGGCCGTCGGAGAGCAAAACCTGTCCGGTTTCAACGCCAATGAGGCCGCCGAGACAATGTTGGGCGACGCTGTGCTGGCAAATGTCATGATGCTGGGTTTTGCCTGGCAGCAAGGGCTGGTGCCGGTCAGTGCCGGGGCGCTGGACCAGGCGATTGAGCTGAACGGCGTTGCCATTGAAAGAAACCGCCTCGCCTTTGCCATAGGCCGTGCCATGGCGGAGGACCCGAAACTGGTCGCCAGCCACTTTGAGGAGACGCCCGCAAAGACGGAAACTTTGGACGCGCTGATCGAACGCCGCGCCACTTTCCTCACCGGCTATCAAAACATGGCTTACGCGGGGCGTTACACCGCTGCCCTGAACCGGTTCCGCGACGCTCTGCCCGCAGAGGCACAGGAAGGCCTGACCGCAGCCGCAGCGCGGGCGCTGTTCAAACTGATGGCTTACAAAGACGAATATGAAGTTGCCCGTCTGCTGACCAGCGACGCCTTCCAGCACCAGCTAGAGGATGAGTTCGAAGGGGATTTCAGTGTCAAGTACCACCTCGCACCGCCTTTGCTGAACTGGAAAAAGGACACCCGCGGACGCCCGGTAAAACGGGCCTTTGGGGCCTGGCTGCGACCGGCGATGCACTTGCTGGCCAAGGGCAAGACGTTGCGCGGTTCGGCCTTCAACATCTTCGGCTACCACGAGGAAGCCCGCCTGCACCGCGATCTGCTGACCTGGTTTGAGACCGCGCTGAAGACCATCGCCAGCCGTTACAGTGCCGATGCGCATGAGGCCTGCCTGAAGGTACTGAAAGCGCCGATGGATATCCGCGGCTATGGCCCGGTCCGGCTGAAAGCGGCTGAGGAGGCGCGCGCGCAGGCTGAGGATATTCTCCGCAGCCTGTAATACCACACGCCCGCGGCCGCGGCTGGTGCCTCAGACGTCCCAGTGCTGTTTGGTGAATTCGGTGAAGTCCGCCATCTCTTCGGACAACGGCTCGCGCCCGGTAAAGACCTTGAGATACTCGGGCGTCACCTCCAGCCGGTGCGCGTGGCTTTCATTCGGATCCGCCATCTCATAGCCGAGCTGCATGTAGTACAGCACCTTGGCCCGGGTCACTGCTTCCCGGTCCGCATAGCCGTAGCGGGCAAACATCGCCGTCAGCGCCTCGACCCGGCGCCGGTCCGAGCGGTCCAGCAGGCTGCGCACCTTGCCGGAACGGCGCGACCAGTCACGCACGGCAAAGTCCAGCGCAGTGTTGAACAGATCAGGGTTGGCGATGCACTGGAACACATTCAGCACTGCCCCGGTGATGGCCTTGGCCGGCGCCTCGGCCTGGCGGACCATGCCGGCGGTATTGGTCTGCTCCCAGGTCTTGAGCAGCGCATCCAGCAAGTCCTGGCGTGATTTGAAATACCAGTAGAACGACGAACGCGAAACCTGCATCCGCTCGGCCAGCGCCAGCACTTTCACCTGCTCCACCCCGTCCGAGATCAGCACATCCATCGCGACATTCAGCCAGTCGTTGCGGGTGACCTTAATGTTGCCGACCAGCGGCTCGGCTTCCGGATCGTCCCGGTGCAGAACAGTTTTTTGCGCCATGTGCGACCTTTCGGAATGCGTGCGTTCCTTGGCATCCTAAGCCGGGCTGACTGCTGGCGCCAACAAGGCAATCCTGTCAGCAGCCATTTGCGGCAAGGACCAAGTGGCGCCGGGGCCACAGCATGTCCGCAGCCTCCGGAGGGCAGGATTTTACATTGCACCATAAAACACGTGCCGGCACGCTAATGTGAGAAACTGTTATTCCTCCTTGGGACACCGGACCGAAAACACCGGATATGCAGGGCGATTGCGGGCTGACGGCACTGGGCGGCGCCCACAGTGCAACCGGAAAACCCATCAATTTTTCCTTGCACAACGGGCATCTGGGCAAATGGGGTTTGACTAAGCAGCCTTCAGCGCGCGAAGGTGAGGCCAAAAAACAGGGGAAAACACGATCTCATGAGTGCCTTGAACCAGCTGGGCGGACAATTCTGAATGCGCCCGCTGCTTTCCGTTGAAAATCTCAGCATTGGGTTTGGCAAGGGCGACTCCGTCGTGAAGGACGTGAGCTTTGCTGTGCAGCCAGGCGAAACACTCGCCTTGGTCGGGGAAAGCGGCTCGGGCAAAACGGTCTCTTGCCGGGCGGTGCTGCGTATCCTGCCGAAGGTGGCGCAGCTGCGCTCCGGGCGCATTTTGCTGAACACCCGTGGCAGCGAGCTTGACCTTGCGACGCTTGACGAACGGCGGATGCGCGACGTGCGCGGCAATACCGTCGCAATGATTTTTCAGGAGCCGATGCGCTCGCTTTCCCCGCTGCACCGGATCGGAAATCAGGTGTCCGAAGTGCTGTGGCTGCATGGCCGCAAGTCCGAACGCAAGGCACGCAAGGAGGTCCTTGAATGCTTTGAGCGGGTCGGGTTCTCCGATCCGGAACGCACCTACAGATCTTATCCCTTCGAACTGTCCGGCGGGATGCGCCAGCGGGCGATGATCGCCATGGCCATGGTGGCCAAGCCGGACCTGCTGATCGCGGATGAGCCGACCACGGCGCTGGACGTGACCACACAGGCCCAGGTTCTGGGGCTGATGAAAGAGCTGCAGCGCGAAACCGGTATGGCGATGATCCTAGTCACGCATGACCTGGGCGTGGTCGCCAATATGGCAGAGCAAGTGGTGGTGATGCACAAGGGCCGGGTAATGGAATCCGGCCGTGCGGAACCGATGCTGCGCACCCCTGCCCACCCCTACACTAAGGCCCTGTTCAACGCTGCCCCGGAAATCCCGGATGAAGCGGTCGTCGCCATCCCGCCACCACGCGATGACCTGATCATGGAAATGAAGTCGGTTTCCAAGACCTACACATTAAGAGCCGGCAAGGGCTGGCAAGCTCCGACCCTGATCCACGCCTGCCGCGAGGTTGATTTGCGGTTGGCCCGCGGAAAAACCCTGGCAGTTGTCGGCGAAAGCGGGTCGGGCAAGACCACGGCGGCACGAATTGCCTTGGGGGCAGAGCTGCCGGATCCCGGCGGCGAGGTGCTGTTCCGCCCTGATCCTGACCAGCCGGCGGTCACCGTGCACAGCATGGACCGCGCCGCGCGCACCGCCTTTCAACGGCAGGCCCAGATGGTGTTCCAGGATCCTTACTCCTCGCTGTCGCCCCGGATGCGCATTCAGGACACTTTGGTGGAGCCTCTGGAAATCCACCGCATCGGTTCCCGCGCCGAACGCCGGGACAAGGCGGCGGACATGCTGCGGCTGGTTGGCCTGTCCCCGGACATGCTTAAACGCTACCCGCACGCATTTTCCGGCGGTCAGCGCCAGCGGCTGTCGATCGCACGCGCGCTGATGCTGGAGCCGGCGCTGATCGTCTGCGACGAACCGACCTCGGCGCTGGATGTTTCAGTGCAAGAACAGATCCTGTTGCTGCTCGAGGAAATCCGCGACCGGCAGAACCTGTCTTATCTGTTCATCAGCCATGATTTGGCCGTGGTGGCCCGCATCGCAGATGAGGTCGCCGTGATGCGGCGAGGACTGATTGTCGAGCAGGCACCGCCGGAAACCTTGTTCTATAATCCTCAGCACCCCTACACCAAGGCGCTGATCGCAGCCCAGCCGGAACCCGATATTGACCGGCCCATCGACTTGAAACTGGTGGCCCAGGGCGCAGGCGCGCCGGACTGCTGGCCCGAGGAATTCCGCTTTAACGGATCTGATGCCCCGCGACTGGTAAACCTGAAACACCTGGAACCCGGCCATAAGGTGCGCTGCCATGCTTGATGTCCTGAAACCCCTTTTGACGGCTGCCTTCTGCCTTGCCCCGCTTTCTGCCCTGTGCGGCCCCGAGGTTCAGGAAAGCAAGTTCTGGAGTTCCGAAGTCAAGGCGGGCTATCTGCCCCCAGTGGCCAAACGCCTGCCAGAGGTGCCGCTTGTGGTCGACCTGGCGGCCAAGGGCCGGGACTTTGGCATCGAGGGCGGCACGCTGAACACCATGGTGACCCGTTCCAAGGATATCCGCCAGATGGTGGTATACGGCTATGCCCGCCTGGCGGGCTATGACGAACGCTACCGGCTGCAGCCTGACATTCTGCTGGGCTATGAGAACGAAGGGAACCGGCGTTACACCCTGAAACTGCGGCGCGGCCACCGCTGGTCCAGCGGCGATCCCTTCACCTCTGCCGATTTCCGCTACTGGTGGGAAGATGTCGCCAACCATAAGCTGCTCAGCCCGGCCGGTCCGCCGGATTTCCTGCGCGTGAACGGCAAGCTGCCGCGCGTGAGCTTTCCCGACGAAACCACAATCATCTATGAATGGGACGACCCGAACCCCAGTTTCCTGCACATGCTGGCCCAGGCGCGCCCGCCTTTCATCTACCGGCCGGCGGAATACTTGAAACAATTCCACGCCGATTACGCCGACCCGGATGTGCTGGAAGAGGAAGTCGACTATGCCCGCGTCAAAAGCTGGGCTGCGCTGCACAACAAATACGACAACATGTACAAGTTCGATAACCACGAGCTTCCGACGCTGCAGCCCTGGATCAACGCCTCGCCAGGCAAGAAGATCCGCCACCAGTTTGTGCGCAATCCCTATTACCACCGGATCGACAGCCGCGGTGTGCAGCTGCCTTATATCGACACCGTGGAAATGGAAATCGTGACCGCCGGCCTGGTAGCGGCCAAGTCCAACGCAGGGGAAGCCGACCTGCAGGCCCGCGGTTTGGGGTTCCGGGATATTCCGATCCTGCGCAAAGGCGAAAAAGACGGCGCAAACTACAAGACTTATCTCTGGGGCTCCGGTGCCGCCTCGCAGATTGCAATCTATCCGAACCTGAATGCCAAGGATCCGGTCTGGCGCGAGGTGCTGCGCGATGTCCGGGTGCGCCGGGCGCTGTCCTTGGCTATCAACCGCCGGGCCATCAACCGGGCGCTCTATTTCAACCTGGCCAAGTCCGGCGCCATGACGGTGCTGGAGCAGAGCGAGTTTTTCGACCCCGCCCTGCGTGCCGCCTGGGCGGATTTCGACCCGGAGCAGGCCAATCGCCTGCTGGACGAGGCCGGCCTTACAAAGAAAGACGCCTATGGCATCCGCTATCTGGACGACGGGCGGCTGATGGAGCTGGTCGTGGAAACAGCCGGTGAGCGTCAGGAAGTCGAGAATGCACTGCAGATAATCTCGGACGACTGGCGTGATGTCGGGGTCAAACTGGTTATGCGCCCGCTGGACCGCGACATCCTGCGCAACCGGGTGTTTTCCGGCAGCACCATGGCTTCTGCCTGGTTCGGCTGGGACAATGGCTTGCCGCAGGTCTACACCTCGCCTGCCTATCTGGCGCCAACAGACCAGGTGTTCCTATCCTGGCCGAAGTGGGGCCAGTTCTATCAAACCGGCGGCGACGCAGGCGAGCCGCCAGACATGGCTCCGGCACAGCAGCTGATGGATCTGATGCAGGACTGGAACATGGCCACCACAGATGCCGAGCGTGCCGCCGCCTGGCGCGCCATGCTGCAAATCCACGCTGATCAGGTTTATGCCATCGGGGTTGTGGCCGCCGCACCGCAGCCCGTCGTGGTCAGCAACCGCCTGCGCAATGTGCCCAAACAGGCAATATGGGCCTGGGACCCCGGTGCCCATTTCGGCCTTTACCGTCCGGATGAGTTCTTTTTTGAGGATGGCGAGGGCTGATGGAAATTCTGCGTTACGCCATTTACCGCTTTGGCACCATGCTGCTTACGCTTCTGGTGGTGTCGGTGCTGGTCTTTGCCATCATCAACCTGCCGCCCGGCGACTATCTGTCCAACCAGATTGCCGAGCTGCAGGCCACCGGCCAGTCCGCAGGCGTCGCCAAGGCGGAATTCCTGCGGCAGGAATATGCGCTCGATAAACCGCTGTGGCAGCAATACATGATCTGGATGGGCTTCATGCCCGGCCCGCACGGGTTCTCCGGCATGATCCAGGGAAATTTCGGCTGGTCATTCGAGTTCGACAGCCCGGTTGCCGATATCGTCGGCGACAGCCTGTGGCTTACAGTTCTGGTAAACCTGTCCGCCGTGGTTTTTGTCTATGCAGTGGCGCTGCCGCTGGGGGTGCTGGCTGCCGCGCGGGCCCGCACCTGGATTGATTACACCTCGGCCTTTATCGGTTACCTGGGTCTCGCTACGCCAAACTTCCTGCTGGCACTGATCCTGTTCTACTATGGCCACCGCTGGTTCGACCTGCCGATCGGCGGGCTGATGGCCCCCGAATACGAAGGCGTGCCGATGAACTGGGACAAAGTGAAGTCCATTCTCGTCCACCTGATCGTTCCAACCTTCGTGATCGGCACTGCCGGAGCGTCCGCGATGATGCAGCGCCTGCGCGCCAACATGCTGGACGAACTTGGCAAGCCATATGTGGAAACTGCCATCGCCAAGGGCATGAAACCCTCACGGATGCTGGCCAAGTATCCGCTGCGTGTCGCCTTCAACCCCTTTGTCGCCGACATCGGCAACCTGCTGCCGGCAATGATCTCAGGCTCGGTGCTGGTGTCGGTGGTGCTGGGATTGCAAACCATCGGGCCGACCCTGCTGACGGCGCTTAAAACCCAGGACATGTTCCTGTCGGGCTTCGTGCTGATGTTCGTTGCTTTGCTTACGCTGATCGGCACCATGGTTTCAGATGTTCTGCTGGTGCTGCTTGACCCGAGGATCCGGTATGAGGGGCGCGGCGCATGACCCGGCTGCCTGATGGACGTTATGTCGATGATGAACCTTTCGACCCGCAGGCCTCGCTGCTGGAGCTGGAGCGCAAGGACCTGGACGCGCCGAACTGGCTGCTGGTCTGGCGCAAATTCAAGACCCACAAGCTGGGACTGATTTCAGGCCTGTTCCTATTGGTCGCCTACCTCATGATCCCGTTCGCCGGCTTCCTTGCGCCCTACGGACCAAACCAGCGCTTTTCAGAGCATCTGTATTCCCCGCCGCAATCGATCAAGCTGTTCCACGAGGGCGCGTTCGTGGGACCCTTCGTTTATCCAATGACCTCCGAGGCCAACCTGGAAACCTTCCAGTGGGAGTTCAGCCCCGACACCTCGCGTCCGCTGAAGCTTGAATTCTTCTGTGAGGGCCAAACCTATAAACTGGCCGGTCTCATCGAAAGCAACCGCCACCTGTTCTGCGCAACCGAAGAGGCGACGATCTTTATCCTGGGGTCCGACCGGCTGGGCCGCGACATCTTCAGCCGCGTTTCCTATGGTGCGCAGCTGTCGCTTACTGTGGGGCTGATCGGCATTTCCGTGTCCTTCGTCCTTGGCATCTTCTTTGGCTCAATGGCCGGGTATTTCGGCGGCAAAACCGACTGGCTGATCAACCGGGTGATCGAAGTCCTGCGGTCCCTGCCCGAGCTGCCCTTGTGGCTGGCACTGTCTGCCGCGGTGCCCTCGAACTGGTCGCCGGTTGCGGTGTTCTTTGTCATCTCGATCATCCTTGGCATTCTCGACTGGCCGGGGCTTGCAAGATCGGTGAGGGCAAAATTCCTGTCCCTGCGCGAAGAGGAATACGTGCGCGCTGCCGAAATGATGGGGGCCTCTTCCGGCCGCGTCATCCGCAAACATCTGCTGCCGAACTTCATGTCGCATCTGATCGCCTCGGCCACGCTTTCAATCCCGGCGATGATCCTGGGCGAGACCGCGCTGTCATTCCTCGGCCTTGGCCTGCGCGCGCCGGCGGTCAGCTGGGGCGTGATGCTGAATGACGCGCAAAACCTGGCCTCGATCGAAATCTACCCCTGGACCGCGATCCCGATGCTGCCGATTGTGATTATTGTTCTGGCATTCAATTTCCTCGGTGACGGGTTGCGCGACAGCCTGGATCCTTACCAGCAATGACCCTGCTCACTGCCCTGCCGGCGCCAGGCAGCTACCGCCTCACCGGCACAGGACACTGGCGCAGCGCCTTTGCGGTGACAGAACTTGCCAATGCCTCAGTCGCCGCCGTGGGGTTGGAACTGGCGCGGCTGGTACAGGCGCTGAACCTTGCGCCCGTTGCACCGGACGTCACGGTGGACCAGCGCCTGGCCTCATTCTGGTTCAGCTACAGTTTCCGCCCCGAGGGCTGGGAGCTTCCCAGCCTGTGGGATCCGGTGGCCGGCAATTATGAAACCGCAGATGGCTGGATCCGCCTGCACACCAACCTGCCGCACCACCGGCAAGCTGCCCTGAAAGTACTAGACTGCGCGGGAGACCGTGCGGCCGTGGCAGTTGCCGTGAAACAATGGCAGGCCAGTCATCTCGAAGACGAAATCGTAAACGCAGGCGGTGCGGCCGCCGCCATGCGCAGCCGAGCGGCTTGGCTGTCGCATCCGCAAGGTCTTTCTGTGGCGGCGGAACCGCTGATCCTATGGCGGTCGCCCCGTGTTATCCAACTGCGTGAGCGGCCAAAGGCAACAGCCGAACGCCCGCTGGCCGGACTGAGAGTGCTGGACCTCACGCGGGTGTTGGCCGGTCCGGTTTCCACCCGCACTCTGGCCGGATTTGGCGCCGATGTGCTGCGTATCGACCCGCCCGGCTGGGACGAACCTGGTGTCATCACCGATGTTGCGCTGGGTAAGCGCATGGCCACCTTGGATCTGCGCAATACAGCGGACCGGCAGCGGTTTGAGGCGTTGCTGTCCAAGGCCGATGTGCTGGTGCATGGCTACCGTCCCGGTGCGCTGGATGGTCTGGGCTACGGCGCGGACGCCCGCCGCCGGATCGCTCCCAATGCGGTTGAAGCCTCTCTGGATGCCTATGGCTGGACCGGCCCCTGGGCCCTGCGGCGCGGTTTTGACAGCCTCGTGCAGATGAGTGCTGGCATCGCCGATACAGGCCGCGTCCAGGCCAAGACGGACGATCCGCAGCCTTTACCGGTACAAGCGCTGGACCATGCCACGGGTTATTTGATGGCAGCAGCGGTGCTCTCGGCCTTGGCAACTGCTGCCCAAGGGGCGGCAGTGCCCGCAGCGCATCTATCGCTTGCCCGCACCGCAGAACTGCTTGGTGGAATGCAGAAATGTGCCGGCGGACCGTATGTCGCCAAACCGGCACACAGCGACTTCACCCAGGAGATCGAAAACAGCGGCTGGGGGCCGGGCCGCCGCCTTGCTGCGCCGCTTGCCCTGGACACCAGCAAAATGCGCTGGGGCCGGCCCGCCTCCCATTGCGACAGCGCCCCGGCATGCTGGCCGGAATAACCAATAAAAATGCGACGCTACCCTTTCTGGCTTGCAGCCAGTTCACCCCGGAATACTTTCAACCAGAACGAAACCGGTATCCGCAGCGGCGGCTTCTTTCTGGGAGAAATACCCCCGCCGGAGGCAACGGCGCGCGCCAGCGCGGCGCCACGCCCAACCCCAAGCGGAGCGCGCTAGCGGTCCAGCGCGGGGGCGGGAGGCCGCCGGTCAGGTATCTGCTCAGCGGTCATCGCCGCCCGGGCCGCCCATCTCGTCCAGAAGATCTTCGTCAATCGCCGCCTGCACTGCCCCGGCGGCAGCCTCCTTCTGTTTTGGCGTCATCTCTTCGGCCTGGTCCGGCGCCATCCGCACAGTGACCTCACGATGGGCAAATCTGATGCCCTCGCGGGCAAACAATTCACGGATCTCCTGGTACACCCGTTTGCGGACAATCCACTGATCCCCCGGTTTGGTCATGAATTTCACGCGAATGATCATCGCTGAATCCTGCATCTCGATCACACCCTGGGACTTCAGCGGCTGGATAAATGTATGTCCGACGACCGGATCATCCATCAGCTTTTGGCCAAGCTTCTTGATCAGCTTGCGAACCTTCTCCACGTCAGTGTCATAGGTGACGCGCATCGGCAGCTTCATCATCACCCAATCACGCGAGTAATTGGTCAGAACCTTGATCTCGCCAAAGGGGATCGTGTGCAGCGCACCGAGGTGATGGCGCAGCTGGAAAGACCGCACCGAGATCTTCTCGACCGTGCCCTTAACGTCGCCGATGTCGATGTACTCGCCCTTGCGGAAGGCATCATCGATCAAGAAAAAGGCGCCAGAGAAAATATCCCGCACCAGCGTCTGCGAACCAAAGCCAACCGCAAGGCCGACAACACCGGCACCGGCGAACAGCGGGCTGACATTGATACCCAGTTCCAGCAGCACGATCAGCACGATCGAGACCAGCACAACCGCCAGGATCGTGCCCCGGAACAAGGGCAGCAAAGTAGCCAGGCGGCTGGCCCCCCCGGCACCGCCTTCATCACCCAGCTCAGCCTCCGAAACATCGCCGGTTTCCTCATCGATCTTGCTGTCGATCCAGATCCGGAACAGGTGATAGACGATATAGCCGATGAACAGGATCACCGTCACATCGATCACCCGTTCAGCCGCAGTGGTTTCGGTCCATTGGGCGTCCGGGTTCCAGACGATCACCAGTGAATAGGCCCCGACGACAAAGGCCAGAATGCCTGCCACTCTGCGGGCAAGATCCTGGTACGTGCCAATCGGGTGTCTTGCGGCCAGTGCATCTGCGGCTTCCGCATCGGTTTCCGCCTCATCCGGAACAGCCTCTTCACCCGGTTGCTCAGAAATACCCTCCGCTTCCGTGGCGGCTCCCTCCGGCCCGGTTGCCGCCATAGCAGCCTGCATTCGCCGGGTGCGGCTGAAATAGCGTTCGATGAAGTAGTTGATCGCCCCATAGACAATCAGGATCGTGGTCAGAACAAAATAGCTGCCCGCCATCAACGGGATCGAGATATCCTTTTCCAGCACCAGGTCAAAGGCCAGCTTAAGCCAGCCAAATGCCATGTAAGCCATCAGAACCGGCGCCCAGGCAACTGCCAGAACACGCACCAGCAAGGAACATTTTTCCGGCACGCGACCGGCGCGGATGGCGTTGGAAATGGCACGCCCGCTGACCAGCACCATCAGCAGGTTGCCCAGCATCCCCACCAGCGCCAGAACTCCGTAAACCAGCGCGTAGACATTATAGTTCAGACCGAAATCGCCGACCCAGGTAGCAAACAGCGTCGAGGAGATGTCATAAGTCGCCAGCAGGGACGCCCAGATGTAAAGCCGCTTTGCATCCCGGTCTGAGAACACCGGTATCCGGTACTGGGCCAGGAACGGCGACAGCACCATCCGCCACAGATCGGACACCGTGCGGGCCAGGAAAAACGCCGTATAGACAGCCGTTGCCGTAAATTCGATTGAGGGGTCGCCCGAAGCGCCGAAGATCAGATAGGAAATCAGGGCCGCAAAAACCATCGCGAAAACGGTGCCCCCGACCCCCATCAGGAAGCGGTACACGAGGAATGGCATCTTTTCCTGATAGCCTTCCGGGTTGGCCTGGATCCGTGCGACCACAAAACGCTTGGCGATGCGCTTGCCGTAAATCTCTGTCGACAGCCAGCGCCCGATCAGCAGGAACAAAACACTCCAGCCCAGCACTTCGGCATAGGTCATGATGCGGCCGTCCGGGCTGGTTTGGCGCAGAATGTACTGCATCTCAAAAATTGAATAGGGCAGCGCCTCAAGCCGGCTGTTCAGCTCTGCCCGAAAGGCGGCAACCCTGGACTGCGCTTTCATCAGCGCCGAAGGCTGCTCCATCGTGTCTGATGCAGGATGGTCCGCTTCCTGCTCCTCGTCCGGCGGCGCGTTCAGCAACTGGCCGCTGCTGTCCACCACGACCACACTGACACCGCTTTGCGCCGCCTGTTCGATCGCACGGGACAGTGTATCGGCTCCGTTCGCTTCACTTTCCTGCGCGCCGGCGTGAGCGGCCAGGCCAAAACTCAGCAGGCCGCAAATGAGAACCCGGAACAAAACGTGCAGCATGACCGCCTATCCTTTTGGAAACTTGCGTCAAATTAACCACGCAGCAGAGCGTTGCGCAAATGGCGCGGACGCAATTTCCTGTGCGGCAGGCAACAAAGGCGCATGATTGCATGCACACAGGCTCCGGGCTATACCAATTCATATACCCGCCCCTTGGGCGGACTGCTGCAGAGCCTGGGCTGGCAAACACCCTCCGGGCTTGAGCGGCAGCAAAAGCAAACACTGACCGTGCCCCCGCCGCAACCGGCTTCAGGGGCGCGCAAACTGAGGCGGAAGATGGCGGAGCACACGAGCACGCGCCCGGGGACGAGCGGCAAAACCGGCTGGCCTGGTTCCTGCGCCGCCGGTCCCGGATTTCAGCCATCCGCCGCCCGGCAACCCGATCAGGCAATTCAATGACGACCGCAAGCACCACACCGGCAGCGGCGGGCACCGGCGCCCGCGGGCCGCGGATCATGTTCTACAGCCATGACACTTTCGGACTGGGGCATCTGCGCCGTTCACGTGCGCTGGCAGGTGCGCTCACCTCTGCCAACCCCGACGCCTCGGCGCTGATCCTGACGGGTTCACCGGTTGCGGGGCGGTTTTCCTTCCCGACCCGGGTCGATCATGTCCGCCTGCCGGGTGTGATCAAGCGTACCGACGGCTCTTATGCCTCGCGCACCATGGGCATGAGCATCGAAGAAACTGCTGATCTGCGCGCTGCGCTGATCCGCTCCACAGTGGAGCAATACGACCCTGATGTGCTGGTGGCCGACAAGGAACCCACCGGCTTTCGCGGTGAGCTGATGCCGGCGTTGGACCTGCTGAAATCGCGGGGCCGCTGCAAGATGGTGCTGGGCCTGCGCGATGTGCTGGACGAGCCCGAGGTGCTGGCCGCCGAATGGGAACGCAAGCACGCGGTTGAGGCCACTCGCGATTTCTATGATGAGATTTGGGTCTACGGGCCGCGGTCCGTGTACGATCCGACGGCGGGGCTGCCCTTCACCCCGCAGATGCAGGCCCGGATGCATTGGACCGGCTACCTGCGCCGCGATCTTGGCCAGGTGGGGGAACCGCCCGAACAGCCCTATCTGCTGGTCACCCCTGGCGGCGGCGGCGATGGCGAGATGATGGTGGACCTGGTGCTGTCGGCCTATGAAGCCGACGCGGAGCTTTCCCCGCGCGCCGTGCTTGTCTATGGCCCTTTCCTGTCCGGGGAAACCCGCGAGGATTTCGAGGAGCGTGTCGCCCGGTTGAATGGCAGGGTTACCGCTGTTGGCTTTGAATCACAGATCGAAACCCTGTTTGCCGGCGCCCAAGGGGTGGTCTGCATGGGCGGCTATAATACCTTCTGCGAGGTCTTGTCCTTTGACAAACCCGCCGTGATCGTGCCCCGCACCACGCCGCGGCTGGAGCAATGGATCCGCGCCAGCCGGGCCGAGGAAATCGGCCTTACCACCATGCTGGACGAAACCCGTGACGGCTGGACACCCCCATCCCTGGCCAAGGCGATCCGCGCGCTGGCCACCCAGCCGCCGCCCTCTGCCGCCGGGTCTGAGGGGCTGCTGGACGGGCTCGACTACGTGACCGGCCGGGTTGCCGCGCTGCTGCAGGACACCCGGAAAGAGGCCGCTGAATGACCCTTGCCCGTCCGCCCCTTGCGGTGGTGGTCAAGGGCTGGCCGCGGCTGTCCGAAACCTTCATTGCACAGGAACTGGTTGCCCTGGAGGCCGCCGGCCACGCGTTTGAGATCTGGTCGCTGCGCCACCCCACCGACATCAAGCGGCACCCGCTGCATGCGCAGTTGCAGGCGCACGTGAACTACCTTCCCGAATACCTCCATGATGAGCCGGAGCGGGTCTGGCGCGCACGCACGATGGCGCAACACCTGCCCGGCTATGCTGAGGCCTACCGCATCTGGCGCGCCGATCTGCGCCGTGATCTGACACCCAACCGCATCCGCCGCTTTGGCCAGGCCTGTGTGCTGGCCGCGGAAATGCCCGCGGAAGTGCTGGGGCTTTACGCCCACTTCCTGCACACGCCGTCCTCCGTTGCGCGTTATGCCGCGATCATGCGCGGGCTGCCGTGGAGCTTTTCAGCCCACGCCAAGGACATTTGGACCTCGCCCGATTGGGAGCTTAAGGAAAAGCTCTCCGCCGCCCACCACGGCGCGGCCTTCGGCGCCACCTGCACCGGCTTTGGCGCCAAACACTTGCAACAGATGGCCGATACGCCCGACAGGGTTGATCTGATTTACCACGGGCTGGATTTGTCGCGGTTCCCCGCCCCCCCTGAACGCGGTCTGCGCCAGCCGCAGGATCCGATCCAGTTCATGTCAGTGGGGCGTCTGGTCGAGAAAAAAGGCTTTGACCGGCTGATCGCCGCCATGGCTCTGCTGCCTGCGGGGCTTGATTGGCACTGGACCCATATCGGCGGTGGCGGATTGGGCGAATTGCTGCAGGGCATGGCTGAGGATGCGGGCATTGCCAGCCGCATCACCTGGCGCGGCGCCTGCGACCAGCCCGAGGTGATTGAGGCGATGCGCCGCTCGGATCTGTTTGTGCTCCCCAGCCGGGTGGCTGCGGACGGCGACCGCGACGGGCTGCCCAATGTGCTGATGGAGGCCGCCTCGCAATCCCTGCCAATCCTGTCGACGCCGGTTTCTGCGATCCCCGAGTTCATCACTCATGGAACCCATGGTCTGCTGAGCGAGGACCGCCCCGAGGCGCTGGCCGAAACCCTGCTGTATGCTGCCCGGCACCCGCAACGGCTGACAGAAATGGCCGGCGCAGCACTTACCCGCCTGCGCACTGATTTCGGCATGGATCCCGGCATCGCCCAGCTGTCCAGGCGGCTGCATGCCATGCTGCAAGGAAGCTGACCGGCCATGCAGCCGGGAGCCGGAAAGCGGGTTGCCTTCTACGCACCGATGAAGCCGCCGCATCACCCGGTGCCCTCCGGCGACCGCGAGATTGCCCGCAACCTGATGGAGCTGCTCACCGCCAGCGGTGCGGCGGTGCAGCTGGTTTCAGACTTGCGGATCTATGACAAGACCGGCGACGCGGCGCTGCAGGCAAGCCTGCGCAATCAGGCCGAGGCCGAGGCTGAAAGACTGATCCGTTGCATGCCCGCCGCGGACCTCTGGGTCAGCTATCACAACTATTACAAGGCGCCAGATCTGATCGGCCCTGCCGTCGCCCGCGCCAGCGGCATTCCTTATGTGCAAATCGAATCCACCCGCGCCAAGAAACGCCTGACCGGGCGATGGGCCGGATTTGCCATAGCTGCTCACGCCGCTGCCGACGCTGCCGCGGCGATCTTCTACTTCACCGAGCAGGACCATTTTGCATTGAACCGCGACCGCTGCGGCGCACAGGCTGTGGCCCATCTGCCCCCCTTCCTGCCGCTGGATCAGCTGCCCGAAGCCTCGTCGCTGGACGGCCCGATGCTGACCGCAGGCATGATGCGTCAGGGTGACAAGCTGGCCTCTTACCAAATCATCTCGGAAATGCTGTCTCATCTGCCTGGCGATTGGCGGCTGGACATTGCCGGCGACGGCCCCGCCCGCAGCGAGGTCGAAGCACTGATGGCCCCTTACGGACACAAAGTGCGCTTCCTCGGCCAGCTTTCCCGCGAGGAGCTGGCAGCCGCCTATGGCAACGCCAGCCTGTTCCTTTGGCCGGGCGTGAACGAAGCTTTTGGCATGGTTTACCTGGAAGCCCAGGCCCATGGTCTGCCCATCGCAGCCCAGGACCGGCCCGGCGTGCGGGATGTGCTGCTGCCCGCTGGCTATCCCGCTCCGGATCAGGGGGCCGAGGCTCTTGCAGGTTTTACCGCGGTCTTGCTTGCAAACCCCGAACTGCGCGTTGAGTCTGGCAAGGATGCACGTGACCTCATTTCTTCCCGCCACCTTGCCCCCGCCGCCGCCCGGCAGTTCTGGGCAACCGTTCTGCCGCTGATGGAGACCCGCGTATGATCCGCCTCGCCCTTTTGCGTCATGGCCACACTGCCTGGAACCGCGCCGGCCGCATCCAGGGCCGCAGTGACATCCCGCTGGATGATCAGGCCCGCGAAGAGCTGCGCGGCTACGCCCTGCCCGCTGACTGGCCGCAGGCCGACCTCTGGTCCAGCCCGCTGATGCGCGCAGCGGAAACCGCAGAACTTGTTGCAGGCCGCGCACCCAGCACCGCACATGAACTGACCGAAATGAACTGGGGCAACTGGGAGGGGCTGCAGGGGCAGGACCTGAAGGCCGACCCAGCCAGCGGTTTCCGCGATATCGAGAACTGGGGCTGGCACTACCGCCCGCCCGGTGGTGAAACCCCTGCCGAGGTCTGGACCCGTATTGAACCCTGGCTGCGCAGTCTGACGCGGGATACAGTGGCGGTCTGCCATATCGGCATCATGCGGATGATCCTGGCACGTGCACATGGTTGGGACTTCAATGGCCCTGCCCCCTTCCGCATCAAACGCAACCGGCTGTTTGTGGTGGAAATCAGCGGCGCCGCCCTTATGCCTTGGCCCGAACCGGTCCGGCTGATCCGCAAGGCCGCGCCATGAAGGTTCTGATCGCCGTCACCCATTTGCTTGGCACCGGCCATCTGGCCCGTGCACTGACATTGGCCCGCGCTTTCACCGCTGCCAGCCATCAGGTTCAGGTGGTTTCCGGTGGCTTCCCTGCCCCGCAGCTGGACACGGACGGGATCGGGCTGATCCAGCTGCCACCGCTGCGTTCCGATGGAGTGGATTTCACCCGTCTGCTGTCAGAGGACGGAAGGCTGGCGGATGCGGCCTATCTGCTCCGGCGCCAAGATGTTCTTTGTGCCGCTCTGAACGACATGCAGCCCGATGTGCTGATTACCGAACTTTACCCCTTTGGCCGCCGCTCGCTGCGCAAGGAGTTCCTGGCGCTGCTTGATGCCGCACATGCGTTGCCCCGGCGGCCGGCGATCCTGTCCTCAATTCGTGACATTCTCGCCCCGCCCTCCAAACCCGAAAAAGCGGACAAAGCCGATGCCGTGATCGCCCAATTTTATGATGCGGTGCTGATCCACTCCGACCCCGCAGCAACAAAGCTCGAGGCCAGCTGGCCGGTCAGCCGCATGCTTGCGGGCAAGCTGCGTTATACCGGTTACGTTGCCCCTCCTGCTGCCGGCCCGCATCCGTCACAGGCAGGATCAGGCGAGGTGCTGGTCAGTGCTGGCGGCGGCAGCGTGGGCACGCCGCTATACCAGGCAGCACTTGACGCGGCAAAGCTGATGCCGGACACGCATTGGCGGCTGCTGGTTGGCGGATCAGACGCTGCAGCGCGCATCGCGGATTTTGCCAAGGCAGGCTCCCCCGCCCTGCTGGAACCAGCGCGCAAGGATTTCCGCCAAATGCTCTCCCATGCCGCGGCCTCGGTCAGCATGTGCGGCTACAACACTGCTCTGGACCTGCTGCAAGCCGGTACGCCTGCGGTGCTAATCCCATTTGATGCCGGGAATGAAACCGAGCAAGGCCTGCGCGCTGCCAGCCTTGCGCCCCTGAACGGCGTCCAAGTGGTCAAAACCGCAGATCTCTCAGCCAGGACGCTATGCGCTGCGGTCAAGGCGGTATTGCACGCACCGCCGCGGGTTGCAGGCGGTTTCAGGTTTGACGGCGCCGCCCGGAGTGTGGAGATTGCCGCAGAACTTGCGGGAGGGCGCGAATGACACCGGATTGGAGCGGGCTGAACCGGGAACTGGAGCACTGGCAGACGGCAGGATTGACTCTGCCTTTGTGGTGGCGGGATGATGACGCGATGTCCCATTCAACCGAGCTGGAGCGTTTGGCAGCACTGTCTGCGGACCTGGACCTGCCGGTGCATCTCGCGGTTATCCCGCATGGCGTCACCCCGGACCTTGGCCGTTTCGTTGCAGATCATCCGCAACTGATCCCGGTGGTGCATGGCTGGGCGCATCAGAACCACGCACCCGCCGGCGAGAAGAAAGCCGAGTTCGGTGCCCACCGCCCGCTGGAGGAACTGCTGGACGATGCCGAGCGCGGCCTGATCTCTCTGCAAGGGATATTCGGCACCAGCCTGCGCCCTATGTTCGTGCCCCCCTGGAACCGGATCTCTCCGGAAATACTGACATGGCTGGCGGGTACCGGTTTCACGGCAGTTTCCACTTTTACACCACGCAAAAGCGCCAAACCCGCCTCCGGCCTGCTGCGGGTGAACACCCACCTGGATCCCATCGACTGGAAAGGCACCCGCAGCTTGCTGCCACCGGAGCAGCTGATTGCACAGGTAACAGGCCAGCTCCGCGATCGCCGACAGGGGGATGCCGACAATGCAGAACCTTACGGCCTGCTTACCCACCACCTGGTGCATGACGAGGCGGTCTGGGATTTTACCGCCGCTCTTGCACGCCGCCTGCTGGATGGACCGGCAGAGGCCTGGATCTATGACGAAAGGATGTCCTGAATGAGCCGTCTTGATTCCATGCTACGCCGCCTCACCGCCCAGCGCGACGGGCTGAACTGGGCCGCAGATCAAGTCACCCCGCTGGGCGGCGATGTGCTGGACATGGGGCTTGGCAACGGCCGCACCTATGATCACCTGCGTGAAACGCTGCCCAGCCGGCGGATCTGGGTCATTGACCGGTTGCTGCAATGCCATCCCTCCTGCGTGCCGCCGGAGCAGGATTTCCTGCAAGGCGAGGCAAAACCAATGCTGGAACGGCTGGCAGCCGAGGGGCGCAAGATCGCCTTGGCGCATTATGACTTCGGCTTCGGGATCAAGGAAAAGGATGTCGCCGAAGCCGCCGCCCTCTCACCCGTCATTGCGCAGGTCATGGTCCCTGGCGGCATCATCGTCTCCGGCCAGCCGCTGGTTGGTTTTGAAGAACTGGACGGCCCGGACGGCATCCAGCCTGGGCGCTATATGTTCTACCGGGCCGGCTGATCCCGGTCACCGCCCGGCCCGGAAGGCCGGGCAGCGCACGCCCCCGCCCCAAGAGGGCGGGCGCTCCTCCCGCTGCCGGCTTTTGGGCCGCTCAGGCCACACGCTCCCCGCGCGACCAGACACCGCGCAGTACAGGCGCGCCAGCTTTCAGCCGGAACCGGATCAGATCGGCTCGCTTGCCGGTTTCCAGCCGCCCGCGATCACCCAGCGCAACAGCATCTGCCGGCGCATGGGTTACCGTGCCCAGGCCGCGCGCCATGTCACCCCACAGCTCGCCCAGCTGGACTGCCGCCATCAGCAAGGCTGCAGGGACATAGTCTGACGAAAGAATGTCCAGCAGCTCCAGCTCCGCCAGCTCATGCGCTGCCACATTGCCGGAATGCGAGCCGCCGCGGATCAGGTTCGGCGCCCCCATCATCACTTTGATCCCGTGACCATGACAGGCCTGTGCCGCCTCTATCGTTGTCGGAAATTCCGCCAGGCTGATGCCATGCCGGGCTGATACAGCCACTTGATCCGCTGTGGTGTCGTCATGACTGGCCAGCACCGCACCGAACCGCCTGGCGGCTTTCACCGCCTCAGCTTCATGCACGTCGCCGTAGGTATCGCGCAGATCTTTCAGATGCGCGACATGGGCCTGAAAAGCCGCATCATCAAACCCATGCTTTCCCTTCACGTATTGCTCAAGCTTTGCAATATCGCGGAACTGCCGCTGGCCCGGCGTATGGTCCATCAGCGACACCAGCCCTACACGGTCCGCATCCCCAAACGCATTCAGTTCATCAAGCAGCGTATCGCTGCAAATTTCGGCCCGCAGATGCAGAAAATGCGAGATCTTCAGCGCGTTCGCAGCCCGCAACTCCAGCAGTTCGGAGGCCAGCTGCCTGGCATAGGCGCCATAGCGGCTTTCCCTGCGGCTGATCGACCCCACGCGCATGGCATCAAACACCGTGGTAATCCCTGTGCCTGCCAGTTCCGCATCATGGGCGATGATCGCGTTGGCATGCGGCCAGTCCACCTTGGGCCGTGGCTGGATGTGGCGTTCCAGATTATCGGTGTGCAGCTCCACCAGCCCCGGGCAGACACAGTCGCCCTCGCAATCAATTGCGCCTGCCGGAACCGAAGCCCCATCTGCGATATCAGTGATTTCACCACCCGCGATCTTAACACTGCCGGTCCGGGTCTCGCCCGGCAGCACCAGTGTGGCATTGGCAAGGATCAAGTCTTCTGTCATCTGAACTTCACATCTTTCAAGCTATGGAAGGCCACGTTTAGGAGGCCAATGTGACATTCACGCGATACGCGATCTATTACGCCCCGCCTGCCGAGGCAGCATGGAGCCGCTTTGCCGCCGGCTGGCTGGGCTGGGACATGGAAGCGGGTCTGGATCTGTCCCACCCGCAGGTTCACGGGCTGGATGTGGCGGCAATCACCGATGTGCCGCGCAAATACGGGCTGCACGCCACCCTGAAGCCTCCGATGCGTCTCGCCGGGGGGCAGACCCGATCGGCGCTTGAAGACGCCTGCGCGGCGCTGGCTGCCACGCAGAAACCGGTCACGCTCGACGGTCTGCAGCTGGCCCGGTTGGGCCGTTTCCTGGCCCTGCGCCCTGCCGGGGACGAAACCGCGCTGAAGGCGCTGGCCGCCGCCTGCGTGACAGAGCTTGACCCGTTCCGCGCGCCTGCGTCCCAAGCTGAGCTGGAACGCCGCCGCGGCGCGGGGCTGCCCCCGGAGCAGGACGCAAACCTCAGCCGCTGGGGCTACCCTTATGTCCTGGACCAGTTCCGCTTTCATATCACCTTGACCGGCAAACTGCCCAAACCGCAGCTGCCTGCGGTGCAAGACGCGCTCGGCACGCATCTCCTCCCGCTGCTGCCAGCCCCCTTCGTGATCCGGGATCTGACGCTGGTGGGCGAGGCGCCGGATGGCCGGTTCCACCTGATCCATCGCTACCCCCTTTCCGGCTGAATGGCGGCCAGCGCGGCCTGCACCGCCACGCTCAGCGCACCGCTGTTGTCAATCTCATGCACACGGGCCAGCTCGTCGGGAAGCGGGTTGGCAGCGCGCGTCAGACGGCGCCGTACCTCTTGCGCATCTTCCCGCCCTCGTGCCAGCAGACGCTCTGCCAAAACCTCAGGCGCAGCGGTCACTGACAACACGATGAAATCCCCGAACACCTCCTGCGCCTCCAGCAGCACGGCACGCGAAAGGTTCACCAGTACGCCCCCCGATCCCTCCCGCAGCATTTCAATGTCGCGTGGAATGCCATAGTGCAGCCCGTGTGCCTGCCAGTGCAGGGCAAAGACCCCATTTTCTGCCAACGCCGAAAACTCAGGTTCCGTCACCGCCTGGTAATCCTCTCCGCCCGCCTCTGGCGCGCGGGTGATAACCCGGCGCATCAGCCGCAGCTGCGGGCCGGATACCGCCAACGCCGACATCAGGCTGTCCTTGCCGGCACCAGAAGGGCCGACCACGGCAATAACCGGTCCCTTGCCAGCTGCCCCGTTCATGCCGCGGCCTGCGGAGCAAATTTCGAGACATCCGCAAACCGGTCGCAGACCTGCGCACGCGCCGCCTCATCATGGAAGATACCGATGATCGCCGCGCCCCGCGCCTTGGCCCGGTCAATCAGGTCCAGCACGGTGGCGCGGTTCCTGGCATCAAGGCTCGCGGTCGGCTCATCCAGCAGCAGCGCCGGATAGCCGTAGGCAAAGCCGCGGGCGATATTCACCCGCTGCTGCTCCCCGCCCGAAAATGTGGTCGGGCTAAGGCTCCACAGCCGTTCCGGAATGTTCAGCTGCGCCAGCAGCGAGGCCGCCGTATCACGCGCCTGTTCCAGTGGCGTACCAACCGCAAGCAGCGGCTCAGCCACTACATCCAGCGCCGGGACCCGCGGCACCACACGCAGGAACTGGCTGACATATCCCAGGGTCTCGCGGCGCAACGCCAGGATCTCACGCGGCGCGGCTTTGGCAACATCCACCCCGCCGACCATCACACTGCCGGACGCTGCCAGATAGTTGCCATAGATCACCCGCATCAGGGTGGACTTCCCGGCCCCCGAGGCCCCAGTCAGGCCAACGCATTCACCCGGCTTTACACACAGCGTGGCGTTTTCCATCACCGGAATCACTGCGCTGCCCTGATTGTGCAGGGTGAAGCTCTTGCTCACATTATTCAGTTCAATCATCACCCTGCCCTCAGACTTGCAGCACGCTGGAGACCAGCAGCTGGGTATAGCCATGCTGGGGATCATCCAGCACCTGATCGGTCAACCCGGTTTCAACCACATGGCCGTCCTTCATCACCATCAGCCGGTCCGCCAAAAGGCGCACAACGGCTAGATCGTGGGTGACGATGATGGCGCTCAGCCCCATTTCCCGCACCAGCCCCCGCAACAAATCCAGCAATCGCGCCTGGACCGAAACATCAAGACCGCCGGTCGGTTCATCCATGAACACCAGCCGCGGACCCGTCACCAGATTGCGGGCAATCTGCAGCCGCTGCTGCATGCCACCGGAAAAGGCTGACGGGCGGTCATCAATGCGGCTTTCAGAAATCTCCACCCGGCCCAGCCAATCGGCGGCGCGTTCCCGGATCGCGCCATAATGGCGGTCCCCGACTGCCATCAGCCGTTCGCCGATGTTACCGCCCGCGCTGACAGACATGCGCAGCCCGTCGCGGGCGTGCTGATGCACAAAGGCCCAATCGGTGCGGCTGAGCATCCGGCGTTCCGGCTCGGACATGGTGACGGTATCCACCGGACCATCGCTGCGGGTGTCAAAGATCACTTCGCCCCGGTCCGGTACCAGATGACCCGCCAGGCTGTTCAGCAGGGTCGATTTACCCGAGCCGCTTTCGCCCACAATCCCCATCACTTCGCCGGGATAAAGATCAAAGCTCACATCCGTGCAGCCGATCCGTGCGCCATACATCTTGGCGATGTTCTTCACTTGCAGCAAAGGTGTCATCACGCTGCCTCCTCACTCAGGCGGCCGGTATGGCCTGCGCCGCGCCGCGAGCTGCAGTAATCAGTGTCGGAACAAACAAACATCCGGTTGCCCGCGTCATCCAGGATCACCTCGTCCAGATAGCTGTCCTCCGCGGCGCAAAGGTCGCAAGCGTGATCGGCCTTGCTGGCTTCAAACGGATAGTCCTCAAAATCCAAGCTCACGACCTTGGTGTACGGCGGCACCGCGTAAATGCGCTGCTCCCGGCCTGCGCCGAACAGCTGGATCGCAGCCATTTCCATCTTGGGATTGTCGAACTTCGGGATCGGCGAGGGATCCATCACATAGCGCCCTTCCACCTTGACCGGATAGGCATAGGCAGTGGCAATGGCACCGTGCTGGGAAATGTCCTCATACAGTTTCACATGCATCAGCCCGTATTCCTGCAAGGCATGCATTTTGCGGGTCTCGGTCTCGCGCGGCTCCAGAAACCGCAGCGGCTCCGGGATCGGCACCTGATAGACTAGGATCTGATCCTCGGTCAGTTCCGCCTCCGGAATCCGGTGGCGGGTCTGGATGATGCTAGCCTTCTCCGTCTCCTCGGTGGTCTCAACACCGGCCGTCTTTTCAAAGAATTTGCGGATCGAGACTGCGTTGGTGGTGTCGTCGGCCCCTTGGTCGATCACTTTCAGCGTGTCGTCCGGCGTCAGCGTGGCCGCCGAGACCTGCACGCCGCCGGTGCCCCAGCCATAAGGCATCGGCATTTCGCGGCTGGCAAAAGGCACCTGGTACCCCGGTACCGCCAGCCCTTTGAGGATCGCCCGGCGGATCATCCGCTTGGTCTGTTCGTCAAGATATGCAAAGTTGTAGTCGCCAGCTTCCGCCAGCCGTTGATTTGAAGTCATTTTCCACTCTCCCGGCACACGGAGGTATCCATGGATCCTGTGAGTTTTTGTTCTGGCCTGGCCATTGGTCTGGCGTTTCTCGGGGTCGCATATTTTCTTGGGCGCCGCAGCGCCGGAAAGGACAGTAGGTAAGTCATTCCGCGGCCTCCCGTTCCGTCAGCGTCTCAGCCAGCTCAGCAGCCTCGCGGCGCAGCTTGCGCACCAGCTCCAGCTCGGACTGGAAATCCACGTAGTGCGGCAGCTTGATGTGCTCCAGAAAACCGGTGGCCTGAATGTTGTCGGCATGGCTCAGGACAAATTCCTCATCCTGCGCGGCGGCGCCCAGGTTGTCCTCCCCCAGTTCCTCCCAGCGCAGCGCGCGGTCAACCAGCGCCATGGCGATGGATTTGCGCTCTGACTGGCCGAACACCAGACCATAGCCGCGGGTGAACTGCGGCGGCACCGTCTTGGACCCCTTGAACTGGTTCACCGTCTCGCATTCGGTCAGCTCCACCTCGCCGATCTCTATGGCAAAGCCCAACTCCGGGATCTTCATCTCCACCGGCACCGTGCCGATCCGCAGCTCGCCGACAAAAGCGTGGTTGCGCGCATAGCCGCGCTGGGTGGAGTACGCCATCCCAAGGATGAACCCTTCATCCCCGCGGGTCAGCGACTGCAACCGCACCGACCTGTTCGCCGGGAAGGACATCGGCTCGCGGGTCAGGTCGCCCGGCACCGAATCCGAGACCGGCTCGCGTTCAATAATGTCCTCACCTTGCAGAAACTCGCTGATATGCGGTGTCGCTTCCTTGCGCGGCTCTGCAACCGGTGCTTCGGGCACCTCACCATCTGCGGCCAGTTTGAAATCCAGCAGGCGATGGGTGTAGTCGAACGTCGGCCCCAGCACCTGCCCCCCCGGTGCATCTTTGAAAGTCGCGGAAATCCGGCGGTCGCAGGCCATCCCGCCGGTTTCCACCGGCAGCGTATAACCAAACCGCGGCAAGGTGGTGCGGTAGGCGCGGATCAAAAAGATCGCCTCGATCAGGTCGCCGCGCGATTGCTTGATCGCCAGTGCCGCCAGATCCGGATCGTACAGGGACCCTTCCGCCATCACCCGGTTCACCGCCAGACTGAGCTGTTCGCGGATCTGGTCAAGGGACAGCTCCGCCACATCCCTATCACCGCGGCGCTCCTCGGCAAGCCAGGCGTGGGCGTTGTCAATCGCCCGCTCGCCGCCTTTTACTGCAACATACATCGTTCAGGCCTCCGCGCTGATCTGGGTGGACCGGGGCAGCGCAGCCACCTGTGTCCCGCAGGTAAAAAAGAAGTCCACACCCAGCGGGTAAAGCATCGCGTTGTCCTGAAAGGCCGCCAAGCCTGGCAGCGCCATCTTTGCGGTATCCTTGATGCCGGGCCCGGACAGGACGGCATTGGGCGCGTCGAACCCCGGCACTTCCGCAATCAGGGTGGCAGAGCGATCCGGATACTCCGGCGTCCCAATGCGGAAGCGGTCAAGCGGCATCAGCGATGCCCAGCTGCCAAGGGCAAAATCCGCCTGTTCCGCCGCCACGATAGGCGCGCCAGTGTGAAATGCCAGCCAACCGCGCAAGGCTTCGCTGTCCACGTCCGGGGCCAGATAGACACCGGTTTCCGGGTCGCACAGGGTCAGCAGCAGGCTGCCTGCGGCAACCGAGACCCCGTGCGGCGGGGTGGCGCCGGTGATCTCTTCGATCCGGCCGGGACGTGCCATCGCATTCATCGCTGCGCGAAACGCTTGGGCCGAAACCACCGGCGGATTGCTGAAAGCGCCGGCATAGGCCGTGTTCTGAGGCTGCTGAGGCATCAGTCCTCTCCCCGCACCATTGTGAAAAACTCAACCTTGGTTGCCGCAGCCTTGGCAGCCCGGGCCGTCTTGCGGGCCTTGCGTTCGGCGGCCAGCGGTTCCAGCACTGCGGAACGCAGGCCCGCCGCCGCGCCGGTCTGCATCAACGCATCAATCTTGGCGGCCATTCCGGCCTTTGCTTTGCTGCGGCCCTGCACATAGCCGTGACCAACCGTTCCGTCCTCCAATGACAGCGCACAGCGGGTGACGGTCATCTCACCCAGGTTAAAGGGGGCGCCGGACCCGCCCATGCGGCCCCGGACCATAACGCCGCCCGCCTCTGGCGCGCGCAGCCAGTTGCAAGCCGGATCAGCCCCGTATTCTTGCCACAGCTCAGCGAGCCGGCCCTCGTCAGCAGAGGCCAGCAAGCTCATCCAGCCCTTGCGGTCTTCTACGGAAAAATTCGTGTTCATTTGTCTAAGCCTCTTGGCCAGGTTGTCTATATAAACTATACAACTAGACAAATGATACCTGAGTCGCCCCCGCAGGCGCAATCCAAGACTTGTGAAAGTTCCATGACATGGCCCGCACCCCCGTTTGGAAATCCATCGCCATTGCCCTGACGGATGACATCGCACAAGGCCGCTACGAGACCGGCGGCAAGCTGCCCGCCGAGGCGCAGCTGTCGGCCCGTTTCGGGGTGAACCGCCACACTGTGCGCCGGGCGCTGGCCGATATGGCGGAACAGGGCCTGGTGCACCCGCGCCGCGGCGCCGGGGTGTTCGTGGCGGCCAAGCCGACGGATTATCCAATTGGCAAGCGGGTGCGCTTTCATCAGAACCTGACGCGAGAGGGGCGCAGCCCCGCCAAACAGATCCTGATGCTGGAAACCCGCGCCGCGGCGCCCCGTGAAGCCAATGCGCTGCAGCTGGATCCCGGCGCCCAGGTGCATGTCTATGACGGGCTGTCCCTTGCTGACGGGCAGCCCATTGCCCTGTTTCAAAGCATCTTTCCCGCGGACCGGTTTCCGGGAATGCTGGGCGCGCTGGAAAACCTGCGCTCAGTCACCGCGGCATTGCAAGAACAGGGTGTTGAGGACTACACCCGCGCCGAAACCCGGATCACGGCCAAACTCGCCAACGCGACCCAGGCCCTGCATCTGAAGATAGCCGAAGGCAGCCCGATCCTGCGCACCACCGGCATCAATACAGATCCCGGGAACCGCCCCGTCGAGTTTGGCCGCACCTGGTTTGCCGGCGACCGGGTCACCCTGACTGTTGGCGGCGGGACCTGAAGCAAGAGGCTCCCGCCTGTTCCGGCGCATTTTGAAAATGCACCTCTCAGTTGGGCCGCGCACCGCGCTGGCGCGCGGTGCGCAACCGCTTCAGCCGCGACTGCGGTTTGTTCAATTGCAACGCCCCCTGCCGCGCACAGCGCGGCTGCCACGCCCAACCTTTGCAGGGTATCTTTGATACCCGGAATGGGCGGGAGCACCACCGCAATGGAACAGCCCCCTCAGACAGCAGAGGCTCAGCGGGCAGATCAAAAATCGCTACTGTTTGGCGTTGAACACAAACAGCGTCTCGCCATTGATCTGATAGTCATTGATCAGCTCTTGCGCCTTTTGCGAAACCAGCCAAGCCTCCAATTGCACCGCCAGGCTGTTCTTCACGTGACCATGTTTTTCCGGGTTCACCGGGATATAGGCGTATTGGTTGAACAGCACCGGATCGCCTGAAAACAGCAGCGCCAAGCCGCCTTTGTTGCCAAAGTTGAGCCAGCTTGCCCGGTCGGACATGATGTAACCGTCCATGCCCGATGCCGTATTCAGAGCAGCCCCCATTCCCGCACCAACCGCGCGGTACCAGTCGCCGAAACCTACAGGATCAAGGCCGGCCGAGGCCCACAGGCTCAGCTCTTTCTTATGCGTGCCGCTGTCATCGCCGCGGCTGACAAAGGCGGTCTCTGCCCCGGCAATCTTCTGCAACGCGTTTGCAGCATCCGCTGCGCCGGACACGCCGGCCGGATCCGCCTTTGGACCAATGATGACAAAATCATTATACATGATCTCGCGGCGGTGGGTGCCGTACCCGCCAGCCAGGAACGTCTCTTCGGCTCTCTTCGAATGCACCAGAATTGCATCCACGTCACCGGCTTCGCCCAGCCGAAGTGCCTGGCCGGTGCCAACAACCAAAAGCTGCACGTCCAGACCAAGATCGTTCTTGATCTCCGGCAGCAGGATCTCAGCCAGGCCGGAATTGTGGAAAGAAGTGGTCACCGCCATCTTCATCTCTTCCGCCAGCGTTGCCGTGGCCATTGCCATTGAGGCAACGGCAGCAATAATCAGATGTTTCATTCTACAATATCTCCGTTCAGAAATGCGCGTCCCTGAGGGGTTTCGGGTCCGGCAAAGAAATCTTTCGCCGGGCTGAATTCATGAATGCGGCCCTGCAGGACAAAGATCACCTCATCCGCCAGCCGCCGGGCCTGGCCCATATTGTGGGTGGACATCACCAGCCGCGTGCCGCTTTCCGATGCATGGGCCAGAATATCCTCAATCTCGCGGGTGGCGCGGCCGTCCAGCGCCGCGCAAGGCTCATCCAGGAACAAGACCTGCGGCTCGCCCACCAGGGCGCGCGCAAGAGCCAGCTTCTGCCGCTCACCGCCGGACAGCATAGTCGCTTGGCGCTCCAGGATTGCCCCCAGCCCCACCCGGCAGGCCCAATCCGCCGCCCGCGCACGCGCCTCTTTGCGGGCAAGGCCGGTCAGCCGCAGCGGATAGGCGATGTTCTCGATCACCGACCGCCGCATCATCACCGGGGTCTGGAACACAAATGCCTGGTGCTTTTGCGCCTCTTCCAGCGGGCAGGCCCAGTCCAGGCTGCCGCCGTTCATCCGCACAATGCCATGCAGCATCTTCAGCAGCGTTGTTTTGCCCGCCCCATTGGGGCCGATCACAATCGAGGTGCCCTGCCCGCCCAGTGTCAGATCCACCGGCCCGACCAAGATCTTGCTGCGGCGGCGCACCATGGCGCCCTTGGCAACCAGCGGAAACATCTGCATCACCAGCGCCCCTCGCTCTCCGTCCGGCCCAGCCAGTGGATCGCCAGGTTGACCGCAATCGCCAGCGCGATCAGCACAAAGCCCAACCCCAGCGCCATGGCAAACTCGCCCTTGCCGGTCTCCAGCGCAATCGCCGTGGTCAGCACCCGCGTTGCGTGGTCGATATTGCCGCCCACCACCATGATCGCGCCGACCTCACCAATCGCCCGGCCAAACCCAGCCAGCGCCGCGGTCAGCAGCGCCCGCCGCCCGTCCCACAGCAGCGCCTGAATACGCTGCAGCTGGGTTGCATTCATCGAGATCAAGAGATCGTGGTAATCGCTCCACAGTTCCCGCAAGGACTGATGCGCAACCGAGGCCACCAAGGGAACAACGATGATCACCTGCGCAATGATCATCGCCGTGGGCGTGAACAGCAGGCCAAAGACACCAAACGGCCCGGCCCGCGACAGGAACACATAGACCACCAGACCCACCACCACCGGCGGCAGCCCCATCAGCGCATTCAGCACCGCAATTGTGGCCCGTCGCAGCCGGAACCGGCGCACCGCCAGGAAAGCCGCCAAGGGCAGCGCAATGGCACAAGCAATGGCAAGCGCGGTCAGCGTCACCCGCAACGAACGCAGGGTGATCTCCACCAGATCCGCGTCCAGCGTCGCCAGCAGCCAAAAGGCCTGGCTCAGTCCTGCCCACAGATCATTCATCGCGTCCGGTCACTCTCCCAAAGGCCAACTGCCGGCCCGGTCTAACATGGCTTTGCGCGGCTCCAAATCACAGGAGAGGACGCCGGGACAGCCAAAAACGGCAAACCGGCTGGAAAATTCTGCCCCCGATACCCATCTGAGAAGTAACGGCTTCCCGAAGATGCCGCCTGTTAGCGCCAAATCACCGCTTTTGGCTGCAAAAGCCTTCTCGCGTGCTTGCGTGCGCCAAATGAACATGAAACAACCCCCGTCCAAAGTGTCCCCTTGGACGCAACTTTGAGGACTTGCCATGTTCGACCTGCAATCCATGCGGGATCAACTCGCCAGCCAGTACGATCTGGCGCCCAATCCTGCCCTTGCCGAAAAGATGACGGATATCTACGCGCGGATGAACCGTGTGGTGAACCCCATCGAATGGGTCGCCCATGCACCCTATGTTGCGGCCATTCTGGAGCTGAAAAAGCAGCGCAACGCGGTGATCCTGGCGCATAACTACATGACGCCCGAGATCTATCACGGTGTGTCGGATGTGGTCGGCGACAGCCTGCAGCTGGCGATCGAGGCTGCGAACGTCGAGGCCGATGTGATCGTCCAGTGCGGCGTGCATTTTATGGCCGAAACTTCCAAGATCCTCAGCCCGGACAAAACCGTGCTGATTCCCGACATGGAGGCCGGCTGCTCGCTGGCGGAATCAATCACCGCCGAGGGCATCGAACAGATGCGCGCCAAATACCCCGGCGCGCCGGTCGTGTCCTACGTGAACACCACGGCTGAGGTGAAAGCCGCATCGGACATCTGCTGTACCTCGTCGAACGCGGCCCAGATCGTCGCCGCGCAAGACAGCCACACGGTGATCATGACACCGGACCAGTATCTGGCCCAGAACGTCGCCAAACAGGTGCCGCAGAAAAACGTGGTCTGGTGGGAAGGCTCCTGCATCGTGCACGAGCAATACACCGCCCAGGATCTTCGCGATTTCCGCGAATGGAACCCTGGCACCCGGCTGATTGCACACCCCGAATGCCCACCGGATGTGGTGGCCGAGGCCGATTTCTCCGGCTCCACCAGCGGTATTCTTAAATACGTGACGGACGAGAAGCCGGAAAAGGCGATGCTGATCACTGAATGTTCGATGGCCTCGAACATCGCCGATCAACTGCCCGAGGTGGATTTTGTCGGCCCCTGCAACATGTGCCCTTACATGAAGAAGATCACGCTGGAGAAGATCCTCTGGTCTCTGCACACCATGTCCGAGCCGGTCGTGGTCGATGAAGTTGTGGCCGAAAAGGCCCGTGTGGCGGTGCAGCGGATGATTGACCTCAGCCAGAAACTTGGCGTCTGATCTGTGATCGAAACCGGCCGCATTGTTATTGCCGGCGCAGGTCTTGGCGCGCTTTACGCCGCGCTTGAGCTGGCACCGCGGCCGGTTCTGGTGATCTCACCGGAAACCTTGGGCAAGGGCGCAAGCTCTGCCTGGGCGCAGGGCGGCGTTGCAGCGGCCATGGCCAATCACGACACGCCCGAGGCCCACGCCGCCGACACTCTGCAGGCAGGCGCCGGCACCGTCGATGCTAAGGTTGCCGCGATGGTCACACGGGTCGCGCGCGCACATATCGTCGACCTGACCGGCCTCGGCACGCCATTTGACCGCGATGCGGACGGCAACTATGTGATGAGCCGCGAGGCCGCCCATTCCGCCGCCCGTGTGGTGCGCGTCAAGGGCGACCAGGCCGGCGGTAAGATCATGCAGACATTGATTTCTGCCGTGCGCGCAGCTCCGTCCGTGCAGGTGCTGGAAAACACCCAAGCCGTGCGGCTTGAAACCGAAGGCAATACCGTCACCGGCATCTGGATCACCCGCGCCGATACGCCTTCTGCCCCGGTGCTGATCAAATGCCCCGGCGTGCTGCTGGCCGGCGGCGGCTCCGGCGGGCTTTATGCCCATACCACCAACCCGCCCCGCATCCGCGGCCAGGTGATCGGTTTTGCCGCCCGCGCCGGTGCCCGCATTGCCGACCCGGAGTTTGTGCAATTCCACCCCACCGCATTCGACATCGGCGAAGACCCCGCCCCGCTGGCGACCGAGGCCCTGCGCGGCGAAGGCGCGGTGCTGATCAACGCGAACGGTGAACGCTTCATGCTAGCTGAGCACCCGGACGCAGAACTGGCCCCCCGCGACATCGTTGCACGCGCGATTTTTGCCGAAACCCAAGGCGGCCGCCGCCCGATGCTTGACACAACCGAAGCACTCGGCGCCGAGGTGCTGACCCGCTACCCCACGGTCGCAGAAACCTGCGCCCGTGCCGGCATCGACCCGGTGCAAAACCCGATCCCGGTTGCCGTCGCCGCACATTACCACATGGGTGGGGTCGAGGCCGACATGCAGGGCCGCAGCAGCCTGAAAAACCTCTGGGTCTGCGGCGAGGCCTCCTCCACCGGCCTGCATGGCGCCAATCGTCTGGCCTCTAACGGGTTGCTGGAAGCGCTGGTATATGCCCGCAACGCAGCTCAGGACATCGCGTCGCTGGATACCCCCGTAAATGTGGATGAGATCCACCCCAGCTTCCCGCCGGGCGGGCAGGACCTGGACGCCGCAGCAGTCAAACACCTGCGGCAGGCCATGACCGCGCATGCCGGCGTGCGCCGCACCGCCCAAGGCCTGAAACAGGCGCTGGCAGCCATTGCCCGGCTCGAAGCCGGGCAGGCCGCGGACGAGAATTTCGCCAATATGTGCGCTACCGCAACGCTGATCACAGCCGCTGCGCTTCAGCGCGAGGAAAGCCGGGGCGGTCATTTCCGCGACGATTTCCCGACGGCCGATCCCGCGCAGGCACATCGCACCCGCATCACCCTGGACGAGGCCATGGCGATCCGTGACCGGATTGCCCCCCGGCCGTGAAGGAGCCGACATGAGCACCCAATTCGCCACCCTGCCCGACTTGATCCTGGAACCGATGGTGCGTGCAGCGCTGATGGAAGACCTGGGCCAGAACGGCGACATCACCACCCGCGCTGTGATCCCGGCCACCGCCGCCTACACCGCCCGGCTGAACGCCCGCGAGAACGGCGTGGTCTCCGGCATGCAGATCGCCCGCATCGCCTTTCACCTGGTGGATGCCGGGCTCAAGGTGGAAACACTCCTGCCCGACGGCAGCCCATGCCGCAAGGGTGACACGCTGATGACCATCGATGGCTCAGCCGCCTCAATCCTGTCGGGCGAGCGTGTGGCGTTGAACTTTGCCGGACGGCTGACCGGCATTGCCACGCTGACAGCGGCCTTTGCCGCCGAAACCAAGGGCACCGCCACCCGCATCACCTGCACCCGCAAGACCACGCCTGGGCTGCGCATCGCCGAAAAGCAGGCAGTGTTGCATGGCGGCGGCTACAACCACCGGTTCGGCCTGTCGGATGCCATCCTGATCAAGGACAACCACATCGCCGCGGCTGGCGGGGTGCGCGCCGTTCTTGACGCCGCCAAATCCAGCGTCAGCCACATGATGAAGGTGGAAATCGAAGTCGATACACTGGAGCAGCTGGCCGAAGTCATCGCCACCGGCGGTGCCGATGTTGTGCTTCTGGACAACATGGACACCCCGACTCTGGTCAAAGCCGTGGAGATCGCCAAGGGCCAGGTGGTGACCGAGGCCTCCGGCAACATGCGTCTCGACCGCATTGCCGAGGTGGCTGCCACCGGGGTTGATTACATTTCCTCCGGCGCGCTTACCCATTCGGCGCGCACCCTGGATCTGGGCCTCGATTTCTAAGGCAACCCCGAACCTCGGGATCATACCGCCGGGCCAGTGCCCGGCGTTATTCGTCAGCCTGGCGGTTTTTCCGGGCGGCCTCCAGCTTGCCTTCCCGCAGCGCCTTGGGCGACAGCATCAGAACCGAACCGCCATCGATATGGCGCACTTCAAAGCCCCTGCCGTCCAGCAAGCCGCCGCGCAACTCCTCGGGCAGGGCGGCACAGGCTTCAGGCCGGCTTTCGCACATCACGATCTCCCGCCCCGTCAGGTAATTCAGCCGGAATTCGACCGACTGATCCTTTTGCAGGTCCGACTTGTTGGCCGCTTCCAGGGACAGATAGGTGCCTGTGACATAGACCGTCCCTTCGCCGCCGCCCAGATCTGCCGCCATGTGCCGGCTCAGGCGGTTCCATTCAGTAGAGAAATAGTGGGTCAGCCCGGCAAAGATCACATACAGGGCCGTGAAGCCAAACAGCAGGTTGCGGCTCAGCCGGGCCCGCCCGCTGTCACGCAGCTGAAGCGCGAACAAGCCGACAAAGATTGCGCCAAATGCCCACAGAAACCCGCCGGACCGCACTGGCATGTCGATGCCGCTGCGAATAACCTGCAGGCAGATCAGCGCCAACCCCAACCCGGCCCCGGACAGCATGTACAGCGCCCGCCATTTGTCCCGGCTCCACACGGCCCACACGGCACAGCCAAGCACCGCAGTCTGCAGCAGCGCCAGCCCGGTGATGCTGTAACCGCCTTTCAGCACCAGGTTCACCAGGAAATCCGCGGCCAGTTTGGAATTTTTCAATGCCGAGGCCAGATCCGTCGCAGGGCTGGGATTGCGCCAGTCTGCCATCGGCACGCCGAACACCCCGTGTTCGGCATAGTTCAGCGCATAGATTGCCAGCATACCCAGGGCAAAGCTGGCAATGAACAGCACCAGCAAGCCTGCCAGGTCCTTTGCCGAACGTGCGGCATCAGCGCGAGTCAGGCTCATCGCGAGGATCAGAAACGGGTAGGTCGTATAAGACATCAGCGCCGCCGGAACAAAGACCAGCATCAGCCAGCGGCACGCCCGCTCGCTCAGCCGGGTGGCAAGCCAGCCATAGAACGCCAGAATCGCCAGCCCCGGGATCAATGTGTTAAACCATAGCGAGATCAGCACCGATGGCAGACACAACCCGGCAATCAACGCTACCATCACCCGCTGCCAGACCTCAGTTTGCCGGCCAAGAGCATTATGCACCAGACAGCCCAGATAGATCGCCCACAGCAGGTGGTAGGCCAGGAAGTTAACCCAGGCCGGCGTCACTACGCCGCGCAAATGCCACAGATAGTTGACCCAACGTCCTTCGGTCAGAGTTTTAGAATAGAACAATGATGGGTCCGCCAGCAGCGCCGGATAGTCGTCATGCCGGATCATTGGATCATGCAATTGGAACAGCGCGGCCAACAGCATCAGGGCAAAAACCGCAGCAACTGTTACCAGCAACTGCGGCGCTGCAGGTCGCCCCGTAGCAGTGCTGCCGGCGGTGGCAAATGTCATCCAGCAGCCTCCTGCAGGCGGCGTGCACGGCGGGCCAGCACCGCGGCGCGCCCCTGGGCAATTCTGGTTACCACTGGCTGCGGCATCAGCGAGACGATCCCCCTACGCATCCGCCAGCCGAGGCTACCAGCCAGCGGCACGTTCTGCCCGGCCGGGACTTCCGATGCCAGCACCGCCTGCGGCAGGTTTTTTCGCCCAGCGGCATTGGCGTATAGAACGGTGTTATAGCGGTACCAAGGCTCGACGCCCTCGATGTCCTTCAGTTGGGGCCGGACAAAGTCAAAGGCAGAGAAGCCGCGCGCGGCAAACATCTCCTGCCAGAATGACAGTGGCTTTTCGTTGATGTGAAATTCCCCCCCTTGCCCCGGCACCGCGGCTGAGAAAAGAACCCGGTCGGCGTGGCAGGTCAGGCTATCGACCAGCCGCTCCGAGGCCGCCTCAGGCAGATGTTCACCCACTTCCAGGCTTTGCGCCAGCTCGAACTTGCGTTTCAGATCAAAGGGTTTGGTCAGGTCAGCAGCGTGAAACTGCTCACGCGGGATAGCCAGCCGGTCGCGATCTACATAATCGCCATCAACGCCGGCCACATCCATCACACCGGCCTTGATCCATTCGCTCAGCCAAACGCCGCGGCCGCTGCCCAGATCCAGCACACTGCCCGCGTGCAGATGCGGCTGCACCACCGAAATCATCGCCTGCGCCGAAGATCGCGCGCCCTGGTCAATGTAATCGTAAAACTCGTTGGAATAGATATGAGACATAGTTGCTCCGATCGATAGTCAGCCAGCCGCGGAATACACCCAGAGGCGGAAGATGATAAAATTCTGAACCGGCAGGATCACCGTGACGGCAGCGGCGGACAGCCAATCCGCCCAGCCCAACGCCGGACCGATCACGCCGGTGATCAGCGCCGAGACGGCAAATCCCGCAGCGATGGTGCAGGAAAAGCGCAGCATCTGTTCCGGCATGCCCAGCGGGCGGCGGAAGGTCCATGCCGTTTGCAGTACATATTGAACAGCGACAGCCGCGGCAAAGGCGAGCACATTGGCGGACGCCTGTGCCAGCCCCGATGCCAGCAGCGCGGTATAGCCCAGCACATAAAGCCCCGCGACCGCCGCGCCCACAATCGAGAACCGCAGAACCTGACCGGAATCGCCCCCCAAAACAGCCACCTTACGACGCTTCCTTGTGCCGGGGGGCCGTTTCGATGTTCACCGGATCAGCCGCCGCCGCACTGCCGGTCTCCTCTGACAAGAAGTACATCGGCCGCTGCTTGCTCTCCATGTAAAGCCTGCCGATGTATTCCCCCATGATCCCCAGCGTCAGCAGCTGAATGCCCGAGAAGAAGGAAATCGCCAGCAGCATCGACGCCCAGCCCGGCGCGGTGTTGTGAAGGATCAGCGACAGAAACACATAGACCGCCATCAGGAAAGTCACATAGAGGCTCAGGAAGGCCAGCCGCGTCGCCATCTTCAGCGGCTTGGTGGAAAACCCGGTCAGCGCATCAGTTGCAAAGCGCAGCATGGCGCGGAACGGGTATTTGGTAACGCCCGCAACCCGCGCGTCGCGCACGTATTCCAGCCCGATCTGCTTGTAGCCTGCCCAGGCAAACATGCCGCGGATGAACCGCGCGCGCTCGGGCATTGCCAGCACCGCCGCCAGCGCGCGGCGGCTGACCAGGCGGAAGTCACCGGTATCCTTGGGAATATCCACATCCGACAGCGTGTTCAGGAAACGGTAGAACCCATAGGCCGTGATCTTCTTGAACAGGGTCTCCCCCTGCCGTTCGGCCCGGCGCCCGTAGACCACGTCATAGCCGCGATCCATCATCATCATCATGTCCGGCAGGATTTCCGGCGGGTCCTGCAGGTCGGCATCCAGCATGAAGACACGCGCGCCCCGCGCAGCCTCCAGCCCCGCGGTCAGCGCCACCTGATGGCCCCGGTTCGCCGACAGCCGGATACCCCGGACCACCGAGTACTTGGCATGGGCCGCCTCAATCGCGGCCCAGGTATCGTCGCTGGATCCATCATCCGCCAGGATGATCTCGGCGTCCTGCGCCCATGGTTCAATGGCCTGCACCAGCCGCTCCACCAGCATGGGGACCGACTCTTCTTCATTGTAGCAGGGCACAACAACGGAAAGCTTCACTTTCTCGCCCCCAATACTGTTTGTTAACCGCTCGTTAACCAGGATACTGGCCGATCCGGCACGGCCAAGGCAACGGCAGCCCGCTGAGGGTTTAATTTGCAATCAAATGGTTAAAAGCCTGTGTGTTTTAGGTAACGCACTATGTCAAATCCAAGGCAAATGCGGACGAATTGCCGAAAGTCCGCCCGCATTCCGCCCCGGATTACAGCACACCGCGCGGAATCACTTCCTGCCACTCCTTGGTCAGGACCACCTCCCTGTTTACGCCCTCATAGGCCGTCACCCGGCGCCAGAGGTGAAAATTCTCCCGGTCGCAGGTCATCTTGTTTTCAGTATCAATCGACACCTGCCAGCCGCCGCGCCCGAACTCGAAATTCCAGTCGCTCGCAAAGGCAGCCGTAGCCGGATCATCCGGATGCACCTCGTAGTGCATGGAGACATGGCTGCCTACGCACATGCCGTGGTAGGGATCCACCGCCTTGCCGTAATCGTCAAAGGTATCCAGCACCAGCGCGCCGTCCTCCCGGGTCCAGGTCTTGGAGGTGCCGCCAGCCCCCCGCAGCTGTTCCGCCTGCAACAGCGGATAATCACGCGGCGCGCCGGGGTTCTGCGGCTCGATCTCTTGCGAAACCCGCCGCTCGGGTAACACCAGCGTGCAAGCTTTGAGATCCAGCGTGACTTCTGCCGCTTCCGGCGCGGGCCAGACAATCGGCCAATAGGACGTCGACAGCGCCAGCCGCAGCACGTGCCCCGCCTTCAGACGGTGTGCGCATTGGTTCAGCTCGATCTCCGCCTCATACCGCTCGCCCGGCACCAGTTTCTGCGGCGCCTCAAACCCGTTGCGGCAAGTCAGGTTCAGCGGCCGGAAGGTGATCCGTTGCGATACCCCTTCAGGCGAGACATCGCACAGCCGCGCCACCAGCTGCGCCACCGGCTTGTCGACGCTGAACGCCACCTTGACCCGCGGGCGGCCCAGCAGCTCCAGCGGCTCTGCCAGCGGTGCGCTGTCAAAACAGGCCGACAGCGCATCGTCATCTGCCTGATCGCCCGCCAGCTCATTGTCAAACCGCATCCCCGGACAGAAATAGCCCGACGCCTGCCCGACCGTCGCCGGGCTGCTGACGGCCAGCGTGCCGTTTGCAGCCTCTCCGGCCAGCACGCCCGCGCCCAGATGCATCACCCGGTCCAGCACATTGGGCGAGGGCCACTGCGCCTCTGCCACCCAGCGGCCCTGACGCGGCTTGTTCTGCATCGTCGGGTTAAAATGCTCCTGCATGAAAACGCGGTAATCCGGCAGATCTTCAGCCCCGGTCTCCTCGCCCTTCAGCCATTTGCCGAACCAAGTCAGCACCTCGCCATGGAAATCCGCCGGATCCAGCTTGGCGATATGGGCATACCGGTGCTCCCAAGGGCCGATCATCGCCTTGGCCGGCACGGTCAGATTGGCGGCCAGCGCGGGCGGCGCATTCACATAGGCATCCGCCCAGCCGGTGATCGCCAGCACCGGTGCCTGGATCGCCGGCCAGTCCTCGCAGACCGATCCATGCTTCCACTGGCCATCTCTGGTCTGCTGCCGCAGCCAGTCCGCGGCCATGAAAGGCATCTCTTCGATCCGCTTGATCCAATCCGCGCGCCAGTCCGGGCGCAGCTCAGGATCCGCAGGGCGCGACTGATAGGCAAACATCTGGCTGCCCCAGTTAGCGTTGTCGCTCAGCAAACAGCCGCCCATGTAATGGATGTCATCGGCATACCGGTCCACGGTCGAGGCCACCGACACCACCGCTTTCAATGCCTCTGGCCGGCGGAATGCCAGCTGCAACCCGTTGAAACCGCCCCAGCTGATGCCGATCATGCCGATATTGCCATCGCACCAGTCCTGCGCCGCGATCCAGGCCAGAACCGCCTCGCCATCGCTCAGCTCCTGCTCGGAGTATTCATCGTCAAACACGCCCTCGCTGTCGCCGGTGCCGGCAATATCCACCCGGATACAGGCATAGCCTTCGGTGGCGAAAACCGGATGCGTGGTTTCATCGCGGGGTGCAGTGCCGTCGCGCTTGCGATAGGGCAAATACTCCAGAATTGCCGGAAACGGCCCCTCGCCTTCGGGCATCCACATCCGCGCCGCCAGCTTGCGCCCGTCCGGCAGGGTGATCCAGGTGTTTTCAATGATGCTGAATGCGCCGGGCATTTGGTCTTCCTTGTCTCAGTTCCGGGCGGTGCCCTTTGGCGGCACTCTTGCCAAACCGGCATCGAATGAAAAGTGATCAGTTGTACGCATATGTAAGCGAGTGTACGCAGTCAGGCAGTCATTCAGTGAAAGCCCGCACCGATGCCCGACGATTTTTCCCGCAATTTGCGAAGGCTGTGCGCCGATACCGGCAGCATCGCCCAAGTCTGCCGCGAGATCGGTATGAACCGGCAGCAGTTTAACCGGTATCTCAACGGGCACGGCCTGCCTTCGGCCCACAATCTGCACCGCATCGCGCGTTACTTCGGGCTGGAGGAAGAGGCGTTGTTTGCCCCGCATCAGGACTTTCGCCAGCAAAGGGGCGCAGCCGCCGCGGTCTCGGCCCCGGCCTTGCAATTCGGCAGCCTGTTCCGCGATCAGGCCCGGCGCCTGCGCCGTTTCATGGGCGTCTACCACGGTTACTTCCGCACTCCGACCTGGCCCGGCCAGATCGTGCGCACGCTGATCTGGCTGCGCCCGCAGGACGGCTGCGCCGTCACCCATACGTTTGAGCGCGCCATTGCCCGCGACGGCAGCATTCGCCAGCGCAGCCGCTATGCCGGCATGGCCACCCTCCGCAACAACCGGATCTGCATGTATGAAACGCCCCGCCGCGGCGGCGGCTACCTGTCAGAAACAGTGCTGATGCCCGCCCATCCGCAGCAGATCTCCTATTTGCAGGGGCTGACCTTGGGGATCTCCGCAGGCCCCGGCCAGGCGCCCTTCGCCACAAACACAGTCTGGGTGCGGATCGGCGAAAGGACCTCGGCCCGCGAGGCGCTTGCCGCAACAGGTGCTTACCCTGAGGCCAGCCCCCGCATTGACCCGAAGGTACGGCGTCTGCTGGGAGAACAACCGCCATTGAGCCTGAGCGCAGGCTTTCAGGAATAACTGCATCCGTTCTGCCGCGCGCCGGGCTGCAGGTTACTCTGGCAGCTTCGGCGCCGATTTCTCCAGCGCAAGTTCCGCTTCCGAGAATTTCCACGGCCCCCGCACTCCTGGTACGCCTTCCGGCGCGATCTGCATCTGCCGGTGCTGGATCTGCGGATCCTCAAAGGCCTGCCCGATGGTGTTGATCGGCCCGGCCGGCACCGTTGCCGCCTCCAGCGCTGCCAGCAGATCCGTTTGCGTCCAGGCCGCCAGCACCTCCTCCAGAACCCCAGTCAGCACCTTGCGGTTGGCAACCCGCAGCTGGTTGGTCTGGAACCGCGCATCCGCTTTGACCTCGGCCAGCCCCAGCACATCGCACAGCCGCAGGAACTGCCCGTCATTGCCCACCGCCAGGATCACATGGCCGTCCTTCACCGCCATTACCTGATAGGGCGCAATATTCGGATGGTCATTGCCCAGCCGCACCGGACTGTCGCCGGTCGCCAGATAGTTCATCGCCTGGTTCGCCAGCAAGGCCGTCGCGCAATCCATCAGCGACATATCCAGATGCTGGCCGCGGCCCGTTGTGTGGCGCTGCTCCACTGCCGCAAGAATGCCGATAGTGCCATAAAGCCCGGTGACAATATCGGTGATCGCCACCCCCACCTTCTGCGGCTGGCCATCCTGCGCACCGGTGATCGACATCAGCCCTGACATGCCCTGCAGCAGAAAGTCATACCCTGCCCGTTTGGCATAAGGCCCGTCCTGGCCAAAACCGGTGACGGAGCAGTAGATCAGCCGCGGGTTGATCTGCGCCAGGCTGTCGTAATCCAATCCGTATTTCTTCAACCCGCCAACCTTGAAGTTCTCGATCAGAATGTCGGCGTCGCGGATCAGATCAAGGACAGTCTGCTTGCCGCCCTCAGTCCGGAAATCAGCAATTACACAGTCCTTGCCCCGGTTGGCGGCATAATAATAGGCGGCGGTCTTGTCGCCGTCCCGCTCAATGAACGGCGGCCCCCACTTGCGGGTGTCGTCGCCGTCCGGGCTTTCCACCTTCACCACTTCGGCGCCCAGATCCGCCAGCGACTGGCCGATCCAGGGCCCGGCCAGGATACGGGCAAGTTCAACCACCTTAAGGCCGGCTAGCGGGGTCATGGGCATTCCTCCCTGTTGGTGCCTTGGTCTTTGCTGGATATGCTTAACGTCTGAAACAGGTCCGGGCAAGATTTGATCAAATCAACGCTTGCCCGGGTACCGTGACAGGCCGGCCGCCAAAAACAGATGTGTCCCGAGCTGTTTTCCGTGCCGGGATACGGCCTTACTCAAACCACTGATCCCAGCCGTCCTGATAATACCCGGCCAGCGCATGGGATTGCAGCGAGTTGATCTCCACTTCAACCGGCCCGGTGTCATCACCAAAGACCTGCGCCGCCTGCCAGACAGCGGCATTCAAGAACTTCAGCCCCGCAGGCAGTGTCAGTTCCCGCGGCCTTGGCGCCTGCGGCGTGGCCAGGACAAACCCCCAATCGCCAAAGCTTGGCACATAGGCGTGATACGGCAATACCTGCAGCCCCTCTCCCGGACGATAGGGGTTGCGCGCTGCTTCCAGTGTCATTGCCACCGACCAAAAAGCGCTGCGGGCAAATAAGGGCGAGCCGGCCTGGGTCACCACCACCCCTTGCGCGCTCAGCCGTTCCATCAGGGCGCCATAAAACTGACGGGTGTAAAGCTTGGACAGCTCCAGGTTCTTGGGGTCCGGCAGATCCGCTATGATCACGTCAAACACCTGCCCGGAACCTTCCACAAACGTCCAGGCGTCCATATTGCGGATCGTCACACGTGAATCCTTCAGCGCCCCGCCATTCAGCGCCGACAACTGCGGATGGCCGCGGAACAGCTCCGTCACCCGCGGGTCAAGATCCACCAGCGTGACACTTTCCACCTCGCCCCAGCGCAGCACCTCGCGCACCGCCATGCCATCGCCGCCGCCCAGGATCAGCACATCCTTGCGCCGCGGCGCCAGCGCCATCGCCGGGTGCACCAGGCTTTCGTGATAGCGATGCTCGTCCAAAGTATCGAATTGGATCGAGTAATCCAGAAACAGCCGCACCCGGTCCTTGTAGCGGGTCACGGTGATCTGCTGATACGGCGTTGCCTCGCTCAGGATGATGTCGTCCTCAAACAGATCGGCTTCGGCCACCGACACCAGCCGCTCTGATTGCCACAGGCCTACGAGCGTGGCGGCAAAAACCACGGCCCAGACTGCGGCCTGTACCCTGCTGGCATCGGCGCGGAACACCCATAAAGACAGACCGGCAACACCCAGGTTCAAGGCCCCGAAACTCAGGCTGGCCGACATCAGCCCCAGCTGCGGAATGATCAGCAGCGGAAAGGCGACCGAGGCCACCAGCGCGCCGGCATAATCCACGCTCAGCACGTTTTCGAACCGGAACTCCGGCGCGCCGATCTGCTTCAGCACCCTCGCTATCAGCGGAATCTCCATCCCTGACAGCACACCAACCAGCACCAGCAGCCCGTACAGGGGCACCGAAACGCTCTCCATCCAGGCATAGGAAAAGAAAATCGCCGGCGCCATAAAGCCGCCAGCCACCCCAAGCCCGATCTGCGCCCAGATAAAGCCGCTCATCGCCTGACCGACAAAACGCGACAGCCAGGCGCCCAGCCCCATCGCCGACAGGAACACCCCGATCACCAGCGAGAACTGACGCACGGAATCTCCCAGCAGGTAACTGGACAGCGTCGCCGCGATCAGCTCGTATATCAGCCCCGATACCGCCACCAGAAAGGTCGCGGCCAGCAGCCAGAACTCGCTCAGCCGCACGCCTCCGGCATCCGGGGCCGCATCACTCATGACAGGATGACAGCCGCAATGATGATCGAGATGGACAGGAACAGAAAGCCGATCAGCACCGCCAGCGCCATGTTCTGATCCTGCTCGATCTCCTTCATGATCGGAAAGGGCGTCATCCAGTCGATCACTTTCCAAACCAGCCCCATCAGCGCCACGCCGACAAAGGTATAGAACACGGTGCTGATCAGCTCAGCGGCTTGGATGGCAGAGAAATACTCCATGGGGTCTCCCGGTTATTTGACGTTGCCGTTTGAATAGCGCCCGCCGCTGGCGGCACGGATGGATGTGTCCAGGTCGCGGCTTTCACCGCCGTAACCCTGGTACGAGACATAGGCCGCCCCGGCGATAGAGATGCCGGACATGACCAGAAAGATGATGCGGAACAGGTTCATGGCTTAATCCTCATCGCTCCAGTCGCTGCCGCGCCAGCGCGCCTTGCGGTGCCACCAGGCGCGCAGGAAACCCTGCCCGGCCAGCAGGCCGAATGCGATGGCCAGAAAGCCCATGTAAAGCCCGGATGACAATCCGGATGCCGCTGAAACCGTAAGTTTGCTGAGCGCCGGCCGGTTTTGTGCCGCAGCTTTCAGGCGTGTTTGCGTGGATTGCGGGTAGCTCAGCTCCGACCAGTGGCCGCTTTCCTCAATCTCCAGGCTCAGCGTGTAGGTGCCTGCCATCGACGGACGGAAGGTCAGCTGCGCCTTGTTGTCGCCTTCGCTCCAGTTCCCATCGGAATCCCGCCCATGGTAATACTCAACCGTGCGTCCAGCTTGGAACACGGGCTCATCCTTCGGGTCTGTCAGTTCAATCCCGACAAAAGCCCAGCTGTTGTTTGTATTTCCTGCGAGTCTGATGCGTGTCAGCTTGCCGGCTTCGCTGACTATCACGGGAAGCTCTGCCGGCAGGTCAGCAGCCGTCAGAACCGTCCGCTTCAGCGCAGTCTCGCCAGAGCGCCCTTGCAGGTTCATTCCGATGATCAGGCAAACCACGGCACAGGCGGCTGAGGCCCATTTTATGAAGCCGAAGTTCGGCCCGGCCTTAAAGGGCTGCAACGGATGTATGCCGTGCGGCTTCAACCCGGTCTGGATGCCAAATCCTGTTTCCGCATCCCCGGCAGGCAAGTATTGCGACAGCCAAGCTTCACGCTCGTTTCCGGTTTGGGCGAAACTCAGCATTGCGTCATCAGCCAGGGCAGTGACCGTTGTGGTCTTTTCACCCTTTTTCGGGGACCAGGTGAACTCCCCTTCGGCAAAGGTGATCCGGCTGGTCGAGGTATCGTAGTAATGGAACGAGCGGGATCCTGTATGCACCTTTGGCCGGTGTTCCGAGCGCTCCACCCAATGCACCGACATCCACACCGGGCGGCGGTAGCGGCGGGTGAAAACCAAATGGCCGTCCTCAATCGTCAGCCAGGCATAGCCGTGGGTCGGGGAATAGAGCTGGTGATCCACCCAGATCCAGGTCCGCACGCCCCAGCGTTCCTCGTGCTGCAGGGTGCCGATCACAGTGTAGTCTGCACCGAACAGAGTGCCGGTCATGCCGATTGCGAACGGGCTGGTCGGGCGTTTGATATCGTTGAACTTGCGAACAGCGCGGTAATTGTCCAACGCGTCCAGTTCAGTGCCGCAATAGGGGCAGATATGCACCGTCACCCGGCCGCCGCCCAGGATATCCAGCCCTGCCCCGCAGGAGCTGCAGCTGACCGCCTTCAGCTTAGCATCCCGGGTCATGCCAGCACCTCGACCTCAAACGGATCAAACCACTGGCCACGGTACCATTCGCGGCTGCTGCCCTGAAACTCTGCTGACAGCAGCGTGCCGTCATCGCCCTGCAAGTTTACAAAGCGATAGCGCTCGCCCACCTGCAGGGGCTGATCGAAACTGCCGCGCACTGCCACGCATTCGGCATCGTCTTCTTCGGTAACTGCGAACTCCACGCTGTCATAGTCAATGCGCTGCCCCAGCCGTAGATAGCCGTCATACCGCGGCCAGGCAGCGCGCTGCAGCACCCGCTGCAACACAATGTCACCCTCATCTACCGAGACCCAGCACGGGGCGCCTTTGTCATCCAGCGCCCAAAACTCGTCCCAGTATCCGCGCCCATAGGAAAACCGCGCATGTCCCAGGATCTGCAACTGGTGGCCGCCCAGCCGGATGGCACTGCCAAGGCCGAACAGCAGCGGGGCGTCATGCATGACGCCTGCATCGCCAGCGAGCCGCGCCTGCGCATCCTCGATGAACAGGGTGGTGCCGCAGGCCTCGCAAGCGGTCAGCTTGACCGTGGCCGCCGCCGGGATCACCGGGCTGGCACAATTGGGGCAGTGAAACATGCTCATGGCGTCCCAATTCCCCAAGCCGGCGGTCAATTCAAGCGGGAAGTCCGGGACAGGCCAAGATTTGATCAGTACTGTTGACCCAATGTTTCGCGCGCGAAACATTCCGGCAGCAAGGCTGACCTGTTTTCAAGCGGGCGGGCCGCCGTATTTTTCCGGATGGCCCTCACCGGCCCCATATGTTAGCGATAACTCAACTTTAACCAGCCGTATGGCAACAGAGGCAATTGAATTGCCCCGCCCCAAGCGGCACAATGGTCTGGCCTCTGTAGAACAGCGATGTAAAATCAATGGTTTCCCGCGTCATCCCCGTTGAACCCTTTGACCTCGTGCTGTTTGGCGCGACCGGCGACCTGGCCCGCCGCAAGATCCTGCCGGCCCTGTTCCACCGGTTCCAGATCGGCCAGTTCTGCGATGCCTGCCGCATCATCGGCAGCTCGCGCAGCGCCCTGACAGCCGAGGAGTTCCGCGCGCAGACCGCCGATGCGATCCGCGATTTCGGACAGGATGTGGAAACCACGCCTGCGGAAATCGCCGCTTTCACCGCCCTTCTGGACTATGTCGCGGTGGATGCACGCGGTGATGCCGGCTGGGATGTGATTCACGGGAAACTGCGCGACGATGCGGTGCGCGCTTTCTACCTGTCGGTCGGCCCGTCGCTGTTCACCGACATTGCCCGCCGCCTCAGCGAGACAGGGATTGCCACACCGGACAGCCGCATCGTGCTGGAAAAACCCTTTGGCCATGATCTGGCTTCGGCCCAAGCACTGAACACCGCGCTGCGGGCCCATTTCGAAGAACGGCAGATCTACCGGATCGACCATTACCTGGGCAAGGAAACCGTGCAGAACCTGATGGCGCTGCGCTTTGCCAACTCGTTGTTTGAACCCTTGTGGAACTCCTCGCACATCGACCATGTGCAGATCACCGTGGCCGAGAGCATCGACGTTGAAGGGCGCGGGGAATACTACGATAAATCCGGCGCCATGCGGGACATGGTGCAGAACCACCTGATGCAGCTCTTGTGCCTCACTGCGATGGAGCCGCCCGCGCAATTCACCTCAAACGCCGTGCGCGATGAAAAGGTCAAAGTGATCGAGGCGCTGCGCCCGGTGCCCCAATCCAGCATCGCCCGCGGCCAATACCGGAGCCGGAACGGCGGTAAATCCAGTGACAGCTACCGTGACCACGCTGCCAACCCATCCAGCCGCACTGAAAGCTATATCGCGCTGAAGGTTGAAGTGGCGAACTGGCGATGGGCCGGGATCCCCTTCTATCTGCGCACCGGCAAATGCCTGCGCGAGCGGGTGAGCGAGATCGCCGTCTATTTCCGCGACCCGCCGCACAACATCTTCGAAGGGTCCGGCACCGTGCATGGCAATGTGCTGGTGATCCGTCTGCAACCGGATGAAGGCATCACCCTGAAAACCACAATCAAGGACCCCGGCCCGGGCGGCATGCGCCTGACGGGGGCCAATCTGGACATGACATTTGCGGATGAGCTGCCTGAATCGGGCCGCCCGCAGGACGCCTATGAGCGGCTGATCATGGATGTGATCCGCGGCAACCAGACCCTGTTCATGCGCGGTGACGAGGTTGAGGCCGCCTGGGCCTGGGCCGACCCGATCATCGCCGGCTGGGAGGACGCGGGCGAAGCGCCGCAGCCCTATGACAGCGGCAGCACGGGACCTGATGACTCATTGCTGCTGATCCACCGCGACGGCCGCCGCTGGCGCAGTATCGGAACCTGAGATGACTGCCCTCCCCTTTGCCCCCGCAGTTTGCTACAAAGGCACCCCATGACCCTGAACCCCACCCTGGCCGCCGTCACCGACCGTATCATCGCCCGCAGCGAGGCCACCCGCTCGGCCTATCTGGAGCGGATGGCTGCTGCCCGCGGCAAGGGACCTGCGCGGGCGCATCTGTCCTGCTCCGGCCAGGCCCATGCCTATGCCGCCACCGGGGCGGACCAGCAGACACTGGCCCAGGGCGCCAAGGGTCATCTGGGAATTGTCACCGCCTATAATGACATGCTGTCGGCGCATCAGCCGTTTGAAACCTACCCGGCCCTGATCCGCGACGCTGTGCGCCGGGCCGGCGGCACCGCCCAGGTGGCAGGCGGGGTGCCTGCCATGTGCGACGGCGTCACCCAAGGCGAGGCCGGCATGGAGCTGAGCCTGTTTTCCCGCGACACCATTGCCATGGCAGCAGGTATAGCGCTCAGCCATAATGTATTCGACGCCGCGGTCTTTCTTGGTGTCTGCGACAAGATCGTACCGGGGCTGGTGATCGGCGCGCAGGCGTTCGGCCACATCCCGGCGGTTTTCCTGCCGGCAGGTCCGATGACCAGCGGTCTGGCGAACGATGAAAAAGCCAAGATCCGGCAGAAGTTCGCATCCGGGGAGATCACCCGCGAAGACCTTCTGAAGGCCGAGATGGCCGCCTATCACGGCCCCGGCACCTGCACCTTCTACGGCACCGCCAACACCAATCAGATGCTGATGGAGTTTATGGGCCTGCACCTGCCCGGCTCCTCTTTTGTCACCCCCGGAACGCCGCTGCGCGAGGCGCTGACGGTTGAGGGCGCCAAACGCGCGTTGTCGCTCAGTGCATTGGGAAACAACTACACCCCGGCCTGCCACGTGCTGGACGAGAAAGCCTATGCAAACGGCATTGTCGGGCTGATGGCCACCGGCGGTTCCACCAACCTGCTGATCCACCTGATCGCAATGGCCCGTGCGGGCGGCATCCTGCTGGACTGGCAGGATTTTGCAGATCTGTCCGAAGCTGTACCGCTTTTGGCAAAGGTCTATCCCAACGGCCTTGCCGACGTGAACCATTTCCACGCGGCCGGCGGTCTGGGCTACATGATCGGCGAACTGCTCAAGTCCGGCTGCCTGCACCCCGACACCAAAACCGTGGCGGGCGACGGGTTGGAGAACTACGTGATGGAGCCGTTCCTGTCGGAAGACGGCCTCACCTTCCGCCCCGGTCCGGAGCAAAGCCTGAACGACGCGGTGCTGCGCCCGGCAGACGCACCGTTCCAGGCAACCGGCGGGCTGAAGCGGCTGACCGGAAACCTGGGCACGTCGGTGATCAAGGTCTCGGCAGTGGCCAAGGAACATCAGGTGATCGAGGCCCCCGCCCGCGTCTTTCATGACCAGGAAGAAGCCAAGGCCGCCTTCAAGGCAGGCGAGCTGACCGGCGACGTGATTGTTGTGGTGCGCTTCCAAGGCCCCAAGGCCAACGGCATGCCGGAATTGCACAGCCTGACCCCGATGCTGGGCATCATGCAGGGCAAGGGGCAGAAGGTGGCACTGGTCACCGACGGGCGGATGTCCGGGGCCTCCGGCAAGATCCCCGCCGCGATCCATGTGGTGCCCGAAGCGCTGGATGGCGGCCCGATTGCCAAACTCCAGGACGGCGACATGCTGCGGCTGGATGCGGTGCGCGGCACGATGGAAGTCCTCACCGAAGGGGTGCTGGAGCGCGATACCGCCACTGCCGACCTCAGCGCCTATCAGCACGGCACGGGCCGTGAGCTGTTTTCCCTGTTCCGCCGCTCGGTCGCTTCGGCCGACGAAGGCGCCAGCGTTTTTGGAGTTTAGTATGACGCGGATAACCCCTCAGGACGCCAGCCTGCGCACATGCGGGATCTGCACCCTGGCCCCGGTGATGCCGGTGCTGGTGGTGGAGGATGCGGCCCATGCCCGCCCCTTGGCCGAAGCGCTGGTGGCAGGCGGCCTGCCAGCGCTTGAGGTCACCCTGCGCACAGGTGCCGCGCTGGACGTGATCCGCGAGATGGCACAGGTGAAGGGCGGTGTGGTCGGGGCCGGCACGCTGATTACCCCCGAAGACGCCGAAGCCGCCAAGGAGGCCGGCGCGCAGTTCGGTGTCTCCCCAGGTGCGACGGATGCGCTGCTGGACGCCTGTGAAACCATCGGCTTGCCGCTGTTACCCGGTGCCGCGACAGCAACCGAGGCGATGCGGCTGCTGGCGCGCGGTTATGGGATGCTGAAGTTTTTCCCGGCTGAAGCCTCAGGCGGTGCGCCCGCGCTGAAAGCGATCGGCGCGCCCTTGCCGCAGATCTCCTTCTGCCCCACCGGCGGCATCAGCCCCGCCAATGCGGAAACCTATCTGAGCCTGCCCAACGTGGTTTGCGCCGGCGGCAGCTGGGTGGCGCCTGCCGATCTGGTCAAGGCTGGCAACTGGGCCGCAATCGAAGCAATCGCGCGGGACGCAAGCCAGCTCGGCAAGAGTTAGGTTACCGCAAAATCCACCGGTCAGCTCTGCTCCTGCCATGACCGGCGGCCGTTTCACGGCCCGTAGTCATTCCGCCGTGTCCCCGCGGGGACAGCGGTGCAAAAGATCAGCCCAGGGCCTGCACGATATCCGTTGGCAACCGGTCATGATGCCTGCGCGCCACCAAATCCAAGGTCGTTTTGATAGGCAAACAGCGCCGGCAGCCCGCCGGTGTGCAGCAGCAGCACCTTCTGGCCCTTGCGGATGCTGCCCTCCTCCAAGAGGCCAAGCAGCCCGGCGAATGTCTTGGCAGAATAAACCGGATCCAGCAGGATCCCCTCTGACCTTGCCATGCGCTGCAGCGCAGCGCAGGTGGCGGGGCCAGCGCGGCCATAGCCCGGGGCAAGCGCACCGTCCCAAGTGAGAATATCATCGCGGCCAAAGGGACGCGGAATGCCCATCAGATCGGCCAGCGCATCCGCCACGGCCTCCAACCGCGCTTTCTGCAGCGCAGCGTCACGGCGCACGCAGATGCCAAAGACCGGCGCGGTGATGCCCGCAAGACGCACTCCGGTCAAAAACCCGGCGTGGGTCGCTCCGCTGCCCGACGGCACCACGGCGGCATCAAAACCGCCAATCTGCGCTGCCAGTTCCGCCCCGCCCTGCACATAGCCCAGCGCGCCAAGCGGCGGATGGCCAAGGCCAAGCGGGATGATGTAAGGGCTGCGGCCCTCGGCGCGCAAGTCTTCGGCGCGGGCTTCCAGGGCGGTATCTGCGCCGGCTTCATCCTCGCCCTCCGGATAGCTCATAACTCCGGCGCCAAGGATGTCCGACAGGAAGATATTGCCTGAACTATGGTAGAGCGGATCCATATCCGGCACCCGCTCCTCTCGCTGCAGCACCGCTTGCATGCCGTATTTCGCAGCCGCGGCGGCGGCAGTGCGGGCAAAATTCGATTGCACCGCGCCGGTGATCAGGATGGTGTCGGCTGCAGCCGCGCGCGCCGCACCGATGTAAAACTCCAACTGGCGGGTCTTGTTGCCGCCGAAGCTGAGACCGGTCAGGTCGTCGCGCTTGATCCACAGGTCGATATCCAGCTCTGCGGACAGCCGGTCGAGACGTTCCAGAGGTGTCGGGCCTCCCAGCAGAATTGCACGCGGGAAGGCAGAGAGGAGCGTGTCGGTCCGGGGCATGGCAGTCTCCTTTGACGGGGCCGGGCAAAGCGGGCGGCTTGCAGTCAGGCCCAAACTCAGGCTGTACGCAATTTGCAATCCTGGCAAGCCGGCGCAATCGCGGCCCGGGCGAGGCCGCCGCCGGCAAAGATACCGGCACGCCCAAACCGCTCCAGTCCGCTGATCCTTTCGCGGCGAGCCCGTAACCAGGTCTGCTCTGCACAGATCGGGCGCCGCGCGCAGGTTGCTTTCCAGGCACGCCGCCCCCATCTCCCCTGCAACACGTTGAAAATCAAAGGACCCGCGCCATGGAAACTTCCGAAGCCCGCCCCGCCCTCCGGGTGGATATCATCTCGGACGTGGTTTGCCCGTGGTGCGCGGTGGGGTACAACCAGCTGGCCTTTGCCGCCCGCCGCGCCGGAGCGGTTCTCGACATCCACTGGCAGCCGTTTGAATTGAACCCGGACATGGCGCCGGAAGGCGAGGACCTGCGTGAGCATCTGGCCGCGAAATACGGCAGCACGGCGGAACAATCGGCGCAGGTGCGGGCGCAACTGACAGAACTGGGGGAGGCCTTGGGCTTCACCTTCCACTTCTTTGACGGGATGCGGATATACAACACGTTCCAGGCGCATCAGCTGATCGAATGGGCAGAGGAACGCGGCAAGGGCCATGAGATGAAACAGGCGCTTCTTGGGGCATATTTCACTGATGGCAAAGATGTCTCGGATCCGGAGGTTCTGACGCTGGCTGCCGGGAACCTAGGCCTGGACGGCTCAGAAGCCCGTGCTGCGCTGGACAGCGGCAAACATGCCGACAGCGTGCGCCAGCGCGCAGCGTTCTGGGTAAACCAGGGCATCCGCGGCGTGCCAGCGATGGTGTTCGATGGCCGCCATCTGGTGACCGGCGCGCAAGGGGTCGAGAACTACGCCAGTATTCTGGAGCAGCTAGGCGACACCGGGAGCAAAATGCGCTGAGGGCGGCGCCCGCTCATGGGGGCGGACGGGCGGTTAGTTTTTCTTCGAACAGCTTAAGCTTGCGGCAGGCACTGGGTGATTGCGGCCTCCAGCTTATCCACCACTTCTGCGATCTGTTCCTCGGTGATGATAAACGGCGGGGCCAGCAGGATGTGGTCGCCGTTCTGACCGTCGCGGGTGCCGGACATCGGATAGCAGATCAGACCGGCCTGAAACGCTGCCTTCTTGATGCTCTTGGCCAGACCCAGCGCCGGATCGAAAGGTTCCTTGGTTTCGCGGTCGGCCACCAGCTCGACCCCGCGGAACAATCCGCGGCCGCGGATATCGCCGACGTTGGGGTGCTGGCCGAAACGGTCCTCTAGTGCTGCCTGCAGCTTTGCACCCATTTCGGCGCAGCGCTGCACCAGCCCGCGCTCCAGCATCGCCTTGACCACGGCAAGCCCCGCAGCGGTGGCCACCGGGTGGCCGATATAGGTGTGGCCGTGCTGGAAAAAACCGGATCCGTGCTCAATCGCCTCATAAATCTGCCGGGTGCAAAGCATCGCACCAATCGGCTGATAACCGGCGCCCAGCCCCTTGGCGATGCACAGGATATCCGGCGCCACGCCGTCGGCCTCGCAGGCAAATAGATGGCCGGTACGGCCCATGCCGCACATGACCTCGTCCAGGATCAATAGCACGCCGTACTTGTCGCAGATCTCGCGGATACGTTTGAAATAACCCGTAACCGCAGGCACCGCACCTGAGGTGGCACCGACCACCGGTTCCGCCATGAAGGCCATTACGGTCTCAGGGCCAAGGCGGAGGATTTCCGCCTCCAGCTCATTTGCCACCCGCTGGCCATAGTCAAAACTGCTCTCTCCCTCAGCCCTGCCAACATATTCGTAACAGGCCGAGATATGCGAGATGTCGATCAGCAGCGGTGCGAATTGGGTGCGGCGCCATTCATTGCCGCCTGCGGCCAGCGCCCCAAGGGTGTTGCCGTGGTAGCTTTGCTTGCGGGCGATGATGCGGCAGCGCTGCGGTTCGCCGCGTTCCAGGTGGTACTGGCGGGCCAGTTTGATCGCCGCCTCAGTCGCCTCGGAACCGCCGGAAACAAAATACACCCGGTCAATATCACCCGGCGCGTGGGCCACCAGCAGATCCGCCAGTTCCTCGGCAGGGTCCGAGGTGAGGAAGCCGGTATGGGCAAAGGCCAGCTTGCCGACCTGATCCTGTACCGCTTTGATCACATCGGCGTCGGAATGGCCGAGGCAGGACACCGCGGCACCGCCGGAGCCGTCGAAAAAGCGCTTGCCGTCTGCATCGATCAGATAGCAGCCCTCGCCGGACACGGCGGTGGGCAGCGCGGCTTTCGTGTGGCGGGGAAAGACGTGAGACATGATCAGCACTCCTTAAGGCGATGGCCCGCATCCCGCGCGGCCTGGACGAAGGCGGCAACCGAGGCTGCATTGTCGGCCAGCAGCCCGCCTTCCGGTGTTTCGATGTTATTCTCAAATCCGATTCGCGCATCCCCGCCTGCGGCGATGGCGGCCAGCAGGCAGGCGTGCTCGTGGCGGCCAAAGGCGCAGACAGTCCAGTTGAGACGCAGATCCGCCGCTGCGTCACGAAAGGCCGCAAGCCCGTCAGGGTGCGCCAGCACCGGCGGGGTGTATTTGCCCAGAACAAAGATCGCATCGCGCATCGCACCGGGCACGGTGCCGTCCTGATACCATACGTGCAGCTGAGCGATGCAGTCCGGACCATACAGGATGTGCTGCACCCGCGTCCCCGCCTCTGCGCACAGCGCATAGGCCCGCGTAGCGATGCTGGTGTCCCGTGCCATTTCCCGGACGGAAACCGAAGCCGCGGCAGGGCGCAACGCCTCCAGGCAAGTAAACTGGGCAGAAGTGTCATAGACACCGGCGCTTTCGGTGGTGATCTGCACCGCCATCCCCGGCGCGCTTTCCCGCACCGCATCAAGGGCTTCGCGGTAACGGCCCGCATCCAGCGAATGACGCCCCGCATCGTCGCGCACATGCAGATGCAGGGCCTGGACGCCGGCCGCATAACAGGCTGCAGCCGCCGCTGCCGTCTGCTGCGGTGTCACCGGCAATTCAGGATGATCGCCGCGCCCGCGGCGGGCCCCGTTCGGGGCCACCATCAATCTGTATTCCGCCACCGGTTACCTCCTTTGCGGTCCGCCCAGCCGCGACTCGCGCCCAGGATGCCTGCAGCTTGCCCCTTTGGGACATCCGCTCTCAAGCCGGTAACTTCAGAACATTTGTTCCAGGGCAATCCGCAGCCGGCGCCGCGCCCTAATTCGCTGAACCGGACGTCTCTGGACCTAAGCAAGCACATGCTCTGGCCCTAACGAATTCCCGGAATCTGACGTTTCTGGTACATAATACGCCTCTGAAGCCCTGTAGGGTTCCGGGCAGCCTGATTCACTTCTAACGCCGAAAGGACATGTCATGGACGGCACGTTCAACGAAAACGATCTCTCCCGTGTGGTCGAGGCCGACAAGGCCCACATGTGGCATCACCTGTTCCAGCACAAGGCGCTGGAAACCACTGACCCGCGCATCATTGTCGAGGGCAAGGGCATGCGCGTCTGGGATCAGAACGGCAAGGAGTTCCTGGATGCGGTGTCTGGCGGTGTCTGGACCGTCAACGTCGGCTATGGCCGCGAAAGCGTCTGCAAGGCCGTCTACGAACAGATGATGAAGATCTGCTATTTCGCCAACTCGGCCGGTTCAATCCCGGGCGCGCTGTTTGCCGAAAAGCTGATCGAGAAGATGCCGGGCATGACCCGCGTCTACTACACCAACTCCGGATCCGAGGCCAACGAGAAGGCCTTTAAGATGATCCGCCAGATCGCCCACAAGAAATACGGCGGCAAGAAAACCAAGATCCTGTACCGCGACCGCGACTATCACGGCTCCACCCTGGCGACCATGTCGGCGGGCGGCCAGGACGAGCGCAATGCGCAGTACGGGCCCTTTGCGCCGGACTTTGTCCGCGTGCCGCACTGCATGGAATACCGCAAGCATGAACTGGGGCTTGAGCACCTTTCGGGCCGCGAGTTCGGCATTGCCGCGGCAGACGCGATTGAGGAAGTGATCCTGCGCGAAGGCCCGGAAACCGTTGGCGCCCTGTGCCTGGAGCCGGTGACCGCAGGCGGCGGTGTCATCGAGGCGCCCGAAGGTTACTGGGAGCGCGTGCAGGAGATCTGCAAGAAGCACGACGTGCTGCTGCACATCGACGAAGTGGTCTGCGGCGTCGGCCGGACCGGCAAATGGTTCGGCTACCAGCAGTACGGTATCAAGCCGGACTTCGTGACCATGGCCAAAGGCGTGGCTTCGGGCTATGCGGCGATTGCCTGCATGGTGACCACCGAGGAAGTGTTCAACATGTTCAAGGAAGATGCCTCGGATCCGATGGGTTATTTCCGCGACATCTCGACCTTTGGCGGCTGCACCGCCGGTCCCGCCGCAGCGCTGGAAAACATGAAAATCATCGAAGACGAAAACCTGTTGGACAACTGCAATGCCATGGGCGAGCGGATGCTGGGCAATCTGCGCGCACTGATGGAAAAACACGCAGTTATCGGCGATGTGCGCGGCAAGGGCCTGTTCCTGGGCGCCGAGCTGGTTGCCGACCGCGAAACCAAGGAGCCGGTGGACGAGAAACTGGCCCAGCAGGTTGTTGCGGAATGCGGCGCGCAGGGCGTGATCATCGGTGTCACCAACCGCTCGCTGCCGGGCCGCAACAACACCCTGTGCTTCAGCCCGGCGCTGATCGCCACCGCAGACGACATCGACCAGATCTGCGATGCGGTCGACAAGGCTTTGACCAAAGTATTCGGCTGACATCTCTCCCTGTTGGACGATCAAACTGCGCCCCGGAATTTCCGGGGCGCTTTTTCGTTTTAAGTGCTGGCGCCTAGACCAGCCGCACGGCAACCCCGCCATCCACGGCCATTGGCGTTCCAGTCACAAAACTGGACCGGTCCGACAACAGGAACACCGCGGCCTGGGCAATTTCGGACGGGGCGGCCATCCGCTTCATCGGGTGCAGCCCGGCGATAAAGCTGTGCGTCTCCGGATCGTCGCCGGCCATCGCAGTCTTGGTGCCGCCCGGCAGCAGGGCATTCACCCGGATGCCTTCCGCCGCATGATCAGAGGCCAGCGACTGGACCAGTCCCACCAGCCCGGCCTTGGACGCGGCATAGGCCCCCATGCCCGGCATGCCGCCGTTGCTGACGCCGACAAAGGATCCGGTAAAGACAATCGACCCGCTGCCCCGCGCCCTCAGCGCCGGGATCTGCGCCTTGGCCGAATAAAACGCCCCTGTCAGATTGGCTGCGATTACCGCGTTCCAATTGGCGGCGTCCATATGCTCCACCGGTCCCACATCGCCCATCATGCCCGCATTGTTGAAAGCCCCGTCCAGCCCGCCGAATTCTTCCACGGCAAGAGCCACCAGGTTTGCCGAATAGGCTTCGCTGGTGACATTGCCGGCAAGACAGGCCGCCTTGCCGCCGCTTTGGTTGATCTGCCCGGCAAGGGTCCGCAGTTCGGACTGCCGCCGGGCTCCCAGCACGACATTGGCCCCTTCTGCTGCAAACAGCAGTGCCGCGGCGGCGCCAATGCCGCTGCTGGCGCCGGTAATGATGAGTGTCTTGTTTTTCAGTTCCATCGTCAAAGCCTCCATTGGTTAGCAGGCTTTGACCTAAGCGCCCCACCCAGCTGCGCTCGACCCGTTTCTTGCGCTTACACCGTGGGAAAGCCCCGCAACCGCAAGAAACGGGTCAGATGCGGCTGGATTGGCTGCCGAACCAAAGCAAGCCGCAGATTTCCTGAAACTGGCCCTAAGTCCAGATTGCGCCGCGTTTAAGTCCACCCTAAGGTGGCGCGCATGGGCATTTCCGTCGATACCTTTTTCCTCAACCCTGACGCCCAGGGCACTCTGCAAGCGCAGATCCAGGAAATGATTGCCGAGGGCATTCTGTCCGGCCGGTTCCGGGTCGGGGAAAAACTGCCGTCCTCTCGCAAACTGGCGGCGCATCTGGGGATCAGCCGGATCACCGTGACGCTGGCCTATACCGAGCTTTTGGCCAATGATTACCTTACCTCGCGCGGGCGGTCGGGTTATTTTGTTTCCGACAATGCGCCGGTGCCGCCCTCCTACACGCCGCAGCAGAAGTCCGGCGATGCGATGGATTGGGGCAAGGTGCTGGCGCGCAGCTTTACCGGCGGCGACACCCCGCGCAAACCCCAGAACTGGCGCGAGTACCGCTATCCGTTCATCTACGGGCAAGCCGATGCCTCGCTGTTCGACCATGCCAACTGGCGGCTGTGCGCGCTGCGGGCGCTGGGGCAGAAAGATTTTGCCGCGCTGGCAAATGATTATTTTGACCAGGACGATCCGCTGCTGATCGAATACATCGCCCGCCACACGCTGCCGCGGCGTGGGATCACTGCGCGGCCTGAAGAGGTTTTGATCACCCTGGGCGCCCAGAATGCGCTGTGGATCACCTGCCAGCTGCTGTTGAACCGCAGGCGGCGGGCTGCGGTGGAGGATCCGGCCTATTACACCCTGCGCGACCAGGTGGTGCAGACCCGCTGCCAGGTGGACTGCATTCCGGTCGATGACGGCGGGATGCCGCCCGAGCAGATTTCGCAAGACACCGATGTGATCTTTTGCACCCCAAGCCATCAAAGCCCGACCACCTTCACCATGCCGATGGAACGGCGCAAGGAGCTGCTGCAGAGGGCCAGCGAAATCGACGCCGTGATCGTCGAGGATGACTACGAATTCGAGATGTCCTTTCTGGGGGCGCCTTCCCCTTCGCTGAAGTCTCTCGATACCGAAGGGCGGGTGATCTATGCCGGCAGTTTTTCCAAGTCGCTGTTTCCCGGGCTGCGGCTTGGGTATCTGGTCGGCTCGGAACCGTTTATCCGCCAGGCCAGGGCCTTGCGCGCCAGCGTGCTGCGGCACCCGCCGGGCCATGTGCAGCGCACCGTCGCCTATTTCCTGTCGCTGGGCCACTACGACGCCCAGATCCGCCGTACCGCCAAGGTACTGCATGACCGCCGTGCCGTGATTGAGGATGCCATCAGCAAGCACGGCCTCACCATTGCCGGCGTCGGCAGCTTTGGCGGCTCGGCCCTGTGGATGCGGGCACCGGAGGGGGTGGATACCACCGCTGTTGCAGAACGGCTGAAGGAAAAGAGCGTTATCATCGAGCCCGGCGCACCGTTTTTTGATGCCGAGCACCGACGGCAGAATTATTACCGGCTTGGCTATTCTTCGATTCCCGTCACAAGGATCGAGCCTGGCCTGGCATTGATTGCCAAGGCACTGAAGCAAGGCTGAATCCAGAAGCCCGCAGCGAATGACGCGGCAAATGATACCAAACGTATCATTTGCCGCGCCAGCTGCATTCATGCGCCTGTACAGCGTGACCGGCTGAAGCGTATATGAAAATCCCCCTTTGCTATTTTCATCACGCCAGTTTTGGACCTATCCGGGCCTGATAACTGGCCCTAACCCGGCCTCCCCCCGCCCCCTAAACCAGAGTCAATTCCCGGCACTGCGCCCGGGGGAATTCCGCGTCTCACTCAGGAGAACCCGCCATGAAAATGACCACCGAAGAAGCCTTCGTCAAAACCCTGCAAATGCACGGCATCGAACACGCCTTTGGCATCATCGGTTCGGCCATGATGCCGATTTCCGATATCTTTGAGCCGGCAGGCATCACCTTCTGGGATTGCGCCCACGAAGGTTCGGGCGGCATGATGGCGGACGGTTACACCCGCGCCACCGGCAAGATGTCGATGATGATTGCCCAGAACGGCCCCGGCATCACCAACTTTGTGACCGCCGTGAAAACCGCCTACTGGAACCACACCCCGCTGCTGCTGGTCACCCCGCAGGCCGCGAACAAAACCATGGGTCAGGGCGGTTTCCAGGAAATGGAACAGATGCGCATGTTTGCCGACTGCGTCTGCTACCAGGAAGAAGTGCGCGACCCCTCCCGCATGGCCGAAGTCCTGAACCGCGTGATCATGCAGGCCAAGCGCAACTCGGCGCCGGCCCAGATCAACGTGCCGCGCGACTACTTCACGCAAGTGATCGACATCGACCTGCCCGCAATCGTCGACTTTGAACTGCCCTCCGGCGGCGCGGATGCGGTGAGCCAGGCGGCTGAGCTGCTGTCGAACGCCAAGTTCCCGGTCATCCTGAACGGTGCCGGCGTTGTCATCGGCGGCGCGATCCCCGCGTCCATGGCCCTGGCCGAGCGTCTGGATGCCCCGGTCTGCGTTGGCTACCAGCACAACGACGCCTTCCCTGGCTCGCACCCGCTGTTTGCTGGTCCGCTGGGCTATAACGGCTCCAAGGCCGGCATGGAGCTGATCTCCAAAGCTGACGTGGTGCTGGCACTCGGCACCCGCCTGAACCCGTTCTCGACCCTGCCCGGCTATGGCATCGACTATTGGCCGACCGACGCGAAAATCATCCAGGTTGACATCAACCCGGACCGCATCGGCCTGACCAAGAAAGTCTCCGTGGGCATCGTTGGCGACGCAAAAACCGTTGCAGACACCATCCTTGGCCAGCTGGCAGACACTGCAGGCGACGCGGGCCGTGATGAGCGCAAGGCGCTGATCTCGCACACCAAGTCGGCTTGGGCCCAGGAACTGTCCTCGATGGACAGCGAGCAGGACGATCCCGGCACCACCTGGAACCAGCGCGCCCGCGATGCCAAGCCCGACTGGCTCAGCCCGCGCCGCGCATGGCGTGCGATCCAGGCCGGCCTGCCGAAAGACGCGATCATCTCCTCGGACATCGGCAACAACTGCGCCATCGGCAACGCCTACCCGTCGTTTGAAGACGGCCGCAAATACCTGGCCCCCGGCCTGTTCGGCCCCTGCGGTTACGGCCTGCCGGCGGTTGTCGGTGCGAAAATCGGCTGCCCGGACGTTCCGGTTGTCGGTTTCTCGGGCGACGGCGCATTTGGCATCGCAGTCACCGAGCTGACCGCAATCGGCCGCGAGGAATGGCCCGCCGTGACCCAGGTTGTGTTCCGCAACTACCAGTGGGGCGCGGAAAAGCGTAACTCCACCCTGTGGTTCGACGACAACTTTGTCGGCACCGAGCTGGACCAGCAGGTCTCTTACGCCGGGATCGCCAATGCCTGCGGCCTGAAAGGCGTGATTGCCCGCACCCAGGACGAGCTGACCGACGCCCTGCGTCAGGCCTGCGAAGACCAGAAGAAAGGCATCACCACCCTGATCGAAGCGATGATCAACCAGGAACTGGGTGAGCCGTTCCGCCGCGACGCGATGAAGAAACCGGTCGCCGTTGCTGGCATCAGCAAAGACGACATGCGTCCGCAGCAGGTCTGAACCTGATGCCCCTGCCCTTTGACCTTTCAATGGGCCAGGGGGCCTATCTGGCCGCCGCGTTACTCGCGGCGGCCGTCATCCGCGGCTTTTCCGGCTTCGGGTTTTCCGCGATCTTTATCATTCTGGCAGCGCTGACCACCAATCCGCTGCCGCTGATCCCGGTGGTGTTTTCCTGCGAAATCGCCATGACCATTTTTCAGGCACGCGGCATCCGCCCGCATATCGACTGGCGCCGCGCCTTTGCCCTGCTGGCCGGTGCCGCCGTCGCCACTGTTCCCGCCATCGCCATCATGGCCCGGCTGGGCGAGTACGAGGCGAGGCTGGCGATCTCCTGCCTGATCCTGGTGCTGAGCCTGGTATTGCTAAGCGGCTGGCAGCTGGAACGCCCGGTGGGGCGCAATGGCACCGCGGGCGCCGGCGCCATCGCAGGCATCGCCAACAGCGCCGGTGTCGGCGGCCTGCCGGTGGCGGCCTTCCTGACCGCGCAACCGGTGCCGCCTGCGGTGTTCCGCGCCACGATGATCGTGTTTCTGACCGGCATCGACCTGATGGCGCTGCCGGTGATGGCCGCAAACGGGCTGGTAGGCCCGGAAACGCTAACCGGCATTTTGCTGGCCTTTCCCATTCTGGGGCTTGGCATCTGGGCCGGCTCCCGCGGTTTTCATGCGGTTTCGCAAAGACTGTTCCGGCGCGCGGTGGTGCTGATGCTGACCGCCTTTTCGCTGATCAATATTGCGCGGCTGGCGTTCTGAACGCCCGACGCCCCGAACCGCAGCTACAGGACCAATGCCCGTGACCAAAACACTCTCGCCCCTCAAACTGCTGCAGGCCGAAGCCCCGGCCGCCCGTCCTGTTGTTGCCCTTAGCGAAGGCACTGACCCCCGCGTCGTGGCGGGTGCCCTGGCCGCGCATCAGGCCGGTATCGCCGATGTGATCCTGATTGGCCCCCAAGCCGACGTCACCGCCGCCCTGCAAGCCGAAGGTGCCAGCGCAAGCAAGGGCGTCGCGGTTCATGACCCGGCCACATCCGGGCTGACCGAGGCCTTCGCGGCTGAGTACCACAGCCTGCGCAAGCACAAGGGCGTGGACGCCGCCGCCGCCCGCGCAGCGGCCGAAACCCCGCTGGTCTATGCCGCCATGCTGGTGCGTTTGGGCCATGCCACCGGCACCGTCGGCGGCGCGGTCCACACCACCGGCGACGTGGTGCGCAGTGCCATTCAGGTGATCGGCATGGCGCCGGTTGCGGGCATGGTCTCCTCCTTTTTTCTGATGTACCCGCCCGAAGGCGCCCCCGATGGCGCCCGGGCGATGCTGTACTCTGATTGCGGCCTGGTGATAGATCCGAACCCGGCTGCGATGGTCTCGATCGCCGCCGCCTCGGCCCGGTCCGCGCAAGCGCTGCTGCGGGTGGATCCGAAACTGGCCTTCCTCAGCTTCTCCACCAAGGGCAGTGCCAAACATCCGGCGGTGGATAAGGTGACCGAGGCGCTGAGCCTGTTTCAGGACGCCCACCCTGATCTGCAGGCCGATGGCGAACTGCAGTTCGACGCCGCCTTTGTGCCCGCAATCGGGGAACGCAAATCGCCCGGATCCAGCGTTGCGGGCAAGGCCAATGTGATGATCTTCCCCAATCTGGATGCCGGCAACATCGGCTATAAGATCACCCAGAGGCTGGGCGGTTACTCCGCCATCGGCCCGGTTCTGCAGGGGCTGGCAAAACCCGCCAACGACCTGTCGCGCGGCTGCAACGCCGAAGACGTCACCCAGATTATCGCCGTCACCATCCTGCAGGCCGCAGGCGCCCCGGGTCCGGATATTTGAACCATCCTCCCAAAAACCCGAACCCTCGCAGAACACTATTCCCAAATTGAGGCTTTCCGTCATACGGTCGCCCGAAACACCCAACAGGACCCGCCCATGACCCATCAGCAGCCAATCCTGAACACGTCGCCCAAGGTCTCGGACGAGATCCGGCAGACCACCTGCTACATGTGCGCCTGCCGTTGCGGCATCAACGTGCATATGAAAGACGGCAAGGTCGCCTATATCGAGGGCAACCGCGACCACCCGGTGAACAAGGGCGTGCTCTGCGCCAAAGGGTCGGCCGGCATTATGCAGGTCAACGCGCCGTCGCGCCTGAAAGCGCCGATGATCCGCACCGGCCCGCGCGGCTCGGGCCAGTACAAGGAAATCTCCTGGGACGAGGCGCTGGCGATTGCAGTGGGCTGGCTGGAGCCGGTCCGCCACGAGGCGCCCGAGCAGCTGGCGTTCTTCACCGGCCGCGACCAGTCGCAAAGCTTCACCAGCTTTTGGGCGCAAAGCTTCGGCACCCCGAACTATGCGGCGCACGGCGGTTTCTGCTCGGTCAACATGGCGACCGCCGGCATCTACACCATGGGCGGCGCGTTCTGGGAGTTCGGCCAGCCCGACTGGGACCACACCAAGCTGTTCATGCTGTTCGGTGTGGCCGAGGACCACGATTCCAACCCGATCAAGATGGGTCTGGGCAAGATCAAGAAACGCGGCGCGCGGGTGATCGGGGTCAATCCGATCCGCTCAGGCTATAACGCGATTGCAGACGAATGGGTCGGCATCACGCCGGGCACCGACGGGCTGTTCATCCTGTCGATGATCCACGTGCTGATGAAGGCCGGCAAGATCGACCTCGACTATCTCAGCCGCTACACCAACGCGCCGGTGCTGGTGAATGCATCTGAAGGCCCGGACAAGGGCCTGTTCCTGCGGGACGACGACGGCAAGATGCTGGTGATCGACCGCACCACCGGTAAGCTGACCCCGTTCGACCAGCCCGGCGTGCGGCCCGATCTGTCGGCAGTCTATGAAAAAGACGGCATCACCCACCGCCCGGTCTTCCACCAGATGGCCGAGCGCTATCTGGCCGATGAATACGCCCCCGAAGCCATCGCCGACAAATGCGGCATCCCGGCCAAGCGCATCCGCGCCATTGCGGGCGAGCTGGCCCGCGTCGCCTTTGACGAGGCGTTTGAGCTGGATGTGGAATGGACCGACTTCCGTGGTGAAAAACACACCAAGATGACCGGCCGCCCGGTCTCCATGCACTCGATGCGCGGGGTGTCGGCCCATGCCAACGGTTTCCAGACCTGCCGCGCGCTGCATGTGCTGCAGATCCTGCTTGGCACGGTTGAGGTCCCCGGCGGCTTCCGCTTTAAACCGCCCTACCCCAAGCCGGTCGAGGCACACCCGACCCCGCATTGCAAGGCAACCCCCGATACCCCGCTGGACGGCCCGCACTTGGGCTTTGTCCGCGGACCGGAACATCTGGCGCTGAAGGAAGACGGCAGCCCGGCGCGGATCGACAAGGCGTTCACCTGGGAAAACCCGATGTCGGCGCATGGGCTGATGCACATGGTGATCTCCAACGCGCATGCGGGCGACCCTTACAAGATCGACACGCTGTTCATGTATATGGCCAACATGTCGTGGAACTCCTCCATGAACACCAAAGGTGTGATGGAGATGCTCACCGACAAGGATGAAAACGGCGACTACAAGATCCCGCACATCATCTACTCGGACGCCTATTCGTCCGAAATGGTGAGTTTTGCCGACCTGATCCTGCCCGATACCACCTATCTGGAGCGCCACGACTGTATTTCGCTCTTGGACCGCCCGATCTGCGAGGCGGATGCGGCAGCCGATGCCATCCGCTGGCCAGTGATAGAGCCGGATCGCGACGTGCGCGGCTTCCAGACGGTGCTGATCCAACTGGCCAACCGGATGAAACTGCCCGGCTTCACCAACGAGGACCGCACCGCCAAGTGGAAAGACTACGCTGACTACATCGTCAACCACGAGCGCAAGCCGGGGATTGGCCCGCTGTCCGGTTTCCGCGGCACAGACGGCAGCAAAACCGGCCGCGGCGAAGTGAACCCGGAACAGCTGAACCAGTACATCGAAAACGGCGGCTTCCATGTGGCCCACATCCCCGAAGAGGCAGGGTATTACAAACCCTGGAACACGGCCTATCAGGACTGGGCCGTGGACATGGGTATCTATGACAGCCCGCAACCCTATCTGTTCCAGCTGTACGTTGAGCCGATGCGCAAGTTCCAGCTCGCCGCCGAAGGCCATGGCGAGCGCCAGCCGCCGGACCATTTGCGCCAGCGGGTCAAGGACGTGATGGACCCGCTGCCGATCTGGTACGAGACCGATCAGCAGGGAAACGAGGGCTTCACTGTCAACGCGCTGACCCAGCGTCCGATGGCAATGTACCACTCCTGGGGCACCCAGAACGCCTGGCTGCGCCAGCTGCACGGCCGCAACCCGCTGTATGTTCCGACCAAACTGATGCGCGAGAACAGCCTGCAGGACGGCGACTGGGCCAAGGTCACCTCGCCGCATGGGTCGATCACCGTGCCGGTGATGGAGATGGCGGCCTTGAACGACAATACCGTTTGGACCTGGAACGCCATCGGCAAGCGCAAAGGCGCCTGGGCGCTGGAAGAGGACGCACCGGAGGCCACTAAAGGCTTCCTGCTCAATCACCTGATCCACGAGCTGCTGCCGCCCAAGGGCGACGGCATGCGGTGGGCCAACTCGGACCCGATCACCGGCCAGGCGGCCTGGTTCGACCTGAAAGTCAAAATCGAAAAGGCCGCCGCCCCGGCTGACCTGCAGGAAAGCCAGCCGGCCTTCCCTGCTCAGGAGTCGCCCGTTGGCACCGGCCCGAAAGAACTGAAGTGGAAAGTAGGCAAATGACGGGCGCAATTTTCTTCGAAGAAAATTGCCAAGAAAATTCGAATTTTCTTGGCTCCGCAAGCCGCACACGGAGTACGCAATGACTGAGCTTCCCGCCAAGACCGACCGCAAAATGGGTCTGGTCATCGACCTGGACACCTGCGTCGGCTGCCATGCCTGTGTGATTTCCTGCAAAGGCTGGAACACCGAAAACTATGGTGCCCCCCTATCGGACCAAGACCCTTATGGCAGCGACCCTTCGGGCACCTTCCTGAACCGGGTGCATTCCTATGAGGTGAAGCCCACCCCCTGCAGCAGCCAGCCGGACCCGGCAGCGCAGCTGATCCATTTCCCCAAGTCCTGCCTGCACTGCGAGGACGCGCCCTGTGTCACCGTCTGCCCCACCGGCGCCAGCTACAAACGGGTCGAAGACGGCATCGTGCTGGTGAACGAGGACCACTGCATCGGCTGCGGCCTGTGTGCCTGGTCCTGCCCTTACGGCGCACGCGAATTGGACCTGGCCGCAGGTGTGATGAAAAAATGCACACTTTGCGTGGACCGGATCTATAACGAAAACCTGCCGGAGGTGGACCGCGTCCCCTCCTGCGTGCGAACCTGTCCGGCAGGCGCGCGTCACTTTGGCGACCTTGGCGATCCCGGCAGCGATGTCTCCAAACTGGTGGCGGAGCGTGGCGGCATGGATCTGATGCCGGAAATGGGCACCAAACCGGTGAACAAATACCTGCCGCCCCGGCCCAAGGACACGATCGAAGAAGAGATCGACATCCTCGCCCCGCTGCTGGCCCCAGTCGCTGAAGAACCTCAGGGGTTCCTGGGTTGGCTGGACAAGGCACTCGACAAAATTCCAGGTCAATCTTCAGGCCGATCTTCAGGGGGGGCGAACTGATGCATCCCGCACCATCTGTCATCATCTTCACCACCCTGTCGGGGCTGGGCTTTGGCCTGCTGGCCTTCCTTGGCCTCGGCCAGCCCGCAGTGACCGGCACGGTGGCTTTTGTCTTTTACGCCATCGCCTTTGGCCTGGCTTGCGGCGGCCTAATGGCCTCTACCTTCCACCTTGGCCGCCCGGAGCGTGCATGGCGCGCTTTCACCCAGTGGAAAACCAGCTGGCTGTCGCGCGAGGGTGTCTGTGCCGTTGGCGCCCTCATCGTCATGGGGCTTTATGCGCTTGGCGCGGTGTTCCTGGACAGCCAGTGGACGTTGCTGGGCTGGATCGGTGCCGCTCTCAGCCTTGCCACGGTATTCACTACCTCGATGATCTATACCCAGCTTAAAACCATCCCGCGCTGGAATATGGAACTGACACCGGTGATGTTCATGTCCTTCAGCCTGGCAGGCGGCGCCTTGCTGGCAGGGGCCGAGGCCGTGGCGCCCTGGCTGCTGGCCATCGCAGGTGCTGTGCAACTGGCCTATTGGGCCAAGGGCGACCGCGCGCTGGAGGCCTCCGGCACCGACATCGGCACTGCCACCGGCCTCGGCGAGCGCGGCGCGGTCCGTGCGTTTGAGCCGCCGCACACCGGGTCGAACTACCTGTTGCGCGAATTTGTGCATGTGGTGGGCCGCAAACACGCGCAGAAGCTGCGGATGATTGCATTTGTGCTGGGATTTGCCCTGCCCCTGCTGCTGATCCTGACCCCGGTTCAGGGAGTTCTGGTCAAACATCTGTTTGCTGCTCTCGCGGTCATTTCGCACATCGCAGGCATCGCCGTATCGCGCTGGCTGTTCTTTGCGCAGGCCGAACATGTGGTCGGCCTCTACTACGGCAAGCGCTGACATCTTCCGGGGCGCCCACTGCGGCGCCCCGATTTATTTCGTGTATTTTTACGGCGGCATGTCACAAACGGCCTTGCTGTCTCGTCCTGTTCCTGAAGCCATCTGAAAAGGAACAGAATGATGACCCAGCGCCTTGATTACTTCGCCGCCGCCCCCGACTTGTTTCAGCCGATGCTGGCGCTTGAAGCCACGCTCAAAGACAGCGGGCTGGAACACAGCCTGATTGAATTGGTGAAACTGCGGGCCTCGCAGATCAACGGCTGCGCTTACTGCATTCACATGCACACGCATGACATGCGCTCGAAGGGTGAGAGCGAAGACAGGATGCATCTCCTGAATGCCTGGCGCGAGTCCTCACTTTATTCCGCGCGGGAACAGGCCGCCCTGGCTTGGACCGAAGCCCTGACAAGGATTGAAACCACCGCAGCGCCGGACGCGGATTATGATCTGGTCGCACAGCAGTTTTCGCCCCGTGAACAGGCGGCGCTGACACTGGTGGTGTCCACCATCAACGCCTGGAACCGGATTGCAATCGGCTTCCGCACCCCGCATCCTGCCGGACAGGAGGCAACTGCCGCGTGATTGCAAACCCCGAAACGGAGGAAACCGATGCGTTTCTGAAGGCGCGGCCGCGACTGTTTGCGGCCGCCTACCGGATGCTGGGCAGCGTAAGCGACGCCGAGGACATCCTGCAGGACGCCTTTCTGCGCTGGCAGACAGCCCCGCAGGCGCAGGTGCAGGATCCGGCCGGATATCTGATGCGGATCACCACGCGTCTGTGCCTGGACCAGCTGAAGTCGGCCCGCGCCCGGCGCGAGACCTACCCCGGCGAATGGCTGCCCGAACCGATTCTGACAGAAGACGCGACCGAGCTTCTGGATCACGATGTCACCGTTGCCCTGCTGCTGGCGCTGGAAACCCTGTCGCCGCTGGAACGCGCCGCCTTTCTGCTGCACGATATCTTCGACAGCGCCTATGAGGACATTTCCGCAGCGCTGAACCGAACCCCGGAGGCCTGCCGCCAGCTCGCGGCAAGGGCCCGGCGCAAGGTGCAGCAGCTTCGGCCGCATGCCCCCGCAGACCCGGAGCAGGGACGCGATCTGACCGAAGCCTTTTTCCGCGCATCCAAGACCGGCGACACAGCGGCGCTGACCCAGCTGCTGACCCAGGAGGTTCAGCTGATCTCCGATGGCGGCGGCAAGGCAATGGCGGCCCTCAACCCGATCTACGGGCGGGATAAGGTGCTGCGGCTGCTTGAGGGGCTTGCCCGCAAATCCGGCCGCAGGACGCAGGACCGCTGGCGGTTCTGCCAGTTGAACGGCCTGCCGGCCATATTGAACAGGGCAGAGGACGGCATTCTGCAAGCAACAGCGCTGGAAATCCGGGATGGCCGGATTTCCAGGATCTACGTGACCCGCAATCCCGACAAGACGCGGCATCTGGCCGAAGCACTGGATTGAGCGGGCGGGAGGGGCCAGCCCCTCTTGCCCCTCAAGGGGCAATTCACCCTGGAGTATTGAAGACCAGAAAGAAGCAAACAGGGCGGTGCTCCATCGGAGGCCGCCCTTGATTTTGTGACAGTGACCCGAGATTTACAGCAGGCCGGCATGCCTCATGGCAGCGTCGATAGCGGCCTTGGTGCTGTCTTCCAGCGTGGTCAGCGGCGAGCGGACTTCTTCGCTGCACATGCCGAGTTTCGACAGGCCGTATTTGGCGCCAGCCAGGCCCGGCTCGATGAAGATCGCTTCATGCAGCGGCATCAGCTTGTCCTGGTACTCCAGCGCCAATGCATAGTCGCCTGCAAGGGTCGCGGCCTGGAATTCGGCACAAAGTTTCGGCGCCACATTGGCGGTGACCGAGATGCAGCCCACGCCGCCATGGGCGTTGAAGCCCAGCGCGGTGGCGTCTTCGCCGGACAGTTGCACGAAATCCGCACCGCAGGAGGCGCGCTGCTGGCTGACACGGGCCAGATCGCCGGTGGCATCCTTCACACCCGCAATGCGCGGCAGCTTGGCCAGCTCGCCCATGGTCGCGGGCGTCATGTCGACGATCGAACGGCCCGGGATGTTGTAGATGATGATCGGCAGTTCCGCGCAGTCATGGGCTGCGGTAAAATGCTGCACCATCCCGCGCTGGGTCGGCTTGTTGTAATAGGGGGTCACCACCAGCGCCGCATCGGCGCCGGCCTTTTTGGCAAACTCGACGAATCGAATCATCTCGACGGTGTTATTGGAGCCGGCACCAGCAATCACCGGCACCCGGCCGGCCGCCGCCTTGACCGTTTCCGCGATGACCAGCTCGTGCTCGTCATGGGTCAGCGTCGGGCTTTCGCCGGTGGTGCCGACGGGCACAAGACCAGTGGAGCCTTCGGCAATCTGCCATTCCACCAAGCGTTTGAGCGCATCCAGATCCAGCTCGCCGTTCGAAAACGGGGTGACGAGTGCTGGCATAGAGCCTTTGAACATGGGCACGCTCCCTTTGCTGCAGGTGCAGGCGGCAATCCGCCGCCGTCAAGATATAGAATGCCGGGGATTTGAGTTGATACCGGCACGCCAATGAGTAACGTTCAAGCCTCTATCCCCGGACCGCTGGAAAATGCAAGAGATGACACGCATCCTGGCCCTTATTCTGCTAATCTCGGCGGCCCTTCCCGGGACGCCAGCGCTGGCGCGCGGCCTTGGCACCGCCCTGGATCTGATGCGGGCAGAGAAATGGGATCTGGCCGCCCGCGAAGCCGGGCAGCGGCATAGCACCGCCCGCGATATCATCGAATGGCACCGGCTGCGGGCCGGGCTGGGCTCGGCCCGCGACGTGATGGCGTTTCTGGAGCGGCGGCGGGATTGGCCCGGTCTCGCCTATCTGCGGCGCCAGAACGAGGATGCGATTGCGGCCGCCGGCCGCGATACCATTCTGGCCTTTTACACAGATGAACGCCCGCAGACCGCCGAAGGCGCGCTGAGCCTGGGCAAGGCGCTGATTGCCGCCGGGCGGCGCGGCGATGGCGAGGCGGAGATCGTGCTGGCCTGGCGCACCAAGGCAATGGGCAGCGCCATTCAAAAGGCGTTCCTGCGGGATTTTTCCAAGCTGCTGAAACCGCATCATGCGGCGCGGCTGGACCGGCTGTTGTGGGAGGATCATCTGGTCAGTTCCAAGCGGATGCTGGCGCTGGTGCCCGAGGGCGAACGCAAGCTGGCGGAGGCACGCATCGCCCTGCAGGAACGCGCGCCCGGAGTGGATGCCAAGATCGAAGCCGTTCCGGACCGGCTGAAGGGATCTGCAGGCCTTGCCTATGACCGGTTTGCCTGGCGCGACCGCAAGCGGCTGCAGGATGGCGCCATTCAGATGCTGATGGAGCGCAGCACCAGTGCCGAAAAACTGGGTGAACCCGCCAAATGGCTACGCCGCCGCCGCGATCTGGCGCGGCAAGTGATGCGGGACAAGGATTACGAGCGCGCCTATCAGCTGGCTGCCTATCATTTCTCCTCGCCCGAGGACGGTTATGGCTACTCGGACTGCGAATGGCTGGCGGGATATATCGCCCTGCAAAAACTGCGGGACCCAGAGCTGGCCGCGGTGCATTTTCAGCGGTTCCTGGCCTCGGTCGAGACCCCGATTTCGATCGGACGCGGCGGCTATTGGCTGGGCCGCGCTTATGCGGCAATGGGCCAGCCGGACAAGGCGCATGAGGCCTATGCCAAGGGCGCGCAATACCAGACGTCATTCTATGGGCTGCTGGCCGCCGAACAGCTGGGCCGCCCGTTTGATCCGGCGCTGGTGAAACCGGCAGACCTGCCGGACTGGAGCAAGGCCGGTTTTGCCAAATCCTCGGTCACCATGGCAGGGCTCGAACTTCTGAAAGCTGGCGATCTGGCCTTGGCCGAGCGTTTTTTCACCCATCTGGTCGAAACCCTGCCGCCGGTGCAGGCACGCCAGCTCGGGCAGATGGCGGTGGAGCTGAACCAGCCGCATCTGGCCGTGATGATCTCTAAACGCGCGGCCCGCGGCGGGGTGGAACTGGAAGGCGCCTATTACCCCTTGCACCCGGTGGCCAGGCGGCAACTGCCGATGGCCGAGGAAATGACCCTGGCTATTGCCCGCCGCGAAAGCGAGTTCGACCCGGCGGTGATCAGCCATGCCGGCGCGCGCGGGCTGATGCAGGTGATGCCTGCCACCGCCAAACTGGTCGCGACCGAGCTGGGCATTCTGGCAGGCCACAAGACCTCCCGCCTGACCGCCGAATGGGATTACAACGCCAAGCTGGGGGCCAATTACCTGGCAGGGCTGGCCGGTAAATTCCGCGGCAATGTGGTGATGATGGCAGCGGGCTACAACGCCGGGCCGCACCGGCCCACAGCGTGGATGCAGCGCTATGGCGATCCGCGCGATGGCAGCCCGGATATCGTTGACTGGATCGAACACATCCCGTTCAACGAGACCCGCAACTATGTAATGCGGGTCACCGAGAGCCTGCCGGTCTACCGCGCCCGGCTGGGCAAGGCGCCGCTACCGGTCCCGTTTTCAGAGGAGCTGCGCGGCTCAACCCTTCACGCGTTCGCGCCATAGGGTGAACAGGCCTGCCGTGATAATGATGCCGGCGCCGATGGCGACATTGGTGCGGATCACCTCGCCGAACACAGCCATGCCCAGCATCGCCGCCCAGATCAGGTGGAAATAGGCAAAGGGCTGCACCGCGCTGGCCTCGGCCATCTCGTAGCATTTGATCAGCAGCCAATGGCCGGTCACGCCGGACACGCACAACAGCGCCATCCAGAACCAGTCGGTCTGGCTCATCGGTTCCCAGTACCAAATACCGATGGCGGTCATGAAGATCATGCCGGCAACCCCGGTCCAGAAGAAGCTGGTGGCGGTGCTGTCCTTGCGCGCCGCATAGCGGGTGACCAGACCGTAGACGGCAAACATCAGCGCCGAGACAAACGGGATGATTGCCGCCGGGTTGAACACCCCCATGCCCGGCTGCAGGATGATCAGCACGCCGATCAACCCGACGCCAATAGCCGCCCAGCGCCGCCAGCCGACGCTTTCCCCCAGCACCGGCCCGCTGAGAGCCGCCACCAGCAGCGGATAGCAGATGAACACGGCCTGACTCTCAATCAGGCCCAGCACAGTAAAGCCATAAACTGCAACGCAGATTTCACCGACCAGCAAAACACCGCGGAAAATCTGCAGCCACAGCTGATCGGTCCGCGCCGCAGCCCGGATGCCGCCCGGTGCGCGCGCCGCCAGGAACATCACAAAGGCGGCAAAGAACCAGTAGCGCACCATCACCACCATGTAGGTGTTGTAGGTGCCCGCCAAATGGCGCGAGATCCCGTCCTGCAAGGCAAAGACAACCGTCGCCCCGACCATCAGCAGAATGCCCAGCGGCACATTGTTGGTCTGGGCCTTGACCGGGATCGCCTGGGTCATGCTTTCACTGCCTTTGTCATATGCCGCTTGCGCCCGTAGCCGGGGATGCGGGTCACTTCAAATCCTGCGGCCTCCAGCCCGCGGCGCACAAATCCCGCCGCCGTGTAGGTCGCCGCCGAGCCGCCCGGCAAGGTATGCGCTGCAACCTCGCCCATCAGCGCCTCTTCCCACAATTCAGGGTTCTTCGCCGGAGAGAACCCGTCCAGAAACCAGGCATCCGCCCGCTCTGTCCACTCCGCCAGCGACACACGCGCGTCGCCGCCAATCACCTCCAGTTGCAGGCTGCCCAGATCACAGGTGCCAGTGCCTTGCCATTTCGCCAGAAACCGCGTCGCCCAGGGGGCAACCGCTGGGAAGGCCTCCAGCGCCTTGGCCATGTCGGCAGGCGCCATCGGGAAGGCCTCGAAACTGGTGAATTGCAATGGCCCTGCTTGCCCTGCCGCCTCCCAGGCGCGCCAGGCGGCCAGCATGTTCAGCCCGGTTCCAAACCCCAGCTCGGCAATCTTAAAACCCGGGGCAAAGCGTGCAGGCAGGTCATTACCGGCCAGAAACACATGCTCGGTCTCCGCCAGCCCGTCCTGGATAGAGAAATAGGGATCATCAAACTGATCCGACACCGGCACGGTGCCATCGCGCCAGCTGAGGCGGGCCTGCTGGTCTGCCATGCTATAATCCCCTAAGTGGTTGTCCGGAACGGCGCGACACTGGCGAAAGGATCCTCAAATGGCAATGGCAGATGTAACGGTGCGCGGGGCTGGCATATTCGGCCTGTCGATCGCCTGGATCTGCGCCCGGCGCGGCGCGCAGGTGCAGGTCGCGGACCCGTTCGGGGCCGGCGCCGGGTCTAGCGGCGGTCTTGTCGGTGCACTTGCCCCGCATGTGCCGGAGAACTGGAACCCCAAGAAGCACTTTCAGCTGGAAAGCCTATTGATGGCCGAAGGCTTCTGGGCCGGGGTCGAGGCCACTGGCGGCGTCTCCCCCGGCTATGGCCGCACCGGGCGGCTCCAGCCCATCAATGACGTGCGCGCGCTGGAGCTTGCCCGCCAGCGCGAAGTGACGGCCCGCGAGCTGTGGAAGGGCGCCGCCGAATGGCGCGTCTGCAAGGCGGACAGCCTCGGCCCCTGGGTGCCGCCCAGCGCAACGGGCTATGTCATTTACGACACTCTCAGCGCCCGGATGCACCCCCGCCGCGCATGCGCAGCACTGGTCTCTGCCCTGGCTGTGATGGGGGTCGAGGTGCAGCCGGAGGCCGCCGATCAGGGCAAAGTGGTCCACGCCAAAGGCTACGCCGGCCTATTGGAGTTGAACGAGGCATTCGGCAAAACTGTGGGCGGCGGCGTCAAGGGCCAGGCCGCCCTCCTGCGTTTTCACGAGGGTGCGGTGCCGCAGCTTTATGCTGACAGCCTGCACATCATCCCGCACGCAGACGGCACCTTAGCCATCGGTTCCACCAGTGAGCGTGAATTTGAGGACGGCCAGAGCACGGACGTCCAGCTCGACGATATCGTCGACCGTGCCCGCACTGCGGTGCCTGTCCTGCACGGCGCCGAAGTGATCGAACGCTGGGCCGGTGTGCGCCCCCGCGCCAAATCCCGCGCTCCGATGCTGGGTGCCTGGCCTGGCCGCGACCGTCATTTCATCGCCAACGGCGGCTTCAAGATCGGCTTTGGCATGGCCCCCAAAGCGGCCCAAGTGATGGCGGACCTGCTGCTGGAGGGTGCGGACAGCATCCCCGAAGGTTTCCGCGTGGAAGACAACCTCTGAACCACGCCCCGGTCTGCGCCGCAAAGCGGCGCCACGCCCAAGCCGCTAATCTGCCCGGAAAGGGCAGCTTGGGGCGCGGGAGCTCCCCCGTTTCAGCCTCTGGGCACGGCTACTGCGCTCATGCATTGCCGCCCGTCCGGGCCGCGCACCCACAGGTCCTGGCCATTGCAGCACAGGCTGGCGGTCTCGAAATGCATCAGCGGCGAGGACGCCCGGAAGGAAAATTCCGCCAGCGGTCCCATCAGCTCTTCCGCCAGCAGCATCAGATGCTGCGCCAGCAGCGGCCCGTGAACAACCAGGCCCGCGTAGCCCTCTGTTTCGCGGGCATATTTCAGGTCATAGCGGATCCTGTGCCCGTTGAAAGTCAGCGCAGAATACCGGAACAGCAGGGTAGAGTCGAACGAGTTCTGCCGCACTTCTGTCTCATCGGTGCGGGCAGCGGGCGGCACCGGCTTGGGTGCTGCCGGATCCGGGTCTTCGCGGTAGACCAGATCATGCCATTCCGTCAGGCACAGCGCCCCCTGCTGGCGGATCTCATGGCGCAATGTGACCAGCCCCAACGGCCCGGTGCGGCCTGTCTTTTGCTCAGCTCTTTCCAGAACCGACGTCTTTTCCGCCGCAATCCCGGCCCGCAAGGGCGCCGCGAAGCGCAGCCGCCCGCCGGCCCACATCCGCCGCGGCAGGCCCATGTCCGGGATCAGACCAGCGCCGCCCACCTTAGGATGGCCATCGCGGCCCAGATCCTCGGGCGGCAGCGGCGTCCAGAAGTAGAGCTGATGAAAAAACGGCGGCAGCACACTGCCCGCCGAAATCTCCGCCCGCCGCCCCAGCGCCGCCTGAAAGGCAGCCGCCCGGGCCGGGTCTATCATGTCCATAGAATGCTGCACGGGAGAGGAGGCCACATCACGTTTCATGCCGTCACCTTAACCCCGCGCTGCGGCAAGGCAAGCTCAGCGGTCCAGTTCACCGCGCAGCTTCAGCATCAGTTTGGTCAGCGTCGCCTCATAGTGATCGCTGGTCAGCCTGCCCGCCTCATCAAACTCCTTGCTGGATCCCGCCAGATGCACCCCCGGCCCAGTCAGGATCCGCGGCTGGAACGGCACCAGAAAACCGCGCAAAAGCGCCTGCGCCAGCTCGCCCCCGGCCCGGCCTGCCGCCGCCGACATCACCGCCACCGGCTTGTCCGCCCAGGGGTTGCCCTCGGTGCGGCTCACCCAATCGAGCGCGTTTTTCAGCACGCCGGACGGGCCTTTGTTGTACTCCGGGGTGGAAATCGCCACCGCATCCGCTGCCGCGATCTGATCCGCCAATAGCTGCACAGCAGGTGGAATGCCGTCCGCCGCTTCGGCGTCGCCGTCATACAGCGGCAGGTGCAGATCCGCCTCAACCACGGTCGCGGGGCCGAATACCCGTGCAGCTTCGGCCAGCAGTTTGCGGTTGGTGGCCTCGCGGCGCAGGGAGCCGGAAAGGGTGAGCAATACGGGATCAGCCATGGGGTATTCCTTCTGTTCGCGTCTCTGTTGCCCTCATCATGTATGAAGCAGCCCGTACCAGGGAACAGCAATCACCGCGCAGGCCCTGTGCAGCGTTACGTAAACCGGCACCCCCTGAAACGAAAACAGCCCGCCCCGGCGAGGGGGCGGGCTGCCGAACATACAGTCAGGTGCCGGATCAGGCCGCCTGCGGAATCACCACCACCTCGACGCGGCGGTTGCGGGCTTTGCCGTCGGGCGTCAGGTTTGAAGCCACCGGCTGCTCTTCGCCGCGGCCGATGATGCGCATCCGGTGATAGGGCACACCGCCGGCCTGGATCTGGCTGGCAACCGCATTGGCGCGGCGCTCGGACAGGCCCTGATTATAGCCGGCATCGCCATCGCTGTCGGTATGGCCGATCACCTGAATGGTGCTGTTGGGATAGCGCACCAGACTGTCGGCCACCCGGCGCAGGTCGCCCTGCACAGCCGGCGCCACAGCGGCGCTGTCGGTGGCAAATGTCAGATCGTTCGGGAAGGACAGGATCAGCCGGTCGCCGGTGTTGACGATGGTGATGTCGTCATTGGCCAGGGTCTGGCGCAGCTCGCGTTCCTGCGCGTCCAGCTGGTTGCCGATCACCCCGCCGGCAGTCGCCCCGACCAGCGCGCCGGTCACAGCCCCCAGGCCCCGGTCCGAGTCATTGGCGATGGCGCCGACGCCGGCGCCGATGATGCCGCCCAGGATTGCGCCCTGCTGGGTGTTGCTGCCCGGCGTGCCAACGGTTGCCGGATCGGTGCAGGCGCCCAGGCCCAGTGCTGCGGCAACAATACCTGCCGTGGTGAGTTTCATCTGCATCATCAAATTGCCTTCTGTTTTCTCAGACCCGGGCAACGCCCGGCATTCCGAACGAATATCGGGGTGCCGCGCCGCCATCTCAAGTCAGGACCCGCAATCATGGGCGAAATACCGCGCAAAATCCGCCTAAGCTCCTGTTATGGCGCAAAGGCAAAGTCCCAGCCTTCCTGCTCCATCCACAGCTTGCGCAAGGCGCCGGCCTCTGGCGCAAAACTATCCTCCAGCAACTCCGCTGCCAGCATCCGGTCAGTGCGGAAATGCCGGAACCCGCCGCGCAGCTCGCACCAGGCAGCCAGCATGGTGCATTCAATGTGGTAGATCAGCGCCAGGGGGCGCAGGGTCCGGCGGCTTTCACCCCGCTCCGGGCTTAGATAGGTAAGGTGCAGCTTGCAGCTGTCCCGCACCGCCTGGCGCAGCAGACCCTTGGATACACAACCCTGTTCGGGATCATCCAGCGGTGCCCCCCAGGGCGCCACCTGCAACCAGTCGGCGGTGGCATGCACATCCTTGATCTTGTGGCTGACCCGTTCCGCGGCCTTTTGCAAGGCGCCGTCACCTGTGCGCATCAGCATCGCCAGCCCCACATGCAGCGCTTCCAGCTCTTCCTCGTCGAAATTCAGCGGCGGCAGGTCATAGCCTTTGCGCAGCATGTAACCGATGCCGGCCTCCCCCTCGACCGGGGTGCGCATCGCCTGCAAGGCAGAAATATCGCGGTAGATGGTGCGTTTGGAAACCTCCAGCTTTGCTGCCAGATCCTCGGCCCGCAGCGGGGCAGCGGCGGATCGCAGGATCTGGATGATTTCAAACAAGCGGCCGGTGCGCGGCATGGGCAGGCTCCAGTGACAGTCTGCTGACACCCTAGCACAATCCACTGACAACAGACTGTCAGCAGTGGTCTGGTTTTCTGCACTTCCGAGAAGGAGACACTCTATGCTGACTTATGAATGGATTTCCATGATCACCCTGGGCAAAGACCGCTGGGACACGCAGCATCATCTGCCGAAACCTTATGAGGCCGAACGCGAAGCCGCCCGCCAGCGCCACGAAGCCCGGTTAACGGCCAGACCGTCACACCCGGGCCTGCTGCAGCGCCTGTTCAGCCGGCAGCGCGCATATCATCTGCCGCAGCCTCCTCGTCCCGCGCCGCCTCATAAGCAAGCATCGCGCGCTTGACCGGCAGGCCCCAGTGGTAGCCGCCCAGCGCCCCGGATTTGCGCAGGGCCCGGTGGCAGGGGATCAGCCAGCTGACCGGGTTTCGCCCGACTGCTGTTCCAACCGCGCGCACGGCCTTTGGAGATCCAATGGCCTGCGCCAGCTCGGAATAAGTGGTGACGTGACCTGATGGGATGCGCAGCAGCGCTTCCCAGACCTTGATCTGCAGTGGCGCCCCGATCATGTGCAGCGCGGTCTCGCCTTTTTGGGCAAACGCAGCCTCTGCCTGCGGGCGCAGAGCTGCGGGATCCTCGACGAATTCCGCCTGCGGCCAGCGGGCGCGCATGTCCGCCATGGCGGGCTCCGCCCCGGTTTCGGCAGCAAACCCCAGCCCGCAGATGCCCTTTTCCGTGCCCATCACCAGCGCCAGGCCAAAGGGGCTGTCGAACCAGCCCCAAAAGATCCGCAGGCCATCCCCCTTGCGGGCATATTCGCCGGGGCTCATCGCCTCCCAACGCAGGAACAGATCATGCAGCCGGCCGGATCCCGACAACCCCACAGCGTGCGAAGCCTCCAGCGTGGTGAACCGCTCGCGCAGCAGCGCCTTGGCATGGCCCAACCGCAGATACTGCTGGTAGCGTTTGGGTGAAACCCCGACCCAGGAGGAAAACAGCCGCTGAAAATGCGCCGGGCTCATATCCATACGGGCAGCCAGCTGCTCCAGCGTCAGATCCTCGCCGCCGTCGTCGATCAGCTCAATCGCCCGGCGCATGACGCCGTAATGATAGGTGTTTTCCCGTGTTTCGATATTCATCCGCCCAACCTGTTCTGACTTACGGACCAGCTTACTACGCCCGCTCCGGCCGTTCGACCCGGAACTTGCGAAATACCCCGCCCCGCGCACTCGCTTGGAAAAGCGGGGCCGGGGCGGCAAGCACAGAAGTGCCGGGCCGGGGCGGAAAATGCTGTAAAAACCGCCGCCGCAAACGCAGCATTAAAAGCTGCCCGCCTGCTCTCTTACATGCCGCCGCAAACTGCCCCGGCACCGCAATTTCAATTGCTCTTTAAGGTCTGACCTGTACATAAGCGCTGCCATGGCAAAGCAACTCGACTATCATACGCTGCGCGAGATTTTCACGCGCTTCCAGGCAGCTGAGCCCGAACCCAAGGGCGAGCTGGAACATGTCAATGTCTACACGCTGGTGGTGGCAGTGGCGCTTTCGGCGCAGGCGACCGATGCCGGTGTGAACAAGGCAACCCGCGCGCTGTTCAAGATCGCCGATACCCCGCAGAAAATGCTGGATCTGGGCCTTGAAGGACTGACCGAACACATAAAAACCATCGGCCTGTTCCGCCAGAAGGCCAAGAACGTGATCAAGCTCAGCCAGATCCTGGTTGATGACTACGGCGGCGAGGTGCCCAATTCCCGCGCCGCATTGCAATCCCTGCCGGGAGTAGGCCGCAAGACTGCCAATGTGGTGCTGAACATGTGGTGGAAACAGCCCGCACAAGCAGTGGACACCCATATCTTCCGCGTCGGCAACCGTTCCGGCATTGCCCCGGGCAAGGATGTGGACGCCGTGGAACGCGCGGTGGAGGATAACATCCCGGCGGATTTCCAGCAGCACGCCCACCATTGGCTGATCCTGCATGGCCGCTATCACTGCAAGGCGCGCAAACCGATGTGCGGCAGCTGCCTGATCCGCGATCTGTGCATGTATGAAGACAAGAACCTATAAACCTTTGGCGCGGCATATTTTCCGAACCGGAACCGCTCCGGATTTTCCCGAGGAGGGACCATGACCAAAACCTATCAGCTCGTCGGTATCGGTAACGCCGTCGTCGATGTGATTGCACAATGCGAAGACAGCTTCCTGGCCGAACAGGGCATCGAAAAAGGCATCATGCAGCTGATCGAGCGCGAGCGCTGCGAGGATCTTTATGCTGCGATGGGCAACCGGGTGCTGACCCCGGGCGGCTCGGTCGCCAATACCATTGCAGGCGCCGGCGCGCTGGGGCTGCAGGCCGCCTTTATCGGCCGGGTCCGCGGCGATGCGCTGGGACAATTCTATGCCGATGCGATGAACAACGAAGGCGTCGCCTTTGTGAACCCGCCGGTTACGGATGGCGAGCAGCCGACGTCACGGTCAATGATCTTTGTGTCGCCCGACGGTGAACGCTCAATGAATACGTATCTGGGGATTTCTTCGGAACTGAGTTCGGCGGATGTTCCCGAAGACGCCGCCGGGAAGGCCAGGATCATGTTCCTGGAGGGTTATCTGTTCGACAAGGACAAGGGCAAGACCGCCTTCATGGAAGCGGCCCGCAAATGCCGCGAGGGCGGCGGCCGGGTCGGCCTGTCGATTTCCGACCCGTTCTGCGTTGAACGGCACCGGGACAGCTTCCTGAGCCTGATCAGCAACGAACTGGATTTTGTAATCGGTAATCAGGACGAGATTTGCGCGCTGTTTGAAACCGATGACCTGGAGGCCGCGATGGCCAAGACCGCCGCGATCTGCCCGCTGGTGGTCTGCACCCGGTCCAGCGACGGGGTGACCGTGCTGAATGACGGCGTGCGCATCGACGTCCCGGTCGAAGCCATTGTGCCTGTCGATGCCACCGGCGCGGGCGACCAGTTTGCCGCCGGCTTCCTGTTCGGCATGGCCACTGGCCGCAGCCTGGAAGTCTGCGCCCGGATGGGCTGCATCTGTGCAGGCGAAGTGATCCGCCATATCGGCCCGCGCCCGGAAACCAATGTTCTGCACCTGCTGGAAGAAGCCGGACTGGCCTGAATTCAGCGGCGTTCTCCCGCCCGTCGAACCAGCACCTGACGGTGCAGTCTCTCCCGTTGGGGGTGGCGCAGAGCGGCTTTGCCGCTCTGCGCCACCCCCGCCCCGCCGTCCGCAGGACGCAAGGGCGCCAGCCCGCGCAGCCCCCTTACTTCAGCGTATTTGGACTTTTTGAACTTTTGGCGTCAGCTGTCAGCCGCCGCCTGGGCTTTGCTCAAAAGCGCCTTGAAGGTCTCAACCTCCTGTGTCCCCAGCCCCTCCAGCAGCCGCGCCTGCGTCTGCACATGCGCGGTTACCGCCCGGTCAACCAAGGCAAGGCCTTCCTCAGTCAGCCCCACCAGAAAACTGCGGCTGTCCTCCGGGTTCACGTCGCGCTTGACCAGCCCGTCCGCTTCCAGCCGGTCGATCCGGTTGGTCATCGTGCCCGAGGCCACCATTGTTGCCTTCAGCAATTCGCCCGGTGACAATGTGTAAGGGTCTCCCGAACGGCGCAGCGTGGCCAGCACATCGAATTTGGCCGCATTCAACCCGAACTCTGCAAAGGTCGTGTGCATTCCGCGCTGATACGCCAGGTACAGCCGCGCCACCCGGCCAATCACGCCCATGGCCGTGACATCAAGGTCCGGCCGCTCCCGTTCCCATTGCTGGGTAATGTAATCCACATGGTCCATATCCCCGGTTTAGAAGATTGCATCTTGACGTCAAGATAAAATCCATTATCTCGACATCAAGATAAGGAGAACCCCATGCCCATCCGGACCCTTCTGCTGACGGCGCTTGCCCCTGCCATCTGGGGCAGCAGCTATATCGTGACGACATCTCTGCTGCCCGGCCATTCGCCGCTGGTGGTGGCCTTGCTGCGGGCGCTGCCTGCGGGGCTTTTGCTGCTGTTGCTGGTGCGCCGGCTGCCGCCGCTCAACTGGCTGCCGCGCCTGGCGGTGCTGGGGGCGCTGAATTTCTCACTGTTCTGGGTGCTGCTGTTTGTATCCGCCTACCGCCTGCCGGGCGGCGTTGCCGCGACGCTGGGTGCGGTGCAGCCGCTGACCGTGGTGTTTCTGTCGGCACTAGTGCTGAAATCGCAGATCCGCGCCGCCGCCGTTGCCGCCGCCCTGCTGAGCATCGCCGGTGTTGCTCTATTGGTGCTGACACCTGCGGCCGAACTCGACACATGGGGCGTGCTGGCCGGCCTAGGCGGGGCGCTGTCGATGGCTGGCGGTGTGGTTCTGAGCCGCAAATGGCAGCCGCCTGTGCCGCCGCTCACCTTCACTGCATGGCAGCTGACCGCAGGCGGGCTGATGCTGGTGCCGGTGACGCTGTGGATGGTGCCGGAGATCCCCGTTTTCACCGCCGCCAACATCGCCGGCCTCGCCTATATGAGCCTGATCGGCGGCGCGCTGACCTATATCCTGTGGTTCCGCGGCCTGGCCCGGATCGAGCCGTCGCAGGTGTCTTTGCTCGGCGTCCTCAGCCCGCTGTCGGCAGTGATCCTGGGATGGCTGCTGCTGGGTGAGACCCTGACGCCCAACCAGATGCTGGGCGCCGCACTGGCCCTGTTCAGCCTGTGGCTTGGCCAGTCGCGGCTGTGCTTGCGCGCCAAACGGCACCCAGCCCCGGCAAAGTAACCCTGGTCACCGCGGCATTGCAGGCTCGCACGCCTTGCCGCGGTGGCAATCCAGAACCTGCCGCCGCACTTCAGACGTATCGGCAAACACAAACCCGCCGCAGGCACCCGCCCGGATCACCAGCTCCTGCCCGCGCTGTTCGGCAAAGAACACCTGATCCGTACCCGAGGCCATGCCGCCACACCAAGGGCCGAGGCATTCCACCTCAAGCACTGCCGGCACCTTGACCCGTCCGGAGAAATACTTGCCGTCCAGCATCTTGCCTGACAGCTGCGCCGGAATGCGGGTCAGCGGCGGCGTGTCATTCGGGTTGTCAGCATGGGATTGCGGCAGCAGATTTTCGTCGAACCGCAGTTCGCCTGCGATGATGTTGTAGACGCTGTCCGACTTCGCGGCCTGCAGATAGGCATCTGCCGGTCCCCAAGGCAGGCAGCTGAGGGCGGCAGCAGAATTGGCGAATATCGTCACAACCATTGCCGCGATCAGAACGCTTAGGGCAGCGCCTGACCTTGGGGAGATGCAAAGCGCCTTCCCGCGGAGAAGGCCAGGCGCTGCCCGGCCTTTCGGCCGGACTGAACAGCTTAAGAGAGGCCGGCGCAATCCCATCTCACAAATACTCCCTGAACTCAGCTACCACCCGCGCATAAACCTCGCGCTTAAACGGCACGATCTTCTCAACCAGCTGCGCCACTGGCTGCCAGCACCAGGCCGAAAACTCCGGGTGATCCGTCTCAATATTGACCTGATCATCGCGCCCCAGAAACCGCATCAGATACCACTTCTGTTCCTGCCCTCGGAATTTACCGCCCCAGAACTTGGGCACCACGTCATGCGGCAGATCATAAGGCAGCCAGCCATCGCTCTCGGCGATGATCTCGACCAGCTCCGGCGCCACCCCAGTTTCCTCCTCAAGCTCGCGCAAGGCCGCCGCGCGCGGGTCCTCCCCCGCATCAATCCCGCCCTGCGGCATCTGCCAGGCGTCCTTGTACCGGTCCTTGCGCTGACCGACAAAGACCGCGCCCTCGGCATTGATCAGCATCACTCCGACATTCGGGCGGTAGGGCAGCTTGGCAATCTCTTCTGGCGTCATCAGGCTCTCCTAGGCATTCATTGCTCAACCTTAGACCGCTTGCCGCGGGGGCACGCAAGGGGGTGACGCGGCGTTTGCACGTGACAAGCAGCCCCCGCACCATGATCCTAAGCGGCAACTGCCAGGGAGAGTTTCAGATGACTGCGTACCCCAACATGCTTGCCCCGCTGGATCTGGGCTTTACCACGCTGAAGAACCGCGTGCTGATGGGCTCGATGCACACCGGGCTGGAGGAAACCGGCGACTGGAATCGCGTTGCGGAATTCTACGCCGCCCGCGCCCGCGGCGGAGTGGCGCTGATGGTCACCGGCGGTATCGGCCCGAACCTCGAAGGTTCGGTGCTGCCCGGTGCCTCAATGATGACCTCGGCCAAAGACGTCGAGAACCACCGCGTGGTGACCGACCGCGTGCATCAGGCAGGCGGCAAGATCGCCATGCAAATCCTGCACGCTGGCCGCTATGCCTATGGCCCGAAATGTGTTGGCCCCAGCCCGGTGAAATCGCCGATCTCCCCCTTTCCGCCGCATGAGCTGGACGAGGACGGTATCGAAAAGCAGATCGCCGACATCGTCAACGCCGCCCGCCTGGCGCAGGAGGCAGGCTATGACGGAGTCGAGATCATGGGGTCCGAGGGTTATTTCCTCAATCAGTTCCTGGTCACCCGCACCAACAAGCGGACCGACCGCTGGGGCGGGTCTTATGAAAACCGGATGCGGCTGCCCATCGAAGTGGTGCGCCGCACGCGTGAGGCTGTGGGCCGCGAGTTCATCATCATCTACCGGTTGTCGATGATCGACCTGGTGCCTGAGGGCTCCACCCACGAGGAAGTTGTGCAGCTGGCGCAAGAGGTTGAAAAGGCCGGCACCACCATCCTCAACACCGGCATCGGCTGGCACGAGGCACGGATTCCGACCATTGCCACCTCGGTTCCCCGTGCCGCCTTTGCCTGGGTTACCAGAAAACTGATGGGCAAGGTTGGCATTCCGGTGATCACCTCCAACCGTATCAACACGCCTGAAGTTGCCGAAGACGTGCTGGCAACGGGCTGCGCCGACATGGTGTCGATGGCGCGGCCGATGCTGGCAGATGCGGATTTCGTGGCCAAGGCCAAGGGTGGTCAGGCCAGCCATATTGCCCCCTGTATCGCCTGCAACCAGGCCTGCCTCGACCACACCTTCAGCGGCAAGCTGACGTCCTGCCTGGTCAACCCCCGTGCCTGCCACGAGACCGAGCTGGTGATCGAACCCGCCGCCGCGGCGAAAACGGTGGCCGTCGTGGGCGCAGGCCCCGCGGGCCTAGCCACTGCAGTCACCGCGGCCCAGCGCGGCCACCAGGTCACCCTGTTCGACCGGGCAGATGAAATCGGCGGCCAGCTCAACATGGCCAAACAGGTGCCGGGCAAAGAGGAATTCTGGGGCCTGGTCGACTGGTACCGCACCATGGTGGCCGAGGCCGGCGTCACGCTGGAACTGGGCCGCGAAGTTTCCGCCGGGGACCTGACCGGTTTTGACGAGGTCGTTGTCGCCACCGGCGTCATCCCGCGCGATCCGGCCATTCCCGGCCAGGACGGGGACAATGTCCTCAGCTACATCGATGTGCTGCGCCACAAGAAACCGGCCGGACAGCGGGTTGCGGTGATCGGCGCCGGCGGCATCGGCTTTGATGTTTCGGAATTCCTGCTGGAAGAGGGCCACAGCCCCGCCACCGATCTGCCCGCCTGGATGAAGGAATGGGGCGTCACCGACCCGGCAGAGCACCGCGCGGGCCTCGCCCCTGAAGGCCCGCAGCCTGCTGCCCCTGCCCGCCGCGTAACACTCCTGCAGCGCAAGGCGGAACGCCATGGCAAGCGGCTGGGCAAGACCACCGGCTGGATTCACCGCGCCACGCTCAAGATGAAGGACGTGGAATTCCTGGGCGGCGTGAACTACGAGCGCATTGATGCGGACGGTCTGCATGTCTCCTTTGGCGACGCACGCGAAAATCCCACTCTGGTTCCGGCGGACACCATCGTTCTATGCTCCGGCCAGGTCTCCGAACGGTCGCTTGCCGATGATCTGGCAGAGCATGGCATTACTGCACATGTGATCGGCGGCGCCGACGTCGCCGCGGAACTGGACGCCAAGCGCGCCATCAACCAGGGCACGCGGCTGGCGGCGGAACTCTAAAGGCAGGCAAGGCGCTCCCGCCTGCCGCTCCAGGTCCTGATGGACCCGGCCTGCAGTTGGGTCCGGCCGCGCCTGCGGCGCGGCGGATGGCAGCGCGCAAAGGCGCGCTCCCACGCCCAACGGGCGCAGAGCATGTTTCATGCTCCTAAGCCGGGCGGGAGCCGCCACCCGGTGCACCGTCTTTTTCTGCAGCCGCCACAAGCTGCCTCCCGGCCGGGTTCCCCCGGAACGGGCATCAGTTGCAATTCAGTCCCGGTCAACCATGCATTGACCGGCTGTCCGCCGGCGCTTGCACCCGGTCCGCCATGCCATAGTCCCGGACCACCCCGGCCACCCGCAGCCGGTAGCCCGCAAAAATGCCGCTCCGGCCCCTGCTCTGCGCCGACCGGTGCTCTGCAACCTCGCGCCAGCGATGCACCGCAGCTTCATCCCGCCAGAAGAACAGCGACAACAGCTTCTCCGGCGCGCTCAGGCTTTGGAGCCGCTCAACTGAGACAAACCCGTCCACCTGTTCCAGTTGCTCTCGCAGCGCGGCCGCAGTCTCCAGATAGGTCTCTTTTTGCCCTTCGGCGATTTCCACTTCAAACATCACGGCTATCATGCCCCCCCCTCAACCAGCCCCATGCGGCGCCGAGGCCAGTTTCAGCCAGGTCCGGTCCTCGCGCAGTAAAAACCGCTCTTTCTGCGCAAACTCATAGTTCTCGCGCCCTAAGGGGTCCGCCGCCAGCCGGGCACGATAAGCTTCGTACTCAGCAAGGTTCTCCACATTGTAGATACCATAAGCCAGTGTCGACGACCCTTCGTGCGGCGCAAAATACCCGACCAGATCCGCGCCGCAACGCGGGATCGCCTGCCCCCAGTTGCGGGCGTAGCGTTCGAACTGCGCCCTCTTGGCAGGGTCGATGCGGTAACGGATAATGCAGGTCAGCATGTTAAAGTCCTCAGTTTGTTCAGGACCTCCTGCCTAGCCCGCACCGCGGCCTGGATGCTTCGGTGCAGACCGAAACGTTACTCCACAGTGGTGGTGATCAGTTCAGAAACAACCGGCGTGGCGTGCGGCACATGGCCAGCGTCGCCCGGCATCAGCTGCAGCATGTAGCGCCGGAGCGCAGCCGGTGCTATCTGATCGGCCTTTCTCCAAATGTGTGATTTTTGTTTGCAGGATCAGGTCAGAGATTGTAGTCGGCTGCTGAATTAACCCAAACCGCCGCCTTTTCCTGCGGTTTCAAAGGATCCAATATGCAAACTGCATCGTTTCTTGGCCTGCTCGCGGCAGGTTCGTTGTTCCTGTCGGGCTGCGTTTCACCGGACGTTGTCACCACAAATAATGTCGATGACGCTTCGCTGACCTGCGAAGGAATCAAGACCCAGATGGGCCAGCTTGATGAAATCCGTGCCGAGGCCAAAAAAGGCAAGACGGCATCTGGAAAGAACGTTGCGGCGGCACTGCTGTTCTGGCCGGCCGTGATTGGGAATTATGCCAACGCAAACGAGGCGCTGGATGCGGCAAACAAACGTCACGAAGTGCTGGTAAGTCTGGCAAAGAAGAAGCGTTGCAAGTTCGAAGCCGCTTGAGTTTCGGGGTATAACCAGGAATGCAGGGGGTCTTCTTCCTGCATTTTTTGTTTCTGGGCTTTGCCGCAGCCGGGCATGACGGGTAAACTTGTAACCTGCAGCCATTCCCGAATAGAGGCAGACCGTCTTGCCCAAGACCTTTCCGACCCCGAAACTGGTGATTTTCGACTGCGACGGCGTGCTGGTGGACAGTGAACCCGCCTCGAACCAGGCGATGGCAGACAACCTCGCGCGCCACGGGCTGGACCTGACCTTAGAGCAGGCAATGGCGCATTTTACCGGCGGCACCATGGCGGGTGTGATGGCAAAGGCCCGCAGCCTCGGCGCGGACCTGCCGGAAAACTGGATCGCGGAAATCCATGCCGAGACCTATGCCCGGCTGAAAGAAGGCATACCGCTCACAAAGGGCATTCCTGATCTGCTGGCACGGCTTGATGCACATGGCATTCCGGCCTGCGTGGCCTCCAACGGCAGCGAGGAAAAGATGCGCATCACTTTGGGCCAGAACGGGCTGTGGGAGCGGTTCCACCCGCAGGCGATGTTCTCAGCCCAATCGCTGGGCGTGGCCAAGCCGGAACCGGGATTGTTCCTGGCCGCCGCCAGCCACTTCGGTGTGCAGGCGCGCGATTGCCTGGTGATCGAGGACAGCGGCAGCGGCGTCACCGCTGCGGTGCGCGCGGGCATGCGCTGCCTCGGGTATGCTCCGCAAGGCGGCGGCGGCAGGCTCACCGCGCTGGGGGCTGAAGTGTTCAACGATATGGCAGAGGTACCGGCCCTTTTGTCGATCTGAGGCCGTTGTGGTATTGTCGCCCGCATGGAGCAGACATTGCGCACCCCGTTTCTGCCCTCCCTTGCAGAGACTGAAACCAGGGCAAGACCCAAGCCGAAACCGCTGCGGGCACCGCTGTTCATTCAGGACGCGGTAACCCCATGGGCAGGCAGCACCATGCTGCTGACCCTGTGGCGGCAGCAGGAAGCAGAGGACCGGGACGGTTAAAGCCGAAGCCCGCCGCTGCTTCTTTCTGGTTGAAAATACCCCGGGGGTGCGGGGGCCGGCCCCCGCCCTGACAGCCTTACCCGTAGGTCGGGTGGAATTTCCCGGCCGGCGACAAGGTGAAAATATCAGCCCCGTCTGCAGTGACCCCGATCGAATGCTCAAACTGCGCTGACAGCGACTTGTCGCGGGTCACGGCTGTCCATTCATCCGCCAGGATCTTGGTCTCCGGGCGGCCAATATTGATCATCGGTTCAATGGTGAAGAACATGCCCTCTTCCAGCACCGGACCGGTACCGGGACGGCCATAGTGCAGCACGTTGGGCGGCGCGTGAAAGACCGTGCCCAATCCGTGACCGCAGAAATCGCGCACCACGCTCATCCGTTGGCTTTCGGCGTAGACCTGGATCGCATGGCCGATGTCGCCAAAGGTATTGCCGGGCTTCACCGCCTCGATGCCCACCATCAGCGAATCATGGGTGACCTGGATCAGACGCTCGGCCTTGCGCGGCAGCTTACCGGCCACAAACATCCGCGACGTGTCGCCGAACCAGCCGTCGACAATCACAGTCACGTCAATGTTCAGGATGTCGCCATCCTTCAGCTTCTTGTCGCCGGGGATGCCGTGGCAAACCACATGGTTCACCGAGATGCAGCTGGCGTGCTGATAGCCTTTGTAACCGATGGTTGCGGATTTGGCGCCGGCATCTTCGACCATCTGTGTGATACGGCGGTCGATCTCGCCAGTGGTCTGACCCGGAAACACATGCGCGGCAATCTCGTCCAGAATACGCGCCGCCAAGGCACCCGCCTTGTGCATGCCGGCAAAATCGCCGGCTTCATGAATGCGGATGCCGTCCTTGGTTGTGCGGCCGTCTTTCGATCTCATCAGGCGGAGCTCCATCGGGTTTTGTTCCGTAGCTATCTAAGGGGTCTTGGCCAAAAGGGCCAGAGGGGGCAGCGGCGGCTTGTTGGAACTTTTTCAACCCTGCTGCGTTGGACCGGGAGAGCGGAAACAGCACAAACCAGGAGGAATGCAGCGGCATGGATAACATTGATGACCTGATGAAGACTGAGATTTACGGAGGAAAATCACTGGCCGATCTGGTGACGCTGGAATTTCTGGCGCAGGCCTTGGGCAACGTGCTGGCCGCAATTGTCATTCTTCTGGCGGGCTTCATCGCCGCGCGCTGGGTCAAGCGGCGGATTGTGGCCCTGGGCGATACCCACGCCAAACTCGATGTGACCCTGTTTCATTTCCTCGGCAATCTGGCACGTTATGTCATTCTCGCCTTTGCGGTGCTGTTTGTTCTGAATACCTTTGGCGTCAAGACCACATCGATTGTGGCGGCCATCGGTGCCGCCGGCCTGGCGATCGGCCTGGCCATGCAGGGGGCGCTGTCGAATGTGGCAGCGGGCGTGATGATCATCCTGTTTCGCCCGTTCAAACTGGGTGATTTCATCGATGTGAACGGCGAAATGGGCACGGTGCATGAAATGACCCTGAACAATACTGTCATCGCCAGCCTCAGCAATCTGAAGGTGATCATTCCCAACTCCGAGGTTTGGGGCAATACAATCACCAATTACTCCGCCTTCGGCACCCGCCGGGCAGAGTGGACTTTTGGTGTCGGCTATGGCGCCAATCTGGCCACGGCAGAACAGGTGATCCGCGACACAATCATGGCCGACAGCCGCTCGCACAGCGATCCGGAACCCTTCATTCAGGTCAATGCGCTGAACAGCAGTTCGGTGGATTTTCTGGTGCGTGTCTGGGTCGATGCAGCCGAGCACTTTCAGTATCAGGCCGACATGAAGCGCAAGGTCAAAGAAGCGCTGGATGCAGCCGGGGTCGATATTCCCTTCCCGACCCGCACGCTTGTTCACGCAGACCCTGCCAGCAAGGAAGACGCAGCCAGCAAGGCCGCCTGACCAGAAGGCCGGCGTTGCTAAGGTGCAGCGGCGACCGGTGCGCCGGCCTCGACCCCCTGCGGCGTGATCCTGGTGCCCAGCACCAGCCGCTCCACCCCGGCCGAATAGGCGCTGGCAAAGGCGGCGGCATAGGCCGGGTCGATATCTGCAGCCAGTTGAAACCGGTCGCAGTCGGTGCGCTGCACCAGATACAGCATCACAGCCCGGTGGCCCTGGGCCGCCATATTGGCCAATTCGCCAAGGTGTTTTGTGCCGCGGGCGGTGACGCTGTCCGGGAATTCCGCCAGGCCCGGTTCCCGCGACAGCGTCACGCTTTTCACTTCGACATAGCAATCCGGCAGACCGTCTTGCTGCAACAGAAAGTCGACGCGGCTCTTCTCGCCGTATTTCACCTCGGGGCGCACGGTCTTGTAGGCGGCCAGTTCGCTGATTTCTCCGGCTTCCAGCGCAGCCCGCAGGGCGCGGTTCGGAACCGAAGTATCAACGCCGGTGAAATGCCCGTCCGCGTGCTCAACCAGCCGCCAGCCGTATTTCAGCTTTTTCTTCGGGTCGTCGTTCGGCTCCAGCCAGATCTTCATGCCCGGCTCCGCAAGCCCCATCATGCTGCCGGGATTGGCGCAATGGGCGGTAACCTCGCGCCCGTCCTCCAGCCGGCAATCGGCAAGGAACCGTTTGTAGCGGCGGATCAGCACGGCGGGGATCAGAGGGGTTTCAAAGCGCATGGGCTTAGGCCTATATCTGCGAAGACGAGGTATCAAGGGAGGAAGACCATGGCCAATCCAACAGCTGCCATGCTGGTCATCGGGGATGAAATCCTGTCGGGCCGCACCCGCGATGCCAATATGCATTATCTGGCGGGTGAGCTGGTCAAACACGGCATCGACCTGATGGAAGTGCGCATTGTCAGCGATGACGAGGCCGCGATCATAGCCGCAGTGCAGGCGCTGGCCGGGGCATATGACCATGTATTCACCAGCGGTGGCATCGGTCCAACCCATGACGACATCACTGCCGATTGCATCGCCAAGGCGTTTGACGCGCATCTGGACGTCCGCGATGACGCCCGCGCGATCCTGCAGGCGCATTATGACACTCAAGGCTTGGAATTGAACGAGGCCCGCCTGCGGATGGCACGGATTCCGGAGGGCGCCGCGCTGATCGAAAACCCGGTCTCGGCCGCACCGGGGTTCACCCTTGGCAATGTGCATGTGATGGCCGGTGTACCGCTGATCTTTCAGGCGATGGTGGCCAGCGTGATACCAACCCTGACCGGCGGCCAGCCGATGCTGTCGCAGACCCTGCGGGTACTGCGCGGCGAGGGCGAGATTGCCGGACCGTTGCGCAAGCTGGCCGAAGCTTATGAGGATCTGTCAGTCGGCTGCTACCCGTTCCAAAAAGACGGCGCCTTTGGCGCCAATATCGTGATCCGCGGCACCGATGGCGCACTGATTGATGTGGCAATGACAGAATTGGCAAAGGAGCTGGAGCAGTGACCACCGATCCCCGTTACTATGCCCTGACCGAGGCGACATGGCCGGCTGCCTCCACCCGCGGCCTGGGCCCCGTGACCCTGCGCGACGGCCAGGGCGGCGGCAGCCGGGTGTCGGCGGCGACGGTACACGGCATTGCCTCGGACGCGGAGATTGCCGCGGCTGAGGATGCAATGCGCGCGATGGGCCAGGACTGCCTGTTCATGATCCGCGACGGCGAGACGGATCTGGACGCGCAGCTGGCGGCGCGCGGCTATGCGGTCAAGGATCCGGTCAGCCTGTGGACCTGCCCGGCCGCGCATCTTACGGACATCCCGGTGCCGCGGGTCACCGCCTTTTGCGTCTGGGAACCGCTAGCGATCCAGCGCGAGATATGGCAGCAGGGCGGCATCGGGCCTGAACGCCTGGCGGTGATGCAGCGGGTACAGGGGCCAAAGACCGGGCTGCTGGCCCGTCACAAGGACAAACCGGCAGGCGCCGGGTTCGTGGCCATTCACAATGGGGTGGCAATGGTCCACGCACTGGAAATCCTGCCGCACCAGCGCCGCTGCGGCATGGGCGCCTGGATGATGCGCCAGGCGGCATTCTGGGCGCTGGAAAACGGCGCAGCCGAGCTGGCGGTTCTGTGCACCAAACGTAACGAGGGCGCCAACGGGCTTTATGCTTCCCTCGGCATGAAATGCGCCGGACAGTACCACTACCGGATTTTACAGGAAGGCCATTGACCGATGCGTGACCAAACCCCGCCCACAGCCCTGGATCTGCCGATGGCGGACCCGTTGCCGCCGGAGACGCAGAAGTATTTCGATATCTGCGTCGAAAAGCTGGGCTTTGTGCCCAACGTGCTTAAGGCCAATGCCTTTGACATCGACAAGCTGAATGCCTTTACCGCCATGTACAATGACCTGATGCTGGCGGACAGCGGCCTCAGCAAGCTGGAGCGGGAGATGATCGCGGTGGTGGTCTCGGCGATCAACCGGTGTTTCTATTGCCTGGTGGCGCATGGCGCAGCTGTGCGGCAGCTGTCGGGCGATCCGGCTTTGGGTGAAATGCTGGTGATGAACTACCGGGTGGCGCCGCTGGAAGCACGCCAGCGCGCGATGCTGGATTTTGCCGCCAAGATGACCACTTCCAGCGCAGAGATTGAGGAAGCGGACCGGCAAGGCCTGCGGGATGCAGGCTTCAGCGACCGGGACATCTGGGACATTGCCAATGTTGCGGGTTTTTTCAACATGTCCAACCGGGTGGCCAGCGCCACTGCCATGGTTCCCAATCCGGAATACCACAGCCAGTGCCGCTAAGACGTTTCATTTCGGCAGCCGCGGTGATGCTGCTTCCGGCTTTGCCGGCGGCGGCTGAAATTACCCTGCCAGCCGGTGCAGATGCTGTTTCGGAACGGGCCACGGCGCTTGGTGTTTACCAGCTGCCGATCGGACCGGAAGAGGCGGACAAAGTCCCCTCGCGCCGGTTCGAAGGGCGGATTCTGCGCCGCACCTGGCGGCTGGGAGGAGACAGCACTGTGCTGCAGATCCTGGCGCCCTTGCGGGACCAGCTGCGGGCCGGCGGTTATGAGGTGCTGCTGGATTGTGCCGCGCGTGATTGCGGCGGTTTCGGCTTCCGCTTCGGGATTGAGGTGGTGCCGTCGCCGGACATGATGGTGGATATCTCCAGCTATCACTTCCTGTCCGCGGCCAAAGGGGACGAGGCGGTCTCACTCCTGGTATCACGCGCAGGCGGCGCGGCTTTTTTGCAAATGATCACAGTGCATCCGCCTGGATCGGCTGCAACGGCAACAGCCGCGCCGGCGGTGGCGAAACCTGACCCTGGCACGCCCGGAACGGTGCGGCCGGTGGAACTGGCCAAAGTGCTGGAGGTGCGCGGCCACGCGGTGCTGACGGATCTGGTGTTTCAAAGCGGCTCCACCCGGCTGCAGGACGGCACTTATGCCAGCCTGCGCGCGCTTGCGGACTATCTGGCCGCCAACCCGCAATACCGTTTGCTGCTGGTCGGGCATACCGACACGGTAGGCTCGCAGCAGCAGAACATTGGTATCTCCAAACGCCGCGCGCAGTCGGTGAAGGACCGTTTGGTCGAGGAGCTGGGCGCGGATGCGGCACGGATCGAGGTCGCCGGCGCCGGCTTTTTAGCCCCGATAGCCAGCAATCTGATCCCGGAAGGCCGTGAAGCCAACCGGCGGGTGGAAGCTGTGCTGCTCGCCGAGTGAGGCCCTGCGAAAGATACGCACCGGAAAACTCCCGCCCCCGCAGGTGCCTTGGCTTTGCCAAGACCCCTTGGCGGTGTTGGGCCAGGCTCGGCGCTATGCGCCGAGCCTGGCCCAACGGGCGCGGGTCAATCTGTGATTGATCCGGGACGGGCGGGAGCCCTCCCGCGGTGTTTTGCAGCGAAAAGCAGAGTCACCGGCTCAAAAAAGGCCCCCGCATTTGGTGCGGGGGCAGGTCTTCGAGGGATATCTTGGTCCGGTTTTCCGTAGACCCGGTTCAGGTTTTCCATTCCGACGGGTCGCGGTCTGCAAAAGCCTGCACCAGAAAGTCAATGAAGGCCCGGACTTTGGGCTGGGTGAATTTTCCGGGCGGGTAGACCGCATAGATGCCTTGGGTTTCCACCGGCAGGCCGGGCATCACGTCTTCGACCAGCCCTTCTTCCAGCGCTTCCGAGTAGAGAAAGCTGGGCAGATAGGCGATGCCGAGGCCGGAAATCGCGGCATTCAGCAGCGATTGCCCGTCATTCACCGACAACCAGCCTGAGGTGCGCACCTGGCGTTTTTCACCCGACGGCGCTGTGATCTTCCAGACGTTGCCGCTGGACTGGCTGGAATAATGCAGCAGCTTGTGGCTGTTCAGCTCGTCGATCTTTTGCGGACGGCCGTACTTCTCCAGATAGGCGGGAGAGGCAATCATCCGCTTGGTGGTTTCGGTCAGCTTGCGGGCGCGCAGAGAGCTGTCTTCCAGCTCGCCGATCCGCACCGCCATGTCGAAGCCTTCAGAGATCAGCTCCACATAACGGTTGTTCAGCACCATGTTGACGGTGATGTCCGGGAAATCCTGCAGGAAATCCGACAGTACCGGCGACAGGTGATTGACACCGAAATCGGTAGCAACAGAAATCCTGAGCAGCCCCGAGGGCGCCGATTGCATCGAGGTGACCAGCGCATCCGCTTCGCCTGCATCATTCAGCACCCGGCGGGCGCGGTCATAATAGGCGAGGCCAATCTCGGTCGGGGACACCCGGCGGGTGGTGCGGTTCAAAAGCCGCGCGCCAAGCCGGGTTTCCAGGCTTGAAACATGCTTGGAGACTGCGGATTTCGAGATCCCCATCTTGCGTGCCGCATCGGTGAAGCCGCCCTGGTCCACCACATTGGCAAAGGCCTCCATCTCGGTCAGTCGGTCCATATTCACCCATCCTCGTGTATCCGTGTTGCCCCCAGTGATGCGGGTGAAATCGGGCAAGATCGGGGCAAGGGTGGGATAATTGCGAGGTTTCGCAGGGATCGTTTTCGCTGTGGAAACGGCAAGAGCCTTGGCAAACCTGCCGGGGGTCGGCAGCTGTGATGCGCCAAAAGACTGCGGCCCTGCACTGGGAAACACGCCGGACCAGCGGCTGTGAACTGCCCGGAAAGTGCCCTGTTTTCCACTATCCGTGAAGGGCTTGCAGAAAATTGCCTTAGGAAGGTTGCCTCAGGCGGCTTTCCACATCAGCGAAATATGGGTATCGCCGTATTTCCGGCTGTCCTGCAGCTCGAACCCTTCCGGTGCGGCGACCGGTGCGTTTTCTTCCCAGACCACCAAAGCGTCTTGCGCCACCCAGCCGCCGGCCACAGCTGCGGCCAGGGCCTTTTCCCCCAGCCCCTTGCCGTAAGGCGGATCAAGGAAGATCAGATCAAAGGGGGCCGCCGGGTTCTGCCCCAGCTTCAGCGCATCGCGGCGGGCCAGGGTGCAGCGGTTCTCGGCGCGGCAAATGGTGATGTTTTTACGGATCAAACCGCCTGACACGCGCCCGTCGTCCACAAAAACCGCCTCAGCCGCGCCGCGTGACAGCGCCTCCAGCCCCAGCGCGCCGGTGCCAGCAAACAGGTCCAGCACCCGGGCGCCGGGAATGGCGCCGGTGTGCATCAGCACGTTGAACAGGCTTTCGCGCACCCGGTCGGTGGTGGGCCGCAAATGGGCGCCCGCATCGCCCTTGCCCACCGCAGCCAAGGCACGGCCGCGGAAGTCTCCTGCGATGATCCTCACGCTTTCAGCAGCGGCTTCAGATCAGCGGCGGTGTCAGCCACCACCGCTTTGTCCGCAGTTTTGCCCATATCAATCAGGCGTTTGCCCACCATATAGGCGCGCGGGTCATTCATCGCGTCCACTGCCACCAGCTGATCATCCCTGTAATACCAGAACGACACCTGCTGGCCCTCGCCCTGGCGGGTGACCACATTGTCATAGCCGGTGTTCAAGCCCGCGATCTGCAATTTGACGTCATATTGATCGGACCAGAACCAGGGTGTGGCAATGTAGTCCTTGTCAGCACCCAGCATGTTCTGCGCCACCACCTCGGCCTGATCAATGGCGTTCGGCACGCTTTCCAGGCGGATACGCTTGCCCTGAAACGGGAAGGAGGCGCAATCGCCCGCCGACCAGATCGCAGCGTCCGAAGTGCGGCCCTTGGCGTCCACCCTGATGCCGTTGTCCAGCTCCAGCCCGGCCATTTCAGCCAGTTGCGACGTCGGCGTGATGCCGACGCCAACGACGACAAAATCCACCTCAACGGTTTCGCCGCCGCTCAGCACTGCGCGGGTCACCTTGCCGTCTTCGCCTTCCAGCCGCTCCAGCCCAACGCCTTCGCGGATGTCCACTCCGTGGGAGGCATGCAGGCTGCGGAAGAAATCCGAGGTTTCCGGCGCCGCCACCCGCTGCAGAATGCGGTCGGCCATCTCGACCAGCGTCACGTGCACGCCGCGCTTGGCGCAGACCGCGGCAGCTTCCAGCCCGATGTAGCCGCCGCCAACGATCAGCGCGCGCTTGCCCTCGGCCACATGCGGCGCCATCGCATCAACGTCGGTCAATCCGCGCACCACATAGACGCCGTCCAGATCGCCGCCGATCGCTGCCGGCAAGCGGCGCGGGTCGGAACCGGTGGTCAGCGCCAGCTGGTCATAGGGGATTACCTCATCGCCCAGGCTCACAGTTTTCGCTGCCGGATCGATGCCAGTCACCCGCTGACCCAGCTTCAGGGTGATGTTGTTGTCCGCATAGAAACTTTCGGGCCGCAGGAACAGGCGTTCCAGCTCCATCTCGCCCAGCAAATAGGCCTTGGACAAAGGCGGGCGCTGATAGGGCAGTGCGTCTTCCGCGCCAATCAGGGTAATCTCCCCGTCGAACCCATCCTTACGCAGTTTTGCCACCAGCGAGGACCCGGCCTGCCCTGCTCCAATAACGACGATGTGGGACATAATCCCTTGCCTCCCTCAGCAGTTCCCGTCACGCTTTCATCGGACCCTATATACCCGGGGCTTCAAAACGCAATCATGAGAAAGAGGAACCTGCGATGATTTCTGTTGGAGACCAACTGCCGGACGCGACACTGACGCTCATCGGAGACAACGGCCCCGAGCAGGTGCAGCTGTCAGACAAGCTGAAGGGGCGCAAAGTCGTGCTGTTCGCGGTTCCCGGCGCTTTTACCAGCACCTGCCATTCGGCGCATGTGCCCAGCTTCATCCGCACCAAGGATCAGTTTGCCGCCAAGGGTGTCGAGGAAATAATCTGCCTGGCGGGTAATGATCCGTTTGTGATGAACATCTGGGGCGAAAACACCGGTGCCACCGAGGCCGGGATCACCATGCTGTCGGATGCCGAATGCACGCTGACCGAGGCAATCGGCATGCGTCTGGACGTGCCCTCGGCCGGTCTGATCGGACGCTCGCTGCGCTATGCGATGCTGGTGGAGGACGGCGAGGTGAAAGTCCTCAACAAGGAAGAAAACCCCGGCCAATGCGAGCTTTCCGCCGGCGAAGGATTGCTGGAGTCAATGGGCTGAAGCCAAGTCCGGCTGCGGCTGCCTGACCCGGCGGCCGCAGGACAACCCCTTAATAAACGGTGAAAAATAAGGTCAGCATGCCTGCCGGAATGTTTCGCGCGCGAAACATTTGGACAGAATTGCTGACCTTTCCGTCAGAGCGTCCGTTCAAGTCTGCGGCTCGCCGAACAGCCCGTCCATCTTGCGCGCCAGTTTGGCATCCAGCGCGCTGACCCCGTCCACATCATGGGTGGTGAGAACCACCGTCACCCGGTTGTAGACATTGCTCCACTCCGGGTGGTGGTTCCATTTCTCGGCCCAGATCGCGGCGCGGGTCATCCAGCCGAAGGCATCGGCGAAATTGCTGAACTTGAAGATCTTGGTGATAGCATCCCGGCCCTCCACCATTTCCCAGCCGGTGGCAAACAGCGGCTCCAGCAGCGGACCGCGGGTGGCGTCGGACAGTTTTTCCGTCATTCTTGCTCCTCCACTTGGGCTTTGCGGAACGGGCCGTAATCGGTCAGGATTTCGATCTCTTCCTCGGTGGCGGCCCGTTCAGCCTCGAGGTAGCGTTCAACGGCCCCGGCAAACCCGGGATCGCCGATCCAGTGCAAGCTGTGTGTTTCGCACGGCAGATAGCCGCGCGCCAGCTTGTGTTCACCCTGCGCGCCCGCCTCAGCCCGGTCAAGCCCCAGGGCTATCGCCAGCTCTATCGCCTGATAATAACACAGCTCGAAATGCAGGCAGGGATGGTGCTCAACACAGCCCCAATAACGCCCGTAAAGCGTTTCACGGCCAATGAAATTCAAGGCACCTGCAACATAGCGCCCGTTGCGCTCTGCCAGAATCAGCGCCATATTCTGCGCCATCGTGTGATGGGCGATATCGAAGAATTGCCGCGTCAGATAAGGGGCGCCCCATTTTCGCGCACCGGTGTCCTGATAGAATTCCCAGAAGGCATCCCAATGCTCAGGCTGCAGGCTGTCCCCCTGAAAGACCCGGATCTCGCCGCCAAAGCACTGCGCCTGCATCCGCTCCTTGCGGATGTTCTTGCGCTTGCGCGAGGACAGCGCCCGCATGAAACCTTCGAAATCGGCATAACCGTCGTTTTGCCAGTGAAACTGCTGGGTAGAGCGGCGCATCAGCCCCATCTCCGCCCCCATTCTTGCCTCGTCCTGGGTGCAAAAGGTCACATGCAGCGAGGACAGTTTGTTGTCGGCTGCCAGCTGCACCGCCCCCTGAACCAGCGCCGAATGGCCAATACCGTCAAAGCCCGGGCGCACCAGAAAACGCCGTCCTGTGGCCGGGGTAAAAGGCACCGCGACCTGCAGCTTGGGGTAGTAATGCCCGCCGGCCTGTTCGTAAGCATGCGCCCAATTGTGATCAAAGATGTATTCGCCCTGGCTGTGCCCCTTGGCGTAAAGCGGCGCGCAGGCGATCAGCAGCCCGTCCTGATAGGCGGTCAGATATTGCGGCTGCCAGCCAGTGCCCGGCCCGACCGAGCCGCTGTCTTCCAGCGCGCTCAGAAACCGGTGGGTGGTGAATGGGTCCAGCGGACGGCTGCCGTCTGCCGCCTCAGGACAGGCGCAGGCATCCCAGTCCTCTGCCGCGATCTGCGACAGTGAGGCCAGCACCCGGATTTCGATTTGCGCCTGGGTCATGCAATTCCTCCGCACCGCTTCAAAGATGTGGGGTCTGCGCCTGCGGGATCAAGATGTTAGCGGCGAGAGGTACTGTTCAAACGTCACATTGTCGGCAAAGACGCGCGCCGCGGTTTCCTCCGCCGCAGAGGTCACGGTCCAGCACAGCACCGGCACCCCATCGTTGCGCAGCGCCTGCACCCGCGGACGGGGCAAATCGCCGGCTTCGTGGCTGATAAAGCTTGACCCGGTGCGCGCGAAATCCGGGATGCCGCGCAGGCCGTCGCAGACCGCCCTGGGCAGCTCCGGCCATTCCGCGGGATCATAGGCGCTGGTGGTGATGCCGCGGACAATATCCGGCGCCTGCCGGGCCAGTTCCGCGACTGAATTGGGGTTAAAGGACATCACAGCCACAGGACCGGCATAGCCCTTCAGCGCTTCTGCCGTGGCCCGCTCCAGCGCACCATCGGTAAGGCCCATCTGCCCGTGCTGATCCTTCAGCTCTATCAGCAGCGGCACCTGGCCTGCCACCAGCTCCAGAACTTCAGACAGCTCCGGAATGCCTTCCCCTTCACCACCCTTCAGAGGGATGGCCTGCAACGCGCTGCAGGTCCTGGCGCGGACCGGACCAGAGGCTTCCGCCAGCCGGTCCAGATCGTTGTCATGAAAGACCATGGCACAGCCGTCGCTGGACAGCTGCAGATCGATCTCAATCCCATAACCCGCCGCAATTGCTGCCCGGATGGCAGCGCGGCTGTTCTCCGGGCGCCCGTCCGCGGCATCATGCAGCGCACGGTGGGCCAGCGGGACAGTCAGGATAGCGGCAGGCAGGACGGGCTTCATTTGATCTGGAAAACGCCGTCGATTTCCACTGCAACCCCCAGCGGCAGCGACACCGAGCCTACCGCCGAACGGGCATGGCGGCCAATGTCGCCCAGGGCTTCGACCAGGAAGTCGGAGGCGCCGTTCACCACCATCGGCTGGCCGGTGAAGTCAGGGGCCGAGTTCACAAATGCACCCAGCTTGACGACCCGCACCAGCCGGTCCAGATCACCGCCGCAAGCTGCCTTGAGCTGGGCCAGAAGCGCAATTGCACAGCGCTTGGCTGCAGCCTGGCCGGCCTCGATGTCCAGATCAGCACCCAGCTTACCAGTGATCAGCCCATTTTCATCGGCCGAGATCTGGCCCGCGATGTAAACCATATCGCCCGAAACCACATAAGGCACATAGTTCGCCGCCGGTGCCGGTGCTTCGGGCAGGGTCACCCCGAGCTCCTTCAGTTTTGCTTCAATGCTCATGGCCGATTTCCTTCCGAGTCTTTGCTGGCCGGGACGCTACCCGGACAGGCGGAATTCGGAAAGAGCAAATGCGAAGCACCAGTGCGGCTTTGCGCACTCTTGGTTCCGCTGGCTGCCGTCAGCTTTCGCGGAAGGCCTTGTTGAAATAATCGGCCAGCGGCTTGACCAGATAGGCCAGCGGCGAGCGCGCGTCGGTGCGGATGTAGCTTTCCACCGGCATCCCCGGGATCAGCACCGTGCCCGCAGGCAGGCGGCCGCGTTCGCCGGGGTTGAGCTCGATCTCGGCGCGGTAATAGGACACCCCGCTGCCCTGATCCTCAAACGAATCCGCCGAGACCTGGGTGACATGGCCAAAGAGCTCAGGGGTGCTCCGCTGGTCCAGCGCCGAGAACCGCAAAGTGACCTCCTGGCCGGTGTACAGCTGGTCGATATCCGTCGGCGCCACCTGCGCCGCAATCACCAGCGGCCGGTCCTGCGGCACCAGGTACAAAACCGGATCCGCGGGGCGGATCACCGAGCGCGGCGTCTGCACCTGCAGCCCGTAGACAATGCCGGAGACCGGCGCGGTGATGTCCAGCCGCGCCAGCCGCCCCTGCAGCGAGCGGCGGTTTTCGGCCAGCTCCAGCTCCTGGTAGCGCAGGTCGCGCAGCCGGCTGATCGCCTCCTCGCGCTGGCTGGTGGCCAGCTTCAGGATCTCGATGTCGATCTCGGTGATGCGGCCCTCGGACTGCGCCTCCGAGGCCACCAGTTCCCCCAGCCGGCCCTGCAGATCGGCCTGGGTGCGGCGCAGGTTCAGCACCGTCGCCGCCTGTGCCAGCCCGCGGTCCAAAAGCGACTGCTGGCTTTCCAGCTCCTCGCCGATCAGCCCCAGCTGCACATTCATCGAGGTCTGCTGCGCCTCGACGCCGCGGATCTGCTCCTGGATCTGGGTGCGGCGCTTCTCCAGCTGTTCAATCTCGCGGGCGGTGGTGTCCTTGCGGGCTTCAAACAGGCGGCGCTGGCCCTCGGTCAGATCGCTGACATCCGGCAGCCGCTCCGCCGCCTCCAGCAGCTCCGGCTCAAAGGTGATCGCGGCGGCGGTGTCGCGCTCGGCTTCCAGCCGGCCGCGGCGCGCCATCAGCTCGAACAGCTGGCCCTCGGTGATCACCAGCTGCGAGGTCAGCTCATTGTCATCCAGCCGGATCAGCGTGGCGCCTTCGGCCACGGTGTCGCCCTCATCAACCAGGATTTCGGCCACGATGCCGCCATCCAGATGCTGCACAATCTGGCGGTTGCGGTCGACCTCGATGCGCCCCGTCGCCACCACCGCGCCGGAAATCGACGACAGCACCGACCAGGAGCCGAAGCCGCCCACCAGCACCAGCAGCGCCAAAAGGCCGATGATCAGCGGCCGCCGGGCCGGCCAGTTGCTTTGCCCGTTCATCGCACGCCTCCTGTGCCAGTGGCCTGGCGGATGTTCTGGTGGTTGGCGACCATTTCCTGCAGCACCTTGTCCTTGGGACCAAAGGCGGTCTGGGTGCCCTTGTCGATCACCAGCAGCATGTCGCATTCCTGGATCGCCGCGGGCCGGTGCGCCATGATCAGCACCGAGCGGCCCTCGGCCTTGATCTGCTTGATCGCCTGATTGAGCGCAATCGAGCCTTCGTTGTCGAGGTTGGAGTTCGGCTCGTCCAGGATCACGATCACCGGATCGGCATACAGCGCGCGGGCCAGCCCGACCCGCTGCATCTGGCCGCCCGACAGCCGCCCGCCGGTGGCGGTAACCTTGGTGTCATAGCCTTCGGGCAGTTTCAGGATCATTTCATGGGCGGCGGCCTTCTTGGCGGCTTCCACCACTTTTTCGGCATCCGGCTGCTGCTGCAGCCGGGCAATGTTCTGGGCAATGGTGCCGTCGAACACCTGCACCCGCTGCGGCAGATAGCCGATATGGCCGCCCAGCACATCCGGCGCGTATTGATCCAGCGCCGCACCGTCCAGCCGCACCGAGCCCGCGGCCGGCGCCCAGACCCCGGTCAGCGCCCGCGCCAGGGTCGATTTGCCCGAGCCCGACGGCCCGATCACCCCGATCGCCTGGCCCGGCTGCACCCGGAAGCTGACATTGCGCAGCAGCGGCGTCTTGCTGCCCGGCGGCACCACCGCCATGCCCTGCACTTCCAGCAGCGCCTTGGGTTTCGGCAGCGCCGTGCGCTCGGCTTCCTCCGGCACTTTGGCCAGCAGCTCGGCCAGGCTGTGCCAGCCCTTCAGCGCCCGCTGCACCATCGCCCATTGGCCCAGGCCCAGTTCGATCGGCGCCAGGGCGCGGCCCATCAGGATCGACCCCGCGATCATCGCCCCCGGCGTCACCTCGCCCTGCAGCACCAGATAGGCGCCCAGCCCCAGCATCGCCGACTGCAGGAACAGCCGCAGCGTCTTGGTCAGCGTGGTGAAGCCGCCACCGGTGTCATTGGCCGTCACACTGTCGGTGAGCGCCGCATCGCGGCCTTGCTTCCAGCGCCCGAAAGCCGCGCCGCGCATGCCCATCGACTGGATCATCTCGGCCTCGTTGCGGATCTCCTCGGACATCAGATTGGCCTTGTGGCCGGTCATATTGGCCTTTTGCACCGGCAGCCGGGTGAACAGCTGGTTGAGGATCGCAATCATCACCAGCACTGCGCCGCCGCCCAGGGCCAGCAGCCCAAGCCAGGGATGGAACAGGGCAATGCCCGCCAAAAAGACCGGGGTCCAGGGCAGGTCGAAGGCGGCGGTCAGCACCGGCGAGGAGATCAGCCGCTGGACCGATTCCAGATCCTGCAGCCCGGTCTGCGCCGCCGGATCCTGCGCCACCGCCGAGCGCCGGATCATCGCATCGAACACCCGGTGGTCCAGCGCCGCCTGCAACCGCGCCCCGACCCGCGCCATGATCCGGCCGCGGGCGTAATCCAACAGCCCCATCATGCCGTAGAGGAACACCACCAGCAGCGACAGCGCCAGCAGCGTCGCCTCCGAGCGGCTGCCCAGCACCCGGTCATAGACCTGCATCATATACAGAGGCCCGGTCAGCATCAGCAGGTTCACGAAGAAACTGAAAATCCCGGTGAACCAGTACAGCCCCCGGCTCTGCTGCCGCACCGCCCGAAGCTCGTCATAACCGCTCTTATAAATGCTTTTATTCATGGTCAGTCTGCAATAGAAGTTCCCGGGCCATTGGTAGTGCCTGAATTTGTATCAGAACAGACACAAGCTGGTGAATAAATGTAATCGCACTGGAAATAGGCTGAGGAACCCTTATTTGCCCTCCGACCCGTCTGTTCCAGCATCAATTGGACACTTACCCGAATGCCTTTTCATTTGCGACCGCTGAAATTTGTATCTGCGCTGATTTTGGCCGTTTTTGCGGCCGGCTGCGCAAAACAGGATCCGGTTGCGCGGGCCTCGGGCGAAGTCTTTGATCCCTATGAGCGCACCAACCGCGGAATTCACGCCTTCAACCGCGGCGTTGACCGGCTGGCCTTCCGGCCTGCCTCCAAAGGGTATGTGGCAATTGTGCCCGCGCCGATGGTGACCAGTTTCTCGCATTTTGCCGAGAACCTGTCGATGCCCGGCCAGATGGTCAACGCGCTGCTGCAGGGCGATCTGAAACTGGCCGGCAATGCATTTTCCCGGTTTGTGATCAACTCCACCGTCGGTTTTGCCGGGCTTGCCGACCCGGCCAGCGAGTTCAACGTGCCCGCAGTCGATACCGATTTCGGTGAAACATTGCACATCTGGGGCGTCGGCGAAGGCGCCTATGTCGAATTGCCCCTGCTGGGCCCCTCTACCAGCCGGGATGCCGTTGGGGTCGCCGTCGACTTCTTCACCAATCCGCTGGGTTACGCCGAGCAGAATACTGCCGACAATATCACCATTTACGCTGAGATCGTGCGCCGCCTGGGCGATCGTGGCAACTATTCCGACACGATCGACTCGATTCTCTACGAGAGCGCCGACAGCTATGCGCAATCGCGCCTGATCTATCTGCAGAACCGCCGGTTCCAGCTGGGCGATGGAGAAGAGATCCAGGAGATCGATCCGTTCGAACTGAACACTGAAGGATTTTGAATATGGACCGCCGCAAATTCCTGACTGGCCTGGGCGCCGGAGCCGCTGCTCTGATTGCCGCACCGCAAGCCCTGTGGGCGCTGACCGAGAACAGCGCCAGTACGCTGATCAACAGCCTGGTCGGCGACATCAACCGGGTGATCGATTCCGGCAAGGGCGAGAACGCGATGTTCCGCGAGTTCGAGCGGATTTTCCAGCGTTACAGCGACACCTCCTATATCGCCGCCTATGCGCTGGGTGTCGACGGGCGCCGGGCGTCCTCGTCCCAGAAGAAGGCCTTTTCCAAGGCGTTCCAGGGCTATATCTCGCGCAAATACGGCAAGCGCTTCCGCGAATTCATCGGCGGCAAGCTGGAAGTCAAAGGCGTCAAGAAGGTGAAGAAATGGTATGAGGTGAGCACCATTGCCTACCTCAAGGGCCAGTCGCCGTTTGAAGTGACCTTCCTGGTGTCGGACCGCTCCGGCCAGGATCTGTTCTTCAATATGTTCATCGAAGGTGTGAACCTGCTCTTGACCGAACGCACCGAGATCGGCGCCATCCTGGACAGCCACAAGGGCGACATCGACGCGCTGATTGCAGAGTTGAAGCGGTTGAGCTGAAACACGCACATAACGAATGACAGTCAAAGGGCTCCCTGCGGGGAGCCTTTTCTATTTGGCGGGTCAGTCCGGGGCCTTGCGGAGCAAAGGGAAATCTCCCGCCCGTCGCTGCAGCATCCTGGATGCTGCGCTCCCGTTGGGCCTGGCGCCCTGCCCGGCGGGCAGGGCGTGCGCCGCACCGTCAGGTGCGGCGCCGGACCCAACTGGCGGAGGCCCCCCTCAGGGGGGCCTTCACCGGGCGGGAGCCCCACGTTTGCTGCAATTCAGTCAGTTGCCCAGAATGTCGCGCAGGATATTGTCCACCGCGCGGCCCAGTTCCTTGCCCAGCTGCGGCCCCTGACGGCGGCGGCGCTCGCGCCGGGTTTGCTGCGGCGGCGGGGCGATCGGGGCAGGCTCCAGCATCGGCAGCGGTTTCGGCGTCAGGCCGTCATGCACCCGCACCATGGCCTCGCGCCAGATCTCGGCCGGCAGGCCGCCGCCGGTCACACCCGATAGCGGCGTGTTGTCGTCATAGCCCATCCAGACCCCCGCCACATAATCCGCGGTAAACCCGATGAACCAGGCATCCTTGGCCGCAGAAGTCGTCCCCGATTTTCCTGCCGCCTGCCAGCCCGGGATTTGCGCCCGCTTGCCGGTGCCGCCCGAAATCACTTTTTCCATCATCCAGACCAGCTGCTGGGCGGCTTCGGGGCGGATCACCCGTTCGCCGATGCCGCCGCTGGCGCCCATCAGCGCGTCGCTGTCGTTCACCAGCTTCAGCTCGGTCACCCCGTAGGGCGTTACCGAGGAACCGCCATTGAGGATGCCCGCATAGGCTCCGGTCATCTCAAGCAGAGTGCTTTCCGAGGCCCCCAGCGCCAGCGCCGGGCCTGCGGCCAGATCGCTGTCGATGCCGAAATCCTTGGCCACGATGCTGACCTTGTCACGCCCCACCGCCTCGGAGACTTTCACCGCCGGCACATTCAGGGAATCCCGCAACGCCCGGGCCAGGGTGACTTCGCCATAATACTTCCGGGTATAATTCTCGGGGCACCACTGGCCGGAGCCGGGAATATTCATGCAGTATTTCGCGTCCAGCACCCGGTCGTAGGGCGAATAGCCCAGTTCCAGCGCTGTGGCATAGACAAAAGGTTTAAAGGCCGATCCGGTCTGGCGTTTGGCCTGGGTTGCCCGGTTGAACACGCCGGAGACCCGCGTCTTGCGCCCCCCCACCATCGCGCGCACAGCGCCATCGGCACTCATCACCACAATGGCCGCCTGCGCCTTGGAGCCTGGGCGGACCTTATTCTCAAAGATGTATTTCAGTGCTTCCTCAGCCGCCCCCTGCAGGCGCTGATCCAGGGTCGAGCGGATCACCACATCCTCGGTGGTCTGATCGCCTAGAAAATCCGGAATGGAATCCATCACCCAATCGGCAAAATACCCCCCTGCCCGCGCCGCCGCGGCTTCGCTCAGCACGGCCGGGGCGTTCTGGTTCTGCTGCATCTCGGCGGTGGTCAGATAGCCCTGCTCCTGCATCAGCCGCAGCACGGTGGCCGCCCGGTCCTGTGAACGTTGCAGGTTGTTGGTCGGCGCCAGCGTCGAGGGCGCAGTCAGAAGACCCGCCAGCATCGCACCCTCGGCCGGGTTCAGCTGGTTGGCGGACTTTCCGAAATAACGTTGCGCCGCAGCTTCGGCACCGTATGCGCCGCCGCCCATATAGGCGCGGTTCATGTAGATCGAGAGGATCTCGTCCTTGGTGTACTTGGCCTCCATCGCCAGGGCAAAGATCGCTTCGGTACCCTTGCGCCACAGCGAACCTTTGCGGCAGTCGGCCTCATAAGCGCTTTCACTTTTCCATTCGTCCGGATCATAAACCCGGCCCAGGCACAGCAATTTGGCGGCTTGCTGGGTAATGGTGGAACCGCCATGGCCTGACAGCGGCCCGCGCCCTTCGCGCAGGTTGATGCGGATGGCGCTGGCGACGCCGCGGGGGGAGATGCCGAAGTGGCGGTAAAACCGCTTATCCTCAGTCGCGACAACCGCGTTTTTCAGGTGCGGCGAAACCGTATCGGCCCGGATGACCCCGCCAAACTGATCGCCGCGCCAGGCAAAGACGTCGCCGTTGCGGTCCAGCAGGGTGACCGACCCGCGCGCGCGCCCGTCGAGATAAGCCGAAACCTCGGGCAGTTTGGCATATTGCAACGCCACAGCCAGACCGACCAGCAGGCAGACCACCATGCCGACCCGCCAGCTGAAGCCCCAGACCAGCCGGAATGCCCAGACAAAAGGCGCCAGCAAGAGACCGATGAAGCCGCGCTTCTTCGGGGCTGGTTTCGCCCGTGTCTTCTTGCGGAAAAACAGGCCGAACAGGCCGGTCTTCTTGGGTTTGGCCTTGCGTGCGGGTTTCTTGCGCGCAGGCTTTTTCGCAGCGGAAGGTTTGCCCTTGCCGCCTGCGGAATAGCGTTTTTCTGCCACCAAAGGCTTGCGCCCGGATCCTTGTGCCATCGTCATGTCCTGCCCGGTTTGCCCGTTTCCCGGGACAATACCCTGCCCGCCCCGGTTTGTAGAGGGGGCAGAATCCGGAGCTTTCCCCCTTTGCCAGATGGCCGGTTTTTAAGCGAAGCGGGCAAAAGGCGCAAAATTATTGTGCGTGCGCAGAATGACACGCGGAAACTTGCTGGCCTTGGGCTTTGCACGACTCGGGCCGGGGGTTTTGCTGCAGGTGCACAATGCATCGGTCCAGACATGATCCTCAGGGCCGGAGCAGCGCGGAAACCAAGGGATGCAGAGATGAAAATGATCATAGCCGCCATCAAACCCTTCAAGCTGGACGAGGTCCGCGAGGCGCTGACCGGTCTTGGCGTGAGCGGGCTGATGGTTACCGAAATCAAAGGCTTTGGCGCCCAGGCCGGGCACACGGAAATCTACCGCGGCGCCGAATACGAGGTGACTTTTGTGCCGAAGCTGAAGCTGGAACTTGTGGTGCCCGCCGATCAGGCCGACCAGGCCGTCAGCGCGATTTCCGAGACCGCCCGCACAGGGAAGCTGGGTGAAGGCAAGATCGGCGACGGCAAGATTTTTGTTCTGGACGTGGAACAGGCCGTGCGGGTGCGCACCGGCGAAACCAACCTCGAGGCGCTGTGAAGGCGTCCGGCATGGAGGAAAGACCTATGAAGACCCTGAAACTCCCCCTGGCGGCCCTGGCACTGGCCGCGCTGCCGGGTCTGGCACTGGCCCAGGCCGGCCCTGCGCCGGGTGTGAACCCCGCGACCGATACCGTGTTTATCCTGAACTCGCTGCTGTTTCTGATCGGCGGCTGCCTGGTGTTCTGGATGGCCGCTGGCTTTGCCATGCTGGAGGCCGGCCTGGTGCGGTCCAAGAATGTGACCATGCAGCTGACCAAGAACATGGCACTGTTCTCGCTGGCCGCCGTATTCTACTGGCTGATCGGCTATAACCTGATGTATCCGCTGGGCAATTGGGCGGTTGACGGTGTGCTTTCCGGCGTCTTCGGCCCCGGCGTGCTGGAGGCGGTGGGGATCACCGCGGAAGGTGCAGATGATTACTCCTATGCCGCCACCGGCTCGGACTTCTTCTTTCAGCTGATGTTCTGTGCCGCCACTGCCTCGATTGTTTCGGGCACTTTGGCGGAGCGTATCAAACTGTGGCCTTTCCTGATTTTCACCATCGTTCTGACGTCGGTGATCTACCCGTTCCAGGCCAGCTGGAAATGGGGCGGCGGCTTTCTGGAGCAGATGGGTTTCCTGGACTTCGCAGGTTCGACCGTGGTGCATTCGGTGGGCGGCTGGGCGGCGCTGACCGGGGCGCTGATCCTGGGGCCGCGCATTGGCAAATACAAGGACGGCAAGACCATCCCGATGCCCGGCTCCAACCTGGCGCTGGCGACGCTTGGCACGTTCATCCTGTGGATGGGCTGGTTCGGCTTCAACGGCGGCTCGCAGCTGGCGATGGGTTCGATTGGGGATGTTGCCGATATCTCGCGTATTTTCGCCAATACCAATGCCGCTGCAGCGGGTGGCGCGGTGGCTGCGCTGGTGCTGACGCAAGTGTTGTTCAAAAAGCCGGACCTGACCATGATCCTGAATGGCGCGCTGGCGGGTCTGGTGGCGATCACAGCTGAACCGCTGACGCCGGGCCTGGGTCTCTCCACCCTGATCGGTGCCATCGGCGGCGTGATCGTGGTCTTCGCCGTGCCGTTCCTGGACAAGCTGCAGATCGACGACGTGGTCGGCGCCATCCCGGTGCATCTGCTTTGCGGTATCTGGGGCACTGTTGCGGTCGTGTTGTCGAACCCTGATGCAACGCTGCTGAAACAGCTGACCGGGATTGCCGTGGTGGGGGTCTTCACCATCGCCGCCTCGGCCATAGTGTGGGTCATCCTGCGCGCCACCACCGGCATCCGGGTGGAGGAAGAGGATGAGGTCAACGGGCTGGACATGGCGGAGCTGGGCATGGAGGCCTATCCGGAATTCTCGCCGAGCTGACCCCTTGCACGGTATTGAAACAAGAGGACGGCGCTTTCATGGAGCGCCGTCTGTGCATTTGCAGCGCGCAAAAGTTTTGGAAAACTTTTGCCAAGACTTTTCCAAAAGTCTTGGATTTGCAGCCGCCATAGAAAAACGCGCCCCTGAAAGGAGCGCGTTTCGGCTTGTCCTGACGGCGCGGCCTCAGACGCCGGCGTCGACGATCGCCTTGGCCAGCACAGGTACAGTTTGCGCATTAAGACCGGCGATGTTCAGGCGGCTGTCGCCGACCATGTAAATGCCATTGTCCACCCGCATCTTCTCGACCAGATCCGGCGTGGTGCCCAGAAGCGAGAACATGCCGCGGTGCTGGGCAATGAAACCGAACCGGTCCGAGCCGGTCAGCCGCTGCAATTCATCCGCAAGGTTTTGGCGCAGGTCCAGCATGCCAAGGCGCACGTCTTCCAGCTCTGCCGCCCAATCGGCACGCAAGGCTTCATCGTTCAGGATCATCGTCACCAGACGCGCGCCGTGGTCCGGCGGAAAAGAGTAATTCTGCCGGTTCAGAAACGCCAGCGTGCCCTGGTTCAACCCTTGCGCCCCCGCGTCGTTGGATACCGCCATCAACAGGCCGGTGCGTTCGCGGTAGATGCCGAAGTTCTTGGAGCAGCTGGCTGCGATCAGCACCTCGGGGCAGCTGGAGGCGACCAGGCGCACACCCAGCGCATCCTCTTCCAGACCGTCGCCAAAGCCCTGATAGGCAATGTCGATCATCGGGATCAGGCCGCGTTCGTTCAAGAGCGCGATGACTTCTTTCCACTGCACCTCATTGAGGTTGGCACCGGTCGGATTGTGGCAGCAACCGTGCAGCAGCACCACGTCGCCTTTTTGCGCGCCTTTCAGGTCTTCCATCATGCCGTCAAAATTCACACCGCGGGTGTCGCGGTCGAAATAGCGGTAAGTGATGGTCTCAATGCCGACATAGTTCAGGATCGACACATGGTTCGGCCAGGTCGGGTCCGACACAAAGACGCGCGCCTTGGGGTTGGCCATCCTGATCAGCTCAAACGCCTGGCGCACCGCGCCGGTGCCGCCGGGGGTCGCGGCTGCCGCGATATTGCCACGCGCCACCGCATCGCCCAGAATCAGCTTGATCATCGCATCCGCATAGGCCGGATCACCGGCCAGGCCGACGTAGGCCTTGCTGGTCTGCTCTTCCCACAGCTTGTGCTCAGCTGCCTTGATCGCGCGCATCACCGGGGTGACGCCCTCGGCGTTCTTGTAAACGCCGACACCAAGGTCGATCTTGTCCGCGCGCGGGTCGTCGCGGTACATTTGCATCAGCGCCAGGATCTTATCGGCGGGCTGGGGTTTCAGGGTCTCGAACATCAGTTCTCTCCGGTAGCAACGGGAAGGGTCGGGAAGGCACCCCATTCCGACCACGACCCGTCATAGACCGCATGATCGGTCTTGCCGATGCGCTCCAGTGCAAGGCTGAGGACGGCGGCGGTGACGCCCGACCCGCAGGTGGTAATCACAGGTTTGTTCAGATCGGCACCGGCCGCGGCAAACACGGCGCCCAGTCCATCAGCATCTTTCATGGTGCCATCCGCATTCAGCAAGCTGCCAAAGGGCACGTTCTTCGATCCGGGGATATGCCCAGCCCGCAGACCTTCGCGGGGTTCCGGCACATCGCCGCGGAACCGCTCGGCGGCACGGGCGTCGATGATTTCATGGTCGCCCAGTTTGGCAGCGGACGACACCTGTGTGACATCACGGACCATGTGGTTTTGCACCCGCACGGTCATATGGCGGTCGCGGATCACCGGCGGCAGGTCTTCAACCGGGCGGCCTTCGGCCTGCCATTTCGGGAAACCGCCGTCCAGCACGGCAATGTTGTGCTGCCCCATCAGCCGGAACAGCCACCAGACCCGGGCGGCGGATTTCAGCCCGGCGGTGTCATAGACCACAACCTGATGGCCGTCGCCGACACCCATCGCCCGCAGGCGGGACATGAATTTCTCAACCGGCGGCACCATATGCGGCAATTCCGAGCGGTGGTCCGAGATATCATCAATATCAAAAAAGCGCGCGCCAGGGACATGGGCCGCATCATATTCCGCCTTGGGGTCGCGGTTTTCCTGCGGCAAATACCAGGATGCGTCCAGCACCCGCAGATCCGGATCCTTCAGATGGGCGGCCAGCCAGTCGGTGGAAACCAGCGTCTTCGGATCATCCTGCATCAAAGCGTCTCCCTTTCTGCGCATGCGCCATGGGTACATCCGGCGGCGCAGCGGTGCAAGACCGCGCCGCCCTCTACCTGTGGTTACAAAAATCTTGCGGGCCTTTAACGGAGCGGTAATAACATGGACCCCAGTTTCAGCATTTCATTGCAAAGGCCTATTGTATGTCCGGTTTCCCCAGTTTCCTTGCAGCATTTCTGATTGCAGCGGGCATGTTCTGCCCCGGTGCCTTGCGCGCAGAATGCGTGGATATCGGCAAAACATGCATTGACAGCAACGACTTGAAGGCAAAGGTCCGGATTGGAAACCACACGCCGGACTTGCAGGGGCTGATCCAGTTCACTGAGCTGACCGATCTGACACTGATGGCCGACCTGCGGTTCAAGGACCCTGTCGATCTGTCCCCCCTCGCCGCGATGTCAAAGCTGGAAAGGCTGGCCTTGGTCAACATCACCGCACCGGACCTTGCACCGCTGACCCGGCTGCCGCGGCTGAAGCGGCTCAGTCTTGATTCTGTCCGCGCGCCGGATTTCACCCCGCTGGCCCGGATGACACAGCTTGAGCATCTCTCGGTCTGGGGCGCCGGGGATGTCACCGATCTGTCCTTTGCCAGCGGCCTGACCCGGCTGCAAAGCCTGAATATTGCGGATTCCGGTGTGTCCGACCTAAGCCCGCTATCCGGCCTTACTGATCTGGCAGTCTTTCTTGCCTTCAACACTCAGGTTTCTGACCTCAGCCCGCTGTCGGGCACCAACCTGCAGGTGGCCTGGATCTCCAATTGCCCGGTCAAAAGCGTGGCCGCGCTGGCCGCCTCCGACCGGCTGGAGATGCTGCGCGCCGATGGAACCCAGCTGGAAAACCTGGACGGGCTGGAAGGGAAGCCCGCATTGCACACCCTGATCCTGTCAGACACGCAGGTGGCGGACCTGATCCCGATAACAGGGGCAACCGGTCTGAAGGAGCTGGCCTTGGACGGAACCCGGATCAGCGACATCACACCGCTGAACGGGCTGGATGCGCTGCACAAGCTGAACCTGACAGACACCGCCGTCTCCAGCCTTGCGCCTCTGGCGGGCAAAAACCTGCGTGTGCTGTCGCTCACCAATACTGCCGTGTCCAGCCTTGCTGCGGTGCAGGACATGGAGAGCCTTTGGGACTTCAGCATTTCCGGAACAGCCGTCACCGATCTCACCCCGCTTAAGAACCTTAAAGAGCTTTCGATTCTCCGGGCGATCGGTCTGCCCGTCGAGGCGCTGCAGCCGCTGCTGGAGGTTGAAAACCTGCGGATTGTCTTTGCCGGCCCTGACTTCGAGACGCACAGGCGGCTGCTTGGGAAAGAGAATATAGCCCAGTACATCGCAGCCACCCCCTAACAGGTACAGTTTTAAGGCTGTCTGCACTGCGCATATCTTCGGCACCGGCAGCGGCACATCCCGCCGGGCCGCGGTCTCTGTCCGGGCTTGATCCAAAAGCGAACCTGCTGGGCAACGCATATCCGACTAATCAGTCAGATACCCAACGCATCCCAGCCCCCCACGACCCGCCCCGGCGGCACCGGCCGGCTGCAGGGGATTGTCAGGCAGAATAGCACCAAGGCCATGACACGCATCGATATCAGCTTGCAGGCGCACAAACCCTGCTTCTTTCTGGTTGGAAATACCCTCGGGTGAATTGGCCGCCAGGCCAAGAGGGCAGCGCCCTCCCCTGATCAGCGTGCGTCCTTCAGCAGCCGCTGCTTCTGGCGGGACCAGTCGCGCTTGGCCTCACTCGCCCGCTTGTCGTGGTTCTTCTTGCCCTTGGCGATGCCCAGCTTGATCTTGGCGCGGCCCTTGTGGTTGAAGTATAAAACCAGCGGCACCAGGGTCATCCCCTTGCGCTGGGTGGCGTTCCACAGATCCGACAGTTCTTTGCGCGAAACCAGCAGCTTGCGGCGGCGGCGCTCTTCGTGCTTGAACAGCTTGGCCTGCTCGTAAGGCGGGATATAGGCGTTCACCAGCCACAGCTCGCCGTTCTCCACCGCGGCATAGCTGTCGGCGATGTTGGAACCGCCCCCGCGCAGCGCCTTGACTTCGGACCCCTCCAGCATGATGCCGCATTCGATATCGTCTTCGATTGCGTAATCGTACCGCGCCCGACGGCTCTCGGCGATCACTTTGTAATTCGGGTCGGATGTCTGCTTCTTATTGGCCATGGGAGGCAGATGTAAGGCGGTGCGGCGGCGGGCGCAAGACGCGCATCACGGCTTGCGGCTGCGCAGCAGCGTGAAAACACCACTGCCGACAATCACTGCGCTGCCGATCAGGGTCAGCGCATCGGGCCGTTCGCCAAAAACCAGCACCCCTAGCACCATGGCAAAGATCAGCCTGGTATAGCGGAACGGCGCAATCACCGAGATTTCGCCCGCCCGCATCGCCCCGGACAAAGCGTTATAGGCAATGACGCCGATCACCGTGGCTGCCGTGATTTTCAGCGCATTGCCCAGACTTGGCCAGACCGCCCCGCCCGTCCAGCCCAGCGCGGCCACACCGGCCACCACCAGCATGGCAAAGCCAAGGAACCCCAGCTGGTTGTTGCTCATGTCCTTGGGCGCCGCGCGGGTGGCCAGATCCCGGCCGGCAAACCCCAGCGTGCCGGCAACCGCAAACAACGAGGCAGGCTCAAACCCGCTCAGGCCCGGACGCAGGATCAGCAGCACCCCCGCAAACCCCAGCCCGATCGCCAGCCAGCGCCGCCAGCCCACCGTCTCGCCAAAGAACACCACAGCACCCGCTGCCACAACCAAAGGCGTCGCCTGCAGGATGGCCGAGGCCGAGGACAAAGGCGTCAGCGCAATCGCCAGCGTGTAACACAGGCGCCCTGCGACCTCTGCCACAGAGCGCAGCAGCATCGGGCGCGTGCCAAAACCCGGGTGCCAGGGAGCGTGACCCTGCGCACGCGCCATCGCGGCAAAGATGACCATGCCGCCAAACCCGAACAGGATCAGAATCTGTCCCACAGGAATGTCGCGGGCCGCGGATTTGATGAACATATCCTCCAGCGCAAAGGTGGCCATGGCCAGCACCATCAACAGGCTTCCGCGCAGCGTGTCCATTCCGGTGCCCTTTCAAATCCAGAAAACTCAATGGCTTGGGCAAGTGGTAGGCCCGCCGCAGACAATGCACAAGTGAAGGATTTCAGTCCCGCTGCGTCAGACCTGCCTGCCGGTAGTGGTGCATGTTGAGAAAAGCCGCGCCGGTCCCGGCGCTGCGGTAGCCATGCGGCTGGTCCGCGGCAAAGCGCAACCCCTGCCCGGCCTCCAGCATCACCCATTCGCCGCCTCGCAGCACCTCCATCGACCCGTGCAGCACAAACACTTCCTCGGTGACGCCGGTGTCATGCGGCTGGGACTGGTGGCTTTGCCCTGGCTGCAGCGTGACCTGAAAGGTCTCAGCCCCAAGCAGCGGATCAAAGGGAAAGACAATCTTGACCCCGATACTGCCCGGAAACTGCACCGTCTCATAAACACCGGTGGCCGCGCTTACCGGCCGCGTAGCCTCTCCAATCAGCGCGGTCAGCGGCAGGTGAAACCCTTTGGCAATCTTCCACAGGGTGGCAATCGTCGGGCTTGATTCGCCGCGCTCAATCTGCCCCAGCATTGCCTTGCTGACGCCCGTGATCTCCGCCGCTTTGGACAGGCTAAGCCCCGCCTGCGTACGGATGTTCCGCAGGTTCAGGGTGATGGTTTCATCGCTCATAAGATCCGCCGCTCAAAAAGCACTTGTGCGCTATAACGCACGATGTGTAGTGTGCGCTATAACGCACAACACCCCTAGCCGATCCGGCGCCAGAGGAAAAGCCGCATGCTCAAGGATCTGAAACTCTCGCATCTTGTCTCCGGCGCGGTGGCCGTGCTGGTCGGCTATACCGGTTCGGTTGCGATCATTTTCCAAGCCATCGAGGCCGTCGGCGCCACCCAGTCCCAGGCCAACAGCTGGATGCTGGTGCTGGGGCTTGGGATGGGGCTGACCTGCCTGATCCTGTCGCTGATCTACCGGATGCCGATCCTCACCGCATGGTCCACCCCCGGCGCGGCGCTGCTGGCGGTCAGCCTCAACGGTGTGCCGCTGGCTGAGGCGGTCGGCGCTTTTATGCTCTGCGCCGTGTTCCTGACCCTCACCGGCGTCACTGGCTGGTTTGCCGCCCTCTCCCGCCTTATCCCGGACAGCCTGGCCAGCGCGATGCTGGCGGGCATTCTGTTCCAGTTCGGCCTCTCGGCTTTCACGTCGCTGCAAAGTGACACCGCGCTGGTGGCGGTGATGGGTCTCACCTTCCTGGCTGGCCGCAAGCTGTTTCCCCGCTACACAATTCCAGCGGTGCTGGCGGCAGGTGTCACCTGGTGCGCAGGCACCGGAGCTTTTGGCAACCTTGAGGCGCTGGACCTGACCCTGGCGCGGCCTGAGTTTGTGATGCCCGCCTTCTCGCTGCCAGTGCTGATCGGCATCGGCCTGCCGCTCTACATCGTCACCATGTCCTCGCAGAACATGCCCGGTGTGGTGGCCCTGCGGGCATGCGGATACGAGACACCGGTCTCTGCCAGCCTCACTGTCACCGGGCTGGCCTCGCTTCTGCTCGCACCCTTCGGCGGTTTTGCCTTCAATCTGGCCGCCATCACAGCCGCCATCTGCGCCGGACCCGAGGCGGATGAAAACCCGCAAACCCGCTATCTGGCAGGCGTCATGACGGGCCTCGTCTACATTCTGGTGGGCTTGGGCGGCGCCACCGTCATCAGCCTGTTCCTGATCGCGCCCAAGGCGCTGGTCGCCACTGTCGCGGGCCTTGCGCTGCTCTCGACCATCGGTAACAGCCTGTCTGCCGCTTTGTCAGACGCCAAGGGCCGCGAGGCGGCGCTGATCACCTTTATGACCACAGTGTCCGGCATCAGCTTCTTTGGAATCGGCGCACCATTCTGGGCGCTGGTGCTGGGACTGGCGGTGAATCACTGGCTGAAAAGCCCCGAGCCCGCGCCCGCCCGCGCCTGAGAACCAACCCGAGAGACATTTCACCGCTGAAATCCGGCGCCAACTGCGCCAAAATTACCGAACAGCCCCCCGGCAGGTTGCCTTTATTGCGCAAATCGTGTCCCTGAGGGCAAAGACTAAGGGAAATAGCCTGATGCCAATGTACCGATCCAGAACCTCCACCCATGGCCGCAACATGGCGGGCGCGCGCGGATTGTGGCGCGCCACCGGCATGAAAGACGATGATTTCGGCAAACCGATCATCGCCATCGTCAACTCCTTCACCCAGTTTGTGCCCGGCCACGTGCATTTGAAGGACCTGGGCCAGATGGTCGCCCGCGAGGTTGAGGCGGCCGGCGGTGTCGCCAAGGAGTTCAACACCATCGCGGTGGATGACGGTATCGCCATGGGCCATGACGGCATGCTGTATTCACTGCCGTCGCGCGAAGTTATTGCCGACAGCGTCGAATACATGGTCAACGCCCATTGCGCCGATGCCATGGTCTGCATCTCCAACTGCGACAAAATCACTCCGGGCATGCTGATGGCCGCCATGCGCCTGAACATCCCGGCGATCTTTGTCTCCGGCGGGCCGATGGAAGCGGGCAAGATCGACATTGCCGATCTGGACATGAAGAAGATCGACCTGGTCGATGCGATGGTGGCGGCGGCGAATGACAAGTTCACCGATGAGCAGGTCCAGCACATCGAAGAGAACGCCTGCCCGACCTGCGGGTCGTGCTCGGGCATGTTCACTGCCAACTCGATGAATTGCCTGGCCGAGGCCCTGGGCCTGGCGCTGCCCGGCAACGGCTCGACCCTGGCGACCCATGCGGACCGCAAACACCTGTTCCTGGAGGCCGGCCGCAAGATCGTCGACATCACCAAGCGTCACTATGTGGGCGAAGAAAAAGGCCTGCTGCCGCGCGAGATTGCAACGTTCAAGGCGTTTGAGAACGCGATGAGCCTGGACATTGCCATGGGCGGCTCCACCAACACGGTGCTGCACCTGCTGGCGATTGCCAATGAGGGCGAAGTCGACTTCAATATGTCCCACATGGACCAGCTGAGCCGCAAGGTGCCTTGCTTGTGCAAGGTGGCGCCGAACACGGCCAATGTGCATATGGAAGACGTGCACCGGGCCGGCGGTATCTTCTCGATCCTGGGTGAATTGTCCCGTGCGGGCCTGCTGCATAATGATTGCAGCACCGTGCATACCTCGACCATGGGCGAGGCGATTGCCAAATGGGATATCAAGGTTGCCAACAACCCCGAGGCCGAGGCGCTGTTCAAGGCGGCCCCTGGCGGCGTGCGCACAACACAAGCGTTCTCTCAGTCCAACCGCTACAAGGAGTTGGATAATGACCGTGAAAACGGTGTGATCCGCTCAAAAGAACACGCCTTCAGCCAGGACGGCGGCCTTGCGGTTCTGTTCGGCAATATCGCGCTGGACGGCTGCATCGTGAAAACCGCCGGCGTCGATGCCAGCAATCTCACCTTCACCGGTTCGGCCTATGTCTGCGAAAGCCAGGACGCGGCGGTCAACGACATCCTGACCGGCAAGGTCAAAGAGGGCGACGTGGTGGTGATCCGCTATGAGGGTCCGCGCGGCGGTCCGGGGATGCAGGAAATGCTCTACCCGACCTCCTACCTGAAATCCAAAGGCCTCGGCAAAAAATGCGCGCTGCTGACGGACGGACGGTTCTCCGGCGGCACCTCGGGCCTGTCGATCGGCCATGTCTCCCCCGAGGCAGCCGAAGGCGGTCTGATCGGCCTGGTGCAACAGGGCGACACCATCGAGATCGACATTCCCAACCGCTCGATCCATCTGGCGGTCCCGGACGAGGACCTGGCCGCACGCCGCGAAGCGCAGGATGCCGCCGGCTGGAAACCCGCCGCACCGCGCAAACGCAAGGTCTCCAAGGCGCTGAAAGCCTACGCGCTGCTGGCCACCTCCGCCGCCAAAGGCGCCGTGCGCGCGCTGCCTGACGAGGACTGAAGCCCTTCAGTCACGAAACATTCAACACCCGCCGCAAAAAACGCGGCGGGTTTTCTTTTGCGCCTGTCCCTGAACCGCCTTTCAGCAACATTCCTGTTTCAGCAAAAACTCCCGCCCCCGCTACGCCCCGCTAGCTAACGCCAGCACGCCAAGCGGCGTTGGGCCAAGCGCCGCGCTAACGCGCGGCGTGCCTCCGGCGGGAGTATTTAGCCAAAGGTGAAGCCGAATGGCCGATTGCTACACCCGCCCGCGCCGCGCCAGCGGCGCTGGGCCCAAGGCTTTTGGCGCTGCATCTTTGATGCTGCGGAAAGGCGCGGGAGCGCCCTGCCCGCCTGCTTACTCCCCCAGCTTGGCGTGCACCTCGTCCAGGTCGATCTCGCCCACCGGCATCTTGTTGCCGGGGTTCTCGAAATCGTATTTAAACAGCTCGAAATCGCGCTTGTAGATCTCGTAGACCAGATGCATCGACAGGTCGTCGAAGTAATCCTCCACCGGATGGGCGCGCTTGGGGCCGTGGCCTTCGCTCTCGTTGAAGCGCGGGATCGCGGCCAGGTCCACGGCATGCGGCGTTTCGATCGCATCAAGCACGCCTTGCATGCCTGTGTTGAAATCCTCGGTCCAGAAGATCCGGTTGTAGCGGCCGCCGTTCCGGATGAAGGTGGACACATGCCCCGACATCGCCGACCAGTGGATGTCCGGGTCCATCGGGCGGCGCCAGCGGATGGTGTCGCGCACGAACAGCAGAAACCGGCGGAAGCTGGCGATCTGGTCGAATTCCTGCTTACCGTCCTCGCCGCCGACCTCGATGCCGTATTCATAGGCCAGCTTGGGCACCAGATTGCCGCGGTAGCGCCGCCCGTTGCGCTGAATGCCGCAGATCTTGTCAAAGAACGAGCTGAGCACGCGGGTGTAAGGATTGCGAACACAGGTAAAGGCGTAAGACCGATGCCCCTGCACGTTGCGGGTGATCGGCCCCTGGCTGTGCTCCAGCGCCCATTTGTGCAGGCCATCCTTGGCGTCATGAATGTCGCCATCGAAAAACTGCCCGTGATCGGAGTAATGCAGGATCTGCCCGATCGTCGAGCAGGCGCATTTCGGCACCACCCGGTAGACCACACTTTCACTTTCCGTCATCCAGGTGCCGGGGAACCCCATCCGCTGCCCTCTTGTTTATTCTTGCCTTGTCCCCAGCAGTATTCGCATATGTTTACCGAAACGGGAACTATCTGGTTTATTCGTGCCTTAAGCCCGCTTATCAAGGGAAACAATCAGGCAAAACAAGGCAATCCGTCCACGCCATGGCAAAAATCGCATATATTCTGCTCTGCCATAAAGACCCCGAGGCGATCATCCAGCAGGCTGAGCGGCTGACCGCGGCCGGCGATTACATGGCGATTCACTTTGACGGGCGGGCGGCACCGGAAGACTACCAGCTGATCCGGGCTGAACTGGCGGACAATCCCAATGTGGCCTTTGCCAAAAAGCGGATCAAATGCGGCTGGGGGGAATGGTCGCTGGTCGAGGCGACGCTGCACGCGCTGCGCAGCGCGGTTGATGAATTCCCGCGCGCCACCCATTTCTACATGCTGTCGGGCGATTGCATGGCGGTGAAAACTGCAGAGTATGCCCACCGGTTCCTTGATCAGCATGATAAAGATTTCATCGAAAGCTTTGATTTCTTCGAAAGCGACTGGATCAAAACCGGCATGAAGGAAGACCGGCTGATCTACCGGCACATTTTTAACGAGCGCAAACACAAGCAGCTGTTTTACTGGAGCCATGGGCTGCAGAAACGCCTGGGGCTGCAGCGCGAGGTGCCGGCCGATATCCAGGTGCAGATCGGCAGCCAGTGGTGGTGCCTGCGCCGCCGCACGGTAGAGTGGATCCTGGAATTCACCCGCAGGCGCCGCGATGTGATGCGGTTTTTCCGCACCACCTGGATCCCGGATGAAACTTTCTTTCAGACCCTGGTGCGCCATCTGATCCCGGAAGGTGAGATCGAGACCCGCACCCTCACCTTCCTGATGTTCACCGATTACGGCATGCCGGTGAATTTCCACAATGACCATTACGACCTGCTGCTGAGTCAGGACTTTTTGTTCGCCCGCAAGATCAGCCCGGAAGCGACCGAGCTGAAGTCGCGGCTTGGGCGGCTTTATGCGGCGCAAGGCGTCGACTTCCAAATCTCCAACGAGGGGCGCAGCCTGTATACATTCCTGGTCCAAAGGGGCCGGATCGGGCGCCGGTTTGCACCGCGGTTCTGGGAGACCGAAAGCTCGCTGGGGCGTGAACGCGAGCTGCTGATCGTGATCTGCAAGAAATGGCACGTGGCCAAGCGGCTGCTGGAGCAGATCCGGCAAGTGACCAATATCCCGGCCATCGACTACCTGTTCAACGAAGAAGACACCCCTTTGCCCGACCTCGGCGGCATCCAAGCGGCGCTGATGAAGCGCACCCGGCACCGCCGCGCGCTGATGCGGATGCTGTTCGAATACTACGAGTCCGACCAGCTGATCATCTGTCTGGACCCCGGCGCCATCGACCTGATGAACGATTTTCATTCCGACCGCTCCTCGACCCGCTTCCTGCAGATCGAATGCGAGTTCAGCAACGACTACCTGACCGGCCACGCGCACCGGGTCGGGCTGGCGGGTGAGCGCACACCGCAATTGACGCTGGAGCGGCTGCTGCCGACTATCCGCAACGACATCCTGCATGAAAACGACCGCATCCGCGATGCCGGGTTCAGCCAGCTGTTCCAGATGCGGGAGAGCAGCAGCCCGGAGGAAAACGCAGGGCAGCTACGCGGTTTCCTGGGTCTGACCGAGGAGAAATCCATGCAGATTGCCGAGACCCATTACCTGTTCGCAGATTGATCCGGCCGCCGCGTACAGCGGCACGCATTGACAAGACCGGGGCGGTGGCGTCGTCATGCAGGGACGAAGAGATCCGCCCGGGACAGGATCATAACCATCAAAGGGTTTGAAAGATGGCAGACCAGCCGGACCGCAAAGCCGTCTTTTTGACCGGCAGCCTGATGCGTCATGTCACCCGCATGTCGCTGACCGCCAGCATCGGGCTGATGGCGATGTTCGCGGTTGATTTCGTCGACATGGCCTTTATCGCGATGCTGGGAAATGACGCGCTGGCAGCTGCGGTGGGATATGCCGGAACGCTGCTGTTTTTCACCAATTCGATCAATATCGGACTGTCCATCGCTGCAGGTTCACTGGTGGCGCGGGAGCTGGGCGCGGGACGGCCGGATCAGGCGCAGCAATATGCCACCAGTGTGGCTGCCATAGGGGTGCTGACCGGGCTTTTGATGCCGGTCCTGGTGCTGGCCTTTCTGGAACAGATCCTGGCGCTGCTCGGCGCTGAGGGCGAGGTGCTGCGGCTGGCCATGCGCTATGTCTGGATCATCCTGCCGACGATGTGGGTAATGGCGCTGGCGATGACCGGCATGGCGGTGCTGCGCGCCCATGGCGATGCGCGCCGGTCGATGATGGCGACGCTGTACGGCGGCGGCTTGAATGCGGTGCTGGACCCGCTGCTGATCTTTGGCCTGGGACTGGGGCTGGATGGCGCGGCCATTGCCTCGGTGCTGGCGCGGGCCTGTATGCTGGGGGCCGCCTTCTGGCCCGCCATCCGGGTGCATCAGGGCTTCATGCGGCCCTCGCTGCGGCAGATCGGCGGCGACCTGCGGGCGATCCGGGCGATCGCAGTGCCTGCGGTGCTGACCAATGTCGCGACCCCGCTCGGCAATGCCATTGTGCTGCGCGAGATCGCCCAGTTTGGAACTGAGGCGGTCGCCGGGATGGCGGTGATCGGGCGCCTGATGCCGGTGGCATTTTCGGTGATCTTTGCGCTGTCCGGCGCCATCGGCCCGATCATCGGCCAGAACTTTGGCGCCGGGCAGTTTGCCCGTGTGCGCCAGGCGTTTCTGGCCGGCATCGCCTTTACCGCGGTCTACGTGCTGCTGATGGCGGCGGTTCTGTATGCCCTGCGGGTGCCGATTGCGGATCTGTTCTCGGCCACCGGCGAGACCCGCGCGCTGATCTACCTGTTCTGCGGGCCGCTGGCACTGGCGTATTTCTTCAACGGGGTGCTGTTTGTCGAAAACGCCAGCTTCAACAATCTGGGCCACCCGGTCTATTCCACCTGGATCAACTGGGGCCGCCACACCCTGGGGACCTGGCCGCTGGCCGTTCTGGGCGGCACCTTATACGGTGCGCCTGGGGTGTTGCTGGGCCAGGCGGCCGGCGGGGTGATCTTTGCCTGCCTGGGCGGGCTGCTGCTGCGCCGGGTGTTGCTGCGGCTGACCCGGCCTGCCACGGTCGATGCCTTTGCTCCGCAGAACCGGCTGCACGCCCTGCTAGGGCGCCGCGGCTGGTAATCCGGCACCAGCCCTACATCACGGCTGAACCTGCCAGATGTTCGGCGATCCAGTCGAACACCAGACTGGGCCCCCGCAGGCGGCTGGAATAGTCGCGCGACATCACATAGCCGGCATCGCTGACCACCACATCCGGCACCACTCTGACCAGCGACCCGTTCTGCAGCAGCCTGTCGATCAGCCCCAGCCAGCCCAGGGCAATGCCGTCACCAGACACTGCGGATTGCACCACCATGTCGTAGTTATTGAAACTGATATAGTTCTTCGACCGCTCGCCCGCGATACCCAAGCGATCGAACCAGCCCTGCCAGGTCTGCCATTCCGCCGAGGCCGGTTTTGACAGGCTGAGCAGCTGAAAATCCAGCAAGCTTTCTGCCGAAGACACCGGGCCATGCCGTTCCAGATAGGCCGGGCTGCACACCGCCCCCACCCGCTCCTGCAGCAGCATCACATCGCCGTCGCCCATACTGCTGCGCGGGCCGACGTGGATCTTGATATCGCAATCCTCGCCATAGTCGTCCGGTGCTACCTGCGAGGCGAGGATCTGGATCTCGATCTCATCCCCCAGTTCGGCGCGCAAATGCGACAGCCGCGGCAACAGCCAGAAACTGGCAAAGGCAAAATCCGCCGAGATCCGCACCCTCGGGCGGGACTTGCGCTCCAGCAGCGACGCCACCGAGTTTCCCATCTGCGCCATCGCCGGACGGACCACATTCAACAGCCGCACACCCTCGTTGGTCAGCGACACGCCGCGGTGCTCGCGCCGGAACAGAGCAATGCCCAATTCCATCTCAAGCCCCTTGATTTTCTGCGAGACCGCCGATTGTGTCAGCCCCAGCGCCTCGGCTGCGCCGGTGAAATTACCATGCCGGGCCACCAGGTCGAAACTATGCAGCGCGACCAGATTATAGCTCAGCTTCCTATTAATGCTGCTAATGTCATTCATAAATTATTGCCTACTGCAAAAGGCAGAATTTTTGTACCAGAAAATGCCCTGTGTAAGGTCTGCTAAGCCGTAGCCCCGGGCGGCATCAACCGGCAGATCAACAGAAAACAGGGATTTTTCATGTCAATCAAACCTCCTTTAACGGATCTGCCGATCGGCACGTCCGACAGCGGATTTTACCGGGGCTTCAGCCAGATCGTCACCATTTCTTCAAAACTGATGATCGGCGGGCTGGTGGTCTGGGCCATTGCCTTTCCCGAACAATCCGGCGCCGTGCTGAATTCGGTCAACGGCTTCATTCTGGCCTCTTTCGGGGCCTGGTACATCTGGACCGTGGCGCTGTTCGTGCTGTGCTGTATCGCGCTGGCGATCTGGCCCGCCGCCGGACGGCTGAAGCTGGGCCAGAACGGCGACACGCCGGAGTTTTCCAACTTCTCGTGGTTTTCAATGATGTTCGGGGCCGGCATCGGGGTCGGCATGCTGACCTGGGCGGTTGCCGAGCCGATCTATCATTGGAACAACAATCCCGAAGTGATCCAGGGTCTGACCAACGGCGGTGCTGCGGACAATATCCGCATGGCTTACAAATGGTCGTTCCTGCATTGGGGGCTGGGTGCCTGGGCCTGCTATGCAATTGCCGGGCTCGCGCTGGGGTTCTTCAGCTACCGCCGCGGGCTGCCGCTGACCATGCGTTCGTCGCTGACACCGCTGTTCGGCGCCCGTCTATCCGGATCCATCGGCCATGTGGTGGATATCGTCGCCGTGGTCGCCACCATCCTCGGCGTGGCGCAGACCCTGGGTTTCGGAGTGGAACAGTTTGTCTCCGGCCTCACCCGGATTGGCATTGATGGGCTGACCAACGAGGCCGGCACCGCCAATACCGCCGGCGTGATCGTGGCAATCCTGGTGATAATGGCAGCCTCCACCGCCTCGGCCCTGTCGGGTGTCGGCAAGGGGATCAAATGGCTGTCAAACATCAACATGGTGCTGAGTATCGCGCTGTTGAGCTTCTTTCTGTTGTTCGGCTCCACCTTCTTTGGCCTGCAGGCGCTGGTTGTCGGTCTGTGGGATTACCTGATCGCACTGCCGGATATGATGTTCCGGGTCTGGACCGGCGACGGCACCCCGGACAGCGTGGCCACAAAGCTGGAAGGCTGGCAGGGCGGCTGGTCAGTGTTTTACTGGGCTTGGTGGATTGCATTCGCCCCGTTTGTCGGCTTGTTCCTGGCGCGGATCTCCAAGGGCCGCACAATCCGCGAATTTGTGCTGGGCGCCATGATCGTGCCGTCGCTGATGTGCTTTGTCTGGTTCACCTGGGCCGGCGGCACCGCCATTGACCTGGAACTTTACGGCGGCGCCGACGGCCAGATCGCCACGGCACCTGATGGCGACAAGATCTTTGCCATGGTACAATACATGCTGTCGCCCTGGGTCGGCTGGGCGATGTCGGTGATGATCGTGGTCCTGCTGATGACCTATCTGGTGACCACGGCGGACAGCGCGGTGCTGATCGTCAACACCATCAACGCCGCCGGCGACGAAGGCCCCAAGGCCCGCCCGCATATCATTTTCTGGGGTGTGGCCCTTGGCGCGGTGGTGACGGCGCTGCTGCTGGTCGGAGGATTGAAGGCGATCCAGACCGCTATGGTGATCGGCGCCCTGCCCTTCTCGGTGGTGATGGTGCTGCAATGCGCCGCCCTGATCAAGGCGATCTACAACGACGGCCGCCGCGAACAGGCAGGGATCGCCACCACTATCACCCAGGAGCCGGCGGAATAAAGCCACCGGCGAATGGCTGCTGGCGGGCGGGGCAGCCATTCACACCCTTTCCACTGCTGCCCGCATCTTTCCCGGCGCTGAACACAGCAACAAAGGAAGCAAAATGACCAAATACTATAACAGGGAAACCCTCCACCCCGCAGTGCGCATGCATGCGGAGGAAACAGCCCAAGGCAAACTGGACCGGCGCGAATTCCTGTCCCGCGCAACCGCGCTGGGTGTGACCGCATCAGCCGCCTACGGCATGATCGGCCTCAGCCAGCCGGTGCAGGCCGCAGCCAATGCCCAAAAGGGCGGCACCATCCGCATCCAGCAGGTCGTGCGCGCCCTCCTTGATCCGCCGCTGTTCAACTGGCCGCAGCTGGGCAATCTGGTGCGCGGTTATCTGGAATATCTGGTGCAATACAATGCCGACGGCACCTTTGAGCCGCGGCTGCTGGAAAGCTGGGAGGTCAACGAGGATGCCACCGAATACTTGCTGCACATCCGCCCCGGCGTAAACTGGAACGACGGCCGCGGCACCCTGACCGCCAAGGATGTCGCCTATAACTTTGCCCGCTGGTGCGATGGCAAATGGGAAGGCAACTCAATGGCGGCCCGCATGGGCTCCTTGCAGAATGAGGCCGGCGACGGCCCCGCCGAGGGCGCGCTGGAGGTGGTCGACGATCTGACGCTGAAGGTAAAGCTCACCCGCCCGGACATCACCATCATCCCGGCAGTGACCGAATACCCCGCGGCCATTGTGCCGGACGGCTGGTCGGGCGATCCGGGCGCCGACCCGGTCGGCACCGGGCCTTACAAATTGGTGGAATACGAGGTCGGCGTGAAAGTGGCCCTGGAAAAGAATACCGATCACGAATGGTGGGGCGAAGGTGCCCATCTGGACCGGATCGAGTTCATTGACTTCGGCACCGACGGCTCCACCCATCTGTCAGCCGCCGAGGCCGAAGAAATCGACATGGTCTATGAAACCGTGGGGGAATACGTCGATATCTTCACCTCCATCGGCTGGAAGTTGAGCGAATCCGTCTCGGCCAACACCCTGGTGCTGCGCACCAACCGCGATGCCGAGGTGGACGGGGCGCAGCCCTATGCCGATGCCCGTGTCCGCCGCGCCCTGGCGCTGGCCTGCGACAACGCGGTGCTGCTGGAACTCGGCTATGACGGCCGCGGCACCCTGGCGGAGAACCACCACGTCTGCCCGATCCACCCGGAATACGCCGATATCGGCGCCCCGGTGCGCGACCCGGAAGCCGCCCGCCAATTGATGGAGGAGGCCGGGATGCTCGATTTCGAGCATGAGCTGTTCTCAATCGACGACGACTGGCGCCGCAATACTACCGATGCGCTTGCAGCGCAGATGCGCGATGCCGGCCTCAAGGTCAAACGCACGGTTCTGCCCGGCAACACCTTCTGGAACGACTGGGACAAATATCCGTTCAGCTCCACCGACTGGGGCCACCGCCCGCTGGGGGTGCAGGTGCTGACACTGGCCTATAAAACCGGGGTGGCCTGGAATGAAACCGGCCTCGCCAGTGCCGAGTTCGACAGCATGCTGGAGGCCGCCTCAGCCATTGCCGATGCCGATACCCGCCGGGGGCATATGGAGAAGATTGAGCAGTTCATGCGTGACGACGGCACCGTGATCCAGCCTTACTGGCGCTCGCTCTACCGTCACGCCCGCCCTGGTATCATCGGCGCCGAGAGCCACCCGATCAACGAAATCCATGTGCACAAGCTGGCGCTGGAAGCCTGATCAGGCCTTAAAAAAAGGACGCGCGCCAGATCCGGCGCGCGCCCGTTTTCATCAGATATCGACCTCAACCCGGCCAATCGGGTTGGAGCAGCAGGCCAGGATGTAACCGGCCTCCACGTCTTCCTCCGAAATGCCGCCGTTGTGGACCATATGCACCTCGCCTGCGGTTTTCCTGACCTTGCAGGTGCCGCAGATGCCAAAGGTGCAGCCCGACGGGATGTTCAGCCCCGAAGCCTTGGCCACCGCCAGCACCGTATCTGTTTCGGTGCAGGTTGCCATAACACCGGACGCCGCAAAGCTGATCTCGGCGGCAGCGGTCTCTTCTGGCACCACATCGTCGATCTCGGGCACATCAGCGGCTGTTTCAACCGGCGCGCCAAAGCTCTCCTGGTTGTAGTTCTCCATATCAAAACCCAGGCCGTTCAGCATGTCGCGCACCGCCTGCATGAACGGCTCCGGCCCGCAGCAGTAGACCTCGCGCTCCAGATAATCCTGCGCGATAAGGCCCAGCATGATCTGGTTCAGCTGGCCGCGGTAGCCGGTCCAGACCTGATAGGGATCGTCCTCTTCCACCACCAGGTTCAGCTTCAGCCCCGGCAGCCGCGACGCCATGCTTTCCAGCTGCTGACGGGCGATGATCTCGCTGGGGCGTTTGGCGCAGTTGATAAAGCAGATGTCGGGCGACTGGCCGCGGTCGAACAGATACTGCGTCATCGACAGGCTGGGCGTGATGCCCGAGCCTGCGGAGATGAACAGAAACTTGCCATTCGGGCGTTTTGGCAGGGTGAACACCCCTGCCGGGCCGGAGGCGCGCAGGATCCTGCCGGGGCGCAGATGGTCCAGCATCCAGCGGGTGCCGATGCTGTCGCCCTGGGCCTTGACCGTTACCGAAATCGACAAGGGCCGCGAGGGCGACGAGCTGATGGTGTAAGTCCGCCAGACGGTCCCTTCCGGCACCGGCAGTTCCAGTGTCAGGAACTGGCCCGGCTGGTATTTGAACCATGCGCCAGACGGCGCGCGGAAGCTGAAGGTGGCGGTGTTCGGCGCTTCCGGAACAACCGAGACGCATTCCAGCATCTCGTCGTCCTTCCACGCCAGGGTTTCGTCCAATGTCTCAAAATTGGCCTGCAATCCCATGACCTTACTCCGCCGCAATCAGATGGCGGCCGGTCAGCGCGCGGGTCAGATGCTCGGCATACCAGTTGGAGAACTGAATGACGCCGCTTTCCTGCACCTCGGAATAGGGACCGGGTTCATAGGCGGGTGAATTGATGCCTTGCTGGTTGTCTTCGACCACAATGCGATCCTCGTCATTGGTCGCCATCCAGACCTCGGTCAGGCGCTTGATGTCGTAATCCTGGCCCTCGACCGCATCCTTGTGCACCAGCCATTTGGTGGTGACTTCGGTTTCGGTCGGGCTGATCGGAGTGACACGGAACACAAGGGAATGATCCGGCAGGAAGTGGTTCCAGGTGGTCGGATAGTGGAACTTCAGCAGCGTGCCGGCATCCGCAAAGGGCACCCGGCCCAGCGGCTTGGCCACTGCCGCCTTGCCGTCCATGGTGTAGCTTTCCGCACCTTCGTTCAGCGGCATCCGTGCCAGCCGGTGCTGGCCGCGCGCATCCATGCGGAACTGCGCCGGGCAGCCTGCCGCTTCGATCCGGTCAAAGTGCTTTTGCAGATGCGGCGGGGTCTCGCCGCCCTCAACGCCTGTCACCGACGGATCCTCGGGGAAGGTCCGGCACAGCGACGGGTGGTTGCCGCCGCAGTGGTAGCACTCGCGGTTGTTTTCCCAGACCAGCTTCCAGTTGCCGTTCTCAATGATCGAGCTTTCAAAGGCCACCTTGGCATTGCCCAGATCATGCGGCTCCAGATAGGGGCGGGCCACCTCGGCAAAACCGTCAAAATCCGGTGCTTCATCCGCCAGGCAGATGTAGATCAGCCCGGCCAGGTCGCGGCAATGCACCGGCTTCAGCCCGTGTTTGGAGGCATCGAAATCCGGCCCCATGTCCCGCGCCCACAGCAGTTTGCCGTCCAGCTCGTAGGTCCACTGGTGGTAGGGGCAGACCAGCTTGGGCGAATTGCCCTTTTTGGCCTTGCACACAACCGAACCGCGGTGGCGGCAGGCGTTGTGGAAAGCACGCACTTCGCCATCAGTGCCACGCACGATGATGACGTTATACGACCCCACCTGATGGGTCACATAGTTGCCCGGTTTCGGCACTTCGCAGGCGGGAATGGCAAACAGCCACTCGCGGTAGAAGATCTGCCGCATGTCCAGATCCAGAACACCCGGATCGGTATAGAACGCCTGTTCCAGAGAATAATTTTTCTGCCGCGCCATCAGCTTGGCCAGAATTTCGCTGTCGTGAAGCATCTGCTTCTCTCCTCTGCCGCATCCCCGCGGCGTGTTGGCTTGGGCGCAGGCATAGGCAAAGGGATTGCGGACACGCGCCGCAACCGCCCCGCCGCCGTCCGCGGTTGACGTTTTCATGGCAAGGCTGGTTTCCGGACTGTCCCGGGGCCATTCGGCGGCGGGGCCTGGCACCTTCCCGAAGCCATTGGCTTCAGTGGTCATTGCCATGCCTTGCCCGGGGTCACCGTTGCGGGGGCAGTGCCGGAGTTTCACCAGCTTCCCAATTCTCCGCCCCGAAGGACGGCACCTTGCTATCTGCGGTATTGCCTGAAAAATTTCCCGCCATCGGAAACAAAACCGACCCGCAAAAACCGGAAAAAGACATGCATGTTTGCCGAGCCGGGCGGGACAGGGATGTCCAGAAACTCAAACCGGCATCCGCCAGTCCGTTTGCGGCAAGCGCTTATCTTTCATGCGGTTACCCGCTGCTGATCCACCGAATCGATTCGCACGCAGTGAATCTTGCGCCGGCCCCTTGGAACGCGGCATGCGCTTTATTATATGTCGTATAATTAAATGCATGCACAGGAGAATCCGATGACCACCGGCCACGTCTTCATCGCCACCAGCCTCGACGGCTTCGTGGCCCGCCAAGATCACTCGCTGGATTGGCTGCACAAACAGCCCGATGCCGAAGATGACGATGGCGGCTTTGCCGCCTTCATGGGCAGCATCGACGGGCTGATCATGGGGACCGGCTCATTCCGCACCGTGCTGGGGTTCGGCCAATGGCCCTACAGCAAACCTGTTGTGGTCCTCAGCAGCAGCCTGACCGAACAGGACATTCCCGAGGAGCTGAAGGACAAGGTGCGCCTCAGCACCGCCGCACCCGCAGACCTTATGCAGGAGCTGCAAGAAGAGGGCTGGACCCGCGCCTATGTCGACGGCGGCCGGATGGTGCAGTCCTTCCTGCGCCAGGGTCTGATCGCCGATCTGACCATCACAACGGTTCCGATCCTGATCGGCAGCGGTATCCCGCTGTTCGGCAGCCTGGACCGGGACATCGACCTCCAGGTGGCAAGCTCCCGCATCCTGCCCACCGGCATGGTCCAGACCACGTTCCGGGTAGCCTGACCAATGCCCCCGCGCATGGGCCGCCCGCCCAGGGGCAGCCGGACCCTCAGCAAGGATGACGTGCTGAAAACGGCCCTGCAGCTGCTCGATGAGGGCGGCAGCAAGGCCCTCACCTTCAAAGCACTGGCAGAGGCGCTTGGCGTCACCCCGATGGCCGTTGCCCATCACGCCGGAACCAAGGACGAGATGTTTGCATCCCTCGTCGCCATTGCGTTTGCAGGTTCAGACACCCCGTCTGAAGCGGCAACGCCCAAACTGCGGCTGCGCGATCTGATGACCCGCTATTGCGCCCAGGTGACCAAGCATCCGGAACTTGCAAAGTGCATCCTGGAAAACCCGGCCCTGATCGGCCCCTCCCTGACCGGGCTGACCCGGCTGATCGAGACGGAAATCACCACAGCAGACGTATCTGGCGCAGAGGCCCGCACCATTCTTTGCCTGCTGGTGGATTACACACACGGCTTCGCCTTTGCTGCCGCCGCGGCACCACGCGGGGCGCTTTCGGCTGGCGATTTCACCCCGGCGCTGGACTGGGTGCTCGACCGTATCGAATAAAAAAATGCGGGCCCGTTCGGGCCCGCGCATCCGTTTGCATATTTCAGAGCCGCCCGGCCCGCGGCCCCTCTCGTCACTTCGACTTCCAGCTGTCCAGCCAGCGCCGGAACCGCCCCCTGCGCTCGGCAAGCGCATCGCCCGCGGCATACAGGCTGTCTTCGACATTCTCGACCATCGGGTCGATCCGCGCCCGGCGGAAGCGGCGCCAGCGCACATAGACGGCCCAGAACACCGCCGCCAGAAGCACCAGAACAATGATCGTGAACCAGTTGGTTGGCTTGTCCTCCGGTCCCGCAACCGGGTTGATCGTCACCGCGTTGGGGAAGACCGACAGGAATTCATTGCGCCATCCGTAGTGCATCACCGCCACCCATTCCGGGCTGGCCTTGGTTGAGATGCTGTCATTGGCATCAGTATACAGATTGGCCGTATCGAACTTGAAATAGGGCGGCCAATTCCAGCCGGTATCCTCATTCCGGTACACGATATTGCGGCCATTGGGGCGCACCGCCTGGATGAACTGCACATCGCGGTTGATGAGCTCCGCCGACTGGTCATCCGGCTGCGACCAGAAAACCCTCGTCCAGTCGTTCAGCTCCTGCCGCTCCTCATAGGTATTGACGATGCGCACCACGTCATACTGCGGCAGCGTGTAATGCAGGAAGGCGCCGAACAGCACCCAGATGGTGATCAGGAAAGCCCATTTGATGAAACGCATCTGCTGCACCTCACATGAAGTTAATGACATAGACCAGAAACGCCAGCGCCCCCAGCGGAATGATATAGACCAGCAGGATCAGCTTGCGCCGGAACGAGCGGTCGTATTGTTTCAGCCCCCGCTGGATGAAGGCGGAGCGGTCGCCGGTCAACCCCTTCTCTTTCCAGCGGCGTTTCAGTTTCGCCCGCCGCACCTCACGCGAATAAAGCGACACCGTGCCATAGGCCACGGTCAGCACCACCAGCAGGATCAGGATCAGGCGAAAAAACCCGAACATTCAGCGGTCCCTCACCCGGCTGACCGCGCCCCAGGGGCCGACCCGGTCAACCATCCCCTTGCGCCGCACTCGCGGCAGGCTGGGCGTGCGTCCTTCCATATCTGGCTCATGCCCGAACAGCGCGGCGCGCGCGCCGGCTTTGTCCACCGCATACTCCCGCGCCAGGAACTCTGCCGCATAGGCCCTTTTTGTCTCCGGCCAGCCCCGGTACTGGCGGTAGAATTCTTCTTTGTGGCAGATGAACATCTGGCGGAAGTCATGCGGGCACAGCTCCGCCAGCAGCATATTCACCAAGTCCCGCTGGGCAGTGTCCGACGCCCGCAAGGAATAGAAGTAGGCCGGATGGTCCGAGCGGATCTTCGGCCATTTGCCGCCCACCTCGGCCCAGCGCACCAGCGCCGCAAGCCCCTCGAACTCCGCCGGCAGCTCATCCGCATGCCGCGCCGCCATCCGCCGCAGGTCACCGCGCGACAGGCCAGTGAGGTCCCGGCCCTTCCCGGTCAGCACGCTGACGGCCAGGAACCCCATCTTCTGCCGCAGGATCGCCGCGCCATCGACGCTGCGCGACCGGATCACCGGCTCGGCCAAACCATTCAGTTCCAGAAACTTGGCAATCGCATTGCGCTCGCTCAGATCGAAAACATGTTTCAGCGGCACGCCCTCGGGCTTCGCCCCGCTGGCAATCACCGCCGGATGCGCGACACCCTGAAACACATACAGCCCGCCGAAATGCGCGGTCCAGAAGTTCGACTGCTCAAAGACCTCATGCTCCAGATGCACCGGATTGCGGGTGACATCGCCGGTCTGCTCCGCCGTCGCGATCATCTCCCCGATCAGCGTATCATCAAACCAGGCATCCTCATGCGTCTTGAACCGTTCCACCAGCTGCGCAAGGTGGTCCGCATGGCGCAAGGTGCCCTTGGTGGTATCCGCCTCGATCCGCACCTGCTGGATGTCGAACAGCCTGGCGGGGGTCGAGACCTCAAACACCGAATTCACCAGCTCGCCGGCAACGGCATCGGTCGCCGTCAGCGCAAACAGCTGGCGTTCGTTGACCTCAATAAACCGGCGCAGAATGTCCCGGCTGGTGGAGAATTTCACGTGCAGCAGCGGGCAGCGTTTCTGCTCGGTGCTGAGCAGAATGAACTGCCGGTTCACGCCCGCATGGTTCAGATAGTGATCATCCCCCAGCTCATCGCCGATCTCGGGCGAGAACCCCGAGATATCGACATGGAAATCTGTAAGGGCCGTGGTCTTGCCGGTCAGATGCTTCAGCGCGCGGTTATACCGCTCCACCAGCGCGGGCGAGGCCACATGGAAGAGATTTCCGAACATCAGGCCATGCTGGATGAGGCGTTTCATATGTTCCTCCTGTCCGCATCACGTAAGCGATGCACTCCCTTCCAGAGCAGTTGCGAATATCCCCCGCCCGAGGCGCTTGCGGCTCGGGCAGCGCCCGTCCGCCCCGTCAAACCGAAGGTTTGCCTCCGGCAAAACGGGCGTGCGCTCCGCTTCCGCCCGCGGACAGGCTCTGCCCTCATGTTGCGCGAAACATTCATCGTAGCCCCCTTTGCGAATTTTGCGGGCGTAGCCTTGCGATGGTCATAGCAATCGCAAAAACAGCGGCAGTAAACGGCATCAGAAAGGACATTGAGATCCGTTCCATAAAGATGGCAGCGCTAAGAATGCCAGAAAGGGTAAGTACTCCCTGCCCCATTTCACCAACCTGAAAAGCTGCCACGATTAGAAAAATCACCATTGGAACAAGGAGAACAGGAAGGAATGTCACGGAAAGGGCCTGCTTCACCGGAACCTCTTTCCTTCCAAGCCGACCTCCCATCGCGATCCCGGCAACCACTGAGTAAACCGCAGTGAGGACCGAAACCACAAGGGCAACATATCCGAAAACAATCCCCACAGATCACTTCCCCTCCAGATACCGCCGCTTTGCCTCTTCCTGCCGCCCGAAATCGCGCACCATGTTCTCAATCGCCACCTCATCCGACTTGTCGGCATAGCGGAACTCACTATCGGCGTAGCGGTTGATCTCCTGCACCACCATGTCGACCGTGATCGGCACCCGCAGTTCGGCAATCATTGCGGATTTGGTCTCGTAATCCTTGAACAGGAACAGCTCCGGGTTCTCCATCCATTCATCCGGCAGCTCGAAATCCATCGCCCGGACCTTGACCGCATCAGTGATGTTCTTGATGGCGCGGCCAGTGAAGCGTTCGTCCGCCGCTTGGATCGCCTTCAGATAGGTGCCGAGCTTGGCCAGATCATCCAGCTCTCCAAGCTGATCCTGCACCCGGCCAAAGACCTCTGCCAGCCCCGGCTCCTGCGGGCGGTTGTAGGCCTCGAAGGACCGCGCGACGGCCTTCCTGATTTCCTGCGCACCGTACAGATCATGCTCCCCCAGCGGGATCGCATGGTTCTTGCCCATCAGCAGCGTCAGAATGTCGATGTAATCCTCCCGCGTCTGCGGCCCGTCGACCAGGAACCGCGCACCCGCCCGCTGGCGCAGCGCGTCGTCCACATTCTCCGGGTAGTTGGAGAACATGCCAAAGGTGCAATTGCCCCGCACCACGGTATTGGCGCCGGCAAAGGCTTCCATGAACACCGCCGTCACCTCCTGCTGGCCGGCGCTGGACTGCCGGTCGCCGCGTTTTCCTGCGATCTGGTCAATGTCGTCGATGGTGCCAAAGCCGATGACACCGGGGTCGATCACGTTCTGGATAAAGCTCTTGGCGTTCTGGCCTGATTTGCCCTGATAGCTGTCGATATTGTCGATGCCAAAGTTCTGGTAACGAAAGGCATAGCCCGCATTCTGGCAATAATCATGCATCAGCCCCGCCATCATCTGGATCAGCGTCGTCTTGCCCGTCCCTGGCTTCCCGTCCCCCATGAAAGTGAAGATGAAGCCGCCCATCTCGGCAAACGGGTTCAGGCGGCGGTCAAAGTCATAGGCCATCAGCATCTTCGACAGCCGCAGGGCCTGATATTTGGCGATATGGTTGCCGACCACCTCATGCGGCTTCTTGAACGCCATGGTGAGGGTGGTGGATTTCGCCTTGGCCGCGGCGTCAAAGCCGCTGATGGTCAGATCATCCGCCTCCACTCGCCAGGCAGCGGACGTGAAGGCTTCCAGCCGGCCTGCATTCTGCGCCCTCAGCGCCGCCTTCTCCAGCAGCTGCTCGGCATAAGCTGCGGTGGCAGCGATCAGATGCGTATCGTCGGGGGCATACAGCGCCAGCTTCTGATCCAGCTCCCACAGCACTCCATGCAGGGCCAGCGGCGCATTATCAGTCAGCAGCTCCTCCGCCTCGCCCACCTCAGCCTGCGCTTCGGACCCGTGCGGCGCCAGCAGAAAGGCCACGGTATTGGCAAAGACATGCGCCGACACCAGCGCCTCCGCCGCCAGCAAATCGGTAAACTCACCTTTGCGGGCCGCGTCCAAAGACCCGGCCAGATTGGCCCGCTTCAATTCACCCAGACCGGACACATCCGCATAAGCCTCCCCCATCGCCAATGAGATCGCCAGGGCCCGGCGCAGGGCGTGCTGCAAGGTCGCCTGCAGCGGCGTGGTCAGCGGATCATCCTCATCCGCGGCCTCGATACGGGCGATCAGATGCACGCCTTCGGGCCGCGCGGTGGAGCGCGTCACCAGCCCCGGCGTGGTCGAGCGGAACCGCCGCCGCGTGCCGATCCCCGCCGAGCGCTCCGGCGCCTTTCTCTCCACGGCCGGCCTGGCAATCCGCGGGGTGTGATCAAATCCCTCCAGCAGCGCCGCCGCAGCGGCGTAATGCTTGCGGATATCCTCTTCCCGCAACTCCATCTGATTGCCTGAAATGCTCATCTCACCCTCTCAATCCGTCTCCTGCGGGCATAATTCACCCCGCTTTTCCTCTTGCCTAAAATATCCCCGCCGGAGGCTCCCGCGCGCTCGGCAGGCACGCAGCTCAATACCGCAGCACCTGCCCTGCCTCGCTCACCACGAACTTCTGCACATCGCCAAACCCCGGCGGGTCCAGCTCTGCCAGCACCTGAAACGGGCGCTGCGGCAGGATAATGGTGCGCTGGGTGCGGGTCGCCCCGGTATCCGCACCACGCCCGCCAAAGGGATCAAGCGCGAATATCTCCCGCTCCACGGTGCCGAACCAGCCAGCGCGCTCTTCACGCACCTCTTCGCTTTCCAGTTCTTCCAGCGTCCAGGCCAGCGCCCAGTCCTGGCCCGCGGGCGCCTCTGCCTCGTCCAGCACTTGGTGCAACGGACCGGACTGCTCGGTATAGGCCGAGGAATACATCGGCCCCACGTGATAGCGACGCAGTTGCTTGGGATGCAGATCGTCGAAATCCTCGTCAAACCCCTTGGCAATGGTCACCAGTTTCAGACCCGCCAGCGCCTGCGCCATCAGATGCGCCTGCACCTCGGGCCAGCGGCGCTCATCCTTGGGCAGCGCCACCTTGCCGCTGTCTTCCAGCTCCATCAGGTAGATCACCGGCAGGTTCACCTGGCTGTCATAGGCGGCCCAATGCAGCAGGAAGCGCCGGCGCCGCTCGCCGATGTTTTCCAGCCATTCGCATTCCGGGTCGTTCTGAGTCCAAAACAGCTGCCCCTTCAGAAGCTCCTGATAATAAAGCCGTTGCGACAGGGCGAATTGCAGCTTTGACGGCACAGTGCGGTCAGCGATGATGGTGCGCACCATGTCGTCCTTCAGCTGTTCTTCGCTGGCCATATTACCCAAATGCCGCTCTGCCTGCTGGGCATCGTTGGCCATGGTCATCAATTCTGCCGCGACCGGAAAGCCGCTGTCGCGCTTGTCCATCGCCAGGCTGCCAAAGAACCGCCCGGTGTCGCGCCCCGCCATCAGGTATTTCATGGAAAGCGCGCGGAAGGTGAAATTGAGCCGCATGAGGTTAGCAGTCAGAACCTTCACATCGGACTTGCTAAGCCGCCCCTCCGCCTGCATCGCTGCCGCCACCCGGGTCAGATGCCGGATGATGGTGTCGAACTTCTTGAAGTAGCGGCGCGAGGCGAAGGTATCGCTGAGGCCTGCGTGATCGTGCGAGGGATCGGTCATGCGCACGCCCTTCTCAGTTCAACAGACGATTTCGCATGCAGGAAACCCGCTAGAATGGAAAACACCCAAAATCCGACGGCGCCGATCCATGTTACCAATTCAGCATGGAGCAATACAAAACCAGTGAAAGACAAGCTGGCGATGGCAAACCAATTCCGTGTAACGAATTGCAACCAGACCTCACGGGACCGCATTGCATCACGTGCTGAAAGGCAGTGTTTCGGCTCTACAATCGGATCAAGTGAAACCGGAAACCTGACTGCAAAAAACAGCAGCATAGGGGTAAGCATCCATATAGCCGCAGCGGCAATCCATGGCTTCTCAGCCAATACACCATAGAAGAAAAGCGCCAATAAAGCGCTTCCTCCGAAAAGCCGTACTAATTTGTTCCAACCCCTTAGCTTCCGGCGCGTGGTGAAGGCAGCAGGAAGCGCATCGCTTGCACGGGTGTAACTGTTCATCCGAATTCCAATCGCTGACCTCTAGGCCAGCCTGCGCTGGCATCAGCCGCAAACGGGATCATAACATCACCCCCCATACAGGTTCTTGTCGTGCTTCTCGACAATTGCCGCAAACCGGCGGGCAAAGCGTTCATCCGCCTTGGCCTTTTTCTCCAGCACGTCGCGGGCAAACACCATGTTGTCCTCATGGCTTTCCAGCATGTCGGCCATCTTCTGGTTGGTCGCGGTGCCGATCGCCGCCATAGCGGTCTGGGCTTCCTTGTCGGTCTGCACGCCGATCTCGTTGATCCGGTGCGCCACATCCTGCTGCTGTGCGGTCTTCAGCGATTTGGTAAGCGCATCATACAACACAACCCGCTGCGCCGTGTCCGTCTGCAGCTTGTTGATCAGCACCATCTGCGTCGCCGCCTGGTTCTGCAAGCTGTCGACCCAGGTCTTGCCCTTCTCGATGTAGCGCTCCAGCGTCTGGGACTTGGCGAGCTTGACCTGCTCGTCCTGCACCATCGCGTTATACTTCGCGTTCAGATCCGCCAGCTCGGTCTCCAGCTTGGTGCGGGCGGCGGCGTCCTGCTCAACCGCGATCTTGTTCTCCAGCGCGATGATCTCCGGGTCCAGCGCCACAATCCCGGCGCGCACCGCTTCCAGCTCCTGCACCGTGAATTCACGATCATCCAGCGTCGCCGTCAGGTTCGCCTGCACCTTCTCACGCTGCTCTTCCAGGGTGGCCAGCTGGCCCTCCAGCAGCTTCACGATCACGTCGGATTTGGCAATCAGGTCCTGCAGCTTGTCGTCGATACTGGCGGTGCGCATCCGTTCCTGGCGCATCGAGTCTGATTTACCGCGGCTGAAAAAACCGACAAAGCTTTCCCAGCCGGTCTTGCCCCGCATCTCGTCAAAATCTTTCGAGAACGCCGCCGTCACATCATCCAGCCCCATGATTAACTCGGCGATGTTGGCATTCATCACGTCGGTGTGGGCGTGCACATCCTCCAGCGTCGCGTTCTCGATGTCGATGCTGGCATCCTCGCCCGCCTCAATCTTGTTGCGCGCGGTCTCAATGCGTGAAGTCAGCGCCCCGATCTTGGCCTGGGACTCCCGGACTTTCTCCTGGCTCTCCGCCACCATCTTCTCAAATTGGGAAACACTCATAGTATCCGTTCCTTCCCCTGAATTACTTGATCTGGATATAGGGATGTAAAGACGATTTACATCCCCGTGGGCGGCACAATTCCACCCGGTTCAAACGCACTGTTGCAGAGGGGTCGCACAAAGAAAAGCCCCGGAGAACACTCCGGGGCCGCTTCGCTGAATTGCGCCGTTTCACATGGTTTGCTGCTTGCCCAGAACCAGAAAAGTCATCATCCCGAAGGGCGGAATGCTTTCTTGCTGCTTGATGCTCAGCCGGTCCTCCTGCAGCACCGTCTCCAGCGCAAAATCCGAATGCCAGCCGATCACATTGGCCAGCGGCGCCGAGAGTTTCTCCAGCGACGCCCGCACCCCTTTGCCGCTTTTGAAGTGGTTCGTGATCACCACCTCGCCGCCGGGTTTCAGAATGCGCGTTATCTCGCGCATCACCTGGTCCGGATCCGGCACCACCGACAGCACATGCATCGCGGCCACGGTGTCAAAGGAATTGTCCGGAAAGTCCAAGCTTCGCGCATCCATCTGGCGCAGCTCCTTGACCTGGTTTAGGCCCAGTTCCTGCACCTTTCTTTGCGCCTTCTTCAGCATGTCATGGCTGAAATCGATGCCAGTCACCTGCAGATGCGGTGCGTAATGCTTCAGCGACAGCCCGGTGCCGACGCCAACCTCCAGCACGCTGCCCTGACGGGTGTTGATATAGCGGGCCGCGCGGCGGCGGCCCGAGCGCGTCACCGCGCCAAAAGTCTTGTCATAGACCGGCGCCCAGCGCGCGTAAGATTCTTCAACTGCCTTGATATCCAATTCGTCCCTCCCCGGACGTCATGGGCTAGTCCTTTGGCTTTGAAACCAGCCCCCAAATCACCATCACTACGTAGCCAAGGCATAGCACAACCAGCACGGTCCATGCATAGGTCAGTAATGCCGCAGCCATGAAGGCAAAGCCGACAAGCAGATACTTAACATTCTCGCGGGAGATTTTAACCGCCTTTGGCGACCAGGTCTGAATGTGGCTGATCATTGCCAATCCGATCACCACCATATGCAGGCAGATCAGCAGCTCCGGCAGCACGACCTTGCCGTCAAAGGCAAAGGCGACAAACATCGGCAGCAATGCCAGCAGCGCGCCGGCAGGCGACGGGATGCCATCGAAATAGCCGCTGCGCCCCTTTGGCGCCTCCTCGGACTTGGTGCTGACATTGAACCGCGCCAGCCGCACCACGCAGCAGACCGAAAACACCAGCACCGAAATCCACCCGGCGCCGCGCACGTCCTGCAAGGCCCAGAAATAGATCACCAGCGGTGTCGCCACGCCGAAGTTCAGAAAATCCGCCAGCGAATCCAGTTCGGCGCCCATCTTGCTTTCGCTGTGCAAGGCGCGGGCAAGCCGCCCATCCAGCCCGTCCAGAATCGCAGCGAGGATGATCATCATCACCGCCAGGGTGTAATTTCCAAACACCGCAAAGCGAATCGCCGTCAGGCCGGCACAGATGGCACCAATGGTCATCATGTTCGGCATCAGCTGGATCAGCGCAAATTCGGATTTCTTTTTTTCCGGGGCGTCATACATGGCGGTGGCTCTTTCTTCCTCGCGGGGCGCACGAGCGTGCGCCGTCTGCAAGAGGGTAACATATAGGCTGGCGATGCCGTGGCGGAACATATGCCCCAAGACCCGCCCCGGCGCAACGTCCGTGCCAGAAGGCCACTTGCCGGAAAACCAAGCCAACACTTTTTTCATTCAGGCGCCCGGCGTCTGCCGGTCTTACTATATGCCGGCGTTAGCCTGACGCGCTGCCATCCGGCTAAGGTCCAGTCTTCTCCAGCAAGTGAATGCTCCTGTATCCCAGCTGCACTTGGCCTTTGGCCTTCAAGCCGTTCAGATGAAGGCCCACAGCTTCTTTGGTCACGCCCAAGATGGCAGCCAGTTCTTCCTGGCTGATTTGCAGCTTTCGCGAGTTCTGCCAAATGGAAATCTGTTGCAGCGTGGTTTTCAGTCTTTGTTCCAGCGAGAGAAAAACCGTATTCTCGTAATTCTTATAAAAATGACCAGCAAGCCCAGCCAGGACAGCTGCAATCGCCTGCCATAGACTTGGATCTGCCTGACCTATTTCCTCGATGTCTTTCCAGTCGACCACCTGCAACCGGGTCTCCGTTACCGTATAGGCCGCATTCGGCCTCTGACCGGACCCAAGGCACCCGATGAAACCAAACCAGTCCCCCGCATCAAGATCGCGGACGATCAGCTCTTTGCCGCCCTCATGTGTCGCCCCGAACCGTACCGCGCCAGTTTCAATAAAGTACAATTCCTGCGCCGAATCTGCGATTTCGTGAACCAAGCCTCCTTTGGGGATGCACCTCCCCCGTGCCTTGCCATGCACCGCTTGCCTGGTTTCGTCAGAGCAATGGTCAAGCCAATTCCGGAAGTTCACATTTTTCATCGGGAAAACAATCCAGATTGTCTTTTCATTCCGGCCCTACACGTAGTCTCCGCAGCATTTGCTACAAGGGAGTCCAAAAGATGAAAATGGTAATCTTCGGCGCGGCTGCGGCCGGATTGCTCGCGGCCGCTACTGCCTCAGCGGTCGAAATTCCGAACCGCCCGGCTCTGACACCCGAAATTGCCGAAGCGGTCGCCAAAGAGGCGCTTGCAGATTGCCGTGCACAAGAGACGGCAGTATCGGTCTCTGTCGTGAATGACCAAGGCCGGCTGCTCTATTTCTTCCGGGGAGAAGGCACTGGTGCAAACACCATTCATACCAGCTTCCGGAAGGCCTATACGGCCGCGTCCCTGAAGGTATCAACATCTGTTCTCAATATGGCACCCCAGGCGGACGGATACAGCCAGCTGGGAAAAATGGAAGACGACATCCTGCTGCTAACCGGAGGTCTGCCGCTGTTCCACGAGGGCACGTTGATCGGCGCAATCGGTCTTTCGGGTGCGCCAGACCCGAACATTGAAGAGGCCTGCGGTGAATCCGCAATCGCAAAGGTTCTGAACAGCAAGAACGGCTGACGGCCCGCTTCCAGACCTGCAACCAGTCTGGCTCAACCCCGCAGATGCCTGACCGGTACACAGGGGGTGCACGCATGGCACCCCCTGCTTTTTCGCTTTCAGCCTGCCTCAGCCGACGACGTTGAACTCCGGCCCATAGGGGTATTTGGTGATATTCTCGTTGCCGTCTTCATGGATGATCAGGATGTCGTGCTCACGGTAGCCGCCGGCACCGGGCTGACCGTCAGCGATGGTCAGCATCGGCTCCATCGAGATCACCATGCCCGGCTCCAGCACCGTATCGATGTCCTCGCGCAGTTCCAGCCCGGCCTCGCGGCCATAGTAGTGGGACAGAACCCCAAAGGAGTGGCCATAGCCGAAGGTGCGGTATTGCAGCAGATCCTGCTCTTCAAAGAAGGCGTTGATCTGATGGGTAATTTCCGCACAGCTTGCACCCGGCTTCAGCAGCGAGATGCCCAGCTCATGCGCCGCCACATTGGCCTCCCAGATCCGCAGCGACTCGGCGTCCACTTCCTTGACGAACATGGTCCGTTCCAGCGCGGTATAATAACCCGAGATCATCGGGAAGGTGTTCAGCGACAGGATATCGCCGCGCTGCAGGGTGCGGCCGGTGACCGGATTATGGGCACCATCGGTGTTGATCCCGGACTGGAACCAGACCCAGCTGTCACGGTATTCGGCATCCGGAAACCGCTTGGCAATCTCCAGCTCCATTGCGTCCCGGCCGGCCATCGCCACATCAATCTCGCGCGCGCCTTCTTTCACGGCATCGCGGATTGCAAAGCCGCCGACGTCAGCGACAGCGGCACCCGCGCGGATCATGTCCAGTTCCGCAGCCGATTTACCCATCCGCTGAACCATGGTGGGGTGGTACAGATCAACCAGGCTGGACGGCTCCAGGAAGCTTTCCAGTTTGGCCTTCTGCATCAGGGTCAGGTGATCGCTTTCAAAACCGACAACCGCGCCCGCACCGCTGACCGACTTGATTGCACGCCAGAAGTTGTCGCGCTGCCAATCGGTATAGGTGATGTTGTCGCAGAACGACCGGCGCCAGGGTTGGCCCGCGTCGATGCCGGCCGAGATGGTCACCGCCTCGGATGCGGTCACCACCATGCCATAAGGGCGGCCAAAGGCGCAGTAGGTGAAGCCCGAATAATACGAGATGTTGTGCATCGAGGTGAAGACAGCGGCAGTTACGCCAGTCTCAGCCATGATCTTGCGCAGGCCGGCAATGCGCGCCTCGTATTCGGAGACGGCAAATTGCAGCGGTGCTTTTTCACCATTGTGAAAACGGTACATTTCAGGACGTGAAGTCATATCAGACCCTTCCTTCTTACAAGAAAGGTCCCGGCGTTCAGGACGGTTTTTGAATGCTGGGGGCGGCATGTATTCCATGCGGCGACGCCATCGCCTGGCCCTTGCGCAGAAGATGCGGCGGAAACGGGATTCTGGCAAGAGGTTTTTTTGGAGGGAGGCGCCCGTAGGGTGGACGAATTCGCCCACCGAGCTGCGGTCAATTCACGATCTGCATCACCAGATCGCTTTCCGGGTCCGCCAGCGGCTCGATCACATTGAAATGATGCTTGCCAAAGGCGATCACGTGATCGGCCTCCCAGGCCTCCACCAGCCAGACCGCCTGATCCAGAAACGCCGGGCGTTCCTCGCCGCCAACCCAGACCGTCACGTCTGCGGGGTAGCGGTCCTGCATGTCCACCGGGCTTTCGGCAATTGCAGCCGCGGAATCCATCTGGAATTTCTGGTTCATCGTGGTGCGCAGCAAGGGGCGCAAATCCGACAGCGGCGAAATCGGTATCACCGTCTTGATCCGAGCACCCACATCTGCCGGCAGCAGCGCGCGATCCAGCATCCGCGCCACCAGATGGCCGCCCGCCGAATGGCCGGCCAGCGCAATCGGCCCCGCAACCTCAGCAGCAATCCGGGTCACCGCCGCCGCAACCTGCCGGGTAATATCAGAAATCCGCACCTCGGGGCACAGATCATACGACGGCATCGCCACCGCCCAGCCATGCGCCATCGCGCCGCGGGCCAGATGCGACCAGGTGCTTTTGTCGAAGGCCAGCCAATAGCCGCCATGGACAAAGACAAACACGCCCTTGGGCGTGCCCTCCGGCAGGAACAGGTCGAAGCGTTGCCGCGCGCCCTCGCCATAGGGAATGTCCAGCCGGGCGCGTTCATGCAGGCTGTTGCGGAAATCCTCTGCCGAGGCCGCCCAGCGCGGCGGGTAGCTGTCCGCATTTTCGATATATGCCCCGTTGGCATAGGCATCATCCAATTCCATGCCCGGTCTCCCCTGTTTTTATTCTTTGCGGCTACCTGACAGTCTGCCACAGCACATGTCAAATTGCCCGTCTGAAAAACTCCAGTCACGCCGCGTGGCGGCGGATTTGATCAAATTCTGGACTCATCGATGATTCTGGACTTATTTAAGCACAGCTGATTTGCATTCCAGCGACAAAACACCCGGGAGGCCCGCAATGCTCGACGCAACCACAGACCTGAAATCCCTGCTCAAAGATCCCAGCCTGCTGGAAACCCGCGGCTATATCGGCGGTCAATTCGCTGAGGGCGAAAGCACCTTTGACGTGAAAAACCCCGCCCGCGGCGACGTGATTGCCAGGATGGCAGATATCAGCCGCGCCCAGGTGGCAGGCGCCATCGCCCAGGCCGAAGCCGCGCAAAAAGACTGGGCCAAATGGACCGGCAAGGAACGCGCCAACTGCTTGCGCAAGTGGTACGACCTGATGATGGAAAACCAGGAAGACCTGGCGGTGATCCTGACCGCCGAGATGGGCAAGCCGCTGGCGGAATCCCGCGGCGAGATCGCCTATGGTGCGTCGTTCATTGAATTCTTCGCCGAAGAGGCCAAGCGGATCTACGGCGAGACCATCCCCGGCCATCAGCGCGACAAGCGCATCACCGTGCTGAAGCAGCCGATCGGTGTGGCCGCCTCGATCACACCATGGAACTTCCCCAATGCGATGATCACCCGCAAGGCCGGCCCGGCGCTGGCCGCAGGCTGTGCCTTTGTCGCCCGCCCCGCCGCCGAAACCCCGCTGTCCGCCACCGTTCTGGCAGTTCTGGCGGATCGCGCAGGCATTCCGGCGGGCGTGTTCAACGTCGTGCCCTCCTCTCGCGCGTCTGAAATTGGCAAGGAGTTCTGCGAGAACGACGCCGTGCGCAAGCTGACCTTCACCGGCTCGACCGAGGTCGGCCGCATCCTGATGCGCCAGGCCGCCGACACGGTGATGAAATGCTCGATGGAGCTGGGCGGCAATGCGCCGTTCATCGTGTTTGACGACGCTGATCTGGACGCCGCGGTTGAGGGCGCCATCATGTGCAAATTCCGCAACAACGGCCAGACCTGCGTCTGCGCCAACCGGATCTATGTGCAGGCCGGCGTTTACGATACCTTTGCGGAGAAGCTGAAAGCTGCGGTCGAGAAGATGAACGTTGGTGACGGCCTTAACGACGGCATCCACTTCGGCCCGCTGATCAACATGGAAGCGGTTGAGAAGGTGCAGGAGCATATTGCTGACGCAACCGCCAAAGGCGGCGAAGTGATCCTGGGCGGCAACCCGTCGGAACTGGGCGGCAGCTTCTTTCAGCCGACCATCGTCAAGGGCGCAACCCCGGACATGGCCTTTGCCAAGGATGAGACGTTCGGCCCCCTCGCGCCGCTGTTCAAGTTCGAGGATGAGGACGAGGTGATCGCGATGGCCAATGACACCATCTTTGGCTTGGCGTCCTATTTCTATGCCAAGGATCTCAGCCGCGTGTACAAGGTTGCCGAAGCGCTGGAATACGGGATTGTGGGTGTGAACACCGGCATCATCTCCACCGAGGTGGCGCCGTTCGGGGGCGTCAAGCAATCGGGCCTGGGCCGCGAAGGCAGCCACCACGGCATCGAGGATTATCTGGAGATGAAATACATCTGCATGGCGGTCTGATCCGCCACCGGACTGGTGCAGGGGGTCAGTGCCGGGTCATCGTCCCGGCCACCTGGCTGATGGCGCTGGCCCAGGCGGTTTCCGTCTCTGTGTCCAGCGCCGGGCCTAAAACATCGCGCAAAGCGGCAATCAGCGCCCGCTTTGCCGCCTCGGTCTCCTGCGTGCCAAGCTGCAGATGGGCATGGGCCTGGAGCAGTTGCCCGCCCAGATCTTCCAATGTGCGCGGATCGTCCAGATTGCGCACGCAGGCAGCAATCATCGCTGTCAGCATCGCTTTCTGTTTTACGAAATTCCCCCGGAACATGCCGCGTGCCTCTGGCAGGCGGGTGAACAGATGCACATAAAACCGTTCCGCCAGATCCGCCTTGCGGGCAAAGATCCCGGCAAAGCTTTGCTGAACATGCTGGACTTCCTGAGGGTTCATCAATCCGCCTTTGCGCTGCGGCACCAATTACTCTGCCTCCGATCCTGCCTTCCAATACCTAAAGAAACATTTACGCCCGCAACCATAACCCGCAGCTGTCCCCGCGGGGACAACCCGGTGAAACGAAAAAACCCCCTGGCAGAACCAGGGGGCTGAAGCACTCGAACCTTGATCGCGGGATCAGTTGACCGCAGTGGCCTCGATCTCGGCACGGTTCGGGCGGGAGGAGGAGATTTCGATCCGGCGCGGTTTCAGCGCCTCGGGCACCTCGCGGTGCAGATCGATATGCAGCATGCCGTTTTCATGGCTGGCGCCAGTCACGCGGACGTGGTCGGCCAAGGTGAAGCGGCGTTCAAAGGCGCGGGTGGCAATGCCCCGGTGCAGGAAACTGCGGCCGTCGCTGTCCTCGGCCTTTTTGGCGGTCACCACCAACGCGTTTTCCTTAACCTCGACGTTCAGATCGTCATCGGCAAAACCGGCAACCGCGATCGAAATGCGATAGCTGTCGGCGTCGGTCTTTTCGATGTTATAGGGCGGGTAGCTGGACTGGGCAGCATCCGCGCTAAGGGCGCGGTCCATCAGGCTGGCGATCTGGTCGAAACCGATGGTGGCGCGGTGCAGCGGTGCAAAATCAAACGTACGCATAGTGTCATCCTCAAACTTGAGCGATTTCAGGGCGCCTTCCCCGCGGGGACAGGCTGGTCCTTTCCGGGCCCCAATCAGCGGCGGCCCGGATAGACCTGAGATAAGAACGCAAAATGCGGCTTCAAGAGGGGGATCAGTCCCCCACCGTCACAAATTTCGCGCCGCCCGCCGATGCGCCGCCGCCAACCCGGATGCGCTTGATCCGCCGGTCGGGTGCGGCCACCGGATTGCGGCGCAGCTGCGCCTTCAGCTCTGCCACCCGCTGCGGCAGTTTCATGCCAAAGGCGACCTGCTTGCCGCGGTAATTGCCGCCGCCGGACACCAGCGCCAGGATGCGTCCGCGCCCGCCCACCTGGGAAAACACCGGCGCCCCGGAAGAGCCGAAAGTGACATTGCAGTCGATCATCAGAACGTCACCGCTTTCCCCCATCAGGTTGCACTGGCGTTGCCGCGACAACGCCTCGGCGCGGCCCCGCCCGTAAGATGTGACGGAGATATCGCTGCCGTATTCGCGTCCCGAGTGCAGCGCAAAAGCATCTGCCTGACCGCTGAGCACCGGCTCGGCAATCCGGATCAGCGCCACATCGTGACGGATGTTATCCAGATCAAGCCGTCCCCGCGGGTTGAACCCCGGATGCGCGGCAATCTGCAGCCCCCGGCGTTCGGCTATGGCTGTCCCGTCGCGCAAACCCGCGCGGAAGGTGATCTGCTCCGCCGCACGCAAATTCCTGTTGCGGTCATAGACACAATGGGCTGCGGTCAGCACCAGTTCCGGTGCGATCAGCGTGCCGGTGCAAAAGCCCTGGCCGTTCAGCTCAAGCCGTCCAACGGCCTCCCAGCCCAGCAGGTCATCGCGGTCAGTCAGCCGCCGCAGACCGGTGTTCTGGGCCGTTGCGCTGCCTGCGTACGCCAGGGTGGCAACGGCCAGTATCAGCGCCCGCCAATTCATTGCCGGATGAACTTCGCACCGGAGGAGCTGCGCCCCTCCCCCACCTTCACCCGGCCCACGCCTGGCGGCAGGCGGCCACGGGTGTTCACACCCGTCAGCTGCGCCTGCAGCAGGGTCAGTTCCTCGGCCAGGGCAGACCCAAGCGAGACCCGCTCGCCGCTGACTTCGGCCTTGGCGGAGATCACCGAGACAATCCGCGGGGTGCCGTCCTCGAAAGAGAACACCGGCGCCCCGGAGGAGCCGAAATCGACGTCGCAGGACATCACCAGCACGCCCTGCTGGCGCGCCATCACCGCGCACACCTCTTGCAAGGACGGCGCCTCGGACCGGTCATGCGCATAAGACACCACACCGATGCTGGCCCCCTTGCGCGGGCGTTCGTCGGTTTCAAAGGGTGTCACGGTGGTGTTGCGGATCGGGCGCTGCAATTGCAGCAGGGCAATGTCGTTGCGGACCCGGTCGGTCGATAGCTCGCCGTCATAGACATAGGAGGGATGTTCAACCGCCCGCCGCACGCTGCGGTAAGCCGAGGCGCGCCCGTTGCGCCAGCCGGCCAGGAATTCGATGGTGGCAGGGTCGATGCGCGCCTTGGTCTGGCTGTCATAGAGGCAATGGGCGGCGGTCAGCACCAGATCCGGCGCAATCAGCGCACCGGTGCAAAACCCCTCGCCGTTCACATCAAGACGCCCGACCGCTTCCCATTTGCGGCCCGCATCCATTGTGTCCATCCGCTGCAAAAGGCTGTCCTGCGCCATCGCCGCCGCCGGCAGCACGGCTGCCAGAACCGCCAGAATCCATTGCCTCACATGTCTCTCCTCTTATCCGCCAGTTGGGAGATTACGGGTCCGTTCAGGCAAAATTAGGGCAAATGCGCAGTATATGCAGCCCGATTCCTTTTACGCGCTTTAACGCAGGACCGGCACGTCCGGCGCAGGTTTGCCAGAGGCGGTCAGCGCAGGCGGCTGCGGACCGCCGGTGGCCCAGTCCAGCAGTTCCACCGTGTGCACGATAGGCAGTTCTGTGCCGGAGCCGATCTGCATCATGCAGCCGATATTGCCTGCGGCGATCAGATCGGGCTGCTTGGCTTCCAGTGTCTTGACCTTGCGGGCCTTCAGTTCGGTGGAAATCTCCGGCTGCATCAGGTTGTAAGTGCCCGCCGATCCGCAGCACAGATGGCTGTCGGCAGGTTCCACCACCGTGAACCCTGCGCGCCTCAAGAGCGTCTTGGGGTGGGTCTTGATCTGCTGGCCATGCTGCAGCGAACAGGCGGCGTGGTAGGCGACGGTCAGCCCCTTGTCCGCACCCTCAGGGAACTCCAGCTGCATCAGAAGTTCAGAGATATCCATGGTTCGTTCCGACACCCGCGCAGCATCCGCGGCCAGCGGGTCGTTGCGGAACATATGGCCGTAGTCCTTGACCGTGGTGCCGCAGCCGGAGGTGTTTATCACGATGGCGTCCAGCCCCTGGCCGTCCATCTCGGCCGTCCAGGCGCGGATGTTTTTTGCCGCCGTGGCGTGGCTTTCGTCCTCGCGCCCCATGTGGTGTGTCAGCGCCCCGCAGCAGCCCGCGCCTTTGGCCACCACCACCTCGCAGCCCAGCCGGGTCAGCAGCCGGATGGTGGCGTCGTTGATATCAGTGTTCAGCGCCTTTTGCGCGCAGCCGGTCATCAGCGCTACCCGTTTCTTGCGGACTGCAGCAGCGGCAAAGCTTTGCGGATCGTCGTTGCGGCTGACCGGCGGGATTACCCCCGGCGCCATATCCAGCATCGCCCGCAGCCGCGCGTCCGGCATCAGCCCCTTCAAGGGTTTGGCCAGTTTCGCGCCAAACAGCGCCAGGCGGAACCGGCCCGGATAGGGCAGGATCCGGGCCAGCAGCCAGCGCAGGGCACGGTCGCTCCACGGGCGGTCATAGTGTTTTTCGATATAGGCGCGGGCGTGGTCGACCAGATGCATGTAATGCACGCCCGAGGGGCAGGTCGTCATACAGGCCAGGCAGGACAGGCAGCGGTCGATGTGCTTGACCGTCTTTTCGTCCGGCACCCGCGCGTTCTCCAGCATATCCTTGATCAGGTAAATGCGGCCCCGCGGGCTGTCGAGCTCATCACCCAGCACCTGGTATGTCGGGCAGGTCGCCGTGCAAAAGCCGCAATGCACACAAGAGCGCAGGATCTCGTTGGCGCGCCGGGTGCCCGGGTCCTGCAACTGCGCATCGGTAAAGGTGGTCTGCATGTGCTTATCCCATCAATCCGGGGTTGAGGATTCCCTTCGGGTCGAACTGGCGCCGCAGCCCCTCGGAGATTGCCGCGAGGGGGCCGGGTTGCGGCTGGAACACGCCAAGCCGCTTGCGGGTGTCCGCGCCGGCCCACACCAGCGTGGCATGGCCCGGTACGCCGATCTGCGCGCGCAGATCGGTGCCCGCAGGCACCAGTGCCCAGATCAGCCCGCCGCCCCAGTCGAACTGCAGCGCCTCGGCCTGCAGCCGCGGTGCCAGCGCAACGGCATCGGAAGGCTTTACCGAAATCCGCCAAACGTCGCCTGCCCGCCCGTAAAAACCCGCGGCATCGCGGATGCCTTGCCACAGGCCGGCGTCCTCGTTTTCGATCCTGGGACTGCCAAAGCCAGCCAATTCCGAAACCAGCTTGCGGCACCGGTAGGCCGTTGAATCTGCAAACCCCTCGACCCTGACAAAGGCGGTTTGCTTCTCCGGATCATAAGCTGCACCGGTCACGTCATAGGGGGACCCCAGAGCCGCGGACATCGCCGCCACTGCATCTGCCAGATCAGCGCCTTCAATGGCAACCGTTGCACATGCCTCCGCCCGCGGCAGAACCTTCAGCGACACTTCGCTCAGCACCCCCAGGGTGCCATGGGCGCCGCACATCAGTTTGACCAGATCATAGCCGGTCACATTCTTCATCACCCGGCCGCCGTTCTTCACCACCTGGCCGGAGCCATCCACAAAGCGCACCCCCAAGAGGTGATCACGCGCAGCCCCCGCCTGGATACGGCGGGGACCGGAGACGCCTGCGGCAATCACACCGCCAATGGTCGGTTCGCCCTCGGTGCCCAGCAGCCCGCGGTGGTCCATCGGTTCAAAGGCCAGCTGCTGATTTTCCGCGGTCAGCAGTGCCGCAACCTCAGCCACCGGCGTGCCCGCCCTGACCACAAGTGTCAGCGCACCGGGCTCATAAAGCTCCACGCCGGACAGGCCTCTGGTACTCAGCCCTTCGCCGTCAATGGCCAGCCCTCGGGTGCCGCCGCCCTGGATGCACAGCGGTCCGCTTGCTCCCGCTAGCATTTCGGCCAGTTCGGCCTCGCTCTGAGGTGTCAGCATTTTCATCTTTCCAAAAGTACTCTGGGGTTTGGGGCAAAGCCCCAATCATTCAGCCGCCAATGCCGCCGCCCGGCGGCCCTCGCTCACCGATAGCGGAAACACCTTGGCCGGATTGAGCAGCCACTTCGGGTCGAACACATCCTTGACCTTCAACTGCGCCTCAAGGTCCGCCTCCGTGTACTGATGCAGCATCAGATCGCGTTTTTCGATCCCGACCCCGTGCTCGCCGGTCAAACAGCCGCCGGCCTCGACACAAAGCTTCAGGATCTCTGCCCCGAAAGCCTCGCAGGTTTCCAAATCGCCGGGCTTGTTGGCATCAAACAGGATCAGCGGGTGCATATTGCCGTCGCCTGCGTGAAAGACATTGGCCACATCCAGCCCGAATTCCTGGCTCATCTCGCCAATGCGGCGCAGCACAAACGGCAGCGAGGACACCGGGATAGTGCCATCGAGACACATGTAGTCATTGATCTGCCCCATGGCGCCAAAGGCCGACTTGCGGCCCAGCCAGATCCGGCCGGCCTCTTCCGCATCGCCAGCCTCGCGCAGCTCTACCGGATTGTGGGACCGGGCGATTTCAGTAATCAGCCCCAGCTGGTGATCAATTTCCTCGGGACTGCCCTCCACCTCGACGATCAGCAGCGCCTCGCACATCGGGTAGCCGGCCTTGGCAAAGGCCTCGCAGGCCTCGATGCAGGGGCGGTCCATGAATTCGATCGCCACCGGCAAGACACCCGCCTTGATGATGTCCGAGACACAGGCGCCGGCCACCTCATTGCTGTCATAGCCGATCAGCACCGGCCGCGCACCTTCGGGCTTGCGCAGGATCCGCAGGGTGGCCTCGGTCACCACGCCCAGCTGGCCTTCGCTGCCGCAGATCACCCCCAGGAGGTCCAAGCCCCCGGCATCCAGATGCGCTCCACCGATTTCCACCACCGTGCCGTCCATCATCACCATGGTGACGCCCAGCAGGTTGTTCGTCGTCACGCCATACTTAAGGCAATGCGCCCCGCCCGAGTTCATTGCGATATTACCGGCAATGGCACAGGCCAGCTGCGAGGACGGATCGGGCGCATAGAAGAAGTCCTCCTCCCCGACAGCGCCGGAGACACTCAGGTTGGTGCGCCCGGTCTGCACCCGGATGATGCGGTTGCCGTAATCGGTTTCCAGAACCCCGTTCATCCGCGCCACGCCAAGGATGACGCAATCCGCTGTCGGCAGCGCCCCGCCCGCCAGCGACGTGCCAGCACCGCGCGGCACCACCGGCACGCCTTCTTCGTGGCAGATCCGCAGAACGTCCGAGACCTCCTGCGTGCTGCGCGGCAGCACCGCCAGCAACGGCGGGCATTTATAGGCCGTCAGCGCGTCGCATTCATAGACGCGGGTCTCGGCCTCGTCCTGGATCACCGCATCACCAGGCAGCACAGACAGCAGCCGCTCGGCAAGCCGCGCCTTGCGGGCCAAAATGGCGGGGTTCGGGGATGGCATCTCCATGGCGCTCTCCTATTTGGTAAAGTAATATTACCAATACTCCCCATCTGGCAAGAGACGGATTGCCGCGCCAGGATCAGCCCCCTAGTGTCGGCCCATGATCTGGACCACCCGCCTTGCGCAGTTTTCACTATACGACCTCGCCGCACTTGCCCTGCTGATTGCAGGCTGGTTGTGGATCGGCTGGCGGATCGAAAACCCGCCCGCGGGGCGGCCTTCGGTGTCCTGGCTGATGGCGGATTTCCGGCGCGACTGGATGAAACAGATGGTCGAACGCGATCCGCGGATCTTTGATGCACAGCTGGCGGGCAACCTGCGCCAGGCCACGGCCTTCTTTGCCTCTGCCGCGATGATTGCGATTGGCGGCGGGCTGGCCCTGATCGGCAATACCGAGCAGCTGGCAGGTGTGGCCGAAGACCTGATCCAGGACAGCGCCCCGGCCTTTGTCTGGGAGGTTAAGATCCTGGTGGTGCTTCTGTTTCTGTCCAATGCGTTTCTGAAATTTGTCTGGTCGCACCGGCTGTTCGGCTATTGTGCGGTGCTGATGGCCGCAGTGCCGAATGACCGCAAGGACCCGCTTGCCTATCCCCGTGCCGCGCAGGCCGCTGAAATCAGCATCACCGCCGCGCGCAGCTTCAACCGCGGTATGCGGGCGACGTATTTTGCGCTGGCTGCCGTGGCCTGGCTGGCGGGCGCGCTGCCGCTGGCAGGCGCCGCGGTGATCACCTTTGCGGTGCTGTACCGGCGGGAATTTGCCTCGCACTCCCGCACCATCCTGCTGCGCATCCCGCCAGTCAGCAAAGGGGACACAGTTTCGTGACTGCACCTCCTGCGGGCACGCGTCTAAGGTAGCGCCATGAAACAGACCCTTGCCGCTTTCGCACTCTGCTTCGTTGCGCTTCCTGCCTTTGCGGACGAACCGGTGATCGAGAATGCCGCCGCCCGCCAATCCGGCAACAGCTGGACCTTCAGCGTCACGCTGTCCCATCCCGATACCGGCTGGGAGCATTACGCAGACGGCTGGCGGGTGCTGGACATGACGGGCAATGAGCTGGACCTGCGCGTGCTGGCGCATCCGCATGAACAGGAACAGCCTTTCACCCGGTCCCTCAGCGGCGTGCAGATCCCAGAGGGCACAACCCAGGTGCAGATCCAGGCCCGCTGCCTTGTGGATGGATGGGGCCAGGACACATACGTCCTCACCCTGCCCTGATCTTCTTCTTTGAAAAAATACTCGCGCCGCAGGCATGCGCCGCAGGCGCATTCTGATCTGGCGCTACAGCTCACACCCGGTGATAGGGGCTGCCGGCCAGAATGGTTGCGGCGCGGTAGATCTGCTCTGCCAGCATCACCCGCACCAGCATATGCGGCCAGACCATCTTGCCGAAGGAGATCGAGAAATCGGCCTCGGCCCGCAAGCCGGGATCTATTCCGTCGGCCCCGCCGATGATCAGCGCCAGATCCTGACGGCCGCTGTCGCGCCAGCCTGCCAGCTTATCCGCGAAATCCGGGGAAGAGATCACCTTGCCGCGCTCGTCCAGGGTGCAGATCACCGCGCCCTTGGGCAGCGACTTGCGCAGCAATGCGGCCTCAGCCGCCATGCCGCCGCCTTTCTTGTCCTCGACCTCCACCACCCGCGCAGGCCCCAGGCCCAGCGCGCGGCCGGTCCGGTCGAACCGGGCAATATAGTCGTCGATGAGGGATTTTTCAGGGCCAGCCCGCAACCGGCCGGCCGCACAGATATGCAGTCGCATGAAATTCCAAAAGCAATCCGGCCCGCACCCAGGCGCGGGCCTGCATCAAATCAGCCTTGGATCAGCCCTCGGCAGCCGGGGTTGACGGGGCTGCCGCGGTGCCTGCGGGCATCCACATCTTCTCGAGCTGATAAAACTCGCGCACTTCCGGACGGAAGATATGGACAATCACATCACCGGTGTCGATCAGCACCCAGTCGCCGGTATCCTTGCCTTCGACCTTGCAGCCAAGCTGGTATTCCTGTTTGAGCCGGTCGGTCAGCTTTTCAGCCATGGCGGCAACCTGGCGGGTGGAACGGCCCGAGGCCAGCACCATGTAATCGCCAATCGCCGTCTTGCCGCGCAGGTCGATCTGCACCACATCTTCGGCTTTGTCATCGCTGAGAGAAGAAAGAATCCGCTCCAGCAGCTGTTCGCTGGTGGGCTGGGACTGGGAAGCCATCACGGCTGCCCCATTGACAGCGGCATCCGCCGCTTGAGGTACGGGTGACAGGACATAGTCCTCCTTGCAACGCGCCGCCAAGCCCCGGCGCCGGGCCTATTAATAATGTAGCAACCAGATGGTGAATTTTCAATGAAACCCCGCTCCGGCGATGCAAGCCCCGTGCTTTATCCCTCATTTCCGGCAGGTGCAACCCTGACCGGCAGCGGGTCGTTCAGCATCCGCACCTCGCGCTGCGGGAAGGGGATTGAGATATCTTCGGCCTGGAACGCATCCCATAGCGCCAGATAGACATTGCCGCGGATATTGGTGAGGCCGCCGGTGGGATCGTCGATCCAGATTCTGAGAACATAATCAACGCTGCTGTCGCCAAAACCGGTGATATGGCAGACCGGTTTCTTGCCGCCCGCGCTCAGCACCCGGTTCACCCCTAATGCCGCCTCTATCGCGATCTTGCGCACCTTGTGCGGGTCGTCGCCGTAACCGGTGCCAAAGGTCAGATCCAGCCGCACGAATTTATCGGAATGCGACCAGTTCACCACCTGAGAGGTGATCAGGTCCTCATTTGGAATCAGGTATTCCCGGCCGTCGCGGGTCACGACCGAGACATAGCGCGCACCCAGCGCATTGATCCAGCCGAAGGTGTCTCCGAGACTGATCACATCGCCGGGTTTGATTGACTTGTCCAACAGGATGATGAGACCCGACACCAGATTCGACACCACTTTTTGCAGGCCGAAACCAAGACCCACACCGATGGCACCGGACAGCACTGCCAGCCCGGTCAGGTCGATGCCGATGGCCTTAAGTCCAATGAAGAAGGCGCCGCCGAACAGAAGGATCTGCGCCATCTTGGCGCCCAGAACCTGCATAGACGGGGAGATATCGGCGTTGCTGCGGATACGGTTGGCCGCCACCGATGAAATCACCCGCGCCAGCGTCAGCATGACGCCAAGAATGACCGCCGCCTGAACCACCAGATAGAGCGAGATCCTAAGGTCGCCGAATTCGATGGCGACGCCGTCCAGCAGATGGATTGCCTCTTGGGTGATGCCCAGAATACGCAGGGTGATCCAGATCCAGGCGCCGTATTTCACCAAGTTCCGCAGCAAGGGATTGCCGACCAGTCTGGTCGCAAAAGAGACTATCAGCCAAGCCAGCGACAGGTTGGCGATCAGCTCCAGCAACCGCGAGCGGCTGGGCCAGGTCGCCTCCTGCATGATCAGCACCACCAGCCAGATCAGCACCACAAACAGGATGCCGCGGATCCGCTTGTGCAGCACCAGCCCCACCCGCATCCGCCAGCGCGGCCAGCCCTCGCGCCCGCGCAGCCAGTCATGGAACGCGCTGCCCAACGGCTTGGCGATCAGGGCAGCCAGCACGAACACCGCCAGCGCAATGCCAACCTGATAGGCGTTCCAGGGCCTGAGCAGAAGCTCGCCCCCCTGCATCAGCAAGTCCCAGATCTGCTGCCCGAACTCCAGCGCGTCGGCGGTGCTTTCCGCGATCGCGTCTTTTGGCAGGGTCTGCTCTTCCGGCTCCATCAAGCCTCCCGTTTTTCAGGCAGTGTGCCGCTCCTGAATGCTTTGATCAAGAACAGACAAGGGCAGTGCCTGCCCATGGGGGCGGACGGACGCGAGATTTCCGGATCAGAACCCGCTCGCCCCGGTGATAGAACGAATCTTGATTGCCGGCCCTTGCGGATGTATCTGACAGCCATGACCCTCGTATTGGCGCAAAAGATCGAACTGCAAGACCGCGCACGGCTGCGCGAACGGTTCTATGGCGCCGCCCGCACGGTCCTGGCGCGCCTATAAGGCCGTTGCCCAGCCCAAAGCCAGCATACCCAAATACATACGGGAGTGGACCCATGTCCCCCAAAACACTCTATGACAAAATCTGGGATGCGCATGTTGCGCATGAAGCCGAGGATGGCACCAGCCTGCTTTACATCGACCGCCACCTGGTCCACGAAGTGACCAGCCCGCAGGCGTTCGAAGGCCTGCGCATGGCCGGCCGCGGCGTGCATGCCCCGGATAAAACCATCGCGGTGCCGGACCACAACGTGCCGACCACGCTCGACCGTGCCAAAGGCATTGAGAACGAGGAAAGCCGCATCCAGGTCGAAGCGCTTGACAAAAACGCCCGCGAATTCGGCGTGCATTACTACCCGGTGGATGACGTCCGCCAGGGCATCGTGCATATCGTTGGCCCCGAGCAGGGCTGGACCCTGCCCGGCATGACCGTGGTCTGCGGCGACAGCCACACTGCCACCCACGGTGCGTTCGGCGCGCTGGCGCACGGTATCGGCACCTCGGAGGTCGAGCACGTGCTGGCCACCCAGACGCTGATCCAGAAGAAGTCCAAGAACATGAAGGTGGAAATCACCGGCAAGCTGAAGCCGGGTGTGACCGCCAAGGACATTACCCTGGCAGTGATCGGCGAGACCGGCACCGCCGGCGGCACCGGTTATGTGATTGAGTATTGCGGCGAAGCGATCCGGGATCTCACGATGGAAGGCCGCATGACCGTCTGCAACATGGCCATCGAAGGCGGCGCCCGTGCCGGCCTGATCGCTCCGGACCAGACCACCTATGACTATGTCAAAGGCCGCCCGCACGCCCCCAAAGGCGCCCAGTGGGAAGCCGCGCTGACCTGGTGGAAGACCCTGTTCACCGATGAAGGCGCCCATTTCGACAAGGTTGTCACCCTGAAGGGCGAAGACATCCAGCCGGTTGTGACCTGGGGCACCAGCCCTGAAGACGTGCTGCCGATCACCGGTGTGGTGCCCGCACCTGAGGATTTCACCGGCGGCAAGGTTGAGGCGGCCCGCCGTTCGATCGAATACATGGGGCTCACCCCCGGTCAGAAACTGACCGATATCGAGATCGACACCGTGTTCATCGGTTCCTGCACCAACGGCCGCATCGAAGACCTGCGCGCCGTGGCCGAGATCGTGAAAGGCAAGAAGATCAAGGACGGCATGCGCGCCATGATCGTACCCGGGTCCGGCCTGGTACGTGCCCAGGCCGAAGAAGAAGGCCTGGCCGGGATCTTTGAAGCCGCCGGTTTCGAGTGGCGTCTTGCGGGTTGCTCCATGTGCCTGGCGATGAACCCCGATCAGCTGTCCGAGGGCGAGCGCTGCGCCGCAACCTCGAACCGGAATTTCGAGGGCCGCCAGGGCTATAAGGGCCGCACCCATCTGGTGTCGCCTGCCATGGCAGCTGCTGCGGCGCTGACCGGCAGGCTGACGGATGTGCGTGAGCTGATCTGAGCCTGAGGGGCCTCCGATGCCATCCAGCCCTTCCCTTCCCGCAGTTGCAAGCCTGTGGATCGGTGACAGCCTGAACTGGCTGCACGAACTGTCTTTGGCCAGTTTCGTGCAGCGCGGCCACGAGGTTGTGCTGTTTCACACCGGGCCTGCAGCGCCGCCGGTGCCGCCAGGTGTCCGCACCTGCCCGGCAGCGGAAATCTGGGACCCGGTCCAGGCGGGGCACGGGGAGGCGCCTGCCTCGATGCTGTCTGATCTGTTCCGCCTGTATCTGCTGAAACAGACGGAGATGATCTGGATCGACACTGATATGCTCTGCTGCCGGCCGTTGCCGGACGCGGGCTATCACGTCGGCTATGAGCCGACACGGTCGATCAACGGCGCGGTGCTGCGGCTGCCGAAAGGCTCTGCTGCGCTGAACCATCTGCTGGATTGGTTCGAGGACCCTGAGTTCGTGCCGCCCTGGCTGGGCCGCAAGATCCGCAAGGAAGTGGAGGCCGCGCCGCCCGGCAAGCGCCTGCTGACAGCTTTTGAGCTGCAGCGCCCGTCGCTTGGCCCCCGGGCGCTGGACTACACGCTGACCCTGACCGGCGAGGTCGAACATGTCCGCGAGCCGGAGGTGTTCTATCCGATCCGCGGTGTTCTGACCGACGTGCTGTTCAGCGGCCACTGCCAGGAAGACGGCTGGCTGACCGAAAACACGCTGGCCGTTCATCTCTACGCATCCATGGTGCGCCGCTACCACAAGACGCACCGGCCCGAAAAACACAGCTTCATCGCACGCCACGCGCAAGAGATCGGCTTTGATCTCAGCGGTTTGAAGCACCAGAAACAAGGAAACGAGTAATGGAAAAATTCCAGAAACTGCAGGGTATCGCCGCCCCGATGCCGCTGGTGAACATCGACACCGACATGATCATCCCCAAGGTGTTCCTGAAATCCATTCAGCGCACCGGCTTCGGCAAGAACCTGTTCGACGAAATGCGCTTTAACCGCGACGGCACCGAGATTGAGGATTTCGTGCTGAACAAACCGCAGTACCGCAAGGCCGAGATCCTGGTGGCGGGCGACAACTTCGGCTGCGGTTCCTCGCGCGAGCACGCGCCCTGGGCAATTGCCGATTTCGGCATCAAATGCATCGTTTCGACGTCTTTTGCCGACATCTTCTTCAACAACAGCTTCAAGAACGGCATCCTGCCGATCGTGCTGCCGCAGGAACAGGTCGACATTCTGATGGCCGATGCGGAAAAGGGCGCCAACGCCCGCATGACCGTGGACCTGGAAGCACAGGAGATCACCACCTCGGACGGCGAGGTGATCGCGTTTGAAGTGGATGCATTCAAAAAGCACTGCCTGCTGAACGGTCTGGACGATATCGGCCTGACCATGGAGAAAGCGGACTCCATCAAGACATTTGAGGACAAGACCGCGCAGGCCCGTCCCTGGGTCTGACTCCCGCGTTCTGCCAAGACCACATCAGAGCCGCCCGGCCTGGGCGGCTCTTCTATTTTCGCCCGCCAGATTCGCGCCGCATTCCTGCCGCAATTCAGAACGGGTTGTCTCGTTGTGCTTCCCTCGCGCTCTGCCACTGCATCTGGTAGGTGCCCCCCACCCCTCTCATTCTTCACCAAATCCCTGATGCAATCGGGCACCAGTCCCGCGGGGAAAGTGGCCCCTGCCCTGCCGCCGGGCCTTGAGCGGAAAGCCGCCGCCCGGCAACAATGGGGCAAAAATGAGGCAGAGCGCCCTGGGCCATTCCCGGGGGGCTTCAATTCTGGACCCAGAGGCGAAAACGCCCGTTCCAGTTTGAAGGGATTGAGAGACGTGTTTGCACGCATCACAGGCGCGGCGTTCCGCGGCATATTGGTGGCTATGCTGTTTGCCATGCCGACGCTGATCCTGCCGGCATCGGCCACCGAGTCTCCGGAAATCATCCTGTTCATTGCACTCCTGGGCTCTGCTCTGGCCTTCACTGAATACAACTCGCATTTCCCCAGCTTTGTGGAATTCCGCAATGCGCCGCCGATCAACCGGATGCGTTTTGCCGCCTGTGCTGCGTCTGTCGGCGCGCTGAGCCTGCTGGCGGCGCATCCGCTGGAACCGACCGGGCTGACCGCGCTGGTGCAGCGCCTGGGCGGTTGGCTGGGCGGGCAGCTGGACTTTGCCTACTCGCCGGTGCAGCTGACGGTGCTGATGCTGCCGCCGCAGGTTCCGGAAGCCACAATGGTGATGGTGCGCGATGCCGCCGGGCTGGTTTGTGCGATCGCGGGCGCCGCGATTGCCGGCTTTGCGCTGGTGATCCGTGTCGGCCACTGGCCTGTCGGAAGCGGCGCTTTTAATGTCTGGGTCAACCTGCCGCTGTTCGACCCCACCACCGGCGGCGATGTGGTGCAGCGGCTGCAGCGTGACGCGCGCGTCAATATCATCGGCGGCGTGCTGCTGCCGTTTGCCCTGCCCGCCGCGGTCAAGATGGCCTCGGGCCTGGTCGATCCCGGAATTCTGGCAGCCCCGCATATGCTGATCTGGGTGATCAGCGCCTGGGCGCTGGTGCCTGCCTCAATGATCATGCGCGGCATGGCAATGCAGCGCATTGCCGGGCTGATCATGCATAAACGGCGCGCCGTCGGCAGCGCCGCGGACGAAGCGCTGCAAACCGCATGAGGCGGCTGGCGGCGAGCCTCCTTCTTCTGATCCTTGCCGCCGGCGCAGGCCAGGCCGGCACCTTGCGCATCGCGACCTTCAACACAGAGCTGTCACGGGACGGGCCTGGCCTGCTGCTGCGCGACATTGAGCGCGGCAGCGATCCGCAAATTGCCGCGGTGGTGGAGGTGATCTCTGCCGCACAGCCGGATGTGCTGGCACTGCAGGGGATTGATTGGGACTATGAAGGCCGCAGCCTTGCCGCCCTGGCCGGGCTGCTGGCAGAGGCCGGCGCCGCCTATCCTTACCGTGTTTTTCTGCAGCCCAATACCGGGCTGCCGCCCCCGGCCCTGCTGGACATGGATGGCAATGGCAGAATCGGCGGGCCACGTGACAATCAAGGCTATGGCCGGTTTCGCGGCCAAGGCGGCATTGCGCTTTTGTCCCGGCTGCCGGTTGACCGCGGCGGGATCCGCGACTTCTCGGCCCTGCTGTGGAGGGACCTGCCCGGCGCACTGCTGCCCAAGCACCCGGACGGGCGCCCGTTTCCGTCCGGCGCCGTGCAGGCCGTGCAGCGCCTGTCTGCCACCGCGCATTGGCTGGTGCCGTTGGATTTGCCCGGCGGCGGGCAGCTGAACGTGATGACATTTCACGCTACGCCGCCAGTGTTTGACGGGCCGGAAGACCGCAACGGGCTGCGCAACCGCGATGAAATCCGCCTGTGGCAGCTGCTGCTGGATGGCCGCCTGGGCGCCGCACCCCAAGCGCCCTTTGTGATTGCCGGTGACGCCAATCTTGACCCCGAACGCGGTGAAGGCCGCAAGGACGCCATCCGCCATCTGCTGGGCGATCCCCGGTTGCAGGACCCGCAGCCGCTTAGCCCGCAAGCCGGAACCGCAACCGTGGAGTGGCAGGGCGCCGGGCGAATGCGGGTGGATTATGTGCTGCCCTCTGCCGGGCTGACCGTCACCGGCAGCGGCGTTGTCTGGCCGGATGCTCCGAGTGCAGCAGCCGCCACTGCCAGCCGCCACCGGCTGGTTTGGTCCGATATCGCGCTGGACTAGGGGCAGGACCCGGCCCGGCCTGCGCTAATCCCAATCAAACCCCTTTAATTTCAGGGCCTATTGTTGACCCTGCCCCGCTGTCCCGCTACGCCCTTGCCAGCTGTTTTTTGGAGGACTCCCATGCCCAACCCATCGATTTTGATTCTGCCCGGCGACGGGATCGGCCCCGAAGTCATGGCCGAAGTGCGCAAGATCATCTCCTGGTTCGGCGGCAAGCGCGGCCTGCAGTTCGATGTGAGCGAGGATCTGGTCGGCGGCGCGGCCTATGACAAGCACGGCAAACCGCTGGCGGATGAAACCATGGCCAAGGCCCAGGAAGCCGACGCTGTTCTGCTCGGCGCCGTCGGCGGCCCTGCCTATGACGATCTGGATTTCTCGGTAAAGCCCGAGCGCGGCCTGTTGCGTCTGCGCAAGGAAATGGACCTTTATTCCAACCTGCGCCCGGCGCAGTGCTTTGACGCGCTGGCGGATTTCTCCTCGCTGAAAAAGGACATCGTGGCCGGCCTCGACATCATGATCGTGCGCGAGCTGACCTCGGGCGTCTATTTCGGAGAACCGCGCGGCATTTTTGAAGAAGGCAACGAGCGCGTCGGCATCAACACCCAGCGCTACACCGAGAGCGAGATCGAACGCGCCGCCCGCTCCGCGTTTGAGCTGGCGATGCGCCGGGGCAAAAAGGTCTGCTCGATGGAGAAGGCCAATGTGATGGAATCCGGCATTCTGTGGCGTGAAGTGGTGACCCGTGTCTCGGCTGACTACCCCGAGGTTGAGCTGTCCCACATGTATGCCGACAACGGTGCGATGCAGCTGGTGCGCGCGCCCAAGCAGTTCGACGTGATCCTGACCGACAACCTGTTCGGCGACATCCTGTCCGACTGTGCGGCGATGCTGACCGGCAGCTTGGGCATGCTGCCCTCCGCCAGCCTGGGCGCACCGATGGAAAACGGCCGCCCCAAGGCGCTGTACGAACCGGTGCACGGCTCCGCCCCCGACATCACCGGCCAGGGCAAGGCCAACCCGATCGCCTGCATCCTGAGTTTTGCGATGGCGTTGCGCTACAGCTTTGATCAGGGCGCCGAGGCAGACCGTCTGGAAGCCGCGGTTGAGAAGGTCCTGGCCGATGGCGTGCGCACTGCTGACCTGCTGGGCGAAGACGGCGTTGAGCCGGTTTCCACCAGCCAGATGGGCGATGCCGTGCTTGCCGCCTTGGAGGCAAGCCTCTGATATTGAGGCAGGTCAAAGCAAGTTTCAAAGCCCCGCCTGCCCGTCAGCGCGGGGCTTTTTTGTGCCCCTCCTATGACCGCGCTGGCCCCTTCGGCGCCCGCAAAAAGAATTCCTGAAAACCACAGCTTTCTACGGAATCGCCCTTGTCAAACCCCGCCCCCTGAGCTATTTCGCCCTCCACGGTCGGAGCGTAGCTCAGCCTGGTAGAGCACTGTCTTCGGGAGGCAGGGGCCGGAGGTTCGAATCCTCTCGCTCCGACCAATAAAACAAGGCGCCTTAGGGCGTCTTTTTTATTTTCAGCATATCGGCCGCAAAGCTATTCGCGACGTTTCATGCGGTGGATGTGCGTATTTCGTTGCCGAGGCGCGTCAAATTTTCCACCCCATGATCCCGGCGGCGTTCTTCAGCGCACCCGGACTGCAGCATCGGCAGACATTCTCCAGGGTCTCGCGCGAGGTGGCGAAGCAGGCTGTCGCATCCTCCAGCGTCATGCCCCGCATGAACGCCCAACGCCTTTGACGGTCTGCAGCAGTTCGTGTTCGATGGCCGGCTTGAGATCGATTAAACGCAGTCGCACGCGGCATTCGCGGCATCGCTCGGACGAAGAAGAACTCCCTCTTCGCCGGGTCCCATGAGGCGGCTGAAGTCTGGGCAACCTACTCTTCGCCCATCGAAAGCGCGCGCCTGAACAAGGTCAACCCGCGCAGCTATCTGAATTGGGTGGTGCTGGAAATCGAGCGCAACCGCGGTGAGATCGACTATGGTCAGCTGATGCCCAGGCACGGCCCGGTCAGCCGGATCGACGGCTGACAGGCTATCACCGCCCCGCAAACCGGGCGGTGAGCATTTTCACACAGCCGGAACCATGTCCGGACAGTCTCTGAGTGAAACGTGCCAGTCTTCATAGCCTTAATCCGTGGTGCCCTGCGCCGACCTGTTCGGGTTTAGGCAGAAACCGGAACGAGTTCAGCGGCAAGCTCCAGTACAAACCCGCTAACCGCTTCCCGGGCTTGGTCCTGGGATTTCTTCCCGCGCAGCTTGCGGGCAAGCGCTGAACCACGGGTTGAGGCTTCCTGCGCCAGCAGCAGCACGGCAATTTCCCGCAGCTGATGCATGGCCAGATCAGCCTCGTCCCGCCCCAGCAACCTTTCAAGCTCAGCCGGCGCGGCGCATTCGGCCAGCAGGCGTTTCAGAGCCGGTCCGTTCTTTGTCACCTCGGCCCAGGCAATGCAGATGTCGGTCATGCCGGCCATCTCGAAGTGAAAATCCGCAATCGGCAAACCAGCAGTCTGCCTGGAGTAGCCAGCCTGCCGCTCGACCTGGAGATCCCGCCGCGCCGGGTCATAGGATATTTTGAGCCCGTCGATTGACACATCCGACGCAATTAGGCGCCCGAAGCGCTTGCGCAGGCTGAGCGCTTCCGCAAAGAGCACCAGCTGCAAAAGGCCGGCCTGCGGCAGGTCGCAGGAAATGCGCTGGATGCCGCTGCGGCCGGCGTGTTTGTAATTGAGCGCGAGCCGGGCACCGCCGTTCTCCCGCGCCTCCATTGAAAAAATCTGTGCAGGCATGGCGCGGGTTATATGGAAGGCTGCCTGACCTTCAAGCCGCGGCAGACAAGGTTCTGCGGGGCTAGGCGGTCATGCGCCTAAGGTAAGGCAGCCGATGGAAGGGACGCATCTGCAATGTGGCATCCTTGGCCGTTCGAGTATGGTTCAGAGCGTGGAGCTGCCGGTCAGGCTGGGTCTTTCGGGCAGGGCAGAGCAATTTCGGGGCGTTTTCCCCGAGCAATACCACGCAAGATTCGTTGAAAACTGACCCCGGAGGTGCTGGCTTTCACTGCGCCCTTGCCCGATTGCTGACCATAAGCGTTTGCAAAGGAACAGATATTCCAAATGCGCATAGCTCCAATGTGCAAGCTGCATACCCTATGCGATATCGGCATTTCACAGACGCCGCGCCACCGGATAGCGTTCACGCCATAATCACAGGGGAGTATGCCTAATGACGAAATTTGTCAGAAGCCTGGCGGCCGCGGCCGTTGTGGCGGCAATGGCACCGGTTGCCTATGCCGAGACCACAGTACGCGTTGCCTATGACGCTGACCCGGTCTCGCTGGATCCGCATGAACAGCTGTCCGGCGGCACGCTGCAGCTGTCGCACATGGTCTTTGACCCGCTGGTGCGCTGGACCCAGGACCTGCAGTTCGAACCGCGCCTGGCTGAAAGCTGGGAACAGATCGACGGCACCACCATGCGCTTCAAGCTGCGCAGCGGCGTCACCTTCCACAGCGGCAACGCGCTGACCGCCAAGGACGTCGACTGGACCTTTGACCGGCTGAAGGAAAGCGACGACTTCAAAGCGATTTTCGCGCCCTTCACCGACGTTGAAGTTGTCGATGAGATGACTTTCGACCTTAAGACCTCGGAACCCTATCCGCTGGTCCTGCACTCCGCGACTTACATCTTTCCGATGGACAGCGCCTATTATTCCGGCACCACTGCCGATGGCAAGGAAAAGGCCGAGATCGTCAAGCATGGCGACAGCTTTGCCTCGCGCAATGTATCCGGCACCGGCCCCTTCATCGTCTCCGAGCGTGAGCAGGGCGTGCGCGTGGTGTTCGACCGCTACGCCGACTACTGGGATACTGATGCCGGCAACGTAGACAAGATCGTGCTGACCCCGATCAAGGAAGACCCGACACGCGTGGCCGCGCTGCTGTCCGGCGATGTTGATTTCATTGCTCCGGTTCCGCCGACTGATCTGAAGCGCGTGGCTGAGGCCCAGGGCGTTGACCTGATCACCATGCCCGGCACCCGTATCATCACCTTTCAGATGAACCAGAACCGTGTCGAAGCCTTCAAGGACGCCCGCGTCCGCCAGGCGATCGACTATGCTGTGAACAACGCAGGTATCGTTGACCGCATCATGCGCGGTTTCGGCACCGTGGGCGGCCAGGCCAGCCCGGCCGGCTATCTGGGTTACAGCGAAGGCTATGCGCCGCGCTTTGACCTGGAAAAAGCCAAGTCGCTGATGGCCGAAGCAGGCTATGCCGACGGATTCTCGATCACCATGATGGCGCCGAACAACCGCTATGTGAACGACGACAAAATCGCCCAGGCTGTTGCCTCGATGCTGGCGCAGATCAACATCAAAGTTGACCTGCAAACCATGCCCAAGGCCCAGTACTGGCCGACGTTTGACGAGCGCGCAGCAGACATGATGATGATCGGCTGGCACGCGGATACCGAAGATTCCGCCAACTTCCACCAGTTCCTGACCGCCTGCCCGGATGAAGCAACCGGCAATGGCCAGTACAATTCCGGCAACTACTGCAACCCGGAAGCCGACGCGCTGATGAACGCCGCCAACGCGGAAACAGACCCGGCCAAGCGTACGGAACTGCTGCAGAAGCTGGAAGGCATCCTGTATGATGAGGCCGCCTTTATTCCGCTGCATTGGCAGAACCTGGCATGGGGCGCCAAGTCCGGCATGAACGCAGGCGACATCGTGAATGCGCTGAACTTCCCCTATTTCGGTGACCTGATCGTCGAAACCGGCAGCTAAGCCGCTGATCTGACCCGGGCCGGTCTCCTCCGGCCGGCCCGGGCCGCCAATACAACAAGCGGCCGCCAAAGCCGTGTATGCAGAACCCGCGGTTCCCTTGAACACGGTGTTTTACGCTGTAACCAAACTCTACAAAGGTCAGGACGATGTTTGCCTATCTCGCCAAGCGAGTGATCCAGGCGATTGCCGTGATGTTCGTCATCTCGCTGATTGCCTTTGCCATCCAGGGCAACCTGGGCGACCCGCTGCGCGAGCTGGTCGGGCAGTCGGTCTCGGAAGAAGTACGTCAGCAGCTGCGCGATGAGCTGGGTCTGAACGACAGCTTTGTGACGCAATACCTGCGGTTTGCCGGCAATGCGCTGCAGGGCGATCTGGGCACCTCCTATTTCTTCAAGGAGCCGGCGCTGGACGTGATCCTGAAAAAACTGCCGGCAACGCTGGAGCTGGTGTTCGGTGCCACGCTGATCATCGTCGGACTGTCGGTGCCGCTGGGTGTCTACACCGCGATCAAGCCCAATTCGATCCTGAGCCGTATTATCATGGGGCTGTCGATCATCGGCATTTCGATCCCGGTGTTCCTGACCGCGATCCTGATGATCTTTGTGTTCTCGGTGGAATACGGCTGGCTGCCCTCCTACGGGCGCGGTGATACCGTGCAGGTCTGGGGCTATTGGCAGACCAACTTTGCCACTGCCGATGGCTGGCTTCACATCATCCTGCCGTCGATTGCGCTGGCCTCGATCATGCTGCCGCTGTTTGTCCGCCTGATCCGGGCCGAGATGATGGAAGTGCTGCAATCCGAATACGTGAAATACGCCAAGGCCAAGGGCATCAGCCCGTGGCGCATCTATTTTGTCCACGCGCTGAAAAACACGCTGCTGCCGGTGATCACCGTGGGCGGGGTGCAAATCGGCACCATGGTGGCCTATACCATCCTGACCGAGACGGTGTTCCAGTGGCCGGGCATGGGGTTCATGTTCCTTGAAGCGGTGAACCGCGTCGATACCCCGCTGATCGTGGCCTACCTGATTGTTGTCGGCTTTATCTTTGTGGTCACCAACACCATCGTTGACCTGATCTATGGGCTGGTGAACCCGACCGTGAATATTGCGAGGATGGGCGCATGAGCACCGAAACGCTTTCCCCGAAATCCGAACCGTCGCGCTGGTCCAAGGCCTGGAACTCCAACATGGGCTACAGCTTCCGCCGCAACCCGGTAGCGATGGTCAGCATGATCATCTTTCTGCTGATTGCCGGAGCCGCCTTTCTGGCACCGCTGATCGCGCCCTTTGACCCATACGATCCGGGGTCCATTGATATCATGAACTCGGAGTATCCGCCGGCCTGGGTTAGCGGTTCACTGCCGGAATTCATGCTGGGCACCGATGATCAGGGCCGCGATCTGTGGTCGACCATCCTGTATGGCACCCGGCTGTCGCTGCTGATCGGCATCTGCGCGGTTGCGCTGCAGGCCTTTCTGGGCATCTCCATCGGGCTGGTGGCCGGCTATGTCGGCGGCCGCCTGGACAGCCTGCTGATGCGTCTGGCCGATATCCAGCTGTCGTTCTCGACCCTGATGGTTGCGATCATCTTTCTGGCCGTGACCCAGGCGATGTTCGGAACTGATACGTTCAACCGCTATGCTGTCGTGTTCCTGATTGCCGTCATTGGCGTCGCGGAATGGCCGCAATATGCCCGCACCGTGCGCGCCACCGTTCTGGCCGAGAAGAAAAAGGAATATGTCGACAGCGCCCGCGTGCTGGGCTTTGGCCCGCTGCGGATCATGGTGCGGCACATCCTGCCGAATTCGCTGTCGCCGATTTTTGTGATCTCTACCGTGCAGGTCGCCAATGCGATCATCTCCGAGGCCTCGCTGTCCTTCCTGGGGCTGGGGATGCCGCCCAGCCAGCCGTCGCTGGGCTCGCTGATTTCCTCGGGGTTTGATTACATCTTTTCGGGCAGCTGGTGGATCACCGCCATTCCCGGCGTGGTGCTGGTGGTGCTGGTCCTGGTCATTAACCTGCTGGGCGATTGGATGCGCGACGTCCTGAACCCGAAACTTTACAAGGGGTGACGCGATGAGCCTTCTTTCCGTTCGCGACCTGACCGTGAAATTCGCCATGCGCGACGAGACGGTCACTGCCCTCAACGGCATTTCCTTTGACCTGGCCAAGGGCGAACGCCTCGGCATTGTCGGCGAAAGCGGTGCGGGCAAGTCGATCACCGGGTTTTCGCTGATGAACCTGCTCAGCCGCCCCGGTTACATCGACAACGGCCAGATCCTGTTCGATGGCGAGGACGTCGTGCAGATGAACGACAAGCGCCTGCGCACCATGCGCGGCAACCGGATGGCGATGATCTTTCAGGACCCGATGGTGACGCTGAACCCTGTGCTGACCATCGGCCAGCAGATGGTTGAAACCCTGTTGGCGCACCGCAAGCTGAGCCGCGAGGAAGCGCGCCAGATTGCCATCGTCAAGCTGCGCGAGGTTTACATTCCGTCGCCGGAGGAACGGCTGGAGCAATACCCGCACGAGCTGTCGGGCGGCATGCGCCAGCGGATCATCATTGCGATTGCACTGCTGCTGGACCCGCAGCTGATCATCGCGGATGAACCGACAACGGCGCTGGATGTGACCATCCAGGCCGATATCATGGAGCTGCTGCTGGAACTGTGCCAGTCGAACCAGGTGGGGCTGATCCTGATCACACATGATCTGGGCGTGGTCAGCCAGATGACCGAGCGCACGCTGGTCATGTATGCCGGCCGCATCATCGAGGCGGGGCGCACGCGGGAAATCATCAATGATCCACAGCACCCCTATACTCAGGGGCTGATCAACGCGCTGCCGCAGCAGACTGTGCCAGGCCAGCGGCTGAAGCAGATCCCCGGCAACATGCCGGGGCTTGCCAATGCACCCGCGGGCTGTGCCTTTAATCCGCGTTGTAAATACGCCACCGACCTGTGCCGCAGCCGGATGCCGGACATCGTGCAATACGGCGATGTCGCGGTGGCCTGCCACGAGGTGCAGCGCCTGCACAGCGACGAAGACCGTAAGGAGGCACGGGCATGAAAGACGCAAAGACTGACCGCCCGCTGCTGCAGATCAAGAACCTTGAAAAGCGGTTCGATCTGGATCAGGGTTTCCTTGAGACGCTGAAGTTCAAACAGGGCAAGATCGTGCGCGAAAGCCGTGCGGTCCATGCGGTGAACAATGTCTCGCTGGAGGTGGGCCGCGGCGAGGCGCTGTGTGTGGTTGGCGAGTCGGGCTGCGGTAAATCCACTGTGGCGCGGCTGGTGGCGGGGTTGCTGACCCCCACCGCAGGCGAAATCCACTATGATGGCCAGCGCATTGACGATCTGTCGCGCGGCGCCATGCAGCCCCTGCGCAAGAAGATCCAGATGATCTTCCAGAACCCCTATGCCTCGCTTAACCCGCGCATGACCATCCGTCAGGCGCTGGAAGAACCGGTGCGCCATCACAACCCCAATGCTTCGGCAGCCGAGGTGCGCGACAAGGTGACCGAGGTGATGCTGTCGGTGGGCGTCGATCCCAGCTGGGCCAAGCGCTATCCGCATGAATTCTCCGGTGGCCAGCGCCAGCGGATCGCGATTGCCCGCGCGCTGACGGTGGATCCGGAATTCATCATCGCCGATGAACCGATCAGCGCGCTGGACGTGTCGATCCAGGCGCAGGTGCTGAACCTGATGCTGGAAGCCAAGGAAAGCCGCGGCCTTACCTATCTGTTCATCACCCACGACCTGAGCGTGGTGGAGCACTTCGGCACCCGTGTTGCGGTTCTGTACCTTGGCTCGGTTTGCGAAGTTGCGGACACGGCAACGCTGTTCTCCAACCCCAAACACCCCTATACTCGGGCCTTGCTGTCCGCAGTACCGCAGCTGAAGGATGACCGGCCGAACCATATCCGCCTCAAAGGCGAGATCCCGACGCCGATCAATCTGCCGCAAGGCTGTCCCTTCCAAAGCCGCTGCGCCTTTGCGGACGCACGATGCAAGAGTGAACAGCCAAAAGCCATTCACCAGCCCGATGGCAGCACAGTCGCCTGCCATGCTGTCGAAGAAGACAGGCTGGATGCGGTGGCCGCCGGTTAAGACGGGACACCCAGTTGGACATCATCTGGCTTAAGGATTTCGAGGCTTTGGTCGCGTGCAAGAATTTCTCGCGCGCGGCCGAGGAACGCAATGTCAGCCAGCCGGCCTTCTCCCGCCGCATCCGGGCGCTGGAGAATGAGATCGGCGTGCGGCTGATCAACCGCGAAACCCTGCCGCTGACCCTGACCCCGGCGGGCGAGGTGTTCCTGTCCCAGTCCCGCATCATGCTGCGCACCTACGAGGAAACTATCGAACGCTGCCAAACGATTGATGCGGCGGGCGAAAATGTGATCCGCTTTGCCGCCTCGCAGTCGCTTTACATGACGCATTACAAGACGCTGATCGCGCCCCTGGCCAGCGAGGGCGGGGTGGATACCGACCTAAATTCCACCTCCTGGGCCGCCGACCAGTTCGTCAGCGCGCTGCAGCAGGGCTATTGCGATGTGATCCTGACCTACTGGCATCCGTCGATGGATTTCCTTGGACCCCTGGAGGTCGCCAACTTCGAGCATCTGACCCTGTCCACCGACCGTTATGTGCCGGTTTCCCGCACAACCCCTGACGGCGTGCCGGAATTTTCCTTTCCCAAGGGCGGCAAGGACGCGGTGCCGCTGTTGTCTTATGGCGCGGTCTCGGCGCTGCGCTCGGTTCAGGAATTTGCGCTGGCGCAGCTGTTGCCCGGCCAGAAAGTCTTTGTCGTCAACCAGAACGCGCTGGCAAACAGCGTCAAGGCGATGATCCAGGAGGGGTTCGGCATGGGCTGGCTGCCCCTCAGCCTGTGCCGTGAGGAAATCAAGCAGGGGCGCTTTGCGGTGGTGGACGACCGGCTGGCGACAGATCTGGAAATCCGCCTGTACCGCGATCCGCGCAGCACCAAGCCGACGTTGGATGTTCTGTGGAAAAAGCTGCAGATGTCGGCGCTGGAAACGGTTTGATCCTCATTTCCCGGAAGCATTAAGCACCGCTTCAATACAACAAGACGCCCTAAGGCGCCTTGTTATATTGGCCGGAGCGAGAGAGTTTGAACCTCCGGCCCCTGCCTCCCGAAACCAATGCCCAGGGCAAAAGTGAGCGTCCCCACTTGAGTGGTCCAAATTGAAAGTTAGTGCATCAACGACTTCGGTTGAGTTCAGCTCGCGCTTGACCCGGGCAGCAAGACATTCCCGGCTGTATTCTGTATATGGGACCGCGTTTGAGGCTGGCGGCTGAAGCAGACGATGATCACGAAGTTCCGGTGCGGCATTGCAGGTGGGGGGGCCACCGGGAGCGCAGCGTTACCCCTTCTAATGCGTCTCGGTGTTCGCGAAACTGTCATGTTCGAGAAAGATCGCGTCGAAGATACAAATCTCAACAAGCTGCACGGTGCGCGATACGACGATGTGTCAGCCAAAGAACCAAAGGCCGAAATTCATGCGCGCACTGTAGCGAAAGCCGGTCTCGGCATGTCATTGGTGAACCTCGATACTTGGACTGGTGAGTCCAGCACCTGGGACGCATTGGAAGCACGCGATGTCATTTTTAATTGCACGGATGATCACGCCGGGCGGCTGTTGTTGAACCGCTTTGCCCGTTTTTACGGGATTGCTGTTATCGATGTCTGGCTTGCTTTTAAGTGCCGTGATGATCAGTAGAGGTGGTCGCGCTTTTTTGACTAGTTTGCAGCCCGTTTAAGGTGGATCAGGGTTTCGCATCAGGCTGCCATTCTCATGGTTTCTATTTTGCTTTCACAGGCCTCATCCGGGGGGCAAGATGCCATGGGTCGAATGCCGGCGTTCGGCGTTGTAACAGGCCATCCGTGTACTGATCCCGGCACAGAAGCCAGCCTCCATGCTGGAGAGCCGCCAGGCCAGAACCTTGCGGCTGACCCAGCCCATGACCGCTACCAGATACGAGAAAGCCCCGGCGCATCCACTGCCCGGCAGGCGATTGCAAAGCAATCTGCCGAGAGGGGGATACAGCTGATACCGGCGCACCAGACCTGGCTGGGGCGGCTGATGGCCAGCGCCTTCAAAAGCTACGGCCAGATCTTGTGCTGCGGGTGCTTCCTGCTGGTCTTCGGCGTCTGACAGACCGGAGCAAGGCGCATGAGCCGCATCAGGTGGCGCGCACGGTGACGGCCGCATTATTGGCCCTGCCGCTGCAAATAGCGGGCCATCTGGCGGGAGCCGTACCACGGCGCCTCAGGAAACTGCCTGCCGGGCAGCGGATGATTGCCATGAACCGCAGGTTCCCGGCGCTCTCGCCCTTGGACGTGCAATACAGGTTCGAACGGGCCGGCGACAGCATCTGACACTGACGGCGAACGCTGATCTTCGGATGATCCTTTTCAATGCACATCCGCCTGCGATCCTTGCTTAACGATCCCAGGCGCGTTTCAAAAAACCGCGTTCAGCCACAGGCTGTCCGGTCTTGAAATGCAGCTTGCCGATCTCAGCCCCGTTGGATTTGGCCGCAGCGCCGGCCCTCTTGGAAAAGGCCGGGGCCATGTTCTTGATCGCCGCCCGTTTCCAGCCGCTGGTCATGTTCGGATGCGCGCCGGACGTCTTCGATAACTCTGCCAGTGTCCTCTCCTCGCGGATCGCCGCAAGCGCAACTTGGGCTTTGAATGCGGGAGAAGGGTTCTTGCGTTTCGTCATTTTGGATCGTCACTTTCATCATGCGATCCATGTTGGCAACTGGTCTGAATTCCCGCGACCACCTCTAGTTGGGCCGGTCGCGCCTAGCCGGGCGATCTGGAGCCCGTGGATGCTGCAGCGCATTCGAGGTCAGCAGAGAGCCCAATGTATGTACCGGCTGCTGTTCGCAAGTGATCAATCGCATGTCTTCTGGAAGCCGCTGATATGCATCTGGCCTTTGTATCGGCTTCATTGTTTGCCGTGGCCCTGTTGGGAGTGCGCACGCGCCGCTGTCTCATTACTTGCCAGATCATTGATGACCATTTGGGCTCTCAGACTTTGGGTGCGTCTTATTTCCGTTACATGCAGTTAAGGTTAACGAACGTTGTTTGCGGCATTGGCCTGATCAGACCGCAGCCGCTATCTCTTGTCCTTTCCAATCAAAGTCTTTGCCGGAGCTGAGGACGCTCCAGGCGATCCGGGCGAGCTTGTTGGCCAGTGCCGCACCAAGTTTGTTGTGCTGCATCCGCATTGACGCTGCTTCCAGCCACGGACCAAAGCTGAACTTGTGCCAGTTCTTGGGGCGCATCATGATGACCTGTGCGGCCTGCACAAAGAGCATGCGCAGATGACGACTGCCCCGTTTTGTGTTGCTCCCCAATATCGTGCGCCCGCCGGTGCTGCTTTGCCTCGGGACCAATCCGAGCCAGGCTGCAAAGTCGCGTCCCCGGTCATAGGCCTCGCCCTCGCCAACGGCAGCAGCCATCGCCGTTGAGATCAACGGGCCAAATACCTGGGATCGTCATAAGCCGCTGGCAACCCGGCTCAGTTTCGCTGACCTCCATGATTTCAGCCGTGGTCACTCGATCCGTTTGTCCAGCCAGATCCAGCCCTGCCGGAGGCCTAAGATCAGTTTGCGCATGCGCAGGGACATCTCGCCGCTGCGATTGCCGAGGATGGCTTCAAGCGAGTTGCGCAAGGCAGACACGCTGCGCCGGACGGTGATATCCTGTTCGATCAGAAAGGCCCGGATCTGGTTCATCGCGGCCGTCCGCCGCGACACAAGGCGAGACCGGACGCGATGCAGAGCTTGCAGGTCAAGCTGGTCCTGCGTCTTCTCAGAAACCGCCTTAAGATTGCGGCGCAATGCGGCCTCTGCAATCGCCTCGGCATCGTTGCAGTCGTTCTTTTGACCCTTGTTGAAAGGCTTCACATAAATCGCGGGAACAATCCGCGGCTCAAACCCCAACCCCCGAAGTGTCCTGCTCACAAAATATGCGCTCAGACAGGCTTCCATTCCAACGATACAGCGTGGCAATTGCTCAAAGGCCGCCACAAGAGCCAGCCGTTTGATCTTCTTGCGGAGAACAAGCTGCCCATCGTGATCGAAACCAACCAGATGAAACACGTCCTTACCGATATCGATGCCGACAGACATCGGCTCATCAAAATCATTCTTCGCCATACTACTTCTCCATGTGCAGAAATAGGCCAAACTTAACCTGCTGGGTGAAGCAGCCGGTACATCCCATTATTTGTACCTTAGATTTTTCTGCTGCGCGCGATCGCAGCACGAAAATCGCCGCAAACGCATCTTTTCAGCGCCGCTACGCGGCGTGAAAACCAGCCGTTCAAGCATGCTGCAGCGAGATCTGTCACCCGAACTCCCAGGTTACGGGACGGAGCCGTCATTCGCTGCAGGCGCAGCCAGAACAGTCTTGCGCGCCCGCTTCACGCAGATTGCATTGAAAAAGTCTTCCTCGATCTGCCTGCAGGTAATTGATGCAATTCCTGCATAGGGCGGGGGATTTGGCGATGATGGGGCAGCGACAAGAGGCACAAGGCGCGTTGTTTTACGGGTTCGCCCTGGAAGATCATGTGCCCGGGGATCACCTGCTGCGCGCAATTGATCCATTTGTTGATCTGACCAGCATCCGCTCACGTCTTTCGGAGCACTACAGCCATACAGGCCGCGCACCCATCGATCCCAAGTTGATGATCCGGATGCTGATCGTAGGCTATTGCTTTGGCATCCGGTCAGAGAGGCGGCTTTGTGATGAGGTGCATCTGAACCTGGCTTGCCACTGGTTTTGCCGCCTGGATCTGAGCGATCGTGTGCCCGACCATTCCACCTTTTCCAAGAACTGCCATGGTCGTTTCCGCAACAGTGATCTGCCCCGTCATCTGATCGAGGATGTGGTGGCGCGATGTGTCGCTGAAGGGCTTGTCGGCGGTGAAGCATTTGGGGCGGATGCATCGCTCGTCAAGGCAGATGCCAGCCGCTACTGCAAGGTTGATTTTAAGGAATAACTGCCCCGGATGCGGTTGCCCGAGTAACCCAAGAATGTCCTGATACACTCGATGACAGTACTTTTGGCGCGGCAACGCCAGTGAAGCCCAATGCGATCTCGCCATCAGATCCCGCTTCACGTTACACCAGCGCAAACGGCGACTGACCCTTTTTTACATACAGCACAATCTATCTGGTCGACTTGGATCATGCGGTCATCGTCGATGTTGAGGCCACGGTGCCCATCCGCCAGGCAGAAGTAAGTTCCGTACGCCAGATGCTGGAGCGCAGGCGGGAGCGCTTCGATCTGTTGCCTGAACGGCTGGCTGCGGATAGGGCCTAAGGCACCGCCGGGATGCCCGGCTGGCTGGTCGAGGAACAAAGTATCGAGCCGCAAATTCCCGTTTTAGATAAACCCGCCCGCAAGGATGGAGATTTCTCAGACACTGAGTTCATCTATGATCCAGACACAGATGCCTATCAATGCCCCGGCGGCCGTGAACTGCGTCTCTACTGATGCAACATCCCGCAAGACAGGCCAAAATTCGACAAGGATAGGGTCAAACGTTATCAGGCCCGAAAACAGGACTGTGCCGCTTGCCCGCCAAGGCCCAAATGCACACCCTGCCGGATTGTTCGAAAGATCTCTCTATCCAAGCACAAAAGAGCCCGACAGAAGGCCCGTGAAATCGCCGCGACCGTTGCCTATGTCGCGTCGAACCGGAAGCGGAAACGAAACCTTCCAGGCCCACCTTTGATGCGGTTCAGTTCTCGCAAGAAGCGATGAATTGTTTAAGCTTTGCCTGGAGTTGGAAGATGGCGGTCCCGCACGATTGCATGGGCGGTGAATTCGGCCAGTTCGCCGCGCCAGATTTGGCGGTCAAAGCAGAACGGCCGGCCAGCCGCATCATAGATCACCTGTTCCAGCTCGATCCCTGCATTATAGGTCGGCAACCCGAGCAATCCTGCCTCCTCCTCATTCAATGCGCGCATTCGGATGGAAATGTCGCCGGAATGAGGCGGCATACCGTATTCCCGCTCCATGAGCAGCGTTGTTGATTGCTGCAGGTCGTGGCTGAAAAGATCCGGAAACAAATGCGCGACGGCAAATTCCTCTTCTACAAAGGCAGGATGCCCTTTGAGCAGAAACAGCCGTGTGTACTTGTAAAGGGTGTCGCCCTCGGCCACTGCAAGCTTGGCCGCCAGGGCGGCGTCGGCTTGGGTCAGCTGTTTAGAGATCAGTTCGATCTTAAGGCCAAGTTCGCCGCTTTCTGCATGGGCAAAGAAGCTGACCGTCTTGCTGATGTCATAGGTCAGCCGCTGCGGAGAGACGAACCGGCCGCGGCGCCCGGAACTGTAGGCGAGACCTTCCTGTTCAACCGCTAAAAGTGCGCGGCGGGCGGTCATCCTGCTGATGCCGAACTGCTCGCCGATGGCTCTTTCAGAGGGCAGCGCGCTATGCTCGGGCAGCTTTCCCCTGCGGATCTGATCTCGCAGGTGGTCGATAACCTTCTGAAAGGCAGGCATTTTCTTTTCCGAGGTCAGATCATTTGCGCCCATGTGTCCAGTTCCCACAACTTTTCGTTTGGTATATACCAGATCATTGGTATATACCAGCAAGCGAGAGTTTCATCTCCTGACTGCATGGAGTGCCCATGGAATGCAAGGCGATGGAGCAGGGGGAAGGGCTGACGCCCGTTTTTTCTAGAGGCAGGTTTATGAACGTGGTGCCGGATATTCAGACACTGGAGTTCACAGCGGACGGCGGTCTGGGCGCAAGGGCGCGGATCGGACTGATCGTGCTGCAATCCGATCAGACGCTTGAGCATGAGTTTGCCACGCTGCTGCGGCGCAAGGATGTTGCTGTCTATCACGCGCGGATCCCGAACGAGATGGAAGTCACCTGTGGCACGCTGCGCAAGATGGAGGCCGATCTTCCGGCTGCGGCTGAGCTGCTGCCGCCGGCGTTTGAATTCGGCGCAATTGGGTATTGCTGCACATCAGGCGCTACGATGATTGGCGAAGCACGGGTGGACAGCATACTGAGCAAAGCGCATCCGAAGGCAAAAATCACCAATCCGCTGACGGCCTGCAAGGCCGCGCTTCAAGCCCTGAAGGTGAAAAAGATCGCACTGATCACCCCCTACGCCCCCGAGGTGACCACTGAAATGCGGGACAATCTGGCTGCGGCAGGGTTTGAGGTGAATGCGATTGGAACCTTCGACCAATCGGATGATTTCAAGGTCGCCCGGATTTCCTCGGACAGCATTCTGGCTGCGGTCAAGGAAGTCGGCCGGCGCGATGATTGCGATGGCGTATTTGTGTCCTGCACCAGCCTGCGGGCGCTGCCCATTATCGCCGAAGCCGAAGAAGCCCTGGGCAAGCCGGTTCTGTCCAGCAATCAAGTCACCGCCTGGCACCTTGCCCGGCTGGCAGGGCTGCGCGACAGCGTCGCCGGTGCGGGCATGCTTTTTCACACCCAATTGAAGCCTCAGGATTAAGATGATGACGGATGTGCATCCCGCCGCCGAACGCGGCTTCTCTACCAGCGAATTCGAACAGCGGACCGCGGCAGCCCAGAAGATCATGGCGGGCCTCGGGCTGGATACGCTGCTGCTGACTACCGAGCCGGAAGTGCGCTATTTCACTGGGTTCGATACGATTTTCTGGCTCAGCCCGACACGGCCCTGGTTTGTGGTGATCCCGGCCAGCGGCGCACCCATTGCGGTGATCCCGGAAATCGGCGGTCCCAGCATGTCGCTGACCTGGGTTTCCGATATCCGCACCTGGCTGGCACCGCAGCCGGAAGATGACGGCATTTCCCTGCTGGCCGATACCCTGCGCGAGGTGATGCCCGGCGGCGGCACCCTGGGTGTTCCGATGGGGCATGAAACCCATGTGCGGATGCCGGCCGCCGACTTTCAGAAACTGCAGAGCAGGCTGGACGGCATTTCCATGGCCGACGGCACCGAAGTGGTGCGTAGCCTGCGGATGGTGAAATCCCCCTCTGAAATCGCCAAGATCGCACGCATCTGCAGTATTGCCTCCTCGGCCTTTGAAGATCTGCCGAACCATATCCGGGCAGGCGATACCGAACGCCAGGCCTTTGCCAAGTTCAAGATCGATCTGCTCCAGCAAGGCGCCGATGACGTGCCGTATTTGGTCGGCAGCTCCGGTCCCGGCGGGTTTGCGGACGTGATCAACCGGCCCACCGACCGGGTGATCGCAGACGGCGACATGCTGCTGCTGGATACCGGTTCCCTTTGGGGTGGCTACAGCTGCGACTTTGACCGGAATTATGCCTTTGGCCATGCCTCGGACGCGGCCAAATCCGCCTATGATCTGGCTTGGCGCGCAACCGAGGCCGGCCTGCAGGCGGCGCGCCCCGGCATCACCACCGCGGATCTGTGGGGCGCGATGGCCAAGGTGCTGGAGGCGGGCGGCTGCAGCGGCCATCAGATCGGCCGGATGGGCCACGGGCTGGGGATGCAGGTGACCGAATGGCCCTCGCTGATGCCCGGCGACACCACCGTGATCGAGGCCGGCATGGTGCTGACGCTTGAGCCCGGTTTCGCCTTTGGCGGCAACAAGATGATGCTGCACGAGGAAAATATTGTCATCCATGAGGATGGCGCCGAACTGCTGTCGCGCCGTGCTGCGCGCGAGCTTCCGATCATCACATAAGCCACAGGTTTCACCAGAATGACCAAACAACTCCCGTCCCACGCGCAGGTTGTCATCATCGGCGGCGGCATTCACGGCTGCTCGGTGGCCTATCACCTGGCCAAACAGGGGCTGACCGACGTTGTGCTGCTGGAGCGCAAGCAGCTGACCAGCGGCACCACCTGGCATGCCGCCGGCCTTGTGGGGCAGCTGCAGGGCAGCCACGCCACCACCGCCTTTGCCAAATACGGTATTGAGCTGCTGGAGGAAATCGAGGCGGAAACCGGTCAGAACCCAGGCTACCGGCGGTCGGGCTCGATCTCGGTTGCGGTGAACGATGAACGGATGGCCGAGCTGAAGCGCAAGGCGGATTTTGCGGCGCTGTTCGGGATCGAGGCGCAGTATCTGGAAACCGCCGAAATCCAGGAACGCTGGCCGCTGATGAACCCCGACGGCGTGCTGGGCGGTATCTATATGCCCAGCGACGGCTCTGCCAACCCGGTGGATCTGACCACGGCGCTGGCCAAGGGTGCGCGGATGCGCGGTGCCAAGATCTTTGAGAACATCAAAGTCGAAGAAGTTCTGACCCGTGACAGCAAGGCCGTTGGCGTTCGCACCGATCAGGGCACCATCAGCGCCGATTACGTGGTGAACTGCGGCGGCATGTGGGCGCGGGAATTGGGCCGCCAGAACGGTGTTGGCGTGCCGCTGCACGCCTGTGAACACTACTATCTGGTGACCGAGGCGATTGATAACCTGCCCAGCGACCTGCCGGTCCTGCGCTCCTACTGTGACGGCACCTATTGGAAGGAAGACGCCGGCAAGCTGCTGTTCGGCTTTGCCCATTTCCAGGCCAATCCCTGGGGCATGAAAGGCATTTCCGAGGACTTCGAATTCGACAGCCTGCCGTTTGTCGAGGACGATGTGATGGAGGTTCTGGAACTGGCGATGAACCGGGTGCCGCTGCTGCAGGAAACCGGTATCCGCACCTTCTTTAACGGGCCGGAAAGCTATTCTTATGACGGCCGTTTCATCCTGGGGCAGGCACCGGACATCTCGAACTATTTTGTTCTGGGCGGGGTGAACTCCACCGGGATCCAGTCGGGTTCCGGCGCCGGTCGGGCCTTGGCGCAATGGATCATCGACGGGCATCCGCCGATCGACCTCAGCGAAATGGACCCCAAGCGCTGCGAGGAGTTTCAGGCGCGCGATCCCTATCTGCAGGAACGCTGCCCGGAAACGCTGGTGCTGACCTATGCGATGCATTGGCCGAACCGCCAGCGCGAGACCGTCCGCAACCTGCGCCGCACGCCGTTCCATCACCCGATGAAGGCCCGCGGCGCCTGTTTCACCGAGGCCCAGGGCTGGGAACGCCCCGGCTGGTTCGCGCCCGAAGGGGTTGAGCCGAAGTACGAATACAGCTTTGGCCGCCAGAACTGGTTCCCGCATGTGCAGGAGGAACAGAAGGCCGCGCGTGAAGCTGTTGCGATGATCGACTACACCATGCTGGGCAAGCTGATGGTCGAGGGCCGCGACGCCGAAAGCTTCCTGCAGCGGGTCTGCACCAACAACATGGCAATGGCCAATGGCCGGGTTGCCTATACGCTTATGCTGAACGAACGCGGCGGTATCGAAAGCGATGTCACGGTTGCGCGTCATGGCGGCGACAGCTTTATGGTGATGAGCTCAATCTCGCACACCCGGCGCGACTATCTGCATCTGCGCGACCTGATCCAGCCGGGCGAGGATGTGCGCCTGCGCGATGCGACAACCGCCTATGGCGTGCTGGGGATCATGGGACCGAAGAGCCGCGAACTGCTGCAGGCCGTCAGCGATGCAGACGTGTCGCACGAAGCGTTCCCGTTCAACAATCTGCAGCATTTCCACATTGGCCACGCGTCGGTGTTTGCGCAGCGTCTGTCCTATTCCGGCGAGTTGGGCTGGGAAATCTTCGTCACTCCGGATTTCGCTGAGCATGTGTTTGAAGTTCTGATGCAGGCCGGTGAACAGTTCGGTCTCCGCCTGATCGGCGGCGAGGCGCTGAATGCGCTGCGGCTGGAAAAGGGCTTTGTCCACTGGGGCCACGATATGGCCTATACCGAAGCACCGCATCAGATGGGCATGGAATTTGTCTGCAAGGCCAAGAAGCCCATCCCGTTTATCGGCCGCGACGCCTATCTGGCGCGCAAGGCGGAAAACAAGGGGCCGTTCCTGTGCTCGGTCAAACTGCGCGATCCCGGACCGCTGCTGCATCACAACGAACCTGTTCTGCGGGACGGCAAGATTGCGGGCAATGTGACCGCCGGCGCCTGGGGCCAAACGGTCGGGGCGGCTGTCGGCCTGTGCCTGCTGAACCTGCCGGACGGCGAAACAGACAAGGCAGCGGTGGAGAACGGCCAATTCACGGTCCTGGTGGAGGGCAAAAGCATCGAGGCCGATGTCAGCCTGACCCCGTTCTATGACCCGCAAAGCAAACGGATGCTGTCCGGCACCTGAGGGCGCCCGGCACCAAGGAGGAGTTCACGGTCCTGATGCACATCCCCGGTGTCCCGCTCTCATCACCGGCTAAAGCTCAGGACCGTGGCAATGGAGACGCCGCCCCAGCCAAACAGCAGGCGCGGGTTCCATATCGAAGACAGGTTAAATTCTGGGAGGAAACCATGACTTACAAACTACTCAACACTCTGGGCGCAGCGGCAGTTGCAACCGTGGTCAGCTCGATTGCGGCGTTGGCCGGGCCGATTGATGACCGGATTGCTGCGGGTGAGCCGCTCCGCATCGGCTTCTCCAATATCCCAATCTGGGGCTACCCGGACGAGAACGGCGACGCCAAGGGGTTTGTGAACGAGATTGCCGTCGGCATCCTGGAAAAGATGGGTCACGACAACGTCGAGGCCACCGTCACCGACTGGGGCGGTCTGATCCCTGGCTTGCAGGCGAACCGCTATGACATGATCACCGGCGGTCTTTATATCCTCAACAGCCGCTGCGAGAACATTGCCTTCTCCGAGCCGATTGCACAATCCGGTGACGCCTTCATCGTTCCGGCCGGCAATCCCAAGGGGATCCAGACCTATCAGGATATCCTGTCCGCCGAAGCGGTGCTGGCTGCCGGATCCGGCTACAACACCGTGGAGGCCGCCAAGAAGGAAGGACTGACCGACGCGATGATCATGCAGGTGCCAGGGCCCACTGAAATGCTCGCAGCCGTTAAGGCCGGCCGCGCGGATGCTGCCGGCATGACCTATTTCGAAGCCGCGCATCTGGCCGATAGCGACGAGGCCGTCGATGTGACCGATCCCAGCGCGCTGCCGGAATGGACGCTGAACTGGGTCGGCGTTGGCTTCCGTGATGCGGATAGTGATTTCCTGGCCGAGTTCAACAAAGCGCTGGCAGGCTACATCGGTTCCGAGGAGATGATGCAGACCGTCGCTAAGTACGGCTACACCGAAAGCACCCTGCCCGGTGACAAGACCACCGAATGGACCTGCGCGAACCGCTGATCCGGCTGTGCGGCGGCGCCTTGGGTGCCGCCGCCTGAAATTCTCCTCGTGCAATACGGATTACTGATGGGTTTTTACGAATTCCTGGTCCAGTACTGGCCGCGGCTCCTGTCTGGGACGGGCGTTACTTTGGTACAGTTCCTGCTTGCTGCAGCAATTGGCATCGCGATCTCGCTCTGCATGGGCCTGATGAAGCTTTCGCAGAACCGGTTGCTGCATGGTGCAGCTGTCACCTATATCGAAATCTTCCGCGGCACCTCGCTTGTGGTCCAGCTCTACTGGATCTTCTTTGTCCTGCCGTTGTTCGGCCTGACGATTGAAAAATTCACTGCCGGTTATCTGGCGGTGGGCATGAACATCGGCGCTTACGGGGCGGAACTGGTGCGCGGCGGCATCCTGTCGGTACCTAAGGGCCAGTGGGAGGCGGCGCTTGCCATTAACATGAGCCCGGCGCAGCGGATGCGGCGGATTATCCTGCCGCAGGCGCTTGTCAGCATGCTGCCGCCCTGGGGCAACCTGATGATCGAGCTGTTGAAAGGCACCGCGCTGGTCTCGCTGATCTCGGTTGCCGATCTTATGTTCGAATCCCGCCAGATCAACGCCTCGACCTTCCTGTCGGCGCAAGTCTTTGGCGCGGCACTGGTCATCTATTACGTCCTGGCCCGCTTTTTCGTGACGCCGTTCATGCGCTGGCTGGAACGCCACATGGCGCGCAAGATGGGGAGGGCGTAAGCCATGTTTGACTGGCAATGGGATTTCACCTGGGAGATTCTGCCCCGCCTGATCACTGCCACCGGCAACACGCTGGTTGCGGCCCTCGCGGGCTATGCGATTGCGGTAGTGCTGGGCATGGCCCTGGCACTGGCGCAGCGGACCCCCTCCAAAGCAGTGACCTTTGCGGTGCGGGAATTCGTCGAGTTCATCCGCTCCACCCCGCTGATCCTGCAGATCTTCTTTGTGTTCTATGTAGGACCGCAGTTCGACATCCGGCTCAGCCCGTGGATGTCCGGCATGATCGCCATCGGCCTGCATTATGCCTGCTACCTGTCTGAGGTCTTCCGCGGCGGTATTGAAAGCGTGCCGAAAGGCCAGTGGGAGGCGGCAATCGCGCTCAACATGTCCACCGCGCAGAAGTACCGCCGGGTAATTATTCCGCAGGCCATCCCGCCCGCTCTGTCGGGCATGGGCAACTACCTGGTCGGCATTTTCAAGGACACGCCGATGCTGTCGGTGATCGGGGTTGCCGAGCTTATCCACACCGCCAATGCCATCGGCTCGGAAAACTACCGCTTTCTGGAGCCTTACACGATGGTCGGCATCATCTTTCTGGCAATCTCCCTGCCGGCAGCGGGCCTGATCCGGCTGTTCGAAGGGTATGTGCGCCGCAAACTGGGACTGTAACGATGCTGGACAATACTGGCTTTCCGCTTGAAATCACCGGTGAAGACACGCCGATGGTGAGCTTTCGCAAGGTGAACAAATCCTATGGGGCGCTCACTGTGCTGGACGATCTCGATCTCGACGTCGCGGCAGGGGAAATGGTCTCGATCATCGGTCCCTCCGGCTCGGGCAAGACCACCGTGCTGCGGATGCTGATGACGCTTGAGCAGATCAACGGCGGGGTGATCTATGTGGACGGCAAGCCGCTGACGCATATGCCCAAGGGCGGCCAGCTGGTGCCTGCCAGCGAACGCCACCTGCGCAGCCGCCGCGCCGACATCGGCATGTGCTTTCAGCACTTCAACCTGTTCCCGCATATGACAGCGTTGGAAAACTGCATGGAAGGGCCGGTGCAGGTCCTGGGCCTGTCCAAGGCCGAGGCATGTGATCGTTCAGAAGAATTGCTGGAACTGGTCGGCATGATCTCCAAGAAGGATCAGCATCCCTCGCGCCTGTCGGGCGGCCAGCAGCAGCGGGTGGCGATTGCCCGCGCACTGGCGATGCGGCCCAAAGTGATGCTGTTCGACGAGGTCACCTCGGCCCTGGACCCGGAGGTGATCGGCGAGGTGACCAACGTGATCCGCCAGCTGGTATCGGAGCATAACCTGACCATGCTGATGGTGACTCACCAGATGGGCTTTGCCCGCGATATCTCGGACCGGGTATGCTTCTTTTATGGCGGCAAGATCGAGGAGCAGGGTCCGCCCGCGCAACTGTTTGGCAACCCGCAGCGGGAGCGGACACAGCAATTCCTGAGCGCGGTGCGGGAAGCGGTCTGAAGACCAGAGCGGGTTTCCCGAGCAACTGGTTAAGGCAGCGGGTCTGCCCGGCGAGCAGACCTTTGATCTTGGCAAATGCAGCGTGGCACTTGTGCGGCTGGTCTGGTGAAGCTGCACTGCCGCGGCCAAAGGTGAGGTGAACGATAGCTCGGGGCCGGCCAGGTTTCGAAGGGCGCCGGCAGCTCGAAACTTTGCAGCGGCAGCTTCCTGCGCAAAACGGATGTAGGAAGATACTCAAGCAAAGCTTGCAAGGATGGCGGCTGGCAACGTAGCCACAAGTTATTGAACTTGAATGAAACAGTGTCCAAATCCTGCTCCCGCAACCAACGTTTCCAACCAAGCCTCCGCAAAATGCGGGGGCTTTTTCGATTACGGCTGCCCCAAAGCCATCAGCCCTGCCAATTCCCCAACAAGTTCAAGCTGATGCCCGCCTGGCGCAGTACCGTCCGGAACCATCCGCACCTCCGAAATCAGCGCCTGCAGCGACGCCGTCGCCTCCCGCCGCACTTCTGGCGCGTTCAGGGCGCCGGCAAGATCTTCGATCAACACCCGGCACCGCGCCGGCAGCCTCGGATGCAGCCGCAGGGCTGAGGGTTCCGGGGTGTCCGCGATGACCGCCTCCAGGCGGACCTTCTCTCCCTCCAGCTCAGACATCTTGGGCGCGAAAGAGTTGTGCCGCACGCAATGCTTCTGCAATGCGACCTTCTACAAGTGGCGATCGAAGTATGGCGGACTGCAATGGTAGGCTAATGGGCTTCAGCGGCTCGCCCGTGCGCCTGAAGATAGTCTTTAGCCCCTGGCGCGGTGCGGCCAATTCAGGAACGCCGCCTTCCCGCCGTCCAAATCACCGGAATTCGACAGCACATAATAGGCGCCCTCCTCCCGGTCGGGCCAGAGATCCTGCAGATCGCCGCATTCGATGTCATCCTGCACCCAGTCGCAAACGGTATAGGCAACCGCCTCTCCGCGTTTAAGGGCCTCGATAATCAAATTCCCCGGCATTTCGGACCGGCGTGCGGGGCTATGGCCGGCGGCACCATGCCGGTTGAACCAATCCTGAGCATCTGACGTGCCGGCTTCTTGCAGCCAATTGAGCTGAGCAAGCGCCGGTAAAACCCCCAGGAAACGCGCCGCTTACCCGTGCTGGGGCGACCATCGTTTAGAAGGAACTCCCATGACCAGCTACGAAGCAGTCCTAAACCAGATCGACGTCGTTCCAGCGGGCACGATCGGAGATGACCGAGCCATAACTTGGTTGACTGATGCGAAGGTGGTCGGGATCGCTCGGAATAGTCGCGGTCACTTAGAACTGTTCCTTGCAGGCGACGAGTTAAGGCCCCGGACCGGCACAGTGAAGACTGCGATGCGCTACCACTCCTGGCACCGTGACAGCCTGCCTCCGCTGAACGCCAACCGCATTTGCTTACCCTCGCTGGGGCATTTCGACCAGGTCGGTGCATTTATTGCCGCTGAACTGCTGCGCGAGAAGGCTGACGTTAATTTGGAGCGCGCCTTTGCCGTCTCCGAACCGCTGATCGAACTCGCCATTAATCGTATGGAGATCTCCGAAAACGCGATCCTCGGTCTCGTCGGGGAACTGCTCCTACTCGACGCTCTTTGCCGCCGCGCGGCCGATCCTCAGGTCGGGCCAATCGTTCAGGCTTGGGATGGCTGGCGCCGCTCGGCAAGGGACTTCACATGGGAAGGCACGGGCGTAGAGATAAAAACCACTACTCGCGCCACCTCAAGTCACGCCATCCATGGCGTCCACCAAATCGAACCTACCCCTGCCAGTGATGACGACACAGGGGAAGCGCGCCTGCTCCTCGTAAGCATCGGTCTGTGCCAAGCAGATCTCAATGCGCCTGCTTTGTCGATCCCTTCCTTGGTGGAGAGCATTCTTGAGCGTCTCAACGCCACCGGGGCGAGCGGCTTGGTCGACGAGTTCCTAAAGCGCGTGTCTGTGTACGGCGCGGAGTCGGGCGTTGGATACGAGCATGCCACGATGGTCAACGAGACACCGTTCACGACTACATTTAGCATGACCTTTGTTCGCGGGTACGACATGACAGACTCGGCCGTCCAGATCCTGCGGCGCGATGACCTCATCATCCATCAGCATGTGGATGCCCAGTCGGTCACCTTCCGCGTGGAACTTCCCGCGGCGATCAGTTTGGACAACCCCATTGTAGGTGCCCGACGCGTCGTGGACGCGATCCTGAGACTGGACAGGTAGGGACAGTTGACTTCCGCGCAAAACTGACCTCCAAAGGATTGGTTGGCCTTGGCTTGAATGGCCAGCATGCGCGCGGCTATGTATGTCCGTTTCAGGGAAGTTGAACCGTAGCTAATCGCGAAACGGCCAATGGCCGGAGAGGGCCGAGAAAGTCATTCACGTCCTCGCGCCAATAGATCCGGCTTAGATCATGGGGCATCGCCAACAGGGCCACGTTGGCATTTCTAAGTTTCATCGAAAGTGCACCTTGCGGGCGCTGCGTGATCTCAGCGAGCTCGCCCAAGGAAATGAAGCTCTTCTGAAACTGCGTCAGACTATCAGCGGTGACAACAGTCGCCCCCCGGCGGTAGAGCTCTGAGGTTTCCACACCGCACAGCATTCCATTCTGGATCAAATACCCTGCTGTTTTGACCGTCACTTTTAACTGCCGGGCGGCGTCACCGACGGAAAGGCGGCTCTCTCCCGACGCCCTAGCGTTATCGGCACCATATACGCTACTTTCAGCTTTTTCATACGAACTTTGCCCGGCTCGAAAGAACTTCTTCTCGCGCTCGTAGGCGTCGAACATTTGCTGAGTTACAAAATTCATCGGTGCGATACTGCCGCCATCGTCACGCGTTGCGAGACCTCGGCAAATCAGGTCTTCGGCATTGCGCTTAGCGAACCCATTCAGCGAAACCGACTTCTGTGGGTTCGAAGAAGCTGTTCCTTCCGAAGGCACGCCCAGCACCAGCACTCCTTTTCTGACGGAGAAATTGCCGAAGACGTGTCGCCGCACAACGTCACGAAGGGGCTCGAACTCATCGCCGAGGCTCCGGCTTTTCAGCCACACAATCCAGGGGCCAAAGAGTCGACCGAAGAACCTGCTGTCCGCGCCGTCCTCGCGAGCCAAAGCAGCAAGACAGTCGGAAAGAGCTGCAGGACCGTCTTTCAGTACGTGGTAGCCCAAGACACCATAGCTCCTCCAGTCTGGCTCGCTGTGCCCCGCCAGCGCAGCATCTGGCCCCTTTGCAATACGCAGGCCCAGCACCTCGCATGCGCGAGACGCCACGTTGAGTTCAAGACGGTCGATCCATCGGTCTCCCCGCCCGCTCAGGATGCGGTTCGTGAGGTACGCCTCGAAAGGGCTGGAATTTGCCTGGACCACCGGCTGATCCAAAATCCAACCGTGGTGTTTTTGCAGCTGCGCCGCGAAGTCTCTGGCGTCCTTGTTGAATTTCTCGGCTGGAAGGCATGCGAGCATGCTGCTGTGTTTAGGGCAGCTCCTGATAGACGAGAATTTCCACTGGAGGCGACGCGGCACACGCCAGGACTCTGCTGCTGACGACATTTCGGTCCGTATGCACTCCGGGCAGACGCGGATGCGCGAGCGCTGAAAGCTCTGAAGAGAGGCAAATTCATCCCGAAGCCGAAAATGGCCCTTACCGAGGTGGCGGATAGAAACCCGCTCCAGTGCGGTCACGTCACACCCTGCCAGCTAAGCCAATTGCTTGATTGCTACCTTCTCTCCACGAAAGAGCGGGTCGATCGGAAAGGCAATGTCGCCGCAAAACCTCTGCATCGAAATGGCGCCGTTCCTGGCCGCAAGCCGCGACAGCAAGGAAGATGCCGGCTCGCACGTGGCGTGCGGCACCGTCAGCGGTAACTGCGGGAAGTTCGTTCCGGGAGTGGCAGGTAAGCTTTTGACCAAGCGAGGCTTCCGGGATCAGACAAGGGCTGGTTTGGCTGGATCTTACGATCACCAGCTCGACTGAGCAACGTCGCTATGATTTCTGGAAATTGCGCCGCCTGGGTCAGCTATCTGTCACAAAAGTCGGTTTTGCTTGGCATCTGACAAAGGGATTAATGGCGGACCGAGGAGGATTCGAACCCCCGACCCCTTGATTCGTAGTCAAGTACTCTATCCAGCTGAGCTATCGGTCCACTGCGACGGGGTGTAATCATAGCTATGGAGAGTCGCAACCCCAAAACTCAAAATTAGTTTCCTCCGGCCGGCATATTCCCGTCAGCCTGCTTGCCACGGTCAAATCGTGCCGTCGCCCTTGGGCAGGCAGATCTCGAAAACGGTGCCGTCCGGGCTGGTTTCCTTCAGCACGACCGATCCGCCATGGCCGCGGGCCAGCTCGCCCGCGATGGCCAATCCCAGCCCGGTGCCGCCCTTGCGGGCACCGCCCTGGAACGGGGTGAACAGATTGTCCTGCGCTTTTTTCGGCAAACCGGGGCCGGTGTCGGAAACGGTGATATACCAGGCGTCTTCTACCTCATACGCGCCGACCGTGATCCTGCCCGGTTTCCCGGTGGCGGTGATCGCCTGACGGGCGTTGCGCACCAGATTCATAACAATGCGGAACAGCTGTTCAGAATCGGCGCGCAGCATCATCGGTTTGGGCACTGCATTGACGATCCCGACCAATGCGCTGTCCGCAGCCAGCAGCTCGCTTTCGGCAATATCCGCTGTGATTTCATGCAGGCAGACCACAGCAAAGGTGGGCGACGGCTCCTCGGCGCGCCCGAACGCCAGAGTTCCCTCGCACAGGGAAACCGCACGGGTGATCGAATTCACCAGCTTCGGCGCCAGCCGGCGCACCAGGGGATCCTCGCTCATCTCGATGCGGTCGGTGAACAGCTGCGCCGAGGTCAGGATGTTGCGCAGATCATGGCTCACCTTGGCCACCGCACCGCCCAGCTGGGCCAGTCGCTCGCGCTGCTTCAGCGCGTGGGTCAGCTCAGTCTGCAGCTGCATCAGCGCCTCTTCTGCCTCGCGCAGCTCCACCACGCTGGAACTCGGGTGGATGATGCCGCGCGCATCCTCAGGCGCCGCCGCATAGCGCTGCATATAGCCGACGACGCTTTTGATCGGCTTCACCAGCACAATCCGCACCGCAACAAACAGCAACAGCGCCGTAAAAACCGAAATCACCGCCGACAGAACCAGGATCCGCACCCCGTAATCGATCATCGCCATGCGCAATGGCGCGGTTTCCATGGTGACTTCGATCAATATTCCCGCATCGCGCACCGGCGCGCCGATCACCCGGATAACCTCGTTTTCCGGCCGGGACAGCCGCAGCACCGCATCCCGGATCAGGGTCATTGCCCCAGCCATCCGCAAATCATAGGTGCCAGTGATCTGCTGCGGAATCGGCGAGGCCAGCATCAGCTGGCGGATCTCGTCGCGGCGCAGCACGACGTTATAGACACCTGCGTTCTCCAAAAGCTCCGCTTCCAGTTCCGTCGCCAGCATGTCATCAGCCAGCAGCGCCAGCGACGCGATCTGTGCCCGCTGCAACCGGTCGGCCAGAAAATCCTCGCGGAACCGCGCAATCGAGGGCACAAAGATCAGGATCTCGGCCAGCATCACAAAGACAGTTGTCAGGATCAGAAATCTGCCCGAAAGCGTGTTGAGCATCCCGCCGCCCTTACCTCAAGGAATCCAGCGCTGCACCACGCGCACAGCGCGTTTGACAAAACCGCTCTCAAACAGCCGCGGGGTGAAATAGGCCCCGGCAACCCGTTTGTTAATCTCGCTGATGGAGGGGTAAGGCGCAACCATGGCTGCAATCTGGCTCATTTTCAAACGGTTGGCCAGCGCCATCGACCACAGGGTGATCAATTCTCCCGCCTGATGGCCTGCGATGGTGGCGCCCACGGGACGGCCCTTGAAAACCATCACCTTGATGAAGCCTTTGGTCCTGCGTTCGGCAATAGCGCGGTCGTTGTGGCTGTAGTCGAACCGTGCCACCTTCAGTTTGACACCGTAGATATCGCGGGCCTGCGCCTCGGTCAGGCCGACCTGTGCCAGTTCCGGGTCGGTATAGGTGGCCCAGGGGATGTGGCCGGACTTGGCCTTCGACGGCAGGCCGAACAGGGCCGAGCGGATGATAATGCCCGCGTGATAGCCCGCCACATGGGTGAACTGCAGCCCGCCGGCCACGTCGCCGATGGCATAGACACGTCTGTTGGTGGTCAAGAGGCTCTCATCGACCTTGATGCCGTTGCCTTTGGTTTCAATCCCGGCGGCAGCGAGGTTCAGCCGCTCCATATTGGCCTTGCGCCCCACCGCCATCAGCAGGTGGCTGCCCTTGAACAGGCTGCCGTCCCTGGTCTCCACCTCAACCGCACCGGCCTGCCCGCCGATACGCGAGACCATGGCGCCCTCGGCGATCTCCACGCCTTCTGCGCGCAAGCTGTCCAGCACCAGCGCTGCGGCCTCTGGATCATCCTTGCCCAGCGCCTTCAGCCCTTCGATCACAGTGACCTTGCAGCCTAGCCGGATATGCGCCTGCGCCATCTCCATGCCGATCGGGCCGCCGCCGATGATCAGCAAGTGCTCGGGCTTCTCGCGCAGTTCAAACAGGGTCTCGTTGGTCTCGTAAGGCACCTTGTCCAACCCTGGGATCGGCGGCACCAGCGGCGAAGACCCCGTGGCGATCACCACCCGCCGCGCAATGATCCTGTGCGGGCCTGCTTCGACTTCTGTTGGCGAAACAAAACGGCCGAACTCGCGGATCACCCGCACGCCGAGGCCCTCGAACCGTTCCTGGCTGTCGACCGGGGCGATGGTATCAATCACCGCCTGCACATGATCTTTGGCCGCGGCGTAGTCGGGCCACGGGTGCTGATCCGGCACACCAAAGGCTTGGGTATGCGCCTGAGCATGCGCCGCCTTACCGCTGGCCAGCAGCGCCTTGGAGGGCACACAGCCGTAGTTCAGGCAGTCGCCGCCCATCTTGTGGCCTTCCAGCAGTACAACAGACGCCCCCATCTGGCTGGCACCGGCAGCCGCCGACAGCCCGCCCGACCCGGCGCCGATAATCAGGAGATCACATTCAATGCGGCTCATGTTCAGGTATCCTTGCTGTTCTTGCCGCGCAGGGTGCCGCGGACGGATTTGACCAGGATCGGCATCGCCGCCAGCACGCACAGGCCCAGAATAGGCCCGATCACATGCGGCTCCCACAACAGGCTCAGATCCGGGTCTTCACCGCGGTCGAACACCGACCCGACTCCGACCCCGATCCAGGTAAAGACGATGGCACCCGGAATAATCCCCGCCGCCGTGGTCCACAGGAAGTTGCGGAATTTCACTCCCACCAGTGCCGGCAGCAGGTTGGCGACAAAAAACGGCACCGCCGGAACCAGCCGCAGCAGCAGCAGCACCTCGACCTCGTTCTCGCGCAGCGCCTGTTTCAGCATCTGCACCCGGCCTTCTGCCGCTTCCATCCTGGCCGTCAGCGCAGCCCCCAGCCCCCAGCGCGCCGCCAGAAAGATGCCCGCCGCACCGATGGTGGCCGAAATCACGTTAACCGCGGTGCCCGCCGCCAGCCCGAACAGGAACCCGCCGGTGACGGAGGCCACCGCCGCACCCGGCAGCGAAAACAGCACGATCACGATATAGAGCCCCATGAACAGCGCCACGAGACCAAGGTAATTCTGATCCCGGAACGCCATCAGCGCCTCGCGGTTGTCGCGCAGCGTGTCAAAACTCAGGTAGTCCTTCAGCGTCACCGCCCCGATCAGTGCCACCACCGCAACGGCAATCAGCGGCAGATGGCGGGCCATGCCCGGCTTGGCCGCAGGCTGATCCTTTGGCTCGGAATCGGTCTTGGGTGTCTCGCTCATGATGCTTATACGTCCGTCTCTGTGGCAGTGCTGTGTAGCTACGTGTTAAATGGCCCGCAGGCGAGGGTGGGCAGCCCTGCCTCACGGCTGCTTGATCACCTGCCCCCGGATTCGTGAGGATTGTGGCAGAATCACTGCCTGGCTGTTACATCCGCCCTGCCCGGAGGCTGTTCCGGTGCGGTTTTTGGCAGAAATGTTGCACATCTCTCCGAAAACCCGTGCCGCAGGGTTTGACTTACCCGCCGTTCCCTCCTAAAGACCGGGCTTCGAGATAGACCCCCGGGAGGCGATTCCGCGCCCTGCCCGAAGATACAATGTGGAGACCGGAGCGATGAAACGCACCTATCAGCCTTCGAACCTGGTTCGTAAACGCCGCCACGGCTTCCGTGCGCGCATGGCCACCAAAGCTGGCCGCAAGATCCTGAACGCACGCCGCGCCCGCGGCCGGAAAGAACTGAGCGCATAAGCTCAGTTCCGGTTCTGACGGACATGACACCGCCGGAGGCCCCCAAGGACGGCACTGCTGCCCGAGGGGACACGCCTCCGGCGGTGTCCGTTTGCGCAGCTGATGCGCCAAAGATCGAGGTCATGGCCAAGCGCCGTGATTTCCTTACCTGTGCCCGCCCCCCTGCCCGCAAACAGGGCACCAAGGGCATGATGGTCCAGGGCCGCAACCGCCAGGATGACGGCGGCATCCGCATGGGGTTCACCTGTTCCAAAAAGGTCGGCAATGCCGTCGTCCGCAACCGCGCCAAGCGCCGGCTGCGCGAAGCTGCGCGGATGATTCTGCCCGCACATGGCCGTCCGGGATGGGATTACGTGCTGATCGGCCGCGCCACCGAGACCGCCCAGCGCCCGTTCGAGGAGCTGAAGCGCGACCTGATCTATGCGCTGAAGAAGATCCACACCCCGTAAGCCAGAAATATCCAGGCTCCGCGCATGTTCGCGGGAAGTCCGTGCCAATATGGATGCCGTTTCTCCGGCCGATAGGCCGGACAGCGCCCGACCCTCCCCACGGGAGGGCGCTTGCGCTGCCCTCATTGCCATGCGGCGCAACTCACCTTATCTAACCCGCATGACCCCGCTGGCCCATATCCTCGCCCTGCCTGTGCGCGCCTACCGGCTGCTGTTCAGCCCCTGGGTCGGGTTCAACTGCCGCTACCAGCCCACCTGTTCTGCCTACGCGTTGGAAGCGCTGGAAAAGCATGGCGCGGTCAAGGGCGCCTGGCTTACTGCCCGCCGGATCGGTCGCTGCCACCCCTTCGGCGGCGATGGCTATGACCCGGTGCCCGGCAGCAAGGACTGAAGGCGGAACACCTTTTTTCTTGGCAAAACGCACTTCCTCAGCTAGGGCGCGCCCATGCTTGATGATGATCTGGACGAAATCCACCCGCTGTTTGCCGGCGCCCCCTCGACTACCGAGTTCAAGAAACTCAGGAAGCGTATCGTGCGCTACGCGCGCGAGGCGATCGACCAATACGGCATGGTGGAGCGCCGCACGGACGGCAGCACACCCAAGTGGCTGGTCTGCCTGTCGGGCGGCAAGGACAGCTATACCCTGCTGGCGGTTCTTTATGAGCTGAAGTGGCGCGGCCTGCTGCCCGTCGATCTGCTTGCCTGCAACCTGGATCAGGGCCAGCCCGGTTTTCCGGCCACCGTGCTGCCGGAGTTCCTGAAAAAGATGCGCGTGCCGCACCGGATCGAATATCAGGACACCTATTCCATCGTGATGGACAAGGTTCCGCAGGGCCGGACCTTTTGCGCGCTCTGTTCGCGCCTGCGCCGCGGCAACCTGTACCGCATTGCACGGGAGGAGGGCTGCTCGGCAGTTGTGCTGGGCCATCACCGGGATGACATTCTGGAAACCTTCTTCATGAACCTCTTTCACGGCGGGCGGCTCGCGACCATGCCGCCTAAGCTGGTCAACGAAGAAGGCGACTTGTTCGTGTTCCGTCCGCTGGCCCATGTGGCCGAGGCCGATTGCGAAAAATTCGCCCGTTCCATGAACTATCCGATCATCCCCTGCGACCTGTGCGGCAGCCAGGACGGGCTGCAGCGCCAGCAGGTGAAACAGATCCTGGATCAGTGGGAATCAAACAGCCCGGGCCGCCGCCAGGTGATGTTCCGCGCACTGATGAATGCCCGGCCTTCGCACCTGCTGGATCCGAAACTGTTCGATTTTGCCGGTTTGGAACTGAAGAACCCGGTCTCCGGGCCGGAAATACCGGAAATTCCCAAGCTGCGTTAACTCCCGGGTTAGATCAGCACCCTAGTCTCATGCCGGAACGACTGGCTGCAGACGAAAGGTCTGAGAATGACAAACACGGGATCAGGTCTCCTGGCACGGCTCCGGCAAACCCTTGCCCCGGCACTTTTCGGGCCGCCTGTGCTCGCATTCCTGCCTGCCCTGACCCTGGCCACCTATTGGCTCGGCGGCGAAACCGCGCTGCTGTCAGTGGCGCTTGGCCTGCCGGTGCTGATTGCCGTTGCCGGCGGGTTCAGCAAGCTCGGCGGCGGCGGCTTGCCGCGCGACAGTGTCACCGGCATGATGCTGCGCGACGGGTTCGAGCATGAGACCGCCCGCATCTATGACGAATGCGCGGAAACGGATCTGCGCTCCGCAGTCTTCATCCTGGAACTGGACGAGTATAAAGAACTGGCAGACCGGCACGGGCTTGAGGCCGGCGACCGTATCGTTCAGCACTGCGGCACGCAGATCGCCTCGATCCTGCGCCAGCACGATACCATTGCCCGGATCGGCGACAGCCGCTTTGCCATCTGCCTGGCCCCGACCCTGCAGCTGGATCTGGAATTATGCATCCAGCTGGCCGGCCGGATGCAGACCGCCGCCGAGGAACCTGTGCCGCTGGATGGCACCAACATCTACGTGACCTGCTCCATCGGCTTTTGCCAGCGCAACCGGGCTCCGGGCAAGGCCGGGTCCGACTGGACCGGCGCCGCCGTGACAGCCCTGGCCGAGGCGCAAAGCAATGGGCCGGGCGGCATCCGCGCCTTTTCGGTGGATATGTCCGGGCGCGGCGGAACCCGTTCCAACCTGCGCGAAGAGGCTGCTTCGGCCCTGGAATCCGGTCAGATTCAGGCTTGGTTCCAGCCGCAGATCTGCACCGACACCGGCCGGGTATCCGGGTTCGAGGCGCTGGCCCGCTGGTCGCACCCGGTGCAGGGGCTGATCCCGCCCTCGACCTTCCTGCCCGCGCTGGAGGAAGCCGGGCTGATGGACCGGCTGAGTCAGGTGATGCTTTACAATTCCCTAGTGGCGATCAAGGCCTGGGATGCGGCCGGCGTCCAGGTGCCCTGCGTCGGAGTGAACTTTGCCACCCAGGAGCTGCGCAATCCCGGCCTTGCGGGACGCATCAAATGGGAGCTTGAACGTTTTGAGCTGCCGCCCAGCCGCCTGTGTGTGGAGATCCTGGAAACCGTGATGACCGATCAGCCCGACGACGTGATCACCCGCAACATCCTCGCCCTCAGCGAAATGGGCTGCCACATCGACCTGGATGATTTCGGAACCGGCCATGCCTCCATCGCCGCGGTGCGCCGTTTCAGCATCTCGCGCATCAAAATCGACCGGTCTTTTGTGATGAAGGCGGATCAGGATCCGGAACAGCAAAAATTGATCTCCGCGATCCTTACCATGGCCGAACGGCTGGAGCTGGAAACCCTGGCCGAAGGGGTTGAGACCGCAGGCGAACACGCACTGCTGGCGCAGCTGGGCTGCGGCCATGTGCAGGGCTTCGGCATCGGCCGCCCGATGCCGTTCGACCAGACGCTGGACTGGATCACGTCCCATGAAGCCAAATTGCAGGACACGCCTGTGATCGGCCGCCAGACCCCCTGAATACTCAATTCCTTTGACTTTCTGCTGCACCAGGGCCTTATGCCGCCCCGGCGCACCGCGATTCTGCTTGACCTTTGCGGCCCACCTCTGTTGAACCCCACGTGTCCTTCCCTACACGAGGTGGCAGTCCCCAATGGACGATCAGAACAAAAATCTTATTCTCGCAACCGTACTCAGCTTTCTGGTGATCCTGGGGTGGTACACCTTTTTTCCCCCGCCAGAGCCGGAACAGGCGCCTGATACCGCGGTCAGCGAATCCGCGCCCGCAGGCGATACCGCCCTGGCCCCCAGCGCCTCCGCAGACGCGGTGGCAGAGACCGCCGCGGAAGAGGCCGAAGCCCCCGATGCGCCGCGCGTTGCCATCGATACCGCGCGCCTGGCCGGCAGCATCTCGCTGCAGGGCGGCCGGATCGACGATCTGTCGCTGAAGGACTACCGCGAGACGCTGGACGAAGGGTCTCCGATCGTCAAACTGCTGAAGCCCGTGGGCGATGCCGGCGCCTATTACGCGCTTTACGGCTGGGCGCCGGGTGCGGGCCTGTCGCTGGACGATGTGCCGGGTGCCAACACCATCTGGACCGCGCCGGCAAACGCCGCCCTGTCCACGGACAGCCCCGTCACCCTGACCTGGGACAACGGCAAGGGCCTGACCTTCTCCCGCACCATCGCGGTGGATGAGGATTACATGTTCTCGGTCACCCAGTCGGTGGCCAATGCCTCCGGCGGCAGCGTCGCCCTGGCGCCCTACGGCACCCTGGCCCGCCATGGCCAGCCTGCGGACCTGAAGAACTTCTTCATCCTGCACGAAGGCCTGGTCGGCATGTCGGACGCCGAACTGGCCGAAACCGACTATGACGACATGGCTGATTTCGAGCCCGATCCGCGCGACGGCTCCCGGGCCGAGGTCAAACAGGTCGCAGAGAACGGCTGGATCGGCTTTACCGACCACTACTGGATGTCGACCCTGATCCCCGAACCGGGCCAGGCCTTCCGTTCGATCGCCAAATTCGACGAGCGCCGCGAGATCTATCAGACCGACATCGTTCTGCCGACCCAGACCGTGGCCGACGGCCAGTCGTCCGAGGTCACCACCCGGCTGTTTGCGGGCGCCAAGGAATGGGAAGCCATCCGCGGCTACCAATCCGCAGGCATCCAAGGCTTCCTGGATGTCATCGACTGGGGCTGGTTCTTCTTCCTGACCAAGCCGATGTTCTGGCTGTTGCACAATCTGAACGTGCTGATCGGCAACATGGGCTGGGCGATCATCGGCCTGACCGTGGTGATCAAGATCCTGGTGTTCCCGCTGGCCTATAAATCTTATGCCTCGATGGCCAAGATGAAAGAGCTTCAGCCGGAGATGGAGAAGCTCAAGGAGCGCACCGGCGACGACCGCCAGAAGATGCAAAAGGAGATGATGGAGCTCTACAAGAAGGAAAAGGTGAACCCCGCCGCGGGCTGTCTGCCGATCCTGATCCAGATCCCCATTTTCTTCTCGCTCTACAAGGTGATCTTTGTCACCCTGGAACTGCGCCACGCGCCCTTCTTTGGCCCATTCCAGGACCTCAGCGCGCCGGATCCGACCTCGATCATGAACCTGTTCGGCCTGCTGCCCTTTGCCTCCCCGGCACCGGAAAGCATCATGGCGCTGATCTTCATCGGTATCCTGCCGATCCTGCTCGGCATCTCCATGTGGCTGCAGCAGAAACTGAACCCGGCCCCCACCGATCCGACCCAGCAGATGATCTTTGCCTGGATGCCCTGGGTGTTCATGTTCATGCTCGGCGGCTTTGCCTCCGGCCTGGTGGTCTATTGGATTGCCAACAACACGATCACCTTCAGCCAACAGTATCTGATCATGCGCAGCCACGGCTACAAACCGGACGTGTTCGGCAACATCAAGTCGGGCTTCAAGAAAAAGCCAAAGGCTGACAGCTGATGACGCACCAAGTTACGGACATCTGGCGCCACCCGCTCAAATCCCACGGGCGTGAAGCGCTGGAAAATGTAACCCTGACCGCCGGGCAAACCATGCCCGGCGATCGCGTTTGGGCGGTCGCGCATGAGGTATCCAAGGCGGACGGCTCCGAATGGGCGCCCTGCCAGAACTTCACCCGCGGCTCCAAGGCGCCCGGGCTGATGGCCATCAATGCCCGTCTGGACGATGCCAGCGGCCAGCTGACGCTGACGCACCCGCAGCAGCCTGACCTGACATTCGATCCGGAAAATCCTGCGGATCTGCAACGTTTCCTCGATTGGGAAAAGCCGCTGACGCCGACGGGCCGTGCCGCCTCTGCCCGTATCATCCGGGTGCCGGGCCGCGGCATGACCGATACCCCTTTCCCCTCGGTTACCCTGTGCAACCGGGCCTCTCACCGGGCTGTGGAACAGGCCATCGGCCATGATCTGTCGCCCAAGCGCTGGCGCGGCAACATCTGGTTCGACCTGAATGAGGCTTGGGCCGAAAACGACTGGCTGGGCCGTGAGGTGCAGATCGGCGAGGCTGTTTTTGCGGTACGCGAACGGGTGGTACGCTGCCTGGCGACCACCGCCAACCCCGAAACCGGCGAACGCGACGCCGATACGCTGAAAACCCTGAAAGACAATTGGGGCCACCAGGATTTCTCTGTCTACGCCGAAGTGGTGCGCAGCGGTGAAATCCGTCTTGGCGACGCGGTAAAGGTGCTGTGATGCAAATGCAATTCTCCCTGGCCGAGGCGCCGGATGACATCTCTGCCGAAAAAGGCCGCAAGCTGTTTGCCGGCGAGACCGAGTTCCTGAAGGGCGTGGTCGCGATGAACGGCCTGCCTGATGCCGACCGGCTGGAGGTCTGCTTTGCCGGCCGTTCCAACGTCGGCAAGTCGAGCCTGATCAACGCGCTGACCGGCACCAAGGGCATCGCGCGCGCCTCCAACACACCGGGCCGCACGCAAGAAATCAACTTCTTCACCCAAGGACCTGAGCTGTATCTGGTCGACCTGCCCGGCTATGGCTATGCCAACGCGCCGCTGAAAATCGTGGAGCAATGGCAGAAGCTCTTGAAACGCTACCTGTCAGGCCGCCAGAACCTGCGCCGCGCCTTTGTGCTGATCGACAGCCGCCACGGGATCAAAGCGGTGGACGCCGAGATCATGAAGCTGCTGGACAGCTCTGCCGTTACCTTCCAATGCGTCATGACCAAGGCCGACAAGGTCAAGGAAACGGACCGCGCCAAGGTGCTGGAGCAGGTGAAGGACGCCTTGTCCAAACACCCCGCCGCTTACCCTGAGATCGTCCTGACCTCGTCCGAGAAGGGCGACGGCATCGCCACCCTGCGCTCGATCATCGCCGGGCTGTAACCGCATGCTGCGCTGCTTGTCCTCCTTTCTGGTTGTGATCGCCCTGGCCGTTGCCGGGCTGATCCCGGCCGGCTGGATGCCAAGCTCCACACAGGACGGCAAGGTGCTGCTGGTGATCTGCACCACCGATGGCGTGCAGGAGGCCTGGGTCGATCCGGGCAATGGCGGTTCACATGATCCTGCGGAACCGATGGACGACCGCAGCTGCCCCTTCTCCGGGTTTACCACGGCGGCTTTGCTGCCGGACAGCACGCTGAACCTCAGCCTCGACGCACCGCTGGCCGACCGCTGGTCGCGCGAGGTGTTCACTCATCACAGCGCCGGTTTCCACTGGCGCTATGACGCCCGCGGCCCGCCCGCCGCGGCCTAGGGTCAGCCCCCTTTCATCCGGCCCCGGCACTGGTTGAGCGCGCAGATCCCCCTGCCCGCCACCTGACAGCCGCCCGTCTGCTTTGCTGCATTGGATCAACGCCCGGCGCGTTCTCCCGTGCAGCGATATCTGGACCAGGCCGGATCAATGGGTCCCGACCCTTTCTTCCCCAAATCCCCCAACATACCTGCCGGCACATCTGTGCCCGCCTATTCTGACATGGAGAGTCCCATGGCGACCAGCCGACCGCAATCCGCGGGCCAATCGCGCCCGCTGTCCGAGAAATTCTACTTCGCAGCCTGGCGCTGGCACTTCTATGCCGGCCTGTTTGTGGTGCCGTTCCTGATCATGCTGGCCGTCACTGGCCTGATGATGATGTTCATCACCCAGTTCGACGGCCGCGACGGCGAGACCATCACCGTTACCCAGGGTGCCGCCGAACTCAGCATCGCTGATCAATCCGCCGCCGTGCTGGCCGCCCAGCCCGGCACCATTGCCGAATGGATCGGCCCCAAGGCGCCGGATCTGGCCGCCGTGTTCCGCGTCAAAACCGAAGCTGGCCAGCGTCTGGTGGCACTGAACCAGTACACCGGCGAAGTGATCGAGACATGGGACCGCCGCGCAGGCTGGTATGATCTGGCCGACAACATCCACTCGACCCTGTTGATCGGCGACACCGGCGACCGGCTGATCGAGATCGCCGCGGGCCTTGGCATCGTGCTGGTTCTCACCGGGGTGTACCTGTGGTGGCCGCGCGGCAATGCCGCCAGTGCCTTTGTCCCGAATTTCCGCGCCAAGGGCCGCGCCCTGTGGAAGAACCTGCACGCGGTCACCGGCTTCTGGATGTCGGCACTGCTGGTGATCTTCCTGCTCTCAGGCCTGTCGTGGACCGGCATCTGGGGCGGCCAGATGGTGCAGGCCTGGAGCACCTTCCCGGCAGCAAAATGGGACAAGGTGCCCCTGTCCGACGACATCCACGCCAGCATGAACCACGGCGCCACCAATGATGTGCCCTGGGCGCTGGAGCAGACCCCGATGCCCGCTTCCGGCTCGAACGCCGGGATTACCGGCATTTCCGAAGGCCGGCCTGTGGACGCAGGCAACATTATCGCCCTGGGCCGCGCTTTGGGGATGGAGGGCCGCTTCCGCCTGGCCTATCCCGGCGGAGAAAATGGCGTCTGGACCATCAACCGCGACAGCATGAGCGGCGACGGCGACGATCCTTTCATCGACCGCACCATTCATTTCGACCAGTACAGCGGCAAGATCCTCGCCGATGTGAAGTACCAGGACTACTCCTTGGCCGGCAAGGCAATGGCCGTCAGCATCCCCTTCCACATGGGTCTGATGGGCACCTGGAGCTTCGTGCTGAACGTGGTGTTCTGCCTTGCAGTGATCTTTGTCTGCGTCTCCGGCCTGGTGATGTGGATGAAACGCCGCCCCGCAGGTGCCAGCCGCCTGGCCGCACCGCCGGAACCGGCTGAGATGCCGTTCTGGAAGGGGGCTGCGCTGATTGCGGTGCTGGTCTCGCTGGCCTTCCCGCTGACCGGCCTGCTGCTGCTGGCGGTGCTGGCGATTGACGTGCTGCTGCTGGGCAACCTGCCGGTGCTGAAACGCGCGGTAAGCTGACAGAGCGCCGCCCGGCCTTTAGGCCGGGCGGCATGCCCGCCATTAAACGTGCTGCGCCCCGTTCACCTCAATCTCGGCACCAGAGATATAGGAACTCCCCTCCGAGCACAGGAAATAGATCGCCGAGGCCACCTCCTCGGGCTGACCCAGCCGCTGCATCGGCAGCTTTTCGACAATCTTGTCGGTGCCTGGCGACAGGATAGCAGTCTCCACCTCGCCTGGCGCAATGGCATTGACCCGCACCCCCAAGGGGCCGAAGTCATGCGCCATCTCCCGCGTCAGCGCCGCCAGTGCCGCCTTGGAGGTGGCATAGGCGGCCCCGGCAAAGGGGTGCACCCGGCTGCCTGCAATAGAGGTCACGTTGACGACGGACCCTTTGGCGGCTGCCAGTTCCTCCTTCAACCCCCGCGCCAGCACAACCGAGCTGAAGAAATTCACGTGGAACACTTTGCCCCAATCCATCAGATCGGTGTCCAGCGTGCTGAGCCGCTCGCCGTCCGGCCCCTTGGGCGAGATCCCGGCGTTGTTGACCAGCGCGTCCAAGCGGCCGTCCAGCAGGTCCTGGATCTGGCCCACCGCGTTGATCGTATCCGACGGGTCTGACAGGTCCAGCTGCACGTGGTTTTCCTGGCCGCCGCCCCAAGGGCATTCAGCCGGGAACGGATGCCGCGAGCAGGTGATAACCCGCCAGCCTTCGCGGTTGAAGCGGCGCACCGTCGCATGGCCGATACCGCGGCTGGCGCCAGTCAATAGCAAGGTCTTCTGACGCATCTGTTGATCCTCACAGGAGATTTCCGGGCTGAGCCTACCACCCGCACAGGCAACCGCAATGGCCTCCCGCCGGCGGCGGCGCCCGGCGCGCCGCACGCAACGCTTGGCAGCGGCCCCGGAACCGCCTACACCCTTTTGTCAAAGGAATGATGACAGCGATGAAGACACAAAAGATGAACCGCGACTGGATTGCCACTGCCGAGACCCTCTCAAGCGCCCTGCCCTATCTGCAGCGCTATGACGGGGCCATTGTTGTCATCAAGCTGGGCGGCCACGCCATGGGCAGCGACGAAGCGATGGAGACCTTTGCCCGCGATATCGTGCTGATGCGCCAGGTCGGCGTGAACCCGGTGATCGTCCACGGCGGCGGGCCGATGATCAATGCGATGCTGGAAAAGCTGCAGATCCAGTCTGAGTTCGTCAACGGCAAGCGGGTCACCGATGCCGCCACCATGGAGGTGGTGGAGATGGTTCTGTCCGGCGTCGTCAACAAACGCATCGTGCAGGCGATCAACCGCCAGGGCGGCCGCGCCGTCGGCCTGTCGGGCAAGGACGCCAATCTGATAACCTGCGATCAGGCTGACCCGGATCTGGGTTTTGTCGGCGCCCCGTCCGAATTGGACCCCAAGGTGCTGTACGGTCTGTTTGAAAAAGACATGATCCCGGTGATCGCCCCGATCGGCGCGGGCCGGGAGGGCGAGACCTTCAACATCAATGGCGACACTGCAGCCGGTGCCATCGCCAAGGCGCTGCAGGCTGACCGGCTGCTGCTGCTGACCGATGTGGCGGGCGTCAAAAACGGCAACGGCGACGTGGTGACCGAGCTGAAGGCCGCCGATGTTGATGCAATGACCGCCAGCGGCGTGATTGCCGGCGGGATGATCCCCAAGACCGAAACCGCGCTGGATGCGGTGCGCAACGGCGTGCGCGCCTGCACCATCGTTGACGGGCGGGTTCAGAACTCGGTGCTGCTGGAGCTGTTTACCGATCACGGCGCCGGTTCGATGATCCGCGCCTGACGCGCGCCAGCGGGGGTGTCTGAGGGGCGCTGCCCCTCTTGGCCATTTGGGCCAATTCACCCCGGGGTATTTTTGACCAGAAAGAAGCCGGATGGCAGCGGGCGGCTGCCGCCCGGCCGCTGGCTGCCTTAACTTCCTGGCGCTTTGTAGGCTTTGGCGATGCCGCCGGCCTTCTTCTGAATGGCGGTAAACTCGTCCGAGGTGAAGGCCCGCACGGTTTTCAGGTTGCTGACGGCGCCGCTGGCGCCGGTTGCCATCAGCCCCGCAAGCAGGCCCGATGCGTCGTCAATTGTCACCTGGATCGCAAAATCGCTTTCGCCGGTGGTCACGTAGTAGCTCTCCAAAGTCCCGCCTGCCGCTTCGACAAGGGCGCGGGCTGCCGCCTCGCGGTCACTGGGGCTTTCAACCATCGCTTTCATGGCAGAGGACGTATAGCAGCCGGTTACGATAAATCTTGGCATTCTGACTCTCCCTGGGGAGAAACCTGCCAGCCGCCCATAGGCCCGATGCCGCACAGTCCGGCCCGCATTCCCCCGTGGCCGGATCATACCACAGTCAGGCGTTCCGGCATATGAGCGCGGCCGGCAGCAGGGCTGCACTGGCAGGACGGGTGCCCGGCAAGGCTGGGCTGGGCTGGAGCCAGCGGCTGCCGTTCCGCCGCTTCTGACCGCGCCGGCGGGAAGACGCCGGCAGAACAGAGCAGGACGTTTTTGCACTCTGGCAAGCAGGCTTGCGCTGTTAGGCTCGCGCCAAGCCCCTGAACGGATGCCGCAAATGACCCAGACCGACCTGCCAGACCACCGCGCCCGAGGTGCCCAAGGGGCGCTGTCTTATCCTGAAATCGAAGCTGCCGCCGCGCAGGCCGGGCTTGCGGTTTGCGGTGCCCTGCATCCCGCGCGGCAGCCCGTCAAAGCGCTGGAAGATGGCACATTGATCCTGCTGGGAACCGCCGCCGCTTTCTGGCCCGCCTTCAAGATCAGTCCTGAGTACCGCGACGGTGCCCCGCACCCGGTGGACCGCTGGTCCGAGCGGGTGGTCAGCGCCCTGGCCCAGGACTTGCGCGGCAGCGCCTATTTCCCCTTTGGCGGGCCGCCCTACACGCCTTTCATCAATTGGGCGCTGGCGTCGGGCCGGTTTTTCACATCCCCGTCACAGATGATGGTGCATGATCGCGCCGGCATGCTGATATCCTTGCGGGGGGGCCTTCATTTCAAACAGGAAATTGACATTCCCCCTCCGCCTTTGGCAGAGTCTCCCTGCCGCAGCTGCCACTCCCGCCCCTGTCTCAGCGCCTGTCCCGTCAGCGCATTGGCAGACGGCGGCCCCTACGATCTGGCAGCCTGCCATGACTATCTCGATACTCCCGCCGGCACCGGCTGCATGGCAGGCGGCTGTCTGGCCCGCCGCGCCTGCCCGCTAAGCCGCAACGCCGGCCGCGACCCGGAACAAACCGCACATCACATGAGGCATTTTCACCCCCAATGACCTGCACCCTGATCCTGACCCGCCATGCAAAATCCGCCTGGGACGCCAATGTCCCCAGCGATCACGCCCGAACGCTGAACAAACGAGGACGCCGGTCTGCCCCGGCCATCGCCGCCTGGTTGCGGGACAAAGGGTATGTGCCGGATCAAGTGATCTCATCCTCTGCGCAACGCACCCGCGAAACCTGCGAACTGATGGAGCTGGGCGTGCCTGCGCGATTCACCGAACGTCTGTATCACGCCAATTCGGAAATGATGTTCAAGGTGCTGATTGAGGCGGAACAGCCGCGGGTCATGCTGATCGGGCACAACCCCGGCATCGCCGCCTTTGCTCATTCGATCGTCTCCAGCCCGCCGGATCATTCGCGGTTCGACGATTACCCGACCGGCGCAACGCTGGTGGCGGAATTCGACATCAGCAGCTGGAAGGATCTAAGCTGGAGCAGCGGCAGGGCGGTCGATTTCGCCGTTCCGCGCGAGCTGCTGGGCGAATAACCCCTGCGGCAAGGCAGCGCATCCCGCGCGGGAGGCCTCTGGCCGCCCAGCGGCCCGGCGCCTAGGTTGCCAAACGACAATTACCGGACTGGAGACCGTCATGCACCGCCGTACCCTGCTGCTGGCCGCAGCCGCCCTCCCCCTCACTGCCCTGCCGGGATTTGCCACGGCAGCGGAGACCATACGCATCATGAAGTCACCCTCCTGCGGGTGCTGCACGGCCTGGGCCGATCACCTGGCCGCTGCCGGTTTCACGACCGAGGTGCGCAATGTAGCGGACGAGAACCTGTGGGCGATGAAAGAACGGCTCGGCGTCACCGGCGATCTGGCGTCCTGCCACACCGCGATGGCCGGGCCTTATGTGATCGAAGGCCATGTCCCGGCCAGCGACATCCAGCGGCTGCTGGCGGAACGGCCTGCGGCGCTGGGGCTGACCGTGCCGGGGATGCCAATCGGCTCGCCGGGGATGGAAATGGACGGGGAGCGGGAGGCATTCGATACCCTGCTGATCCTGGGTGATGGCACAACAGAGGTGTTCGCAAGCCACTCCTGACTATGGAACCCTGAACGAGAATAAGGCCGGGCAAACGCCCGGCCTTTCAGTGTCACGGTACTGGCGCCTTAGTGGCCCAGGATCTGGCTGAGGAACAGTTTGGTGCGTTCGCTCTTCGGGTTGTTGAAGAACTCTTCCGGCTCGTTCTGCTCCACGATCTGACCTGCGTCCATAAAGATCACCCGGTTCGCCACCTGACGGGCAAAGCCCATCTCATGGGTCACGCACAGCATGGTCATGCCTTCTTCGGCCAGTTCGATCATGGTGTCGAGCACCTCTTTGATCATCTCCGGGTCCAGCGCCGAGGTCGGCTCATCGAACAGCATGATGCGCGGCATCATGCAAAGCGAGCGCGCAATCGCCACACGCTGCTGCTGGCCGCCCGACAGCTGACCGGGGTATTTGTCGGCCTGCTCCGGGATCTTCACCTTCTCCAGGAAATGCATCGCCCGCTCTTCGGCTTCTTTCTTGGGCGTTTTGCGGACCCAGATCGGCGCCAGGGTGCAGTTCTCCAGAATGGTCAGATGCGGGAACAGGTTGAAGTGCTGGAACACCATGCCAACCTCGGAACGGATCTTGTCGATGTTCTTAAGGTCATTTGACAAGACGGTGCCATCCACCTCGATCCTGCCCTGCTGATGCTCTTCCAGGGCGTTCAAACAGCGGATCAGGGTGGATTTACCCGAACCGGACGGGCCGGCAATGACGATACGCTCGCCCTGGTTCACCGTCAGGTTGATGTCGCGCAGCACATGGAAAGACCCGTACCACTTGTTCATGTTGGAGATTTCGATGGCGACCTCATCGCTCACCTGCATCTTGGAACGGTCGATTTGACGGTCGGTCATAAGTTCAGACATATGTTGAACTCCTTAACGGTGGCCAGTCTGAAGCTTGCGCTCCAGATACATGGAATAGCGGGACATGGAGAAGCAGAAGACGAAGAACAACAGGGCGATAAAGCCGTAAAGTTCCCAGACGATGCCGTTCCAGTTGGAGTCCGCGCGAATGGCGTTCGACAGGCCCAGAGGGTCCAGAAGCCCGATGATCGAGACCAGCGTGGTGTCCTTGAACACCCCGATGAAGGTCGAAACGATGCCGGGGATCGAGATCTTCAGCGCCTGCGGCATGATGATCAGCCGCTGCGCCTGCCAGTAGTTGAGGCCGAGTGAATCAGCGCCCTCATACTGGCCGCGGGGCAAGGCTGCCAGGCCGCCGCGGATCACTTCGGCCATATAGGCCGCGGCAAACAGCGTGACCATGATCAGCACCCGCAGGATGATGTCGAAATTGGTTCCCGGCGGCATGAAGATGTTCAGCAGGGTCGAAGCCACAAACAACAGCGTGATCAGCGGCACACCCCGGATGAACTCGATAAAGCCCACGCAGATGTATTTGACGATCAGCAGATCCGACTGGCGGCCCAGCGCCAGAACGATGCCGATCGGCAAGGAGCAGGCGATGGCCACAACACCGATGGTCACCGACAGCATGAAGCCGCCGAACTTGCGGCTTTCCACCGCTTCGATGCCGACGGGCAGGATCGAATCCAGCGCCCCCGTGACCGGCGCCGCCAGCAGCGTCCACCAGATAACAGCCATGGCAACGCCCAGGATCACGCCCAGAAGTGTGCTCAGCGCTTCTGCGGCGAATTTGTAGACCAGCCCGCCGATGACAAAACCTGCCAGCGCGGCAATCGGCATCCAGATGGTTCCGCCCCACAAAAGCCAGGGGAAGATGAACGGGTAAAGCGCCGAAAAGATCAGCAGTTTCGACGGCACCCGGTCCGAGAACAGCACCGGAGCCAGTGCCGCGCCCAGCAGGACAAATGCGGCAACCGGGCGCCAGTACAGATGGCTTGGGTAGAAGCCGAAGATCAGCTGGACCCAGCGTTCCTTGATCACGCCCCAGCAGGCGCCATGGGCATCGCCATGGCCTGCTGCGGCCAGCGTTTCACGGCAATTGGACAGCGAGGTGCCATCCCAGGTGGGCGACAGGATCCAGGGAACAATGGCGGCCAGCACGAAATAGACCGCAGCAAGGGACGCGATGGTCAGGATCGAGTTGAACCAGTTGGAAAACAGGTTATGCCGCGCCCAGCCGATCACCCCGACCTCAGAGGCGGGCGGATCCTGCTCGGGAAGCATTTCGGTGCGGACAAATCCGATATCAGACATCTCAGCGCTCCTTCAGCTTCACGGCTTCGTTGTACCAGTTCATGACCCCGGAAATGGTCAGCGAGATCGCCAGATACACCACCATCAGCAACAGAACGCATTCCAGCTCGCGCCCTGTCTGGTTCATGGTGATGCCGCCCAGGGTGCCGGTGATGTCCATATAACCCACGGCAATCGCCAGCGACGAGTTCTTGGTCAGGTTCAGATAGTTGGAGATCAGCGGCGGGATGATCACCCGCAGCGCTTGCGGCAGAACCACCAGCGACATGATCTTGTTGGAGCGCAGGCCCAGGGCCTCGGCGGCTTCGGTCTGGCCCTTGGAGATCGCCATGATCCCCGCGCGCACGATTTCCGCGATGAAGGCGGCAGTGTACAGCGACAGCGCCAGCCACAACGCGATCAGCGAGTTGCGCATGTGGGTGCCGCCCTGGAAGTTAAAGCCCTTCAGCTCAGGGTAGCCCAGGTGAAAACCCAGCACAGCCAGCAGGATCACCATCGGCACCACCACCACGGCGGTGCGCACATGCCAGGTCACCGGGCGGTCGCCGGTGGCTTCCTGGATGCGGTCCGCACGCCGGCGGATCTTGATCGAGGCAAACAGGCTGAGGCCCAGCACCGCCAGAATGGCAATCAGGTCCAGGCTGACGTCAAACCGCAGCGAGGCATCGCCAAACAGATGCGCATCGCCCAGCGAACGCGAGAACAACGGCTCGGGGATGTAGACACCCCGGTTGGTCACGGCAACGCTGTCCATCAGGCTGAGCGTGGCTTCGGGATTTTCACCCCGGAACGCCCGTGGCGCTGGCAGGGTTTCGATCAGGATCGCCATCACAAAAACGATCCACAACAGCACCGGCACGTTGCGGAACAGCTCGACGTAGATCGTCATCAGGCGCGCCACCAGCCAGTTCGACGACAGCCGCAGAACGCCGATGATCACACCCAGGATGGTGGCCGTGACACAGCCCAGAAACGCAACAACCAGCGTATTCAGAAGCCCCATCAGCGCGGCCCGCAAATGGCTGTCGCGCGAGGTGTACTCCAGCAGGCGCTGGTTGATATCATAGCCGGCCGGTTCGGTGAAGAAACCGAAGTCGAAAGCCTTATCCTGCGCCGCCAGGTTGCTCATTGTGTTGTTGATAAGCCAGGCTGCCAAAAGCATGAACCCGAACATGGCGATGACCTGGATGGTCCCCGACCGGTAACGGGTATCGTAAAGGAGCATAGACAGCCGGAACTGCTCCTTTGGAGGGTCAGTTAACGTTGACATATAGTGTGATCCCCTGGGCTCCGGCAGTCTGTCCTGGCGGGGTTGTCCCCGCTCCGCAGCGCTCCGGAGCTTATTTTCTGATAGGAAAAGGGCGCAGGAAACTCCTGCGCCCTTTCCGATGGTCTGTTTAGCGGAACGGCGGTGCGTACAGCAGGCCGCCTTCGGTCCACTGTGCGTTCAGGCCGCGGGCCAGGCCGACCGGGGTGTCTTCACCGATGTTCTTGGCAAAGATTTCACCGTAGTTGCCCTGCGAGGCGATTGCCTTCTGGGCCCAGGCGGCGTCCAGGCCAAGCATCTCGCCCAGGGTGCCTTCGCTGCCCAGCAGGCGGTTGATTTCCGGGTTCTCGGTGCCGGCGGACATTTCGCTCAGGTTGGCCGATGTGATGCCCAGCTCTTCAGCTGCGATCAGCGAGTTCAGGGTCCAGCGGACAACGTCGCCCCACTCGTGGTCGCCGTGGCGGACCAGCGGGCCCAGCGGCTCCTTGGAGATGATTTCCGGCAGCAGCACATGCGCGCCCGGATCATCAAAGGTGGCACGGGTTGCAGCCAGACCGGAGGCGTCGGTGGTGTAAACGTCGCAGGCGCCAGCCAGATACTGCTGCTGCGCTTCGGCGTTGGTTTCGATCGGAACCGGCTCGTAAGAGATGTTGTTGGAGCGGAAGAAGTCCGCCAGGTTCAGCTCGGTGGTGGTGCCGGTCTGGATGCAGACGGTGGCGCCGTCCAGTTCCTTGGCCGAGGACACGCCCAGCTCTTTCGGGACCATGAAGCCCTGGCCGTCATAATAGTTGACGCCGGTGAATTCGAACTTCAGGTCGACATCGCGGCTGAAGGTCCAGGTTGTGTTGCGGGCCAGCACGTCAATCTCGCCGGACGCCAGCGCGGTAAAGCGGGTCTTGCCGGTGGTCGGCACGAATTCAACAGCAGTCGAGTCGCCCAGCACAGCTGCAGCCACAGCCCGGCACACGGCAACGTCGAAACCTTCCCATTCCCCGTTTGCATTCGGAGCCGCAAAGCCGACCAGGCCGACGGTGACGCCGCAGTTAAGCTTGCCGCGCGCCTTAACATCGTCCAGCGTTCCGGCAGAAGCAGCGCCAGCCGCAAGACCGGCAAAAGCCATTGCGCCCAAAAGTACGGATTTTTTCATTTTTACCTCTTCCTGATAACCCGCCATTCGGCGGAATAGCCCGCCATTCAGCGGTTCTTATTAACCGGCGATCCCCCGCCGGAATTGAGACTGAAGAAGGGTTTACCCCTTTTTCGCGCCCAAGTGTGGGCGCATTCATCAACAAACGTCAAGGGTGGGATCAGGAAATTCGATGCGCGGCATACGCACAGATTGCCCGTGAGTAAATTTATTTACGCCGCACGGGGTCATTCGGTAATTTTCTGTTCTCTCAGGAGAAATCGTAAAACCGCTTGGCGTGCAGAAATTCCTGCCGCTTCACCTCTGCCGCAGCCTGGGCGTCCTCGTCGACACCCCATTGCTCTGCCTGCCAGCGCTCATCCAGACGCGACAGTTGCCAGATCTCATCGGCACTCCGCCAGCCCTGCGCAGCAGCAAAGCCAAGGATCAAAGAGCCGGAAATCCCTACCAAATCATGGAAAGCCGCCAGCTGGAACGGTGTCATCGCATGCACCTTTTCCGCCAGCGCCGCCAGTGCCGCGGTCTCCTGCGGCTGGTGCAGAATGCCGGTCCTGGGCTGCAGCTGCACGCCCAGCGCCCCTGCTGCCCAGTCCAGCGCCGGGTCCCATTCCTGCGCCTGACGCAACGTCAACTCAACCGGCGCGTCGGCGCGGTAGCACAGCAGGTCGGAATCGCCATATTCAGCCAGCATGGCCGCAACTTCGCTGTGCTGATGTGTCACCTTGTCAATCGCGGCATTGGCAGAGCGGGTACAAGGCATGGTTCCGGGGTCTACTGATTCGGTCTGCGCGTCCCATTCCGCGGCGATGGCGTCCCCCATGGCCCGGGTCGGCACCGCCAGCGGCGCCTTGGCCGGCGTTTTCACCCGGCGCCCGTCAAGCTCCACCGCAAACCCGTTTTCGGTCTGCACAACCGAGACGTCTTTCCAGAACCGTTTCTGTGCCCAGCCGCTCATCTCTTACACCTTCCAAATCTCTGCCAGCAGCGGGCGCAGCTCCGCGAAATCGCGGATCAGGTAATCGGCGCCCAATGTCTCTGCCGGGTGGTATCCCCAAGGCACGGCGATGGTGGTGACCCCCGCTGCGCGCCCCATTTCAATGTCGAACCGCGTGTCGCCGATCATCACGGTGCTGGCACGGTCCACCCCGGTTTCCGCCATCGCCGTCAGCACCATCGACGGGTGCGGCTTGGACGGGTGGTGATCAGCCACTTGCCGGGTCACGAAACACTCCAGCCGATGCGCTGCGATCAAGGCGTCCACCCCGCGCTGCGATTTACCGGTGGCGACTCCCAGCAGGTATTCCGGAACTGCGTTCAGTTCCGCCAGCGCTTCGCGCGCACCGGGATAAAGCGGCGAATGCGCAGCCCCGGCAGCTTGCCGAGCCAGCATGTAAGAGGACTTGTACCCCTCCACCAGCGCGTCAACCGTCACGGTATCCTGGTCCGGCGCCAGCTCCTTCATCGCCAAGGGCAGCGACAGGCCGACAATCGACAGGATTGCCGCGCGCGGCGGCACTGGCAGGCCAACACCGTCAAAGGCTTCGGCCATCGCACCGGTGATCGCGCCCTGGCTGTCCGCCAGGGTGCCATCCACATCAAACAGGATCAGCCGCAGCGGTGAACTCACTTCAGATCCTCAAACGGGTCATCCGCCGCCAGATCCTCGCTCCAGCCGAAGGTGTCCCAGCTCTCTTTCATGTGATCAGGCAAAGGCGCCACAACCGAGACATTCTTGTGGGTCACCGGATGTTCGAACACCATGCGGCGGGCGTGCAAATGCAGCTTCTTCGAGATCACGCCGCCAAACTGCGCGCCCCAGCCGTCGCCCAGGTTTTCCTGCCCCGAGCCGCCGTATTTTCCGTCCCCGGCAATCGGATGGCCCATGCCCGACATATGCGCCCGCAGCTGATGGGTGCGCCCCGTAATGGGCTCCATCGCCACCCAGGCCGCGCGGCTGGCCACCCGGTAGAGCGTGGCATAAAGCGTATGCGCCCGCTTGGCGCCGAATGTCTCGTCGATGTCCTGCGGATGCACGTTGATCATCTTCTCGCCTTCGCCGCTCTTGCCGTGGCCCGGCGCCTTCACCAGCCCGTTCTTGATCTCGCCCAGATACGGCGTCGGCACGCCGGCCACCAAGGCCCAATAGATCTTGCGGGTGTTCTTGTGGCGGAACGCAGCGGTCAGCCCCTGCGCCGCCTTGCGGTTGCGCGCCAACACCAGAATGCCGGAGGTATCCTTGTCGATCCGATGCACCAGCTTGGGCTTTTCCTCCAGCCCGAACTTCAGCGCTTCCGCCAGCCCGTCCACATGTTTGGTGGTGCCCGAGCCGCCCTGCACTGCCAGGCCCGCAGGCTTGTTCAGCACGATCACATCGTCGTCCCGGTAAATCACGCAATCCTGGATCATCCTGGCATCAGCATCCGAGATCTTCATCTCGCGCGGCGCGGCAGGTTTCAGATCACTGTCCGCCAGCGGCGGCACCCGCACCACCTGCCCGGTCTCAACCCGGGTATTGGCCTTGACGCGCCCGCCGTCCAGCCGCAGCTCGCCCTTGCGGCACATCTTTTCGATGCGGCCCTGGTTCACATGCGGAAACAACCGCCGCAGCCAGCGGTCAATGCGCTGGCCGCCATCGTCTTCGCTGACGGTAATCATCTGAACGCCGCTCATGCGAACACTCCTCTTGCGGCCATCAGGCCCAGAAACAAACCGCCCACGGACAATCCAACGGACAGAACAACATAAAGCGCGGCCTGCCCGAAGGCGCCGCGCTCGATCAGGTTGGCGGTCTCCAAGGAGAACGCCGAGAAGGTGGTGAACCCGCCCAGAAGCCCGGTCATCACCAAGGGGCTGAGGTGGGTCAGCCCGCGCATCGCCGCAGCAACCACAAACATCCCCATCAGAAAGGAGCCGATCACGTTGACGGTGATCACCGCCACCGGAAAGTCATGGTGCCCCAGAACCCGGATGATGCCCAGCCCGGCCAGATAGCGGCACACCGCCCCGATTGCGCCGCCAAGGGCCACCATGGAAACCGAAGAAATCATCCCCGTCCTGTCGCCGGCACAGGCAGGGATGTCAAGTTTTGCCCGTATTGCACGGCGCGCAGAGCTGACGCTGTCCGCCCCTTCCTCTTGCCAAAAATATCCCCGCCGGAGGCAGCGGCTTTGCAGGCAAAGCCGCTTTACTTGTTCCGCTTCAGCCTGAGGTTCGCAAAATAGTCCGTACGCCGCTTCAGCTCGCGTTCGAAACCCCGCTCCACCGGCTGATACAGCACCGGGCGCTTGACCCCATCAGGGAAGTAGTTCTGACCGGAAAACCCGTCCTCGGCGTCATGGTCATAGGCATAGCCATCGCCGTATCCTTGCTCCGACATCAGCTTGGTCGGCGCGTTCAGGATGTGCTTGGGCGGCGGCGCGCTGCCGGTGGTCTTGGCCAGACGGCGGGCGGCCTTGATGCCCACATAGACCGCATTGGATTTCGGCGCCAGCGCTAGATATACAGCGGCATTGGCCAACGCCAGTTCGCCCTCCGGACTGCCGAGCCGCTCGTAAGTCTGCCAGGCATTAAGACAGACAGTATTGGCCTGCGGGTCGGCCATGCCGATGTCCTCGGTCGACATCATCGTGAGCCGCCGGGCCAGGAAGCGGGGATCCTCGCCGCCCTCCAGCATCCGCGCCAGCCAGTACAATGCCGCATCCGGGTCCGAGCCGCGGATTGATTTGTGCAGGGCGGAAATCAGGTTGTAATGCTCATCCCCGGATTTGTCGAACTTGGCCGCTCGGCGCATCAGCCGCGTAGCCAGCGCCTCCCGCCCCAGGGAGGCCTCCACCTTCCAGGCGGCAACCTGCTCGATCAGGTTCAGCAGCGCCCGCCCGTCGCCATCAGCCATCTCATGCAGCGCGTCTCGGGCATCGCCTGACAACGGCAAAGCCCGGCCCAGTTCCTTCTCGGCGCGCTGGGTCAGGCGTTCGAGGTCCGCCAGCGACAGACGCTCCAGCACCAAAACCTGGCTGCGCGACAGTACAGCCGCGTTCAGCTCAAACGAGGGGTTCTCGGTTGTCGCCCCCACCAGCAGGATAGTGCCATCCTCCATATGCGGCAGGAAGCCGTCCTGCTGGGCCTTGTTGAAACGGTGGATCTCGTCGACGAACAGCAGTGTGCCCTGGCCGTTCTGGCGGCGGATCTTGGCGGCCTCAAAGACCTTGCGCAGCTCCGGCACCCCGGTGAAGATCGCCGAAATCTGCACAAAATGCAGGTCGGTCTCCTGCGCCAGCAGCCGCGCGATGGTGGTCTTGCCCACCCCCGGCGGCCCCCAGAAAATCAACGACGACAGCGAGCCGGACGCCAGCATCACCCCCAGCGGCGCCTCCGGCCCCAGCACCTGTTGCTGGCCGATCACCTCCGCCAGCGACTGCGGCCGCAGCCGGTCGGCCAGCGGCCGGTTTGGCTGCGGCGCATCGCTGTCTGCAGTCGCAGGGCTGCCGAACAGATCCGCCATCAGGTCCGGAACCGCAGGGTGACACGCTGGCCGCGCCGGTTCAGGTCCAGCTGAATCCAGCGGCCGCTGTTTGCCAGAATTGCATAGACGTCATCGGTGCTGGCAACAGGCTGGCCATTCACCGCCAAGAGTGCGTCGCCGGGCTGCACCCCGCCGCGTCCGGCATAGGGGCCAGGGTCCGTCACCACCACGCCTTCGGCCGACAGGGGCAGGCCGAGGCGCGCAATCACCTGCGGATTGATGCGCGCCACGGTCAGGCCGGGCAATGCCGTGTCTTCATCCAGCTGCACCGGATTTGCGGGCGGCTGATCAGGTGCCACGATCATCGGCACCGCAATCTCTTCCCGCTCAGCACCGCGCAGCCGGGTGATCGCGGACATGCCGTCCAGTCCCGCGACAGACATGCGGAACACCATCTCGGACGGTGAATTCACCACTTCGCCATCCACATGGGTGATCACATCGCCCACCTTGAATCCCGCCTTGGCAAAAGGGCTTTCAGCATGCAGGTCGGAAATCACCATGCCCTCGGGCACGTCCATCTCCAGCGAGGCTGCCAGATCGGCATCCACTGGCTGCCCGGCCATGCCGGCCCAAGGGCGCTGGAACTCTTCCGCGCCTTTGCGGGCCTGATTGACGAACTCCGTCACCAGGTTTGCAGGGATCGCAAAGCCGATGCCGTTGGAACCGCCGGAACGGGACAGGATGCGGGTGTTGATGCCGATAAGGTCGCCGTTCACGTCGATCAGCGCTCCGCCCGAATTGCCCGGATTGATCGGCGCGTCGGTCTGGATGTAGTAGCCAAAGCCGTCGCCTGCCCCCATGCCGGTGCGGGCAAGCCCTGAAATGATGCCGCTGCTGACGGTCTGGCCAACCCCGAAGGGGTTGCCGATCGCCAGCGCCAGCTCACCCACCTCGACCTGGTCGCTGTCGCGCAGGTCCAGATGCGGCAGGCCTTCGGCCTCTTCCAGCTGCAGGATTGCCAGGTCGCTGGCCTTGTCGCCCAGGATCACCCGCGCATTGTATTCGCGCCGGTCAGAGGTCACCACGCGGATTTCGGTGGCGCTGCCGACAACATGGTAATTGGACACAACGATGCCATCCGCCGACAGGATCACGCCCGAACCCAGCGAGTTCTCCACCCGCGGCTGCGGCTTGGCAAAGCCCCGGAAGAAATCATCGAAGAACGGATCATTCATGAACGGCGATCGGCGGCGCTGCTGCACCTGGCGCACCACTTTGGCGTAGATGTTGACTACTGCCGGCGAGGCTTCCTTGACCAAAGGCGCAAAGCCGAGGGTTATTTCCGCCTGGTTCTGCGGCACACGGGTTTCTGCCACAGCCGGCAAGGCAAGAACAATGGCAAGGGCGGTCAGGGCTGGGCGGATCATGGGCGCTCCGTTTGTTACTGCCCGAAGGATATGCGGAGCGCGCACGCGGATTGCAAGGCGGGAGACGTATAAGAACAAAGGGACGCCGCCCCGCAAGTTGCCGCCACAGGGGCGCTGCCCCTCTTGGCCTTGCGGCCAATTCACCCCGGGGTATTTAGGACCAGAAAGAAGCAGACGGCCGGCAAGGCGCATCAGGCCTTCTTCCTTGCCGGCATCCTCACAGCCCCTTTGCGGCATCAGGCCTGTGCCAGGCTCGGTGCAGCAGCCTGTGCCGCATGGGCACGCCGCGCGGTGACAGCTTCTGCCAGCGCCTCCAGCTCATGTACTGTATCCTCCCAGCCCAGGCAGCCGTCGGTAACCGACTGCCCGTAAGTGAGGTCCCCTTTGCCAAGGTCCTGACGGCCCGCCACCAGATGGCTTTCCACCATCACCCCGGTGATGCGGCTGTCGCCGTCGGCGATCTGGCCCGCTACATCGCGCAGCACAGCGGGCTGCTTCATGGGATCCTTGCCGCTGTTGGCATGGCTGGCGTCGATCATCACATGACCGCGGATGCCGTCCTTTTCCGCCAGCCTGCAGGCCGCATCGACCGAGGCCGCGTCATAATTGGTGCCGCCGCCGCCGCGCAGGATCAAGTGGCAGTCCGGGTTGCCGCTGGTCGCCGCAATTGCCGCGCGGCCTGATTTGGCCAATGCCATGAAATGATGCGGATGCGCCGCCGAGCGCACCGCGTCCACTGCGATCTGCAGATTGCCGCGTGTGCCGTTCTTGAACCCCACCGGGCAGCTGAGGCCTGAGGCCATCTCGCGGTGAATCTGGCTTTCGGTGGTGCGGGCGCCGATGGCCGCCCAGGCCACCAGATCCGAGATGTATTGCGGCACCGCGGTGTCCAGAAACTCAGTTCCGACCGGCAGGCCCAGGCTGTTGATGTCCAGGCACAGTCGGCGTGCTGCACCCAGGCCTTCGTTGATGCGGAACGAGCCGTCGAGGCCGGGATCATTGATCAGCCCTTTCCAGCCCGAGATGGTGCGGGGTTTCTCGAAATAGACCCGCATCACAACCTCCAGCTCACCCGCCAGCCGGTCGCGCAGCGGTACCAGCCGTTCGGCATACTCCATTGCCGCCTTGGGGTCGTGAATCGAACAGGGGCCGACCACAGCGACAACACGGTCATCGCGATCATGCAGCACATCCTGGATCGCTGTGCGGCTGGCCAGCACGGTATCTGTGGCCGCCGCCGTACTGGGCAGCTGGGATGCGAGGTCTTCGGGCGAGATCAGTTCCTGCATGCCGGTGATGCGGAGGTTTTCGGTCTGGGGTGTCATGTTTCAGCTTCCTTGGCGGGTGGCCCTTGGCGCTGCGGCGGATACGAAAAAAACCGCCGGCTGCTGCGGGCGGTTGGTGGTATCCTGGTGCGTTCCGATATCTTAGCTCAGAATGCGCTGACCCCTCCGTCCGCCATGTGGCGCGGATAAAAGAAATACCAGAATGCGGCATAGCTACGGGTCATGAACCGGACGCTAGCGGAGATTCGGCCAGCTGTCACCCCGGAAAATCCACCCTGGAAAGGCAACAGGCCCTCCGCCGGAGAGGGCCTGTGCGGCGGTTTCCACTGCGGCTCAGAAATCCTGCCAAAGGTCGCGGGCCGCATTGCCGTCTGCCGCCGGCGCTGCCGCGGCCGGGGCCGGGCTGGCCTCCAGATCCCAGTCATCGCTGCCATGGGCTGAGGGCGCCATGGCAGCCGGCGCCACGGATACCGGGGCGGATGCGGCTGCAAGAGTGCCGCCGCCGGCCACCTGGAAGCGGGCGACCAGATCCGACAGCTTGCCCGCATCGCTGTTCAGCAGATGGCCTGCTGCCGTGGCTTCCTCGACCATGGCCGCGTTCTGCTGGGTCACCTGATCCAGCTGGGTGACACCGGTGTTGATTTCCAGCAGGCCGGTGGATTGCTCCTCGGCGCCCTCAGCGATCTCGGACACCAGTTGCGAGATATGGCTGACCTGACCGACAATCGACTGCAGTGCATCACCGGCGCGGCCGACCAGGTCCACCCCCTCCCCGACCTGGCGTGAACTGTCGCCAATCAGGGTCTTGATCTCCATCGCCGCATCCGAAGACCGCTGCGCCAGCGCCCGCACCTCGGACGCCACCACCGCAAAGCCGCGGCCGGCCTCGCCCGCGCGCGCGGCCTCGACCCCGGCGTTCAGTGCCAAGAGGTTGGTTTGAAACGCAATGTCGTCAATCACCGAGATGATCTGGGAAATCTTCTTCGAGCTGGCCTCGATCCCGCTCATGGCGGCCACCGCGCTTTGCACCACCTCGCCGCTGCTTTCGGCCTCCTGGCGGGCCTCGCGCACGGTTGCCTCGACATTACGGGCTCCTTCGGCGGCGGATTTCACCGAGGCTGTCAGCTCATCAATCGCCGCGGCGGTCTCTTCGAGCGTGGCGGCCTGGCTTTCGGTCCGGTGGGACAGATCGTCGGAGGCCTGACTGATCTCTGCAGAACCGCTGCGAATGCTGGAGGCGGCTTCGATCACCTGCTGCACTGTAGCGTTCAGATTGTCGATGGAGCCGTTGAAATCAGCGCGCAGCTGTTCGTATTCCTCCGGGAATTCCTCGGCGATGCGGATGGTCAGATCGCCATGCGACAGCCGGGCCAGACGCTCGCTCAGCTGCTTCACCACATTGCCCAGCTCGGCGTCTTTGCTCTCCGCTTTCTGCTGCTCGGCCTCCTGCATCCGCAGCAGTTCAGCGCGGAATTTATCCAGCGCGCGGGCCATATCGCCGACCTCGTCGCCGCGGGTCTGGCCTTGGATCTCCACCGCGTTGTTGCCTTCGGCCAGCCCCCGCATCGACACCACGATGCGCCGCAGGCCTGAAGCAATGCCAGAGCCGGTGACCAGCGCCATCACCGCGCCGATCAGGATCGCCGCAGCAATTGCGCCGGGGATCATGATACGGGTCTGGGCGGCAAGTGCTTCATTGGCGGCGCGGCGCACGGCCATTGCCTTGGCCCCTTTCGCCTCGATCGTCTCCATGGTGGCACGGAAGCTGTCGAAATACGCCTTGCCCTGCCCCTGAGCGACAAGATCGGCCATGTCATCCATGGTCGCCGCGCTGCCGATCACCCGGCGCAGCTGCAGCATCGGAACCACCACGCTGCTGCGCCATTCGTCAACGATTTTGGCGACGTTATCCAGGCGGTTCGCCTGCATCAGATTGTCGGCCAGCGCCAGGTGGAGGTCGGCCAGCACCTCGTTAAAGCGCCCGTTGCCCTCCATATACGGTTCGAGAAATTCCCGGTCGCCCGCCAGAAGAAAGCCGCGCATGCCCGTCTCCATGTCGACCGCCGCCGACAGCAGATCCTTGGCGCTGCTGATGACCTTGTGGGTCCGCTCCACCGCCTGCAGCGAGGTGTTCAGGTAATCCGGATCGGCAATCCCGGCGTTCACCAGGGAAGAAAAGGTGTTGCGCCGGTTGTTCAGCTCGACTTCCTCTTCCTCAATGACCTTAGCCATCTCCGCACGGAAGTTCTCAAAGTAGACCCGGCCCTTGGACTGTTTCACCTCTGCCGCCATGTCGTTCATGGTCAGGGCATCGCCGATATCGCGCCGCAACGCGATGGCGCCGGCCGCAACATCCTCCTGCCAGCCGGCCAATGTCTGCTCTGCCGTATCGAGGTCAGCCAGCAAGTCCGGATTGCCCGCGGCCAGGCTGCGTAAACGGTTCAGGGAGCCGGCAACTTTGGCGCTGCCGTCCTCAAACGGCACCAGATATTCATCTTGCCCGGCCAGCAAATACCCCCGCAGCCCGGCTTCCATTCCCGAGGCGGCTTCGGCCAGCGCCTGCGCTTCGGTCAAAATCTTCTGGGTGTGGTCAACAGCCTGCGCGGTCTTGTCCATACGGCCCAGGTTCACCACCGCCAGCACGCCGACCCCCAGAACCAGCAGCAGCGGAAACACCGCCACCGAAACGATCTTTGTCTTGGTGCTGAGGTTCGCCAGTGAGAACCGCCTGGCCGCGGGTGTCTTCTTTACTGCCATCACATCCGTCCCGGAACTTGCTTGTTTGCGACAGTAAAATCAGAAGAAAATTACGATTCCCTTTCGGGTAAAAAATGCATTCTAAACATTGTCCGGATGCCGTCAGGTAACGAAAAACCCCCGCTCCGGGCGGAGCGGGGGCCAGATAACTGAACCTGATAATTCAGTGTAATTTATTCGTCTGCTTCAGCAGCTGCTTCCGCTGCTTCCAGGCGGGCCTTGTCGGCGGCACCCTTTGCGGCAGTGTCGCGGTCGACAAACTCGATGATCGCCATCGGAGCCATGTCGCCGTAACGGAAGCCGGCCTTCAGGATACGGACATAGCCGCCCTGACGGTCCTTGTAGCGCGGGCCCAGAACCTCGAACAGTTTCGCAACGTCCTTGTCCTGCTTCAGCTTGGACGCGGCCTGACGGCGGGCGTGCAGGTCGCCGCGCTTTGCCAGGGTGATCATCTTTTCGATGATCGGGCGCAGTTCTTTTGCTTTGGGCAGGGTTGTCTTGATCTGCTCGTGCTCAATCAGCGAGCCGCACATGTTCGAAAACAGCGCTTTGCGGTGCTCATGAGTACGGTTCAGGCGGCGGTAACCACGTGCGTGACGCATTATTCAATTCCTTATCTTGCGTTTTTGCTTTGTCAGGCGGCTGATGCGTGTCAGCTGCTCACCTTGGGGCGGATGCCCATGTTTTCCCCGGCCAAACCCGGGAATGGTTTGGGGAGGGCCAGTGCCCTCCCCTCAAAGACGCGCTTTAGAAGCTGTCTTCGAATTTCTTGGCCAGATCTTCGATGTTGTCCGGCGGCCAGTCCTCGACGTCCATGCCAAGGTGCAGACCCATGCCCGACAGCACTTCTTTGATCTCGTTCAGCGACTTGCGGCCGAAGTTCGGCGTGCGCAGCATTTCTGCTTCGGTCTTCTGGATGAGATCGCCGATATAGACGATGTTGTCGTTCTTCAGGCAGTTTGCAGACCGCACAGACAGTTCCAGCTCGTCCACTTTCTTGAGCAGAAGCGGGTTGAACTCGAGGCCATCGTCCTCGTCCTGACGGTTTGCCGATTCCGGCTCGTCGAAGTTGACAAAGATCGACAGCTGGTCCTGCAGAATGCGGGCGGCATAAGCGACGGCATCGTCAGGCGTGATGGAGCCGTCGGTTTCCACCTTCATGGTCAGCTTGTCATAGTCCAGCACTTGGCCCTCACGGGTCGGCTGAACGTCATAGGAGACCTTTTTGACCGGCGAATAGATCGCGTCGATCGGGATCAGGCCGATCGGTGCGTCTTCCGGCTTGTTTTTCTCTGCCGAAACATAGCCTTTGCCGGTGTTCACGGTCAGTTCCATGAACAGGTCGGCGCCGTCGTCCAGGTGGCAGATGACGTGATCGCGGTTCAGAACCTCGATGCCGGCGGTTTCGGCAATATCACCGGCGGTGACTACAGCCGGGCCCTTGGCATTGACCGACAGCCGCTTGGGGCCTTCGACTTCCATGCGCAGGGACACGCCCTTGAGGTTCAGGATGATGTCGGTGACGTCTTCGCGCACACCGGCAACCGACGAAAACTCGTGCAGCACGTTGTCGATCTGCACGCTGGTGATGGCCGCGCCTTGCAGCGAGCTCATCAGGACGCGGCGCAGCGCGTTGCCCAGGGTCAGGCCGAAACCGCGTTCCAGCGGCTCTGCGACGACAGTTGCCTGGCGTGCAGGATCGTTACCCGGCTTCACTTCCAGCTGTGCCGGCTTGATCAGCTCTGCCCAGTTCTTATGGATCATGCGTTCCCTCCATTCCTGTCCTTGCCCCATGTCCGAAAGGCCAAGGACGCCCGAGGTTTAAATGACGCACTGGGGCCCTGCGAATCAAGCGGGGCCCCAGCAAAAATTCGAATTAGACGCGACGGCGCTTCGGCGGGCGGCAGCCGTTGTGCGCGATCGGGGTCACATCACGGATCGAAGTGATGTTGAAACCGACGGCAGCCAGTGCGCGCAGAGCCGATTCACGGCCAGAGCCGGGGCCCTGAACTTCGACTTCCAGCGTCTTCACACCGTGATCCTGGGCTTTCTTGCCCGCATCCTCGGCAGCCATCTGGGCCGCGTAAGGCGTGGATTTCCGCGAGCCTTTGAAGCCCATGGTGCCGGCCGACGACCAAGCGATCGCATTGCCCTGCACGTCGGAGATCAGGATTTTGGTGTTGTTGAACGACGAGTTCACATGCGCAACACCGGTTGCGATGTTCTTGCGCTCTTTCTTCTTAACGCGTGTCTTCTCACGTGCCATTGGTCAAACCCTCCCTTACTTCTTCTTACCAGCGATGGCCTTTGCGGGGCCTTTGCGGGTGCGAGCGTTGGTGTGGGTACGCTGACCGCGGACCGGCAGGTTGCGGCGGTGGCGCAGGCCACGGTAGCAGCCAAGATCCATCAGACGTTTGATGTTCATCTGAGTTTCACGGCGCAGGTCGCCTTCGACGGTGAAGTTGGCGTCGATGTGCTCGCGCACGGCCAGGACTTCTGCGTCGCTGAGTTCGTTCACACGGCGGGTCGCGTCGATGCCTACGGCTTCGCAGATCGCTTTGGCCGAGGTGTTACCGATACCGGTGATATAGGTGAGGGCGATGGGAACCCGCTTTGCAGTCGGGATGTTAACGCCGGCAATACGTGCCACGTGTCACTTTCCTTTTCGTTGCGGTTCCGTAGCGCCGGAACCTTTTTTCACAACACTTGACCGTGGCAGTGTGGCCAGAGGGTCCAGCATTTCGAGGTGATAAAGCAGGCAAACGAATCTGCCCGCCGGGAATCATTCCCAGAAGGGATGTGGGTAACTAGGGGCTGGGATATGGGCCGTCAAGCCCTAAAGAATAAGCCCCGCCGGACCGGCAGGGCTTGGCTATTCCGGCCAGCAGCCGAGCTGCCGCCGCGCGCCCTTCGGCAGGCGTTATGCGCCCATGATCCAGGCCATGTTCTTGCGGACTTCTGCAATCGAGGCGAGACCGTCCAGACGTTGCAGATTGCCTTTGGCGTAGAAGTAGCCGATCAGCGGCGAAGTCTTCTTGTAATACTCCATCAGGCGGGTCTTGAGGCTATCCTCATTGTCGTCCGCCCGGCGGGTCGCATCCGTGCTGCCGCAGTTGGCGCATTTGCCGTCCGCCGGCCAGGGCTTGGTCTGGTCATGATAGACCTCGCCGCAGCCGCCGCAGGTGGAGCGGCCGGTGATGCGCGCGACCAGCGCGTCATCATCGACCTGCATCTCGATCACAGCGTCAAGCTTCAGGCCCATTTCGTCCAGCAGCTTGGCCAGCGCATCGGCCTGGGCCAGGGTGCGCGGGAAACCGTCGAAGATGAAACCGCCCTCGGCGCCCTCGCGCAGCTTCTCGCGGATCAGGCCAATGACGATCTGGTCAGTGACCAGCTTGCCTTCGGCCATGATGGCAGCAACCTTCTTGCCCATTTCGGTTCCGGAGGTCTGGGCCTCGCGCAGCATGTCGCCGGTGCTGAGTTGCACCATGCCGCGGGATTCAACCAGGTAACGCGCCTGCGTACCTTTGCCCGCCCCCGGCGGGCCAAGAAGGATAATGTTGCTCATCGGCGAGAAGGTCCCCGTTTTGTCCGTTTCTTGTTGCGCCCGCGCAGCTGGCTTTTCTCGATAAGCCCCTCATACTGATGCGCGAGGAGGTGGCTTTGCACCTGCTGAATGGTGTCCATGGTGACGGATACCACAATCAGAACGGACGTGCCGCCAAAATAGACGGGGATGGCGAATTGGCCGCGGAGGACCTCGGGCAGCAGGCAGACCAGCGCCAGGTAGCCGGAGCCGAGAACCAGGATGCGGTTCACCACATATTCGATATATTCGGCTGTCTTCTTGCCTGGGCGGATGCCGGGGACAAAGCCGTTCTGGTTCTTCAGGTTGTTCGCCACGTCATCCGGTTTGAAGGAGACGTTGAAGGTGTAGAAATAGGCAAAGAACACGATCATCGCGATGAAGAACAACAGATACAGCGGCTGGCCGGGGCCAAAGTTCGCCAGCAGCCAGGACATCACCGGACCGGTTGCCGCGCCTGAGGAGAACGCCGAGATGGTGGTCGGCAGCAACAGCAGCGACGAGGCGAAGATCGCCGGGATCACGCCTGCCGGGTTCACCTTGACCGGCAGATGCGAGGAGCCGCCGTCATAGACCTTCATGCCGACCTGGCGGCGCGGGTACTGGATGTGGATCTTGCGCAGGGCGCGTTCCATGAACACGACAAACATGATCACGCCGATCACCATCAGGATCACGCCGATGATCACGGCGGGGCTGATCGCGCCGGAACGGCCGGAGGCAAAGAACTGGGCGATTGCGGCGGGGACCTCGGCGATGATGCCGACAAAGATGATCAGCGAGATACCATTGCCGATGCCGCGCTGGGTGATCTGCTCGCCCAGCCACATCAGGAACATGGTGCCGCCCACCAGGGTGATCATGCAGGCCATGCGGAAATACATGCCCGGATCGGTCGCCAGGTCACCCGATTCCAGCGACACAGCCAGCCCATAGGCCTGCGCAGTCGCCAGCGCCACGGTGCCATAGCGGGTGTACTGGTTGATCTTCTTGCGGCCCTGCTCGCCCTCTTTCTTGAGCTGCTCAAGCGAGGGCACCATCGAGGTCAGGAGCTGAACGATAATGGAGGCGGAGATATAGGGCATGATGCCGAGGGCAAAAATCCCCATCCGGCCAAGCGCGCCGCCGGTGAACATCGACACCATGCCGCCGATGCCCTGGCCCGCCTGTTCCATGAACTGGCGCAGGGCGCCAGAATCGATGCCCGGAACCGGAATGAACGTGCCCAGGCGATAGACAATCAAAAGGCCGATGGTGAACAGGATCCGGTTGCGCAGATCCGTGGCCTTGCCCAGGGCAGCCCAGCTGGTGTTCGCCGCCATTTGTTCTGCTGCTGATACCATGAAAAGGTCTCTTCTTTAGCGAAACGCCGCCCGGAACCGTTTTCCGGCTCGGGCGGCGTTCTAGGAAAACTCGAAGACTATGTAAGCGGCATTGGCGCCGCTCACAAGCCGTTACTCTGCGGCGGCTGCAGTTGCCACAGTCAGAGCGCCGCCAGCTTTTGCAACAGCGTCAACGGCAGCTGCCGATGCACCGGTCACAGTGATGGTGGCTTTGGCGGTGATTTCACCTTTGGCCAGGACGCGGACGCCATCCAGCTTGCGGCGTACCAGACCCGATGCGATCATCGAATCTTCGGTGATATCCGCGGCGTCCAGCTTGCCCAGGTCGATGAATTTCTGGATCAGGCCCAGGTTCACAACGGCGTATGCCTTGCGGTTCGGCTTGTTGAAGCCGCGCTTGGGCAGACGCTGGTACAAGGGCATCTGACCGCCTTCGTAACCGTTGATCGACACACCCGAACGGGATTTCTGGCCTTTGATACCGCGGCCGCCCATTTTACCCTTGCCAGAGCCGGGGCCGCGGGCAACGCGCATGCGTTTTTTGGTTGCGCCAGGATTGTCGCTGAGTTCGTGAAGTTTCATGTCGCTTCTCCTTGCCGGATGTGGCCCCCGAAGCGTGATGGGCCAACCGCGGCGTTTCTTGATTGGTGATTCCATGGCGCAGAACGCCACCGGGTGCCTATAGACCTGATGCAGGTCGGGATCAAGCCCCGCAGCCCCGCCAAACATGCGGAGCACGCAGGTCCCGCCGCCAAGGCCCCTGCCCTGCCGGTTGCTTTCTTGCTGCCTCTGGTGCTGTCCGGTCCGTCTAGCCCCCTCCGTTAAAGGGCGGCGGCGCCGCAGGGGTGGAGATGGGATGGGGTTTCCCCCATGCGAATACGCGTATCGCCCGCTCCGGGTGCCAGACCGGAGCCCTGTTCCAGGTGCCGGGCGTGTCAGGCCCGGCGGGTGATCATGATCCCTACCAGAATGTCATAGGCGGAGTTAAATCCGCGTGGGCGAGGCGTACGGTGCCGACGCAACACCCCGGCAAACAAAAACGCCCCCGCCGGGATGGCAGGGGCGCTTTCAGGCCGGTCCTTCGGAGAGGGAGGAGGATCCGGAGCCGGCCGGGGAGGTTACTTGCCGTAAACGTGTTCGCGCGCGACGCCGGGGATGGCGCAGCGGGTCAGGCCGATGTCAGCCAGGTCGCGGGCGGACATCGCACGCAGGGCGTTGACGGTTGCTTTGTAATCGCGGCGCAGCTTCCAGTTCTGGATCAGCCCGGCGGCAAAGCCTGCGAAACGGGCCGAGATCCCGGCGGAGGGTGCGGAAAGAGTTGAATATGCCATTGTTCTTGTTCCTTCGCTGCGCTGCCGGGACGTGCTCCCGGCGCGTTGCTTGATCTGTTCGTCTGAAGTGAACGGGACATAAGGACGGCCCGGACAGGGAACAACGGACGCTTTGGTCTGGCAGCTATGCAGCACCCGCATAGCACGATCGCGTGAGGTCTCTTGAAGCCTTGCCAAAAGAAAACGCTCCCGCCCGGCGAGGGCAGGAGCGCTTTGGCCCGGACACGAAGGAGGAGGAGGAGAGACGTGTCCGGGAAGGCGGGAATTCTTAGCCGTAGACGTGCTGGCGCGCCAGGTCGGCGATATCGTCGCGGCGCACACCGATGTCCGAAAGCTCATGATCGCTCAACGCGTCCAGTTCATTGTAGGTGCGCTGAAATTCGCGGGCTTTGACCCAGGAATCGGCCAGGCCTTCCACGGCGGAACGGATGCGGGCGGTGAGGCTGTGGGTGCCGTGTGCGGTGCTGATAACATGTGCCATCTTAACAATCCTTATCTCTGATACCGGGCATATTCCCGGTGGTCTGTGTTTGGTCATTTGCTGTGACCCCGAGATAGGAGTGCCACGCGATTCCAACAACTGACACAACCGGCAAGCCGCTATGCAAGCATTGCAAGGGGCCTTTCCCGCAGGTTAACGCCCTGCCCCGGCCCTGCTCTGTCCCAAAACGAAAAACGCCCCCGGTTTCCCGGAGGCGTTTTCCAAAGTCTGAAACCGAAAAGGGGCTTAGCCGCGCTCTTCGATGATCTGAACCATATGCGAGATCGAGTTGACCATGCCGCGGACCGAAGGAGTATCCTCCAGCTCACGGGTTTTGTGCATCTTGTTCAGGCCCAGGCCAATCAGGGTTGCGCGCTGTTTGGCAGGACGGCGGATCGGCGAGCCGATCTGCTTGATCACGATGGTTTTTGCCATGTCTCTCTACTCCTTACGCTTCAGCTTCGGCAGCTGCCGGTGCTTCGTCCCGCTTGGGCAGGATGTCAGCGACCTTTTTGCCGCGGCGCTGAGCCACCGAACGCGGGCTCTGCTCTTTGGACAGGCCGTTCAGGGTGGCGCGGATCATGTTGTAGGGGTTCTGCGAACCGATCGACTTCGAAACAACGTCTTTAACGCCAAGCATTTCGAAGACAGCACGCATCGGACCACCTGCGATGATACCGGTACCTTCAGGCGCGGTACGCATCACAACTTTGCCTGCGCCGTGACGGCCGGCCATGTCGTGGTGCAGGGTGCGGCCCTCTTTCAGCGGCACGCGGACCATCTGGCGCTTGGCCTGTTCGGTCGCCTTGCGGATCGCTTCGGGCACTTCTTTTGCTTTACCCTTGCCAAAGCCGACGCGGCCTTTCTGGTCGCCAACAACAACCAGGGCAGCGAAGCCAAAGCGCTTACCGCCTTTTACGGTTTTGGACACGCGGTTGATCGCGACCAGGCGATCTGCGAATTCCGGTGTCTCGTCACGGTCGCGGCGGTTGCCACGGCGGTTATCACGTTCTGCCATCAGGCATTCCTTTTAAGAGAGGCGCACTGCGCAAAGCACGGGGCGCCTGTTGTTCCAATCCTGGTGACACCCGGGCAAAGCCCGGGGTCCCGGATCATCGGGGCGGTCCCGAAAGACCGCCCGCAATAGATTAGATCTTCAAGCCGCCTTCACGCGCAGCGTCGGCCAGAGCCTTCACCTTGCCGTGAAACAGGAAGCCGCCGCGATCGAAGTAGGCTTCGCTGACACCGGCCGCTTTTGCGCGTTCGGCGATCAGAGCACCAACTTTGGTCGCTGCTTCGACGTTGTTTTTGCCAACTACGCCGAGATCTTTTTCCAGGGTCGAAGCGGAGGCCACGGTCACGCCGCGCAGGTCGTCGATCAATTGAACAGAGATGTTCTTGTTCGAACGGTGCACAGAAAGACGCGGACGGCCTGCGTTCACTTTGCGAAGCTTGTTCCGGACGCGCAGCCGGCGCTTCAGAAACAGGGTACGTTTGCTGTTTGCCATTTTGCTGGTCCTTACTTCTTCTTGCCTTCCTTGCGGAAGATGAATTCGCCCTTGTAGCGGATGCCTTTGCCTTTGTAGGGCTCGGGACGGCGCCATTCGCGGATTTTCGCCGCGACTTCGCCCACCTGCTGCTGGTCGATACCTTCCACAACGATTTCGGTCTGCTTCGGTGCGGTGATGGTGACGCCATCAGGTGCAGTGAAGTCGACATCGTGGCTGTAGCCCAGGTTCAGTTTCAGGGTATTGCCCTGCATCTGAGCCCGGTAACCCACACCCTGGATCTCCAGTTCTTTCTTGAAGCCCTGGGTCACGCCGGTCACAAGGTTGGCCACCTGAGTGCGGGACATGCCCCACTGCTGACGGGCACGCTTGGACTTGCCGCGCGGCTCGATGGTGACAACATTGTCGTTGACCGACAGGGTGACATCGTCGGTGGCAGTGAAGGTGCGGGCGCCTTTCGGGCCTTTCACTTCGATGGTCTGGCCGGACACGGCAGCGGACACGCCGCTGGGCAGTTCGACCGGTTTTTTACCAATACGGGACATCTGCGAGCCTCCTTAGAAGACGGTGCAGAGCACTTCGCCGCCAACGTTGGCTGCGCGTGCGCTTGCGTCCGACATCACACCCTGGGGGGTGGAGACAATCGACACGCCCAGGCCCTGACGGACCGACGGGATGTCATTGACGCCCATGTAAACGCGGCGGCCGGGTTTGGAGACCCGCTTAAGCTCGCGAATGACAGGTTCGCCGTCGAAGTACTTCAGGCTGATTTCGATGGCCGGGTGGCCATTGGCACCAGTCATCTTCTCATAACCGCGGATGTAGCCCTCGTCTGCCAGCACGTCCAGCACCCAGGCCCGCAGCTTGGAAGCCGGGGTCAGGACGGTGGATTTGCCGCGCATCTGAGAGTTACGGATACGGGTGAGCATATCGCCGATAGGATCGTTCATATCTGTCTCTCCCTTACCAGCTCGATTTCACCATGCCGGGGATCTGACCAGCAGAACCCAGCTCGCGCAGCGCAATACGGCTGACCTTCAGCTTACGGTAGTAAGCGTGGGGACGGCCGGTGAGCTGGCAGCGGTTGTGAAGACGGGTTGCCGACGAGTTGCGCGGCAGTTTCGCCAGTTTCAGACGCGCGGTGAAACGCTCTTCCATCGGGCGGCTTTCGTCAGTCGCGATTTCTTTCAGCTCGGCGCGCTTTGCGGCGTATTTTGCCACCAGGCGCTCGCGCTTCTTCTCGCGTTCGATCATGCTTTTCTTAGCCATGGTCTCTATCCTTCCCCCGCTTAGCTGTTGAAGGGCATGTTGAAAGCTTTCAACAGCGCCTTTGCTTCCGCGTCGGTGTTCGCGGTGGTGGCGATCACGATGTCCATGCCCCAGTTTTCATCGATCTTATCAAAATCGATTTCCGGGAACACGAGATGCTCTTTCAAGCCCATGGCATAGTTGCCACGGCCGTCGAAAGAGGTGCCCGAAACACCGCGGAAGTCGCGGATACGGGGCATCGCAATGGTGATCAGACGGTCGAGGAATTCGTACATCCGGTCACCGCGCAGGGTCACCTTGGCGCCCATCGGCATACCTTCGCGAACGCGGAAGCCGGCGATGGAGTTCTTTGCCACGGTGGTCAGAGCTTTCTGGCCCGCGATGAGGGTCAGATCGGCCTGGGCGGATTTGGCTTTCTTGCTGTCTTTGACAGCAGCGCGGCCGCAGCCGATGTTCAGAACGATTTTCTCCAGCTTCGGGAGCATCATGTCGTTCTTGTAGCCGAACTCTTCTTTCAGGGCGCCACGGATGGTGTCCTTGTACAGAGCTTTCAGGCGCGGGGTGTAGGTTGCAGCGTCAAGCATCAGACAGTCTCCCCGGTGGTCTTGGCGAAGCGCACCTTCTTGCCGTCTTCCTCGCGGAAGCCGACACGGGTTGCTTTGCCGTTGCTGTCCAGCAGCGCCAGGTTCGACAGGTCGATCGGCAGTGCTTTGGGCAGACGGCCGCCCTGTTCGTTTTGCGACTGGCGGGTATGGCGGATGGCCATGTTCACGCCGTCGACGATGGCTTTACCGGCTTTCGGGTCAACGGAGGCGATTGCGCCTTCTTTGCCTTTGTCTTTGCCGGACAGCACGACGACCTTGTCGCCTTTGCGGAGTTTAGCAGCCATGATTACAGCACCTCCGGAGCAAGCGAGATGATCTTCATGAAGTTTTTCGCGCGCAGTTCACGAACAACCGGGCCAAAGATCCGGGTACCGACCGGCTCATTGTTGGTGTTCAGGATAACGGCTGCGTTCCGGTCGAACCGGATTGCAGTGCCGTCTTCGCGGCGGACTTCTTTGGCGGTGCGTACGACAACGGCCTTACGGACGTCGCCTTTTTTCACGCGGCCGCGCGGGATGGCTTCCTTGACCGAAACGACAATGATGTCGCCTACGGATGCGTATTTACGCTTGGAGCCACCCAGAACCTTGATGCACTGAACTCGGCGGGCGCCGGAGTTGTCAGCAACATCCAGATTTGTTTGCATCTGGATCATGTGGTTTCTCCCGACCTATGGGGCGCCGATGCGTGGCGTGATCCCCCAGGGTTTCGACTGACTGTTAAGTCTAGCCGCCAGGAGTCTCGGATGAGACTCTTAGGCTTCCAGAACTTCCCAGCGTTTCGTTTTCGATTTCGGCGCGCATTCGATGATGCGTACAGAGTCGCCGACCTTGAAAGCGTTCTTTTCATCGTGAGCCCGGTATTTCTTGGACTTACGGATGGTTTTCTTCAGAACCGGATGCGTGAAGCGGCGTTCAACCGAGACAGTTACGGTCTGGGCGTTGGCATCGCTGGTCACGGTGCCAGTGAGAATACGTTTGGGCATCGTGTCGCTCCTTATTCAGCTGCTGCAGCAGCTTTTTCGTTCAGGATGGTCTTCACTTTGGCAGCATTGCGGCGGGCCGCTTTGATGCCTGCAGTGTTTTCCAGCTGACCGGTCGCCTGCTGAAAGCGCAGGTTGAAGCTCTCTTTTTTCAGGGATGCGAGGGCATCGCGGAGTTCATCCACGGTTTTGTCGCGCAGATCATTGGCGTTCATCGCCTTTGTTCCTTGTCCAAAGCACCAGAAGGCCCCGATGGGTAACCTTTGACCTGGTGGGTTATGTCAACCACGCCAAAGACGCGGCAAAAAAGAATCACCCGGCCCAAATCCAACGCGGATAAGGGACAGGCGATGGGTCCCTATAGAGGAGACCGGGTGCAGGGGCAAGGGAAAGATCCCGGCTCCGCCGCAAGCCCGCCCGCCCTGCAGCGGAGCCGGTTCAGATGATCTCATCCTCGTCGAACATTGCCGCGTCCTCTAGCTGCGCATGCAGGCTCTCGATGCGGCTTTCGGCCTCCACCGGCGTCGCCACCCTGGCAATGTGGAACAGGGCGTCACCCTCATTCACGATCGGCATGTTGGCACGGCCGATGATGAGGCCCGCCTGGCCTGCCTGCAGCTCTTCTTCATGTTCGCCAAATGGATCGGAAACAACCCCCAGCACATCGCCCTCCTCGACCATTTCACCGGTGGTCTTGTAGGTCCGCAGCAACCCGCCGGCGGGCGCGCGCTCCCAGCTGCTGCTGCCCGCCCGGACCGGCACCACTTCGGCGAGCGGCACGCCATCCTCGGGGATCATGTCCAGCGCGTGCATCACCCGCAGGATGCCGGCCACCCCCACACGGGCAGACTGCTCGTCAAACCGCAGCCCCTCGCCGGCCTCATACAGCAGGACATCGACCCCGCGCGCCTGCGCCTCCTTGCGCAGGGAGCCGTCGCGCAGCCCGGAGCGGATCACCACCGGCGCGCCAAAGGCATCGGCATAGGCCAGGGTCTCCTGGGCCTTCGGCGACACCCGGATCTGCGGCATATTGGTGCGGTGGATAGCAGCAGAATGCAGGTCAATGCCAAGATCGCAGCGATCCACCACTTCGGTCATAAACAGATGCGCCAGGCGGCTGGCCAGCGAACCGCCCTCGCTGCCGGGAAAACAGCGGTTCAGGTCACGCCGGTCCGGCAAGTAGCGGGAATGGTTCAAAAACCCGAAGGTGTTGACGATCGGCACCACGATCAGGGTGCCCTTAAGGCGGGAAAACTTACGGCTGCGCAGCAGGCGGCGGGCAATTTCCACCCCGATCACCTCATCGCCGTGAATGGCAGCCGAAACAAACAGCGCTGGCCCGTCCTTCGCCCCGTGGATCACATGGGCGGACATGGTCACCGGCGTGTGGTCCGACAGCACGCTCACCGGCAGGTCCACCGTGCGGCGGGTGCCGGGCGCAATGCGGAAGCCGCCGATTTCAAAGTCAGGACGGGGAGCCATGGCAAAGCCTTTCAAAGAGATGCTCTCAACAGGCTTAGCAAGTTTTCCGCATTACGCAATCGCGCCGGTCCGGGCCAGCGCTCCACCCGTACGCAGGCGAAACACGCCCCGGAGCGTTTCAGGGAAGCCTGCTTACTCCCATTTATAGTTGAAGCTGACCGAGATCCGCTCTTCTTCGGCCATATTCAGCGGCACCTCATGCCGGATGAAGCTTTCCCATAGCAGCACATCCCCCACGCCGGGCGACTGATAGACAAAGGTCCGCAGCTCCTGGCGGCAATCCTTCACGCGCGGCGGATGCGCCATCATCATGGCGTGGCGCGGATCCTCCAGCTTGAGCGCCGAGGCGCCGTCGGGCATCGACACATAGGTGGTGCCGGAAATCACTGAATGCGGGTGGATGTGGCTGGCATGGGTGCCACCCTCGGGCAGGATATTGATCCACAGATCCTCCAGCACCAGCGCGCGCCCGTCCAGATCCAGCTCCAGATCCCTGGCAAATGCCGCAACATGCAGATCCAGCGATTTCACCAGATCGGCAAAAACCGGGAACCGCCAGGGCAGATCGGTGAGCGAGGCATAGGAGGTATAGCCGGGATAGCCGTTCTCCTCGCACCAGTCCTGCCCGGCATCGTCATCACCGGCGATGACAAGACAGGAGTTTTCCATTTCCTGCGCGTCAATCGATGGTCCGTGTTCGGACAATTGCGCGCGGTAGAGGCGGGTCACAAAAAGCGATTCAATCTGGGCCATAGCGCCGTCTTAGCGCAGCACCCCTGCCTTGGCGAGATGCTTCCTGCAGCTTCTTTCTGGTTGCAAATACCCCGGGGGAGCCGCCAAAGGCGGCGGGGGCAGCGCCCCGGCTGGCGGACGCAACGGAAAAACCCCCGCTGATTGCGCAGCGGGGGTCCTTTGATTTTAGAAACCGGCTGCGCTTTCATCGCTCTTGCAGGCAAAAGCAACGGCCGCGCAGGCGGCGGCAAGGCCGCCGTTTACCAGTCTTCGCGAACCACGACGCGGGTCTTGACCGGCAGTTTCATCGCTGCCAGGCGCAGGGCCTCGCGAGCGACTTCGTCGGTGACGCCGTCGATCTCGAACATCACGCGGCCAGGCTTAACCTTGGCTGCCCAGTAGTCCACGGAACCTTTACCTTTACCCATACGGACTTCGGTCGGCTTCGAGGTCACCGGAGTGTCCGGGAAGATACGGATCCAAACACGGCCCTGGCGTTTCATGTGCCGGGTCATGGCGCGGCGGGCAGCCTCAATCTGGCGTGCAGTCACACGCTCAGGAGTGGTTGCCTTCAGGCCATAGGTGCCGAAGTTCAGGTCGGAACCGCCTTTTGCCAGGCCGTGAATCCGGCCCTTGTGCATTTTGCGGAATTTAGTGCGCTTTGGCTGAAGCATCTCAAATCCTCCTTAGCGACGGCCGCCACCGGCACCGCGAGGTGCTGGGCCGTCCTGGATTTCTTGTGCTTTACGGTCACGTGCCGAAGGATCGTGCTCCATGATCTCGCCTTTGAAGATCCAGACCTTGATCCCGATGATCCCATAAGGGGTCACCGCCTCGGTGGGTGCGTAATCGATGTCGGCACGCAGGGTGTGCAGCGGCACGCGGCCTTCGCGGTACCATTCGGTACGGGCGATTTCAGCACCGCCCAGACGGCCAGCGACGTTCACCCGGATACCCAGGGCGCCCATGCGCATGGCGTTCTGCACGGCACGTTTCATCGCGCGGCGGAAGGACACACGGCGTTCCAGCTGCTGAGCGATGGACTCGCCGACCAGAGCAGCGTCGAGTTCCGGCTTGCGGACTTCAACGATGTTCAGGTGCAGCTCGCTGTCGGTCATCGAAGCCAGCTTCTTGCGAAGCACTTCGATGTCCGCGCCTTTCTTGCCGATGATCACGCCCGGACGCGCGGTGTGAATGGTCACACGGCACTTCTTGTGGGGGCGCTCGATGATCACACGGGCGATGCCCGCCTGCTTGCACTCGGTTTTGATGAACTCGCGGATTTTCAGGTCCTCGAGCAGCAGATCACCGTAGTCTTTGGTGTCAGCGTACCAGCGGCTGTCCCAGGTGCGGTTCACCTGCAGGCGCATGCCGATCGGATTGACTTTATGACCCATTAGGCTTGCTCCTCAACTTGACGCACCTTGATGGTGATCTCCGCAAACGGCTTCAGGATTTTGCCGAACCGGCCACGGGCACGCGGACGGCCGCGCTTCATGGTCAGGTTTTTGCCGACCCACGCCTCGGCGACGACCAGTTCATCGACGTCCAGGTTGTGGTTGTTTTCGGCGTTTGCGATGGCGGACTGAAGGCATTTCTTCACGTCTGCTGCAATCCGCTTGTTGGAGAATGTCAGGTCGGTCAGCGCCTTCTCGACTTTCTTGCCACGGATCATCTGAGCCACCAGGTTCAGTTTCTGCGGCGAGGTACGGAGCATGCGCAGTTTTGCCATTGCTTCGTTGTCTGCCACGCGGCGGGGATTCTTTTCCTTACCCATGACTTACTTCCGCTTCGCTTTTTTGTCAGCGGCATGGCCATAATAGGTGCGGGTCGGCGAGTACTCACCGAACTTCTGACCGATCATGTCTTCCGAGACGTTGACTGGGATGTGCTTTTTGCCGTTGTAGACACCAAAGGTCAGACCGACAAACTGCGGCAGGATGGTGGAACGGCGCGACCAGATCTTGATCACTTCATTGCGGCCCGACTCACGCGCTGCTTCGGCCTTTTTCAGGACATAAGCATCAACGAAGGGGCCTTTCCATACGGAACGTGCCATGGATTAGCGGCCTTTCTTCTTGGCGTGGCGCGAGCGGACGATAAGCTTCTGCGACGCCTTGTTTTTGTTGCGGGTCCGTTTGCCCTTGGTCGGTTTACCCCAGGGGGTCACCGGGTGGCGGCCACCGGAGGTCCGGCCTTCACCACCGCCGTGCGGGTGGTCGATCGGGTTCATAACCACACCACGCACCGAAGGACGCTTGCCCTTGTGGCGCATACGGCCGGCTTTACCGAAGTTCTGGTTCGAGTTGTCGGGGTTCGACACGGCACCGATGGTGGCCATGCATTCCTGACGCACCAGACGCAGTTCGCCCGAGGACAGGCGGATCTGGGCGTAACCGCCGTCACGGCCAACGAACTGAGCGTAAGTACCGGCTGCACGGGCGATCTGGCCGCCTTTGCCGGGCTTCATTTCGATGTTGTGAACGATGGTACCGATCGGCATGCCCGAGAACGGCATTGCGTTGCCCGGCTTGATGTCAGCCTTCGCCGAAGCGATGACCTTGTCGCCGACTGCCAGACGCTGCGGTGCCAGGATATAGGCCTGCTCGCCGTCTTCGTATTTGATCAGCGCGATGAATGCGGTCCGGTTCGGGTCGTATTCGATCCGTTCAACGGTGGCCGCGACATCAAATTTGTTCCGTTTGAAGTCAACGATCCGGTAGAGACGCTTTGCGCCGCCGCCGCGGCGGCGAGAAGTAATCCGTCCGGTGTTGTTCCGGCCGCCCGATTTGGTCAGACCCTCAGTGAGAGATTTGACCGGACGCCCTTTCCAAAGCTCCGAACGGTCGATCAGAACCAGCCCACGCTGGCCCGGCGTCGTCGGCTTATACGACTTAAGTGCCATGCTTTCTGTCTTCCGTTTAGCGTGCAGGCCCTTAGGTTTTTGTCTTTGGACCCGCTATGTGTAAGCCCCCCGCCCGGTTGTCCCACGATGAGACGCCCTACTAGGGTTGCCTGAGTTATAGGGCCCCGAAGGTCCCAAAGTTCAAACATCCTGACAAACGTAACAACCCCGGAACGAATCCGGGGTCTGCAGGATTGGTGCGGCTTAGCAGAGTCGTGGAGAGGTGGCAATGGGCTTAGAAGAGAACAAGCCTCGCAAGCCTATTCGACAGTGGCAACGCGTCGCCTGAACATCTCCTGCTCTCCAGATTCAGTTAAACGCCAAAATACCAAAATGTTCCCCTGAGTTGAACGACTAGCTCTTACGCGGACCACTCCCAAGGCCATTAACTGGATTTTCACATTATCAAAAAGCTCATCAAGCACCTGAAATCGCCGCAACCCGCCAATGAAACCGTTTTTGTTTTCACAGATCGCTTTAGCCATCATTTCATTTACTTTAGAGTCGGAAATCCCCTTCAAGAGTTTGGGCGCTATTAGGGCAAAAACCTCTCCAAAAGAGGTTTCAAAAGAAAACTGGCTTCTGACATAGGAATTTGTACTACCCTTTCGAGCCTCATAGGTACCCTCTAAGACTAGTGCATGGTCAAGCCCGGCTACGTTTTCCGGAAGCCCCTTTGCTGGCCTTCTCTCGTCCAACTCTTGCGTTAAGCGATCATTCTCCTCCTGCAGATCAATGAGCTTTTGCAGGCTGACGGTTGACGAGACTTGATCTCCACGGACCCATCCCGGACGTATTTTTGTCGCCTTTGCAAAATCCAATGCCTCCCTAACTGCAAGCTTCAATCCATCTGTAGTGCTCCAGCACTTCCTGATCCTTCCGGTCGATACCTTCTCTATAAAGGCCTCAAGGAGTTCACGCCCCTTTTCGTCATGCTCATAATGCTGCTGAGGGAGCCTCCCCCTATCCTCCCGTAGCATCACCAAGACTGGAACCCGCTTCTCAACGGCGTAGTGGTATTCTTTCTCCGTATAACTCAAACCATCCGGCGCCAAAGAGCCATACCGGCCTGCAACGATGAGAACATAGTAGTCACACTGATCGATGACACTCTTGATGAAGTCGAATTGCTCCTCGTCAGCTGCTGGAAATGCCTCCATACCTACAGGAATGTCTCCCGCTCGAATGATCGTTTCCTCTACAGCTCTTCGTTCGTCGATCAGGTCCGTGTACGTAGAGCTAATAAAAACTTGGTATTTCTTGGCCATCCAACTTGCACCTAAAATTCCTAAACGAGCGAAACTCTAATCAACTCTGAGCCGACCTCAATCCGAAAGCCGCGCCAGCGCCGTCCCGCGGGGTGGCGCTCCCGCCTTCGCGTATGCCACTTTATCCCGGCCAAATCCGTAGACCCTCACAGACATGCAGGACACCAGCCAAAGCGCCGCCCCATGGGGGCGGGACGGCGCTGGCGCGGCGGCCTGCGGCCTTGTTCCGCGCCGGGGACCAGACTTCGCCGTGGCGTCATGGGGGCTACTCCTGCCAATGGCATGCCTTCTGCATAACGCTGGCGCGGCGGGCTACGCCCTATTGCGCCTCAAGAAACCGGCTGGCGTCCAGAATGGTCTCAGTCAGCTCGGCAAAAAAGCCGGGGAAACTGATGTCCACCAGCCCCGCGGATGCCACCCCGTCATTGGCGGCAGTGCCCTGGCCGGTGGTCACGGCAAATTTGGACGCCGGAGCATTCAGCAATTCCCGGTAGCTCGCCCCCTTGCCATGCTTCAGAACGTTGATCACCAGATAATACTGATGGACCCTCTCGGCGAGGCCGGTTTCCCCCGACTGCGACAGCAGGGATGTCAGTTTCCGCGAAAACGGCCCCCGCCTGAAATGGTGCTGCATCCGCGCCTCGAACAGAGTGAAGATATCAACCGCTGCGGCTTCCAACGCAGCCGTGGCAGCGCGCAGCTCTTCACTCTGCCCATCAGGGGATTGCGCCGCCATGATGCGATCCTCAAGCGTCTTGGCATTGGCCCGCGCCGCCGCGACCAGTTCAGGTAAACTCTGTGAAGGTCCCATCATTCATTCTCCTTAAGGCCCCTCTCCCATACGCTATAGCGCCAGGAATGATAGTGCCGGGGCGCCGTTTTTGAACGCCGCCCGTTGCGCAGGCAGCGCACGCATGGGTTCGCCGATCTTAACCGCCAGCGGCTATTAATCAGCGGGCCGAATTCACCAAGGAACCCGCCATGCAGATACGCCTGCCCCGCACATACGCAAAAGGCCCCCGCAATCGCGAGGGCCTTCCAAAGTCTCAAAGAGGCAAATCTCAGAGTCCGGTGGACACGTCGATTGTGTTGCCTTCTTCCAGGGTCACATAGGCTTTTTTGACGTCCTTGCGACGGCCCATCTGGCCGCGGAACCGCTTGACCTTGCCTTTAGTGATGGTGGTGTTGACCGCCTTCACCTTGACGCCAAAGAGAGCTTCGACAGCTTCTTTGATCATCGGCTTGTTCGAGTCGATTGCCACTTCGAAAACTACCGCGCCGTTTTCGGACGCCATGGTGGTTTTCTCGGTGATGATCGGCTTGCGGACCACGTCGTAGTGTTCTGCTTTCGCGCTCATTTCAGGCGAGCCTCCAGTGCTTCGACACCTGCTTTGGTGATCACCAGGATGTCACGCTTCAGGATGTCATAGACGTTTGCGCCCATTGTCGGCAGGATATCCAGGCCTTCAATGTTGCGCGACGCTTTCAGGAAGTCTTCGTTGACCGAAGAGCCGTCGATGACCAGCGCGCGTTTCCAGCCCAGGTTTTTCACCTGTTTGGCCAGAGCGGCGGTTTTGCCTTCGGAGGCTGCATCCTCGATGATGACCAGCTCGCCCGCTTTTGCCTTAGCGGACAGCGCGTGGCGCAGACCCAGCTTGCGGAACTTCTTGGTCAGATCGTGGCCGTGCGAACGGACAACCGGGCCTTTGTAGATACCGCCCTTGCGGAAGATCGGCGCGTTGCGGTCACCGTGGCGTGCGCCGCCGGTGCCCTTCTGGCGATAGATCTTCTTGGTCGAATAGGAGGTCTCGGAGCGGGTCTTCACCTTGTGGGTGCCGGCCTGCGCGTTGTTGCGCTGCCAGCGGACCACACGGTGCAGGATGTCCGCACGCGGCTCCAGGCCGAACAGGTCTTCGGACAGCTCGATGTCGCCGGACTTGCCGCCGTCGAGTTTGATCACGTCAAGTTTCATGCTTCACCACCTTCCGCGGGGGCTTCAACAGCCGGTGCATCGGTTGCAGCCGCTTTCAGACCGGCCGGGAACGGCAGACCTTCGGGCGCTTTCTTCTTCACGGCGTCCTTGACGGTAACCCAGCCGGATTTCGGGCCGGGAACGGCGCCTTTGATGAAGACCAGGCCGCGATCGGCGTCGGTTTTCACCACTTCCAGGTTCTGGGTGGTCACGCGGGCAGCGCCCATGTGGCCGGCCATCTTCTTGCCTTTGAAGACTTTGCCCGGATCCTGACACTGGCCGGTCGAACCATGCGAACGGTGCGAGATCGACACACCGTGCGTGGCGCGCAGGCCGCCGAAGTTGTGCCGTTTCATGGCACCGGCGAAACCTTTACCGATCGAGGTGCCGGTGACGTCCACTTTCTGGCCAGCCAGGAAGTGTTCGGCCGAAATCTCGGCGCCGACTTCGATCAGGGCGTCTGCGGGGACGCGGAATTCCACCAGCTTGCGCTTCGGCGCAACCTTGGCTGCTGCGAAATGGCCGCGCATGGCTTGCGACGTGCGCTTTGCCTTGGCGGAACCAGCACCGAGCTGAACGGCGGTGTAGCCGTCTTTGTCATCGGTGCGCTGCGCAACAACCTGCAGGCCGTCCAGCGAAAGAACAGTCACAGGGATCTGCTTGCCGTCTTCCAGGAACAGCCGGGTCATGCCGACTTTCTTTGCGATAATACCAGAGCGCATATTCATTACCCTCCGATCTTACGACTGCAGCTTGATTTCGACGTCCACACCAGCGGCGAGGTCGAGCTTCATCAGCGCGTCCACGGTCTGGGGGGTCGGATCAACGATGTCGAGAAGACGCTTGTGCGTCCGGATTTCGAACTGGTCACGGGATTTCTTGTCAACGTGGGGGCCACGCAGAACAGTGAATTTCTCGATCTTGTTCGGCATCGGGATCGGGCCACGAACCTGAGCGCCGGTGCGCTTGGCTGTGTTGACGATTTCCTGCGTGCTGGCATCCAGAACGCGGTAATCGAATGCCTTCAGCCGAATGCGAATGTTTTGGCTTTGCATTACATCTGCCTTTATTGAGGCGTTGAGGTTGAGAGGAGGGCCTGCGACCACCGCGGAACCCTCGTCGAACCCAAAAGGCGGGAATCACCCCGCCTCTATCCGCACATGGCGAACCTGCGCGCTATACGCCTGATGGGGCAATGTGGCAAGGGGTTTCGCGGCGAAACGGTTGCGTTTGCGGCGTGCGGTGGGTTTGGGGTTTGTTTACTGTCGGTTCTCTCAGAAATGTACTAGCGTCACACAAGTTTAGCACACGTCTCGATTGAGCGACACGCCAACTCCAAAGCAAGCTTCGTCTTATCTGAGATTGTCTTGTCTGAATACCTTTTAGGTTTCACAAGATCCATGATGCAGAATCTAGAATTCCCAAGCGCTGTACCCTTGAAGGAATCCAGTAGAATCAGAGAACCAATGTTAGCAATTCTTTGAGCCAATTCCGGCTTTTGTGTTGCCCAAACTAAGTGTAGGTGGCTCTGACCCTTTTCAAAGGTGCGGAACCAAGGATCGACTTTTAGCTCAATGTCGAAATTCGGAACCGAGTAAACCCTTTCTTGATCAACCACTTCAATCTGCTTGGCCTTCCCAAACTTAGCGATGAAGTTCTCATAGGCAGCTTTGTTGTACTTGCGTTCCGCTTCTTTGCTGGGCGTGCCTAAAATGTCTTCGATTTCTTCTGGAGTAGAGCCTTCGATATGGCAATGGATGGCCTTCTTCAAAGACCAGTGAAAATTGTGACCGCCGCCTGGATTGTTCAACATCGCATCAAGTGCACTTACCAGTTCGACCTGATCGAAGTGACAAAGCTTGATGAAGGTTTGCAGGCGCATTGTGAGCATTAGACTCTCCCTTTAGGTGCAACACAATAACACCCCCAAACAAAACGGCAAGTAATGGAAACTTGGCTTTCTTGGTGTCGCTGGATGAGTGAATTTAGCTTGTAAATTCAAAAACTTCGCCCGGACGCCCCGCGTTCGGGCCGCGCCCGGCCAGCCCGGAGGGCGGGCGCGATTGCATCGCACCCGGAGCTGACGCTCCCTGCGGCCTCAAAAGCTCCACCGGAGCTTTTGCAAGACGGCCTTCGGCCCCTGGCCGGTCCCTGCCCTGTTCAGAGGTTGCCGCAACGCAAAAAGGGCCGCTCTTTCGAGCGGCCCTCTCTATCATTTCAGAGGTGCGGGCTCTCATTGATTTTGCTGCGCAAAACCAACTGCCGCCCGCCAGACGGCAAAGCCGTCTTACTCGGTAATTTTGGAAACGACGCCAGCGCCGACGGTGCGGCCGCCTTCGCGGATGGCGAAGCGCAGGCCGTTTTCCATCGCGATCGGCGCGATCAGCTCAACGTCGAACTTCAGGTTGTCGCCGGGCATGACCATCTCGGTGCCCTCAGGCAGGGTCACGGTGCCGGTCACGTCGGTGGTGCGGAAGTAGAACTGCGGACGGTAGTTCGCAAAGAACGGCGTGTGACGGCCGCCTTCTTCCTTGGTCAGGATGTAGGCCTCGGCTTCGAACTTGGTGTGCGGGTTCACCGATTTCGGTGCGCACAGAACCTGGCCGCGCTCAACACCGTCACGGTCGATACCGCGCAGCAGGGCGCCGATGTTGTCGCCGGCTTCACCGCGGTCCAGCAGCTTGCGGAACATTTCCACACCGGTGCAGGTGGTGGTTTTGGTGTCGCGGATACCAACGATTTCGATCGAGTCGCCAACGTTGATCACGCCGCGCTCAACCCGGCCGGTCACAACGGTGCCGCGGCCCGAGATCGAGAACACATCTTCAACCGGCATCAGGAACGGCTGGTCAACAGCACGCGCCGGGGTCGGGATGTAGTCATCCACAGCGGCCATCAGCTCGCGGATTTTTTCTTCGCCGATTTCCGGCTTGTTGCCTTCCATTGCGGCCAGAGCCGAACCCGCGATGATCGGGATATCGTCGCCCGGGTAGTCGTAGGACGACAGCAGCTCGCGGATTTCCATCTCGACCAGCTCAAGCAGTTCTTCGTCGTCGACCTGGTCAACTTTGTTCATGAAGACAACCATGTGCGGGATGCCGACCTGGCGGCCCAGCAGGATGTGCTCGCGGGTCTGCGGCATCGGGCCGTCAGCAGCGTTCACAACCAGGATCGCGCCGTCCATCTGCGCCGCGCCGGTGATCATGTTTTTCACATAGTCAGCGTGGCCGGGGCAGTCGACGTGGGCGTAGTGGCGGCCTTCGGTCTCATACTCGACGTGGGCGGTCGAGATGGTGATGCCGCGGGCTTTTTCTTCCGGTGCGCCGTCGATCTGGTCGTAGGCTTTGAAGTCACCGAAGTATTTGGTGATTGCTGCGGTCAGCGTGGTTTTGCCGTGGTCAACGTGGCCGATGGTGCCGATGTTGACGTGCGGTTTTGTGCGTTCGAACTTTTCCTTAGCCATGATGGCCTCCTATTGTTTCGAGAGGGGGCCGCTGCGGACGCGAACCCCTCAATTTTTTGACGCTTACGCGAATTTCGCCTGGATCTCTTCCGAGATGTTCTGCGGAACCGGTTCGTAGTGGTCGAACTGCATGGTGAACTGGGCGCGGCCCGAGCTCATCGAACGCAGGGTGTTGATGTAGCCGAACATGTTCGCCAGCGGCACAAACGCGTCGATTGCGATTGCGTTGCCGCGGTTCTCCTGGCCGGACACCTGGCCCCGGCGCGAGGTCAGATCGCCGATGATACCGCCGGTATAGTCTTCCGGGGTGATCACTTCGACTTTCATCACCGGCTCGAGCAGTTTCGCACCAGCCTTGCGCATGCCTTCACGCATGCCCATGCGGGCCGCGATTTCAAAGGCCAGAACCGAGGAGTCCACATCGTGGAACTTACCGTCGATCAGGGCAACTTTGAAGTCGATCACGGGGAAGCCGGCCAGCGGGCCGCTGTCCATGACGGACTTGATGCCTTTTTCGACGCCCGGAATGTATTCCTTCGGAACCGCACCGCCAACGATACGGGATTCGAAGGAATAGCCTTCGCCCGGCTCTGTCGGCGAGATGATCAGTTTCACCTCGGCGAACTGGCCCGAACCACCCGACTGCTTCTTGTGGGTGTAGGAATGCTCGACCTCTTTGGAGATGGTCTCGCGGTAGGCAACCTGCGGCGCACCGATGTTGGCTTCGACCTTGAATTCACGCTTGAGGCGGTCAACCAGGATATCCAGGTGAAGTTCGCCCATGCCCTTCATGATGGTCTGACCGGACTCGATGTCGGTCTCGACGCGGAAGGACGGATCTTCAGCAGCAAGACGCTGCAGACCCTGGGACATTTTCTCCTGGTCGGCCTTGGTCTTGGGCTCAACCGCGATCTCGATCACCGGATCGGGGAAGGTCATGGTTTCCAGCACGACCGGGTCGTTGACAGCGCAGATGGTGTCACCGGTGGTGGTGTCTTTCAGACCTGCCAGCGCGATGATGTCGCCCGCGAACGCTTCCGTGATTTCTTCACGGTTGTTCGAGTGCATCATCATCATCCGGCCAACGCGCTCTTTCTTGCCTTTGGTCGAGTTCAAGAGCGTGTCGCCCTTGTTCAGGACACCGGAATAGATCCGGGTAAAGGTCAGCGAGCCGACAAAGGGGTCGTTCATGATTTTGAACGCCAGGCCCGAGAACGCCATGTTGTCGTCCGCACGGCGGGCGATGTCACGGACTTCTTCTTCGTCACCGGGTTTGAAGCCCATGTAATCAACAACGTCCAGCGGGCTGGGCAGATAGTCGATCACAGCGTTCAGCAGCGGCTGCACGCCTTTGTTTTTGAACGCGGAGCCGCCCAGAACCGGCACAAAGGCCATTTCCAGCGTGCCCTTGCGCAGCAGTTTGCGCAGGGTCGGCACGTCAGGCTCTTCGCCTTCCAGGTAAGCTTCCATGGCGTCGTCGTCCATTTCGACGGCCGCCTCGATCATCTTACCGCGCCATTCGTCAGCCATGTCCTTCAGGCTGTCGCGGATCGGTGCTTTGATCCACGATGCGCCAAGGTCTTCGCCCTGCCACAGCCATTCTTCCATGTTGACCAGGTCAACCAGGCCTTCCAGCTCGGTTTCGGCGCCGATCGGCACACCAACCGGAACCGCGCGGGCGCCGGTGCGGTCTTCGATCATGTTGACGCAGTTGAAGAAGTCAGCGCCGATCTTGTCCATCTTGTTGACGAACACCATGCGCGGAACCTTGTAGCGGTCAGCCTGACGCCACACGGTTTCGGTCTGGGGTTCAACACCGGCGTTGGCGTCCAGAACACAGACAGCACCGTCGAGAACCGCCAGCGAGCGTTCAACTTCGATGGTGAAGTCAACGTGGCCGGGGGTGTCGATGATGTTCAGGCGGTGCTTGGGCGAGTCAGCGGTTACGCCATCTTCGGTGCGTTCCCAGAATGTGGTGGTCGCAGCCGAAGTGATGGTGATGCCGCGTTCCTGTTCCTGCTCCATCCAGTCCATGGTGGCTGCACCGTCGTGCACCTCACCAATGTTGTGGGATTTGCCGGTGTAATACAGGATGCGCTCGGAGCAGGTGGTTTTACCTGCATCGATGTGCGCCATGATACCGAAGTTACGGTACAGTTCTAGCGGATAGTCGCGTGCCATAGGTCTAGGTCCTCCGGCTTACCAGCGGTAATGGCTGAAGGCTTTGTTCGCCTCGGCCATCTTGTGGGTGTCTTCGCGCTTTTTCACTGCGGTGCCACGGGACTGGACAGCGTCCATCAGCTCGCCTGCAAGGCGCTCTTCCATGGTGTTTTCGTTGCGCTTGCGCGCAGCAGTGATCAGCCAGCGGATTGCCAGTGCTTCACGGCGCTCGGGGCGGACTTCAACCGGCACCTGGTAGGTGGCACCGCCCACACGGCGCGAACGGACTTCGACCGAGGGTTTGATGTTGTCGAGAGCTTCGTGGAACACTTCAACCGGAGCGCGCTTGATTTTGCCTTCAACGCGGTCAAAGGCGTTGTAGACGATACGCTCTGCGACCGACTTCTTGCCGTCGATCATCAGGTTGTTCATGAATTTGGTCAGAACGCGGTCGCCGAACTTGGCGTCGGGCAGGACTTCGCGTTTTTCGGCGGCGTGACGACGTGACATATCAGCCTCTCCTTCTTACTTAGGACGCTTGGCGCCGTACTTCGAACGGCGTTGTTTACGGTCTTTAACGCCCTGGGTATCCAGAACACCGCGCAGGATGTGGTAACGGACACCCGGAAGGTCTTTTACCCGGCCGCCACGGATCAGAACCACAGAGTGCTCCTGAAGGTTGTGGCTTTCACCGGGGATGTAGGAGATCACTTCGAAACCGTTGGTCAGGCGGACCTTCGCAACTTTCCGCATAGCGGAGTTCGGTTTCTTCGGTGTGGTGGTGTACACGCGGGTGCAGACGCCGCGCTTCTGCGGGCACTGCTCGAGGTGCTGGGACTTCGAAACTTTGCGTTTCGGCTGACGCGGCTTGCGGATCAGCTGCTGGATCGTTGGCATTCAGGTTTTCCCCGTTTTCGCAACACTGTCATGCACGCCGGCGCGTGCGGGTGATTTCGCTGCACTTGTGCGTCCACAAGCGCAAAAACCGCAATCGCTCCCATTCCGAGGTGAGACGACGCGGTGAGGTTACAGAGGGCCCGGGTGGTAAAAGTGCCCAAGCCTTGAGCCACTGCAATTTTGAATTCGGCTTTCGAAGAATACACTCCGGGTGCCGGATAAGCGCGCGTATATGGGGAGTCGCCAAGGTTGTCAACAGCGGCCGGAAGCGGCCCTGCCGCCGGCAGGTCCGCACGCGTGTCCGCGCCCCCTGCCCGCCCTTGCCCGCGGCACCGCACAGCGGCATAGTCGCGGCGGCAGTGCTTTAGTATAAGACGGATTTCAGAATGCAAGTCATCGGATTGTGCCGGTTTTCCTATCCGGCCATCGGCGGGTTCCAAGTGGAGCATAAAACGATTGAGGAGCGGATTGCCTATCTCTATGCCGAAGCCCGGATGGAAGAGCGGTTCCGGCTGCTGGAAACTGTCGCCCTGCCCTGCCTGCGGGAGCAAACCGACCAGGATTTCGACCTGATCATGGTGATCGGCGACAGCCTGCCCCAGGTTCACCGCGACCGGCTGCAGGATCTGATCGCGGAAATACCGCAAATCCGGCTTCACGCTGAGCCGCCGCGCAGGCATCGTGAGGTGATGAAAGATCTTCTGAACGGTGCAAGGCGGAAACCCGGCCAGCCCTGCCTGCAATTCAGGTTCGACGATGATGATGCGGTGGCAACCGAATTTGTCGAGCGCCTGCGGGACACCGCAAAAGACTGCGCCAAGCTGTTTGCCAAATCCGCCTCGGCTGCGATTGATTTCAACCGGGGCTATGTCGCGGAGTTCGGCCCGGACGGCATTTCAGCAGCACCAACCGTCCGGCCCTATTTCACCGCAGCCCTTGGCATGCATGTGGCAGCGGGCAGCCGCAAAACGATCATGAACTTTGCCCATCACCGTATTCACCACCACATGCCGTCTGTCACCATTACCGACGTCCCCATGTGGGTCCGCAGCCACAACCGGTTCAATGACTCCCGGCAAGACGGCGCCGCAGCTGTCGACGTCGCACCGCTGACGGGCAAGCAGGAAGCTGAATTTGCAACGGTCTTTGGTCTGCGGGCAGCCAAGGTGCGGGCGGCGTTCAAGCCGCGCTAAACCGGCCGCGGCCAGGCTTGCAGCTACGGCAGCAAGGCCTTGAGTCGCGCCGGTGTAAAGCCGAAATGCTCGTTCAGCGCGTCTTCGATCTGGCGGGCGGGCCATTTCCGGGTCAGACCCAGTTGCGCAGGATCCGATTTGTTGTCGCCATGAATGGTCCGCAGGAAGGCGGGCACCGAGATGTCGGAAAACGTATTGTAGTGCTGCGCAATTTTGCGGTGGTTGAACGCATAGGGGTTGGCCCGGTGATCCGCCGGAGCAACCAGCGACAGGCCGGTGGACAACGGCGACCGCTCGCAGGTGTCATACAGCTCGGCGCCTTTGGCTGTTTTTTCCAGATACAGGCCGCGGTTATGGGCAATGATAAACGGAGTCTGGCCTTCGCCCTGCAACGGGATCATGCCGCGGGCAAAGCCCTTGGTGCGTTTGACGAAATTCCGGTCCAAAGCATCATCATCATCCAGCCGGAACAGAACATGATGGGTGGCACGCCGTAAATTCACCAGGCCAAAAGCGTCCTTCAGCTGCTGGTAGTGCGTGTCCGGCGCTGCACCATGGCAGAAGATGTTGCTGTAGGGTTCTGTCAGTTCCAGCAGCCGTTCCAGATAGGGATCAGGCAGGTCTTCCGAGGTCAGAACGATCAGCCGGAAACTCGGGTCGCTTTGCTGTGTCAGCGACCGCAGGCACAAATGTTCAAACAGCCGGAAGCGCAATTCCATCCGTTCCGGTGAGAACAGATGTGCTGCCTTTTCCTCCAAACTGTTGAACCGCTCTGAATAGTAATTCGTGCTGAGCACGGAAAACCGCACCAGTCCAATCATCCGCAGCCTGATGTCCATCACCGTCCCCTGCCTGCCAGCCGTGTTGCCCGGCGTGATCCCGCGCCCGGCTGACGATAGCTGTGGTTGCGGATATGAAAAAGCCCCCGCATGAGATCATGCGGGGGCTTTCCTGTAGGTATGTGCCGTAGCTTAGTCGCGGCTTTCCGGGGTTTCGACCAGGATATCCAGATCGTCGCCGCCCATCGCGTCTTCGTCCATCACCGGTGCGGCCAGGGCTGCAGCGGCTTCGGCTTCTTCGCGGCGGGCTTCCAGAACCACGTTGTCGCGGCCCTGGGCAATGGCGCGCACTGCCTGGGTCGCACCACCGGTGCCGGCCGGGATCAGGCGGCCCACGATGACGTTTTCCTTAAGGCCGACCAGCTTGTCCTTCTTGCCCTGCACCGAAGCCTCGGTGAGAACCCGGGTGGTCTCCTGGAAGGAGGCCGCCGAGATGAAGGAGCGGGTCTGCAGCGACGCCTTGGTGATGCCGAGCAGGATCGGTGCGCCCTGTGCCGGGCGCTTGCCGCGGGCCAGCGATTTCTCGTTGGCTGCGTCAAACTCCTGCTTGTCCACGTGTTCGCCTTTGAGCAGCGTGGTGTCGCCGGAGTCTGAAATCTCCCACTTCTGCAGCATCTGGCGGACGATCACCTCGATGTGCTTGTCGTTGATCTTCACACCCTGCAGGCGGTAGACGTCCTGAACCTCGTCGATCATGTAGTTGGCCAGAGCCTCGACACCCATGATGGACAGGATGTCATGCGGCGCCGGGTTGCCGTCCATGATGTAGTCGCCCTTCTGGACAAAGTCACCTTCCTGAACAGGAATGTGCTTACCCTTGGGCACCATGTATTCAACGGCATCCCGCGTCTCGTCCGACGGTTCGATCGCGATCCGGCGCTTGTTCTTGTAGTCGCGGCCAAAGCGCACGTAACCATCGATTTCGGCGATGATCGCGTGGTCTTTCGGACGACGGGCTTCGAACAATTCGGCAACGCGCGGCAGACCACCCGTGATGTCCTTGGTCTTGGCGCCTTCACGCGGGATACGCGCAACAACGTCACCAGCCACAACCTGATCGCCATCTTCGACCGAGAGGATCGCATCCACCGACATCGGATAGGTCAGCGGATTGCCAAGGTCGTTGCGCATCGGCTCGCCGTTGCTGTCGACCAGGATGATCTCCGGCTTCAGATCCGAGCCTTTCGGAGCCGTGCGCCAGTCGATAACGATCTTCTGGGTCATGCCGGTGGCTTCGTCGGTCTCGTCACGGACAGCCAGGCCCGAGACCAGGTCCACGTATTTGGCAGTACCCGGCTTCTCGGCGATGATCGGCAGGGTATAGGGATCCCATTCGAACAGCTTGTCGCCGCGCGCAATGTCCTGACCTTCCTTGACGAACAGCTTGGAACCGTAACCCAGCTTGTGGCTGGCACGTTCTTCGCCGTGTTCGTCCTGAATGATCAGCTTCATGTTGCGGCCCACAACCATGGTCTCGCCGTTGGCGTTTTCCAGGGTCTGCGGCATCTCGAAGACGATCTTGCCTTCCTGGGACGCTTCCTGGAACGACTGCTGGCCACCCTGGGCAACGCCGCCGATGTGGAAGGTCCGCATCGTCAGCTGGGTGCCGGGTTCGCCGATCGACTGCGCCGCGATGATACCCACCGCTTCGCCTTCGTTCACCTTGGTGCCGCGCGCCAGGTCTCGGCCATAGCACATGGCGCAGACGCCCTCTTCCGACTCGCAGGTCAGCGGCGAGCGGATACGGGTCGACTGAACGCCGGCCTCTTCCACGGCATCCGCCATACGTTCGTCGATCAGCTGGCCTGCAGCAATGATGACTTCTTCGGTGCCAGGACGCAGGATGTCGTCTGCAGCCACGCGGCCCAGAAGACGTTCGCCCAGGGTCGCGACGACTTCACCATCGTTCACAGCCGCTTCGGCAGTGATCGCACGCTCGGTGCCGCAATCGTTCTCACGCACGATGCAGTCCTGTGCGACGTCCACCAGACGGCGGGTCAGGTAACCCGAGTTCGCCGTCTTAAGCGCGGTATCGGACAGACCCTTACGGGCGCCGTGGGTCGAGTTGAAGTACTCGAGAACGGTCAGGCCTTCTTTAAAGTTCGAGATGATCGGGGTCTCGATGATGTCGCCGTTCGGCTTGGCCATCAGGCCGCGCATGCCGCCCAGCTGCTTCATCTGGGTAACCGAGCCACGCGCACCGGAGTGGGCCATCATGTAAACCGAGTTCGGTTCCATAACGGCACCAGCCTCGTCGCGCTTGTCAGCCGAGATGGTGCCCATCATCGCGTCGGTGACCTTGTCGTTACATTTGGACCATGCATCGACAACTTTGTTGTACTTTTCGCCCTGGGTGATCAGGCCGTCCATGTACTGCTGTTCAAAGTCCTTCACCTGATCACGGGTTTCTTCAACCAGCGTCCATTTGGTGTCGGGGATCACCATGTCGTCCTTGCCGAACGAAATGCCCGCCTTGAACGCTTCGCGGAAGCCCATGGTCATGATCTGGTCACAGAAGATAACCGATTCCTTCTGACCGCAGTAGCGGTAGACGGTGTCGATGACCTGCTGCACTTCTTTCTTCCGCAGCAGGCGGTTGACCAGCTCAAACGGGGCTTTGACGTTTTTCGGCAGCAGCGCGCCCAGACGGACACGGCCAGGCGTGGTTTCAAACCGCGACTTAACCTCGTTGCCTTCTTCGTCGAACTGGGTGATCCGGGCGGTGATCTTGGTGTGCATGTGCACAACACCAGCGTCCAGCGCATGCTGAACTTCTTCGATCGAGCCGAACACCATGCCTTCGCCCGGCATGCCTTCGCGTTCCAGGGTCACATAGTAAAGACCCAGGATCATATCCTGCGAGGGAACAATGATCGGTGCGCCGTTGGCCGGCGACAGAACGTTGTTCGTGGACATCATCAGGACGCGCGCTTCCAGCTGGGCCTCAAGGCTCAGAGGGACATGCACAGCCATCTGGTCGCCGTCAAAGTCCGCGTTGAACGCCGAGCAGACCAGCGGGTGCAGCTGGATGGCCTTACCTTCGATCAGCGTGGGTTCAAACGCCTGGATGCCAAGACGGTGCAGCGTCGGTGCGCGGTTCAGCATCACCGGGTGTTCGCGGATCACCTCGTCGAGGATATCCCAGACTTCGGGACGCTCTTTTTCGACCAGCTTCTTCGCCTGCTTCACGGTGCTGGACAGGCCCTTGGCCTCCAGACGCGAATAGATGAAGGGCTTGAAGAGTTCGAGCGCCATCTTCTTGGGCAAGCCGCATTGGTGCAGCTTCAGTTCCGGACCGGTCACAATGACCGAACGGCCGGAGAAGTCGACGCGCTTACCCAAAAGGTTCTGACGGAAGCGGCCCTGCTTGCCTTTCAGCATATCGGACAGCGATTTCAGCGGACGCTTGTTGGCGCCGGTGATCACGCGGCCGCGGCGGCCGTTGTCGAACAGCGCATCCACGGATTCCTGCAGCATCCGCTTTTCGTTGCGGACGATGATGTCCGGCGCGCGCAGTTCGATCAGCCGCTTCAGGCGGTTGTTCCGGTTGATCACGCGGCGGTACAGGTCGTTGAGGTCAGAGGTCGCAAAGCGGCCGCCGTCCAGCGGCACCAGCGGACGCAGTTCCGGCGGAATGACCGGGATCACGGTCATGATCATCCATTCCGGACGGTTGCCCGATTCCAGGAAGGATTCCACGACTTTCAGACGCTTGATGATCTTCTTAGGCTTCAGTTCGCCGGTGGCTTCGGCCAGTTCGGCGCGCAGCTGCTCGGCTTCGGATTCCAGGTCGATCTGGGCCAGCATGTCACGGATCGCTTCGGCGCCGATATTGGCGGTGAAAGCGTCCACGCCGAAGGCATCCTGAGCGTCCATGAACTCTTCTTCGGTCATCATCTGGCCATAGGACAGATCGGTCAGGCCCGGCTCGATGACAACATAGTTTTCGAAGTACAGAACCCGCTCCAGATCGCGCAGGGTCATGTCCAGCATCAGGCCGATGCGCGACGGCAGCGACTTGAGGAACCAGATGTGCGCAACCGGTGCAGCCAGCTCGATGTGGCCCATCCGCTCGCGGCGGACTTTCTGCAGGGTGACCTCGACGCCGCATTTTTCGCAAACGACGCCGCGGTACTTCATCCGCTTATATTTACCGCACAGGCATTCGTAGTCTTTGATCGGGCCAAAGATGCGGGCGCAGAACAGGCCGTCGCGCTCGGGCTTGAAGGTCCGGTAGTTGATGGTCTCAGGCTTTTTGATTTCGCCGTAAGACCACGACAGGATCCGTTCCGGCGACGCCAGCGAGACTTTGATTTCATCAAAGACCTTGGGCGGCGTCAGCGGGTTGAACGGGTTGTTGGTGATTTCCTGGTTCATTTTGATACCTCAAATTCGTGCGGAAGGGAGGAGGGGGTAAGGGCCGCAGCCCTTACTCTTCTTCCGCATCCAGGAGTTCCATGTTCAGGCCGAGGCCGCGGACTTCTTTCACCAGAACGTTGAACGATTCCGGTACGCCCGCTTCATAGTTGTCCTCGCCCTTGACGATCGACTCATAGACCTTGGTCCGGCCGGCGACGTCATCCGATTTCACGGTGAGCATCTCCTGCAGGGTGTAGGCGGCGCCGTAAGCTTCGAGAGCCCAGACTTCCATCTCACCAAAGCGCTGACCGCCGAACTGCGCCTTACCGCCCAGCGGCTGCTGGGTAACGAGGCTGTAGGGGCCGGTGGAACGCGCGTGGATCTTGTCGTCCACCAGGTGGTGCAGCTTGAGCAGGTACTTGATGCCAACAGTCACGGGACGCGCGAACTGCTCACCGGTGCGGCCGTCGAACAGGATCGACTGGCCGGACTGGTCAAAGCCCGCACGCACCAGGGCGTTGTTGACGTCGTCTTCCTTGGCGCCATCAAAGACCGGAGTCGCAATCGGCACACCGCGGGTCACATTGCCTGCGGCTTCCACCAGGGCGGCCTCGGTCATGCTGGCGATGCCTTCGTCATAAACGTCGTCGCCATAGGCGTGGTGCATCGCATCACGGACCGGGGTCAGATCGCCCGAGCGGCGGTATTCCTGCAGCGCGTCGTCCACCTTGATGCCAAGACCGCGTGCGGCCCAGCCCATGTGGGTTTCAAGGATCTGACCGACGTTCATACGCGACGGAACGCCCAGCGGGTTAAGACAGAAGTCGACCGGGGTACCGTCGGCGAGGAACGGCATGTCCTCCATCGGCACCACTTTCGAAATCACACCTTTGTTGCCGTGACGGCCGGCCATCTTGTCGCCCGGCTGCAGCTTGCGCTTCACGGCGATGAAGACTTTGACCATCTTCATCACACCCGGCGGCAGGTCGTCGCCGCGGCGGACCTTCTCGACCTTGTCCTCGAAACGGGCATCCAGGGCGCGCTTTTGCGCCTCGTACTGCTCGTTCAAGGCCTCGACCACCTGGGCGTCCTTCTCGTCTTCCAGCGCCAGCATCCACCACTGACCGCGCGACAGCGTGTCCAGCAGATCTTCGGTGATTTCGGCACCCGGACGCACGCCTTTCGGACCTTTGACAGCAACTTTGCCCAGGATCATGCCGCGCAGACGCGCATAGATGTTGCGGTCCAGGATCGCCAGCTCGTCGTCCCGGTCACGGGCCAGACGTTCGACTTCCTCACGCTCGATCTGCAGCGCACGCTCGTCTTTTTCAACGCCGTGGCGATTGAAGACGCGGACCTCAACCACAGTACCGTAGTCGCCCGGCTTCACGCGCAGCGAGGTGTCGCGCACGTCAGATGCTTTTTCGCCGAAGATGGCGCGCAGCAGCTTTTCTTCCGGGGTCATCGGGCTTTCGCCCTTGGGCGTGATCTTACCGACCAGAATATCGCCCGGTTCCACATCGGCACCGATGTAGACGATGCCCGCCTCGTCGAGGTTGCGCAGGGCTTCCTCGCCGACGTTGGGGATGTCGCGGGTGATTTCTTCCGGACCAAGCTTGGTGTCACGGGCGGCGACTTCGAATTCCTCGATGTGAACCGAGGTGAAGACGTCGTCGCGCGCGATGCGCTCGGAGATCAGGATCGAGTCTTCGTAGTTGTAGCCGTTCCACGGCATGAACGCGACGACCACGTTTTTACCCAAGGCCAGTTCGCCCATATCGGTCGACGGACCGTCGGCGATGACTTCGCCCTTGGTCACAGTGTCGCCCACCTTCACCAGCGGGCGCTGGTTGATACAGGTGTTCTGGTTCGAACGCTGGAACTTGCGCATACGGTAGATGTCAACGCCCGCGTCGCCCAGCTCCAGATCGGAGGTGGCCCGGATCACGATACGCTGCGCATCGACCTGGTCGATGATGCCCGCACGCTTGGCCTGAATGGCCGCGCCGGAGTCGATCGCCACTTTTTCCTCGATACCGGTGCCGACCAGCGGCGCCTCGGCCCGCAGAAGCGGAACCGCCTGACGTTGCATGTTCGAGCCCATCAGAGCCCGGTTAGCATCGTCGTTTTCCAGGAACGGGATCAGCGAGGCCGCAACCGATACCAGCTGTTTCGGCGAGACGTCGATCAGGTCCACGCTTTCGCGCGGCGCCAGGGTGTAGTCGCCGGACTGGCGGGTAGAGACCAGGTCGTTGATGAACTTGCCATCTTCGTCCAGGGTCGCGTTCGCCTGCGCCACAGTGTGGCGCATTTCTTCGGTCGCGGACATGTAGTGAACTTCGTCAGTCACCTTCGCTTCGTTCACGACGCGATAGGGTGTCTCAATGAAGCCGTACTTGTTCACACGGGCAAAGGTCGCCAGCGAGTTGATCAGACCGATGTTCGGGCCTTCCGGCGTTTCAATCGGGCACATCCGGCCATAGTGGGTCGGATGAACGTCGCGGACTTCAAAGCCTGCGCGCTCGCGGGTCAGACCGCCGGGGCCAAGCGCCGAGAGACGGCGTTTGTGGGTGACTTCCGACAGCGGGTTGGTCTGGTCCATGAACTGCGACAGCTGCGAGGAGCCGAAGAATTCACGCACCGCGGCCGCAGCGGGCTTGGCGTTGATCAGATCCTGCGGCATCACGGTGTCGATCTCGACCGAGGACATACGTTCCTTGATCGCACGCTCCATCCGCAACAGGCCGACGCGGTACTGGTTTTCCATCAGCTCGCCGACGGACCGTACACGGCGGTTGCCAAGGTGGTCGATGTCGTCGATATCGCCGCGGCCGTCCCGCAGGTCGACCAGCGCCTTGATACAGGCGACGATGTCTTCCTTGCGCAGGGTGCGCTGGGTGTCCTCGGCGTCCAGTGCCAGGCGCATGTTCATCTTCACGCGGCCAACTGCGGACAGGTCGTAACGCTCGCTATCGAAGAACAGGGTGTCGAACAGGGCCGACGCAGCCTCGACGGTGGGCGGCTCGCCCGGGCGCATCACACGGTAGATATCCATAAGCGCGGTGTCGCGGGACCGGTTCTTGTCCTGCGCCATAGTGTTGCGCATGTAGGGGCCGACGTTGACGTTGTCGATGTCCAGCACCGGAATGTCAGTGATGCCGGCATCCAGCAGACCTTTCAGCGAGCCGCCGATCAGTTCGCCGTCTTTGTCGTATTCCAGGGTCAGCTCATCACCGGCTTCGACATAGATCGCGCCGTTTTCTTCATTGATGATGTCCTGGGAGACATATTTGCCGACGATATGCTCGAAGGGCACCAGAAGCTCGGTGATGGTGCCTTCTTCGATCATCTTCTTGACGGCGCGCGGAGTGACCTTTTTGCCGGCTTCGCAGATGATTTCGCCAGTGGCCGCATCGACCAGGTCATAGGTCGGGCGGGTGCCGCGCACACGGTCGGGGAAGAACGGGGTAACCCAGCCGCGGGACTTTTCCAGCTTGAACTGGACGGTGTTGTAATAGGCGCTCATGATGGCGTCCTGGTCCAGGCCCAGGGCGTACAGCAGAGTGGTCACCGGCAGTTTGCGGCGGCGGTCGATACGGGCAAAGACGATGTCCTTGGCGTCGAATTCGAAATCCAGCCAGGAGCCGCGGTACGGGATGATGCGGCAGGCAAACAGCAGCTTGCCCGAGGAGTGGGTCTTGCCTTTGTCGTGGTCAAAGAACACGCCCGGCGAACGGTGCATCTGGGACACGATCACACGCTCGGTGCCGTTGACGACAAAAGTGCCGTTCGGGGTCATCAGGGGCATGTCGCCCATGAAGACATCCTGTTCCTTGATGTCTTTTACCGACTTGGCGCCGGTATCTTCGTCCACATCAAAGACGATCAGGCGCAGGGTGACCTTCAGCGGCGCGCTGTAGGTCATGTCGCGCTGCATGCATTCTTCGACGTCGTATTTCGGTTTTTCAAACGCGTATTTGCCGAACTCCAGGACCGAAGTCTCGTTGAAGTCCTTGATCGGGAAAACCGACTGGAACACACCTTTGATGCCTTCGCCGTCCAGCGGCTCGGCTTCATCGCCAGAGCGCAGGAACAGGTCGTAGGAAGATTTCTGCACCTCAATGAGGTTCGGCATCTCCAGCACTTCGCGGATTTTGCCGTAGTATTTGCGTAGACGTTTCTGGCCAAGGAACGATTGAGCCATGTCAGATGTCACCTTTCGAGTTCTCACCGGTCAAGGATGCCGCCGGGCCCCGGCACCTTGCCCATACGAGACAGCGCGTTCGGATCAATTCATGGCCACCGTCCCGAAGGCAGCCTCCCGATCCTTTGAACTCCGCCTGAAAAAACGCCTCCTCAGAGGCCCTTTCTAAGACAGGTTCGGCTGGGCCCGGAAAACTCCGGACCCAGCCAAAATTCCGATGCATCAGAAATGCACCAGGAGCAGGGCTTAGGCCAGCTCGACTTCGGCGCCAGCTGCTTCCAGCTTGGCTTTGACGTCTTCGGCTTCGTCCTTGGACACGCCTTCTTTGATCTTGCCGCCGGCTTCGACCAGTTCTTTGGCTTCTTTCAGGCCCAGACCGGTCAGACCGCGGACTTCTTTGATCACGTTGATCTTGGAAGCGCCGGCGTTCTTCAGAACGACGTCGAATTCGGTCTTTTCTTCTTCAGCAGCTGCGCCGCCGTCGGCCGCAGCCATGACAACTGCGCCGCCAGCTGCGGGCTCGATGCCGTACTCATCCTTCAGGATGGTTTTCAGTTCTTGTGCTTCCAGCAGGGTCAGACCCACGATGCTTTCTGCGAGTGCTTTCAGATCAGCCATTGTATCAGCTCTTTCCGTTTACAGTATGTGTGTTCCAACGTGCAGGCTTTGCCCCACGCCAGTCATTCAGTGCCAACCGCTTACGCAGCTTCCGCCTTCTCTTCGATGGTCGAAAGGATGCTTGCGATGTTGCTTGCAGGTGCGCCAATTGCGCCGGCGATGTTGGAAGCGGGTGCGCCAATGCAGCTTGCGATCTGAGCAATAAGCTCGTCGCGGGACGGCATTTTCGACACGGCTTCGACGCCTGCGCGGTCCAGAGCATTCTCACCCATTGCGCCGCCGAGGATCTCAAACTTTTTGTTATCCTTGGCGAAACCCTCGGCCACTTTTGCAGCGGACACGGGGTCTTCGGAATAGGTCAGAACGGTCATCCCTGTCAGCAGGCCAGACATGTTTTCACACGGCTTTCCCTCGAGGGCGATTTTGGCGAGCCTGTTTTTGGCAACACGCACAGAGCTGTTCGCGTCGCTTGCACGCGCGCGCAGATCCTGCATCTCGGCAACTGTCAGACCGGCGTAGTGGGCAACCACTACGACGCCAGAGCTTTCGAAGATCTGGCCGAGTTCCTCGACCACTTTCTCTTTCTGGGCTCTATCCACAGTTCTCTCCAAGTTAGGGATGCTTGTGCATCCCGGCTCATATTTGCCGGTCCGTAAGGCCCGGCGTTCAGGTCCGTTTTACGGGATGAGCCAAATCCGCCCGAGGGAATGAAAACCCTCGATCTTCTTGGTCTGTACCCGTCTCAGGAGGGAGATTAAGGCCCGATCGAAAGGCCGCCCACCATCTTGGACGAAATGAAATAAAGCGCACGACGAATCGCACGCTTTATCTCGTAGCCGTAGTTAGTCGTATTTTACGGGATTTCCAAGGGGGAAACTGGCCGCCTCAGGCAAATTCACCGGGCCGCTAGGCAGACCTGCCCGCGATGAGATTCCAAGCAGCCCTTCAGCACACGCGCCTCGCCGGAGGTGAGCGTCATCGCTGCAGTCTTGCCGAACCGGCTGCTGTCCCGGCCAAGCGACGGAAACAGCGACAGCAGTTCACGGCGCTGCGCCCAATCCAGCGCAGCCACAGATCCTGGCGCCAGAAAGAAACTTTCTGTCAGCACGCCATTGGAGCGCACGATGTGATGCCGGTCGAACATGAAGTGGAAATAGCGGATTTTGGCCTGCTCACGGATCCCGACTCCCGGAAGCCCGCACAGATGCTTTGCAGCCACCAGGACATCTGACTGGCCGAACAGCATCTCGGCAACCGGCAATGCCACATGAACCCTGTGCTGCTGCGAAAGAACCAGCTCATCCGCATTTCCAATCGCCCCGGGCGCAAAGACCACAGGCGCAAAGCTGCCGTGGCCGCAGACCGATGCGGCCGCGACCCAGCGCACCGGCTGCAGGCCGGCCTCTTTGGTCCAGACGCGCTGCCCCTTGGTGATATCCTCAACCGCCACCTGGCCATCTGCGGCATCAATCAGTGTCCCGGCCCCAAAACAGGTGACATAATCCGAATAGCGCGACGTGCCGGTGTTCTGGCCACCGGTCTTTACATAGGATTTCCCGGCTTCAAGCGGCAGGTCCGTCGAATAGCCCCAGACATTTGAGGTCTGGCCGCCCTGTGAAAAGACGTAGACCGTTATCTCCGGCCCAACAGGATTTCCGTTACCGTCGAGCTCGCGCAACAGGATATGCGACTCGGATTCGACCTCGGCACCGTTCGCAACGATGCCGCCGCCATCGGTTATGACGTGATCAGATTCCCGGTCGTCATTGAACCTGTTCCGCCCGCCGCCGGTATCATTCAGCGTGACATTGGTTCCGGCGCCGCCGGAATAGGCGAAAACCGTCCCGTTGGGCGTGTCCGAATTATTGATGACCGCATTACCGACAATCGAGCCGTTTGAACTCGATGTGACAACCAGACTCGAACTGTCCTGAGCAAAGAAACTGCGAAGCGCCATAGGTTGCAATTATGAGCGCAGCCAAGCGGGCACAAGGGTAAATACCCGGTTAAGATGCGCCGCACGGTGATTTGAGCAACAGACCGCCGCCCGGCAAAAGAAAAGGCCCCGGGCGATGCACCCGGGGCCCGTATTCTGGCAATGCTGACCGGATTACTCGGTGACAGCGTTGTCCACGTCAACCGTGACGCCCGGACCCATGGTCGAGGTCAGGTTGATCTTTTTCATGTAAGCGCCCTTGGCGCCCGACGGACGGGCCTTGGCCACAGCCGAGATGAAGGCACGGACGTTTTCGACCAGCTTGGCTTCGTCAAACGAGGCTTTGCCGACGCCTGCGTGCACAACGCCGCCTTTTTCCGCCTTGAACTGGACTTCGCCGCCCTTGGCCGCTTCGACAGCTGCCTTGACGTCCATGGTCACGGTGCCGACCTTGGGGTTCGGCATCAGGTTGCGCGGGCCGAGGATTTTACCCAGACGGCCAACAACGGGCATCATGTCCGGGGTTGCGATGCAACGGTCAAAGTCGATGCTGCCGCCCTGGATGGCTTCCATCAGGTCTTCGGCGCCGACGATGTCTGCACCAGCCGCGGTGGCTTCTTCTGCCTTGGGGCCGCGGGCGAACACTGCAACGCGCATGGCTTTGCCGGTGCCGTTCGGCAGGCCGACAACACCGCGGACCATCTGGTCCGCGTGGCGGGTGTCAACACCCAAGCTCATGGCGATTTCGACGGTTTCGTCGAATTTCGCAGTGGCGTTCGCCTTGATCAGGGACACAGCTTCTTCGACCGACAGGTTATCTTTGCCAGCCAGAGCTTCGCGCGCGGCGCGGGTACGTTTACCGAGCTTTGCCATCTTACTTCACCTCGATGCCCATGGAGCGGGCAGAGCCCAGGATGATCTGCATTGCCGCGTCGATGTCGTTGGCGTTCAGATCTTTCATCTTGGCTTCGGCGATTTCTTTCACCTGGGCCGCGGTCACGGTGCCGACGGTTTCACGCGACGGGGTTTTTGCACCCGACTTAACCTTGGCAGCCTTCTTCAGGTAGTAAGACGCGGGCGGCGTCTTGATGTCCATGGTGAAGGACTTGTCCTGATAGTAGGTGATCACGGTCGGGCACGGCGCGCCGGGCTCCATGTCTGCGGTCTTGGCGTTGAACGCCTTGCAGAATTCCATGATGTTGATGCCGCGCTGACCCAGCGCCGGACCAACCGGCGGGCTTGGGTTTGCCTGACCGGCTTTAACTTGCAGCTTCATCGTGCCGACGAGCTTCTTGGCCATTGGCCTTCTCCTTTTCCAACACCCTTGGGACGCGTCCTTCGGGCTTCTTTGCTGTGTGGTCCGGCCTTGGCACCGCGGTGCCGCCGCCTCCCACGCTCGGGGTGCCGGCCAAAACGGCCGGCGTCACATCAGATCTGTTTGGTGACCTGAGTGAAATCCAGTTCGACCGGGGTTTCCCGGCCAAAGATCGAAACGGTGACCTTGAGCTTCTGGCTGTCCTCGTCGACCTCTTCGACCATGCCGTCGAAATCTTCGAACGGGCCGTCGTTGACCTTGACCTTCTCGCCGATCTCGAAATGGATCAGCGTGCGCGGTGCTTCGACGCCTTCCTCGACGCGGCCCAGGATGCCCTGCACCTCGGCGTCGCGCATCGGCATCGGGCGGCCCTGCGGGCCCAGGAAGCCAGTGACCCGGTTGATCGAGGAGATCAGATGGTAGCCGCGGTCGGACATCTCCATATGCACCAGCACGTAGCCAGGCATGAACCGGCGCTCGGTCGAGACTTTCTTGCCGCGGCGGATCTCAATCACCTCTTCGGTGGGGACCAGCACTTCGTCGATCTCGTCCTCAAGGCCCTGTTCTGCGACCGAGGTGCGGATTTGCTCTGCGATTTTCTTTTCGAAATTCGAAAGAACGCTGACCGAATACCACCGTTTCGCCATGAACCGTCGTCCTTGTTTTGCCAGGCGGGCCATTGCCGCGCCGCCGCTTTATCATCCCGATGCAGCCCGTAAGCTGCGCTCTCCAACTAAAAGCGGCGTGCAAACCGAATCGCCGCACGCCCGCCTCAATAGTTACGGCTCACCTACCGTCCATTGCCGCCAAGATCAAGGGCGGCACAGCAACACGGGCTTGGAAGCCAGCAAACTGCCGCAGGCTTAGCCGAACATCCCCAGAAGACCCTGCAGGCCATAGCGGATCAGCAGGTCGACCAGTGCAAAGAACACCGCCGTAAGCGCCGCCATGATAAACACCATGACCGTGGTCAGCAGCACCTCGCGCCGGGTCGGCCAAACGACCTTGGACACTTCGGCACGGACTTGCTGAATGAACTGAACTGGATTGATAGTCGCCATACTGGGGGTGTCTCTCTGCTAGCAGTGGTCGCGATTTAACGCCTGCTGCCGGTAAATTCAAGCCCTGCTCCGGCGGCAGGGCAGCTTAGGCCGCCCAGTCAATCCAATTTTAATCCACTTGCTGCAAAACTGTCCCAAGCAGCCCCGGCGCCATGTGTGCGCCGTGCAGGCATATCCCGCGTTTATTGATGAGATTGGATGCCATGACACCAGCATATTCCTTATCCCAGGCCGAACAGCTTGAACGTGACTCCAAATTTGAGGATGCCGTGCTTGCCTATTCCGGCATCCTGGCACGCAACCCGAAGAATACCCGCGCCCTGCAAGCGCTGGACTCCCTGCGCGGCCGCCTGCGCGAACAGCGCGAGCCCTCGCCGGACACCAAAGCGGAACTGGAGACAGCGCTTGCCGCCGGCCGCCATTTCGACGCGGCTGACAGCTGCGGCGCCTTGCTCAAGACGTTCCGCGATTCGCATTTCCTGTGGGATTTCCTGGGCCGCTGCCATCTGGCGGCAGGTCATATGGACAATGCCGCAACCTGCCTGAACAAGGCCTGCGGGCTGGACCCCCAGGAAGCGGGCACCTATGCCGCGATGGGCCGCGTCCATATGGCCCGCGGGCAGCATGACAACGCCATGGCTCTGTACCAGAAAGCCCTGAAGCTGGACGCCGAATGCCTGCCCGCCCTGCGCAGCATGGCCGAAGCCCTGCCGCTGGAGGGCCGCAGCATCGAGGCCGCCGGTGTTCTGCGCCAGGCGGTTTCCCTTGCCCCTGAAGATGCCTCACTGCATTTCACTTTGGCCGGCCTGCTGCAGAAGCTGGGCGCCACGGCTGAGGCCAAGGAACATTACACCCGAGCCGCCAGCCTGGATCCGCAGCTGACCGAAGCGCACTTCCAGCTTGGCCTGCAGCTTAAGGCCGAGGGCCGGTTTGCGGATGCCCTGCCCTGTTTTGACAGAATTCTGCAGATTTCCCCATCCGACGACCGCAGCCGCACCCAGCGGCTGCATGTTCTGGCGGAGCTCAATGACTGGCGGTGGGTGCAGGAATACGCGGACTGCCGGCGCCTGCTGGGCTTGCGTGGCAGCGGCTGCGATCCAAGCGTGCTGATGCTGATGGAAGACAACCCGGATCTGCTGCGGGCCCGTGCCCAGGCTTATGCCGGCGACGCATTTCCGGTGATAGAGCCGCAAACGGCGCCACCCGTCCGGCAGCGTCCCGCCCGGCTGCGGATAGGGTACTTTTTTGCCGGCAGTGATGGAGACGCAGTTGCAATCCGGCACGCGGCAATGCTGGCAGCCCACGATAGCACCCGGTTTGAAATCCACGCCTATGCCACCGGCTCCGGGCTGTCGGCAAAGACCGCTGCCGAACTGAGCCAAACCGTCTCCTGCTTCAGGCAATTGGGCGGAACAGCCGGACAAGAAGCGGCCGTCGCAGTCAAGGCAGACTGTCTGGACATTGCCGTGGATGTCTCAGGCTATACAAACGGCAGCCTGAACCACTTATTTTCCGGCCGGCTGGCTCCGCTGCACATTGCATGGCCGGGTTACCCCGGCACCATGGGCACCGCCGCCTTCGACTACCTGATCGGCGATCACACCGTGTGCCCGCCCGGCAGCGAACGGTATCACAACGAACACCTGCTGCGCCTGCCGGCAAGCCATCTGGCTGTTACACCAGCGCCGGCCGCAGCGGCGGGCAGCCCGGACCGGGTCGGCTGCGGCCTGCCGGAGACTGGGTTTGTATTCTGCAACTTTGCCGCAGGCAGCCGGATCACCCCGTCAGAATTCAACATCTGGATGCGGCTGCTGAGCGGGGCCAAGGACAGCGTTCTGTGGCTGCAGGATAACGGCGCGCATGCAGTGTCCAACCTGCGCCGGGCGGCGGCAGCGCGCGGCATTGATCCGGACCGGCTCATCTTTGCACCGCCTGTCCCGCCGGCGGAACACCAGGCCCGCCTGCCGCTGGCAGATTTGTTTCTGGACACCTTCACTGTGAATTCCCGCAGCGCCGCCCAGTCAGCCTTGGCTGCCAGGCTGCCGGTGCTCACCTTGCCGGGACAGCAATTCGCCGCCCGCACTGTCGCAAGCCTGCTGCAGGCCGCCGGGCTGCCGGAACTGATCGCCGCCAGTACAGAAGACTACGAGGCGAAGGCTGCGGGCCTGGCGCAGGATCCGGAGGCCGGCAAGACCTTGAAACACCGCCTCCAGCATGCAGCTTTGCCGCACCCGGCACGCCTGGCACGGCAGGCCGAACAGGCCTATGACGCGGCCTATGACCGGTATTTGCAAGGAGCCGCCCCGGAGCACCTGCCGCTGGCCTGACCATGCAATGGCGCCCGCAGCCCAAGCGGGCGGCTTTCCCGAAGGCGTTTCACTGTGCTTCTGGTGATCCGGTGAACTGGCAGGGGCATCAGGGTTCGAACCCGAGACCTACGGTTTTGGAGACCGTCGCTCTACCAACTGAGCTATACCCCTGCGGTGCGGCATTTCCTAAGGCAGACGTGTTGCGCTGGCAAGAGGAAAAACGGGCTTTCTGCGTACAGGCCTGCGGTTTGGCCGCTGCAGGCTTTGCCATGGCGCAGCCAAGCAGTTAGACAGAGAAGATAACTGCGCCCCTGCGCCGGGACGCCCGAAAATACGAGCCGCCTACCGTGAGTCTGAGAAAGAAAATCGCCGACAGCCCCGGCGTCAACCGCGCCGTCGAGGGGCTGCTTGCCGCCTATGTGCGATTCGCCTTCCGCACCTCGCGCTGGAGCCGCAGCGGTTTTGAAGACATGGACGCCTGCGTGCGCCGTGGCGAACCGGTGATCTTTGTGCTGTGGCACCAGCGGCTGATTATGGCGCCTTATCTGTTTGACACATCGCTGGGCCGCATCTGCGCCCTGACTTCCTCGGCCCGCGCCGGGCGGCTGGCCGGGCAAATCCTGGTCAGGCTTGGGTTTGAGACCATTCCAATGTCCAGCCACAAACGCCATGTGGCGCTGTCGCGCGAAGTGTTGCGCCGCACCAGGGACGGCTGTTCAATCGGGATTGCCGCCGACGGGCCGCGCGGCCCGGCGCGCATATCCTCAACCGTCCCTGTTGTCTGGGCCCGGATGACCGGCTGCCGGGTGTTCACGGTCGCATTCGCCGGGAAAAAAGTAGTTGAGCTGCCAACCTGGGACCGGCAAATGCTGCCTCTGCCATTTTCGCGGGGTGTGCTGATGTGCCAGGAGTGGACAGATGAAGTTCCGAAAAAACCGACTGATGCCGAGGCCGAAAGCTTGCGATTAAGCTTGGAAGCCTCGCTGGAGGCCATCACCGCTGCGGCAGACAGCGCCGCTGGACGGATTTGCAAGCGCCCGCAGTCCCGGATCACCTGAGCACAGCTCCCTGCAAGGGAAGCGGCCCGGAAAATCGATTTTGCCGGCCCGGAAACCGCGCCGGTTTCCGGTTGCCGCAACGCAAAAAGGGCCGCTCTTTCGAGCGGCCCTCTCTATCATTTCAGAGGTGCGGGCTCTCATTGATTTTGCTGCGCAAAACCAACTGCCGCCCGCCAGACGGCAAAGCCGTCTTACTCGGTAATTTTGGAAACGACGCCAGCGCCGACGGTGCGGCCGCCTTCGCGGATGGCGAAGCGCAGGCCGTTTTCCATCGCGATCGGCGCGATCAGCTCAACGTCGAACTTCAGGTTGTCGCCGGGCATGACCATCTCGGTGCCCTCAGGCAGGGTCACGGTGCCGGTCACGTCGGTGGTGCGGAAGTAGAACTGCGGACGGTAGTTCGCAAAGAACGGCGTGTGACGGCCGCCTTCTTCCTTGGTCAGGATGTAGGCCTCGGCTTCGAACTTGGTGTGCGGGTTCACCGATTTCGGTGCGCACAGAACCTGGCCGCGCTCAACACCGTCACGGTCGATACCGCGCAGCAGGGCGCCGATGTTGTCGCCGGCTTCACCGCGGTCCAGCAGCTTGCGGAACATTTCCACACCGGTGCAGGTGGTGGTTTTGGTGTCGCGGATACCAACGATTTCGATCGAGTCGCCAACGTTGATCACGCCGCGCTCAACCCGGCCGGTCACAACGGTGCCGCGGCCCGAGATCGAGAACACATCTTCAACCGGCATCAGGAACGGCTGGTCAACAGCACGCGCCGGGGTCGGGATGTAGTCATCCACAGCGGCCATCAGCTCGCGGATTTTTTCTTCGCCGATTTCCGGCTTGTTGCCTTCCATTGCGGCCAGAGCCGAACCCGCGATGATCGGGATATCGTCGCCCGGGTAGTCGTAGGACGACAGCAGCTCGCGGATTTCCATCTCGACCAGCTCAAGCAGTTCTTCGTCGTCGACCTGGTCAACTTTGTTCATGAAGACAACCATGTGCGGGATGCCGACCTGGCGGCCCAGCAGGATGTGCTCGCGGGTCTGCGGCATCGGGCCGTCAGCAGCGTTCACAACCAGGATCGCGCCGTCCATCTGCGCCGCGCCGGTGATCATGTTTTTCACATAGTCAGCGTGGCCGGGGCAGTCGACGTGGGCGTAGTGGCGGCCTTCGGTCTCATACTCGACGTGGGCGGTCGAGATGGTGATGCCGCGGGCTTTTTCTTCCGGTGCGCCGTCGATCTGGTCGTAGGCTTTGAAGTCACCGAAGTATTTGGTGATTGCTGCGGTCAGCGTGGTTTTGCCGTGGTCAACGTGGCCGATGGTGCCGATGTTGACGTGCGGTTTTGTACGCTCAAACTTTTCCTTAGCCATTCCTTAGGCGCCCTTTTGAAACAGGGGTCATGCATTGACCCGGTTACCTCTGCGCGGGCGGATTATTTGGTTTGAGCGGAAAAATCAACCCGTTCCTGCTTGACGAAGGCGGAATTCGCAAGGCTCAGCCGGCTGGCGCAGGCGCGGCGGCATCCGCAGCAGCTCCGCTTTCGGAACCTGCCGCCGGGCGTGGTGCAAACCAGCCTTCGTCCTCGTGCTGTTGAGCCATCCATTCTTCGACCTTGTCGGCAATATTGACCGCCAGGCCCTGAATTTGCTGCTCTTTGGTGCGGGCATGGCCGGATCCCAGCAACGCGCTTTCGCCGGTGGTGCTTTCAAAGATCTCCATCTGGTGCTTCTTGGCCAGGAATTTCTTCGCCGCAACGTCATAGACAAAGACATTCACCACCACCGCGCTTTTGGGGGAGAACAGCACCGGCACGCCGGGCGGTGCCAGCATGAAACCCTCCAGCGTAACTGCCACATCATACTCCTGCGCGCCCTGATAGCGGCGCAGGCGGGTTTCCAGCGCGTTCTTCATCGCCGCATCCCATTCGCTGTGTTCCGCATTGCGGGACAACGGCCATTGCAGCGCTTTTTCGGTGTAGACATGCGTTACCCGTGCCTGAAAAGCACCAAGGTCCTCAGGCGCTTCGTCCAACCGGGTTTCACCGCAGGACGCGAGCAAGGCCAGCGTGGCCAGAATGGAAAGAAAGCGGATCATGGAGCCCCCCCAAGGAAATTCGACACCGCCCAGATAGCCGGGCACGGCACAGCGGGTAAAGAGGTGGAAACAGCTGCCCCCCGCGCGGGTGGCGCGGGGGGCACAGGCAGGCAGCAGGTTTCAGCCGCCTTATTTGAACTTGTAGTCGCGCGGGAAGCCATGCGGCGGGCGTTTGCCAACGCCGGCCCGCTTGCCCAGCCACTGGCCAAGGTCTGTTTCGTGGCGGGTCTTGCCACCGCCCATTTCCCATTTGAGCCCATCATCCCAATTGAAGGTCGTGATGTCGCTGAGACCGCCGTCCAGTTCCAGCGAACCCTGCTTGCCGCGGGCCATGTTGTATTTCTGCAGGCGTACGCCCTTGCCGCGGGTGAGCTCCGGCATTTCCTCGACCGCGAAGACCAGGAACTTGCCGTTTTCCGAGACAATGGCGACGTGATCGCCTTCGACCGGGATACAGATCTTAGCGTGGTCGTCGTCCTTGACGTTCAGCACCTGCTTGCCGCTGCGGGTCTGCGCGACGATTTCCTTCTCCGCGCAGATAAAGCCGTTGCCCGCGTCGGAGGCAACAAGCAGCCGGCCTTCGGGATTGTGGATCAGCAGATCGACGATCTCTGCCTCGTTGGGCAGGTCGACCATCAGGCGCAGCGGTTCGCCCATGCCGCGGCCGCCGGGGAGATTCGCCGCCGACAGGGTGTAGAAACGGCCGTTGGAGCCGAACACCAGCAGCCGGTCGGTGGTTTCCGCATGGAAGACAAAGCGCGGGCCGTCACCGTCCTTGAACTTCAATTCGCGGCCCAGGTCGATATGGCCGGTCATTGCCCGGATCCAGCCCATCTGGCTGCAGACAACGGTGATCGGCTCGCGGTCGATCATCGCTTCCAGCGGCACGTCCTCGACCTCGCCGGCCTCGGCAAAGCGGGTGCGGCGGGCGCCGCCGGCGTAGTCTTTGCCGAACTGCTTTTTGGTATCCTTCAGCTGTTCTGAGATCCGGCTCCACTGCAGCTCTTCGGAACCCAGAAGCTCAACCAGCCCGGCCCGTTCCGCACGCAGGGCGTCGCGCTCGCGGGTCAGCTCGATCTCTTCCAGCTTGCGCAATGACCGCAGGCGCATGTTGAGGATGGCCTCGGCCTGGACCTCAGTCAGCTCGCCCACGCCCTGAGCCGGGGTAATATAGTCCGCCTCGGTGAAAGCGCGGGGGTGGTCGCGGCTCCAGTCCTCGCGGATCAGGGCGGCCTTGGGGTCGTCATCATAGCGGATGATGTCAATCACCCGGTCAAGGTTCAGGAAGGCGATGATAAAACCTTCCAGCACCTCCAGCCGGTGGTCGATTTTCTCCATCCGGTGCTGCGAGCGGCGCTGCAGCACGTCGCGGCGATGGTCGAGGAAGGCGCGCAGCACCTCCTTCATCGAGCAGACCTTGGGGGTGACGCCGTCGATCAGCACATTCATGTTCAGGCTGAAACGGGTTTCCAGATCCGAGTTGCGGAACATCATGTTCATCAGAACCTCGGGGTCCACGTTTTTGGACTTGGGTTCGAGGATGATGCGGATGTCTTCCGCTGATTCGTCGCGCACATCGGCGAGGATCGGCACCTTCTTGGTCTGGATCAGCTCGGCGATCTTTTCGATCAGCTTGGATTTCTGGACCTGATAGGGGATCTCGGTGACGACGATCTGCCACTGGCCGCGGCCCAGGTCCTCGACCTCGTGGGTACAACGCAGGCGGAAGGAGCCGCGCCCGGTGCTGTAGGCTTTGGCGATGTTCTCCTTGGGCTCGACAATGACGCCGCCGGTGGGGAAATCCGGGCCAGGTACGTAGTTCAGCAGGGTGTCGTCGCGGGCGTCCGGGATTTTGATCAGATGCAGGCAGGCGTCGATCAGCTCGGCAATATTGTGCGGCGGGATGTTGGTCGCCATGCCCACCGCGATGCCCGCCGCACCATTGGCGAGGATGTTCGGGAAGGTCGCGGGCAGCACGGCCGGTTCGGTCAGGCGGCCGTCATAGTTGTCGCGGAAATCGACCGAATCCTCATTCAGGCCTTCCAGCATCGCCTCGGCGACAAAAGTCATCCTTGCCTCGGTGTAACGCGAGGCCGCCGGGTTGTCGCCGTCGATGTTGCCGAAGTTGCCCTGGCCGTCGACCAGCGGGTAGCGGACGTTGAAGTCCTGCGCCAGACGCGCCATCGCGTCATAGATCGCGGCGTCGCCGTGGGGGTGGAAGTCGCCCATGGTGTCGCCGGAAATCTTGGCCGACTTCAAAAAGCCGCCGGTGGAGCTGAGCCGCAGGCGGTTCATCGCATACAGGATCCGCCGGTGCACCGGCTTCAGCCCGTCACGCGCATCGGGCAGTGCGCGGTGCATGATAGTGCTCAGCGCATAGGTCAGATAGCGCTCACCAATGGCGCGGCGCAGCGGTTCCAGGATTTCGCCTTGTTCGGGGGCGGACGGCATGTCGGGGTCTTCTACCAGATCGGTCATGAATCGGTGATACTGCCGCCGCCGGAATTGGTAAAGCGGGCGCGCGCGAAATTCGCACACCGCTGGACAGTTCGGGGGCAGTTCGGGGGAGAAGACACCTGACTCTCCCCTGTTTCCTGCGCCTTAACTTGCACTATTTAGATTGGAACCAGGCAGCCGCGCCGCGCGTTTGTTTCTGAATGCATGTAATTAGAGTACAGCTGCCGTCTGTTGGTCTGGGGGGACCGGGTTATGTCGCGATTTGTTATGGTATCTTTCGCCTTTCTTGGCTGGGGCTTTTACGAGTTAAGCGGAGGCGCGGAATTTGAGCCGCCGAAACGGCCTGCTGCAGCGGCAGAGACTGAAACCGCGGTCCAGCCGGCCGAACGGTCAAGACTCTTCGCGGCCTCAATCGCGGCCCAGCCAGTTCTCACTCAGCGGGCACAGGTCCAGAGACCGCCCCGCCCGGCAGCGGATCCGGCGTTGCGCCAGCGCGTGGCAGCGGGGCATCTGGCCAGCGCATCCGGTGTGCTTGCCTCTACACAATCCGCCTTTTCAGGCGAGCCGGCACCCGGTGGCTTGCAGCTGGCATCGCTTGACGGCGGCCTGGCAGCCATCACCGCGGCCCCCGCTGCGACCGCCGCAGAACTGATCCCGCAGCCTGCAGAAGATTCGTTTTTGGACCGCCGCAGCATCCGGGCCTCGCGCGTGAATATGCGCCAGGGGCCGGGCACATCTTATCCGGTCATCACCCGCCTTCTGGGCGGCGAGGAGGTCATCGTGATTGAAGACAGTGGCACCGGCTGGCTGCATCTCCGCGTCCCGGACAAAGGTCATACCGGCTGGATTGCGGCTTCCCTGGTAAGCAAGAAACGCCCATAACTGCTGCGGAGCATTCCGCGGCAAGAGGCGTTCACATGAAGAAAACCATTCTGATTACCGGCTGCTCCTCAGGGATCGGCCTGGATGCGGCGCGCGGTATGCGGGAACGCGGCTGGCGGGTGTTTGCCTCCTGCCGCCAGCAGCGCGACTGCGACCGGATGCGCGCCGAGGGGTTTGACAGCCCGCGCATCGATTACACCGATCCTGCCAGCATCGGAACAGGCCTGGCCGAAGTGCTGGCGGCCACGGGCGGCACTTTGGATGCGCTGTTCAACAATGGCGCCCACGGACTGCCCGGCGCAGTGGAGGATCTGCCGACCGACGCGCTGCGCACAATTTTCGAAGCCAATTTCTTCGGCTGGCACGAGCTGACCCGGCAAGTGATTCCGGTGATGCGCAAGCAGGGGCACGGGCGGATCGTGCAGAATTCCTCGATCCTCGGCTTTGTCACCTTTCCCTGGCGCGGCGCTTATGTGGCGACGAAATACGCGCTGGAAGGACTGACCGACACGCTGCGGGTGGAGCTGCGCGGCACCGGGATCCATATGGTGCTTATTGAGCCGGGACCGGTGACATCGAAAATCCGGGAAAAATCAATCCCGCATTTTGAGCGGTTCATCGACTGGAAAGCGTCGCCCCTGCGCGACCTTTACGAATCGCGCCTGCTGAAGCGGCTGTATGAAAGCAATGGACCGGACCGGTTCGAACTGCCGGCCTCAGCCGTGACAGCCAAGCTGGCACACGCCTGCGAATCCCGCCGTCCGCGCGAACGCTATTACGTCACCACCCCCACTCATATCGCCGGATTTCTGCGCCGGATCCTCAGCACAAGGGCAATTGACCGCATCCTGGTGAAGCTTGGATAGCGGATTCGCAGTCGCCAACGGCCCTGACGCAGGATAGAGGAAGACAACAGAATTGATGCGCCTTTGGGGGACAAGATGAGCGATCCGCTGTATTATCTGGGACTGGCAGCCGTTGCCGCCGTGGTTGTGGCCCTGGTCGTCGGCATCGGCGGCTTTGGCAAGGGCGGCGAGTTCAACCGCAAGAACGCAAACATGATGATGCGCCTGCGTATCCTGTTTCAGTTCATTGCAGTAGTGATCCTGCTGGCCTACGTCTACCTGCGCAGCAAGGGAGGATAACCGGCAATGGTCGTTTTGAACAAGATTTACACCCGCACCGGCGACAAGGGTGAAACCGCCCTGGGCAATGGCGTGCGCGTCGCCAAGCATTCGGCGCGGGTCAATGCCTATGGCACCTCGGATGAGCTGAATTCTTTTGTCGGCGTCACGCGGCTGGAGGCAGACGGCGATATGGATGCAGCGCTGGCGCGGATCCAGAACGATCTGTTCGACCTGGGCGCCGATCTGTGCCGGCCGGAAATGGCGAAAGACGCCGACGCGGAATACCCGCCGCTGCGGGTGGCCGTGGCGCAGGTTGAACGGCTGGAAGCTGAAATCGACGTGATGAACAAGGATCTGGAAGCGCTGCGCAGCTTCATCCTGCCGGGGGGGGCGAAACTGGCCGCGCATCTGCACGTCTGCCGCACCGTGGCGCGCCGTGCCGAACGGCTGGCCACGGATCTAAGCACCGGTGAGGACGTGAACCCGGCAGCCGTGAAATACCTGAACCGGCTGTCGGATTGGTTCTTTGTCGCCGCCCGCGTGGCGAACAACGGCGGCAAGGACGACGTTTTGTGGGTTCCTGGCGCCAACCGCTGATTCCCCTGCCTCCGGTTTGATTCGCGATTTCATGCCGGTTTTCGGCCGATCCCGCGGGCAACGCGCCATTTGCATGCCCGCGGCAGCGCTGCTCCGGCAGGCGAATTTCCCTGTGGAAACATTCTTGCAAAAATGATGTTCCAAATGCGCAAACGCGACGTCGGCGTGCGCTAACGTGACGATTTTGCCCTGTTGCAGACGCACACCAGCCGGTATCAACGCAGCGAGAGCATGGAGGGGAGTCGCCCAAAGGCGGCTTGCCGTTTGTTAAGGAGAGAACGCAAAATGAAGGTACTTGTGCCTGTCAAGCGCGTGATTGATTACAACGTGAAGGTCCGCGTCAAAGCGGACGGCAGCGGTGTCGATCTCGCCAACGTGAAGATGTCGATGAACCCCTTCGACGAAATTGCCGTCGAAGAAGCCATCCGTCTGAAAGAAGCCGGCAAGGCTGACGAGGTGATTGCGGTTTCGATCGGCGTGAAGCAGGCCCAGGAAACCCTGCGCACCGCGCTGGCGATGGGCGCTGACCGCGCCATCCTAGTGGTTGCAGCCGACGACGTGCACACCGACATTGAGCCGCTGGCCGTTGCCAAGATCCTGGCCAAAGTGGTCGAGGAAGAGCAGCCGGGCGTCGTGCTTTGCGGCAAGCAGGCAATCGACAACGACATGAACGCAACCGGCCAGATGCTGTCGGCACTGCTGGGCTGGTCCCAGGGCACCTTTGCCTCTGAACTGGACATCGAAGGCGGCAACGCCAAGGTGACCCGGGAGGTCGACGGCGGCCTGCAGACCATTTCCGTGAAGATGCCCGCCATCATCACCGTGGACCTGCGCCTGAACGAGCCGCGCTATGCGTCGCTGCCGAACATCATGAAGGCGAAGAAAAAGCCGCTGGCCGAGAAAACCGCCGCCGATTACGGCGTCGACGTCACGCCGCGCCTGGAAATCGTCAAGACCGAAGAGCCGGAGGCCCGCGCTGCAGGCATCATCGTCGGTTCCGTCGACGAGCTGGTTGAGAAACTCAAAGAAGCGGGGGCTGTGTAATGGCTGTTCTTCTCCTTGCTGAAGTGACCGACGGCGCGCTGGCGCTGGACGCAACCGCAAAAGCCGTGGCCGCTGCCGTATCGCTGGGCGACGTGACCGTTCTGGCCGCTGGCGCCTCTGCTGCTGCGGCCGGCGAAGAAGCTGCCAAGATCGCAGGCGTTGCCAAGGTTCTGGTTGCCGAGGACGCATCGCTGGGCCACCGCCTGGCAGAGCCGACCGCGGCACTGATCGCAGGCCTGGCCTCTGATTTTGAGCACATCGTTGCCCCCGCCACCACCGACGCCAAGAACGTTCTGCCGCGCGTTGCGGCACTGCTGGACGTGATGGTGATCTCGGACGTGTCCGGCATTGTCGACGGCGACACCTTCGAGCGCCCGATCTATGCCGGCAACGCGATCCAGACCGTGAAGTCGAAAGACGCCAAGAAGGTCGTCTCGATCCGCACCGCATCCTTTGATGCAGCCGGTGACGGCGGCTCGGCTTCGGTTGAGAGCATCTCGGCTGCAGCAAACCCGGGCTTGTCCGAGTGGGTTGAAGACAAGGTTGCCGCAAGCGACCGTCCCGAGCTGACCTCGGCCGGTATCGTTGTTTCCGGCGGCCGCGGCGTTGGCTCCGAGGAAGACTTCAAACTGATCGAAACCCTGGCCGACAAACTGGGCGCCGCTGTTGGCGCATCCCGCGCCGCGGTTGATTCGGGCTACGCCCCGAACGACTGGCAGGTCGGTCAGACCGGCAAGGTTGTTGCACCGGACCTGTATGTCGCCATCGGCATCTCCGGCGCGATCCAGCACCTGGCCGGCATGAAAGACTCCAAGGTCATTGTGGCGATCAACAAGGACGAAGAAGCACCGATCTTCCAGGTTGCTGATTTCGGCCTGGTCGCCGACCTGTTCGAAGCTGTTCCTGCCTTGACCGCAAAACTGGGCTAAGCCCGGTCCGACAACTGATCAATCAGGAAAGGCCCGCCATCCGGCGGGCCTTTTTGCTTCCGCCACTGGCGCTGTTCCTATTTCCGGACCAGCGGCGACAGGCGATCTGCCAGCGCATCGGCAATCCGCAAATGTTCCTTCGGGCCAATCATGTGGCGGGCGGCGGGCAATTCCATCTGACCAAAGATCATGCCGGCGATATCCTGTGCCACTGCCGCCGAAGCAGCTCTGAACTCCAGCACCCCCTGAACCTTGGGGCGCAAGGCATCGGCCATGGCACGGTCGACCAGAACCGGTTCTTCCGGAAATCCGGTTTCGGCATCCAGCTCATAGCGGAGCCATAGCAGCAGAACACGGCCATCAAGTGCCTCGACCAAATCACTCATCCGCTCGATCCAGCTGCGTTGCAGCTGTTCCTGCACTTGCTCAAACCGCTGGCAGGAGATTTCACGCAGGGTGCACAGCAGATGCTTGTTGAAATGAAATTCGGTAAAATCCACTTCGGGATAAAGCGCCTTGAGGGCCGCGTGGGCCTGCAGGAACCGGTCGTTGCGGCGCGGATGCACCCGGTAATAGGGGTTTGAGATGTTCTGCGCCCCCAGCATCTGCACCACAGATACATCCGCCTGCCTGGCGATGCCGATCAGCGAGTCATCCTGCACAAAACTGTCCAGCCCGGCATTCACACTGCCCAGATTGATGCAATCCATCCCAAGCCGGGTTTGGAGGGAGTCGACAAAGGGAAATTCAACGAATCGCCCGTAAACTTCGGTTCCACCAAGAAAGGCAACATAGGGATCGTCCAGGGACCGCTGCGGGCCCCGGACCAGCAGCCTGGAACGCCCGTATCTGCAAGGTTCCCCCGAAAGCGCCCCCGCGCTTTTGAGTTCATAGCTCATTTCACCACCAATTTTTCACCCGAGACTCACCTTGCCGCGCAAGCATTGCAATTTCCCTAAAGTGAGAATTTGCCTCAAATCAGCTCCAGCCGCCCTTGTGCCTGCCCTTCGCCCGCCAGTAAGGTTGCCGCAGATATTTCGGGAGCCTGAGGCATGGAAATTCAGAAGGTTGGAGTGATCGGCGCCGGGCAGATGGGCAATGGCATTGCCCATGTTCTGGCGCTTGCCGGGTACGAGGTCGTGCTGAATGATGTCAGCCAGCCTGCGCTGGACAGTGCCCTGAGCCTTATTCACAAGAACATGGAGCGCCAGGCAAGCAAGGGAAAGATCTCGGAGGCAGACGTAAAGGCTGCATTGGCCCGCGTTTCGCCCTCACTGAAGCTTGCGGATGTCGGCGCAACCGATCTGGTCATCGAAGCGGCCACCGAACGGGAAACTGTCAAACAAGCGATCTTTGATGATCTGCTGCCGCATCTGCTGCCGCACACGATCCTGACCTCCAACACCTCGTCAATCTCGATCACCCGGCTGGCCAGCCGCACCGACCGGCCGGAACGGTTTATGGGTTTCCACTTCATGAACCCGGTGCCGGTGATGCAGCTGGTCGAGCTGATCCGCGGAATTGCCACGGATGAGCCGACATTCACGGCCTGCCAGGAGGTCGTGGCACGATTGGGCAAGACCTCTGCCAGCGCCGAGGACTTCCCGGCCTTCATCGTCAACCGGATCCTGATGCCGATGATCAACGAGGCGGTCTATACCCTGTATGAGGGCGTCGGCTCAGTCAAATCGATCGACGAGTCAATGAAACTTGGCGCCAACCACCCGATGGGTCCGCTGGAACTGGCGGACTTTATTGGTCTGGACACCTGCCTTGCGATCATGAACGTGCTGCATGACGGGCTGGCGGACACCAAATACCGTCCCTGCCCGCTGCTGACCAAATATGTCGAGGCCGGCTGGCTGGGCCGCAAGACCCAGCGCGGCTTCTATGACTATCGCGGGGAGGTGCCGGTGCCGACCCGGTAACAGGCACCATAAATCAAAGAAGCGCCCCACGGGGCGCTTTTGTGTTTCCGGCCCGGTGATGAGGCAGGCTTAGCCTTGTTTGCCGAGGCTCAGGGTATGTTCGCGCAGCCAGGCCATGAAACCGCGCGGATCGCTTTGCAGCTGTTCCATCTGCGCGTCCGTCAGCGGTTCACCCACAACAGGCGCCTGCGGCTTGTTGCAGGAGCGTACGATTTCACGCAACAGCAGCCCCTGACGCAGAATCGGGGAAATCCGGCTCGCGATCTGGTACCAGCGGGAATTGTGGCCGGGGAAGTAGATCGGCACCACCCGGGCGCCAGAGCGGCGGATCAGCTGTGCGGTGAAGACATTCCATTCACGTTCGACCGCGGGGCCGAACCAGCTGTCAGAGGACATCACCACGCCGGACGGGAACAACGCCACTGCGCCGCCATCCTTGAGGAAGGTCATGGTTTTTGCCCGCATGTCGACCATCTTGCGCTGCGCTTCGGGGTCATGCGGGAAGGGCACCGGGATCATGAAGGAGGTTGCAGCCTCGTCCAGCCCTGTCAGCACTGAGCGGGTCAGGATCCGGTAATCCAGGCGGCGGCGGCCGATGAGGTCGGCAAAAATCATGCCATCGACCATCCCATGCGGATGGTTGGCGACGATCACCACAGGCCCGTCCTTGGGAATATTGTTGATCTGCTGTTCCGGTGTCTGCAGTTCAATGCCCATGATATTGAGGGCCCCGCGCCAGAACTTCTGACCGCGGTATTCTGCATTCTGTTTTTCGAATTTGCTGACCATACGTAAAATGGTCAACTTGCCGGTGAGCCATTCGATGGTCTTGATCGCCAGCGAAGTCCAGCGGTCGTCAAAGGAATTGGCATAGGTCAGCGTGCGGCGGTCATAGACCTCGCCCGTCTGATCAGCGGTTTCCGGCGCGACGCCGGTATTCCTGTCGTGTGCGGTATCCGCCAAAGTGTTTTTCCCGTTCCGCTGCCGGCGCGGGCCTAGTAGCCCTCGCCGAACTTGCCGGCCACCAGGGCCTCCAGCGCATGCGCCAGCGCATCAGCATCGGGCCCCGAAGTCTCGACGTCAATAGTCGTTCCTTTCGAGGCTGCCAACATCAAAAGACCCATTATGCTGTCACCAGAGGCAGACAGGCCGTCCCTGATAACTTCTGCCGTGGCGTCAAACCCTTCTACAACCTCTACCAGCTTGGCCGAGGCGCGGGCGTGAAGCCCCTTTTCATTGATGATTTCCAGCGTCTTCAGAGCCATTTAGTGTGCCTGCTCCCCGTCAGGGTTTACGTTTTGCGCGTTGATATACTTGCGCCCGGCCTCCATTGCCTGCCGGACTGCATCGGCAACCGGCAAGTGGCGGGATTTCGCCAGTTTGATCAGCATCGGCAAATTGGCCCCGTACAGAATACGGCGATCCGCCGGGGCGCATGCCTTCAGGCTGAGGTTGGAAGGCGAGCCGCCGAACAGGTCGGTGACCACAACGACCCCGTCGCCGGTGTCCACTTCATTCGCAGCCGAGCATATCTCATCCTGCTTGCGGTCCCTGTCGTCTTCGGGACCGATGCCAATGGCCATCAGGCAGGGCTGCGGGCCCACAACGTGTTCCACAGCGGCAAGGTATTCCCTTGCCAGCTCGCCATGCGCTACGATCACAATCCCGATCAACCCGGCCTCTCACTTCTTTTGCTGGCCTTGCAGCTCGCGGTGTCTAATTGACACTTGCAGGCCGTCTTCCGCAAGGGCCTTGGCCAGGGTTTCCGCCATCGTTACCGATCTGTGCTGCCCGCCGGTGCAGCCGAAGGCGATTGAAAAATGCGACTTCCCCTCTTCCCGGTAAGCCGGCAGCAGCAGACGGGTGAGGTCCAGCACCCGGGAAAAGAACGGGGTGAACCTGTCGTCGGCCCGCACAAAGTCCTGCACTGCCTGATCAATGCCGTTGAACTGCCGCAATCCGGGCTGCCAATAAGGGTTGGCCAGAAAACGGCAATCAAACACCATGTCAATTCCGTGCGGCATGCCGCGTTTGTAAGAGAAGCTTTGCACCGACAACGCCAGCGCGCGGCCTTCAGGCGCAAACCAGCGTTCGATCTCTGCCTTCAACTGGTGCACATTCATATCCGAAGTTTCCAGCAGGATATCAGCTCGGTCACGGATCGGCGCCATCAGATCCAGCTCTCGGCGCACGCCTTCGCCCGGAGATTCCGCGGGTGCCAGCGGATGGCGGCGGCGGGTCTCGGAATAGCGCCGCAGCAACACGTCAGCTTTCGAATCAAGGTAGAGCACCGTCAGCTCTACCTCGCGGCGGCCGGACAGCATGTCGATCACATCCAGCAGCGCCCGCGGCGAGAAATCCCGGTTGCGGCTGTCCAACCCCAATGCCATCGGCCGCGGAGCCGCAGCTGCATCAATCAACCCCGGCAGCAGCCGCAGCGGCAGGTTGTCGATCGCCTCGAAGCCAAGATCTTCAAGCACGTTGATCGCCGTGGTCCTGCCCGCCCCGGAGGGGCCAGTGACCAGCACCGCCGGGACCGCCTTTTGCTCTGCTTCAGGCATCGGGATCCAAAGCTCCGCATCTGAGATACTGCATCAGCGCCGGAGCAAAATGCGCACCGTCAACGCGCTTGACCCGAAGCACCTCCTGCCCCAGCAACTGCGTGCTGTGCCGGATCGGCAGGCGTTCAGTTTCGGCTTCATCCAGATCCACCAGTGCAGCAACCGGCACAGGGCTGCGGATCTGCGCGTGCAGCAGCCCCATAAACCGCGCCTCGATCAGTCCGCGGATCGGCTCTGGCGCGCTGGCCACAACCTGCCCGTCCAAGAGTTGCAGCAGCACCCGGTCGTCCGCCACCAGCTGCGCGCCAAAAGCCATCAACTGCAATGCCAGTGCGGATTTTCCCTGCCCGGAGGTGCCGGTGATCAAAAGCCCCCGCCCCTCCAGCGCGACGCAGGAGGCATGCAGGATAAGGCTTTCTGTATCAGACATGGCTACACCGGAAGACCAACTACAAACCGCGCGCCCAAGGGTTCGGAGGTGACGTCAGCTTCTGTCGGGCGAATGTTTTCGGCCCAGATCACGCCGCCGTGCGCCTCGACAATCTGCTTCGAGATCGCCAGACCGAGTCCTGAGTTGTTGCCGAAATGCTCTACCGGGCGCTGCGAGTAAAAGCGTTTGAAAATCTTCGACAGCGCCTGATCCGGGATGCCCGGACCAGTATCCTCAACCACAATCAGCACCCGGTTGGCACGGCGCCGGGCCCAGACCCGGATGGCGTCACCCTCTTCGCAGAACGAGATCGCATTGGTGATCAGATTGACAAAGACCTGCGCCAACCGTGCCTCAAGGCCCTGCAATTGAATGGGCTGGGCCGGCAGGTCGGTGATGTAGTCGATCCCCTTGGTGCGGGCGTCTTCCCCCAAATACTGGTTGAGGTTGCCCAGCATGGCCAGCAGATCGAAATCTTCTTCTTCCTCCTTGACCAGCTCGGCATCCAGCCGCGACGCGTTGGAAATGTCGCTGACCAGCCGGTCCAGGCGGCGAACATCGTGTTCAATCACATCCATCAGCTTCTCGCGCTGGTCATCACGGTGAACCATGCGCAACGTGCCGACCGCCGACTGCAGGCTGGCCAGGGGGTTTTTGATTTCATGCGCCACGTCGGCTGCAAACTGTTCGTTGCTGTCGATCCGGGAGTACAGCGCCTTGACCATCCCGCGCAGAGCCCGGCTGAGACGGCCGATTTCATCCGGCCGGGCAGACAGATCCGGAATCCGGATCCGTCCCGGGTTTGACTTGCGGCTGCCGCGCTCGCGGCCAAGTTCGGCAGCTTCGGCGAGATCGGCAAGCGGGTTGGCGATGGTCGAGGCCAGCACCAAGCTTAACCCGACCGAGACCAGCAGGGCGACGACAAACATCTGCAGCACGCGCTCCTGCTCGCCGCGCACCAAAGCGTCCACCTCGCCGGTGGGGGACGTCAGCGCGATAACGCCGACTGCCCTGCCGTTATGCATGATCGGCGTCGCCGCAGAGATCACCCGGCTGCCAGTGGTGTCCACCACAGTTTCAATGCCGGTGCCGCCGTTCATCGCCCGGTCGACCAAACCGCCCAGCCGTTCCTCTAAGGACGGACCCAGCGCGGCGGAACCAGCAGCAGCCGCCTCGCCGCCATCAGCAATGCCCCAAATGGCCGACAGCGCATCGCTGATCAGCGTGCGGCTTCGGCCGCTGTCATTCAACACGTTCAGGGCATCGCTGCGGTCCACGCCCTTGATACTGGAAATCAGATTGCCGGTGGTGTCGAACACAAAGGCTTCGACGCCGCCGCGCAGGCTGAGCCGCGCCAGGGTGTCTTCGACCTGGATGCCGTCACCTGCAGCGAAGCTGACCGCGCCTGCGGCCGGCATTTCGGCCTCAAAGACATCCGCCGCCAGCATGGCTTCGGAGACCAGAGTGCCCGCCCGCTGCTGCACCAGGCTTTGACGCGAGGAATTCAGGTACAGGATCCCGGTGACCAGAATGATCAATGCGATCAGGTTGAAAGTGATGATCTTTCGGGTCAGCGGCGAGCCTTTGAGCGACAAAAGCCCCCGGCGCGCGCGCTTGACCTGCATCTCCCGCGTGACCGATTGCTCGGGGGTGACCCAGTCTTCCCCTAGAACAACATCGCCGTCCTGCTGGCGTTGCGTAATGCTGGTATCGCGCATGCGCGCCCACTCCTTCGGCCCCGGGGCAAACAGCCCCGCTTAAACGTGCCGCTTATTCTTCGTTATAACGGTAACCGATTCCATAAAGGGTTTCGATTGCCGCAAAATCCGTGTCTGCCGTGCGCATTTTCTTGCGCAAACGCTTGATGTGGCTGTCGATGGTCCGGTCGTCCACATAGACCTGATCATCATAGGCCACATCCATCAGCTGGTCCCGGCTTTTGACAAAACCCGGCCGCTGGGCCAGCGCCTGCAGCAACAGGAATTCGGTCACAGTCAGCGACACATCATTGCCCTTCCAGCTGACCGCATGGCGCAGCGGGTCCATCCGCAGATTGCCGCGTTCCATTACCTTGGTTTCGGGCGAGGCGGTTCCGGCGGCGTCGCTGTTGATCGCCTCCTGGCGGCGCAGCAGCGACCGGATCCGTTCGACCAGAAGGCGCTGCGAGAACGGCTTCTTTACATAATCGTCAGCGCCCATGCGCAGGCCCAGGACCTCGTCGATCTCATCATCCTTGGAGGTGAGGAAGATCACCGGCATCTGGGATTTCTGCCGCAGCCGCTGCAACAGGTCCATGCCGTCCATCCGCGGCATTTTGATATCCAGCACGGCCATGTCCGGCAGCTTCTTGTTGAATGCGTCCAGCGCCGCCTGGCCGTCGTTGTAGGTTTCCACCTCAAAGCCTTCGGCCTCAAGCGTCATGGAAACGGATGTCAGGATGTTCCTGTCATCATCTACCAATGCAATTTTTGACATCGGAATTGCCCCTAATCTGCTCTGTTCTGTGTTGTTTTTTAGCACTTTCATCGCCGTTATGGTGCCCCGAATCAATCCCATTTAAAGAATCAGGGCGATCTTTGGTCTCAATTGGGGCAAAAATACCTTAGCGTCTGCTGAACAAGCAGGCACCGGCGCAGGCTTAAACTGATGGTTGCGCTAAACATCGCCTTGGTGGCGCTAACTCGGGGGAACCGGCCTGTTCACCGCCCGAAACGCCGTGTTAAGACCCCGCCACCGGCAGGCTTGCCGTGTTCTATTGCCCCATTGGCGCAGCCCCGCAGCCTGCGTGCAGCCGCGCCGCCACAGGAGAAAAAACGTATGACATCTGGACGGGTTAACCCGCAATTCCGCCTCGAGGATCAGGGCATCGAGGGTCTGGGCAATGTCTTTTACAACTTCATGGAGCCCGCGCTGATCGAAGCCGCGCTGAAGCGCAGCGAAGGCACGCTGGGCAATGGCGGCGCCTTCCTTGTGACCACGGGAAAATTCACCGGCCGCTCGCCCAAAGATAAACACGTCGTCAAGTCGGACAGCGTCCGCGACACCATCTGGTGGGACAACAATGCAGCGATGAGCCCGGAAGGCTTTGACGCGCTTTACACCGACATGCTGGAGCATATGAAGGGCAAGGACTATTACGTCCAGGATCTGGTCGGCGGTGCTGACCCGGCCCATGCCATCAATGTCCGCATGGTGACCGAACTGGCCTGGCACAACCTGTTCATCCGCACCATGCTGCGCCGTCCGGACCGCGAAGACCTGGATGACTTCATCGCAGACTTCACGGTCATCAACTGCCCTAGCTTCCAGGCCGACCCCAAGAAGCATGATTGCCGCTCTGAGACCGTCATTGCGATGAACTTCGACCGCAAGATGATCCTGATCGGCGGCACCGAATACGCAGGCGAGAACAAGAAATCCGTCTTCACCCTGCTGAACTACCTGCTGCCGGACAAAGGCATCATGCCGATGCACTGCTCGGCCAATCACGCCAAGGGCAACCCGGTCGACACCGCCGTGTTCTTCGGCCTGTCGGGCACCGGCAAGACCACCCTGTCCGCCGACCCGGACCGGGTCCTGATCGGCGATGACGAACATGGCTGGGCCGACAACGGCACCTTCAACTTTGAAGGCGGCTGCTATGCCAAGACCATCAACCTGAATGCCGAGGCAGAGCCGGAGATCTATGCCACCACCTCCAAGTTCGGCACCGTGATCGAGAACATGGTGTTTGATCCGGAGACCAAGGAGCTGGATTTCAACGACGACAGCCTGACCGCCAACATGCGCTGTGCCTATCCGCTGCATTACATCTCCAATGCCTCGGACAGCGCCCGCGGCGGCCACCCGAAGAACATCATTATGCTGACCTGCGATGCCTTCGGCGTTCTGCCTCCGATCTCGCGGCTGACCCCGGCGCAGGCGATGTACCACTTCCTGTCGGGCTTCACCTCTAAGGTGGCCGGCACCGAGCGCGGCGTGACCGAACCGGAACCGACCTTCTCGACCTGTTTCGGCGCCCCCTTCATGCCGCGCCGCCCGGAAGTTTACGGCAACCTGCTGCGCGAAAAGATCGCCCAGCACGGCGCGACCTGCTGGCTGGTGAACACCGGCTGGACCGGTGGCGCTTATGGCACCGGCAGCCGGATGCCGATCAAGGCAACCCGCGCCCTGCTGACCGCAGCGCTGGACGGTTCGCTGGCCAATGTCGAATTCCGCAAGGATGCCAACTTTGGCTTCGACGTGCCGGTCGACGTGCCGGGCGTTCCTGAAATGCTGCTGGACCCGCGCCGCACCTGGGACGACAAAGGTGCATATGACGCGCAGGCGGCCAAGCTGGTGCAGATGTTCTCCGACAACTTTGAGCAGTACCTGCCGTTCATTGACGAGGACGTGAAAGCCGCCGCGATCGGCTGAGCCATTTGCTCCACAAATAGAAAACCCGGCCAATGGCCGGGTTTTTTTCGTTTCAGATGACTGAGCAGATCAAATATTCAGACTGCCTGAAACCATGTCCCGGACCTTGACCGCGTAACGGTCGGTCATGCCGGAAACGAAGTCGGCAAGCGAGTGCATCGCCGTGTAGGGGTCTTCCACGCCGCGCAAATCCAAATCCGCGGCGCGGATCAGCTGCTTCCAATGAGTGTGCTTTTTGCCCAGCTGATCCTGATCCCAATCACAAGCAGCGAGATCGGCATAAAGCCCGTGAAACTGGTCGAGAAGACGATGCAGCACCTGGCGGCCTGCCACTTCCAGTTCGGTTTTGCGGCGCGCGGCAAAGATCCGCTCCACCGACAATCGCTGCAGCTCGGCGAACGCGTCGGCCTTGGCGGAAGCGCCAATCAGATCGCCGTCGAATTCGCCGCTCATGATGGCGTCATAATTGTCCATGAACGCTTGCACCGCCGCGCTGGTGGCAGCGCCGATTGACAAGGCGCGCAGCAAGGCGACCCGGTCATTCAGCGGCATGGCCGCGTCTTCCTCACGGTTGCGCTTGCCTGTGATATCCTCGAGCACCGCGGCCACGTCGGCGCGATCCAGGTCGCCGACCGCGCCTGCGTCCTCAATATCCATGATCCGGTAGCAGATGTCATCCGCGGCCTCGACCAGGAAGGCGAGCGGATGGCGGCGGTACCAACCTATGTCTTCGCGGATCATGCCGGTGGCCGTGCAGATTTCGTCAAGCAGTGCAGTGTCAGAGGCAAAAACACCGAATTTCTTGAGGCCCGCATAGGGCGCCGCGCCGTCGCCGCAGGCCGCGTCCCGCACCTGGCGGGTGCAGGGGTACTTCAAAAAAGCACCCAGCGTTGCATAGCTGAGCCGCATGCCGCCCTCGCGCCGGGCCATTTCCAGCCGCCCGGCGATGCGCAAGCCCTGGGCGTTGCCCTCGAAATGCGCGAATTCGGCCTGCTGGTCCGCAGGCACCTGGGCTGCCAGCCCCTGTTTCGCGCGGAACTGCACGGCGAACCAGCCGCCGATGCTGTCCTCGCCGGAATGGCCGAAGGGCGGGTTGCCGATGTCGTGCAGCAGGCAGGCGGCCTGCACGTGGCCGGCTATGCGCAGAACCTGATCCGGAGTGATGCGATCTGCTGCCAGCAGCGCCTGACCGACGCCGGAACCCAAAGAACGCCCGACGCTGCAGGTCTCCATGCTGTGGATCATCCGGTGATGCACATGGTCGTGGCTGTAGAGCGGATGCACCTGGGTCTTCTGCGCCAGACGGCGGAAGGGTTCGGAGAACAGAATGCGGTCATAGTCCTGCAAATAGGCCTCGCGCCCCGGCGCTTCAGGGTAATCCGGCCGGCACAGCCGCCCCGGATTCAGCAGCCTGTTCCACTCCATCGCCAATTGCCTGCTCCTTTGCTGGTTTCGTGAGCGGTTAAACGGGAGGCCGGGCGGAAATGCAATCGCTTCAGCGCGGCGTGATCCCGGCAGGTTCCAGCTTGGTCTCAGGCTCCACGTGAATCACCGGCTGCGCGTCGGGAAAGGCCTTGCGCAACGCGCCTTCCACCCGGTCGCAGATGTCATGCGCTTCCTGGACAGTCATGCTGCCGTTGACAACCATGTGGCACTCCACAAACAGCGCCCGGCCTGCGCGGCGGGTTTTAAGGCCATGCACCTGCAACGCTCCGGCGGCCGAACTGTGGATGATTTCCTCGACCTCCGCACGTTCTCCTTCGGGGGCGGCGGTATCCATCAGCCCGTTCACCGATGCGGCAATCACCAACCAGCCTTCGCGCAGGATATTGACCGCAACCAGCAGCGCCAGCAGCGGGTCAAGCACAGCCCAGCCGCTGGCCAGTGCCAGCACCAGGCCCAGCAACACCCCTGCCGACGTCCAGACGTCGCTCATCAGGTGCCGCCCGCCGGCAGACAGCGCCGGTGAATGCAGCCGCCTGCCCGCCCGTAACAGCACCCGCGCCCAGACCAGGTTCACGCCCATTGCCATGGCATTGACCACCATGCCCGCCGTGCCCCACTCGGCGGCGGCAGGCCGGCCCAAGGCATTCACGGCTTCATGCACGATGACCAAAGCGGCGATGACAATCAGGATGCCTTCGGCCACGGCAGAGAAGTATTCAGCCTTATGATGGCCAAAAGGGTGGCCCGCATCCGGCGGCCGCTGGGCGTAGCGCACAGCAAACCAGGCCATAACCGCGCCGCCGATATTCACCAGCGACTCCAGCGCATCAGACAGCAGCGCAACTGAGCCTGTCATCACCCATGCCGCCGTCTTCAGCCCCATAACCGCCAGCGCGATCAGGATAGAGCCTGTAGCCAGCTGCCCGGCACTTAGACGTTGATGCATGATCCCATCCTCCGGCCCCTGGTCACATCAGCAAGCCGCGGCGCAGCAGGTTCACCCCCGCGATCAGCAGAACCACAAGTGTTGCGCGGCGGAACAGCACCTGATCGATCCGGTCATGCAGCAGACCGCCGATCCACATGCCTGCCACTGCCGGCACAATCAGCACCAGCGAGAAGGGCGCAGTCTCAATCCGCATCACGCCGGATCCAATATGTGCGACCAGAAGCGCCACTGCGCCAAGGCCATAGATCACTCCTTGCACCCGGATCTGCTCTGTTTTTTCAGTATTCAATGCGGTCAGGTAGGCGACCGTCGGCGGCCCCCAAACTCCGGAGACACCGCCAATCAGCCCGGCGATGCCGCCTACCATGGCCTCGCTGCGGCGGGAGGGATAGGTGATGGTGAATGTCTTGCCCATCAGCTGGATACAGGCAAAGACCGTGACCGGCAGGCCGATCACCAAAAGCAGCGCCTGCTGCGGCAGCAGCCGCACTGATTGGGCGCTCAGCAGCAGGCAAACGAGACCTATCAGCAAGAATACCCGGAACTTGCGGATCGAGGCCATCGCTGCGTCCGGCCCCTGGCGCAGCGCCTGCATGCCGTTTGTCACCAGGGTCGGCAGAATCAGCCCCGCCAATGCCAGATCCGGAGCCAGGAACAAGCTGAGACCGGAAATGAAAATCATCGGCATGGCAAAACCAACCAGGCCTTTGACGGTGCCTGCCAGCAGCGCGATGCCAAAAGCCGCTGCCAGCTCTGCCGGGGAAAGGAGTGAAAACAATGCAGTCATATCTCCGCTGTACCACATCCGGGCCGTGCTGCACGGGCAAAATCAATACGCAACATTTGATCCAAACGCCGCACCTGTGAGTATTTTTGTTGCGCTGCACCTGCAAAATGATTTACCACCGGGCGACCGAAGAAGGATCTGATTCATGGCTCATGACGGACAGGACTTGCAGATGAAACCGACACTCATTCCCGACCTGCTGGCACTGACCGGCGCCGCACTGGAACCGCTGGACCAGCTGCTTGAGGCCGCTCGCGCCTCGGTCAAGGACATGGTGAGCGAAGAGGGCCGGATCTCCGGCCGCCTGATCGAGGAAAACCAGGTTGCCGCACATGGCCTGTCGTGGCTGGCAACCTATGTCTACAGCCTGCGGCAGATGCAGAAATGGGCCGAAAAGCTGCAAGCCGAGGGCAAGTTCAGCGAATTGGATCAGCTGATCCATCAGATCGGTTTCGGCGAATACCTTTGGCAGGTCTACGGCGGCATCCAGATGAACCAGGGCGAGATTATCCGCCTGCAGGATCTGGGCCTCTCCCAGGACGCGCAGCGCGGGCTGATGGTGCCTGCAGTGATGACACTGTGCGAACAAGGCAACAGCCAAGCCGCCCGTACCCGCCTCGTGGAACTGATGGAAGAGCAGGCCGGCGCCACCATGTTCGGCGCTTCAGGCCTGGAAGAAGAACTGGAAATGATCCGCGACCAGTTCCGCCGCTATGCGGTGGAGAAGGTAGAGCCGCACGCCCATGACTGGCACCTGAAGGACGAGCTGATCCCGCTCAGCGTGATCGAAGAGCTGGCCGAGATGGGCGTATTCGGCCTGACTATCCCCGAGGAATACGGTGGATTCGGCCTGTCCAAGGCGTCGATGGTCGTGGTTTCGGAAGAACTGTCGCGCGGCTATATCGGTGTCGGATCACTTGGCACCCGTTCGGAGATTGCAGCCGAGCTGATCCTGTGCGGCGGCACCGAGGAGCAGAAAGCCAACTGGCTGCCCAAGCTGTCCAGCGCCGAGATCCTGCCCACCGCCGTGTTCACCGAACCGAACACCGGTTCCGACCTCGGCTCCCTGCGCACCCGGGCTGTGAAGGATGAAAACGGCGACTATAAGATTACCGGCAACAAGACCTGGATCACCCATGCCGCCCGCACCCATGTGATGACCCTGCTTGCACGCACTGATCCGAACACCACGGACCATCGCGGCCTGTCGATGTTCCTGGCAGAGAAGACACCCGGCACCGATGAGGCACCGTTCCCGACCGAAGGCATGACCGGCGGCGAAATCGAAGTTCTCGGCTACCGGGGCATGAAGGAATACGAGCTGGGTTTCGACAACTTCCACGTGAAGGGCGGGAACCTTCTGGGCGGTGAGGAAAACAAAGGCTTCAAACAGCTGATGGAGACCTTTGAATCGGCCCGCATCCAGACCGCGGCCCGTGCAATCGGCGTGGCCCAGTCGGCACTGGACATCGCCATGCAGTACGCGCAGGACCGCAAGCAGTTTGGCAAATCGCTGATCAAATTCCCGCGTGTGTCCGGCAAGCTTGCAATGATGGCGGTGGAAATCATGATCGCCCGCCAGCTGACCTATTTCTCGGCCTGGGAAAAAGACCACGGCCACCGCTGCGACCTGGAGGCCGGAATGGCCAAGCTCCTGGGTGCCCGGGTCGCCTGGGCCGCCGCGGACAACGGGTTGCAGATCCACGGCGGCAACGGGTTTGCGACAGAGTATAAAATCTCCCGCGTGTTGTGCGACGCCAGGATCCTGAATATCTTTGAAGGCGCGGCAGAAATTCAGGCCCAGGTTATCGCCCGCCGCCTGCTGGGCTGAACCGGCTGAAAGCAATTCCTACGGGAGCAATCCTGTTCAGGCCCGGCGTTTACGCCGGGCTTATTGCAGCCGCAGCCCGTCCAGAGTGCGTTCGCGCTGCAACCAGCGCACGGAATAAGACTGTTTCCAATCCTGGTTATTCGATCTTTCATCAATTGTGGTTAACAAGAGTCCATGACACTCTTTCGCTGCTTCCTGCTTCCCTTGCTGTTTTTGTTTTCCGCCTGTGCCGCTGCGGTGCCGCCGGAACAATCCCCCCGCATCTTGGCGATGGGGGATTCCCTGCTGGCCTGGCACAGCCTGGCAGGTAAATCCATCGCAGACACCGTTGCCCGCGAGTTGCAGGAACCAGTCGTTGACCGCTCGGTCTCGGCCGCGCGGATCATCTACAAGCTGCCGATTTCAGGCGCGGCAGGGATGCAGATCCGCAAACAGTACAAGCCCGGAAAATGGGACTGGGTGATCGTGAATGGCGGCGGAAATGATCTGTGGCTCGGCTGCGGCTGTTTTGCCTGTAACCGGAAACTGAACAAACTGGTTTCCCCCGACGGACGCAAAGGTGCGATTCCGGGCATGCTGTCAGAACTGCGCGCAACCGGTGCCAAGGTGATTTACGTCGGCTATCTGCGCAGCCCCGGCACCGGCTCGCTGATTGAGCACTGCCGCGACGAAGGAAACGAGCTGGAATCCCGCATCGAACGGCTGGCCGCGCTGGACACAGGCATTCATTTCCTGTCGCTCAAGGATTTGGTGCCCTTCGGCGACCGGTCTTATCACGCGCTCGACATGATCCACCCGTCGGTAAAGGCCAGCGACGAGATTGGCCGCAAGGTGGCCGAAATTATCCAGGCAAATTAGGCGGCCCCTCCCGCCCCTTCAGATGCGTTCTTGGAATGCACTTTCTGCGCCGTTGCGTCCGGACCCGGCCCGCGCCGCGCATAGCGCGGCGCCACGCCCAACGGGAGAAAGGTATTTTCAATGCCGCCGCGACGGGCGGGAGCCGTCACTTTTTCAGGGCGAGGCCTTGCATTTTCTGCCCCCTCTTGGCCAGAGTGTACAAATTGCTTCAATTGGGAAACCCGGTGCCGCGCGTCGCTTGGATCTGTTCACTGCTGTTTGCCAGTGCCTGCACCGGCGACGAAACGCTTTCAGCTTACGGTGCGGCGGGAAAGGTCTGGCACCTCTCCAGCATTGATAATGCAGCCTATCCCGCATTTGTCTGGCTGACCTTCCCGGAACCTGGAAAAATCGCAGGGCGGGCACCCTGCAACAGTTTCCAGGGCACTCAGACGGCGCCTTACCCCTGGTTCAGCGCTGAGGCGCTTACTGCTGCACGCGCTGCCTGCCCGGAACTGGCACTCGAAGCCGATTTCCTGCAGTCCCTTCAGAAAATGACGCTGGCCGAGGTTTCCGGCGATGTGCTGATCCTTAGCAACGGCCAGGGACGCGAGATGCTGTTCACAGCCGGCGGATGAGCAGGTCTGTCAGCCGCCCCCGCGCCTCCGGCACTGGCTGATTGCCCAAAGACGGCGCCAGATGTGCGTCCAGAAAATAGCCAGTGGTGCGCAGCGCCTGCACAATTTCCGCATCCTCCGCGCTGCCCTGCCCCAGCATCACCGGCGGCAAAGGCAGCAGCCGCTCCGCCCAGCCTCCGGCGCCTTCACGTGAAACAGCCCGGCCGGATTTCGGTGACACATAACACAGGGCGCTGCCACTGCCGGTCACGGCGCAGGCTGTCAGATCGAGGCCAAACCCCATCTCCTCCAGCAGCGCCAACTCCCAGCGCAGATAGGCAAGCGGCCAGAGATCTTCATTACCCAAGAGATCCAGCAACCGTTCACTGCGGGTATAGAGGTCAGGATGCGGCTCACGCTCTGGGAGGCAGAAGGACAGCAGCGCTGTCACCGCATTAAGGCCGGCCAGCGCCAGCCGTCCGGACATCGCAGCTGCAGCACGGCTGCGTAAAGGCTCAGCGTGATAGCTGCCCAGATGGTCCTCCAGCCGTGCTCTCCAGGTCAGGTCCAGCTGCGCACCAGGCTGCAGTATCGGTGCCAGCTTGCGGCTGGCACCGCCGCGCACCATGCCCGCGTGGCGGCCATGCTCTTCTGTAAAGACGTCGATGATGGCCGCGTTTTCACCGTGGCGGCGCACTGAAAGCAATATGCCGTGATCACGCCACTCCACTGGCGGCCCTCACTGTTGTTCTGGCAGCCTCAGCAGACCGCATTGCGGTGCGTTCCGCAAGCGTCAAGACTATTCCAACCCAGGCTCGTCCAGCAGATGTCGTCCAGCCCGGTCTTCGACCTCAATAACCCAGAGGTCGGGATCAAACGACCGCTGACGCAGGATAGAGGTGTCGACCTCAGCCTCCGGCCCGGCTGAAAGCCCATCCCATTTGCGCGCGCCGCTCATCAGATCATAAGTGCGGTGGAAAGCGCGTGCCTGGCCGTCCAGGGTGTTGAGTTTCACCAGTACGGCACCCGCCGTGTCGTCACCATGCGACGTGACAAAGGCAGGGATTCCCATCAGCCGCAGCCGGGCCAGATAGGCCTGCACCCAGAATTCAGCAGTAAGGCGGGTCATGCTGCGCGTTTTCCGGCGGTACCGCCGGTTGAACGCACGGGAGCCTCCGACGGGAGTATTTTCACAAAGGTGAAACGCATGGGCCGCTTCAATTGCCGTCTTTGAAGTCGAGGCCCATTTCGGAATAGCGCTCGGCTTCTTCCAGCCAATTCGGGCGCACCTTCACTTGCAGGAACAAATGCACCTTGCGGTCCAGGAATTCTTCCAGCTCGGCGCGGGCAGCCTGGCTGACCGCTTTGATCGTTTCGCCCCGTTTGCCCAGAACAATACCCTTATGCCCGTCGCGCACCACATAGATCAATTGATCCACCCGGGCTGAGCCGTCCTTGCGTTCTTCCCAATTTTCGGTTTCGACCGTCAGTTGGTAAGGCAGTTCCTGGTGCAGGCGCAAAGTCAGTTTTTCGCGGGTCATTTCTGCCGCGATCATCCGCATCGGCAGGTCGGCGATCTGATCCTCGGGATAGAGCCAGGGGCTTTCCGGCAGTTTGCCCGCCAGCCACTGGCGCAGGTCATCCACACCATGGCCGCGCTCGGCCGAGATCATGAAGGTTTCGGCAAATGTGTAGCGGCTGTTCAGATTCTCAGCGAGGCCCAGCAGCTTTTCCGCAGGCACCCTGTCAATCTTGTTGATGGCCAGCGCCACTTTGCGGCCAGTGCCGATTTCTTCAAGCCCGTCCAGAATGGTTTCGACGCCTTCGGTGATGCCCCGGTGCGCCTCGACCATCAGCACCACAACGTCGGCATCCGCTGCGCCGCCCCAGGCGGCCGCGACCATAGCGCGGTCCAGGCGGCGGCGTGGTTTGAACAGGCCAGGGGTGTCGACGAAAACCAGCTGCGCGTCGCCTTCCATCGCTACGCCGCGGATCCGGGTGCGGGTGGTCTGCACCTTATGGGTCACGATCGAGACCTTGGCCCCGACCATACGGTTCAGAAGGGTCGATTTGCCCGCGTTGGGCTCTCCGATCAGGGCAACGAATCCGGCGCGTGTGGTCATCTTTACTGGTCCTGTTTGCAGAGTAGACCCCCTACAGGATTTTACCCACAGGGGCCAGAGGCGTTTTCAACGGGGAGCCGGCACCTTCCCGCAACCTTGCCCTATGTCAAAGACCTGTGGCAGATCCAATGTGACAACCGCAGCGCCGAGCCATTCCGCGAGCCAGGCTTTTCATGACATTTTTCCTTGGGGAGGCTTCCGATGAGACGCCGTGATTTTCTGCTTGGATCTGCTGCGACGGCAGGGGTGATGGGCGCCGCGTCCAGGGGCGGCGCTCGCAGCACCGTACAGCAGCTGACCATCCAGACCGCCCGTTTTGCCTTTCGCGAACAACCAACAGACGGGCTGGTGAGCCTGCTGCCGAATGCGCCGCCGCCGGTTCTTTACGGAACCCAGGGCGACCCCATGCACCTGCGGGTGGTCAACGGCACCGAAGATTACACCGCGATGCACTGGCACGGGCTGCGGATCGCCAACGCAATGGACGGGGTGCCCTATCTGACCCAGATGCCAATCGCGGGCGGAGAGGCGTTTGACTATGATTTCACCCCGCCGGACGCCGGCACCTACTGGTATCACCCCCATTGCATGACCATGGCGCAGATGGCGCATGGGCTGACCGGGGTGATGGTGATCAAAGAAGCAGAGGATCCCGGTTTCGACGGTGATCAAGTGATCAACCTGCGCGACTTCCGGCTGGATGGGAATGGCGGCTTCCTGCCTTACTACACCGCCCGCGGCGCGGCCCGCGGCGGAACCCATGGCAATGTGCTGACCGCGAACTGGCTGCAGGCGCCGGTTTACGATCATCCCGCGGGCGGGCTGGTGCGGTTGCGGGTGGTGAACAGCGACACCACACGGATTTACAAGCTGCATCTCAGCACCGGTCAGGCAAGGATTATCGCTTGGGATGGGCATCCCGTCGAAATTGACGTTCCCCTGCCGTCTGTTGACGAACCGCTGCTGATCGGCCCTGGCCAGCGGGTCGATTTCGCGGTGCGGATGCCAGCAAGCGAGGGGCAGACGGCGGATCTGCTGGCAGAGCTGCCAGGACAGCCCACCCGCACCATGGCGCAGCTGCGATCCGTTGGCGGGGGCCTCGGACGGGACCTGCGGGATCTGAAGCCGCTGGCTGCCAACCCCGTTTCACGTCCAGACCTCTCAAGCGCCGAGATGCTCGACTTCGTCTTTGGCTGGACGCCGGAGGGCGGGCCGCCGAATGACGGCTATTGCGGTTCCTTGGGATACAGTTTCTGGTCGATCAATCGAACGCCCTGGGCCGGAGATGCGGCCAAGGGCACCGGGCCGTTGGCGACCCTGAAGCGTGGCAAAAGCTATGTGCTGCGGCTCAGGAATGAATCGCCGAACCTGCATCCGATCCATTTGCACGGGCTGGCGTTCATCCCGATCCGCTCCAACCTGCGCAGGCTGCCGCCGCTGGTGACGGATACCATGCTGCTGCTGAAGGATGAGGTGGCCGAGATCGCGCTGGTCGCCGACAATCCAGGCGACTGGGCGTTCCATTGCCATGTGATCGAACATCAGAAAACCGGTCTCGCGGGCTATATCCGCGTGACCTGAGTGTTCAGCCGAGCTGGTCCAGCAGAGCTTTGGCGGCGGCCTGTTCGGCCTGCCGTTTAGAGCCTGCGGTGGCTTGTGCTTCGGTGCCGTCCTGCAGCCGCGCTGCGATAGTGAAGACCGGTGCGTGATCAGGGCCGCTGCGGGACACTTCGACATAGTCCGGCGGCTTTTGTCCGCGTGCCTGTGCCCATTCCTGCAGCGAGGTCTTGGCGTCGCGCGCATCGCTTTCGACCTGATGAACACGGCGGCCCCACAGACGCAGGATCATCTCTGCTGCGGCCTCAAAGCCTGCGTCTTTGTAGACTGCAGCAATCACCGCCTCCATCGCGTCGCCCAGCAGCGCCTGCTTGCGCCGGCCGCCAGACATCATCTCCGACCGGCCCAGTTTCAGCACCGCGCCCAGGTCGATTTCAGCGGCAACATCCGCGCAGGCTTCCTTGCGCACCAGCGCGTTGAAACGCGGCGCCAGCTGGCCCTCGGTGGCGGTCTTGTCATGCTCCAGCAGAGCCGTTGCCATCACCAGCCCCAGTACCCTGTCGCCCAGGAATTCCAGCCGCTGGTTGTCCTTGCGGTTGGGCGAGGACACAGACGCGTGGGTCACGGCGCGCTGCAACAGGTCGGGGCGGGCAAAGCGATGCCCGATCCGGTCTTCAAACGCGCGCAATTCCTTGGACAGCTTCACTGGATCCCCTTGAAGAAACGGTCGCTCCGCCAGGTCCAGAAGTAGAGCATGGACCGCCCGGCTGAGGAGAACATGATCCGGTCGGCCCGGCCGATCAGGTTTTCAAATGGCACAAATCCAACCCCGCCGGCAGACTGCGGCAAGCGGCTGTCCGAGGAATTGTCCCGGTTGTCGCCCATAAAGAAGTAGTGGCCTTCCGGCACCTGGTAGACGCCGGTATGATCCATGCCCTGATTGGTGATGTTGAGCACAATATGCTCATTGCCGCCCGGCAGAGTTTCCAGTTTCCGCGACTTATTGCAGACAGCCCCCTGGCCCACCGGTGCGTTTTCGCATCGCGGGAAAGATCCCTGCGGCCCCTGGCGTTCCATTACTTCCTCAAAATCGCCGGCATCCTGCAGTTTCACTGCTTCGCCGTTGATGAACAGCACGCCGTTCTTCATCTGGATCTTGTCACCCGGCAGACCGATCAGCCGTTTGATGAAGTCATTGCTGTTGACCGGATGGCGGAACACCACCACATCGCCGCGCTTGGGCTGGCCGCCCATCAGACGGGTGTTGTCGCCGTCCAGAAATCCGCAGATGTTCTTGGCGTCGATGTTCAGACCAACCGCAGGGATTCGCACGCTGGGACAGGACGCATAAGAATAGCCATAAGCCATCTTGTTCACGAACAGGAAATCCCCGATCAGCAGGGTCTCTTTCATCGATCCGGAGGGGATCCAGAAGGGCTGGAAAAACAGGGTGCGGAAGACACCGGCGATCAGCAGCGCATAGACGATGGTCTTTATCGTCTCGATGATCGAACTGCTGGTCTTTGCTTTGGCCGTCATCAGGCTCTCCGGATTGGAAACAGGGTCCGGCGCTACATGCGGGCCTGAGGGAGGCAAGTCAAGTTCCGCCGGGCAATTCCGCCGGGTTCGCGGGGATGGGGCGCGCCTCGATCACCACAAAGGCCTGTGCCCAGGGGTGGTCATCAGTCAATGTCACGTGGATCACGGCCTCATGGGCAGGGGGCGTCATCTCGCGCAGGCGTTCGGCAGCCCAACCGGTCACATGCATCACCGGCTGGCCGGTGCGCAGGTTGCTGACAGCCATGTCCCTCCAGGCAATCCCCATGCGCAGGCCGGTGCCCAGCGCCTTGGAGCAGGCCTCCTTGGCGGCCCAGCGCTTGGCATAGGTGCCCGCCACGTCGCGGCGGCGTTCGGCCTTCTTCTGTTCGATTTCGGTGAAAACCCGGTTGCGGAACCTATCGCCGAAACGGTCCAGCGTGCGCTGGATGCGCTCAATATTGGCGAGATCGGTTCCAACGCCCAGGATCATTCTTCCAACCGTTTCAACCCCAGCTTGATGCCATGCGCCAGGAACAGGCGGTTGACCATCAGGATGACCGCCAGCAGCAGCAGGAAAATTCCGGCCAGGTAAACAAATGGAATGGTCTCCCGCGCCTCGGCGACCATTGGGGTGTTCCAGTAGAGCGGCAGCTGAATGACGGTCAGCACGGCCACCACCCCGGTCATCGCCGCAGCGTTGATCCAGGCCGTTTTACCTGCCAGCGGCGCCCGGGTTGAATGGGCAATTCGGATCCCTTCAAGAACCGCAGCAAACATCGGCGGCAGAACCGTCGCCAGTCCGGCCGGCATACCAACCCCGAACTGTGCAAGCACCAGTCCCAGCAGAAGCATCGCGACAGAGGCCCCCATCCACAGCAGCCCGTAGCGGATCAGATTGACTGGCATAGCCGCGTTACCCCCGTGCATCATCCATCAGCCGGCGCATTTCCTGCACTGCAGGGGTCAGCCCGCGGAACATCGCCTCACCGATCAGGAAGTGGCCGATGTTCAGCTCCTTCACTTCTGGAAAGGCCGCTACCGGCTTTACTGTTTCATAGGTGAGGCCATGACCTGCATGCACTTCCAGCCCCAGCGAATGGGCAAAAACGGACATCTCGCGCAGCGCTTCCAGTTCGCGGTCGCGGTCCTCGGCCTTGCCCTCGGCGTGATAGTCGCAATAGGCGCCCGTGTGCAGTTCGATCACCTCGGCGCCGATCCGGTGCGCCGCTTCGATCTGCTTTTTATCAGCCGCAATGAAGATCGACACCCGGCAGCCCGCATCGCGCAAGGGTGCGATGTAATGGGCCAGGCGGTTTTCTTCACGGGCGACTTCGAGCCCGCCCTCGGTTGTGCGTTCCTCGCGTTTTTCCGGCACGATGCAAACCGCGTGCGGCTTGTGGCGCAGGGCGATCTTCTGCATTTCCTCGGTCGCTGCCATCTCGAAATTCAGCGGCACGGTCAGCGCTTCCATCAACCCGTCGATATCTGCATCGGTGATATGGCGGCGGTCTTCGCGCAGATGCGCCGTGATCCCGTCGGCGCCAGCCTCCTCGGCCAGCTTCGCGGCGCGGATCGGATCCGGATAGGCACCGCCGCGGGCGTTGCGCACGGTGGCAACATGGTCGATGTTTACGCCCAGGCGCAATTTGTTCTGTGTCATGACAGCTGTCTCATCCGTCTGAAGTCAATGCTTTAACCAAAGACTAGACACCAGCCCGGCAAGAGCAACCCCGCAAGTGATAATGGTACAATCCGGCTGCACGGGTCAGGCGTCAGTCCCGACTTCTGCCCGTTGTTTGATTGCCTCGAACTTCGCCTTGATCTTGGACCGGCGGCGCTGCTGGTAGACGCGGATCACCGGCAGGCTTAGCACATAACAGACCGTGGCGGTGATTATGCCAGGGATGATGCCGCCGATCATGTAAGGGTAGAACACTTCGTTGTAGAACAAATACAGCCCCTGCCAATCGGCAGGCCGGTCGTTGAACAGCGCAATCAGGTTGTCCTTCAGGTCGCCGCCAGCCGCCATGAATTTACCCATCAGGGATTTGTCGACTTCCTCGTCGAACTCGGTGCCCAGGATCCAATGCCCGGTCTGCAGCGAGGCCACTCCGATCGGCACATAGGTCAGCGGGTTGCCAAAGAAGGTGGCGCTGAGCGAGGCAAGAATATTTCCGTTCATCAGCCGGGAAACGATCGCCGCCACAAGAAAATGCAGCCCATAAAAAGGCGTGAAAGTGGTGAACACTCCGGCCCAGATGCCGCGGGCGATGCGCTCGGGCGAATCAGGCAGGCGCCGCACCCGGTGCTTTACATACAGGAACGCCCTTCCCCAGCCGCCGCGCGGCCAGAGAAAATTCGCCAGCGCCCGGAGGGGCGGACGTCTGTCCCGGCGCCTGAATACCAAAGCTGTGCGTCCTTCCCAGTTCCCGGCTCAAAATTTCAGCGGCTTATCCCGGAAAATGGCGTTCTTCCGGCTTGTTCCGGAACCGCGCCACCGCGGCAACATCGCTTTCGGCTTCAAGCGTCAGCATCAGCGAGTGCAGCTGTTCCACATCCCGCAGCTCCACATTGATCATAAGCCGGTAAAAGTCTGGTTTCCTGTCGACAAATTCAAGGTCCGAGATATTGGCCTTTTTCTCGCCAATCAATGTACAAATGCGCCCCAGCACACCGGCGTCATTGCCAATGGTCAGTTCAAGCGTGGTTCCATAGGCCGCCGGGTGGGTGCCGCTGTGCCACTGCACATCCATCCAGCGTTCCGGCTGGTCCTCGAACTCGCCCAGCTTGTCGCAATCCGCAGCATGCACGACAACCCCGCGGCCGCGGTAGGTAATACCAATGATGCGCTCACCCGGCAGCGGCTGGCAGCAGGGCGCGCGCTCAAAGCTTTGCCCCGGCTCCAGGCCGACCACCGCACGGCGCGGAGAGATTTCGTCGCCATCGCCAGTGGTGGTCAGTTCCGGATAAACCGATTGCACCACGTCATGCGCGGTGATCTCTGCCGCGCCAAGCCGCGCCAGCAATTCGTTCACCCCGCCTGCCCGCAAGGCGCGCGCTGCGGTTTCCAGCGCTTTGTCGGTGGCTTTCTTGCCGACATGTTCAAAAGCCGAGCGTGCCAGTTCATGGCCCAGCTTCACAAACCGCGCCCGGTCCGCTTCGCGCAGGGCGCGGCGGATCGCAGTGCGGGCCTTGCCGGTGGTGGCAATCTCCAGCCAGCTGACCTGCGGGGTCTGGCCCTCGGCGGTGATCACATCCACAGACTGGCCGTTGCGCAGCCGGGTCCACAGCGGCACCCGGATCCCGTCTACCTTGGCACCGACACAGGCATGGCCGATGCGGGTGTGGATGGCATAGGCAAAGTCGATCGGCGTCGCGCCCTTGGGCAGTTTGATCACATCGCCCTTTGGCGTAAAGCAGAACACCTGGTCCGAATACATCTCAAGCTTCACCGCCTCGAGGAATTCGTCGTGATCATCCTCTGCATCGAATTGCTCAGTCAGCGAGGCGATCCACTTGGCCGGATCAACGGCAAAGGGGTTTTCGGTGCGCACACCGTCGCGGTAGGACCAATGCGCCGCAACCCCGGTTTCGGCCACGTCGTGCATCTGCCGGGTGCGGATCTGCACCTCAACCCGCTTGCCGTCGCGGCCCGACACCGTGGTGTGGATCGAGCGGTAACCGTTCGATTTCGGCTGGCTGATGTAATCCTTGAACCGGCCCGGCACCGCCCGCCAGCGTTGGTGGATGGCACCCAGCGCGCGGTAAGCGTCTTCTTCCGACAGGGTGATCACCCGAAAGCCATAAATGTCCGACAGCCGGGAAAAACCCTGATCCTTGGCCTGCATCTTGCGCCAGATCGAATAGGGCTTCTTGGCGCGGCCGAACACTTCGGCCTCGATCCCGGTCTTTTCCAGCTCCAGCCGCATGTCGCCGGTGATCCGGTGGATCACATCGCCGGTTTCGCGCTGCAAGGTCACAAAGCGGCGGATGATCGACTGGCGGCCTTCGGCGTTAAGCACGCGGAAGGCCAGATCCTCCAGCTCCTCGCGCATCCATTGCATCCCCATGCGGCCCGCCAGCGGCGCATAGATGTCCATCGTCTCGCGCGCCTTCTGGGCCTGCTTTTCCGGGCGCATCGCCTTGATTGTGCGCATGTTGTGCAGCCGGTCGGCAAGCTTGACCAGGATAACCCGCAGGTCCTTGGACATGGCCATGAACAGCTTGCGGAAGTTCTCAGCCTGCTTGGTCTCGCGGCTGCTGAGCTGCAGATTGGTCAGTTTGGTGACGCCATCGACCAGCATCGCCACCTCATCGCCAAAACGGCGGGTGACCTCCTCGTAAGAGGCCTTGGTGTCTTCGATGGTGTCATGCAAAAGCGCGGTGATGATTGTTGCATCATCCAGGCGCTGTTCGGTCAGGATGGCGGCAACGGCAACCGGATGCGTGAAATAGGGTTCGCCCGAATGGCGGTATTGCCCTTCATGCATCTGCTCGCCGAATGCATAAGCCTCGGCGATCCTGTCCGCATTTGTCTTTGGGTTGTAGTTGCGGACCAGAGCAAGCAGATCTCCAGCGGAAATATCGGGGGAGTTCATGTCCGGTCCGCAGCCTCAAATTCGTCAGCGTACGCCTCAGCCCTGGCCCTGGGCCTCCATCAGCGCGCGCAGCAGTTTCTCTTCAGACATATCGTCATCGGCGGGCTTATCGTGATCCGCGCCCATCAGCAGAGCCATCGAATCTTCTTCCGGCTCATCGACTTCGATCTGAGTCTGGTTGCCTTCGATCAGACGCTCACGCAGATCGTCTGCGCTTTGTGTCTCGTCAGCGATTTCACGCAAGGAAACGACCGGGTTTTTGTCGTTGTCGCGGTCCACGGTGATCGGGGCACCAGCCGAGATTTCGCGGGCACGGTGCGCTGCCAGCATCACCAGCTCAAAGCGGTTGGGCACTTTATCGACGCAATCTTCAACCGTCACGCGGGCCATCAGCGACTCTCCATATCATTCCGGGTCCAGAAGGCAGACATTTACGCCCAAACCTTTCCCTTGACAAGAGCGGAAAACACCGCATCACGCGACCAGCAACGGCGTGACCTCTGCCACATCTTCCGGTGGCAATTCCGCGAGCAGCCCGGCGGCAGTTTTCTGCAGCACCGGGTGGCGCCAGCGCGGCGCAATATCGCAAAGCGGCACCAGCACAAAGGCGCGGTCCTGAATGCGCGGATGCGGCAGGATCAGCTGCCCTGGCGCCTGCCGCATCTGGGTCTCCAGCGGCAGCCCCTGCCAGCGGGCAAACCCGTCCGCATCCGGCAGCACCGCGCCGCCATGGTCAATCAGATCCAGATCAAGCGTACGCATCCCCCAGCGCTGCTCGCGCACCCGCGCAAACTGCGCTTCAATTTCATGCAAGCGCGCCAGCAGCGCGTGCGCGGACAAGGACGTCTCAACCGCAACCGCTGCGTTCACATAATCCGGCCCGGCGCCTGCCGGAAAACAGGGTGTCTGAAAGAACCGCGAGATGCAGCGCAGCACAACATCATCCGATTGCAAAGCGGCAAGAGCCTTTGACAAGGTGGCTTGCGGCGCATCCGCCTCAACAGGCAGGTTGCCGCCAAGCGCGATGAGCGACGTTTTCCGGTTTCCGGCCATTTTTGACCCTATTTCAGAATGGCAGTATACTTGCGGCAGATGACAAATAACTTACATTAAGTCCACCCGTCCCGCTGATTTCAAGCACTCACTCACGGAACACCCGGCCGGGACGGTTATACCGGAAGGAACATTTTATGTTTTATAAAGACGAACGGCTTGCGCTGTTCATAGACGGGTCGAACCTGTACGCCGCAGCTAAGGCGCTTGGGTTTGACATCGACTATAAGCTTTTGCGGCAGGAATTCATGCGCCGCGGCAAGCTTCTGCGGGCCTTTTATTACACTGCCCTGCTGGAGAATGACGAGTATTCACCGATCCGCCCTCTGGTCGACTGGCTGCATTACAACGGCTTCACCATGGTCACCAAACCGGCCAAGGAATACACCGACAGCATGGGCCGCCGCAAAGTCAAAGGCAACATGGATATCGAGCTTACCGTCGATGCCATGGAATTGGCCCCGCGGGTGGACCATATCGTGCTGTTCTCGGGCGATGGCGATTTCCGCCCGCTGATTGCCAGCCTGCAGCGCCAGGGTGTGCGTGTCTCGGTGGTGTCTACCATCCGCAGCCAGCCGCCTATGATCTCGGACGATCTGCGCCGCCAGGCTGACAATTTCATCGAGCTGGAAGAACTGCGCGATGTCATCGGCCGCCCGCCGCGTGAGCAAAGCGAACCGCGTTCAGCGACCGCCGCGCACGGCTAAGAAAAACCTGCCGGAACAAGGCGCCTGATGGGGTGGCGCCCTGTTCCGGACAGCGCGTTCCCCCGCCTGATTATTGATCTGATTGTGGCGGGTTGCCCGTATTGTTGCGTGTGGCGCATCCAGCGTGCCGGAAATGCTCTGCATTGGTAGATCCGCCGGCATCAATAAGCTGCTTTGAGCTTGGCTGGGGCCGTCTGAACGGCTGCGCTAGCCTCTGCCTGTTAGAAGCAAAAATTGTCTTTTTCATACAATCACCGCTGTCCGCGCGGCCCGTCCGGCCTTTTTGCGGCCGGCCGCCGCGGCAAGTTCCGCAGGCACCGGCTGCGGCCGCGCCGGCACTGGACCTTGCGGCCCGAACCGCTTACCTCTGGCCGCAAGGAGACGCCAATGACCAAGCCAGCCCTGACACTCTACCTTGCTGCGCCGCGCGGCTTTTGCGCCGGAGTGGACCGCGCCATCAAGATTGTCGAAATGGCGATCGGGAAATGGGGGGCGCCGGTCTATGTGCGCCACGAAATCGTCCACAATAAATTCGTCGTCGACTCGTTGCGCGACAAGGGCGCGGTGTTTGTCGAGGAGTTGGACGAATGCCCCGATGACCGCCCGGTGATTTTTTCCGCCCACGGGGTTCCCAAATCGGTGCCTGCCGCTGCCAAAGCGCGCGAGATGATCTTTGTCGATGCCACCTGCCCGCTGGTCTCCAAGGTGCATATCGAGGCCCAGCGCCACGCTGAAGCCGGCCTGCAGATGATCATGATAGGCCACAAGGGCCACCCGGAAACCATTGGCACCATGGGACAGCTGCCCGACGGCGAGGTGCTGCTGGTGGAAACCGTCGAGGACGTGGCTGCGGTGGACGTGCGCGACCCGGATCAGCTGGCCTATGTCACCCAGACCACCCTGTCGGTCGATGACACCAAGGGCATCGTGGCAGCGTTGCACCAGCGGTTCCCGAACATTACCGGCCCGCACAAGGAAGATATCTGCTACGCCACCACCAACCGCCAGGAAGCGGTGAAATCGGTGGCGCCCAAAGCAGACGCTCTGCTGGTGGTCGGGGCGCCGAACTCCTCGAATTCCCGCCGCCTGGTCGAAGTCGGCGCCAAAAATGGCTGCGATTACGCCCAATTGGTGCAACGCGCGGACAACATCGACTGGCGCGCGCTGGAGGGCATCAGCTCGGTTGCCATCACCGCCGGCGCTTCCGCCCCGGAACTGCTGGTCAACGAAGTGATCGACGCCTTCCGCACCCGCTATGACGTGACGGTCGAGGTGGTGGAAACCGCTGTCGAAACCGTGGAATTCAAGGTGCCCAAGGTGTTGCGCGAAACCGCCTGACGAAACGCGGCCGGATTGCGGCGAAAGTCACAGAAAACACACCTGCGCTACGCTAATCATGTTACCCAAAAGCACTCGGACATTTTTTCTGGAGCCGCATTGATGATTACTCTGCAATTTCTGATCACCGCCTTTGTTGTTGTCCTCGCCCCGGGTACCGGCGTCATTTACACATTGGCCCTGGGCCTCGGCCAAGGCCGCCGCGCTGCGATCTGGGCCGCGCTTGGCTGCACCTTCGGCATTCTTCCGCACCTGGCTGCTGCGACCCTCGGGCTGGCGGCGGTTCTGCACAGCTCGGCGCTGCTGTTCCAGATCGTCAAGGCCGCAGGCGTTGCCTATCTGCTTTATCTGGCCTGGCAGGCCCTGCGCAGCGGCGGCGTCCTGGCCGTCAGTTCAAAGCGAACCAGCCAGCCCGGCTGGACCATCGCCTGGCGCGGAGCGCTGATCAACATTCTGAACCCCAAACTGTCGGTGTTCTTTCTGGCCCTGCTCCCGCCGTTCCTGAGCGGCACCCCCGCCAGCGCAACACTGGAGATGTCCGTTCTGGGGCTGGTGTTCATGATGATGACCTTCGTTATTTTTGTGTTCTACGGGCTGTTTGCCGCACAGGCCCGCAATTATCTGCTGAACAGCGAGCGGGTGCTGAAATGGATGAGCCGCGGCTTTGCTGCCGTGTTTGCAGGCCTCGCCGCCCGGCTAGCGCTGGAACGCGCCTGAGCCTCCGGAGACCGCAGTATGACCGATTCTGAAACCATCCGCGTCTACGACAGCCGCGCTGCCGATTATGCCGCGCTGACAGATGAGCAAGCCGGAAACGACCCAAGCCTGGCGGCCTTCATCGAAGCCTGCCCCAAGGGTGGCCGGGTGCTTGACCTCGGCTGCGGCCCCGGTATCTCCGCTGCGGCCATGGCCCAATCCGGTCTGCAAGCTGACGCGCTGGACGCCTCTGCAGAGATGGTCGCATTGGCGGACCAGCATGCTGGCGTCAACGCCCGCCGGGCGACCTTCGATCAGATCGGGGGCACCGGGGTCTATGATGGCATCTGGGCCAATTTCAGCTTACTGCACGCCCCGCGCGCCGATATGCCCCGGCATCTGGCAGCCCTCAAGCAGGCGCTGAAACCCGGCGGTGTGTTTCACATCGGCATGAAACTGGGGGAAGGCGAAGCCCGCGACGGTATTGGCCGCCTCTATACCTATTACTCCGAGGACGAACTGGTGCAGCTTCTGGAACAGACTGGCTTTGACGTGAAAACCCGCAAATTCGGCGAGGCTGAGGGCCTGGATGGCACCATGGCCCCCTTCATTCTGGTGACCGCCCATGGCTGAGCTGTTTGCCTATACCGACGGCGCCTGCTCCGGCAACCCCGGCCCCGGCGGATGGGGTGCGTTGCTGCGTGCGATGGATGGAGACACCGTCGTCAAGGAGAAAGAACTGAAGGGGGGCGAAGCCGAAACCACCAACAACCGGATGGAGCTGCTGGCGGCGATTAACGCGCTGGAAAGCCTGGCGCGCCCGTCCACGCTCACCGTGGTGACCGACTCGGCCTATGTGAAGAACGGCGTCACCGGCTGGATCTTCGGCTGGAAGAGAAACGGCTGGAAAACCTCCAGCAAGAAGCCGGTCAAAAACGTCGAGCTGTGGCAGCGCCTGGACGAAGCGCAAGCCCGCCACAAAGTGACTTGGGAATGGGTCAAGGGCCACGCTGGCCACCCGGAGAACGAACGCGCGGATGAGCTGGCCCGCGCGGGCATGGCGCCCTTCAAGAAAAAGAAAAGCGCCTGATGCAAGCGCACCGACTATGACATTTCTGGCGCTGCTGGATTACGCTTCTGTTCTGGTCTTTGCCCTGTCCGGCGCACTGGTGGCCAGCCGGGCACAGCTGGATATCGTCGGCTTTGCCTTTGTTGCCTGCCTGACTGCGCTTGGCGGCGGCACGCTGCGCGACTTGCTTTTGGATCGCAATCCGGTGTTTTGGATCGGCAACCCGAATTACATCCTGCTTGCGGCTTTTGCGGCGGTGGCCGTGTTCTTCTCTGCGCATCTGCTGGAAAGCCGGTTGCGCTGGGTCGTGTGGCTCGACAGTTTTGCGCTGGCCGTAGCTGTCCCCGCGGGGACAGGTGCCGCGCTGGCGCTGGACAGCCCGCCGGTGATCACCGTGCTGATGGGCATGGCCACCGGAACCATGGGCGGTTTGATGCGCGACGTCGTCTGCAACGAGGTGCCATTGGTGCTGAAACAGGGTGAGCTGTACATCTCCTGCGCCATGGCAGGCGCGATCACCGCCGTTATGATGATCTGGCTGGGGCTGGAGGTGCGGTTTGCCCTGCTGGCCTGCGCCGGTGTGTGCTGGACCTTGCGGGCAGGTTCCATCCTGTTCGGCTGGCACCTGCCTGTCTACAAAAGCCGCCCGCCGCGCAGTTAAGGCCGGCTTGCGGTCAGAGCAATGGGCGCCTCCTCCAATCAACCGGAAATACCTGATTGTGAACCCAGTCTTCACAACCCGGATCCGGAAACTGTCACCAGCGCAATCAGATACGCGGCTGCTGCGGAGCAAGTCTGCTCAATCTGGCGGCACCGGCTACCAATCAGCCGCAATCAAGCGGTTTTGCGGCTGTCAGCCAACGAGTTCAGAAACTCCTGGCCGTCCTTGCTGATCCTGGCTTTCCGGCCCTTGCGCCGATGCCAGACCAGCGCCATTTCATGGTATTCCCGCAGATTGGCGTCTTGCAGCAGATCTTCCTTGATCTGCAGCGCGGCTGAGAAATTGTCCGCCAGCCGCCGGTCTTCTTCTTCATTCCTGTCAAACTTATGCCAGTAGCTTGGTTCAATGGAGGAGGTGAAGTGGTTTGCCCGGCCGCGGGCTTTCTTGTTCAGGAACCCGTCACGGGAGCGCAGCGCATAGTGGTTGAGCTGCGCTGCGGAATAGCCGTAGCCGCCGCGCACGTACAGCGCGCCTTCCAGCTCATCTTCCGGCAGGCGTGTGCCATCGGCAAGCTGCCAGTTCACCTCGCCCGCCGTGTCCGCAAGAAAAGGGCGGTGAACCCCCATACGGGTGAATTTTCCATTTTTGCGGAACGCGGTCTTAAAGAACCGGTGTTCGTCCGGGAGCCCCGCCGCAGGTTCAGCCAGCACAAAGGCCTGCGGCACCGGGGGATGGTCCACAGTCCCAACCCCTGCATTGCCGAAAATGCGCCAAACAAAGGAAACCGCATCTGCATCCGCCCGCTCTGCCAGCAGCCCCGGCAACGTGCCGTCACCGGAATTGATCTGCAGATATTCATCGACGTCGATCACCAGAACCCAGTCAGCATTGTTCACCTTGGGCTCGTATTCCGCCCACATCAGTGCGCTTTTGTGCGGGCCGCGGCGCACCACCCGGCTGAACCGGTGTTCGATTACACCCATCCGGTGCAGGCAGCGCAGGATGTGGTCCGTGGGATCCGAGCACTCATTGGTGAAGATGACAAAATCGCTGACACCAATGGATTTGTAGTGGCTGATCCAGTCGAGAATGTAAGCGCCTTCATCTTTCATGGTGGTCACAACCACCACGTTCGGCGCGCCGGGCTGGCCGCTGTCCTGTGTCATCTGCAAATGCCCTCTGCCTCGATTTTCCACCGCGTTGCTCAGCGGTTGAGATATTGTATTCATTCAGCGGCCCGGTGCAGCAGAAATCGCCCGTTCTCCCTTTGGCTGTGGCCTGCGTACCTCAGCCGGGATTACTTGCCCAGGTAGCGCTGCCAAAGCCAGATCAGCACCAAAGCACCCAGTACCGCGCCGGCAAAACCGGCCATGAACCCCATGACCGCCAGCAGGGCACGCAGCACCAGCCCGCCGATCAATGCACCGGCCATGCCGATCACAACAGTTGTGATGATATCGGTTTCAAGCCGCATCAGCCGGGTCGCCAGGAAACCGGCCGCGGCGCCGATGATGATCAGAGCAAGAACGGGCATAGCAATCTCCCTATCTGCGCCAATGGGTCGGCACGATCACCAAGGCCCCGACGGAAGAGGCAATCGCATTCCAGCCCGGCGCGCTGAAGCCGATGCCGAACATCAGCCGCATGAAATAGAACAGGAACGCACCACCAGTGCAAATGATGATCGATGGCACATAGCCATTGCTGGTAAAGCCGCTGCGTTCAGAAGCGTAGCCGACAATACCGGCAATCACCACGGTGCCCATCAAGGTCAGAATCATGCCGGGTTCCCGGTTACAGGCGGCAGCCCTTCGAAACAGGGTAGCCACGTAAGAATACTTCAGGATCCTGCGCGCTTTTACCTGCCCGTTGCAAGCGCAACAGCTGGACCGCGCCGGACCCGCAAGCGATTGTCAGATTGTCATCCAGAACTTCGCCCGGCGCGCCATGGCCCTCTGCCAGCTTTGAGGCCAGCAGCTTGACCCGCTGGCCCTTGATTTCGCACCAGGCGCCGGGGAAGGGCGACAGCCCGCGGATCTGACGGTCCACTTCAGCCGCCGGACGGGTCCAGTTTATCTGCGCTTCGCCTTTGTCGATCTTTTCGGCATAGGTAACGCCCGCCTCCGGCTGCACCTCAGGCGTCAGCTCTGCCAGGCGGCTCAGGGCGTCCACGATCAGCGCAGCGCCCATTTCCGACAGCCGGTCATGCAGCTGGGCGGTGGTTTCCCCGTCCCCGACTGCGGTAGCCTTACGCAGCAGCACCGGCCCGGTGTCGAGCCCTGCTTCCATCTGCATGATGCAGATGCCGGTTTCGGCGTCGCCTGCCATGATCGCCCGGTGGATCGGAGCCGCCCCGCGCCAGCGCGGCAAGAGGCTGGCGTGGATGTTCAGGCAGCCATGCGCGGGCGCATCCAGAACCGCTTGCGGCAGGATCAGACCATAGGCCACAACCACCGCCACATCCGCATTCAAAGCCGCAAAGGCTTCCTGTTCTTCTGTCCCTTTCAGAGAAACTGGATGGCGCACTTCCAGCCCCAAGGCCGCGGCGCGGGCGTGGACGGGTGCGGGCCGGTCCTTCTTGCCGCGGCCTGCAGGCCGGGGAGGCTGGCAGTAAACGGCGGCAATTTCGTGTCCTGCATCGACCAGGGCATCCAGCACCGGCACCGAAAAATCAGGCGTTCCCATGAAGATAATACGCATCTGCATCCCCTGCCCCGGTTGCCCTGCCCGCAGCCGTCAAGACGGGCTGTAGGCAGATCCGCGTCCGCCCTGGGGACGGGGCCGGGCGCGAACCGGGCCCAAGCGGCCCGGGAAATGAAATCCGGCCTCAGCCGTTCAGCTTTTTCGCCTTGCGGATCAGCATGTCGCGCTTCACCTTGCTTAGACGGTCGAAATACATCCTGCCGTTCAGATGATCGATCTGATGCTGTACCGAGGTGGCCTCAATCCCGATAAAATCCTTGCGGTCCACCATGCCCTGTTCGTTGATGAAACGGACGGTCACAGCACGCGGGCGTTTGATCTTGGCTGAGACGCCCGGCAGGTTGGGGCTGGCTTCGTCATGCTCGCGCAGTTCGATCGAGGAATGCAGGATCTCCGGATTGGCCAGCTTCACCGCGCGTCCGCGTTCGGTGGAGCCGTCCACCACTGCCAGCCGCAGCATCGCGCCGATCTGGGGAGCAGCCAGGCCCACGCCCGGCATCGCGTCCATAGTATCAACCATGTCGTTCCAGATTTCACGAATCTCACTGGTGATTTCGCTTACTTCTTCGGCCTTGGTGCGCAGGCGCTTGTCAGGCCAGGGCAGGCAGGTGCGGACGGTCATGTCTGATGTTTCCTCAGGCGCGGGCGCGTTCGCGCTTCAGCTTCTGCATCTTGCGGGTGATCATCTGGCGCTTCAGCGGTTTCAGGTAATCGATGAACAGCTTGCCGTTCAAGTGGTCGATCTCATGCTGCACACAGGTGGCCCACAGCCCGTCAAACGTTTCACGCTGCGCATTGCCATCGCGATCCATCCATTCGACTTCTACGACCCTGGGACGGGTCACTTCGGCATACTGGTCCGGGATCGATAGGCAGCCTTCTTCATAAACGTTGGTGTCGTCCGAGGACGACAGAACCTGCGGGTTGAACATCACCAAGGGGCGCGCTTCGCCGTCCTCTTCCTTGATGCAATCCAGCACGATCAGCCGTTGCAGAATACCGATCTGCGGCGCCGCCAGGCCAATGCCGGGGGCTGCATACATGGTTTCCAGCATATCATCCGCCAGCACGCGCAAGTCATCGCTCAGGTCCGGCACGGGCACGCAGACCTTTTTCAGGCGGGGATCGGGATGGATCAGGATCGGTCGTTTCATGCGCTTCATGTATGCGATCAGCCGCGCCATCGCAACGCCCCCTTGCGCGTGCCGCTGCAGTGACTAGCTTCGCAAGCAAAGTTACGGGCAACGACACGGGAATCCACCACATGAATTTTGACAAAATAACCGACCGCTGCGGCACTCACAGTTCGAAATGGGACAAGATGGAAAAACTGTACGGCATCCCGGCGCAGGACGGTCTGGCGATGTGGACGGCAGATTCCGACTACGAGACCGCCCCTTGCGTGATTGATGCCGTCAAAGCCGCAGCCGAACATGGTGTCTTCGGCTATTCCTGGCAGCACCCGGAGTATCTGCAGGCAGTTCAATGGTGGATGAAGACCCGGCACAGCTGGGACATTGAAACTGATTGGATACTGACATCGCAAGGGCTGGGCAATGCCATTGCCCTCTGCCTGGATGTCTGGAGCCAGCCCGGTGATGGCGCTGTTATCTTCTCGCCCGTTTATCATGAATTTGCGCACAAGGTGAACAAGTCGGGGCGCAAGGTTACCGAATGCCCGCTGGCGCGCGACGGCGACACCTACAATCTGGACCTCGACGATGCGCAATCGCGCCTGAACGGAACCGAGAAGCTGCTGTTGTGGTGCTCGCCGCAGAACCCCTCAGGCCGGGTCTGGACCGCCGGCGAACTGCGCGCAGTGGCAGAGTTTGCCAAGCGCAACGGGTTGATTCTGATCTCCGACGAGATCCATCATGATCTGGTCTATTCTGGCAGCACTTTTGTGCCGATGGACGTGGCGGCCCCCGACGCACGTGCCTGGACAGTGACGCTGACTGCGCCCTCGAAAACCTTCAACATTGCCGGCCAGCGGACCGGTAACATGATCATTCCAGACCCAGCGTTGCGCGCCGCAATGCGGCACCGGCAGAACACGCTGGACTATGATCCCAGCGCGCTTGGTGTTGCGATGATCACCGCCGCGTATTCCCCCGAGGGCGCCGAATGGGTCGACGCCCAGATCGCCCACCTGGAAGGCAACCGAAGACTGTTTGACGAGACCGTGAACGCCCTGCCGGGGCTGAGATCACTGCCGCTGCAATCGACCTATCTGGCCTGGGTGGATTTCTCCGGCACCGGTATGAGCCGCGAGGAATTCATCAAGCGGCTGCGCGAAGACGCCAAGATCGCCACCTCGCCCGGCGACGGCTTTGGCACAGGGGGGGAGTTCATGGAGCGGTTCAACCTGGCCACCCAGCGGTCGCGGGTGGAGGAAGCCTGCCGCCGCCTGACTGTAGCCTTCTCGGACCTGCAATAACCATGAAGCGCCTGTTGCGCCTGCTGGCGCTGGTTGTTCTGACCGGCGCCGCCTGGGCCGCCTGGCAGGCTTTTGCGCCACGGCCCGCACCGCCGCCGCAGGCCGCGGCGGTGGAGCGGATCGACCGCATCCTGATTGAGAAATCAGCCCGCCGCCTGACCGCCAGCCGGGAGGGTGAGACGGTGCTGGAATTTCCTATCGCGCTAGGGTTCGAACCGGCAGGTGACAAGTTTCAGGAAGGTGACGGCAAAACGCCCGAAGGCACATTCCTGATCGACCGGCGCAACCCCAACAGTGCCTATCATCTGTCGCTGGGAATCAACTATCCGCAGCCCGAAGACAGGAAGCAGGCCCAAGCGGCCGGGGTCAGCCCCGGCGGCGACATCTTCATTCATGGGCAGCCGAATTCCGTGGGCAATCTGATCACCCTGCCCGGCGACTGGACCGCCGGCTGCATCGCTGTCACCAATGAACAGATGGAAACGCTGTGGCGCCTGGCAGAAATCGGGACGGAGGTTGAAATCCGTCCCTGAGCCAGCAGCTCAGATCTTGCCCTGCGACTGGTCGAAGGGGATCAGCCCGGCAGGTGCGTCCGGGGATTTGTAGAAATCCAGCGGTGCCCTGTCCGCAGCGGGTGTTGAGCGCTTGAATTCATAGCGCATCTCGCCGCCCTCTTCTTCGCTGGCAACGATCAGGCATTGCGACAGGTGCCGCGCTCCCTCGTAAAGATCGACCAGCCCGCGCAGCATCGGCGCAGTCTCTGCCTCAACCGAAAAACCCGTCTTCCACATCCGCAAAACCGGGACCAGCTCATTGTCCGCCATTACCCGCAAACGGCTTTTCTTGCGCATCCCCTGAAGGCGGGCGGTGTCCAGCGCTTCCTGCACGGCTTTGGGCACATAGGTATTCATCGTTCCGGCCTTCCAAATGCTTAGGGTCTCTCGGGTCCTTCTTTCAACGGTGCGTCACAAACATATAAAATCAAGTGAACATTTTCGGAAATTTGACGGTCGCGCAATTTTGTTGCTCTTGTGCAGTGGCGCAGAGGCCTTGCGCGCTGCGCTGCATAGGCACCCGGCCTGAGCAGGTCTATGTTTCCTGCGCACAGCAGCAGGAGCAGACGTGATGGGCCTTTTGATCGACGGGAAATGGCACGACAAGTGGTATGATACCAAATCCACTGGCGGCGCTTTCAAACGCAGCGAATCGCAGTTCCGCAACTGGATCACAGCCGATGGCAGCGCTGGTCCTTCGGGCAAGGGCGGCTTCCCCGCAGCAAGCGGACGCTATCACCTTTTTGTCTCGCTCGCCTGCCCCTGGGCCCACCGCACGCTGATCTTCCGCAAGCTGAAGGGGCTTGAGGATCATATCTCTGTTTCCGTTGTGCATCCCGATATGCTGGGCGAAGGCTGGACCTTTGACAGGGACGACCATGGCGCCACCGGCGACACTCTGTTCGGCAGTTCCCATATGCACCAGATCTACACCAGCGCCGATGCAGGCTATACCGGCCGGGTGACGGTGCCGGTTCTATGGGACAAGGAACAGGAGACCATCGTTTCCAACGAAAGCGCCGAGATCATCCGAATGCTCAACTCAGCGTTCAACGGGATCACCGGCAACACCAGCGATTACTGGCCGGAAGAGCTGCGAGAGCCGATCGAGGCCGTGAACGCCCGCATTTACAGCACCATAAACAACGGCGTCTACAAATGCGGCTTTGCCACCACGCAACAGGCTTATGACACCGCGGTTGAGCCGCTGTTTGATAGTCTGGACTGGCTGGAGGACCTGCTGTCGCAACACCGCTACCTGCTGGGGGACCGCGTGACCGAGGCCGACTGGCGGCTGTTCACCACCCTCCTGCGGTTTGATCCGGTCTATCACGTGCATTTCAAGTGCAACCGCAAGCGGCTGGCAGACTACCCGAACCTATGGGCCTATACCCGCGAGCTGTACCAATGGCCGGGCGTGGCGGAAACCGTCGGCATGCAGCATATCGTGCGCCACTATTATTACAGCCACGACACCATCAACCCGCACCGGATCATCCCGGTCAATCCGGATATCGACTGGCAAGAACCGCACCGGCGCGGCTGATCCGCCGCGGGCAGCCGTCAATCCGGCGTTTCCGGCCGATACCGCTAAAATTAGGGAGTTCACGCCCCGCCCCGGTTGCTTTATGAACCGCTGTGTCTGATTTGACGTCCGATCCATTCGGAGCAACATTCAACCGGTGGCTACCGCGATGCTTGAACTCCCGCTCGAAAATTCGACCCCATTCAGGGACCACGGCGGCAACCTTGGCATTGCCATGGCAGAATTCGGCGGTACCCGCAGCGATTGGATGGACCTGTCCACCGGTATCAACCCGCACCCCTATCCGCTGCCGGGCTTTACCGCCGGAGACTGGGGCGCACTTCCGGACGCCGATGCGCTGGCCGATCTCGAACGCGCCGCGCGGTCATTCTGGAACATCCCGGATGAGGCCGCCGTGCTGGCTGCCCCCGGTGCATCAGCCCTGATCGCAGCCCTGCCTGCGCTGGCCGCGCCGCGCTGGGTGCAGATCACCAAACCGACTTACAACGAACACGCCGCCGCTTTTGAAGCCCGCGGCTGGAAAATCCGCGTGGATGGCCCGGCCGAGGCCCGCGTCGCGGTGCATCCGAACAACCCCGACGGCCGGATGTGGAGCGAAGATCAGCTCACCGCACCGCTCACTATTATCGACGAGAGCTTTTGCGACGTCTGCCCAACGGAGAGCCTGATTCGCATGGCCGCCCGCCCCGGCGTGATAATCCTGAAAAGCTTTGGCAAATTCTGGGGCCTCGCCGGCCTGCGGCTGGGCTTTGCGATCGGCGATCCCAAACTGATCACCGCTCTGTCAACGTGGCAAGGCCCTTGGGCGGTCTCCGGCCCGGCCCTGCGAACTGGCGCGCTGGCCCTGCAGGACCACGGCTGGGCCGGAGACACCCGCGCCCGGCTCCGGGCGGATGCGGCGCGGCTTGACGAGATGATGCTTGCCAAGGGCGCCAGCCTGGCGGGCGGCACCGACCTGTTCCGTCTTTACAATGTTGACGATGCCGCCGTCTGGCAGGACAAACTTGCCCGCGCCCGCATCTGGAGCCGCATTTTCCCTTATTCCAAAACCTATCTGCGCCTCGGCCTGCCGCCCGCTGACGGCTGGGACCGGCTGGAAGCCGCGCTATGACCACCGCGGCCATGCTGGCGGTGGCCCTCGTGCTGGATGCCGTTTTCGGCGAGCCCAAATGGCTGTGGTCCCGTATCACTCACCCGGCGGTGCTGATGGGCAAGGCAGTCGGCTTCCTCGACCGCAAGCTTAACACCGGCCAAAACCGCCGCGGCAAAGGCGTTCTGGCCGCGTTGGCGCTGGTTCTTTGCGGCGTTATCGCTGGCAAGCTGCTGTCGCTGCCCGGCACGCTGGTGGAAATCCTGGTGGCAGCCATCCTGATCGCCCAGCGTTCGCTGACCGAACATGTTGCCGCCGTTGCCAAGGGCCTGCGCAGCAGCCTGGAGGATGGCCGCCAAGCGGTTGCAATGATCGTCAGCCGCGACACCGCGGCCATGACGGCGCCGCAAGCCGCCCGCTCTGCCATTGAAAGCGGCGCCGAGAACATGTCGGACGGAGTCATCGCCCCTGCATTCTGGTTTCTGATTGCCGGGTTGCCGGGCCTGATTGTTTACAAGATGGTCAACACCGCCGACAGCATGATCGGCTACCGCACCAGCCGGTACAAGGATTTCGGCTGGGCCGCCGCCCGTCTGGACGACCTGTTGAACCTGATCCCGGCCCGCCTTACTGGCTTGCTGATTGCCCTGTCCAGCGGCCAACTGCGCCACTGGGGTGCAATTTCTGCAGACGCCCGAAAGCACCGGTCGCCCAATGCCGGCTGGCCCGAAGCCGCCATGGCGCGGGCGCTGGACACCGCACTTGCCGGCCCGCGATCTTATGAGGGGCAGATGCGCGACTTTCCCTGGGTCCATGCATTTGGTACCAAAAGCGCCAATGCCGAAACCATCACCCGCTCCGTGACCCTGCTGTGGCAGACCTGGGCGCTTGCGCTTGTCCTGACGGTTGCCATTGCCACGGTTTTCTAGCACATAAGACCCTGCGGGAGCGGTCAGACAAAGGAACGCCGGAACAATGCGCCTAATGCCCTTCGTCCTTGCAGCAAGCCTGCTGCCTGCGGCGGCAACTGCCCAATGCGGCGGCGGCTTTCAGAATTTTGTTAAGCTGATGAAAGACGAGGCGGTGCAGGCCGGGTATGACACCTCCACTGTCAACGCCTTCTTCTCGGGCACCCGCAAAGATGCCCGAGTTCTTAAGGCGGACCGTGCCCAGGGTGTGTTCCAAAAACCTTTCATCGAGTTCACCCGCCACCTGATCTCGCAAAGCCGGATCAAGCGCGGCCGCCAGATGGCGCAAAAACATGATGCCACCTTCCAGCGGATTGAGAACACCTATGGCATTGACCGCGGTGTGCTGTTGGCGTTCTGGGCCTTCGAGACCGACTATGGCGGCTATCAGGGCGATTTCAACACCCGCGATGCGCTTGTCACCCTGGCGCATGACTGCCGCCGCCCGGAGCTTTTCCGGCCCCAGGTCTTCTCGGCACTGGAGCTGTTCAGCCAGGGCAATTTCGATCCCAAACGCACAACAGGCGCCTGGGCCGGCGAGATCGGCATGGTACAGATGCTGCCCGGAGATATTCTGGATCATGGTGTCGATGCCGACGGCGATGGCCAGGTCAGCCTGAAAACCTCTGCCGCCGACGCGCTGATGTCGGGGGCGCGGATGCTGTCCCATTTGGGTTGGAAACCGGGCCAGCCCTGGCTGCAAGAGGTCATCATTCCCCAGGATCTGGATCTGACGCTGACAGGCACTGGACGCAAGAAATCCGTGGCCCAGTGGCGCGGTCTGGGCGTCTCAGCGCGGGACGGCAAACTACCCGATCCCTCCTTGCGCGCTTCGCTGCTGCTGCCGCAGGGCCACAAGGGGCCGGCTTTCCTCGCTTACCCCAACTTTGACGTCTATTTTGAGTGGAACCAGAGCTTTACCTATGTCCTCACTGCTGCTTACTTTGCCAACCGGCTGAAAGGCGCAGAGGCCTTTAGCGCCGGCCAACCCGAAAGCGGGCTGAATGGCACCCAGATGAAGCAGTTGCAGCAGATACTCCAGGCCCGCGGCCACAACGTTGGGGATATCGACGGCATTCTTGGCGCCCGCACCCGGATTGCAGTGCAAAAGGAACAAGCCCGCCTTGGCCTGCCCGCTGATGCCTGGCCGACGCCGGCGCTGCTGCAGAAGCTTTAACGGACCGGGAACCGCTCGCCCTTTTCGGTAATCAGGATGACCCGGCTTCCATTGCGCACATACAGATCGCAGCGGCCAAGCCCGTTGGCGAACTCCACGCAGACGCTGCCATCTGCGGCAATCCGGTAAGTGCCCCAAGCGGTGCCCCCGCCGTTCTCCGCCGAGTAGGTATAAGCATAGGCGCCATCGCTGCCATACAGCGACTCTCCGCCATCATAAAAGCGAAAGGACCGGCCTGGCAGCGCGTCCAGTTCGTCCTGTGCCAAGGCCGTGTCGCCGGGCCGCAGCGGCCAATCGCCGGCCAACGCGCTGCCTGCCATCAGAGATAGAAAAAGGGGCATGATCCGTTTCATGCCCCTACCTTAGCGGTTCACTTGTTAAGCTGGTGTCACGATCCGGTGACTCGTGGTTTCACCAGTCAATGAAAGTTTCGAAATCCAGCATTGCGCGGTTCCAGATCCCCACGGCCTCGGCAAAATCATCCGGGCTCATGCCCTTTTTGCCCAGGAACACGTCCATTTCGATCCGGGCTGAGCCCTCTTCCGAGACATAGCCGCGGGCAAAACGGTTTTCATTGTTCCACTCGTTGATCTTGGACAGGCGCACGCTGCCGTCTGTCTGGTAACCGGAAAAGAACTGGATGGCCTCGCAGTTGGTGTTGTTGTCGCAGCCGTAGTAATAGACCGAGAAATCGTTGCCGTAATACTCAACTTTCAGGTTGGGATCACCTACGCTGTCCGTGGTTACTTCGACCTTGGCGCCTTCATCCTTGAAGAAACCGGCAACACTGTCGCCGGTCTTGGCCACTACATTCTGGGCCGCCGCGGCAACCGGGATCATCAAGACCACGGATGCGGCAATTGCTTTGAGCATATTCATTTGTCACTCCACTAATAAATTCGAAAACAAAAGCACCAATCCCAGTAGTGCTTCTGCCTTAGGCCACCATCGCCTCTGCTTTCTTCAGGTCAACTGAAACCAGCTGGCTAACGCCCTTTTCCTGCATGGTGACCCCAAACAGCCGGTCCATCCGTGCCATTGTCACCGCGTGGTGGGTGATGATCAGGAAACGGGTGTCAGTCTGGCGGCACATCTCGTCCAGCAGGTCGCAGAAACGGGTGACGTTGGCGTCATCCAGCGGCGCGTCGACCTCGTCCAGCACACAGATCGGCGCCGGGTTCGACAGGAAAACCGCAAAGATCAGCGCCATCGCGGTCAGCGTCTGCTCACCGCCGGACAGCAGTGACAGGGTCGACAGCTTCTTGCCCGGCGGCTGGCACATGATCTCAAGGCCCGCATCCAGCGGATCGTCGCTTTCGACCATCACCAGATTGGCCTCACCGCCGCCGAACAGATGGGTGAACAACATGGCAAAGCTGCTGTTCACCTGCTCAAACGCCGTCAGCAGCCGTTCACGCCCCTCGCGGTTGAGACTGGCAATACCGTCGCGCAAGGTCTTGACCGCGCCTTCCAGGTCCAGCTTCTCGGCGACCAGCGTGTCATGCTCGTTCTGCACGCCGCGGGCGTCTTCCTCCGCCCGCAAGTTCACTGCACCCATAGCATCGCGCTGGCGCTTGCAGCGGTCCACGTCGTGTTCCAGGTCATCCGAGGCGGGCATTTCATCCGGTGACACGCCCAGCTTCTCCAGCAACGCCTGCGGGGTGATCTGCTGCGCCTCGATGATGCGGCCAGCGGCCTGGGTCACCGCCTCCTTGGCCGCATCGCTGCGCGCCTCAGAGCGGGCGCGTGCTTCGCGTGCCTCAGACGCCAGCCGCTCGCATTCGCGTTCCTTGTGAACCGCGTCACGCAGTTCGGCCTCGGCTGCAATCAGAGCTTCTGTTGCCGCGGACTTACGCAGCTCTGCCTCGGAAATCGCCTCGTTCAGCTCCTCGCGTTTCCCGGCAATCTCCGCCGGGACCGCATTCGCCTCTTCCAGCTCTTCTTGCGAAGCTTCGCGGCGTTCGGCCAATTCTGCGATCCGTGCCTCAGCGCTCTCCAGACGGTGGCGCCAGCCGGACAGCTCCTTGGTCACTTCCTGGGCGCGCTTGGTGCGGGCCTCGCCTTCACGGCGCAATTCATCGTGGGAGGACCGGTGCGTCAGCATGGTGATCCGCGCCGCCTCCACCGACTGCTTGATGTCCTCAACCGCAATGCGGGCCTGGTCCAGATCGCCGAGATCCCCCAGCGCCTTTTCCGCCTCTTTCAGCTGCAGGCTGGAACTCAGCGCGTCCTCCTCATGGCGGGAGACGGCAATCCCCAATGTCTCAAGCTTGGCCTCAGCCAGGTTGCGGTCCGCCTCGGCACGGCTCAGCGCACGCGCGGCGTCTGCCACCCGCTGGTCGGCCACGCGGCGTGCCTGGCGGGCGTTCTGGTCGGCCAGCGTCACCTCCTCCAGCTTGCGCAACAGCATCTCATGTGCCGCACGCGCGCCGTCCGCCGTAGCGCTGACACGTTCCATCTCCTGCTTCAGCGCTTCCAGCTTGTTCAATTGCTCCAGTCGCAGTGCTGCTGCACTTGGCGCGTCCTCGGCCCAAGCGCGGTAACCATCCCAACGCCACAAGTCACCCTCAACCGTCACCAGCCGCTGCCCTGGCGTCAGATGCGCCTGCAGCCCTGCTGCCACATCGCCATCCACCAGTCCGATCTGCGCCACCCGGCGGGACAGGGCATCAGGGCCGGAAACAAACAGCGCCAGAGGCTGCACTCCATCGGGCAGGGGCGCATCCTGGTCATAACCGGACAGCGCCACCCAGCCCGTCGGCCCGTCCGCCTCCGCCAGCGGCGCGCGCAGATCATCGGCCAGTGCCGCACCCAGAGCCTTTTCATACCCCGGAGCCACGGTTAGCTCGTCCAGGATCTGCCCACCCTCGGCGGTATCCCGCTCCACCAGTTTGGCCAGCGCTGTAACCTCAGCGCGCAACGCGCCCAGCCCGCCTTCGGCTTCAGAGCGCTGCGAACGCGCTTCGGCCTCCCGGCTTTGAGTCTCGGTGCGGGTCTCATCCGCATCGGCCAGCGCCTCTTCAGCCATTTCCGAGGCCTCGCGGGCCTCTTCCTCAGCGGCCACCGAAGTTTCGAATTTCTCCACCGCCAGTTCCAAGGCATCCTGCGCCTCGCCCTTGGCGGCGCGAGCCTTTTCAGCCTCGCCCTCGGAACGGCCCAAAGCTCGTTGGCAATCCTCTAATGCACGGCGCGCCGACTGGTGGCGAGCCGCCAGACGGGCCACATCTTCGGTCACCTGCGCCAGATGATCCTCGCGTGCCTGCAAGATCGAGCCGGCATCGCGCGCCAGTTCCGCGGCTTCGGCCATCTTGCCGTCATGCCCGTCGCCGGCCTTGGACAGCCCGCGCTGCTCCCACTCCAGCCGTTCGATGGTTTCGCCGGCGTCCTTGTTGAGCCCCGCTTCGCGCTCAATGTCGTTGCCCAGCTGCACAACACGGCTGCTGAGCCGCTCGATGGTCTGGCGCGCCTGCGCCTCCTGATCGCCCAGCGAATCCCGTTGCACCACCAGCCGCTGCAGGATGGCAGCGGCAATCGCCTCTTCTTCACGCAAGGGCGGCAGCTTTTCTTCAAACGTGCCGCGCTGCGCCGCGGCTGCACGCACCAGCGCCTCAGCCTTGGCGGCCTGCTCAACCCGCGCCCGCAGCTCATCCTCGGAAGCCAGCCGCAACGCATCCGCTTCGCGCCAGCGGCGGTACAGCAACATGCCCTCGGCCAGGCGCAGCTTTTCACCGATCTCGCGGTAGCGCTGCGCCTGCCGTGCCTGCTTGGCCAGCTGCGCCAGCTGTGCCGCCAGCTGCTCGATCACGTCATCGACACGCAGCAGGTTGGACTCGGTGTTCTTCAGCTTCAGCTCGGCCTCGTGGCGCCGCTGATAAAGGCCGGAAATACCCGCCGCCTCTTCCAGAATACGCCGCCGTGCCTTGGGCTTGGCGTTGATCAGCTCGGCGATCTGCCCCTGCCGCACCAGCGCCGGCGAATGCGCCCCCGTCGAGGCATCGGCAAACAGCATCTGCACATCGCGCGCCCGCACATCCTTGCTGTTCGACTTGTAGGCACTGCCCACATCGCGCGTGATACGGCGCACGATCTCCAGCCCGTCCGCCTCATTGAACCCTGAGGGCGCCAGCCGTTCAGAATTGTCGATTTGCAGGCTGACTTCGGCAAAGTTGCGTGCGGGCCGCGACGAAGTGCCGGCAAAGATCACATCCTCCATGCCGCCGCCGCGCATTGCCTTGGCACGGGTCTCGCCCATCACCCAGCGCAAAGCCTCCAGAAGATTGGATTTTCCGCAACCGTTTGGCCCCACAACCCCGGTCAGCCCATCGGCAATGACCAGTTCGGTAGGATCAACAAAGCTTTTGAAGCCGTTCAGCCTGAGCTTGGAAAACCGCAAAGCTGCCCCTCCGTGATTCCGGATCGAGAAAGTTCAACGGTTCCTATCGTGTGTGTCAACGCTCTGCATCCCCAAATCGGGGCGAATCTGCCTCAAACCACACCATATCTTGTGGATAACCCGCAGGACCCGGCGGTGTTTTGCCAAGCCGGGGGCAATCCGGCCTTAGACAGAGCCCAGCAGCCGCCCCAACCGGGCAATCCCGTCCTCAATCGCCGCATGGTTAGAGTTGGAAAAGCTCAACCGGATCGTGTTCTGACCGCTGCCATCAGCGAAAAATGCCTGCCCCGGGACAAAGGCCACCCTCTCCGTCTCCAAAGAACGGGCCAGCAACTGCGCCCCATCCATGCGGTCCGGCAGGGTCATCCACACGAACATGCCGCCCTCAGGCCGGGTCCAGCTGACGCCCTCCGGCATATGCTCCTCCAGTGCCGCGAGCATGACGTCCCGGCGGCGTTGGTAGACCGCGTGCAGCTGCGCCACATGCGCATCGAAACTGGCCTCTGCAACGCCATGGACTGCCATCTGGTTGATTGTCGAACTATGCAGGTCCGCCGCCTGCTTCAGCAGCACCATTTGCGTGATCACCGGCTTGGCTGCCACCGCCCAGCCGATCCGCAAACCCGGCGAAAGGGTCTTGCTGAACGAACCGCAATAAATCGTCCGGCAGTCCTCGATCGAGCCCTTCTGTTCCAGCTCCAGCGCCAGAACCGGCGGCACCGGCTCCCCGTCATAGCGCAGCGACTGGTAAGCCGCATCTTCGATGACGGCACATTCCAGGCTGTCAGCCAGTTCCAGCAGCCGCAGCCGCCCGGCACGGTCCAGGGTCTCTCCGGTTGGGTTGGCAAAATCCGGCGACAGATAGGCGAATTTCACCGCGCTGCCCGCGTCCGCAGCACCCTCGGCATAACTTTCCACCGTTCGGTTGCCCTTCAAAGACAGCCGGTCATAACGTGGCTCATAGGCGTTGAAAGCTGCCAGCGCGCCCAGATAGGTCGGCCAGCCGACCAGTGCGGTATCCCCCGGCGACAGGAACAGCTTGCCGAGATAATCCAGCGCCTGCTGGGAGCCGGAGGTGATCAGCACATTGTCCGCATCACAGGCGATACCGATCTTCGCCATCTCCTCAACAATCCATTCACGCAGCGGCAGATATCCTTCGCTCACTGAATACTGCAGTGCCATGGCCTGCCGTTCCGGTGTCAGCGCATTCTTGAATGCTTCGGCAAATTCATCCGCCGGAAACAGTGCCGGGTCCGGGATGCCGCCAGCAAATGAGATGATATCCGGCTGGTCCAAGAGCTTCAGCAATTCGCGGATTTCCGACGCCTTCATCCGCGTGTTCCGGCTGGCAAAGATCTGGTCGAACTGCATCCTGGCTCTCCTGGCTTGGGATCTGGTGCCACGGTAGGAGAGCGCGAAATAATGTCAATAATACTGACCTAATGTTACAGCCTTCGTGATCCCTGCCTGCCCTTGCAGCCCCTTCTCCCCCGTGGTCATATGATTTGACCAATTCAGATGAGCCTCCGCATGCCATTTCAGAAAGTTCAGCCCGAAAAACTCTCCGCCTCCGTCGTTAAGCAGATCGAGCAGCTGATCCTGCGCGGCATCCTCTCACCTGGTGAACGGCTGCCTGCCGAACGGGAGCTGGCGGAGCGGCTGGGTGTCTCCCGCCCCTCCCTGCGTGATGCCATCGGCGAGTTGCAGGCGCGTGGGCTGCTCGCCTCCAAAGCAGGCTCCGGCGTGTTTGTGGGGGACGTTTTGGGATCGGCTTTTTCGCCGGCACTGATCCAGCTGTTCGCCACCCATGACGAAGCCGTGTTTGATTACCTCTCCTTCCGCCGCGACATGGAGGGGCTGGCCGCAGAGCGCGCTGCCCGGTTCGGGTCGGACTATGACCTGCAGGTGATCCAGGCGATCTTTGACAAGATGGAGGCGGCCGGCAATCCCGCCGTGTCCGAGGAAGCGGCCCAGCTCGACGCTCAGTTCCACTCCGCTATCATGGACGCCAGCCACAACGTCATCATGCTGCACATGATGCGTTCGATGTTCGATCTCCTGCGGGAAGGCGTCTTCTATAACCGCCGGATCATGTTCCAGCAGCACACCACCTATGAGGCGCTCTTGGAGCAGCACCGCGCCATCAACGCCGCCCTGCAGGCCCGCGATCCGCAGGCTGCGCGGACGGCAGTGGAGATGCATCTGGACTATGTGAAACAAGCCCTCACCGACCACCAGCGCGCCGAACGCAACGCGGAGGTGGCCAAGCAGCGGCTGGAGCATGAAATGGGCAAGGGGTGAGGCTGAAACCATGAACGGAATTCGGGGCAAACCGAATTGTGCCACTATCAAACCAATGCCGGCTTTGGGGCCCTGAAAGAAAGACGAAAAATGATCGCCTATATCACAGTCGGAGCGGATGATATCGCGCGCGCGAAGCAGTTTTATTCTGCGTTCCTGCCAGCCCTTGGATACAAACTGGAAGAGGGGTCTGAGGGCCTAAGTTACGTACTGCCTGTTGGGTCCGGTCAGTCTCCGGTTCCGCCTGACTTCTACGTTAAACCAACTTTCGACGGGCGCCCGGCCTCGGCCGGCAACGGGTCTATGGTCGCCTTTGAAGCGTGCAATCAACAACAGGTTCGCAACCTTCACTCCGCCGCGCTTTCAGCAGGCGGTTCGGACGAGGGCCAGCCCGGCTTTCGTGCCTCTTACGGGCCTCACTTCTATGTTGGATACCTGCGCGATCCTCAAGGCAACAAGATCGCACTGTTCTCCAGCGATCCAAACGAACCTGGGCGCGACGGGTAAAGTGGGCGGCAAGGGCAATCTGCGGCGGCGCGCGGATTTGCGGAATGGGTTCACATCATCCCCTCCCGATCACGCACAAAAAAACCCGGCCGCTTGGGCCGGGTTTTTAAACTCAACAGTGTCTGCCAAACTCAGTGCAGCTTGGCGTCCACATCCGCGATGGCGGCGTCGATCAGCTTGTTGGCTTCGGTCGCGGTCATCTGCTTGGAGATCACCTGATCCGCAGCAGAAACAGCGATTGTGATCGCCTGATCGCGCACTTCCTTCACAGCCGAAGCTTCCGCCGAAGCGATCTGCTCCTCGGCGGCCGCCAGACGGCGGGCAATGGAGGTTTGCAGATCGGCCTTGGCCTGCTCAGCTGCGCGGGCAGCTTCGTCACGGGCGGCAGCAACGATCTGATCTGCCTGGGCCTGAACCTCCTGCTGCTTACGCTCATAGGACGCCAGAACGGTCTGGGCCTCTTCACGCAGCGCGCGGGCTTCGTTCAGCTCCTTCTGGATACCTTCAGCACGGTTATCCAACTGGCCTGCGAGCAGCGACGGCACTTTGGCAAACAGCAGAATGCCAATGAACAGCACAAAACCGAGACCCACAACCAGGTTGGTGTTGGACAGGTCCAGGCCGCCGCCGGCAGCAAAGGCAGGCGAAGCTGCACCGAAGGTCAGGGCAAGGGCGAGAATATTGCGCATGTCCTTATCCTTTCGTCCGCTCGGCAACTGCCGCGGCAATTGCGTCTGCGTCTGCCGAACCGCCCAGAGCGCTTACCAGCGCCCCTGCGGTATCGGTGGCAACAGCCTTTACGCTTTCCAGCGCACCGGCCTTGATTTCGGCGATTGCCTTTTCGGACTCGGCGGCCTTGGCAGAGATCTGTTCGTCTGCTTTGGCAATTGCCTCGTCCAGCCCGGCCTGAATTTCCACACGTGTCTCAGCAACGATGCGCTGAGATTCGGCACGGGCATCTGCCAGAGCTTTGTTATATGCGTTTTCGGCCTCGACTGCCTTGGCTTTCAGGTCTTCAGCCGCGGCGAGGTCGTTGGTGATGGTCCCCTGACGCTCGGCCAGCACCGCCGCGATGCGGGGCAGCGCGACGCGCGACAGGATGAGGTAGATCACGACCAGAGCGACCGCGAGCCAGAAGATCTGGTTCCCGAAGGTCGAGAAGTCCAGCTGCGGCATACCCGGAGCAGACCCGTGCGCTGCGTCTGCGGCGCCGTGTGCTGCGTCTTGCGTATTAGATGCCATGTCGTCCTCCTTGGGAACTTGCCGTTACACCGGGCAGTGCGGATTTAGGCCGCACTGCCCGGCCGTAAGGAAATAGGTTCCTGAGGTCTTAGACGGCGAACATCAGCAGCAGAGCGACCAGGAACGAGAAGATGCCCAGTGCTTCTGCAAATGCGATGCCGATGAACAGGGTTGCGGTCTGGCCGGCGGCTGCCGACGGGTTGCGCAGTGCGCCTGCGAGGAAGTTGCCGGCAACGTGGCCCACACCGATTGCGGCTGCGCCGGAACCGATTGCTGCCAGGCCTGCGCCGATGAACTGACCGAGTTGTGCGATATCGCCTTCCATGAGTATTCTCCTTACGATGGAATGTGGTGATTTAGGGTCTGGGTGAACCGCCAGGCTCACCCGGTAAACTTGTCGATCCTGGCCTTAGTGGCTCGGGTGCAGCGCATCCTTCAGGTACACGCAGGTCAGGATGGTAAAGACGTAGGCCTGAATGAAGGCCACCAGAACTTCGAGTGCGTAAACCGCGGTGATGGCAAAGATCGGCAGGAAGCTGAACATGCCCAGTGCTGCGGCAAAGCCTGCGAACACTTTCAGAACCGCGTGGCCCGCCATTACGTTGCCTGCCAGACGGATGCTGTGGCTGACGGGGCGCACGAAGTAGGAAATCAGTTCGATGATGGCCAGGATCGGGCGGAGCGCCAGCGGTGCGCTCGACACCCAGAACAGGCCCAGGAAACCAGCGCCGTTCTTGACGAAACCAACGATGGTCACGGTGAAGAACACCAGCGCCGCCAGAACCGCGGTCACCGCGATGTGCGAGGTGGTGGTGAACGAGCCGGGGATCAGGCCCAGGAAGTTGGCCATCACGATGAACATGAACAGGGTCATGATGTAGGGGAAGAACTTGACGCCGTCCTTGCCGGCCACGTCCTCGACCATTTTGTAGATGAAGCCATAAGCCAGCTCCGCAACCGACTGGGCGCGGCCCGGCACGATGGCGCGGCGCGATGAGCCCATGACCAGCAGCGCAAACACCGCGGCAACAGCCAGCGCCATCCACAGGGTCACGTTGGTCGGGGTGTACCAGGAGATGTGATCGCCAAACAGTGCTGCCACGTTGAACTGATCCATCGGGTGGATTGCCAGCTTTGACTCCGCCGGGGCGAAAATCAGGCCGGATACCAGCACCAGCGCCAGCGCTGCGTAAAAGAAAATTTTGCCCATCGGTCCGCTTCTCCTGTCGCCGGCGTTTGATCCCGTCGGATCAGTCCCGGTCTTGCGCATTTTTCTTGGCCTCATCGGCCAGTTTCTGTTCCTGGATCTCCTGCGCGGTGCGAAGCATTGTCTTCACTCCAGCCGCAAGGCCCAGCATTACAAACAGCACCATGAAGATGGGCAGGGTTCCAAACAGAAGGTCCAGCCCGTATCCGATGCCAAAGCCGATCCCGAGACCGGCCACCAATTCAATCACCATCCGCCAGGCCTGATTGGCCATAGAATAGTGCTCATCTGCGCGCGGCTTGGGCTGTTGTGCCTTACGCGCCGCCGCGAGCTTCTCCTCCAGCTGCGCCATGCGCTGCTTTTGGTCGTCGTCGGTCACGGGCGCCATCCTCACGCGATTTCTAAGAGGTTGCTAAGGCCATGGGGCTTAGGAGTCAATTACAAGGACAGAAGATTCAGAACATCTTCAAGTAGCTGATTTTTATATAATAATTTGATTTCGAGAAAGGCCGCGCCGCTCTGCCGCAGCAACCGTTAGCGCCAATCCACCCCAGTTTCCATATTCAACCAAAAGGTTGATTTTAGCGAATGGGCGGTATTGCCATCCGCCAGCGCACAATCCGCCCGTCGATCAGCAACAATCCCAGCAGGATCGCAGCCATGCCCCACAGATGCTCTGCCAGCAGCTGCTCCTTCAGGATGTAGGTCCCCAGGAACAGCGCCGAAACCGGCGCGATCAGCGTCGGCAGGGTTATGTTGGTTGGTCCCACCTTGGGCAGCACCCAGTAAAAGGCGATGAATGCGGCCGAGGTCAGCACAAAACCAATGACAAACAAGGAGGCCCAGGTCTCTATCCGCGTCACATGCGGCAGGCCTTCGCTCCAGATCGCCAGCGGTGCGATCGCCGCGGTGGCCCCGGTCAGAGCAATCGCCACCAGCACCACCGGCTCCATGTCCCGGAAACTGCGCGCGAAATTGACCGAAAATGCATAACACAAGGGTGCGCACAGGGTGATCAGAACCGCCCAGATCTCCGACGACTGGCCGCTTTCCAGCAGAGGCAGCGACAGCAGCACGATACCAAGGAACCCGCAGACCACCCCTAGTGACTTCAACCCGGTTGCGCGCTCGCCGCCGGGCCAGAAATGCGAGACAACCACTGCCAGCGCCGGCGTGGTCGCATTGACAATCCCGGCCACGCCGCTGGCGATATGCTGCTGGCCCAGCGCATAAAAAGCAAACGGCCCGGCATAGCTGAGCACTCCGAAGCCAAACAGCGCCAGCCAGCGGCCTGGCTCTGCCGGTACCCGCTTGCGCGCCGCCAGCACATAGATCCAGCAGCCCAGCGCGCCAAATCCGACCCGCCCCATCGACACCGACAACGGTCCCAGTTCGCGCAGCAGAATGGCATTGAACATGAACGACATGCCCCAGCCGATGCCGAGAATGAATATCACCAGCCAGTACTTCAATGCCATGCCATCAATCCCCGCGCGCTTGAAAGGCGCCACCATGACGGTTCAGGACAGATTGTCAAACTGCCGGACGATGGGTAGGAGTATCAGGCATGAGCGACCCTCTCGACACTGTCTTTGCGGCCTTGGCCGACCCGACCCGCCGGGCGATCCTCACCATGCTGTTGGAGGATGATATGGCGGTGACCGACGTGGCGGAACCGTTCGAGATGTCGCTGGCGGCAATTTCAAAACACCTAGTCATCCTGACCCGCGCAGGCCTGATCGCGCAGGAAAAGCATGGCCGGGTCAAATGGTGCAAACTGCAACCGGATGCCATGCGCGCAGCCTCGGTCTGGATGCAGGGCTTCGGCCAGTTCGAGCCGGTCAATCTGGATGCCTTTGAACGCTTTCTGGAGGCCGAGCATCTGTCGGAGGACGCCCAGCCGGACCCCTAGCGCACCACAAATACCGAGGCTTCGGAATGCAGCACCAGATGGCTGGCGTGGGACGAAAACACATAGTCCAAAATTCCGGGCATATGGGTGCCCATCACAACCAAATCCACCTCCAGCTCCTTAGCGGTCCGGGGCAGGATGGAGTCGATCTCTGATCCGACATCCACCGAATAGACCGGCAGCCCTTCCACCCTTGCACCGGTCTGCGCCGCCATCTTGCTTGCCAGGTCCGCCAGTTCATCACCTGACGGCCCTACTGTATGCCCGCGTTTGACCTGCTGATCCGTCACATGCACCAGTGTTACGCGCGAGCTGTGATTTTTGGCAAAGTCCGCCGCCACATCCAGGGCTTTCTTGACCGATGCGGGCATGTGCAGATCAACGGGCACCATGATATGCTTGAACATTACTCCCTCCTCTATCCGAAGAGTCCCTCAGGACCAGTATAGCGGAAAACAAGGGAATTGCGTTGACCTGCCGCAAGCGGCGGCGAAGGGCCGCCGGAGGGCACGCCCGCTGCGGTCAGGCCCGCTGCGGTCAGGCCCGTTGCGTTCAGGCTGTGACCCGCGACCGTGCCCCTTCCAGCAGCATCACCAGCGCGACCACCGACATCGCCACCCCGATCAGAACCAGACCCGGCGGCGCGCCGCGGCCCAGCGCGATCTCCCACAGGATCACCCAGCTTGGGGTGAGATAGGTATAGGCCATCACCTTGGCCGAGGGCAGCCGCATCGCCGCATATTGCAGCAGCACAAAGGTGGCAGAGCTGGCACAGACCGCCAGATAGAACAGACCGATCCAGACGATACCGGGCAGCTGGGCCCAATTGGTGGCCAGAATGTCCTGCCAGCCGAACACCGCCAGTAACGCACCGCCCGCCAGCAGCATCCCGAAGGTGAACACCACCGCCGGCTCGCCCCGGTTCAGCTTGCGCACCATCGGCGTATAGATCGCATGCAGCACGCAGCCCCAGAAATAGATGACCTCGCCCTGGCCGATCTCGAATGCCGCCAAGGCGCCCGGATCACCGCGCACGATCACCCAGACCGCGCCTGCCGCACCAATCGCCAGCGCCAGTGCCATCCAGCCGGTAGTGATCTGCCGCAGCAGCAGCCAGCCGAACACGGCGCTCATCACCGGCACCAGCGTGAATACCGCCGCGGCACTGACCGGCGCCGCTGTCTGCAGCCCGTAGAACATCAGCACGAAATAGCCGCCGAACAGCCCGCCCAGCACTGCAAACCGCCAGGGCGCGCGGAAATGCACCCGCTGCAGCCCGGTGGTGGCCAGCGCCGCGACACCGATCACCACAGCGGCAATACCAAACCGCGCCGCATTCAAGGCCGCTGGTGCAATCTCGTTGGCGACCATGACACCTAGCGAGAATGACCCCGCCACCAGTGCCGAAAACAACAGCATCGCCAGATGCCCGCGCAGTGCCTCGCTCACAGCTGCCAGTCCTTTACCTGTTCCTTGAGGAACGTCAGGAACGCCTGCACCTTAGTGGTCCGGTGCAGATCCACATGGGTCACCAGCCACAATGCGCCTTCCCAGTCTTCCTGCGGCGGCATCATCTCCACCAGATCCGGTTGCCGCCGCGCTTCCCAGGCCGCCATAAAGCCAATCCCGGCCCCGCTGCGGACCGCCGACTTCAGGGTAAAGCCATCGGTACAGCGAAAGGCGATGACCTCAGCCGGCGCATTGGCCCGCAACCAGCGCGAAAACGGCGCCCTGCTGCTCTCATCGTCCTGACCGACAAACCGGTGATTGGGAATATCCTCGACACCCTTCAGCATTCCGTATTCTTCGGCATAAGCCTTGGAAGCATAGAGCCCGATCTGCTGTTTCATGAAAGGCTGCACCACATTGTCGGGCTGATCCGGTGCATTGCCTGCGCGGATCGCCACATGCGCCTCGCCATACTCCAGCCGGAACAGCCGGTCACCGGTCAGGTAACGGATAATCAGCCCCGGATGCATATCCTGAAACAGCTTCAACGCCGGCACCATCATCGGTGCAAAAGACGCCAGCGAGGTCACAACCAGCTCACCCGACACATCGTCGCCCTGCCCTTTCAGCCGCCCGACCAGCTGACTGAACTGGTCATCGGTCGCCTGCGCCACCCGCAGCAAGTCCTGACCGGATTCCGTCGGGGTATAGCCGCGGGCATGACGCTGAAAAAGCTTAACGCCCAGCCGCGCCTCGATCGCATCGATATGCCGGATCACCGTCGCGTGATGCACGCCCAGCACCTCGGCGGCACCGCTGACCGTGCCCATGCGGGCCACTTGATAGGCGGTGCGGACTTCGTCCCAATTATCCATGGCGGCCTCCTTGCCGGCGGAATAGCGCTTTTTTTTGCAAAAACGCACAATTCATGTGATTGAAGCAGCGTTGCGTTCGAAAATGCAATAACCCAAATTCCTGTCAGCAACAAGCACAGGAATACTGTAATGACCCGTACCATCCTTCATATCGACTCCTCCGCCCGCACCGACGGCTCCGTTTCCCGCGATCTTTCGGCGCAGATCACCGGCCGCCTTGGCGCCTCCGATGTGATCCGCCGCGATCTGGCTGCGCCGCTGCCGCTGCTGGACGGCGCCTGGATCGGGGCCAACTTCACCCCGGCAGACCAGCGCAGCGATGAACAAAAGCAGCTGCTGGCCCTTTCCGACTCGCTGGTGGAGGAACTGAAACAGGCCGATACCATCGTGATCGGCACGCCGATCTACAACTTTTCGGTGCCGTCCACACTCAAGGCCTGGATTGACCTGGTGGCCCGCGTGGGCGTCACCTTCCGCTATGAGGAAACCGGTCCCGTCGGCCTGTTGGAAGGCAAGCGCGCCATCATCGCCGTGGCTTCCGGCGGCACTCAGGCGGGCTCTGACATCGATTTTGCCACCACCTACCTGCGCCACGTGCTGGGCTTCATCGGCATCACCGAGGTTGAGATCGTTGCCGCCGACGCCCTGATGGTTAACGCTGACAGTGCCCTGGCCAAGGCAAAAACCCAGATCGAAGCGCTGGCGGCCTGATCCCCTTCGCCTCGCGCACCCGCCGTCAGTCCCCCCCGGCTGGCGGCATTTTTATGTTTGGCAGCCCGTTGCCGCCATGCCACTCTGCCCGCACCCGCATTTCTAAACACAGGCATTTCCATGAAAAAGATCGGCATCCTCGGCGGCGTCGGCTGGGCCTCTACCGTCGATTACTACCGCGCCATCTGCGAAGGCGCCGGAGCGTACTTTGCAGCCCGCGGCGCGGGCTCACCGTTGCCGGTGCCGCCGATCACCATCGAATCCGTAGTACAGGCACAAACCCGTGGCTTGCGCGGTCGACCGGGGGATGAGGCCAGCTGGGCCGGTTTCGACGCCGTCTTCCGCGAGGCGATGCTGACGCTGGAGCGGACAGGCTGCGACTTTGCCATCATCGCCTCCAACACCCCGCACGCCCGGCTGCATGCGATCCGCGAGGGGGTGGTGATGCCGGTCCTCAGTATCTTCGACGCAACCGCAGAGGCCGCAGCGCAAACTGGTGCCATCCGGGCGTTGGTGCTGGGCACCGCCGTCACTATGCAGGATCGCAACTATGCCCATGTGCTCGCCGCACATGGGATCAGTGCGAACGATACCCTGCCGCAGGACGAAATCGCCGAGATGCAGGCCATGATCGATGAGGATTTCTACGGCGGTGCATCAGACACGGCACAAGACCGCCTGCTGCGGTTCTGCGCGCGCCACGCGCAGCCCGGCACCGCCATCCTGCTGGCCTGCACCGAACTGCCGCTGGCCTTCCCGGATCATATCAACGACGTCAGTTTCGAGGCCGGCGGCTTCCTGTTCGTGAACCCCTCCGCCGCCCATGTCGCCGCAGCGCTGGACCTAGCGCTGGTTGACGAAAAGGTGGATTAAACCCAGCGTACCTCAACGCCGGTCTTTTCAAAGAACGCCATCACATCAGCACGTTTCATCGCCACAGTGCGGTCATTGACCAGCGGGTGCATATAGATCACATCCGCTTCCTGTGCAGCGGCGTCCATATAGAATGTGACGCCCTTCTCCGCGCCGGTGATCATCGCCAGCGGGCTGACCGCGCCGGGGCGGATGCCGAGGTTCTCCAGCAGCCGGTCGGCGGAACCAAAGGACAGATTGCCGATCCCCAGTTCAGTGCCCAGCGCCTTCAGGTCGATCTCCCTGTCCTGCTGCAGCGTCACCAGATAGTTCCGCTTCTTCTTATCGCGCAGATACAGGTTCTTCAGCCGCAGCGCGTTTTCGCCCGGCACCATGAACTGCTCCTCGACACCCTTGGCGTCCTCTACCGTGCGCAGCGGCACATGGGTATGCAGCTGATAGGCGATGCCCCAGTCATCCAGCTGCTTCAGCAGCGCATCCGAAGAGACAGGCAGGCTGTCCTGATAGGTTGATGAGGCGTCCATAACTTGCTCCGCGAAATCAGTGTCGAATTGCAGAGCAGATCACGCAAAACAGCAGCGGGGCGCAAGAGGTGTTCTGCCCCCTGCGCCCCGATTTGCGCCAGCCTGGACTTAGGCCTCGGCGAAATCCGCCCGCCGCGCCTCTTCGTAGTGGTCGAAATCAGTGCTGAACCAGCCGGTACCGCGGGTGGCACTGGCCAGCGTGTTGCACAGGTTATCCTGCGCCGACATCGGCAGCAGGGTTTCGAACACGTCCCAGCCGGCCACGCCGTCCTCAGCCTCGAACCCCAGAATCTGCCCCTTCATGCCGCTCACCACCGGCACCAGCCCGCCGGTGAAGACGGACGGCACATGGATATGCACCCGCATGATCGGCTGCAGCAGCACCGCGCCGGCCTCGGACAGCGCTTCCCGGACCGCGTTCTTGCCCGCGGTGCGGAAGGCATAGTCGGAACTGTCGACCGAGTGATGCTTGCCATCCTTCAGCGTCACGCAGATATCCACTACCGGATGGCCGTTCAGCCCCTGCGCCAGCGCTTCGCGCGCGCCGGCCTCGACCGAGGGGATGTAGTTCTTGGGCACGGCGCCGCCCTTCACGGTTTCCTCGAACACAAAACCGCTGCCGCGCGGCAACGGCTTCACCTCGATCAGCACATCGGCAAACTGCCCGGCGCCGCCGGACTGTTTGCGGTGACGGTATTGGATCTGCACGCTCTTGCTGATGGTCTCGCGCAGCGCCGGCGGCACCTGCCGCTCCTCCACCTCGACGCCGAACTCGTCTTTCAAAGCCTGCTTGATGCGTCGCATGTGCAGCGGCCCCTGGAGGTTCAGCAGCAGATGGCCGCTGGCCTCATCCTGCCCCACCACCAGCGCCGGATCGATCTCGGCCAGCCGCTCCAGCGCGCCCGACAGCCGCGCATCGTCGCGCTCATTCAACGGAGTGATCACCCGCCGGAATGTCGAAGGCCGCGGCTGCGCCCAATCCGGCAACGGCGCCGCCCCGTCCGGCCCATAGGCAAAACCCAGGTTCAAATGATCCGATTTAACCGCCTGCCCAATGTCTCCGGCCTGAAACGCGTTGTTCACGGCGCCGCCGATCCCTGTCAGCGACCCCAGAGCCGCGCCGCCGACAGAGGCGCCATTGCCCATGCCTTTGTCCAGCGCGCGCACCATCACCGTCTTGCCAAGATGTTTGACCAGATCCGCCATGCAGCCGACGGCCACCACCGCGCCGTCCTGCGACAGCCGCTCCAGCGCCACGCCCACATCCGGCGCCTCGTGCCGCAGGGACTTCATCAGCCGCAGGATGCCATTCTTATGCTCAGCCGACCCCATCAGTGCCGGAACCAGGTCGTTATGCTGCAGCACCTTGGTCGCCACATCATAGACCTCTTCCGCCATCACCTTCTGATCTTCGATCAGTTCCTCCAGCAGCGTGTCGTCAAAATCCGCCAGCGCTTCCAGCAGCTCGGTGCGGGCCTCCTGCTCGCGCGCATACATTGCCACCGGCAGCTCAATCAGCGCCGAAGGCTTGCCCTCCTGATACTGCCAGGCGCGTTCGGAAATCAGATCCACAGCACCCACAACCTCACCATCCTCGCGGATCGGCACCTGCCGCAGAATGATGTTGTGGCTGCAATAGGCCTGAAGCGCGGCAACGATCTCCGCCACCCGGTCCGCTGCCTGGTCCATGCGGTTGACAAAAAGAAAGGCGGGGATGCCCGCCTCTTCCAGTTTGCGCAGATACGGCGCGCTGAGCACCGCAGCCCCGGCGTCAGCCGGCACGCAGAGGACGGCAGCATCGCTGGCCGCCAGTGCAGGCCCCGCCTGCGCCAGATTGTCAGCACCGCCCGCAATGTCGATTGCGGCCCAGTGCTCGCCCATGAATGAAAAAGGCTGCAAAGCGGCGACGCCTGCAACCTCCTGCCGTTTACCGGCGGCGCTGTCCAGATTGGCCAGCGCCGTGGCCAGCGTTGATTTGCCGGACTGCGACGGTCCCAGAATAGTGAAAACGCGCATGTATCTGATCCTCCCTTGGCTGATGTGGCTGCTCGGTAAGGATCGCGAACGCTGAGGTCCGCGTAATATGCCTGTGCTGAAGATTTGCCTCGGTGCTCATCCAAGCAAGCCCGCCGGTGAGTAGGCGGCATTGGGCCAGCCCCTTGATGTTGGCCAAGCCACCCCGCCTGAGTCAAGCGTGCAATCCCAAGGCCTGTTCCTGTTTGCACTCATATCTGATGCCAAAAGCGCCAGTTTCCCCTGAATTACAGCCTTCCCCAGGGTAAGCTGGGATAATGAAGATCACTCGCAACACCCCGGAGCAGCTGATCCTCGCCGACACGCCTTGGCTGATCGGAATCATGCTCGTCTTTTTTATCCTCGCCTTTGCCGGCGCCGGCCTGGGTATGCTCAGCCAGAGCGGCGACCTGATCTGGCCCGGCCTTATTTTCACCTTGGCTGGCGGCGGCATGGGCGCGCTGGCCTTCTGCCTCTTTGTGCGCAGGGTGCAGGTGATCCTCGACCGCTCCGGCGGCAGTATCGTGATCCGGCGCCAGTCGGTCTTCGGCTACAGCCAAGCCGAACACCGCCTCGCCGACCTGTCCCACGCCGAGGTGGAAAGCACCACCAGCCGCAGCGAGGGCCGCACCCGCACGCTTTACCGCCCGGTGCTGGTGCTGGACGGCGGTATGAGCGCAGGCCGCCACCCGGTGGTTGCAGCCTACACCAACGGCCGCGGCCCGCAGCGGCTGGCCGATGCGATCAATGCATGGCTGCCAGCTGCCCCTGCAACTGTTGACTCTGGAGGTCAATCGGCGTAACGCCTTTCCGAACATCCGGAAGCACTGAGTCTTCCGGTCCCTGCCCGTGCCAGGGATCGCCCTCCACCAGCGTGTTACGCCCGTGGGGGCAAACCCGTTTGGTTTGCCCTCGCGACAGACACTAAGGACCTTGGCGGCATTTGCGCATGGATCGCATGTCCCCTACATACGGGGGCGCTACAACTGGAAACCGGCACAGGAGGCCGCAAGGCATGTTTGAAAATCTATCCGAACGCCTTTCCGGCGTTTTTGACCGGCTGACCAAACAGGGCGCCCTCAATGAAGGGGACGTCAAGTCCGCCCTGCGCGAAGTCCGCGTCGCCCTGCTGGAGGCTGATGTCTCGCTGCCGGTGGCCCGCGACTTCGTTAAAAAGGTGCAGGAGCAGGCCACCGGCCAGTCCGTCACCAAATCGGTGACCCCGGGCCAGCAAGTGGTCAAAATCGTCCATGACGCGCTGGTGGACGTGCTGCGCGGTGACGAAGACCCCGGCAAGCTTAAGGTCGACAACCCGCCCGCCCCGGTCCTGATGGTCGGCCTGCAGGGCTCAGGCAAGACCACCACCACCGGCAAGCTGGCCAAACGGCTGAGGGACAAAGAGGGCAAGAAAGTCCTGATGGCCTCGCTCGACGTCTACCGCCCGGCAGCGATGGACCAGCTGGCCGTCCTGGGCACCCAGATCGGCGTCGACACCCTGCCGATCGTGCCCGGCCAGAAACCCGTCGATATTGCCAAACGCGCCAAGCAGCAGGCAACCCTGGGCGGCTATGACGTCTACATGCTGGACACCGCCGGCCGCCTGCACATCGACGAAGTGCTGATGCAGGAGGTCGAGGACGTCCGCAATGTGGTCTCCCCGCGCGAAACCCTGCTGGTTGTCGATGGCCTGACTGGCCAGGTCGCCGTTGAGGTGGCCGAGGAATTCGATGCCAAGATCGGCATCAGCGGCGTGGTGCTGACCCGGATGGACGGCGACGGCCGCGGCGGTGCGGCGCTGTCGATGCGCGCTGTCACCGGCAAGCCGATCCGCTTTGTCGGCCTGGGCGAGAAGATGGACGCCCTGGAGACCTTCGAGGCAGACCGGATTGCCGGCCGCATCCTCGGCATGGGCGACATCGTGGCGCTGGTCGAGAAGGCCCAGGAGACCATCGAGGCCGAACAGGCCGAGAAGATGATGAAGCGCATGATGAAGGGTCAGTTCAATATGAACGACCTGCGCATGCAGCTTGAACAGATGCTCCAGATGGGCGGCATGGAAGGCATGATGCAGATGATGCCCGGCATGGGCAAAATGGCCAAGCAGGTGCAGGACGCCGGCATGGACGACAAAGTGCTGAAGCGCCAGATCGCCATGATCCACTCGATGACCAAAAAGGAACGCGCCAACCCCGCGCTGCTGCAGGCCAGCCGCAAGAAACGCATCGCGGCCGGTTCCGGCATGGAGGTTTCCGACCTCAACAAGCTTCTGAAGATGCACCGGCAGATGGCCGATGTGATGAAGAAAATGGGCAAGATGGGCAAAGGCAAGATGCTGAAACAGGCCCTGGGCGGCATGTTCGGCAAAGGCGGCATGCCAGACATGGGCGGCATGGACCCCAGCCAGATGGACCCCAAGGCGCTGGAAGCGGCGGCCAAAGCGATGGGCGGCGGCAAGGGCCTGCCCGGCGGCCTCCCCGGTCTTGGCGGCGGCATGGGCCTGCCCGCAGGCCTCAGCGGCTTCGGCAAGAAGAAGTAACCTATGCAGCTCCCCGTCATCCCTCAGCTTGAAACCGAACGCCTGGTCCTGCGCGGACCGGAGGCGGCGGATTTCGGGCCGGTGGCAGCGTTCTTCGCCGATGAAGCACGCTCCTGGGGGTTTGGCGGCCCGCTCGACCGCAACGAAGCCTGGCGCTGGTTCACCATGTCGGTAGGACACTGGGCAATGCGTGGTTTCGGCTTCTGGACCATCACCTGCAAGGATACAGGCGAAACACTCGGCATCACCGGTATCTGGCAGCCCGAAGGCTGGCCGGAACCGGAACTGGGCTGGGTTGCCTTCCCGGCGGGCGAAGGCCGCGGCATCATGGCCGAGGCCACGCTGGCCGCGCGCACTCACGCCTATGAGGTCATGGGCCTGCCCGCACTCAGTTCCAACATCTTCCCGGGCAATACCCGTTCGGTGGCGCTGGCCGAACGGCTGGGCGCGGTGTTCGAGGCGGAATTCGACAACCCTAAACACGGGCGTGAGCTGGTCTACCGCCACCCTGCCCCTGATGCGCCGAGCGATGGCGGGATGGAGGCCTACGCATGAGCTTCTGTCAAATTTGCACAAACCAGGCCGCCCCAGCAGCCCGGGATGCAGCCCGTTTAACTGAAAATTACGCAGTCTCCCCGATACTCCATCATTGGATGGGTGAAATTTATGCCGGGCGGTCCGCCGCCCGGACAAAGGGGTACAAGATGACTGACGTGCAAACGCCGTATCCGCGGCTTGTTTCAAAGCGCCTCATGCTGATATCTCCGGCAGATCCGGAGTTCGACGCCAATGCGGCCTTCCTGAATCCAGGTGCGGCGCGCTTTATTGATGCGGCGGAAGATCCGGATTCGCTGTGGTGGTCTATTGCCACCATCATCGGCCACTGGCACCTGCACGGCTACGGCCTGTTCGCGGTGGTGGAGCGCAGCACCGGGCAGACCGTGGGTCTTGTCGGCCCCTGGTTCCCCAAGGGCTGGCCGGAACCGGAGCTGTCCTGGCACCTGATGGAAACGGGCCGCGGCAAGGGCTACGCCAGCGAAGCCGCGCAATGTGTTCTCGACTGGCTGTTTGCCGAGGCCGGCTGGGACTGCATCGTCTCTTACGTGCCCGAGGAAAACGGCGCCTCCATCGCACTGGCCCAGCGCGTCGGCGCCCGCCCGGAAAAGCCGGTCAGCTTCCGCCTGCAGCCCGCGCCCAATATCCGCGTCTGGCGTCACGTCCCGCCAGCCCGCATGTCCGGCGCGCAGGCCGAACGGGGCCTGCTGCACTAATGCGCCGTTACGGGATCATAATCCGGCCTGGTCGCGACCTTCCGCTGGAGGGAGCGCGCTGATGCCCTATGATATCCCGGTGATCGAAACCCGCCGTCTGGTACTGCGTGGCCCCGAACCGCAGGACTACCCCGATTTCAAAGCCACCTTCAGCTCCTACCGCTCGCGTTTTATGGGCGGACCGCTGAATACCTACGAGGCCTGGATGCTCTATGCCGCCGAGATCGGCCATTGGCAGGTGCGCGGTTTCGGCATGTGGATGATCCACGACAAGGCCACGGACGAGACTTACGGCATGGCCGGCGGCTGGCAGCCCGCAGGCTGGCCCGAGCGCGAGATCGCCTGGATCATCTGGCCCGGTGCCGCCGGCAAGGGCTATGCGCTGGAGGCGGCACAGGCCGCTCGCGGACATTTTTATTCAAATCTGGGCTGGGAGACCGCGGTCAGCTATATCGATCCCAAGAATCTCGATTCGATCCGGCTGGCAGAGCGGCTCGGCGCTTCCAAGGACCACAGCGCCGCAACCATCGACGGCAATGACGCGGTCTACCGCCACCCTGCGCCGGACACCCTGAAGGACAGCCAGATTGCGCATGGCATCGAAATGGAAATCGGCCACTACGCCGACCCGTTGTTCAAGCCGGAGGGTTGGGCACTTGACTGAGTTGCACCAGAAAACCCATTTGCTGCGCTGTGGCGGTCCACTTGCTGTGAATAGCGGGTATATGCCCGCTGCTGTCCCGGCACGCCCTGGCATTGCTGCCCTGCGGAGGACCTGATGACGACCGAAACCCAAGACCCCGCCGTCCGCGCAGCCCAGCTGCTGAAGGGCCACCGCGAAAGCATCGACCGGCTGGATGCGATCCTCGTTTATACTCTGGGCGAGCGGTTCAAGCACACCCAGGCAGTGGGGCGGCTCAAGGCTGAACACGACCTTCCGCCGTCTGATCCGACCCGCGAAGCAGCGCAGATCGCGCGGCTTGAAGACTTGGCAAAACAGGCCGATCTGGACCCTGAGTTCGCTAAGGCATTTTTGAACTTCATCATCGGTGAAGTCATTCGGCACCATAAGAAACACCAAGAATAACAACACACAACAGGAACAACCGGGGCAAACCCCGGACAACGCCATCAAAGGAGATGTACCCATGGCAATGAAAATCCGTTTGGCCCGCGGCGGCTCTAAAAAGCGTCCTTTTTACCGCATCGTGGCTGCTGACAGCCGCATGCCGCGCGACGGCCGCTTCATCGAGAAGCTGGGCACCTACAACCCGCTGCTGCCGAAAGACAGCGAAGAGCGCGTGAAAATGGACATGGAACGCGTGCAGCACTGGCTGGATCAGGGCGCACAGCCCACCGACCGTATCGCCCGCATGCTGGAAGCGGCCGGTGTCCGTGCCAAGACCGAGCGCAGCAACCCCAAGAAAGGCGCCCCGGGCAAGAAAGCCCAGGAGCGCGCAGAAGAGAAAGCTGCGAAGGCTGCTGAAGCCTCCGAAGCAACTGCAGACGCGGAATAATTCCGTGGAGTTGCGGGGCGCTTTTCCCGAAGAGTTCCGCAGCCAGCTTGATCTGCTGATGCGGCTCCGGCGCGACGTGCGCCGGTTCCGCAGCGATCCGGTGGAAGAGGCAGTGCTGATGCGCTGCCTCTCTGCCATTCCGCTTGCCCCGTCTGTGGGCCTCAGCGAACCCTGGCGCATCCTGCGGGTGGACAGCAGCCCCGCCCGTGCCGCTGCGCTGAAGAATTTTGAGACTGCCAATGCGCAAGCCCTGGAGGGGTATTCCGGCGAACGCGCCGCGCGTTATGCCGGGCTGAAACTGTCCGGTATGCGGGACGCCCCGGTGCAATTGGCGGTCTACTGCGACGATGAAACTGCACAGGGCCACGGCCTGGGCGCAGCAACCATGCCGGAGATGCGCCGCTATTCGGTGGTCACCGCTATCACATTGTTCTGGCTTGCTCTTCGCGCCGAAGGACTGGGTCTTGGCTGGGTGTCGGTGCTGGATCCCGAACAGCTGAACCGCGACCTGAATGCCCCCGAAGGCTGGCAGCTGATCGGCTATTTCTGCATTGGCTATCCGGAACGGTTCTCGGACACGCCGGAGCTGGAAGAAACCGGCTGGGAAAGCCGGATGGCCAGCCTGCCGCTTGAAACCCGCTGAGGCCCGTGATGGGACGGTTGATCCGGCTTGTGTTTTTTGTTGCAGTGGCCTTTACCGCAGGCATCTTTTTTGAACGCAACCACCAAAGCGAACTCTGCGAACAATCTGGCGGCCAATGGCTGCGCGCTGGGTTCTGTGCAAAGGAATAAAACTATGAGCGACCTGATTTGCGTGGGAGCGGTGGCCGGCGCTTTCGGCGTGCGCGGCGAAGTGCGGCTCAAGAGCTTTTGCGCCATCCCCGAAGAAATCGGCGACTATTCACCGCTTACCAGCGAGGACGGCAGCCGGAGCTTTACCGTGACCCTGACCCGCCCGGTCAAAAACGGCTTTGCTGCCCTGCTGAGCGGCGTTGAAACCAAAGAGCAGGCCGATGCAGTCAGAGGCCTGCGCCTGTTTGCCCGCCGCGACCAGCTGCCAAAGCTGCCGGATGACGAATTCTATCACACCGACCTGATCGGGCTGGAAGTGTATGACACCGGCGGCACCCTGCTGGGCACAGTGAAATCGGTACAGAACCACGGCGCCGCCGACCTGCTGGAAATCCACGGCCCCGGCCTGAAAGCCACGGTGCTGCTGCCCTTCACTCTGGAAGCGGTGCCAACCGTGGACCAGACCCGGGGCCGCATCATCGCCGATCCGCCCGAAGGGCTGTTCTGAGCGGGCTGGCCCCGCTCAGTCAGGTTCTTGTTCCAGAAGTAAATCAAGAACCTTAACCAACTGCTCAAGCTGTCTCTGGCCTTTCTCTCCGGCGGCGCGGCCGGATGCCGAAAACCTGATCCAGGATTCCCAAAGCCGCAGTGCAAAGCAGAACTGGAAAAGCGGTTCACAGGAAACATGCCGCCCGTAGCCTTCTTCGAACGCCGCCCAATCTGCCTGTGAAACCCCGCCAAATCCAGCGCTTCCGTCCAGGCCAGACAAATGGTCCAGGCCATTTGCAAGCCATAGGTTGGAGATATCACGCTCGGCGATAGAAAACCTCTGGCTGGAAAAATCGATAAAGGAAATCTGATCAGCTGAGGCCAGAATATTCCGGAAGTGCAGGTCGCCGTGGGCAAGGCAGGGCTGGTATCTGACACCTCTGGCGCGCCGCCCAGCGCGGTGCAGATACGCACAAAGACCCAGGAAACGTTTTGGCTTTACAACGGTCACCTCTCCTGTGCGAACGGTACTGGCGGTCCGTGACACAGTTTCAAGATGCCGCTTCGGCCAGAATACCTGCTCATCCGCCGCCGAGCAGCGGTGCAGCGCAGCAACCGCGGCTCCGATCCGCTGCAACAGCCGGTCGCGGTCCCCAAGCCCATAGCCAGCCAGATACAATGCCTGGAATGCTGTATCCCCAGGAGCCAATTCCATCAGCGTGTACTTATACTGGGGATCGCACCAAAGAAGCTGCGGCACCGATACGCCCGCCGTGAATTTCAGCGCCTTTGCCGCGGTTTGGTGGCGTTTCAGGTTCGCTTGATACCGGTGAAGGTTCCCTTCGGAGAAGTCAGCCCGCATCACAAGTTCCCTGCCGTCTTGCAAAGAAACTCTCAAGACGCAGCAATGATCCTCTTTTTTGGGGTTGACCTGCATCCGTCTGAACAAAGCGCCTGCAGCCGGGAGACCCAGGTCCGAAGCGATCCCGGGCCACAGCGCTTCGGCACGGCGCTGCGCGGCCTCGAACCCGCCCGGCTGCTCAATGGATGCTGGCAGAGAAGTGCGATTCGAAGTCATGCAGGATCCAAAGCTTTCTATTGCGCGAAAATCTGACTGAACTAAACAGCATTACTATGACAGCACCAAGCAAATCCCATGGCCGCAAAGCCATCCGCCCGACCCTGAAACCGCGTGAACTGATGACACCCACGCCGGACCTTGCAGGCGTTTGGAAAGCCAAGGTCATCACCCTGTTTCCCACAGCCTTCCCCGGAGTGCTGGGTGAAAGCCTGACCGGTAAGGCGCTGCAGGAAGGGTTGTGGCAACTGGAGACAGTGGACCTGCGCGAGTTCGGCGCCGGCAAGCATCGCAATGTCGATGACACCCCGGCAGGCGGCGGTGCCGGAATGGTGCTGCGCGCAGATGTGCTGGGCACCGCAATTGAGCACACGATGGCAGGCACCAAAGGCAACTGGCCGCTGATCTACCTGTCGCCGCGGGGGCGCCGGATGGACCAGCAGATGATGCAGAACTTCGCCCAATGCGATGGCATGACCCTGTTGTGCGGCCGGTTTGAAGGTGTCGATGAACGGGTACTGGAACATTACGGCATTCAGGAAGTCTCCTTGGGTGATTTCGTGATGACCGGCGGCGAACTGGCCGCGCAGGCACTGATTGATGCAACCGTCCGGCTCCTTCCCGGGGTACTTGGCAACCAGGCTTCGACCGAGGAAGAAAGCTTCTCCTCCGGCCTGCTGGAGCATCCGCAATACACCCGGCCTGCCGAGTGGAACGGCCGCGCAATCCCGGACGTGCTGATGTCAGGCCACCATGGTAAGATTGCGGAATGGAGACACAGGATGAGCGAAGACATCACCAAGGCCCGCCGTCCTGACCTGTGGGAAGCTCACAGCAGCAAGAAAGACAACAAACGCTGATCGGGTGATTGGCCCGCATCGCCAATTCCGCGTTTACAGCAGCGCCAGCAGCCCCAAAACATTGCCGGATGACCCAAGCCGTGCTTTAGTCCCCTCATATTCATCAGGAATTAGGAGTGAGCAGGGTGTCTGGGAAATTCGAACTTTATACCGATAATGCGGGCGAATTCCGCTTCCGCCTGAAAGCAGGCAACGGCGAGAACATTCTGGCCAGCGAAGGCTACAAGCAGAAAGCCAGTGCTGAGAACGGTATTGAGTCAGTTAAAAAGAACGCTGGTGATGATGGGCGGTATGAGCGCAAGGAAACAGCCGCCGGCAAGCACATGTTCAACCTTAAAGCCACCAATGGCCAGGTGATCGGCACCTCGCAAAGCTATGCCAGCGCCTCTGGCCGCGACAATGGCATCGAGTCCGTCAAGAAAAACGCCCCTGATGCAGCAGTGGACGACAAAACCGGCTAAGATTGCCGGTGTGACAGACACAAGGCCCACCGGCCTTGTGCAGCCACACCCGACCGGGGACCCGGTTACCCTTGGCTCTCCTCACTTTGCGTCTGCCGCCTCCCGGCCAGCGCATCTGCGATCCGGAGCGGCCTGGGGTTGTTGCCATCGGGCCGCGCAGGCCAGCCTTCACGATGCCGGCTGCGGTCGCCATCGGTTTCCTCGGTCTGGTCGTGAAACAGCATCACTTGGGTCGGGTACGGCATGTCAATTCCGTTTTCATCCAGCGCCTTGTAGACAGCCTCGATCACCTGGGCAAAGGTCTGCACCACGCTTGCCCGGTCGGATTTGGTCCACCAGCGCAGGCGGATATTGTTGCCATTGTCAGCAATCGCCCAAGGCAGCACTTCCGGCGCCGGGTCCTCCAGCACCCCGTCGCATCCGCGCGCAGCCTCCAGCATGATCCGCTTGGCGTCGTCCCAACTGTCGTTGCAGCCGATCTGCACGTCATACTGCGAACGGCGCTGCTCAAACGCTGTGTTAACGGTGACGGCATCGGTATAAATGTCAGAATTCGGAATGACGACGCGGCGCCCGTCGTATGTTTTAATGAGCGTTGCCCGGGTTTCGATCCGCTCCACCGTGCCTTCATGCCCGCCAGAGATAATCTGGTCCCCAACCGAAAACGGCTGGCGCAGCAGAATCAGGATCCCCGCCAGCAGGTTCTGCAGAATGTCCTTAAAGGCAAAGCCGATGGCAACGGAGCCGATACCCAGGCCGGCAAACAGATCCGCAGGAGTGATGGAGGGCGCAATGACCGTGATCGCCAGCATCAGACCGACAATGATCAGCGCCCATTTTATCAGGGCTGCGCCGACCTCGCCCAGATTGTCCCGCCCGCGTCTTTTCCCGGCCTTACTCACGACACCGGCAACCAGCCTGGCCAGCAGCCAGAACACGGCAAGCAGAACCAGCGCGATGCCAAGGTTGGGCAGGATCCTGAAAAAGCCGTCCACCCAGTTGTCTATCTTCTCAAAAACATTGCCGACATCCGCATCCACCTGCTCCATCTGTCTTCCTCTCTTGGCTCCGGTCAGGTAAAACGCCTGTCATCCTCGAAGGTTCCATGCTGCGGCCCGGCTCCGCCCCCGCTGCGGCCGGAACTGCATTTCTTTCCCTTGATCCGGCCCGCATTTCTGCCTATACGTCCGCAAGTCTGGATTCGCTTTTGCGGCTCCGGACTGCTGGCTGTTGGATCAATCCACCTGAAGATCTTCTTCGGTTTTCACCCGGGACCTGACCGCCAGAAGCAAGAAACAGACTGCATGATCTCTGGCGGGCTGCCTGTGGCGGGACCCGGTGAAGACCAAGAGCTCTCATGACGGTGCAAACCTCTGCGGAAAAACTGCAGGCCAATTTAGGAGAGTTGCGATGAACTTGATCGCACAGCTGGAGGCGGAACAGATCGCCGCCCTGGGGAAAGATATCCCTGATTTCAAAGCCGGCGACACCATCCGTGTCGGCTTTAAGGTGACCGAAGGCTCGCGTTCGCGCGTGCAGATGTACGAAGGTGTTTGCATCAGCCGTAAAAACGGTTCGGGCATTGCCGGTTCGTTCACCGTCCGCAAGATTTCGTTCGGCGAAGGCGTGGAGCGTGTGTTCCCGCTGCATTCGACCAACATCGACAGCATCACCGTTGTGCGCCGCGGCCGCGTGCGCCGCGCCAAGCTGTACTACCTGCGCGAGCGCCGCGGCAAGTCGGCCCGTATCGCAGAAGATGCACACTACAAGCCCAAGAAAGCCTGAGGAGCGGTATCATGAAAAAAGACACTCATCCAGAATACCACTTCATCGACGTCAAAATGACCGACGGCACCATCCTCAAGATGCGCTCCACCTGGGGCAACGAAGGGGATCAGCTGGCGCTGGACATCGACCCGACCGTGCACCCGGCCTGGACCGGCGGCACCTCGCGCCTGATGGATGCCGGCGGCCGCGTGTCGAAGTTCAAGAAGAAATACGAAGGCCTGGGCTTCTAAGCCACTTGCCGTATTTTGCCAAACTCCCGAAGGCTGCCCCGGACGGGCAGCCTTCTTTCTTTTCTCCTGACGCTGAGGCGGTATGCGCCTTGCGGGAAAGACAGCCCTCCTCGTGAAACAAGCCCTGGCCAACGCACTGCAAGAGCGCGGATATGAAACCCTGACCCAAGTTCAGGAGGCTGTGACCCAGCCAGAGCTGAACGAGCGCGACCTGCTGGTTTCGGCGCAGACCGGATCGGGCAAGACAGTCGGGTTCGGGCTGGCGCTGGCACCGACACTGCTGGGTGAGGCTGAGGCATTTGAGGCTGCTGCCGCGCCGCTGGCCCTGGTGATTGCGCCGACACGGGAATTGGCGCTGCAGGTGAAACACGAGCTGAGCTGGCTGTACAAGGGCGCCGGTGCGGTGATCGCCTCCTGCGTTGGCGGCATGGATATGCGCGACGAGCGCCGGGAGCTGGTCCGCGGTGCGCATATCGTCGCGGCAACGCCAGGGCGGCTGCGTGACCACATCATGCGCGGCTCTATTGATCTCAGCAATCTGCGCGGCGTGGTGCTGGACGAAGCCGACGAAATGCTGGACCTGGGCTTCCGCGAGGATCTGGAATTCATTCTGGGCGAAGCGCCCGAAGACCGCCGCACCCTGCTGTTCTCGGCCACCGTGCCGTCGGGCATTGCGAGCCTGGCCAAGACATTCCAGAAAGACGCGCAGCGGATCCAGACCGCAGGCGAAACCAAACAGCATTCCGACATTGAATACCGGTTGATGAGCGTGGCGCAGCAAGATGCGGAAAACGCCATCATCAATGTGCTGCGCTACTACGAGGCGCCCAGCTCCATCGTTTTCGCCAACACCCGTGCGGCGGTGAACCGTCTGGCGGCGCGGCTGACCAACCGCGGTCTGTCGGTGGTGACACTGTCGGGCGAATTGTCCCAAGCCGAGCGCAGCCAAGCGCTGCAGGCAATGCGCGACGGCCGCGCCCGGGTCTGCGTGGCCACTGACGTGGCCGCACGCGGTATCGATCTGCCAGGGCTGGAGCTAGTGGTTCATGCCGAGCTTCCGTCAAACCACGAAACTCTGCTGCACCGCTCGGGCCGGACCGGCCGCGCGGGCCGCAAAGGTGTCAGCGCACTGATCGCGCCGCCCAAGGCCCGCAGCAAGGCGCTGCGGCTGCTGAAGTGGGCCAAGCTGACGGCAGAACACTGCGAAGCGCCGTCAGCCGACGACATTATGGCGCGTGACGAGGAGCGGATGCTGGCCGATCCTGTCTGGCAGGAGCCTGTTGCGGAGCAGGAACAGGCAGGCGTTAAGACCCTGCTGGAGCATTTCTCTGCCGAGCAGATTGCCACCACCTACCTGCGCCTTTTCCGCAGCCGCCATTCGGCGCCGGAAGATCTGCGCCCGGCCGGCGCTGAGGAGCCGCGCAAGGAACGCAAAGAACGCAAGGATTTCGGCCCGTCGGTGTGGTTCTCGCTGTCGGGCGGGCGCGCCACCGGTGCGGACCCGCGCAAGGTGCTGCCGATGCTGTGCAAAGCCGGCAATATTGATCGCGACGTTATCGGGGCGATCCGGATACAAGAAAACGAAACCTTTGCCGAAATCAGCCAGGATGCTGTTGATGGCTTCCTGAAAGCACTGGGCGGCAAGACCGAACTGGAGCCGGGCGCGGTGCTGACACAGCTGTCCGAAGCCCCCGATCTGGGTCCGGCACCGCGCCGCAGCCCCGGCGGACCAAAAGGTGGCTTCAAAGGCGACCGGGACTCCAAGCCGCACCGCGGCAAACCGGATGGCCCAAAGCCGTACCGCGGCAAATCAGATGACAGCCGGGACAGCCGCCCGCCGCGCAAGGACTGGCAGGAAAAACGCTCTGCGGACAAACCGCCTTTCGAGCGCGAGCCGCGCCGCAGCCGCCCGCCGGAAAGCAGCCCCAAGCCTGATCCGGCTGTTGTCGCCAAGCCGCGCGGCGCCTCTGATCCCTCCAAGCGGATGACCAAGCCCGGTGCACCGGCAGCCAAACCGTACAAAGCCAAAGGCCCCAAACCGCCGACCGGCAAGCCGAACAGCAAGAAAAACAAGGCCCGCGCTCCTTTTGCCAAGCCTGGGAAAGGCGGCGACACCCGTCCCAACCGCAAGCCGGCGGGACCTTCAAAACACAGGTGATACACTAAGTTTACCAGCCCGCGCAGACCGCTTTTCTTGACCGAATCCAGAGCCTATACAGGGGCGCAAAGATAAAAGCGTGCCAAAGGCACGAGCGAAGGGACCTGTACATGGCGCATATTATTGTCGTCGGCAACGAGAAGGGCGGCGCGGGAAAATCCACTGTGTCCATGCATGTTGCCACCACCTTGGCCCGGCTTGGGCACAAGGTGGCGGCGCTTGACCTGGACTTGCGGCAGCGCTCGATGGGGCGGTACCTGGAAAACCGCAAGGATTTCTGCGCGAAGGCAGGGCTGGACCTGCCGATGGTGGGAATGCACGAACTGCCGGAGATTGACCCCGAGAGCTTGCAGCCGGGGGAAAACATCTATGACCACCGGCTGTCAGCGGCGGTTTCGGCGCTGGAGCCGGGCCATGACTTCATCCTGATCGACTGCCCCGGCTCGCACACGCGTCTCAGTCAGGTTGCGCATTCACTGGCTGACACGCTGATCACACCCTTGAATGACAGTTTTGTCGATTTCGACCTGCTGGCGCATGTGGACCAGAAGGGTGAGGCGATTACCGGGCCGTCCGTCTACTCGGAAATGGTCTGGAACGCCCGCCAGCTGCGGGCGCAGGCGGGGCTCAAGCCGATCGACTGGATCGTGATCCGCAACCGCGTCGGCACTCAGCGGATGGTCAACAAGGAAAAGATGGAGCGCGCCATCAATATGCTGTCCAAGCGGATCGGCTTCCGGGTCGCACCGGGCTTTTCCGAGCGGGTGATTTTCCGCGAGTTGTTCCCGCGCGGGCTGACGCTGCTGGACCTCAAGGACATCGGCGTCAAGCAGCTGAACATTTCCAACATCGCCGCCCGGCAAGAGCTGCGCGACATGATGAAGGAAGTGAACCTGCCGGGGGTCGAGATCAGTATCTGATCCTGCCCCGCGGCGGTTTAGCCATCGCAGCCGCAATTGCCGCGGTAAATGGTGTAAAGCTCGATCGGCTCGGCCACTCCGCGCAGCATGTAACGGCCCAGCGACACCAGATCGTGGTTGGTGCCCTTGGCCGCCTTTTGCACGTCTTCCGACATGATGATGCTTTGACCGACCGAACGGTGCATCCCCGCGATCCGGGCGGTCTGGTTCACCGCCTGGCCGATCACAGTGAAATCCAGCCGGTTCTCGGCCCCGATATTACCATACAGGATATCACCCGCGTGCAGCGCCAAAGTAAAGCCCGCGGTGGGCAGACCCTGTTCTTCGCGCTCGGAGTTGAAGGCACGCACTTTGCCGCACAGTTCATTGGCCGCCGCAAGGGCCGCATGGGCGTCCTCCTCAATACTGCCGAGGTTGAACATGGTCAGCATGCCGTCGCCCATGAACTTCAGGATGTTGCCGCCATGCGCCTGGATGGTTTCCACCGCCAAGCCGAAATAGCCGTTCAGCATCTCGATCAGCTCGGTTCCGGGCAGCCGTTCCGCCAGCTGGGTAAACCCCTTAAGGTCAAACAGGCAGAGCACAGCATCGATCTGCTGCGAGGAACCGCGTTGAATTTCGCCTGACAAAACCCGGCGGCCCGCATCGCGGCCCAGATAGACCTGCAAAAGATCACTGGCCATCTGCCGGTTGGAAGAGGATTTCAGCGCCAGCCCCAGATGCGGCAGCGTGGTACGGATCAGATCCAGCTCGCGGCTGCTGAACCCGCCGGGCCGGTCTGATGACCAGGAAACCAGCATACCTTCCTGCGGATGGCGCGGATCGTTCGGACCCGCTTCGGGCGGTGCAAACCGCACACCTTTGGCGAAGTAATCGGTCGCCCCGCGCTCCCGCAATTCCGGCAGCAGCGGAAATTCCGCCGGAGCGCTGTCTTCGATCCTTTCCCGGAATTCTTCCAGATTGTGCTCCAAAATGTGGAAGAACGGGCTGCGCAGCCATTCCTCGCGCGGGGACTCGCGGTATTCGTAGTGCTCGTGGCTGATGCCGTCGGTGCGGGTCCAATTGAAACCGAGACCACCGAATTTCGGGTGGAAGGCACGCTGTGCCAGATGGAAGCGCCACAGCGGCACTCCAGCATCGACCAGACGCTGGCAATATCCCTGCAAAAGATCCTGCTGCTGCGCGCCTTGAAGCCCCTGCTCCATCAGCCAGGCAATCAACGGTCCGGAATTGACATCAATCTGTATCATGTTTTCACCTTCAATACCGCCGCCTTACTTGGGTATTCCAGACGCCGATGTCTATGGGGCTATCCCTGCTAAATTGCGCAGCATATACCGCAAAATTGCAACTTCGCCGGTGGTGAACCGGGCGCAGATGCCGGTGTCGAACTGCAACGCATGTTCGCGCAGATCTTTATAGGCGGCCTCCCCGGCGGCAGTCAGGGTCAAATGTTCGGCCCGCCGGTCATTTTCATCGCGGGTGCGGGTCACAAACCGCTTTTCCGATAGTTTGGCCACGGCGCGGCTGATTTTGGTCTTGTGGATCTTTGCCCGTGTACCGATTTCCTTGGCGGTCATCTCACCGTAGTTGCCCAGGTGGAACAGCACCCGCCACTCTGTGCGCAGCATTCCATAGCGGTTTTTGTAGTGTTTCTGGAAACCCAGCGAGCTTTCCTCAGCCGCCCGGTTCAAAAGATACGGCAGGAAATCCTGCAAAGCGAAATCATCTTTTTCGGTCATTTTGCTCCCCTCTCCCTTGTTAGTTACAAAAACAACTAATATTCCGCAAGCAGCAAGAGGAGAAACGCGCGATGAATCGGCCCGCCGATCCCCATGAAATGATCCAGGCCCCCTCTCTTCAGGGGCCGCACGAGGGCTACATGCCCGGCTTTGCCAATGACTTTGAAAGTGAGGCGCTGCCCGGTGCGCTGCCGCAAGGTATGAACAGTCCGCAAAAGTGCAACTATGGCCTTTATGGCGAACAGCTGAGCGGCACCGCCTTTACCGCCGACCCGCCGGAACGGACCTGGTGCTACCGGATCCGTCCCTCGGTTAAACATTCGCACCGTTATGAGAAAATCGACCTGCCGCTTTGGAAATCAGCGCCTTACGTGGACCCGGACGTGATCTCGCTGGGCCAGTACCGCTGGGATCCGGTGCCGCATTCGGATCAGGGCCTCACGTGGCTCACCGGCATGCGGACCATGACCACCGCGGGCGATGTGAACACCCAGGTCGGCATGGCCAGCCACATCTATCTCGTCACCGAGTCGATGGTGGACAGCTACTTCTTTTCCGCTGATTCCGAACTGCTGGTAGTGCCACAGGAAGGCAGGCTGCGTTTTACGACAGAACTGGGCATCATCGACCTGGCGCCGCAGGAGATTGCCATCATTCCGCGCGGGCTGGTTTACCGGGTCGAGGTGCTGGAAGGGCCTTGCCGCGGCTTTGTCTGCGAGAACTACGGCCAGAAATTCGAACTGCCGGGCCGCGGCCCGATCGGCGCCAATTGCATGGCCAACCCGCGCGATTTCAAGGCGCCGGTGGCAGCGTTTGAAGATCGTGAAGTCCCCTCGACCGTAACCATCAAATGGTGCGGCCAGTTTCACGAGACCAAGATCGGCCATTCGCCGCTGGATGTGGTTGCCTGGCACGGAAACTATGCACCTTTCAAGTACGATCTGACCACCTACTGCCCGGTTGGGGCGATCCTGTTCGACCACCCGGATCCGTCGATTTTCACCGTGCTGACTGCTCCTTCAGGCGTTCCAGGCACCGCCAATATCGACTTTGTGCTGTTCCGCGAGCGCTGGATGGTGGCGGAGAATACCTTCCGCCCGCCGTGGTATCACAAAAACATCATGTCGGAGCTGATGGGCAACATCTATGGCCAGTATGATGCCAAGCCGCAGGGATTTGTTCCAGGCGGCATGTCCTTGCACAACATGATGCTGCCGCATGGACCAGACAAGAACGCATTCGAGGGCGCGTCGAATTCCAACCTCGGCCCGGAAAAGCTGGAGAATACCATGTCCTTCATGTTCGAGACCCGCTTCCCGCAGCATCTGACTGCCTTTGCTGCCAAGGAAGCGCCGCTGCAGGATGACTACATCGACTGCTGGAACGACATCGAAAAGAAATTCGACGGCGCGCCCGGCCTGAAATGAATATGGTGAGGGGGCGCTGCCCCCTCTGGGCCTGACCGGCCCATTCACCCCCGGAGTATTTTCCGGAAAGATGAAAAGGATCTTCGGATCCGGAAACTGGAGACACGATGCCTCTGCTGAAATCCTGGGTGGCCTCGGCCAATGACGCTGCCCACCCGTTCCCGCTGAACAACCTGCCTTATGGCGTGTTCTCTGTTGATGGCGACGATCCGCGCTGCGGCGTGGCCATCGGCGGCATGATCCTGGATATGCAGGCCGCCGAAGAGACCGGCCTGATTCAGCTGGATGATACACCGCTGTTCGACGTGCCCTATTGGAACGACCTGATGGAGGAAGGCCCGGCCGTTTGGGCCGCGCTGCGCGAACGCCTGACTGCGCTGCTGTCCGACGGCGCTGCCGAACAGGAAAAGGTGGAAGCCCTACTGGTCTCCGCTATGGATGCCGAGCTGCACATGCCTTTTGCGGTCAGCGAATACACCGACTTCTATGCTGGCAAAAACCACGCCTTCAACGTCGGCACAATGTTTCGCGGCCCGGAAAACGCGCTGCCGCCGAACTGGCTGCATATCCCGATCGGCTATAACGGACGGGCGTCCTCTGTGGTGGTCTCCGGCACCGATGTGCGCCGCCCCTGGGGACAGCTGAAAGGCCCCAATGATGCAGCCCCCCGCTGGGCCCCCTGCGCGCGGTTCGATATCGAACTGGAGATGGGCGCCATTGTCGGCACGCCCTCGGACAGCCCGATTACTGTGCAAGAGGCCGATGACCATATCTTTGGCTATGTACTGCTGAACGATTGGTCGGCGCGAGACATTCAGGCCTGGGAATACCAACCGCTGGGGCCGTTCCAGGCCAAGGCGACTGCCAACTCGATCAGCCCCTGGATTGTGACCAAAGCGGCGCTGGAACCGTTCCGCTGCGACACACCCGAGCGCGAGGTGGAGCTGCTGGACCACCTGAAGGACTGCGGGCCGATGCTCTATGACATTGACCTGGAAGTCACCATGGCTCCGGAAGGCAAAGAGGCGACCACCATCGCGCGGACCAACTACAAGGAAATGTACTATTCCGCCGCGCAGCAGCTGGCACATCACACCACCTCGGGCTGCCCGATGAATGCAGGTGATCTGCTGGGCTCCGGCACCATTTCCGGACCAAGCAAGGAAAGCCGCGGCTCGTTGCTGGAGTTGAGCTGGGGCGGCAAGGAGCCACTGACGCTGGATAGTGGCGAAGAGCGCTCCTTCATTGCCGATGGCGACACGCTGACCCTGAAGGGCGCGGCAAAGGGCGACGGCTATACCATCGGGTTCGGCGACTGCACCGGCACCGTTCTGGCCGCCCTTGAAGACCCCTACGCAAGATAAGGAAGACCACCATGGCAAAAGCTTTTGCGTCCCAAGGAGACATGACCGAAAAGAAAATCACCTTTGATGAGATTGGAGAAGGTCTTTATGCCTTCACCGCCGAGGGAGATCCTAACTCCGGTGTGATCATCGGCGACGACAGCGTTATGATTATTGAGGCGCAGGCCACCCCGCGGCTGGCGAACAAGGTGATCGAATGCGTTCGGTCCGTGACCGACAAGCCGATTACCCATGTGGCACTGACCCATTACCACGCGGTGCGCGTCCTCGGCGCCTCGGCGTTTGGCGCGCAACAAGTCATCATGGGCGACGCGGCCCGTGCCATGGTGGTGGAACGCGGCCAGGAGGACTGGGACAGCGAGTTTCAGCGCTTCCCCCGGCTGTTCGAAGGCCATGAGAGCATTCCCGGTCTGACCTGGCCAACCACGACTTTTTCCGACGATATGACCGTGTATCTCGGCAACCGCCGGGTGGATCTTATGCATTTGGGCCGGGCCCACACCGCAGGCGACATCGTGATCCATGTGCCGGACCAGAACGTGATGTTCACCGGTGACATCGTAGAATACCACTCCGCCTGCTATTGCGGCGATGGTCATTTCAGCGATTGGGGCGATACGCTGGACAATATTGCAGCCTTTGATGTGGATGCCATTGCCCCCGGCCGCGGCGACGCGCTGGTGGGCAAGGACATGGTGAATGCCGCCATCGAGAACACCCGCGACTTCGTCGAAAGCACTTACCGCCCCGCCGCCAAGGTAGCCGCCCGCAATGGCACCCTGAAAGAGGCCTGGGACGCCGTACGTGCCGAGTGCGACCCGAAATTCTCGGACTATGCGATCTACGAGCATTGCCTGCCCTTCAACGTCGCCCGCGCCTATGACGAAGCCCGCGGCATCAACACCCCGCGCATCTGGACCGCCCAGCGCGATCTGGAGATGTGGGAGGCCCTGCAGGGCTGAGCCCCGGCCAGGAATTGCAACCGGGGCGGTTTGATCCAGATCGTATCGCCCCGGCAGAACCTGTGAGACGCTAGACCATCCTCCCGGCCTGCCAGGCCGGGAAGCGGTAAAGCTGTGCCTGACGGCACCCGAATTAGGGAGGAGACCTGATGAACAAGATCTTTGAAGTCCCGTTGTACCCCTATGCGCGCCACGCGGATCAGGACGCCCCTGCCCCCGTGCACCGCAAGGTGGTGGTGATCGGGGCAGGACCCATCGGCCTGGCTGCCGCCATAGACCTGGCCCAGCAGGGCACCGAAGTGGTGGTTCTGGATGACAATGACAAGGTGAGCTTCGGCTCTCGCGCGATCTGTTTTGCCAAGCGGCCCCTGGAGATCCTCGACCGGTTGGGCTGCGGCCAGCCGATGGTGGACAAGGGCGTGCAGTGGAATGCCGGCAAGGTGTTCTTTGACGAACGTCAGGTCTATGACTTCAATCTGCTGCCGGAGGAAGGCCACAAGCGCCCCGCCTTCATCAATCTGCAGCAGTATTACTTTGAGGAATACCTGGTGAACCGGGTTCGCGAACTGCAGCAGCAGGGCGCACCAATCGAAATCCGCGGCCGTAACAAGGTTTCGGCCATCGGCACCCATCCCAGCCATGTGACATTGGAAATCGACACGCCCGAAGGCCCTTATAACCTGGAGGCCGATTGGCTGATCGCCTGCGACGGCGCAGGCTCTCCGACCCGGCGGATGCTGGGGCTGGATTTCGTCGGCCGGGTGTTCGAGGACAACTTCCTGATCGCCGATGTAATTATGGAGGCGGATTTTCCGACCGAACGCTGGTTCTGGTTCGACCCGCCCTTCAACAAAGGACAGTCGGCGCTTTTGCACAAGCAACCGGACGGTGTCTGGCGGATTGATCTGCAATTGGGCTGGGATATCGACAAGGAGCGCGAGAAGCGCCCGGAAAACGTGATCCCGCGCCTTAAGGCGATGCTGGGGGAGGACGTGGCATTCGAGCTGGAGTGGGTGTCGATCTACACCTTCCAATGCCGCCGGATGGAGCAGTTCCGCCATGGCCGGGTGCTGTTTGCCGGCGATGCCGCGCATCAGGTCTCGCCCTTTGGTGCCCGCGGCGCGAACTCCGGCCTGCAGGACACCGACAACTTGTGCTGGAAGCTGCAAATGGTGATCGACGGCACCGCGCCGGAAAGCCTGCTGGACAGCTATGACACCGAGCGGGTTCACGGTGCGGATGAAAACATCCTGAACTCCTCGCGCTCCACCGATTTCATCACGCCCAAGTCCGAGATGAGCCGGATGCTGCGTGACGCGGTTCTGGACCTGTCCGAACAGTTTGAATTCGCCCGCCCGCTGGTGAATTCGGGCCGCCTGTCGGTGCCTTGCACCTATGACGGCTCGCCGCTGAATTCGGCAGATGCACTGGACGGACCTGAGCGCACCCGCCCAGGCTCCTCCTGCCCCGACGTGCCGCTGGGAGACGGTTTCCTGCTGGACAAGCTGGGAGATAAATTCGTGCTGCTCACCATCGACGCCGATGCCCCCGACGTGATCGAGGAAGAAGGTATTGAGGTCACCCGGCTGGCACTGTCCATCAAGGATGACAAGACGCTGGCGCTGAAGGAACGGTATCTGGGCAAGCATGACAGCGGTGTTTACCTGATCCGCCCGGACCAGCATGTTGCTGCCCGCCGCCCCGGCTTTGACGAAAACCAGTTCCGGCACGCAATCCGCCGGGCCATCGGCAAGGAGTGATCAAGATGACCGAAGACCAATTGATCCTGACCGCCAACCTCGAGCGCGCCGACGATTTCTATGCAGATCTCCTGACCGCGCATGAGGGCCTCAGCAAAGCCGAAAGCGATGCGCTGAATGCGCGTCTGGTGCTGGTGCTGGCAAATCACATTGGAAAACGCGCGATCCTGAAACAGGCGCTGGCCGCGGCCGCGCTGAAACCTGGGGAGGACACCGCTTGAAAATCGAACAGATCCACCACGTCGCCTACCGCTGCAAAGACGCCAAACAGACGGTAGAGTGGTACAACAAGATGCTGAACATGGACTTTGTGCTCGCGATTGCCGAGGACCATGTTCCATCGACGCATGAACCCGACCCCTACATGCATATCTTCATGGATGCAGGTAACGGCAATGTCCTGGCCTTCTTTGAACTGCCGACCAAGCCGGAGATGGACCGCGACCGCAACACGCCTGTCTGGGTGCAGCACATCGCCTTTAAGGTGAAAGACCGCGAGACCCTGATCCAGTTCAAGGACCATCTGGAGGCCAACGGTGTCGAAGTGCTGGGTGTCACCGATCACTCGATCTTCCACTCGATCTACTTCTTCGACCCGAACGGCCACCGGGTGGAACTGGCCTGTCCGGATCCCGAGGAAGAGGCGCTGCTGCAGAAGCTGGACTCGGTGAAATGGGAAATGCTGGAAGAATGGTCCAAGACCAAGAAGGCCCCCAAGCATGCCGAATGGCTGCACGCCAAGGAATTGCACAAGACCTGAGTATGGCCAAACCAATTGGGGCAGCCCATCGGGCTGCCTCCTTAGCACCGGAGGACGCCAATGGGCAGCACGCTTCTTTATGACTACTGGCGCTCATCGGCCAGCTACCGGCTGCGCATCGCGCTGAACCTGGGTGGAATCGAATACACCTCGGTCCCGGTTGATCTGGTAAAGGGCGAACACAAGAGCCCGGAGCACCTGGCCCGCAACCCGCAGGGCTTTGTGCCGGTGCTTGAAATCGACGGGTTGCGTCTGACCCAATCACTGGGGATTCTGGATTACCTGGACGAAACCCGGAACCTCGGCCTTTTGCCCAAAGACCCAGGCCTGCGTGCCAGGGCACGGGCGTTGGCCCATTCGGTTGCGGTGGATGTGCATCCAGTCTGTAACTTGCAAGTGGCCAGACACGCGACCCAACTCAGCAGCGGTGCGGCGGACATGCCCAAGGCCTGGATGCAGCATTTCATCCGACCTGGCCTGCAAGCGTTTGAGGCATTACTTGCCGACTTCAGTCAGTCGCCCTTTTGCATTGGAAAAACACCGGGGCTCGCCGATATCTGCCTGATGCCGCAGCTTTACAATGCACGCCGCTGGGAAGTGGACTTTGCGAACCTGCCACGGATCTGCGCAGTGGAAACAGCCTGCGCGGCGCACCCGGCTTTTGCCGCGGCGAACCCGGATCAGCTCTGCTGACCAGTCACTCCGCACGTTGCATCGGCATAAATATGCAATAGACCGAGGCGTTGGCGGGAGTCTGCGTGCGCCAGGGCCGCAGGCAGGACAGGCGACATCGGGTGCAGCATTTCATACTAAGCAATGTTCCCGCCGGGCTAGCCGGTTTTCACTGCACCTGCCGCTTGCGTAAACTGGAAGGGCTTCAGGCTGCGATTCAAGCCATTCAGAGAACATCGGCGACACAGCAGCGATGAGCATCAATTATTTCAGCTGAAAGAAGGTCAGCATCTTCTTCCTGCATGCCGTATCCAATGACAGAAGCTCGAATGATCTTGCGGCCAGCCCATTCACCGTGTGTCGGGTAAACTCTGCCATTTTCTTGAACACGCCGCAGGACCTGCATGGTGAGCTTGCCGTCATCTGTCCCGTCGCCGCAGCAAATCGCAACCTGGTTGCTGTGGATCCGGTTCAGGACTGTTAAGCCGGGCTCGTTAGACACCGTTCGGGCAATCCGCTCCGCGAGGCGGCAATGGTGCGCCACAAGTTCGCGAACACCCGCCCGGCCGAGATGCCGCAGTATCGCATAGCTAGGGACACCTCTTGCCCGCCGGGATAACTCGGGCGTTGAATCACTTGGTTCCCAATGCTCAGTGGTCTCAGGCAGATAGGCGCCACGGGCAGACATCGACGCAACGAGCGGCGCACGGTCGCGTACTATAACCATGCCAGCATCAAAAGGAGCGTTAAGCCACTTGTGCAGGTCGATTGCCCAGCTGTCCGCTTCGCCGACCCCCTCCAGCCGATTTGCAAGCTCGGGCACTGCAGCGAGCCAGAGTCCGAACGCTCCATCGACATGAACCCAGCCCTTCTTCTCGCGCACCATTGGGATCAATTCGTCAAACGGATCGAAGGCGCCGGTGTTTATTTGACCTGCTTGCAGGATCACAAGCGGCGGTTTGCTGCACCGGTTAATTGCTGCCCGAAAGGCGTCCGGCTTAATCCTCCCTTCGCTGTCGGCAGCTACAGTTTGTGTGCGGCTTGCTCCAAACCCGGCGTAGCGCAGGGCTGCAAATGGCGCAGAATGTGCGTCTTGTCCGATCAGAACCGGAATCTCCGGTGCCCCGAAAAGCCCATCAGCTTCTACATCCCAGCCCTGAGCGGCCAGCAGCGCATGGCGTGCCGCCATAATGCCAACCATGTTTGCGACTGTACCGCCGGTCACCAGACCGGCTCCGCTTTCGGCAGGCAGCGACAGCAGTTCAATAACCCAGTTGCAGACGGCGCGCTCCATCCCCGTGATTGCTGGTGTCTCAAAGGATGAACCTGCGTTCTGCCCCCAGGCTGACACTAAAAAATCAGCAGCTACACCGACGGGATGCGACGCACCAAGGACATAGCCGAAGAAGGTCGGGGCTGCCATTTTGTGCAGCCCGCCGTCAGCCTGCTGCACGATATCTTCGATAACCTTACTCTCCGGCACCCCTGTTTCAGCAAGAGGAGACAGGAAGCGGTTTGCAGCTTCGCCAAGTTCCAAGCTAGGGCGGGCCAGCCCCTGAGGCAGATCCTCGCGAAAAGCCTTCGCCGCTCTGTAGGCTGTTTCTAAAGCTCCCGCTTGCCCATCACTCAAGCCACGCCGAACACGTTCCATCTCACATATCCCTCCTACTTTTTAATAACACCTCGAAAAGTAGCACAGATTATGAGTTACCCTGAGCGACCAATGCCTTCTTGGCAACGCGGCCATTCGTGTTCGATTAGCCGCACGTCCTAAGTCCGAATAAGCTCGCGGCCCTTCAAACGATATCCTCCAGGAGCAATCTGTTTACGGAATTCCTGATCATGGCTGACCAGAAGGATTGCTTGATCAAGCCCTTTCAGGATTCCGGCCAGCCGCGCGTAGTTGTCCGGGTCCAGTGCGTTGGTCGGCTCATCCAGAATAAGCACCGCCGGCTCCATCGCCAGTACGGTGGCCAGTGTCACCAGCCTCTTCTCGCCGCCCGACAGTTTGTGGGTCACCCGGTCGCGCAGATGCATCAGCTCCAGGCGGGTCAGCACGCTGTCAACAATTGCCAAGGCATCCTGTTTGGATTTACCCAGGTTGAGCGGACCAAAGGCCACATCCTCGGCCACGGTCGGGCAGAACAGCTGGTCGTCGGCGTCTTGAAACACAAAGCCCACGCGGCGGCGCATCTCGTGAAAATCCGCTTCCGCCATGCAAGGCTTGCCAAAGGCGGTGACGGTGCCGCTGGCAGGAACAAGCAGCCCCATGATGATTTTCAGCAATGTCGATTTTCCGGCGCCGTTGGGCCCGGCAATCGACAGCCGCTCACCAGCGTTGAGCCGCATCGAGGCGCCTTCCAGCACCGGATCAAGCCCAGGGTAGGCAAAGTGGATATTGTTCAAATCAATAAGCGGCATAGGCGGCCTCCGCCCAGATCAGGGCAGCAAGTGCGGCGGACAGCGCTGCGGCAAACAGCAGGTCGGACCGGCTGAAACGAAAATCCTCCAGCAGGATGATGCGGCCGGAGAACCCCCGGCATTTCATCGCCGCCAGAATGCGCTCCGACCGTTCGATGGAGCGCACCAGCATCATGCCAACCAGATAGCCGTAACTGCGGTAGGTGTGCCAGTTGGTGCCGGGGCGGAAGCCGCGCAGCTTCATCGAGGTGCGCAGGCGCTGGTATTCCTCGCGCAGAACGTCGATGTAACGGATGGTGAACATCATCAGATGCACCAGCCGCTCCGGGGTCTTGAGGGCAAAGAGCGCGTGGCCCATGGTTACCGGCTCCATCGAACCCACCAGTGTCATAACCGCAAGGATCACCGCATTGGCGGTAAGGGCAATCTCGGTTGCACGCCACAGGCCTTCCCAGCTGGCCTCCAGCCCCCAAATGGACAGGGCCGGGGTTCCGGGCACGGTAAAGGGCAGCAGCACCAGCATGAAGATGATGAAACTGTCCATCATCGCCATCCGTATCAGCGTTTGCCGGGGCGGCAGGCCAGAGAAGGCCAGCAGCCACATCGACAGGCCAAGAGCGGCCGCCAGAACCCAAAGATTGCTGAGCGAGACAACCACCACCGCATAGGCGGCCGTCATCATGATGCGCATCCGCGGGTCAAGTGCTGTGACCTTGGCGCGAAAGGTGCCGAACCCGCCGAGCGGTTTTTCCTCGCTCGTCAGAACATAGGTCATGCGCTGCTGCCGATCTTGCGGCGTGCGGCGATGTAGAAGCCAAGCCCGAACAGGCCGCAGATATAGCCGATGCCGCCAAGCACGGACTGAAAGTCCGACTGGTTCTTGAACGCTGTCAGCTCCTGGCGGAGCGGGCGCAGTTCATTGCGCAACATGGTGGCAAGCTCGGAGCGGGTTTGATCTGAGAGGCCCGCGGACCCTGCCGCCGCCGGCGCTGCAGAGATGTCCATGGCAGCAGCCGCAGAATTTGCTGCAGCGCCCGGGCTTTGCCCGATGATCTGCGCGACTTCCGCACCGTCCATCATCATCTCGGCCACGTGGCCAGCCCCCAGATCGCCACGGAAGATATGTGTCACAGGCTCCGACGGGGTGAACAGGAAAAAGCCGTCACCGTCGGTTCTGGACTCTCCCAGCTTGCTGCCGGCCACGTCAAAGATCTCAATCAGCAGGTCCGCGGCCATGTCACCGTTGGAAAAGCCCACTTCGCCCTCAATGTCGGAACCGGACGGAAAAACAGCTGAGATAACATTGTGTGCCATCACCGGGAGCGGCGCCAGCAGCGCAAGGATCAGAATGCAGGAGCGGATCATGCAAGGCTTCCTTTTGCGTCGAAAAACAGCTCGGGCTTCACGCGCCGCGCCAGGAAAATGGCAGCGCCGGACAAAAGCGCTTCGATGATCACCACCGGAATATGGGAAAAGAACACCAGTTTCGCGGCCAGGATGAACTCATCGCCAGACAACATCAGCGATACCGCCACGGCCAGAGTTGTGGCAGCAATGGCCGCGCCGCCGCCGATTCCGCCCCAGATGGCGCCCTGCAGAGGCGAGCCGCGGGCCACCAGCGGGCGGAATATCAGCCCGACCAGAACTGCAGGCAGGGCGATGTTCACGGCGTTCACGCCCAGCACGGTCAGCCCGCCGAAGCCAAAGAACACCGCCTGCAGCAGCAGTCCGACAAACAGGGCCGGAAAGGCCGCCCAGCCCAGGACCAGCCCCGCAAGCCCGTTCAGGATCAGGTGAACCGAACTCGGCCCGATCGGGACATGGATCAGGGAGGCCACAAAGAAACTGGCAGAAAGAACCCCCGCCGCCGGAATACGTTCCAGCGGCAGGCTCCGCAGCCCCATGGCGATACCGGCGACGGCGGCAACCGCGCCGCCGATCACAACCGGATTCGACAGTGCGCCGTCTACGATATGCATGGTGCTATTCTCACTTCAGCTCTTCAGCGTGGATCCACAACACAGCGTCCTGGCTAAGCTCCTTGCCGTCATGCTCAGTCGCCGGGCCGGAGCCGAGGGCGGCAAATCCCCAGTGGCCCGCTTTCGGAATGCCAAAGGAAAAGACGCCATTCTGGTCTGCGATCGCAACGATGGCGCCGCCGGACATTGGCTGAACCGTCGGGTTGGTTGTGGAAAAGGCCGCAAGGTCCGGCTCTGATGCCATGAACTCAACCTCGATTTCGGCGCCCGGAACCGGCTTGCCATCCGCTAGCACCTGACCCGAGAAGGTAGAGCCAACAATGACGTTATAGGGCTTGTTCAGCGGCAGGATCTCGGTTTCCAGGCCCACTGGCTGATCCCAATCGGTGGGCAGGGTGTTGCGGTTCAGCACGACTTTGGAAATCTGCTGAATATAGATGTCTTCGCTTTCCTCGTAGTAGGGCGCGGGCACAGTCACCACCACATAGTCGCCCGAGCGCTTGACCGGAACCGACGCCCTGTAGGCGGCGGCTTCGTTCTCCGCGCCCTTGAATGTGGCCGGTTCCAAGCGGTCCGAAAGATCAACCTTTTCGCCCTTGTGAACCATAAAAAATTCTTCAGGTTTGCCCATGTCCATCACATGGCCGTTTTCCAGCGGGTGCCAGAACACCAGCCCCATCGGTACATCGCCGGGCTTCCCGATCAGCACGTTTTCAGTGTAGTTCAGCTGGAAATGCGCCGATGCGGTGACCGGCAGGGATACGGCCAGAGCTGCAGCCAGATATTTCAGTTTCATTTCGTCCTCATTCGACGACACAGGCGCACCTGCAATCAGGAATGAACAACGGGGATAGTGGCACGGAAAAGCCTGTACGGCAGCCGCGCCAGACGCGCACCCCGGCGTCCGGTGGAAAAGGGCAGACACTCCGCTAGCGAAGTCTTTGTCCTGTGTCCGGCAGGTCTCCTGACTCGCGGGTCTTGGTTCGGCTGGCCTTCCCGGGAAAGATCCCAGTGGCATGTTCAGCGTCACTCACCGCTCACAGTTGCGGGGGCAGTCACGGATTTGGTCCCTTATGGGTACGCCGCACCGTGTTCCCTATTTCTTCCGCTGCGCATTGAAACACTCGCGGAACCGGTCACACTGGCTGAATGGCAAAACCATTTTACTGAGTCAAGCTTCCCGTCTTCTGTTCAGTTGCCGAATGAGTACTTCCTTGCGGTGCTCCATGATTGATCAGCCCCACTTGAATGGTCCAGTTTGATTGTTAGTGCATGACTTGCCTTGGGTCCATCTGGACGATGGTTTCCGGCGCCGGTGGGCGATAGCCCAGAGCACTATAAGGGCGTTTGGTGTTGTCGTGTTTCCTCCATTCTTCGATGAGGATTTGCGCCTCGCGCAGGCTGTAGAAGAGTTCGCCGTTCAAGAACTCGTCCCTGAACCGTGCGTTGAAGCTCTCGCAATAATCTCAGCGGTGCCGAGTGCGTTGAAGCGGTTGATGAGTGCGATGCGGATATGGATCTCGGCGGTTTGGCGGTCGGGGTCTCTTGCGGCAATGCGCTCGCCGAATGCCTTTAAGCAGCGCATCTTTGCCTCGATCCGGCTTCGGACGTGGTATCCTGTCCAGCGCTTCCAGAAGGCTCGACCGTAGTGTCGGGTGGCTCGCAGAGTTTCGTTTCTGACCTGCGCAGCCGGACAATCTTCTTTCCACAACCGGCCATTCTTGCGGATCGGGATGATCGGGGCCGCGTCGCGTTCGAGGATCGCGACATGGCAGCGTCGCGTGTCATAGGCACCATCGGCGATCACGGTGCCGATGTCTTCGTCCTCGGGGAACTGACCCAACAAGTCCGGTAAGACCGGGCTGTCCACTGCCCGGCAGTGGTTTGCGCAGCATAACCACGAGAGGGGCCGTCGCGGCTGGGGGTGAATTCGACGGCACGGATGTCAGACGTGGCAGCGTCCATCGCAAGATGAACCTTGCGCCCCTCTCATTGATTGCTCTGCAATCAACTGCCGGGCAGCCATTGGCGCCGCCCCTGAACGCCGTGCTTGCGGGCCTGCCACTCACCATCGCCAAGGAACTTGATCCCGGTGCTGTCCACAAGCAGGTTCAGCGGCCCATCGGCGCGGCGATATGGGATCTGGACGGCCAGCGTTCTATGGGCTTACGCGGCCCCACTGGGGCCACGGCCCCATCTCACTCTGTCGGCGGCACAGCGTAGAGAAATCCGGAACGGGCCAGTCCAGACCCGCCAGGTGCAAAAGGCTGGTGACCATCCCGACGGTCTGCCGGAGAGGCAGCTTGAACAGAACCTTGATCGACAGGCAGAACTGGATTGCCGCATCCGAGAAAACCGCAGGGCGACCGGGGCTGCCATCATGCGGCGCGAGCCAGGTCATCTCTTCGTCCAACCAGATCAGAAGCGACCCGCGCTTTCTGAGCGCATCGTTGTAGCTGGACCAATTCGTCGTACGGTAGCGGGCAGGTGCGGGCTTGCTCATCTGCCCCGTCTAACCGCATGAATTCGTGATGTGAATCCTTAGAACTCAGAGTTCTGCAACAACGCCCCTCCAATGTAGCGCGCGTGGCCAGCAGCGTTACATACAACACCTTTATTGAAGAACTGACGGGCATAATGAAGGCGCAGGGCCTCGGCAATCTGGACCCGCATGATTTCGGAACTCCATTATGGGCAATGGTGCATGGATTTGCCAGTTTGCTGATCGGAAAACCTGCAAATCTGGACAGCAGCAGCCAAGCGCTCCGAGGCCGCATAGCAGACGCCACCTGGGCTTACGTCCGGGGCTACCAGACCGGCTAGCACCCTGGCCGCAGCCCGATGCAGACTTCCGGCACGATTTGGTTCCGGAATAAGTAAGTTCGAACCGGTTTCTCCGCCGGCAGGTATCTGATCCGGCAATTTGGGCTGCCACGCTGGCTTCACGAGCTCCCCCTCGACGTTTGCGCAACAAGGCCTGGCACTATTGCCGGACGCCTCAGTCCGGCCCGTTTAATGGCACCAGTATCGGGCAGTTTGTGCAGGCGCGGCTGTCGCACAGCCGGCAGGTCCGCAGTTTGTGCGTGTCGTCCCCAGCAGCAGCTTGCAGCAGTTTTTCCAGCAGCCGGGCCAGGTCCCTTTGCTCGTCATCAGACAGGCCGCCGGTCACAACCTCCAATGCCGCCAGCCGCTCGCGCAATATGTTCTCCCGTGCGGCTTGGCCGGCCTCAGTGAGAAAAAGAGCGACGCTGCGCCTGTCGTGCTCCGCCGCCTGGCGTCTGACAAGGCTATCCTCGGCCAGCCTGTCGATCAGGCGCACCGTGCCTGTATGGGTGAGATCCAAAAGCCGGCTCAGTGCGTCGTTCGACAATCCTGGCTGGTGACCCAGCGCGCAAAGCGCCGCAGGCCCTTCTCCGGAGCGGTGGAACTGCCTCGCCAGAACCGTCCTCAGTTCATCATGCAGGCAGAGCACCGCCGCCCCCAGTAAATTCGCAGTCCGCCGTGAATCATCCGTCATACGGGTAATATGTGACTCACACACTTGAATTGGAAGGAGTTATTTATATATGTGACTCACACACATTTATGGAGAAGCCCAATGACCGTTGACCTTCAGACCAGTGAACCAGCATCGCAGCAATCCGCGCCAGGCCACGATCCGCACCTGATCGCGGTCCCTGCCGAAGAGACCTTTGAGGGAACCTGGCCGTTTCAAGCCCGTTACAGTTCCGCCGCCGGCTATCCGATGCACTATGTCGATGAGGGCAGCGGCCCGGAGACGCTGCTGCTGCTGCATGGCGAACCGACCTGGAGCTTTCTTTACCGTACTCAGATTGCTGAATGGTCCCGTGATGCCCGTGTGATTGCCCTTGACCATATGGGATTTGGCAAAAGCGCCACCCCGCAAGACCGCAGCTATTGGCTGCAGGACCATATAGACAATGCGGAACGCTTTGTTTTGGAGCAGAATCTCAGGGATGTGACCCTTGTCATGCACGACTTCGGCGGGCCGGTTGGCATGGGCGTAGCCATCCGGCACCCGGACCGGATCAAACGGATCGTTTCGGTCAACGGCCCGACGCCCCTGGGGCAACCTGATCTTTCGGACCGCTTGATTGCCAATGCCGGTGCTGCACCCTGGTTTCAGTGGATCATGCAGGCAAAGGAAAACGGTACCCTGGAAGCGGTGCTTGGCCAGCTTGACTACAACATCCTGTCGACACTCAAGCTGAATGGATTTGTCCGCAATGAGCTGATCACCGATACTTGGCTGAACGCCTACCGGGCGCCGTTTCCCGCGCCTGAATTTGCTGCGGGCGCAATCGGCTGGGCCAAAGGCTTTGCTACCGGCAAACATGCGTTCGAAGAGGCGAGCGGCGCCATAAAGTCCGAGCTGGCAAAGAAACCTGCTATCGCCATCTGGGGCGAAGCCGACAGGACGCTGCAGGCAGAACAGTTTCTGCCCCTGTTCCGGCAAGCGTTCCCCGGCGGCCAGGTCAAGACCTTGCCCGAAACCGGCCACTACAGCCCGGAAGACGCGCCGCAGCTAGTATCCGGACTGGTGTCTGAGTTTATTTCAGCCAGCTGAACGGCGGGCAGTTTCCCGGCATGGCTGTGCATCTGCGCCGCCCCTGGCGCAGATGCTGCAGGCGCGGCAGCATGCGGGCGCAGGCCAGGCGCAGCACGGGCAGCTATGTTCGCAGTCTACGGGCCTGCTATCAACTAGAGAACGTTCTCAGACAAGGAGTTCAGAATGCAACGGACGGCGACAGAAGAACAACAGGATGAGCTGCAGCTGCTACGCGATGCCGAGACCAGAGCCGCGCGCTACATTGCCAGCGTGTCGGAGATGCCCGTTTTTCCCGATGCCGCCGCCCGGCAGCAGCTTGCACGCTTTGATGAGTCTTTGCCTAACACCAGGAGCGATGCAACCGAAACGCTGGCGCTGCTGGACGACGCCGGCTCCCCGGCGACAACTGCTTCAAACGGCCCCCGGTACTTTGGCTTTGTAATCGGTGCAACGCTGCCGGTCGCCGCCGCCGCGCAACGCCTGGCGTCGGCCTGGGATCAATGCGCCTCCTCGCAAATGAACTCGCCGGTGGCGGACAAGATCGAGAAAGTCGCGGCGCGTTGGCTGCTGGAGATCCTGGACCTGCCCCGCGAAAGCGGCGTGGCGTTTGGCACCTCGGCAACCGCAAGTACGCTTGTCTGCCTCAGCGTCGCGCGGCGCGAACTGCTGAAGAAGGAGGGATGGGACTTTGATGCCATGGGGTTGCTGGGTGCGCCGGAAATCAAGGTTGTGGTTTCAGAACTGGCCCATATCACGGTTCTCAAAGCCCTCAGAATTCTGGGCTTCGGCCAGGCCCGGCTGATCAAAGCACCGGTAGACAGCGCCGGCCGCATTGATCCGGCCCGGCTTCCCGCGCTGGATAGGCAGACCATTCTATGCCTGCAGGCCGGCGAGGTGAATACGGGCAGCTTCGACCCCTTCCTGCCGCTGATCGAAAGAGCGAAAGAGGCCGGCGCATGGGTGCATGTCGACGGAGCCTTTGGCCTGTGGGCGCGCGCGGCGCCAGCCAAGCGCGGGCTGACCAACGGCATAGAGGGCGCGGACAGCTGGACCACTGACGGCCACAAATGGCTCAATACCCCTTATGACGGTGCGGCGGGCATTTGCCGCGACCGCAACGCAATGGCGGCCGCCATGAACAGCGACGCCGTATATTCCACCGCCTCCACTGAAAGCCAGAAGAACCTGGGCATCGAATTTTCCCGCAGCGCCCGCGGCGTGCCGATCTGGGCGGCCCTGCGCACGCTTGGCCGCGCCGGCGTCGCCGAACTGATCGAGCAGCACTGCAGCATGGCTGCCCGTATCGCCAAAACTCTGCCCGGTCTTGGATTTGAGCTGCTGTGCGAGCCCGCGTTGAACCAGATCCTGTTCCGCTATGGCACTGAGGCGCAGACCAGAGAGCTTCAGCAGTTGGTAGAGCGCTCCGGGAAAGCGTGGTTCGGCGGCACCGTCTGGAACGGCAAACCGGCCCTGCGGATCAGCGTATCGTCCTGGCGCACAAGCGATCTAGATATCGATATACTGCTGAACTCGCTGCAGGCGGCCCGGGACAGTTTGGACCGCAAAAGCCAGTGAAGCTGCAAAATGCCAGCTGATGCTATGGAGATGAAGCCCAGCAAGCTCCCTGCGCCGGTCCTGAATTGATGCCAATCCCGTCTCTGTCGCTGACTGCTGTAGCCTGCAACCGTCCTGATCACTGAGATCGGGACACGATGAAAGGCAAATTTCCTTTTCAGGCTGCGGCAGCTGGCTGTTTGGCGTTCTGATTTCCAACGAAGCACTGCCGGCAGCTTGTGTTGCGGCTAGGATGCTTGCGCGCATTTGGTCAGAGGCGGGTCGTTGACGCTTTTTCTATTGTTTCGGGGCTAAAGGCTGTGAACGGTCAACCGCATGCATTGCAACTCTCCCGGGAAGGAAACAACGGCTCAGACCCACCATTGGTCGATGGCTGCGATCTCCTCGTCAGCCCATCCAAAATGATGTGCAAATTCGTGAATAACAACATGCGCGATCAACTCGTTCAGCTCGACATTGCCGCGATCGCGCCATTCAGCCAGGATAGGCTGACGGAAGAGCCAGACAACATCCGGAGGCGGCGCCATACGTGCCCGAAACTTACGAACGAAGGTTCGCTCGCTCATGCCAGCCTGGATCGCCAGATCCTCGACGCGCAACTGGCGATTCAAGTTGCTCAAGACCCAGTCGACTAAGTCTGAAAATCTTCTCGCCGACACCATTTGTGCGGACAAGACATCACTGAACTGGCTCTGATTGCCAGGCCTAGGGGCGTAGACGACAAGCACCTTGGCCACCCGTGCCTTGATGTCGGGACCGTGGTCTTCTTCGACCATTGCCAGAGCCATGTCGATTCCGCTGGTCACGCCTGCAGAAGTCCAGAGGTTGCCGTCATTGACGTATATTGATCCGCTGTCGACTTCTGCGTCCTCATACAGGTCCGCAAGCACATCCACAGCCATACAATGGGTCGCCACACGCTTCTTCCCGATTATCCCTGCGCTTCCGAGAAGGAATGCACCCGTACACACCGACCCAACTCGCGCGACGCTCTCCGAAGCCTTGCGCAGCCAGCTCATGAGGACTTCATTTCCACAGGCAGCTGCAATCACATCCTCGACACCGCCGACGGCGAGAACTGTGCCATGCATTGCCGGCGTCACGACAGCACAGCTAGCCGTGTTCACTTCAAAGCCGCACCAGGATCGGACGAGCCCGCCATCGGGCGGCACGGTGACAGCCTCGTACACATTCTTTTCAAGCTGACCGTCGACGGCTCAAGCAGAATTTTGTCGGCCTTTGTCATGGCTGCCAACCTTCAATCTTTCTGGCACGGGTTCCATACTGGCCAACTGGCCGTCTCTCACAAGGAGCTACAGCAATGGAACTTCTGCATCCGCGGCTCAAACATCTTCTTTCTACTGCCTACCTGTATGGCGCCTGAGTGCATGTGGCCAATATGACGGGTATGAAAGGGTTCAGTTGGTCGGCGGCACCGCTGAAGTGGCAAAGCCTGGACGTTTCCTATCTGATCCTCGACTAGGCCGTGGCGGCAGGCATCTTCTTGCTTCCCAGGATCGGCCTCGCCGCATTCGCAATTGCCGCAATCAGCCAGATCATCCTCTACAGCATGTTCCGCACATGGATGCTTGACGTCCCGGCTGAGTTCCTGCCCTCGCCGGAGCAGGCCGGACAACCTCTGCACGCTCATGCAGGATTGCCAGGAGGACCAGTTCCAGCTCCAGTTGGTCTCACTTGTGGCAGCAATCTCTCTGACTGCCGAACGCCACCGCTCTTACCCCGTTCTCCATTACTTTCATTCAATGGATCCACATGCGTCGCTGGCGCCGGCAATCGCCAAGATCGCAATCTTTCTTCAGCGCCACCGCCAAGGCGCACAAGAGGTTGACCCGGCAGTCGCAAGACCGCTGAACCGGGCCATTCTGAACCTCATTGATGCGCTTGGCCGGATGGGGCTGACGCGCAATGCAAACGATGATCGGGGGATAGACGAGGAAGTGTTTTCAGAAATCGTAATCGACCCGCTCGCCAGCTCTCCGAACGACCGAGAACCGTCTGAAGCATGGCTGAAGGCCTACGTTTAATACGACGGGTGGGCCTGGGAAAAGTTCTTCAACACCCTCAAGCACCTGAGCGGCTCGCACCGTGCATGCGATGCAAATGACGAATCCCTCCTCGCCGCAACCGTCCAGATTCTCCGGAAACCGGCCAAGGTATTCTCCGCACCGCAGCAGTTGCGCAAAGCCTAGCAGAGAAGGTGTGCGTGCTTTGTCAAATCGCCAAAATGCTGCGCGTGCGAGCAGGTGTTTCTCCACTGGATCAGCCTAAACTCGATCTTCGCATCAGGCGCAGTGACTGCTCTGCTGCGAGTGCGAAGCACTTGGGTGATTTTTCTAAAAACAGCAATCCAGCAGAAGGTGGCGGCCCCGGCTGAGCAAAGGTTTTCCGCCAGGAAACGCCGAGGAACATTGCCGCGAGCTCCAACTTTCTGGATTGCTTTTTGCTGAGCTTGGCAGCCCAGCCTTTCCGAACTCCGCCCCCCACCACAGATCACTTTACAACTTCAATAACTGTGTAGGAATTGGTCTGATGGATGTTCGGCAGCCTGTTGATTTTGTCCCCCAGAACCTGGCGGAAATGCGAGATGTCCCGGGTGCGGATTGTCAGAAGATAGTCAAATGAACCGGCGATCATCAGGCAGCTTTCAATTTCAGGAACTAGGGCCGCAGCCGCGTTAAACGCATCAAGCGAATTATCACCGCCAGTTGCCGCAAGTGAAACCTGCACAACAGTCAAATGGCCCAGTCCCTGCTTTTCCTTGTTTATAACTGCCCGGTAACCGCTGATGTACCCGGATTTCTCCAGGCGCTTGACCCTGTCTGAACAGGGGGTATTGGTCAGGTTCACCCGCTGAGACAGCTCGACAATCGAAAGTCTCCCGTCAGATTCCAGTTCTTCCAGGATCCGATTATCAATTTTATCCAAATCCCTACTCATCAGTGATATTTCCTGTTCTTCGGCTGGTTTCAGGCAATATTTCCTGCACAAACGCTGAAAACATGCCCAATTACTAGTGATTATCACTGATACTGATCCCGGGGATCAAGGACGTTAATCATTTGCATCCCGCCTGCCTCAATCCGGGAGCAACCGCTCTCCAAGTCAAAAAAACACTGCACACGGAGGAAAAAATGACTGTTAAAATCGTCATAGGGCTTGACGGGACAGATACCGGTGAACGCGCACTCGCCTTTGCAAAGGACTTGGCGTCGAAAATCGACGCTTGTGAGCTGCTTGCCGTCTATGTCATCGAATGGTCGCCATTTACGTTTCAGACCCCCGAAGAAAACGCTCAGCGCCACAAACGGCGCGAGGAGGAGATCAAATTGGCCAACAGCCGGATTGTCGAACCTGCTGTCACCGCACTGGAAGAAGCCGGGTTCAAGGCAACTGGTCTGGTGCGGCACGGCGATGTGGCTGAGACCCTGAACAAGATCACAGTCGAAAACGGCGGATCGCAGATCATCGTTGGCCGGGTCTCTTCGGACGGATTTGCCAAACGCATTTTCGGCAGCTCGACGCAGAACCTCGTGATGCACGCCGATGTGCCTGTCACGGTTGTAGGATAGGGGCAAGATCATGAAAATGACCAAACTCTGGCTGGCCGCAGCCGCGGCCTTCGCGTCCACCCCGCTTTCCGCCCAGGAGGCGATGGGTATTGACGAAAAAGTCAATCAGGTCTTTGCGGATCTGACCGGCCCCTTTGTAGGGCTGATCTTTGCGCCGTTTCCAGGCACCAGCTTTCCCTGGATTGTAATGTGGCTGGTCATCGCTGCCAGCATCTTCACCCTGTATTTCGGCTTTGTTCAGTTCCGCTTCTTCAAACATTCTGTCCAGCTGGTCAAAGGCGACTTCTCTGACCCCAACGATGCGGGCGAAGTGAGCCATTTCCAGGCGCTTGCCACCGCTCTTTCCGGCACGGTCGGCCTTGGCAACATTGCAGGGGTCGCGGTTGCCGTTGGAATCGGCGGGCCTGGTGCGACGTTCTGGATGATCCTTGCAGGTCTTCTGGGCATGGCATCCAAGTTCACCGAGTGCACCCTAGGTGTGAAGTACCGTAACGAATACTCCGACGGGACCGTCTCTGGCGGGCCAATGTACTATATCTCCAAAGGCTTCAAAGAACTTGGCCTGCCGGGCGGGCGGTTCTTGGCGGTCATGTTCTCGGTCTTCTGCATCCTTGGTGCGCTCGGCGGCGGCAATATGTTCCAGGCGAACCAGGCACATGCCCAGATATCCGGCATTGTCGGAGACTATCCGGGCTGGATCACCGGACTCGTTTTTGCTGGCATTGTCTTTGCCGTGATCATTGGCGGCATCAAATCCATTGCCAATGTCACAGAAAAGGTCGTGCCCTTTATGGGGATCCTTTATGTCGGCGCAGCACTGGTCATTCTGGTGGTGAACTATGACAAGATCGGCTGGGCTTTCGGCCAGATTCTTGACGGCGCCTTTACCGGTCTTGGCGTGGCGGGCGGCATGGTTGGCGCGCTGATCCAAGGCTTCAAACGGGCGGCGTTTTCAAATGAGGCTGGTGTCGGCTCGGCAGCGATCGCCCACTCTGCGGTAAAAACCAAGGAACCGATCACCGAAGGCTTTGTGTCCCTGCTGGAGCCGCTGATTGATACGGTTGTCATCTGCACCATGACGGCGCTGGTGATCGTCATCTCGCAGCAGCTGCTTATCGACCCGGCGACGGGCAACTACATGCTGAATGAAGCGGGCACAGCCATTGCAACTGTCGATGGCAACTCCGGTGTTGCGCTGACCTCCGCCGCTTTTGCCTCCGGCATCAGCTGGTTCCCCTATGTCTTGGCTATCGCAGTTGTGCTCTTCGCCTTCTCGACGATGATTTCCTGGAGCTACTACGGATTGAAGGCTTGGACCTACTTGTTTGGCGAAAGCAAGCTGGCAGAGCTGACCTTCAAGATCATCTTCTGCATCTTCATTGTGATTGGTGCAGCAGCAAGCCTGGGTCCGGTCATCGATTTTTCTGATGCAGCGATCTTTGCCATGGCTGTGGTCAACATCTTCTGCCTCTACTTCCTGATGAAACTGGTGAAAAAGGAACTCTTTTCCTATACCGACCGCCTGAAAAGCGGCGAGCTGAAGAAATTCACTTCCTAAGCCCTGAACTCCGGCGCAATTGGATTGCGCCGGAGTTTTTCCTGAAGCCCCTGGCTTACGTCCACTCTGCCGGGCGGTTGATTTCTTGAAGGCCGGACTGCCTCCCGATCCCGCGGCCTGGCCTTTGAAGGCTAGATTAGTTTCTTTAGATGCAGATTGCTAACCCAGTGGCCGCATCGGGCTGCCTGCCGCGATCGTCATCACTGTTTCTGCGCTCGCCTTGAACAGAAGCCCACAGACTTCCTTCTTGTTCCAATAGGTGATCTGAGCGATCTCGGCAGGCATCGTGATGACTACGTGGAAATATTCCACCGGCAACAGATCCTCCGCGCGGGCGTCCATCCAATCGCGTGCCGCCGGTCCCTGGCATTTGGGGCAGTGGCGGTTCTTGCAGCTGTTATAGGCAAGCGGGTTTACCGGATCTGCCGCGAGCTAGAGCTGAACCTGCGGAGTGAGCCATTGAGGCGCCATTGGTTCAAGCCCAATGGCGAACGCCGCGCAAGCGTCTGAAGCGGGAAAAGCCGGACGAACTGGCTGTGCCTGAGGTCCCGAATGAGGTCTGGTCGATCCCTGCCCGGCAGGCGATGCCAGCATCGCCGATAGGGGACTTCATGGCCGACAGGCTGGGGGATGGACGGCAATTCCGGCTGCAGAACGTTCTGGACGACTTCAACCGCGAAGGACTGGGCATTGAGATCGGCTTCTCACTGCCTGCGGAACGGGTTGTTCGAGCCCTAACCAGATCATCGAATGGCGTGGTGCCCCTAGGGCAATTCGAGTCGACAACGGCCCGGAATACGTCAGCGGCACCCTCATGGAACGGGCCGGGAACCGGGGCATTGCCTTGGCATATATCCAGCCTGGAAAGCCTCAGCAGAACGCCTATGTCGAGCGCTGCAACCGGACGGTCCGGCACGAATGGCTGGGCTTATACATTTTCGAAAGCATTGAGGAGGTCCAGCAGATTGCCACCGAGTGGCTCTGGTCCTACAATCATGAACGCCCCAACATGGGCAACGGCGGGATGACGCCCGCACAGAAACTGAAGATGGCCGCGTAAATTCTACGACCATGCCCCCGCAAAAACGGGGGGATTACCACTGGACGGAACCGGCCATCAGCGAAATGGGCTAAACCCTTGAACTTCAGCAGGCTCTTTCGCCGGGCGGTCGTTCGTGTCCAGTGAGCCGGCCTTCGGGCCGGAAGCGGCGAAATTGGGTGAAGAGCCCAACTTGTACCTTGGATTACTTCGCTGCGTGCGCTCGCAGCTAAGATTTTTCCGCACACGCGCAAATTCTCATGTTGCGGCGCGGCGGCGATTCCGGCCATTCGCGCATCGCGCAGCATTTTTGGAGGTGGAAATTTACAGGTCGCGGGACGGTGCCGACCTTCACGTAAGCGAGCTCAATGACCACTTATCCATGCCGCAAAAAAATTGGGATAATGACTTCTTCTTCATCCCAGATATGGCGGTTGAGGATATTTTCCAATGCTTGGCCACCCTTATGCAAGCCTGCCAGTTGGTCGCGTGTGACCACGGGATCGTTTAGCTGGGTCAGTGCTGCTTGCGTGCCATCCAGTGCCGCATCCAATACCTTGTGATCGCCATCCAACAAAGAAAACCCACGGTTTAGTTCGGGGTACATCAATCCAAATTGAGGGAAGTAACCATGGTCTTCGATCTCATGGTGATGATGTGCAAATCCGATCAGGTTCTTGGCAAACGACAGCAAATTCATTTGTGCGACTGCCTCACCGACATCACTGGCAGGCACGTCCAGAAGCCGCTCAATCCCACGCGACAGCTGTGCAGCGCCATCCAGCAGGTTGCGATGGATCGACATAAAGAAGCTTGCTTTGCCACCAAAACGCGGGTGATCTTCCCACTCGGATCGTGTGCTTTCCAACAAAGTCTCTTTTACCGAGGACGGAAACGCTTTGCGCTTGCTGACATGATACTCAGGCAGATCATAATCGAGGAGCATTTTCGCAGCTTTCTGAATTATCTTGCCATCAGCCAAGGACGCAGCACTTTACTGAGCCACGGCATAATAGGCCACGTTAAGAGCGCAGACAGAACAATCACGATGATCAAGACCTGAAGAAACTGCGGCAAGCCACCAATGATGGGTGAACTCAGCGCCATCAAAAGCATCAACATCGGGTAGACGGCAGCGGCGCTCATGGCCGTGCGCTTCCATGCTGGTGGCAAATGTGGGGCCGATCCCTCCGCATGATCCACCCACATCCCTAAACCAATGGCCTGCACATGCTGCGCGGGGCCACCTGTAATGGCTTCGATCTGGGTCAACTTCTCGCGAATGGCTGGGTTTTCCCGCCACTGCGTCACAGCGGCTTCATCAGACCACCGCGACAACACTGTGTACTCGACCTGATGCGGGCGGCTGTGCCGCACGGTATCGACTGACAAGAAGCCGTTCTGGGCTTCGAACAATCGGTGCAGTTCTTCGACAAGCGCCTCGTAGCGAGCCTTGGCCTCCATTGGGACATGGTCCGTTACCGCCAATGTTACTGAATCGCTCATAGCACCAGCTCCGGTCCAGCAGGCACAATGCCGCTTGGATTTACACCGCGCAGGCTCGCCCAATAATGGGTCTTGATCTGATCGAAGTTCATCGTGTCGGCGACATCGCCATGCTCATAGAGTTTCTTGCGCAGAGCCGAGAGATTTGGGTAATCCGCAATCCGTCGAATGTTGCATTTGAAAAGCGCGACATAGACCTGATCGAAGCGGATCAGCGTTGTGAACAACCGCCAGTCGGCTTCGGTCAACTGACCACCCACCAGATAGCCGCTGCCTTCTAACCGCGCCTCAACCGTGTCCAGCGCCGAGAACAGATCGGTGACTGCTTCTTCATATGCATTCTGCGTTCCGGCAAACCCGCAACGGTAAACGCCATTGTTGATCTTGCTGTAAACGAGGTCATTCACCTCGTCGATTTCCGCCAGAAGCGCCTCAGGTGCAAAATCGGTGTCATTGCCTGCAACGCCTACGAAAGCCGAGTTCAGCATTCGCGCAATCTCAGCGGATTCATTGCTGACAATGGTGTTTAGCTTTTTGTCCCACAAGACCGGAACACTGACACGGCCAGTGTATGTGGGGTCGGCGAGTGTATAGATTTCATGCAGATACCTCTTGCCGGAAAGGTGGTCGGGGAAGCCACCATCAGCATCGGTGAACTCCCAGCCGTCTTGATTGACGATGGGGACAACGGGCGAGATAGAAATCGCGTCTTCCAGCCCTTTCAGGCTGCGCATGATCAATGTGCGGTGCGCCCAAGGACAGGCATAACAAACATAGAGGTGATATCGGCCCACTTCGGGCGCAAACTTCGCACCGGGTTCAGTCGATATCCAGTTTCGGAAGTCGGTTTCCTGACGGCGATAATGCCCATCCTTTGAGGCCAGAGTGTCGCTCTCGCGGGTCCATACGCCATCAATCAATCTACCAGCCATCATGACCTCCCGGTTGGGTGCCCCAGCAGCATGAACCACTGGGGTCTTTGTTTCTTTTACTCAGCAGAGTCTTGCCGGGCTTGCTGGGCAAGATAGCTCTCATAAACGAGACCGTAAGCCGTGTGTCCGCCCAGAACGCCACCAAGCGGATAGCCTTGGTTGGAGCGCCAGTCGTCCATAACCTCGGCCAGGACAGAGGCCCATGTTGTGACTTTCACACCGGCCTGGCTCATCCGCAGCATGGCGGCATCACGGGTCACTTCATCCCATGTTCCTGAGGCGTCAACGACGGCATAGACGTCGTAACCTTCGGCAACCGCCGACAACGCAGGAAACAGCAGGCAAACATCCGTGACAATGCCCGCCATGATGACCTTCTTGCGACCAGTCGCCTCGATTGCAGCTTTGAATTCTGGCGACTTCCACGCGTTGATTTCGCCAGCACGGTTGATCACGGTATCGCCAAGCACGTTGGTGATGTCCGACAGGATCGGTCCATTGGGACCTTCCGACAAGGATGCAGTCACAACCGAAGGAATGCCTGCGGTTTTAGCCATGTTGGTCAGACCGTTGATGTTCTTGCGCAGGGTTTCAGGCTGAATGTCACGCACACTGGCGAGCAAACCAGTTTGGTGATCGATCATCGCCAACACAGCGTTATCTGGTGTCAGGAATTCTGAAAATTTGTCAGACATGGGAGTGTCCTTTCGGTTGGGTTGGGGAGGTTAGGCCAGCGTGCCGACCAGAATGAATTGAACGTCGGTCGTGGCTGTGAAGGTGCCATTGGCACCACGGATCAGATCGCCACCGGTCAGATCCGTTGTTTCAAATTGTCCATCGCCTTTGGCGACATAGGCCAAGTAAGGAGCTGTCAGTTCGATGCTCTGCCCTTCGGTAAGCATGGCCACGTCGATGGTGGTTTTGGCCGAGAAGGACTGCGTGTGGTCAGGCAAACCGCCATAAATACGAACTGTCTCACCCCAAGCTGGGCTGAATTTTTTGTACCCGGCTGGCTCGCCGTTCACTTCGGGCATGACCCAAAGTTGAAGCATCCGGTTCTTGGTATCATCGGGATTCACTTCGTTATGTTTGAACCCTTCGCCGCCAGCCCGTTGGACCTGTGCGTCGTTGGTGTCGAGCGATCCGCCGTGTTCCAAAGACCCCTGATGCGCGACGCGGCCTTCCACCATGACAGAGATCACATCGATCTCTTTGTGTGGATGCATGGTTGTTTCACCTTTGGGATTAAACCGCGCATCAGCCAGATAAACAAAGTTACCGATGCCATCCCAGGCATCCGGATTGGCGCGGTCACCCCAGAGCTTTTTGCCGGTTACAAGACGGTGTTCCTTCAAGCCCGCGAAGCCGCCTTCCGTTAGCGTATCGCGGTGCAGAATTTCCAAACTTTGCGATGTCATAGCGTGTCCAATCAAGCGTGTTGCATTGCTTGGTCAGAATATGAGACTATTCCGTTTGTGGATCAATTTAGCAAAAAGGCAAAAGAAAGTTCTAAAAATGGAACATAGAGACTTAAACGATTTGGCCGTTTTTGCAGCCATTGCGCAGGCTGGTAGCATTACGGGTGCTGCCAAAAAGATGAAGCTTCCGAAGTCGAACGTCAGCCGCAGGCTTTCTCGGTTGGAAGACCGCCTCGGTGTTCAATTGATCGAGCGCAACACCCGCAGCAGTCGGCTGACGTCGATTGGTATACGTTACGCCGATTACTGTCGTTTGATGGTAGAAGAAGCCAATGCTGCCGACGCTGTTGTTGAGACAAGTCTGGGAGAACCGGCAGGGGAACTGAGGGTGTCAGCCTCGGTACTGGTCGGACAGCAAATCATTGCGCCAGCGATAGCGGCCTATGGTCAGCAGTTCCCCAAAGTTCAAGTCATCCTGGAATTGACGAACATGAGGGCAAACCTGATTGAGGATGGCTTTGATCTTGCATTCCGCATTGGTGAAAAGCCGGATTCCTCGATGATGTCACAAGCCATTGGGACGTTTCCTTTTGGTCTCTATGCCAGCCCCAGCTACTTGCGCAGTTCGGGCAACCCTCAGCTGCCGAGGGATTTGCAGCACCATCGGTGCTTGATAATGCGCAGCGGGTTCAAAACCTCCCGGTGGAAACTACAGCGAGACGGAGAAGTCATAGATTTCGCGGCCAATGGGGATGTCGTCGTTAACGACTTTCTAACCCTTCGAAACCTGGCTATCGCAGGCGGCGGTATCGCGATGCTTCCGGCCTATGCTGTACACGCAGAGTGCGCCTCCAGCCTTCTTTCTGCTGTCCTACCAAATTGGAGTGCTTCAAGTGTGCCTCTGTCGGCAATCTATCCGAGCCGTCGCGGCGCGACGCTCAAACAAAGGGCTTTTATCGACCATGTAAGACAAGCTGCGGAGAACTTGGCTTGATTAAGGATTGTGGCGGCAAAACCGACATTGATGCAGAACGCAGCAGCGGTAATTATGGGCTCTGACCGGCCCAATGCACCCGCAGCGTTTTCCAAAGAAAAAGCAACCTGTCAGCGGCCATTCAAACCACCAGTAAACTGAGGCGTCAGCGCTGTGCTGATGTCTGGGTTTGGCGGGTGGATTGGAGGGCTTACTATGCCAAGAGTCCAACTTCCCGCTGTCACCCCGAAACGAAGAGCCTGGAACAAGGGCCGGGTCATCGGCCAGAAACGACCACTGTTGCCGAAACGGGTCTGGGCGATCCGCGCCGCTCGAACTGGCGGGCAACCTGCGCGATCTTGCGCTGTTCAACGTGGCTATAGATAGCAAACTTCGCGGATGCGATCTGGTGAAACTGGCTGTAACCGACCTGGTGAGGGATGATCGCGTTCGCGAAAGAGTGTCCGTGATCCAGAGCAAAACCAAGCGGCCTGTTCAGTTCGAACTCTCTGAAAACACGCGGGATACTATTGCCGCATGGATCAAGTCACCGGAGATGCTCGGCCGCCGTTTCATGTTTCCCAGCAGGTTTCATGACCGCCCGCATATCTCAACGGGCCAATATGGCCGGCTTGTGAGGGGGGCGGGTGCCGCGATTGGGCTGGAACCCAGCGGATACGGCACCCATTCGCTGCGCCGGACCAAAGCAGCGGAGATTTACCGCAAAACCGGAAATCTAAGAACGGTTCAACTTCTGCTCGGACACACCAAGGTAGACAGCACAGTAGGGTACCTTGGCGTCGAACTCGAAGATGCGCTGAGCATTGCCGAGCAAATCGACATTTGAACCACCTTGGCGGGCGGCTCTTGCCGTTCGCCAATCCTGAGCGGACCTGCGTTCGCGGCGCAGCGGTGGGTCGGATCGAGCCCAACCTGCTCCTTGGAGTTTAGCGCTGCGTGAGCGTGCAGTACGAAAATCGCTGCAAGCGCTCAGATTCCACCGCCGCAGGGCAGCGACACAATCTGCCATTCGTCGATTGCGCCGAAAATCTAAGACGGCAGATTCACAGCTTGCGGAAAAAGCCGCAGCATCCGTCGCTGGAGATAATGACAACAGACAACCCAACGCCGTCCCATACCGGGTGACAAACCTGCCAAGCCAGCACATGCAGTTCGGGCGGAATGCCTTCATTCGCGGCATCTGCGAGAGCAACTGGTCAGATCTCTGAAGGCGGTCATTCAAAGTTTATAGGCAAGTTCTGTCGGGTAGCAGAAACGCCGGAAATGCAGCAGCATCCGGATTTTGCTTCGCCGTGCCGATTGCCGGTTCGAGAGATCATTTTTGCATCTTAGGCGACAGTAGATTGCCGAGACTTATAGGTCGCGCACGCCACTACGCGACGCCTTTCAACAGCTTGCCCTGTCTGACCTGGCCGAACTGATCCGTAAGCGCTTCGGCGCCCCCCTACACGGCGCGGCTTGACGAGAGAGAGAAGTTCCAGGGCATAAGGTCGTCGATGCGGCTTTTGGGATGACCGTCGAGCAACGCGCGCAGCGTGTCGGAGAGGTAGCTGACCGGATCGACGTCGCACATTTTGCAGTTCGCGATCAGGCTGGCGAGCAATGCCCAGTTTTCAGCACCAACCTCATGCCCGGCGAAGAGCGCATTTTTCCGTGTTAGAGCAATTTTCCTGATCTGGTTCTCGACCGGGTTGGTGTCCAGTTCCAGACGGCCATCTTCCAGGAACCGCGTCAGTCCGGGCCAACGCGTCAGGGTGTAGCGGATGTCCTCGGCAAGCTTGGACGAACGCGGAATGCGCGACAGCTGCGCCTCGAGCCAGGGCCTGAAGGCCGCGATGACCGGCGCGGAGAGTGCGCGCCGGGCGGCAAGCCGGGCTTCAGCAGGCAGGCCGCGCACGGATTTCTCGACGGCATAGAGCTCGGCAATCTGGCGCAGAGCTTCCTCTGCAATCGGTGAGCCGCCCTTTTCGAGCCGCTTCACAAAGCGCCGGCGCACATGCGTCCAGCAATGGACGAGCATCCATGGGCCCTCGGCCCGGTCGACCTTGGTGAGCTTATCATAGGCTTCATAGCCGTCGCATTGCACGAATTGCCCGCGATAGCCCTCGAGGAAACGGAGCGCATGCACGGCGCCCCGGCCGGGCGCGTAGTGGAACATCACCACGGGCGGGTCGGCACCGCCATGGCCCCGGTCATCGGCAACGATGGCCCAAAAATAGCCGGTCTTCGTTTTTCGCCGCCCAGGATCGAGTACCGGCGCGCGGGTTTCATCCATGAATACCCGGTCCGCGCCCTTCAGCCGCTCCTTCAGGTGATCTGCAATGGGGCGCAGGTGGAAACAGGCGCGCCCCACCCAATTGCCAAGCGTCGCCCGGTCCAGCGTGATCCCTTGCCGAGTGTAGATTTCCGCTTGGCGGTAAAATGGAAGGTGGTCGCCGAACTTGGCCACCATGACCTGTGCGATCAGCGCTTCGGTGGGCAGGCCGCCGGGCACGACATGTTCCGGCGCATGCGCCTGGACCACCGCGCCGGAACAGCGGCGGCAGGCATATTTGGGGCGCCGTGTGACCAGCACGCGGAGCTGGGCGGGCACAACGTCCAGCCGTTCGGAAACATCCTCGCCGATCCTGGCCATCTCGCCGCATCCGCAGGGGCACAACGTGCTCTGTGGCTCGATGATCCGCTCCACGCGGGGCAGATGCTTTGGGAGATGCCCGCGGTTGCGGTTCGGCGGGCCGCTCTCGGCAACGCCTTGCCCCTTCAGCGCGCGCCGCGCCTTCTCCTGCGCCGCTTCCAGCACGCCCTGTGCCAGTTCCACATCTTCAAGCGGCAGATTGAACTGCTCCGGATCGAGCTTTTCGGATTTCCGCCCGAACGTCTCCCGGCGCAGCTCGCTGACAATGCTCTCCAGCCGTTTCTGGGCCTCAACCGCATCCGCCAGCGCCGCCTCGGTCTCGGCGAGGCGGGCCTTCAGACGGGCGTTTTCTTCGGCCAGGGCGGTGTCGGTCATGGCTGCGATCAAGCACATGGGCGAGATTGCCACCACCGTCAAAACAAGGCTGAGTCACTCAGCCGCAGCTATCCTGCCAGTTCCGGCCGCCGCACGCGCTCGGGGCGGACAAGCCGCCAGTCGAGCCCCTCGAACAGAGCCGAGAACTGCGCGGGAGACATCTTCATCACACCGTCCTGTGCCTTGGGCCAGACGAACTTCGCGCCTTCCAGGCGCTTGTGGACCAGCACGATACCGGTCTGGTCCCAGACCAGGACCTTGATGCGGTCGGCCCGTTTGGCGCGGAATACGAAAGCCGCGCCGCTGAACGGGTCGAGTCCCATCGTCTCCTGAACCAGCAGCGCCAGGCCGTCTATGCCCTTCCGGAAATCCGTCGGGCGCGTGGCTACGTAGATGCGCAGCCCACCAGCCGGCGAGATCATTGTGTTGCCGCCCGGATCGCGCGGATCATCCGGGTCAAATGCGCTTCGCCGATGTCCGGCGGCACCCGCAGGGTCACGCCGTCCACCACCATCTCGATCCTGCTGGACTTAGCCGCGCCGCCGCGCCGTTTCGGGCTGGGCTCAGGTCGCGCCGGCTTCGGCTCCACAACAAGCGCCGCGAACATCGGTTCGGCAGCCGTCTCTGCGGGCAGAGCCAGCGCGCCGGCCATCAGCTTCTTGCGCCAATCATAGACCTGCCAGCGGGTCACCGCGTGCCGCCGCGCAACATCAGCAACCTTTGTTCCGGGCACCATGCTTTCCACAGCGATCCGCGCCCGCTCAGCCTCGCTTCGGAAACGCCGGCCCGACCGTCCTTCAAAAACTTCCATCCTGCCCGCGTAGCCATCCGTTGAGCCGTCTAAAGAGACGTCCATTTTGCCGTCCTATCCTGTCTCACTTCGACAGCAGGACTCGCACAGCCAGCGTCAGCGCGGCAGGAGGGGATCGACGAAGCGCTTACACTGATCCCGCGCCATGGTGCCATTATTCGTAGGCCCGGACCGGCGGAACTAATGGAGATGTTCGAGGTGATGGCAGAGCTGGAGGCCGTTTGCGGTCGGCTGGCTACACTGCGGATCTCGGAAGAGACGCCAACCTCAATCAGGAACGGCCCATTTTTCGGGCCTTAACGAAATTTATAAATGCCTGAAGGCGCGCCGGTACATTCCGTTTAGATAAGTAGTTGAGTGAAAAGCAGGGAAGCATTTCAAGGCTCTTTGGAAGAACCTCTATCAGCCTGCCACTTCGAATTGCAGGTTCTGCGGAAGCCGAAAACAGATAGGCTAGACCAAGGCCTGCTTCTGCGTATCTCAAGATCGAGTTCACGTTGTTGGAGATTACTCGCGGCTTTGGCATAACCGTGATCGGGCCTTCGCGGGTCCTGAACACCCACGGAGCCAATTTTTCTGAATCCCCGAAAGCAAAACATATCCCCTCGTGGCGCACGATATCATGAGGGAAGTGTAAGGGCCCGGCCTCCACTAGGTAGGACGGCTGAGCGACCACCTTCATCTCATGGGGCGGACCAATCGAAATAGCGTAGGTATCCGGGTCCAACAATGTTTCGACACGTATGGCCGCATCAATGCCGCTGGTCAACAGATCGACTTTTCTTTCGTCATAGATCACCTCTATGGCCAGTGTCGGGTACAAAGCCGCAAAATCAGAAATCGCTGTGTCTAGAAACAACTGACCAGTGCCAACTGGCGCGCTGAGACGGAGCGTACCGGTCAGCCCTTCCCTGAATTCGTTGATTTCCTCAAGCGCGGTATCCAACTCGTCAATTGCGGGCAGGCTACGGCGATAAAGAGCTTCACCCGCACGCGTTAAGGAGATTTCGCGCGTAGTCCGCTCGAAAAGACGTACACCGAGCCGGTCTTCGAAACGTTGAACCGCCTCGCTGACAGAACCGGCCCCCAGCTTCAGGTTCTTTGCCGCCGCACGAAATCCATTTGCGCGCGCAACCTCGACAAAGATCGCCAGGTCATTGAGTCTGCCACGGCTCATCGTTCTATTTTTCTAACAAGGTGATCGGATAGTCAGTATTTTTCAAACGAATACCTTTCCCTAAGTTACTTGGCAATGACCTAGCGCAGAGCCTCCGGCAAGAGCTGTTAAAGCTAGGCCTGAACGGTAGAAAGGATAAGCTCATGAGCACAAAGAAAATCTGGGATCTTCACATGCGGGTCTCTGGACCGTTGAACGAGGAAGCTGCCGAAGGCATGCGTCAGCTTGCGCAAAGTATTGCAGAAGAGCCAGGGGTGATCTGGAAGATCTGGACGCGCGAAGGCGAGACCGACCGATTTGGCTCAACCTATCTCTTCCAGGATCTTGAAGCCTTGGAAACCTATAAGGCGATGCACTTGAAGCGGCTTGAGGCCTTTGGGGTGACCGATGTAACAGACTATGTATTCGATATCATGGAAGAGCTGAGCACTATCAACAATGCTCCGGTAAATGATCCGGATTGACCTGCTCCCCTCGAAGACAACTGGCCCCGCGCATTTCGGTTGCGGGGTCACGCATTACCGCTGGACGCTTGAACTCCGGCGGCAGAACCTTGCTGAAGGCAAAGGAATTCAACAAACCGGTTCATGGCGCCATTGCAGCTGGATTTCTTCCAAATCGCAATAGTTTCAAGTCTTTCCGTAATATCCTCAAAGGGAATGGAGACCAATCCTGGCGGTGGGGTACGGCAGGTGCTTTCGGCGAGAACCGTGATCCCCATGCGGCTGGCAACAAGCCCTAGGATGGCGGCAGAATTATAGGCTTCCTGGACGATATCAGGCATGAAGCCTGCCCGGCGGCAAAGCGGCAGGAAATGGTAGTAGAAATACTCCCAATCCTTAGCTGGACCATGCACAAACTGCTCCTTTGCCAATTCTTCCAGCCGGATGCTGCCACGGTGAGCCAAGGGGTGCCCTTCGTAGACGATACAGAGCAGGTGTTCCTGCTGGACGCTGACTGAGGCGATATCGGGCAAATTCACTGGACCAGTGACGAAGCCGACATCCAGCGTCCCTTCTTCCAAACGGTGCAGCTGTTCCGTGGTTACCCCATGAAGCGGTTTAAGTGTGATGCCCGAAAATTCCTGCTGAAATGTCTTGAGTAAATCGGGGAGGCATCCGCCTATTGCAAAATCCGTATACCCAATGCGCAGTGACCCGATCTTTCCCTGGTCTGCTTGCCGCGCATTTTCAACAGCGCGTTCCGTCGCCGTCAGGACACCTCGGCAGCCCTCTAGGAACACGCGGCCCGCTTCAGTCAGCACAGTGACCCGGTTGCTGCGCTCAAACAGACTTACCTTCAATTCGCGTTCAAGATGCTGAATTGCCCGGCTCAGCGCCGGTTGTGCGATGTTCAGCCGGGCTGCAGCCCGGCGAAAATGCTGTTCTTCAGCGACGGCAATGAAATAGCGGATGTGCCGCAGACCAATATGCATGATGCCGTCCAGTTATCAATTATGACTTAATTGATATAATACCTGCATGTATTCCTGTGCCAAGCTTTCTGCAGATCCAAAGACACAACACTTCTGGGAGGAAACCACATGTTTGAGGGAAAGCTACTGCCAATCCTGGCTTCGGCAGCCATCGTAGCAGCATCGGCGCAAAGCGTCTGGGCCGGTAATGTAACCATCAACCTTGGCTATGCTGCTGCCGAAGGCAGCTCCTACAGCGTATTGGCCGACAAATTCGAGGACCTGGCCGAGGAGTATTCCGGCGGCACTGTAGATGTGCGCGTCCGGTGCTGCGGCCAGCTGATGGGCGAGGATGAAGCGTTTAAGGCGATGCAGCTGGGCACCGTCGACATGCACATTATCACCGGCAACAACATCTCACCGCATTTCCCTCTAATGGACGCCTTTGTGCTTCCCTATGTCTTCGAGGACAAAATCCATGCTTACAAGGTGCTGGAAGGGGAAGTCGGCACTGGATTATCCAATCAGCTGCATACCGCAACCAATGTGCATTTGCTGACATTCGGCTTTGTTGGCGACAGGGATTTTTATAACGCCCGCAATCCGATCACCAAAATGGAGGACATGGCCGGACTGAAGGTGCGTGTGCCAAAAAACCAGGTGATGATCGACACATTTGCGGAATTCGGTGCCGCCCCAATTCCGCTGCCCTGGGCCGATACGCCAACCGCGTTGCAGACCGGCACGGTAGAAGGGGCGGACAATGGCACCTCATTCATCAAGTCCCAGAAGTTCTACGAAATTATGCCGCATTTCACGGTGCTTGAGCATTTTTCGTACTTTTCGCCGCTGTTTGCTAGCGACCGGATCATGAACAAGCTGGACGACGCGCAGCGCGATGCCGTGATGCGTGCGGCGCGGGATGCCGGGCTGTATCAGAAAGAGGAAATGGGCAGCCGGGTTGCAGGCATCCGTGCCTTCCTGACTGGTGAGGGCGGCATGCAAACCGCCGAGTTTGAGCGCTCCGGCTTCCTTGCCGCGGGCCAGCGGGTGCAGGATCGTTATGCCGCCGAAAAAGGTGATGATTTCAAAGCACTTCTGGCGGCTATCCGCGCAGCAGCCGACTGACAGGCTTCTCCCTGACTGCGGGTACGTGCGCCACCCTTCATGTGCCCGCCTTTTTAACTTCTGATGTCAACGGAGGTAACGATGCTGTCACGTCTCGACCGGTATTTTGAGGAGATCCTTTGCACATTCTTTCTGTGCATGGTGGTCGGCTCGGTTCTCATGCAGGTGGTGCTGCGATTTTTCTTTCATTCCGCGGCTGCCTGGGCCGAAGAAACCGCCGTCTATGGCATGATCTTTGCGGTCTATCTCGGGGCGGCGATGGCAGTCCGGGACCGGGCGCACATCCGCATCACCCTGCTGGTCAGCCGCCTGCCGCGCAGTCTTCAAATCTGTTCCGTAGTTCTGGCCGACGCGCTGTGGCTGGGGTTTTTGATCTTCATGATCGTGCAGACCGTCACCTATACACAGCTTCTGTTCCAAGTGACCTATCAGACCCCCGGCCTGGGGATCGAACAGCGCTGGGTGCAAATGTTCATTCCCATCGCCTTCTGCCTGATGCTGTTCCGCATGCTGCAGGTCTACTGGCGCTGGCGTGCCGACAATTGGAAAGGACTGCCGCTATGAACGAAGCATCCATGGAAAAAGCTGTTCCCCGCACATCTTTGACTGCTGTTTCGGTGCTGGTGGTTCTGATCTTGGCACTGGTCCTGGCCATGGTTGCAGGTGCGAACGGCCCGGTCATGATGGCCATAGTATTTGTAGTCACCATGGCCATCGGGGTTCCCATTCCCTTTGCTGCAGGTATTGCCACAGTGGCAGGGCTGCTGATTGCCGACATCCCGCTGACACTGATGGCGCAAGCGGCCTGGACGGCGTTTGAGCCTTTCCCGCTGGTCACTATCCCGCTGTTCATCCTTGCGGGCCAGCTGATGGAGCAAGGCGGCATGTCCGATAAGCTGGTCGCCATCGCCCAGCGCCTTGTTGGGGCCTACAAAGGCGGCATGGGACTGGTCACGGTTGTTGCCTGCATGTTCTTTGCCGCCTTGTCTGGATCTGGACCGGCAACCACCGCGGCGATCGGTTCGATCACCATTCCAGCCATGCAAGAAGAGGGTTACCGCTCCCGTTTCGCAGGTGCCATCGCCGCCGCTGCTGGGGCACTTGGCAGCATGATTCCTCCGTCCAACCTGCTGATCATTTTTGCCTTGGTCACCGATGTGTCGATCCCTCGCCTATTTCTCGCAGGCATCATTCCGGGCGTCGTGCTGGGACTAATGCTGATGGTCGTGGTGTTCGTGATCTCACTGCGCAACGGGTATGGCGGCACCGGTGAAAGATTCCGCTGGGGACCACTGCTCGAAGCTCTTTGGGAAGGCAAATGGGCCGTGATGGCGCCTGTGATTATCCTGGGCGGTATTTATGCCGGCATCTTTACCCCGTCCGAGGCAGCCGGTGTTGCCGTGGCCTATGGTTTCTTTGTCGGGCTGTTCATCTACAAGGGGCTGACTTGGAGCAAACTGTTTCAGGCCTTCAAATTCACCGCCATCGTTATCGGCACAATCTTGTTCATTCTCGGCTCGACCAAGGCCTTTGGCCAGCTGGTCACGATCTTTGACATCCCGTCGTCGGTCCTGGATCTGTTCCAGAATCTGGCAGCCTATCCCTGGCTGGTGATGCTGCTGATCGGCGTGTTCTACATCCTCGTCGGCATGTGGCTGGAGAGCATTCCGCAGATCATTATTTTTACCGCCGTGTTTTTCCCGCTGGTAACCAGCCTGGGCATCGACCCTGTGGTCTTTGGCATCTTCACGGTGATGACCTGCGAAATCGGCTTTCTGACGCCGCCCCTCGGGGTCAACCTCTTTGTCGCGGCCCGTATCAGCAGGATCTCCATTGAGGAAATCTCTGTTGGGGTGCTGCCGCTGCTGATCCCCTATATCGCAATGATCCTGCTGCTGGTCTTTTTCTCCAGCTGGGTCACTTTCCTTCCTGATCTCGTCTATGGCGAACGCTTGAGGTAACCCATGAAAACCATTCCCCTTATTGGCTACAGCGACCGGCTGTCCGCGCGCCCTGGCGAGAGTATCGCATTCAAAATATCTTCCGAAGCCAAAGGCAAAGTCACGGCCCGTCTTTTCCGGTCCATAAGCGCCGACCCCAACCCAGCAGGACAGGGGATCGTAGAGGAGGATGCCTCAGCCTATTTCGATCCGATCCAATTCCTGTCCCGCAAGCAGAACTTCCACAGTGGATCATACGGGCTGGCGAAAGAGGCGGTATCTGCACCGGCTACAACGGATCTTACCTTCAGCGCTATTGTACTTGCGACTAAGCAGACAGGTAAGCAGCAGGTGGCGCTGGCCTGCGGCGGCTATGAACTCGCGTTGGCAAATGACGGCAGCGCTAGTTTCTTGGCACCGGATGGCGCAGTGGCAACCGGCCAGCCGCTGACCCTTCGGCATTGGTACCGGATCACTGGCCGGATCAGTGCAGCTGGAGACATCAGCATTACCCAGACGCCGCTTGGACGCAGTTTTGAAAATGAGATCATGTCGAATGGCCATGCTGTCCCGCCAACGGTGCTGGCGGGGCGGCCTTCAGTTGCAGCCCGCCTTCGCAATGGACAGGCTTCAGATCATTTCAACGGCAAGATCGAAGATCCATCAATTCTGGCCAACGGTGCACCACTGGCTGCCTGGGACTTCTCGCAAGGGATATCTTCAACGCAGGGGCACGCGACAACGGGGCCGGACTTGGGTCTGATCAATTTTCCAGCGAGAGCCATGACAGGCTCCCGCTGGGACGGCTCTGAGATGAACTGGCGGCACCGCCCGGATCACTATGGCGCCATCCATTTTCACGAAGACGATATCTATGACTTTGAATGGGAAACCGATTTCAGCTTCAATGTGCCGGCAGACATGCCATCCGGTGCTTATGTGATGCGGATCGAGGCAGACGGGCTGGAAGACGCCATGCCCTTTTTCATTTGCCCGCCGCTTGGCCAGCCGCGCGCCAAACTCTGCGTGCTGGTGTCAACCTTCACCTACACGATTTATGGCAACCATGCGCGGCCGGACTATGAACCGGAGTGGCAGAAACGAAATACAGAGTGGAATGCCTACCCGCACAATCCGGCCGAATACCCGCAGTACGGGCTGTCCACCTACAATTACCATTCTGATGGGTCCGGCATCTGTCACGCCTCGCATCTGCGGCCCTTGTTCAACCTGCGCCCAGGCTTTCTGACCTTCGGGAGCACTTCCTGCTCTGGGCTGCGGCACCTGCAGGCCGATAGCCATCTGCTCAGCTGGCTGCATGCCAAGGGGATTGACTATGACATTGTGACAGATGCTGAGCTGCACAACGACGGCGTTGCCGCGATTGCCAGCTATGCAGCCGTCACCACCGGCAGCCACCCCGAGTATCACACAACGGAAACCTTGAATGCTCTGCGCGATTACCGCGATGCGGGAGGTTCGCTCAACTACCTGGGCGGCAACGGATTCTATTGGCGTATAGCTGTGCATCAGGAAAACCCCGGCCTATTGGAAATCCGCCGGGCCGAAGATGGAATCCGGGCCTGGGCTGCAGAACCGGGCGAGTATTACAACGCCTTTGATGGCGGTTACGGCGGCTTGTGGCGCCGCAACGACCGCCCGCCGCAAGAGCTGGTCGGCATTGGTTTTGCCGCGCAGGGGGAATTCCATGGCGCCCCCTACCAGCGCACCTGTACTGATCCGGCATATGACTGGATTTTTGACGGAATCGAGAGTGATGTCCTCGGAGACTTTGGCTTCAGCGGCAATGGCGCCGCTGGGTTCGAACTGGACCACTGCGACACACGCCTGGGCACCCCCCCTGATACAGTGATCCTCGCGCAGTCGTTCTCCCGCGAGGGTGAGTTCATGCTTGTGCCCGAGGAGCAGCTCACGCACCTTACAAACCTGAGCGGCGGCCCGGAAGCTGACATGCTGCGCGCAGACATGGTTTACTTGGAGCTGCCCGGCGGCGGCTCGGTCTTTTCGACCGGTTCGATCACCTTCTGTGGCAGCTTGCCGTGGAATGGCTTCAACAATGATGTTTCCCGCCTCCTTGAAAACATCCTGTGTCATGCTTTAGCAAAAGGATGCCCCCAGTAGGAATTGCATTTTAGAGGCTGGCGCGCGCCAACAGGCTTTGTTCCGGGCGCCCGCGCAAGATCCGCAACTCAATAGTTGAAATCAACCGCGGCGAACGGACGGATTAGAAATCCACTCACTGACGTGGTTATGAAAGATCGGTTTGGAGGAAAGCACTCTGCACACCAGGCAGCGGACGCGGGCGCAAACCAGTATGAGTGTCTTCTGCAAGTGCATTCGGCGCAGCGGCGTTAGTTCGCATTGTCCCGCGTTTTTCGTATCCAAGCCGCTTGCGGCGAAGGTACGGTTGTCTCGAGGCCCCCGAAACTAATTTGCAATGATTGCTTCGGCGACCCGTGCTGTTGTGCGGCAAGTTTGCCGCCGCGTGTGCGAACGGCTGCTGCACCAGCAACTATCGTGCGAGCAAAAGGCAAGTTTGTCCGCTCACTGCTAGTCCAAGCCCGACCAAGCGAACGGCCTCTGTCTCAGAGATCCGCCATTCAGGCTGGGCGCGGTGAACCTACGGCATGAGTCCATAATAACTGATGCTGCGTTCTGCACGAACGGCTGCTTTCAACGGCGCATACTGTTCAGGACCAATCCCAGCACAACAAAGCTGCCACCCCAAAGATGGTAGGTTTCAATCCTCTCACCCAACAAAAGAACGCCAAGCGCACCTCCAAAGAACGGGACCAAATTGTTGTATGGGGCCGCGATAGAAGGTCCGACACGCCTTGTTCCCCAATTCCAAGCAAGGAACGCTAAAATGGAAGGGAACAGCGCGAAATAAACCATCGACCATGCAACTAAGGGGGTGTCGGGCATCGGAACAATACCTCCGCTTGCAACCGCTAAAGCAGCCAATACCAAACTGCCTATCACCACCAGCACACCGAGAAATGACACTTCTGATAAGCCCGCAGGTTTCAAAGGCAACGACACGCAATATCCGGCCCACGCGAGTGCGGATACGATTGCCCAAATATCACTACTTGCGATCTGGAACGCGAAGAGAGCCTCTAAACTTCCCCTGAATACCAAAACAAGCGCGCCCAGTAGGCCAAACAATACTGCCGCTGCACCAACCAATCCAACCCGTTCTTTCCAGACAAAGGACGAAATCAGCACGATCAAGACTGGCGCGACGGAGAGATAAAGGGATGCGTTAAGTGCCGTGGTCTGAGCTACAGCCATAAACAGCGTTGCTGGATACACGACGACGCCCAATGCTGAAATCAGTGTCAGGCGCGGTAGGTTCGCTCGGATAATTGACCCATGCTGATCCCATTTTAAAATTAGATAGGCAGCGAACAGAACCGCGCCCGGTCCCCACCTCCAAAGAGTGAGCCAAAGGGCCGATCCTTCGCTCAAGCCAAATCGGCCAACCGCATAGGAACCGCCCCATGCAAGACATGCAAAAACAAGAAAAAGATGTGCGGCAATAGATGAGTTGTTGGTCATACGCCGCAGATACCAGCCTTTAGAAGAACATGGCATAGTGAAGTTGTTATTTAATGCGGGCCAGTTGGTTAGGTTGGGCTTGGCGGGGTGGCCCGCGTTGACAAATCTGACAAGGTGGAAGCCGCGGGATGTGTATGCTGCGCTATGGGGAAAGCGCAGGCATCCGCCATGGATATTGGTGGAATTTTCGCGGGGTTTGCTGAGCTTGGGCGATTGGCGGCACGGCCTTTGGGGCAGTGTCCGGAAACTTCGCGGGTCTTGCCGGGGCGGTTTTCATCGTCTTGAGCTGCGAGCACGGGCGCAGGCCAAAGCGCACCGTTGGCCAGCATGGGAAGTTTCTGATCTCAGAGTGGTTGTGAGACGGGCTTTTCATCATGCGGCCTGCAATCTTGGCGGTGCCCGGGATCGCGGAACCTCGCCGCTCCGGAAGGTTTCGATGATGCGCATGGTCCGCCGCAATCGGGGCATGGTTCGCGCAGGGTCAGGGGTTCTTTGAGGCCGTCTTCTGGCTGGTCCGGTTCGCCAGAGCCCGCCGTTCCGAGAACCGCGCGGACCCGGGCGACTTTCTCTTTGCGACCACTGCCCGCGAGGAAGCCATAGTGCCGGATGCGGTGGAACCGGCCGGGGAGGACATGGATCAGAAAGCGGCGGATGAACTCGTCGGTTGAGCCGCATCACCTTCATCCGGTCCCCGCGCTTGATCCGGTAATCCTTCCAGCGGAACGCTACGGTGTCGGCGTCAGCGCTGACCAGGCGATGGTTTGAGATCGCCACGCGGTGTGTGTACCGGCTCAAATAGGCAAGCACCGCCTCCGGACCACCGAAGGGCGGTTTGGCATAAACAACCCAGTCGATCTTGCGCAGCGGGGCCGACCATTCAGCGAAGGCGGGTGCGTCTGCCAATCCCACAAGTTCTCCGAAGAGTCTCAAGTGCCCGGCACCGTGCAGCGCCATCAGCCCGTCCAGAAACAACCGCCGGAACAGCCGCGACAGCACGCGTGCATGCAGAAAGAATCCGGGCTTGCACGCGACCCACCGGGTGCCGTCCGGCGACAGGCCGCCACCCGGGACGATCATGTGGATGTGGGGATGATGGGGCCACGCCGGAGGCGTGCTTTCAGCACGACGCCGAGCCCCAGGTGTGCAGCACGCTGGTCAAGCCGACACGGGCGCCGAGGCGCTTGGGATCGGCGGCGATTGTCATGACCGTTTGAGCGGACGCTTTGAACAGCAGGCTATAGAGCGCCCGCTTGTTCCAGAGAGCAATCCGCGCAATCTCGGCCGGTAGTGTGAAGACCACGTGGAAGTACTCCACGGGCAGAAGGTCCTCGGCGCGTGCTGCCATCCAGTCTCGCGCCGCTGGTGCCTGACACTTCGGACAATGCCGGTTCTTGCAGCTGTTATACGCATTATGCTGGTGGTTGCACTTGGTGCAGGCCGCCACATGCCCGCCGAGCGCCCCCGTTCGGCAGGCTTCAATCGCTGACATGGCCTTCAACTGCGCCAGGTTCAGATGCCCGGCATTGGCCCGCCGATAGGCAGGACCGTGGATTCGAAAGATGTCAGCAACCTCCAGCTTCGGGCGCGGCACTGCCCGCGCGCGTCACTCGGACCTTCGGTCCCGGAGCTGCACCAGCAACTCGTAGGGGCTGTCGGTGTCGCGGATCAGCTTGGTCGCGACATGGGTGTATTGCGCCGTCGTGCTCAGCTTGGCGTGCCCAAGCAGAACTTGAATGACCCGCACATCTGTTCCGGCTTCTAGCAGGCGGGTTGCGAAGCTGTGGCGCAAACTGTGCAGCGTGCTCCTCGGCTTCTTGATCCCAGCCAGATGCTTGGCTGCGCTGAAGGCACGGTGCAATTGGCGGGGTGAGAGCGGATTGATCCGGGGCTTGCCTGGAAAGAGCCAGCCATCCGGCCGCGCCTCGCGCCAATAGTCGCGCAGAAGCGCCAAAAGGCCAGGCGGCAGCATGACCTTGCGATCCTTGCCGCCCTTGCCTTTCTCGTGCCTTTCTCGACATGGATCAGCATCCGGTCGCTGTCGATATCGGTGACCTTGAGATTGCAGACCTCCGACGCCCGGAGCCCGGTGCCATAGGAAATGCTGAGTGCAGCGCGGTACTTCAGCCCCGGGCCGGGCGCGACCTTCAGCAGCTCGAACACCTCTTCGGCGCTGAACACGACCGGTAGCTTCCTTGGCTCCGTGCGGTAGTGCAGGCATTGCTTCATCTCCGGGCGCTGGCATGTCATCTCGAAAAAGAACCGCAGCCCGGCAAGCCGCACATTGTAGGTCGAAGGGGTGACATTCGTGTTCACCATATGCAGCTGGTAAGCGCGCAGGTCTTCGGGCGTTGCAGTATCCGGCGATCGGCCAAGAAACTCGGCAAAGTATCGAACGGCCCTGATATGCGCTTTCTGCGAACTCTCCCCGAGCCCTTTGATCCGCATATCTTCGATCATCCGCTCTCGAAGCGGTGTGGTCTTTGTGTCCGCCATGGGACCCTCCTGTCTGTTGATTGAGAGACCCCAATCGTCAGACAGACACGCCCATTCCCAAAATCTCAGTCGTCAGATCATCCCGCAACGGTATCACCGAGCGCCCCTGCCGCGGTAGCGGCTTCGTCCTCGTCCGCGTCTTTCCAGTTCGATCATAACGCATCGAAGGTCAGGTCTGAGTCCGTTTCAGGGTCCGATAAGCTGTAGGTCTGGACACGGAAAACACCTCAGCCAGGTCGCTGATGGAGTAGTCTCCGGTGGCGTGCATGCGACGGAGTTCTTTCTGCTGCTTCTCTGACAGCTTGGGCTGTTTGCCACGTAGCTTGCCCTTGGCGCGGGCGATAGCCATGCCTTCACGGATCCGCATGCGAATGAGATCGGACTCAAATTCGGCAAAGGTCGCAAGGATGTTGAAGAACATCTTTCCCATCGGGTCAGAGGGATCGTACACGGACGCGCCAAGGGCGAGCTTAACGCCCTTAGCCTCGAGCTGATCCGCAATGAGGCGCGCATCCGGGACGGAACGGGCCAATCGGTCCAATTTAGGCACGATAAAAGTGTCCCCCTCTCGAACAGCGGCCAAAGCCTGATCGAGGCCTGGACGAGCGCGGTTGGTTCCAGTCAATCCGTGGTCGGTGTAAATGCGCGCCGGAGGCACACCGAGGCTTTTCAATGCCTGCTTTTGCGCAGTGAGATCCTGTCCATCAGTGGAACAGCGGGCATATCCGATGAGCGTGTTTTTCATGGCCGTACTGTACGTATACGGCCCTTCATTGCAATTATCACCGTACCACTTATATGAGACAGCCTTGAGGCCTATTTATCTGAACTTCAATTCATCTTCAAAACTGACCGCTGAGCGATCCCCTTACGGACGCCAGCTTCAGAGGTACCCCTCAGCCCGATCAAGACGGGTCGCACAAATTCACGCATCGCGCAGAAGGTCTGGAAAGAACCCAAAGTGACCTTGGTTAGAAACTCAGGTCGAAGCGTAGGCGACTGTCTCGCCAAGGTTTGGATCGAACAATCCGCCACCTAAGTGCTCGTGCCCCCAATTCATGACCGCCGACAAAGCTGGCTCCAAGGCTCTCCCCCGCTCGGTAAGCAAGTAACGGTATCGGACGGGTCTGTCCTGATAGGCCTCCCGCTCCACCAGCCCCCAGTCCATCAGCCGCTTTAGACGCTGAGACAGTATGTTTGGGGGCAGGTGTTCCTCGCTGTTCTGCAATTCCTGGAACGTATGCCTTTTGTGCCACATCAGGTCTCGCACTACCAGAAGGGTCCACTTGTCACCAAGGATCTCAAGGCTGCGAGCAATCGAGCAGCGGGAGCGGAATTCATGCTCTGTTTGGGCCATGTCGTCCTCATCTAAGCTATCGACTTGGTCAATTTAGCCCAGTTACTTAAAAAATGGAAGTTTGACTCATCGCATGACTTAATTTATGGAAGTCACTTCTGGAAATCCGCGAAAGGCTCCTCAAATGAACGCCATCGGCAATACCCCCTTCATCAAGCTTTCTAACCTGACAGGACCCGATCACGCCGACATTTATGTAAAGTGGGAAGGGGCCAATCCAACTGGCAGCATGAAAGACCGTATGGCTATGTCGATGATCGAAGGCGCCGAGCAGCGGGGGGAGTTGAAGCCGGGCGGGCGCGTCGTTGAATATACGGGCGGCAGCACCGGAAGCTCGCTGGCGATGGTCTGTGCTACCCGCGGATATAAGGCCTGCTTTGTCTCTTCGAACGGGTTCTCCGAGGAAAAGCTGCAAACCATGCGGGCGTTTGGTGCCGAGGTGGAAATCGTCCATGCAGAGGGCGGCGTGCTAACTGCGGATGTGATCAACCGGATGATCGCCCGCGCAAAAGAACTTATCCATGAGCCGGGCACCTTCTGGCCGGATCAGGTTAACAACATGGACAACAAGCTGGGGTATCACGGCATGGCGCAGGAAATCCTGCGCCAGATGAACGGCCCGGTGGATGCTTTCGTCATGGCAGCAGGAGGTGGCGGCTGCATTTCTGGCACCGCCGAGATCCTAAAGGCGCATAATCCTGACAGCGAGATAGTCGCCGTAGAGCCCTATTACGTGCGCAATATCTCAGGAGGTGATACAAGTGGTACGCATAAGCTTGAAGGGATTGGCCTGTCTTTCGTACCGAAGATCCTGCGACGTGACCTGATTGACGATGTCATTCCGGTGAAGGACGAAGATGCCTATTGGGGAGCCCGGGCGCTCGCCCACAAGGAAGGATTGCTTGGAGGGGTGACATCAGGTGCAAACATCTGGGCGGCGCTGCAAAAGGCCAAAGAGCTTGGACCGGGCAAAACGGTTGTGACCGTGATCATCGACACCGGCCTGCGTTATTTGAACGATGATCTGCATCGGTGACGGGACCTAGGTGTTTAGTCCCGGTGTGTGGTGGGTTGGATCGACACTGAATCGTTCTGGCTCTGAAGTCCAGATTTTGCAGATGTATTCGAACGGCGTGAGGCCGTTCAGCGTCTTCAATCGGCGTGCGTAATTGTACGCTGCGATGAAGTCGGTGATGTGCGTTTCAAGCTGAGAATGCGTGTCGTAGTGGTAGCGCTTGACCGTCGCTTCTTTGATTGTCCGGTTCATGCGCTCGACCTGGCCGTTCGTCCAGGGGTGGTTCACCTTTGTCAGGCGGTGGTCGATCTCATTCTCGCGGCAGACGCGGTCAAAGATGTGCTGGAACGCCGATGTGTCCTGCTTGCGATTGGTAAACTGGATGCCGTTGTCGGTGAGAACCGTATGGACCCTGTAAGGCACCGCCGCGATCAAATTGCGCAAGAACTGGGCAGAGATCATCTTGCCTGCTTTCTCGTGCAGTTCGACATAGGCAAACTTCGACGTGCGATCTATTGCGACAAACAACCTGGTTTTGCCCTCGCCGGTGCGAACTTCCGCGAGGTCGAGATGAAAGTACCCAATAGGATAACGCTTAAACTTCTTCTTCGGCTTGTCACCTTCAACCTCAGGCAAACGGCTGATGCCATGCCGCTGCAGGCAGCGATGCAACGACGAGCGGGTCAGATGCGGGATGGTCGGCTGCAGTGCGTAGAGGCAGTCATCCAGCGGCAATAGCGTGTGGCGTCGAAAGGCGACGATGACGGCTTCTTCTTCGATGCTGAGAACCGTGGAATGAGCCTGCTTCGGTCCCATCGCGGCGTCTTGAACGCTGTCGCGCTTGCGCCACTTGGCGACTGTCTTGACGTTGATGCCCAGTTCCCGGCTCAGCGCCGCGTTCGAAGCTTTCGATCGCTGTATGAGAGCTCGGACGGCGTGCGTGGTCTTGGCGCTCCCGTGAAGAATTTGCCCCATAATGCACCCTTGTGATGGTCACAGATCAGTAGACCACCACACACCGGGACTAAACACCTAACGCCGCCAAACCTGCCTTCTCCGAAGCGTCCAAGGCCATAACCCTTGGGTTGTGATACGATCTGCTCTGATCGCTTAACCTTTGGGTTTCCCCGCGTCAAAACCGCATGCTTATTAGCCTTTGCTACGTCGCGGATGACTCCGAAACCGGAGCAGCTCTCGGCAATACGGTGCCGAAAAGTGCTATCATTTGGATCTGACGGATCACCACACTTATGCCATCCTAGCAGGTCGAACGGGTTAATGTTGTGCTCTACAGCCTGTGCATAGATTTGAGCCGCAAGGGCATCTAGTACAGTCACCGCCAAGAAAGCTCGCCGTAGGCAGGAAAAATCTGTATCGAACTCAGCAAGTGTGGGTTCAACTATTTCATCGTTAAATTTACGGGCATCAGTCATGGCGCCTTAAGTAAACCCTTACTTTCCAAACCGCCAGCATGGACGCCCTTTCGACGCCCATGCCGAGCCCAGAGATTGTAGGAATCCACCCCAAGGACGAAGCCGCTCCGCGGCATTGGCGCGGGTGGCTGATGTTCAGCGATGATCTGACAGTGGTGCATTTGGGGAACGGCATTTCTGCCTGACGATTGAGCCCTTCTCAATCATCAGACAGGAGGCTCCCATGACAGAGGAGAGATCAACCCCGCTTCGAGAGCGGATGATCGAGGACATGCGCATCCGCGGGATGGGCGACAAGGCGCAGAAAGCGCATATCCGGGCGGTCAAGGATTTCGCCATTTTCCTCGGGCACCCGCCGGATACCGCCTCACCGGAGGAACTCCGCGCCTATCAACTGCACATGACGGATACAGGGGTCACGCCGGCGACTTTCAACGCCAGGATCGTGGCGCTCAGATTCTTCTTCGGCATGACCTGCGGGCGCGAGGAGATGAAGCGCTACATGCAGTTCCGCACCCAGCCCAGGAGGTTGCCTGTAGTCTTCAGCGTTGAAGAGGTATCGGACATCCTGATGGCGGCGCCGGGGCCCGGGCTCAAATACCGTGCCGCGCTCAGCATTTCCTACGGCGCGGGGCTGCGGGCCGCCGAGGTCTGTAACCTCAAGATCGGCGATATCGACAGCAACCGGATGCTGATCCATGTCGAACAGGGCAAAGGGCGGAAGGACCGGAAGGTGATGCTGTCACCCGGGCTTCTGAGCTTGCTGCGCGACTACTGGCGCGAGGCGCGGCCGGAGGGCTGGCTGTTCCCCGGCAAGCCGAAGATCAACCCGCTGTCGCCACGGCAGCTGAACCGCGCCTTCACGTCAGCGAAGAACATGGCCGGCATCAAAAAGGCCGCCACTCTGCATACCCTGCGGCACAGCTTTGCGACGCATCTGCTGGAGGCCAACACCGATGTCCGGGTCATCCAGGTGCTGCTCGGCCATGCCAAGCTGAGCACGACGGCCCAATACACCCATGTCGCCACCAAGACGATCCGTGACACGGTCAGCCCCTACGAGATGCTGGAGCAGTTGCAGGATCAGACAATCAAGCGAAGCCTGAAGTGACGGGGCACTGGGGTGTCCCGCCCGGGGCTGGAGATTGCTGATATATTCCGTGCCCATGGTGCCGCGTGGCGGCGGGCCAATGCAGGGCATGTCAGCCTGACCCAGCTCAAGGTGATGTCGGCAATCGAAGCCTGCCGGACCGAAGCGCTCGGCGGGCATGTGGCCGGGTGCGCCAAATGCGGCCATCGCCACATCGCCTACAATTCCTGCAAGAACCGGCACTGCCCGAAGTGCCAAGGGCCAGCGGCGCGCGACTGGATGGAAGCCCGCGCCGAGGACCTGCTGCCCGTGGAGTATTTCCACGTGGTCTTCACCCTGCCCGCAGAGATCGCCCGGATCGCCTCCTGGAACAAGCGGGCGGTCTACGGTCTGCTGTTCCGGGCGTCGGCACAAACGGTCATGACCATCGCAGCGGACTCCAAGCGCCTTGGTGCTCGGGTGGGCATGACCAGCGTGCTGCATACCTGGGGATCGGCGCTGACCCATCACCCCCACATCCATATGATCGTTCCCGGTGGCGGCCTGTCTCTGGACGGCGCGAGATGGATTGCCTGCAAGCCCGGGTTCTTCCTGCATGTGCGGGTCCTGTCGCGCTTGTTCCGGCGGCTGTTTCTGGAGGGGCTGATGGCGCTTCACCGCGCCGGGGAGCTGGCCTTCTTCGGCGACCTGGAACCGCTGGCGCAGGCCGATGCCTTCGCAGAGTGGCTGGCTCCTTTGCGCAAGTCCGAATGGGTGGTCTATGCCAAACCGCCCTTCGGAGGCCCGGAAGCCGTTCTCGCCTATCTCAGCCGGTACACCCACCGGGTGGCCATCTCGAACGCACGCCTCGTCAGCGCCGACGCAGGCACCGTGGCATTCCGTTGGAAGGACTACAGGATCAAGCGCGGCGACAGGCAGAAAGTCATGCGTTTGGCCACGCCCGAGTTCATCCGCCGCTTCCTGATCCACGTCCTGCCCGCTGGTTTCCACCGCATCCGGCACTACGGCTTGCTCGCCTCAGCGCAGCGCAAGGCCAACATCGCCCGGTGCCGTGCCCTGCTCGGGACAAGGTGCCCGGCTCAAGAACCGCCAGAAGCCGCCGAGGTTCTCCCGCTCACCCTGCGTGAGCCATGCCCGTGCTGTGGCGGAACAATGCATATCATCGAGATCTTCCGGCGCGGGCAAAAACCCCGGTCGCGCGCGCCACCGCGGAAGGAGGCGGCATGACGAAACGCCCGTCATTCCGGTATTGTGAACACCGGGCATCCGCAGCCGCCCGGCTGTCTCCATTTACGCCTGTACTCTCCTGCAAGCTCAGAACCACGCCGAAACGCCGCTTTCGTCGCAGCAATTGTCCGGAGGCCCCCGTTAAGAGCATCCCAACCGGCATCGGAATGCCTCCGGCTTGGCCGCTGGCTCCAACCGCAGACCCCGCCGTCTGCGCTCTTTCCCCATAGACAGCCCCAAGAGTCCCGCGGCTTCCACCTTGGGAGGTTTTCCAACGCGGGCCGATGTCGCGCCAAGCCGCACCCTCACACCGCGGCCCGCATCAGAAAACCTTCACCATAGCGGACGGTCACCCTGGTCGCGATATGGACCCAGGAACAGCCCAAACTCGACACTCGTATTAGGCGCAGTACCAGCTCCGCTGCGAGTTCGAAGAATTTGGGCCACTTTCCTGAAAGCGGCCGTCCAGCAGGTGGCGACGATCCCGGCTTGCTCTGCGTTCCACACCAGTGGCCGTGACGCGCAGATAGCGACCTTTGCGAACTCGGCCGATTGACGCAACCAGCCGAGGTTTTATGCTGCGGCGAAGCCCGCCGTTCCTGCCGTTCACCACATTAACGGCAAGGCGCACTTCAAACGTTCCTACCGAAGTAGACGCCGGCGGGTGTGACGTTGCTCAGGCTCTCGTGGTAGCGCTGGTTGTTGCAGTAGTCGACAAAGGTCCCGATTTGGCGTTCGAGAGCACCGGGGAGATAGTAGTTTTCCAGCAGGACCCGGTTTTTCAAGGTCTGATGCCAGCGTTCAATCTTGCCCTCCCTTTTGCGGGTGGAATGGTGCTCCGCGCACATGGGTCATCTTTTGTTTTCCCAACCATTCAGCCAAGTCGCCAGAGATGTAGCACGAGCCGCCGCCCATTGGGCTCGAACCAATGGCGCTTTCAATGGGCAGCTCGCTGAGCAGGCGCGGCTTGTGGCGTACGGCCGCCTGGTCGCAGCCCGATGCTGTCAAAGCCAGTTCAATCGTGTCTGTCACATCCTCGGCCCGCATGTTTGTGCAAAGTTTCCCCCTCTCATCGTTTGCTTTGCAAACGACTGCCGGGCAGCGGGACGATGATGTAGCGGCTGTAGTCGTCCAGGATCGTGCTCAGATACTACCAGCCCCAACCGATGATTTTGAAGTAGGTGAAGTCCGTCTGCCACATCTGGTTGATGGCCGTCGTCTTGTCTTTGAACTCGCCGGCAGCCTTGATCACCACATACTCGGGCGCGGTGATCAGATCGGCGGCCTTCAGAATGCGATAAGCGGATGATTCAGAGATCGAGCCATTGGTCCGAGAGACAATGGGCGAGGATACCGCTTCTCATCGGTGTATTTGACCGCCAGCTCGCGTGTCGTCAGCGCTTCATGCTCCAACGCAAACTCGATCAGGTCATCCCGCCTGGCCTGTGGAATACGGTTCCAGACCGGCTTTGGGCGGGGCGAGTGATCTGCAAGGGCATCGAACCCGCCTTCAACGTAGCGGTCATATCCCATTGCCCGGCAGGCGATTTGCAACGCAAATCTGCCAAGAGGGGGCGGTAGAAAGTCGTGCGCGGAATGCCCAGCATGCCGAGGGTCATTCTGGTCGGCAGATGTGATCCCTCAACCGTGCGGATGATCTCCAGTTTCTCGGACGCCGGGTATCTCATTCCTCGAACTCCCCAGCCCCGGTCATGCTTTTTTTCAGCAAACGGTTTTCCAGGGTGAGGTCAGCCACGCAGTCCTTCAAAGCCAACGCCTCGGAGCGCAACTCCTTCACTTCAGGTGATGTCGCCTGACGCGCCGTATCGCCAGAAAGCCGCCGTTTCCCGGCTTCCAGGAATTCTTTCGACCAACTGTAATACAGGCTTTCAGAGATGCCCTCGCGGCGGCACACGTCGGCAAAATGGGCCGCGCGGGAGGAGGGTCTTGTAACACCCCCCTCCACGAATACGAAAACGTAGGCAAGAGTAGATGAACGCAGATATCCTGCATTCAGGCTTTGATGGGCTGAAATTCACCGTTGAAACCGATATCCCGGCAGAGCTGCGCACAGCACTTGCAGAAGCCAAAGCACTGGCAATCCAGACCAATGCCGAGACCCTGTTAGAGTTCGGTCCTGTAGCCCTCACAGTGCGCCGCACAGGCGGTTCCGCCTTTTCTGCCCATACAGGCGAATACGGAGCCGAATGGTACTTCCTCGACCCGGAAAACCGCCCTGCGAACAATCCCGGCATCACCGTGGATTTCCGGGCCTTCCTGCTGGCGACTGGCGGGCTGGACGCCGCAGAGAAACACTTTCGGGATTGCATGGATGCGTTTGGCATCCGCTATGCCGAGCACCTCTTGCGGGTGACCCGCGTGGATTATGCCATCGACTTTCTCGCCCCTTGGTTTGAACCCGACCGCGAGGCGCTGGTGGTGCCACCCGGCACCCGCGTGCAGGAACACACCGGCTTTGATGAAACCGAAACCCATGCCATAGGCGCGCGCGTCACCGGCCTGCGCGCCGGGGCCGTCGCCAACCGGCAGTTGGTGATCTACGACAAACGGCAAGAGGTCATACAAAAGGGCAAGATGGGCTGGCTCACCATCTGGAACGACGCCCGCACCCAATTGAACTGCCCGCCCTTGGATCTGTCCGACCGGCTGGCAAGCCAAGTCTGGCGGTTCGAGTTGCGCATGGGATCCAAACAACTGCGCAACCGCTGGGAAATGCGGTCATGGCGAGACCTGCGCGATATGGTGGGCGACGCCTACACCGAGTTCTGCGAAAGGATCCGCTACACCTGCCCCACCACCGACAGCGACCGCGCCCGCTGGCCCACGCACAACCTCTGGCGCGACGTCGCCAGCGTCATCGCCAATGACCTGCAAGAGAATTGCTCCGGCGTGCTGCCAAGTGAGGTGATCGAAACCAACCGCGCCGAACACATACGGATGCTGGACCGGCAGATCCTTAGGCTGTTCGTATCAAGGGCTGCCGCCTCAGAAGTCCAGCCAGGAGAATTCCAAGATTTCCTGGATAGCCATATCGAAACATTGAAAAGGCTATCTGAAGAACACCCCACTCCCCTGCCCGAACGCCTCAGCAAGGCAGCGGCGCGGTATTGGTTTAAGTAGAACTCCCCCATGGGGATTGAACAAACCCTATTTTCATGCGCAACTTCCCCATTGGTTGAATCTTTGGGCAGTCGGTATGGATATCGAAGAATTTATTGAGCGCTGGCAAGGGTCTGGTGGCAGCGAGATGGCGACCGCACAGAGCTTTGCAATTGAGTTGACGGAACTTTTAGGTGTCGAGCGCCCCTACGTGTCTGACAAAGACGGCGATTTCCTGGACTATCGTTTTGAACGCCCGGTCACGCTGACCCACACGGGGCGCACTCGGAATGGTCGCATTGATCTGTATAAGAAGGGCCACTTCATTCTGGAGGCCAAACAGTTCACCTCGACTGGTCCCAAAGACAAAAACACCCTTGAGATGTTCCTCGGCAAAGACGCGCCAAAACAATCCGGGCACGGCAAACGCGGCACGGCTAAGTTCGACGACACCATGCTCAAAGCCCGCGCCCAGGCGGACAACTACGCCCGTGCTGTATCCAAAGAGGACGGCTGGCCGCCCTTCCTGATGATCGTTGATGTCGGCCATGTGATTGAGCTCTATTCCGATTTCTCGGGCCAGGGGCAGGGTTACACCCAGTTCCCCGATGGCAACCGCTATCGCATATATTTGGAAGACCTGCGCCAACCCCAGACGCTGGATCTGCTGCGCGCCATTTGGAGCGATCCGCAAAGCCTGGACCCGTCGCTTAAATCTGCCGAAGTCACCCGCGAGATTGCCGAGCATCTGGCCGAGCTGGGCAAGAGCTTTGAGGGCCAAGGCCATGATAGCGAAACCGTGGCGCGGTTCCTCATGCGCTGCCTATTTTCCATGTTTGCCGAAGACGTTGATCTGATCCCGTACGGCAGCTTTACCGCCAAACTAAAAGAGCTGCGCGGCCACCCGGAAGATGCCCAACCGACGCTCAAGAGCCTGTGGCAAACCATGAACACCGGCGGGTTTTCCCCCGTGCTCACCAAAGACCTCAAACGCTTTAACGGCGGGCTGTTCAAAGATGCCGATGCTCTGCCATTGGACAATCTTCAACTTGGCCTGTTGATCGAGGCTGCCGAGGCCGATTGGAAACAGGTTGAACCCGCGATCTTTGGCACCCTGCTGGAACGCGCGCTAGATGCCAAACAGCGCCACAAACTGGGGGCGCATTACACTCCGCGTGCCTATGTCGAACGTCTGGTGACGCCAACTATCATGGAGCCATTGCGCGATGATTGGCGCAACGTGCAGATCGCGGTGCAACGCCTGAACGCTGATGGCAAAACCGATCAGGCGCTGAAACTGGTCAAGGACTTCCACCATGACCTGTGTGAAGTGCGCGTGCTGGACCCGGCCTGTGGCTCGGGCAACTTTCTCTATGTCGCGCTGGAGATGATGAAACGGCTGGAGGGCGAGGTCACCAGCCTGATGGAGGAGCTGGGCGAGACCCAGACCAGCTTTATCACCGTTGATCCGCATCAATTTCTGGGGATTGAGCTCAACACCTGGGCCGCCAATGTGGCAGAGCTGGTGCTGTGGATCGGCTATCTGCAATGGCACTACCGCACCCATGGCATCGCCGCCCCGTCCGAGCCCGTGTTGCGCGACTTCAAGAACATTGAAAACCGCGATGCCGTGTTGGAATGGTCCGCGCGCACGCCGCGTGTGGATGACATGGGCGCCCCTGTGACCCGTTGGGATGGCGTCACCACCATGCGCCATCAGGTCACCGGTGAAGAGGTGCCAGACCCCGCCGCCCGCGTGCAACTCTATGACTATGCCGAGCCCCGCGCGACCACATGGCCCAAGGCGACATTCATCGTCGGCAACCCGCCGTTTATTGGCGCCAGTCGTTTGCGCGATGCTTTGGGCGATGGCTATGTCGAGGCGCTGTGGTCTGCCTATCCCAAAATGCCGCAAAGCGCGGATTTGGTGATGTTCTGGTGGGAGAAAGCCGCCCTGATGGCGCGGGCGTTCAACACCAAAACCCGCGTCGGCACCCGGCGCTTTGGCCTGATCACCACCAACTCCCTGCGTCAGACGTTTAACCGCCGCGTGTTGGAGCCGCATCTGAACGATCCGAAAAAGCCGCTGTCACTGCTGTTTGCTGTGCCAGATCACCCTTGGGTCGACACGCTCTATGGTGCAGCCGTGCGCATCGCCATGACTGTCGGCGCGGCGGGCAATCGGGCTGGGCATTTGTTGACGGTGACCAGTGAGAGTAAAGACAGGGATGATGTTGACGGGCGCGTGGTCAGTTTTGACCGTCAGGATGGCAAGATTTTTGCGAACTTGCAGATCGGCGCGGATGTGGCTTCTGTAATTCCACTTTTGGCAAATACACGTTTGAGTGCGCGTGGCGCGTTTTTGGTTGGAAAAGGCTTCCTCGGCACTGAACGTGAGCTGAAGGAGCTTTGTGTGGAAACAAACGCTTTAGAAAAGAAAATAGTGAGACCTTTTCTCGGTGGGTATGATCTTAGCCAGCGACACCGTAAGAGGTGGGTTATCGATTTTTGGGGTCTCTCTGAGAACGATGCGAGGTTGCACTATCCGCTCCTCTACCAACATTTACTAGATTCAGTGAAGCCTGTCCGAGAAGAAAACCCGATGCTTTGGCGAAGGGAAAACTGGTGGGTTTTTGGCGATCCATCAAGAAGTTATCGAGCTGCAACCGATGGTTTGAAATTTAGCATTGTCACGTCAAGGACTGCAAAATTTAGATGCTTCCAAATGTGGTCCACTGATGACCTCTGCGAAAGTGAGGTTGTAGTTATTGGTCTAGATGAAGCTTGGCCGTTGGGGATTTTATCCTCTCGTCTTCATGAAGTCTGGTCACTCGCAATTGGTGGTTGGATGGGGGTCGGAAATGATCCTCGATATAACAATTCAAAATGCTTCGATCCCTTCCCTTTCCCCAATCTCACAGATCCCCAAAAAATTCAGCTCTCCGCTTTGGGCGAAGAGCTCGACGCACATCGCAAGCGCCAACAGGCGGCGCATCCGAAGCTCACGTTGACCAATATGTACAACGTGCTGGAAAAACTCCGCGCAGGCGAGGCGATAGAGGGCAAGGATAAAGAGATCTACGACCAAGGCCTGATCGGAGTCTTACGCGATCTGCATGATCAAATCGACGCCGCCGTAGCCGAGGCTTACGACTGGCCAAAAGACCTCAGTGACGAAGAGATCCTGATGCGCCTTGTTGATCTCAACAAGACCCGCGCTTCCGAGGAGGCCTCAGGCGACATCCGCTGGCTGCGTCCCGACTATCAAAACCCAACCGGCGCTAAGGTCGAAAAAGGCAAGACGACGGATATGGATCTGGGCGTTGTCGCCAAGGTGGAAAAAGCTTCATGGCCCAAGGGCCTCCCCGATCAAATCGCCGCCGTGCGCGAAGCACTTGTGGAGATGGGCGAGGCCTCCCCCGAACAAATCGCCCGCCGCTTTGCCCGCGCCCGCACCACCGCCGTGCAGCCTCTGTTGGAAAGCCTCGCGGCCCTGGGCCAAGCCGACAAAACAGAGGATGGCAAATATGCGGCCTGAGATCACGATAGGAGCTCGCCATGCGCAGATTTGAAATCGACCAAGACAGCCTGCCGGATCTGGCAGGCATGATGCTGGCCACAGTCGAGGCGCTGCATGTACTTGGTGGCTCTGCCACGATCCAAGAGCTTGATGAAGAGGTGATCTCACTGGAGGGCGTCACCGAAGCCGAGCAACGCCACATGATGGCAAACAACACTATGCCGCGTGTGAACTACTTTTTGTCTTGGGCTCGTACCTATTTGAAACGCGGCGGCGCATTGGAGAACTCTGCTCGTGGTGTCTGGGCCTTGACCGATACAGGCGCCAAGATAACGGAGCTTGCTGCCACCCAAGCGATCTATGACCAAGTAAAGCAGGAAGAGCGCGACCGCGCCAAAGCCAAACGCAAGGCGGCAAAGGTGCAGGGAAAAGTGCACCAAGACGAGAGCGCTCAAGATACCCTCGACACGCCGGATGGGGGCGACGATTGGAAATCCAAACTGTTGGACGTGATGAAGGCCATGCAGCCCGATGCCTTTGAACGCTTGGCACAAAGGTTGTTGCGCGAAGCCGGTTTTGTCAAAGTCGAAGTGCGCGGCAAATCCGGTGACGGCGGGATCGATGGCGTGGGAGTGCTCAGAGTCAACTTGGTGTCATTCCAGGTCTACTTTCAGTGCAAGCGCTACAAAGGCAGCGTCGGCTCAAAAGAGATCAGAGACTTTCGCGGCGCATTGGAGGGCCGCGCAGATAAGGGCCTGTTTATCACCACAGGCCATTTCACCAGCCAAGCCTCAGAGGAAGCAACACGCGACGGGGCAAAGGCCATCGACTTGATAGATGGCGAGCGCCTGTGCGACTTGTTGAAAGCCAATAAGTTGGGTGTGCAAACCGAAATGGTCGAGCAAGTGACCGTGAACCCAAAGTGGTTTTCTGGAGTATAGCCTATTGCCTTTCGGCCACAGGGCAACTCAGCTCCTACTGCTTCCAGTGGCTTCTGCTGCAAACAGTAAAGCCACCCGGAGTTGGTTGTAAATATCTGTTAAATATATGTATATTTTGGTTGCGGGAGCAGGATTTGAACCTGCGACCTTCAGGTTATGAGCCTGACGAGCTACCTGGCTGCTCCATCCCGCGTCAGGTTTTTTTGAGACCGTATTGAGAGATATTTGGATTTTACTAGGTTTGGCGGTGACCTACTCTCCCAGGGCTTGAGCCCAAGTACCATCGGCGCGACAGTGCTTAACTTCCGGGTTCGGGAAGGGACCGGGTGTTTCACTTGTGCTGTAGCCACCAAACCGAGAAAAATCCAAATACCGAAGGCATTTGGATTTTTCTCGTGTGGCGGTCGGCAGCGTATTTACGAAGTAAATGCGCGAGAGACCGCACCTGAGTTATGTCACGGGGACATTGCCAAATGCGTTCGGCTGCAATCAACGTTGTCCAAGCGTTTGTATTATGGGATGTGTTTGCTTGTTTGGTTTTTCCGTAACACTGTCTGTTACTGGATCAAATCAAGCCTATCGGGCGATTAGTACCGGTCAACTGAATGCATTGCTGCACTTACATCTCCGGCCTATCGGCGTGGTGGTCTTCCACGGCCCTCAGGGATACCTTGTTTTGAGGGGGGCTTCCCGCTTAGATGCCTTCAGCGGTTATCCTGTCCGAACATAGCTACCCTGCACTGCTGCTGGCGCAACAACAGGTCCACCAGTGGTTCGTTCACCCCGGTCCTCTCGTACTAGGGGCAACTCCTCTCAAGTATCCTACACCCACGGCAGATAGGGACCGAACTGTCTCACGACGTTCTAAACCCAGCTCACGTACCTCTTTAAACGGCGAACAGCCGTACCCTTGGGACCTGCTCCAGCCCCAGGATGAGATGAGCCGACATCGAGGTGCCAAACACTGCCGTCGATATGGACTCTTGGGCAGTATCAGCCTGTTATCCCCGGCGTACCTTTTATCCGTTGAGCGATGGCCCTTCCACTCGGGACCACCGGATCACTATGGCCGACTTTCGTCTCTGCTCGACTTGTCAGTCTCGCAGTCAGGCTGGCTTCTGCCATTGCACTCAACGAGCGATTTCCGACCGCTCTGAGCCAACCTTCGCGCGCCTCCGTTACTCTTTAGGAGGCGACCGCCCCAGTCAAACTACCCGCCACGCAGGGTCCCGGATCCGGATAACGGACCGCGGTTAGATATCAAGAGTGCGAAGGGTGGTATCTCAAGGGAGGCTCCACCGCGACTTGCGTCACGGTTTCGATGCCTACCACCTATCCTGCACATCACAATCCTGATACCAGTGCGAAGCTGTAGTAAAGGTGCACGGGGTCTTTCCGTCTAACCGCGGGAAGCCTGCATCTTGACAGGCAATTCAATTTCGCTGAGTCGATGTTGGAGACAGCGGGGAAGTCGTTACGCCATTCGTGCAGGTCGGAACTTACCCGACAAGGAATTTCGCTACCTTAGGACCGTTATAGTTACGGCCGCCGTTTACCTGGGCTTCAATTCGGAGCTCTCACCCCTCCTTTTAACCTTCAGGCACCGGGCAGGCGTCAGACCCTATACGTCGTCTTGCGACTTCGCAGAGCCCTGTGTTTTTAATAAACAGTCGCCACCCCCTGGTTTGTGCCCCCGGATTCCACTTGCGTAGGACCCGGGCCTCCTTCTCGCGAACTTACGGAGGTATTTTGCCGAGTTCCTTCAACATCGTTCTCTCAAGCGCCTTGGTATTCTCTACCTGTCCACCTGTGTCGGTTTAGGGTACGGTCTGATGGAGGGCTATTTCCAGGGACTGATCAGCAGCCCATTCAATCCGATAAGGATGAACTACCTTCACAATCCGTCACATCCTCCTGGCCCACGAATATTAACGTGGTTCCCATCGCCTACGCCTTTCGGCCTCGGCTTAGGGGCCGGCTTACCCTGCTCAGATTAGCTTTAAGCAGGAACCCTTGGACTTTCGGCGAGAGTGTCTCTCACACTCTTTGTCGCTACTCATGTCATCATTCTCACTAGTGATCTCTCCACGGGATCCCTCACAGGCCCGCTTCATCGAAAGCTCCTTGCGTCCAATTCTTCCCGCAGGAAGATAAGGACGCATGGAACTATGTCACACTACGCTCTGCTACCATGCACTATGTGCATCCTCGGCTTCGGCTCATGGCTTGAGCCCCGTTACATCTTCGCCGCAAGACATCTTGATTAGACCAGTGAGCTGTTACGCTATCTTTAAAGGATGGCTGCTTCTAAGCCAACCTCCTGGTTGTTTTGGACGTCTCACCTGCTTTCCCACTTAGCCATGAATTGGGGGCCTTAGCCGGAGGTCAGGGTTGTTTCCCTCTCCACGACGGACGTTAGCATCCGCCGTGTGTCTGCCATCTAGTACTCCCGGGTATTCGGAGTTTGGTTAGGATCAGTAAGCCTGTGGGGCCCCATTACCCATCCAGTGCTCTACCCCCCGGGGTATTCGGATGACGCTCTACCTAAATAGATTTCGCAGAGAACCAGCTATCTCCGAGTTTGATTGGCCTTTCACCCCTAGGCACAGCTCATCCCGATCCTTTTCAACGGATGTGGGTTCGGTCCTCCAGTGCGTGTTACCGCACCTTCAACCTGGCCATGCCTAGATCACTCGGTTTCGGGTCTGATCCCACAAACTCATTCGCCCTATTAAGACTCGCTTTCGCTGCGCCTACACCTAACGGTTTAAGCTTGCTTGTGAGACCAAGTCGATGACCCATTATACAAAAGGTACGCTGTCAGCCCTCAAGGGGCCTCCAACTGATTGTAGGCGTTCGGTTTCAGGTACTGTTTCACTCCCCTCGCCGGGGTGCTTTTCACCTTTCCCTCACGGTACTGGTTCGCTATCGGTCAGTAAGGAGTACTTAGCCTTCGGAGGTGGTCCTCCGATCTTCAGACAGAATTTCACGTGTTCCGCCCTACTTAATACGTCCCTCAGAGCTTAGAATACGGGGCTGTCACCCGCTATGGCCATGCTTCCCAACATGTTCTTCTCACTCATCAGGCTCGGCTGGTCCGCGTTCGCTCGCCGCTACTAACGGAGTCTCTATTGATGTCCTTTCCTCCGGGTACTTAGATGTTTCAGTTCCCCGGGTTTGCTCTTATAAACCTATGTATTCAGTCTATAAGTACCTGGTTAAGCCCATTATAAGCAGCCATCCGGAATGAACCGGCGGCTATTATAACAAACTTTCAGGTGGGTTCCCCCATTCAGAGATCTTGGGATCAAAGCCTATTCCCGGCTCCCCCAAGCTTATCGCAGGGTATCACGTCTTTCATCGCCTCTTACTGCCAAGGCATCCACCAAACGCCCTTCTCGCGCTTGATTTGATCCAGAAAAAGAGAGTGTTCTAAAACACGCTCAGCTGCGGAAGCTGGTAAGAAACCGCAGCATGTTTTCCTGAACCAAAAAGCAAACTATCCCGCTCCCGGCCACAATTGCGACCAGGAACTTATTGCATGATCGTGCGATCATGCGGGTTCAAATCCTTGCGGATATTGAACCGGGTTAGTGTACTTGACTTGGACAACACTGTCTTTTCATTCAGGCAGACTTCAGGACGTCTGAGGAAACATGACGTATTCTGAAGCTCGCATCCCGTCCCGAAGGGCGGTCAGCACCTGACTGAGGTCAATCCCACACTCGGGCGACCAACAGTCTTGTTGATTGTATCTCTCTTTACGATGTCAATTTTCGTCCGGTTGGACGTTCAAACCGTTCCAGCGGAACCGCTTGAAGATCAAACCGGCATGGCCACCCATGCGGGGT
>NZ_CP081037.1:0-70000 GCF_025141525.1 Leisingera sp. M527 | reverse complement strand
AGAAAAGATACAAACACAATAAAATCAACGACTTACGCATCAAAAAAGTCAGTAATCCTGACCCGGATGCTGCAGCCGCAAACACCGCAGAACACCCAAACCGCCCCAGCACCGGACTTACCCACAGAAAGCCCCCGCTTATCCACAGATCCGCCGCCCGGAATCACAGCAAATCACCCCTCCGGAAACGAGTCGCCCCGCCCGGAACCGCAACAATCCAGACAAAAGCCCCCTCCCCGCGCCGCCCCGGTCAAAAATACCCAGCCAGAAATCCCGCCAATGCAAAAAAGAAAACAGCACATAACAAAAAGACGGCCACAAAGGCCGCCTTTCTAGTCCAACGCTGATGACGCGGATCCGGTTCAGGCCCGGCCTGATGCCCTGGGTGCAGACTGCCGCTTCCGGAATTGAGCAGCAGGCAATCGAAGGGCCAGCAGGACAACCACTGCTCCAAGATAGAACAGCGGTTCAACTTGGAAGCCTTTCACCAGCATTACATAGTGCAGCGCCCCTAGAAGACCTGCCGCATAGGTCAGCCTGTGCAACCGCGGCCAGGCACGCCCCAGCCGTCGGACAGAGAAATTGTTGGAGGTCAAAGCCAGCGGAAGCATCAGGACAAAGCCCGCCATACCAATGGTGATGTAAGGACGCTTGGCAATATCAGCGAGGATCTGGCCAAGGATCTGCACGTCCAGCACCAGCCAGACCAGCAAATGGCAAGACACATAGAAGAAGCACAGCAGGCCGATCGACCGGCGGAACTTCATCAGGTTCAATCCCAGCAGCCGGCGCATCGGGGAAATGGAAAGTGTCAGAACCATCAGCTGCAGCGCCAGTTCGCCATATTCATGCTCCAGTGCCTTGATCGGCTCTATCCCCAGGCCGCCAGTGAGGCCGAGGTAAAAGAGCCAGAACGCAGGCAGTGCCCCGAGCAGGTAAACTGCCCAGACTGGAAAGCGGCGGAAAAACTGGTTTACCGTGTCCATCAGGCGGCTCCGGTCAGAAGTGCTGGGCAAGGTTCATCCCGTCATACAGGGCGGCCACTTCGTTCCCGTAGCCATTGAACATCAGCGTCGGCTGGCGCTTGGCGAACAGCCCGCCGCCGATACGGCGCTCGCTGGCCTGGCTCCAGCGCGGATGCGAGACATCGGGGTTCACATTACTATAGAAGCCGTATTCCCGGCCATTGGCCATATTCCAGCTGGTCGGCGGCTCCTGATCCGTCAGGGTGATGCGCACGACGGATTTGATCGACTTGAAACCGTACTTCCATGGAACCACCAGCCGCAGCGGTGCGCCGTTCTGGTTGGGCAGCGGCTTGCCGAAGATACCTGTTGCCATCATCGACAGCGGGTTCATCGCCTCATCCAGGCGCAGCCCTTCACGATAAGGCCAGTCCAGCACCTTATAGGCGGTGCCCGGCATTTCAGATGGCCGGTACAGCGTCTCAAATGCAACGTATTTGGCGCCGTCCTGCACGCCTGCAAAGTTCAGCAAATCGGCAAGTTCGAATCCTTGCCAGGGCACCACCATGGACCAGGCCTCGACACAGCGGAAACGGTAGATACGTTCCTCCAGTGTCATTTCGCCCAGGATCTGCTCAAAGGAATAATCACCCGGCTTGTCCACCAAACCGTCAATCTTAACGCTCCAGGGCGTGGTTGTCATCCGGTCCGCGTATTTGGACGGGTCGCCTTTGCCGGTGCCGAATTCATAGAAGTTGCAGTAGTTGGTCACCTCTTCCCAAGTATTGGGTTCCAACGCCTCCTCCGCACGCACGCTGGTGCCTAGCGCCGCGGCCAGCCCGCTGCCTGCCAGCCCCGCCATGATCTGGCGGCGGTTCCAGAACGCAGCCTCCGGGGTTGCATCTGCAAGGGTCAAATCATTGGTCCAGCGGCGCGCCATCTGCGTCTCCTGAGTTTACTGCTCCCTTTCAGGTAACGGTCCCGTGCGCAAAACCCAAAACATATCCTGTAACGACTGCGCGAGAGAACTGTAACGTTGCACAGCCTTCTTCATTCCACGTTAACAAAAGAGGCTTTCAGCGGCGCGGCGCCTGAACCGGCTATGCGGAAACTTTCCGGTGGCGGTTGCCCCCATCTCATGCAAAAAATGTAATATGTTAGCGCACGGCCCTGCAGGGCAGCACGCGCGGATCAGCAATCACCAGGGAGATGCCCGATGAAGATGTATGCAGTTGCAGCAGCCCTTGCCCTCAGCACTGGCACGGCTGCGGCGCAGGACATGGTGAGCTACACCACCCCCCTGCCCTTTGATGACGTAACCTTCGGGCTTGAAAGCGCCATCACCAACCGGGGCCTGCGGATCGACCACATCAGCCATGTGGGCGACATGCTGGAACGCACCCGCGCCGATGTCGGCTCGGATATTGTGCTGTTTGAACATGCGCAGGTTTTCTCTTTCTGCTCCGCCAAACTGTCGCGCCAGGTGATGGAGGCCAACCCGATGAACATCACCTTCTGCCCTTATGACATATTCGTGGCCCAGCCCCCCGGTGCAGAAGACGTCACCATCGGCTTTCGCGCCTTCCCCGAGGGCGAGATGCAGGTGATCCACGATCTGCTGGACGGCATCGTGCAGGAGGCGATCGAGGAGTAAGCTCCGGAGTATCCCCTGGCTGCGAAATTCCCCGCTGCACTGCCTGCGCGTTTTCACTATGCTGGCCGGAAACTGAAATTCCGGCACGGGCAGACCATGATGAAATCCCTTTTTGCTTACCTGATGATGCTGGCAGCCGCCACGCTGGCTGGCTGCGCTACCGGCCCCGCGGCGACCAAGAACGATGTCCAAGAACTCTCGCTGGCGCTGCAAACCCTGGATCCGAAAGTGGACCCGGTTGAGGCTCGCCGCGCGGCCGAGATCGCCTACAGATACTCCGCCAGGCTGGCCGAGCAATATAATGTCACCACCTCGCCGATCCTGCACAACACGATGGTGAACACCGGGGTCAAGGACCGCGGCCTTTGCGTGCATTATGCCGAGGACATGCAGGCGCGGCTTAGCCAGGAGAACTTCCAAACGCTCACGATGCTGCGCGCAATTGCCGAACCTAAAAACGATTTCCGCATCGACCACAGCACTGCAGTGATCGCCGCCAAAGGCGACGGAATAAATGAGGGCATCGTGCTTGACCCCTGGCGCTACGGCGGCAAGCTGTTCTGGTCCGCCACTGCCGAAGACGGACGCTACAATTGGGAACCCCGCCTGCAAGTCCTGCGCCGCAAATATGAACGGCGGGTGGCCAAGGACGCGGTAGCACAGTGAGGCTGCATCCCCAGGACTACGGGTCAGCTGCGGCAATAGCCGCCCGGAACTGACCCGGGGTCATTCCGAACTGCTTCTTAAATGCGCTGATAAAGTGGGACGTGCTGTCATAGCCGACGGCCAGCCCGATGCCGGTGACCGCCTCTCTGGTGTTTTCCAGCAACCCCTTGGCCTGATCCAGCTTGCGTTGCTTGCGCCATTGCGCTGACGACGCACCAAAAATACGCCGGAACTCTCTGTTGAATGTCGGAACAGAGCGGCCGGACAATGCTGCAAGGTCACCAATGAGCAAATCGTGACCCTGAAACGCCCTGGCCACATAAGCGGCTGTCCGCGGTTTTGACGGCGCCCTGTCGGTCACACTTTATTATGATGAGGAAACACGCGGCCTGCTGATTGTTGAGGAATGGCTCTCAAAACAGCACCACGCCGCCTACATCCAGGCCATTTCCGAAAACGGTGTCCTCGCCAGCCTGGCCGCATTCATGACCGCACCGCCAGAGGTTCGTTACTACAAAAGGCTGGTGATCTGATGGCAAGCTGTTCCAAAGGCATTTTGCGCCGCACGACCCTTAGCTGCACAGCCGCTGCCGCCGCGGCGGCTTGGTTTTCGCCGGCGATTGCTGCGACGGCACCGGCAGAGATACGGTTCCATACCGTAAAGCTCCGCAAATCGGGCACGGCTGAATACCTTCTGGGCATGCGCCGCAACCCGTCGTCATTCAGCCAACTGGTACTGGAGAATGAGGACTTTTGCCAAACCCTGGCGGGTGAACGCACCCGAACGGGCGCGCGCCGTTTGGAATTATAACGTTCCCCTATTCATGACAAAGGCCCGCCGCCCATCGCTGGCGGGCCTTCCTTGTTGCTTTTCCTTATTACTTCCCCTCAATGCACCACGGCATCGTCTGGCTTGGGCCGGTCGGACGTCCCCAGCCGGCCGCCGATGATCAACCCCTCGCTGCCAGCCGAGACCGGAACGGTGTCGCCGTCCTTGATCTCGCCACCCAGCAGGGCCTCGGCGAGCGGGTTTTGCAGGGCGCGCTGGATCACCCGCTTCAGGGGGCGGGCGCCGAACACCGGGTCATAGCCCTCATCCGCCAGCCAGGTCTTGGCCGCCTCGTCCAGCTCCAGCGCGATCTTGCGCGCCGCCAGCCGCTTCAGCAGCCGCGCCAGCTGGATTTCGACAATGCCGTCCATATCCGCCCGCGCCAAACGGTCAAAGATGATGGTCTCATCCAGACGGTTCAGGAATTCAGGCCGGAAATGCGCCTTGACCGCATCCATCACGTCGCGCCGCGCATCCGAGGCATCAGCACCCTCGGGCAGCTGGCTAAGCGCCTGCGCGCCCAGGTTCGAGGTCAGGATGATCAGCGTCTGCTTGAAGTCCACGGTGCGGCCCTGACCATCGGTCAGCATGCCGTCGTCCAGCACCTGCAGCAGCACGTTGAACACATCCGGATGCGCCTTTTCGACCTCGTCAAACAGCACCACCTGATAGGGGCGGCGGCGCACGGCCTCTGTCAGCATTCCGCCTTCGTCATAGCCGACATAGCCCGGAGGCGCACCGATCAGCCGGGCGACCGAGTGTTTCTCCATGAACTCGGACATGTCGACGCGGACCATCGCGTGCTCGTCGTCGAACAGGAAACCGGCAACCGCCTTGGTCAGTTCGGTCTTGCCAACACCGGTCGGCCCGAGGAACAGGAACGACCCCAGCGGCCGGTTCTCGTCATTCAGGCCTGCACGTGCCCGGCGTACAGCATTGGCCACTGCAGTCACCGCAGTGTTTTGGCCGATCACCCGGCGGTGCAGATCATCTTCCATGCGCAGCAGCTTCTCGCGCTCGCCCTCCAGCATTTTGGAGGTCGGAATACCGGTCCAACGCTCCACAACAGCCGCGATCTGCTCCGGCCTCACGGCCTCTTCGACCATCAGGCCCTTTTCTTCGCGGCTCTCGGCATCGGACAGCTGCTTTTCCAGCCCTGGAATAACGCCATAAGACAGCTCTCCCGCCTTGGCGAGGTTGCCCTCCCGCTTGGCTATGTCCAGGTCGGCGCGGGCACGGTCCAGCTGCTCTTTCAGGTCGCGGGCCCCTGCCAGCTTGTCCCGTTCCGACTGCCACTGAGCGGTCATCTCGGCCGACTGCTCCTGCAGGTCCGACAGTTCCTTCTGCAGCGTCGTTAGCCGGTCCTTTGAGGCCGCGTCGTCCTCAAGCTTCAGCGCCTCTTCCTCGATCTGCATCTGCAGGATCTGCCGGTCCAGCGCATCCAATTTCTCGGGCTTGGAATCCACCTGCATGCGCAGGCGGCTGGCGGCCTCGTCCATCAGATCGATAGCCTTGTCCGGCAAAAAGCGGTCGGTGATATAGCGGTTTGACAGGGTCGCCGCTGCGACCAGCGCCGCATCGGCAATCCGCACCCCGTGGTGCAGCTCATACTTCTCCTTGATACCGCGCAGGATAGAAACAGTGTCTTCCACCGTCGGCTCGGTTACCATCACCGGCTGGAACCGGCGGGCCAGCGCCGCGTCCTTCTCCACATACTTGCGGTATTCATCCAGAGTGGTCGCGCCGACACAATGCAGCTCGCCGCGCGCCAGCGCCGGCTTGATCAGGTTGGCGGCATCCATCGCGCCGTCGGATTTGCCGGCGCCGACCAGCGTGTGCATCTCGTCGATGAACAGAATGACTTCACCGGCGGCTTCGGTCACTTCGGTCAGCACCGCCTTCAGGCGCTCCTCAAACTCGCCGCGGTACTTCGCACCGGCAATCAGCGCGCCCATATCCAGCGACAGCAGCTTCTTGTCACGCAAGGACTCCGGCACATCGCCATTGATGATGCGCAGCGCCATGCCCTCGGCAATCGCGGTCTTACCGACGCCCGGCTCACCGATCAGCACCGGATTGTTCTTGGTCCGGCGCGACAGCACCTGCATCGAACGGCGGATTTCCTCATCCCGCCCGATGATCGGGTCGATCTTTCCCTCCCGCGCCGCCTCGGTCAGGTCACGGGCGTATTTCTTCAGCGCATCATAGCCTTCCTCAGCGGTGGCTGAGTCAGCGGTGCGTCCCTTGCGGATGTCATTGATCGCCTCATTCAGCTTCTGTGCAGAGACAGCACCGGCTTCCAGGGCGTCCTTCGCCTTGGACTTCACCATGCACAGCGCCATCAGCAGGCGTTCAACCGGCACAAAGCTGTCGCCTGCCTTCTCGGCAATCCTGGCAGCCTCGTCCAGCACCTTGGCAGTCTGGCCGTCCAAATAGATCTGCGCCGCGTCTCCGCTCACCTTCGCCTGCTTGGCAACAGCAGCCTCGACAGCCTCAACCACGCGCGCCGGTGCGCCGCCCGCGCGGGAGATCAGGTTGCTCGCCAGCCCCTGATCATCATCCATCAATGCTTTCAGAATGTGCTCTGGCACCAGCCGCTGATGCCCTTCGCGCATCGCAATCGTCTGCGCCGCCTGCACGAATCCGCGTGCACGCTCAGTGAACTTGTTCAAGTCCATCTTGCTCTCCTTTATCAAGCGCCCGATGTTTGGCAGCGCCCGCCCTGCGGCACGCCCCTGTCCGGGCCTCAAGGTTCAATGTGGGAAGCAAACCAGCCGCTTCAAGATCAGTAAACACCGAAAAGATGAGCAAATCCCTGACCTGCGTCAACTTCCCCGGCGCCACAGGAGTGACCGCGCCGCGGCGACGCGGCGCGGGACCCAAAACTGTATTCTGCCCCCGCACCGGGGCAGCTTCAGTTGCGGGAGCCCAGTCTGCACCTTGCCCAACCGAAGCCCCTTGCGTATGAAACGCCAGTTTCCAGCCAAACCCGCCTGCCAAATGAGGACCCACCATGACCCAAGCCCCGCGCGTCGACGACCGTCTGATTGTTGCCATGGATGTCCCCAACGCGCTGAATGGCCTGAAGCTGGCCGAACAGCTGGGAGATGCGGTCTCCTTCTACAAGATCGGCCTAGGCATGCTGACCGGAGGCGGGCTGGCGCTGGCAAATGAGCTGAAGCAGGAGCACGGCAAGCGTATCTTCCTCGACATGAAGCTGTTCGACATCGGCGCCACCGTGGAAAATGCGGTGCGCGGTCTGGCCCAGTTCAATCTCGATTTCCTCACCGTTCATGGCGACCCTTACGTTGTGCAGGCGGCCAAGGAAGGCGCTGCCGGCAAGGACCTCAAGATCCTCGCCGTCACCATCCTCACCTCACTGGACCGCCAGGACTTGGACGGCGCGCTGATCAAAGAGGGTGCGGTGCAGGATCTGGTACTGGAACGCGCAGGCAACGCCTTTGCCGCCGGCGCCGACGGGGTGATCGCCAGCCCGCAGGAAGCGGCCCTGATCCGCGCCCTGCCCGAAGCCGAAGGCAAGCTGATCGTCACCCCCGGCGTCCGCCCCGCCGGTGCCGACCTCGGCGACCAAAAACGGGTCGCGACACCTGCGAGCGCTATTGCTGACGGTGCTGACCATATCGTTGTTGGCCGTCCGATCTGGCAGGCAAACAGCCCCCGCGCCGCAGCCGAAGCCATCCTGGCTGAGCTGGCCGGCGTGCAGGATTAATACCGAACATCCACAGGCTGCCTGCGCTGCAAACGCTTCCCGTGCCTTCATGCCTAAAAATTAGGCGGGAATAAATCTTTTGCGCCATGCACAATCCGCCAGTGGGAGCCATGGTTCAAAAGTATAGTGACGCCACGTCAAGCAATTCTTTTCACTGATAAATCCGCCGGGAGCGGCAGAATCTGCGCCAAATTGCCCTGTGCCCTCAAAAGCACACCACGCAGCCCCGCAAACTCTGCCCGCTGCCGCGGACTTTGCGAATTACCGCCGACTGAGCGAGTCTAGGACTTGAGACACTCCCCAGACGGGCTTTTCTTCCTGAGACCCGTCACCTCCCCCCGCTAATTAGCGGGGGATCTTTCTTTCAGCCCCATGCAAACCGCCCGCTCCGCAAGGCAGTGCCTTAGTCGTCCGGCAAGATGCGGCACCGCCAACGAGTGCGCGCTTTAGGTATTCCGCGGCATAATCGCCCCTCCCTGCCCCTCCTCTCCGAATTTCACCTGTCTGGCGGCAGCATTAGGCCAACTTCTTCCCGGGTCTCCCGCAGCGCGCAGGCTTCGGGACTTTTGCCGCCTTCGCGCCCGTCGCCCGGCAGGTCCCAAAACCCGGGGTATGGGGTATCCCGCTTGTCGTCCCGCTGGATCCCCAGCAATTCTTGCCCCAGAAAAAGAGCCGGCTTTGCACCTGAAAAATCTTCGTCTGCTCGTGCCATGATCTGTCACTTGGACACGGGCCGCGTTAAAGACAAGGCCTCCGCCGCAAGCTATACTAGCCCGTCCCTTGATCCAGCAGAATCCTTGCCCGCCATGCATGCCCTGTGCCGAGACTGCCTGAGCCAGATTGCCCCTGCCCGGCGCTGTCCGCATTGCGGCAGCCCGCGGATCAAGACGCATGCAGAGCTGTTTTCCCTCACCATCGCCCATATGGACTGCGATGCCTTTTATGCCAGCGTCGAAAAGCGCGACAATCCAGAACTGGCCGCCAAGCCGGTGATCATCGGGGGCGGCAAACGCGGTGTGGTGTCCACCGCCTGTTACGTCGCCCGCATCCGCGGAGTGCGCTCGGCCATGCCAACGTTCCAGGCCTTGAAACTCTGCCCCGATGCAGTGTTCATCAAACCGCGGATGAGCGTCTACGTCGAGGTCAGCCGCGAAATCCGCAAGTTGATGAACGAGCTCACCCCTGAGGTGGAGCCGCTGTCGCTGGATGAAGCCTTCATGGACCTCAGCGGCACCGAAAAACTGCATGGTGCGCCGCCCGCCGTGATGCTGGCCCGGCTGGTCAAACGGATGAAGGACGAATTGGGCGTCACCGGTTCCATCGGCCTGTCGCATAATAAGTTCTTGGCCAAAGTTGCATCCGACCTCGACAAACCGCGCGGGTTCTCGGTGATTGGCAAGGCAGAAACCGCTGATTTCCTACGCGAAAAACCGGTGCGGCTGATCTGGGGCATTGGCCCCGCTGCCCAGGCAAGTCTGGAAAAGGCGGGCATCCGCACATTCTCGGACCTTTTGCGTTGGGACCGCGAGGCCCTGCACAGCCGCTTCGGCTCGATGGGGGACCGGCTCTGGCACCTGGCCCGCGGCCAGGACCGGCGCCGGGTTTCGGCCAATGCCCCCGTCAAATCGATTTCCAAGGAAACCACGTTTTTTGAAGACACCGCCAGCATAGACATTCTGGATGGTCATCTGTGGCGGCTTGCAGAACAGGTTTCCGACCGCGCCAAGGCGCGGGAGCTTGCAGGCCGGGTTGTCACCCTCAAACTGAAACGCGCCAATCATTCCGCATTGACCCGGCGGGTGACACTGCACAGTCCCACCCAGATCGCCGACCGCATTTACCGCACCGCACGCAACCTTTTGGACCAGGCGGGCAACCAAGGGCCCTACCGGCTGCTGGGCTGCGGCATCTCTGATCTCGTGCCCGAGTCGCAAGCCGACGAAACCGGCGACCTGCTGGATCCGCAGGCCGGCAAGCGGGCCGAGGCAGAACGCGCCACCGACGCCATCCGCAAGCGATTTGGAGATAGTGCGATTCTGAAAGGCCGCGCGCTGCGCTGAGCCGCGCAGGCGTTTTCTTCTTACTCCGCCGCCAGCGGCAGTTCCTCACGCCCAATCGCCGCAATCTCGGCAATCACTTGGCGCAACAGCTGCTGCAGCGGTTCAAAGTTCCCGTTGGGACGGATTTTAGCCTCATCCATATACAACGCCCGGTCTATTTCGATCTGAACCGCGTGCTGCCGCCGCGATGGGCGGCCATAGGTCTGGGCGATATAGGCCCCGGCAAACGGCGTATTGCGGGCGACGTTCAGCCCGGCCGCTGCAAAGGCAGCCTCGATCCGGTCCACAACGCTTCTATCGGCTGCGGCGCCGAAGCGGTCGCCCAGTACCACCTCGGGTTTGCCGCCCTTGCACGGAACCATGGTGTCGATCGCCTCATGCGGCATCGAATGGCAATCGACCAGGATCGCTTGGCCGAAATGCTGATGCGCCTGCTCCAGAAGCCCCTTCAGCGCCTGGTGGTAGGGGTGCCAGCAGCATCTGATCCGCTGCTCAGCTTCCGCCGCCGGCAGTTTACCGCGGTAAATGGCACGGCCATTGGCCACCACCCGGGGAATCACCCCAAGGCCGGACGCCACCCGCGGGTTCTGCCCGCGCCGCTGCACCCCTTCGATCACCGCCGGATCCAGCTCATCCGGAGACCGGTTCAGATCCAGGTAGGCACGCGGCTTGACTGCCATCAGCAGCGGCGATCCAAACTCTGGCGCGGCCTGGAACAGCCGGTCGACAAAGGCGTCCTCCGAGCTGCGGATCTCCCTCCGTCCCAGAATCGACTGGGCAAGAAAGGAATCGGAATAGTCCGTGCCGCTGTGCGGAGAGGCAAAAACCACGGCGGACGCCAGTTTCTGCGGTGAAATCACGGAAAACGCTGTATCAGGCATCCTTGCTCCGGTGCTTCTTGTGCAAGAAACAGCATATCGCGGAAATTTCTGCGGTCAAAAGCTCTTGCACCCCTGAGCGACTCTATTTATAGACCCCCTCACCGGCGCGGCACCCCGCGCCCCTTTCACTTCTAAGGGGCAGGACGGCGCGCAGGCCAGAGTGGGCGATTAGCTCAGCGGTAGAGCACTTCGTTGACATCGAAGGGGTCACAAGTTCGATCCTTGTATCGCCCACCATTCATTCACGGCTTCGGCTTCGGCCAGGCCACCCGCTAACCCAGGCGCTGGTTCGCGCCGCAGACAAGGAGAGAGACCATGAAGGTCAAGAACTCGCTCCGTTCGCTGAAGAACCGGCACCGCGATTGCCGGGTTGTGCGCCGCAAGGGCCGCGTTTACGTGATCAACAAGACCCAGCGCAAGTTCAAAGCGCGCCAGGGCTAAGATCCGATACAGCGACACGCAGAAAACCGCATCACCTGATGCGGTTTTTTTGCGTTTGGCAGCTACGGTTTCCGGAAAAGACACAGGCAAACGCTTCCGCGCCCGCAGATCCCCCGGCCAAAACCGGGCGAGTCTTCGCGGCCTTGGGCGGGGCACCGCGCATGGCGCGGTGCCCCGCCCAAGCGGAGCGGGCTTTGCCAAAAGTCCGGCGACAGGCGGGAGCGCCCCGGCATCTGCCCCTCCTCTTTAGCTCCTGCCGCCTGCTCTCAGTTGCCGCCAGCCCAGGCCGGGAACTCACCAAGTATTTCAGTCGGAAATCCGTTGCATCTTCTGTCAATTGCTTTAATTGACTATTTCAGTCGGAATAAAAGCCACAGAAGAACGGGACACCCAATGCTGAAAGCCACCACCGTACTGGCCGGCGCCCTGACCGCTGCCATTGCCACCTCAGCTGCCGCCGAAGGCGAGCTGAACATCTATTCGTCGCGCCACTATGACACCGACGAACAGCTCTATTCGGAATTCGAAGCGGCCACCGGCATCACCATCAACCGCATCGAAGGCAACGCGGATGAGCTGATCGCCCGGATGAACGCCGAAGGTGAGAATTCCCCTGCCGACATCCTGATCACCGTCGACACCTCGCGTCTGACCCGCGCCAAGGACGCCGGTGTGCTGCAAAGCATCGACAGCGATGTACTGGAAGCCCGCGTGCCCGCCTATCTGCAGGATGAGGACAATCAGTGGTTCGGCTTCAGCCAACGCTCACGGATCATCTTCTATGACAAGGATGAAGTGGCCACCCCGCCGCTCACCTATCTGGATCTGGCAGACCCCGCATACAAAGGCCAGGTCTGCATCCGCTCTTCCAAGAACACTTACAACCAGACCCTTTTGGCCTCGATCGTGACTCACCACGGCACCGAAAAAGCCCGGGAATGGGCTGAGGGCGTCGTCGCCAACATGGCCCGCGACCCGCAGGGCGGCGACACTGACCAGATGCGCGGCATCATCTCAGGCGAATGCGATATCGCGGTGGCCAACACCTACTACTTCGCACGTTCGATCCGCAAAAACGTCAAGGGCATCTCGGACGGCCGCGATCAGATCGGCTGGCTGTTTCCCTCGCAGAATACAGAAGGCGCGCATATGAACCTCTCGGGCGGCGGTGTGGCAGCCCATGCGCCGAACAAGGAAAACGCCATCCAGTTCCTGGAATATCTCGCCGGTGATTCCGCCCAAGCGTATTTCTCGGCCGGGAATGACGAATACCCGGCGGTGCCCGGTGTCGGTCTGGCCCCCTCGATCGCAGCGCTTGGCCACTTCAAGCCGGATGACGTGAGCCTTTCGGACGTTGCCAAGAATCTTCCCGAAGCACAGAAGATCTTCAACAACGCAGGCTGGAAGTAAGTCCAGCCGTCAGCCAGCACGAAAAAAGCGCGGCTTGGGCCGCGCTTTTTTTACAGCTGCTGGTTCCACAAAAACACAGGCACGTCCCCTGACGAAAGATTGAAGCTGACAGAGCTTTTGCTAGACCCGTTCGGGCCACCGGCCTATAGATTCCCGCATCTTGAATTTCGGGGGGAATCATGCAGTCGAGGGCTTTCCGCGCTCTGGAGGAACAGAGCGTATGAACCGGTTGCCAGTAACGATAATCAGCGGCTATCTGGGCGCTGGCAAGACCACGTTAATCAACCGCCTATTAGCCGAAGATCACGGATTGAAACTGACCGTGATCGTGAATGATTTTGGTGCAATCAACATTGATGACGCCCTGATCCAGGACACTGCTGGCGGCACGATTGCTCTCACCAATGGCTGTGCCTGCTGCACCATGGGCGATGACCTGTCTCTCGCGTTGCGCGACATCCTGAACCGGCCAGGCCGTCCGGATCATCTGGTTATCGAGGCCAGCGGCATTTCCGACCCGGTCGCCATCGCCAATTCGGTTCTGAATGAACGAGGGCTGAGTTATGGCGGCATTGTCACTCTGGTGGATGCAGAAAATGCCGGAACCCTGCTGAACGACTCGCTGGTTGCACCGCAGGCGGAGCAGCAAATCCGCGCCGCTGATCTGGTGATCGTCTCCAAATGCGATGGCATGAACCAGACGGTCTCCGCCCTGCTGGCGAAGGCCGGCGCCCGCACTCCTACCGTGCTGAATGGGTTGCCCGTGGCCGAGCTGCTGTTCGACGTGGTGCCGCTGCCCAAGGGCGCCGCTGTTGCCGCACATCCCGCCTATACCACCTGGCAGCACCGCAGCAGAGATGTGCTGGACCGCCGAGTACTGGGAAACAAGCTGGCGGCCCGGCCAGCGGGGCTTTACCGGATGAAAGGCTTTGTGCTGACCTCCGGCGGCGCATATGAGCTGCATGTCGTAGGCCGCCATGTTGAAGCCAAACGCTGTGAGGCTGAGGAAACCGTGCTGGTGGGCTTGGGTCTGGCAAACCGGATTTCCCGCGATGAGATTGAGGCCTGGTGGGCAGCCTAAGCTGCACCCGGGCTAAGAAAATTCAAATTTTCTTAGCAAGAATTTTCCAAAATTCTTGCGCCTAGCGCCGCCGGCCCACCTGACGGCAGATCAGTATCACCGGCAGCAGTCCTACCGCCATGATCACCAGCGAAGGCACCGCGGCGCCCTCCAGCCGCTCATCCGCCGCGAGCCGGTGCGCCTGCACCGCCAGCGTGTCGAAATTGAACGGCCGCATTATCAGCGTCGCGGGCAGCTCCTTCATCACATCGACAAACACAATCAGCAGCGCGGTCAGCAGGCTGGGCGTCAGGATCGGCAGATGCACCCGGCGCAGCATCCCCAGCGGCCCCTGCCCCAAGGAGCGCGCCGCCGCATCCATATTGGAATGCATAGTGGCCTGACCGCCCTCATAAGCGCCAAGCGCGGCGGCCATGAACCGCACGCCGTAAGCCGCGACCAGCAGCCAGATCGATCCTGTCACCAGCAGCCCGGTGCGGATGCCGAAACTCTCCCGAACCCAGGCATCCAGCGCGTTGTCAAAGGCGGCAAAAGGCACGATCAGCCCCACCGCGATCACCCCGCCCGGGACCGCATAGCCCAGCCGCGCAAAATAGGCCGCGGTTGAGGACACCTGCCCTGGCCGCAGCCGCTGGTAAAAGCCAAGGCACACTGCGGCTGCCACGGTCAGAACTGCAGCAATTGCCGCCAAAGTGATCGAGTTGGCAGTGAAATCGATGTAGCGCCGGCTGAACAGGTTCTGCTCAGACTCAAAACTCATCAGGAACAGCACCGCCACAGGCAGCGAAAATCCCAGCACCACCGGCACCGCGCAGAAGAAGGCCGCGACCGCTGCCTGGAGCCCCTTCAGCTCGGCCGGCGGCATCTGGTTATGATGCTTGCCCGCGTGATGATACTTCGCCCGCCCCCGTGTCGCCCGCTCCGCTACGGCGAGCGTCAGAGCAAAGCCCAACAGGCACAGAGCCAGCTGCGCCGCGCCGCCCCGGTCGCCCAGCGAAAACCAGCTGGTGTAAATCCCGGTGGCAAATGTCTGCACGCCGAAATAGGAGACCGTGCCGAAATCCGCGATGGTCTCCATCACTGCCAGCAGCACGCCCGAGGCGATCGCCGGCCGCGCCATCGGCAGGCTGACCATCCAGAATGCCTGCCAGGCGTTCTTGCCCAACGCCCGTGCCGCCAGAAAAGCGCCCGCGCTCTGCTGCAGAAACGCCGCCCGCGCTAGCAGGTAAACATAAGGGTAAAGCACCAGAACCAGCATCGCCGCTGCCCCGCCTGTGGAGCGGATCTCAGGGAACCAGTAGTCCCGCGGCCCCCAGCCGGTGACATCCCGCAGCGTGGCCTGCACGAAACCGGGGTGGTCCAGAATATGGGTATAGGCATAGGCCAGAACATAGGCCGGAAACGCCAGCGGCAGGACCAGAGCGATTTCCAGAAACCGTGCGCCGGGAAAGCGTGTCATGGTCACCAGCCAGGCTGCACCGGTGCCGATTGCAAATGTGCCAAGCGCGACCAGCGCGACCAGTGCCAGAGTCGTCAGCGAATATCCTGGCAGCACCGTGGCCGCCAGATGGCTGATCGTCTCCGTCCCGCCGAATGCCGCTGCCAGCGCCACCGCCAGCATCGGCAGCACGCAAGACAGGGCCACCGCCCAGGCCAGAACTGCAAAAACACCACCGCGGCTCCTTCCACCGCTGCGGCGCCCGTTGGGGGCATACTTTATGGGGTCATTCGCGGCAGTCATTTTACGGCAGTCACAGGTCCGGCTGATGTTTCGCGTTGCCCTATTACGACTATTCCAGTCAGAAATTCCAGCCAGAAAGCACTGCTTGCGCTCTGCCTGCCTGCTGAACAGAAAACGGGCGCCTGATGCCGGCGCCCGTACCTCTTGGATTCCGCGAAGAAATCAGTCGTAAGTCCGCTGATCCTCGATCACCAGCCCGTCCTTGGGCAATGCGTCCGGTGCCACAACTTCAACCTTGCCCTTGAGCTTCAGCACCTCGATCACAGAGCGGGCATAGGCTGCCTCGTCGCCGCCCTGCGCCTCAATCTGCACGGTCATTGCATCCATCTCGCCATCGCGGCTGGCAACCACACGCGCCTTGACGATCTCGTCATGTTTGTCGACCAGCGCCGCCACCTGCTCGGGCCGCACAAACATGCCTTTGATCTTGGTGGTCTGATCCGCCCGGCCCATCCAGCCCTTGATCCGCAAATTGGTGCGGCCGCAGGGCGAAACGCCCGGCATCACTGCCGACAGATCGCCGGTAGCAAAACGGATCAGCGGATAATCCGGGTTCAGCGTTGTCACCACAACCTCACCCACCTCACCTGGTGCCACCGGATTGCCGGTGCCGGGGGTGACAATCTCGACGATCACATGCTCGTCGACGATCATCCCTTCCATAGCCGGGCTTTCATAGGCGATATTGCCCAGATCAGCGGTGGCGTAGCACTGCAGGCAGGAAATCCCGCGATCGGCATACTCCTGACGCAGGGAAGGAAACAGCGCGCCGCCGCCCACCGCCGCCTTGGTAAAGGCCAGCTCCACACCCATGGCGCCGGCCTTGTCCAGGATCACCTTCAGGTAATCCGGCGTGCCGGCATAGGAGGTGGCACCGACATCACGCGCAGCCGTCACCTGCAGCTCTGTCTGGCCGGTGCCGGCAGGCAACACCGCCGCGCCCACCGCCCGCGCACCGTTTTCAAAGATCATGCCCGCAGGTGTCAGATGGTAGCCGAAACAGTTCTGCACCACATCGCCCCGGCCGATCCCGGCAGCGTTCAGAAACCGCCCCATCCGCCACCAGTCGCCATCCACCCCGCCCGGCTCATAGATCGGGCCGGGACTTTGGAAAACATGGGCAAAGCCGGTCGCGGGCTTCACGGTGAAACCGCCAAAGGGCGGGTTCCCGGCCTGCGCCCGGCTCAACTCCGACTTGCGCAGCACCGGCAGCGCCGCCAAGGCCTCCGCCGAGACCACCGCCGCCGGATCCACACCGTCCAGCAATTCCGCATATCCGGAGGCAGACTGCGCACGGGCGATCTGCTCCGGCAAGGCCTTGGCAAGATCTGCGGCGCGTTCATCGGCGCTGCGGGTCTCAAGCGTGTCAAAATAGGTCATCACGTCATCTCCCCGCATCAGCTCAGCCACCTCTTGCGGCGCCGGTAAGACCGCACATCGCGAAAACTCTTGCGCCCTTCATCCGACATCCCGAGGTAGAATTCCTTTACATCCGGGTTCTCCCGCAGCTCAGCCGCAGGCCCGTCCATCACCACACGGCCCGACTCCAGGATATAACCGTAATGTGCATAGCGCAGGGCCACGTTGGTGTTCTGCTCGGCCAAAAGGAAGGTCACCCCTTCCTTCTCGTTGATCGACTTCACGATCTCGAAAATCTGCTCCACCAGCTGCGGCGCCAGCCCCATCGAGGGCTCGTCCAGCAGAATCGTCTCTGGCCGGGACATCAGCGCACGGCCCATCGCCACCATCTGCTGCTCGCCGCCCGAGGTATAGCCGGCCTGGCTTTTGCGGCGCTCCTTCAGACGCGGGAAATAGTGATAGACCATCTCCAGATCGTCCTGAATCTTGGCACTGCTGTCCGAACGGGTATACGCACCGGTCAGCAGGTTTTCCTCCACCGTCAAATGCTCAAAACAATGGCGGCCTTCCATCACCTGAATGACGCCCTTCTTCACCAGCCCGGCCGGGTCCTGCTCATGGACATGCGCGCCGCGGTACTTGATCGAGCCTTTGGTGACCTCGCCGCGTTCCGAATGCAGCAGGTTCGAGATCGCCTTCAGCGTGGTGGTCTTGCCAGCCCCGTTGCCGCCCAGCAGCGCGGTTATGCCGCCCTTGGGGACATTCAGGCTGACGCCCTTCAGAACGAGGATCACGTGATTGTAGATCACCTCGATATTGTTGACCTCCAGCAGGGTCTCGGCCTGCACATCAGAGGTGTCGGCGGCGGTATTCGCTGCATCCAGCATCAAAGCGTGTCCTCATGACTGTCCCGGACCTGAACCGGAACGCTGTTGAGTGGCGCGGCAGCTCTCTGCCGCGCCGGTTGTTTCCGGCCCCGCCAAGGCAGGGGCCGGCCAAAGCCCTTACTTGCAGCGGGACTCAATGTTGTTTTCAGCCGCATAGGCGCCCGAATCTTCTTCGATCAGCGTACCGATCACTTCGGTATCGGACGGTTTGAAGTCCGAAATCAGCGACCAGGTTTTGCTCTCTGCATCCCACTGGGTCACACCCACCAGGCCAGGGCCGCCGTGGTTGTCGCAGGAAACATTGAAGCTCGGGCCAAAATTCGGCATCCCCAGCGCAGCCATTTTGGCTTCGTCGATAACCAGCGCTTCCATGCCGTCCCGCATCATCGCAGCGTCGATATCCCCGGTGCCGTGGATCTCCTGCGCGGTTTTAGCGGCCTCGGCAGCCAGCATCGCCGCGTACATGCCGCGGTTATACAGAACGTTGCCCACCTGATCGCCGGCACCTGCGGCCTTGCCCGCGTCCACGACATACTTCTGGATGTCGTCAAACACCGGGAAATCGCGGCCCACATTGTGGAAGGTCACCGCCTTGTAGCCGTCCGCCTTGTCACCTGCCGGCATCACGTCATGCTCTGCACCAGACCACCACACGCCGATGAAATTCTCCATCGGGAAACGGATGTTGGCAGCTTCCTGAATTGCCACCTGGTTCATCACACCCCAGCCCCACATCACGACATTGTCGGGACGCTCGCGGCGGATCTGCAGCCACTGCGACTTCTGCTCCTGGCCCGGGTGGTCCACCGGCAGGGCGATCAGCTCGAAACCGTGTTTCTTGGACAGCTCCTCCAGGGTACGGATCGGCTCCTTGCCATAGGCAGAGTTATGATAGATCAGCGCGATCTTCTTGCCGCTGATGTCGCCGCCGTTGGCTTCGAGCAGGTAGTTCACAACGCCCGAAGCACCGTTCCAGTAGTTGGCCGGATAGTTGAACACATGGCTGAACACTTCGCCGTTCGCCGCCGAGGTTCGGCCATAGCCCATGGTGTGCAGCGGGATGTTATCTGCGGTCACCTTGGGGATCAGCTGATAGGTGATACCGGTGGACAACGGCTGATATATCAGCGCGCCCTGACCCTTGGTCGACTCGTAGCATTCCACACCTTTCTCGGTGTTATAGCCGGTCTCGCATTCGATCACCTTGGCCGGAACACCACCGATGCCGCCATCGCGCTCGTTCAGCAGGGTGAAATAATCGTTATAGCCGTCCGAGAACGGAATGCCGCCGGCCGCATAAGGCCCGGTGCGGTAGCTGAGGTCCGGGAACACCAGGTCCGCCATTGCCGGCCCGGCTGCCATCGCGGCGCCCAGCGCCAGTGTGGTCAGTGTCTTTTTCATCGGCTTAAATCCTCCCTATGGTCTTATCCGATTGTTTCTTAAAACGGGGGTGGTCTTGCTTTTCTCCCCGCCGGTTTCCAGGCCGTGCCCGCATCAGTGCGGGAAGGGCCACAGTCTCAGTTTTTCCTTGGCGACGCGCCACAGCTGCGCCATGCCGTGCGGCTCGGCGATCAGGAACACCACAATCAGCGCCCCCACGATCACCAGCTGGAAATGCGCCACGATATCAGTCGGCCAGCCCAGAAGATCGACGCCCACCACCTTCAGCACCACCGGCAAGAGCACCAGAAAGGCCGCGCCGGCAAAGGAGCCGAAGATCGACCCCAGCCCGCCCAGGATCACCATGAACAGCACCAGGAACGACTTGTTGATGCCAAAGGCCTCGCCGACCTCGACCGCACCCAGGTAGACCGCAAAGAACAGCGCGCCGGAAATCCCGATGAAAAAGCCGGACACGGCAAAAGCTGTGAGTTTGGCCTTGAGCGGGTTCACCCCGATGATTTCAGCCGCGATATCCATGTCGCGGATCGCCATCCAGCTGCGGCCCACGGTACCGCGGGTCAGGTTGCGGGCCACCAGCGCGCAGAACGTCAGGAAAACCAGGCAGAACAGATAGGTGGCCCAGGCCGGCGCATTGGGGCCGGTGATCAGGATGCCAAAGGTATCGCGCTCCGGTGCGTTGATCTGGCCCGAAGCCGAATAGTTGTAGAACCACGGCACCCGGTTGAACAGCCACACCAGGAAGAACTGCGCCGCCAGCGTCGCCACCGCCAGATAGAAGCCCTTGATGCGCAGCGAGGGCAGGCCGAAGGCCATGCAGACCACCGCGGTGATGCCGCCCGCCAGGATCACATGGATGAACATGCTGACCTCGGGAAAGGCCGTCATCAGTTTGTAGCAGGCATAGGCCCCCACCGCCATGAACCCGCCGGTGCCCAGGGACACCTGCCCGCAGTATCCGACAAGAATGTTCAGCCCGATCGCCGCAATTGAATAGATCAGGAACGGCAGCAGGATCGCATTGGCCCAGTAATCGTTAACCAGGAACGGAATGATGCCAAAGGCCACCGCCAACACCACATAATAGCGGACACGGTCGAACTTGATCGGGAAGGTCTGGCTGTCATCGGCATAGGAGGTTTTGAAGTCTCCGGCTTCACGGTAGAACATGTCTCAGATGCTCCCTTTCTGTTGCAAACAGGGCCCGGTCCGGGTGTTTGTCTTGAATGTTTCAGCAGCGGCAATCATTCGATCTGCCCCCATTGCGCCTGTGCCGCGTCGCGCTGCGCGCGGGTTATCCGGTTTGACGGTTTGGCATAGCCGCTGCGCTCACTGCCGCGCACCAGACGCAGATATGCAATGATGCCGGTAATCAGTCCTGAGGCTGCCAGCAGCGACGCGGTGACAATCTGGGTTTCGGTGAACCCTTCCGCGGTCAGCGCCAGATAGCCGAACGCCCAAAAGCCCGCCCAGGCAATCACGTTGATGACGGCAATCGCCTTGGTCATGCCGCACCGCCGGCGTTAACCAATTTGTCAGAAATCCGTGCATGGCCACATTTTGCCCATTTCTTTCTGCCACCCTGTTCTTGGGTAAAGTGAGTGGGATCAATGACCGCGATTTTTGAGGAAATCCGGCGGCTGGAGGCCGCGCGGAAGAAGGGTGACATTTCAGCAGCCGAATTTGCAGAGGCCAAGGGCCGCCTGCTGGCAACGGTGGAAGACGCAACAGTGCTGCCGCCGTTCGAATTCGAGTCGCCGCGCCGGGAGGCACGCAGGGAAACCTCTGGGACCGCACCCGGCCCTTGGGGGCTGATGCTGATGGGGCTTCTCGGGGCCGGGCTGCTAACGCTCCTGGCCGGGCAGCTGATCGGCGATCTGACCATTGCCTTCACGCTGGTCGCCACGGTATTCGCCGCCATTGTCATCGCTGCATTCCGCAAGCTGGAAAGCTGAACAGGCCGGGAGCAGGTCATATGAGCGTCAGACCCGTTCAATGATCTTCTCCCCGAACAGACCCTGCGGACGGAACACCAGGAACAGCAGTGCCAGCACATAAGCAAACCAGTTCTCGGTGGCGCCGCCAACCATCGGACCGATGGCAAACTCGAACAGTTTCTCGCCCACACCAATGATCAGCCCGCCGACAATGGCCCCGGGGATCGAGGTGAAGCCGCCCAGCATCAGCACCGGCAGCGCCTTCAGCGCGATCAGCGACAGCGAGAACTGCACACCGGACTTGGTGCCCCAGACGATGCCCGCGACCAGCGCCACGAACCCTGCGACAGACCAGACCAGCACCCAGATGAAGTTCAGCGAGATGCCGACCGACAGCGCCGCCTGATGGTCATCCGCCACCGCGCGCATCGCCCGGCCCTGCTTGGTGTATTGGGCAAAGCAGACCAGCCCGGCCACCAGCAGCGCCGCAATCACCGTCGCCACGATATCAAGATTGTCGATAAAGAAGCCGTAGCCGAAAATGTTAAAGGTGGTTTCGTCAATCCACAGGTTGATGCCCTGCGGCAGGCCCACATCCAGCGTCTTGATCTCGGAACCCCACATCAGGTCGGCAACGCCTTCCAGGAAATAGGCAAGACCAATAGTGGCCATAAACAGGATGATCGGCTCCTGCCCTACCAGATGCTTCATCACCAGCACCTGCACCAGCCAGGCCAGCAGCACCATCACCCCGACAGTCAGGGCAATTGCCAGCACGCCTGGAACGTTCCAGCCGAAATGGGTGATATGGCCGCCAAAGACCGCATTTATGATATGCGCAAAGGGAACCTGTCCCTGCATGATCCCCACCAGCGTCATTGCGGCAAACAGCGCCATCACGCCTTGGGCATAGTTGAAAATGCCGGAAGCCTTGTAGATCAGCACAAAACCCAGCGCGACCAGCGCATACAGAACGCCTGCCATCAGGCCGTTCAGCGTCACTTCCATCGCAAAGACGAGTTGTTCGGGCATTAGAGGCTCTCCACGGAATTCTGCACTGCGGCGGTGCTCAGGGGCTGTACAGGGGATGTACGGGTGTCACCCCGCCGGGGCTGGGTGTTGCTGCATTGCAACTCAGTCATGGCTGACCCCCAGATATGCGTCGATCACATCCTGGTTGTTGCGCACCTCATCCGGGGTGCCGTCACCGATTTTCTTGCCGTAATCCATCACCACGACGCGGTCCGACAGATCCATCACCACCCCCATGTCGTGCTCGATCAGGGCGATGGTGGTGCCGAATTCATCGTTCACATCCAGGATGAAGCGGGACATGTCCTCCTTCTCCTCGACGTTCATGCCGGCCATCGGTTCGTCCAGCAGCAATAGCTTTGGTTCGGCAGCCAGGGCACGTGCCAATTCAACCCGTTTCTTCAGGCCATAAGGCAGCCGTGACACCGGGGTCTTGCGGATGTGCTGGATCTCCAGAAAGTCGATGATCCGCTCCACAACCTCGCGGTTCTCTGTCTCTTCCTTTTCCGCCTTGCCCTTCCACAGAGCCTGCGAAAACAGTCCTGTTTTCATATAGTTGAGACGTCCGGTCATCACATTGTCCAGCACGCTCATGCCTTCGAACAGCGCAATGTTCTGAAAGGTGCGGGCGATGCCCTGGCGGGCCACCTCATAGGGGCGCATCTGCGGGCGCTTCTTGCCGTGAAACAGCACTTCGCCTTCCTGCGGCACATAGAAGCCTGAGATCACGTTCAGCATCGAGGATTTGCCAGCCCCGTTGGGACCGATGATCGCGCGGATCTCGCCCTCGCGGATGTCAAAGGAGATATCCTTGATCGCCACCACACCGCCGAACCGCAGGGTGATGTTCTTCATCTCCATCACCACACCGCCGATGGTGCGGCCGTCGTCAGTCACAAAGCTTAAGGAATTGTCAAGCATAACAACGGCCTCCATTATTCTGCCACATAGAAATTTTAAGGTTTCCATGCGATACTTGAAAAAAACGAGCAGCAAGGAGACCAAAACAATGTTTGGCGAACTTGAACATTCCTGCCTTCTGAAGATGGCCGTCGAATGCAAGCAGATGGGCCTCAGCCAATCCGAAAGCCTGACCTCGATTATCGAGCAGACACACGGGTTCAGCTCTCCCTTCAAGATCCAGCAGGTGGTCAACACGGCCTTCAATCCCGGCCTCAATCCCGACTTGATCTGAGATCCGCCCGGCCTGCCCGGCATGGGGCAGATTTTTTTCCGGAAATACGTGCATCATTCCGCGGCCACCTTGTGAACCGCAGCCGGTTTCACGTCCGCATCGACAATAGTCAGCGTCGCGCTGATGGACCCTTTGCGGCCGTCTTCATAGGTCACTTCCGTTACGGTCGAGACCTGCTCCGAACCGTCGTACAGCGCGGTAATGATGTCGCCGAACTTCTCCTCAACGATGCGGCGGCGCACTTTGCGGGTGCGGGTCATTTCGCCGTCATCGGCGTCCAGTTCCTTGTGCAGAACTACAAATCGGTGGACCTGGCAGCCTGACAGCATCGGGTCTTCCGCTACCGATTGGTTCACCGCCGACACATGCCCGCGGAGTGATTCCAGGACTTGCGGATGCCCGGCCAGTTCCTGATAGGATGCATAGGCGATATTGTTGCGCTCTGCCCAGTTTCCGACAGCCGTCAGGTCAATATTGATGAAGGCCACGCAGCGGTCCTTGCCATTGCCAAACAACACTGCTTCCAGAATGTCCGGGTAGAATTTCAGCTTGTTTTCTACATATTTGGGCGCAAACATCGCACCATCAGCCATCTTGCCCACGTCCTTGGCACGGTCGATGATCCGCAAGTGGCCGGAGCCTTCCTCAAAGAAACCGGCATCGCCAGTGGCCACCCAGCCCTCTGCGTCCTTGGTCGAGGCCGTGGACTCCGGATTGTTGAAATACTCCACAAACGTGCCCGGCGAGCGGTAGTAGATTTCACCGTTGTCGCCGATCTTGATCTCCACTTCCGGTGCAGGAACACCCACGGTATCGGCGCGAACCTCGCCATCCGGCTGCACGGTGATGAACACGGTGGCTTCGGTCTGGCCGTAAAGCTGTTTCAGATTGATACCCAGAGAGCGGTAGAAATCAAAGATCTCCGGCCCGATTGCCTCCCCCGCGGTATACCCCACACGGATGCGGCCGTAGCCAAGCGTATCCTTGAGCGGGCCGTAAACCAGCACATTGCCCAATGCGTATTTCAGCCGGTCCATCAGACCCACCGGCTTGCCGTCCAGAATGTCGCCTCCGACTTTCTTGGCATGGGCCAGAAAATGGTGGAACATCTTGCGCTTCAGGGCGCCCGCGTCCTCCATCCGGATCATCACATTGGTCAGCTGGCCCTCAAACACCCGCGGCGGTGCAAAGAAGTAAGTCGGACCGATCTCTCGCAGGTCGGTCATCATTGTGTCGGCGCTTTCCGGGCAGTTCACGCAGAAACCGCACCAGTAGGCCTGACCGATTGAGAAAATGAAATCGCCCACCCATGCCATCGGCAGGTAGGAAAGGATGTTCTCACCCAAAGTCAAATGGTCGAACTCAGCCGAGTTCTTGGCGCTCTGGATCACATTCCGGTTCGACAGCACCACGCCCTTGGGCTTGCCGGTGGTGCCGGAGGTATAAAGCATTACGCAGGTGCTGTCGTAGGTCAGCTTGGCCTGGCGCGCCTGCAGCTCACCGGTCAGTTCGTCGCGCGCCGCGCGGCCCTGATCCTGGATATGGCTGAACTGGTGCAGCTGGGTATGTTCGTATTTCCGCATCCCGCGCGGGTCGAGATAGATCATATGCTCAAACTGATGCAGCTGATCCTGGATCTCGATCACCTTGTCGGCCTGCTCCTGATCGCCCACGATCACAAAGCGTGCGCCGCAATGGCCCAGCACATAGGCCATCTCTTCGGCCACCGCGTCCTGATAGAGCGGTACCGGCACGGCACCCACCGCCTGCGCAGCAACCATCGACCAGTAGAGATAAGGACGGTTGCGGCCGATAATAGCGACAAAATCGCCTTCATTCACGCCAAGGTTGATGAGGCCCAGCGCCAACGCCTCGATTTCCTTTGCCGCCTCGGCCCAGGTCCAGCATTGCCAAATGCCGAATTCCTTTTCCCGGTAGGCCGGTGCATTAGCGAATTGCACCGCATTGCGTTGAAGCAGCGCCGGCAGGGATAACATCCCTTCGGCGCCCATCTGCATCTGAGCCAACTTTCTTTCCTCCCTTTCCGGCGTTGCTGCCGGACCTGACCGCTGCCCGCGGTTCTGGCCCCGAGTAGGGACGTGCAAAGAATAGCCCGTCAACTTTTTCCTGATGTTTTCCCAAATCTTACGAATTGTAACAAAGCTGTTCCCCTTGTTTTACGGGCTGTTACGCAAGCTGCCGAGCCACCGGGCATACAAAATCCTGCAGCCTTTGCAACGACACCGGGGCAAAGCGCGCGGGATGCGCACGAATTGGCCGGAATTCGAATCAAACGCAGCGGGCAGTCGTTTCAAGTTTCGCATCACTTGCACCATCTTCCGCTCACCGCGTCCGGCAACCCTAAGGAGATCGCCGGTCTGACGCCACGGCATGGCCTTCTCCCGCGGCTGAATGGCGATTTGCCCCGCACCCGCCGCGGTGCTAGCCATGAAGCGGGGAGAACCATGAACCGAATAAGCAAGCCGCACGCCGCCATGACCACCGCCGGGCTGAACCTGATCGCCCAGGCGCTGTCGATTTATGACAACGATCTGCGCCTGGCGGTCTGCAACAGGCGTTTCCAAGAGATGTTCTCACTGCCTGATCATCTGGTGCAGCCGGGGGCGTCCTTTGCCGACACTATCCGCTTTCTTGCGGAGGCCGGTGAATACGCGCCGGAAACAGATACCAAGGACATCGTGCAAAGCCGGGTTGCTCAGGCACTGGATTTTGTGCCGCATTACCTGGAGCGTGAACGGCCCAACGGGCAGATGATTTCGATTGAAGGCTCGCCATTGCCGCAGGGCGGCTGGGTCACTGTCTATACCGACATCACCCGTGCCAAACAGGCTGAACAGCTGCTACGTTCCCGGTCCGAGGAACTGTCAGAAAAGCTGATCACTCATACCGAGGAACTATCCGCCGCCAACCGCCAGCTGGAAGCCACAAATACTGCCCTGGAAGAGACCAAGCGCCAGCTGACCGAGATCGAAGGCCGTACCCGGCTGACGACCGAGATGATGCCCGCCCATATCGCCCACGTCGATGCGGACGGCTATTACACCTATACCAACCGCCGCCTCAGCTCGGTGTTTCCCAGCCGCCCCTCCGATATCCTCGGCATGCATATTGCGGACGCACTGGGAGAGACTGCCTTTGACCGGATTGAGCCGCATTTGCTGGCCGCCTACAAGGGCAGCAGCCCGGTATTCGAGTTCACCGAAAGCCACGGCAGCCGCCGCATCCGGGTGGCCTTTACCCCGGACCAGCACGGCGGCGTCTATATCCTGTCAATGGATGTGACTGAGGAAACCCAGGCCCGGGTTGCCCTGCAGCAGGCCCGCCGCCGCGAGATGGCGGCGCAGATGACCAGCGGCCTGGCACATGATTTCTCAAATCTCTTGACCATAATACTCGGCATGCAAAGCAAGCTGGAGAAAATGGGGTTGAGCAGCGAGGCAACCGAACTGGTCCAAGGCACGCTTTCCGCCGCCAAGCGCGGCGGCCGGCTGCTAAACCGGATAGCTGAAATGACGGGCCAGCGCACCTTGCGCCCGCAGGCGGCCGACATGCATGCGCTGCTGGGTGAATTGAAGATCCTCGCCTCTCCCTCTCTGCCGCAGGGAATTGGGCTAAGCATCCTTGATAACATGCCGGACGAGGTGCTGCTTTTGGACAGCGGCAAGCTGCAGGATGCGCTTTTGAACCTGATCCTGAACGCCCGCGACGCTTGCGGGACTTCGGGCCAGATAACTGTCAGCGCCCATGCGGTCGGGCAGACCTGGGTGGAAATCACGGTGACCGACAGCGGCCCCGGTTTCTCTCCCGAAGCGCTGGACAAGGCGTTGAACCCTTTCTTCACCACCAAAGGCAGCGAAGGCTCCGGTCTTGGCCTGCCAATGGTTTACGACATGGCCAAACTGACCGGCGGCGACATGCGGATCAGCAACACCCAAACCGGCGCTTCGGTGACCCTGCGGCTGCCCTACCGGCTGGCACCTGATGCCAAGGGCGGCATGGCCCTGCTGGTCGAGGACAGCCAAGAACTGCGTGCCGCCTTTCGCGATATGCTGATTGATCTTGGCTATTCTGTCATCGAAGCAGCCAGCGTGGACGAAGCCAGTGCGCTCACCGCCGACTTGCCAGACATCGCGCTGGTGCTCTCCGACATCAAACTGGAGGGGACTGCCACCGGCATCGACTTGGCCACCCGGCTTGACGGCTCAAACCTGCCTTGCATCCTGATGACGTCCCTTCCCGTCAGCGACCCGTTGTTCCGCAAGGCCTTGAAATGCGGGCCGGTTTTGCGCAAACCATTCACCACGCATCAACTGTCCGCGCTGATCAAACCGGAGCCCGCCGCATGACATCGCCCTTGGTCACCATCCTGGATGACGAGCCGGAAATCCGCCGGATCCTGACCAGCACGCTGGAGGACGCAGGTTTCCGCACCCAAAGTTTCGCGCGCGCACGCGAATTCGAGGCGGCTCTGAACCGGATGACACCCGATGTTTGCCTGGTCGATCTGTCACTGCCCGATACTGACGGGCTGGCGTTGGTGCACCGGCTTGCACTGGAACAAGGCGCGGCGGTCATCATCATCTCCGGCCGTGCCCAGGTGCAGGACCGGGTGACGGGGCTGGAGCTGGGAGCTGATGATTACATCACCAAACCGTTTGATCCGGCCGAAGTTGTCGCCCGGGTCCGCGCCCGCCTGCGCAGCGCCCCCCGCACAGCGGCCCCTGCCAGCGATACCGCCCGGTTCTCCGGCTGGACCGCGCATTTCGACCGCTATTTGCTGGAAGATGAAACAGGCAGCGAAACTCCGTTTTCCCATGCCGAGGGCGAAGTTCTGCGGTTGTTCCTCGACAGCCCCAAGCGGCTGATCTCCCGCGCCCAGATGCAGGAGGCACTTGGCGGTGCGGCTGGAGAGAGCTTTGACCGGGCAATGGATGTGCGCGTCTCCCGCCTGCGCACCAAGTTGCGCGAAGACCCCAAGAATCCACGTCTGATCAAGACGATCTATGGCGCGGGCTACATCTTCTTGGGCGATGTCGACTGGGGCTGACCCTGTTCCGGGACAAAACCAACTTTCCCGCAGGACGCTCTTTCTTCCAGATAAGAAGAGCGAAAGAAAACGCAGCTGCAGTAATTTGCCGGCCTTGTCCATTCTGGCTAAGCTGGTGTTCGCCGCGGCGGCGCTGTCTTCCGCGCTCTGGGGCCTCACTTTTGTCAGCGCAGCATAGAGATTCTTGCCGCGGCGAATCGCTTAGCATAGAATCAATCCATGGCCACCTGTCTGCTCTACCGCCAAGCCCCTTCGCGCCCGTCCCGGTTCTACCGGATTGAGCTGGCGATGAACCTGTTTTCCGAGGTCTCCGTGCTGCGCGAATGGGGCATAGCCGGCGGCAACGGGCAAAGCGTCATCAACATCTACGGCAATCTGCGCGAGGCTTCCCTGGCTGCCGACAGGCACCGCAACCGGATGCTCAAACGCGGCTACGGACGGGGCTGACCGCGCCGCGCCAGCGGCGCCCGGCCCAACTGTGAGAGGGCATCCCGCAGGATGTCCGGGAACAGGCGGGAGAACCCGCCTGCAATTCATCCCGCCAGCGCCCGGGCCGCGCAGTCCAGCACCTGCAGTCCCAGCACCAGATCTGCTTCCGCTGTATCTTCGTCAAAGGCATGGCTTATGCCGCCGATCGAAGGCACAAACAGCATTGCCGCAGGCATCACCGTCGCAAGATTAGCCGCATCATGCAAAGCACCCGACGGCATATTTTGCCACTTGCCCGGTGCCAACGCCTCTGCAGCGGCCCCCAACTCCGCCTGAAACCGCGCATCCATCGCCACCGGTTCTATGCCCATCACCGGGCCAAGCTCCGATGCCGCACCGTATTCGGCCGCTATCTCCCGCGCTGTCTCCTTGATGAGCGTTTCCATCCGCACCAGCCGGTCTGCATCAGCATCGCGCCATTGCACTGAAAACCCGACGCGTCCGGGCACAACAGAGGACGCATTGGGGTGCAACGCAACATGACCGATAGTCCAGACCGTGGCAGGCGTCACCACATTGGCAAACCGGCTGTTCAGCGCCGCGTTGAAGGCAGACAGCGCCTGAAACGCATCCCGTCGCAGGTGCATCGGCGTGGTGCCTGCGTGGTTCTGCCGGCCCAAAAACGTGATCCTCATGTCCCGGATGCCGACGATATCAGTCACCACCCCAAGCTTAAGCCCGGTTTCTTCCAGATAGGGGCCTTGCTCGATATGCACTTCCAGAAAACCGCAGAACCGTTCAAGCGGCAAGAAATCCCCCGAAAGCCCCGCCATCCGCGCCCGCATCCCGGCCAGGGTATTGCCGGCGTTGTCAGTGAACCTATCCGCCTCATCCAGCGCCAGCTTGCCGGTCCAAACATCCGATCCGGTCAGCACCCCGAACCGCCCCTCCTCATCCTGAAAGCTGACGCAGGAAATGAGCGGCCCGCCGGCCTCCCTGGCTGCGCGGGCAATCTCCAGCCCGGCCACCACACCCAGCGCGCCGTCCAGCCAGCCGCCCTCGGGCTGGCTGTCGCTGTGCGACCCAACCAGCAGGCTGCGCTCCCCGGCCAGCCCGAACAGATTGCCAAGCGGGTCGAAATGCGGCTCTAACCCGCACTCTGCCATCCGTTCGGCCAGCCATTTCCGCGCCGCGATATCTGCTTCTGAAAACGCCTGCCGCACCACTCCCTTGCCTGCACCCGAGGCACCAAAGCTGCGCAGTTTATGAAGGTCATCCAGAAAACGCTGAGGGTTAAGGGGCATCGCATATCTCCCTATTGACAGATGCACATTGCTCCAGTTTTGCCCCTGCCCTCAATCAAATTGATCAAACCTGCACCCGGCCTGGTCTTCCCTCTGCCCTGAACCTCCCCTAAGACTTCCCCGGTAACAACGGAGCCGCCGCCCATGTCCCACATAACGCTGATCCGCCACGGCCAGGCCAATACCGGCGCCCGGGACGAGGCCAGCTATGACCGTCTCAGCGATCTGGGTCATCAGCAGGCGGCCTGGCTGGGGGACCATCTGCGCAGCACCGGCAGCCACCACCCGCGCGTCTACTGCGGGACCCTTAGGCGGCATATCGAAACCGCGGCCTCTATGGGCTTTGCCGATCCGGAGCAGGACGCGCGGCTGAACGAGATGGAGTATTTCACTCTCGCCGAGGCGATGCGCGATCAGCACGGCCTGCCAATTCCGGAAGAGCGCGAGGGCTTTGTCGACCATTTACCCAAGGTTTTCGCCGCTTGGGCCAAGGACGAAATCGCCGATCCCTACGAAAGCTGGGCCAGTTTCGAAACCCGCACCCAGGCCTGTCTGGAGGAAATCGCCGCAGGCGACGGCCCCGCAATGGTTGTCACCTCCGGCGGGCTGATCTCGATGGCCCTGCGGCAAGCGATGGGGCTGGACTCCGCAGCCATGGCCCGGGTTACGCTGGCGATCATGAACACCTCGATACATCGTCTGTTCCCCATCGGCGGCCACCTGAGCCCGGTTTTGTTCAACGCAGTGCCGCATCTGGAAGCGCCGGACCGGCATTTTGCCCAGACACATCTTTGAACGACCGAGAGGGAGGAAAAGACATGCAGCTTTATTACGCCCCCAACACGATCTCCGTGGCTGTGGCCATCGCACTGGAAGAAGCCGGGATCGAATATGAAGCAGTAAAGATCGACTTTGCCGCCAAGGAACAGACCGGCCCGGCCTATGCCCAGATCAACCCCAAGGGCCGGGTGCCCGCATTGGCGGTTGACGGCGGCATCCTGACCGAGACCGGCGCGCTGCTGGAATATATCGCTGATATGGCGCCCGAGGCCGGCTTGCGCCCGCAGGATCCGGTACTGCAGGCGCGGATGCGCGAGGTGATGTTCTACCTCGCTTCAACCATGCACGTGAACCATGCCCATATGCGGCGCGGCGCCCGCTGGGCCAGCAAGACCTCCAGCTACAAGGACATGCAGGCCAAGGTGCCGCAGACGATGACGGCCTCCTGCGAGTACATCAGCCAGGCGGGCCTGCGCGGACCCTTTGTGCTGGGCGATACGGTCAGCCTCGCCGATTGCTACCTCTATGTGATCTGCACCTGGCTGGCGGGTGACGGGGTGAAAGTCGACGGCTTCCCCAAAATCCAGACTTTCATGACGGCAATGGAGCAGCGCGAGTCGATCCGCGCAATCTATGCCAAGGGAATGCTTTGAAGGACATGACGATGACGCATCTATGGGTACGGGCCGAACAGCGCCCGAATGAGGAGCGGGTCGGCCTGACCCCCGAAGGCGCCAAGGCGCTGCTGTCAGGCGGCATCAGGGTCACGGTTGAGGAAAGCTCGGTCAGGGCGCTGCCGCTGCAGGGTTACATTGATGCAGGCTGCGGCATTGCACCGGAAAACTCCTGGCCCCAGGCCCCCGCGGACGCGATTATCTTTGGCCTCAAGGAACTGCCCGAGGACGGCACCCCGCTGCCCCACCGTCACATCATGTTCGGCCATGCCTTCAAGGGCCAGCATTCCGGCAAGGCACTGCTGGAGCGTTTCAAGGCCGGCGGCGGCACCCTTTATGATCTGGAATATCTGGTGGATGAAAGCGCCCGCCGGGTTGCTGCCTTTGGGTATTGGGCGGGCTATGCCGGCGCCGCGGTAACACTGAAGTCCTGGACCGCCCAGCAGCGCGGCGGAATCTGCGGCCCGGTTGGCGTCTATGGCGGCAAGGATGCGCTGCTGACGGATCTGGGTGCGGAACTTGATGCCCTGAACAAAGACCGCCCCTCTGCTATCGTGATCGGCGCGCTTGGCCGGGTCGGCACGGGTGCGGCTGATCTCTGCGAAGCGATGGGGGTCAAAGTCACCAAATGGGACATGGACGAAACCGCAAGCGGCGGCCCTTTCCCGGAGATCCTGGACCATGACCTGTTTCTCAACTGTATCTTCGCCCGTCCCGGCACTCCGGTCTTTGTCCCGCGCGAGGCGCTGGCTGCGGACCGCAAGCTGACCGCCATCGGCGATGTCGCTTGCGACCCTGACAGTGACTACAATCCGGTGCCGGTCTATGACCGCGCGACATCATGGGAGCAACCTGCTCTGCGTGTCGCCGAACACCCGGTGCTGGATGTGATGGCAATCGACAACCTGCCCTCCATGCTGCCGGTGGAAAGCTCCGAGGATTACGCAGCCCAGCTGCTTCCCTCGCTGCTGACCCTGACCGATCTGGACAGCGGCGTCTGGGGCCGGGCCAAGGCCACCTTCCTGGAGCATCTGCCCAAATGACAGGTTTGTCCGTTCACGGAGAGGGCAGCGCCCGTCCGCGGGCGGAAGCAAAGCGCCCGCCCATGGGGGCGGACGGGCGCTGCCCGGCTTTCGGCCGGGCAAGAGGTTTCTTCTGCCCTCGCAATAATCGCAAGGGAGAACTCTCATGACAATTCACTGGTGCGGCACCGGCCTCTCTGCCATCCCCGGCCTCCGCCGCCTGCTCGAAGCGGGCCATGACGTGGCGGTCTGGAACCGGACCACCGACAAGGCGCGTGAGGCCGTCGGTGATCTGACCACTAACATCCATGTCTTCAGCATCGCCAACCTGGGCCGGATGCTCAGCCCAAAGGACGTTATCGTCTCCATGCTGCCCGGCGACTGGCACGTGCCGCTGGCCGAGCTGGCGATAGAGCACGGCGCGCATTTCGTCTCTTCCTCCTACATCGCGCCGGAAATGCGCGCACTGGACCAAAAAGCCAAGGATGCAGACGTCTGCCTGATCAACGAGGTGGGCCTGGATCCGGGCATCGACCACCTGATGGCGCATGCGCTGGTGGCGGATTACAAGGCGTCGGATGCCTTTGACGCGGAAAACGAAATCAGCTTCATCTCCTACTGCGGCGGCATCCCCAAGACCCCGAACCCGTTCCGCTACAAGTTCAGCTGGTCGCCGCTGGGCGTGCTGAAGGCGCTGCGTTCGCCCTCAAAATCGATCCGCGGCTTCAAGGAGCTGGACGTCGCCCGCCCCTGGGATGCGATCTCCTCCTACGAGGCGCCGCTGCCCGCACCCGAAAGCTTTGAGGTCTACCCGAACCGCGACTCGATCCCGTTCATGGCGCAGTATGAGTTCGGCGAGGACTGGAAGGTGAAGGAATTCGTCCGCGGCACCCTGCGCCTCAACGGCTGGGCCGATGCCTGGGCGGATGTCTTCAAGGAGGTCGAAACCCTCAGCGGTCCCGAAGGCGACGCCCGGCTTAAGGAAATGTCGGACCAGTTCTGGACCGAGAACGCCTATGACGAGGGCGAGCCGGACCGGGTGGTGCTCTGTGTTGGCCTGAAGGCGGAAAAAGACGGCACCGAGGCCTGGCATAAGACCTATGTGATGGACGCCTGGGGCGACGACCGCGGCACCGCAATGGCACGCCTGGTCTCCTATCCGGTGTCCTTCGCAATCGAGGCGGCCATGAACGGCAAGATCGCCGCCGGTGTACACGCCGCGCCCAGCGACCTGGGCCTGGTCGAAAAGTGGATGGGCGGGATCGGCAAGCTGGCCCAGCACCTTGACGTCGTCGACAGCAAGGCCTGAGGACTGCTGGAAACAACAAGGGGCGCCGGATTGCGGCGCCCTTTTGCATTCCAAACCGGTGCGGCCCCTAGCGGCCGATCACATCGTCCTCAACATCGTTCACATCAATGCCCAGCGCTTCCATGCCAGCCTCCAGATTGTCAGCCAGATGCGGCGTTCCAAGCAAGTAATCGACGGTCGGCGTGGTCGCTTCCTGCCGGGCGGTATAGATCGCTTCACCCAGTTCTTCCGGCTCAAAACTGCCGCGGCCGACCCACATGATACCAACCAATTCCGACTGCTGATCTTCCCCCATCCGGTCGATGAAGGCGCGCAATTCCCCTTCAGCCCGGCCCAGTTCACGGGCCATCATCGCCACTTGTGCCACCTTACGGGCTGAAATCTCCAGCATTGCTCCAATCCTTCTGTTCGCTGCCTCAGCATAGCAAACAGCAGGCCAAACGCCTAAGTCTTTGATCTGTGGCAAATGAAGCGCTGCTTAGCTGTTTGATTCCAGAGTTTGATAGTGCGATCCATTCATTGGAATGGAAGGACGCCTTATGGGACAGACATGCCACCTCTGCGTCGGTCCTGTCACCCGGCAGCGCATTGCGCAGTAATGTCCCGAGAAGTGCAGGCGTCAATCGCGGAGCTGAACCAGGAACCTGGCATCACCCCAAAGCCAATTGCGGAGCGGCGGGCTGCTGAGGATCAGAAGACCCGTCCCAATGAGTCCCGCTCAATCGTCCCTGGTGAAGAAGATGAAGCCATGATCGTTGCTTTCAGATGGCCTGCTCTCCGACCGCTGGACGACGGCCTTTGCACCCGCCCTCTCAAGGCACTCAGTGGACGCGCGCCGTACAAATACATCTGCAAGATCCGGACTTCAGAGCCAGACAGTTTCCTTGTGGATCCGATCCACCAGAAGCCGGGACTGAACACTTTGGTGAGCAGCAACAATTCCATGCAAAAACCTGTCCGAAAGAAATATAACGCCAACAGCTGCAATGTGTCGTGGTGCCCGGCAATGCACATAAAGGGCACTTCTTGGGGTGATCTTGAAACTTGGACCGCAAGCTTGGGCAGTCGAACAAGCCCTGCTACAAGCGGCTGATGATCACCCGCAGCCACACCAAGGGCGATGCGCCCTCAACCGCCGTCTATTCCGATTGCGAAACCTATCGCTACAGCCTGACCCGGGTATGGGATCCTGCCGGGCCGCGGGTGATGTTTGTGATGCTGAACCCGTCAACCGCAACCGAAGTACAGAATGATCCGACCATTGAACGCTGCGAGCGCCGCGCACGGGCATTGGGGTTCGGCGGTTTCCGGGCCACCAACATCTTTGCCTGCCGGGTCACCGATCCGCGCGGGATGCGGCAGCTGGCAGAGCCGGAAGGCCCGGGCAACATGGCGGCCATTTTAAACGGTGTTGATTGGGCTGACATGGTGATCTGCGCCTGGGGCACCCATGGTGAGCACCGCGGGCAAGGGGCCCGGGTTGCCGCGGCGCTGCGCGCAACTGGAAAGCCGCTGCACCACCTTGGCCTCAGCAAGGCCGGCCATCCGAAGCATCCGCTTTACATCGCCTACTCCCAGCAACCGGCGCTTTGGCAGCAGCGTTAGCGGGTTCTTCAACGCCTGTTAACTCATGTTCCCCATTTGTTTTGCCTTTTCAATCCAGGCGTGTGACCGTTCAGGTGGGTGTATGTTTTTGTTGAGGTTGAGCGGGCAATGTTGTGGCTGGCAAGTGTTCTGGGCCTTGTTGCGGTAGGCAGCGCAGTCCTGGTTGATACAGATTCCCCGGATGAGGCGAATCCGGCCTCCGGCCCCGATCCGGAAGCAGACACTGGCGGGGATGGGCTGGATGGCGGGTTTATCGAGCCGGGCGGCAGTACCGTGATTGGAACCGATGACAATGATGTCATCGCGGGAGCCGGGGCGGCTGACAGCCTTAGCGGCGGTGATGGCGATGATCAGCTTGGCGGGTACAGCGGCCATGACTGGATCGACGGGGGGGCGGGCAGCGATGTTCTGCATGGCGGTAGCGGCGATGACAGCATGTCCGGCGGCAATGGCCAGGACCTGCTGCACGGCGAAGACGGTGATGACGTGCTGCAGGGCGCCGCCGGAGAGGACAGTCTCTTTGGGCATTTCGGGGATGACACGCTTCAGGGCGGCGGCGGTGCGGACCTGCTGCATGGCGGCCAAGGGCAGGACTGGCTGGAAGGCGGTGAAGGCCGGGACACACTGCATGGCAACGACGGCGATGACAGCCTAGTGGGCGGCAGCGGCGCCGACGCGTTGTTTGGCGGATATGGAAATGATGTGGTGTCCGGCGCCGGGGACGGCACGGATCAGGATTATCTTAATGGCGGTGCCGGTGAGGATACACTGATTGCCGGGGCAGGGGATGTGCTGACCGGCGGTGCCGGCGAGGATCAGTTCATGGCTGGCAACTGGACCGGGACCGAAGAGGCGGTGCAGCTGATGGATTTCGATACAGATGAAGATAAGCTGGTTCTGGTTTGGGATTTTGAGGACGGCGAAGAACCTTCTATAGAGTTGCAACAAAACCCCGAGGCAGGTGACGAGCAGGTTATCCTTGTCGACGGTGAGCCTGCCTTGCGGGTCACCGGAGCCAGCGGGCTGACGGCGGCGGATCTGGTACTGATCGACACAGCTTCGGCCGCAGCGACCGGGTTGCTGCCGCAGTAGGCCCGCGCGGATCCACCCTCTGGCAGTTAATCTTTGCCTTTAACATGAAAACATCATATACGCCCGCATCTGCTGCGATTCTGCGGCAGATATCTCCATGGGCCTGTGCTGGACGACATCCCGGCCTGAGCCATCCACTCTAACCTTTTAAGGAGACCCCGATGTCGATCACTGCAGAAGAAAAAACCCGCCTGATGAAAGAATTCGCAACCAAGGACGGCGACACCGGTTCGCCGGAAGTCCAGGTTGCAATCCTGACCTCGCGCATCAACACCCTGACTGAGCACTTCAAAACCCACAAGAAGGACAACCACGGCCGCCGTGGCCTTCTGAAGATGGTTGCTCAGCGCCGCAAGCTGCTGGACTACACCAAAGGCAAGGACGTGTCCCGTTACCAGGACCTGATCAAGCGCCTGGGTATCCGCCGCTAATCCGCGCTTATCCCGGATTTTTTACGCCCGTTCCGAAAGGAGCGGGCGTTTTCTTTTGCTTGCAAGCCCCGTCTTGGGCCTGGGACACCGGCAGGGCCAAAAAGAAAACGCCGCCCCGGATGGAGCGGCGCTGTATATCTTGACCAGAAGCGGGAAAGCCCTGGGGACCTGTTTCACTCGCCGTAGGGCACCCAGATATTTTTGATCTCGGTGGCTTCTTGCAGGAAACGCTTGCTGTGATCCTGCGTCCAGTCCATCGCGGTGGCGTTGTTGACCCAGGTGCGCTTCAGGTTGCCTGCGGAAGCTGCCTCGATTGATGCCGACAGATCTGAGGAGGAGAAGCTCCAGACCGCGTCCACGTTCAGATGCGAGGCCAGTGGTTTCGCCAGCTCTGCATGGCTGCCGGTCAGGATGTTCACCACACCGCCGGGTACGTCTGAGGTGTCCAGCACCTGGTAAAAATCAGTTGCCGCCAGCGGGTAGGGTTCGGAGGACGCCAGCACCACCCGGTTGCCCATGGCGATGGCAGGCGCCATTGCCGAGACCAGTCCCAGCAGCGGTGCCTCATCGGCGCAGAGCACGCCAATCACACCGGCGGGTTCCTTCATTGTAAGCGCCACGCCGCGGATCGGTACGCCATGGACCTGACCGTCATATTTGTCGGCCCATGCAGCCGCAGTGAACAGGCGCTGGATCGAGGCCTCGACCTCAGCGGCGCCGGTCTTCTTGCCGGTCATTGCGTCAATGCGGGTGGCAAACTCCGCCGCTCGGGCCGAGAGGTTCTCGCCGATATAGTATAGGATCTGTGCCCGAAGATGGCCGGTGGTCTTGGACCATTTTCCGGCGCCGGCGGCGGCTTCAACCGCGTTGCGGACATCCTTGCGGCTGCCGAGGCCGACGTGGCCCAGCAGCGCGCCGGATTTGCCATAGACCGCCTGGGAATAACCGCTGTCCGGGCGGGTCTGCTTGCCGCCGACATACATCTTGGCGGTACGGTCCAGCGGGTCTGCCGGGGCGCCAACGCCCTCAAACGGCTCCACCCTGGCCAGCGGTTTGGCTGCGGTCTTGGGGCGGGTATAGGCGGTCAGGCCCTCCCAGCCGCCTTCGCGTCCAAAGCCGCTCTCACGCACACCGCCAAAACCCGCAGCGGCGTCAAACATATTGGTGCCGTTGATCCAAACAACGCCGGCCGCCAGTTTCGGCGCCATATCCAGGGCCAGGTTCACGTTCTCGGTCCAAAGCGTCGCAGCAAGGCCGTAGCGGGTGTTATTGGCTAGCTCCGCCGCCTCTTCGGGAGTGCGGAAGGTGCAGGAGACCAGCACAGGGCCAAAGATCTCCTCCTGCATCAGCGGATCGGCAGGCGACAGGCCTTCAATCAGCGTCGGCGGGTAGAAACAGCCGCCTTCTGGCATTTTCACCTGGGCCTGGTGCATGGTGCCGGCGGTATTGGCCGCGACCATGCTGCTGATGGTGTCCAGCTGTACCGGGTCGACGACGGCGCCGATGTCGATGCATTTATCCAGCGGGTTGCCGATACGCAGCCCGTCCATCCGGGCGCGCAGCTTGGTGTGGAACCGCCCGGCGATGCCTTCCTGCACCAGCAGACGCGAGCCGGCACAGCAAACCTGGCCCTGGTTGAACCAGATCGCATCGACCAGCCCTTCGATAGCTGAATCAATATCGGCGTCGTCAAACACGATATAGGGGGACTTGCCGCCCAGCTCCAGCGTCAGCGCTTTGCCGCTGCCTGCGGTGGCCTCGCGGATCCGGCGGCCAACGGAGGTGGAACCGGTGAAGGCGACCTTATCCACATCTGCCGCAGTGATCATTTCGCCCACGGCACCGTCGCCGGTGACGATGTTGACAACGCCCTTGGGCAGGCCCGCCTGATGGCAGATGTCGGCAAACAGCAGCGCAGTGAGAGAGGTGTACTCTGCCGGTTTCAGCACCACCGTGTTGCCCATGGCGATTGCAGGCGCGATCTTCCAGGCCAGCATCAGCAGGGGGAAATTCCACGGGATGATCTGGCCGCAGACGCCCAGGGCCTCGGCATCCGGCAGTTCGCTTTCCATCAGCTGGGCCATGCCTGCGTGATAGTAGAAATGCCGCTGGGCCAGCGGGATATCGATGTCGCGGGATTCGCGGATCGGCTTGCCGTTATCGAGTGTTTCCAGCACTGCAAACAGGCGGGAATGTTTTTGCAGCAGCCGGGCAATGGCATAGAGGTATTTGGCGCGGCCCGGCCCGCCAAGACCGGCCCAACTGCCCTGCACCTTGCGGGCTGCTTCAACGGCGCTGTCGACGTCTGCTTGCGTGGCTTGGGTCAGGGTCGCCAAAACTTCACCGGTGGCTGGGTTTTTACTGTCAAATCCTTCGCCAGGGGCGGTGAACTCACCGTTGATGAAATGGCCGAACCGGCTGCCCTGATCGACCAGCCAGGCCAGTGCCTCGGCAGCGCTTTCGGGGGCTGGGCCGTATTCCATGGTGTCGAAAATCTCTTTGATGGTCATGTGTTCAGCCCTCAGCCCATGGAATGGCGGTAGCCGGCGGAGTATGCCCCGGTGACATGGTGTTCCAGCTGACGCTCGATATCGCCCAGCAGTGACGAGGCGCCAAAGCGGAACAGATCAGGCTGCAGCCAGCGGTCGCCCAGTTCGTCCTTCATCAGCGCCAGATAGACGAGTGCATCCTTGGCCTTGGAAATGCCGCCCGCTGGCTTATAGCCGACGCGGTGGCCCGTACGGTCATAATAGTCGCGGATTGCGCGGATCATCACCAGGCTGACAGGCAGAGTAGCGTTGACGCTTTCCTTGCCGGTGGAGGTCTTGATGAAATCGGCCCCTGCCATCATGCAGATCAGCGAGGCACGGGCGACGTTTCGCAAGCTGCCCAATTCGCCGGTCGCCAGGATCGCCTTCACATGGGCGTCGCCGCACGCCTGGCGGAAGGCCTTCATCTCGTCATAAAGCGCCTGCCAATTGCCGGTCAGAACATGGCGGCGCGAGATCACGATGTCGATTTCCCCGGCGCCTGCCTTGACGCTTTCCTCAATCTCCGCCAACCGCAGGTGGAAGGGCGACAGGCCGGCCGGAAAGCCAGTGGAGACCGCGGCAACCGGAACACCGGTGCCTTGCAATGCGGCAACAGCGGTGGGGATCATTTCGTGATAGACGCAGACCGCCCCGGTGGTGAGGCCTTCCATGCCCAAAGTGCGCAGAACACCGGCGCTGACCGGCTGCCGTGCCTTGGCGCACAAGCGGCGGACACGGCCCTCGGTGTCGTCACCGGACAGCGTGGTGAGGTCAATGAGGCTGATGGCTTTCAAAAGCCAGGCAGCCTGATGATCTTTCTTTACACTGCGGCGGCCCGGCAGGGTGGCGCAGCGGCGTTCGATGGCCGACGTATTGGCCTGCACGGCGGCGACCCAGTCCAGGTCCAGCGCCATGCCCGGATTGCGCGGCTCGGCCAGCTGCGGCAGCTGCGCGCTTCGTTCAGCGATTTGGCTTTCCATTCGGGGAGTCCTCAGCAGAGTTCCGTGCGAAATTCGCACGGGTGCGGCATATTGGCAAGCAAGGCCAAGGATTGCAGGCGGCTTTTTTGACTGATTGGACAAAATATTGGTGCGCGGGCTGCAATGACGCTCTGAAAACCGGGTGGATACAGGTGGTTTGGTGCGAAAATCTTCTTTTACGGGTCTCCTGCCAAAGCCGCGCGCATTCCAGTGGCAGAATCAGCTCCGCATGCTAAATTTAGCGGTATGAGCAGTGCAGAACCCCATATCAGCGATAAAACGCGACCAATCATCCGCCAGCTGGATGACAGCGCCATCAACCGGATTGCCGCTGGCGAGGTGGTGGAACGCCCCGCTTCAGCGGTCAAAGAGCTGGTGGAAAACGCCATTGATGCCGGCGCCGCCCGCATTACAGTAGAAATCGCCGATGGCGGCAAAACGCTGATCCGGGTGAGTGATGACGGCTGCGGCATGACGCCGGAGGACTTGCCGTTGGCATTGTCCCGCCACGCGACGTCCAAGATAGACGGCTCGGACTTGCTCAATATCCATACCTTCGGGTTCCGCGGCGAGGCGCTGCCTTCTTTGGGGGCTGTTGGGCGGCTGACAATCACCAGCCGCGCTGCAGGGCATGAGGCGGCGCAGATCCGGGTCTCCGGCGGCAGGCTGGAGCCGGTGAAACCCGCCGCTTTGCGGGCAGGCACCATAGTCGAGCTGCGCGATCTGTTTTTTGCCACACCGGCGCGGCTCAAATTCATGCGCACCGACCGGGCCGAGAGCCAGGCGATTTCAGACACGGTGAAACGGCTGGCAATGGCAGAGCCTTCGGTAGGATTCACGCTGCGCGATGTATCGGGCGGCGGTGAGGGGCGGGTAAACTTCCGCGCCGATCCTTTGCCGGGCGATTTGTTTGATGCGCTGCACGGGCGGCTGGCTTCGGTTCTGGGGCGTGATTTTGCCGAGAACGCGTTGAAGATTGATTCCGCCCGCGAGGGGATCCGCCTCTTTGGCTATGCAGCACTGCCGACCTATTCGCGCGGCGCTGCGGTGGCGCAGTTCCTGTTCGTGAACACGCGCCCGGTGAAGGACAAGATGCTGACCGGGGCGCTTCGGGCCGCCTATTTTGATTTCCTCAGCCGCGACCGGCATCCGGCAGCAGCGCTGTTCATAGATTGCGACCCGCAGCTGGTGGATGTGAATGTGCATCCTGCCAAATCCGAGGTGCGGTTCCGCGACCCCGGACTGGCACGCGGGCTGATCGTGTCTGCCCTGCGCCATGCGCTGGCAGAGGCCGGACACCGCGCATCAACCACAGTGGCAGGCGCCACGCTGGGGGCAATGAAACCGGAACAACCTACTGCTACCGGTGCGCCGCGGATCTATCAGATGGACCGGCCGTCCATGGGCGCACGCAGCAGCGCCTACGCGGCGCAAGCCCCCGGGTTGCCGCAAATGTCTTCCTTCGATGCGCCGCCATCGCCAGGTTTTGCCGAATTGCAGGGGTCATACAGCGGGCGGGTCACAGAGGTGCCAGTGGCTCCAATGGCCCCGGGTCAGGCCTCGGATGCGTCCGGGGCCACCGCCCCCGGGGCCGAACAGCTGCCGTTGGGGGCGGCGCGCGGCCAGGTGCATGAGAATTACATCATCGCCCAGACTGCCGACGGCATGGTGATCGTCGACCAGCACGCAGCACATGAGCGGCTGGTCTATGAAAAGCTGAAACATCAGATGGCAGAAAATGGCGTTGCGGCCCAGGCACTCTTGATACCGGAGATTGTCGAGCTGAGCGACAATGACTGTGCCTGCCTGCTGGGCGTGGCTGATGAGCTTGCGAAATTCGGCCTTGGCATTGAGGCCTTTGGCGGCACGGCTGTTGCAGTGCGGGAAACCCCCGCGATCCTGGGCGAGGTCAACGCTGAAGCGATGATCAAGGATATTCTGGACGAACTGTCCGACCAGGGCGGAACCCAGCTGGTGCAAGCCAAGATCGAGGCGATCCTGAGCCGGGTGGCCTGCCATGGCTCGATCCGCTCTGGAAGGCGGATGCGGGGCGAGGAAATGAATGCTCTGCTGCGCGAGATGGAGGCAACGCCCCATTCCGGCCAGTGCAACCACGGCCGTCCCACTTATGTGGAACTGAAACTGGCAGATATCGAGCGCCTGTTCGGGCGCACCTGAACAAGAACCCCCGAAAAAGGGAGGACGAGCAGTGACACTGGAACAGGCCCAATGGGCCATTTACGCGCTGGCCGGTTTGGCCGCTGTTATTGCCATGGCTGGACTGCGGCTGCGAGGCGCGGCCCGGCAGTTGGAACAGGCCAATGCAGGTCTGAACCAGGAGGCGGCCGGGCTTCGGGCGGAGGTCAAGCGGCTGCCGGAGCTGAACGATGAGCTGGCAACCCTGCGCCGCACCAGCGATAATGAACGTGCCGCCCGGTATCAGGCTGAGGCACAAGTACAAGCGCTGAAGGCAGAACATGCGGCGCGGCTGGAAGAGCTCAAGCAGATGAATGCGCAGATGGAGCACAAATTTGCGGCGCTGGCCTCGGGCGTGCTGAAGCAGAACTCGGAAAGTTTCCTGAGCCTGGTCAGCGAACGGTTTCAGGCACATAGCAAAACCGCTGATGCGGATCTGGCCAAGCGCCACGCAGCGATTGAAGGCTTGGTAAAGCCGCTGGATCAAAAGCTGGGTCAGTTTGGTGAGCGGATCAAGGAAATCGAGAAGGCCCGCAACGAGGCCTATGGCGCGATCCAGACGCAGGTGAAACATTTGGCCGATGGCCAGGCGGCGTTGGGCGGCGAGACCCGCAAACTGGTGCAGGCCCTGCGCGCGCCCAAGACCCGCGGCCGCTGGGGCGAGATGCAGCTGCGCCAGGTTTTTGAGATGGCCGGGATGGCCGAGCATGTTGACTATGAGCTGGAGAAAAGCGTCGGCACCGATGACGGTCTGCGCCGCCCCGACGCAATAGTGCGCATCCCTGGCGGCAAGAGCATCGTAGTGGACGCCAAGACCCCGCTGGAGGGTTATCTGGACGCGTTGGAGGCCGAGACGCCCGATCAGCAGCAGCAGGCACTGCTGCGCCATTCGGGCCATGTCAAAACCCATGTGCGCCAGCTTGCCTCGAAATCCTATCAAAGCGCGCTGGGAGAGACACCGGATTTTGTGGTGATGTTCATCCCCGGTGAGACGTTTGTGTCCGCGGCAGTGGAGGCGGATCCGGGGTTGATTGAATATGCCTTTGAAAACAAGGTTCTGATCGCCACGCCGACCACCCTGATGGCGCTGGTCAAGTCCATAGCCTATGGCTGGCAGCAGGAGAAGATGGCGGAAAACGCAATCGAAGTGCAAAAGACTGCCAAGGAGCTCTATGACCGGCTGGCGACGTTTTCCAAGAACCTCGCCTCCGTCGGCAAGTCACTGTCGTCATCGGTGAACAACTACAACAAGGCCGTTGGCTCGCTGGAAGCCCGGGTGCTGCCCTCGGCCCGCCGGTTCGAGGCGATGGGCGTGGTGGCCAACGGCGCGGAACTGGAAGATCCTGGCCAGGTGGAAGTCGAGCCGCGCCAGGTGGCGCTGCTGGCGGAGGAGTAGATGCGGTTGCCGCTGGTTTCAGGCGCGGGCAACATCAACCCCGGCGGGGCGGTGCTGCTGCGTGCGGCGGAATTAGAAGCCGAGCGCATTGTGGCACTGTTGCGGATTGCCGTGTCTGCCGGGCTGCTGGCGGCCTTGGTTCTTGCGGTTGATGCAGTGCAGACGGTGGGCCAGGACTACCTTTGGCACCAAGTCGGCCTGGCGGCGGCAACTCTACTTGCCTATCTTACGGTTGGTGTCCTGAGTTTTGCGGCTATCCGCAAAGGCGTGTTCCGGCACTGGATGATCTGGGCAGCAGTGACCGCGGACGGTGTTTTTCTTTTCCTGAATTCCTGGTTGTCTTTGGTGAATTCCGGGCTGTCCGGCGAAGTTGTCTTTGCCATGCCTTCGGCCTGGATGGCACCGCTGATCCTGGCTTTTGGCGTGTTGCGTTTCAACCCGCTGCTGCTGGGATACCAAGTGCTGCTGGTTGCGGCCGGACTTTTGTGGCTGGTTCTTTGGGAACCGGCGATCGTCTCTGACGCTGCCATGCAGCGGGTGCATCTGGCCATGGCCACACCCCCCAATCTGATGCGGGTGCTGATGGTGGCGCTGGCTGGTTTGGTGCTGATGGTTGCAGCGCTTCGGATGCGGGGACTGCTGCACCGCTCCATAGAAGAAACGCGGCAGAAGGCCAATCTGACCCGCTATCTGCCGGCCCAGATGGCGGGCCGTCTTGCCGGCGGCGGGCTGGAGGCGTTGCAGGAAGGCCGCCAGCAGAAAATGGCGATCCTATTCATTGATATCCGCGGTTTTACCAGCTGGTGCGAGGGCCGCGAGCCGCAAGATGTCAGCAGACTGATCACCGAGTTCCGTACCCGTGTCGAATTGGTGGCGGGCCGGACTGGCGGTCTGATCGACAAATACATCGGCGACGCAGCGATGATCCTGTTTGAGGGTGAGCGGGCTGCAGCGCGGGCGCTGGATTGCGCCGAAGGGCTGCTTGTGGAGATGGAGGCTTGGCGCCAGGAACGGGAGGCTACTGGAGAGACCGGTCTGGCCGCAGGGATCGGTGTGCATTGGGGTGAGGTGTTTTCGGGTGTCACCGGCACACCGGCTCGGCTGGAGTATTCCGTGTTCGGAGACACGGTAAACACAGCGGCGCGGCTGGAGCAGCTGACCAAGACAAGTGGCATGGCGCTGATCACGTCTGCAACCTTGCTGCAGGAAGCCGGCACAGAACCCGCGCGCGGCGGCTGGACCGCGCTGCCGGCGGAGCAATTGCGCGGGCGCCGCAGCGGGCTCGCGCTGTTCGCAAAGACGCAAGCCTAGGGTCAGGCCTCATAGCCAATAGATGACGGTTGCGGCGAGAGCGATAGCGGAGAGGAAGACCTTCGGGCATCTGCCGTATCGCGTTGCCACACGCCTCCAATCTTTGAGCCTGCCAAACATGATCTCGATCACTGCCCAGCAGTGCATTGCGCAGCAATGTCACGAGAGGGGCGGTTGCGCCGTTTGTAGCGGCCTTTGTCGTATCTGACCGGTGTCTTGCGCTGCTTCCGGCCCGGGATGCAGGCGCGTATCCCTTTGTCTTTCAATGCTTCCCGGAACCAATCGGCGTCATAGCCGCGATCTCCAAGCATCCAGTCGGCATCCGGCAAACAGCTGAGCAGCGCCCGTGCCCCGATGCAGTCGCTGACCTGTCCAGCGGTGACGAACAGGCTCGGCGGGTAGCCCTGGCTGTCGCAGATGGCATGCAGCTTGGTATTCATGCCATCTTTGGTCCGGCCCCTCTCGGGACATTGCTGCGCAAAGATACCCTTGTCACTCCAGCGTTTCCAACGGTTGTAAAGCGTTCCCCGGGCTTACGCCGCCCCACTGGGGCGACGGTCCTGCCTCACTGTGCGGGCCGTATTCCTCTGGTGCATCCATCCACCCTAAGCCATTGCGGTTTATGAAGATAACTCCACTCAAGACACGCCGGTCATCAACACATGGCTTTCTATGGGACTTCGGGAAATAAGGCTCCAGCCGGCCATCTGCGCATCGCTCAGCCAAAAGAGATCAGACATGTCACCGCTCGATTTTTCGACCGGTGAATCATGACGATCAATCGAAATCAATGGGTCCTGACCCTAGCGGTCTGGACCGGTTGCAGGCAGGTCATTCCGGCTGCACAAACACCCGGCTCGGGTGCAATTCACCAGCCTTGTAGATCCCCACAGCCACCGCCTGCCCGTCCAGCGAAGCCCAGGCTTCATCGCCGTACTCCACATCTGCGGCCATCACCATGCCCGGGTTGCCATTGCGCAAGCGCACTGCACCCTGCGGGGTGCATTTCAGCTCGGGCAGGTCGGCAAGCCCTTCTTCCAGAGGCCGCAAATATTGGTCCAGATCAGTGGATTTCGCCAACTCATCCACCAGTTCCAACGAGACGCCGTCTTCGGCATCAAACGGGCCGGACCAGGTCCGCCGAAGCTGTTTCACATGGCCATGGCAGCCCAGCGCCGCACCCAGATCGCGGGCGATTGAACGCACATATCCGCCTTTGCCGCAGGTCATCTCCAGCACCACGTGGTCTTCGTCGGGACGGTCCAGCAGGATCAGCTCTTCGACCCACAGCGGGCGGGCAGAAAGCTCTACCTCTTCGCCGTCACGCGCCAGTTTATAGGCACGCTGGCCATCAATCTTCACCGCGGAGAACTTGGGCGGCACCTGCATGATCTCGCCCAGGAACGGCAACAGCGCATCCTTGATCTGTTCGTCTGTGGGGCGCTCGGCGCTTTCGGCAATCACCTCGCCCTCGGCATCGTCGGTATTGGTTGCAGAACCCAGCCGCACAGTGAAGGTATAGGCCTTCAACGCGTCGGTTATATAGGGCACAGTCTTGGTTGCCTCGCCCAGCGCCACGGCCAGAACACCGGTTGCCTCGGGGTCCAGGGTGCCCGCATGGCCTGCCTTCTTGGCATCCAGCGCCCAACGCACCTTGTTCACAACTGCCGTGCTGGTCAGCCCCGCGGGCTTGTCCACCACCAGCCAGCCGGAAATATCGCGCCCTTTGCGTTTGCGTGCCATGCCTAGTCCCCATGTGTATGTGAGGCGCGCCAGTTACCGGATCGCCGGGACAGTGTCAATTTAGCAAATGCCAGGTCCCGAAGGAAAGCCCGGAAAGAAGTACGATAGAGACCGGTACAGGCCAGAGCTTGCCCCTGCCAGCCAGTGGCGCTAGGCAGGCGGTCATGGCCGTTTCAAGCGAATACACCCCGCCGCAGGACCCGCTGGAGATCCTGCACCACGACGCCGAGCTGCTGGCAGTAAACAAGCCTGCCGGGCTGTTGTCGGTACCTGGCCGCGGCGCGCATCTGGCCGATTGCCTGATCACCCGCATTCAGGCCGTATTCCCCGAGGCGCTGCTGGTTCATCGGCTGGACCGGGATACGTCAGGTGTGATGGTGTTCGGCCTCACCCCGCATGCGCAGCGGCATCTGTCAATGCAGTTTGAAAAGCGCACGGCGAAAAAGGCCTATGTGGCGCGGGTGGCTGGCAGGCTGGAGCCGCGCAGCGGCACGGTGGATCTGCCGCTGATTGTGGATTGGCCGAACCGGCCCAAGCAGATGGTCTGCAATGAGAGCGGCAAGCCTGCCGTCACCGGCTGGCGGGTCATGAAATACGAGGACGGTGCGACGCGGGTGCGGCTGACACCGAAGACCGGGCGCACGCATCAGCTGCGGGTGCATATGCTGTCGCTGGGCCACCCGATCCTGGGCGACCCGCTTTATGCCAGCGGTGCAGCAATGGAGTATCCCAGGCTCATGCTGCATTCCCAGGAGCTGCGGATCAAACACCCGGACAGCGGCGAGTCGCTGAAATTCCGGGTGAAGCCGGAGTTCTGAGGCCCTGGTCAGGGCGCCTCCATCACCATCAGGAACAATGTGCCGGACCGCGTCGCCTCATAGCTATGCGGGTGATCGCCGGGAAAGCTGTAGTAATCGCCCGGCCACAGCAGCTCCTCCTGCCCTTCCAGCCCTGCCCGCATCTGCCCGGAACAGACCAGCATATGCTCCACTGTGCCGCGCGGGTGCGGCGCGGCGCGGCGGATCTCTCCCGGCTGCATCACCACGCGGTAGATATCCCGGCGCACATTCGGCGGGCTGCGGGACAATAAAACGGCAGCGAAGTCTGACTGCTCCGACTCCAGCACTTCACCTTCGCTTGCGCGGATCAGCTTGGTCGCGGGTGCCTCCGTTTCAAACAGCAAACTCAGCGGGACGTCCAGCGCTGCGGCCAGTGCCCAAAGCGTCTCGACACTGGGATTCCCGTTCCCGGCCTCAAGCTGCGAAAGGGTTGATTTTGCAATTCCAGCCTGTGCGGCCAGCCCCGACAGCGACATTCCCGCACGGCTGCGTTCACGCTGGATGGCGGCTGCAATCATTTGATGGGGCGCTGACATGTTCGGTATTTCACCCTTTTGTTCGACTTGACGAACGACCGTGTCGTTCGGTATACAAAACCCGCGTTCGGTTTAAGCGAAATCATGCCCCGTTTCCAGAGGAACTGCCCTCAATGGCAATCCAGAACATCTCCGCCCGGTCCCCCGCCTTCAGCCAACTGACTTCCGGACTGCAGGATATCCTGCCATTGGCTGCCGGCGTTGCCGTCTATGGGCTGGCATTCGGCCTGCTCGCAGCACAGGCAAGCATGGACGGGCTGCAGACCGGAGTAATGGGCACCATCGTCTTTGCCGGATCTTCACAGATCATCGCAGTGGAGCGGCTGGTTGCCGGCACCGGCGCGGGTGCCGCCATTCTGGCCGGGCTGGCACTGAACCTGCGGCTGCTTCTGATCACCGCCTCGCTGCGGGATGAGTATTCCGGACGGCCCTGGTGGCAAGTGCTTCTAGGGGTCCATCTGGCCACCGACGAGAATTGGGCCCTGATGCACGCGATGCGCGCCCGCGGCCATCAAGCCGGTTACTGGTACTTGATTGGCGGCGGCATCGGGCTGATTGCAGTCTGGGTGCTGTCCACAGTGGCAGGCGCGGGATTTGCCAGCACTGTGCCTGAACCCAAGGCCCTGGGCATGGATTTTGCCTTCACCGCAGCTTTCATCGCCATTCTCCGGTCGCTGTGGAGCGGCTCAACCATGGTTTTGCCCTGGGCCGGTTCTGCGGCCATCGTTTTGCTGACCGGCCTGTTAACGCCGCTGGACCCTACCTGGACACTGATCCTGGGCGGTCTGGGCGGAGCGGTCCTTGCCGGAGTGCTGAATAATGACTGAAACATGGTTCCTGATTTTCGGGCTGGCAGCGGCTACTTTTGCGGTACGGCTGTCCGGTTATCTCCTAGGCCAACGGCTGCCGGATCACGGCCCTTGGGCGCGCGGTCTGCAGGCGCTGCCGGGCTGCCTGATCCTGTCGCTGGTCACCTACCTCTTGATGCAAGGCGGCCCGCAGGAATGGGCAGCCGGAACGGTGGCCCTGGCAGTGGCTCTTGCCACCCGCAGCCTGCCCCTGACCATGGCTGCCGGAATAGCTGCAATCTGCCTGCTTAGAGCCTATTTCTGACCAACCCCGTGCAGGCCCCCTGCCCGTGCGCAGCACGGGCCACGCCCAAGGCTGAGGGCCGCCCGGCGCAGCCGGGGGGATTGAAGACGCGGGAGCACTGCCGATGCCCCAAATACAACGCCGCAAAAAGGAAAGCCGCCCGGGCGGGCGGCTCTCTATGACTTCGAAGGTTGCAGACTTATTCAGCCGCCCAGCCGCCGACGGCCTTCACTTCCAGGAAGTCCTCAATGCCCCATTTACCGCCTTCACGGCCTTTACCGGACTGCTTCATGCCGCCGAAGGGCGAACCGGCCGAGCGCGACTTGCCGTTCATCTCGACCATGCCAGAGCGCAGCGCGCGAGCCATGCGGTTGGCGCGGGCCCCGTCCTGGGTCTGCACATAGTTGGTCAGGCCATAAGGCGTGTCGTTGGCGATCCCGATCGCATCTTCCTCATTCTCGAAGGGAATGATCGACAGAACCGGGCCAAAGATCTCTTCGCGCGCAATGGTCATCTGGTTGTTCACATCGGCAAAGACCGTGGGCTTTACATAGTAGCCCTTATTCAATCCGTCCGGGCGCCCTGTGCCGCCGGCAATCAGCTTGGCGCCTTCATCGATGCCCTGCTGGATCAGATCCTGGATCTTGGTCCACTGCATCTCGTTCACCACAGGGCCGATGTGACGGCCTTCCTGGCTGGCCGGGCCGACCTCGATCTTGGCTGCCACTTCTGCGGCTTCGGCAACCACCCGGTCGTAGATGCTGTTCTGCACCAGCATCCGGCTGGGCGCGTTGCAGCTTTGACCGGTGTTTTGCATCATGTGCAGCACACCGCGCTTCACCGCCTTCTCATCGGCGTCCTCAAAGATCACATTGGCGCCTTTGCCGCCCAGCTCCAGATCCACCTTCTTCAGGGTCGGCGCGGCAGCCTGGGTGATTGCAATACCCGCTCGGGTGGAGCCAGTGAAGGAGATCATGTCCACATCCGGATGGGTGGTCAGCTGCGAGCCAACGCCCATACCGTCACCGTTCACCAGATTGAACACACCCGCAGGGAAGCCGGCCTCGTCCATCAATTCGGCAAAGATCATCGCATTCAACGGGCTTTGCTCCGACGGTTTCAGCACCATCGTGCAGCCGGCTACAGCTGCAGCGCCGACCTTGAGCGTCACCTGGTTCATCGGCCAGTTCCACGGCGTGATCAGCGCGCACACACCCACCGCCTCGTGGATGATGCGATCGTTGGGGCTGCGGTCGTTCAGCGGCGCGTCAAAGTCGAACTCTTTGGCCGCAGCGATGAAGTTGCGCAGGTGCCAGCTGCCGGCACCGACTTGCGAGCTGCGCGACATGTCGATCGGCGCGCCCATTTCCAAAGACATCGCCTGGGCCAGGTCCTCGGCGCGGGCTTCATAGACATCGACCAGCTTTTCCACCAGCGCGATGCGCTCTGCCACCGGGGTCGCCATCCAGCCCGGCAGCGCTGCCTTGGCCGCGGCAACGGCGGCGTTAGTGTCGGCCTCGGACCCCAGCGAGATCACCGCGCAGGGTTCCTCGGTCGAGGGGTCAATTACTTCGAAGTCATTGGCGGCAGAAGGGGCGACCCACTGGCCGTTGATGTAAAATTCGCGTTTCTCGATCATCTGGGAACTCCCAATTCAGACGTATTTCCGGTATCGGCTTGCCGGTTTTGCGGTCACTCTGTCACTGCACCTCACAGGGAGCAAGGGTCTTTGCTGCATAATTTGATCAAATTATTGCAGGCTCTGTCAATGGCCGCTTGGACCGGTTGCAATCTTTCGCCATGACTGCTTGCAGCAATTTATCGTGGTTTCCCGGCACGGGGGCTGTATCGTTGCGCTAGACTACTTAGGTTGCAACCAAGACGACTCAAAACACATCTGACAAGGAGATACCGCCATGGGTTTGCGCATTAACGACACGGTCCCGGATTTTACTGCGGAAACGGATCAGGGCACCATCACCTTCCATGATTGGATCGGCGACAGCTGGGCGATTCTGTTCTCGCACCCCAAGGATTTCACCCCGGTCTGCACCACCGAATTTTCCGCCGTGGCGCAGCTGAGCGAGGAATGGAGCAAGCGCAACACCAAAGTCCTTGGCGTTTCGGTTGACGGGGTTGAGGACCATAAGAAATGGAAAAAGGACATCGAGGAATACGGCAAGGCCGCGCCGGGCTTCCCGATCATCGCTGATGACGGTCTGGCAGTTTCCAAAGCTTTCGACATGCTGCCCGCCGAGGCGTATCTGCCCGATGGCCGCACCCCTGCAGACAGCGCCACAGTGCGGTCGGTTTTCATCATCGGCCCGGACAAGCAGCTGAAACTGTCGATGACCTATCCGATGACCGTGGGCCGCAACTTTGCCGAGATCCTGCGGGCGCTGGACGGCTTGCAGATGTCGCTGGGCAAGGGCGTTGCCACCCCTGCGAACTGGATGCCCGGCGAGGATGTGATCATTCCGCCGACGGTGTCGAACGAAGACGCCAAGGCGAAGTTCGGCGAATTCGAGACCATCTTCCCCTACCTGCGCAAGACCAAAGCACCTGAGTAACCGGCGCTTTCCATCGCAGTGATTACAAGCCGCCTTCGGGCGGCTTGTTTTTTGTCTTTACTTACTAATGCCCGTCCGGTGCCGGTGGAAAATCCGGTGCCCGGCTTTGACGCAATTGCCGCGCCTCTGCCGCTATGGCTTGGCCGGCCTCGCCCTTCAGTCTGGCAGCAAATCGCAGGGTTATGTCCGACCCGTCCCGGGTCAACCAGCACGGCGACTTCTTGAGGAAGGTGAACCCTGACTCGGTATGCAGGTAGGCGGGCAACGTATAACTGACCCCTTGGGTTGCGACCGCTGTCAGGATGAAAGCCAGGTAGTCCTCTGCCTGGGCGCCGTCTGACAGCAGCCTGGCCTTCAGCGCCGCCAGGCTGGGGCGGCCAAAGATGACGGTTTCCTTGGCGATACGCCGGATCTCCTCCCGTGGCAGCTGCGCCAGCCGCTGATCCAAATCTGCAGTCTTTAGCACGGCGCCATGCGAAAAACCATGTGCCAGAACCCATTGGGTAAGGCCGGTTTCACCGCGGCGGACGATGAATTTCTTGTTGTTGGTCAGCGGGAAGCGCTTCCAGAACCTGAGAAAGCCCGGATCCTCCATCAACCGCCCTGACAGCATCAGCGCATAAGAGCAGTACTGGAAATTGCGGCTGGCGGTGGAATACCCCCAATTGATGCTGCGGAAATTTTCTGCATCCACCCGCGGGTGACCGTAGCTGCAGGCGGCAGCCGCAAAATCCGCATCCAGCGCCTGTGCTTCCGTCAGCCAGTCGCCTGCCCCTGGCAGCGGAAACCAGGAGGAATCATTCAGCAGCACCAGCCGGTCAATCTGTTCCAGCCGCGCGCGCGCCGCCAGCAGCCCGTCGCGGTAGCCGCCAAAGTCATATCCGAAATTCGGGCGTTCCATGCACAGCCAGCAGACGTCGCTCAGCCGTTGCCGGTCTTCCTCGCTAAGCGGGATGTTGGAGACCACAACCGGGGCACAGCCGCTGGCGATCAGATAGCGCAGCGCGATGAAATGCGAGGCTTGCAGTCCCTGACTGGGGAAAATCAAGTAGACCGCAGGCTGCGGACCGGCCGGAATGGCGCCTTCGGTGCAGCGGATGTTGCGGGCCAGGAACGCGTCATAATACCAGCGCCCCAGCAGCAGCGATCCGAGGCGGCTGGGCAGCTGAGTGATCTGCTGAAACGGGCGTTTCAGCTCGCGGGTGATTTTCCAAAACGGGGACCGTCTCATGCGGGACACCTGTAACTTTAAACTGTTGGAAGGCCAGCCCGGTCAGTCTTGCTGCCATGGCGGAGGGAGGTCTGCGGATTGCTGGACAGCACTGCTAAGAACCGCACGGAAGTAATACCAGTTCTTGGACCGTTTACGCGCCGACAACAGGTTCAGCGGTGAGATCAATTGCAGCGACGCCTCCCCCAAGGCCCGCAGAAACCCAAAAGGCAAGCCGTGTTTGCGGGCGCCATAGACGCGCGACTGGCCCATGTACCAGGCTTTCAAAGCCGCGGTTTTGGCGGAGCGCTCGGTGGAGTGGCCCAGCAGATGCCGGACCTGCGCTGCGTAAACATAACGCAGCGGCCCGCATTCCGCCTTCAGCCGCAGGCTGAGGTCGTCGTCTTCGTGGAACAGGAATATTTTGGGGTCAAAGCCACCGACCTGGTCAAAAGCGGATTTACGCACCAGCAGGGCACCGCCCGAAAGCACCGGCACCTCGCCGTCCTGTTTCGCGGCATCCCGCCCCAGCCACAGCGATTTTGCAATCAGCTTGCTGCGGCGCTTGAAGAACAGCGATCCGTCACCTTTGACAATGCGGGTATTGAAAGCGGAAGCTTCGGGGTGTGCATCGGCGGCTTCTAACAGACGCTCCAGCGTGTCCTCGAACAGTTCGGCATCGGGGTTCACAAAAAACAGAAACTCAGTGCCTGCCTGTGCAGCCCCCTGATTGCAGGCCGGACCAAAGCCGGTGTTTTCCGGGTTTTCAATGAACCGGGCGCCATGTGCTGCGGCCAGCGCACGGGTGTCTTCTGCATCCCGGGAGGCGTTATCGACCAGAATGCAAGGCACCGAAGCTGGAATGGAGCGCAACAGGTTCTCAGCTACGGCTGAAGAGTTGTAGGTGACCGTAATGATGGTCACACGGGGAGGCAAAGACTGTTCCATAAGCGTCCCGGCGGAAATGGAAAACCCGGGGCGCGGATCGCGCGCCCCGGGTTGTTTATGTGCAGTCAGACTGGGATCAGTCCTGCTCTGCTTTTTCTTTCGCTTCCGGCGCGATTTCTTCGCCGGTTTCCTGATCGACGATTTTCATCGACAGGCGGACCTTGCCGCGATCATCAAAGCCCAGCAACTTGACCTTCACTTCCTGGCCTTCCTTCAGAACGTCCGAAGGATGGTTCAGGCGGCGGTTTTCGATCTGGGAGACATGCACCAGGCCGTCGCGCTTGCCGAAGAAGTTCACGAAGGCGCCGAAGTCGACGATCTTCACAACCTTACCAGTGTAGACTTGGCCTTCTTCCGGCTCTGCCACGATCGAATAGATCATGTCATAGGCCTTTTTGATGGCTTCGCCGTTCGGGCTGGCGATCTTGATGATGCCATCGTCGTTGATGTCGACTTTGGCGCCGGACACTTCAACGATCTCGCGGATCACCTTGCCGCCGGAGCCGATCACTTCACGGATCTTGTCGGTGGGGATCTGCATGGTCTCGATGCGCGGAGCGTGGACCGAGAAGTCGGACGCTTCGGTCAGGGCTTTTGCCATCTCACCCAGAATGTGGATACGGCCGTCTTTGGCCTGGGCCAGGGCTTTCTCCATGATCTCGGGCGTGATGCCTGCGACCTTGATGTCCATCTGCAGCGAGGTGATGCCGTTTTCGGTGCCTGCCACTTTGAAGTCCATGTCGCCCAGGTGGTCTTCGTCACCCAGAATGTCGGACAGGATCGCGTAAGAACCGTCGTCTTCCAGGATCAGGCCCATCGCAACACCGGCAACCGGTGCTTTCAGCGGCACGCCTGCATCCATCATCGACAGCGAGCCGCCGCAGACCGAAGCCATCGAGGACGAACCGTTCGATTCGGTGATCTCGGAGACCAGGCGGATGGTGTAGGGGAAGTCGGTTGCCGCGGGCAGAACCGCCTGCAGCGCACGCCAAGCCAGCTTGCCGTGGCCGATTTCGCGGCGGCCGGGGCCGCCAACACGGCCAACTTCACCCACCGAGTAGGGCGGAAAGTTGTAATGCAGCAGGAAGTTGGACTTGAAGTTGCCGTGCAGCGCGTCGATGAACTGCTCGTCGTCGCCGGTGCCCAGCGTGGTCACAACCAGACCCTGGGTTTCACCACGGGTGAACAGCGCCGAACCATGGGTCCGCGGCAGCAGGCCGGTTTCGGACTCAATCGCGCGGATCTCGTCGGTTTTACGGCCATCGATACGCTTGCCGGTTTTGACAACATCGCCGCGCAGAATGCCGGCTTCCAGCTTTTTCAGCGCGGACCCCAGGTTTGCATCGCCCAGCTGCTCTTCGGACAGAGCACCCTTGATGGTTTCACGGGCGGCAGCAACAGCGGCGGTGCGCTCCTGCTTGTCGCTGATCGCAAAGGCGGCGCGCATCTCGGTTTCGCCAGCCGCTTTGACAGCTCCGTACAGCTCGGAGTAATCCGGCGCCTGGAAATCGAACGGCTCTTTCGCGGCTTCTTCGGCCAGCGAGATGATCAGGTCGATAACCGGCTGGATCTGCTCGTGGGCAAATTTCACCGCACCCAGCATTTCTGCTTCGGACAGCTCGTAAGCTTCCGATTCCACCATCATGACGGCGTCTTTGGTGCCGGCAACAACCAGGTCCAGACGCTGCTCGGGGTTCAGGCGCAGGTCCTGCATGTCGTCAACGGTCGGGTTCAGGATGTATTCGCCATCCTCGAAACCAACGCGGGCACAGGCAATCGGGCCCATGAACGGCGCGCCCGAAAGGGTCAGCGCAGCGGAGGCGGCGATCATTGCAACCATGTCCGGGTCGTTGACCAGGTCGTGCGACAGCACGGTGCACATCACCAGCACTTCGTTCTTGAAGCCGGGGACAAACAGCGGGCGGATCGGACGGTCGATCAGACGCGCGGTCAGGGTTTCTTTTTCGGTCGGGCGCGCTTCGCGCTTGAAGAAGCCGCCGGGCACCTTGCCCGCAGCATAGTATTTTTCCTGGTAATGCACGGTCAGCGGGAAGAAGTCCTGGCCGGGCTTCTGCTGACGGGCAAAGGTCACGTTGGCCATGACCGAGGTTTCGCCCAGCGTGGCAATCACAGAGCCATCAGCCTGGCGGGCAACCTTGCCGGTTTCCAGTGTAAGCGTCTCTTCGCCCCACTGCATCGATTTTTTCGAAACGTTAAACATCTAGCGTATCCTAATTGGGAGCACTCCCGGCCCTCCGGGTCTCCCGTTTGCGTGGCGGCCCCATTGCCGCCGGCCCCCTCTATCTTGCTTTCGCGTGCCGGGGCCTGGCACATCGTCTCAGACAAGCCCGCGCATACATGAGTTTGGGGTAAATTGAAAGGGAAAGCGGCAAGCGTCAGCCACCCTGGGCAGCAGTGTGCTGTGCGGGTTCCTTGGCGGGGCGTCGCGGCCCCGCCTGAAAGCTATCAGTTGGTGGATTCCAACCCCTCAGGGCGTCCGGCAATGGCGAAATGCAAACCGTCAGGATCCATGAATTCCGCGGCAAAGCGGTTCACATCCTCCAGCGTGACCGCGTTGATACGGTCGTTGCGGGTTTCCACATAGCTGATCGGCAAATGGTCCATCTGCATACCCGCGAGAATTGAGGCAATACGGCCATTGCCGTCAAAGCGCAGCGGATAAGCGCCAGTCAGATAGGTCTGCGCATCCTTCAGCTCTTTCTCCGTCACGCCTTGTTCGGCCATGCGGCGCCATTCATTGCGGATCACCTCGACCGCTTCGGCCATCTTACCGTTAGCCGACGCCACCGATCCCATATAAACCGCCGCCAGATCACGCGGCACCAGATAGGAGTAAACCCCATAGGTCAGCCCGCGCTTTTCCCGCACCTCGGTCATCAGCCGGGTTTCAAAGGAACCGCCCCCCAGGATCTGGTTCATCACATAAGCAGTAAAAAAATCCGGATCCTCGCGCTTGATCCCCTTTTGGCCGAACAGTGCCACAGATTGCGGTGTGTCGAAATCCACAACAGTGACACCGCCCGCGATAGTAACCTCAGCCGGGCCCGGAATCGGGTCGCCCTCTGCCGGCAAGGCGCTCAGCAGCTCATCCAGGAGCACACCAAGCTCCTCGGCGGTGATATCGCCCACCGCGCTGACGTACAGCCTGTCACGGGCAAAAACCGCCTCATACGCGTCAAAAATATCCTGCCGGCCAAGCGCGGAAACAGTCTCCTGCGTTCCCTTGCCGTCACTGGCATAAGGGTGGTCGCCAAAGGCCATCCGCGAGAAAGCCTCGCCTGCGATTGTGTTCGGGTTCTTGGCATCAGACCGCAATCCCGCCAGCACCTGGGCCCGGACCCGGTCCAGCGCATCCTGGTCAATCCGCGGCTCAAACAGGGTCTGGCGTAAAAGGGCCACTGCATCGTTGCGGTTTTCGGTCAGGAAGCGGGCGGAAATGGACACTGAATCCTTATCGGCATCATAGGAAAACTCAGCCGCCAAAGATTCCAGTGCGCGGGCATAATCCTGCGCCCGCAGATCACCGGAGCCTTCCTCCAGCAATCCCGTCATCAGGTGCACCGCCCCGCGTTTGCCGGGTGCATCCAATGAGGTGCCGCCGCGAAAGCGCAGCTCAAGAGCGGAGAAGGGAATCGCGTGGTCCTCGACCAGCCAGGCGGTGATACCGCCGGGTGAGGTGACTTCTTCGATCTTGATCCCGGCCATGGCAGGCAGTGCCAAGCAGCAGGCCAGCAACGACGCGGCGATTAGTTTCAGCAAGGTCATTGGGTTACCTCCTGGCCGCGCGTCATCCAGCCGGTGACTGACGTTTCAGGCCGCAGAACCTCATTGGCAGCGGCGATGATCTCATCTGCGGTGACCGATTGCAGGATCTTCGGCCAATCCTGCACATCCTGCACTGTCAGCCCAATGCTGAGCGCCTGGCCATAGCGGTTGGCAATTCCGTTCACGTTATCGCGGTCATAGATTTCAGCGGCGCGCAGCTGCAGCTTGATGCGCTCCAGCTGGGCTTCGTCCACTCCTGCTTCCAGAAAGCGGGCGATAGTGGCATCCAGCGCCTCCTCGGCCTGATCCATGCTGACACCCTCAGCCGGAACCACAAGAAAGGTGAAGGACGTATCATCCAGCGAGCTGCCCGAATAAAAGGCACCGGAGTAGACGGCGACCTGCTGGTCGAACTGCAGCGCATTGGCCAGGTAAGAAGTGCTGCCGCCGCCCAAGAGTTCGGCCAGCAGGTAAAGTGCTGCAGCTTTTTGCTGGGCGCCGCTGTCGCGTTCAGGCGCCAGATAGGAGCGTTGCACATAGGGCTGGGCAACCCGCGGATCCTGAAAGGTGATGCGGCGGGCTGCCGTCTGCGGCGGCTCCTGGCTGCGGAAGCGTTCCGGCAAGTCAGGGTTGGCTGGGATCGCGCCATAATACTGCTCAGCCAGCGCCTTAACATCTTGCGGTTCCACATCGCCGGAGACCACCAGGATGGCGTTATTGGGCGCATAATAGGTGCGGTAAAAGGACAGCGCGTCCTCCATATCCAGGCTTTCCATCTCGTGGCGCCAGCCGATCACCGGCTGGCCGTAACGGTGATTCAGATATTGCACCGCCTGCAACTGTTCGCGAAACAGGGCCACCGGGTCATTGTCGGTGCGCTGGTTGCGCTCTTCCAGGATGACCTCACGCTCGGTGGCGATATCTTCTTCGCCGAGCCGCAGATTGGTCATCCGGTCGCTTTCCATCTGCATCATCAGCTCCAGCCTGTCGGCGGCGACGCGCTGGAAATAGGCGGTGTAGTCATAGCTGGTAAAGGCGTTGTCCTGGCCGCCATTGGCGCGCACGGTGGCCGACAGCTCACCCGGGGCTAGCTTGTCGGTGCCCTTGAACAGCAAATGCTCCAGGAAGTGGGCAACCCCGGACTGGCCCGGCGGCTCATCCGCGGAGCCGGCCCGGTACCAGACCATCTGCTGCACCACCGGCGCGCGATGGTCCTCAAGCACCACCACTTCCATGCCGTTGTCCAGGGTGAACGCGGTCACCGCCTCATCTTCGGCCCATAGCGGGCCATTCAGGGCAGCAGTCAGCGCTGCGGCGGCCAATGTGATCCTTTGGATCATCTGGCATCCTCCAATTTCTGCACATTTGCCCTTGCCTGGCACAGTGCGGTTACTGCTCGTTTATTTAATGCAGCCACAATTCGCCACCCATTGCCAGCAGAAAGACTGCTGTCAACCTACGCTGCTGCTGGCGTCTTACAAGACTGGCTGGCAGAAAAGTGAGGATCAGAAACCGTCAACCGGCGGTGCGGATGGGGTAGCAGCCCCGGCACGGCGGAATTGTTCGTTGGCGGCATGCGGGTCCAGCGTCTGCTTTTTGTAAAGCTGCTCGTAGCGATCCACCGGCAACAGTTTGATCCGGCCCACACGGCGGTTGCGGTGGCGGAATTTGGCGTCCTCTTCGGCGACCGTTTCGCGCACGCCCGGTTCCACACCATAGCGGCTGGATGCTGTCACCAGAGCCGCATCGCTGGACGGAATGCCGCTGCCAGGAACCAATGCGCCAGGTTTGCCGCCCAGGGCAGCAACTGCTTCTGCCTGCGGATTGGGATCCGTCAGATTGGCGCCGCCCGGCGTCGGGGCCGGCAGACTGCTGTAGCTTTCCGGCGTGCTTAGCGGCTTGGAGGGCAGAACCAGGAATTCATCCGGGCCGGTGCCGGGCTTCTGGATGAGGCGCAGCCCCTTTTGCCCGCAGCCGGCCACCGCCAGCGCGCCTGCCAGAACAATCACTCCGAACGGGATCCGCATTACCCCAAACTCCTGCCTGTTTCTTAGCGCTTCTAGCGCAATTGCCCTGCGAGGTCTACGCAGGCTTTTTGCGCCGCCCGTCAAAGTAGATCAGCCCTGCTGCGCCTGCAAAGATGAAGATATCGGCGACATTGAACACAAACGGGTTCTGGATGCCGCAGCACGATGTGTTCAGGAAATCCAGCACGTATCCGTACAGCAGCCGGTCTGCGACATTGCCCAGCGCGCCGCCGATCACCAGCCCGGCCGAGAGCTGCATGCCCCGCGACGCATTCTGTGCGCGTGCAATCCAGATCACAAGGGCCAGGCAGATCGCCAGTGACATCCCGATCAGAATCCAGCGCGACGCGTCATCTCCGCCGCCGAACAGGCCGAAGTTGATGCCGGTGTTCTCTCCGTAGCGGAAGTTAATAAACGGCGGCAGCACGTCGATCCGGTGGCGCTGGTCCAGCCCCATCCAGTGGATTACCAGGTATTTACTTGCCTGATCCGCCAGAAACGAAAGGCCGGCGCCCCAGATCATCCAACGTGCTGCCATTGTCTTAGCTCTGCCTGCTTAGTGGCGGAAGTGGCGCATGCCGGTGAAGACCATGGCCAGGCCCGCCTCGTTGGCCGCCTTGATCACCTCGTCGTCACGCATCGAGCCGCCCGGCTGAATGACGCAGGCCCCGCCTGCAGCCGCAGCTTCCAGCAACCCGTCCGCAAAGGGGAAGAACGCATCCGACGCGACTGCGCAGCCCTTGGCGAGGCTTTCTTCCAGACCCAGTTCGGCGGCCATGCGGCCTGCCTTGGCGGCCGCCACATTGGCGCTGTCCAAGCGGCTCATCTGGCCGGCGCCGACGCCAACGGTGGCGCTGTCTTTCACATAGACGATGGCGTTGGATTTGACGTGTTTGGCGACTTTCCAGGCAAACAGCATGTCTTGCATCTGGGCATCAGACGGAGCCTGTTCGGTCACCACCTTCAAGTCCTCCATGCCGACGTAGCCCACGTCCTTGTCCTGTACCAGCATACCGCCGGCCACCTGTTTGTAGGCGGTGATGGCTTTGCGCGGCTCGGGCAGACCATCCGTCAGCAGCAAGCGCAGGTTCTTTTTGGCGGCAAAGACCCCCTTAGCCTCCTCCGAAGCACCGGGCGCAATCACCACTTCGGTGAAAATCTCGGTGATCTTGGCGGCGGTTTCGGCGTCCAGCGGCTGGTTCAGCGCGACGATGCCGCCGAATGCGGAGGTGCGGTCGCAGTCGAAAGCCTTTTGATAGGCCTCGGCCAGGGTCGCACCCTTGGCCACGCCGCAGGGGTTGGCGTGTTTGATGATCGCGACAGCGGCGCTGTCGGCCGGGTCGAACTCCGCCACCAGCTCATAGGCTGCGTCAGTATCGTTGATGTTGTTGTAGCTCAGTTCCTTGCCCTGGAGCTGAACTGCGGTGGCCACGCCGGGACGGTTGGAGCCATCGGTATAGAAGGCCGCTTCCTGGTGGCTGTTTTCACCGTAACGCAAGGTCTGCTTCAGCTCGCCGGCAAAGGCGCGGCGGCGCGGGGTCTTTTCTTCGATTGCCGTGGCCATCCAGTTCGACACAGCTGCATCATAGGCTGCGGTGCGGGCATAGGCAGTCTGCGACAGGCGTTGACGGAAGGCGTAGGAGGTCTGGCCATCGTTGGCGTCCAGCTCTGCCAGCAGTGCCTCATAGTCTTGAACGTCGGTCACAACGTTCACGAACAGGTGGTTCTTGGAGGCCGCACGGATCATCGCGGGACCGCCGATGTCGATGTTCTCGATCATCTCGTCATAACCGGCACCGCGCGCCAGGGCCGCTTCGAACGGGTAGAGGTTCACCACCAGCAGGTCGATGGCACCGATGCCATGTTCGTTCATCGCGGCGACATGGGTATCATTGTCGCGCAGCGCCAGCAGGCCGCCATGCACCATCGGGTGCAGTGTCTTTACGCGTCCGTCCATCATTTCCGGAAAACCGGTCACTTCCGAGACATCCTTGACCGTTAGGCCCGCCTCGCGCAGCGCCTTGGCAGAGCCGCCGGTCGACAGCAGCTCAACACCGCGCGCAGACAGCGCCTTGCCCAGCTCGATCAGGCCGGTCTTGTCGGATACGGAAAGCAGCGCACGGCGTACGGGGTGAAGGTCGGTCATGGCAGGGCGGTCCTTTTCAAAGGCTCAGTCAAACGTCTCGGGTTCGTCCCGGTTCAGGTCTCGCACGGCAACGGCAGTCTCCTGCGCTTTGCTGAGCGTCCACCGGATACGCGTCGCATAACCCATCGCGCGTCCGGATAAAACGATCTGCTTTGCCGCACGCGGCTTCAAGCGGGTCTTTTCCAGGAAAACGCTCGGCTCCAGCCGCAGCCGGCAGATTCCGTCATGGCGGAACACCCAGATTTCCCCGCTCTTGAGCGCCATGGATACCGCGGCGCCGCCCAAGTCAAGGGCCGCGTCCACCTCAGGGTGCAGATGCAGGCGGAGGTCAAAGCCGATGCCGCCCTCAGCGCTGGAATCCCGCACCTTGGTGAACTGACGCTTGGCAGCATCGTCCAGCGCCACCAGCATGTCTTCGCCGCTCAGGGCCCGCCCGTCAAACGACAAATCCAGGGTGCGCGCATGGGTCAGCCCGAAATGAGAAGTATAGCCATTGTGCCCGCCCTGAAAACGGCAGCCATCTGCCAGGTCGCTGACCTCCAGCGGCACCTCATCAGGGGCTTCGATCAATTCTTCATGGCCAGTGGTCTTGTGCGGCGCGGCCAGCCGGGCGCTGGAGTGCCCCTCAATACACAGCGTGGAATGCGACGGCGTGGCGCGCCCGGCCCGGCGCCATTCGACGCCAAAAGTTTCGCCCGATCCGCAATTCACAATCAGAGGCCGCCGCCCTGACGTCAGCTCAAACGCCAGGGTCGAGGCGTGGCCATAGTTCGACGCCTTGCCCTTGGGCGGCGCCGAGGCATCGACAAGTACCGAGGTCCGCCGCGCAGACAGCCGGGCAAACCCCATTGCCAGCCCGTCCGCATGGCGCTCAGCCACATGGCTGGCCGCGAGGGCATGGTCCAGCCGCCCCTCCAATCCGCGGCCGCCGCCATGGAACCGTGCCAGCCCGCCATCGCTGTGGCGCAGGGTGCGCAAAGTGGGGGCGATCCGCTCGATCGCATTGATATGCGCAGGCGGCACTGCGCGACCGGCTTCATGCAGGGCAGCCGCAGCCCAGGTCAGCAGGGTGAAAACCTCCAGCAGTTCCTCAGGGTTGCGGGTTGGCAGCCCGCCCTGGTCATCAATCTGCGCCCCGCATTCTGCTGCCAGCGCGCGGACCGCCGGGTCCGCCAGCTCTTCGCGCCCCTGCAGGGCAAGACCCGCATAGATCAAGCCGCATAATGCCTCGAACCGGGGCAGGCCCGGCGCGGCCCCCTGCCAGCGCTGTGCCAGGAACCAGGTCTGCTGTGCCAGCGAATGATAAAAGGCTTCGGTCTCGTCTTTTTCCTTGCCGCTGAGCAGGAACAGCGCGTGGTTGATCCAGCGGATCACCCGCCGCCCGGTCAGATCGGGCAGCCACGCCAGCCCGCCGCTGCGTCCGTGCTGTTGGATCCAACCCCAGACCCATTTCTGCGCTTTGGCGCGGGCCTTGAAATCCCCGACCGCTGCCAGGTCATCGAGCCAGGAAAAACCGTGCCGCTCCGCATCGAAAGCCGCATCCGGGGCGGCAACCTCCCACAATCCGGTGTCAGGCGATTCGACCAGGTACCCGGCAAACAGCAGGTTGCCAGCCACCAGCTGACGGCCACGGGCAAAGCTGCCGATGGTGCGCGGCTCGGGCTGCGAGACAAAGCCGGTTGCAGCCGGCTGGCTGCGCGCCCGCCAAGCGTAATAGCTGTTCAGCAGCCGGGTGCCGCGGCCGGCCATTCTGTCAAAAGTGGACATGCTCTTTTTGCCTCACGCCGGATTTTGCCAGGGCGTTTTGGCGCGAGCATAACGCGAGGGGCGGATCAAGTCACCGGCGAATACCGGGGACGCCCCAGGGTCACGCGGATTTGCGCAAAAGGGCCATGTAGAACCCGTCCATACCGCCGCGTTCCGGCCAGTAGTCGGGGCGCAAGCGCAGGCCGCCCTCTTCGCTGATCCAGTCCGGAACCACGCCGGGCACCTGCAATCCTTCGCGGTCGACTGACATCTCCGGGAACATGTCCAGCGCTTCCTCCACCTGGCATTCGCCCTCATCCGGCAGCAGGGAGCAAGTGCAGAACATCAGCCGCCCGCCAGGTTTCACCAGGGTCCAGGCGTGGGCCAGCATCTGCGCCTGCAGTTCGATCAGGGCGCCAAAGTCACTGCCATCTTTGGCCTGCGGCAAGTCCGGGTGGCGGCGGATTGTGCCGGTGGCCGAACAGGGGGCATCCAGCAGCACGGCATCGAACTGGCCCTGCTGTTCCAGTGCATCGCCCACAACCAGCTCCGCTTGCAGTCCAGTGCGGGTCAGGTTTTCCTGGAGCCTGGACATCCGGTTTTGGGAGACATCCACTGCGGTCACCTTGGCACCCGCGGCCGCCATCTGCATGGTTTTACCGCCCGGCGCTGCACAAAGTTCCAGCACATGCTCGCCTGGGCGAACATTCAGAATGCGGGCGGGCAACGCGGCGGCAGCATCCTGGATCCACCAGTCGCCGGTCTCATATCCCGAAAGCGCCGACACCTGCCCGGCATTTGCGATCCGCACAGAACCGGTGGGCAAGATTTCCCCGCACAAAGCGCTCAAGTCCGAATTGGGTTTAGCCGTCACATCCAGCGCGGCACCTGCGTAATGCGCGGCCTCCATGCCCAGCATCGCCTCCGCTCCCCAGGCCTGCACCAATGGTTTGCGCAACCAGTTCGGCAGGCGCGGCACACGCAGCTTGGCCCATTCCGCCGGACCGTCCTCTGCCACCTTGCGCAAGACCGCATTGACCAGCCCCTTGAGCTGCCCGTGGCGGCGGTGCTTGGAGACGATGGCCACCATAGCATTCACGACACCGTGCGCCGCGCCGCCCGAACACAGTTCCACCGTTCCCAGCCGCAACACATTCAGCACAGTTATTGGCGGTGTTTTCTTCAGATGTTTCTTCAGCACCCGGTCAGCGCGTTCCAGGTTGCGCAGGGTTTCCCCAGCCAGACGCTGCGCCCGTGCCCGGTCTTCCGGCGCCAGCTTCTCCAGGACACCTGCGCCATAGCATTCCGCCAGCAGCCGCCCCTCTCCCATAACCTGATCCAGCAGGTGTACCGCGGTGCGGCGGGCGTGATTGGCGTCTGACATCTGGCAACTCCTCAGGGCGCGGCTTGTTTGCGCGGGACAGGGGCGTATATCATGGGCCAAGCATAAAGGAACCCGCGATGAGCGACGATACTCCACTTGGTACAAATGGCCTGCCTCCCGCCGCCCTGCGCGCATTGGCTGAAGCCGAAGAGCGCCGCAAGGCCGCTGCGCTGCAGGAGCCGCTCCCTAAGGAGTTGGGCGGACGCGATGGACCCGATCCAGCCCGCTATGGCGATTGGGAGAAAAAAGGCATCGCTGTCGATTTTTGAGCCGCGGCCGGGGGCTTTGCCCCCTCGCAGGCGCTGCCTGCTCACCCCCAGAGTATTTTCCCAAAGGTGAATGACCTTCATCTTTTCAAAAATACTCACGTCCCGCTGCCGGCAGGCGGCTTTGCCGCCGAGAGGCGAGGAGCGGCCCCTCGGGGCCGCATTTCAGTCCTCAGAGCCCCAGCACATCCACCATGTCATATTGTCCCGCCGCCTTGTCCTGGCCCCAAAGCGCAGCCTTCAGCGCGCCGCGGGCAAAGATGGCGCGGTCGGTCGCCATATGGCGCAGCACGATGCGTTCGCCAGCGGCGGCAAACAGCACGTCATGCTCGCCCACGATGTCACCGCCGCGGATGGCGGTGAAACCGATGTCGCCGCGCTTGCGGGCGCCGGTGATGCCATCACGTCCGGAATCGCGCACATCTGACAGATGAACGCCGCGGCCTTCGGCTGCGGCTTCGCCCAGCATCAATGCAGTGCCAGACGGGGCATCGACCTTGTGGTGGTGATGCGCCTCGATCACTTCGATGTCGAAATCCTCGTCCAGCGCCGCGGCGACCTTTTTGGTCAGCTGTACCAACAGGTTCACACCAAGGCTCATGTTGCCGGCGCGCACGATCACTGCGTGCCGGGAGGCCGGCTCCAATTGGGCGATCTGCGCATTCGTCATGCCGGTGGTGCCGATCACATGCACCGCGCGCGCTTGGGCTGCCAGCTTGGAAAAGTTCAACGTCGCTTCCGGCGATGTGAAATCAATCACCGCCTGCGCGTTGGAAAAAGCCTCCAGCGCATCCGACGTGACGGTGACGCCAACGGGCGCCCCACCCATTGCTTCGCCCGCATCGCGGCCAACCCAGGCATGCCCTTCACGCTCCACCGCGCCGGTCAGCCTGGCCTTATCGCTTTCCAGCACCGTCTTGATCAGCATCTGCCCCATGCGGCCTGATGCGCCGGTAATCACGATCCCTGGTTTGCGGGTCATTGGCCCATTCCTTTTTCAATCTGGTTCAAGCTGGATTTGTCCTACATTGCCGGGCAGCGCTTGGCAAAGCCCGCAATCCGGCATAGATCGGAAATATGGCAAAGAACAAATTCCAAGATGGTCCCGGCCCTTCCCAGCGCCAGCTTCGCGTCGGCGAACTGATCCGCCGCTCTCTCTCTGAGGTGCTGGCACGCGGGGATGTGCATGACCCGGACCTGAACCGCATGTCGATCACCGTAGGCGAGGTGCGCACCTCGCCGGATCTGAAAATCGCCACTGCCTTTGTACTGCCTTTGGGCGGCAAGGGACAGGAGGACGTGCTGAAGCTCCTCGCCCGGAACAAGGGTGAGCTGCGCCGCGCGGTCGGCAAGAAGCTGGGGTTGAAGTTCGCCCCGGATCTGCGCTTCCGGCTGGATGAAACCTTTGATCAGATGGACGATACCCGCCGGATGCTGTCCCAGGACGCGGTGCGCCGCGACACGGAAGAGTGATCCGAAAGGCCGCCTTGCTGCTGGCCGCGCTCTGGGCCGCCCCGACCGCAGGCGCGGTGGAATGCAGCGATGCGGCCTATGAAGGCAACCGGTATTCGATCTGCGAAGTGGATGCATCACGGGAGCAGCTGCGGCTGTTCCTGCGCGATGGCGACGGGCAAGTCTACGGGCATTTTTCCACGCTGGACACGGCGCTGGCTGAAGACGGCAAAGCGCTGGTATTTGCCACCAATGCCGGGATGTATCACCGCGACCGCTCGCCCGTGGGTCTTTATGTCGAAGACGGCGCCGAGGAAATGCGGCTGGTAACCAATGCAGGTCCTGGCAACTTCGGCCTGCTTCCCAATGGCGTCTTCTGCATCCGCGAGGGCCGGGCTGATGTTTTCGAAACATTTGCTTTCGGCAAAGCCGCCCCCGCCTGCGCCTATGCCACCCAATCCGGGCCGATGCTGGTGATCGATGGAGAGCTGCATCCGCGCTTCCTGCCCGATTCGGACAGTTATTATGTGAGGAACGGGGTCGGCACCTCAGCCGATGGCCGCCGCGCCGTCTTTGCCATCTCGCGCAATGCGGTGACGTTTCACCAGTTCGGAAGCCTGTTCCGGGATTACCTGAAGCTGCCAAACGCGCTGTATTTCGACGGCAATATCTCGCGCCTGCACGCGCCTGAGCTGGGCCGCAGCGATGCGGGCTTCATGATGGGGCCTGTTGTGGGTGTGGTCGAGGACGCAGCTGCCGGCGAATAGACCTCTTAACCCGGACGTTTTCTCATCTGCCGCACCATCGGAATCGAGTAGATAACCAAAGCCGCCCAGATCATCGGGAAGGCGATCATCCTGGCACGTCCGAATTCCTCGCCAAACAGCAACACCGCAGCCAGCATGATCATAGTCGGTGCGATGTATTGCAGGATTCCCATGGTCGACAGCCGCACCAGCTTGGCCCCGTTGGCTTAGATGATCAACGGCACCGCGGTGACAACACCGCACCCCAGAAGCAGCGAGGTGTCGCTGAAAGAGGCGCCAAAGCTGCTGCTGCCGGTCGCGGCGAGATAGGCGAAATAGCCCAGCGCCGGGAACAGCAGGATCAATACCTCCAGCAAGAAGCCTTGATTGGGGCCGATCGGCAGCGATTCTTTGAAAAACGCAAAAAACCCCCACATCAGGTAGGCCGCAATGGCAAAAGCCAGCCGGCGGGGCGTGTCTGTGTTTTCGAAGACCGGCTGTGTCATGCAGAAGTTCCTGTCCAGGACACTGTTATGGCTGGTTTTGACCGGGTTGAAACTTTGTTTCCGTGATAACGGGTATTCGCTGCCTTTATGGGTCTGCCGGCATGCCGTTCCGGACTCATTGCGCAACAAAACGGCCCCGGAAACCGGGGCCGCAGTGCAAATTGGGGTGAGCAGTTTGGGCTAAAACCGCCCGTCAGGCTTCAAGCGACCGGCGCAGCATCTCCACATCTTCGGCGATCTGGCCGTCAGTGGTCTTCAGCTCCTCGATGCGCTTCACACCATGCATGACAGTGGTGTGGTCGCGCCCGCCAAAGCGACGGCCGATTTCCGGCAAGCTGCGGCTGGTCAGCTGCTTGCACAGGTACATCGCCACCTGACGCGGGCGGGCATAAGAACGCAGGCGCTTGGGGCCGATGATGTCGGACATGCGGATATTATAGTACTCGGACACCTTGCGCTGGATCTCTTCGACAGTGATCTTGCGTTCAGACGCACGCAGCACATCGGCCAGGCAGTCCTGGGTCAGATCCATGTCGATCTCGCGGCCTACCAGCGAGGCAAAGGCGAACAGGCGGGTGAGAGCGCCTTCGAGCACGCGCACATTGGTCGAGATGCGGTGTGCCAGGAATTCCAGCACGCCAGCGGCGATGCACAGGTCCGGATAGGTTTTGCGCTGGTGCTCCACCTTGGTCTGCAAGATGCCCAGGCGCAGCTCATAGTCGGTCGGGTGCAAATCCACCACCAGGCCGCACTGCAGGCGGGATTTCACCCGGTCTTCCAGATCCTTGATCTCGCCCGGGGCGCGGTCGGCAGAGATGATTATCTGCTTATTCTGATCCACCAGCGCGTTAAAGGTGTGGAAGAATTCCTCTTGGGTGGAATCCTTGCCGGCGATGAACTGCACGTCATCCACCATCAGCACGTCAACCGAGCGGAACAGGTGTTTAAAGTCCATCATCTTGCGCTCGCGCAGCGCTTGCACAAAGCGGTACATGAACTGTTCCGCCGACAGATACAGCACGTTCAGGGACGGGTTCTTTTCCTTCAGCTCCCAGGCGATGGCGTGCATCAGGTGGGTCTTACCCAGACCGACTCCGCCATAAAGCACCAGCGGGTTGAAGGTGACCGGGCCGCCTTCGCCAACGCGGCGCGCGGCAGCATGAGCCAGTTCGTTCGGCTTGCCCACGACAAAACTGTCGAAGGTAAAGCGCGGGTCCAGCGGAGCCGCCTGCAGCGCTTCAAGCGTGTCCTTGCCACCCGCCGATGCCGGAACAGCAGCGGGTGCTGTCATCACCGCCACGTCGCCCTGTGCGCCGCCATAGGCATCAGCCGCTCCGGCGGTGTCTGCAGGACGTGCCGGGCTGTTGGCAGCAACCCGGAAGGCCAGGCGCTGGACCGGCTCACCGGACATGGCCAGCTCATGCAGAATCAGATCCGCAAAGTTCTGGCTGACGTAGTTCCCCATGAAATTCGTCGGCACCTTGAAGACGGCAACACCGCCGTCCACGGTGTCAAACTCCAATGGCTCAATCCAAGTTGTGAAATTGTTCTGGCCGACCGTCTTCAACAGCCGGTTTCTGAGCTGTCCCCATTTTTCTTCTGTCAT